>JAENYZ010000004.1 GCA_016841525.1 Anaerolineaceae bacterium
TAGCCGGTGGTTTTTTGTTTCGGGCGTTCCGCCCTCAACCCCCTAAAGGGTTAATGAATCAGGATGCTGGATAAAGAATAAACCAGCATCCTGTATTTTTACGTAATCCCAAACATCGGCAAGAATCCTAACTTATTACATAAATCACTTCCTACGAATGAGAACTGATAATCGCTTCGGCAATTTTTGCTGCATCAGCAATGAATTGCGGGCACAGTGTGTGAAACAAATTCTGTTCCCGCACCTGCTCCAATTCTTCAGAGTCGCCAATGTCATAACCAAGCAGACCCGGGCAGGTAATATCACCGTGAAGCTCACGAAAATGAGATTGAAAGTCTTTTGCCATATCATAGCAGGCATACTTCAATTCCCTGTCATAAGTTGAACTGCCTTTTGCCAAGCCAATAGCCATCAAACCCCCGCTAACCGCCCCGCAAACCTGGCCAGCATGTCCCATGCCGCCGCCAAAGGGTGTGGCAATTTTCAAGGCAGTCTCCAAATCCATGCCGTATCGTTGTGCAAAGGGCGCAAAGACAGACTGTGCACAGTTGAAATGATCTTCAAAATATTTTTGAGCTTCTGATTCCACAGTCATTAATCAACCACCGCTATTTTCTTAGTAATTCAAAGGAAAAATCTAAGCCCTGTTTTGACTCGCCAGCAGATTTTCTACAGCATCTCTCGTCGGCAGCGAAGGTTGAGCACCACGTTTTGTACTTGCCAGGGCACCAGCTGCCATACCATAACTGACGGCTTCTAAAAGCGGTTTCCCCTCGGCTATAGCGACTGCCAGGGCGCCATTAAAAGCGTCCCCAGCCGCTGTAGTATCAACAGCCGTAATTTCATGGGCAGGTATGTGTTGATCGATCCCTTCAGAAATCAGCCTTGCCCCATTTGCCCCAAGGGTGATAATCAAATTTTTCAAACCCCATTTTTGAATTTTCTCAATACCGTCATTAAGATTTACTTCACCTGTTAAGATCAAAAGCTCATTCTGGTTCGGCGTCAGGTAATCCACATTTTTCAACAAGGATTTCGGCAGCGGTTGTGCTGGCGCTGGATTTAAAACAACAGGAACGCCATAAGCTTTTGCAAGCTCAATCGCTGCCGTCACCGTTTGCAATGGGCATTCAAGTTGAACAAGTAGAAGATCTGTGTCTCGCATGAGTGACCGGGTGTTGCCCACATCCTCAACAGAAACGTTTGCGTTTGCACCAGAAGCAACCACGATCATATTTTCGCCATCTGCTGCGACGGATATCATCGCAACACCGGTACGCGATTTTGAATCCTTGATAACGTGGGTTGTTTTAATTTTGTCTTCCACCAAGCCCTGTATCAGGGTGTTGCCAAAATCATCATTCCCAACCCTGCCTACCATGGTAACTTCTCCGCCCATGCGTGCTGCAGCAACAGCCTGGTTTGCACCTTTACCGCCAGGGTATGTTTCAAAATCCCCACCCAATATCGTTTCACCCGGTTTTGGTGAATGGGGTACACGAACAACCAGGTCCATATTGATACTGCCCACAACAAGAATTTTTGCCATTAGACAAACCTTTCCTTCTGTTTTGAGATTAAGAAAATCTCAATGAAAATTTCTTTTTCACTCTTTCTCATTGTCCTTTGAACCTGCAAAACCACTATCAATATTATCATCAAATTCAATACCCGCCATGGAAGACCCATCCCCTGGCTTATCTGTCTTTTTACTTGCATTCATTGCCAATTGATCTTCTTTTGTCATGGCAAAGTCAAGCAAATCGGGTGTTTCCATCTTTCTTGGTTTTTTTGGATCTTCCACTTTCTGAGGTTGACTGCTTGCCAGCCAAATTGCCATAATAATTCCAAACAAACCCCAAAACAACAGGTAACGGGAATAAGTCATATAGATTAATGGCCGGTCAAGCTGGCTGAGGGTGTGAATATTATTTGTAGTGACCGAGGTTACCCCTGAAAGCCAAAATTGCGAAAACAACCAGGGCTGGTCAATGGTATAAACATTCACACCTAGCCCCTCAGCACGGAAAGCCTGGATATCCTTTTTTAAGATGCCCATATCAACATTGACGATCTCATACTCCAGGCTCAAGAGTTCTTCTGGACCTGGCAGATTGGTGCTTGAAACACCAATAACGCGTGTCATTTGTGGAGCTTCAGTGAGTAAAGTTTCGAGATTCTGGCGATCAACCAAAAACCAGATATTTCCATTTACACCTGATTCTTTACATTGTTCAAACACAATATCAAAGATTTCGTCATAATAAGGGTGATCCTCAGGGGGATAGCGCAGATCAAAAAGGAACACCAAATCCTTTTCAGCCACCAATTCGAGGGTCTGGCTTAATGTGGGGATTTTTTGCCCCTGGTTGATGCTTAATTGCGCCTGCGAAACAAGCCCCTCATCAATGGAATTATAGGGGTCTTTTTGGATGAACCACAGCCCTGCATTCAGATTGTTAAGCTCATCCATTGAAAAACTGGAAGCGTCATCTGCTGCCCTTTCTGGATAGACTTCAGCGACATTGGTTGTCCGCAGCAAGGTGCCATCATGCATTAAGAATGGGACGCCATCCTGGCTGATGCGAATATCCGTCTCAAACCCAAAGGCTTCATAACTGGCAGCAAGATCTGCAGCCGCGAGCGTATTCTCCGGGGCGAGCATTGATGCACCCCTGTGGGCGATCAAAGCAGGCTTTGCAGGGAGATCGCCCTGGTACGCCCAATTCGGTGGATTCAAGGCAGGCAGTAACCACAAACCGACAAGCAGCACCAGCGCGAATCCAATACCAAGCATCCTGAGCCAGCGATTTTGAGCCAGCAACGCTCTACCTCGGAATAATAGGATCAACTTTCTTAATCCAATCGCTGCAATCAGGAACAACAGTGGATCCGTCCCCAGTCGAACCAGGTTCATCAGTAGATTGATCACCCCACGCTGACTTGGGTTTTCTTTGAGCATCAGAAAAAATGTGCTGTAAAACAAAACCAGGAAGAAAATAAAAACGCCAAAATAAATCCAATTGATGCTGTCATGGTCATATGATGCTTTCTTACCAGTCAGCCTCAGGCGAAGAAAACGCAACAAGCTCCAGATACCAATTAAGCTTGACAGGACCATCAGGATGACGGTGTACGGCAGACTCAACCCTGTGAAATTTGCGATAAATTGATCAACATCCGACCTGAGATTGCCGATAGAAAACCAGTAAGCCAAAAAAAATATGCAGTGGAGAAAAAGTATTAAAGCAAGAAATTTTTGCAATCTGAACTTGAAAGATTTTTTTGTTTTTTCATCATTGATCATACCTGCCAACTCCATCACTTCTTCCGGTGCTTATATTCATTATAGTCATAAATTCAAATTTTCAGAGCTAATTTTACACAAAGATAGTGAGATTCAAAAATCGACACAGGAACCCAATCCAGGATGGTAAAATAAACTTATCATTGACTAACAATAAGATTCCTGAATGGATAAATTTAAAAGACAAGTCACACGCTACCTTCGAGGAAAATTTCGATCAGACCTGACAGCCGGGTTGACTGTTGCCATGGTTGTCATTCCCCAATCCATGGCATATGCTGCCATCGCGGGGGTTAACCCCATTTATGGCTTATTCACTGCCATTATTCCCACGATTATTGGTGCGCTTTTTGGCAGTTTTCCATTTCTAGTCACCGGACCTACCAATCCAACAGCTCTGGTTACTGCCAGCGTCTTATTGGCTTACGCAAACCGCGCAGACTACCTGGAACTTGTTCTTGCCCTGGCGATCCTGGCAGGGCTTTTCAAACTTGTCCTGGGGTTATTAAAATTAGGATCCATTACCCGCTACATATCGAACTCCGTACTGGTTGGTTTTCTTTCTGCAGCTGGCATTTTGATTATTGCAGGACAATTAGGAAACCTCACCGGTATATCACTGCCAAAATCAGGGGGATTATGGACAATTATATCCAGCCTGGTGAAAAGCTTTTCAGAAATCAACCTCCTCTCCCTGTTAATTGGCATCGCCAGCATCATACTCATGCTGCTGATCCGATCAATCAAACGAAAATTACCAGCAGCCCTTATAACAATCATGCTCACAAGCCTGCTGGTTTACTCAACAGGTTGGCGCGAGAGCGGCGTCAGCCTGGTGACAGATTATGGATTGCCAGAAAAACTCGGCTTGACTTTTCATATCCCCGACATTACCCTGGGTGAATTTTTCTCATTAGGAATATCCGGTGCAGCAGTTGCCGTGTTTGGCTTGATGGAAGCCGTATCCATTGCCAAATCGATGAGCCAGATGACCGGTGATCGACTTGATCCTTCAAAAGAGATGATAGGACAGGGACTCGCCTCCTTTGTGGGCGGTTTCTTCTATTGCATGCCTTCCTCCGGCTCACCTTCGAGAACTGTCATCAATATTGTCAACGGTGCTAAGACACGGTTTGCCTCCATCTTCTCTGGATTAAGTGTATTAATTTTTCTTTTATTGTTTGCCAGGTTGATTGGTTATATCCCTGTTCCTGCTTTGGCTGCAATTGTGATCATTTCATCAGCAGGGTTGATAAATTTCGACCTGATCAAGCTCACCTGGCAAAGCCGCGTCAACAGCCGAATCGTGATGATAATCACCTTTGTCTCGTCGCTGGTTCTTCCCCTGGAATATGCTATCTATTTGGGGGTTGTATCAACAATACTGATATACCTGGGTGAAAGCGGCCAGGTAAAGATGAATTACATACTCGAAGATGAAAACGGCCAATTCATCGAACTACCCTTGAATAGTATTGAAAAGCAAAACCCAAAAATCGCGATATTAAATGTTGAAGGTGATTTGTATTTTGCTGCGATTGAAGGCTTGCAGGATCAGGTAGAACGCGTCTTAAATACGGAGATACAGGTTTTGATTCTGCGTTTTCGCCGCACACATTTGCTGGCAAGCACAGGCATTATCGCGCTCAATCAAATCATCCGAACAGCGAAAGAACAGGATGTAGATATCCTGTTTTGCGGCATTCAAGAAGAAATCCGGGAACCGCTCGAAGCTGCTGGCGTTATAAGGACCATCGGACCTTCACGAACCTTTACTGCCAGTGATGTCATATTTGATTCAACGCAGCGCGCACTAGAAAAAGCGAAAGAAATTTTAGAAGAAAAAGAAGCATCTTAAAACTGCCAAATAAACCTGAATAATGAAGATCAATCATTGGCGCTTGATCAAACTTTCGAATACACAATTTCCCCATTGACCATGGTCAAATAAACATCAAGCTCATCATCAACAGCGATTAAATCCGCCTTCTTACCAGGTTCTAGGCTCCCGCCCTTAACGTCCTCAACAATTACGCGAGCTGGATTGATTGAAGCCATCTTGACGGCATCCTGCAATGAAACACCAACATCTTTGTGCATATTTTTTACACATTGATTCAACAATGCCGTGCTGCCGGCAATTGTCCCATCCGCCTGGGTGGCTTTGCCGCCAGAAACATTAACCGGTGCGCCAAGGAGCTGGTAGTTACCATCAGGGAGACCCGCGGCTTCCATGGCATCAGTAACCAGCACAACCCAATCTACACCAATACATCGCACTAAAACCTTCATTGCGGCAGGATGCACATGAATCAAATCTGCGATGAGCTCCGCTGTAATTTCATCGGACCCCATCACTGCACCAACGACGCCTGGTCTTCGGTGATGAAGCCCGGTTTGGGCATTAAAGGTATGCGTCACGTGATTCCAATAAGTCTCCAGGGCAGCACTTGCAGTCTCATAATCAGCATTGCTGTGCCCAATTGCTACAGAAACGCCTGCGTCGCGGAATAATTTCGCAACGTCCTGTGCACCAGGAAGCTCGGGTGCAATCGTGATCTGTTTAATCCACTTCCCACCTGCATCTAAATACATTTCCGCCTCTTCCAAACCCGGGTTATGAATCCAATCCGGGTTTTGCGCGCCTTTTTTCGCGATGTTCATAAATGGCCCTTCCAGGTGGATCCCCAATCCCTGCGCACCCGGCAAACTTGCTTCAAATTCCACCGAAAGTGAACGAATAATGGCTGTGAGTGATTCGGGGTTGGGTCCTGTGACAGTGGTCAAAAAACCAGTCACGCCGTACTGAACGATCCAATTTGAGTAAGTTTGTAAATCCTCTTGAAGGGTCTCAAGATTGCCAAAAGTAATGCCCTTTCCCCCATGAACATGAATGTCGATCAAACCTGGCAAAATGGTCAGTTTACCCAAGTCCAACCGCTCGCCAGCAGTTGACGGTGCCAAATCTTTTGGTCCAACATAAGCAATCTTTCCATTATCCCCGACAATGACAGCCCCATTGTTAATGACCTCACCGGGCGTGAGTACTTTTGCACCTTCAATGATTTTTGCCAAAATAAGTCTCCTATACATCCAAATATTACCATTTTCACTTTACCAAATTATAAACATTTTATCCACCTGGAAATATTGTCTACAGACACATCCCAAGGCAATTGCAAAGTCGGTGTACTTATTCAATCCATTCTAAAATCCAAATTTTGAAGGCACTGAAGCCTTCCCCTGGAGGGGAAGGTGGCGCATAGCATCGGATGAGGTGTTTCTTATTATATTCAATAGATAATTTGGCGTTGTTGTTGTGCTATCAATATTATATTTTTACTCCCGTTATTCTGAACAGATCAAAATTGAGTGATATTCCCCTTTTTTCACCTCATCAGTCTGCTTCGCAGACAGCTTCCCCTCCACACCTAAAGGTGTTCCGTTGCGCTCCAGGGGAAGCCTTTAAATCGCGCCAAATTTGCTTATTTAAAGGAAAATTGTGTGTAAAAAATGATTTGTATGTCCAAATTTAAAATGTAAATAATTAAGGAGGAAATGGGTTGGAAGATAAAATATTCAGCGGTTTCCTTAACTTTATTTTGAAAATGAATTATTTTTTAGACTTTGCTATTGCCCTGAAACACATCCGAAAACTTTATTAAAGAAATACCCCCTGCGGTATAATCTAAGCCATGGAAATTGCAGTGATTGGTGCCGGCGCCTCTGGATTAATGGCAGCTTTGCATGCAGCCTGGGAAGGTGCATCTGTAACCCTATTTGAGCGGAATACCTCTTTAGGGCGCAAATTACTGGTCACTGGGAGCGGACGGTGCAACCTGACCAACGATGAGGTTGGGACAAACCCATACACCTGCGATGATCCTGCATGGTTAAAGGCGGTTCTTGACCATTTCGGTGTGCCAGAACTCCTTGAAACCTTACAGAAAATTGGCATCCCTACTTACAAAACCTGGGATGGTTGGTACTATCCCCTATCGAATTCTGCACACTCCGTTGTAGATGCCTTGGCACATGCAGTCCAATCGTCTGGCATAAAGATTCAATCTGCAAGCCATGTGGTTGACATTGCCCTTGCGAGTGATGGATTTCTCGTTTCATTCATTTTCAATAACAACCCGCACCAGAGGAATTTTGAAAAGATCATCGTGTCTGCTGGCGGGAAAGCCTACCCCACACTTGGGACAAAGGGGGAGTTGTATCCGATCATTGCAAATCTCGGGCACACGATCAATCCAATCAAACCCGCGCTTGCCCCTGTCCTTGCAGAACTGGGCGAACTCAAACAGCTCAAAGGGGTGCGGTTAGACCTCGGAACCGCGCTTTTTCAAGGTGCTGAACGGATTGCATCCACAGCAGGAAATATGATCTTCACAGAATGGGGCTTGAACGGTCCGGCTGTAATGGACCTAAGCCACCACATACCTGATCCTCCCGGGAATTCAATCGCCCTCTCACTCAACCTGCTACATTTCGTTGAAGATGAATTCAATGCACTTCTTTCGCAAAATCGCCAAAAACAATTCCCAATTTCACTACTTCTAAGCGCTTTCTTTCCGCCGAAAGTCGTTCAGACCTATACGAATTTGGCGAGCATCCCGGAAGACAAGCCTCTAAACGAGATCAGCGATCAAAGCCTGAATAAGCTGATCAACACGCTCAAAGACACCAGCTTGAAGGTCAAAGGCGTAAGGGGTTATAAATACTGCCAGGCGTCAACAGGGGGGGTGCCGGTTCATGAAGTTAACCCTAACAGCCTTGAATCCCGTATGCACAAAGGCATGCATTTCACGGGTGAAATTTTAGATGTCGTCGGACCTTGCGGTGGGTACAACTTGCACTTCGCCTTTGCAAGCGGAGCCATTGCCGGCCAGTCAGCAAGTAAAACAGAAAGTCAATAAAAAATAAAACTGGAGATACTATGTCAGAGACAAAGAAAAAACGGATGGATATGCTGCTTTTACTGCCAACGGGGCTCTTGCTTTTGGAAGGTATCATCGTCGTTATATTGTTAGCGACAGGTTACGAAATCAAGGAATCATTCTTGTATTTTCTGCTCCTCTTAGCTGCTTTCTTAATCTTTCAGATAGGTCGCCAGATATCAAGGCGATTACGCGTTCAAAAATCGGTCGGTAAGGTCGAGGACGGCAAAGCACTTGTGGACAAGGGGCAACCTTTTGAAGCTATCAAATTATGGAAGGAACTATTGCTCAGCCTGCCCAGGGATAAATACCTGGCAGTCTTGGACATGCTTGAAGAAACTTATGAGAATGAAAACCTGGCTGCAGGTGTTCAGCAAATCAAAGCTATCAAAAACGAGTCCCTCAATTTCTTTGAGATGACAAAAAATCCCCAACGGGCAACCACTGATGATCGGAAAGCATGGCAGACCAAAGCCATGGAATTGAGAAATATGGTTAAAGGACTGCCAACAGAGGCTGATTAAAATCTAACAGATGCCCTGAATGAAGATTGACGGAGTAATACAATGGAACAACCAGCTTTAAGCTTTTTTTGTGAACTGCCAGTGGATGAACTCACCAAATTATTTGACGGTAGATTTGTTATTGATGATCTGCGTGATTTGGATGCTACCCTGTGCCTTGGGATCATTGATTTATCAGAAGCAAGGGCAAAGGTCATTCAGCGGCTGAACAAAGCCGGCGTCCCTGTTATTGCCTGGCTGCTTTTACCAGAAGAAGATGGGTATTGGTTTAATGCTGAAAATTATGAGCAGGCTGCCGGACGATATGTTACATTTAAAGCCTGGACAGACCAATATGATCTCAAATGGGCTGGCGTCGGTCTGGATATTGAACCCAATATCAATGACATGCGAGGCCTGACCAGAAAAGAAGATGTCAATCCAATATTAGCAAAAACATTCCATCGTTACACCAATAAGAAACATATCCAAAAAGCACAGCGAGCTTATCAGGCGTTAATTGATTTGATTCATGCTGACGGCTACGTGGTTGAAAGTTACCAGATTCCATTGATCATTGAAGATCGGAAGGCAAAGGCAACTGTTATCCAGCGTACCCTTGGTTTGGTAGATATCGATGTTGAGCGTGAAGTCTTGATGCTTTATTCCAGTTTTTTCCGTCCGGACGGCGCAGCATTATTATGGAGTTATGCGCCGGATGCGGATTCAATTGGGGTTGGCATCACTGGGGGCGGCGTGGATATTGAAGGTGTTATTGACCTGGATCCCTTAAGCTGGGATGAGTTTTCTCGTGATCTCCGCTTATGCGTTATGCAGGGAAAGCCCATTCACATCTTTTCTCTGGAAGGCTGTGTGGAACAGGGTTTTCTTTCAAAATTAAGTACCTTCGCCTGGGATGATCCAACCGATGTTCCAGGAAAAAGCATGGTCATACGGGCTGGGCGTACAGGGATTGCTTCTTTGCTGTGGATTTTAGAACGCCCCTGGGTGATTTTGCTTGCCCTCGCTTCAATCATTGGCCTTGGTTTTCTGTTCAAACAGAATGAAGATAATAAAGAATAATGATGTGCAAAAGAACCTGCAATCAAGTTATTCAAACTTAAACTCAGTAGAAGCAAGAACAAAATCAAACTAAATATCGACACAATAAATCCTTCATAAAAACAAAAATATTTTTGTGGGCTATAATAAGATCATTAAATAAATTTATTCTAAAAAGAAAGAGGCATATTAATGGAAGAAAAGAAAATCCCCGTTGTCAGTATTATTTTTTATGTTCTGGCAGCAATACTTTTAGCCTATTCAATTTGGGCATTAAGTTTTTCGATCAATTATGTTTCAACTGCTGTCGCACAAAACCAATTAATGATCGATGGTTTTGAGTTTGAGATTGCAAGTTTCTACATGTCCAATGTTGCACAGTACGTTGTGTTTGCAGCCATTTTATTTGGCATTGGTTGGGTTGTGCAGAAAATCGAGGTTCTGAGAACAGAATGCTTTGAGCTCGACGATGATGATATGTTCGATGACGAATGGCTCGAAGAAGTTGAAGAGGAATTCGAAGAGGAAGTTGAAGAGGAACTCAAAAAAGAAGATCTTGAAGCTGAAATTCTAGAAGAATAGCATTCTTAAATAATCATTCTAGGAAAGAAAAACAACAATCCAGCTGGTCAAAAGCTGGATTGTTTTGTTTAATACGATGAGCCTTTCCCATAGGACATCTTCTCTATTCTCCCAGGTATTGCTCCTCAAATTGCTGTTTCTTTTGTTTGTGAAGCACCAGCACTTTCTTCTGAACCACTGCCAATCTCTCACCTCGCAAGGGATACCACATCAGAATCAAGGCACCCAGATGATGTTATGCCAACTTGGGCATCAATTCTTTAAGTGCGCGGTATCCAATGATCTGAATACCTTGATTTTGAATGAAGGTCCTGACTTCGTCATCAAGGAATGTCCTATAATCTGCAGATCGGCAGTCCCAAGATTCAGTGATATAACGCAACTCTGGCGTGTCTTTTGCCGGGTGAATGATAAAGTGGGTGATGCCCGGTTCAAGGGAACCCAGGGCTTTTTTTGCCTGGGCAACACGATCTGCAGGGTCATCCAACTGAAGGCTGGCGATCTGATCGATCAAGGGAATGCCCATATCTTCAAGAGTGTTGATCATTCCGCTGACCAGCTGGGCTGTTGATTCGTCAATACCCTGGTCATCGACAAGCGCGTTCATTGAAATTCGCGGCACCATGGGCGGCAAACCGTATTTAGCCGCCAATTGAATATATCCCTGGATAAATTTTGGATGCGCTACAGTTCCCATGTGCGTGTCAATATGGGTTAAATTCATCCCCTCCGCCAAAGCCCGTTGAATCTGCAAATCTAATTCAAGGAAAACAGCATCTGGATCAGCGTTATTCCCAACTTCTCCCGAGGTGCGAGGGAAAAATCCCTTATCGTCCATCAAACCTGTTTGTGGGTCACGGGTGCTGATCGGTCCCCATTTATAGGTCTCATACTCACAAGTCAATGTCAGGTGCACGCCAAGATCAGCATCCGGGTTAGCACGGGAAAAAGCAGCAGCTTCGAGGAACCAGGGGCAGGGCACCATCACCGCCCCACTTGAGATCAAACCATATTCCCACAGCTCACCAAAGGCTTCGACGGATGCCTGGCACATGCCTATATCATCCGTATGGATAATGACCACCCGGTCATCCGGTGAAAAGCCTAATTTCCTCAAGGTAGGGTTGGTCAGCATCAATTCTCCTTTCAGTTTTGCAAGGTTATAGACAATGCCCTATTATAGTGGAAAATAATTTATTCTACTGCTAAACTGCTATTTCATTGAGCGGTAAAAGCACCAATAAAAAAGACGGTTTGTTATGACCGTCTTTTTAAAGCGTTTTCGAATTATCCTCTTACTTTTCCAACCCAGCTCTTTTAGGAAAAACCAACCTGAAACCGCCGCTGCCGCCAAAACGCAGATCACGCTTTTCGAATATAAACATCCCCAGCAAGATGAAGGCCAGGGAAAACCCGAGCAACAGCACCAATTTCTGGATATCCAAACTTTCAACAGCTGTACCACCCTGGTAATACTTCAAAGGCGAAAAACGATTGATCCCCTCCAATTTCTCATCCAAATTTACCAGCGAAGAAATGAAATAACTGGCAATCAGCAAGAATCCTGAGATCATACTGGCGGAATTACTGCTGGATAGGATCATTGAAAGCAAAAATGCCAGGCTCAAGAAAACCATCAGGATAGCAAAAAGAGAAATAAATGGCTGTGCCAATTCCACCGGGCTCAGATCAAATTCGTTTTGATTGGCACCAAGCACAAAACCTGACCAGGCGATCGCTAAAATTAAAACGACACTCAAAATCAATGCCAATAACCTTCCAGTAAATACTTTTGCGCGAGAAATGGGTTGTGCCACAATTAATTCTAAACTGCCTTCTTCCTCATCTTTACTGATTAGGTTCGCGGCGGCTGTTATGACCATAATTCCAAGGACAATCGGCATGTAAGAAAAGAATTCCAGTTGTAAAAAACCGCTCGGGGTGAATAAATCCACATTGCCGCCGAAAAAAGCCAATACTTCCTCTGGGAAGGCATTAAATAGCTCCATTAAATTAACATCTCTTTGAAAGAATGTATTGTAAATATTAAATAAGTAATAACCCAAAACACCCAGGCCTATCCCCCACCCTAAAATCATCAACCAGTTTTTGAGAAGCCTTCGCTTAAAAATCGCAAACATGCTTATGCCTCACTTCCATTATCTTCATAATAATTTAGAAAGACCTCTTCCAGTGAAGGTTTGGTAATCTCTAAATCTAAAACAGGATATTCAGCCAGGGCTTTGATCAACCCGTTCATTTCTCCCCTGATTTGAAGGGTATATGCATGGTTGTTATCATTCACCCTCAGGATATCCACATTGGAAACACCTTCAAAGGCCGCTGGGGAAACCGCTTCATCAAACTGGACTGTCGCACGGGTTAATGAGCGGCCAATCAAGTCAGCTGTGTTTGCAATCTCTACCAGGCGCCCTTTACGGATAATCCCAACACGGTCTGCAACTTTTTGCACTTCAGAAAGAATGTGGGAAGAAAAGAACACCGTCTTCCCTTCCTCCTTTTGTTCGCGAATAATGTTGAGGATCTCCTGTTTCATCAAGGGGTCCAATCCCAAGGTAGGCTCATCCAGCAAAATTAGGTGTACATCGCTTAGAAAGCACTGTATCAAACCGACCTTTTGCTTATTTCCCTGGGATAGGGTTTTGATCTTCCTGTCTAAATCCAAATCCAGCCTTTCAGCCAGTTTGAGAATATCTTTCCACGCTCGTTTTGAAGCTCGCAATTTGCGAATGTGCTTGAAAAAATCACGGGCAGTGAAATCCCCTTCCAATTTCAAGTCACCCGGCAAATAGCCGACCTTATCTTTCACAGCCTGGGGAGATCGCTGGGGATCAATGTCAAACACCCTGATCTCACCGCTGCTTGGCCGAAGCAGATCCAGCATGCAGCGAATGGTGGTCGTTTTTCCTGCGCCATTAGGACCAAGAAAGCCAAATATTTCGCCCTGCTTAACCTCCAGGTTCAATCCCCGCAGGGCATGCACCTTGCCGTAAAACTTATGAACATTCTCAATTTTTATTGCAATATCTGACATTCAAAACCTTTCAAATAATGTCCAAAAAAATAATTTCCATCAGCAACATGAATAAGCATGTTAAATTGACAGCGAATTATACTGCTTTTTAATATTTTATTTCGAAATCACTCATCAATTATTTGGGAAACAGACCTATCAATGATCAATAATAATCATTGATTACTGATTCAAACTATCCAGTAATTCAACCAGGCTGATCCAATCTTCCAGAGAAAGGGTCTCAGGCCTTGAACGCGGGTCTATCCCGGCTTTTTCCAGCAGCACCGCAGCAGCTTCTTTGTCATGTCCCAACAATGAGCTCAGTGAACCACGCAGCATTTTCCTTTTTTGGTTGAAAGCGGCATGGGCAAGCTTGAACAATGCCTGGATACCCGCAGGTGACAATTTCGGCTCTTGGTAAACATCGATCAATAAAACGGCTGAATCAACATTTGGCTCAGGATAAAAACAACTTGCTGGGATATAACTGCCAATCCGTGCTTCTCCGTAAACCTGCACAGACAATGAAAGAAGGCTCATTTTTTCATCTTTATTAATAATGCGCTCTGCTACTTCACGCTGCATGGTTAATACAATCCGCGCTGGCTTGACTTCAGTCTCAAGCAAGTGCCGAATGACAGCTGAGGTGATGTAATATGGGATATTTGCCACAACCAGGTAGCCATCATCATTGAAGAGCGACTCTAAGGGTAGTTCTAAAATATCACCCTTAATAAGGGTAACATTCTCAAAGGCATGGGTAACTTCCTCGAGGACAGGAAATAGATTTTGGTCAATCTCAACAGCAGTTACCTGTTTAGCTTGGGCAGCTAAGATCCGGGTCAGATTCCCCACACCAGCCCCGATCTCCAAAACCCTGTCATCCTGACTCACACCAGCATCCTGAACAACCTTCAATAACACGTTATGATCAGCCAAAAAGTTCTGCCCTAAAGATTTTTGTGGGCGGAGGCCGTAACGCCTTAACAACTCAGGAATACGCAGCGGATTGAGGGTCATGGCAGGATAAACGCAGGATACCAGGCAGGGGCAGGGGTTAGAAAGTACATGGTTGTCCATCGGCTCCAGGACACATATTCCTCATCGGAATAGGCAAGGTCTATCCAGGGCGTTCCCGGTATGCCGCCCCCGGAATCAGCAATGACCGCACGCCCATAATCCGGGATATACACCGATTGCCCCCACATACCATAACCATTAGGTACTGAAAGCCATTTCGGTGTGACGGCGACTACACCTTTTTGAACCGGTAAAATGCCAGTTGCTGTGCCATAGGAACATCCGTCTATGCCACTGCGGCAGGGAGAATAGGAGGTCGCATAGACCGTAATTTTTCGCCAGTATTCAATCTCCTGTCCATCCACAACCTCAGCGCGAACTTCAAGTCTCGTGCCATAGCCCAAGACACCATCCTGAGCCTGGCTTGCTTGCCAGCTTTCTGTTGGGCTTCGCCACACTTCTTCGCCATCCTCATAACGGGTCCGTTCGCGCGTCACATAGATGCCCTTTTGTCCGGGCTCAATCACGGAAATTGTATCCAGAATTGCATTGCGGTCTTCAACCCAATCGTTCTCGTAGGATGTTTCATCCGTCATCAACATCAAATCTTCATTAACCCGGATAATTTCAATCTGCCCATCCTCTGGCACAGGCGCATCGGTTGGTGGGATGCTGTAATCCAAATTTTGTAAGGGCTGCCCAATGTCCCTCAGGGCATCGCCAACTGTTTCGGCTGATGAAAAACCAGAAACACGCACATCATCAACCTGGACTTCGACAAGTTTGGCACGGCGGATACTTACTTTCTCAAGGGCATCAACCGCTGTTGTTAAGGATTCGGAAATCCAATCTTCAGGCGCAAGCCTAATTGCTGCTTCTTCTAAAGCCGCCCCTAATGTGACCTCGTTTGTATAGACAACTTCTTCCGCCCCATCTATGATTATCCTCAAAGAGATCGCTGGGCAATATTGTATCATCAAGGCGCCATCCTCCTCAATTGGAGAATATGGATCAATAAGCGCACCATTGATCAGAACCTGGTCTTCTGGATATAAATCGATTCCAATAGATTGGAGCAAATTTGCCGGAATTATTTCAATTGTCTCAATGCTGAATTCATCATTGGGCGTTTTGATCAAGACATCTCGTGCGCTCTCTACAAGAATAGTTTCGATACCTAGAATTGAAGCCTCAGGGTCCGTCAGCACAAGGTCTTCTTCATCCGTCCTTATTCCAGCCGAGCTTAATATGCCAGGGATGGATAAAGACGATGTTCGAACCACGGTCTCTTCACCATCTAAAATGATTGTCACCTGCCGATTTAAACCAGACCAGGTCAGGAGCATACCTGCAAGGATCAGCAGGAAGGCGCCAGGGAATAACCAGGTTTGATGTTTCTTTAAAAATGCTTTCATAATTTGCGTTTTTGCATCTTTATACATTTCTTACAGCTTATGAACATTTTCAAGCTGTATTTTGCAGTATAACACAAGGAAATAAATGCGCAAGCGCCTTTACTTATTGTGCAAATCTCGAATTTTCATCAGTGTTTCAACCAAAATTTCCTGCCAGGGCTCTTTTTGCGGATCTGTAAAATAGATTCGGTAGCCATTCTTACCAGCTCTGGCCGGGCTGCCGATTTCAGGCAAATCACGCGATTTTATTCCTTCCGGCAGCGAAGGATAGCGCAAGACGATTTGCCTCCCCTCAAACCCAACTGAGGTCAAACCGCCCAGTGCTGCCAGCAATTTGACTTTGATTTGAAAAATTAAGTTGCGAACCTGCTCTGGTAAGGGTCCAAAACGATCTTCAAATTCCATTTCGAGGGATGCCAGTGCCCCTTCATCTTTGATGTCAGCCAGGCGTCGGTAAAGTTTCAGGCGCAAGGCTTGATCGGGGATGTAGTCGGTTGGAATGCCAATAGACAAGGGCAGATTGACAGACGCTGGAATGGTGAGGGAGGCATCCAAAATAGTGCTGTCCTCTTCGGGTCCGCTCACGCCTGTTGCAAGCCTGAATTGATTAACTGCCTGTGCTAGCAGCCGCGTGTAGAGATGAAAACCAACAGAGGCGATGTAGCCCGACTGCCGTGTCCCAAGCATCTCGCCAGCACCGCGCATCTCCAGATCTCGCATAGCAATTGCATAGCCAGAGCCCAATTCGGTGTTTTCAGCCAGGACTTCCATACGTTCCTGCCCTTCAGGTGTGGGTGGTTTAACCCGATGCCTGAAAAGATAGGCATATGCACGCTGGGCACCGCGACCCACCCGCCCGCGCAGCTGGTAAAGCTGTGCTAAGCCAAAGGTGTCCGCCCGGTCAACAATCAGTGTGTTGGCGTTGGGGATATCCAATCCCGATTCGATAATCGAGGTGCACAGCAAAATATCAATTTCGCCTTTGGTAAACTGGTGCATCATATCAGCCAGGCGATTCTCGTCCATCTGTCCGTGAGCAATGCCGATCCGCGCTTCCGGCACCAGTTTCTCGAGTTGGCTTCGCATGGCATTGATCGTTTGTACCCGGTTGTGCACAAAGAAAATCTGCCCGCCGCGCTCCAATTCTCGGATAACAGCCTGCCTGACAAGCTTGGTATCGTAAGGACCTATGTGGGTCACAATCGGGAGGCGTTCTTCCGGCGGCGAACTGATTGTGGAAATATCCCTTACACCTGTCAATGCCATGTAAAGGGTTCTTGGGATTGGGGTTGCAGTCAGCGTGAGCACATCCACCGAGGTGCGTAATTTTTTGAGGTGTTCCTTATGGGCAACGCCAAATCGCTGTTCTTCATCAATCACCACCAGTCCAAGATCCTTAAATGTCACATCCTGGGAAAGCAAGCGGTGCGTACCGATGATGATATCCACCTTGCCCTTTCGCAAATCTTTGACAATCCGGTCTTGCTGACGTTGGGTACGGAAGCGGGAAAGCATTTCCACTTCGACCGGGAAGGTTGAAAGCCGATCACGGAAGGTCTCGTAATGCTGCTGCGCCAAAACAGTGGTGGGCACCAGAACTGCCACCTGTTTACCATCCATCACTGCCTTAAATGCTGCCCGCAGTGTTACCTCAGTTTTGCCATAACCAACATCACCGCACAAAAGCCGGTCCATAGGCTGCGCTTCTTCCATATCCTCTTTGATTTCTGATAAGGCTTGCAGTTGATCTTCGGTTTCAATATACGGAAAACTTGCTTCCAGCTCACTCTGCCAGGGGGTATCTGGACTGAAGGCATAACCCTCAGCCACCTGGCGCTTGGCGTATAATTCCAGCATATCGCCAGCAACCTCCTGCACAGCTTCACGGACCTTTTGTTTTGTGGTTTGCCAGTTCCCGCCACCCAACCGTGAGATGGAAGGGGTATGCCCATCTGCACCCACATAACGTGTTAATCGATCTGCATGATGGATCGGCACAAATAATTGATCCAGGTCAGCATACTCCACGCACAGGTATTCCTGCTGAACCTCATCCTGGTTTCGTTGAACCAGTCCTACATACTTTCCTATGCCATGGTCGACGTGTACCACCAGGTCGCCTGGCTGCAGATCGGCATATATCGATTCAGGTGCTTCAGCTGTCGGGCGATAGCGTCGGCGAGGCTGCGGACGGGACCAGCCAAAGATTTCACCGTCTGTTAGAAGATGTGTCCGCTTTCCCTCCGGCGTGTCCAATATCCAGCCGCCTGCCAGGGTGCCTTCAATAAATTTTGATGTTATCAGTGCTTCAGATGGCGGTTGTTCAAGGTAACTTTGTTCCTGCCATAAATCACGCAGCCGGGAGGACTGTCGTGAAACGATCACCCAATCCTCATCAGCTTTTTCAATTTCTTTTAAATAATTTATGAAATCACGTAATTTTCCAGCAAAATGCGGACCGGGGCTGAAAGCAGAAGCGAGCGGCGGTTGATCTGGTGCATGGGTATACCCCAATTCAACCATCCCCCTTCCCCCAAACCGGTCTTCAATTTCTACCCAGGTCAGGAAAGGCACCGGGAAATCTTCCGGCAGCTCACCTTCCTGGACTGCTTCATCACGCCGGGATAGACTTTCTTCCTCTACATCCATCACCGCTGCAGAAATGAATTCACGCCCATCCAGCACAATGATCGCATCATCAGGGAGAAAATCCAATACACTCCCTGAAAATGGGTGTGCTAAGGGGATATGGAACTCATTGAGATCCTTATAAGCAATGTCTGCTTTTTCTCCTGCAGCGGGCAAAACCTCACGTGCAGGGGTTATCGTAACTGTGTTGAGCTTTTCAATGGTGCGTTGGCTTGCAGGGTCAAATGCGCGCATTGTATCCACTTCGTCACCGAAGAATTCAATCCGAACTGGCTGGTTTTCACCAGGCGGCCAAACATCTAGGATGCCGCCCCTGCGAGAGAACTGGCCGGATTGCACCACAATATTGGCGTATTCATACCCAATCTCGACCCAGTGACGGCTTAATTCATCCGGTGTCAATCGGTCATTCAAGCGCAGGGTACGGGTATTTTTCAAGAAATCGCGCCTGGGGATTGTACGTGTCATTATTGCACGTACCGGTGCAACAATAATGGGTGGTGTTTCGGGCGCAGGGGCACCCGGCAGCAGACTTCGCGCAAGTTGGGTCAGCACAGCCAGGCGATCACGACGTGTGCCTTTGCCCCAGGCGGATCTTTCATAAAAGAGCGGGTTTGGCTCCGGGAAATAATGCGCCTGTTTATCTCCAGTCCAAAATTGTAATTCTTCAAACAGAGCCAAAGCTCGATCAGCCCGGTTTGAGATCAGTAAAATCGGGCGGTTGAGGTCTTGATGTAAGCGAGCAACCAGCGGCAAGCGCGCTGCGCGCGGCAAACCCAGGCCCTGAACCGTTTCATTTGTTTCCAGTCCTTCATGCAAACGCGCCAAAAGGCTGCGATATGCTGGGAGCGGATTAATTTTATCCAGCAGCACAGTCAATCCTCATCTATCACAAGACCATTAAATTCATTCATTGCCCGTTCGATGCCATCCTGTAAAAACATCCTGATTGCATCCACAGCGCTTGATAAAAGTTCTGGCAGCATTTCCTCCTCTGGCGGATCAAAATCGTGCAAAACATAATCACTAGGGTCCATCCGTCCGGGGGGTCTGCCGATGCCAACACGCAAACGAGCAAAGTCTTGCGTATTCAACTTTGCCATGATCGAACCCATACCCCGCTGTCCACCTGCGCCCCCGCGCGGACGGAGCCTCAACGTGCCGAAGGGCAGATCCAGGTCATCGTGCACGACCAGCAAATGATCTATGGGTATTTTATAAAAACGCACCAATGCCCCAACCGCCTGACCCGAGTTGTTCATAAAAGTCTGCGGTTTCGCCAGGATCAACCGCTCATCCAAGAACGCACCTTTTCCAATAAGCGCGCGAAATTCCACCCGTCGAATGGGAACATTCGCCGCATCTGCAAGAGCATCCACGACCATGAAACCCACATTATGTCGGTTGTGATGATACCGGGGACCAGGGTTACCCAATCCAACAATTAAATAAGGTGCATTTTCATTCATAAGCTAACTTCTTTATCAACTAAGGTTTAGATTCTATGCCCTGCACATATAAACGACGTTAACAATACGCGTAAAAAGGACTGCTCAGGCAAATCCAGGGCAGAATAAGAATATTATCCGACCTTTAAGTTTAGCACGAAGCGAGGTGAAATGGGAATATTAGATCAGAAATAGGTGAATAAGGAATAAGGTATTTGGGATTCTATTTTCAACCCAGTTTGATCTTATTAACTTGGTTAGAGATATCTAAAAAAACAGAAAATTACCCAAAACCTAAAATTTGATTTTCGGGATATCCTCGTTCTTTTTCCTCGAATTGACAATAATAATAACAAAAATCGAAAGGATTCCCAGGCTGAGAAAACCAATCACCACATAGGGAAAAAACACTTCCCAGGGGATGAAAAGGCCCTCATAAGGTTCAAGCTTATAAGCTGCCTGCAAGAAAATCGCCTCATCACCCCTCAAAAATTCCTCCAATGGGATTTCCCACTCGCTGACATCCGCCGAAGGCTGGACACCATTGCTATCAATGATATGCGGCGCGCTAAAATGAATAGTATAAGCTGCCCCTGTAAAGTTCACCAGGTTGATCCCCGGGATTTGGATATTTGCCCCATCCATATCCATAGTTTGATAAAAGAAATATTCATCCTCATCCTGATCCATTGACATTATCAAGGGTCCAATACGACGCTCCTCTGCAAAAAGTCGGGAAAAATTAGAAACCTCGAGCTGAATGGACTCCCAGAATTTTCCATCCGATTCATACTGGGCTTGTTGAACATCTGTGACGGATTCATCCTGGATTAGTGTCGCCAGGAAATTCTCAAGCTGGTATCCCTCCGGGGTTCTTTCCACAAATTGTGGGTAGGAAGCAGCATCCACGCCAATGGCGAAAAGTAATATGCCTGAACCATCTTCAGCAACGGTAATTTCCTGCACCAGGCTAACACAGCCGCTCAAAAAAATTAAGCTGAGTGTGGTTATTAAAAGAACAAGAATTCGTAATTTCTTCATAATGGCTTATTTTAATAATATCTTATGTTATTTCTGAGGACCAATCACTATAGAGGACAATCCCTTATTTTCATTATTGTAACTAAAAATTAAATAAAGTTGCCAGGCAAGTTTCTTCGCAATAAATAGATGAATAACATTGATTATTTCATAAAATCAAAATATTCTAAACAGGTTGCATCAATGCGTAAAATTATTATTTCTTATTAATCCACAACAACCCAAATCATAGTATATTCCTAGCGAAATGTCTATTTTTGATCCGTTATCACGGTACAAAAGTTGCACACATCGTTTGCCAATAAGTTTTATTTGTAGAGAGGCTTATCATGAGAAAAAATTCTCTTTATTTCCTGTTACTGAGCTCGATCCTTATACTGGCCCTGTATGCCTGCGAATATCCCTTTTCAGCAGTGGAAGCCAGTGAAAATATCCTTCCTGAGGCCGAAAAACAAACTGATTCACCACAAGTCCTTGAAACAGACCCAACCACCATGCCAGAACCGACAAAGGAAGGCATCGCATCGGAAAACGAATTGCAAGCAACGAAAGAGCCAACCGAAAAACCAACAGAAGAACCAACAGAGGAGACGACAGAATCTCCCGGTACAATCAACCCCCTGACGGGGCTCCTCGCTGAAAACCCCGATTATCTGAGCCTTCCCCCTGCCCTGGTTTCCATATCAAACTTCCCGGCTTCCAGCCGCCCTCAGGCTGGCTTGAGTTTCAGCCCAATCACTTTTGAAATTGCCATCGGGGAGGGGATGACCCGCTTCCTGGCAATGTTCTACGATCAGTTTCCTGGCGCGGTAAGCGGCCAAACCGAAGGTGACCCTCCTGTAATTGGACCCATTCGCTCAGGACGTCTGTCTTATGAAGACATCCGTGCGACCTATTCCGGATTCCTGGTGATGGCATCTGCTTGGGAAGGGGTTTCAACCAATCTGAATGCATCAACCTCGGTCTACGGCACGAATGCAGCAGATATCAACAGTGCGACCGTCAGTTCGGATCGTCTTTTAGAAATTGCACGCTCTGAAGCTCAAGGCTACCCTGGTTCAAATTTTAGCCTGGAAGGGATGACCTTCTCCCAGACCCCGCCAGATGGCGGACAGGCTGCTGATCAAGCCTGGGTTTTCTACAGCGATCTCAACCAGGTTCAGTGGCGATTTGATGAAGAGCTTGGTGCCTTTGTGCGATACGACATCAAAACCGACGGCAGCGGTGAATTCGTCATGGCAACTGATCGGATAACTGGCGAGCCTGTCAGCAAAGAAAATATGATCGTGATCTTTGCACCGCATGAATATATAGCGCCCACCCTGATTGACATTTACCTGACCAATCAACCTCCAACAAAAGCCCTGTTATTCCGGGATGGGGAGGTTTACGAAATTTTCTGGACCACTCGCTTTGGGGAGTATGAAAAAGAAACGGGCTTACTGCGACCGATGCGGTTTGTTGATGCCAATGGTAATCCAATTGCACTCAAACCCGGTCAGACCTGGATTTCAGTCGTCTCAATGCAAAGTTATTATGTTGAATCTGTTATCAAGGACCAACCTTTCTACCCGATCGTTGAGGAACAGGGAACCGGGCTTTGGTTGATCCGCTACAAAGGAAAATATTAAACCTTTAATTTCATACACGAGTTTGATCCTTCCGCCTCATCTTGAATGGGGCGGATATATTTAACCTTTAATCACTCATAAAAAAGAAAATATCCGGTTTAAAAATAAATCATTCTTGATTTTCATGCGCTTACTCAGGATAATTATTTTGAGCATGAATTATAATCATTAACATAATAAGTTAAAACCGATAAATAAATGAAAGGACTTCCCCTGAATGGTAAAAAAACCTGATACCCCAATCACCCCTACAAAATTAAAAAGAAGATCGCCCGTTCCAACAGATATCATCATCGCGCAAGAAGCGGAATTAAAGCCGATTGCCAAGATTGCAGAAGAACTGGGCTTGCTCCCTGATGAATTTGACCTCTACGGCAAATATATTGCCAAGGTCAGTCCCAAGGTCCTGGAACGATTGGCAGATGTCCCTGATGGGAAGTACGTTGATGTCACCGCCATCACCCCCACCCCTCTGGGAGAGGGTAAGACAACCACCACTGTTGGCTTGAGTCAGGCGCTCGGCGCTCATCTCGGCAAGCGAGTTATCACAGCCATTCGACAACCCAGCCAGGGTCCGACCTTCGGCATCAAAGGCGGTGCTGCGGGTGGTGGTTACAGCCAGGTTATCCCAATGGAAGAATTTAACCTGCACCTGACCGGGGATATCCATGCCATCTCCGCCGCAAACAACCTGATCGCTGCCGCGGTTGAAACCCGCATGTATCATGAAACTTACCAGAGTGATGAAGCGCTCTTTGACCGACTCTGCCCGCCAGATGAGGATGGAAGCCGTGAATTTGGGATCGGTATGTTAGGACGTTTGAAAAACCTTGGGATCGACAAGACAAATCCCAACGACCTGACTGAGGATGAACGGCGCCGATTTGCACGCCTAAATATCAATCGAGACACGCTCACCTGGCGCCGTGCAACGGACACCAACGACCGCCTTTTGCGTGAAATTACTGTTGGGCAGAGCCCCACTGAAAAGGGTTTTGACCTTAAGACCAGTTTTTATATCACTGTTGCCAGTGAATTAATGGCTGTTTTGGCGCTGTCAACCAGCCTGGATGATATGCGCGCACGAATCGGCCGCATGGTCCTGGCACTGGACATGGATGGTAACCCAGTTACCGTTGAGGATGTTGGCGTTGCCGGTGCGGCAACGGTATTGATGAAGGACACCATCAAACCAACCCTGATGCAGACCCTGGAAGGCACCCCGGTATTTGTGCACGCCGGCCCCTTTGCCAATATCGCGCACGGCAACAGCTCTGTCATGGCGGACATGATCGGGCTCAAATTAGCAGACTTCGTCATCACAGAATCCGGCTTTGGCTCTGACATGGGCATGGAGAAGTTCTTTGATATCAAATGCCGTTATTCGGGAAACATCCCCGATGTTGTGGTCCTCGTTGCGACCATCCGGGCACTCAAAATGCACGGCGGCGGCCCAAAGGTCTCAGCTGGCTCGCCCCTAGCGCCAGAATACGAAACTGAAAACCTGGACCTGGTGCGCAAAGGTTTGGAGAATCTGCAAGCGCATTGTGAAAATGCGCACCGCTTCGGCGTCCCGATTGTACTGGCAATTAACCGCTTCCACACCGACAGCGATGCAGAGCTTGAATTAGTGCAGAAGATTTGCCGGGAAAGCGGAAAAATCGTTGACGCCGTAATCACAAATCACTGGGAAGAAGGCGGCGAAGGTGCCATTGATCTCGGAAAAGCAGTCATCAAGGCAGCTGAACAAAAATCGGACTTTCGATTCCTTTATCCCCTGGACATCCCGATCAAAGACAAGATTGAAACAATCGCCAGGGATATTTACGGGGCTGATGGTGTCGATTACTCTCCCGAAGCGGAGAAGCAAATTGAGGATTACACCCGACTGGGTTACGATACTTTGCCCATCTGCATGGCAAAAACCCACCTCAGCCTGAGCCATGATCCCGCCTTAAAGGGACGCCCCAAAGGCTTCAGAATCCCAATCCGATCGGTAAACGCATCCATTGGTGCCGGCTTTTTATACCCGGTTGCCGGACCCATCAGGCTGATGCCTGGTTTGCCCACACGCCCTGCCTACTATGACATCGACATTGAATTAGATACCGGTAGGATCCTTGGGCTTTCATAAACCCGTGTAATAGCATAACCTCCCCAATTCGATACCGGGGAGGTTATTTTATTTAAATGCTGATAAATTATCCCTAGATTCAAATTAAGATTACGAAACACCAGAATCAAGGGTAAAATTAAGCTGCATGGGAAAGCGAATGGATCATTTTCAGGATGATCCTCAAAACAAAATCGAACACCGTTTAACAGGTGCAAACTATGAACAACCTATCAATGAATGAAAAATACCTCGTAGATAAAGAAGGCCACCGTGTCGGCGTTGTTCTGTCCATGCAGGAATACCGTTCTTTGATGAATCGCCTGGAGGAATTGGAATCCTTCAAAGCAGCCCGAGAGGAGATCAACATTGTGGATCAACTCCTCGCTGAAGCGGAAAAAGAAGGGTCAAACGAACAACTGCCAAGCTTCAAACGAAGGCAGGGTCCGGGCGGCATGATCGTCATCTAAACCCATCCCAAGGAGAAAACAATGGAAAAGCGTCGTTTTGGACGAACGAACCACATGAGCACACTGGCTATTTTTGGCGCAGTGGCGCTTGGTAAGCTTGATCAAGATCAATCGGACCAGGTCATCCAAAATGTGATTGATGCGGGGATCAACCACATCGATATCGCACCCAGCTATGGGGATGCTGAGCGTCGCTTAGGACCCTGGATGCCAGAGATCCGAAAGGATTTCTTCCTTGGCTGCAAAACTATGCACAGGGATAAAGATGGTGCGATTGAAGAATTTCATCAATCTCTGGAGCGTTTACAGGTAGATTATTTTGACCTGTATCAACTCCACGCTGTCACGAATATGGAAGACCTGGATGCTTGTACCTCCCCGGACGGCGCGCTGGATGGCGTTCGAAAAATGCGGGATGAAGGATTAACAAAGTACATCGGCATCACCGGGCATGGGCTGAAAGCACCCAAAGTATTTGCGGAAGCACTCAATCGTTTCGATTTTGATTCTGTTCTTTTTCCGATTAATCCTGCCTTATTTGCCAATGAGGAATATCGAGAACAAGCGCTGCATTTGCTGGATTTATGCGAGGAGAAGGATGTGGGGGTGATGATCATCAAATCTGTGGCAAAAGAACCCTGGGGGGATCATGAGCATCGCTATCATACCTGGTATGCCCCCTTTGATGGTGCCGAGACCATCCAGAAAAATATTCGTTTTGCGCTTTCACAAAAGCTGGCACATATCTGCACGCCGGGGGATTACCGGCTTTTAGATAAGGTCTTCAAAGCGTGTGAGCTGTTTGAACCCATGACCCCAAATGAACAAGAAGCGTTGATCCATGCCCAATCGGAATTGGATTTGATTTTCTGATCCGTTGTCCAGGATATTTTCAATGTGACAGCTAAACGAAAGAATGCGGACTGAAGTCCGCACTCCGGAAGTTTTAAATTCAGTGCTTAATTATTTCTTTACACATCACTCTATCACATTACATCACATTGATGATCTGCGACTGAACTTCGGGGAGTATCTCTTTGGTGCGGCGAACATCAAATTCGCTGACACCTTCTGTCTCGGCAGCAGCGGCACCCGTCGCAACCGCCCAGCGAGCAATCTCAACGGGTTCCCATCCCCTTGTCTGTCCATATATCAGGGCGGCTAACAAAGAATCACCAGCTCCAGATTCGTTCTTCACCTTAATCTTCGGCGGTTTGGCATGGATCATCTCCTTCTGAGTCGCATACAATAATCCCATCGAACCCATGGTCAGCGCCAGGTAATCAATGCCCATACGTAAAAAGGGCAGTGCGGCTCTTTTGGCGTCTTCCTGATCTGCAACCTCAAAACCAACAATTGAGCCGGCTTCATTGGCATTGGGCTTCACCAAATACGGCTCAGCCTGGCAGCCATAACGAAGCGGGGCACCGCTTGTATCCAGATAGACCCTGGCACCCCGCGATTTGAACAGGCGGATTAAATCCGCATAAAACTCCGAGGGAACATCGGGCGGCAAACTGCCTGAAAGCACCCAGATATCATCTTTCTTGGCATAGCCTTCAACCTTCTGATACAACTGTTCAATATCACCCCGAGTAATCGCCGGGCCAGGTTCATTGACCTTGATATACCAGTCCCCTTCTGCCTCATCAATGCGGGTATTGGTGCGGGTGTCATTATCCACCCAAACAAAATCCGTCTGGATCCCCAAACTTTGAAGGCCGTCCGCCAGCATCTTTCCCGACCCGCCGCCTACCCAGGCAATCGCCATTGAATCCACGCCAAATTGCTGGAGCGACCTTGAAACATTGAAACCCTTGCCGCCCCAATCTAAGCGCATCTTCTGGCTGCGCAAAACACTGTTGAACCGAATTTGCGGGATCGTCAATGATCGATCAATGCTTGGATTGGGTGTAAGCGTAAATATCATGCAATAACTGCCTTACTCACCAATGGGAGTGATTGTCCCTAAACCGGTTTTAGATTCTTCAAGGACGGGCGCACCTTTGTACTTTATGCTTCCAGCACCGGTTAAACTTGCAACAAGTTTTGTCTCAACCCAAACCTTTGCCATACCAGCGCCGTTGACTGCAATCTCTGCATCCTGGCTTTTCAAAAGCGCTGCTTTGTAAGCACCGGCACCGCCTATGTGAACAGATTGTTTCTGTACCTCACCCTCGACTTCAATTTCACCCAGGCCGCCTAAATCGACGTCCAAATCCTCGTATGCCAGGTTTGTAAGGACGATCTTTCCAAGCCCATCATGTTTGATTTTCAAGCTTTCGCCAGTCAAAGTTTCCGATTGAATACTGCCAGCCCCATCCAGCTTGAGCGATTCCAATGATTTCACCTTGATGTCATAACGAAGGCGGCTCTCCTCACCAACCTCCTTCAAACCTCTCCAAACATTTTCATCCGTTTGAAAGGTAATTGTCAGCATACCATCAGAAATTTCAGTTTTGACCTTTTCAACCAGTTCCTGGTCTCCCTGAATATCCAATGTGTAGGAATCCCCCTGTAAAATATTGACCTCACCTGCTCCCTTGAAATTAATTTTCGTAAATTCCTGATCAAGCACTGTTGGCGAGAGGGGTTCCACAGGGATTTCAGGCTCTTCCGCTGATTTTTCAGCTTGTGCTTGATCAACAGGTGCCTTTTCCACAACCTTATCCGCAGGTACAGAAACCTTTTCCTCAATCACAGGTTTTTCCCGCCTATCAGCAAAGATAAATCGGCTGAACACCACAAACAATCCTAAGAGAACCAGCCCACCTCCCAGGAAAATACCGCTGTTGATATTCGCACCTGCCAGGTCTAGGATGACCTCAAAGAAGATCCCAAATATTACAAACAGGATCAGACCAATGCCAATCACCCAACCTGCAGCTTTGCGAAGCCCATCACGTTTGAGGTAGATATTCATAATCAGCATCCCAATTCCAGCAGCACTGATCATTAGCCCCCAGGCATAGATCCAGGTGATCCACAAGTCATAGGTGTTATGAACATAGAAGATCAAGCCTGCCATGATAAACAAAGCGCCTGGGATTGCATAACCTGCACCGCTTTTTCCCGAAAGGATCATCCAGATGAAAAAGGTCAGCCCAAGGAACACAATCAAAAACGGCCAATAATTTCGCATTAGTTCAAGATCCAGAAACTGATCTGCCAAATACAAGCCGCCTGTGACAACAAGGATAAAGCCTATTAAAAGCTGCCAATTAAATACTGATTTTCGACCAGCCATTTTTTCTCCTTTATCTCGATACCTCAATGTTTTAATTTTATCACGCAAAGAGGGTCTTTTATCATTTTCGAACCGTTATTAGCGAAAACAGGCTAAAAAAGGTCTCTAGGATTTTGTGCCACTGATTTCACAATCTCATAAATAGAATGTTGTATAATGAAATACTGACAGTTGTATTTCATAAAAATTTTCATTTTTGAGGAAGATCATTGTTACCGGATAAAAGAAGCACCAAAGAAACTGAAGAAACGACAGGCTCACCGAAGTGGAATTGGCCAACCAAATTGGTCGTCGGTCTGACGCTGGTTGCAATCTCAATTTGGCTGCTCGTCCAATTTCAGAACTTTTTAGGTCCCTTAATTTCTGCACTGATCCTCTCGTATTTCCTATACCCTGTTGCGACTTTTCTTCGTAGCAAAATCAAGCTTCCCTGGCGGCTTGCCGTTACGATTATCTATCTTTTACTGGTGTTAATTCTGTTGGGGCTGCTCACATGGGGTGGGCTAGCGCTTGTTGAACAAATCCAGAACCTGATCCGATTTATTGAAAATAACATCAATCGCTTACCTGAGCTGGTTGATGAAATCACCACTCAGACCTATCAAATTGGTCCATTCACAATATCACCAATAGGGCTTGATTGGGAACAAATTGCCAACCAGGTCGTATCGGCAATCCAACCCGTACTTGGCCGACTCGGCTCGATTGTTGGGTCTGTTGCTGCTGGTGCCGCAAGTATTTTTTCCTGGCTGGCATTGATCATCCTGATTTCGTATTTCCTTTTAGCAGAGTCAGAAGGCATCCCGGGGCAGCTTCTAAACATTCGCATACAGGGATACGAGGCGGATATCGATCGGATGGGCAATGAATTAAGCCGCGTCTGGAAAGGCTTTATTCGCGGAGAAATCCTTGTCGTCATTATTTCGCTGTTTATCTATTCCGCTTCTTTAGGCATTCTCGGTATACAATTTTTCTTTGGTTTAGCGGTGATTGCCGCCTTCGGGCAGTTGATCCCCTATGTCGGTGCCTGGGCAACATGGATATCCATCGGGTTAGTGGCACTGCTGCAGTCAAACACCCCCTTTAATTTGCCTTCGGGAATCTATATGCTGATTATTTTGGGCGTCGGCATCATCATAAATACAATCATCGACAACATCCTCAGAACAAAGGTTATGGCGGAGAATTTGCGCGTGCATCCTGCGATGATCCTGATGGGCGCATTGATTGGCGTGCAGATATTTGGTTTTATTGGCATCATCATTGCAGCACCGATCATGGCCAGCCTCAAATTATTCCTGCACTACATCATCAGGAAACTGAGCGATCGGGATCCATGGAAGGATCTCGATCTGCGCGAAGCCCCAGAAACACCAAAGTGGATGCAATTCTTCAAGTCAAAATGGCAAGTGGTTCGTAAATGGCTTGCAGACCTGATAAGAAAATTTAAGGGCTGGATAGAGACCCAAAAATCCAAATACAAAAAGGGAAGTTAAATTGAAAAATCAGATCGTCAATAATCAAAACAATCGCATAAAAACCTATAATCACCGGGCTAAATGTGATATAACTAATTTGAAAATAATACATCATCAATAAGGAGAAAAAATGGACGACTCATCAGAACCCAAAACTACAACCATTGCGGAAACAGAAACCTACCTGGCATGGAAGGCAGAGGAACCGGACGGCGAAACGACCTTTCATCTTGAATTAAACAACGTAACGCTGCACTTCTTCAAAGAGGAATGGCAAGAATTCCTCGACCTGGTGGACCTGGTCCTGGACGAAGAGCTCTAAACCAAACGATTATATAAATTTCTATAAAAACCCTCACCCTACCTCTCTAATTGGTAAGGTAGAGGGTTTTTTGCTATGAACAGAAAGCAAGCGATAAGCCTCTTCCAAAATTACCAGGGTTATTGTAAGCTCTTCATCGAGGCTATTTATTAAGTTTCGGACAAGTTCCCTTTTGCTATAGGTTCTGTTTCATCCAAATCAGGGAGCGAAAGTTTTCGAACCCGTATGCCTCAAATTCTTTCTCAAATCGTCCCTTCGGGTAATCAATTGAGATCGGGTGCCGTCCTGAAAGCCGCTTCATCAACTTATTCAAAGCGTAATGCAAAACCAGCGATTCCCGATCTTCTGGAAAGGCCAGCCATAGATTGTTCGCATAATTTTTTGTTTTTTGCCAGGTGATGCTCCCTGAAAATTCACCCCCATAATCCACACTCCAATGTCTGAGATGAACACCATCCAGAAAATTTGATAAAGATTGTAGAAAGCCTGGTTCGAATCGATTAAAATTAACTGGCAGATTCCATCGGATCGTTGAAGGATATGCGAGCCCCAACCACTGTTTTTGTGCCCGCCAATCCTCACCCAACCTGCCTCTTACTCTGATACGCTTTTCATTATTTTTTGTTATAGGCTTAATATCATTGGGTCGAATGCGCCAGGTCGTCCTGACCATATGCGCTTCAAAGCCCGTTGAACGGTAAAGCTGGCAGGCTGCAGGGTTATCATCGCGAACCTGAAGCCAAACCTGAGAGACGTGAATCCGCCGAAGAAAGGCCAATGCAAAATTGGTCAACTCTCTGGCAATACCCATCCGGCGGAATTCTGGGTCAACAGCCACATTAGCAATCAAACAAATCTCTTTGCCCTGGTCCTTAAATGGGATCATACTGAGATTGGCAACGATCTGCCCCTCTTCCTCCCAGATAAAACCGGGCGCTTTATTGCTGCTCAAATCAGACAGGTTTGAAAGCCAGCCCAACAAGCGCATATCGCGGGCTGTTTTGCGCATTTCCTTAATATAGATTTGTCCGTCATAATCAAGGTGAATGGGGAAACAACGTTCAATTAAGTCAGCGACCTGGTCCAGGTCCCGGCTAATATCCAATTTTCGGATTCGGCTGTGCGTGAGATTTTGTTGGGATGTTGATGCAAGCATAAAAGCATTTTACCCCAGCTTCCAAAGTTATAAAAAAATCCTGCCGAAGCAGGATTTGGTTGCTAAAAATAAGTAAATCGTTCGTGAATCAGGATTCTCTAGGATGAGCCGATTGACGGCGATAACGATAGACAATACGACCGCGTGTAAGGTCATACGGAGAAATTTCTAATCGAACACGATCTCCCAACAAAATACGGATATAGTGACGTCGCATTTTCCCGGAGAGATATGCTAATATCTCCGATCCGTTTTCTAATTCGACCGTAAACTGCGTACCGGGCAAGGCTTCTACAATTGTGCCTTCTACGGTAATTTTATCGTCATCTTTTGCCATAAAACCTCCTGATAACTCTTTTTCTTTCCGACTCAGTCACGCTGCATATTTCGTCGGATAGCTTTCTTCTTTTCAATGCGCCGGAGTTCACTCTTCGAGATGAACCAGCGTTTTCGACGTAAGGTACTTAATGTACCGTCCTTGACAACTGACTTCCTAAAACGTCGGAGCAATTGTTCCTGCGATTCATTTGGTCGCAAAACCACACGTGCCAAGACCCTCACCTCCCTTCAAAAGGGAATTATTGAACGGACATAAATTTTATCAAAAAATGATAGCTTTGCCTGTCACGTTCCAGGTTAGATGAGCGCGTTTCACTCCAGCAGACGCACCGGTATGTATTATACTTGAAAATTAGTTTAATTGCAGGGAAGATTAAAAAAATACCGGCACTCAAAAAACGAGATCATCCTTTAAATATAAAAAGTCCTTTGGCAATGACTTACTCTCCCAGGGGGTCGCCCCCCAAGTACCATCAGCGCTGGCGAGCTTAACGGCCGGGTTCGGGATGTTACCGGGTGTATCCTCACCGCTCAAATCACCAAAGGACATTTTCACAATGTTAAAATACCTTTGAATAATAATGACATCAAACTGAGGCTTTCGAAAAAGCAGCGAGTTCTCCACATCACGTGGTGAAGCCCTCGATCATTAGTACAGTTTAGCTTCACGTATTGCTACGCTTACACATACTGCCTATCAAGCAGGTGGTCTACCTGCGATCTTACTCCATTTACTGGATGAGGGATCTAATCTTGGAGCGAGTTTCCCGCTTAGATGCTTTCAGCGGTTATCTCTGCCAGACGTAGCTACCCAGCGATGCCGTTGGAACGACAACTGGCACACTAGAGGTCTGTCCACTCCGGTCCTCTCGTACTAGGAGCAGCTCTCCTCAAATCCCTTCCGCCCACAGTGGATAGAGACCGACCTGTCTCACGACGGTCTGAACCCAGCTCGCGTACCGCTTTAATGGGCGAACAGCCCAACCCTTGGGACCTACTACAGCCCCAGGATGCGATGAGCCGACATCGAGGTGCCGAGCCAGGTCGTCGATATGGACTCTTGGACCTGACTAGCCTGTTATCCCCGGGGTAGCTTTTATCCGGTGAGCCACGCCCTTTCCACTCAGAAGCGTGGGATCACTAAGCCCGACTTTCGTCTCTGCTCGACGCGTTGGTCTTGCAGTCAAGCTCCCTTGTGCCTTTACACTCAACGGCTGGTTTCCATTCAGCCTGAGGGAACCTTTGGGCGCCTCCGTTACTCTTTAGGAGGCGACCGCCCCAGTCAAACTGCCCACCTGACACTGTCCCCTCTCCGGATAACGGATGAAGGTTAGGGTCTAAACATTACCAGGGTGGTATTTCACTGATGGCTCCACCAAGGCTGGCGCCCTGGCTTCATAGCCTCCCACCTATTCTCCACAAGTAATATCCAAACTCAATGTCAAGCTACAGTAAAGCTCCACGGGGTCTTTTTGTCCTACTGCGGGTAGGCCGCATCTTCACAGCCATTTCAATTTCGCCGGGTCCTTCGTCGAGACACTGCTCAAGTTGTTACACCATTCGTGCGGGTCGGAACTTACCCGACAAGGAATTTCGCTACCTTAGGACCGTTATAGTTACGGCCGCCGTTCACCGGGGCTTCAGTTCAAAGCTTCGCTTTCGCTAACCTCTCCCTTTAACCTTCCGGCACTGGGCAGGTGTCAGCCCCTATACGTCACCTTACGGTTTTGCAGAGACCTGTGGTTTTGTTAACCAGTCCCTTGAGCCATTTCACTGCGACCCTCCAACGCTCAAATAAATTTTCACGTCAAAGGGCACCTCTTATCCCGAAGTTACGAGGCTAAATTGCCTAGTTCCTTAACGAAGGTTCTCCCGTTCACCTTGGTATATTCTACCCGTCTACCTGTGTCGGATTGCGGTACGGGTACTCTAACGTCAACGCTTAGAAGCTTTTCTTGGCACTAAGGGTCATCTCACTTACGTCTTATAGACTCGCAACCTTGTCTCAACTCAGCCCACGGATTTTCCTATGGGCCTCATCGTCTGACACAAGGTTCACCTGAACTTCCAATCTCAGGCTGGATTACCTCCATGCGTCCCTCCATCGCTCAATTAAAGTAGTACCGGAATGTTGACCGGTTATCCATCGCCTACGCCTCTCGGCCTCGGCTAAGGCCCCGACTAACCCGACGCGGAACGACCTGGCGTCGGAAACCTTAGACATACGGTGAACACGGTTCTCACGTGTTTTACGCTACTCATGCCTGCATTCTCACTTCTGTCCACTCCAGCTGTCCTTACGGTCAACCTTCACTGCTGACAGAACGCTCCCCTACCGCTCTAGATAAATCTAGAACCCATGGCTTCGGTATCAAGCTTAGCCCCGTTGAATTTTCCGCGCAAGATCACTCGACCAGTGAGCTATTACGCACTCTTTAAAGGATAGCTGCTTCTAAGCTAACCTCCTGGTTGTTTCAGTAACCTCACATCGTTTCCCACTTAGCTCGAATTTGGGGACCTTAGCCGATGGTCTGGGCTCTTTCCCTTTCGACCCCGAAACTCATCTCCCGGAGTCCGACTGCCAAGCTGTAGAATAACGGCATTCGGAGTTTGATTGGGTTTGGTAAGCAGTGAGCCCCCTAGCCCATTCAGTGCTCTACCTCCGTTATTTAATGCTTGACGCTAGCCCTAAAGCTATTTCGGGGAGAACAAGCTATCTCCAAGTTCGTTTGGCATATCACCTCTAACCACAGCTCATCCCCTAATTTTGCAACATTAGTGGGTTCGGTCCTCCACGGGCGTTTAGACCCGCTTCAACCTGGCCATGGTTAGCTCACTTGGTTTCGTGTCTAATCCCTGCGACTATCGCCCTATTCAGACTCGCTTTCGCTCCGGCTCCGGGTGTAACTCCCTTAACCTCGCCACAGAAATTAACTCGCAGGCTCATTCTCCAAAAGGCACGCCGTCAGGCATAATAGTGCGCACAGGCTTTCACCATAGCACCAACCTATCATAGCCCTTCGACTGCTTGTAAGCTTACGGTTTCAGGTTCTTTTCACTCCCCTAACAGGGGTACTTTTCACCTTTCCCTCACGGTACTTGTTCACTATCGGTCGATAAGTGTATTTAGCCTTAGAAAGTGGACTTCCTAGCTTCCTACCGAATTAGCGTGCTCGGTAGTACTCAGGTATCCAGCGAGAGTTGATCAGCTTTTGTTTACAGGACTTTCACCTTCTCTGGTTGGCTATTCCATACCATTCTACTAGCCTCTCAATTTATCACTCTCATATGCCAGACCCTACAACCCCGACACAGTAAACTATGTCGGTTTGGGCTAATCCCCGTTCGCTCGCCACTACTAGGGGAATTGTTTCTTTTCCTCTGGGTACTTAGATGTTTCAGTTCCCCAGGTTCCCTTCACATGACTATGTATTCACCATGTGATGCCGTTGGTTCGCAACGGCTGGTTTCCCAATTCGGAAATCCCCGGATTATCGCTTGTTCACAGCTCCCCGAGGCTTATCGCAGTGTCCCACGTCCTTCATCGGCACTTATCGCCAAGGCATCCACCGTAAGCTCTTAGTAGCTTCTCACGTGATGCGGAGAAATCGATGCTCTTTCATATATGCATCATTTTTCTTACATACACTTGCTAATAATTTTTGAAATCTATTTAAAGATTTCGGCCTACAATTTGATGTCAATTAATTATTCAATTGGTAATGTACTGGTTGGCTTTTTAGCCAACACGCCGGTTGACCGGCGATGGTTGCTGTCAATACAAATTGCGATTAGCAGCAATCATTACTTGTCAACCGACCAAAATCCTGCTCTGGGTTTCGAAGCCCAGCATATGGAGATGATGGGACTCGAACCCACGACCTCCGCCTTGCAAAGGCGGCGCTCTCCCAACTAAGCTACATCCCCAGTAGGATGCACCCTGCTATGGGCACAGTGGGCCATTCTGGACTCGAACCAGAGACCTCGCCCTTATCAGAGGCGCGCTCTAACCAACTGAGCTAATAGCCCGAGAGACCTTTCAGCCTCAACAGCTGAAGAGTGACAGGAAGGTTTCCACCTTCGTTCAATGCATGCCTTCCACCGCTGGAAAGGCACCTTTTGTTTGGAGTGACGTCCAGGCCCGTAGGCCTTTCCGTATGTTCTCCATAGAAAGGAGGTGATCCAGGCGCACCTTCCGGTACACCTACCTTGTTACGACTTCGTCCCAGTCACCGACCCCGCCTTAGACAGCTCCTTCCCGTGAGGGTTAGGATACCGGCTTCAGGCGTTGCCAGCTTCCATGACGTGACGGGCGGTGTGTACAAGACCCGGGAACGTATTCACCGCAGTATTGCTGACCTGCGGTTACTAGCAACTCCGGCTTCATGCAGTCGGGTTGCAGACTGCAATCTGAACTGAGGCCTGCTTTAAGGATTGGCTCCGCCTCGCGGCTTGGCAACCAATTGTACAGACCATTGTAGCGTGTGTGTAGCCCTGGATATAAAGGTCATGCTGACTTGACATCATCCCCACCTTCCTCCGGCTTTTTACCGGCAGTCCCGTATGACACATATAACATACGGCGAGGGTTGCGCTCGTTAGCGGACTTAACCGAACATCTCACGACACGAGCTGACGACAGCCATGCAACACCTGTATAGGCTCCCCGAAGGGTCGGTCCCTTTTCAGTTCCCTACAACCTATATGTCAAACCCAGGTAAGGTTCTTCGTGTAGCAACGAATTAAACCACACGCTCCGCTGCTTGTGCGGGTCCCCGTCAATTCCTTTGAGTTTTAACCTTGCGGCCGTAGTCCTCAGGCGGTGAACTTATCGCGTTAGCTTCGACACCGATGGATTTAATCCCACCGACGCCAAGTTCACATCGTTTACAGCTAGGACTACCGGGGTCTCTAATCCCGTTTGCTACCCTAGCTTTCGCGTCTGAGCGTCAGGAATGGTCCAGGAGGCCGCTTTCGCCACTGGTGTTCCTCCGGATATCTGCGCATTTCACCACTACACCCGGAATTCCACCTCCCTCTACCATCCTCAAGTCCGCCAGTATTGAACGACCTCTCCCAGTTGAGCCGGGAGCTTTCACGTCCAACTTAACGAACCGCCTGCACGCGCTTTACGCCCAGTAAATCCGGATAACGTTAGCCTCCTACGTATTACCGCGGCTGCTGGCACGTAGTTAGCCGAGACTTATTCCGGGAGTACAGTCCTTCCTCTTCCTCCCGAAAAGCGCTTTACAACCCGAAGGCCTTCTTCGCGCACGCGGCGTTGCTGGTTCCCGCTTTCGCAGATTACCAATATTCCCTACTGCTGCCACCCGTAGGTGTATGGACCGTGTTTCAGTTCCATTGTGGGGGGCCACCCTCTCAGGTCCCCTACCCGTCATAGCCTTGGTAGGCCATTACCCTACCAACTAGCTGATGGGACGCAGGCCCCTCCCAAAGTGGAGCAAGCTCCTTTAATCATAAGGCATCTAAGCCAAATGATAACATTAGGTATTAGCAGCCCTTTCGAGCTGTTATCCCTATCTTTGGGGTAGGTCACCAACGCGTTACTCACCCGTTCGCCACTAAGAGTTATCAAAGTATTGCTACTTTAAGCTCTTCGTTCGACTTGCATGTATTAGGCACGCCGCCAACGTTCATCCTGAGCCAGGATCAAACTCTCCGCAAAAAATATCACCTAAAAAGGTGTTTCGTTCTTTTTGTAGCGGATATAGTTAGATCTGATTCGATCTTTCTTTCATTGACGAGGTTTGTCATCTTCCTATCACTCTTCAGTTGTTAAGGTACTATCTCTCATTGCGAGAGCATGATTCTACTCACACTTCAAGACTTTGTCAAGATTTTGACGAATTTTCATTTTGTCAATTTCCAGACAAAAAGCGCCGATGCTATCTCGCCAACACCGGCCGCCTCATATTGCTGTGTAACTGCAACGTGCTGAAGTATGTGCTCACGCTTTGCGTCTTAGATTTTCAAGGATCTGCCTGCTTCCAGGCAAGATCATCACCCCATTTGAGGGGATGATTATGTTACTACACTCACTGCCGGGAGTCAAGTATTTTTATCAAATTCGTTGATCAATTTTCCACGAACTTTGAAATCTGTCCTTGAAAGACGCTGGTCGATATTTTCTTGTTAATGATCTGTTGTTTTTCAAACGAGATCTGTGCGTTAAGCACGAAGTCGGATTATACCGAAATCTATTATCTTGTCAAGCGATTCTGGAAAACTCAACCTTAAAAAATCGATATTCCTCAATTCACCCGGATTTCTTCCTCAAATCCACGGTTTTCAAGCCATTTTTTTAAAGCCTGGTTGGTCAGATCCAGCTGAATCGGTGTGATCGAAACAAAGCCTGCAGCCAGGGACCCATAATCTGTGCCGGGCTCTTCCACACCAATAGGGGCTTCTCCACCGATCCAATAATAAGGTTTGCCGCGAGGGTCCAATCGCCGAATGAGCTCATCACGATAGATGCGCAAACCCTGCCGGGTAATCTTAAAGCCCTTCATTTCTGAAAGGGGTCTGTACGGTACGTTGATATTTAATATCGCGTCTTTTGGGAAATCCTGATGCGCTGCAAGCCAGGCAACAATCCTTCTGGCAGCCTCTGCTGCCGGCTGATAGTCCAATGGGCCTGTGTGCCCCTCAGGGGGATCCAGGGATACAGCCACACCGGGGATACCCCAGATCGCGGCTTCCATGGCTGCTGTCACGGTGCCTGAATAGGTAACGTCATGGCCAATATTTGCATTTGGGTTGATCCCGGAGACAACCAGGTCAATCTTCTCAGGGATGAAGCCCAACTGCGCCAGGGCAACACAATCTGAAGGTGCCCCATCACTTGCCCAGGCAGAACTGCCATCATCCAAAACGACCTCTTTGACACGCAAAGGGCGGTGAAGGGTTTTAACATGCCCCGATGCTGACCAATTATGGTCCGGTGCAAGGATTGTCACTTTGTCTGCAATTTTTCGAACAGCTTGAGCCAATGCCAGCAATCCGGGTGCGTATACGCCATCATCATTTGTCACAAGAATATGCATTTTTCCTCTTCCACTCGCTCATCTGAAAATTAATGTCGTTTTCTGCTTTTCTTTTTCTTCTTTTTAGAAGTTGGTGCTGCAGCTTGCGATGCGGGTTTTCCAGAAGAGTCCTGCCGCTTTTTAAGATCCTCTTCAGTTCCCAAACGAGCCCGGAACATCTGGTCAATGACACCGGCACGAATGTCCGAGAGCAGCTCTGTGAACATGCTGCTGGCTTCACTCCTGTAAACAACAAGGGGATCCTTTTGCCCATAAGCTTCCATCTTTACCGACACACGCAGGGCTTCCACTTGTGTCAGGTACTCCACCCACAATTCTGAAATTTTTGACAGCAGCAAATGACGATACAGACGGTTCTGGGCAAAACCACCTAATGCCATTGCCAAATTCTCCCGATCCTCACCCTTCAATGAATCAATCGATTGATCTTTGATACGATCAAAATCATCCCCCCCAATTTCTGCAGTCAAACGGTCCTTCCATACCTGGGTTAATTGACCGAGGGTGTGGCCGGAATTGTGCAAACGATCCAGTTCTCCCTGTCCCCACACCAGGGCTAATTTATCCTGTGCCTTTTCAAGGTGGTTCAGGATATCCTGTTGAATTGATTCCAGGGGCTTGCCTTCTAAATCACGGCCTGCCAAAAAGACATAAGTCAAACGTCGCGTGGCTTTCATCATCCGGCGGTGTGTACGATCATCAAAGGTGATAACACGACCCTGGGTGATGATCAGCAGTAAACGCATCAATGCAGATGGGTCATCTAGTGCTTCTTCCATCAGGCTTTGGTTGGACTTCAAGTCGTTGGCAATTTCACCCGACTCACCCAGAATATAATCCTCTCGCCGGCTGAGGGTGTCTTCAACCTTTGATAACAGCGTCTGGCTGACCTGCTCCCAGGAGAGACTTGCCAGCTCTGATGCCTGCATATTCCAGTTGTCGTTCATGCGCCGCTCTAAAGTCAATATCAAACGCCGCACATAAATCTGCATTAATGTACTGCGAATCTGATTTCGCACTTCATTGATGGATTCGCGTGCACCTTCTTTCAAACCATTGATAACCTGGTCTGATAAACGTAAGGGTACATGGACAATATTGGATAATTCATTAGCCGGGTTACTCCCAGCGCTGCTTTCATCGTAACGCAAGCCTTCAACATAAGTATCCAGAAGTTCTGTTCTCTCTGCAAACTGCGATTCATAACCCATTTCCGATTGCGCAATCAAAGAACCTGCCCAATACCTGAGATGGTCATGCCATGCGCCTAAAGCCTCTGAGGCAATTTGCAAGAGATTGGACTGCAAGTCCTCGACTGTTTCTGGACTTCCAATGCGATCCATCATCAACTTCAAGGAATAGGACGGATGCGTCACGCCAGAAAAATCAATCGGCGGCTGCGTATCTTCAAGATAGGCGATCAGTTTCCAGGGTCCTTCATCATCCTGCATTCCCTGCTCAACACGTCGACTGACCTCGGTCCGCAGCATTTCCGTAACATCTTCTCGCAGGTCTTCTTTATCAAAGATCCTTTCACGCTGCTCGTAGATCCGTTCTCGTTGAGAATTCAAAACATCATCGTATTCCAGCAGGTGTTTCCGTACGTCAAAGTTGGCACCTTCCACCCTTGTCTGGGAAGATTCCACCAGCCTGCCGACAATACCGCTTTCAATCGGAACGCCTTCATCAATGTTCAAACGGGACATCAGGGCTTCCACCTGCCCCCCGCCGAACAAACGCATCAGGTCATCCTCAAGAGAGAGGAAAAAGCGAGATGACCCGGGATCCCCCTGACGGGCTGCACGCCCTCGAAGCTGGTTGTCGATGCGGCGTGCCTCATGGCGTTCTGAGCCAATCACATGCAGTCCGCCCAGTTCGCGCACACGCTTCATCTCATCCATATACTCAAAATATCTGTTGATATCCTCATCAAACTCGCCGTAATCCTCTTTAGAATAGTCTTGTAAGGCAAGCAAGCGATCCTGCATACCCATGTTATACGAGTCTTCCAGCCCGGATTCTGCCAGAAAGCGGTTGACATTGGTCAGACTTTCTTCCGAAAGTTCACCGCCCAGTTTAATATCCACACCACGGCCAGCCATGTTGGTAGCCAGGGTTACCGCACCAAAGGCACCAGCACCTGCAATGATCTTGGATTCCTCTGTGTGCTTTCGGGCATTTAAAACCTGGTGCTGTACCCCGGCTTTGATTACTGCTTCCAATCGATCCCAATCATCAGGTGAGAGATTGAAGATCTCTATCAGCGCCTGCTTGTTTTCCTCATCCAGGGGACTGAGGGATTGAAGTCCATATTCCTTTCCAAGACGTCGCAATTCGAGGCTGCGTAATGAATCCAGCGGCTGGTAAAGCTGGTCCAGTTCCGGGGTGGAAAGCACATCGCCTTCTCTCAAATTGTGATGTTTCATGTAGGCGTGCCGAATCAGGAATACCTCCATCAATCGCCGCACATTGGAGGCGTTCAATCGCTCAGAAAGGTGTTCAGAGTTTTCAACGGATGTGGTGCCGACCAGTTGGGGCCGTCCAATCACATGGTAATAAATGATTTCTTTGACAATCGACCGTAATTTTGCTTCCACACTTCGATAGACGATATCCGGGTAATCCTTACGTTTCCAAAAGATCGGCTGATGACCGTCGTCGTCTGGTAGGTAATAATAGGTGTACTTGTATCCGAACGGATCCTTATCCTCTGCTTCGATCAGGTCGGGATCTTCTCCCATTGCCCGGTATTCAAGGTGTGTGGGTATCGGTAATACGTCCAATTTATAAATCTTATAAAATTCTTCAGCTTCTGTCAGGGCAGTACCGGTCATCCCCGCCAGCTTCTCATACATCCGGAAATAGTTCTGGATCGTAATGGTGGCATAGGTGACGTTTTCAGCCTGAACTTTAACACCTTCTTTGGCTTCAACCGCCTGGTGCAAGCCGTCTGACCAGCGGCGTCCGGGCATCAAGCGACCGGTAAACTCATCCACGATGACCACTTCGTCACTTTGCACAATGTATTCTTTGTTTCGATGGAAGAGAAACTCTGCTCTCAATGCCTGTTCAAGAAAGCCCAATAAGCGTGCTTGTTCTGGCGTGATATCTTCAGGCCGCTCAGGGTCTCGCAAGGGCATATCCAGTAATTCTTCCACATGCGCCAGCCCGATCTCAGACAAGGTAACCGTGCGATCCTTCTCACTGACCTCATAATCTTCGGGGATCAATTGTTTAACAATGTGCGCCATGCGGATGTACCACTCTGAATCCTCATGTGAAGGACCTGAAATGATTAAAGGCGTCCGCGCCTCATCAATCAGGATGTTATCGACCTCATCAATGATGGCATAATAATGACTACGCTGTACCCTGGCTTCTTTGGATGTCGCCAGGTTATCGCGCAGATAATCAAAGCCAAATTCGTTATTTGTGCCGTAGGTAATATCTGCCCGGTATGCCAGTCCCCGGTCCACCATCAGAAGTTGGTCCTGTTCTTCGATTGGTGATCGCTGGGATGGATCATAAATGAAGGCTTTTCGCCCATGCTCAGTACGGGCAGCCATCTGCAAAATGCCCACAGATAATCCCAATGAACGATAGATAGCACCCATCCAGCGACCATCACGTCGAGCCAAATAATCATTGACCGTCACCAAATGTGCACCGCGTCCAGCCAGGGCATTAAGATAAAGCGGCAGTGTTGCCGCCAAAGTCTTTCCCTCGCCGGTCTTCATTTCAGCAATTTCACCCCTGTGGAGCGTGATACCTGTGATCAACTGCACATCATAATGCCGCTGTCCAAGAACACGTTTGCTAGCTTCACGCACGGTTGCAAAGGCTTCCACCAGCAAATCATCCAGGGTCTCTCCATGAGACAAGCGTTGTTTGAATTCCTCCGTTTTTACCTTCAGATCCTCATTACTGAGTTTCTCGTAGGAATCCTCCAGTGCGTTGATTTGATCAACAATTTCTTTTAATGATTCAACTTTCTTTTGATGGGGATCCCCACCGAATAACTGGGCAATTTTCTTAAACATAAATTTATTCACCTTGATTGGCGCTAAGCGCCTTCGTTTTCATATTTTGTGATTATAGCACAGGCAGCATATAAAAATATTTGCCTGCCGCCTATAATACTTGAACTATCTTACTCTTCTTAAGTTGGATTTATATTAATCCCCTGCATTTTTACACACTTCTATTACATGAGCGTGGTGACTACCAAAAACCAAAAATCAAGCCCTTCCTTAATTAAAAAATCCCGGAAGTCTCATTCCGGGATGATTTTGCCAATATTAAGCTTAAGGCACCGGGCAGCCTTCCAGCATGTCAAAGGTGATTGCACACCACCAGGATGCTGGCATGAAATACAAAGTAACCGCAATCACACAGGCAAGGACAACAACGGCGATAATTAATATCATCAGCCAGGTTGGGAATCCTTCCCTTTTCGCCTTCGGCTTGCGGACTTTTTCAATCCTGGGTTCAGGCAGTTCCTCTTCATACTTCGGTTCTACTGCTTGCTCATATTCAGATGGCGGCGCTTCTTGCGGCAGTTCATATGCCTGTGGGCCTTGCTCAGCAACGATCGTCGCATCAGGATCGTAACTGCTCTTCTCAAAAACCATGACAATGTTTTCACCAAAAGTGATCACATCACCAGCTCGAAGCTGCTTCGGGCTTGAGATACGTTCGCCGTTAAGGAAGGTCCCATTGGTTGACCCGAGATCTTCAATAAAGAAATCATCTTCCTGCCTGAAAAAGCGGGCGTGCCTCCTTGATACCTCAGGATCTCCGATGGCAATATCGTTGGCAAGATCTCGCCCGAATAAAATTTCGGCCTGTTCTAAAGGAAAAACCTTCCCCGGATTAGGGCCTGAACGCGTTGATAATTGGAAATATTGGGCGGTCATTGAACCTCCTTCAAGATAGATCAATCAAACCTGGTTAATTCTTATTAATTATTATAGTATTAGTTTAATGATTTTTTCAATTCATGTCAAACATTTAAAATAAAAGCCAGTCAATGCGCTTTCCTTCTTGATAAAGAAAATGATCATCCAGCAAAAAATAAATCGCATACCAACCCTGACGCTTTTTTCGTTAAGATTGTTATTATTTCTCTGATAAGTCTTTAATATATTTCAGACATCCACTCAATAAAATTGATAATGATAGGAACATAAAGAGTAATAAGATTTGACAGGAATTTGAAGTAAGTAATTACCAAAAATCCAAATTTTAGGAGAGAAGCATTTATGGATTTAAATAAATTTACACAAAAAGCACAGCAAGCGCTGATTCAATCACAGCAGCTTGCTTCGGATCTTAACCATCAGACCATTGAACCTGCACATTTACTTCTGGCATTGTTAAACCAGGACCAGGGGGTTGTCCCTGCCATTGTCACCAAGGTTTCTGGCAGCCCAATCGCCCTGCGTGAAGAGGTTCAAAATGAACTCGACAATAAGCCCAAAGTCTACGGTGGGAATACCGGCCAAGCCGGTATGTCAAAAGCCGCTGTGGATATCACCAATGCTGCTGAGCGTTTCGCCAAAGGGATGTCCGATGAGTACATTTCTACAGAACACCTATTGCTCGGACTGACCGAAAGCTCAGAAGGCAAACGGCTTTCGAATTATGGCCTGACCAGAGATGCCATTCTCAAAGCACTCAAAGAGGTGCGTGGCTCGCAGCGCGTCACCAACCAGAATCCTGAATCAACCTATGAGGCATTGACAAAGTATGGGCGCGATCTGACAGCATTAGCACGCACAGGGAAATTAGACCCTGTTATTGGTCGCGATGAAGAAATTCGCAGGATTGTGCAAATACTTTCCCGAAGGACGAAGAACAACCCGGCATTGATCGGCGAACCCGGTGTAGGTAAGACCGCCATTGTAGAGGGATTAGCACAGCGCATTGTCAACGGTGATGTACCGGAAGGTTTGAAAAACAAAAAAATTATTGCCCTTGACATCGGTTCGTTGATTGCCGGCGCAAAATATCGCGGCGAATTTGAAGAACGGTTGAAGGCTGTGTTGAAAGAAATTGTAGATGCAGCCGGTGAAATTCTGCTGTTTGTGGACGAAATGCATACCGTCGTTGGCGCGGGTGCTGCCGAAGGCGCGGTTGATGCGGGCAATATGCTCAAACCCATGCTGGCGCGCGGTGAACTGCACATGATCGGTGCAACCACCCTGGACGAATATCGCAAATACGTTGAAAAAGATGCTGCGCTTGAACGTCGCTTCCAACCCGTCTTTGTCACAGAACCCTCCGTTGAGGATACCATCAGCATCTTGCGTGGTTTAAAGCAGCGATACGAAGTTCATCATGGTGTACGTATAACGGACCCAGCGGTCATTGCAGCAGCCACATTGTCCCACCGGTATATCACAGACAGGCACTTGCCCGACAAAGCAATTGACCTGATTGACGAAGCTGCAGCACGCCTGCGAACGGAAATTGATTCCAAGCCGCAAGCTTTAGATGAAGTTGATCGGGCCATTATGCAGCTTGAGATAGAACGCCAGGCATTGCAGAAAGAAAAGGACAAAGCCTCAAAGGAACGATTGGCAAATATCGAAAAGGACCTGGCAAACCTCAAGGAAAACGCCAGTGAACTGCACACACGCTGGCAGGTGGAAAAAGAAGCCATCCGGGAAATTCGGGACCTCAAAGAAAAAATCGACCAAACAGAAACCCAAATTGACCAGGCTGAGCGACAGGCTGACCTTGAAAAAGCTGCCCGATTACGTTACGGCACATTAAATGAGCTGCAGGCGCATTTGGAGAATGCTGAAAAGCACCTGAAAGAACTGCAAGAAAATTCACCTTTGCTGAAAGAAGAGGTGGATGCTGAAGAGATTGCCGAAGTTGTTGGTAAATGGACAGGCATCCCGGTCTCTCGACTGCTGGAAGGCGAAATGCAAAAACTGATGCGCATGGAGGAACAACTGCACCGCCGGATTGTCGGACAGGATGAAGCTGTTGATGTGGTGTCAAATGCAGTACGCCGTGCCCGGGCTGGATTACAGGACCCCAACCGACCGATTGGCTCTTTCATTTTCCTGGGTCCCACAGGCGTGGGTAAAACAGAGCTGGCGCGTGCACTGGCTGAATTTCTTTTCAATGATGAGGGTGCCATGGTGCGCATCGATATGAGCGAATACCAGGAGAAACACACCGTCAGCCGGCTGTTTGGTGCACCACCCGGTTATGTCGGCTTTGAAGAAGGCGGACAGTTAACAGAAGCCGTCCGACGCCGGCCCTATAGTGTGGTGTTGTTCGATGAAATTGAAAAAGCGCATGCAGAAGTTTTCAATGCCCTGCTGCAATTGCTGGATGACGGTCGCCTGACTGACGGACAAGGTCGCACCGTTGATTTCCGAAACACTGTGATCATAATGACCAGCAACCTCGGCAGCGAGCTGTGGATGAGTTCTGTCGAAGACGAAAACCAGATCAAAGAGGTTTCACGGGATCAAATCAACCGACTGCTCCAGGCTCACTTCCGCCCAGAGTTCCTTAATCGTGTTGATGAAATTGTGGTGTTTACGCCTCTGACAAAAGAAGACCTGGCAAAGATCGTTGATATCCAATTGAATCGTGTGGCTAACTTGATGCGCGATCGCAACCTGACATTAAAGGTAGACCAGGCTGCTCGGGATTACCTGGCAGAATTAGGCTATGACCCCGATTTTGGTGCCCGGCCGCTCAAACGCACCATCCAGCGAGAGGTTCAGGACCCGTTGGCTCTGAAAGTTGTGGCAGGTGAGGTCAAAGAAGGCGAAACTATCCGGGTCACTAAAGGACCAGCCGGACTGCAATTTGATGTAATCAGAGCTGAGGAAGACCAAGAAAAATAACCAGCCTGAATCACAAAGGTTGAATAACAAAAAAGCCCATAGACCAGAACGCTATGGGCTTTTTTTATGCATCGTCTTGGATGATTTGGCATGTTTTTTTGGAGTGAGGCTTTAAGGCCGATATGATGAATTTTGTAGTTATTTCTATAATCAAGGTTAAACAATTATTATTGTGCTTTAGGAAAATTATAAAATTCCAAAGCTTCTCGGGCTGATGCCCTCGCTCCAAGATCTGGGTGAATAATATTTCCTGTGACTCGGAGTGAGGCCCCTGCCCTGTCAAGGGTTAGGCCGATAATAGGTATTTAATTTAGAATTACTTCTCTGATTTCAAGAACAATCAATATTATTTGTTCTTTACAAAATTTATAAAATTCCAAAGCTTCTCGGGCTAACCCTCACGCCCTTCGGTCTCAGGGCAATGAGCCCCTTACTCCAAGATTTAGAAATCAAAATGGGATTATTCTTGCACTTTTCAATACAGATTTACCCACCTTGACCTCCTAATAACTAATACCCAATACCTAATACCCGACTTTCCCCACTCACCAATCTCCATTCACCATCATTCAAACAAATCCCGCTTAACGCTTTCCCCAGGCTTCAGTTCCGGATAAGCTTGCATAAAGGTCTCGTGGTGTCCGCCGAGCAGCCGGGTGATAAAACCTCGAAAACCCTTATTCATCTCACCGCCCCCCTGGCTGGCATGGCATTCCGCTGCTTTCTCGCGAAGCTCTTTGACCGGTCTGTAATCAATCTTTGCATGGGTGGGAAAGTCAACATTGGTAATTGAGACCAGGTCAATGTCCTTATTTCTTCCGAAGGCATGCGGATCCTGACCAAGTAAGCGCAGCACCCAAACCGTGGCTTTCAAAAAACCGCGATTCATGGTGTGAAAATATAGTTTACCTGGTTGAAAAGGCTCTAAACCATCCGGGTCATCATAATCAGGGCTTGAGACCAGATCAAAAGCCTGAACGGTTGCCCTATGAATGGCAATATGGTCCGGATGCCGGTATCCACCAATCGGGTCAAAGGTGATGATCACATCCGGCTGAATCTGACGCATCAAATGTGCCACTTCTTCCGCTACCTTTTCAATGGGCTGGGCAGCTAAAGCCTGTGGATGATGGTTTGCATCAGCGCCAGCCATTCCTGAATCCCGATATTTCAGGAAGTGTAATTGTTCAATCCCCAGTACATCTGCTGCACAGCGCAACTCCTGAGTGCGCACGCAGGATGCGCTCTTGATCGTTTCTTTATATTCGGGGTCAATCTCCCCTAATTCACCCCGTGTTGCACAGATTAAATGGACATTTACACCCCGTTGTGCATATAATGCCAGTGTACCGCCCATACCAAAGGTTTCGTCATCTGGATGGGCAAGCACAGTCAGCAGGGTTTTTCCGGGATAGTGAGCAAGTTTTTTCATTATCTTAAACCTTTAATATTATTCCTTCAGCTAAAAAACATTATCAGCCCAATTAGACCAATAATCAAATTTAAAACATATACAATGAAGGATCAATCAATAAAACTCGAAACTGGTCCATTAGGATCAAAGATCCCAACAAGATCGCTCCAGGGAATCATAACATATTGGGGACCTGCTGCATAAGGTGCAACCTCATATACATCAAAATTGATTCGCAATCCCTCCGTAAGCAAATTCCAGTTTTCCCGTTCCTGCATCATATCTGCCGCAGTTCCCAATTGGTAGCCAACCCCCCTGCCCTCTAGAACAGGGTCGACAAGGCTGCCAATTGCGTTGATATAATCTGTCTCCGGCAAGAAAAGGTCTCCCAGCCTCAAAAATTCCCCATTCTGAGCATCATAATTCAGAGCATTTGAGAAGGGAAAAGGATGGGCGGACATTGCAATATACTGATCAAATGCCAGGTAAATGCTGAACAATTGCTGGTCAGCATAGGTCAGGTCATAATCAAAGGTGAGATAGCTCAAAGGCGGCTCCCCTTCCCCTGCCATTCCAACTGACGAATCCGTCACTGCCAATAAGAAATCATCTATTACAGCTTGGACGAATTGGTCACTCTCGGTATTAAAAGCAGTGACGGGCAGTTCAGGACCCGCCAAATTTGGCCACACCCCGTCAATCTCATACTTGGGTTCTTCCATTTCCTCAAATATAATTCGATCAATGATTTGTATTTCAGGTTCTTGCGTTGTGGGTTCAATTTCGGCTTCAGGTGTTTCGCTGGGAAAAACTTCCACCATGGGCGTCGGTGAAATGACTGGCAGCTCTGAAGTTTCCTCAGGTTGATTTGCTAATAACGAAGGAAGGCTGCAGGAAATCGTTATGAGTCCTGCAAGGATTAAGAAACTTGCTATCTTGATTTGTTTGCTCATCATAGATCCTCCTGTACACACCTAATCTGGATAATATCACAATGTGACAATCTTTAACACAATTGCCTGGCATGAGGGGACATACCAGGCAATCTTCAGGGAGGAAACCACCTGATCATCTGAGAAAATGATCATCTCACTTCAGCATGATTGGTGGAAGACACACCAAATACCAATAAATGTTCTGTGTCTTTGATAATAGTTTACTTGTTTTCAACCTGGATATCATTAAAATGAAATTAGAGTTTACTATTTAGACCTTATTTGTTATATTTACTTTTTTCCGGAGCGTGGGTGCCCATGTTTGAACAGGGCTTCCCAATCTGCCAGTTCTTCTTCTGATAACAGGCGATTTCTGGGGTCAAGCGTTGGCCGTTCTGATATCAAAGTCTCCCACTCAGCCGCAAAGGCTTGTGATGAAATCACGCTGGCGTGCACTGCCCGAGCAGCCTGCTGCACCTGGCGGTCAGAACTGACAATGGTCACGTTTCTTGCACGTTTCCCCAACTTACTGAGTTTTTCCATGATGGCATCGTCCGCTGTTCGTCCGCTTTGAACAAAATGCGCCTGGACACTGCCGTATCGCTTAATGCCGGTCATCCCAGCCGGAGCCTGGTCAAAATACACCGATACTTTTTTTCGACGCAACCGACAATATTCCTGCAATATTTTTATCAACTTGGTTTCATCATCCGGGTCAGAAAGGTTTATACCCTGAATGTGTGGTATTAAATTATGCCCGTCTATTAATAAAGTCATAATAGTATTCTAACGCAAAGGGGAAACTTACCAAACCCAAGAAAATCTTTTGGTCTTGAAATTCCAATATATTACAATAGTGGTATGTATTAAATTCGATTTCTTTGTGTTAAAATTTTTATATTCAGTAAAAGGACTGACGTTTATGACAGAACATCCCAATCATGAAACCCAAATCACCATAGAAGGTTTTGAACAGGTAGATTCCCTTGTTAGCAGCGTCACCGTCTATGCGCCCAAATCTAAACCCTCAGAAGAGGAACAATCCAGGGTCTATGACTGTCCAAATTGCGGCGCAACCACAGCCTATGATGTTGCAGGGGGAGGTGTTGCGTGTGAACACTGCGGCTATATTTCCCCGGTAAAATCAAAAACCCTGGGGAAAATCGCAGATGAATTCGAATTCACCCTTGAAACCATTTCTCAAGCTGAGCGCGGCTGGGGCATCAAGCGACAGGGTCTGCATTGTAATGCCTGCGGTGCTGAATTATCTTTGCCGCAGGGCGTAATCAGCACAAGCTGTCCCTATTGTGCATCCAACCAGGTAAACCTGACGACAAGTTTGGAAGTATTCATTCAACCGCGTTTCTTAATTCCTTTCAAAATCACCATAGAACAAACCCATCAACTGTCAAAAACCTGGCTCGGGAAGGGATGGTTCCACCCGGATGAACTTTCTGCCAGCAGCGTCATTCGCCGTTTTTCCGGTATTTATCTGCCATTCTGGACCTTTGATGCCAATGTCACTGCCCACTGGAAGGCGCAGGTTGGATATCAGAAAACTGTGCGGCATTATAATGCTTCACAAAAGAGGTGGGAGACCCGAACAAAAATCGAGTGGCGTTGGGAAAATGGCACAGTTCCTATCAACATCGATGACCACCTTGTTACAGGCAGTTCATCGCAACATATCAGCCACAAGATCCTTGAACAGATTTATCCCTACCAGATGAAAGATCTTACTGCCTATCACCCGGATTATTTGGCTGGCTGGCAAGCCCAGGCATACGAAACAACACTGACCGATGCCTGGGAAACGGGCAAACAAGCCATCCGGGAAGCAGCCAAAGAAGCTTGTTACCAGGACATTCCCACTTCACACGTCCGCAACTTTTCGATGACGGCAGATTTTGCCGATGAATCATGGCGCTATATCCTTTTGCCTGTTTACCTGGCGGCTTATAAGTTCGAGGATAAAACCTACCAGATCATGGTCAACGGACAAACAGGTCTTGTCGCGGGTCAAAAACCTGTTGCATGGTGGAAAATATGGCTGGCAATCGGGGCTTTCCTCTTGCCAGGCTTGATCCTGGGGTTAATCGGTTTACCGCTGCTGCTGGTAGGAGGTGCTGGCATCCTGCCCATTGGGGCCGGGATCATCCTTTTTGGTATTGGCATCGTCCTGAGCATCATGCTTTACAACAAAGCCCGCCAATCGGAGGCAAAATAATGATGGTTCAACAAGTCACGCCCTTGAAAATTATTGAAGAAGGACAAAGGTTATGGGATTCAGATCGGCAGCCTGCCGGGTGTACGCACTGCCATCGCACATTTTTAGCACATGACTCACACATCGACTCATCCTGCCCGCTGTGCCGCATCGGTCACCTCGAACCCCAGGCATTACAGATAAATCCCGCGGAACCCGAACGTATGCTGCCATTCAGAATAAAAACTGAGCATCTCAGGTCAATATTCACACAATTTTCATCAGGGGTATGGATCAAACCTGAAGATTTTACAACCGAAAATTTATTTCAGCGGACACAAAAAATTTACTGGCCTTTATGGCTGGTGGACAGCGACGTCAAAGGTCAATGGCAAATGGAAGCGGGCTTTGATTACCAGGTCGAAAGCTCAAAAGAATACTTCCAGGACAGCCAGTGGCGTTCTCGAAAGATTGTGGAAGATCGCATCCGTTGGGAGCCGCGATTGGGAGGAATCAAATATCACGTCGACAATGTACCCGTACCAGCCTTGGAAGAACATCAAAATCGCCAACAAATGACAGGGGCATACAGACTGGAAAATGCAGGCCCTTTTCACCTGGACCAGTCAAATGACGCCTTGATTGAAGCCCCTGATCTGCCGCCAACAGATGCCTGGCCGCTGGCTAAACCCCAGGTAAATAAAAAGCTCAGCCAGGTATGTGCAGAAGCATCTGGCGCCCAGCATAGCCGAAATTTTAGCATCACCGCAAAATACCAGAATTTGAATTGGACTCAATTCCTCCTGCCTATGTACACAAGTTACTATCAAGATGATGAAGGTACGCCCCAAATCCTGGTTATCAACGGGGAAACCGGGGAAATCCAGGGGCCGCGCCTTGCTTCACAAAAACGAGGCTGGCGAATTGCAGCCATCATTGGTGGCATCGCTGCCGTTTTGCTGCTGCTTGCCCTGCTTGGGTTTCTGATTTCACCCATCTTCCCACCGGCAAGCATCCTTGCAGTATTTTCAGGCATCTTTGGTTTTACAGCAGGGATAGGCGCATTGATACCTGCCATCTGGCCGTCACAATGGAATCGAAAGAACCAATCACCGGTAATTATAAAGAGGGACTGAATGAAAATTGTCAACCCACAGCGTTATAAAAAATTTGTAGCGGAAGCACAGAACGCCAGTTTCTCCGGGTGGGACTTCAGCTGGCTTGATGAACGACTGATCCAGGAAGATCCCCCATGGGATTATCGAAAATTGGTCCTGGATCATATGAAAGGTATCCATTCCATGCTTGATATGGGCACAGGCGGTGGTGAGTTTCTAGCATCATTAGCACCACTGCCTGAAGATACCCATGCTTCGGAATCCTACCCACCCAACCAGGTCATCGCCGCAAGAAATTTGGAACCCCTTGGCATTACTGTCCATAAATTTACTAAATATGTTCCACTTCCATTTGAAGATGCGTATTTTGATCTTGTTATAAACCGCCACGATGATTTTGAGCCGGCTGAGGTTAAGCGAATACTGAAACCTGGCGGGGTGTTCATCACTCAGCAAGTTGGCGGTTTGAACAATCTCGAACTCAACCAGGTTCTTCAAGAAAAAATTGCTTTTGAATTTATGGAATGGGGATTGGCACCAACATTGATAGATCTATACGAAGCGGATTTTGTGGTTGAAATTGCAGAAAAAGCTGCTTTAAAATCAACATTTCCAGATATCGGCGCTGTTGTCTATTATCTGAAAGCCATCCCCTGGCAGGTCAAAGGATTTGACCCGACCACACACACAGAAGCATTGGTGAAACTTCACAATATCATCGAAGGACAGGGTAAGTTTGTCGCGACCGCCCATCGTTTTATCATCATCGCCAAAAAGAAAGTGCCAAAGACATGAAAAAGAATAAGATCGAATTCCCGGAATTGATAAAAGTCTTTTCTTTTTGGCTTTATCTCCTTGGCAGCTCACTCACGCTCATTAATCATGGCATTGAAATGTCCCTGTGGTTAATGACCTTTGCTGTGGTCATCAATGTTGCTGTGAGCCTCCTCCCCTGGATGGGCTTTCGCTGGCTTGCCTTGTCCAAAAAGGGTTCCAAAACCGGTAGATGGCTGGCGGTCTTTCTCAATATTGCCTCCTGGGGAAGCTTTGGGTACGCCATGTACTTTCGGTTGCGGCGAGATCTCCCCAGGTTCTATACCATGATTACAATCACAACACTGATTTGGGCGGCTGAAATCCTGCTTTTCGTTTACAGCAGGCATGCTTTTACAGATGGAATAACTGGTGATAAACTTGATGAAAATTAGACTCGTATTATGACGGCATGAAAGGTTAAATTGAATGAAAAACGTCTTTGAATCCTCCCATCCCCTTGTCAAACATAAATTAACTCGAATTCGGGATAAAAATACAAAACCGAAGAAATTTCGAGAGCTGGTTCGAGAATTGGGTGCGCTGCTAACCTATGAAGCCACCATGGACCTTGAAACAACGACTGTTAGCGTTGAAACCCCGTTAACCACAACCCGTGGTGAGGATTTGAAGGACAAGATCGGGCTGGTACCCATCCTCCGATCAGGCTTGGGTATGGTTGAAGGCGTTTGGGAATTAATGCCCTCTGCTGAAGTCTGGCACATCGGTCTTTATCGAGATGAGCGCACCCTTAAACCCGTTGCTTATTACAACCGCCTCCCAATTGCACCCACAGTCTCCGTCTGCCTGATCCTGGACCCCATGCTTGCGACGGGGGGATCCGCCGTTGCTACTGTGGATATCCTCAAGAATTGGGGGGTTGCCAGGATAAAATTTGTTGGCATAATTGCCTCGCCTGAGGGCATTACACGCTTGCACGGTGCTCACCCCGATGTTCCCATTCACCTGGCAGCGATTGACGACCACCTGAATGAACACGGCTATATTGTCCCTGGTTTGGGGGATGCAGGCGATCGTCAGTTTGGCACTTAACAACCACCGATGTTAGCAAGCCTGAAAAAACAATTTAATTGACGCACATCACACGCTGTTAAAAATTCAAGCCGCCCAAAAAGGCGGCTTGATAATTATCAGAAAAATAGTATTTTACTCTTTTGATGTTTCCTCAACGATTGTCACTAATGAAGCGCCTTTAATGATGCCAACAAAGGCATCGGCTGTAAGGCTGGCGCCGCCAACCAGGCCGCCGTCGATATCGGACATCGCGAAAAGTTCTGCAGCATTATTAGGTTTGATAGAACCGCCATATTGGATCCGCATAGCATTGGCTCGCTGATCACCGAATTGCTGCTTGAGCAGCGGACGGATGACATTCTTATGAACGTTGTTGGCATCTTCAGGCGTTGCAGTTCGCCCTGTGCCAATCGCCCAAACAGGTTCGTAAGCAATGGTGATATGCGCTGCCTGGTCTTCCGTGATACCAGCTAATCCTTCAGAAATCTGGCGGGTGACGACAGCTTCTGTTTGCCCAGCTTCGTTCTCTTCTAGGGTCTCGCCAACGCAGACGATCACGTCAAGCCCAGCAGCTAAAGCTGCTTTCAGGCGTTTGTTGACTGTCTCATCGGTTTCGCCAAAGAAGGTTCTGCGTTCTGAATGGCCAACAATCACAAAATCACAAACTTCTGCAACCATCTGAGGTGCAACCTCACCCGTATAGGCACCTGATTCTTCCCAAAACAGGTTTTGAGCGCCAACTTTCAATGCTTTACCCTTGCATAATTCAGCCACAGCCGGCACAGCTAAGTAAGAAGGTGCGACGGCAACGTCAACAGCATCGAAATTTTCAAGCTCAGGCAGCATCTTCGACACCAGGTCAACAGCCTCAGCGATGGTTTTATTCATCTTCCAGTTTCCAGCTACATAAATTTTTCGCATTTGATCACCCTTTCTTTTCCTAATTTTGATTGTTAATAATTGCGCTAACTAGATTTTACCAGCAAAACACCATTGATAATGAGTAAAAAGGACATCGAAACAAGAAAGGCTATCCATTTCGATTAATAACAGATAGCCTTTTCAAACAAATATATCCCTTTGAATATTTACTTACTTATCATCCAGGGCTGCCAGTCCGGGCAGCATTTTGCCTTCCAGCATTTCCAATGAAGCGCCGCCGCCGGTAGAAATATGGGTGATCTTATCCTCTAAACCGGATTTCTTAATGGCTGAAGCAGAATCACCGCCGCCCACAATGCCAATGGCGTCACTCTCAGCAATTGCTTTTGCGACTTCAAAGGTGCCTTTGGCAAATTTTTCGAGTTCAAATACACCCATGGGGCCATTCCACACCACCGTGCCAGCCTTTTTGATAATATCCGAGAAGGCTTCAACAGTACGAGGTCCAATATCCAGAATGCGCCATCCAGCCGGCACATCACCGACATCCATAACTTTATCTGCTGCGTTTGCATCAAAGGCATCTGCAATGACAACGTCCACTGGCAAAACGAGCTTTCCACCCGCCATGTCCAGCAATTCCTTTGCGGTGTCAAGAACCTCATCCTCAACCAGGGAATCCGCCATGGCATAACCCTGGGCTTTGAAAAATGTGTTGGCCATGCCCCCGCCGATCAGAATTCTATCTGCTTTCTTGATCAGGTTATCAATAACGCCAATTTTGTCACTGACTTTTGCACCACCGAGAATGGCAACAAAAGGACGTTTGGGATCAGCAATGGCATTTCCCAGGTATTTGATTTCCTTCTCCAGCAAGAATCCTGCCGCAGCTGGTAGGTAATCTGCCACACCTGTTGTTGAGGCATGCGCACGATGCGCAGAACCAAATGCATCATTGACGAACAGGTCTGCCAGAGAAGCTAATTCCTTTGCCATCTCAGGATCATTTGCTTTCTCCCCGGCATGGAAACGCGTGTTCTCCAGAACAAGTACCTCATTTAGTGCTAAATCCTCAGCAGCTTTCTGAGCGACTTCGCCAATGCAATCTTCAGCAAATTTCACAGGCACATCCAATAAAGTGCCTAAATAATCTGCCACGGGCTTCAAGCTAAATGCAGGATCCGGTTCGCCTTTTGGGCGGCCGAGGTGCGAACACAAAATCACAGCTGCATCATTTTCCAGCAAATATTTAATGGTTGGAAGCGCTGCTTGAATACGGGTATCGTCACCAACTTTACCTTCACTGATCGGCACATTAAAATCAACACGGACAAGCACTTTCTTGCCTTTTACATCCAGATCTGTCAACATTTTTTTACTGAACATTTCTTAAATAGCTCCTTTCAAAAAAAATGCGTAATGTGATTTTAAGCAGCACATTACGCATAATGTTTATTGAGTCTCTAAAGGACGATATTAGAGGGACTTCGCCATCAGTGCTGCCAGGTCAGCTGTTCGGCAGGAGTAACCCCACTCGTTGTCGTACCAGGTGACGACTTTAACGAAGGTGCCGTCCATCACTGCAGTTAGAGCAGCATCAATGATTGATGAATGCGGATTACCCTTAAGGTCCATGGAAACCAGGGGTTCGGTGCTAAATTGGAGAATACCCTTCATTGATCCTTCAGCGGCTGCCTTGAAGAGCCCATTAAGTTCTTCCACGGATGCGGGTTTCTCAACCTCAGCCACAAAGTCCACAATTGAGACTGTAGGGGTCGGTACGCGTAACGCGTAGCCGTCGAATTTGCCCTTTAAGTCAGGAATTACCAGGGCAACTGCTTTTGCGGCACCGGTGGTTGTTGGGATGATGTTCAATGCTGCAGCACGAGCACGACGTGGATCTTTGTGAGCCAGGTCAAGAATGCGCTGATCATTGGTGTATGAGTGAATGGTTGTCATCAAGCCACGTTTGATAATGTAGTTATCATGAACAATTTTCGCAGCAGGCGCTAAACAGTTTGTGGTGCAGGACGCATTTGAAACAATATGATGTTTTGCGGGATCATACATTTCATCGTTAACACCAAGAACAATCGTCAGGTCTTCATTTTTTGCAGGAGCAGAAATGATAACCTTCTTAGCACCACCGCCATCAATATGCGAATTAGCACCGGGTTTAGACTCGGTACCCTTTCCATCACGGAAAATACCGGTCGATTCAATGACGATATCCACATCAAGATCTGCCCAGGGCAAAGCATAAGGATTGCGTTCTGAAAGAACCTCAATTTCCTCACCATCAACGACCAAATTACCGTCTTTAACCTCGACTGTGCCGTCATAGATGCCGTAGTTTGAGTCGTATTTAAATAGATGAGCGTTTGTCTCTGCATCAAAGAGATCGTTAACAGCTACAACTTCAATGGCATCTGGATGCCTTTCATTGATTGCTTTTAATACTTGCCGACCAATACGGCCGAATCCGTTAATACCCACACGAATTGTCATTTCTTGCCTCCTATATGATTAGTTTTTATCAAATTTATTTTACCATCAATGAACAAAGATGAATGAATTAATTCTACTATTTTAGTGATTATTGTTCATTAATGGACCTGTTCTTTCGTAAAATAAGTCCATGATTGTCTTTGATAATCGCTTGGAATCATGCCGCCAGGGATAAGTGGTGTCGATCAGATCAGCACAATAAACTGCTGTATGCGCCTTTAACTCCTGGTCCATTTTGACCCAATCGACATCTTCACCCAGCCTTCCTTCAAAATGATTATTGCAAATAACAAGGTCAAAGATATCCTGTCCGACATGGGATTCTACGGATTTTACATGGTCGAGGCAGGAAAATTTATCGGTTTCGCCGCGTTCGGTGGCAACATTGCATATAAAAAATTTTAATGCCTGGCTGGCACGTACAGCTTCAGCCAGATCCCGAACAAGCAAATTCGGCAGTAAGCTTGAATAAAGGCTCCCCGGCCCGATAATAATCAGGTCAGCATTTAACACAGCAGAAATTGCGGGTGGGAATGCGGGTGTATTGGCAGGGTCCAACCACAAGCGCTGAATCGCCCCCACTGTTTCGCGAATTTGCGTTTCACCTGAGACATGGAGTCTATTTCCGTTTTCATCAATGAGATCTGCCAGAAGACGGATGTCCGTCAGTGTTGACGGCAGCACCTGGCCGTAAACAGCCAGCACCCGCCCTGACTCCGCAACAGCTTCCTCGAAACTCCCCGTAATATCCGTCATCGCAGTGATGAATAAATTACCCAACGAATGCCCTTCCAACCCGGCACCGCTGGCAAAGCGATACTGGAAAACCTGTGAAAGCAAATCCTCATTGTTGCTCAAGGCTGCAAGGCAGTTGCGAATATCACCCGGTGGTAATACCCCCATTTGTCTTCGAAGTTCTCCAGAGGAACCACCATCATCAGCCACGGTAACGATCGCAGTGATATTATGGGTGAATTCCTTCAAACCACGCAGTAAGGATGCAAGCCCATGCCCACCGCCAAGGACGACAATCCTAGGACCGCGGTCCCGCCTGCGAAATGAATCGAGGGCTTCTATCACAGGTTTACCAGGGGGAACAAAAGGTTTAAGCAAGGAGCGATTCGAGCCCCAAATGCCGATCAGAACCAGGGTAACCCCAATACCGCCGAAAATGATCACACGTATGGGCCGATCGAGGAATCTTAAGGATAGATAGGCAAGGGCAGGAAGCCACCAGGTTTCAGGGGCGTTGCGATAAATATCAAGAATAAACATCGTCAGGCCAACACCAAGCAGCGTTGTGCCAATCAATGCCAAAATTAACCAGCGTTTAAAACCCAGGCCTGGTCGCAGCCATTGCACTTCCCGACGGAGCACGTTCCACAATCGAGAAAATATGTTTTTCTGTTTATCTTGCATGATAGAAAAATAATAGCAGGATTCCAGTTAATCGTCAACGTGATAAATTCACAAAATATTAATGAGGCTGTCTGAAAAGTACTTCTAATCGAAATGATAATCTAGGATAGCAAGAGTCCTGATTCCATCTCCCTTTGGCCAAAAGGGGAGGGTTTTATAAAATGAACAGACCCCGAACATTAAGTCTTTTCCAAAATTACCAGGTGAGTTATAAGCATTTCCTCGTGGCTATTTGTTACTTTTCAGCAAGCTCTTTTTTCACTCAAAAAATGCCAATTCAAAACAAATCAAGAACCATCCATCGATCATCTTTCATGCTATAATCACCCCATGACCATAACCATTGCCTTAGATATCGGCGGCACCCACATGCGAGTTGCCGCATTTCCTGAAAGCGAAAAAAAGCCGACTTTCCACAAGCGAATTCGGACGTACACCAATGGCGAAACTTCCATTGACCGCCTGATCAATTTGATCCTGGAAGCGATTCCCCCTGGTGAGCGCGTGGATGCAGTGGGCATTGCGGTGCCCGGCCCGGTAGATCCTGAAAAGGGCATCATTTTGACAGCCCCAAACCTGCCAGAATGGGAAGGTGTGCCGATACCACAGCGTATTGAATCGGAAATTGGGGCACCCGCTTTTCTTGGAAACGATGCCAACCTGGCAGCCCTCGGTGAATGGCGTTATGGCGCTGGTAGAGGGCATCATGACCTGCTCTATTTCACGATCAGCACCGGTATCGGCGGCGGCGTGATCAGCAATGACCGCCTCTTACTGGGTGCACACGGGCTTGCTGCTGAACTCGGGCACGTCACCATTCTTCCCGATGGTCCCTTATGCGGCTGTGGTCAGCGCGGGCATCTTGAAGCTCTTGCCTCTGGAACCGGAATTGCTGCTTATGTTGCCGAACAGCTTGCAAGCGGTCGTTCATCCTCTCTAATTGGAAAACCTGAAACGAAAGACATCAGCCAGGCGGCAAAAAATGGGGATGAATTAGCCAATGAAGCCTTTCAACGTGCTGGGCATTACCTTGGGCTGGGCGTTGCAAATTATTTAATGATCTTCAATCCTTCAATTGTCATCTTCGGCGGCGGCGTAACCCAGGTGGGCGACCTGCTGTTTGATCCCATGCGTGAAACACTCAATAAATCTGTGCTCTCAAAACATTATTTACAGGGATTGGTGATTACCACTGCAGAACTTGGCGACAATACAGGCTTATATGGCGCCTTAGCCCTTGCGCGAGATTCTATTCTTTCTAATCCGAAGCTCTAAGAGCCCATTCTTAAAATTTTCTCAATTTCACAAATTTATAAATTCCTGGTACCTGTTTCCTAGCAACTGATTCCTGATACTTAATCCCCAATACCTGCTTTTAAACAATAATTTTCGAATTCAATCAGGAAATTCCCAATCTCCAATTACCTCTCACCATTCAAAATTCTCTGTTCACCAATCTCCATCCAGGTGATATAATCTCCCTCAGAAACTCTACTCATTATGGGAGGTATCCTAAATGAAACCGCTTAAGTTACCAGGGCCAAATGCGAAAGCGATCATCGAAAGGGATCGCGAAGTCATTTCACATTCCTATCCTCGTGGGTATCCATTCGTGATGGATCACGGTGAGGGTACCCAGGTATGGGACGTCGATGGCAATCGTTTTTTGGACTTTGCTGCCGGCATTGCTGTCGCAGCAACAGGGCACAGCCACCCCGAGGTCGTAAAGGCGATTCAGGACCAGGCAGAGCAATTTATTCACATTTCTTCAGATTTTTATCATGAAACATGGGTGCGGTTGGGGGAAAAATTAAACGAAATCGCCCCCTTCAGCGGACCGGCAGCATCCTTCATGACCAATTCAGGCACAGAAAGCGTGGAAGCTGCCATCAAGCTGGCACGATACCACACACAACGGTCGCAATTTATCGGTTTTCTGGGAGCCTTCCATGGACGCACCATGGGCGCTGTATCCTTCACCGCCAGTAAACCAAAATACAAAGGTCGTTTCTTCCCCATGATGAGCGGCGTTGTGCATGTGCCTTTCCCCGATCCTTACCGCCCCGTTCTACTGCGGCGTAAAGGCGAAGGGTATGGCGAAGCAGTCGTCCGATATATCGAGGATGAGATTTTAAACCGGATTCTTCCTGCAGATGAACTGGCTGGTTTCCTGATTGAACCGATCCAGGGTGAAGGCGGTTATATCGTACCGCCCCCGGATTTCTTCCCTGCATTGCGGGAATTATGCGATAAACACGACATCCTCCTCATTGCAGATGAAGTGCAATCCGGAATGGGGCGCACCGGCAAGTGGTGGGCGATTGAAAATTTCGGTGTTGAGCCGGATATCATCACCAGCGCAAAGGGGATTGCATCTGGCATGCCCCTCGGTGCGATGATCACCCGTAAGGAGATCATGAGCTGGCCTAAGGGCTCCCACGGTAATACCTTTGGCGGCAACCCAATTTCCTGTGCAGCTTCCCTGGCAACCATTGACCTGATAGAAAAGCATTACTTGCAAAATGTGCGCGAGGTTGGAGAATACACCCTTGACGCCCTGGCTGAGATAATGGCACGCCACCCAAGTATCGGGGATGTGCGCGGTATTGGCTTGATGATAGGTGTTGAATTTGTACAGGATCGCGAATCCAAAGACCCCGCGATTAATTTGCGCGATGAAGTCGTTGACCTGGCATTTGAGCGAGGCTTGCTGACCCTGGGCTGTGGTCAAAGCGTCATCAGGATCTCACCTCCCCTCTCGACATCAAAGATTGAGATCGATGAAGGGCTGATGATCTTTGAAGAAGCGATTACACTTGCAGAAAAAAAGTACTTAAACAATTAATTACGGAATAAAATGAAATTAGCACTTCAAAGTATGACTGAAGTGCTAATTTCACAAACATTCGACCATCAGTTTTGGGTCACAAAAAGGCGTAAGAAGATGGTATGGACAAATTCCTTGAGGGGCGACGCATTATCCTGGCTTTTAGAAATGGACCAACCCGGCGTCCGCTATTTAGCATTGAGAGATCTTTCAGACCTCCCCCAAAACACATCAGAATTCAATGAAGCCCGTAAGAAAGCCCATCAAGAAGGTCCAATTGCCGTCATTTTAGATCAAATGGATCAGGCTGGTTATTGGGTTGAACCGGGACCAGGCTATTTACCAAAATATCGAAGCACGGTATGGTCGCTGATCATGCTTGCCCAATTGGGTGCGAGGGTTGATCAGGATGAGCGAATTGGGACAGCCTGCCAATATCTTTTAGATCATGCATTGACAGATTACGGACAATTCAGTGCTTCCGGCACACCGGGCAGTACCGCAGACTGCTTGCAGGGTAATCTGTGCGGCACATTGCTTGACCTGGGATTTGAAGACCCTCGATTGGAAGGTGCCTTCGATTGGATGGCTCGCAGCCTGACCGGTGACGGCATTGCTCAAATGGGAGATAAAAGCACACCCGTCCGCTATTATTCCGGAAATTGCGGACCAGGTTTCGCCTGTGGGTCAAATAATAAACAGCCCTGTGCATGGGGGGCAGCCAAAGTCATGCTGGCATTTGGCAAATTACCGAAAGAAAAATGGACGCCCCAAATCAAGGATGCTGTGAAGGAGGGGATTGATTTTCTTTTCAGCGTTGATCCTGCAGATGCAAACTATCCCTCAGGGTGGAATGAAAAACCCAGCACCAATTGGTGGAAGTTCGGTTTCCCGGTTTTTTACGTGACGGATATTTTGCAAATTGTTGAAGCGCTGGTTCGTTTGGGATATGGCCAGGACCCACGATTGATCAATGCCATCAATCTCATCAAAGACAAACAAGATGCCCAGGGACGCTGGACTCTTGATTACAGTTATATCGGAAAGACCTGGGTCGATTTTGGTAAAAAAAGACAGGCTAGCAAATGGGTCACTTATCGCGCCGCCTGGGTCCTAAAAAATCTATACGAATATAACAATTTGCCCCTCAACATCACCACCTGACTGCCCAATCACTAATCACCACTCACTATTCACTTTCTCACAAAATTTCTTATATCCCCCTCACAAAACTAAGCTAAAATTAGTTCATGTTACCTGATATCCGCGTACGCCAGAGAGATTATCTTTTAGAAATCTCGAGGGCTGTGACTGAAGAATTGGACCTGGACAAGCTCCTTGGACGTATTTTGAAATACAGTATTGAGCTGTTGGCCGGGCATGCTGGCTTTATCGCCCTGAGCAACCCTAACGGCCACTGGTCACTGGCTGTTTCCAACGGTTTACCCGAGGCTATCGAGCGATTTTTGGATGCCTGGCTCGACCGTATCCCCCCCATCAAAGACCCCAAAGATATCCAGATCCCTGAGATCAACAATATTCTTTCTCAAATAAGCATGGGAACCCTATCAGCAGTTGGGCTGCCTCTGGTCGCACAGGGTGAAGTTATCGGCTTCATTTATATTTTCCGAAACTACCGCGGTTCTTTTTCAGCCAATGACCGCTCACTATTATCCAGCTTTGCCAATCAAGCTGCTATCGCAGTTCGGAATGCACGCCTTTATAGGGAGGTCAACCGCGAAAAACAACGTATTACCGCCATGCTCGACTCTGCAGCCGACGGCATCCTGATCCTCAACCCGGATCACAGCATCGAACGCACCAACGCAGCTTTTGCCCGCATGTTCGGGCTGTCCCAGGAAATGCTGCAGTCGATGACCCATGAAGATGTCATCCATTGGGCAAAGGATCCCCACGGCATCACCCTGGGGGAGGCAGAAGCTGGTGGATGGCCGCTCTCGCCCCAGGCACACCTTTACGTAGAAGGGGACCTGCGCCGTCCAAGCGGCCAACCTCCCTTGCCAGTAGGAATCACCTATGCGCCACTGATCTCAACGGAAGGATCGCTGCTCAATACCATCGCTACCATTCGGGATATCACCCGTTTCCGCCAGGCGGATGAACTCAAAAGCGAATTCGTCTCCATCGTCAGCCACGAACTCAAGACCCCTGTTGCGTTGATCAAAGGCTATGTGAGCACCTTGCGCCGTGATGACGTGCAGTGGGACCCGGAAATCATGGGCGAAAGCCTGCAGGTGATCGAAGAAGAAGCCGACCAACTGACGCGATTGATCGAAGATTTGCTGGATGCTTCACGCCTCCAGGCAGGTGGGATGCCGCTCAAGCGATCCGACATCGCAATGAAATCAATGGCAGAGCGCCTGGCAGAACGTTTCCAGGTTCAAACTGAAGATCACCAAATTATCGTGGATTTACCTGACGACCTCCCGGTGGTCATGGCGGATGAAATCCGCATCGAGCAGGTGCTTTCAAACCTCATCTCCAATGCCATCAAATATGCCCCGGACGGCAAGATCACCATCAATGGCTGCGGTCGACCGCAGGAGATCCTGATCTGCGTGGCTGATGAAGGTCCTGGCATCCATGCCGGTGATTTGCCCCACATCTTCGACCGGTTCTACCGTTCCCCTGAGACCAGCCGAAAAACCAAGGGCGCCGGGCTGGGCTTATACCTGGCACGCGCTATCATCGAAGCCCACGGTGGTCGTATCTGGGCGGATCCCAAGCCGGATAAAGGCGCCAGGATCTGCTTTTCACTGCCAAGGGATTGAAGAGAGCAAGCCTTTATTTATCCAGGGAAAATAATTAGCAGAGAATCACATATTTTGGAGCGAGGGCCTTTAGGCTGACCTTCACCAAACTCGTGATAAATAAAGATTAACGCTAAAAAATCATCAAGTGTTTAGATAAAACACCTGAAAAGCCAATAATATCGGGCTAAAGCCCTCACTCCAGTCCAATAATCCTCAAAGCAACAAATTCAATCTAAGCGTTAATTAATTTAAAGAAACAAATAATTCTTCCTTCTCAAAATTCAAAACATCATATAAAATAGAATAACAACACAGCCATAAAAAGGGGCGGCATAATGCCAACGCGGTCTCACCTTCGATCAACCATTACCCTCCTGCTGACAATCTTTTTGTCCACACTGACCGGCTTGCAAGAAACCTATGCAAGAGCTGACGACGACTGGTGGGAGCACCAATGGCCTTATCGGATTCTTCTACAGGTAAACGAAGCGGGGACCGTCACTAACGAACTGAATTTTTCTCAAGAATTCGCAAAATTAAGGATACCCAATGCGCTCTTAGACCTTAGGTCCTTGCGACTAATTCCCACTATCGGCGGCATCCCCGGTGATCCAATACCCTTTGAAGAAACATTCAGCCAAATCATCAGCGATGCCGACGAACTGATCCTCAGCACCTCATATGATGAAACAGGTTGGGGAATATTGGAAGAGAGCACGGATTTTGAGATCAATAGCACGCCAAAAACACAGGGGGATGGATCCTTACACGCCCACATTGAAATTACTGAAACAACCCAATTTGAATTCGGTTTTTATTACAATTTAGTTGGCTCTCCCTTTTTTGATTTATCCGACTATGATGTTTTACTTTATGACATCTACCCATCAATAAGCGAAGGTTTGATTAATACGAAACCCGAATTGTTCTATTTTGAATTTGAGGGAGTTAAAAATTGTCGGGATGAATATATCAATGGTCCCGAATTGACTATGAACGCCTGGAATAAAATTGACTTTCCGCTGAGACCTTACGGGATTTGTGCAGGACCTGACCTATCACGTATTAATAAAATTAAATTCTTTTTCAAGAAAGACAACTTCAATTATATTGATGCGGCTGTCATGGATTTTTGGATGGATTACCTGCGCTTATATGACCAGGAAGCAGACGGCCAAATCACCTGGGATGCCGAAGAAAATGTCGATGCGTATTATTTATATTTTGATGTCCTCAGGTATCAATATATTCTTCCCCTGGTGTTTCGCTAATGTCTTTCTAGAAAATTGGCGCTTCAAAAAATCCCTTTCATTCCATAATCTTCATTTCCAAAGTTATCAGTGTCTATTGTCGATTCATTGTCCAATGTGTTAAAATCCGTTTATGATTGCCTTTGAGAATTTCAAACCGATACTGCGTTTTGCCTGGCGTTTGTTGCGGCTGGGGATCCTGCTGTTGCTGCTGGTCTTTTTTACAAGTGGGTCCGTTTTGCCCCCCTCCGGTTTGGAAAGCCAGGCATACGCCTACACCCGGCACATCGAGTTTGATTACGGCGCCTGGACCCTGGATGCCATCGCTGCCAAGCTCTCAAGCTGGTCGCTGAGCCTGAACCGCTTCCTCCCCGGTGAGGCGCAATCCCAATTGGTGCTGGATACCCTTTCGCAGGTCAGCCTTGTCAACACCATGCAAACCGATCTTTTGCTAATCTACGCAGACCCCAATATTGAAGACCCGCACACAGCCTCCAAAGTCGTCCAGATCGAACTTGAAAAAGCACAGCAGAAGCTGAGCGACCTGGCACCCGTTGCCGAATCGATCCTGCAAAGCCATTTGATGAGCATCGTCAGTGAAGCAGGCCTGGGACAGTTTGGTCAGGTCTTCCCACCCTCGCTCTACCAATTCAGCGACACGCCCCAATCCCTGGTGATCTCCCCACGGGAAGAAATCTCCCAGGTGCTGGATATATCCCTGCTGCCTGTTTTGGATGCCGATGATATGGACGCCCTTGAAACACGTGTCTTTCAGGATTTGAACCATGCCGCCCTGGTTGTGCCCATCGGCGGCGTTGGAACCTATCCCACCATGGTCATGCAGACCGCCGATATTGTCTGGCTGACCGAGGTGATCGCCCATGAATGGATCCATAACTACCTGACCCTGCACCCCCTGGGGATTAATTATTACACCACTCCTGAACTGCGCACGATTAATGAGACCACAGCCTCCTTAGCCGGCAAAGAACTGGGAAAGTTGATCCTGCAAAAATATTATCCCGCTTACCTCCCGCCTGAAGAGGAACCGGATCAAAATAAAGCTGCCCCTTCAACCAGCGCCCTTGAAATGGCACCTGAAGCCTTTGACTTTCGTGCAGAAATGCGAAAAACGCGCGTTGAAGTGGACCGGCTTTTAGCGCAGGGGCAAATTGAACAGGCTGAGTCCTACATGGAAGCAAGGCGCCAGGTGTTTTGGGAAAACGGTTTCTTAATACGCAAACTCAACCAGGCATATTTTGCCTTTTACGGCGCCTATAATGACGCCCCGGGCGGCGGTGCCGCAGGGGAAGACCCGGTTGGCCCTGCAGTCCAGGCATTCAGGGAAAAATTCACCTCCCTGTCCGATTTCCTGAAAACAATCGCCTGGGTTAATTCTTATGCTGATCTTTTAGAACATCTTTCGGGTTGATTAATCATCCCAGCCAGGGTCGCTTTCGTCCCCCAGATCTGCTAGTTCCGGCAATTCCCGTTCGATCTGTTCCGGGTCCTGTCCTTTTTCCAGCCTCGAGACCACTTCATCAAACTCAGGTCCCACTTCTTCACCCAATTCAGATTGCATCTGCCGCATGAGCCTTCCCATCGCCTTTGGATCGTCCTCAATGCCATCCAAACTTGAGGGGTCCACTAAATTTTCCATGCGGCTTTCCTCTGATTTTGCGATCCGAATTCTCCCAATCCTCCGTCTCACCTGTCCACTCCCGCAGGCTGGGCAGTGCACCTCAGCCGCATCATATTCTGCATAGGTTAAAAATACAGCAAATCTCTTATGACATTCTTCGCAAAGATATTCGTAAGTTGGCATTGGCATTTCTCCGGTTGGTAACCTAAAATACATTATAATCAAAGTCTGGTACGGTTTCGATCAACAATCATTCCCAGCCCTTTTTGGCTGAAAATCCTAATCTCCAGGAAATATAACAAAACTATCTATGAATAATATTAAAATTGATTTCGAATTAAAACAACCTGAACACAGCCCCCTGCTAATCGTCATCTCCGGTCCATCCGGCATCGGCAAAGATACCGTCGTCCAGGGGATGAAAGATCGGAACCTTCCCTTTCATTTTGTGATCACCGCCACCAGCCGTCCCCCACGAGATTATGAGGTTGACGGTGTGGATTATTTCTTTTACAGCCAAGAAACCTTCGAAAAGATGATCGAGGAAGGCGAGTTCCTGGAACATGCCTGGGTGTACTCAGCATATAAAGGCGTCCCAAAATCACAGGTTCGCCAAGCCATGGCTTGCGGCGAAGATGTCGTCATGCGCCTGGATGTACAGGGCGCAGAAACCGTCCATAATCTTGCCCCCGATGCCATCCTGATCTTCCTGACAGCAAACAGCAAAACTGAATGGCTGAAACGCTTAAGAGATCGCCGAAGCGAAACCGATGAAGAGCTTGAATTGAGGATTGAGACAGCAAAAGAGGAATATAAAACCCTGGATATCTTCGATTATATTGTCCTCAATGAAGAGGATAAGCTGGATGAGACATTGGATGTGATAGAGAGCATCATAACTGCAGAGCATCACCGCGTTCATACCCGCCAGGTCAAATTATGAACGACGAATCTCCCCGACCGGACACTAGCGCAAACCGCGAATCTTTCCGTATAAAATTCCCGGGCACAAAACCGACAGCCACATACGTCCTGATTGGCATTTCAATCGCGTTTTTTATCCTCCAAACCATAACTGAAACAATCAGCGGTTATGACCTCTTGTTCCTGTATGGCGGCAAGATCAACAGCCTGATCACAGCAGGCCAGGTCTGGCGCCTGATAACCCCTGTTTTGCTTCATGGATCAATATTGCATATTGCCATGAACATGTACGCCCTTTACATCCTCGGCCGCAGGATGGAAAGATTTTACGGCCACAAGCGCTTTTTGCTGCTGTACCTGATTTCCGGTTTTGCAGGCAACGTCCTGTCCTTTGTGCTGACTGACGCACCTTCTTTAGGCGCTTCAACCGCCATCTTTGGGTTATTCGCAGCAGAAGGGATCTTTATCTTTCAAAATCGAAAGCTGTTTGGCTCAGCCCAAACACGGCAAGCTTTGATGAACCTTGGGATTGTTTTAGTGATCAACATGGTTTATGGCTTTGCACCGGGGTCCAATATTGATATTATGGGGCATATTGGGGGGCTGATCGGTGGGGCATTTTTCGCCTGGAAAGCCGGACCTATCCTTGGTATAACCGGAGAACCGCCCTTTTTCGATATGATCGACAAACGAAAAACAAAAGATGTGACCCTTGCCAGCGTAGTGGTTCTGATAGGTTTCACAATTATCGCGTTAATCCCCTTTATCACCGGGTAAAACTTTAAATTCACTTATAAAAACAGACAAGGCCGCCTGGTTTCCCAAGCGGCCTCTTGTTTTCACTTACAAATCATCAATCAATTGTAAACAAGTTTCCAGCTGAAGTGCCCTGAACTTCGGGGTAGAAGTACATCCAGGCGCGGCTGGGTAAAACCTGGAAGGTTCCTCGCTGTAAGGGGATCAGAGTATAAACCAGGGTGTAGGTCCCGGCTGGCACATAATCCGCCGTCCACAAGATATGGTCGTCATAGATTTGCGGCTGATTAAAGTACCACCACCCCCATCCATTTTCAAAAGGCGATCGAGGGAGATAAGTGTCAATCGGTGCTTCCTGAACCGTTTGCGATGTCAGAAAATCCTGGTTGAGAATTTCAGTGCCAGAAGGGATGAAATCCTCCAGCATCAAATTGATCATATCGCTGGACAGAGTAAGCGTTAGTGCAGCGGTGATCATCTGTGAAGGGCCATCCGTACCCAGGGAAATTGTATCAATCGGTGTGCAATCATCCACCCCGGGGCAGCCTTCACCAGAAAGGTAATACGCCCGGTGAACGCTGATCCCCCTGTTAATCGCTTCAGCGTTAGCTGCTGGTTGATAAGTTTGCAGATCGACACGATAATACAACGTCCCAGGGCCATCACCCCGCTCAATCACCAATGCATTCGGTGACGCCGGATGCAGATCAAGAATTGAGGTGCTTGTTCTGATGCTGGTCGAATCTGCCTCCCCTTCTGCAAAAAGACGATCATTCAAAAATGCCTGGAAGGGGTAATCAGCCTGGTAATCCCCAGTCCCTTTTAACGCAGACGTGGCAGCCATCAGTACCCAGGCAGATTCAAAAGGTGAGCTAGCAGGGTTCAACGCATTTCTATGAGTCATCAAATAACGCAATGCCGGAACAAGGCTGGTGGAGGCAGGGTCAAGCGCTGAAAGCGTCAGCACCCCTACAGCAGTGTTGAAAAGCGGTGTTCCCGGCAGCATCCATGAAACCTCCTGGCTCTCCCAGTGGACACCCGTCTCAGATCGCACGGCGGCGGCTTCCAAATCGCCAATCAAGACGTTTATCCGTGCAGAAGATCCTTCAATATGATCCACCGCCAGGGTGAACAAACCCAGTGCCCAGGGGTTCAGATCCGATCGGCGATTGTAGACAGCAGCGATGTAATTATCCAGGCTAAAATTGCTCTCCCGTAAAGCATATATCTGGAAAGCCAGGCGATCCAATTCCCAGGTTTCTTCAATATTTCCGGGATCGATAAGATGATTAAAGAGATATTCAACAGCCCGATCCATGTAATAAACGCCAACCTCAAACCCCACATCTGAGGCAAGCTGCAAACCATGGAGGACGTAAGCCGTAATGAAGGCATCCGAGCTGAGAAAACCTGCTCCCGAACCGCCCCACCACGACCATCCGCCATCAAATTTCTGGATTTCCAACAATTCTTGCAGGCTCTCACCAACCAGGATGGACAAGTCTGATTCGAGCTTCGGTGTTTCAATCCCCAGGTCCTGTAAAACCTGGTAGGTATTGACATTTGCCAGCATTCTCGAAACGATTGAGATCGTATCAGAAAAACCTGGTGAATCAAAGGCTTGCAAGGTATCAAGAATGGAGGCGGTCAGGGATGGCTGTAATTCCAGTGAAAGGGAACCGGATGATGGATCTGTCGAAATTGGCAGACTAACCAGTTCCAGCACCTGCCCCTCTTCCCCAATCTGACCTGCTGTACTGAAGGTGGCAGGCATCGCATAACGCAGTACTTGCAAGTCGCCCCAAACCGGTTTTGCAGCATCTTCGTACCCATCTGATTCAGCCTGGAAAATTAATTCGACACTTTCCCGGCTTTCCACCAGGCACCACCAGTTTACCCGGGCATTTGTGCCGGCATCAATAACAAGCCTTTGGCTCTGGTCCGTCCCTTCCTCCAAAGTAAATCCGCTTCCCAGAAGTGAGACATCTACTTCCATTGACTCACTTGTGTTGTTGTGGACAATGGCTGCCAGTTCAACCCGGTCGCCATCAACAAGAAATCTTGGCGTAACAGGTCGAACCATCAATTCCTTTTGGGTAACAATTTCGCCTTCCGCCTGCCCAACCAAATAATCTTCAGTCAAGCCGCGCACATCCACCACCCAGGTGGTCAATGAATCCGGCAGTGGGATCGTGAGCTGGGCAGTCCCGTCAGATCCTGTCACAACACGTCCTTCCCAAAGGGCTGTGTCAGGGAAGTTTTCCCGCAGTGACTTTTCGGCAGCCATGTCACCCCCGCCCCCGCCAATCCCCAATTCTGAGGTTAAGGCAAGCTGCATGGCGTAGGTCTTTAGTGAAAAGGATGTCTGTACTGCAAGCGGCTGACTGCTGTAAAAGGCATCCAAAATCGGCTGGCTGTTAGGTTCAACCAGTGCCAGCAAAGCCTTATCAACAACAGCAACAGAAAACTCGCCCTGCACCGGATTCCCCTGTTGATCGGTGACCAGCAGTCGAGCAGAAGCAGGCGCTCCCGGGCTTGTGATTTGCGGGTCAAGGATCAATTCAACATTCAGGGTCTTGATTTCTGGTGAAACCTTGATATTATGTATCCCCTGTCGGAAACCGGGATTGCCATTCTCATCCCGCCCAAATAACATCACCGACATATAAACATTGGGAATGGAATCGTTGGCTATAGGTACCTCAAATGAATAGCCTGCACCCGTCACCTCAACGACTCGTGTCTCCATCACCTGACCTCTTTCAAGAGTGATCAATGCTTTTGCATCTCCCGGGAAGGGGTTTGGGAAGAAAATATTAGCACTATGACCGGGCTGGTAAAGCTCGGCATCCGGTGTCAATTCAATCAGGTTCTGTGTCTGCTTGGGCCAAACCGCGGTACCTTCTCCTGCAACCCAAACCATGGACTCGGTCACTGAATCCCCGGATGTAACAGTCAGCAGGTAGGTGCCTGGCTTTGGTGGAACAAAAGACAGTCGTGAAAGCCCATCATCTCCCGTAATTGGATTCGCTGTGTCGATCAAACTTCTTCGTTGGACATACTGGTAGGGCATTTCCATCCTGCCAGTTTCCTCAACCTCCCACTCAATCGCCTCAAAGGAAGCTTCCAGGGCAAGCTGTCCTACTGGCTCTTGTTCCCAGTCAACCGTCAAAATTGTGAAGGAGAAGGGGGAGTTCACATTACCAAAATAGGTTTCTGGCTTAACACCAATATAGAAAGTATCAGGATGAATCTTTGCAGATTCCCGGTAAGAAACGGGGAACCCACTCTCATCGGCTATCGTAACTTCCAGAGTCAGTTCCTGCATGCTGCCAGATTGCACTTCATCCAGCACCATATCTGTTTCTGAGAAGACTAAGTTCGACTGCCCCTGATCATCAGTAAAACCTTCCCCATACGCGACACGCTCCCCAAAAACAGAATACTCTGGCAAGCGCGGCATGAGCCAATCCGAGCTCATCGGTCCAACCTGGTAACCCGGGAGTTCAAACCGTCCTTCATCCCTGAAAAGCGACCATGAATAAGCCTGGTCTGCAACAGGCAGCCCAAAATAATAGGCTGCTTGAAATTGGGCGTTCAAATTCTCCCCAAAAACAATCTCGTCCGGGGTCAAATCCAGCGTGATTTCAATTTCAGGCTTCCGATATGCAGCGACATCAAAATACAGGCTTTCGATCGCTTGTTCGCCCTGTGTCAGGGCAATCTGGAACATGCCAGGGGATGCATCGGGGGGAATATCAACAACCCCTTCCAGCGTACCAAATTGGCTCAGCGTGAGCCTGTTGGAATAGAGGTTCACAGGAATTCCCGACATACCCGGGTCACCATAAACAGCTACATCCACCTGTTCCATGCCTGAAGGCACCGGTAATCCGTTTTCTCGTGAAAACAACACAGCCTTAAAGTGCACTGTATCACCCGGGCGATAAATCGGCCGATCCGTATAAATATAGGCTTCAATTTCTCTCGGCAGGGTATTTTGCCGGATACCCAGTTTATAAAGCGCATAGCCCTGTCCCCAGGTTGAAATTGAAAAAGCAAAGTCATTCTGCCCGGGTTTGCCAATCACTGCCATGAAATTGGCGTAGGGTTCCTCAGACCTTGTGATGTCTTCAATGAAAAAGCCGTCCGAATCCGTTTTTCCGCTGGCAAGAATATCACCCTCTGTGTTATAAACCGTCACGGATGCCCCTGCCAGGGGAGCGTGATCAGAAAGGGTCGTTCCCCAAATAAAAGCTTGCTCAGGTGCAATCTTCATGACAGCATGATTATCACTGACGATCAGGTAATACCGCTGATAGACCTGTTCACCATTCTCGACCAAATCAGCTGACGTCATTCCAAGGAAATACACGCCTGGAGATAATGGATTTCCCTGGTAAGTCAGGGGAAGCCGTACAGCCTGGCTGATATTTCGTGTCAGCTCGAGATTGTGCGTGCTTATTTCTGTACCGCTGGGCAGGAAAATCTGGCGGTATTCATAATTATCCGGATGTACCAGGGTAAGCAGATCACTCACCGTGATGGGGGCGATTTCAAAGGTCAGGGTATTGATATTCATCGCCTGCAAAACAACATCAGAGCTTTCAGCAGGAACAAACATAAGATTGTAGCTGGTATAACCGGTGACCAAACTGAGGGCAGGTGGAGCTGATGGCGTCACAAATGTGTAAGATAAGGATCGTCCTAATGCACCGCCCCATCGATCTTGTAAATTTGGATCCAGTGTCAATGTGTACTCTGTGTCAGGTTTGAAGTAACCGTTTAAGACAAGGTTCATATCATTATTACTCAACTGCAAACCTTCAGAACCCACTTCTGGATTGATTCGAACATGATCCTTAAAATTCTCCCTGGAAATAGGGGTTGTTAACTGGATCTCATACTGACCATACTGTCCATAATAGCTCCTGAATTCAGGCTGCACCGAGGATAAAACATTCAAAGCTGGATAGGTCGTCCGTGAGGTTTCAAAAGGTGCTTCAACAAGCAAGCCGCCGTAGGACTGTGCACCGGTATCAAGCCTGATGACATAGCGCGTGTTTCGATCAAGATTGTCTTCCGGTGTAAATAGAAAGCCCTGGAAATCTTCCTGCCATTCAAAATGACCGTTGACTCTTCTCCCGTTTGGCGCAAGCAGGTAAAAATGCTCCTCTACACTTTGCTGGTCCATCCTGATATTAAACCTGACCTTGATCGGACCGTCCAAACTCAAAAATTTTGACCCAATTGGCAGCACCTCCAGAACCTGGGGTGTTGTTGTTGTAAAGCTAAACGCAAGATCCTGAGTATCGAAACCTGCGCCAGAGGTGCCGGTTAAAGACTCGTTGAGCGTAACATTGTAGTTAGTACCTCCAGTCATCGAAGGTTCAGGTCTGAAAACATAAGTGGTCGTATTAAGCCAAGTGCCTTCCCCGGGGACTTCCGGTGAAAGTGAAAAGGCGGGCGGACCTGCCTGCCCATCCCCCAATGCTACAACAGGCTGATTGAATGTCACAAACACCAGGCTCTCCGGATCAACATCCTGAGCAAAATCCTCTGGCACCACTTGCAAGACCAATAATTCGTCTGCGGTCTGATAATTGACAGAAACAGGGGCTTGTAAGCCCTTTTTATTAGCTGCCTGGGCACTGGTGTCAATCACCATAGAAATCTCTGTGCCGGGTTCAAGATCTTGGTCTGGTGTGAAGGTCAGGATCTGGTCATCTTGCCATGTGAATCGCCCGTTGACTCTTGGTTCAAAATGAATGGCAGCTTCAACAGAACTGGCGTCCATCGCTTGATTGAAGTAAAGAGAAATTGCTTGATTGAGCTTGATGGCACTGCCTGACAGAGGAGAAACCTCAACGAGAGCAGGTGGCAAATCCTGACGGGGTTCTGAAGTTGCTTCAGGTTCATCTTCTCTGACCTCGAGGCTCTCAGGGGTTGATAATTCCTTCGATCGTCCCCAGGGCAAATTGCACCCGGCTAATAGGCTGAAAATGGTTACAAGTGAAATTAATACTCTTATCCAATGAAGGTGAGATTTTCTTTTAGGCACAATGATCATCGCCAGCTCCTCATTTTGATGTTACGTAAATCCCCAAATATTTGATAATGTCAAAAAATGCCCTCGATGAAAAGGGCAAAATCCAATTCTTCTATATTATAGTTTATAACGTTCGTATTGCTGCAATTTATGTTCACCAATAAACAATATCTAATGCTAAGCTAAATTCCCAATTGCATCTAATAATGGCGTCCTAAAATCATCCACAAGCAGGTCTGCCGCAGTTAGCTGCGATTTCGTGTGACTCGTCAGCACTGCGATACAGGTCATCCCTGCCTCTTTGGCAGCTTGGACACCTGCCGAAGAATCCTCGATTACAAGACATTCTGCTGGAGAAAGCTCGATCAGTTTCGCCGCTTCCAGGAAAACGTCAGGTTCTGGCTTTGCCGGTAAATTCGCGCCTGATACCAGCAAATCAAAATACCCTAATAGCCCAAAAGCAGAGAGCATGGTTGTGATATTCTTCATCCCAGAAGAAGATGCGATCGCCTGTTTGATTCCCAATTGATTTGCCGACCTCATCCACGATTCGACACCAGGAACCATAGCCCCCTTTTTTACAACCTCATCTCTGAAAATTTCTTCCTTTTCAATATTTATTTTTTCAAAAAGCTCTGGATCAGGTTCAAATCCGAGATACAATGGCAAAACAGATTGGGTATTTCTGCCGTAATGTGCATCAAAGATCTCTCGGGTAATGGTATAACCGTGACTTTTCAATGCTTGCGACCAGGATTCAAAATGGCACTCGGTTGAATCAATAATCGTGCCGTCCAGGTCCCAGAGGATCGCTTTTGGTAAGTGTCTCAATTCATTTCTCCTTAGAATACTGCTGTCCATTATACCTGCAGCCAAATTAACGATTTTCCATGAATTGGAAGTAAAATATCACCTGTTTTGCTAACCGATTTCCATGCTGCCAAAATTTCTAATATTTACGGCAGAAAAAAATGCGATCAAATGCGTAAACATGTTAACACGTTTCTGGTAGCATTATTGGTAATGATTTAGTTGGATCAAAACCTATGAAAAATTGCTTGTTAAAAATTTTAAATTGGGATGCGCTTGCTTCAAAAACTTTGCATGTGAAGCCTAATCAAAAGCTCCTTGCGCTGATTTTAAAATTCTTCGCGCACTCTGGTGATTCCTGGTTCTGGTTAGCCGGCTTATTTATTGCATGGTTGTTCAGCGGGGACGAGTGGCGTGAACGCATTGTTTTTATCACCGTAGGGCTGGTCATCATGGCAGCAGCAGTGATTGCATTGAAGTTCTCCATCAGGCGGCCGCGTCCCGAAGGAAAATGGGGTCAAATTTATCGCATCACAGATCCCCATTCCTTCCCCTCAGGTCATGCTGCGCGCTCAGCCGCACTGGCAGTGATGGGCATTGCTGTTGGTCCGCCCTGGTTTGGGCTGGCAGTAAGCCTATGGGCGCCCTGGGTGGGAATCTCACGGATTGCCCTTGGCGTCCATTATCTGTCTGATGTTTTGGTAGGCTGGCTTGTCGGGGCAGCCATGGCGGGCCTTGCCGTGCTGGCAAAGCCTCTGATCCTCAATCTATTTTCCTTTTTCATCTAAAGACTGAACCAGGCTCAATCAAGATCCTTGATCATATAATAATCCCCCAGCTTATAACCTCTATCCGCATAATATCCACGGGTGCCAACAGCAGCAATCACCGCTAATTTTTTAAAGCCTGCATCCTTAGCAATTCTTTCTGCCTCTCCCAGTAACCGCGTCCCCAATCCGCTGTGCTGTGCCATACCCAAGCGATCTTCCCCCACTTCCAGTGACTGCCCATAAACATGCACTTCACGAATGATCCCAGCATTTTCTAATTCTCCAATGCCGCTCATCTTTGTATCCGTTGGTAATGATAAACGCAGAAAGCCAGCTAAATGATCATCTGGAGTATCAAAGGAAAGGAAACGCTCCTCTGCATAGGCAGGTTTGTAAACAAGATATTTCAGTTCGACTTTTTCCGCTGTTACCTCTTGTTTACGGATTTCCCGGCAGCGGATGCATTCGCATTTTGTACCGCGTTTAGTCATTTCTCGTTGAACATCCTGGCGCAAGCTGCTGTTTTTATTACCTTCCACAACATATGTTGAAGGAATATCCCGGATAATGCGGTTGATGCGGCAATATCGGGGCACACCTGTTTTGATATCGGCAATAAGGTCCAGCAGCGTTTTTTCGGAAAATGGCTGATACTGACCTTTTTTCCAAATATCATAGAGCTCGGTGTTTTCCAGTAACTGGCAAGGATAAATTTTCAGCTCATCCGGGCAATAAGCGCCATCACCCCATAAACGTTTAAAATCCTCCCGGTCCGATTCCGGGGTCGCACCTAATAAATTCGGCATCCAGTGCAAAACAACCTTAAAGCCCCCGGCACGCAATAATGCCGTCGCCTCCAGGGTCTCCTGGGATGTGTGGCCGCGTTTATTAATTTTGAGAATGTGATCATCCAGGCTCTGGGCGCCCAATTGAACCTTGGTCACCCCCAAATATCGGTACCAGCGTAAGGCATTACGGTTCACAAGGTCGGGCCTGGTTTCAATCACCAGCCCCACATTGCGGTGTTTGGCATTCACATTTTGTGTTTGCGCTTCTTGCAATGATTCGAAATCCGGAAGATCATCAGGGTTGACCTCGTTCATTGCCTCAAAACAGCGTCGAACAAACCATTCCTGGTAATCCCGGGGATAAGCGCTGAAGCTCCCCCCTAAGATCAATAATTCAATTTTATCCGTGGGATGACCAACTGCAGTCAGCGCACCAATCCGATTTTTGACCTGTGCGTAGGGGTCAAAATTATTTTGCAAACCGCGCATCGCGCCCGGTTCCTGGCGTAGATAGCTCTTTGGCATTTGGTCTTCCTGGGGGCAGAAGATGCAATTACCGGGGCAGGGATGAAAACGGGTCAAAACGGTGACCGTGGTGACACCAGACAGCGTCCGGGTTGGTTTCATACGGATTTTTAACAACAAGGCGTCATCCTCATCCCACTGACCGCTGTTCACCATTTCATGGTAGACTGCCACCAGGGCATGTTTGGGGATAAAGCCGCCGCCATCCGGTTTGGGGTGTTCCCGCTGGGACGTGCTCAGGTCAAGACCATTCTTCAGGTCCTCTAATATTGCCAGCGCCAGGTCTTTTTCAACCTTGCTGTAATTTCGCTTCTTTTGCCAGCTCTCTGCTTTCATACGCACCCATTGTACCCATTATTGATATTCAATGCGAATAACACCCCTTAAACCTTATATAATCTTTTTACAATAAGTTGATGATGGTCTAATATTAAGATGAGATACTGGATACGAAGAAAAGTAGATATTGAATTTAAAGGTGCAAAAATGAAAAGCTCCATAAGTCTCGGAAAAATATTTGGGATTGACCTGAAAATGAACATCACGTTTCTGTTTTTGCTGCTGTGGGTGGGATTTTCCAGCCTGTTTTCTGGCGCATCAGCAGGTGCTGCAGTAACAGAAATCGTTTTTATCATTGCCTTATTTGTGCTGGTTGTTTTGCATGAATTGGGTCATGCGCTAATGGCGAAGCGATATGGGATCAAAACCCAGGACATCACTTTGCTGCCCATTGGCGGTTTAGCGCGGCTTGAAAAAATGCCTGAAGATCCCAAACAAGAGTTCTTCGTCGCCATCGCTGGACCATCTGTCAATTTAGTGATAGGTGCCTTGATGTTTGTTGGGCTCTTATTGGCGGGTTTTTTCAACCAGCCGCTTAGCCTTTCCCTGCTTGAGGAAAATCTCTGGATCCAGTTGCTTACAGCGAACATCACCCTGTTCCTTTTCAACCTGATTCCCGCTTTCCCCATGGACGGCGGACGCGTTTTGCGATCTTTGATGTCACTGCGTATGGACCCGGTCAAAGCAACCAGTATCGCAGCCAATATCGGCAAAGGCGCAGCACTGCTTATCGGCCTTGCCGGGTTCTTTTTCAACCCCTGGTTAGTCTTGACGGCGATTTTCATTTGGGTAGGTGCAAATTCAGAAGCAGATTCAGTCAGGATTCAGGCAAGCATCAAAGGCTTACAGGTACAGGATGCCATGATGACAAAGTTCTTCCAGGTTGAAGGCAATCAATCCCTGGAAACTGTAATGAGCCTATCCATTCAATCCGGTCAGCATCATGTCCCGGTGACATCCAACGGTCATTTCCTGGGGATCATTCAACGACAGGATTTGCTGAATGCGCTTCAGCGGCTGGGCAACCGCGCCCCCGCTTATGCAGCGATTGGCATCGAGCCGAAAGGACTGTCACCAACAGCACCGCTCAATGACGCCCTGGAAAGCTTAAAGAAAACCCGTGTGCAACCCGTGATCGAAGATGGACAATTGATTGGGTTGGTCACCCTTGAAAGCATTCAGCAGCGGATGTGGCTCGATCAGAAGATGAAAAATTCGCAAAAACCTACGCCAGATGAAAAAACGGATATGGTGTAAGTACATCTGAACAAAGTAAAAATCAAAATTTATGAGCTTACATAACACAAAATCCCTTCCCGAAAAGGAAGGGGTTTTTTCTTCTCAAACACATAGGTACAAGCTTGGTGGCGCAATTGCCTGGTGGGTAATGTGCAGATTCAAGCATAAGAAACTCAAATCAAGAAATTAAACTTCATATTTGCGATGTCTACCAGACTGCAATATACTTTATTTCAACATGAATGCAGACACAAGAAATAAATTATTAGCCATCAATTGCAAATTTTATGACCAATTTGCGGGTTCCTTCAGCGCAACCCGCCACCAGGTTCAGCCAGGTGTTCACAAACTGATCCACCGGATGTTACAAAGCAAGGCTATCCTGGATGTCGGCTGCGGCAACGGTACCCTGGCAAGGATGCTGGCAGTTGAGGGCTTCCAGGGCAGCTATTTGGGCCTTGATATGAGCGAGGGTTTGCTCACAAGCGCCATCGAGTTGCTTGAAGAACCATCAAAAGGAACTTTCAATTTCATGCCCCTTGACCTGGCTGACCCCAATTGGCATCAATCCCTCCCTGGGAGTTCTTACGATTGGCTAGCTTGTTTTGCAGTCCTGCATCACATACCAGGAGAAGAACTGCGCGCACAAACAGCTCGCAATTTTGCATTTCTGGCGTCAAATACAGAACGGGTTGCCCTTTCTGTCTGGCAGTGGCAAAACAGCCCCCGGCTGAAAAAACGCGTTGTGCCGTGGTCAACAGTGAACATTGACCCGGAAGACCTCGATGACGGGGACGTTTTGCTGGATTGGCGTGCAGGAAAAACAATCGGCTTGCGCTATGTGCACACCTTTAGCGAAGATACCCTATCCAAGCTTGCACAAAAAGCAGGCTTCAAGGTGATAGAAAGTTTCTACTCCGACGGGAAAGAAGGCGATCTTGCCTTGTATCAGATCTGGCAAAAAGAACAATTATAAAAAAAGCTGGCGATCTCTTGAAAATCACCAGCTTTTCTTTTACTTAACCAAAATTTCATTTAACCGAGTGCGACATCCAAAAGCATCATCACAGCAAACCCAAGCATTACACCAATGGTCGGGATGTCAGAGTGCCCTTCACATTTAGATTCCGGGATCAATTCTTCTGCTACCACGTAAATCATCGCACCTGCAGCAAAAGAAAGGGCGTAGGGTAATAAAGGCCGCATCAGCAATGTAGCTGCTGCACCAATCAGACCCGCAATGGGCTCCACCATACCGGAGAATTGACCGTAAAGGAAAGCCTTACCAGTTTTCCATCCCTCACGTCTGAGGGGCGCTGAAACGGCCAATCCCTCCGGAAAATTTTGAATTCCAATACCAAGAGCAAGTGCAATAGCCGAAGCAACCCCTGCTTCTCCGATTCCTGCTGCAGCCGCACCAAAAGCCACACCTACTGCCAATCCCTCCGGGATATTATGCAAAGTGATAGCAGTGATCAACAACACGCTTCGCTGCCAGGATGTTTTAGGACCTTCTGCCTCACTAATATCCATACCCATATGCAAGTGCGGCAGCAATTTATCAGTCAGGAAAAGAAAAACGCCTCCCAAAATAAAGCCAGCAACTGCAGGAACCCAGACAGGGACGGGAAAATCATAAGACATCTCGATCGCTGGTGCTAACAACGAAAAGAAGCTGGCAGCAATCATCACGCCTGCAGCAAATCCCAACATGCCGTTTAAAAGTTTGCGGCTTACTTCTTTGGTAAAAAAAACCAGAGCAGCCCCCAAGGCGGTCACACCCCAGGTAAAAAGTGTACCTATCAATGCCTGCATGATGGGTGAAAATTGTTCAAAAAAAGCAACCATTATTTATCTCCTTTTTTCAATCTAATTGTAATTCATCAAATTATAACATTAAATTAGTCAAATATAAATAATTATTTATTAATAACTAAATTTTGATTTCCTGAGTTGCGAGTAAAATAATTATATGACAGCAGATACCGAGATTTTACAACATATCAAACATGCAATTGTTCAAAGGAAATTTATTGCCGATAAAACCACGGCATATCGCTTGTTCAACGGCTTTTACGAAGGCTGTCCCGGGCTGGCGATTGATCGCTACGAGGAAACACTGGTCATCCTTGAGCATGGGTCACCAGGCGAGAATCATGAAATAATTGAGAAAATAAGCCATTGGGCAATGGAAAGCCTGGAGAATATCACCTCATTAATCCTCAAACAACGACAGTCATCAGACTCAAGATTGGTGAATGGGATTTTAATTGAAGGCAGCAAAATATGCCAATCGATTGTGGAATTCAATGTAAAATATGCCGTCGATCTGCAGATAAACCAGGATGCCAGCTTCTACCTGGATACGCGCAATCTTCGTCGCTGGCTGCTGGACCATTCGGAGGGATTAAGGGTGCTGAATACTTTTGCTTACACCGGCAGCCTTGGGGTTGCAGCAGGGGTTGGCAATGCATCCATGGTCGTCCAAACTGACCTTAACAAGAACTTCCTGGATATCGCACAGAAATCCTGGGATCTTAACAATCTTGACCCGGACAAAAGCAAGGTCATCACCGGCGACTTCTTCAGGATCACCGGGAAAATGCGCAATGAAGCGCGCCTGTTTGATTGTGTCATCGTGGATCCCCCTTATTTTTCAACAACAGAAGCAGGGCGGATTGATCTGCAAAATGATTTTTTACGGCTGATCAACAAAGTCCGGCCGCTTGTTGCACACCAGGGATGGTTGATCCTGATCAACAACGCCCTGTTCCTTTCCGGGGAAGCCTTTACGCAGGAATTAAATAAGATTTGCGAAAGTCCCTATCTTTCTTTTAAAAAGATCATCCCTGTCCCCCAGGATGTGACCGGTTACCCAAACACCATCCTCGATGCCCCGCCCGTAAACCCTGCGCCTTTCAATCACCCCACAAAGATCGCGATTTTACAGGCTTTCAGAAAAGATAAGCGGAAATAAAAAGCAATCATTACCTATAAAAACAGGAAGTGACGATGAAATCCAATGAAAAAATGTTGAAAAGAATACACATCATGCGCTGGGCTGCAAGGATATGGAGCATCCTGGCTTTCTTATTTGGAGTTATCCTTCTTATTTCGGTCCTGGTAGAACGTCGGGCTGAACCACAATCATCAATCTACTGGCTGCTTTTTGGATTGTGGTTTGCATCACTATTAGGCTTATTGGCTGGCTGGCGATGGGAAATGGTGGGCGGCGTCATTGCACTCACCAGCCTGATTTCCCGCGAATTAATGTACTATTTTTTTAGCGGACAGGTGCTTGTTAGTTTTTGGATGGTTTGGCTGCCAATTTTGCCGGCGGCAGTCTTATTTATGGAAACCTGGCGCTTGGAAAATAAACTAAAGGAGTCTCAATTCCCCCGCGAGGTATACGATTGAGGATTACCCATCAATAATGTTACAGCTTGGCACAAGGCTATCAACCATTTCTACCGATCCGGTTTTTGGGAATATATCAATCAGGACAAGTGACCACTCACCAATTACCACTCTCCAATCACAATTCTCCTAATCACCACTCCCCATTCACCATCTTTATTCTTCAACCGGTTTGAATATCGCCCCCTCCCAGGGTGCCAGGTTCCAATTCCTCAAATAACCATCAACCAGGCGTGCTTCGCCCCCGCCAACCAGGTCCTTGAGAAGCGTACCGTCTGCAATGTGAGACTCTGTTTGAATATTCAATTCCCAATTCCCGTCACCAGCGTTGATCACCACCAGCATACGTTTGTCCTCAAGATGGCGCAAAAAAGCGAGGTGACGCCCCTCGGAATGCACAGGCACATATTCACCGGTTCGCAGCACCCGGTTCTCTCGGCGGATCTGGATAAATTTCTTGAAGTCATTGCGTAAATCATGGTTCCACCGGGATTCATCCCATGGGAACGGTGCCCTGTTCTCAGGGTCACGCCCGCCCTTCATCCCAATCTCGTTGCCGTAATAAATGCACGGCGCTCCGGGATATGTCATCTGAAACAGGGTCGCCAGGCGGAATGCCCGGGTATCCCCGCTGACCATGCTCAAAAATCGGGGCATATCGTGACTGTCCATCAAATTAAGCTGGGCTAAGGCATTTTGTTTTGGATAGATTTCTAGCAGTTCTTTTGTCCGTTTACTAAAACTGGCTGCATCCAATTCTGGCACTTCCGGCAATCCCATCATGCCTGAAATCATATGTTCGTCCCTGCGGCCATTTCCAAAGAAACCCACTAAAGCAGCCGTAAACTGGTAGTTCATCACACCGTCGAACATATCACCCTTGAGCCATTCTTGCGCCTCAGAAGGGATTTCCCCAACCAGGTAAGCATCTTTATTGGGGAGCTTTGTCGCAATGCGGAATTGGCGCCAGAAGGATTCGTCCTTGATCTCAAAGGGGACGTCCAGCCGCCAACCATCCACACCCATCTCAATCCAGTGATTGGCAACATCAAACAGGAAGGATCGCACCTGGGGATTATCGGTATTGAATGTGGGCAAAGCAGGCAGGTTCCACCAGCAGGCATAATTTGGTTTGCCCTGGTAGGCGTTCATTGGATAGCCGTATACCTTGAACCAGTCCAAATAAGGAGATTTTTCGCCATTTTCCAGGATGTGGTTGAATTGGAAAAATCCCCGGCTGGCATGGTTAAAAACGCCGTCAAGAATAATGCGGATATCCCTGCGATGTGCTTCTTCTAATAGCTTGAAAAAGGCTTTATTGCCGCCAAGGATCGGGTCAACCTGGTAATAATCAAAAGTATGATAGCGATGATTTGCGGCGGACATAAAAATCGGGGTGAAGTAGATCGCGTTGATCCCCAAATCCTGGAGATAATCCAGCTTTTCATATACACCAACAAGGTCACCACCCTTGAAGCCATAGCGGGTGATGGGAGAATCCCAGGGTTCTATATGGGTGGGTTTTTCTAAAGAGTCCGATTTCGCAAAACGGTCGGGAAAAATCTGGTAAAAGATTGCGTCCTTAACCCAATCGGGGGTATGCGTCATTTCAGTCATAGATACTTTTCATCTCCTGTTAATCAATTAATACATAATTGATTATTTTATTTGATAATCAAGGGTAAGTATACCGGGATTACATCAAGAATCCCTTCAAAGGCACCGGTATCACATGCGCCATCGTCCCGCAAATAATGACGCTGATCTTCAGTCAACGGCATGGGAGGAAGTGTAGGGCCTTCCGGGATAGTCATGCATTCACCTGGTCGGTGATCTTCTGCAGGAGAGCCTGTCTGTAATGGCATCGTCAGCGTTGATCCGCCCCAGTCACCCAGGGCACCCAGCAGTGCATCCGTATTCACAAGATCCGTCCCGGTAGAAGGACAGGTATCGTCGCTGTAGATGCTATAACCCTCTGAATTCCAGGTGCCATTATTCTCACAATTCCGACTTCCAGAAGCGCCATCATTCTGCAGAATGCTGTCCTTGACCCTTACAGATCCACTCACATAATTAAAAATGCTTGAACTTCTGCCAGCATTTGCAACGGTTGTTGATTCCAGGACCAACATGTCATGATTTGCAATACCTGAAATATAACCTGGGGGGGCAGTATTTCCGCTGATGGTCGAATTTCTGATGTGCAGATAGGCGAAGCTATCGATAGTAAAAGCCCCTGAAGCGTGATTGCCATATATGGTTGAGTTCTTAATGACGACGCCAAATGACCCACCCGCATTGGCAATCGCTGAAGCCCCTACACTTTTATTGTTTCTGATCATCGAGTCAACGATGGTCATTTGTCCCGCATTCAGGATGCCGCCTCCGCTGATATAGAATGTACAGGTTTCCTGACCACAACGCGCCTCATTATTTTCAACCACCACATTAGTAAGGGAAGACGTCCCATAATTCAGGATACCTGCGCCGTCAAACATGTCGACACTGCCTGTCCAGGATAATAAACCGCCCCGAACAACGATGTTCTCAAGGTAAACAATTGTATCAGGTTCAATCCGTAAAACGCGGTCCAGAAGCTTAGCATCAATCACCGCAGGCTGTGGGTCTGAACACCTCAAGGTGATTGAATGCAGGTTCACATGACCTATAAAATTCAAATCACCGGATGTGATGTCATTAACGCCCTCCGGTGGGATCGACAGAACATAGTTCCCCGATGGTATGTCGATGACAATATCAAAGGTATCGATAATAGCATTAGCCTCTGCTATTGCCGCTCGTAGGGTACAGGGACCTCCAGTAACCGCTCCAACGCTGCATACACTGTTGGTGACAAAATCATTAATATCCTCATAGCTGTCAACATAGAAAAGAGATGGGGTGTCTGCCCTTGTAGGTTGAAATCCCAGGTTAAGGGAGAGGATTAAAATCACTAAACTTACCCATATTAAATGGCGAAATGATTGGGTCATTTGATCTCCTATGAAGTTGTAATTGCCCCTGTGTAAATGGGTTTAGTAAAATGGTTATGAGAAGGAGTAGATTGAATTTATTATAACTTATTTCGCTTATATTTAACGCAAAATAATCAACCCCGCATTATATCAATCGTATCGAAGACTTCATTTTTAACAGGATTAAAGCATGTTCAATCAGTTGACATTCAGGGGTGTGAAAGTTATTCTTAAGTTGGGAATGGTTAGGTCCTGGTGGGCCTCCCGGTCTTCAACACCGGTGTCGGGTCGCGTTGCGAACCGTGGTGGGTTCGACTCCCATCCATTCCCGTTTTGTTTATAAAAATCCAATCATCCCCCTTAAATAGATTAATAAAATTTCTCAGTTACTCTTGAACTTCAACCCGCTGCTCTAGTTTCGTTTTCCCTTTTGCCATGTCCCCTAACGCATTCCTGACAACCAAACCCCCAGCAGAAATCAAGCCCGTCATCACCCACTGGTAGGGCATGGCAAAAGAATCCATGCTGAAGCCTTCCACCAGGTATGCCAGGATGAAAAATTGCCCTGCCAGACCCAAAATCCGCAAGACTTCTGACTGGCTTTTGCGAATAAAAGTTGTGCTTTTCCATAATAAATACAACCAGGTTAGAAAAATTGCGAAACCCAAAAAACCGGTCTCGGAGAGCAAACGCGTCCATAAGTTCTTGGTGTTGGCAAGGTAACCAGCACGCCAGATCAGGTTGCGCATTTCAATCGACTCAAATGCCGCCCCATGCACCCGGTCAATAAAGTAAAAGCCGGCATTCCCCAAACCGACACCAAAGGGGTAATCATTAAAGGTGTTCCAGCCCCCAAACCAGAATATCATTCGCTCGAAAAATGCCAGTGAACGTGCCGCATAGATCAGGTTGGTTTCAGTCACAGGAAAGATATTTAGGGATTCCAATGTGTAATCTTTGAGTAAGAGTTCAAAACGGTAATCCCAGCGGCTGGCAAATCGAATGTAGCCAAGCAAAGCACCCGCTGTTGCAGCAAGAACCACCAGGACCATCAAAACAGCTAAACCAATTTTGACCAGGATCATTCGCCTGGGTGGATTCTTGCGGCGGCGCAGGTACCAGGCAGTCAGCTTTCGATGCAAACCCCGCATGAGCAGAAATGCCAGGTATGCCAGGGTCGCCATGAAAGCCAGCAAGCCAATCCTTGGCGAGCTGAAGGCAAAAATGATCAGCCCACCTAAAAACAAAAGGTCTTCAAGCTGGAACTTCCACAGTCTGAATTTATAAATTGATTTTCGCTGATACACCGCCGACAGCCAGATTGGAAACAAAATCAAGTTGAACTGGCGCACAAACCAGGAGGGTTCGTAGGCAAACCCCGTCACGCGGTTAATGAAGTTCACCGACGGCGATTGAACCGCCAGTGCCGAGCGTATGGCTCTGAACCATTCAGGCAGTGCCTGGGCGCTGGTGTAGATCCGCAGCATCACCACTTCAAAACCGGTCCATAATATCAGCAAAGCGCCCCCAATGTAGATGAATTGCAAGATCATCCGGATGGCTTTTTTGCTTTGTGCATAGGCTGAAAACACCAGGTAGAAGCTCAAGCCAATACACAGGGTCACGAAAGCCCGAACGCTCTGGTCAAAGAAGTTGCGCCCCCGATCGTAGAACCCATCCAGGAAAAATGCCCCTGCCGAAATGATGACTGCAAAGGCTGTGAAATACAAAATTGGCAGAACCTCTGATGGAAGCTTCCCGCGGCTGAAAATGAAGGGGATCATCCACAAAACCAGCAGCAGTACAAGAGGAATAAATGAGAATGGGGCAACAATCGCGCCTGTCAATTCGCTGAAGATTGGAAAACTCGTCAGCGGCAAGCCCACAATCAGCACGAACCACAGAAAAATGATGACTGCTTTATAAAGGGGATTTTTAGAAAGCGATTCTAAAATCATCAGGCTGTCCTTGCGGCTTTGCCACGAACCCTTTGTGAAAAATCGACCAGGACCACACCAGCCACAAAGCCAATCAAAGTCCCTGCCAGGATGAGGTTATTGCGATTCAGATAAATATCCACCTGGGGCAGCTCCGCTGTAGACACCAAATCCACGATGACAAAGGTCTCTGCCTTCCCATTGGTCTGCGCATCCTGCAAAGCCTGCCACCCTAAATCCGCCCAATAATTAACGATGGATTGAGCAATTTCAGGATCTGTGTGCCGGTACCTCAAATACCATTGGGCGTGGTACCGACGAATTTGCGAATTGCGAACAAAGGTGGTGATATCCAGGTCCGGGTCCAATGTTTGAGCATATCGAAAAGCTTCATTCCTTGTCGCGAGCAGCATGCGTTGGACAACCTGCAGGGCGATATCCTCATCGTATTGGGTAAATGTCAGAGGGGCATTATTTCCAGATTGAAGGTTCTCAAAATTGATTTCAGTAAAATCGATGCTGGCGTGAAAAACCGCTTCAGCCTGGTACAGCCCCGGCTTAAGGTAAGAAAAGCCAAACGCAAGTAAGCCCCCAAGAAAAGCCGCTAATACAATCACCCACCAGCGCTTAATTATTTGCTTGTAGCTCTTTAGAAGTTCTAAATCATCCTGCATGGAGCAGTCCTTCCATATTAAGGATATAAAATCACGTCCATTATAACGTATCTAAATCAGATAAGGTGAATCAAGTAAAAAATTTGCTGTGCCTTCCTTCAAGAGATTGTTATGAGCGCGTTTGTGTCTTTTCTATGAAAATGAGGTAAATTCATAAGAAATAAATTCAACAAATCTTTTCAAAGAGAAAATTTATGGACAACAAAACAAAAGCACTTCCCATTATCGTCACCATATTATTGATCCTGGCAGTGTGCTGCCTGGGAATTTGCCTTGTATTAATCTTCTCGGGCAATGCCTTAATCTCATGGTTTGATACTGCCTCAATTGACATCCCACAATCCACCCCGGTTGTGGTAACTGAGGATTTGACCCCGATCATCTCAACACCCATGCCCACGGCTAAACCCGGTGCCGTGCTGGCAGCGATTGAGTCCCTGGAAATACTTGAGCAAGCACTGGTCCCAATCAATGACCCAATTGACCTTGGGCAGCGTCTCGCAGGGAAAGAAGTCATCCCTGAAATCTTAGTGGATGAAAATGCGCCTTATGTGGTTGGTGATCCCCAATCATTTTGGGTGACAGATGTCGACACCAATGAAAACTTTAAAGTCGATACTACCCTGCGCTACCTGGGTGACCACGTTTATATCTGGATAGAAGACGGCGTGGAATATGATGAATATGACCTGCGCTCGCTGGGTGATACCTTTGATAAAGAAATCTACCCGACCAACCGAGAGTTTTTCGGCAGTGAATGGTCCCCGGGTGTGGATGGCGATCCCCGCATTTATATTGTCTATGCCGGCGGATTGGGCAATTCACTGGCTGGTTATTTTTCATCCGCTGACTCCCTTCACCCTGAGGCACATGAATTCTCAAATGCCCACGAGATGTTCCTGATCAACGCTGACAATGTGTACCTTTGGGAAGATTATATTTACGGCACCCTGGCTCATGAATACCAGCACATGATTCACTGGTACACGGATAAAAACGAGGAAACCTGGCTTAATGAAGGCTTTTCAATGCTGGCAGAACTGATCAACGGCTTTGACCCGGGCGGTTTTGATTACAGCTACATCAACAACCCGGACCTGCAATTGACCGATTGGGGCACCAACGTCGGCGGCAATGGACCGCATTATGGCGCATCATTACTCTTTACAACCTATTTCCTTGAGCGCTTTGGCGACGAAGCAAGCCAGGCAGTGGTGGCACATGACAAAAACGGCATGGAAAGCATCGATATCGTTCTTGAAGAAATGGGGGTTATTGACCCCTTGACGGGCGAGCAGGTCACAGCAGAAGACGTCTTTGCAGATTGGGCTGTCGCCAATAATTTAGGTGATAGTGATGTTGCCGACGGTCGTTATGATTATTACCTGTATCCAAGCGCCCCCGTAGCAAACCCGGGGATCACATTCCCGAGCTGCCCAATGAGCCAGACCGATTATGATGTGGCTCAATTTGGCGTGGATTACGTGGAGATCACATGCCCTGGTCAGCACACCCTGACATTTAATGGCAATACCGCCATCAGCATTCTGCCTGTCTCACCTTATTCCGGCGATTATTTTTTCTGGTCAAATATGGGCGACCATTCAAATATGTCCCTTGAACAGCGGTTTGACCTGAGAGACGTCAACGCCCCGGTTGAGATGCGCTACCAGACCTGGTATGACCTTGAAGAAGATTATGACTATGTTTTCATTTCGGCTTCAACAGACAAAGAGGAATGGCAAATCCTGAACACCAGCTCCTGCACCAATGAAGACCCCTCCGGAAACAGTTATGGCTGCGGATTAAACGGACAGACAAATGGATGGCAGCTTGAAACTGTTGATCTGAGTCAATTCGCTGGGGAAGAGGTTACCATCCGCTTTGAATACGTCACCGATGCTGCTGTTAACGGCCTTGGCATGGTGGTTGATGACATTCAAATCCCTGCCATCGATTATTTCTCCGATTTCGAAGCGAACCAGGGCGGTTGGGATGCAAAAGGTTTCGTACGCATTCAGAACCTCCTGCCCCAGGAATTTAGAATATCAATGATCACCTTTGGCAATGAAGTCGAAGTGATCCCGATTGAATTGAATGAAGCCAACGTGGCAGAAATTGCCTTACAAATTGGTGATGATGTAGATTCCGTCATCCTGGTGATCAGCGGCACAAGTCCGGTAACCCGTCAAAAAGCACAATATTCAATTGAGATCGATTAATAGCAGGGAAAACAAGTGATTTTATGGAAGCAGCCAGATTTCTGTCTGCACCCATATAAACTTTCAATCAATAATAATGAAAAAGAGGCTGCAAAAATCAGCCTCTTTTTTTATTCTATAGAATATGAGATTCACTCAAGCGTAGAAATTACATATTCCCAACCGCTTCAAGCAAGTCATCGTAGATTTTAAAGTAGGGGCTAATTCCAACCAAATCCATGGATTCGCGTATGCGCTGATCCAATTTAACCAGCACTAATTCACCACGGTTCATTTTCTTGACTTCTTTCTGAACCCGAATTAACGCCCACCACCCGGCACTTGAAATAAAGGTCACATCTCTCATATCAAAAATGATATTGTACTGACCCTTTTCCATTAATTGATTGAGTGCCTCTTCTACTTCAGGAGCCGTATAGCTATCGATACGTCCGCTGGTGTAAATAACCGTACTTCGTTTGTATTCCGTTAATTCAAAATCCATAGTACTTTCTCCATGATAAATTAATGACGATACCTAATTGAATTTATTCAATTATAACCTAAAACATTGATGAAATTGCCCATCAACAGGACATTATAACATCAATATTGATTACCTTTCCTTATTATATATTAAATTTTACAAATCGCGCAAATTATGCTCTGTTTGACCCGTCGAGTATAATACGCCCCTATGAAATATCACATTTGGACAGAAGGCTGCCAGATGAACGTGGCAGATTCACGACGTTTAGCATCCGCCCTTGAAAAACTGGGCTATCAACCCACACGTGTTCCCAAAGAAGCGGATGTCATTGTGCTTAATACCTGTGTTGTGCGCCAAAGCGCTGAAGACAAAGCAATCGGCAGACTCAGTTCACTTAAGCCTTTAAAGGATAAAAATCCCGATCTGGTGATCAACCTGATGGGATGTTTGATCGGTGTCCGCGGCAACACAAAAATCCAGGAAAAATTCCCCTGGGTGGATGTGGTTTCTCCCCCATCCCACCCGGAACCCCTGATTGAACTGCTTATTCAACGCAACGCAAAAAACCAATCCCTGGAAAAGCAAAGTGAACTCAACGCTATCCTTGATGAGGAAATTAGCTTGCCTGAGGATGAAAAAGGGAGATTGGTTTCGGCTTACATCCCTATCGTGTACGGCTGCTCCCATGCTTGCACATATTGCATCATCCCCAGCAAACGTGGGGTCGAGCATTCACGTCCCTATGATGAAATTATGGCTGAGGCGCGTGCCCTTGTTAATCAGGGTGTAAAAGAACTCACATTATTGGGTCAAATCGTCGATCGTTATGGGCTGGACCTTCCAGAAAAGCCAACATTAGCATCGCTCTTGAGAGACCTGCATTCAATTGAAGGTCTGAAGCGAATCCGCTTCCTGACATCGCATCCCAACTGGATGACAGAGGAATTGCTTGATGCTGTCGCTGAGCTTCCCAAGATATGCCCACACATCGAAGTGCCAATCCAGGCAGGTGATGATGAGATACTGCGCGCCATGAGGCGCGGCTATACCGCCGCCCAATACCGTGAACTGGTTCACAATATTCGTGAGCGCATCCCGGGTGTTTCCATTGCGACCGATATCATTGTGGGATTCCCCGGGGAAACTGAAGAACAATTCCAAAAAACCTACGAGGTACTGGATGATCTTCGGATGGACGTCGCCCATTTAGCCCGATATTCACCACGGACAGGCACCTATTCTGAGCGAAAAATGGAAGATGATGTTCCTGAAGCTGAAAAAATGCGCCGGTTTCGAATGTTGGAGTCCCTCCAGGAAGAAATCGCGACTGAAATCAACAGCCGATTAATGGGAAAAACCGTAAACGTGTTGTTCGAGGAAAAATCCCGCGGACGCTGGCGCGGCAGAACGCCCACCAACAAGCTGGTCTTCGTTGAAAGTGAAGAAGACCTTCTTGGTCAGGAACGCGACGTCAACATCACATGGACCGGTCCATGGTCCTTAATTGGCTCCTTACAGGAATAATTCTCGATTATTCAAACGCAAATAATAAGTTTTCCCAACGCGGGATTTAATAGGCTCTGCTGTTGTCATCCTCAAAGTTTTTCTCATCATAAGAACAGAGGTCTTCGATTGGGCAGCGGTAACAATTCCACTTTCGTGCCCCGCACACCTCACGTCCCAAGCGGATCAGGTTCAAATGCAGGTCATAATAAGCGTCTTCGGGAATGCAATCTTCTAAATAATCATGTGTCTTTTCAACAGTTAATTTTTTAGGCCTGACCCCAATCCGACCTGTAACGCGATAAATGTGGGTATCAACAGGAAAAGCGGATATTCCCATAGAAAACAACAGCACGATGGCAGCTGTCTTCGGTCCAACGCCTTTTATCGACATCAGCCAATCTCGAGCTTCTTCATGCGGCATATCCCGTAAAAATTCCAGGTCAATCTTTCCACCGTTATGGGCTTTGATTTCTTTCAGTGCTCCCTGGATTCGCGGACCTTTCTGGTTTGCCAACCCTGCAGTTCGAATGGCATCAATCACATCTTCGGTGTTCGCTGCTGCAACTGCCTCCCAATCCGGAAAAGCCATTTTTAATTGGTTAAAAGCCACGTCACGATTATCATCATTGGTATTTTGCGACAGGATGGTTGAAACCAGCTCATCCACTGGCGGCAGCGGCTCTCGCCACTCAGGCATGCCAAAGGCATCAATCAATTGCTGCCGAATTTTTATAATCTTATGATCGTATTTTGAATTGCCATCATTCATTATGAAATACCCATTTCGTTCATCTGGAACGCCGGCTGTAATTTGCCCACTTCCAAGCCGCGCCAATTTTTAACCAAAGCTTTTTCTTTAAACGCAAGCGCTTCTAAATCCTGATCGCTCAATACCCCCAAGGCCTTAAGAAGCAGCAAGCTAATAAATGTACGCGCCCTGCCCTGCGTATCACCATCGGCTATCTTAATCGCGATCCCCAATCCGGGTGATCCTCGTTTGAGAACATCAGGCTTTACCCCAATAATTTGATATCCTTCTGCACCGCCCTTGGAAAAAACCTTCCCGGCTGCGGTTGTCATTAAATCCGTGTCGAACTTTCCGGGTCCGGCAACCATTACAGGATGTGACATCATCGCAGAAGTAATCGTGTTGCACACTTTTTTCCTGGATTCACTCAGGTCCTTTGGATCTGCCAAGAGCGCAACTGCCTTTGCCATATTTTGCAAAGGAATGCCATAGACCGGTGCCGAACAGCCATCAATACCCAGTGGTAAATCCTCCGGGCTCATGCCAAGCATTTCAGCCAGGGTCTCTCGAATGCGAACCTGCACAGGATGCGCAGGATCAAGATATGATTTCTTATCAAAACTCTCCATCTGTGCATAGGCCAACATACCCGTATGCTTGCCAGAACAATTATGTCGAAAAGGGGTCGGCGTTTTACCAGCAGCCCGCATCGCCTGACGGGTTTTTGAATCGCTCGGCCAATGAACCCCGCACTTCAGGTCATCTTCTCGAATACCAATTTTCTTGTGCATGCCCTCAAGAACTGAAACGTGTAAATCCGTTCCCGCATGTGAAGCGCACATAATGGCAATTTCTTTTTGTGTAAAACCAAAATGTTCGCTGCCCCCGCTCTCAAGAAAGGGCATTAATTGGAAGGGTTTCATCGAGCTGCGCGGATAGGTCAATAAATCAGGTGCGCCTCGGGAGGCAAGAACTTTGCCATCTAAATCCACCACAATAAAAGCACCAAAATGGATGGATTCGACCGTGCTTCCTCGGGTTACTTCCGCTAAAGCTTCGCAATCGGAAGGATTCATTCCGCTTCTCCTTTTGATTCAAGTTCCTGGTCTGCAAAGTTTCTTAAGTAATACTGCTCCAGGCCCCATGTCAAACGATTGACGTGCCGTTCATGGGACTGTGGATCATAATCGAACTTCTTCAACAAATGTGAAACCAATTCCGGGATGGCTTCCAATGGAGAATCTTCAAGCGCTAAATCATTCAATAATTCTTTTGTTTTGGCCAAAAACTCGGCCATCTTTTTAACCACGTTAAAATCGATCACACCATTTCTGCTGGAAATCAATTCAAAATTTGTAAATCGATCAGATTGAAGCCAATTTAATTCTGAAATCCAGGCTTCGATGTCTGCCTGGGCGAAAAATGGCGGCTGTGCTTCCAGGACGCTGTCGCCGATAAAGGCAACTTTTCTTGTCTCATCGATCAACCAGGTGCCCGCGCTGTGAGCGCCCGGTTTATGGGTGACAAGGATTGGGTTTTCATCCCAATGGAGCAAAACCTCGTCAGTAAAAGTCACCTGTGGTTTAACACATCTATAACCGGCGGGGAATTCCGTATGCGTCCAATCTGGACCAGGTTCTAAATCCTGGTTTTTTGAAGCTGTGGATCTGCTGCGAATGATCTCGACCACATTTTCATGAGCTAAAACATTGGTTTCCATTGCCCGAATTGTCATCGTGCGATCAACATGGGCATCCAGCAAGACCAACAGCCTTTCCATACCCGCACCGAGTTGACTTAACTCGGACTGCCATGACGGCACATCTTCATGCCTGAAAGGCGAATCGACCAGGAGTAAACCCTGCTCTAATTTCAATACCCCAAGAACAACCCTTGGATATCCCTGTTCAATAAAGACATTCTCTGCAATTTCCTCCATAAAGACTCCCTATGTTTCATATGTAATGTGCACAACGAGAACTAATTATACGATTAACGGCTTGCTTTCAAAGTGATCGATCTATTTTGGTACTAAGGACAGGTGGGAATCTCACCGGGGTTATCATGGGCATTAAGGGACATGCCAAAATAAGCTGAGGGATCCAATGTGTTTTCAATCGCCAATTCACTCAGAAAATTTCCGTGACTATCGTCTTTTACGATTGAAAAATGCAGGTGCACCCCTGTTGGATTCCCGGATGTCCCTGAATAATTTCCCTGGTATCCCAATAAGGTTCCGGCAGGGACAAACACATCCGTTGTCCCAGGTGGAAAATTATCCGCAATAAAGGATTTCCCATCAGGATCTGCCATGTGTGTGTAATAAGTCCAAATTTGCCGATCTGGATTTAGAGGGTCCGAAGGAATACGAATGATCACGCTGGATTTCCAATCCGGTAAACGGCTGAGATAGCCGTCATAAACTGAATAAATCGGAGTGACACCGCCCTCGGTGCCGGCGAAAATATCAATACCCGTATGCCGATGGCCTATGCGAAAAGAATCGTCCCAAATAAAGCCGATCATTCCCTGGGTCGGCATTGTAAAAGGTGCATCCCCACAGCGAGAGCCTGCCGGGATGACCAGGCTTTCTTTAGACTCAGGATTTCTGATAAATGCAATAACCTGGCGTGACCGGGCATTCGTCAACAGCGATCCTCTGTAGATGACAAAAAGACCCAGCAGGAGGCTGGAAATAATAATAAATGCCAGAACGATCCATCCTTTTCTCATATCTCTCTGCCGCCAATTTCGTTGACTGAAGAATGGTAATTGTAACGACTCAAGCAAAACATTTCCAGTCGATCCTCCAATTCTTATATTTCTCCAATTTTTTTCAAACAAGGTGTTAATAATAAAAAAATAAAATAGCATTGATAATAAAAAAGTACTAAATGGAGGATACGATGACCTTATATATTAATCCTGTTCGCAGAAACACCCGACGCCGAGCCATCGAAGAAATCATGCGCGATTGGGACGATGATTATTCAGCAATGATCAGCTTCCCCATCGATATTGTTGCAGACAGTGATGGTTACACCATCAAAGCCCTGCTTCCTGGCGTCAAACCAGAAGATCTCGACATACAGATCGTCAATGAAATTGTGACCATCTCAGGCAGCCTGGATGCGGATCGCAAAGAAGGCGAAAATTACCTGCTGGCAGAACGCCCAAGCGGCACCTTCCACAGGGTCCTCACCCTTCCCACACCTTTGGATTCTTCGAAGGTTGAGGCAAGTTTGGTAGATGGTGTTTTGACCCTTGAGGTCCCAAAGACAGAAGAAGCCAAACCACGAACCATTAAAGTCAAACAGAAGTAAATCTAAGTAAATCAATAACGACCACTTCAGTGACGAAGTGGTCGTTTTGTTTAATTTTTAATTAATTAAGCACGGCCTAAATATTGATGTCGTTCTATGAATACTGTATAATTTAATTAGATTCAATTGGAGGAGACCGCTACTCTTTTAAGGTCATTAAAAATTTTATCTTGCTGAGACTGGCATTCAGGAAGGGATATTGGAGGAAGTATCACCCTGAAGGCAGATATTGCAAATACCAACCGTCATTTATGAAATTTGTTTTTTCAATAAATGGCATGCACCTTGCACATTAAACACAAGAAATACCTGGGTTTTGACCAGTAAAACTATTCGGTTAAAGCAAATCTGATCCGAAAGAATGTTAATTGGTCATAAAAACAAATTCAGTGCAAGGCAATGCGTTCAACTTGAAGCACCTGTGGTTTGGTAGAAGATAAAACGAAATGAATAAATACAAAGAGGTTACAAAATGAAAAAATTATTGATTATTTACATCGCAATATTTAGCCTCGCCCTCATCCCTTTAAGCAATGTCGTTAATGCAGGGACAATCCCAACATTTTCGATCCAGGGTGTAACTGAAGGTGAAAAAGTCACCATTGTGACACAGAACTATCCTGCTGATAAGGACTTTGTCGCGCGAATGGGTCTGCTTGGTACGCAGGGAATTGACGGCATTGTTGTTGTCACAGTGAATTCCGCTGATGGCGGCAGCCTGGTATTCAGCTTCGATATTCCAGCCGAGCTTCAAGCAGAAGACGCAATAGCCATCCGTCTTGATTCAACCACAGGCGGCTACTATTCCTACAATTGGTTTTACAATAATGATTTCGGTTCCCATGAGGGTGGGACACCCGCAGAGGATGCAGATGAAACACCCGAAGAACCAGGTGAAACCCCTGAGGAACCCAGTCCCTACACGGGCATCCCGACATTCACCATTACCGATGTCGTCGAAGATGAAAATGTCACGATTGTTACCGACAATTTCCCGGCTGAATATAATTTTGATGTGCTCATGGGTAAAATCGGTACCCAGGGTGTCAACGGCATTTATGTAACAACGGTGAACTCGGGGGATGGCGGCGCACTAACAGGCACATTTGACATCCCGGATGAATTAAAGGGCGAAAGCAAAATTGCCATACGGCTGCAGTCTGACACCGACAATTACTATGCCTACAACTGGTTTTACAATAATGATGGGAATGAACCAGATCCTATATACACTGGCATTCCTGCTATAAGCATCACATCTGTCGAACCCGACGAAAGTGTGACGGTAGAGATGCATAATTTCCCCTATGAAAAAGAATTTATCGTCTTGATGGGGAAGATTGGCACACGGGGTATCGGCGGTATTGAAGTCACAAGGATTGATTCTGGTGACGGCGGAGATTTCACAGAAACCTTTGATATCCCTGCCGAGCTGGAAGGTTTGTACCAGATTGCAATACGTCTCCAAACATCTGACGGGGTTTTCTTTGCCTATAACTGGTTCTATAACAACACAGAAAGTGCGTCAACACCTGAAGCATACACTGGCATCCCGACCTTCACAATATCTGAGGTTGTAAAAGACGAATCGGTTTCAGTCCTGACAAATAATTTCCCTGCCAATTACGACTTTGACGTACTGATGGGAAAGATGTTCACCAGGGGTATCAACGGCATTTATGTTACGACCGTAAACTCTGGCGAAGGCGGGGCACTCTCTGGCACCTTCAGCATCCCTGAAGCCTTACAGGGTGACGACAGGATTGCAATTCGTTTACAATCAACCATCGGTGGATTCTACGCCTATAACTGGTTTTTCAATGCTGATTACCCATAAAAATTAGGTGTACCTATCCGCAAAATTTTAATCTATTAATAAATCGTAAAATCGGTCAAAAATCGCTTCATATATCTGGTCTCGCGTCTCCTAATGTGGTAAGATGCAGTCGAGGTAAATGATATATGGAAAACAAAATTACAATCATTGAAGGCCCTACCCCAAATTTTGACTCCGTTGAAACGGATTTCATTATGGGCATTAACGGCTGGACGGCAGGACTGAGCGAAGGCCCTTACCTTTACGACACCGCCAGGACAACCTTGCGAACCTTCAACGGACCTGCTTTGCTCGAACGCTGTCACAAAGCCTGGGCACACAAAGCGACCATGTTCCTCGAGTACCGCGATCCCATTGGTATGAAGAAGGAAGTGCCGATTGTTGCAGCCAGAACCGTTGATGCTGAAGATGGCGATCTGTTGATTTTATGGGTTCGAAAGGAACCTGAAGAAGATGAGGAAGCAGATTTCAACATCGATTTTGATGACATGGATGATGATTGGTAAACAAAGCTGAAAAAGTAAAAGTAAAAGCGCCCATCGGGGCGCTTTTTTGATTTAATGATGCTCCAGGAGGGACTCGAACCCCCAACCTAGGCGTTAGGAGTGCCTTGCTCTATCCATTTGAGCTACTGGAGCTTTTCCGTTTTGAATTATAGCACACATCAAGGTAATACGGTCCAAGGATTCAGGAAACCACCCAGGTAACGAACCTCAAAGTGCAGGTGAGGACCGGTTGAGTTTCCGGTTGACCCGGCATAACCAATCACCTGCCCCTGCACAGCATTAGAACCGCAGGAAACAACCATTGAGGAAAGGTGGGCATATAGTGTATGGTAACCATTCTGATGGTCAATCATGATCACATTACCGTAACCATTACTGTCCCATCCAGAAAATACCACAACACCAGAATCTGATGCATATATCGGTGCACCGGTGCCAGCGGCAATATCAATCGCTAGGTGACCGGACCAGAAATCATTGCCAGACAGGTAGTGATTGCCAGCAGGCCAAATAAAGAAGCCACCACCCCACAAACCAGGCCCGTCAACGGTACATCCGCCGGGAAGCGAGGCATTGGTGCCTGAGCGCCCTACAGCATAGGTTGGCACAACCCACTGTTGAAATTCTCGCTGACCATTTGGTATCATCACCAATTCGCCTTCTTCAATTTCAGGGTTTGTGATATCTAATTTGTTTCCTGACCAATTCAAAATTTCATCCACATCCGCTCGAAAATCCCTGGCGACATTCTCCAGGGTGTCCCCCTCTCGCCACTCATATAGAATACCGTTGGTTGGTGGGATAATTAATTCCTGCCCGGGGGAAATGGAGTGCGGATCATCTTTGAGAACGTCATAGTTTGACCACAAAAGGGTTTCGGGCGAAATATTGAACTTGCTAGCAATACTGAACACGGCATCGCCGGTGTCAACCACATACTTAACAGGCTCGCTTCGTGGACGCGTGGGCGCTATTGTGCGTGGTTCAGGGTACCGTATCAAGTGGTCGTCTTCTACCTCGGCCTCAAAATACGGCATACTTGCCAGCGCTTCAGCAGAAGCATCTGAAACTGTGCCAACTGAAATGGCTTCAGTTTCGCCATTCATCTCTGCCATTTGCTGCGCTAAGATCGGCTGCCAGTAAAGCATTGAGACAAGAATCGCAACAAGCAATGCTGTCACAGCCCAGGATCCCCAAAGCCGCAGGTTTTTATTTTTTTCTTCCAATGGATTGACTGTTTCTGATTGAGTATCCAAAAGTGTCACCTGAATCTTTTTTCGATCAGTCGGTGTTGAGTGTTTCAAGGAATTCAAGATTGGTCTTCGTGCGTGCGATTTGTTGAACAATGGCTTCCATGGCAACGGCTGTATCCATTCCAGCACCTTGCGGCGGTGAGCTGATCATCTGCAAATACATTCGCCGCATCAACCAGGCACGTTTGAGGATGTCTGGGCCAAGCAGCAAATCTTCTCGACGTGTGGAAGATCGCTCAATATCAATTGCAGGAAAGGTCCTGCGTTCCTGCAGCCGCCTTGAAAGATGGAGTTCCATGTTACCCGTTCCTTTGAATTCTTCAAAGACAACGTCATCTAATCGAGAACCTGTGTCCACAAGGGCTGTTGCAATAATTGAAAGAGAGCCGCCCTCTTCGAGATTTCGAGCTGCACCAAAGAAATTCTTTGGTGGATAAAGTGCTGAAGGATCCAAACCGCCAGAGAGCGTCCTGCCTGAGGGATTGACAACAAGGTTATAAGCACGTGCTAATCTTGTCAATGAGTCCATTAAGATCACAACATCATGTCCTGACTCGACCAGGCGTTTTGCCCGTTCCAGGGCAATTTCTGCCATGCGAACATGGGCGGTCACGGGCTCATCAAAGGTCGAAGCAACAACCTCTGCCTCAACAGAACGATCCATATCCGTCACCTCTTCAGGTCGCTCGCCAATTAAGGACATGATCTGGCGAACATCCGGGTGATTCGTATAAATCGCGTTTGCGATGTCCTTTAATATCGTGGTTTTGCCTGCTTTGGGAGGTGAGACGATCATTCCGCGCTGACCACGCCCAATGGGGGCAATCAGATTGATTATTCTTGTGGAAAGGACTTTTGGATCAAATTCCAAATTGAATCTTTGATCCGGGAAAATAGGCGTCAATTTGCCAAATTGCGGCCGCTTTCGAGCATCTTCAGGTGTCATACCATTAACATATTCCACCTTTAGCAGTCCATAGTGCCGTTCTGACTCTCTGGGCGGGCGGACATGCCCAATAACCATATCGCCAGAGCGCAGTTCATAACGGCGCAATTGTGCCTGGGAGACATAAACATCCTCGGACCCGATCCGATAATTCTGGCGCAAGAAACCTATACCTTCATTCATGATTTCCAACACACCGCCCCGGATTTCAAGGCCCTCAGTTTCACCCATTGCCCTGGCTATGAGTAAGATCAAACTTTCTTTTTTATGTCGTTGTGGTCGGGGAATACCCAAATCATGGGCGATCGTGCGCAGTTCAGTGAGCGTTTTCTGTTCTAATTCTAATATTTCCATTGTTCAATTCTTCTTTTCTAAAAATCCTTATTAATAATTACTAAAAACGTGTGAATTTCTCCCACATACACGTTGTATGTGCCCCATAAATTTCAAGAAGGGTAGATAATTATAAGCAGTAAAAATACCATTAGGCAGTTAGCCATCCCGCGCGTAGAACAAGGTCGATATCAGTCTGTTGAGAAAATTTTGTTAGTTCTTATGTTAAAGACATTCGGGAAACGTTCTTTCGCACGGCAGCTGAAATAAGTATTGTTATTTACATCAGCAACTTGAAGCCCACATTGGATAGCTCAAGTATTATATCAGACTTTCAAATCCCAGGCAAGCAAAAACAAGGCTTAGATTGCTTGCCTATTTCCATTTCATATTACTTGAAATTTTTATTTGGTCAAGGGTCTTTATTAAATGAAATTCCTTGAATTGTAGGCGCTTCTGTCAGAACGCCAAATACGAAGATTAAGATTTGGTGTGCTATAATCCATTCCAGAAAGAACGGCTTTATTCTTATCAGGAGCGCTGGATGGCACGCCGTAAAACGACAAAAAAAGCGAAACCAAGACAAAAAAGAAAGACCACATCAAAATCAAAACCCAGGATACTTGATCTATCGGGAATTTCACCTCAACGTCGCATCGACATATTTGCGATCTTCCTGGTGCTTGTTGGATTCCTGACGCTGATCAGTTTAATCACGCAATCCACAGGCAGCCTGACCAGTTGGTGGGTTACCAACCTCAGCAAGGCGATTGGATGGGGTGTTTATATCTTGCCCATTGCCTTGATTGGTATTGGCGGCTGGCTCTTGATGCGGAACTTTGATAAATTTCTAAAAATCTCACCAGAGCGCATTATCGGCATCTTCCTTTTATTCATCAATCTGACAGCCTGGTTCCATTTTTTCATTGATGGCGATCTGATTGATGCAGCACTGGGTACGGGTGGGGGGTTCACCGGTGCAGCCATTAAAATTAGTTTGGTCAATGGGCTTGGCAAACCTGGTGCAGCAATCGCATTGACAGCCTGGATGCTGATCAGCCTGATCCTGACACTTGACCTAGTTCTGGCGAACCTGATCAAAGCCTTAGGAAAAGCCCTCGAAAATATCATCAACCAAATAAAACAAACACTGCAAAAACAGATTTCAAAACTGAAAAAACCGCAGCAAACTCAAACCCAAAGCCCTGTAAAAGAAATGGCGGCAGCTTTACCAATAACCGCAAGACCGAGTCAATCCCCACAGGATGAAAAAGTCGGGAAGGTTTCGCAAAACAGCGACCAAACCAGCCTGTACTATAACCGGATGCCAAACAAGCCGGTTTGGGTGCTGCCTGATCCTGATGAGATCCTCGAACCCATCATCGAAGTGCCCGATGACAGCGAAAATGACCGCCAGCGTGCGCGCGTCATTGAAGAGACCCTGCGTTCCTTTGGTGCACCAGCCCATGTCGTTGACATTAAGCGCGGTCCATCTGTCACATTGTTTGGCGTTGAACCCGATTTCACCGAATCTCGCAGCGGCAAAACCCGCGTGCGAGTATCAAAAATCACTGCCCTGGCTGATGACCTTGCTTTAGCTTTAGCAGCCTCCCGAATTCGAATTCAGGCACCTGTCCCTGGCAAGGGTTATATCGGCATCGAGGTTCCAAATAATCAAATAGCCCTTGTTTCTCTGCGCGAAGTCCTTTTCAGTTCAGCATTTAAGAATTTAGAGTCTCCTCTCAAGATGGCATTAGGGAAGGACGTTGCCGGGAAGGCTGTTGCGGCAGACCTAACCGCCATGCCCCACCTGCTGATCGCCGGCACCACGGGCGCTGGCAAATCTGTCTGTATCAACGATATCCTTGCTGGCTTCTTGCTGAATATGACGCCAGACGAGCTCCGCCTGATCCTTGTGGACCCAAAACGTGTTGAATTGACGGGTTATAACGGTATTCCCCATTTGCTTGCCCCAGTCATTGTGGATGCAGAGCATGTTGTCGGCGCATTAGAGTGGATGCTGCGAGAAATGGACAGCCGCTACCGGAAATTCTCAGAAACCGGCACGAGAAATATCGCCGATTACAATACGCTTTGTGAAAAGACTTCGGAGAAGAAATTACCCTACCTTTTAGTGGTCATCGATGAATTAGCCGACTTGATGATGCTGGCACCGGACGAAACCGAACGCACAATCACACGCCTGGCACAGCTTGCCCGCGCAACGGGCATCCACCTGATCATTGCCACACAGCGCCCTTCCGTAGATATTCTCACCGGGCTGATCAAAGCCAATTTCCCGGCACGAATCGCCTTTGCTGTCGCCTCTTCTGTTGACAGCCGGGTGATCCTCGATCAACCTGGTGCAGAGCGTTTGCTCGGTCGCGGCGATATGCTCTTTCAGGCACCTGATGCTGCAGCACCGGTGCGTATCCAAACTGCGTTTGTCTCTGACATCGAAATCAACCGGCTGGCAGCGTACTGGCGCGGCTTCACCGTTTCTCATGCAGCACCTAAACGGCCAGACCAATCGGCAGCCTTCCAGACCAAGAAAGGTGTTCCACTCAAGCAGGCACCGCTGTGGGAAGAAATCGAAGAAGAAAAAGACCTTGATCCAAAATTCAACGAGGCAGTAGAAATTGTCAAAGAAGAAGGTCAGGCTTCTGTATCGATGCTGCAGCGTAAAATGCGGATCGGTTATACGCGAGCAGCCCGCATCATCGAAAAAATGGAGGAGAAGGGCATTGTCAGTGAGCCTGATTCCAAGACCCAAATCAGGGACATTTTGCAGTCTGATGAAGAATAAAGCCTTTTCAGGAATCTCACCCTCAAATTAAATTGACAACCAGCCGCAAAACGGTACAATAGTGGAAGCTGATTGTATTCCTTTGGAAGAAAACAATTAAAGTTTTTGGGTTGCGAAGTTCAAAATAAACCCTTATAATCAGCGAGAAAATCAACTCTGGAGTTATAACTTTTATGGACCAAAACGAAATATTAAACACAACGGGGGAAGAAGAAGGCGAAGAGGAATCCACCAACAAGATGGAAGCCCTACTGGCTGAGGAAGGTTTAACAATTGACTTTCCTAAACGCGGCGAAATCCGCAAAGGCACCATTGCGAGCATCAGTGACGGGCAAATCCTCGTCAGTGTCGGCGCAAAATCAGAAGGAATCCTAGCTGGAAAAGAACTTGATTCGATCGATGATGAAACGGTTGAATCATGGAAAGTTGGGGATGAGATCAAAGTTTTTGTCGTTACACCTGAAGACTCAAACGGCAACCTGATCCTTTCCTTTAACCGTGCCCTCGAAGAAGAGAACTGGCAAACAGCCGAAGAACTTTTGGAATCGGATGATTCATTCACTTCCAAAATCGAAGGCTACAATAAAGGCGGCTTACTGGTACCTCTGGGTACCATTCGCGGCTTTGTGCCCGCTTCTCAAATTGGCCTTGGACGCCGATTGACCATCACAGGCAACTCACCTGACGAGCGCTACAGCGAAATGGTTGGTGAGGAAATTGAGGTATGTGTGATCGAAGTTGATCGCGAACGCCGTCGATTGATCCTCTCCGAACGCGCTGCCAGCAGCGAGACACGTGATTCCATCAAGGAACGTGTGATTGATGAACTGGAAGAGGGCGAAATCCGCACCGGTCGTGTGACCAGTCTTGCAGATTTTGGCGCTTTCGTCAATATCAACGGTGCTGACGGGCTTGTGCACCTCTCTGAGCTGTCCTGGGAGCACATCAACCATCCAAGTGAAGTGCTGGAGGTTGGGCAGGAAATCAAGGTTAAGGTCATCAGCATTGATGAAGATCGAAAACGCATTGGTCTGTCCATCCGAAGATTGAAGGATGATCCATGGGAAGATCAAATCGAAGCACTGACCGAAGGCCAGCTGGTTGAAGGCAAAATCACCCGCCTGACCAACTTTGGTGCCTTTGCAAGACTGCTGCTTGATGATGTCGAAGGTGACCTCGAAGGTCTGATCCACATCTCAGAAATCAGCGAACGACGCATCGAACATCCCAAAGAGGTTCTCAAAGAAGGTGAAGTTGTTACTTTGCGAATCATCAAGATTGAAGAAGAAACACATCGCATCGGTTTGAGCATGCGACGAGTTGATTCTCCCGCATATACCGACCTCGACTGGAAAACCCTCACAAATGAGTTTGACGTCGAAGATCTCTCAGATGAACTTGCTGAAGCTAAAGCAAAAGTTGAAGAAACATCTGAAGACCTGGTAGAAGATGCCGGTGATAAGGTTGAAGAAACCAAAGAACAGGCTGAAGAAGTCGTCGAAGACGTCGCCCAAGAGGTTGAAGAAGCCGAAGAACAGGCAGAAGAGACTATTGAAGACGTTGCCGAAGAGGCTGAAGAGACTATTGAAGACGTTGCCGAAGAGGCTGAAGATCTGGTTGAAGATGCCGATGAAACAGTTGAAGAAGCCGAAGAACAGGCAGAAGAGACCGTTGAAGACGTCGTCGAAGAAGCTGAAGAACTGGTCGAAGAAACCCTTGATAAGGCAGAAGATGCTGGAGAAAAGGTTGCAGAGACCGTTGAAGACGTCGTTGAAGACGCCAAAGATCTGATCGAAGAAGTTGTCGAAGACGTGAAAGCCGAACTCGAACCTGAAGATGACAGCGAAGAAGAAAAAGCTGAATAATCCAAGATAATCGAAGCGCACCGGGTCACCCCGGTGCGCTATGCATTTAATTTATGAATTTTCTGATTGATTCTCACGAAGACATTGCCTGGAATATCCTAAACCTGAAACGTGATTATACGCTATCCGCGTATGACACTCGTCAGGCTGAGAAAAACACGCCCATCCCTGCCTTTAATGGCAGTACTTTACTAGGATGGCCGCAGTACGTGGAGGGGAACGTATGCATCATTTTTGGCACCTTGTTTTGTGAGCCCCGCAGGTTGGACAATGGTAAATACCCCGTCCTGAATTACGAAACACCTTCTGAAGCCCATCAATGCTATCGAAAAAACCTGGATGCGTACCAACGATTGACGGATGAAAACCCAGAGAAATTCAAGCTCATTCTGAATCAATCTGACCTTGCCCAGCATCTCAGCGCCTGGGATACCCATATAAACGCACCAAAGGACACGCCCCCGCCGGTTGGCATCGTGATCCTGATGGAAGGTGCCGAAGGCATTACAGAACCCGCACAGGTGGAGGACTGGTATTATTGGGGCGTTAGGATCATCGGCCCAGCCTGGGCTGGTAACGCTTATTGCGGCGGCACCCGGGAACCCGGTCCGTTGACCAAAACCGGCTATGCTTTGCTTGAAAACATGGCAGACCTGGGCTTCATCCTGGATATCAGCCACATGGACCATCAATCTGCCCGTCAGGCGCTCGACTTTTACCCGGGACAGGTAATTGCTTCACATTCAAACGCTGAAGCACTGATCAAAAATATCCCTATCAACCGCCACCTTAAAAACAAAACCATTCAACAACTAATCGAACGCGATGGCGTTATGGGTATTGTGCCTTTGAATAGCTTTCTTGACTGGGATTGGCGTTCACATGGCGGCCGCCAATCGCTCAGCCTGAATAACATCATTGCCCAAATTGATTATGTTTGCCAGATCGCCGGGAACACACGCCATGTCGGCATCGGCACAGATTTTGACGGGGGTTATGGTGTTGAATCGGTACCACCGGAAATTGACACAATTGCTGACTTGCAAAAAATTGCCCCTAAACTTGCTGAAAAAGGTTACAATGATGAGGATATTAACCGCATCTTTAACGGCAACTGGCTCAGGATCCTGAAGAGTAACTTACCCACCTGATGATAGAAAAAGAAGATAAAACACAAAAACAAACACAGATTTTCAACGATGAAATCCTGCCTGATATCGAGGATACCGATCTAACCCTCCCAAAGACAAGGATTCGCCTTGGTTTGATAATGGCTGTCGTGGGGTACTTTATATTTTTACTTGGCGCCCGTCCAGGATTATTTGGTTTGGATCGAAGTCGCGTGATTGGATTTGTGCAAATTTCCGTCTTTTTAGTCGGGCTTGCCTTCATCTCCCTTGGCAGCTACCTTACGCTAAACGCAATGTGGCCAAACGGAAAAAAGACCATTGCGGCCGATATTGGAATCCGATTGATCAGCACAGGATATGTTGTATCTGTATTTACATCAATGGCGGATATCTTTGGCATGGGCAGTCACCCCCTTCCAGATGTCTTCTTTGGGCCATTACAGGCAAGAGGTATGGAACTTGGGATGATAACCATTGCCATTGGATTCTTGTTACTCATTCGTTATAAAAGAACGAATAATCATACTGCTTTCTCGGAAGGAAATGGCCAGGAAGAAACGGATGCTGTAAATGAAATCCCATCAAACGAGATCAGCCAGCCTTAATCCTCTTCAATCACTTTCAACATCGCTTCTTTTGTATCAAATTTAAATTCTGGCAGCCCTTTTTCGGCTGCTGTTTTTTCCTCAAAAGCCCACAATTTTTGTAATCCGGATAAGTCAACCACAGGTTTACCGCTTCTTGCGATCTGATTAAAGATATCCTGAATGCTGGGTTTGTCTTTCGCAGGCAGGGTGCCCAAAAACTGCAGCACTGCCCTGGCACCGCGTTCAGCATCCTTTCTCGCCAGGCCTACCACACCTTCCCCGGCAACCCTTGCCCAACCACTGACAAACACATCCTCGCATGTAGAACAAAGGTCTTCGTTATAGACCTCGTAAGAAATGCCATCAATTGGAAAACGCGGTGTTTCAGTGGTGACGAAATTCGAGCGGGAAACAGGCAGCCCAAAGCCGGTATCAACCCGGGACCCAATGGAAAAAACAACCGTTTCAGCCGGCGCTGTTTCCATCTCCCCCGTACCAACTGGCAGGATGCTGTCACCCTTTCGAACCAATTGATTGCGTTCAAATTGAATCGCCTTAAGCCTGCCGTTCTCATCACCAATGAGCGCCTTTGGCGACAGCAAAAACCGCATTCGGAAATTTAATTTTGAATGGCAGTCTTCTGCCCGGTCGCATGCCTTTTCTAATAAAGAAAAAAAGGTTTCGACATCCTCACCGATTTTTTCAAGTTCAGGATAGGCATCGTCAACAGCTTTTCTGGTCGCTTCCAAATCCAAGCATTCTGCAATTGGCTCAAGTGATTTGTCGTCAAACTTCACATGGGTAGGTCCACGCCGCGCATATGCGGTCACCCTGAATTCCTGACCCAATTGTTTGAAATAATGAACAATATCAAGCATGACATTGCCCACACCAATTACAGCGATCTCAGAACCAAAGAATAATTTTTTATCAGCGTATCTTGGCAGGCGATTGTAATGAAAAACAATATCGTTGGCATGGTAAACACCTTCTAAATCCGCACCGGGCAGATCTAAACTCGTGTTCACCTGTGCTCCCGTTGTTACCATAAAAGCGTCAAATCCGGCTTCTCGTAATTGGTCCACACGAATATCACCAGACTGACCAACGTTTACATTCCCAAAATAATGCACATTCGGCATTTCGAGAATGCGTTTAAATTGTGATATTAAACCCTGGCGTAATTTATGCTTGCTTGGATAGATACCATATTCAACAAGCCCGCCAGGTTTTATTTCCCGGTTAAACAGAACAACTTCTACACCCTTACGAGCTAAATACTGGGACGCATATAATCCTGCTGGACCGGCACCAATAACAGCGACTAGATGATTTTTATCCATTGAATTTTGCAAAAAATACCTCGATAAGCAACAAAAAGCCCATAGGCTCAACTCTACATTTAATTTTTAGGTACAATACTGAAGGAATTATACTGGATTCGTCCAATTTTCCATCTTAATTATTTATAAGAAGGATGCAAATAAAACACGATCAATGACAAATCAAACGCAATTTTCAACCCTGCCTAACGGCTTAACCATTCATCTTAAAGAGATTCACACCGCCCCCATCATCAGCACCTGGATCTGGTATAAAGTCGGGTCTCGTAATGAAATCCCGGGGAAAACGGGCATCTCACATTGGGTCGAACATATGCAATTCAAAGGTACTGAGAGATTTCCCTCGGGGTATCTTGATCGGGAAATTTCAAGAACAGGCGGCATTTGGAATGCCATGACCTATCTTGATTGGACCACATATTTCACCACCCTACCCGCCCATGCCGCCAACATCAGCCTCGAAATGGAAGCGGACCGTATGATAAACAGCCGCTTCGATGTGGATGAGGTGGAACGTGAACGAACCGTGATCATTTCTGAACGTGAAGGAAACGAAAACCAGCCCCATTTCCTGCTGGGCGAAGCTGTCCAGGAGGCAGCTTTTGCACGCCATCCTTATAAATATGAAGTGATCGGTTTAAAAGATGACCTGCGAGAAATTACAGCAGAAGATTTGAAATCGCATTATCAGAAGTACTACCAACCCGCAAACGCGGTATTAGCCATCGCTGGCGATTTTGACAGTGAAAAAATGCTTGGAAAAATTGAAGAACACTTCAATCAAATTCCGCAGGACAATATTGAAAGCCCTGAAATCCAGCAAGAGCTGCCGCTTAGGGGCGAAAAACACGTGCACGTCACCGGACCAGGCGAGACGAGCTACGTCCAAATCGCTTATCGCGCCCCTTCTGCAAGCGCAAAAGACTTTCTGACACTGACCGTGCTGGACAGCTTGCTCACCGGTCCCAGCAGTTTGAATATGTTTGGAGCTGGCGGAACTTCAAACAAAACCAGCCGCCTGTACCGCGCGCTGGTCGAATCCGAGATTTCAGTTTCATGCCACGGCGCTTTGCAAGCCACACGGGATCCATACCTTTATGGGATTAACTTAACAGTTCACCCTGAACACGCACCAGAAGATGTTCTGACAGCTGTCAATGCAGAAATTGTACGCTTGCTTGAAACGCCTGTCACACAGGTTGAGATCGATCGTGCTATCAAACAAGCTAAAGCCCTGTTCGCCTACAGCAGTGAAAACATCACCAACCAGGCTTTTTGGTTGGGTTATACAGAAATGTTTGATCATTACGACTGGTTTGAAAATTATGTTGACAATCTTTCCCGGGTTTCACCAAAAGAAGTGATGGAAACTGCCCGGACTTACCTCTCCCCTGATAATCGGGTGGTTGGATTCTATACGCCTCAAGAAAGTTAATTCTAAAATGGATCAAAGAATATACAAAGAACAACGCAACGCCTTGCCCGGTCCGGATGATATCGCCCGGGTGAAATTAGATAACGGCATCATAGTTTTATCGCGATCGAACTTCAACAGCCCAAGCCTATCTATCAAAGGTTACTTTTCAAGCGGCAGCATCTTCGACCCCGATGAAAAACTGGGACTGGGCTACTTAACAGCAGCAGCCTTAATGACCGGCACAGCAAATCACGATTTTCAATCCATGTATAACCAAATCGAGTCCATAGGAGCCCGCCTGGGGTTTTCCCCGGGCACACTGAAAACATCCTTCAGCGCACATTCATTGAGCGAGGATCTGCAGCTCATGCTTGAGCTTATTTCTGAAAGTTTGCGGTCACCAAGCTTCCCGCAAAAAGAATTCCATCGGCTCAAAAACCAGATGTTGACTGGCCTGGCTATCCGTGCACAGGACACCGTAGAGATGGCTTCGCTTCTCTTTGACCAGATCATCTATGCTGCCCATCCCTATCAACGACCTGATGAAGGCTACCCGGAGACAGTCCAGACGATTCAAAGGGATGACCTTGTGAATTTCTACCAGGAAACCTACGGTCCTGAAGCTATGGTGATAGCAATCGTCGGTGCGGTTGAACCAGCCCAGGCTGTGGATGCTGTCAGGGAAGTCCTTGGAGATTGGAAAAATGAAAACCTGCGTCCCTTGCCTGAAATTCCGGGACAGCAAGCCCTGCAGGAAAGCGCGAAAAAAACCCTCAGTATTCCCGGGAAATTCCAGGCGGATATTGTCATGGGCAGCCTGGCACCTGAACGTCTTTCACCCGATTATCATGCCCTCAGGATTGGCAATAACATCCTTGGGGAGTTTGGCATGATGGGACGTTTAGGGGAGCGTGTGAGAGAAAAAGAAGGCTTGGCTTACTACGTTTATTCCTCACTGAGTTTAGGTACAGGACCGGGTGCCTGGGAAATGATCGCAGGTATCAACCCGGAAAACATAGATAAGACAATTGCCCTGATCACAGATGAGGTGCGAAGATTTGTCAACGAACCCGTTACCGAGGAAGAGCTTTTGGACAATAAATCCTATTTTCTTGGTAGGATGCCGCTCCTGTTAGAGTCCAACAGCGGTGTCGCTATATCACTGCTGAACCTGGAACGGTTCAAATTAGGGCTTGATTATTTCCTTGAATACCCAAAACATGTCCAGGCAGTAACTGCAGACCAAATTCTTGAAGCCAGCCGAAAATATCTTAACCCTGACGCTCTGGCAATTGCCGTGGCAGGACCGTGAGGTCGCTATGCAAATACACAGTGGAATCGACATCATAGAAATCTCCCGTTTGGATGAAATCAAACCTGAGATCAAAGAAAGGTTCATCAAGCGGGTTTATACAGAGAATGAAATTTTCCAGGCTCAGGGACGTACTGAAGTTTTGAGCGGACTGTTTGCCGCTAAAGAAGCTGTTTCAAAAGCCCTGGGAACGGGGATTGGCTATGTCCAATGGCGTGATATTGAAATTGTGCATCTGTCAACCGGTCAACCCACCCTTTTGCTCCACGGTAATGCTGATAAAGTTGCAAATCAACTTGGAATAAACAGTTGGTCAGTGAGCATCAGTCATGATCGCGATAAGGCCATCGCAATGGCTGTAGCAATCAGCGAGCAGAATAAAACCAACAACTAAAATTCCCCTACCGTTTTGATTGTTAATGTCATAGAATAATGTTATGGAAATATTAACAGTCAGCGACCGGGAATGTTTGCGCGTTTACAGCAACAAAATCAAAGATAGATTTAAAAATGTTGACCTGGCTGTTAGCTGTGGGGACCTCTCTTATTATTACCTTGAATTCATCATCAGTTCTTTAGATATCCCGCTTTATTACATTCGAGGCAACCATGCGAAAGAAATTGAATATGGCTGTGATGGATACAGGAAATCCCCCTGGGGTGCGATTGATTTACACAAAAAAGTCATCCATGATAAAAAAACAAACCTGATACTGTCTGGAATCCAGGGTTCACTGCGGTATAACAGCGGTGATTATCAGTACTCACAGGCAGAAATGTGGGCGGTGGTCATGCAATTGGTGCCAGCCCTGCTCTGGCATAAAATTCGTTATGGACGCTTCCTGGATATCCTTGTAACCCATGCGCCACCCTGGGGCATTCATGATCAGAAAGACCCTGCCCACCAGGGTGTAAAAGCCTTTAACTGGTTGATAAAAACCTTCAAACCTTCATATCACCTGCACGGCCATGTCCATGTGTATTCACCCAACACAGTCACTGAAACCCTGCTGGGGGATACCTTAATCATGAATTCCTACGGCTTTCGCAAATTAATCCTGCTCGACCAAAAAGAACTGCAAACCGCGACTTAAATCCCCGCATAAAAAGACAAAAAAAAGCAAGGCTAAACCTGGACTTCAACGGCCTGGTTCAATATTCCATTTTTATTGTGCCAAGATTTATCCAGTTAATAATGTGCTTGCTGTCCAACGCCGATCCAGAAGTGATTCGGTATGATCGTGCTGTTTGAGCAAACATCAATTGCACCGGCATGCGTTTCTTTATCCGGAATCATGCTTGGATGAACAAAACACAAGTTGGGTTCCTGTCCATATTTCTTTTGGTAATAGGCTGCTGCACGAGCAACTTTGCTGAATAAATCTGATTTAGGGTCATTATCAAACCATAACATCCCAATATCCATCACGTCCTCCTGTGAAATTTATCCTTTAATCGCCTAACAAAGGCAAATGATAAGAAAGCCAATTTGATCCGGTCCAAACCTGGAAAAACCCTGGTTCTAAACTCTCAGCAAGGGAATTCTTCCCAATAGCAAGTATATCCAGGTCGGTTCTTGATTTTGTTAAACCAAGAATTCTTGTGCGAAAACTATCAATCCAGTAACGAAAACTCTCAGCATAAGTAGATTTTATCGCTGCAGTAATCCATATTCCCGATTGAGCACCATAAGCCAGCAGCCAGTGCAAATTGACCTGGGCTGAGTAGCTGAGTTCTTCCACAAAATTGAAATCATCAAGGACCAATAAAATTGATGCGCCTTCACGCTGTCCATCACGCCGAGCTTCTGCTAAAGTTACCAGCCCTTCGATCAAGGCTTCAGCGCCTGGTTCGTACCAAGCTTTGATCTGGTATAAATATTTTTCCTGTTGTGCCCTGCTCCAAAACGATCGCCATTCATTTGTCTTATGGGTCAGAATCGAGACCTGAAGATCATGCGGCTCGTTCAAGCGCGTGGCAGAATCTACCAGTACCTGCAGTTGATGGGTCTTCCCGCACGCTGTATCTCCGCTGATTAATAGCGCTCCTATTTCTGGATCAACCAGCTGCATCAAAAATGGCAGACCATCCTTGCATTGACCCAATAAAAAAGAATGTTTGGGTATGGGTTTTACAGCAGATAATAATTTTCCAACAGTGAGACTTCGGGCGGGTTGTTTTTCCCTGGCAGGCATAAAGACATCCCGCCGCATTCGGTTGAATAAGCCAGGTAAACCCTGATAGCTTGTTCGAGGCCTGCTGATTACGATGTTTGAAGAAGTCATTTCATGCTCCTGTTCTAATATTCGAACTTATGTTCTAATTATATAGAATTTTTGTTCTATGTCAAGAGTGAATTTAGATTAACAAAGCTTAACAATTCATCTCATGTTCAAAATTAGAATCTATGGTATAAAAAGTCTCAGTCAGGGTAATATGATTTGCGTCTGGCTTGTGTGATGATAACCAACTAGGTCGGGGATTAAGAAAATAGAATAATGGGAAATTAAGCGGCTGAATCTCAATTGTTAGTCATTGAGACGACGAGGTGGAGGTTCCTCTCCGGTAAGAGAGTGCTAACCCGGTTTTCCGGGAAAAATCGAGCAATCAGCGGAAGCCTCCTGGGCCTGAACACGGGTCCAATTTTTCCTTTCAATCAAATGGGCGTTCAAAACTGTGTGGTGACACGCAGGACAAATCAACCATAGTGGGGTAGACACCTGGTTGTGTGCATCCATGCTGGTATGCAAATTCATTCCTTCAATGTATTGATGTCCTGACAGACAACTCATTCATCATTTAATATGGAGGCAAAATGAACAGCAAGGATGTACTTAAACGGATTAAAGAAGATCATATCAAATTCATCTCTTTTCAATTCACCGATGTGAACGGTGTCGTTAAGAGCGTGGATGGTCCTGTCAACCAGTTGGAGAAAGCGTTGGAAGACGGCATTTGGTTTGACGGCTCTTCTGTGGAAGGTTTTGCGAGAATCCAGGAAAGTGACATGCACCTGGTCGTCGACCCGGACACCTACGCTATCCTACCCTGGACGCCGGACGACATGAAGCGCGCCCGGGTTTTATGCGACATTTATCAACCCAATGGAAAGCCCTTCGATGGTGACCCTCGAGGTGTGCTAAAACGACGCCTTGCCCGTTTGAAGGAAGAACAAAAATGGATCATGAACGTTGGACCTGAGCCAGAGTTTTTCCTTTTTCTACAAAATGGCAAAGAAAATATCCATCCTGTGCCGCACGATGTTGGCGGCTATTTTGATTTTTCTGCGAATGATGAAGCCGTTCAGGTGCGGACTGAATTAATGAGCGCTCTCAATGAAATGGGGCTCGAAATTGAAGTCGGGCACCATGAAGTCGCCCTGGGACAGCACGAGATCGATTTCCGATTTGCTGATGCCCTGAAAACAGCAGACAACGTTCTGACCCTCAAGTATGCGGTCAAGGCAATAGCTGCACAGCATGGCTTGATCGCCTCTTTTATGCCAAAACCTGTCTTTGGTATCAACGGCTCCGGGATGCACTGCCACCTTTCCATATTCGATTTAGAGGGTAATAACCTCTTTTATAGTGGGGATGACCCATTCAAATTATCTGACTTGGCTTACAAGTTTATTGCCGGTCAATTACGCCATGCAAGGGCAACTAGTGCCGTGGTTGCACCAACAGTAAATTCCTACAAGCGATTGGTGCCGGGTTATGAGGCACCGGTTTATATCGGGTGGGCGCAGGTGAACCGTTCAGCGTTGATCCGCATTCCCCAACCAATGAAAGAAAAACAGGACACCGTTCGCCTTGAATTGCGTTTCCCGGATCCTTCATCCAATCCCTACCTGGCGTTCAATGCAATACTGGCTGTCGGTCTGGACGGCATTGAAAAAGCTTTGCCCTGCCCCAAGCCATTAAACCAATTGAATGTCTATGATCTTTCAGAGAATGAACGTGTTGAATTAGGGATTGAAATGTTACCCGGCTCTTTATTCGAAGCCTTGAGTGCTTTTGAAGGGGATAAGGTCCTTCAAGATGCATTGGGTGATAGCCTGACAGGTGCATTCTTAAAATCACGCTATGCAGAGTGGGATGATTTCAGAACCCACGTTACAGACTGGGAAATTTCCCGATACCTTACGACTGCATAAACTTAAGAATATCTTCTCAAGTATTAATTTTCACTCACAGCCAGAAGAACTAAGTTCTTCTGGCTTTTTTGATTCCTTTTTTACTTCACAAAGCGGCATATCACACTCAAATTATTGCAAAGGTGTATAATCATGCCCTGAAACCAAATCATCGGGTGTTCATCGCGGGAAAAAATTAAAAAGGACCTCAATGAAATTTATTACTAAAGTCAAGAATTACCCTAAACTCGGATTGATTTTGCTGGCATTTATCGCCTTTATAGCACTGGGTTTGCCAGACGGTCTGCTGGGAGTTGGCTGGCCTTCCATCAGAGCTGATTTTTCTATTCCCCTGGATGCCATTGGCTTATTGCTTTTTGCCTCTGTCACCGGATATATGACCTCAAGTTTTCTCAGCGGATGGCTGCTCACAAAGGTCGGCGTTGGGCGCATTCTGGCAACCAGCTGCCTGTTGACTGGATTAGCACTGATCGGTTACACCCTGGTTCCACAATGGTGGATGATGGTTTCATTGGGTATTTTTGCAGGCTTAGGTGCTGGTGCAATTGACGCCGGCTTGAACACCTATGTCGCCGCACATTTTAGTGAAGGCTTGATGCAATGGCTGCACGCCAGTTGGGGGGTGGGCGTCACCATTGGGCCAATCATCATGACTCTCGGTCTAACAAACATGAACACATGGCGCTTTGGCTACCGGGTGGTTAGCATATTTCAAATTATTCTGGCAGTATGTTTTGTGTTGACCCTGGGGATGTGGCGCCAAAATGATGCGCCAAGCACAGGAAAAAGTGAAAAACGACTGACAGAATACCAAACGCCTATGGGTGAGACTCTGCGACAGCCGCAAGTTTGGTTAAGCATTCTTTTGTTCTTCCTATATGTCGGCGCGGAACATTCGCTGGGAACCTGGACCTACACACTCTTAACCGTGTCACGTGGGGTTAATGAAACCTTAGCAGGATTTTTCGCTGGCAGCTATTGGTTTACATTTACAATCGGGCGGATTGTAGCAGGAATGTTCGCCAGTCGGATAGGCGTTAATAAGCTGGTGCATGCTGGATTAATAGGGGCAATCTTAGGAGCAATACTGCTGATCTGGAATCCTTCTGAAATTGCAAATGTGCTCGCAGTAGGAATAATTGGGCTCGCCATTGCCCCCATCTTCCCGGCAATGACCTCGGGCACCAGGATGCGGGTGGGCGACCATAATGCAGCCAACACCATTGGGATGCAAATAACAGCAACAGGTCTTGGCACGGCTGTCATCCCCAGCCTGATGGGCGTGCTCGCACGACGAATCTCCTTAGAAATTATCCCGGTATTCCTGCTTGCTTTGTATGGTAGCCTTTTAGGGATCTACATCCTGGCAGTCAAGCTTCATAAGCCAAAATCTATAAAGACTCCTGTTGAAGTAAATTAAAAAGGTTATCCCTTCAAATACCGCAAAGGCAGCGCGTAAAAAGGAACCAGCATCTCTTCTTTGCTGAGTCCGCCGTGACGCCCAGCCATCGGGTTCGGTTTTGGTGCCCACCACAAATAAGCATCACCCTTAGGAACAGCTATCAGGTTTCCCAACCGATCCTGGACCTCTTTAATAAACGGATCCTCACCAAACAAGCCGCTTTCAAGCGCAGTTTTGGAATCAATCAACACAAATTTATCCGGCCAGGTCTTTTCAAAATATGCCCGCACATCGGTCACTTTACCGGGTTTGATGTAAAAGAAAGCCAGGCGGTTTTCACATGTAGGCTGCATTACAAGCATATCCAAAAGAGCAGGATGGTTTGAAAGATCATAATGATTGTAAACTGGTGTTGCAATCGAGCCGTGGTCTGCCACCAGGATCAGCAGGATATCCTCAGCAGCTGATTTGGATAAATTATTCAAAAAAGCTTTCTCAAACATCGATGAAAATGCCTCAAACTGGAAGAAAACTCGGGGGTCCTTCGCCGTGAATCGATGCATCAGGGTATCCACATCGCTGTAATAAACATAAATATATTCTCGCAGACCTCGCTGGCTGTTGATGTAATTAGCCAGGCTGATGCACAAATCGGCTTCATCGACAAAAGTATGAACATCCACATCTTCCATTTGCATTACTGAAAGCCCTGAATGGGCAATCCTGGAATGAATGAATGTCGTCGGCTGTACACCATTATTCCGGAGATGCGTGCCGAGCAAAGGTTTTCGAATGAAGTTATTAGGATCAAAGCCAGACCTCAATAAGCCCCCTGTATCGTTCCTGGCACTGGCAGGCGAATGTAAAATATTATTAATGATCATGCCTAATTCTTTTGACCACATCTCATAACCGATAATGCCATGGGTGGCAGGGCCTTCACCTGTCCACAAAGTGGAAAGGGCTGAAGCCGTCGTGCTCGGTGAAATGCTTGTGATCGGGCTGAAAATCGCTTTGTCAAAATAGCGACCCCAAAACAAATCTCTCCCTGGGGCTAACATTTCCTGGAACAAATCATCTCCCAATGCATCCACCAGCATCAGGACAACTTTCTTATAAGGTCCGCCCAGGTGGCTTGTAATCGCGTCATCCAAAGGGGCTTTGCCAAAAGCAGGCGCTCCCAATAATCGGGTGATCGTGCCCGGGATATTCACGAGAGATAAACCATCATAATAGGGCATAATAAATTCATCCCCCAGGGGAAGTCCGCCTAATGTGTGCTGTTTTATTCGAGGAAAAATTTGAGATCTTAAATCTGGCATCTTTGCTCCTTAATCTTTCTTGCCCATTAATACATTATTTCATACGAAAGAATTTCTTCAAAATATACGATGAGGAAATCAAACTGGACTTATCGACCATGGCAGTAATTGTGCTGGCGATTATCGCCACATTGACTGCTTTCACTGTTCCTGAACAATCACAAAATCCGCGCACAGTGCTGCACGAAATCAGTCAAAATCCGACACTTATTGTACCCGCTGCTGGAATCCAAACCACCATATCAAGAAGCACCCCTGCCTAATTTACTCACATTTCAAAGACGGCTTCTGCTGCTAACCAGAACAAATCCTCCCGAATATCCTTTCGGCTCGTCCATACTCGACCGTCCCATGCATTCGGGATGACGGCATCACCGCCATACAAAATCTGTCCAAAATGAACATTTCTGAATTGAGCAACAGCAAAAAAAGCAGCCGCTTCCATTTCTACAGCCAGACAGCCTTCTTCCAAATACATCCTTGCCTTATCTGCTGTCTCTCTGTAAATTGCATCCGTCGTCCAGGTTTTTGTTCGCAAGTATTCAATCCCATGGCGTAGTAAAACACGTTCAATTGCCGCCAGCGCGTGGGGATCAACGTCTACTTCACGTGAGGATGGCAAATAATGATACGAGGTGCCCTCATCTCGCAGCGCGGATACGGGTACAAGCAAGTGCCCAACAGCGATATCTTTCTCCAAAACGCCGCATCCGCCGCAAGCAATAAACTTTCTGCAGCCGCGTGCTATCATCTCTTCCAGGAGAGCAGCAGCCAGAGGTGCACCAACACCCGGGTGGAAGAAAGCCAATCGTTCCCCCTGAAAATCAATTTCGTATAAAGGATGGTATCCCATCTCAGAAATCGAATTCACAAGAAATCGTGCACCCTTCTCGTCAATAAGGTTTTGGATGACATCCCCGAAAAAGCAGATCACACAGCATTCCGGGACATCAATCGCCTGGAGGAGTTTTGAGGGCTCAAGAATTGCCTCCCTGTTTTCGTCAAATTCTAAAATTGGATACGCTTCCTTTTTCATATGCAAAAAGCCTCACAAAAGATGTTTTTAGTAAAGCCAATCATAATGTAAACTTTCAAAATTGGGGCTGGTAATTTCTGCCTTTTAGAATTGCAGCACTGTTTCTTTATCTGGTGTAAAATTGAACCTGGCAAGCCCTTTCAAAATGGACTTTTAGTTATGTCAGAGATCGACGAAAATTCTCACCAAGATAAGCATTCAAGAAAGACACTTCGATTTGGCGAAGAGATCACAATGACACAATGCGGATACTCATTCCAACCTGTTCTCGATCTGGAATTGGAAATTGACGATCGCGTATACATGTATTCTGATGACGGGAACCTGGAGATCAACCTTTTAGGAGGTGCACTGGATGATAATGCCTCCATCGCTGAGATCAATGATTCACTTGCTGCTGAACTATTGGGAAACGTGGACCGCTTCGAACTCATCGAAGCTGGCACTGACGCCATCCAGGATGTGAGAGGTTTTCTTAACGAAGTCTATTACCAGGACGCAGGTGAAGAGGGCATCGGAAGGGCGTTCATCTGTTCACCGCACATCAATCAATACTTTTTCCTTTTGCTCATTGCCTCCGTTGATTTCTGGCAAAATTATGGGCAAGAGATTTTTGACCAATTAAAGGGAAAAATTCAATTTCATCCCCAATTTTCAACAGATGTAAACCGAGAAAGCCGCCCCTCGTTTGCAGATCTGACCCTCGAAACCTTTGAAACAGTCGAACCTGGGGAGGATTTTTTACTCACAATACAAAAAAGTGATATTTCAATTCTTCTTTCTGCACAAGCAGATACGCAAGACGTTAAAGTCACGGTCACTCAAATAAATGCCCCGGATGGCACCCCATTTTATCATTATGACTCTGCATCTGGAGAATTTACCAGTTCCATCTTTAACAAACCTCTGATCGGGGACCATGGCGAAGTCTGTGTTTATCTGCCCAGGGACAATCAAAATCCCCTCATACCAGGACAATACGTCTTTTCATTTGAAGCAGAATCAGGTGCTGGATTGGATCAGGTCCAGGTTATCATCCGCAGCGGGCGAACTGTTGAAATGCAAACCCTGGATATGAATTTTTGGCTGGCTGTTGAGGATGATCGATTTTATGACCAGGACGATTTAGGTGACTTAGAAAAAGATATTAGAGAATCACTGGAAGAAAAGATGCTTCCTTTCAACTTGAGACCTGGAAAAATTGAATTTATCCACCCCGCAATGGATGAGCTGGAAGCCTTCACCTCTATAAATCTTCAAACCGACCTGGCTGACTGCAGTTATATGATTTTGGAAAGTATCAACAATACAAGAGCGCTAAACATCGGCCTTGTCAATCAATTTTACGACAGCGACCCAGATATTGAAGACAATATAACAGCCATTAGCAGTGGATCGCCAGGCATGATCTTGGCGTCTGGTTCCCCTCACAGCTGCATCTTAATCGAGTGGCCTGCTTATAAAGATAATCTGACCAAATTTACCGATGCCGTCATTGAACAAATGATCATCTTCAGCGGCATTGATACCCGCAATACTCAAAGCCAGGGCTCTGGGGGATTGCATTTGAGCCACGAAATTGCCTGGCGGATTCGCCGGCATCCCCTCTTCTATGAGTCAGATTGATTTGGTGCTTCAATCCATTCAATAGAATCAACACCATCAAACCGTTTGTGCATCACATGGATTGCCTGGGGATTATTATCCACCATGATAAAATTACGCCCCAGGTCTAAGCACACTTCACCAATCGTGCCGCTTCCAGCAAAAAAATCCATCACAAGATCGCCGCGCTTTGAAGAGGCTGCCACGATCCTCTGCAATACCCCTGCCGGTTTTTGTGTGGGATAGCCGGTTTTTTCCTTGCTGTTTGTACCCACAATGGTGTGCCACCAGGTGTCCGTGGGGAATTTTCCCCGGGCTGCCTTTTCCTTTCCGACCAAACCTGGTGCCATGTATGGAATACGATCCACTTCCTCGCGGTTGAAGGTGTAATTTTCGGGATCTTTTACATAATAAAGGATATTATCGTGTTTTGCCGGCCACCTTGTTTTCGATCTGCCGCCAAAATCATACGCCCAGATGATTTCATTGAGAAAAGAGTCCCTCCCAAAAATCTCATCCAGTAAAATTTTGCAGTAATGAACTTCACGATAGTCGATATGAAAATATAAACTACCATCTGCTTTTAATGCCCGATAGGCTTCTTCAAGACGCGGCTCAAGGAAACTCAAATAATCGTCAAAATAATCCCGGTAAGCCCGTTCACCGATCACCGTGGTTTGGTATCGATTGCCGCCAAAGCCGACCCTATCGCCGTTTTCATCCAGGGCAACACGAATTTGTTTCCGTGCTTGTTTTTTGCCCGTGTTAAATGGCGGATCGATGTAAATCAGATCGACCGTCTCATCCTTGAGGGATTTTAATACTTCTAAATTATCACCAAAATATATTTTATTTTTCATATCCTTATTTTACATTATCTGGGTTTCAAGGTCAGATAAAATTGTGCTTGGAAAGCATTGTAATGTTTATTAAAAAGGCACAGGCTTTCCGGGCCACCTATATTCACCCATTTACTAGCCGGATGCGTTTTTACAAGACATAGAAAACCTATGTTCGGAGACATGGGGTAACAGTTAATTTGCCTGGTCTTGTACCATCTGTAATTTCCCAGCCTCACCTCAATCCTCTCCCTCCCTGAGGTTGTATAGACCGGGGAGAGGGTAGGGTGAGGGTTCCCATTGCTGACCAAAGCTCTCCTGATCGCAGCGGGATGAGCCCATATCCCATTATTCACCTTTTGGAATATAAACACAATAACCCTAAATTGGATTATTAAAACCTAACAAAACACTTGACATACTGTGTGATATATACTATAATGTTTATCAGTATAACATGTATATCATTATGAAAGGCTATGTATTATGACAGATGATGCCGTAGGAGAACAAACCCAGAACCTGGTACAGGAACTCCGCCGAGGCGTGATTGTCCTGGCCGTCCTCAGCCAGCTTGATCAGGAACAATACGGTTACTCCCTGATGAAAGGTCTTGAAGACCGGGGGCTGCAAGTTGACCAGGGCACCCTTTATCCCCTGCTAAGACGCCTGGAAGAGCAGAACCTGCTTACAAGCGATTGGCGTGTAGATACTTCACGCCCACGTCGCTACTATATCTTGAGTGATTTCGGTAAAAAGGTTCTGCACGAAATGACAACTGAGTGGACACGGATTAAAACAACCGTGGACAATTTATTACAAAATGAAAAGGAGAATTAGAATGAAACTCGTAGAATTATATTTGGATGAAATAAGGCGCCACCTGCCGCCCCGTAACAGGGAGGATATCGTCAAGGAAATCAACTCCACATTGCTGGATATGATCGAAGACCGCAATCCAAACCCCTCCCAACCGGTCGATGAGGAGACAGTTAAGGCCGTGCTGAAAGAATTTGGAGCACCACGAGATGTGGCAGTTCAATATGGTGCAAAAACGTACCTCATTGGACCACATATGTTCCCGACCTATGTCCAGGTCCTGAAAATCGTGCTGATCGTCATCGCAGCTTTGAACATCCTGGGTTTCGTTGTGACGATCCTCAGCAAATCCAGCTTGGATGCCGGCCTATTTGATACGATTTTTCAAATCGTCGGCGGTTTGATGAGCAGCCTGTTCACCGGCTTCGGCATTGTGACATTATCTTTTGCAGCAATCGAATGGACCACGCCAGAAGAATGGAACATCAAAGCAGGCGAAGAATGGGAGCCTGAACAGCTCATTAAGGAAGAACACACCCAGAAAGTGAATTATGCCGGACTTGCTTTCGAAATCACATTAACCCTGGTGTTCATCGCTGTGTTAAATTTTTTCCTTGATCGAATCGGGATTTATTACTTTGATGAGTCAGGATGGGTTTCAACCCCAATTCTAAACCAGAATTTTAACAGATATGTCCCCTGGATCACAGCCTATGCCCTTCTCGATATAGGATTAAACTTTTATCTCCTTCGGACAGGTGTTTGGGATAAATTTGCAATTATTGGCAGGCTTCTGATCAATGTCATCAAAATGGCCGTAAACATCGCCATCATCGTTGGTCCTGCCATTATCACTGTCAGCGAGAGCGCCTGGCGCAATCTGAACTTTGACATTGATATCAAAGCGCAGCAATTAACCCAGGGTTTGAACATTGGCATAGATATCGTACTTGGGTTGGCAATTTTCGGACTGGTTGTTGAATCCATCAAACTCCTTTACACAAATTTCATCAAAGGTAAACATGCTTATATAGAAATCTCAAACAAATAATTCTTGCCAGAGAATACCTAATAATCCCGAAGACATCTTCGGGATTATTTTATATAAAGACTTTTAATTGCAATTCCCCAAGTTGCTATTTGTGGTGTAAGCCTGGAAACACAACCCAAAAAACACCCAAAAATGATTTATCTCCTGCTTTAGATTTTTTATGATTTGCTGCATTAACGAATCGAAATTATGTGCACTTTTGGAAATTTTTTGTAACCCTATAGTATAATTAGACAATATAGATAATATTTATATTAATATAAGGAATCGTACAAATAAAAAACTAAATCTTTCTACTGCTAATAATAACCGGCTCTTTGCTGCTATATTCTTGCGGAACAAAAAATCTATCAGAGCAGGACAATAATCCACCAGCCGCCCTACTCGAAGAAGAGAACATCGAGATTGCAATTGAAACGACATCAGTACCTCAAGAAGCAATCACCAAAGAAGCAACCCCATCAGCATCACCAACAAACATGCCTGACACATCTCAAATCAACCCCCCATTAGATTCCAAAAGTCTGTGCTACCATCCTTATTTTCCAATTATCGATGGAGCTTCATGGACCTTTAATGCCATGGATGATGAAGATTACACATTGAGAATTGAAGAGACTGGTGAAAATTCTTTTACGATGATCCAGGAAATGACTCAGAGCGATGCCATATATTCGGCAGAATGGTATTGCTCAGAAGAGGGAATCTTGAGAGGAACATTTGGACAATTAGATCTCCTGAACCAGGCTGCGGGTGGGGAAGAAACACCTGAATTTGAGTTCGAAGCCATTGAATGGGAAGGAGAAACCTTACCATCACCTGAATTATTCGAGCTGAGTTACGCTTGGACGTCGAACTACTAACTCTCTGCCAATCTCGAGATTGAAGGGATTTCACAAACCTAAGAGGTCAGGGTAAGTATAAACCATAAAATTAGTGCCATTGAATCAGTGACCGTCCCTGCTGGCACCTTTCCTGAAGCAGTGCGTGTTGATAGTCATGGTGAAATTGAAATGATCCTGGTTATAGGTGAGAGCACCATACCATTCAGCGGCTTAGATTTTGATTACAGCACCTGGTACGTGGAGGGTTTGGGCATGGTCAAAAGCAGTAACATTTTTTCTGGTTACGCAAATGATGTTGTCCTGACCGAATCCTCTTTGATCGATTGACAAGGAAATCAAACAAAAAAAGTCAATTTCCTTTATAATAGAATTCTCAAAGAAATTAAAATCGTTTTTATCTTGAAATTAAAGATATACAAGAACAATGGAGAACACTATGGGACATATCCCTGAAGACGAGAATTTTGAAGAATTTATGGATGCCTCAGCTGAGGAATGGAGCGAACCCGAGGAAACTGCGCCTGTACCAGAAAGCGAACCAGAACCAAGTAATCGATGGGGTTCACCGATCCCTGATCCTGGTGAAGCAGTGGAAGAAAAACGCTGGGGTTCAGAGCCAGCAGAACCGGAGATTTCAACGCCATTGACACCAGCCAAGAAAAACGGTTCAAAATGGTGGATTATCGCCATTATTGCAGTTGTTGTGCTGTGCTTATGCCTCTGTCTTGTCCTGGTTGGCTTGCCCCTACTTGGGATCAGTATCTTTGAGAGCAATCTCATTACATATTAGTTTTCATGCATAATACAAAACCGCACCTGGGTCCAGGTGCGGTTTTTGCGCGTACAATTTTAGAATCACCTATCGGCATTCAAATTGAGATTTATCGTGCTTACGTTCCATCCATATTATAGTTTCTTACGAGTAAATTCACCAATTATAAATAATCTCCTTTAAACTTTCCTGCCAAAAATTCTCAAAAGATCATCTTCATATTTTTGAATTTTTCTCTGTTTTGCTGCATCAATTTTCGATGCCAATAATTTCCAATAAAGCAGCATAAAAGAAATAACGTAGCCAAACATAATAAACCGGAAGACCTCTCATGGTAGTATTATTAATGAAGCCAGTAAAAAAGTTTTAACATAAGCATTGTTTACCAATTACACATTTGATAAATGATAAAAATACTAAAACCTCACAAAACTTATTTAGCACCAATTATCGCTTGGATACTACTGATAATCTATTTATTTGCGCCAAGAATACATGCCTATAATATTGAGAAGGAAGGTAGACCGCTTTCAAAAAATATTGATATCTCAGAAACCATGGAGAAAAATCATTGGTTTTTTATTGATGATTTTTCAAACATCGATAAAAAAAATAATTTGTACCGTTTGTCTGGATGGGCATTTTCAACAGCAACCCCTGATGAGCCAACCAACGAATACAAAACCGAGATTGTCCTTTTTTCCAAGACCAAAAATTATGTTTTCGAATCACAACCGCACAAAAGAAATGATGTTGTTGACACTTTCAGCTATCTTGAGATTGAGATCATAAAACCCGGATTCTCCGGCGTGATAAACAAGTTTGCTATCAATTACGGTAATTTCTGTGTAGGATTACAGTTAACACACACAGAAAAAAACATCCGACAATTTTTTGTTACAAATAAAGTCCTTACCTATACACCCTTCACCTTCGAATTGTCTGATGACACAAATTCATTATGTGAGGTTTATTTAAATTAAAGGCCCATCATGCATAAAATAAGTTGTTTCGTATTTTCACTCAAGGAATGAGACACTAAATCTTCTAATGATATATTTATAAAATCAACTTATTCATCAAAAACACTTCTCTTAATAATTTGTTCGATCCGAAAACTAATAAATTAATTGATCAAAAACTCAGGTGAATCCATGATTACAAATGTAGTAGACTTCTTAGAAAAATCTGCAGATAAATTTCCAGACAAAATTGCATTCACAGACAAAGACTCCCAAATTAGTTTTGGGGAATTAAGAGAACGAGCAAAAGCAATAGGGACTTGCCTATCAGAAACAATCAATCAACAAATAAGGCAACCCGTGGTGGTCGTTGCACAACGGAAAATATCCACAATAATCTCTTTCATGAGCATCCTCTATTCTGGGAATTTTTATGTGCCTGTCGACCCGAAAATGCCTTCAGAAAGAAAAAACTTAATAATTAAATCAGTAAACCCAGCCGCTATTATCACCACCGATCCTGGCGAGGAATTTTTAGTTGATGCCAATTTTTCTATCCCCACCATATTATTAGAAGATTGCCTGGCACACCCTATTGCGGAAACCTTATTAGCATCAATTAAGGAGAAAATCTTAAGCCAGGACCCTCTATTTGCAATTTTCACCTCTGGCTCTACAGGGATCCCGAAATGTGTAGTTATTAAACACCAATCTGTGATAACTTTCGTAGAAAACTTTACACAGCTTTTCAACCTATCGGATAATGTCACCTTGGGAAACCAGGCACCATTGGACTACGATGGATCTGTTAAAGAAGTATGCCTGACATTAAAGAATGCTTCTACAATGCATATTATTCCCAAGATGTTGTTTGGCTTTCCCATAAGACTCTTTGAATACCTGGATTTAAAGCATGTAAATACCATTAATTGGGCAACATCGGCTTTACGAATAATCGCTTCACATAAAGCCCTGGATTCTGCGAAACCATCCTACATCAATAAAGTTTTCTTCTCAGGTGAAGTAATGCCGGTAAAAGTTCTCAATTATTTTCTTAAACATCTTCCCGAAACTTTATTTGTAAATCTTTATGGCCCAACTGAAACCACATTTAACTGCTCATATCATGTTGTTAATCAGGCTTACAATGAAGATGAGGTCTTGCCCATTGGCAGGAGTTTTCCAAACACTGAGATCATCATCCTTGATCAAGAAAACCTCCCTGTAAAATATGGGGAAAAGGGCGAAATTTGTGTAAGAGGAACATCGCTTGCGTTGGGATATTACAATAATCCGGATGCAACAAAAAAAGCCTTTGTTCAAAATCCTTTGCATAATAATTTTCCGGACCTTATTTACCGCACCGGAGATTTAGGAAAATATAACGATTTAGGAGAGCTGATTTTTATTTCCCGTATGGACCACCAGATCAAACACATGGGATACCGGATTGAACTTGGCGAGATTGAAACTGCCGTCAACGCACTACCTTTTGTTGACATTGGGGTCTGCATTTATGATGACATAAACGAAAAAATCGTATTATTTTATCAAGCCAATGAAACAAATGACAGAAGAATCATAACTCATCTAAAAGACAGGCTGCCAAAACATATGATCCCCAATTATCTTATTCATTTTGACAAATTGCCCTTAAAGTCAAACCTGAAGATTGATCGCGTAAAATTGAGGGAGAAATATTTCAATGAGATTGGTTAAGGATATTCATCATTTAAACAAATTAATTAATGAGGTAAAAGAAAAATCACAAATCGTAACAACAAATTTCTTCCTTTTACCTAATAGGATCAATGATTATATTTATGAAAGGCGATTGTATTTCAATGACGATCCCAATAGCTTGATATTCTTCTGCGAAGAAGCTGATTTTTTTTATTTGTATTTCTTTTTAGTTGACTCTGAAAATCAAGAGAATTTTTCATGGCTTAATCATTTACAAAAACCAGTAATAATCGATTTGATTTCTAATGAAAAATCAAAGTCCCCAATTTTAGATTCTGTCGAGAATTATTGGATCTCAAATGGATTTAAACATTTCCGATTAAACCGCCGCATGGCAGCTGATAGAACCTCAATAAAAACCGATGCCAACAGAGATAATAAACACAGTGGTGATCCTTATCATGTCCATTACGCAAAAAAAATTGACGCCCCTGAAGTACTGAAACTTTGGTGTAATAATTTAGATAGATACACAGCCCCCTTTCCGAACCTTGATGATCTTGCCATTCTAATTCAGAATTCTCAAGTAATTGGTGGATATAACATGGACAATCAATTAGCAGCTGCACTTCAATTCAGTCAAATTCATCATTTATCCACCATTGAATATTTGGCAGTGAATCCTGATTATAGAAGAAAAGGATTTGCTCAGTTGTTATTGAATTTTTATTTTTCAAAATCAGACAACATAAAAAAATTTTACTTGTGGGTGAATGAAATCAATGTGCCAGCGATAAGATTGTACAAAAGCAATGGCTATTATTTTGATGGTAAAATAAACCGCCAATTGAGATACCCTTAGTTATTTTCATAGATTGGAGAATTTATATGAATAAATTGCTTGAAATTTTATCTGATGTACGCCCTGATATAGATTTTTCACAAACTAACCTTCTCGTTGAAGACGGAATTCTTGATTCGTTTGACATTGTCATGTTGGTTGGCGAGTTAAACGAGGCATATGAAATAAAAATTGGCGTTGAAGATTTAGTGCCAGAAAACTTTAATTCTGTTGATTCAATTATGAACTTGATTAATCGATTAAAAGACGAGTAATCGCTTGTACGATATTCAGAAACTTTAACGAGTATGATCTTTACTTCCTCAATTTTTTGGATTTTCTTATTTATTGTCTTACTTTTGTATTTTTTAATTCCGAAAAATAGCCAATGGATTGTGCTGCTAATTGCCAGTTATGTTTTCTATTTGTTTTCAGGCTATGGAATGGTTACATTTCTTCTGTTTACCACGACCATTAGTTTTTTTGCTGGCATTTTATTAGAAAAAATAAATAACAATTCAAAAGATTATCTAAACAACAATAAATCTCTGACCAGAGAACAACGAAAAGAATTTAAACGCATTATTGAAAGAAAAAAGAGGATTATTATTTTTATCTCAATAATGCTAATTTTTAGCATCCTTGGCTTTTTGAAATACTACAATTTTTTCTCGCTGAACCTCACCACACTGTCAAACAAACTATCTGTCAATTTGGATTTACCAAGTCTCCAAATCCTGTTACCTTTGGGGATTTCATTCTATACATTTCAATCCGTGGGCTATATTATTGATATCAATCGAGGAAAAATCAAAGCCGACAAGAATTTTCCGAAATTTGCCCTCTTTTTGTCTTATTTCCCACAAATTGTTCAAGGTCCGATTAGTCGCTATGACCAGCTGGCAAAACAACTCTACGAATCACATCCATTCAATTACGATCGTGTAAAATTTGGCTTCCAGCTCGTATTGTGGGGTTTATTTAAGAAAATGGTCATCGCGGACAGATTAGCAATACCTGTAAATAATATTTTCAACAATTATTTAGAATATGAAGGATTTAGTATATTTGTTGGAGTTTTATTTTTCTCCTTTCAAATGTATTGCGATTTTTCTGGAGGAATTGACATTGCAAGGGGTATCTCAGAGGTAATGGGAATAAATTTAGTTGAGAACTTTCAACGCCCTTTTTTTTCATCCTCAATTGATGAATATTGGCGACGTTGGCATATCACGCTTGGTTCCTGGATGAGAGAATATGTATTTTATCCACTCAGTTTATCAAAAGCTTTTACTAAATTAGGGAGATCTCTAAGAAAGACATTTGGAAATTATTTGGGTAAGATATTACCAACATTAATCGCGACAATCATTACGTTTCTAGCTGTTGGCATTTGGCATGGACCAAATTGGAAATATGTTGCATTTGGACTTTATTATGGAATCCTAATTTCAGCTGGCATCTTTCTGGCACCAGTAAGAAAATCTACATTAAATAAACTAAAGATAAAAACCGATGGTTTCAGTTGGCGCCTATTAAATATACTCTTTGTCTTTTTTGCCACAACTATTGGCCGTTACTTTGCCCGTGCAGATGGCATAATGCAAGCAGGCAGCATGTTAAAACGAACCTTTTCTGTCTATAATCCCTGGGTATTTTTCGATGGCTCACTTTTAAAACTAGGATTAAGTCGACATGAGTATTCCATCGTTTTCATTTCAATCCTTGTTTTATTACTTATTGAAATATTTCAAGAAAATGGCGTCCACATCCGAACAACCATTGCAAAGCAAAATTTGCTCTTTCGATGGTCACTATATCTTGCAGCAATTTTCACGGTATTAATTTTTGGCATTTACGGCCCTGAATACGTTGCGACTGATTTTATTTATCAAGGCTTTTAAGACATGAAGTTCAACCGCCCCCTTTTTAGAATTATCGGATTCTTTATTATTTTCAGCATTTTCTTCGCCTATACAACACAGGTATTTACAAGGAAATGGGGCTACCAAGCCCAAACAACGATATTCTATCAACAGCCTGAAGATTCTATCGATGTCTTGTTTTTAGGAGCAAGTGGTTTTGATTGGGGGGTTTCCCCACTGATATTATGGGAAGAAACTGGTGTAACCAGCTATGTTCGTGCAATCGGGGCGACCACCTCAAGTATGATCTATTATTACTTTCTCGAATCTTTGAAATACCAGAACCCTGACATTGTTGTTCTTGATGCTTATCATCTTGTTCGCTATTGGAATATTGATGATAATGAGCCTTCATACAGGCGTTCTTTTGAACCCTTAGATTTTTCGTTAATAAAACTCAAAGCTTTATTCGATATCTCTAAAAATAGTGATTTTGACACGTTTATCAGTCTGCTATTCCCATTTTTTCGTTATCACAGCCGCTGGTCCGAATTGAGTAAAAATGATTTTGTGAAAACTGACAATCCAGAAGATTTAATTTTTAAGGGACAATTTATCGGTTTTGAAAAGTATGAAATTGATTATTCGGATGAATTTATGGCAGAAACTAACGAGGCGAAAGGGATTAGTGAAGAATCACGTGATTATTATGAGAAAATAATTGAGATATGTAACGAAAAAGGGATCCATGTTGTTCTTATGTCAATGCCGAGGTTAGCAACAGCTGACTATGCGGAATACAATGCTGTTAAAACATACGCGGAAGAAAACAAAATAATTTTTGTTGATTATAATCTGCCAGAATTAATGAATACTGTTGGTTTCGAGCCGGAAAAAGATATGATAGATAGTGGGCACATCAACACGTGCGGTGCTCAAAAGTTTTCATCCCATTTTGCACAAATCTTAGCTGAGAATTATTCTCTCGATGACAAAAGAAATGATCCAAAATTTGAAATTTGGGATCGCGATGCAGCACACCTCAGAGCTCTTTTAGACGAAAACTGTAATTGATTACAGGTCATTCAAAAGAGTGAATAATTATCAAAATTCAAAAATCTTTTAGAAATTATATGCAGCAAATAAGAATTATTTATTTGTCCCCATGTAAATTTTCGTAACACAGCAGAAAATAAATATCTTCGCTTACCTGTTAATTAAAAAATAACGATGGACATCAACCAGGTCCTGCCCATCTGGCGCTGAAGAAAATTCATAGCTGCCGTCAGGCTGCATGCGCCATCCCTTCAAATCCTCGCGTAAATACACTTCCAGCACATCGTCACGCAAATTTCGAATCATATCCTGGTTTTCGACCGGGAACAAGACTTCCACACGTTGATTTAAATTCCGGGGCATCAGGTCTGCACTGCCCAGATAGATAATTTCTTCACCATGATTATAGAAATAATAAATGCGGCTGTGCTCTAAAAATCGCCCAATAACGCTCAAAACCTGGATATTTTCGCTTAGTCCTTCCACTCCCGGGCGCAAACAACAAATGCCACGAACTATCAAATTGATTTTTACACCAATTTGCGATGCCTTATAAAGAAGCCTTATCATCTCCCCATCGACTAAAGCATTCATCTTCAGAATAATCCTGCCGTCGCCATGTTTTTTATGTTGGGCGATTTCCTGGTGGATCAATTCTACAATCTTGTCCCTGAGCTGCACCGGCGCCACCATTAGCTTGCGATAATTCTCCTTCGCAGAATACCCGGTCAGGTAATTAAACAGGTCTGTGGCATCCGCACCAATCGCATCATCGCTGGTGAACATGCCAATATCTTCATACAATTTTGCTGTTGTATGGTTATAGTTCCCGGTCGCCATGTGGACATACCTGCGTATGTGCTCCCCCTCTTTGCGAACAACCAGAGCAATTTTTGAATGAGTCTTCAAGCCTAACAACCCATAAGTTACGTGGACACCTTCCTGTTCAAGCAGTTTTGCCCATTCAATATTGCTTTCCTCATCAAAACGCGCCTTCAACTCCACCAAAACAGCAACCTGTTTGCCGTAGTCGCGCCGTGCTTGCAAGAGCATTTTAACAACTGGAGAATTATGTCCAACCCTGTAAAGGGTCTGTTTGATCGCCATAACATTTGGATCAATGGCAGCGTTATGTAAAAACTCAATAACAGGGTCAAATGACTCATAAGGGTGATGAAGCATAACATCATTCTCACGGATGACACTGAAAAATTGTTCTGGTGAGGCGTCCCGGTCAAACTGAAATGCTTCCGGCAAAACAGGGTTGAACTGCCTGTATTTCAAATCCTGACGGTCGATTTGAGAAAGCTGCGAAAGACTCCGGAATAACACCGGGTTGTCATAGGTATAAATAAACTGTGATTCAACATTGAGGTTATCCACCAGAATCTTAAGAACAGAATCCGGCATTTCTGAACTTACCACCAGGCGAACAACAGACCCAAACCGCCGTCTGCGTACACTTTCTTCCATTACCTCAAGCAAATCCATCACTTCCAAACCTTGCAATTCGATCTCGGCATTGCGTACTACCTGGAAAGGATGTGCTTCAATAATCGACATGCCAGGGAACAAATCCGCAAGATTCGCCATGATCACTTCGCTGATCCACACAAAATCATGCTTTCTGTAATTCTTTACCCTGGGTGAAGGGTCATAAGCGGCTTTTTTGCAAGGAAGAAAATGAGGTAAGGATCCCGGCACCTTTAACCGTGCAAAATGTCGCTCGCCCTCCTGGTCTTCGACTACAACTGCGAGATTGTAACTTAAGTTTGATATGTATGGAAATGGGTGCCCCGGGTCGAAAGCCAAAGGCGTCAGCACCGGAAATATTACTTCTTTATAATATCCATCCACCCTGGATTTCTGTGCATTATTTAATTCATCATAATGATGAATCCTGATGCCAGCCTCATCAAGTTGAGGTTTGATCATCTCGTAAAAACATTCGTGGGCTTCTGCAATGATTTTGCCTGCTTCCTTACGAATTTCACGCAATTGTTTTTGAGGTGTCATACCTTCAAAATAAAATCGCTCCTTATCATTATCAATGCCCATCGAAAGGCCGCCAACACGAACCATAAAAAACTCGTCAAGACCCGACCCCAATATGCTCAGGAAGCGAACGCGCTCAAGCAAAGGTGTCTCCGGGTTAGTCGCTTCAAAAAGCACACGCCGGAAGAACTTAAGCATGGACATTTCTCGACTGAGATAATTCATCGGATCATCAATCAAGGCTGCCGGAGATTTAGTTCCCTCTGATTTTTCGTTTCCCATAATAAAACCTTAAGGCTCGTTAGCGGAATAATGTGAGTCAAGTATACATCAAATTTTCATAAGCTCTTAATAAAAACAGGACTATAATATGATTTGTAAAACATGCAAATAAATCAAAAATTTACAGCCTTGACCGAAATAAGGATTGACAAAGATCATTTTGTCGTTAACAATAGAACTTAACAATAACCATAAGATCAGTTGTTATTTAAAAAATTAACCTGCAATATTTTTGTAGGGTGCGATGAAAAACGCACCGCACCACCATTAAGGAGAGAAAAAGAATGGAAGCCCACACAAATTTCCCCGCTCCCTTTTACCGCTGGCGGCCGCATCCATGGCATGGTCTGGAAATTGGGCCTGAACCACCGGACCGCGTCCTTGCTTATATAGAGATGACGCCTTTTGACTACATCAAATACGAGGTCGATAAGGTCACAGGCTATTTGCACGTTGACCGACCGCAGCGCACATCCTCTCTTCCGCCAACCTTGTACGGCTTCATTCCCCGCACTTTCTGCGACAAGCGGGTGAAGGCACTTTCACAAAATGCAATTCGCGGCGATGGCGACCCCCTGGACATTTGTGTTGTCAGCGAGAGGCCAATCAACCGGTCTGAAATCTTCTTAAATGCCGTCGTGGTTGGTGTGATACAGCTTCTCGACCATGATGAAGCCGATGATAAAATTATTGCCATCCTCGAAAATGATCTTGTTTACGGGCATATCCGGGATATTGAGGAACTGCCAAAGGTGCTTGTGGAGCGAATGCAGCATTATTTTAAGACTTATAAGATGATCCCCGGTGAAAAACCTGGAATAGAACTGATCAATGTTTCAGGACCTGAAAAAGCCAAGAAAATTGTCAATGCTGCCATCCAGGATTATGAAGATGCCTTTGGGAGCGTATAGAGCCAGCATTTATTTTGAATTAAAAATTAGTGTGGTAAACGATCAAAACGCTTGTCAGGAATCAAGCTTCACGCTAGAATTCAGACATGCGTTTTGATATTTTTTCCCTGTTTCCAGAAATATTTCCCCCTTATCTTAATGCAAGCATCCTGAAAAAAGCCCAGGATGCCGGCCACCTCGAAGTTCACACTCATAACATTCGAGATTATACGACCGACAAACACCATACAACCGATGACACCCCTTATGGCGGGGGCGGCGGCATGGTGATGAAACCCGAACCTATTTTTTCAGCAGTAGAGGATGTTTTAGGAATACCGGCAAAGTGCCCGGTTATTTTAATGTCCCCCCAGGGGCGCTTATTCAACCAGGAGATCGCTTTTGAATTGGCGCAATACGACCATCTGGCTTTGTTATGCGGACGTTACGAAAGCCTCGACGAACGTATTCGCCAGCACCTTGTGACTGATTCGATTTCCATTGGTGATTACGTCCTGACGGGTGGTGAACTGCCGGCATTAATCATTATCGATGCTGTCACCCGTTTGCTCCCAGGCGTTCTTGGTGACCCACAAGCAACCGTAGATGATTCACATGCAACCGGGATCCTTGAATACCCACATTACACCCGACCGCCTGAATTTCGCGGCTGGGGTATACCCGATGTCCTGCTTTCCGGCAACCATGCTGAAATTGATCGCTGGCGTCGGCATGAAGCCTTACGGCGCACCCTCGAACAAAGACCTGATCTGCTCATCAAAGCTGATTTAAGCCAGGAAGATCTGGCTTTTTTAGAAAGTTTGGGCTATCACCCTCAACAACAAGGCTAATCAACAAAATGGAGACTTCATGGAAACAAAAAAAATGAGCTATCTGAAAACTTTTTTACTTGGGTTTGGATTTTTCGGTGTCAGCGTCATTTGGTCCGTCTATAACGCCTTCGTTCCGTTATTTCTGGATGAGCGTTTTGGGCTGCAAGCAGGATTTATTTCATTTATCATGGTCTTAGACAACATTGCAGCATTAATCATCCAACCCCCTTTAGGAGTGTTTTCTGATCGACTGCGGTCACCCATCGGGAGACGTCTACCCTTTGTGGTTGTGGGTGCACCTGTGGCAGCAGCCATGTTTGGGCTAATCCCCTACGCACAGGTCTTGCCATTATTTATCTTCAGCTGTATCACATTGCTGCTGGCGATGGCGTTCTGGAGAACGCCCGTTATCGCCCTCATGCCCGATATCACCCCTTCCAACAAACGCTCCGAGGCAAATGGCGTGATTAACCTGATGGGCGGGCTGGGAACCGTACTGGCAACATTAATCGGCGGTCCATTATATCGCATCGACCCCAGCTATCCTTTTTTCTTCGCAGCGGGGCTGGTATTTTTCGCTGGTATTCTCCTATTAATCTTTGTGCGCGAACCAAAAGAATACATCTCTTCCAAGCTGCACCTTGCAGACAAAGGCGAAGGCACACAAATGGAGAACAAGGTGTTTAAGAACCTTGGAAACGTCTTTACACAAAAAGATAAAAGCCCAATGTTCATTCTTCTGGCAATTTTGTTCTGGTTTATTGCCTACAATTCACTGACTACCTTCTTCACCTTGTTTGGCGTGAACCATCTTGGTCTGGACGGTGGCGACAGCGCCTTCCAAATTTCCTATATCGGTTTGATCTTCATGCTCATGGCTATACCTGCTGGGTTCCTGGCCAGTAAATTTAAAAGGAAAAACGTGATCATGACAGGCATCTGGATTATGATTGCCTGTGTGCTGCTGATGTATGTCATCCCAACTGAAGTGCTGACCATAAAGTTTGCCTCATTAATGGGGTCAGGGTTTTACGTGCTTTCAATCATATTAATGTTTGCCGGAATTGGTTGGGCGATGATCAATGTGAACTCTCTTCCAATGGTAGTGGATATGACTGATGACGATCATATTGGCACCTACACAGGTCTTTATTATTTCTTCTCGCAGCTGGCAGCAACCTTCGGACCGGTATTTTTCGGTTGGACAATTCAACTTTCAAACAATGATTACCGCCTGATGATGGTCATTGCTCCCTTCTTCTTTTTGCTGGCATTTTTTATGATGATGGGTGTGCGTCGCGGCGAAGTGCAATCATTACCAGTAGAAAAAGGATGATGAGGTTTTGTGAAAATAGAATTTACTACCTTGTCCACAAACGAAAAGACCAATATAATATACATGATGGCTTAACTAAAGCCACACTAAAAACAATCCTGATTTAGGAGGAGAAAATATGTCGAAAAAATTTTTACTCATTTTGTCAATGGTTGTGATCGGCAGCATGCTGTTTGTTGCCTGTGGTCCAACCGCAGAAGAAGAAGGCGTTTATGTTTGTCAGATCACCGACACAGGTGGTATTGACGACAAATCGTTCAACCAGACTGCCTGGAAAGGCATCCAGGATGCTGAAGAAGCATTAGGCATTCGAAGCAACTACCTGGAATCCCAGGAAGTAGCCGACTACGAGAAAAACCTGAATGCATTCCAGGAAGAAGGATGCGACCTGATCATCACTGTTGGTTTCCTTATCGGTGATGCAACAGCAGCCGCAGCCGTAGCAAACCCGGATACCTATTACTCCATCGTTGACTACGCCTACGAAGAGACCATCCCCAATGTCGTTGGACAGGTCTTCGAGACTGATGAAGCTGCATTCCTCGCTGGTTACGCAGCTGCAGGCGTGACACAAACGGGCAAGGTCGGTACATTCGGCGGTCTGCCGATCCCCACAGTCACCATCTTCATGGATGGCTTTGCCAAGGGTGTCGCAAAATACAACGAAGTTAAAGGCACCAACGTTGAAGTCCTCGGTTGGGATTTAGACAACCCGGATGCCGGCTTATTCAGCATGGACTTTGATGACCAGCAAAAAGGTCGTGAGTTAGCTGTATCCCTGATGGACGAAGGCGCAGACATCATCATGCCCGTTGCCGGCCCTGTCGGCCTCGGTGCAGCTGCTGCTATCCAGGAACGTGGCAATGCCTATGTGATCGGTGTAGACTCAGACTGGTTCTTAACCAGCCCTGAATATGCTGACATCGTCCTCACATCCGTCATGAAATTGATGGATGCAACCACATTCCAGGTCATTGAAAATGTCATCAACGACAGCTTCGAACCAGGTGTAATTGTCGGCACCCTTGAAAATGAAGGTGTCGCACTTGCACCATTCCATGACAATGCAAATCTCATTTCAGCTGAATTACAGGCTGAACTTGATCAGCTACAAGCAGACATCATTGCCGGTACCATTGTTTTAGACTGACGATGACAAATCTAAAATTCGGGTTGGAGATATCTCCAACCCGAATTTTTTATAAATGTACTTATACCCATCATATTAATTCAGAAACGGGGATAAAATGACTCCTATTCTCCAATTAAAAGGAATCACAAAAAGATTTCCCGGTGTTCTTGCGAATGACCACATTGATCTCGACCTTCGTAAAGGGGAGATCCTGGCATTGCTTGGTGAAAATGGCGCTGGCAAGACAACCTTGATGAATATTTTATACGGCCTTTATCAACCTGATGAAGGTGAAATTTTAATTGAGGGCGAAAAGGTCACCATCGATTCCCCCACGGATGCAATAAAAACTGGCATCGGCATGGTCCACCAGCACTTTATGCTCATTCCAGTTTTCACTGTTACTGAAAACGTCATGCTCGGTGAGGAAACCATAAAGTATGGGGATTTCCTGGATCGAAAAAAAGCAGCTAAGAGAATTATGGACATTTCCGAAAAATATAATCTCCAGGTTGCACCAAATGACTACATCCGGGACCTGCCAGTAGGTGTCCAACAACGCGTAGAAATTATCAAACTTCTTTATCGAGATGCAGAAATCCTCATTTTTGATGAACCTACTGCCGTCCTCACACCGCAAGAGGCGGATGAACTTTTCTCAATCATGCGCTCTCTCTCCGATCAAGGCAATTCGATCATTTTCATTACCCATAAACTGCGGGAGGTTTTAGACATTTCAGACCGTATCATGGTCATTCGACGGGGTGCTGTTGTTGGCGAAACCACACCCGACCAGGCTGATAAAAACTCTCTGGCAGCAATGATGGTCGGGCGAGATGTCAACCTGGAAGTTGAAAAAACCGACAAAGAACCCGGCGATCTTGTTTTCTCAGTAAAAAACCTGATTGTTGCGGATAAATTTCAGAATATTGTTGTTGACAATGCCTCGTTGGATGTACATGCTGGGGAAATCGTGGGAATTGCTGGTGTCCAGGGTAACGGGCAGACGGAACTAGTCGAGGCAATTACCGGTCTGAGGAAGTCAGCAGAAGGTAAAATTACCTTGCTAAGCCAGGACATAACAAAGGCTTCCCCACGACAAATTACAGAACTTGGTTCAGCGCACGTCCCGGAAGATCGACAGGCTGACGGCCTGGTGCTGCCCTTCCCTGTTGCTGAAAACCTGGTGCTCTGCACATATTACAAAGAGCCTTTTTCAAAAGGCGTGATTTTACAATACAAAACGATTTTAGACCACGCTGAGAAGCTCATTGAGGATTTTGATATTCGCACGCCCAGTGCAATGACACCGGTCAGCTCCCTTTCTGGCGGCAACCAGCAAAAGGTGATCATTGCGCGGGAATTGTCCCGCCCTATTGATTTTTTAGTTGCATCTCAACCGACACGCGGGCTTGATGTCGGCTCCATCGAATACATCCACAAACGTATTGTCCAAAAACGAGATGAAGGCTGTGCGGTACTGCTCGTATCACCTGAACTTGATGAAATTATGGAGCTCTCCGACCGTATCGTCGTTATGTACCGGGGACAAATCATCGCTGACTTGCCAAATAAAGAAATCACTAAAGAGCAAGTGGGTTTGATGATGGCAGGTGTCTTACCGGAGGAAGCATTAGCCGAAGGCGATCAGCACGCTGTGGAACCAGCGCTTTAAGGAGGTGCATCTTTGGATAAAAAACAAGAAAAACAAAAAGACGCAGGAAAGATATTAATAGAAGAACTGAACCAGGATGAAAAGGAATCAGCAACGCATAAGCGTTCCTTTTGGAATGTTATAACCATCCCCTTATTAGCGATTCTCTCCGGCATAATAATCGGCGCAATATTAATTGCTGCAACCAGCACAAGCGTCTATGCTGCCTTTGGACAATCCTTTGGCAAGGGTATCACAACTGCTTTCTCTGAAATCGGCAGCGCATACGCATCGCTCTTCACCGGTTCCATCGGTGATCCCGTCCGTATTTTCAGCGCATTGTTTTCAGGCGATAAAGAACAAATTTACAAAGCCATCAACCCCTTTCTTGAAAGCCTTGTGCAGGCGACGCCCTACATCTTTGCAGGGCTTGCTGTGGCACTGGCCTTCAGAGCAGGTTTGTTCAATATCGGTGTTGAAGGACAGCTTTTCATTGGGGCAGCTTGTGCGACCTTTGTTGGCTATGCTGTGAAAGGTCTGCCTGTTTACATACATATGCCGTTGGCATTTATTGCCGGCGGATTGGGCGGGGCTCTGTGGGGTTTTATCCCTGGTTTTCTGAAAGCAACCACAGGCGGTCATGAAGTGATCAACACTATCATGATGAATTACATTGCTTTCCGCCTGACAGAATGGCTGCTTTCTGGCCCAATGACACGCCCAGGGTCAGGGGGTATGCCGATCAGCCCACTCATTGAAGAAAGCGCACAAATTCCGCAATTTTTCCCATCGCCAATTCGATTTCACCTCGGCTTCTTTTTTGCACTGGGTTTTGCCTGGCTTATCTGGTGGCTGCTCTTCAAAACAAAATGGGGGTTGAATATGCGCACCGTTGGCACCAACCCTCGAGCTGCCAAATACGCCGGCTTGAGCGTAGCAAAAACGACCATGATAGGAATGGCAATTTCAGGTGGATTGGCTGGGTTGGCTGGTGCTATTCAAATTTTAGCAGTCAACCGCAGTATGGCCCTTGGGCTTTCTTCAGGATACGGTTTTGACAGCATTGCCCTTGCATTAATTGGCAATAACCATCCGGTCGGTGTCGTTCTCGCGTCAATTCTGTTTGGAACCTTGCGAAATGGTGCAACACGGATGATGGTTGTTTCCAGAATCCCCATTGATATCGTTGACGTATTACAGGCAATCATTTTGATGCTGGTAGCTGCACCGGCAATCATCCGAACAATTTATCGCCTTAAAGAACCCAAAGAGGAAGAAACCACAGTCTTTGTAAGCGGCTGGGGAGGAGGTCAATAATGTCTACCTCAACGCAAGCAATCAAACACGAACGAATTTATGAGATTTCCCCAACCAGGAAACTGGTGATGGGTATCATTGAAATAATCATCGGTGCCTTCATTTTCTTTGTCTTTGTTCAAACGGTATCAGGGGCTGCAAAGACAACTTTTGTAATGACCCCCGGCGGCATTGACATTGGGAAAGTCGGCAACTGGGTTCTCCCCACAAGAATCACATTGATCCTGTTAGCTGTATTGGCACTGATCATTGGTGCTTATCAATTGATAAAAGGTTTTGGACGGTCAACAAACGCACTGGTTGGGCTTTGCGGTCTATTCCTGGTCTTCAGCTTCCTGACCTGGCAGACCGCTGACCAGTCGCTAAACCTGGCAGGGATGCTGACAAGCGCTGTGCTTCTAGCTGTACCAATCACACTGGGTGCTTTTTCCGGGCTTTTATCCGAACGTGCAGGCGTCATCAACATTGCAATTGAGGGTTTGATGTTAATGGCAAGCATGGTAGGTGCACTAATCGGCAGCATCACACAAAATGCCTGGATCGGGTTATTGGGGGGCATCCTTGCTTCTGTCCTATTAGCAGGGATTCACGCAGTTCTTTCCATCAAATATCGGATTAACCAGGTCATTTCTGGCACTGTGATAAACATCTTCGCCGCAGGTATGACCGCATTTTTATCACAAAAATTTTTACAGACAAATCAGGCATTGAACTCCCCACCATTATTTCCCAGAATACCCATACCTGGTTTAGCACATATCCCCGTCATCGGCCCAATCTTCTTCAATACCAACATCTTCGTGTACATCATGTTCATCTTGCTGATCATCATCCAGGTCGCCCTTTTCTCCACACGCTGGGGACTGCGTTTGCGATCCGTTGGGGAGCACCCCAAGGCAGCAGACACACTGGGTATAAAAGTAAAACCGACACGTTATATGGCGGTTTTGCTAAGCGGTGTCGTTGCAGGAATTGGGGGAACCTTTTTCACCCTTGGATCTGTTGGTCGATTCGAGGAAGGGATTTCAGCCGGCAAAGGGTTTATTGGATTAGCGGCGATGATCTTTGGCAACTGGACCCCCATTGGGTCCCTCGGTGCGGGTCTCTTATTTGGTTTTGCGGACGCAATCGGCTCCAAATTATCGCTTCTTGGCAGCAACATCCCTGCTCAGTTTATGGGTATGACACCTTATCTGATCACGATGATTGTGCTGGCTGGCTTTATCGGCAAAGGACACGCACCTGCAGCCGATGGCGAACCTTACGAAAAAGAATAATCAAACAACCAATTCAAAATAATTAGAAACCCATTCGGTAATATTCGACCGAATGGGTTTTGGATTCTGATGAGTATAATAAAAATTGTCCTTTGAGAAAATGAGGAAAAATATGAAAGAAGTCAAACCAATTTATCTCGACTACAACGCAACAACACCCATCGCTAAAGAAGTCGCTGACGAAATGGTGCCTTATCTTTACAGTAATTTCGGAAACCCGTCCAGCAGCCATACCTATGGCGTCCAGGCAAAATCAGCGGTTGAAAAAGCGCGCTGGCAAACCGCTGTGGCGATTAACTGTCAGCCCAATGAGATCGTCTTCTCCAGCGGCGGCACCGAAAGCAACAACTACGCTATTCGAGGGTATGCCCTTGCAAACCGTGAACAAGGAAATCACATTATCACCAGCCAAATTGAACACCCGGCGGTCCTGGAAGTATGCCGGCATCTTGAGACCCAGGGCTTTACGGTCACCTATTTACCTGTCGATCAATATGGTTTGGTAGATCCCCAAAGCCTGGAAGATGCAATATCACCCATTACCATTCTTGTAAGCATTATGCATGCCAATAACGAAGTTGGCTCGATCCAACCGATTCAAGAATTGGCTGAGATTGCTCATAAACACGGTGCTGCCTTTCACACCGATGCTGCGCAATCCCTGGGAAAAATCCCGGTTGATGTTAACGAATTAGACGTAGATTTGCTTTCCATAGCCGGGCATAAGCTGTATGCCCCCAAGGGAATTGGAGCCTTGTTTATCCGTGAAGGAACAGTTCTTAAAAAATTGATGTTCGGCGCAGATCATGAATCTAATCGCCGCCCCGGGACCGAAAACGTCCTTGAAATTGTTGGCCTGGGAAAAGCCTGCAAAATTGCAGCACGTGACCTGGAAAGCAACATGAGCCGCTTTCAGGAGATGCGAGACCAATTGCATGAAGGGCTTAAAGAAAAGCTGCCCAAAAACAGCTTTATGCTCAATGGGCACCCAGATCTGCGCCTGCCCAATACCCTCAGCCTGGGGTTTTACATGGTTGAAGCCAATACCCTGCTCTCAGAAATCGGTGAGGAACTTGCGGCATCGGCGGGTGCCGCCTGCCATTCGGATGACATTGACCTGTCCCACGTCCTTGAAGCCATGGATGTACCCATCGATTATGCTATGGGCACAGTGCGCTTCTCCGTTGGCAGGGGCACAACCAGAGATGAGATTGACCGGGCAATTGAGATATTGACAAAGTCACTCAAAGCCTTGCTCCCCGACAGCACACCGGGCCAGACCGGTTTAGACAAAGACATCAAAGATATCAAGTTAACCCACTATACCCACGGCCTTGGCTGTGCCTGCAAATTACGTCCCCAGGCACTTGAGAAGGTGCTGGCAAACCTGCCGCCATCCTTCGATCCCAATGCCCTGGTCGACGCATCCACCAACGACGACGCAGCCGTATATAAATTAACAGATGACCTGGCGGTGGTCCAAACCGTGGATTTCTTTACCCCCATTGTTGATGAACCCTACTGGTTTGGCGCCATTTCTGCTGCCAATTCCATTTCTGATATTTATGCAATGGGCGCTGAACCGATATTTGGGTTGAGTATTGTCGGCTTCCCTTCCAACCGGTTGCCCCTGCGGGTTCTGGAAGAGATCTTGAAAGGTGCTCAAGAAAAAGCAAAAGAGGCTGGCATCAGCATCCTTGGTGGGCATACGGTGGATGATAACGAACCAAAATACGGCATGGCGGTCACTGGTCTTGTGCATCCTGAGAAAATCCTGCGCAATAGCACTGCAAAACCCGGTGATGCGCTCATACTTACAAAACCGCTGGGTTTAGGTATCATGGCAACTGCACTCAAACAAGGTTTTGTTGAACCAAAAGTTGAGAATAAAATCATTAATATCATGGCAACACTCAACAAAAAAGCTGCTGAAATCATGCGTGATTTTCCTGTTAATGCCTGTACTGACATCACTGGCTTCGGCTTGCTTGGGCATCTACACGAAATGACAACGGGGTCAAATGTTATTGCAGAAATCCAAATGAGCAGTATACCAATTCTTACTGAAGCTAGAAGGCTCGCAGAAATGGGTATTGTCCCAGGAGGAACAATCAATAATCTTGAATATGTTCGCCCACATATAAGTTTTGACAGAAATATTTCAAATGTTGACCAGCTCTTGCTTGCAGATGCGCAAACCTCTGGGGGCTTGTTAATTTGCTTGCCCGAAAGTGTTGCAGACAATTTCCTCAATCGTTTGTCTTCAATGGGTGTTAATGCTGCCAGGATCGGAATTGTTGAAAAAAAAGGCGATGGCCGAATTTTTGTAGATTAACGAAAACTAATCATCACCCTGACATTAAACAAACCAAAAAAACATCAACTTCCTTGCAGGGGTTGATGTTTTTTCGTTAATCTAGCAGGCCATTCAAAAGACAATAACAGAGATTACATCGCCAAATCTTCATCTCTTGATAATCGATTGAAGACCAGCAAGGATATTACAGTCAAAACTGTTAAGATCGTTGCCAATGCTGCTGCAATGCCATAATTTCCACGGATGATCTGGGTGTAAATTTCGACGGTCAATGTCCTCGTACGGGCGGTATACAGCAGAATTGCCGTCGACAGCTCACTGATCATTGTGATCCAGCTCAGGATAGCGCCAGAAATAATCCCAGCTGCCATCATGGGGATCGTAATCTTGTAGAAAGTGTTCAGTTTTGAGCTTCCTAAGCTCAGGGCAGCCTCTTCAATGCTCATTGGGATTTGCTGAAGTATGGCTGCTGTTGATCTGATTGTGTATGGCATTCTTCGGATAACCAAGCCAATCACCATGATTGCCAAGGTGCCGCTCAATATCAAAGGTGGCTTATTAAAGGCAATCAACAGTGTAATACCAATGACCGATCCAGGAATAATATAGGGCACCATAGAAACAGAATCCAGGATTTTTGAGATCGGTCCCGAACGCCTCACGGAAATATAAGCCAGAAGAACAGCCAGGAAAACAACAATAACCAGCGATATCGCAGGGATCACAACCGTGTTAGAAATGGCATTGCCAACCTTATCAAAAGCGTCTATGTAGCTCTGGAAAGAGTAACCCGGGGCAAAGGTTAAGCCTTGGACATTCTTAAAAGAGGTGTAGAAAATATATACCTGGGGCATGAAGGATGTACCTACCAACAGATAGGAGTAAACATGAATCAATATTCGTTTTATGCCCTGCGCCTCTTTGGGGCGAATCCTATTGATTGAGCTCATGGTGAAGGTCTTACGCATTGTAATATATTGCTGAGCCAGAAACACAATCGTCGTGATGATAATCGCGATAATTGAAATGGCAGCTGCAAAGCCGTCATCACCCCCGATTTCACTGATGAACTCATTAAATATGGTCACCGGGAAAGTCCGATACCCCTCGCCAATCAGCATGGGGGTACCAAAATCAGCCAATGCTCGCATAAAAACAAGGAGTCCTGCAGCAAATATTGTGGGAGAGATGAGCGGAATGATAATCTTAAAAAATCGCTTGATGCCTGAACAACCTAAATTTTCGCTTGCTTCCAACAGAGAATTGTCAACATTATTCAGTGCACCTGTTACATACAGGAAGATCAGCGGGTAAAGCTGCAGTGATAATACAATCAGGATACCGTAAAATCCATAAATATCCGGGATGGTGATGCCCAGCGAATTTTTGAAAAATAAGGTAATCACACCACTGCGACCTAAAAGCAAAATCCAGGAATAAGCACCGATAAATGGCGCTGACATGGAAGAGAGAATGATCAACACTCTTAAAGTTGATTTACCTTTGATTTCATACCGGGTAAATATATACGCCAATGGTACACCAACAATCATGGTTAAGATGGTAACCGCTGTTGTGACTTTAAAGCTATTCCAAAGCGTATTGAAATAATAGGGTGTGCTGAAGAATTCAACAAAATAGTCAAGTGTGAACTTGCCCGTTTCCTTGTCCCGCACAGCTTGCGAAATTAAATTGGTCATAGGGAAAATTAGAAAAATCACGTAAAGAGCTAACACGCCTATGCTTATGAACGTCCAAAGATCAATTTTTTTCTTTCTATTCATTGTCATTAGCCCTTCAATAAGAGGTTTCTAGCGCCATCAATTGAAAATACATTGATCTTGTGGGTTTTAATAGATAATGAGACCTCCTGCCCCACCTGTAAATTTTCTTCCAGCGAAGACTCCTGGATGATCTCAACCACTTGCTGGTTATGCTTCAGCTCAACAATTTGATGGGTATTCAACCCCAGGAAGTAATTGTCTCTTACAATACCTTTCAGGTCGGATGCGTTATCCTCATTATGCAGGACAAAATCCTCGGGTCTGACGGATAAAAGCACATCTGAGTCTTCATTTAGCTGAAGATTTTCGATTTGAAAGCTGTAATCCCCCAACTTGATCTGATGATCTCGCAAAGTATACTTTGCAATGATGAAGTTTGTCCGCCCAATAAAAGTCGAAACAAACTGGTTGATGGGTCTGTGATAAATTTCCTGGGGTGTTCCAATCTGCTGAATGATCCCTGCATTCATAACTGCAATCCGATCTGAGATTGCCATGGCCTCTTCCTGGTCATGGGTTACGTAAACCGTTGTGATGCCGACTTCTTTTTGAATATCACGGATCACCTGGCGCATTTCCAACCTCAGTTTCGCATCGAGGTTAGATAAAGGTTCGTCCATTAATAAAACATCCGGCTTGATCACCAGCGCCCTGGCAAGCGCAACCCGCTGCTGCTGTCCACCAGAGAGGTGTTCTGGTTTTCTATCCCGATAATCATAGATTTGCATCAATTTGAGGAATTTGTCGGTTTCCATTTTAATCGCTGCTTTGTCATAATCTCGGTTTTTCAAACCAAATTCAACATTTTGTCGAACGGAATAATGCGGGAAAATCGCATAATTTTGAAAGACCATGCCAATATTGCGTTTGCTGACTTCCATATCATTTATTTTCTTATCATTAAAGAAAAATGTCCCGCCTTCAATGGTGTTGAAGCCTGCGATCATTCTGAGAAGCGTTGTTTTACCACAACCAGAAGGTCCCAGGAGCGTAAACAACTCTTTATCTTGGATATCCAGCGAAACATCCGAAATGACAGTAATATCGCCAAATTTTTTTATGGCATTATTAATTTTGATATTAACACTCATGTGCTAATCCCTCCAATTAAATATTTCAATCATTAATTTCATCTGCAAAATTGGAATTGAATGAAGTCTTAATGAACACGGCTTTGGAATATGGTGTCAGCCAAAACGTTGGCGTGAAAATTTTCCTCAAAAATTCAGTATTAATTTAGCTGAATCAAGCAAAAATTCTTAATGACAAAGCACAATCTTGCATGATAAAAACATCGGGAAGATGAATCTAACCAAAATAAAACAAGACTCACCTTCCCTTGAGTTCTACTAAAACTACTGATTAGAAACCCAGATCTCCTTAAATCGATCTTGAATAGCCTCTTTATTTTGGTAAACATATTCCATATCTTCCTGAATCACGTTGATTTCAGAAAATGGAACCATATAAGCCGGTGTTTCAACATCTGCCATCACCGGCCTGTTGGTCAGTGTGGTACCAAATACATTTTGGATTTCTTCAGAGATAATAAGGTCGATGAACCGCTGTGCATTGAGCATGTTCTTTGCACCCTTAACAATCCCGGAACCAGCGGGCAAATAAACAACGCCCTCTTCCATGTAAATCACTTCAACATCCGCGCCATCTCGCACCAGGGTTACACTGGGATCCTCGTAGGACAGACCAACCGTATATTCCCCATCTCGAACACCTTTCCACACCGAGCTGGAGCTGTCGATGACAACAGTGTTAGCGAACAAATCTGCTACAAAAGCCCAGGCTTCTTCACTTTCGTAATCACCATCACCAATTGCAGCTAACATGTTTGTGAGGTGGGCATAGGCACTGGAAGATGCTGTTGGATTGGCGGAGACAATTTTGCCTGAGAGTTCAGGATTCAAAAGATCTTTATAACCATTAATCTCCATATCGCCAATCAAGCTCTTGTTGATCAGGATGATGCTTCCATCCAAAACATAAGGTGTAATGAAGCCAGTCGTATTTCGATAGGCTTCCATAACTTTGCTGTCATTGGGCGAAACATATTTCTCAAACAGGTCTTCGTTGATCATGTATGTTGCGTAGGCGCCGCCGTAGACAACATCGGCATATGGGTTATTCACTTCGCCTTGCAAGCGCTTAAAAACCTCACCGGTGCCGGCTGAAATGACTTCAACTTCTACGCCGTACATTTCTTCAAAAACGGGAATTGTTGCATCAAGCAGGTTCTCGCTGTTTGGTGAGTAAATTACAAGTTTATCGGTTTCTTCAAGCGTCTCTTCCTCAGGCACTTCTTCAGAAACGGGGGGTTCTGTTGTGCAAGCTGTTACCAGGCTGATCAGTAAAATCATTAAAATCACTAACTTTTTGAACATTTTCTACTCCTTTTAAACGATGGGGGATTTGTTGTGGGGGGGAATTAAAACTTCTCTCTTAAGCAACCTCCTACTCTTATATACTTTTTCTACATTCAAGCGAACGGTTGAATGCGAACAATTATATCATGAACTTACAAGGGCACTAATCAGTTCATCATGGATAAAAATGATATAACCCTGAGAAAATCTAGCTTGATACGACTTTCATTACCCTATAATATAATTGAGTGTTGTCTACAAATCGATAAAAAGAGGTGCACAATGTCTATTATAAAAACTTTGAATATTTCCAAAAGGTTTGGCGAAGTCCAGGCTGTTGATAATTTGAGTTTTGAAGTCCAGCCAGGAGAGATCTTTGGATTGTTAGGTCCAAACGGCGCCGGCAAAACCACCTCCATTCGGATGATTCTGGATATTTTTAAGCCCGATGAAGGTGAGATCAGAATATTAGGCGGTCCTATGACGGACGAGAAAAAGAATCGGATTGGTTACCTGCCAGAAGAACGCGGCCTTTACCAGGAAATCCCCCTGGAGCGCTGTTTAATCTTTCTGGCAGCACTCAAGGGATTGGATGAAGATCTGGCCGCCTCAAAGTTGAAGGATTACATGGAACATTTTGATCTCTACCAGTATCGCGATAAAAAGGTTAAAGAACTCAGCAAGGGTATGCAGCAAAAAGCACAGTTAATCACGACCCTTGTGCACGACCCGGAACTGATCATCATTGACGAACCCTTCACTTCATTGGACCCGGTCAATACTGAAATGGTCAAAGAATTGCTTCAATCCAAACGGGATGAAGGCAAAGCGATCATCATGTCCACGCATCAGATGAACCAGGTAGAAGAATTATGCGACCGCATCCTGTTAATTGATCATGGTCATCGAGTGCTGTATGGGACTCTGCAAGAAATCCAGGGGAAATTTGCATCCAGGGACATCCTGGTAACGCCGCTCAACGAATTACCTCAAACCATTGAGGGCGTGCAAGAAATCAAGAAATTAAACGGCCGCTTCCGACTGACTCTTGAAGAGCATACCAAACCCAACTTGATATTACGAAACCTGATCAATTCAGGCGTTGAATTGACTGAATTCGAAGTTGCTGTTCCGCCATTGAATGAAATCTTTATCAAGGTTGTCAAAGAAAAAGCAGGAGGGGTAAATGACTAAGATATGGAAAATCATCAAGTATGAGTACACAAAACACGTTTTTCAGAAAAGGTTTCTATTTAGCTTACTCAGCCTTCCTTTAGTTGTGGTGCTGATGGTTGGTGTCTCCCTGCTGATGGGTGTTCTTACAATCGACACATCGCCAGTGGGATACATCGATCATTCAGGTACGATGAAAGATCCGCAGCCTTTAGAAAGGGAATCCAGCATATTCGAACCAGCCATTGATTTCCTCCCCTATCAAGACGAAGAGCAAGCCCAAAAAGACCTTGATGCAGAAAATATCCAGGCATACTATATCCTCCCGGAGGGTTATCCTCAGGATTATCGTGTAGACCTGGTTTTCCTGGAAGAGCCAGCATCTGAGGTACAGGAGCAATTTGAACAATTTATCAAACAAAATCTTGACATGTATCAGAATCTGGAACCTCAGATCAAGGAAAGGCTTGAGAATGAGAGCCTGATCACAATTTCGACCCTTGATGGTGAACGTGAAATGCGCCAGGATCAATGGTACAACATCTTTGTTCCCATGATCTCGGGCATCATGTTCTTCATTGTCGTCATGACAAGCGGTGGGTATTTGCTCCAGGCTGTGGTTGAAGAAAAAGAAAACCGAACGATGGAAATTCTGATCACATCAGTTACACCCAAACAGTTAATGACAGGTAAGATCATCGGAAATATTGGTGTGGGACTGACTCAATTGGTTGTTTGGCTGATCTTTGCCTGGGTTGGCTTAAACATTGCCGGGCAATTCTTCCCCGTTGTTCAGGACATCTCAATCTCCACAGACTACATCGCTGTCTTGATGCTTGTGTTCTTACCATCCTTTGTGATGGTTGCAGCGACCATGGCAGCCATTGGTGCAACAATGACAGAAGCCAAGGAAGCGCAGCAGATCTCCAGTTTGTTTTCACTGCCGATGATGATCCCCTATTACTTATCATCCACTATCATGATGAATCCAAACGGGACTTTGGCGACCTTCCTAAGTTACTTCCCCATCACTGCACCCATTACCCTGATCATGCGAATGGGGTTCACCGTTGTACCCGCATGGCAAATTGCTATCAACATTGCCATCCTCGTGTTATTTGCCATTCTTGCTATTTGGTTTGCAGGTAAAGCTTTTCGAATGGGGATGCTGCGTTATGGCAAAAAGCTTTCCTTAAAAGACGTTTTAAGAAAACAGGAGTAATTATGAAAAAAACCTGGATTGTACTGAAAACAGAATTTATCAATACTGTCACCCGACGCTCATTTTTGCTGACCCTGATCCTAGTGCCGCTGGTACCTGCTCTTATCCTGGGCGGCATTTCCCTGTTCGGTGGTGATGAGGGGGATAGCAGCAGCGGCACACTTTTCCAACCTTCACAAGGAGAGACTCTCCCTGATGGCTATGTCGATCTTTCGGGGGTCATTAACCAACTGCCCCCCGGATTGGATTCGGATTCACTAGTTGAATTTGAGAACCCGGACGCAGCCAGGGATGCCATTCAGGCAGATGAAATCAAAGGCTACTTCCTGATCGAAAAGGATTTTCTAAAATCAGGCGAGATGAAATATTTCCGAGAGGATTTCAACCCCCTTACTGCGATGGAGACCACCGGCATTATTGATGCGGTCGTCCGATACAACTTATTAGAAGGAGACCTGGATCAACTTGAAACTTTATCACAGCCCATCGAGGTTAATCGAGTTGATTTAGCACCTGAAGTGGAAGAACGTGACAACACACATCCTCTGGCATTTTACCTGCCTTATGGTGTCAGTATGCTGTTTTATGTGGTCATCATGACATCAGCCAGCCTGATGCTCGGAAGTATTACCAAGGAAAAAGAAAATCGCGTCATGGAAATCCTGATGAGCTCGATTAAGCCTGTGGAACTCTTCACAGGGAAAATCCTTGGATTGGGTTTAATCGGCCTGCTGCAAATGGTTCTCTGGATGGGTTCTGGAATGTTGCTCCTCAAACTCGGCGGAACCACGCTGAATATCCCACCCAATCTACAACTACCGCCGCAAATCTTGATTTGGGGGATCGCATTCTTCATATTGGGTTACTTGCTTTATGCAACAATTATGGCGGGGATCGGTGTCCTTGTTCCCAATTTAAAAGAGGCGTCCCAGGCAACTTATGTAGTCATCATCCCATTCTTGATACCATTGATGCTGGTCGGTGCAATTATTGAAAATCCAAACGGAATATTATCAACCGTTTTAAGCCTGATCCCATTTACTGCCCCCAACACCATCATGACCCGCATGGCAGCCACAACCGTGCCCTTATGGCAATTGCTCGTCGCTATAGGCTTGTTAATTGCTTCAATCCTTTTACTCCTGCGCGGCGTCGCCGGGATGTTCAGGGCACAAACATTGTTAACCGGCAGTAAATTCAGCCTGGGTTTATTCATTAAGACATTGTTCCGCCCTGAAAGGACTTAATCTTCAAATTCATCCTTGAAATTCAATCGAGATTAAGATTTAATGGATGTGGAGGCTAATATAAGAGCTTCCACATCTTAGTCATAAATGGAGACTTGGCAAAATTATTGCAACCAATCATTTAAGCGAAAAACAACACGCCCCTTTTTGAATTGTGGAAGTAACAAACTCACCAGTTTAAAAAGCTAAAAATATCTTCAAAATAGCTAGGAGAAAGCATGAAAAAGCTAAGGATCACACTCATTATTGGAATAATTTTCAGCATTATCCTTTCTGGATGTAATTTTCCTGGGCAGGAAACCCCAACATCCCAGGTAGATGCCCTCAATACTGCAGCTGCTCAAACAATACAGGCGCAGCAAACAAGCATTGCCCAAACAGCCCTGGCGACAAAGCAAGAACAACCAGGCCCGACACAGACATTATCGCCAGAACCGTCTGAAGAACCTGGCTCACCCTCAGCAACATTATCACCAAGTGATACACCAACGACAGCCCCGACCCAAACGCCTGAAATTGAATGTAACCAGGCTGGTTTTGTCGCTGAGACCATCCCTGATGGAACAGATTATGATCCTGGTGAGGAATTCACAAAGACCTGGACACTTGAGAACACCGGAAGCTGTACTTGGGATGCAAATTATGACATCGTCTTTGTTGAGGGGGATGCCATGGGTGCGCCAGCATCAAGCTCCCTTACCAGCGGAACAGTTAAACCCGGAGAGACAGTCAAGATCAGTATGGACTTGAAAGCACCGATTGCTGCCGGCACCCATCGAGGTAATTTCAAGCTGCGCGATCAAAACGGCGTCTTATTCGGGATTGGCGATAAAGATGGCAACTTCTGGGTCAAAATTGATGTCCAGGGCACTGTTTATGATTTTACAAAGAATTACTGCGCATCAGGTGTCGTTTGGTCAAGCGGCGTTGGCACCTTACCCTGCCCCGGTTCCTCAGGTGATAGTGCAGGTTACGTCAGAAAAATTGATGAGCCTACCCTTGAAAACGGCATGAAAGATGATGAACCAGGCTTACAGGTTCATCCGCAGATGGTCAATGACGGGTGGATCAGGGGCATCTTCCCTGAAGTTTCAGTTACAGAAAATGTGTACTTCTATGCAATCGTCGGCTGCTACAGCGATTCAAACTGTGATGTCAAGTTCAAGCTAAATTACAGAATTGACGGGGGTGCAGAACGTACACTGGCAACGTGGCATGAAGTGCAGGATGATGATTTCAATCGCATTAAATTGGACCTGGATGATTTAGCAGGTGAAGATGTTCAATTTATCCTGCTGGTTGAAGCTAACGGCAGCGCTTCAAACGACCTGGCGATGTGGTTTGGCCCCCGCATTGAGCCATAATTTCACATAAAATTGCACATTAGGCCTTCTGACCCCGGGAGATTATTCTTCCGGGGTCAAATTATTATTGCTTAGATAATCCCATCAGACGCATTAAGATATCCTGAAAGAGGGGATTTTCAGAAATATTCAGTCCCATCAGAACACCCATCCGAAAATTTCAAAAAAAAAGTCAATAGATTTCCCAAAATTCCTTGAAAATTAAATTGGAACAAGTATCTTTTTGAATACGTCTATAGTGTGATAGACAAAAAAATGATTTAGGTACGCTTCTGTCTGGCAATCGATTCGCAAGTGTAAGCACCCTAAATCAAATATTAAAGAAAGATCACTTGTTGTGATGGAGGTAAGAATGAAAAAGTTAGTTTTATTTTTTAGTTTAGGATTAGTTGTTAGTATCGCCCTTTCAAGCTGTAATTTGTTCGATAATCAAACGCCCACATCCCAGGTGGATGATTTAAGTACATTGGTTGTTCAAACCATCAATGCACAGCAAACAAACGTTGCTCAAACAGCACAACCAACAAATCAGGGGGCTCAAGCCACGCCTACACCCACATCGGAACCAACAGAGGAGCCAGTTGTACCATCAGCAACGCCTGTGCCCACCAACACCCCGATAATTGAACCTACCCAAACGTCAAACCTTGCGTGTAACCAGGCAATTTTAATCTCAGAAACAATATCTGACGGCACTGATTTCGGTCCCAATGAAAAATTCACCAAAACCTGGACCGTGAAAAACACCGGCACTTGTACCTGGGATGCTGATTACGATGTGGTTTTTGTTAAAGGCGATACTTTGAGCGCACCAGCATCAATATCCTTAACCAAAGGTACCGTCAAACCAGGCGAGACGATCAAAATCGCACTGGAGTTGACAGCCCCAATCACTCCTGGAAGGCACAGAGGTGATTTCAAGCTGCGAGACCAAAATGGCAATCTATATGGGATCGGCGAAGGTAATTCTAATTTCTGGGTCGAGATTGATGTTAAAAGCACGGTATATGATTTCACAGAGAATTATTGCAGCTCTGGCGTCGTTTGGAGGCATGCTTCGGGCACCCTGCCCTGCCCTGGCAAATCCGGAGACAGTGATGGCTGGGTGAAGAAAATCAATAATCCCATCCTTGAAAATGGATCTGTGGACAACGAGCCTGGCCTTCAGGTACATCCACAAATGGTTGAAAAGGGTTGGATCAGGGGTACTTTCCCTAAAATGACTATTTCAAAAGGTGTGAATTTTTACGCCATCATTGGCTGCTACGATGCTTCAAAATGTGATGTCCGATTCCGATTGAACTATAAAATTGATGGTGGTGAAGAACAGACATTAGCGAAATGGTATGAAGTCCAGGATGGAAAGTTTACTCGAGTAAAGATCAATCTTGATGAACTTGCCGGAAAAAACGTGAGCTTTATTTTAGTTACAAATGCTAACGGCAGCCCTGAGAATGACCTGGCGATGTGGTTTGGTCCCCGAATTGAACCATAAAAGATATTTTTTTCGATGCACGTATGCCCCGGGAAGTTTTCTCCCGGGGTATTTGGTTTTTTTCACACTAAGCAAGTGCTCAACTATAATTTTTCCCCTCCACAGGGCTTAATCTTGACTTTTTACGCCGTTAATCTACAATTGAAAAGGTGACCAACCCTAAAAACAATCGTTGGTCAGGAGGCAAACGATAAATATTATGATGAAAACAAACAGAATTTTTTTACTTTTGACCATTATTGCACTGTCTGCGTTGATTTTAACAGCTTGCAATTCGGGAGAACCGGAAATTGACATTGACGCCCAGCGCACAGGCTTTGCACAAACTGCGGATGTTCAGGCAACAATGACAGCTCAGGCACAACCCACAGCGACAAACACACCCGAGCCCTCTCCGACCCCCAGCTTCACGGATACCCCAGAAGTGACAGAAACCCCAGAAGGGACTGAGACTTCTGAAGAAACAACCACAGAGACCCCCGAAGCAACAGCTACACAACAGGCCAGCACCGGAACTGACAGCGCAGCGTGGATCGCACAGGATCCACCCGACAATACCGAGTTTACGCCTGGTGAGGAATTCACCATCACCTGGTCACTGGAAAACACCGGTTCATCAACCTGGGGAACAAATTATTACATTCAATTTGCATCCGGTGAAGAGATGGGTGCAACAGATGAAATGGTGTATCTCCCTTACCCTGTGCCGCCAGGCACCAGCGTTCAAATAAGCGTTGACCTGGTTGCTCCTGGATCAACCGGCGAGAAACAATCCAATTGGCGGCTTTACAACAACAGCAACACCTCATTCTATGAATTTTATATCATCATCGACGTCGTTGAAAACAAGGATTAATCACTGGTCATAAGATTGTAAGAACGAAATACTTGATGTTGAATTTAGACGAACTGACCATGGCAATCAAAACCGAGGCAAACCGCCTCGGTTTTAACCATACGGGTATTGCACCCGCCTTACCTTCCCCGCATTATGATGCTTTCCTGCAATGGGTAGAGGAGGGAAATCATGCTGAAATGGGTTACCTGGCTCGTGAGGATACCCTGGCAAAACGCGGTGATCCCAGCCTGATCCTTGAGGGTTGTCAGCGGCTGATTTGTTTAGCAATGCCTTATGCAAGGCCAAATATATCAACCCAGGACTGCCCCCCGGGCAAGGGAAAAATATCTGCTTATGCTGTGACCCGTGATTACCACGAGGTCATTTGGGACAGGCTGTATCAGCTTGAGGAGTTCATCCATGCCCACGCTGATGACAAAGTAAAAACCAAATCCTATATTGATACAGGTCCCATCCTTGAGCGATCTTATGCATCAAAAGCAGGCTTAGGTATTGCTGGCAAGAATTCTTGCCTGATCATCAAGGGTTTTGGCTCTTATTTTTTCCTGGCTGAAATCCTGATCGATCTACCACTGCCCATTGACCAGGTGTTCACGAGAGACCTTTGCGGCACCTGCCAGCGCTGCATTGAAGCCTGCCCCACCAGATGCATTCGGGAGGATTACACCATTGATGCCGGGAGCTGCATCAGCTACCTGACCATCGAAAACAAAGGCATCATCCCTGATCACCTGAAACCGCTGGTTGGGAATAGGGTCTTTGGCTGCGACGTCTGCCAGACTGTGTGTCCTCACAATGCCTGGACACCCGAACAGAACCTGGTGTTAGGCGAACCACGCCTTCCCGAATGCTTTGATTTGATCGAATTATTCAACCTTGACGCGGATCAATTTAAATCAAAGTTTCATGAGACACCCCTTCTGCGTACCAAGCGCGCTGGCATGCTGCGCACTGCAGCCGTTGTTTTTGGCAACCAGAAATTTCAACTCGCCCTGCCCATCCTGCAAAAAGCTCTGGAAAAAGAAGAGGATCCTGCGCTGAAAGATGCCTGCGGCTGGGCAATCCGGCAAATAACGGGGACCCAATAAAATGAGCCAGGCATCCAATCGCGATTTGATAACCGGTAAAAAGCCGCACTTGATGATTGGGGACGTTCCCATTTATGGCGACCTGATCCTGGCGCCAATGGATGGGGTTACCGATATGCCCTTTCGATCCCTTTGCAGACGACTGGGATCCGCACTGACGGTGACAGAGTTCATCAACGCCATTGATGTGATTGAAAAACACCCCCGATACCACAAGCGGCTGGCTTTTGAACCCGATCAACGCCCGCTGTCCTTGCAAATACTGGGAGAGCAGCCTGAACGGATGCTGACAGCAACCATGCGTCTTGTCAATAAAATACACCCTGATATCATCGATATCAACATCGGCTGCCAGTCAAAAAATGTCACCGCCCGAGGAGCTGGTGCGGCATTGATGAAATCGCCAAAAACCGTCGCACGGATTTTCCAATTGATGACCCACACCTTCAAACTCCCAATTACGGGAAAAATCCGGTTGGGATGGGATCAGGATCAGATGAATTACCTTGAGGTTGCAAAGATCATCGAGGACAACGGCGGCGCGATGGTTGCAGTACACGGCCGTACCCGCAAGCAAGCCTACAGGGGCCAAGCGCAGTGGGACCCCATCCGCGAGGTTAAACAAGCCCTGCGTATCCCGGTCATTGGAAACGGCGATGTTAAAACCGTCTCTGATATTCATGCGATCAAAGAAAGCACCGGCTGTGATGCGGTGATGATCGGACGTGCTGCCGTCAGCAATCCATGGATTTTTAGCAGAAGGGATCGAGAAGATGTCCCATGGGGTGAGGTGAAAAGGACCATTTTTGAACACCTGGATGCCATGATCGATTTTTACGGTGAACGGGGCCTGATCACCTTTCGGAAATTCTTAAAAGCCTATGTCAAACCTTATGATTTGCCATCCGAACTGCTGTTGTCGCTCTTAAAAAGCAAAGATCCAGATTTTATCAAGAGCAATCTTGAAGATTTATCCGTCAATGAATAAATTAAAAAATCAAATTACAACCTACCCCCTGACCCCCTCCCTGAAGGGAAGGGGAAAAACCGGGCACTATTGGCAACAACCGTTCGGGGATATGGTTTACACATCTCTCCTGTCAATTTAGGATTATAAAAGATCAGGTTCCCAAGAATTTCAAATAATTCGTTTGATATAAACAATCTGATAATTGCTTTGTTTACACCCTCACCTCAATCCTCTCCCTCAGAGAGGGCGAGGAGGCTGTATAAATGACAACCATTATGTTCTTTATACACAGATGTGTGAAGTATGAAATTATGTTTAAAACCCTCTCCCTTGACCAAAGGGAGAGGACAGGGTGAGGGTTCCCATGAAATTTCAAACAATTCGCATGGTATCGATTGATGTTAAGAACTCTCTCATTTGGTCCACCCCCCTGACACCCGCCTGGTTGCATATTTATTTACGGCTGGTATAATTTAATCCAATGACTGGTCCTGTACCTGGTCGATTGAGGCTGGGTGCTCGGAGACCTGCAAATAAAAATTTATAAGGAGACGCAGTGTCATGGCATTAGAAAAAGAACGTAAAGAAGAAATCATTGAAGAATATAAACGGCATGAGGATGACACGGGTTCACCCGAGGTTCAAATTGCAATCCTCACAAAACGAATCCTGGAATTGACAGATCACTTGCGCATAAACAAGCACGACGAAAGTTCACGTCGTGGATTGCTCAAGATGGTTGGTCGCCGTCGTCGTTTACTATCCTACTTGCGCCGCAAAGACTACAAGAGTTACCTGGCGCTCACTGAAAAGCTCAAGATCCGCAAAAAGTAAGTTATTGTTTTTGAAGCAATTCGTAAACAGACCGCAGAATAAGCAGATTGCAGGGCAAGAAGAAAACCTCTTCAATGACTCTGAAATTAACTTGTCTGCGGTCGGCTAATTTAAGGTATTATATTCATCCGCAAGTCGGGTATTGAAAATTGCTGAGGAAAGGTCCTCACCGGTTTTCAGTTCCTGACTGGGCGGGCAATCAGAAAAAAGGAAAATTAAGGAAATGAAACCTGAAGCAAAAATTTATCGTACAAAACTCGGAGATAAAGATATTATCTTCGAGACTGGCAAGCTGGCCGGACAGGCTGGCGGTGCCGTAACAATCCGACAGGGAGACAGCCTTGTTTTTTGCGCCTCCACCATGGGTGGCGTGCGTGAAGGGCTGGACTTCTTCCCCCTGACCGTAGATTATGAAGAACGAATGTATGCCGGCGGACGCATCCCCGGTTCCTTCTTCCGACGTGAAGGCAGACCACGCGGCGAAGCAGTATTGATCGCCCGCATGACTGACCGCCCCATTCGCCCATTATTCCCTGATGGCATGCGCAACGAGGTACAGGTCTTATTGATGTCCTTCTCAGCCGATACAGAAAACCCCCTGGATATCCTCGGCATCAATGCCGCTTCCGCTTCATTGATGATCTCAGATATCCCCTGGGCGGGACCAATTGGCGCAGTTCGCATTGGGTATATTGACAACGAATTAGTTGTGAATCCCTCTTTTAGCGAACTTGAGGAATCAAAATTAGACCTGATCGTTGCAGGTACCAAAGAAGCCATTGCAATGGTTGAATGCGGTGCTGATGAGGTCTCAGAACAAGTGATGGTTGAAGCCCTTGAACTGGCACACAGATCCATCCAACCCATCGTTGAATTACAAGAGCAAATGGCTCGTGAGATTGGCAAAGAAAAACGTGATGTCGAAACCGTCACAACGGAAGAAAGCCTGATCAACCAGGTCAAAGATGCCATCAAAAACCGACTGCTCGAGATCCTCAATAAACCTTACAGCAAAGAAAACCTGTATGGCGGCATCAGCGAATTGAAAGATGCTGTTGTTGAAGAAATGAGCAGCGGCAAAGCTGATGAACTCACTGAATCTGAGTTAAAGGAATGGAAAAAGTCCATCGGTCGTGCTTATGGAGAAGCCGAAAAAGCCATTGTGCGAGACCGCATTTTGCATGAGCAAAAACGCCCTGATGGTCGTAACCCGAAGGAAATCCGGGACATTTGGTGTGAAGTCAATGTTAGCCCCAGGGCGCATGGCTCAGGCCTTTTCACCCGTGGTGAAACCCAGGTGCTGACAATGGCAACCCTCGGAACGCCGCGCGACGCCCAGGAATTAGACAACCTGATTCCATCGGATGATACCAAACGCTATATGCACCATTACAACTTCCCGCCATTCTCTGTTGGCGAAACTGGTCGATTATTTACCGGACGCCGCGAAATCGGTCACGGTATGCTGGCTGAACGCGCCCTCCGACCAATGATCCCTGACGAGAGTGAATTCCCCTACACCCTGCGCCTCGTTTCCGAGGTCTTAGCCTCCAACGGTTCATCCTCCATGGCATCCGCTTGCGGTTCAACCCTGGCATTGATGGACACCGGCGTGCCAATCAAACGACCCGTTTCCGGCGTGGCAATGGGATTGATCAAACAGGATGAAAATTACGTCATTCTCACCGATATCCTCGGTATGGAAGATCACCTCGGCGACATGGACTTCAAGGTCACCGGCACCACAGAGGGCATCACCGCCCTGCAAATGGATATCAAGATCAGCGGCCTCACAACTGAAGTTATGTCTGAAGCACTTGAGCAGGCACGTGTTGCTCGCTTGAGCATTCTTGACACCATGCTTCAGACCATCGATAAACCCCGCACTGAAATGAAAGACCATGCTCCCCGCATTGAAACCATTAAGGTGCCCGTTGACAAAATTGGTGCTGTGATTGGTAAAGGCGGCGAGACCATCCGAAATCTCCAGGAAGAGACCAATACCCGCATCGATATCGAAGATGACGGCACGATCTTTATTGCCTCTACTGATGGTGTAGGTTACAAACTTGCACGCGAACGCATTGAACGCCTGACCGAAGAGGTCGAGGTCGGCCGAATTTACACCGGCAAGGTTGTTCGTGTTGTAGATTTTGGTGCCTTTGTTGAAATCCTGCCAGGGCAAGACGGCCTGGTTCACATTTCACAGCTGGATACCAGCCACGTGAACAAAGTCACTGATATTGTGAAAGAGGGTGATGAAATCACCGTCATGGTCACAAATGTCGACAACCAGGGCAAAATCCGACTTTCACGTCAGGCACTCCTCGAAGGCTGGACACTTGAAGAAGCCCAGGCACAGGACAGCGGCGGAAAGAAGAGCAGCAATCGCCGTGGCGGCAATCGCCGAAGGTAATTGAAAATCATTAGAAATACCGACTGCCCCAGATTATCGGGGCAGTTGTTGTTTAAGGGAATGGTGAGTGGGGAGTGGTGATTAGAAATTTGTTATTAGGTAATAGTTTTCAGGCAATTAGGATTTTAGTGGATCTTGAGCAGCTTTTCGGAGCGCGGACTTCAGTCCGCAAAAAATCATTACAGGGACGGCGTTCTTAGGTAACACGTGATTGTGTCATCTCCCGCCATTACATTTTGGGGGACAGGTCAACTTACGTGACAACAACAATCTTATGGAATGTAATTTGCTTATGTGCAATACCAAATTCCAGATTTTCATTCCATGGTGCGCAGGCAACCACTGCACACCCTACAAAGATCGCTTACTCGTCGGTAACTCTGGCATTTCCGGTCCCGGCACCCCTAAATGCTCCGCCAGGGCGGCGCGCAATGCGGTTCGGTCATCCCAAGGATACTCAATATGCCCAAAACACATCGACTGCTCATGCCCCTTGCCGCATGTGACCACCAGGTCACCCGCCTTCGCCCGCGCAACAGCCTTACGAATCGCATCCGGCCTGTCTGGTTCGAGCCAGAAATCCAAACCCTCTTTCCCCCCGCCCTTTTCAGCCCCTTCCTTCATATCCGCCAATATCGCATCCAATGATTCCGTCCGCGGGTCCTCAGCCGTCAGGATAACCTCATCCGCAATCTGCACAGCGATCTCTGGCATCAACTTGCGCTTCTCCACATCACGCAAACCGGCAGAGCCAAACACAGCAATCACCTTGCCCTCTGTCAATTCTCGAGCGGTCATCAAGGCTTGCTTGATGGCATTCGGTGTGTGCGCAAAATCAACAATGGCTAAAAAGTCCTGACCTAAATCGATGCGCTCCATCCTGCCTGGCACCGTCGGAATGGTTTCAAAAGCCTTCTGGGCTGCGGACACAGGAATATCCAAGCCAAAGACCGTAACCCCCAAAGCTGCCAGGCTGTTATGGACGTTATACCTGCCGATCAGGGGCGTCTTGATGGCAAAGTCCTTGCCCTGTCCATGAACCACAAAAGAAAGGTATTGCGCTGTGTTCTCAATTTGATCCGCCCAAATATCGGCATCACTGTTCATACTATACGAAACCACTTGTGCTGGCGAAATCTCAGCAAGATAAGGGTAGGATTGGTCGTCCATATTCAGCACAGCCAGTTTCCTGACGCCTTTTTTAGATGCATCTACCCCGGATAAAGCTTCAACCAGCTTACCTTTGGCACCCAAATAACCCTGATAGTTACGGTGATAATCCAGATGCTCATGGGTGACATTAGTCACCGCTGCCAGGTCATAATCCACCTCTGCAACACGCTTTTGCGCCAGGCCGTGGGACGTGGTCTCCAGGACAACATGGGTCAACCCGGCATCCCGCATACGTGCCAGATAACGCTGAATATCCGGCGCTTCCGGCGTAGTTACGTGGAAACCTGTGTCCAGCGTTTCCTCTCCAACCACTGCGTTGACCGTGGAGATCATCCCCACAGATATGCCGGCTGTTCGCAGGATGTGATAAATCAGGTTAGTGGTGGTGGTTTTGCCATCTGTGCCTGTCACACCAATAACCACCATGTCACGTGACGGGTGGTCATAAAAAGCGGCTGCGACCTTTGCTAGTGCGAGCCTGTCATCCCCCTGCAGCTGCACGTAGGGCACTTCTAAGGGCATGGGCGACCTCGTGCCTACCACTGCCGCAGCCCCCTGCTTTACGGCGCTTGTGATGAATTGATGACCATCAAAGTTCTCACCGACCAGGACAAAAAAAAGATCGCCGGGCTGGACCTTGCGTGAGTCCCAGGCAATGCCAGAGATTATAGCGTCTTCAAAGGTATTGCAAACCCAATCGGCCATTTCAGCAAGGCAGGATTTCAGGTGTTTCACGCGCTTTTCGGTCAAAATTCGCAGATCCTTTCAGTTGGATTCCTGTTGATTAATATAACCCGAATGAGGATTATGAACAAGGGTTATTCTCGTCATTGCGTGCGGAGAGAAGCAATCTCTAAGGATATCAAATATGAAGCAAGCAGAAGTAAGATGGGTTGGCGAGAATTATTTCAATCATTTGAGCTTACTACACCATATCAATGAGATCACACAAAGCCATTCCATACCAACCCACCATCATTTGCGAAGACAGGATTTTCGGTGGGTTGGTGAAAAAATGCTGTTTTAATTAATAATTTTGGGATGATCCACATATTTGTTGATGGAATGTCTCTCCCCAACCCACCCTATAAAAATTAAAATTCGGCGGAATGATTCTTACGCCCTGCGGGCTCTGGACAGGAAATCGCATCCCGTCCTACAAAGAAATTTGTCATTACAGAGATTGCTTCATTTTATTCGCAATGACAAAAGGTATTGTGGGATGATCCCTATGCCCAATGGGCTTTGGACAGGCACCCGCATCCCGCCCTACAAAACCTCTTCACCTTCATCATCCTCCGACGGAGCCTGTTCCTGCTGTGCTTGGCGAAGCACGCGCCTCACGATCAAATAAACACCCCCAAAAGTAAATGGTGCACTGGCGATCACCAAAATCAATGTCCATTTTGGCGCTGTTCCCAAACGAGCATCGATTAACAAGCCCACCAACAAAGCCGCACCTGCCATAAACATTGTCAGGCAGCCGGCAGATAAGGAAACCAGTGCACTGCGTTTCATACTCTTGACTGCAGAAGATTTTAACTCAGGATTTTGTTTATCCATCTTTATCCCTCAATTCTGATCAATGCTGCACTGCCCGACCGATAACAAACAAGACACCCCATATAACCAGGCTCACAAAACCCAACCACAAGACTAAATTTCGTTCCATACCAAATAAACTGAAGACATTAATATCATAATCCACCACAGCCACCGGAACCGTGATCATCCCGGGCGACTCCTCCTCAAAAAAGCCAAAGGAGAGAATAACCTCACCAGAAAAATCCCCGGTGTCAATGCCGGGGACAGCCCACCACAATTCCAGGTCCTGCCCTGCCCCCAGGTTGGTCTGGATTTGCCCGGTTGGCTCAATGGGCAGCCCGGCAAGGTTGGCTTCCCCGATCACAAGCTGTACTGGCCGATCAAGCTCATCCTGTGGTGCAGCCTCGACTTCGCTAAAAAACAGCTTGATATTCCCACTTTCTTTTAAGCGCATCCGACGGGGCCAGCCAACTTCGAGAACATAATCCGCATGGCTGGCATAGGTCTTCCCGGGGGGTGCGCCGGGAAGAATCCCGGCAGGGATGGTCATTGTTACACCGTCCAGAGGTGCGGGCCAGGCAGCCCAGCCAATGCCAAACAAGCCAAAGGCTAAAAACAACAAACTAAGGATGAACAATCCCTGACCCAATCGTCGGTTCATAAACCGTCCATTCAACCCAACAGGATCAAAACCAGCATGCTCAAAGCCAACAGAACGCCGATCGTCAATCCCAAAGCTTCGCTGCCAGCTTTCATCGCGCCATACAGAACAAAAGGCAGGGCAATTTGCAAAACCAAAAGGATGATCTTCTCCATCAACCCAATTTTAAGAATTTTCGACTTTTCCACTAATTTCCCTGACTTCCTGATACCTAATACCTGCTACCTGCTTCCTAATATCCTATACCAGTCAATAATAGCGCCGCCACCGCCACCGTCAGAAGCGTGATCATGCCGTAGCCCAATAGCTTCCGCATGACCTCCCCTTCCTTCCCGGACAGCCCAACTGTAGAACAGCCAACGATGACCTTGGCAGGCGCCAGCACACTCCCCAATGATCCCCCTGCAGTTTGCGCCGCCAATATTAGCGGCACGCTCAGGTTCAACAGCTGGGCGGTGCTCTGCTGCAAAACGCCAAACAAAACGTTTGAATTTGTGTTGCTGCCCGTGATGAAGGCACCCAGGGCACCAATAAAAGGCGCCACTGCCGGGTAGATCTCACGGCTGAAGCTGACGCTCAAACCCTCCGCCAGCAGGAATGTCATGCCGGCGTGCATCATGATCGACGCCACCCCAACCATCGCCAGGATGCCCAGGCTGGAATTGACGCCGCTTTTGAGGACGTTTTCAGAGATTCGCTTCAAAGCCCCCTTCTCAATGTAACCGAGTTTTCGGTAGATGAAAAATGAGATGATGCAACTGTAGAGAAGGATTGCACCGGGATGGGCAAACACATTGATCTCACGCCCAGCGCCGGCAGGCGTCAGCCAGCCAAAAAGAGTTGAAACCTCTGGAAAATCCAGGGATAAAACTACCGGGCTCAAAAAGGACTTCACCACCGGGACCAGGTTCACAACAAAGGCAAGCACGACCAAAATTTCATAACCCAACAAAGAAAGCCACAAGGATTTGCCATTATCCCTTGGGTCACCTGACGAATCAAGGTTCTCGCCTTCTCCAACATTATTACGAAAAGCTGGCAAGCGCACCAGTAAAAATCCAAATAAAAGGCCGATAACACTGGCGCCCGTCGTCCCCAGAGTCCATAAACCGTTGACGACCAGGAAATACTGAGTGATCCCCATCACCAGGCTCAAAAAAAGCGTTGGCAGCAGAGCACGCTTCAAGCTCCGCCACCCATTGCCGATCACCGCCACCAGCAAGCCGCTGGGGAAGCCTGAAATGCCGATCAAAATGGCAGACAGAGGTCCCAGTTCTTCATAAGATAAACCTGTCACCGCCATCAAGGACTGAAAGGAGGAGCCCAGAGACCCAAATGTGACCGCCCACCCATCTCCCAGGGACGCCATGGCAACCGCCTGGACGGGGTTGTATCCCAATCCAACCAGCATCGGTGCACACACCGCTACCGGGATCCCAAAGCCGCCCAAACCCTGCAAAAAGGTCACCATAAGCCAGCCGATCAATAACGACTGCATCACACGATCGCCGGTCAGCCTTGGCAGGGTTTGGCCGATCATGCGGATAGCACCTGCCTCGCGTGCAATATTGAACAGCAGTAAAGCCGCCCAAATGATGTAGAGCACATCCAGGCTGAGGAGGATCGCCTTCACCTGGGCAACGGCTAAAAGCTCAAAGCCGGCCCCAAAGAAAAACAAAGCAACCAGCACCGCCGTCAACCAACCAAGGGCGCCTGCACGGCTGCCGCCCCAGCGGAATGCCAGCATCATTACCACAACTATCAGTACAGGCAAAAATGCCAGCAGCCAGTTCCAAATCGTTAAAGATAATTCCATGAATAAATTCCTAGCTATCTTAATCTAAATGTTTCACCAATCATCTCAAGCCGAGCAGACAACACACCCTGTGTCCCCGGCTGCCCACCGCCCACAAAGATTGTAAAACCACCCTTCTCAAGGATCCAGTTCCCATTTTCATCGGCAAAGGCCAATTGTTTCAGGCTGATCGAAAAAGTCAAATGTTCCTCTGCTCCCGGCGCCAGGTGAACGCGCTTGAAACCCACCAGTTGATGCCGGGGTACCGGTACAGAAGACTCTTCATCACGCAAATATACCTGGACGACCTCATCCCCGGAGTGCTCTCCCACATTCTTCACCGTACAGTAGACCTGCACCTTTTCGTGACCCCAAATCTGCCAGTGACTCAAAGCGAGATCACGGTATTCAAATTGGGTGTAACTCAGCCCATAGCCAAAGGGGTAGAGCACATCGCCGTCAAAATAGCGATATGTTCTACCAGCCATGCTGTAATCGTCAAAGGGCGGCAGCTGTTCAACCGAGCGGTAGAAGGTCACGGGCAACTTGCCGCCGGGGACCGAATCCCCAAACAATGTCTCCGACACCGCACGCCCGCCTGCCTGCCCGGGATACCAGGCTTCCAGAATTGCCGACACATGTTCATCCGCCCAGTTGATCGCCAGCGCACTCCCATTGAGTAAAACCAGCACAACCGGCGTTCCGGTTTCAACAACGGCTTTGAGCAGCGCTTCCTGTTGGCCCGGAAGCTGGACATCCTCACGATCGCCCTGGCTGACCAACCCATCCCGCAAACCCTCACTTTGACCCTCTTCCCCTTCGACCTGCTGCGAAAGCCCCATCACCATGATGGCAATCTCTGCTTCTTGAGCGATGCGGACAGCTTCATCAAAGCCCGCCTGTCCCGGGTCAAGAATATCACAGCCTTTGGCATATTGGATGGACGTGCTGTTTGAGAGCACCTCCCGGATGCCCTGCAGAATGGTAACGGATTCCGAGGGGGTGCCGTAATAATTCCCGCGCAAAACCAGCGCATCATCCGCATTGGGTCCGATTACGGCAATGCGCTCAAGGTTTTTATCCAGGGGCAGCAGTTGGTCCTGGTTCTTCAATAAAACCAGGGACTGCCTGGCGACCTCCAGCGCTAAAGCCTGGTTGGCAGGCGAATCCACCGCCGCCATCGGGATCTGAGCATAAGGAACTGCTTCGATAGGGTCAAACATCCCCAAGCGGAATCGAAGGTTAAAAAGATGGATCAATGCCTGGTCAATGTCGGATTCTGCCAGCAGTCCCTTGCCAACAGCCTCCAGCAAGTGCTGGTAGGTGTCCCCGCAGTTGAGGTCGCAGCCGGCTCGCACCGCCATCGCTGCCGCCCCTCGAGGGCTGTCCACAATCTCATGATGCTGATAGATATCCGCAACAGCGCCGCAGTCGGAGACCACGTAGCCCTGGAACCCCCAATCTTCCCGCAAAAGGTCGGTCAACAAATTGGGGTCCGCGCAGCAAGCCTTTCCGTTAACGCGGTTATAGGCACCCATCACTGCGGCCGCACCTGCTTCCCGCACCAGCGCTTCAAAGGCAGACAGGTATGTCATCTGCAAATCCTGTTCGGTAACACGTGCATCAAAGGAATGCCGATCCGCCTCCGGACCGCTGTGTGCAACAAAATGCTTGGCGCAGGCAGCCGTCTTCAGGTAGTAAGGATCGTCCCCCTGCAAGCCGCGCACGAACTGCACCCCGATCCTTGAAGTGAGGTAGGGGTCTTCACCGTAGGTCTCCTGCCCTCTGCCCCAGCGTGGATCACGGAAGATGTTGATGTTTGGCGACCATAAGGTCAGGCCCTGGTACCACCCGTGCTGACCCTGCCGCAATGCCTGGTGATGCTTTGCCCGGGCTTCATCGGAGATGGCATTCGCCATGCGAAAAACCAGGTCTTCGTTCCATGTGGCAGCAATGCCGATGGCTTGCGGAAATACGGTGGCTGTGCCAGCCCTTGCCAGGCCGTGCAGGGCTTCATTCCACCAGTGATAGGGGGGGATGCCCAGCCTTTCAACAGCGGGAGCATCCGCCATCATTTGCGACACTTTTTCAGCCAGGGTCATCCGATCGATCAGGTCCCGTGATCGGGTTTCAGGCGGCAGATTGGGATTGAGATAGTCCGGCGATGCTTGTTGACTCAAAATTCGGCTCCTGTATTGAACAATAGTCCAATTATAAACGACAATTCTTTAAGGAAGCAGCTCAAAGTCCCTTCCATCCAGGGAGTCGTAAGGTGGGTTGGTCTTTTTAAATTCCCTTCCCTTCAGGGAGGGGAATTAGGGGTAGGTAAAACCTGATCAAACTCACACCTTCACAACGGGCGATAAAATGGTAAAATTATGAGGAAATTTGGGGCAGTGGCGGAATGGCAGACGCAACGGACTTAAAATCCGTCGGTAGTAGTACCGTGTGGGTTCGACTCCCACCTGCCCTATAGATATAAAGAGCAGCATTTGTGCTGCTTTTTTGTTTAATATGAGTGATGAATGATGTGTTGTAGAAGGTGAGTAGTGAATGGTGAATAGTGAATGGTAAAAAAATCATATCTTTGCGAGTGGAGCATCTGCAAAGCCTCCTGTCTACGAAGTGTCCTGTAAAGAAAGGAGTGCAAAGCCTTCTGGAAGAATGCAATCTCTGGAGGGTTCTGGTCAGGGGACCATGCTTCACCAAGCCTTCCCTAGCACCTAAATGTGTTCCGCTGCGCTCCAGGGGAAGGTGGCACGCCTTAGGCGTGACGGATGAGGAATATACTGGGCTTTCTATGATTAGAAACTCTTGCATCATACCAGGTTGTAAGAAATAGGGGTTGATTAATTGTTGCAAAAAGTACATGAAGTTCGCTAGTCCAACAGTGATTCGCTGCAGTAATAGACTCCCTCACCCTACGAGGTTGTACAAAAAGTCAATTTTTCCCTTTTTGGATAGGAAGAAGTGGAGGAAAGCCTTGTAGTGTAGGCTTGATTGAAGGCTTCTGTCCCAATTTATTATGTAAAAATACCCTTACAGTGGGGGATGGGATTTGCCTTCATGCTTTTTGGACAGCCTCGAACTTGGGGTGACTCATTGAACCAGGTCTCTTAACCGAATCAGAAAACATATCAAACGGTAGGCCTAATCCACACTGATAAAGCCATCAAACGCATTTGATTAAAAAATCGTGGCATTGCCAGGAGACCATCCATGAAAAAAGTCTTTCGTTTTTATTTTGAGGTTGCGCTGTTCTAGACCGTAGAATTTTGTTCAAATTACCTGCTGATAGCCTTCAGTTAATTGCGCCATCAACCTTTCTCTTTCATCCTCCGAGATGAACGCAGCGTCCAGAGCATTCCTATTACAATTGTAAAATTCCTCAGAACCCCATCCAAAGGTCCTGTGCAACTTTTCATACTCCTCACTCATAGTGACATTTGAAATAGTACGTGAATCAGTGTTCACCCCCACAGAGACACCCAACCGATAGAGCTCATCAATAGGATGATCTGCATAGGTATCAAAGGTGTTCGTTTGTATATTCGAAGTCGGGCACACCTCGAGATGAATCCGTTTCTTCCGAATAAGTTCAACCAGTTCAGGACGGTCGAGACACGGTACACCGTGTCCCATGCGTGATGGAGCAAATAAATGTACGGTATCCCATACATTACCTGACCCACGTGCTTCTCCAGAGTGTGCAGTACAGGGAATGCCCTTATTGTGTGCATATTGAAATGCAGGCAGGTGGTCATCAAAAACATTTCCAGGTCTATCAGCCGCAATATCAAAACCAGCCACATATGTACCACGGAAATCCTCCACCAAACGCACAGTTACTAAGCTTTGTGCTGTTGAAAAGTAACGCAATGTACACAAAATGAGACGCGCCTCAACCCCAGTGTCCTGCACAGCCTGAGCGGTTGCAGCCTCCACACATTCAACGACCTGCTGGGGTGTAAGCCCCTTGCTGGTGTGTAATAGAGGAGCAAATCGAATCTCGGCATAAAGAAGGTTGTCCTTTTGGAGTTGTTCAAACAGGTCCATTGTCACCAGGCGAAGATGTTCTTCTGTCTGCATAAGAGGAAAATTACTCGGCGCTCGCTTGAGATACTCAACCAAACTTGATTTAGCCGGAGAAATAAAATCTGCAAGGTACTGCTTATGCGTGATCGATGGATCAATTTGTGAGACAACCTTATAACTGAGCGAGCAGTCTAGATGAAGGTGCAATTCAACTTTTGGGAATTTTGTCCAATCCATCTTCCTACCTCCTTAATTTAGGAATAGCGGAACCATTTCATTTTGATAAGTTTCTAAATAATCGACCTCAATCATAATTCGTGTGCATCTCTAACGAAGTAATTTTTAGAGCGAAGAACCAAATTTTATAAACTCTTCCCATGCACTGATGATTTCATCAGGTAGTAAGCCAAAACTAACTTCTTCCACCTTCACTTCTATAAGCATTTTCAACGTACGCTTTTCGTTATTTTCAACCAATGGCTTTCTCTCCAACGTGAATTAAATCTTCTCACGAACCGCTCCTCGTCTACTTTGTTTTGCCGCAGGTCATTCCACCCGAAGCGTATAGCCTCTTCCACTGAGTCACCATAACTAGGATTTTACTTACTGATGTGCTTGTCGTAGAAAATAATCCAGATTTCATTCTTAACCTTAGGGTGGAAAGCGAGCCAGTCATGGAATTAATCTCGTGAAGTCAACTTCATCCATTCACCAGTTTCATAAAATATTAATAATATAATTGTGCAATGGAATCTGTGGTGTGGATAGGTTGGCAGCGTTATGCCTTACTTGAGCAGATAATGCAACGCTCAAAACTGCTCACCGTTATACAAGATTAAAAATATTATATATTATGCAGAATTGAAAAACAAGCGAATACAATGCCTATATGGTATTATTGTTCCGACTCCCACCTGCCCTATGAAAATTTCAAAAAGAGAGCGGCGTTACTGCCGCTTTTTTGTTTAATGGGGTGAGTGGGGATTGGTGAGTGGTAACCTATGCCCGCCAGGAAATTGCGACAAGCTGAGTGCCACCAAGGCACATTAACGAAGTGCCAGGCGGCAAGTGCCGCCGGCTAACAAAGCGAAGCAATCTCCTGATGGTTCAGGTCACATGAATTCAACCACGCCTCAAAATCAGTAAGCCTTCCCTTGGGGGAAGGTGGCACGCCAAAGGCGTGACGGATGAGGGATAATGTAGATCCTTTATGTTGTATTCACATATCTCTGATGGTAAAGCTCAGATTCGGATTAATTCTCCATGTTTTACTGCTCCCCTGTAACCTGACCCCTCATTTGCTTGTAAAATATCTTCACATGTTTTATCGCGCTTTTGAAGAAAATGAATTAACAGCCAGAGGAAAACACAACCACCTAGTAAATAGGAGGCTAAAATAACAGATTGGAGATAATGTCCACTTTCTATCAAAGGAACAAGGTTAGCACCCATAACTGCAAAGCCAATTGATAAGCCATTTCCAATTAGGAAAATATTATATATCACTCTTCCAGAAATCTCTTTATATCCAGCCACCTCAAAACCTTTCTCCCAATTTCTCAATTGCGGAGCAGCCTTAAGCGCCAACCAAATCGCGATAAATTCTTCATAGCCTAAATTGAACGAAAAGAAATAAATACATCGTTCAACAATTCCCATCAGCACTGCCATGTACCCAAAAGGTCTGATCAGCGGGGTTTCTTTTCTTAATGGTTTCCAGAGTTTCTTCATTATTATTTCAATCACTTGCCCACCGATTAAAATTGAATAAACTAGGCCCAGGCTAATAGCGACTATCGACCGCATTTCATTTCCTCCTTGAAAAAATATTTCGATTTCTGAAGTTACAAGTTGTTTAGTGATCATTGATAATTCAGTATTATTACACAATTCTTAAAAACAGTCCCCAGCATCATAAACCCTGATTCACATCGCTTTTCAAAATCAAGCTTTTTTATCAAATCCCCCCCTTTGCAAAGGACGCTCGAGGGCATGTCGACCGTCCAGCAAATGGACACATTTTCAGTTACCAGTTAATTCATCCAAAGGACTAAGCCAAGAATAATGCGCATCATACTTCATCACTGTCAACCAAGGATGCTGCCCATCAGTTGGTTATTGTGGCATAATTAATCCCAAACCAGAATAAAATTATGATCTCTGAAAAGATAAAGCCATGACAGATACCAATCTCGCCCTTCAAGTCTGGAATCACAAATTCCGAAACCCGGTAATCCCTGCCGCAGGCCCAAATGTGGGTTCGGGCAGGATGGTGCGGCGTGCAGCTGAAGGCGGCGCAGGGGGCTTGTTGACCAAAACCATATCGAGCGTGGCCGCCCCTGTTCCCCATCCCAACATGGTGCGCTTCGCAAAAGATAATCTGCTCAACACAGAACTTTGGAGTGAGCGCTCACCTGAAGATTGGTTTGACCGCGAATATGACATCGCCCTCGCCGCAGCACGGGAATTTGACCTGCCGTTGATCGGCAGCCTGGGATATAGCCCTGAAGAACTGGCTGCATTAGGTCCACGACTGGAGCAAAAGGGGGTTGAAATACTGGAATTTTCCATCCACTACCTTGACGAGAAGCGCCTGACGGAAACTGCCCAAGCCTTACGCAGCGCGGTCTCATTACCAATCATTGCCAAACTCAGCCCACATGCCGGTGACCTGGGCGAAATCGCGCGACTGCTGGACCCATTTGTGGATGGATTTAGCTGTATCAACAGTTTTGGACCAGGGTTAATGATCGACATTGAACATGGAACATCACCGCTTGGCTCTCAGTATGGGTTTGGTTGGCTGTCAGGTCCGGCATTAAAACCGCTTGCCGTCCGATGTGTATTTGAAGTTGCCCGGGTCACGGATAAACCCGTGATTGGCGTGGGAGGTGTAACCCGTGGGGAAGACGTTATCGAGTTCATGATGGCTGGGGCATCGCTGGTAGGCGTTTGCACCGCCGCAATCCTCAAGGGATGGCATGTGTATGGAAAGATCGCTGCAGAAGCCGCCCGCTGGCTTGAGGCACACGGTTATCAGGATATTGAAGAAATCAAAGGCTTGTATCTCAACAGGTATCGGCAGGGACAGGAGGTGGTCACCACCATTGAGAAAACAGCATGGGTGAACGAAACAGTATGCAAAGCATGTTCACAATGTGAGAAAGTATGCCAGTTTGATGCGATCTCGGCGCCTTTAAAACAAATCGCCAAAATCAATAGCGATCAATGCACGGCCTGCGGATTGTGCGTCTCGGTCTGTCCCTTCGATGCGATCGAAATGATCTCTCGATGAGCTGTGCCTTATGCAAGGTTAAACAGCCTTTGGGGAAAATTATGCCAAAAGGCCGATTACTCTTTACAAGAAACGCGTAGAGGGACCAAGCCACCTCTCATTGGATCAGGACTCCTAACCTGAACCAGCGCACCTACAGAAATCAACAAGCCTTCACTGAACACTGCCCATCACCCAGCCTTTCACCCGCGGAGAGAGGGGCAAGCCTTTGTAATCCCATTACCCTAGCAGGTCAGGTTGGGGGTGAGGGTGTGAGGCATAACCTTGTTGGAGAGTCATTTCGTTGTGCATTTAAGTACTTCGATCCTTTAGGTTACTTCTTTGCTGCAGTTCAAGGTTTCACGGAAAGGAGATTACCCTAACTTAATCATCTAAACGAAGCTCTCTAATGATTAATCCTTCTCTATCAGCGGGAGATAAGAAAACGTTGAAGGCGTTTGATAATAAATTCGAAAGCCGCATACCTGCTGAGCAGAACCCAAGGAGTTCGAACTCCATTGAACAACATAGGCGTAATAATCGTAATCTACAACATGTTCGAATTCAGCAGTTGTCGCATAAGATTTACCAGTACCGCTGGAAGAAACACCGAATTCTTCGACGATTTCCCCAAATAGATCATATATTGTAAGATATGCTGCCGAATTGGATGAGTCGTTTTGGTCATTATAATACATGCGAAAGTACTTTATTGTAGAACCTTGTTCTAAATAAAGGGGTGTCGTAAACCAGGTATATTGATCACCACTCAAAGCATACAGGCATCCTCCTTGACCACCTACGCTCCATTCAACATTGGATTCACGTGGCGTCAGGACTGAGCCTGCCACTCGCAGGGATGCGTTATAACTCACTCTTTCTTCCGAGTCTACCGGATCAAGCCTGAACGGAAGATCAGGTGGGCTTTGAATTTGAATGCCTTCAGGGATCGGTGCGCTCGTATTCCATGGAATGGCTTCACTATTGTCTTCCTGGACTGGTTCATTGCTGGACCGAGCAGGTACTTGTGGCTCATTATCAATATTCTGAGCCCAGCTATAACCATTAACCAAGATCAAAGACATACAAACAAAACCAAATATCAAAGCTGCCAATTGAGATAGTTTTTTCTTCACCTTTATGCTCCTTTCTTACTTCACTAAACAATTTTTTTAGAAAACAAATTCATTTGTATTACTGATAATTCAGGTCAGGTGACCTGAAGCAAAAACAGACAAATTTTGAGGTTTAGATATTTGAACAAGACTGACAAATTCAGAAAAGTAATACTTGCAGTTTGATTAAAAGACATAAAAAGAGCAAAGTCTGGCTATTGTTTCAGGGTTAATCGGAAGCACAACGAATCCTATAGAATGTGCTATCATCGTTGTTTGGGGGTTGAAATTGCACTGATTTGAGCAGAAACTACAGGGAAACGAGATATCAGACTGAAACCCACAATACAAGGAATGATAAACAAGACAAACCTTTTCATTTGAACTCCTTTCAACTCCTAAAAACCCCCATATCTAGTTAAATTATATATGAATTTAATTCATTGTGTAAATATCCTGGTGAGATTGTCTAATATAAAATTTTTTGTAATCACAATGGTTTGATTTAGATTTCTCCTTTCTTGCATGGTTTGGGGTTTGTACTTCAACAATGGTTGGGCTAAAAATATTCTGAAAGAATTACTTCTTTCTATGTATTTTCACTGCGGGGGAAATACCATTAGGAAAACCTTGCCAGTAACCAAGAACGGATCATATTTGAAATAATGAGCCCAAATTGTATATAATATTCATAATTATTAGCCTTATCTCTAACCGCGTCTCCCCCTGGCTGCAATAAGTAGAAATCCACTTTTACTAAACCCCTGTCAACAATTTCGTTTTTAACAACAAAATTAATTAACAAAAACACGACAAAATTTGGAGGGCTTATGCCAAAAACAAATTTAGGCAAATGGTCGGTAGGGTTAATTCTCATCATGTTTGTGTTATTCTTCATCGGCACATCACTCACAGATACATTATATGAATCGGTGCCTGCTGGCGGCACAATATTGGCGGATATCTCCAGCAGACCAGCTTTAGCACTTTCAATGCTCCTAGGAATGGCTGCTGGCTTTTCAGCCTTAGTAACGGGACTCATCAGCATCCTCAAACAAAAAGAGCGCTCACTTCTGGTTTTTGCATCCACATTGATTGGCGCAGGACTCACGCTGTTTCTCATTGCTGAAGTCTTATTTCCCCACTAATGGTTTACAGGTCAATTGTGAAGATTAAACCTCTAAACTGACACATTGATACTTTGGGAGTTTTCACAGGTCCTTCCACGGTAATCGAAGTGAAAGTCAATAAAACCGGCTTCCAGTGATTAGAACACCAAACCCTTGGGCAACCCAGCATCTTAACCTGCAGATATTTCCACCACAGATCAATTGTAAGTAAGCCTATTTATAATAAAAAGTTTTTTACGTCAAGTCATCTACATTCAATAAGGTGCTGAAACCTATCATGTATCTGATCAAATAAATCAAAAACGAGGAAAATAAAATGACCTCAAACAGGAATGTTTATCCAAATCCAGGACCAACCGACACCACCGGTCCTTACACTATCTATTCTGCAGGAGCGCTGTTTACACAGGATGAGTTAGCCACGAATGTCATGATCAAGGAAGCTGTTTGGCGATTATCCAAGGGAAAATTTCAAATCTTTCTACCGCAATCAAGAGAAGTACAGGAATTGACCATGCCTAACATTGAAGTCCATATTAGAAACACTGATCTATTGGAGGTAATCAAGGCTGACATCATTCTGGGACGATTTGATGGTCCCGAATTGGATTCGGGGACAGTGCTAGAATTTGCAACTGCAAAATTCCTTGGCAAGCCAACAGTTATCCTGCGCTGCGACTTTCGACGGATGGTATTCGTAGGCGAAAATGGGCCATATAATTCGATGGTCAAGAATTGGCCTCGAACTGTAGAAATACATTTACACTCTTTTGAAATTTGGGGTAATTTGTTAGCCGGAGAAAGGAAAAGCCGCACAGGCAGCGATACATTGCATGGTATTATCGAGGCGGAATTAGGCACTTTGCAGAAGAGCGTGGAGGAAATTGCAAAACAGGTTATCGCTGCTTTGGAAACAGTTATTGAAATGGAATCGCCCTATCCACCAGAGTATCAAGAGGTGGTATATCACGCTTTCAGGTACAGTCTTGGAAGTGGGTTCGACCAATTGCTGAGCGAAAAAGCGCTGGATAAGATTATTCAAAGACTCACAGATAACGGCACGCTGTAAAATCTACATAAAATCCGACCTGCTCCAGAAAATTAAGATAATCATAGTGGTGATTGTTATTGGTAATTTCATCAATGATCAACTGTTACGATATTGATTAACTGAGCGCTGAAATTTTAGCAAATAATCTTAAAATTTGTATCGACCTATCTCTAAGTCTGCTAATACCTGACAAGACGCAAGTATTTTCCTTGTGTGGTATTGCCCATAGACCAAGCCATACGATGAAATGAGCTTTATCGCAATATCAGCGGCAAAAAGCTATAAGTGAAAGGTTCCCGCTCAAAAGCGCCAATATCGCATCCCTCACCCTGGGGGCGAGTAACCCCGCGCTGATCAGTTTCAGGGCATGCCGCTAAATTCCCATTATCAATGGCTATGGAATCAGATTGGAGGGCATGGGTCTGCGTAAGGCCGCCATTGTCTCCCAAAGGACCTAAGTTGGGATCTCCATAATAGCTGGAATCACAACTTCCATCCTCAACCAGGTTTTCGGTGTTTGTACCAATGGTGCCTTCATTGTTGCACTCAAAGGCTTCCTCTCCAATTGTGGAATCGGCAATAATGGTATTTGTATAATTTAGCGTTCCGGCAGGTGAAATCTCGATAGCCGCGCCGCCAAACCCAGAGACATTCCCAGAAAAAGTGGCATTTGTAATTGTAAGGCTGTTGTTGTTGTAAATTGAACCACCTCGAATTGATGCGGCGTTACCCGAGAAAGTACTGTTAGTCATTTCCAATGTGCCATAATTGGAAATCGCACCACCAAAGCGTCCCTCATTACCTGAAAATGTGCTTTTTTCAATGATAACGGTACCCGTGTTCGAATTATAGATAACACCTGCATCTCCAAAACCACCCTCATCTTGAGCCTTATTTTCTGAGAAGGTGCTGTTGATGATCATAATGGCCCCATCATTATTAATTGCACCCGCCCGGTAATCTGCAACATTTCCCGAGAAGGTGCTGTCGGTGATAGTTATCGTGCCGCCTAAATTTTGAATGGCACCGCCATTGAATCCCCTATTTTCATTCAAATAACAATTTGAAATATTTAAAGCTCCAGCATTAAATATTGCTCCGCCATTACCATTATCAATATTCTTTGCATATCGCAGCGTTAAATAATTAAGGGTCAAATTGCCTGATGTATACACCCAAAATATCTGGTGGTCATTAGTACAAGTGTCTTGTATGGGATCGCAATCGCTGGCTTGAATAATCGTTGTTTCCGTACCTGCGCCGTCAATAGTTATTGTTGTATTCACAGACAATTGGGAATTGACAGTATAAATTCCAGATGGAAGCGTAATCACTGAACTGACATCGCCGCCAATACATCCATAATAATCTCCATCGAGATTCTTAATAGCTGATATTGCCTCACGGAGGGAACAATAAGAATCCTCAACGTTATCATCATCATTGGTGGTATTAACAACAACGGTGACTGCATAGCCAGGTGTAGCATCCGCAAAACATAAGCATGCTATTACCAATAGAATAGCAAAAACATTACCAAAACGAAAAATCCGCCGTTGATAAGACATGAGTCACTCCCTTCACGAATTTAGAGCACTATTAGAATTTATTTGTCGATGAAAGTTTGTTGGGTGTGTTTTTATTATAAATTAATTAATTTTTACTGTCTATAACAATATCCTACAACCTTAAGCCAAGTCCGCCCACGATTACTGAATATTACGAATGAGAAGTCTAACAATCTCAATGGATCAGGACCCCTGATCTAAGTCAAACAATCGCAGAGGCTTCTTGAAAACATAGTAGGTGTACAAAAGCGACTGAGCGCCTTCAAGTGCAGAGGTATATCCGCGCTTTTAATGTCCCTTCCCTTCAGGGAGGGGATTTAGGGGGGGTAGGTCATCCGGAGGGATTGTTAATACCGGTGATATTTCAGGTCAGGACACCTGAAATATCAAAGCATGAAATTAACTTCATCGCAATATCAACGGCAAGAAGATATCTTTCAATTCATCAGGGAACTCATATTCATAGGCACCCATGTCACACAATACGCCTTGGGGACGGGTGACGCCGCGCTGGTCCGTATCCAGGCATGCCGCCGGGTCGCCAGCATCGACAGCCGGACTGCCTTCCAGCAAGGCATGGGTCATTGTGAAGCCGCCGTTATCCGCCAGGAGGCCTAACAGCGGGTCAGCGTCAATATTATAACCGCCGTCCAGGCCGCAGTTAGTGTTCCAACTGCTCGAGCCGCCGCAGTCCTGGATATCGCTATAGGAAATTTGCGGGGTACCACCATCGGTATTGTATAATCCGGCACCAGTTGGTGCATTGTTGCCCCAAAGGATGACATTGATCAAAGTGGGGTTGACGGGGGATGAGGGACTCAGGGGAATGTTGGCTATCCCACCACCTGAGGTGCCAGCAGCGTTGCCCCAAAAAGTGACATTGGTCAGAAGAGGTTTGCTTATATCAGTATTATACATCCCACCGCCATAGACGCTGGCAGTGTTTTCCGAAAAAGTAACATTGGTTAATGCAGGATCGCTTCGCTGGTTGTACATCCCGCCGCCATCTCCTATAAAGCTCGGTATTTCAGGATAAACTGTTACAGTGTTTCCGGAAAAAGTAACATTGATCAATATGGGGCTGCTCAGCTGGTTATACATCCCACCGCCCCGTGATCCACTGTTCCCATTGAAGATAACTTCTGACAATGTGGGGCTGCTTTCCCTGTTAAACATCCCACCGCCTATCATGGATGAATTCCCCGAAAAGATTACATTGGTTAAGGTGGGATTACTTCCGCCATCATTCATCATCCCCCCACCCAGGTTATTCGTGAAGCTCACATTTCTCAGTGTGGGGCTGCTATGTGTTTGATTCACCATCGCGCCGCCGCCTTCATAAGAACCGACGTTTGATGAAAAAGTGACTTCGGTCAATTTGGGGCTGCTTTGATTTAAATTGTACATGCCAGCACCTTCACCGCCAACAATGAGTACATTGCCGCTGAAGGTCACATTGGTCAGCTCAGGGCTGCTTTGATTATTGTACATCCCGGCACCCCATTTGGCAGTGTTCTCGACAAAGTTAAGATTGACCAGCGTAGGGCTGCTGTCCAGATTGTACATGCCTCCGCCTGAACTGTTTGGGTCATCAGTGACAATATATTCATCAGCGTTTCCCCCGGTGATGGTGAAGCCATCCAGAACAGCAAGCTGGTTGACCCTATCAGCGCTGACCACGTGAAAGCTGTTGTCTGAGGGATCCCCCTTCGTTCCTATATCGCCGCTCAGTGTCGTGAGGTTAAGCTCCCAATCCCGGGTTTCCCATCCGCCGCCATCAGGTGGAAAGCCGCCAAAAATCTTCACCCCTGATTCCAGCTCAAAACTTACTTCCCGGTCTCCTGTACTTGTCGGTTTATAAACGCCTGCAGCCGCCCAAATCTGATCGGGAACCTTTGACAACGCGGTTTGCAGGTCACATGCCGTCTCCCAAGAAAGGCAGTTGCCATCCCCACCTGGCTTTACATAATGGATAAGGTAATCAAATCCGCTAGTTGTTTCACACATGGGGGTATTGGCTGAGACGGTGTGCCCTCCCAGGGGCAATATTAACATGGATGTGATCAAAAAAAAAGTGAGAGTTTGACTGATTTTTTTCATTGATGCTCCTTAAGCCAAAATAAGAATTGGCATGCCTGATCAACACGCTGATTAGATATTATAAATAATTTTCATCGCTTCCCCTAATTCCTCAATATGAACGGCAGGTAGATTTTGAAGTATTCCAAAAAATTAGCGGTGATGCTGGTGTCCTCGTTAATTGTGATGGTAAGTGGGTTGTCTGCCCCTGAGGCATCCCCATTCCAATTATCAAAGGACCAGCCAGGAATGGCGGTTGGGGTCAGGGTGATTTCGTCACCATAATGATAGGTGTCTTGTAACGGGTCAATGATGACAGAGCCTTTTCCAAATGGTTCGACAATAACACTCAAGGTGTATTCATCCTGGATGAAATTAGCCATGATGCTGGTATTCCCAGTAATTGTGAACAACAGGGGGTTTTGTTCGCCTGATGCGTCTCCGCTCCAACTGGAGAAACTCCAGCCAGGATCAGCAGAAGCAGTCAGAGTGACCACATCTCCATAGTGATAGGTATCCTCATCTGGGTTAATGGGTACAGAGCCTTCGCCCTCTACATCCACAGTCAATGAAAAATCAACCTCGTAAGACCCATATTCATAGGCACCCATATCGCAGACAGCACTTCCGCTTTCATCACCATCGATTGGGCGAAAATAATAGCGCTGGTCGAAAGCCGGGCAAGAGGTTGGGTCAGCGGTGTCAATGGCTGAGCTTTCTGCCTCAAGTGCGAGAGTCTGAGTGAAGCCGCCGTTATCTGCCAGGCTGCCCAGGAGTGGGTCAGTTGTGATGATATTGGTGCCACCAGTAAAGCCACCCTCGATGACGCTGTAACTAATTATAGGGAAGGGTACAAGGACAAAATCTAATTGATCAGGTGTATTTCCCCAAAAAATTGAATTTGTTATTGTGGGATTGCTTCTTTCGCCCTTCATCCCGCCGCCGTTAATTCCTGCGGTATTACCAGAAAAAGTCACGTGCGTCATTGTGCCGCTGTAATAATAGTTGCCCATCCCGCCGCCGTAATTGGTTGCCGAATTACCAAAAAAGGTCACGTTGGTCAATGTGGCGCTGCTTTCACTGTTAGCCATCCCGCCGCTATAATCCGCAGAGTTGCAGCTGAAGGTGACATTCGTCAATGTGGGGTGACTTTGAACGTTAAGCATTCCACCTCCCGACTCACCTGCCGAATTACAGGAAAACGTCACGTTGGTAAGGTTTGGGTTGGAATTTGACTGATTATTAATGCCACCACCCCAATAGGTTGCCGAATTACCAGAAAAGGATACGTTAGTCAGCGTAGGGTTGCTGTTGATGTTGTTAAACAACCCGCCGCCATCATGCGCCGAGTTGCTGGAAAAGGTGACATTGGTCAGGGTGGGGCTGCTTTCAAAGTTATGCATTCCGCCACCTCTACCCCCTGAAATATCAGCGCTGTTGCTGGAAAAGGTCACATTTATCAGCATGGGGCTGCTAGTATTGTTATACACCCCGCCGCCGTCGTTAGTTGCCGTGTTGCCCGAAAAGGTGACTCTGTCAGGGTGGGACTGCTGCTGCCGTAGTTGTACATCCCGCCGCCATAAGATGCAGTGTTAGTAGTAAAAGTGACATTGGTCAGGGTGGGGCTACTTTGGTTGTTATATATCCCACCCCCAACTATGGCCGAATTTGGCGTAAAGATGACATTGTTTATGGTGGGGCTGCCGATAGAATTGTACATCCCGCCACCTATGTTTTTGTTTTCCCAAGAGTTACCATTCGCATTACCGCCAGTAATGGTGAAGCCATCCAGAATTGCGGTAGCGTCTACATCACTGCCAGTGACCACGTGGTAACTGTTGTCTGCGCTATCGTCGTCGGTCCCAATATCCCCGCTCAGGGTGGTGAGGTTTGTCTCCCAGTCTAGTTCTTCCCATGTTCCGCCATTTTCCGGAAATCCGCCGTAGATGGCGACACCTGTTTCCAGATGAAATGTGGCGGTTCGATCAGTGTCTGTGGTGGGTTTATAGATACCCTCAGCCACCCAAACCTGGTCCCCTGTAACAGCTGCTGCCAAAGCATCTTGAAGATCGGTATAGGCATCCATCCAGGATGAGCCATTATTTATCCCTGCTGCAGCCCAATCAACATAAATGATGTTGCCATCTGCACGAACAACACTGGTCGTCAGCAAGGTACTGCCGAGGAATAAAGTAATTATTAATAAGATTATTCTTTAATGCTTCCGGAAACTTTTTATCGACTTTTTCATTTTCTCCCTCTCCCTTGCTGCATTGATTCAATAAAATTAAAATTAAAACTTCCAAAATTATACACTTCATTTTTTAAGTTATGTAACCAATTTTTTACTCAGAAATGTCCAACACTTCCATATTTTTTTTAATGGATTTTGACTCTTTTTTGAATCACGGATTGTGAATAAAGCACAATTAAGCCTTTTTCTAAAGCTCAGCAGAACGCATTAAGATGCATAAAGAGGTAAAAAAGTAATGAGAGCATCGCTCTCGCATGGTCGGGAGACAACGCGAGATCTTAATTCACACTTGGATTTTTCAATACCTTTCGAAAATAATCAATTAAATCCTTTATAATAGTTCTATCAATAAATCATCCAAGCATTTTCTATTACCAAGAGTATATTAACCGCAAAGGAGTTGGCTATGGAAAGTAAGATAATTGTAACTACAGGGGATTTACACCAGGACTATGAGATCATCGGCCCGGTTTATTTTCAGATAAATAACCGGCCAGAGGGGTTCAGGTCAAGCACTTTTTCAGACTTCCAGGAAATCTACGCTGATAAAATCAATCTGTTAAAGGAAAAAATTGGTACGGGTCAAACACTCGATAAAAGTTCCAATTGGACCTGCATTTTCGGTGAATACTGCCTTGGCAAAAGTAATTTTGAAATTGCGTTTTTCATCGCTGTAGAAGAATTGAAGAAACGCGCAGCCATGCTCGGTGCAGATGGAATCGTTTTTATGCGGCAGGATGTTGACCTGGATCGAGAAGCTTACCAATTCTTCTACCTCCAGATGTACGGTACTGCAGTGAAATTCAAATATAGCTGATCCACAAATCACAATTCCATCGCTGCATGACCATCATGGCAGACTAATAACTCCAGGGGAATAACAGGTTCTGAACAAACCGATTCCGCATCAATTTCCCCCCCTCACCTAAGTCTCCCCCCGCTGGGGGCAAGGGATTTGACTGCATTACAGTAATGCCATCACCATGTAGCGTATCTACGAAAACAGAAGAAGTTTTTTTAATTCCCATCCTTAAAAAAATTACGCCGCGCCCTGGTAGGCTTTGCAAATCCAATCTATCACTTCGGGAGTGACCTCATCGACTGAGCGAATTTCAATGGTGTGGGTACACATCCCGCTCCATTTATCGCCCTTGATCAAACGCCCACTGGATGGCTGTTCACCGTCCAGGTTTAAACCCAAATCCATGCGTGTTTTTGTACTTGGCTGGATAATGGCAAATTGCTTTCCCCGTCGCAAGCTGACATAGGATTTCTTTGGTGCAATTTCAATGTCATCCCCAAAAGTTTTCGCTTCCTCAAGGAGATGCTCATAGATCGGGCGAAGGTCCTGTTTCTTTTCATACTGGGCTTCAACCAATTCCTCATGGGTGGGCGGCCCACCCTGTGCCTTCAGCCTGTAGAGGAGTGAGATTGTGTTGGCGTAGCCGTGAGTCATGCCGTGCTCATCCTTGAGAAAACTCATAATTGCTTTGTGCGAGCTAAGCTTGTTTTCCTTGAGCTTTGTAAACCAACCTTCCAGAGAATCACCTGTCTTTTCGGGCATATTGGAAATCATCGTTTGGACATAAGGGTCAGCAAAATAATCCGTTTTCATTTTTATTTCTTCCTTTATTGATAATCTTTATCTTATTATTAGAATATCACATTCAACAATTAAGAGTCAAGAAATATGTCGGTATCTTTCAAACATCCTGGAAATCAGTCACAAGAAAATATGAATAGCATAATTTCTAATTCTCATGCCGGCTCAAGCTGATTAACGCCAGTTATAATTAACAGTCTATTCTTTCAAACACGGAGTTTTTGTGGATACTTACATCAATGAACTAAAGAAACGTTTCCAAACCCATGCGGATCCCACAGCCGCGGAATCAATGCATGCCTACATGCGGAACCAGTTCCCCTTCCTGGGGATCAAGTCTTCTTTGAGACGACAGCTGCAGCGAGAATTTTATGCCGACCACAGCCTTCCTGAGCTGGAGGACTTGTCCTCGACCTTACTCGACCTCTGGTCCCTACCAGAGCGGGAATATCAATATACTGCCTGCGATCTCCTTGGTAGATTTGAGAAAAAATTGCCGGCCGAATTTATTGACACCGTTGAAACCCTGCTGACGACCAAATCCTGGTGGGATACGGTTGACACCCTGGCAAGCGATGCCGTGGGGACACACTTCAAACATTATCCGTCAGTACGCAAGGTCACACTGGAAAGATGGCGCAAATCGGAAGACTTTTGGCTGCGAAGAACATGCATCCTGTTCCAGCTCAAGTACAAGTCCGAGACTGATTTCAAGCTGTTAAAAACGATTATCTGTGAAAATCTTGGGTCACAAGAATTTTTCATCAATAAAGCCATTGGCTGGGCGCTGCGGCAGTATACCCGGGTGGATCCTGATGGTGTTCGGGACTTTGTCGCCGAAACGCCGCTCTCACCCCTCAGCGCCAGGGAAGCCCTCAAATGGCTGAACCGACAAACAAATAGCAAGAAGGCCGCATAATAACCCCCTCACGCAGTCCTACTTAGAGTCCCTTCCCTTCAGGGAGGGGACTCAGGGGGGTAGGTCAAATATCTGAATTACGAAATCTTATTCTGACATGATGGCTGAAATCTGGAGAATCAGATGGTTCAGGTCTCCTGACCGTATAAGAACAAAGTAGGGGCACAGCTGTCTTCGATTTCTCGACACTTCGTGCTGTGCCCCTACCCAATCTTGTTGTCGAACTTATCCTAAAAATGCAACATCAGATCGTCCACTCGTCATGCACAATCCCCACCAACCACCAGGCACCATCCTCCTGCACGAACACCAGGCGCAGGCTCTCCCAGTCCATACCCTCATACTGCTCATCAAAGCCGCTGAAGTGGTATTCAACAAAGGACGTACCTGGGTAAAACTCCCCGATGTTATTGATGCTGTTGCCCTGTCCAAGGCGCTCATTGACAGCCATCTGCTCAGGGTTGGTAAAATTGGAGGAATACACAAATTCCTGGTAATAATCGTCAAAGGTCAATTCAATCGGGTCCCCTGTCCCGTCATAAGCACCCCAGGTGTAAACCTGGTCAGAGCCAACCAGTGAAGCCAATTCGCCGGGCATAAAAACCTGGTGCTCTTCACGGACAAAGCCATAGGGAGAAAAACGAAGGCCCATTTCAGGATGGACGATCTCAACTAAGGCAGCCATGTCTTTAACAGCCAGGGCATTGATCACCTGTGCGGCAGCAGTTTCCAAATCCACTGCTCCAGATTCTGTTTCAACAGGGTAAGCTGTGGCAGGGGACTGGGTTTCAGTTATTACGGGATAGCCTGTTTCGGGTACCGCCTCAGTTTCGGTAGCGATGGGGTATCCTGTTTCAGGCTCAGTTGTATCATTTGCCACGGTAGCTTCAAGTGTGGGTTCTTCTACAACTTCAGCTTTTGAACAGGCTGATAGTAAAACGAGAATCATGAACACTACTAATTGGGATTTGCGATTCATTATAAACCTCCAATTGATTATTTATTTTCTTTCTATCATCAATTTTACCAAAGGCTAAACACATCTCAAAATGCAATAAAATTCTCATCCTGGTAAATTTATTCCCAAATCTAATATGATGTTGTTATCTAACAATAACAGGTTATTCGCCTTCCTTGACATTTTTCACTGCGATAGTAGAATTCAACCCTTGGATATTGGCTGAAATAATGAATGATGCATCTAAATTCAACATGAAGATAATCCCTTAAACACATTTTTGGACCTGTTTCAAAGGGTTTTTTTGATGAAAATTTCAGAAAAATTCAACAAAATGAATGAATTTCTGGTAATATCAAAGGTGTAATTAACAATTAAATGTTTTAATGATTAATTAGGGACAACCGCAAGTTTTAAGAAACCGCTACGATTGCCGCCAAACAAGTGAAACCGAGTTTGTTTTGTTTGAACTGTCAATTTTAAATGGTGTCTTCAAAATACCCTTCTCTGCGCTCCTGATCGCGGGCATTTACGCTCACAAGTCCTCACGACCCCGAACGCAATCCCCATTTTCCAGACACAAAACATTAAAAGCCCTATTCTCATTTTGAATGTGACCATTTATATTTAATTATTTTTAGATATTTTTCAGATTAGGTGAAGAAAAGATGATGGATAATAAAAGAGTTGAAGCAGGCGGATTAATTTATAAGGATCATATTGGCATGGTCGAGCTGATCGGCATTCCCACCCATCCGGGTATCGGCGGCCGTTACTTCTCAGAACTTGCCGATGCTGGCATCCATGTTGAACTAATCGTCACGCTCTATGATGGTGATAAATGCGATCACATCCTTGTGTGTGTCGGTAGAAACAACTTCGAAGCTGCAATCGCAATCACCGAAAAAATCCACGAAGAAGTCAAAAGCCACGCCGTCATCCATGACGACCAGGTTGCCCTGGTATGCATTTCAAGTCTCGATTTTGACGAAAGCGAGGTCATCGCCGGGCATATGTTCCGGGCCCTTGGCGACAGCGATATCAATATTCAAGGCATCAGTACATCCGTTTCTTCAGTCACCTGCATGATAAGCTCCCAGGACCTTGATAAAGCGTTGACGGTTTTACGCCAGGCTTTTATCCTGCCTTAGCTAGCCCTTCACAATTTGAATGCGATGTAATTATTGAAAGCTGTAAATTAAAATGAACCCCGCTCCGCAACCAAACCAGCACACAGGAAAAATTATCCGCTTGATTGGCACTGTCATTGATGTTCGATTTCCAGATCGAAAATTGCCCAGCCAGCAAACAGCTCTAACCATTCCTTTAGATAATCGGATAATAACCTTTGAGGTCTTGGAACACCTTGATGAACGAACTGTACGCGGCGTGACAATGGAATCTGCAGAAGGTTTACGCCGTGATATGACTGTTTACGATACGGGCGCACAAATACAGGTACCGGTTGGAAAAGCGACACTGGGTAGGGCCTTCAATGTCCTTGGGGAAAACATTGACAATGGAGAACCCCTTCCTGAAGATGTGGAAATGAAAGGAATCCACCAAGCTCCCCCGGCATATGTCGAACAACGTCCATCCAGCGAATTGTTTGTCACCGGCTTAAAAGTCATTGACCTCTTAGCCCCCTTCGTACGCGGCGGCAAGGTTGGTCTGTTTGGGGGCGCTGGTGTAGGCAAGACCATGCTCATTATGGAAATGATCCGTCACACTTCTGCTGTTCACGAAGGCGTCTCTGTATTCGCAGGTGTTGGTGAGCGGACTCGTGAGGGTAACGATCTTTATCTACAAATGAAACGCTCCAATGTCCTCCAGGATGCTGTACTGGTATTTGGTGAGATGAACGAGCCCCCGGGTGCACGCTTCCGTGTGGCGTTCACTGCGCTCACCATGGCAGAACATTTCCGGGACACCGAAAAACAGGATGTTCTGCTGTTTATCGATAATGTCTTCCGCTACATCCAGGCGGGCGGTGAGGTCTCAGCCCTTTTGGGCAGAATGACCAGTGCTGTCGGCTATCAGCCCACCCTGGCAACGGAAGTGGGCGAGCTGGAAGAACGCATCGTTTCCACAGAAAACGGCGCTATCACCTCAATACAGGCGATTTATGTCCCAGCCGATGACCTGACGGACCCTGCACCAGCTGCCACCTTCTCTCATCTTGATGCAACAGTTGTGCTCTCCAGGCAATTAGCCAGCCAGGGTCTTTATCCTGCTGTGGACCCACTGGAATCAGGCTCGAGGCTGCTGACCCCTAGGATCGTCGGCGAAAGACATTACAAGGTTGCCAGCCGCGTGCGTGAAACGCTGGCTCGATATAAAGAGCTGCGTGATGTGATCGCAATTTTGGGAATGGAAGAATTGGCGGAAGAAGATCGCTTGCTTGTTCAGCGCGCTCGCAAAATTCAGCGCTTCTTGACACAACCATTCTTTGTCGCCGAAGCATTTACAGGTCGCGAAGGTGTTTATATCAACATTGAAGAGACTCTTCATGGATTTGAAATGATCCTCGACGGAAAAGTGGACAACATACCCGAACGCTTATTTTATATGACCGGGACAATTGACCAGGTTATCGAAGCCCACCAGAAAGAAAAGGCTTCAAGAACTGAAGAACAAAAAAGCGGGAAGCCAGCATGACAGCGACAATGGCACTTCGAGTCCTGACACCTGATAAATTCGTTCTTGACACAAGCATTAACGCTATGCGAGTCCTGCTCCCTGATGGCTGGTGGGGGATTATGCCCGGTCATGCCCCGATGATCTCATATATCGGAGATGGCATTGTTCATTACAATCTGGGCGATTCAAAACGCTTTATTGCACTTTACCAGGGAACAATCGAGGTAAAACCGGACCCCAAAGAACGCACAAAAGTGCTGATCCTCACATCTGCTGCAGAAGAAGGCGATGACCTTGAAAAAGTGCAAAGCAACCTGAAAGAACAGGCTGCAAGGCTTGCTAAATTAGCCAAAGAAGCAAATTTGGAGTTTAATCAGATCAGGCTTTCTCTTGAGAAGGCTTTACAGGAGGCCGATATTTCGGATATTGGCGCATGAGTTTATCAAAGCATGATAATCCTGGCAATTCAAAAAAAGGTGTTGAGAGCAAAAGCCCGGAGAAGCAGACGCAAAAGGTGACTGGCGGCATGAGCCTCCTGGCAGAGGTATCTACCCTGGCATGGAACCTGGTTATTCCAATTGTCGGCGGCGTGATGCTGGGTCATTACTTGGATAACCGCAACGACAGCGGGGTTACCTGGTCACTCAGCTTACTTGTTTTAGGTGTCATAATTTCCTTCACCAACTTATACAATTTGTATATTGAACAGGGACAGAAAAAACTCGATAAGAAACAAATCACAAACGAGGATGAGAAAGCCCATGCTCAAGAAGAATAAAAAAACGCTAACAATGCTCCTGGTATTTGGTGTGGTCATCGCCCTGGCCTTGATCAGCTTCCAGATTCGGAAAAATACGGGTTACGAAGCAAAACCGGTCGCCGAAGAAATCGCACCGCATGTGGTCTTTAATATTGGACCGCTCAAGGTGACATCAACCGTGGTGAACACCTGGATAATGATGCTCCTCCTCGGCGCAGGATCCTATTTCTTAGGTCGTTCGTTCAAAATCAGACCAGGCATGTTTCAAAACGCAATTGAATGGCTGGTTAGCGCAATTAAAAGCATCATCAACCAGAATATTGAAACCAGGGACCCAGGCTTGTTTTTCCCTGTTGTTGCAACCTTCGCTATCTTCATTGGTGTTGCCAATCTTCTAGGTTTGATTCCCGGATTGCATTCCCCAACACCGGACATCAACACGCCGCTTGCCATGGCATTGGTCGTTTTTCTATCAGTACCCTATTTTGGCATTCGAACCCAGGGTTTGGGGGGCTATTTGAAGCACTACGTTGAACCCATATTTTTGATGCTGCCCATTGAAGTCGCCAGCGAAATTGCCCGCACATTTTCACTGACCTTCCGCTTGTTCGGCAACATTCTAGGTGAAGAAATTATCATCGCGATATTGTTCATCATATCGCCATTTATTGTCCCGGTACCCATGATGCTGTTCAGCATCTTTACCGGTGTTTTGCAAGCATATATTTTTACGCTGCTAACCTGTGTTTACATCGGAGGGGCTGTCAAAGCCCACCAAGAATCTTAATAAATTAAGGAGTATTTATCATGGACTGGTCAACATTACCTTGGGATAAGATTTTCGTTATCGTCACTGTGCTGGTCGCAGGCCCTGGCATTATCCTGGGCATTACTGTTCCCGCACTCGGGCAGGCGATCGTCGCATACAGCGGTTTGAAAGCGATCAGCCGTCAGCCAGAAGCTGGCGACAGGATCAACAGCATCGTGCTGCTTTCATTAGCCATGCTCGAGTCCCTGGCAATCTATGTTCTGGCAGTGATCTTGATTTTAGTCTTTGCCAACCCCATGCGTGCCTTCATGCTGGGCAGCTAAACTGCAAAAGTACATTAAAACCCTAATCACTTTCTACCCTGTGAGACGATTATGCTTGAATTAAACGTCAGTACAATACTGTTACAAATGGCCAATTTCATTATTATGGCCTTTATCCTTTATCGCTTCCTTTTTAAGCCCCTGCAAAATGTACTAAAAGAACGCGAGAGTGGGATTCTCAGCGCTATGGATGAAGCTCAGCAAGCGAGAAAAGAAGCTGAAGAAACCCGTCAAATTTACGAGGAGAAATCCAATAACATTGATGCGGAAATCGCTGCTCGGAAGAATGAGGCTCGCATTGTGATTGAACGAACCCGCCAGCAAATGCTGAGGGATGTTCAGTCACAAATCGAACAAGTTGAGGCACAAACAGAAGAAACCCTGACAAAACTTCAAGAAGAAGCAATTCGCCAGCATAAAGAACGCATTGGTGAATTAGCTTCGCAATTCTCAAAAGGTATCCTGTCAGATGTGATGTCAAAGCAGATTCAGGAAGAATTCGAAGCAGAATTCCTCAACCGTATTACTAACCTGGACATTTCTTCTTACCTTGAAGGCTCAAGCCTGGACGAGACAAATTTCATCAAAGTGATCATGGCTATAAGACCTGGGTCTGACTTTGAGCAAGAACTCAGGCAAATTCTGGATAAAAAATTATCCAGAAAAATCAACCTGTCTTACGAGCTTGACCCCAGCCTTATCGCTGGGGGCATCTTAAGGTTTGAGAACAAATTAATTGACGGCAGTCTGGCAGGGCAGATCAATTTACTTAAACAAAAATATCAGGAAGCGGTATGAGTCCTTATCGCAATTTGTTTCTTAAGAATTCTTCAGATGAGCCTTACGAAGGACCGGAACTGCACACCGATGAACTTCGTGGGGATTTTGAAGATTATATCCAGCAGAAAAAAGATTTGATTTCTGGCTTGAAGGACAGTCTTAACCTGGATACACCATCACGGGTAGCTGCTCTTCAATCAGTTGTTAATCAGCAGGGATATCAGCTGATTGCAAAAAATGCCGGTACAGTCAAGAAAGTCGGCGGCGGCGTTGCCATCGTCTCCGGCCTGCGCGGCGTTATGGAAAACGAATTGGTCCTATTTCCTGACGGCACCTTCGGTTTAGCCATGGATTTGCACGAATTCCACGTCGGCTGTGTCATCCTCGGTCCTGGCGAACATATCCAGGCGGGTGATGTGGTTTATGAAACGGGACGTGTCGTGGACGTCCCTGTTGGTGCAGGCCTCCTCGGCCGCGTTGTCAACGCCCTGGGGCAGCCAATTGATGGGCTGGGTCCGATTGAAGCTGACGGCTACCGCCCCATTGAATTCCCTGCCACAGGGTTTATCTATCGTTCGCCCATCGATACACCATTACAAACAGGCATCAAAGCCATCGATTCGATCATTCCCCTGGGTAAAGGGCAGCGCGAGTTGATCATCGGCGACCGCCAGACCGGTAAATCAGCTATTGCCATGGATACAGTCATCAATCAAAAAGGCGAGGATGTTTATTGTATCTATGTCTGCATTGGCCAAAAAATGTCGACCGTTGCACAAATTGTCAACACATTCCAGGAATACGGCGCAATGGACTACACCACCGTCATCACTGCCAGTGCGGAGGATTCCCCCTCCCTGATTTATCTTGCCCCGTATGCGGGCTGCGCCCTGGCAGAATCCTTTATGTATGATGGGAAAGATGCGTTAATCATCTATGACGACCTGTCCAAGCATGCCATCGCTTATCGACAGCTTTCTTTACTGCTGGAGCGACCTGCAGGCCGTGAAGCTTATCCGGGTGACATCTTCTATCTTCACTCAAGGCTGCTGGAACGTTCAGCCAACCTCTCCAAGGAAAAAGGCGGCGGCAGCATGACAGCCCTGCCCGTGGTAGAAACCCAGGCTGGAAATATTTCTGCTTACATTCCCACCAACCTGATCTCAATCACCGATGGACAAATTTATCTCAGTTCGAAACTTTTTGATGAGGGAATTTTGCCTGCCATCGATATTGGTCTGTCCGTATCCCGGGTCGGCGGCTCAGCGCAAAATGATGCCATGCGAGCAGTCTCTAAAAACCTGTCACTTGATGTGGCACAATACCTGGAGCTGCGCGTCTTTGCGCGTTTCGGTACAGAATTAGATGCTGAGACTCGGCAGCAGCTCGACCGCGGTGAGCGAATCCGCACAATTTTAACCCAACCACAGTTTGAACCGCTCCCCATTGCTCACCAGGTCGCTGTGATTTATGCTGCCATCGAAGGCTATCTTGACCAGGTCCCATTGGATAAGATCTCTGAATTTGAAAAACGCTTCATCAAGCACCTGACGCAGTACCACGCAGGTTTGCTAACAGAATTCGCCGCTGGGCGCTGGGATGAGCAATTAGAAAAAGAACTCAAAGATACCCTGGACGATTTCATCACCCGGCTTTACGAAATAGGCTTTCTTGAAGAAATTGAAGAAATGGAAATTTAATGGAATCGATCAACGAGATCCAGAATCGCCTCCAGGGGCTTGAGGACATTAAACATCTCTTAAGATCGGTTCGTGCAATGTCAGCCATTCGATGGCGGCGGGCAAAAAAGCACCTTGAAATTGCACAATCCTACGCTGCTAGCGTGGATACCCAGCTTGGGACGATCCTTGTCCACAGAGGTGGGACCCTTCCTCAAAATATGCGAGAGACACCAACCAGCAATGGCGAAGTCAATGTCGGGCTCATCACATTGACCTCCGACCGCGGCTTGTGCGGTAATTTCAACACCGAACTGATTGCAAAAGCAATGTTCGTAAGGAATATCCTCAACAAGAAAAATAAAAAGGTCAAGATCATATCATTAGGGGGGTATGGCGAGCGGATGTTTCAAAATGCGGGATACGAGATCTTCTACACAGAAAAGATACCCTCATCCCAGGCGGTTTCCTTCATCAACATGCGAAAGGTCATCGCCCACATTCAGGCATTTTACGAATCAAAAGCCATTGATGAGTTGAACATTTTGTACAATCGGTTTAATTATTTTGGTTCTTATACACCCAAATCCATCCAGATCCTGCCGCCAAAATTATCAGATTTGACCACCACACAAACGCACCCTGACAAGACGCTGATGGTCAATAGCGATCCGGAACAATTGACTTCCTTTCTTATTTGGGAACACCTTGCGGCACAATTATATTTAGCCTTTATTGAATCAACCATCAGCGAGCACAGCGCCCGACTGCAGACCATGGATTCAGCCATCAGCAGCCTTGATGAGCGGGTTGCAGAATTAGAAATCCAGTATCACACCATCAGGCAGGAAAAGATCACACAGGACGTACTGGAAGTTCAAAGCAATATTCGTGAACACAGTAATAAGAGAAAATAAGCCCCATTAATTTTACATTTTTATAGTTACAATTCTTGCTGAAATTTAATGAATAAGGGATAATTAGACTAGAAATTATCGTATTATTGAAAGGACTATCTATGTCTGAAAAACCACCCCAAACCACCCGCAGCGGAGAGCATTGGCTCAGCTATATCCTTCCCGTCTCAATTATTGCAGGTTTGGTTGCCTTATTGATTGTTATGGCAGAACACCCAACAGAAGAACTGCAGGCCGTTATTCCCCAGGAAGAATGGCTGAATATTGTCGCAGGTTACTTGATCATTGCAGCTGAAGCTGCTGCTGCCTTTGTGATCGGTGCTGCTGTTGTAAGAGCAGTCATCAGCTACGTACAGCATCTTTTTGATGGGATGACGCAGCAAATCAACCAAACAGAACAAATCCGGCTGCGGCTTGGTCATATGCTCAACCTCGGATTGGAATTCGCCATGGGCAGCGACATTCTGCGGCTGGCAGTTTCTCCTTCCACTGGCGATGTCATCATATTGTTTGCAATTGTTCTCCTGCGTATTTTGCTAAATTACTTCCTCGAACGAGAAATTCGGTCATCCGAAGAATTCTGCGGCCCCGGGGATTATGTTCCACCAATAGAATAATCAATAAAACTTCATTGTAGAAATCGTCATGCTAAAAAAACATTCGCTTCAGGAAATCATTGACTTTATCAGCTATATTGACCAATTAAAAAATGTCATACGGAAAAACGGTCTGCATGATGGGTCTCGAGAAGAAAACACTGCTGAGCATTCCTGGCATGCAGCCTTGAGCGCTTTGTTATTAGCCCCCTATGCAGATCAAAAGCTCGACATTGATAAGGTCATAAAAATGCTGTTGATTCACGACCTGGTTGAGATTGAGGCTGGGGATACCTTTGTTTATGACAGAAAAGAAGTTGCAAAACAAGGACTTTCCGAAGCTGAGGCTGCCGATATCATTTTAAACAAACTGCCGGAGCAGCAGGGGGAAATGCTGCAAAACTTATGGGACGAATTTGAAGCTCGGGAAACGCCTGAAGCAAAGTTTGCCAAAGCAATAGATCGCTTTTTGCCACTATACAGCAATATCATCAATCGCGGCTATTCCTGGCTGCCATATGGTGTTACTCAAACCCATGTCCGTGAAATTAACAGCATCATAAAAGATGGGTCAACCGGTCTATGGGAGCTGATTGAAGAAATGCTGGATGAAGCTGTACTGGAGGGATACATAAACCCCTGATCGATTCTCAGCACCGCAAGATGCCTATCCTGAATCCCCAATTACACCATTAATCCTGTAAACTTCTTTCAGGAGAATTCACCCAATACCTATTACCCAATACCTATTCCCCACTCACTTTCACTTACAAATTCAACCAGCGCTCTGTGACCTTTGGTAAATCCGCCAGCAGTCCCTGTTTGAAAGTGCACTGCGGCAGTGACTCGATGAAATACCTTCCGTACTGCTTCGTCAGCACACGCTTATCAAGCACTGCCACCACACCCCGATCTGTCTGGGTGCGTATCAGACGGCCAAAGCCCTGGCGAAACCTTAAAATCGCTTCTGGCAAAGCATATTGATAAAAGGGGTCCTCATAGGTTTCTGCTCGAGCAGCAATGATTGGGTCTGAAGGTACATCAAAGGGCAGTTTCACAATCATCAAGACCGACAGTGCCTCACCGGGCACATCCACACCTTCCCAAAAAGCACGCGTCCCGAGTAAAACTGCACGATCTGTTTCCTTGAAGGTTTCCAGGAGCATATTTGCCGATGCCCCTTCACCCTGCTCATAAACCTGGATATCATCTTGCGCCAGGATAGGCGATATCCGATTGGATGTCCGCTGCAGCTGCGCATAGGAGGTGAATAAAGCTAACATCCGTCCACCAGAAGCTTTGGCGACGTTAGTGATACCGATTTCAACAGCTCGTTGATGCCCGTTATAATCCGATGGTTCCGGGATGTCCGTCGCCACATACACCAGGGCAGAAGTCTCATAATCAAATGGCGACCCCACCACAAGTTCATCGGCATCCTCAGCGTTCAATTGCCGGCGAAGGTATTCAAATTCCCCATTGGTTGTGAGGGTTGCAGAAGTTAAGATGACCGATTCCTTCTGGTACCACAAATGTTTCTCCATCAGGCTGCCAATATGAAGCGGTGCAGCATTCAGATTGATCTCCAAATACTTGGGGTTGATCTCCACCCAGTAGATGGTGCTCATATCCGGATCCGTGGTCAGGCCGTTCAGATTTTTCTGAATCTCTTCCAGTTGGGAGAACATATTCCCCAGGCTGCCCCACATATCCTCTGCTTCTTCGTTATCCTGGTCTGCCAGCTCGCGCATGGGCGTCCGCAGATCGCGCAAGATCAACAGCAGGCTTTTCAGCGTTTCATTTGCCAGCTCCCAGGCAATCTCCACATCCAGCCAGATTGGCAGTGTGCGGGTTGACGGCAAAACGCGCTCCTGCTGTGGATAGGTACCCAGGGGGCGCCCATCCCGCTGCTCTACCAAAAATGCGTCCAGGGCTTGATAATACTGGTTCATCTGGTTGTCAAACCTGAAAGCCAGGTCTGATGCCTTCTGAACAAGCTGTGTCAAAGCTGCCATTTGGGCAGGCTTCAATAAATCTTCACAAAGATCGACAAAACGCCCAAGCACACCCGTCTTCAGGCCACCCAGCTCGCGAATTAACCGGGTAATATCCACCGCTCGCACCCGGAAGGACATCGCATTGGTCGTGGCGGATTCCAGGTGATGTGCCTCATCCACGATCAAATAATCAAAGGGGGGCAGCACACGGTTTCCTGTGGCAGTATCCGCTAAAAGGAGGGCATGGTTGACGACAAGAATATGCGCATTATCTGCAGCGACTTTAGCCCGGTAGAATGGACAGCGCCCACCGGTTCGTTTCAGGCATACCTCCAGGCGGCAGCCTTCATCCTCTGCAGACAAACGTGACCAGACCATGCGTTCCACATTACCGTTCAGGTTGATTTCAGTACGATCACCAGTTTTGCTTTCCAGGAGCCACACCAGAACTTTGGCAAGCACGCGCATCTCATGAACGTTCTCAGGTTTTCGACGCCGCATCGCTGCCAACCGGCGTGGACAAAGATAATTTGACCGACCTTTCAGCACTGCTGCCCGAACCGGAAGATTTAGCGCCTTGCGTAAATCAGGAATATCCTTGTTGATTAGCTGGTCCTGCAGGTTGATCGTATTGGTGGATACCACAACCCGGGTATTATTCTTCAGTGACCAGTAAGCCGCGGGGATGAGATACGCAAAGGATTTGCCCGTCCCGGTGCCGGCTTCCACCATCAAATGTTGAGACTGGCTCAGTGCCTCTGTGACGGATCGTAGCATATCCACCTGTTGTGGGCGGTATTCATAATCATTGAAATAACTGGCGAATTGACCACCAAGGTCAAGCACAGCTGCCACGTCATCTACATCAAGGGGTGTTAAACCCCTGGCAGCATCGACACGCTTACCTTCTTCATCCATGGGTTTGTCGAACAAGGGACCCTGCACATTGCCCTGCGCTTTTTTCGCCTGGACCGGTTCCTTTGCGCGCTGTCTTAAAACTTGCTGCAGCGTCCAATTTGCCTGCCAATCAAGAGGTTTGCCCAGGCGGACAATCTCTGCCAGCAGGTCCAGGGGTAATTGCTGTGCCTTTTCAATAAGCTCGATCAAGACCCTGTGGGTCACCCGGGCATCATCCAGGGCGCGATGGGTTGCAGGTAACAGGATGCCCAACTGCTGAGCCAATGCGGACAGATTGTATCGACTGGCTGTCGGCATTAAAACGGCCGCCAGCTCATAGGTGTCAATATCAATATTATTGGTCAGGGCACCAGCACGCCTTAAGAACGAAAGATCAAAGCTGACGTTATGTCCAACCACAGGTGCATCCCCTACAAAACCAATCAAATCACCGATCACATCCGAAAGCGGTGGGGCGTGTCGCACCATGCTGTTAGTGATCCCTGTTAATTGGGTAATGAAACCTGGGATCGATTGGCGAGGATTGACCAGGGTGGACCACTCATCCTCTACACGACGGCCGTTAAACTTGACCGCCCCGATCTCGATGATCACATCCTCATCCAGATTTAAACCCGTTGTTTCGATATCGACTGCAACAATTATAGACATAAAAAGGATTATACCCTTATATTCCGACCCTAAATTTGAAATTCCATTTAGTAATAGTCCCTTTCCAGCAGGACGAAAAGTCCCTTCCCTTTAGGGAGGGGATTAAGGGGTAGGTGAATCTTGATTAAATCAAAAAATACCCCCACTGAAAAACACAAAAACATTGCTTCAATGACCGAAACTGGTGCTATTCGACAGGCTGATCCTTTTCCAACAAGACTTTAATGTCGGTCAAAGTCTCATTGATCCTGAAGGCAAGGATCATCAATTCGCAATAAATGCGTGTAATCAGGGCGCCAATTGCGAAGGTCAGGATGCCGCCCAATAAACCAAATAACAATGTCAGGAGAACTGCCGGGAACCTACCGTTCGAGATCGAAGATGTCGGAATCATTATTAACACGATAACCCCGGCAACAAAGCTGCCAACAATGCCAATCCAGAATAAGATTTTGATGATAATTGGGGTAATCATCCGCTCAAAGCTAAAAAACCGTTTCATAATTTCGTTAACCTCCTCAATTCTTGGGTCTTTGAATGAATATATCCACAAATTTATTTTATCACTTAGTAGATAAACACAATAAAATCATTGTGAGTTTCAAAATATTCGATTACGATTTTTAAGAATTCCCTCTTGACTCTTCCCTTGCAGGAGACTGTATACTTTAGTTACTGAAGGCCTTCAGGAACAAAAATTTGGAGTGATCATGTTAAAGATTGGCGACTTCTCAAAAATTGCACAGGTGAGTATTAAGACACTGCGCTATTACGACACATTGGGGCTGCTCAGCCCTGCTCACATCGACCGATACAGCGGCTATCGCTATTATGAGCTCTCACAATTAGTGACCCTGAATCGCATATTAGCGCTCAAAGATCTTGATTTCTCACTGGATCAGATAAAAGAACTGCTCAAAGTTGATCTTTCCAGCGAGGTAATGGAAAAACTCTTAAAAGACAAAGCTGCTGAACTGCAGAACCGTATCCTTGATGAGCACGCCAGGTTAATGCGAGTTGAAGGACGGCTAGCACAACTCAGAGAAGCCCTTAACGACAGGCTCAAACCGGTGGTTCTGAAATCCTCACCCACCCAATGTCTTGCCTCAATTCGCCAAATCTTACCCTCTATCAAGGACCTTGCGACGTGGCGGCAAGACCGCCTGGAAGCCATTGATAGAAGATTAAAAGAGGCATCTCTGAGGTCAAACGAAACATCGATCCTGATCTATCACCAGGATGAGTACCGCGATGAAAAGGTAGATGTAGAAATTGGCAGGTTCTTAGAGGTTAAAAAACAACATGCTGAACTCAAAAACATGAATGATTCTCTTCAAATTAGTACATTACCAGCAGTCAATCACCTGGCGACAACAATCCACACCAGCGGTGCGGAAAACATCGGCGAAACATATGCCAGTCTTTCAGGCTGGACGCAAGCCAATGGCTTTATCCCCATCGGTGCCTGGCGCGAACTGAGCTACACACCTGGCGACCCTGGAGAAAGACAGATCACAGAAGTTCAACGCCCGGTAATGAAGGCAATAAAATTTTATTCACAATTGGAGGCAAATGAAATGGAACCAAAAATTATCAAAAAGAACGGCTTCACCCTGGTTGGCTTACCCTATTTTGGCAAGAATGAACATATGGAAATACCACAGCTCTGGGAAACCTTTAACCAGCGCATGAATGAGCTGGGCGGTTTACCAAATGAAACCGGTGATGCTGCAATCGGCTTGTGCATTACACCTGAAGGTGAACCCATCGATGGTGCATTTGAATATGTTGCAGGTTTGCCGGTCTCAGAAGCGGAAGATGTGCCGGAGGATTTCGTCGTGCGGCATGTACCGGATTATACCTATGCCGTCTTTGCCCATAAGGGTGATATGCCCAGCCTTGGCAAGACCTATGAATATATCTACCAGACATGGCTGCCGCAATCCAGCTATAAATTAGCTGCAAAGATAGACTTTGAGTACTACGATGCAGACTTCAAAGACTTTGCACCGGACTCTGTTTTCTATATCTATCTGCCAATAGAGAAAATATAAAATCTTATTAAGCATCGTAGGGGCACGGCAGTCTTCGTTTCCTCGATACTACGTGCCGTGCCCCTACTCTTTTTCCCATAATAACAAAATAAAAACTACAAACAGGTCATCACGGTGAACTTCATCCTTGAAATAAAGTACATCTACCTGCCACTTATTCTGGGATAAATTCAAGCCATCTTGAATAACCATTAAAGAGACTGTCATAAACAAACAATCCCTTTCTTTGGCATCACTCTAACGGCGCACTACAACGAGGACAAACACCCTTATTCGCTGGAATCTCACCCCTGCAATAAGGACATACTTTTATCCTCAAGTCAGCACTACAGCGCGGACAGGTGGAAAACTTCCCCGTCAACTGCCAACCGCACTGGGGACAAAATCTATAAAAGAAACGCTCCCTCTCAGCATGAATAATTTCAGATTGTTTTCCGCCAACTGCCCATAAGTTCGCCAGGTCGCCCTGATGCCCTTTGCTCATTTTTTATGTCTCCTTCCCAGTCTATTCAAAGATATAAGAATTTTAATACCAATTTCTACGAATTCTAATAGATATCAGGTTACGTAGGGGCTCAGCATGCTGAGCCCCTACGCGATAATTAAACATCCCCTGATGTATGAATTGGCGCGGGAATAACTAACGAAACGCAAATAATAATACGCTTCAACTAAAGGTGCTGTATGAAATACAATAATTTAGAAATTTAATAATTGAATTAAATCAGAAAATAAAGATGATTTATAATGATATAGTGAATTATGTGGAACACTTGAAAGGTCAAAAAAATGGAAAAGAAAATCTTAATCGCTTACGGCACGGTTGCAGGATCAACGAAAGAAGTCGCCCAGGCGATCGGTGAAGAAATGGAAAATGCTGGCGCCCTGGTGGAAATCAAACCTGTTGAGGATGTCAAATCTATTGAAGGCTATGACGGCCTTGTTGTGGGTTCAGCAGTGCGAATGTTCCACCTTTTGGGTAAAACCAGGCGCTTTCTTCGAAAACATAAAAAGGCGATAGCAAACCTGCCAGTGGCATTCTTTGTGGTTTGCCTGACCATGGGAGAAGAAAAACCTGAAAATATTGAAAAAGCAAAAGGCTACGCAAAACCCATGCTCGAGGTTAAGGACCCTGTCAACCTGGGATTATTCGGTGGATGCATTAACCACGAAAAACTAACAGACTTCTTTGGAAAATCCATGAAATCTGTTCCAGAACAAGATCACCGCGACTGGAATAAAATCCGGAAGTGGGGAAGCGATACCCTTGCCAAAATGTTTGAGTAAACAAAAAATACCCCTTTAATGCACTTGCGGATGACATTTCAGTCATCCGCAAGTGGTTTTCGGAAGGAGTCTCTAAACCAAAAGGAGAGAAAAGATAATTTTATCTTCTCACAGTTAGGAAAAACCCAACATGTTGATAAGAGTATAATACTTTCTCATCCCTTTGAGCTTAAGAACTTGTTAAGGCTTGGAGAGCAAACGTTTAAGATTTCAAGCTAAATATAATTGAACAAAAAACCTCCAGGAAGAACCTGGAGGTTTTTTATCAGTAATTAAGATTGGGTAATTCTACTGAACTTCCTCAACCAGGTCATTTGCTGTCTGGGTTAAGGTCTCAAGAATCGCTACAACTTCATCTTCACTGGTTGCATTATACAATTCTGCTGCCACATCGTTGATCGTGCGGCGAACTGAGGACCAGGCAGGGAAGGTTTGCGGTTCTGCTGGACCAATTGCAGCCAGAGCTACACCTGTTGCCCAAATAGGATTCTCTTCAAGGTAATCCACCAACAGGCCTTCGGTTGTATACTGCGTGCCGTAATAGCCGCTTCCCCTGACCCATCGTGCCTGGATCTCAGGGGAGGTCAGCCACTTGACAAACAGCCAGGAAGCCATTTCCACATCTTCTGTTGAAGGAATCACACCCAACATCTGCTGGAAGGCGTTAACTGCCATCTTTCCATCTGGACCAGGAGCTGCAATGAAACCCCACTCATCATCATTGTTTGCGTCTTCAAAGGCTGCCTCATAATAGGGTAAACCTGCGGTGGAGCTCATCGTGATCAGGGCTTTTCGCTGCCCTTGTTCTGGGTTGGGATAGCTTTCCGTCTGCCAGACACAGCCTTCAGCTTTCATGTCATTGATGAACATGGTGGTGTCAACAGCTGCCTGTGTGTTGAAATCATAAGCGGTGCCGTCATCATTGAGCTCTTCACCACCAAAGGCATACAGGAAGTGCAGCCAGTTTGTGGCGCTTGGATAATAAACCAGGCCGCCGGTACCTGCAAAATCGCCTCCGATTTCCTCATTGGCTGCAGCTGCCGCGCAGGCGACTGCACGGAGTTCGTCTGCGGTTTGTGGTGCACCCTCAAAGCCAAGTTCTTCTGCCCATGTAAAGTTATAAACCAATACATTGGCGGATTGGGTCATTGGGTAGGCAATCCACGCGCCGTCTGGTGTTGTCCCAGCTGCCCGCAAGTGCGGATACAGGTCATTCAACTCTGCTTCGGTCAGACCATATTCCGGATCCTCAATATAAGGCGTGAGGTCAGCTATAGAGTCAACAGAATACCAGTCGGCAAGGGAATTGGTGTATGCCATGACTACATCAGGCAGGTCACCCGATTGGATACCCGCGTTGATCTTGTCTTCCACATCACTGTAGTTACCCTGGTTGAAACCATTGACTGTAATGCCGTATTCATTAGTCTCATTGAATTCATCAATCAAACCTTGCAAAATCTCACCCGGTATCTCAGAGTAAACGTGCCAGAAGTCCACTTCCACACCTTCAAAGGGTGCAGTAACCTCTTCGGGTTCCTCAACCTCTTCAGGTTCTTCGACCTCTTCGGGCTCTTCAACTTCGGGTTCTTCAACCTGGGGTTCTTCAGTCGGTTCCGGGGTTGCCTCAGGGGCACAGGCAGAAAGGACCAGCGTCAAAACCATGACGATTGCCAGCAAAAAACTAAATTTCTTCATATTTCATCTCCTCTTAAATGTTTGTTATATTGTAAAGACATTTGTTATCCAATATTATGTTTGTGTCGAAATAACCACCTCCAATCCATCATTTATTTTTACCCTTTCAAACCAGATCGAGCGATGCTTTCGGTAAATTGCTTTTGTGTAAAGAAATAAATTATTAAAATCGGTAAAATAGTGATAAACGCGCCAGCCATGGTCAGGTTGATTTCCTGGCCTGCTTCTGTCACAAAGCTCATCAAACCCACAGAAATCGGCCGCCAGTCGGGCGTGTTGGTCACCAGCATCGGCCAGGCCAATGAGTTCCATGTGCCAATAAAGGACAAAACCAGGATCACCATCAGGGGCGCCTTGGATAAAGGCAAAACAACCTGTGTCAGGAAACGGAAGTGACCTGCGCCGTCAATTTGTGCGGCATCAAAAAGCTCATCCGGCACCTGGGCAAAAAACTGCTTGAGCATAAATATCGAGAAGATGCTGCCCATAAACGGGATGGTCAGAGCTGGCCAGTTGTTGATCCAGGGAATCGGCCCAATCCGTCCCAGCCAAGTGACCGTCAAAAAATTCGGGATAGTGAACACCATTGCCGGGATCATCATCGTGCTAAGCATAATGCTAAAAATCAGGTCTCTCCCCGGGAATTCCATCCGTGCAAAGGCATAAGCCGCAAGGATGCTAAATGTCAGCTGACCAACTAGGGTAATTAATGTGATCAAGATGCTGTTTACAAAATATTCTGTAAAATCTGCCCGCCGCCAGGCTTCCGCATAATTCTCAAAATGGAGTTCCGATGGAAAAAAAGCGGTTCCTAACGCCTCCCCCAAATTCATCAAAGAGGTTGAGATCATCCACACAAAAGGCACCAATGATATCACAACCCCTATCAATAAGATCACATATGTGAAGATATTTCTTTGGGTTGAAAATTTCATCCGTTTTTTTTGAAGTTGTTTTTCAGCCATAGAACACCTTTGAACCTTGTGTCCGGTTATTGATGTAAGAAAGTAAGATGATGATACCAAATAAGATAAATGCCAGCGCTGAGGCATAGCCATAACGGAGTTTTTCAAAAAACTCGATAAATATTGTCACACTGAAGGTATCCGTTGTGCCCAACGCCAGGTTTGACCGAAATATCCATAGGGTATTGAAAGCTTTGAAGGTGCCAATAATGGCAATTAAGGATAAGAAGTAGGTCGTTGGTGAAAGCAGTGGAAATATGATGTGTCGAAAAACCTGCCAGCGGTTTGCGCCATCCACCTCGGCTGAATCAGTCATTTCTTTGGAAATATTACCCAAACCTGCCAGGTAAATCACAGTATCGTAGCCGACATAAGTCCAAATGTTGTGGATAATGATCACCATCAGGGCCAGGCTGGGACCGGCAGCCCAAGTGGGAACAGTAAAGCCAAGTGTATCCCCAAGGATGGTGAGAATCCCGCGCGGTTCATACAACCACTGCTGCGGTTGTAAACCTAAAAATTTAAGAAACATATTGACCGGCGCGGACTGGCGGTTAGAAAACATCTGTTGAAAAACAGCCGCGCTGGCGATGCCCGGTGTAACGTAGGGAATAAAATACAAGATGCGGAAAATATTTGACCCACGCACTTTTTGAAACAACAACACTGCCAGGAACAAGCCAATAGCCAGCTGGAAAGGAACAGTGCCCAGGGAAAAGAATACCGTTACCTTGAGGCCTTCCCATAAATCTTTATCACCAGAAGCAATAATGGTCGGGATTTCCCCAATCAACAGCCACCCACCAACCAGTAATGCCGCTGCAGCGAGGATATGCAGCAAAAATCCGCCTTTGGAGTTTCGTTTGGGTGCACGCTGCCACAACATCCAGGCAAGGATTAACAGGAACACGCCAGCGCTGATGGATATAAACTGCGGCCATATACCGGGGTCCGTACCTGCTTCAAAGGCCTCAGCGTAAGCAGCACTGACACGCTGGAAAGTGTAATAAATTAATCCCACGCCCGCACCTAACGCCAGGAATGCCAGGGCAAAAAAGGATTGGTATTTCATCGTTCGTTTATTGCGCCAGAACCAGTAAATCAGTCCCCCAACTACCATGCTAGCCAGGAACAGCCATAAAAAAGTTCGCCAGGCAGGCAAAACCGTCTCGGCCCGCAACGCCTCCCGTAAAAACTGCATGAAAATACTTTGCGACCGTTCCATACCCCGTAATTTATCCGCGATGCCAAGCACCTCAGGCAGAGCAGCATAAAACCATCTAAAGAAAGCGAATGTGGTCCCAGCGTAGAACAAACCCGGCAAAATTGTTAGCCAGGGTTTCTCTGAATTTTCCCGTGCCATTTTGAGGATTTGACGAAACAATAAAAACAACCCAAATAAGGCGGCAACACCTAAAAAGAAAACCACCACATAGGCCAGGTTCCCGATGGCATTGACATAATTACGCAGATCGATGAAATCAGACCGTTTAATGCGCCACTTATGCAAACTCACATAAAGGGCAAAGCCTACCGGGAAGATGCCAAATATAAAAATAAGAATTGTCGCTGGAGCGATGAATGCATAAGCAGTGATGACTTCTTTAATTTTCCGCCCACTTCGTCCAGTAAGAATGTCCTTTAGAGAATTTTTATTTTCCATAAATTAACTTTGCATTGTGCCTTGTGATCGGTAAAAGAGCCGTCAAAAATTATAGCATACTTATCAATTTCACAGTTAATTTTACCATTGAGATACTTACAATAATGATATTGGTATGAGTAAATTGATGACATTATTGCTCAAAACCGACCGTGATTTAATCTTCAGTCCACATTTTTATTCGAACTTTCTTAATATTTACCACATTCGTTTATAAATCCGAAGAATTCCCCTTCATCTCCGGGTCAATGATGATATCACAACACCTTCTGCAGAGAGGATCTTGCGAACTGCCCGTGCATTCTCTACCGCAAGCTCGTTGTCGCCATGCAGGCACAGCGTATCGATTGATATCTTTTCTCCGCCCACCCTTATCCCATTTTTCACCAGTATCAGGGCATTTTCAGCAACAGCTAGCGGATCATGAATGACAGCACCCTGCTGATCCCTTGGCATCAATTGGCCGTCAGGCAGATAAGCTCGGTCAGGAAAGCCCTCATTCACAACCCGTAATCCAATGGTTTCTCCAGCTTTGACCAATACAGAACCTGCCAAGCCTACCAAGATCAGTGTCCGATCAAAGTCAAAAACAGCTTGGGCAATAGCATCTGCAGCTTCCCAATTGACTGCAGCGAGGTTGTATAAAGCGCCATGAGGTTTAACATGCACAAGAGGCACATCTGCGACGCGGGCAAAAGCATTCAGTGCGCCGAGCTGGTAAATGATCATATTGCGAATTTCACCCGGTGTTAAGCCTATTTGCCGCCTGCCAAAACCCTGTAAATCCGGGTAACCAGGGTGGGCACCCAGGGCAACCCCATGCTGTTTTAACAGGGCTACCGTGTGCGCCATCACATCCGGGTCACCCGCATGAAAACCGCAGGCAAGGTTCACCGAGGTGATCAGCGGCATCATGGCAGCGTCCTCGCCTAAGGCATACCTGCCAAAGCTTTCTCCAAGATCGCAATTCAAGTCAACACTCACAGATGGGTCCATATATCCTCCTGGGGCTTTTCAATTTTATCAATATCATTAGTCGCCTTTATCAGTCTATCCCGGGCATCATTAGGATTGATCTTCACAAAATTGATTTCGCTGATGCCTGGTTGTGCCTGTGCGATCAAGGGTAAATCAGGCCGGCAAATCGTTCCAATTGAGGTATAGCCGCCCGTTGTTGGGTGGTCAGGCATCATCACGATCGGCTGGCCGTCCGAAGGCACCTGGATTTCTCCCATAACCATCCCCTGGGAAAGGAGATCAACGCCAGTGCGATGAGCCAGGTTTTCGCCCTGCAGACGATAGCCCATGCGGTCAGAACGACTTGTCACCTTGAATTTTTGCTGCCAGAAAGCAGCCTGGGCCTCATCCGTAAACCGCTCATAGTGAGGCCCCGGGATAACGCCTGCTGAAACATCCCGATCATAAGCTGGACGGTTTGCTTGAGGAATGAACCAACCCGCATCCCAGCGTGATTGATGAGTGCTTTCGCCTATCGGAATTCGATCACCTCTCTGCAAAAGCCTCCCTAACCCCCCTTTTGGGTAAACACTGCGCGATCCCATCCAAACCTGGGAGGAAATGCCACCTGCTGCAGCCAAATAAACCCAATTTCCGCCAGGTGTTTTCTCAAAATCCAATCGATCTCCTTTTTGCACCCAAAAGGACATCCACAATGGCATTTGCCTGCCATTGAGATAGATTTGATAACCCACCCCACAAATCGCGAACAGAGCATCTTTTTCTAATCTCAAAGACGCATCCGTAAAACCGACCTCAAGGCAAGCACTATCTGGAGGATTATCCACCAATCGATTTGCAGAACCAAATGCCCGCCAATCCATAGGTCCTGATTCAGGCAAGCCAAACCGCATAAACCCAAATCGCCCCAGATCTTGAAGGCTCATGATCAAAGATGCGTTCTCAACAAAAAGGGGCATTAAAACGCTCCCATGTTGATTGCCTTGAATTGGACTTCATCCCCCGGTGCAAGTAAAAAATAGGGCGGCTGATCAGGGTTGAATAAGGCTAAGTCTGTCCGCCCTATCAGCTGCCAGCCCCCGGGTGATTCCAGCGGGTAAATCCCCGTTTGACCGCCTGCGATGCCAACAGACCCGGCAGGGACATTGGTTCTCGGCGATTTTAACCTGGGAGTCGCTAGAGATAGATCCAACCCTAACAGGTAAGCAAAACCCGGTGTAAAGCCCATCATCCCAACATGGTAGGTTTGCGCAGTATGCCTGCGCACAACTTCACCTGGTGATAAGTGATGATATGATGCAACATGATTCAGGTCAGGTCCGTTCTCGCCCCCATAATGTACAGGTATCACGACTTTCTTTGCTTTTTGCACTTCATTATCCGATACATTTTCCAGACAATTTTTAAGCCAGCTTTTCACTTCTGAAATTCCCACTAAAAGAGGGTCGAAAATAACAAGCATACTTGAATAAGCCGGCACCCATTCTCTGACACCCCGAAGTGGATTTGCCTGTATGCAGGTATCTAATGCATACACCCTGCGATTAATTTCTAAGCTCAGTTCTTCATCAATTTCAAGTAATATAGCTGATTCACCGACAGGATTAAATCTCGGGAACATTTTTAGTTCATCTGTTATTGTTCTTTTCATCAAGAAACCCTTGAATTGAAGCCGTTAAGTGCGCCCCTAAAAGGAGGATCAATGCCGTAAGATAAATCCAGAACATCAAGGCAACCACCGTTCCCAGTGACCCGTAAATTAAGCGATATTTTGAAAGACCGCTGCTCAAATACCATGTAAAACCCCGGTTGAGTAACTGCCAGGCAATTCCCGCAATCAGACCACCAATCAGCGAGGCTCTGCGAGAGACCCCTACTATCGGAACCAAATAATAGATTGCCCAAAACAATAACATATTAAGCAGGACGGGAACAGAAAGAGAAATAATTCGCCAAAATAAAGTCTCATGCAGTGATTTGCCATTCAGGGGAATGTTAATTGATGGGATCAATCCAATCACAGTCGATGAGGCAAAGGTCAAAAACATCAACAAGCCCAGACCCAGGAACATCAAAAATGCCAGCAGACGCCCTTTTAGAAAATTCAAAGAACCAGCCTTTGGGAAAGCCCGGTTGATGTTTTTCGCAAGGATATTGAAGACGCTGGTAGCTGACCAAACCAAAGAGAGCAAAGCAACCAGTGTGACAGCACCTCTTAATTCGAGAACCCGGTCAATGTTTTCAATCACAACTTCTTTAGCACCCGGGATCACCCCCTGTAATATTTCCAGGAGTCTTGCCTGAACAAATAGCCGATCAACAAAGAAACTGCCAATGACAATAAAAACCAGCAGCATGGGGAATATGGAAAAGAAAGCGTAGTATGCCAGGCTTGCTGCTGCTTCAGAACCGCGTTCTTTCGTAAATTGCTCAACGGTCTTTCGGATGATGCCAAGAATGCCGCCGCTGAGTTTATTTAAACGCCGATACAAGCCCCTGATGCGACTGATCAAATTTTGTGATGTTTCTTTTATGTCCATAGGATCAAAGATAATGACAAAGGTGTACTTCAATAACAGGTTTTAATTATACTGGTTTTGCGATTTTTGAATTGACTCAACAGTTATTACAAACCTGAAACAATTATCCATCTCTAATCATCACCTAACTTAATCCTTCACAAATGCCTGACAGGGTATAATTTCCCCTGTTTGATCAACAGCACAAAGGAGCCAGCATGAACATTGAGACCATCCAAAGGTATTATAAAGCCCGGGGCCTTCAGTGGCCGGAAGCAAAGGATGCTTTATGGTTTTATCTCTCAGAAGTCGGGGAGCTGGCGGAAGCCTATCTTTCTCATCACCAGGACGGACTTACAGCAGAAGAAGTTCAAATGCTTGAGGGATTTGCAAAGCACGGCATGCATGCCGATGAGATTGTTTCGCGCGTCGATGGCTGGATTCGCAACAATGACCGCGTTCGAAAAGAGGATATCAGCAAAGAAGTCGCCGACTGTGAAATGATGTTAGCCGTCTTTATGCACAGCCTGACGGGCAAATCACCGGATGATGCACTCCTTGAGAAAATGAAAGAAAAAGTAGGAGACAAATCTGGTCTACTTTAATCACGTTTGCTTCTGAAAATGAAATCATCATCAATTTAGAAATTTGGATGGGGACAGAGCACCACCCTTACAGAAAAAAATCAACTTGATAAGTGGGACAATTTATACATATTACAAAAAAATTAAGGGGTTATCCTTCCTATCCTCCGAAAAAGGTAGAAGTAACCCTGCTGTGAATAGATCCTATTTTACCAATGGCACGACTGCACAAATTTAATTTAAAATTATTTGACAAGCTAAGAAAAATCTATTAGACTATTACTCGTTGATTAATTAACCTGAAAGGAGGTCGCTCGTATGTTAGATAACTTAAAAATATCTTGCAAAAGACAATTGTTCGCGCCTCCTGCTGGTCGCTATAATTAAGCATTAATAAATAATGTCTTGATCACCACAGGTGCGCACCTGTGGTTTTTCTTTTCCCAAAAATAAAAATCACAATTTAAGCTTGCTGGCATGTGTCAGCCAATAATAACAAACTTGAAAATATTTAAGGATGATTAAACAATGTCGAAGTACGACAATTTTGAACTTTTAGACCAAATGGAAGACCTGGATGGTTTACCCCCTATTCGGAATATCCCGAATAAACAATTACAATACCGCCATCCTAAAAACAAAGTCAATAGAGAAATAGAATCTTTTGACACATCATTATTAGAAGAACGAGAAAATGAATTCAACTTTAGCTACGGCGCATCCAAACACGAGAAAGCCTGGATCAATGACTCTCTGAAAGATTTCTACCAGCAAAACTGGTTTGAAGATATCCTTCGTCTGATCAAAGGCGGCGGCAAAGAGGCATCCGTATATCAATGCCTTGGAAACACGACCACCCAGCATAAATACATCGCTGCTAAGGTTTATCGCCCGCGAAAATTCCGTCAACTGCGGAATGATTCACTCTATCGTGAAGGCCGCCTGATTCTCGACGATGAAGGTCATGAAATCAGGGATGATCGCGCTTTACATGCAATCCAACAGCGAACCAATTTTGGCAAACGCCTGCTGCACACCTCCTGGATTGAGCACGAATACCAAACGATGTCCCTGCTGTTCAAAGCCGGCGCTGACGTCCCGGAGCCCCTTGCCAGCGGAAACAATGCAATTCTGATGGCATATATCGGCACGGATGACATCCCTGCACCAACCCTCAACACCGTTGAGCTGGATCAAAATGGAGCGCAGCGTTTATTCGAAAAAGCCATTCAGAATGTTGAAATCATGCTGAGCAACCACCGTATACATGGAGATCTTTCCGCCTATAACATTCTCTATCATGAGGGTGAAATCTACTTGATAGATTTTCCCCAGGCAATTGACCCGCGTGTAAACAGGGCTGCTTTTCCTATTTTCAAAAGAGATCTAACCCGTTTGTGTGAATATTTCCAATCACAGGGCGTGAGCTGCGATCCCGCCCAGCTTGCTGAACAACTCTGGGAAAAGCACGGTTACATTCCGAATGCCTCTGCTAATGCAAGCCTGGTTGAAACTGAGTTTGAAGATGGGCTGTAAAAATGCTATTACCAGGGATTAAAACTTCAGAGACGCATCCGGGGATGCGTCTCTGACTCTTTTTAATTAATTCAATCACATGTCAAAAGACTTTCAATTATCCTGTTCCAGGGTAAAGATCTCATACAGGTCGCCATACTCAACAGTGTACTCACCTGCTGGCAAGCCTTCGACATCCAATGAAATTGTCTCTTCAAAGGGCACAATTGCCATGGTGCAGGCGACATCAACAGGTTTGCGGGTCACAATGTCAATTGTAAATTTTTGCTCTTCACGTTGTGCAGATATCTCGTAAATCGTGGTGCACCCATCGGGGAGATAGCCTGACAAATCAACGCTTACCTGAACCGGGAAGGATTCCATGATATTAATGTTCATCGTTTCAACCGTTGCCTGGCTGCCGTAGGAATACTTCGTATCTTCACCTTCACCTGAAATCACATTGTTGACATCAAGGGTGAAGGACGCCTGTTTATCCTGTGCCACGACTGTATAAGTTCCAGCTTCAAGTCCGTGAATATCAAGGTCCACAGTCTCCTCAAAAGGAACTAAAGCCTCAGTGCAGGCAACATCACCGGTCAAATGGCGGGTTGTCAGCGTCAAATTGAAGCGCAGACCATTTTGTTCAACTGAGATTTCGTGAAGTTCTGAACACCCATCGGGCAATGTCCCTGAAACAACAGCCTGTGCTTGAAGTGGGAATGACTCAAGCAGGATAACTTCCAGGGATTCAACGGTTGCCCGCTGGCCATATTCATATTTTGGTTCTGCCGGCTCTGTTCCAGAGGGGACTTCGGTAGGGTTGTCGGGGCCAATCACTGCCTGGCATGCCGACAGGAGAATGCCAGTAAAAATCATCAGCGTCAAAATTATTTTTGTCATTTTCATAGTTTCAATCACCTTTCTTCTTTTGGTGGTTCTTATTTAATTAACGTATAAGAACCCACTTTTGTTCCAATTTGAGCATATTGGCCGAATATCAAAATCACATAAGAATAATAAATTGTCACAATACGAAAATCTTCAATGGAATTATCTTTGGCGGTGGGCTATTAGATTGGAGATACTGGCTCGACTGTATTGATTAAAGATTTTTTTAGAGAAAAAAACTGCCTGCCAATAATTTTTAAATTATTCAAAGTTCTACAAGATTCCTGCATGAATAATCCCTTAAAAGAAAAAATCCCCCATATATAAATGAGGGATTCTATTGGAATTTCGTTTTTAGGGATTTATATGATCATAACGGGCACGTAGTGTATGGTGGATATAATTTTGCCACAGGTTGATCATATCCTGGGTCTTGTAGTCATGAGTGGAAAAGGTCTGCCAGATCATCTGCCCGTCCATACATTCAGCAATCAACCCATAAGCGCTGTGTTCTTTAGCTTGCGCGCCTCCAAGGAGGACCGCGTCAGAACCTGTGTTGAGTTTTACCATGTCACCAACATCACCCGTCCAAAGAACATCATAAGGGATCAACATGCTGATCGCGTTGGGTTCTGAAAATAAAGGATTGTCAGGCTCCAGCAAATAAACCAGGTAATCATTCAAATTGCTGTTCCACGCCCGCTGCCAATCCCTATGAAAAGTGATTCCGCAACGCTGGAATACTGGTTGGATGCGCCCGGTACTGATATCATCGACGTACCAAACTTCAATGATGAATGAGCTGCCGCGATCCATCTCAGAGGAAATGACATCGAAATATTCACCTGAAATATTGTCACGGTTTTCAGCACCGACAATGATCAGGTCCCAATTGGTAGAGGAATTCATATTGGAAAGGAAATCGCCCATAGCATCACGTACGTTTGTGGTGTTGTTGCCCAGCCCAAGTCCGTCGAGCGCATTTTCAATGACCAGTTCTTCGCCTAAATCATACATATCATCATACAACAAGATTTCGACGTCCTCCAACCAATCCTCAAAAGAGACTGAAGGTGCTGGTTCTTCTTCTGACACAGGTTCTGATGTCGCAGTCGGTTCATTCACAACCTGAGCTTCAGTTGGCTGAGCAGTGTACGTTGGGTAGGGGGTGTAAGTAGGGAGAGCCTCAACCTGGGGTTCCGCCTGTGCCGGTTCAGACTGTGCCAGCTGAGCTTGCTGCATTGCCAAACTGGTTTGCTGAACAGCGATCGCCACCCTGGTATTTTCCAAATCATCATTTCCACCTGAAGAAGGTAATCCACAGGATACTAAAAGACTTCCTGAGACTAAAAATAATATACCAAAATAATAAAGTTTTTTCATCAGCGCCTCCCGCTATATAAGATTCACAAAATCCAACCCCTCAGAATATAATAATAATCTAATTTATCATTAATTTTCTTTTCAATCAAGAAGAAACTTAACCAAATACAAGATTTAGTTATGATAATCAAAAGTACCTCAAGGTTTATAATAAGAATTATCTTTTCATAAAGGCAATAATCATATGATCACAAAAACCAACAAAAAACGCATCTATATCTTCCTCGCCTTTGCTTTTGGGATATCATGGGCAGCCGCTTTGGTGATATACCTGACAGGTGGGCTTGAAAACAGCCCTACATACACCTTTGCAGGCGGACAAGTCACCCTCGCTATTATTCTTCTCGCGTCTGTGTATATGTTTGGTCCTGCCATTGCCAACCTGCTCACACGGACCATCACAAAAGAAGGTAAAAAGGATTTATTTCTTCAACCTCAGTTTGATAAAAAACGGGGCTTATATTATCTTGCAGCCTGGTTTCTACCCGGATTGCTCACGATAATCGGCGCTATCCTTTTCTTTCTGCTTTTTCCCCAATTCTTCGACAAAAATTTAAGCACCCTGCAATCTTTGCTTGCTACCAGCGGTCAAAACGGCAGCATCAATCCCTGGGTCATTGCAGTGACGCAAGCCTTGCAAGCCTTGTTCATCTCACCGATTTTGAACGCTATTCCAACTTTTGGCGAAGAATTTGGTTGGCGAGCATATTTGCAGCCAAAATTAATGCCCCTCGGCGGGCGCAAAGCCGTCTTGCTGACCGGGCTGATTTGGGGTATCTGGCACTGGCCAATCATCATCATGGGATACAACTACGGCAGCGATTACTTCGGCGTGCCCTTTCTCGGACCGCTGGCAATGATCTGGTTTACTTTAAGCTTGAGCGTGATCTTTGGATGGCTGAGCTTCAAAGCGCACAGCCTGTGGCCTGCCGTGATCGCCCATGGCGCGATCAACGGTATTGCTGCCTTGGGATCAATTTTTGTAAAAGGAAATCCTGATTCTTTGCTGGGTCCTACCCCTGTGGGTATCATAGGCGGGTTTGGATTAACCGTAATTGCTGTTTTGATACTCCTTCATCCAACAGCGCTTAAACCGGAAAAACAATAAACAATCTCTATCTTGTTACCAAATATCCTATTACAGGTCAAAGCTTAATCTGGATCGTCACCATCCCAGCCTGCCTCTCCAATCAAAGGCACAAAGACAACCGGAATGCTGTTAGATTTCTTGAACTTTTCCCCCTGCCTGGTCCATACTTCCAAATGCTGTGAAAATCGGCTGCCAACCGGCAGGACGAGCCGGCCGCCATCCGCCAGCTGCTGCAATAATGGGTCGGGTACTTTTGGCGCAGAAGCAGCAGCAATGATGCGATCATAAGGCGCAGCAGCCGGATAACCCAGGGTACCGTCCCCCACATGGACATGGATATTCTGATAACCCAGATCTACGAGATGCTGTTGTGCTGTATCAGCCAGTTCAGGATGCCGCTCAATGGTATGCACTTCTGCTGCCAGCTCCCCCAAAATCGCCGCCTGGTACCCGGAACCGGTACCTACATCCAGTACACGGTGCGTTTCATCCACTTCCAGCAATTCCGTCATCAATGCAACAATATAGGGCTGCGAAATGGTCTGGCCACGCCCAATTCGAACAGGGCTGTCACCATAAGCATAAGGCCAGGAGTCTTTTGGCAAAAATAAGTGGCGGGGTACAGATTGCATCGCCTCAATCACCCGATTATTTTTTATCCCCCTGCCCTCAATTTGATGTTTTACCATTCTCTCACGTTCAGCCTGGTAGCTCTCCATCCATAAGCTCCTTTGCAAGGCGGTTGGCGATCAACCGATCTACCTTGCCCATAGGATAATCCTCCAAATCATTAACATGCACCCATGCCAAAGCCTGGCTTGCCAATGGTTGTGGCTCTTCTCTTGATACTAATTCACACAAAAAAGCATGCAGCGTAATTTTAAAATGAGTATAAGCATGCTTGTAATCACCGAATGGGGTGCCTACCCTGATATCGACACCTAATTCTTCCTGGATCTCACGCTGCAAGCAAGACTCCAGGTCAGCATCCCCTTCTTCTTTTGTGCCGCCAGGGAATTCCCAGAGACCACCTAAAAGGCTGTTGTTATGCCGTTGAGCTATCAAAACGCGCCCATCTCTCTGAATAACAGCTGCCGTAACGAGGTAATGGGGCACCTTCTTGCGGGGCAGCTTAACCGGCCGCTCCTCCTGTAGGCCCAATTCATAGGCTAAGCAAGCCCTGGAAACTGGGCAGGAATCACAGGAGGGATTAACAGGTGTGCAGATGCTTGCACCAAGGTCCATCAAAGCCTGATTATAGGTGCCGCCTTTTCCTTCCGGCAGATTTTCTTGTGCTAGTTTCCAAATGATCTTCTCACCATCGGTGCTGCGAGCCGGCGATGTGATATTGAAAAGCCGCGAAAACACACGACGGAAATTGCCATCAACAGCCGCCACATCTGCCCCAAAGGCAATTGAAGCTATCGCAGCCGCAGTATAAGGTCCAATCCCGGGTAAACGCTGAAGCGCTTCAGGGATCTGAGGCAACTCTCCGTTAAATTCCTCCACAAGGGTCTTAGCTGCCCGGTGCAAATTCCTGGCTCGGCTGTAATAACCCAGCCCTTCCCAAAGCGTCAGCACTTCCTGCTCATCTGCTGCAGCCAGGCTTTTTATATCTGGAAATCGCGCCATCCATGCTTCAAAATAGGGTATGACGGTTTCCACCTGTGTTTGCTGCAGCATGATTTCCGATACCCAGGTTCGATATGCAGATTGTCGAGAACGCCAGGGGAGCTCCCTGGCGTTCTCGGCATACCAATCCAACAATGAATTAGCAAAAGACATCAAAACTGAAACCCTCCCTGAAGGGGTGCCAATTTCAATTCGTAATTTTCAACATAATCTAGCAATTTATCATTCAGATGAAACCATTCTTCAGATGTGATAATTTCCTGAGCTTTTTCCAAACCCGGTACAACAGCGCCAACCAGTATTTGAGGATGTTCACCATAAATGGTCACCCAGGCATCACTCAATGCCATCCCCAATTTTTGGACACCGGGCATAAAACTGCGGACGACAAACTCAAAATATTCTTGTTCGCGGCCCTGAACAATATCCCAGGACATGATCACTTTCACGTTCATATACTTTCCTTCCACCAGAAAGTGTGAATTAATTATAAGGTCAAATCTAAAACAACAACCTGCGTTTCCTCTGGCAGCACATTAACGCTGGTTAATTTGAGTGATTCTTCGGTTTCAACGCTTGTCAGACCCATCTCTTTCAAGAATTTTGAGAGGGGATCCAACTTCATCAAAGACTTGCTCATCCCATAATGCATTGGGATAACAATGCTTGGCTCAAGCAAGCTGATCACTTCAGCAGCTTTTGCAGCATTAAGGCTGGTTCCGCCCCCAACGGGTACCAGGGCAACATTGACCTCACCCAAACCTTCAACCTCTGTCTGGCTGGGGACATTGTTCAACTCGCCTAAATGCGCTACGGTTAAGCCATTATAATCAATCACATAGACTGTGTTGCGCGATTCATCAGTAGATGTTTTTTTCTTGCTGCCATTAATCAAAACACCGGTAATAAACACCCCACCGATCTCATATTCACCAGGACCGGTTATTTCAAAAGCTTTACCACGAATCGCCTTCACATAATTGTGCGCTGGATTGTCACAGCTGACTGTGACAACTTCTGCTCGTAATTTTCCAGGATCAATCCCAACCACCTCAGGGTCATAAGGGTCTGTCACAACAGCAGCCATGCCGCGATCATTAATTCGAAAACAAGAAAGTCCGTGCCAGGTAATTTCCATAAAACCTCCAATTTATTTTAATAAATTATACAACGTCCTGGCAAATTTAATGATATTGCCCAGAACAGTAGATTGTATCAGGTATTTTTACCCAATTAATTGTAAAATAGAATTGTAAATATGTCATAAAACAAATAAAAGGAGAAAACGATGTTCGATTTTTTTGGTGAAACAACAATTTTCTTGCTGTGCGGTGGTGGGCTAATCCTTTTCTTTTTGGTGACCCTTGTTTTTAGAGCTGTCAGGGTTATACCAGAATATGAACGCGGTGTCATTTTCACATTGGGTAAATTCACGGGTATCAAAAATCCTGGCTTAATCTTCCTGGTGCCGGTCATTCAACTCATGAAGCGGGTTGATATGCGTCTTGCGACTGCAGAAGTTCCCCGCCAGGAAGTGATGACCAAAGATAATATACCTATGCTGGTCAATGCCGTCGTCTATTTCAAAGTCGTCGATCCGGAAGCTGTGATCATCAAAATCGAGGATTACATTTTTGCTATCCGGCAGTACACCCAGGCAGCCTTACGAGATGTTATCGGTAATAACGAAATGGATACCGTCTTGATGGAACGTAAACAAATTGCGGATGCAATTCGCGAAATTGTTGATGCCGAAACCAGCGACTGGGGTGTGGATATTGAATCCATCAAAATCCAGGAATTGGAATTGCCAGCCGAGATGAAACGTGCAATGGCACGCCAGGCTGAAGCCGAACGTGAAAGACGTGCAACCATCATTGCCTCACAAGGTGAGCTGGAAGCATCAAAGAACCTGCGTGCCGCTGCAGACGAACTGGCTTCTTCCCCGGGTGCCCTGCACCTGCGCACACTGCAAACCATTCGGAATATCTCCTCCGATCCCTCAGAAAAGATTGTCCTTTTTATGCCCTCAAACATGGCAAACCTCGCTGATGTGATGACCGGGAAGAAAGATTCATGATCCAAGCAAAACTCGACAATAACGTCAGATATCTGCAAATTGCGTTCAACTACGACCTGAGCATGGTCTGGCAGACCCTGACCCGTATTCCGCAAAGCGATCGGATCCTGATCGAGGCAGGCACACCCTTCATCAAACTTGAGGGTATGGACGGCATACGCGCTATCCGAAAACGCTGGCAAGGCCATATTGTTGCAGATATGAAGGTGACGGATGGCGCATTGGGTGAGGTGGAAATGGCACATCGAGCAGGGGCCACAGCGATTACTGTTTTGGGTAATGCACCCAGCGAGTCAATTGACCTGTTCATCGAAAGATGCGCCCAGCTCAACATGCTTTCAATGATTGATTTGTTGGGTGCCGATGACCCTTTGGATATATTGCGCCCCTTGCACCATTCGCCGGATATCATCGTCATCCATCGCGGGCGAGACGAGGAAAACACCCGTGGGAAGATGATCCGTTATCGGCAAATCAACCGCATCCGCAGCAAGTATGACTCGCTCATTTCTGCCGCCGGCGGTGTGGACCTTCGAGAAGCACGCAGTGCAATCTTCAATGGTGCAAACATTGTTGTTGCCAACATCGTGCGTCCCCAGGACGGCTGGGTGGGAATAAAAACCACAGATGACATCACCCAAATCTCAAGAGAGTTCCTTGAAACTATCTCCTGAGCCTTAAATCAAAGATCCCGGGCGCTAAAATCAGCCCCGGGATCTAATTGAACAAATCGATTCTAAAAGCCTTCCAGGTAACTCAGGTCTACAATGCCATCTGAAAGACCTGCAATGCGCTGGAGTAAACCCAGACGGTTTTCACGCAATGGCTGGTCATCATCCATAACAAGCACCTCGTCAAAGAAGTTGTTGATAACTGGCACCATGGGTAAGAACGCGTTCAGGAACGCATCCACCGTATTGCCATCACCAAGGTCCGCTTCAGCTTTCAACAGGGCTTGATAAAGTGAGCGCTCTGATTCAGCGATAAAAGCATCCTCATTAATGGCAAACTTCATATCCTGGTCGCGTGTTATGCGAACACAGCGGCTGAAAGCAGGCAGTATTTCGTGCCAATCATCCCGATCAACCCAGGCTGTCAGGCTTTGAACACCCTGGAAAGCCCCAAAGGGATCCGATCCTTTTTCTGTCATGACGCTGTCAACCACATCATGCTTGAATCCCCAGTCCAGCAGCATCCCTCGCAATCGACCCTGGATAAATTCCAAACAACTCTGAACATCATCGCTGCTGACATCCAAATCTAATCCTGTTGCAGCCTGGCTCAAACCCCACCCAATGTCAAAATTCAGCTGCCAATCAATCAGGTTCTGACAAATACCAATAGCAGCACGCCGCTGGGCAAAGGGGTCCTTGGTGCCTGTCGGGGCTAAACCTGCCGCGAACAAGCCCATCAAAGAATCCAGGCGATCTGCCAGCCCAACCATCAAGCCCGGTTTTGATTCAGGCAGCCGATCCTCTGCGAAACGGGGTAAATAATGTTCAAAAATGGCATCAGCCACAGCATGGGTTTCGCCGCTCTTCAACGCATAATATCGCCCCATCACACCCTGTAGTGAGGTCATCTCAACCACCATATTGCTCGCCAGGTCCGCTTTGCATAAAAGCGCTGCCCGTTCTGTCGCTGCTAATTCGTCGTCAGTGAGGGCGAATTTTGAAGCCAAATCTTTCACGAGGAATTGAATACGGCGGGTTTTATCGAGGAAGGAGCCTAACTTCACCTGGAATGTCAGGGTATCCAGATCAGCCACAAAGGACTCCAGGGAACGTTCAAGGTCTTTTTTAACGAAGAATTGTGCATCATCGAAACGTGCCAGGATCACCTGCTCATTGCCATCCGTAACAATCTCAAGGTTTGCTTCGCCGCCATTCCGGACCCCCACAAAATGAGGCATTAATTGACCATTGTCATCTTCCACCACAAAGTAACGCTGGTGTTTTTTCATAACAGATGTCAGTACTTCTGGCGGCAAAATTTCCAGGTAAGCCCGGTCATAATCGCCTCTAAATGCTGTTGGCTTTTCTACCATGCCAGTAACTTCATCCAGCAGGGCTTCATCAAAAGAAATACTGCCGCCAAGCTCTTCAGCCAGGGATTGTGCCTGTTCTCGTATGACTGACTTTCTTTCCTGCGGATCGTGAATGATACCCTGATCTCCCATTTTCTTCAAATAATCCCCAAGAGATTCTACCGCAAACACCTCCCTATTTTGGAATCTCAATCCTCTTGTTGTCCTGCCGCTGTTATAAGCTGCAAATTCAAAGGGAACAAGTGTATTACCATGGAGCGCCAGCAGCCAGCGGATCGGTCGTGAAAATGCCACGCCGCTCTTGTTCCAGCGCATGGATTTATTGAACCGAATACTGGCAACCAGGTTTGGCAGGGATTGGCTCAAAATTTTCCTGGCGGGAAGCCCCTGCTGTTCTACAATCGCCACCACATAGGCACCCCCGTCAATCTCCTTTACCTCAAGGTCCTTAACATCAATCCCTTTGCTGCGGGCAAAACCTTCTGCTGCCCGAGTCGGTCGTCCTTCTTCATCAAAAGCACGATCAGCCGGGGGGCCTTTAACCTCTTGAACCAGGTCAGGCTGCCGGGCTGCCAGGTCGTCAACCATAACAACCAATCGCCGCGGCGTGCCCATGATTTTGATCTCGCCATGGGTCAGGCGGTGTTCATCAAGAAGGGCTGGCACAGTGCTTTCAAGTTGTGAAATTGCAGATGTGAGGTCCGAGGGCGGAAGTTCCTCCGTGCCAATTTCTAAAAGGAATGGTGCTTGCGTTTCTTTCAATGCTTCATCAGGCGATTTCGCTTCAAGGGGCGTTTCCTGGCGCTTTTCACCCAGCCAGGGGAATTCTGCATCCTGCCGTTGCTGAACATATACCTCAGCCACGCGCCGGGCTAAATCACGCGTGCGCGCAAACAAAGCCTGGCGTTCTGTCACGCCGACAGCGCCACGGGTATCAAGGATATTAAATGTATGGGAGGTCTTTAAAACATAATCATGCGCAGGCAAAACCAGTCCGGCATCAATTGCTCGCTCGGCTTCACGCTCGTACATATCGTACATTTTTCGCATGCTGTCCACATCAGCAAGATCAAAATAATAGGTGCTGTGCTCACGTTCACCCATCAAATTGACATCCCCGTAGGTGCGTTCCGGGCTCCATTGGATATCCCTGAAGTGCCGAGCACCTTGCAAAGTCATCGCAATCCTTTCAAGACCGTAGGTGATCTCTACAGAAACCGGGTCAAGATCAATGCCGCCGCATTGCTGAAAATAGGTAAACTGTGTAATTTCTTGTCCATCGAGCCAGACTTCCCAGCCCAAGCCCCAGGCACCAATCGCTGGCTGCTGCCAGTTATCCTCGACAAAGCGGATGTCATGCTGCTTGGGGTCGATGCCCAATGCTTGCAATGAGTCAAGATAAATTTCTTGCGGATTTCCCGGGTCGGGTTTGAGGATCACCTGGAATTGGTAAAACTGCTGTAAACGATTGGGGTTGTCGCCGTATCGGCCGTCATCCGGACGGATCGAGGGTTCCACATAAGCCACTTTCCAGGGTTCTGGTCCCAGCACACGTAAAAAAGTAGCTGGATTCATCGTTCCGGCGCCCACCTGTGAATAATACGGCTGCCAGATCAGACAATTACGTTCTGCCCAAAACTCCTGCAGCTTGATGATGATTGATTGAAAATCAAGGCCTTTTTCCATAAAGATCTTACTCCAAGTATTAATTTCGCAAAAAATATATAGTAGTTTTAAATGTTTCTCTTAAAATGAACCGTATCATTATACCACCCACAAATTCCAGTTGATTCATATCCTGCGTGTTTTGTGGGGTGGGTTGGGGAGATCCATTTATGAGTATTGAGCCTGGGATTGAATAATAATCTTGTCCACAAAGCTAATCCGTGACAACCCACCGATCATACAATTTGGCATCCAAGTAAATATTGCAAATAAGTAATGTTGGTGGGTTGGTCATCAGAATCTCGTGAAATATCAACGGATTTGTACTTTTCAATGCCTGAAAAGAAAAAATAACTTCGTCCAACCCACCCTACAAAAAATTTTGATTCCCACCCTCACCTCAATCCTCTCCCTGAGGGAGAGGAGCAAGTGCTGCTGAGATCTTTGTCCGCGTTGGAAAAGGAATGAGAATGATTAAGTAAATCGTGTTAAAAACCCTCTCCCTCGAGGAAGAAGAGGAGGCAGGACCACTGAAATCTTTGACCTCGTTGGACGAGTAATAAGCTTGATCTACAAGACCATATTCAGAACCCTCTCCCTTGGCCAAGGGAGAGGGCAGGGTGAGGGTTCCAAACCGCCCTACAACTGGCTCCCTTTTTCCCCATACTTTCCTCGCACCTCGCGCAAAAAAGTTGGTGAATTCAACTTTCGTTCGAGTAAATAGGTCAAATACCGCGTGATCAGTTCCCCAAGGCGCGTCTCGATCTCTTCTGGAATAACAACATTTTCAAGCCTCCCCCAGTTCGAACGTTGAAAATGACGAAAATACCTCAGGACATCCTTTTCAACCCGCCATGCTTCAGCGCGAGCAAGGCCGCATTTAGGACATAAAATACCCCCAACCAGGGGTGAAAAGAATTGATCTTCCTCAATGATCTGCTTACCGCAGTCAATACATTCAAAAAGTTGGGGACGAAAACCGAGTAAGTCCAACAAGCGCAGTTCAAAATAATGAACAACTGTTTCAGGGTTTGACTGTGTCTCCAACCTGCTCAATGTGTTTGCCAATAGACGAAAGATACCAATATTTTGCCCCTCTTCATAAGTAAACCGATCCAGTACTTCCATCACATAAGATGCATAAGCAAGCCGCTCCAGGTTGTCTCGCAAACCGGCGAAGGAATCAACCATTTCAGCCTGGGTGATAATATCCAGATTGCGCCCCTTTGCCAGGAATAAATTTACATGAGTAAAAGGCTCTAAATGCCCGGCTTTTCGGGAACGGATTTTTCGAACACCCTTTGCAATGGCGCTAATCTTGCCCTTTTCAAGGGTAAAGAGCTTCAATATTCTGTCCGCTTCACCATACTCAATATGACTGAGGACAATTGCCTGTGCACGATAGGATCGAGCTTCTTTTGAAGACATAAACCTAATAATCTTAGTTAAAAAAAGCGCATGATCGGTAAACCGGCACGCGCTTTATGGAATTTGAAAATCATCCCTGGGCCTATTTGATGTCTTTCTCACCAAAGGAATAGGGCAAGAGTTCTGCGACAGTTAATTGATGGATTAATTCGCCATCCGTGTTAGCAATCAGAACAATTGTATCCAGCCCAAACTCCGCCATCACCTGTCGGCAAGCACCGCAGGGTGTGCCGCCATTCTTTGTGACCACAGCAATCGCCTGGAATGAACGATGCCCTTCTGAAACGGCTTTAAAAATTGCTGTCCGTTCCCCACAAATACCTACCGGGTAAACCGCATTTTCAACATTGACGCCGTCATAAATTTCACCTGACTTTGTCAGGAGTGCCGCTCCCACATTGTAATTCGAATAAGGCGCATAGGCTCGACCCCAGGCTTCTTTTGCCCTTTGGATCAATTTATCTTTGATTTCATTTGTCAGCATTAGCAATTTCCTTTTCTAAGGGGTTTATCCGTTCACGCTTTGCGCGTACTTTTGTAATACGTCGACCGACAACCTGGTCTACCGTTAAAATCACATCATCTGCCTTTAAGGTTTCACCACCGACAGGGACATCGCCAATTTCCCCATAGATGTATCCGCCGATGGTATCTGCATTTTCAGTGGCAATTTCTGTCCCCATGATCTCGTTAAAAATATCCAAATCCACACGACCGAGAAACACATATTCATCGTCGCTGATCTTTTGATAGGGCATTTCTTCACTTTCGTCGTATTCGTCACGGATTTCGCCAATGATTTCCTCGACAATATCTTCCAATGTGACTACCCCGGCAACACCGCCGTATTCATCCACGACAATTGCCATGTGCATGCTGCGCGTCTGCATTTCTGCAAGCAATTCATCCACTTTTTTTGCTTCAGGGACAAAATAAACCAGCCGCAAAAGTTCACGGTGATCCGCAATAGCTCCTGCATCGTTCTTAACGCTCAATAAATCCTTTGCATACAGCAAACCAACGATGTTGTCCACCGTATCTTCGTAGACCGGCACACGGGAATGCCCTGCGCTCACAAATGTCTCACGCGCTTCCGCCAGTGTGGAATTAATATCCAGTGTAAGCACATCAATCCGCGGCACCATGATTTCTTTCGCCAGGGTATCACCAAATTGGAAAATGGAATAGATCATCTCGCGTTCGCCCTTTTCAAGGGAACCCTCTGGCTGATCTGATTCCACCCAATTCTTCAGGTCTTCTTCAGTCATTGATGCCATGGTAAGGCTGTTGACTTCAGGTCCCGATAATTTCTGCAATACCCCGGAGAAAGGGGAAAAAATAAAATTAATCAGGCTGCCGAAAAATCGGAATCGTATTGCATTTTCTTCTGCAGATTGAATGAAAATGGCTTCAACACCATACTCAATCAAGACAATCAGAATCATCGCAATAGTCAAATATATTAACAATAACCAGAGTTCAATGCCAGGCTGGAAATTTTTCAACAAAAGAGTTAGCAGACCTGCCAGCAGAAAATGAAAGAACATGACAGCCAGGCGAAGGCTGGTTCGCAAACGCGGTTCTTCAATCACCTGTATAGTGCGATCCACGACTTCTCCCCGTGTTTCCCGCAAATTCAACAAATTGGGCAACCTTGCATGACTGAAACTGGCTTTAACTACACTCACCAGCAAATCCAGTAAGAATACAAGCGCCGTTATTATAATTATTATTAAAGATTCTTCAGTCACTTTTCTCCAACTTACGTTTTTCTTTGGCCGGGACGCCTATCACAAGCGTATCCGGCGGGACATCCTGTGTTACCACCGCCCCCGCGCCAGTTTTACTTCGGTCTCCGATTTTGACCGGTGCTACCAGCATGGTATCACTCCCAATAAAGACATCATCTCCTATTTCCGTAGGGTGTTTTTTCTCACCATCATAATTACAGGTGATCGTTCCAGCACCAATGTTCACATTCTTCCCAATTTGCGCATTGCCAATGTAAGAAAAATGCCCCATTTTCGTATATGTGCCCAGGGTTGAGTCCTTGACCTCGCCGAAATTTCCTAAATGCACGCCTTCTTCCAAAACAGCGCCTTTGCGTAAATGGCAGTAAGGTCCCATGGTCACATGATCCGCCAACTTTGCCTGCTCGATTACAGAAGCAAGAATTTTTACATCATCGCCTATATTCGTATCGACAATAGTCGTATCCGGGCCAATTTCGCATCCCTCACCAATCACAGTACTTCCTCTCAAATAGGTATTCGGGTAAATGACGGTATCCTGTCCGATCTTAACACCCGCTTCGATGTAGGTTACCTCGGGATTGATAATGGTCACGCCCTCGAGCATCCATTGCTGATTAATCCGCTGGCGCATCACCTTTTCGGCAGCAGCCAGGTGCACACGGTTGTTCGGCCCAATCGCTTCATCAGGATCTTCAACCATAAAGGAGTTAACCTGAAAGCCATCATCTACAGCCAGGCTGACCACATCGGTCAAATAATACTCACCCTTTGAGGATATCGGGATGCGTGTCAATGCTTCCCAGAGCCACTCAGCGTTAAAACAATAGGCACTCAAATTATATTCCCTGATCGCCAGCTGCTCAGGCGTGGCATCGGCTTGCTCCACAATCGCGATGACATGCCCTGCCGAATCTCGAACGACACGCCCAAAACCACGCGCCTCTTCGCCAATATAGCTGGTCATTGTGACCGGGCTGTCACCCTTTTTATGCAATGCCATCATCCCCTGGACCGATTCTTTACGAAGTAAGGGCATATCAGCAAAGGTCACCAAGATCGTGTCAGATTTGCCTTCAAGTGATGTTCGAGCGCAAGCAACTGCATGGCCTGTGCCAAGCTGCTCTTCTTGAAAAACATAAGACGCCTGGTCACCAATTTCATCCATAACCGTTTCGGCACGGAAGCCAACAACTAAAACAGGGGGCAAATCTACCAAAGACTCAACCGCTTTGAGTGCATGCCACACCATGGGTTTCCCGGCAACCGGGTGAACAACCTTTGGGAGTTTTGATCGCATGCGCGTGCCTTCGCCCGCCGCTAAAATGATGGATGCAGTCGTCATGATCTCATATCCTTCAGTCGTTTAGTTTTCCACAAAGATTCTTGGGGAAATCCCTGAAAATTAAATGCAAAACCACGCCCTGGGAATAAAAACACACCCAAAGCCTGGTTCATGTTTTGTCTATCAGGGTCAATTGCTTCTTGAGTACTCAATGCTTTCTTTTTAAGTGGCCGGGGCACCAGGATTCGAACCTGGATCAACGGATTCAAAGTCCGCTGTGCTGCCATTGCACCATGCCCCAGAATGATAGGAATGATTCTAACACATTTTAATCAAACATCCAAACAACAGAACTGAAAAATTTGATTATTTACCAAAGGATGACACGATATTCATTGTTTACATCAAAAAAGCCTGTCGAGCTTCAACAGGCTTTATTTGGTTGACAATTAGCATCGAATTTACTTCATCCAATCCGTCTTACTTTCATGGTCATTCTCTACTGGAGGTTTTCTTTTCTGCCTGTATTTCCTGCGCCCTTCCAAAACTTTCTGCGAAGTTACGATCGTGCCAATGATGATCCCACCCAGCTGCAGAAGAAAAGTCAGAAAAGCCAGAAAAAAGGTGCTTTCAAGGACTCCCATAACTGTCAGGAATGGCAGCACAACCCCTAAACTTACCATAAGTATACCAATCCAGATTAAGCTACGCTGCGAAATCAGGTTCTTCATAGCGCTCATCATACAACCAGCAGGCTACTTCATGCCCTTCTTCAATGGTGAAATCGGGTGGATCTTCCGCATCGCAAACACCGCCAATAGCATACTTACATCGCGGATGGAATCGGCAGCCTTTTGGCGGTTTCACCAGGCTTGGCGGTTCTCCAGGTGGGACCTCTTTAAAGCCCATGGCATTTTTGTAATCCGGCTCAGAAGTCGCCGTCAACAAGGCATAGGTGTAGGGGTGCTTTGGATTGGTCAACAAATCATGTTGTTTTGCTTTCTCCACAATTTTGCCAGCATACATTACAAAGATGTATTCGGAGAAATAACGCACCGTCGAAAGATCGTGTGTGATGTAAATAAAGGAAATATTGTGGTCTTCCTGAAGTGCACGCATTAATTGTAAGACCTCGACACGCACAGAGGCGTCCAGCATGGAAACAGGTTCATCTGCCACAATGATTTCCGGGTTTTGGATCAAAGCCCGCGCAATCACCACGCGCTGCTGCTGACCGCCGCTGATCTGGTGCGGGAATTTATTGATATAGTCACTAACCGGAACTAACCGGACTTCTTCCATAGCCTGGCGAATACGCTCCAACCGTTCTGCTTTATCCTTCATACCGCCCACAACCAAGGGCTCTTCTAATATCCTTCGAACGGTCATAAAGGGCGGCAGCGCGCCATAGGGGTCCTGCTGGACATAGCCAATTTGCGTCGATCGATACCAGCGCAGGGTTTTCTTGTCCATTTCGTTAAGGAGCATGTCGTTGTAGTAAATGTCGCCATCGGTGATCTCGTTCAAGCCTAAAATGGTCTTCATCAATGAGGATTTCCCACAGCCGCTCTCACCAACAATAGCAATGGCTTCACCGCGCTTAAGTTCAAAACTTACCCCATCAACGGCATGAACAAAACCTGTCCGGGCAAATCCAAAGCGCCTGAGTTCAAACCACACTTTAAGATTATCCACATTAAGCACGTTTTCACCTGTGTGCTTTTGTCCTTCAACCTGAACTTCATCCAGGGTCATTGATTCATCTGTCATTGGTAACTCCTAAAGGTTCTCTTCATAAAGCCAGCACCGCACTTTGATCCCATCCCTATTAAAGACGGGTGGATCTTCATCACACTTTTCAAAGCGACGTGGACAGCGTGCTTTAAATCGACATCCCGTGGGTGGATTGAGCAAACTTGGCGGCGTACCTTTAATAAATTCCAGTTCGGCATTCCCATGAAGTCTCGGGACACTTGCCATCAATTTTACAGAATATGGGTGAAGCGGCTTTGTAAAGAAGCGTTTTGCATCACTGACCTCCACCATTTGGCCGGCATACATCACTGCCACATTTTCTGCCAGTTCACTTGAGGTAGCAATGTCGTGGGTGATCAAAATATAACTTGTTCCAAACTCTTCTTTCAGCCGTTTAAGCACATTAAAAATGTTCGCCTGGGTCAAGAGATCAAGGGCAGAAGTGGGCTCGTCGAGGATGATCAGGTTGGGCAGTGTCACCAGTGCCATCGCCAGTGCTGACCGCTGGCGCATGCCGCCGCTCAACTCAAAGGGATAGCGAATTAAGAAATCATCAGGGACGCCAACATGCTGGAACATTCTGCGTGCCATACCCCATGCCTCATCTTTTTTGAGACCATGGTGAACCATCACCGGTTCAGCCACCTGGTCACCAATTCGAAGCACTGGATTTAATGAGTTCAAAGCAGCCTGGGGCACCATGGACATGCCTACCCAACGCACATTGCGCCGAAAGGCTTCATCGTCCAGCTGCATTACATCCTGGCCGCCAAACCACACCTTTCCCGTATAAGTACCAGCATTGCGCGGTAGTAACCGCAAAATTGCCTTTGCCAGGGAACTCTTGCCGCAGCCTGATTCCCCCAGGATCACGACAGAGGAATTATTATCCAGCTCAAAATCCACACCGTCCACTGCCTGAACAACACCCTGTGTAACGTTAAAATGTAATTTTAAATCTTCAATTCGTAATAATTTATCCGTTGCTGACGTTGTCACCATTGTTTTATAGCCCTCTCAATCTCGGGTTGAAAATTCGATCCAGTGAAAATCCCAGCATTGCAAAACCCAAACCCGTAATCATCAACAGGGCTGCTGGTTCAAGGATCCAATAATACCAACCTCGATAAAGCGCAGCATTTTGATAAGCATCATTTATGGTCTTTCCCCATGTCGGCAAGACAGGGTCGCCGATGCCAAGTAAAGCCAGGGAAGCTTCCAAAAAAACAAAAGCAGGAACCGCAGAAATCAATCCCGGAATGAGCAGGGGAATGATTCGGGGAATCAGATATCGGGAAATAATCCGTCCATCTTTAGCGCCGTATGCCTGTGCAGCCTCAATATACGTGGATTCTTTAACCTGCATAAAGATTGCACGATACTGCTTTATGCCGCCCGTAAAAATACTCAGGGCAATCGTCACGCCTAAAATTGTCCAGATACTCCGAGAATAAAATGTTCCTACCATGATCAATATTGAAAGGAAGGGCAAAACCAGGTTGATCTCAGTAATGCGCTGGATCAAACCGTCCACAACCCCACCGTACCAGGCGCCGATGGCAGCAAAGATCATCGTCGTCACAGAGGTTCCCAGGGCTGCCAGTAAACCAAAGGTTAAGGCGATTGGCGCTCCCCACATCATTGGTAGGGTTAAGTCCCGTCGTAAATGATCTGTACCCGCCCAACCATAAACCTGACCCAGGACAAGCATTTCCACATTGATCTCAGAACCAGGTTCAAAGGTGATAGCTTCCAAATTGACTTTATAGGTACCTTGCAGGACCTGTTCGCCCTCTTGTTCCGGGTCATCGAACAGTCCAACATTCGGCATCATTCCATCCACTTTTTTTCTGATCTGATCATCCTGTGACACCGGAAATGTTAAAGTAGGACCAGTCCCAAAATTTCCCAGGCGTATTTCACGCTCATCAGGGGTCACCCAGGTCATCGCGACAAAAGGTTCTTTTACATCAAAATTTGATTTGAAATAAAAGACCACATCCTGGGGAAAAGCGGTGTAATTGTAATCAAATTCAAAGGAGAGTGTCTTGATCGTCGTACCGCCCTTTGTCGTCTCAACCGTACTTGTAACGCCATTATCTCCTTCTATAAGTTCAAAACTTTCCGGTAAATCATCTTCTCGGAACCAGTTGAACCATTTTGGCGGGACATTACGTGGGTTTCTGCCGTAGACTTCCTCACCGCCTCGCCAAAGCCGAATGGCTTCTTGATAGGGGATATTGATCACAACAACAACTGCGAAAATTACAAGGGCAGAAACAATCAACAAACCGACAATTGCTGCTGGATATTTTCGAATTTCTCTTAGTGTACTTAAAAATTGTTTCATTTCTTTGGTTCTCCTCCCCCGCCGATCTTTACCCTTGGGTCCACCAAAGCATAAACGATGTCGAGCAGGAAAACAGTAATTGCCAATAAGTAAGCGTAAATAATCGTCGTCCCAACTATCACAGGCGTATCATACAATCCAATGGCTCTGAAAGTCACACGGCCCAAACCTGGCCACTGAAAGACAGTCTCAGTAATGATTGCCCCCGTCCAGGTGCCAATCAATAATAGTGCAAAAGCAGTAATAATTGTGGGAAGCGTTGGTCTTAATATATAGCGGCGCTCAACATCCCGGGATGGTAATCCCTTTGCCTTAGCCATTTCCACATAATCCTCACTGGAGTAAATCAAGAAAAAGGTACGCCAGTTATAAATGCTGTAGAAAAACTGGGAGATGATAAGCGAGCTCGCCGGCAGGATCAAATGCCTTAAGACACTTAAAGACCTGCCAAGAAAATCCTTCGGGACTGGTGCGTCAATCACGCCGCCGAAAGGTAAAATTTTTAATACGGCTGCAAAAATAAGGATAAGAAAAATACCATATAACCAGGACGGTGCAGAAGATGTCGGTGATAAGCCAATGATGATCTTATCCCAAAAGCTGCCGTATTTACGAGAAAGTGCGAGTGCTAAAAATAAGGTTGTAAAAAACAGGATAAAATTCGCCGTTCCCATTAATAGCAGTGTATAGGGAATGCGTTCCAAAATAATTGCACGTACATTCCGTGAGCCGCTGTCACTGGATAGGTTCATTGCCCGTCCCAGGTTAAGGGTTAACGCATTTCTTAAGAAACGCACACTGCGTAATAACAAGGGTTGATCTAAATTCAATCGCTTAATTTCGTTCTGAATTTCCTTCTCGGTGAGTTCTTTCCTTGTTGCCGGATCCATATTTTGGAAGGCTGGATTCATCTGAATTTGCATGGTAATCCGCTCTTGAATCTCAGCTTTCATCATCGTATCCACATAGCCACCCATATTAGCAATCATGATGGTCAGGTAAACCCCAATCACAACGGTGATAAACAGGGAGATCAATCGAACACCTGAATATTTTATCACGCGCTTCAAAGTCATCAGGGTTTGCTGCTTTTTCTTCTGGACATCTACCGGTACATTTTCAACATTTTCAGCGATGGATGTCATTGGATCATACCTCCTGTAATTTATTCGATAGGGGCAAGGCTGAATGAGATGCCTTGCCCCTATTTTTCAAACTTAATTAACTGATTTTAACTTGATTTGTCGTCCAGATTACTCAACGGTTACAAATTCAAGTCCAACAAAGGTTGGAATAGCAACAGGCAATGGTGCGACGACAGCTTCAAGTTTACTGGCGCCCGCTTCCATTTCAGCTGCTAATTCGGCACTCACGGTAACGGTATAGTGACCGTCTTCAACCAATTCAGCATCGAGCACCGCAACAATCTGTCCAGTGCCATCATACAGCAAACCGGTGACTGCCTTGATCTCAGCATCTGGATAGGTTTCTCCTTCGTAAGTCACGAAAATATCAAAGACCGCTTCCTCACCAACGATAAGCGTGGCAGGTCCTTCAACTTCAACTTCAGCAATCTTTGGAAGACCATATACACCGAACCATTTATCTGTCCGATCAGGGAACATGGGGTTGTAAACCAGGGTTCCAATCTTTTCGGTCAGGAAGACATCTTCAAGGATGTAAGGACCGGTGCCAATGGAAAAGTGACCGTATTCTTCAAAGAAGGCTCGTAAATTCTCATAACGGGCAACAGCTTCTTCAGCGGTGATATAATCACCCAGCACACTGGCATAAGGAATATGCTGTTCTTCAATGGCTTTGTCAATCATCGAATTGATGATCTCCAAGCTAGGACCGCCAACGGTGCTCAGCCATTCAACGGTTGCAGTTTCGGTGGATTCTGCTTCAGCTTTATCTGGCGTGAAAGCAGCCAGGTTTTCAATATCCGCCAAGGCACCCAGTTCTAACAGATGCCATGGGCCCTCACCGAAATCCCACATAGGCCACATGGTGTCGATGTTCAGTTCAGCATCAATCTCGTAAGAATCGTAGAAGGTTTCAACAGTAAGGGGGTCTTCAGAGAGGATGCGGAAACCTTTGAAATTCGCCAATTCTGCTACAGAATTAGCAACCCAAGATTCATCATAGATCGCCGATTGCTCACGCCCCAGATCCAGATTGATAATCCAGGAATACAAGAAATCAGCCAGAGTAATCGGGCTGCCATCATGGTATTTAACATCGGTCCAGAGGGATTCGGGATAGTAAACAACACTCTTAATATTCGAGGTGTAATACTCCTTCTCCTGGGCAGCCGCCAGGGCTTCTTCAGCCGCAGTCACAACATCCGGGGCACCTTCGAGGGCTGCTTCAGCATCTGCTAATGCAGCTTCTGTATCGGCTACAGCTGCTTCAGCTGCTGCTACATCTTCATCGCTCGCATCATCAGCCAGTTCGTCCAGCGCCGCCTGGGCTGCTTCGAGAGCCGCCTGGGCTTCCTCAACAACGCCTGGTGCCGCTTCTTCAGCAGCGATGGCTTCATCTAAAGCCGCCTGGGCAGCTTCAGCATCCAGGACTAACTTTTCATCAGCTGTAATGAATGCCTGGTTGGCTGCATCCCAGTCCATGATCGCGTCGCCGGGGACCTGGATCTCAGGTGTAAAGTCAAGTGTCACCCAATCAAGAGTCTTGCCAATTGGCAGTCCTTCCTGAGCCGTAATTTCAGCCCGTTCAAAGCGCTGCGGCAGAAGCAAGCCAGTGTAGGGATCAATCATATAGGCGTTTTGATGGATAGCCCGGGATATGGACTGGTCGTAAGCCCAGTTTGAACCAGAAATGGGGTTCCAGGGATCAACAAAAATGTCAGTTTGAGCAAAGGTAATCGTGCCGCCCAACTGGTCTGTAATACCCAGGGTGTAAGGCCAGATCATGGAACCGTCAACACCGGCTGCCAGGTCATAGGTCACATCCAAGCCCTCCCGATAGGGTGTGAAGTTCTTACCGTCAATCAGCCAAACATGGATGGATTCTTTTAATGCAAGCTCTAACATTTCTGCCATAGCCGCATTTCGTTCCTCAACCGTGCCGAATTTATTATAGGCCAGGGCATCCGTTAATTCTAAGTAACGCTCCGGGTTTGCCATCGCCTCGTCAAATGCTTGCCACAGGGCTGAAAAACCATATGAGGATTGTGGTGTATCAAAGAATTGGAAATTGTCGCCTTCATCACGATCGATAATAGTCGCAGACCAGGCGCCGGTATAAACATGGAACAGACCATCGGCAGGATCGCCAAAAATCCAGATTGGGGAGGCTTCCGAGGAGGTGCGGTACTGGCGCTCGGTGGCGAAACCGGCTTCTTCAAGCTGGTTGGCTACATAGTCGCCAATCGGAACACGGGTGCCGTCGGAGTCGTTTCGGATCAATATGATCAGAGTGACTTGCTCACCGTTATACATGTACATGCCATCTTCCTTGGTCACGCCGTCAATCCCAAGCATGACCTCATCCATCTGAGCCACGCCGCGTTCAAAGTCATAAGCATATTGAGCTTCCAGACGGCGTACGGTTGGTGCCAGGGTGGAATAATCCGGGAATTGGGTAATGATGCTCCAGAATTTGGGCAGCGAACCACCATTATAAACCTCACGGTTGATATAATCGCGATCAACCATCCAGTTCATGGCTTCGCGAGCGCGTGGATCAAAGAAGGGGTTGACCTGGTCAGTGGTTTCAAAGACAGGTCCGACCGGGTTGAAGGTCAATTCGTAGTAAAGACCATTTGACAGAGCATAGGGTAATCCAGCCTCCTCAATTTCGGGTAGTGATGCTGAGGAAAGACCGGTAGCAAAAATATCTATAGCGCCAGCGATCAGCTGTGTCACAGCAGATGCGCCGTCGACGACGTTAAGGATAATGCGGTCCAGGGGTGCGCCCATGTCTGGGACCCGCTCGACCTCTGCAGGGCCTTCTTCGGTTGGCTCTTCAGTGGGTTCAACCTCAGGTTCCTCAGTCGGTTCTTCGACCTCGGGTTCCTCGGTTGGCTCCTCTACGGCTGGGGGTTCAGTTTCAACAGCGGGTTGACATGCTGCTAAAACCATGCTCAGCGCGACGAGAAGACTAACAAACAAAAAGGTATAACGTTTCATTTTTCTCCTCCGTACAAATATTTTGTCAGGATTCTATAGTGTTGTGAAAATACTTGGAAATCTTTTTTTTACTTGCTTTGTATGCACCACCTCCTTTTTTGCCAAACCTAAACAAACGATATAATTGATCAAAACGATGGTGACTAATTCAATATTAATAATACCAGATATTGTGCAAAGTTTGAACAAAAATATAGCATATAACAATTAACTCGTCAAGAACTTATGGCAATATATCAAAAATTTGTGTTTATAGTTAAATTTTTCAATATTTAGCTAAAAATGATTAACTTTAATTTACACCTCCAAAAGAATTCTGTGAAGTTCTCTTATGTGAGGTAATCACCACGTTTTCGAGATCGAACTCATATAGGTCTGTAAAATATGAGCTTTGTCATATCTTACAAATGATTTCGTAACATAATTATAAAACAAAAATTGATTCAATCAATCACTTTTTATTGGCAATTCACGTTTATTAGTTAATTTTAATGTGTTTTACGCGTTCAAATTCGTTACTAAGTTGAGGAATCTGACGACGTTTTTGTCATCGCGAGGAGCCGCAGCACGGCGACGTGGCGATCTCTTAAAAAATCCGAAATTGTCACCTCGCGCTGTATGGGAGCTCGATATCTGAGCGTGTCACTTAGGTCGCCCAGGCGACCATACGTGGCCTACGAAGTAGAAATTCTTCGCAGGGTGGGTTGGGTTAGCAACATTCGAACTTTACGCCCTTGATAATCCACCATAACATTCGCCATATAAATAATTCATGACAACCCACCGAAACGACATTACATTGTTAAATATCCGAATTCAATGGGATGAAATGACGGTGGGTTGGTCATCCGGACTTCTTGGATTACCAAGGGGATTTGGCACACAGAACGATTGATGGATAATGGTTCTCCGTCCAACCCACCCTACAAAAACACGCCCAATCCACCCTACAAGAGAAATGTGTTTTTAGGTGAATTTTTTTATGGATTATTAAAATCGTTTTCCATGTAAAATTATCACATGCCTAATTATCGACGGGTTTGGATTAAAGGATCAACATTGTTTATTACGATCGTCACATACGACCGTATGTCGATCCTTCTAAACCCACAATCACGAAAAATATTAAAACTTGCATGGAAGGATGTTGCCAAGCGATATCCTTTCACTACAGATGCGATTTGCCTTTTACCAAATCATATCCATGTCCTGATGACTTTGCCAGAACACGATTGTGATTATTCTATGAGGATTCGAGAAATTAAACGCTTATACACAAAAAGATACATTGCAAATATCGGAGAAAAAATTGAGCGAAATTTATCGCACATCCATAAAAGGGAGGCGACCATCTGGCAAAGACGATTTTATGAGCATACCATCAGAGATGAACAGGATTATCAAAACCATCTTGATTACATCCATCACAACCCGGTAAAACATGGGTTGGTAGATAACGTATCTTTATGGAAATGGTCAAGTTTTCATCGTTATGTCAATTTGGGGATTTACGAGGCAAATTGGGGAGAAAATTTTTCCGAAGATAAAAACACAGATTTTGGTGAATAATTTTTCGTAGGGTGGGTTGGGTTAATAGCGTTCAAATTAAACGCACTTGATAATCCACACTCACATTCGTCTAATATTATATTCATGACAACCCACCCACAACCACAAGCAATCCTGATATCAAAAACGGTGGGTTGGTCATCAGGACAACTTGGATTACCGAGGGTATTTGGCACAAAAAACGCATTATGGATAAAGTTTCTCCGTCCAACTCACCCTACAAATAATTATTAAAATGAAAAGAGGCTGCTTTTTGAAGCAGCCTCCCTGATTATAAAAATCAAATTCTACCGAAGCCAAATTTGTGTAGAAAAGAGTGTGAACAATATCAAAACAGCAGAAAAGACCAACGCAATCGTTAAGCCTGCCAGCATCGCATACCAGGTAAAACGCCGGGCTTCAGACTTCGTCATTTGCACACCTTGAGAACCTCTCACTTTTTTCTGTGCACGCCGTTCGGCTCGCTTTTCCCGACGAACCTGGCGATCATGCCAGGGCATGCCTTCAACATCCATATCGCAGATAACGCGACCGTCATCGTCATCATACTTTTTTGGTTCTTTACCCATAAGTCATCTACCTATAAATATTTTTGTAATATTAAATGTACTCAATTAATTATACAAGTGGCAAGCAACCGTATGCCCAGGTTCAACTTCGCGCACATCTGGAATGACTTTATCGCAAATATCCATTCGCTTCCAACATCGCGTATGGAACTTACAACCTGAGGGTGGGTTCGCTGGTGAGGGAATGCTGCCCTCAAGAATGATCCGATTCTTTTCAGCAGTTGGATCAGGCACTGGCGCAGCGCTGAGGAGCGCTTCGGTGTAGGGATGTAGAGGATTTCCAAATATCTGTTTCTTGCTCCCAAACTCCACCAGGTCACCCAGGTACATCACGCCTACTTCGTCAGAAATATGCTCCACTACGGAAAGGTCATGCGAAATAAAAAGATAGGTCAACTCAAATTCGTTCTGCAATTCCTGGAGAAGGTTGATGATCTGCGCTTGGATGGAAACATCCAGCGCGGACACCGGCTCATCACAAACAATAAACTCCGGCAATAAGGCAAGCGCTCGGGCAATACAAATGCGCTGCCTCTGACCACCTGAGAATTCATGAGGATATCGACTCTTATGGTAGGGCTGTAAACCGCAGATTTTCATGATGTTATCAATGTATGCTTCATACCCTTCTTCGGGTGAAAGCCCATGCTCCTTTACCGCCTCGCCAATAATTTCACTGACTGGCAAACGGGGTGAGAGGCTGGAATAGGGATCCTGGAAGATGATCTGCATCTTTGGGCGCATTTTGCGCAGTTCTTCATGACTAAGCGCATGAATATCAATCCCATTGAATAAGACGTCACCAGCGGTCTTCTCATTTAAACGTAAAATCGTCTTGCCAACCGTCGTTTTTCCGGAACCAGATTCGCCCACCAAACCCATTGTCGTGCCGCGTTTAATATTAAAGCTGATACCATCCACTGCCTTTACATTGCCAACAACGCGCTGCAGTAAACCAGCTTTGATCGGAAAATATTGTTTTAATCCCCTGACCTCAAGCAAATTCGTTTTATCATGCTCGAGCATTTTTTCCATATCCATCGTGTGTTCTACCTTCACGTTTTCTTCCATATTAATCCTCTGTTTGCTCGTCAATGTAATGATAGCAAGTGACCATATGAGTCGGTGTCACGTAGACTTCCCTGGGATATGCCCCATCACACACAGGCATTCGCCGGGCACATCGATCTTTGAAATAACAGTAATTCGGCATATTGACGGGATTTGGCACGCTGCCAGGGATGGTGTAGAGTTTCTCAACTTCTTTATTGACCACCGGTTTTGAAGCCATCAACCCAACGGTATAAGGGTGTAAGGGATTATGAAATACCTCTTCAGCAGTGCCCTTTTCTACAATACGTCCTGCGTACATCACAACAACAAAATCCGCCATCTCAGCAATAACACCCAGGTCATGGGTGATCAGCATGATGCTTGAATTGATCTGGTCTTTAAGATTTCGAAGCAGGTCAAGAATCTGCGCCTGGATGGTCACATCCAATGCCGTTGTTGGCTCATCGGCAATAATCAGCTTTGGATTACAGGCAAGCGCCATCGCGATCATCACGCGCTGGCGCATACCGCCAGAAAGCTCGTGGGGATACATCTGGTAAACACCAGTGCTATTCGCAATACCGACCATATCAATCATCTTCAACGATAATTGTTTGACTTCTTCTTCAGTCATCTCCGGGTTGTGCAACTTGATAACCTCATCAACCTGATCACCGGTACGAAATACCGGGTTGAGGCTGGTCATCGGTTCCTGGAAGATCATGGATATCTTGGCACCGCGAATGGTTTCCATCACTTGCGTGGGTGTCTTCGCAATATCATAAACTTTTTCACCATCGTTAAAGCGGACCGTTCCTTCAACAATCTGTCCCTGCGGACGCTGCACCAATTGCATTAATGATAAGGCTGTCACAGATTTTCCACAGCCCGATTCGCCAACCACGCCAACAGATGCCCCTTGAGGTATCTCGTATGATACACCATCAACCGCTTTGACTGTGCCAACATCAGTAAAGAAATAAGTATGAAGATTGTCGAATTCCACAACGTTCTTGGGATCTTCCATCTTCGTTAAATATTCGCTTTCCGAGACGTTCTTACGATCGCGCTGTTTCTCAATTGCATTTGTGATTTTACGATTTGCGCGTGTTATCTTGCCTGATTCCCGGGCTGAAAGGCGCGAACTTGTTTTCGTTTGGGTGATTTCTTCAATTTTTCCCATTAATTCTTTTACTTCTTGATCCATCAGAATTTTCTCCTACCTATTCATCCTTGGGTCAAAGGCATCCCGAAGCCCATCGCCAACAAAGTTGAAGCCAAGTACCGTCAACAGGATCAACAAGCCTGCAGGAATCCACATAAACCAGAAATTTGTCATGACATAGGCATCTGAAGACACGTTAATGATGCTGCCCCATGATGCCAGGGGGTACTTAACACCAAGTCCAAGGAAACCCAGGGTCGCTTCAGTGATAATAATACCGCCCAAACCTGCCGTCGCAGATACAATCAGTAAGGGCATTACGTTCGGGACTAAATGTCTGAAAATCCTGCGGCTGGTTCGAATCCCAGTCGCTTCTGCAGCAACCATGAAGTCCTGCTCTCGGAGCGAGAGGATTTGTCCGCGAACAACTCGGGCTACACCCGTCCAACCGAGGATACCCAACACCCCCATTAAAAGGAATATTCTCGCCATTGGATCTACTTCCAGCGTATCCATCACAGAACCAAATATAATTACGACAGGATAAAACGGAATACTGTTGAATAGATCAACAAAGCGCATTAAAGCTGTGTCCACTGCACCGCCAAAGTAACCTGAAATTCCGCCGATGATGACGCCAATTGCAACCTCAATAATCACAACCACAAAACCCACAAGAAGAGAGATACGACCGCCGAACATTAAACGCGTCATAACATCCATCCCGTTGTTATCCAATCCGAGTGGATGCTCAGCAGAAGGCATTTCATATTGACGAATTAATTCAGTGGGGGTTTCTCTCCGAATATAGTAATTCTGATTGACACGGTTTATCGTATATTCTACTGTCTCACCATTTTCAGTGAAAATCGTCTCTTCTTCGTTATTTCTGATAGCTTCACGAATTGTTGATTTGTAATCAACAGAAAGGAATTCATTTTGATCAAGAGGATTAACAATGATATTCGACACTGCTGCATATTCTTCACCAGAATTGTCAATTATCGTTGTTTGACCTTCATCATAACTAAGTGTGTAATCTTGATCATTGAAAGAAAATGTCGACTCATTCTCTGTAATCGCTTCTTCAGCCGCCAATCTGAAGGCAAATGAATCTATGGTTTCCTCATCTTCCTGGTTATACGGATCGTAAACTTTCAAGGTTGCGAAGGCAACATTATGTTCTGTTGATATTACTTTCGCTTTAAGTCGTTGAGTAATTCGATATATTACACCGTTGAGGACAAAACTATCTTCATTTTGGTCCTTCGCAGTTTCGTAGGCTTCAACAAAACCATCGGGTAAAGTTGAACCATTAATCGGATTCACGTTGCCAAGCAATTCTTCTGCTATTGGGTCAAGCTGCATAATCCGATGAGTGCCGTCACTTAATGTCGTAAAGTAATAAATATCATCGCCGACATTAAAAGTCTCTTCGCCTTTGCCAAGCGCTAGTAAAAACTGTGCTCGATCGGCATTGGTAAAGCTCTCATCCTGTGAAACCGTATAACGAAGTTCTTCGTTGTAGATCGCTCCCGCATAATCCTTGTACATACTACCCAATCCTGTAAATACTTGCGTCTGGCTGTGGGGAGATAATAAGGGTCCTAGAAAAGAAAAAGTGAACATGAAAACGAGAATTGCAAGACCAATGACCGCCAGCTTGTTTCGAATAAAACGTTTAAAAACAAGCATGCCTGGTGAAAGCGATTTGACACGCCTTGCATCATCAAGATGCAACTCTTCATCTACTTCTTCAATAACTTCAACTTCTGGTTCTTGACCTGGAAAAATATTATTCATATCAGACATAAGTTACACCTATTAATTGGCTCTTACACGCGGGTCAACCATTGCATACATAATATCTGCAATGAGGAGACTCACCTGTGTCAGTATAATGAGAAAAGTCGTATAAAACATAGCAAATGGTATATCGCCTCTGATCATAGCCTGGTAGGATATATAACCAATTCCCGGTATTTGGTAAAGGGTTTCCGTTATAAGCACCCCACCAAACATTGATGGGATTAAATAACTCATATAAGAAACAAGCGGAATCAGGGTATTTCTGAAGGCATGTTTATTAATGACAACCTTCTCAGAAAGTCCCTTTGCGCGAGCTGTACGGATATAATCGGAGTGAAGCACCTCCAACATATTCGTTCGGGTATACCGCATCAAGCCACCAATAGAAAGCATCATCAGCGTAATAATTGGTAAGACCATATGATACGCGATGTCCCAAATTTGCTGCCAGGGTGTCATGGAACTGTAAAACCTGCCAGTTAATCCATAAAGATCAAACCACCCTAACTTAATAGAAAACACATATTTTAATATTGTGGCAAGGAAAAATGTTGGCAGAGAAATGCCCGCTAATGCAAATACCGTAATCGCATAATCTGTTTTACTGTATTGTTTTCTCGCTGCCAAAATGCCCAGAGGAATAGAAATGACCATTTGGACAATAAAGGTAACAATATTGATGATTACAGAATACCAAACAACCTCTGAAAATTTTTGTGTAACAGGAACGCCAAAATTCCAGGATTCCCCAAAATCTCCTCGTATTGCATTTCCAAGCCACCCAAAATACCCGGGGATAATACCAATGTTCAGTCGATAAACTTCATTCAACTGGTCGAGCCATTCCTGATAAGTTTTGGTACTCAGGGGACTGGACGCGCGTTGTCTTGCAATTTGCTCCACATAGGAGGTAGGTAATGATCGAATAATGCTATAAATAATCAAAGCCCCAAAAAAGACAATAAAGATACCTAATAAAACTCTCCTGATAATGAAATTTTTCATATCGTTCCCTAATTCTATTTTTTTAAGTTTTATTCCAACCCAATTCTTGCTTATCAAAGAGTGAGCCCACCCATGGGTGGGCTCACAATGACGTTCATATCGAATCGCTAAGGTGTATTAATTCATTTCAACAAGTTCAATGTCGGACAGCCAGCCCCAGAAGGTTGTGATATCAGGGGTGATGGTATCGATATTGATACGTTCGGTGCTGAAGATAATCACGTTGAGTCGCTGATAGGTTGGGATCTCAACAGCCCAGTCAATGAGGAGGTCTAAAGCCTGCTTATAAATGGCTTTTCGATAATTCTGATCATCACTGAGTCGGGCATCAACAATCAACTGATCCAGTTCGTCGTCCTGAATGTGATAATGGTTCGATTCGGAACCACCTGCACCAATGACGCTGGAGCTGTGATAGATCTGGTACATATCGGGGTCAATGGTTGTACCCCAGGCAGCTGTCCACAATTCCTGTGACTCTGCATCCAGCGCATCCCAAAGGATGTTGCTGTCAGCGGGGTCATTGATATTGAGTTCCATACCTACATTGGCCAATGATTCTTTCGCATTGGTCAGAATAGCGAAGGCAGGGTGGTCACCAACACCATCAGCAGGAACGATGATTTCGTAGCTCATCTTAGCGCCTTCAGGTGCGGCAGTAATCATATCATTTTCTACTGTGTAACCAGCCGCTTCAAAGAAGCCCAATGCAGCAGCTTCTGCAGCCGCAATGCGTTCTTCAAGGGACATATCAGCTGTGTAGATCGGGTCGCCGTTTACGTCAACAGAGAACGCAATCTCGTAACCCTCATCCGTCGGCTGTGGTGCAGCCCAGGAGGTGTTAGAAATTGGGTAGTTGATAACGGAGGCGCCTTCACCATAGTAGCTGTCAATAGCCAGGTCACGGTGGACGGCCATAATTGTGGCAATACCCTTGCGCAAGTCCTTGGAGGCTTCAGAGCCTGGTTCACCAGCAACGTTAACGTTAGCAGCATTGATACCAATGTAGCCGTAGCCAAGGTTGTCGACCATGCTTGATGTAATTACATCACCGGTCATTTCACCGTTGGAGTTGTAGGATTTAACTTCGGCATAGCGCTCACCGGAGTAGGTCATCTCACCAGCATCAGCTGTGCCAGTTTGGACGGCTGATGGGACCTCAGCGGAAGTTGTTTCCTTGAATTGAATTTCTGCAATCTTTGGGCAGCCGCGATAGTAGTTTTCATTGGCTTCGAAGTACACAACCTTATTGTCATAGGTAACGTACTTATATGCGCCTGCACCCATGGGTGTCGCTGTCAGGCTTTCCTGTTTTGACAGGTCGCCGAAGTCGAAACCAAACATATTGTTTTCGTAATCATATTTTGCCACATCGCCGTAGTAATGCAGCGGTGTGACCTGGATGCCCAGGATGGAGTAAACAGCAGGTGCTGAATAGCCGTTAACCGTTACTTCAACGGTGTAGTCATCAAGTTTCTTGATGCCGGCAATATTCGGTACGCCCTCGCCGCCCATTGTTTCATCTAATGGACCCCAATTGCCGATGAAGGCAGATTTCACATTGGCAAAAACATCAGCGCCGTCAGCAGATTCGTATGGGAATGCTGCCTGAACATCGCCTTCATAGCATGCCAGGATGTCATCTTTGTAGGTTTCAACGGTTGGGAAGCTCTCAACCAGGTCGAAGGTTTCTTCGGTGCAGCCGGTGGTGAAAACGCCAGCGTCATCAACGCCGCCGAATCCCCAGAGGACCATACCCAAAACGACCTTGAGGCCTTCATTTTCTGCAACAACTTCAGGTGCAAAACCAATGTAGTCCTGTGCATAAGCATCGCGGTAATTTGCATCAACGTAATTTACGATCTTTTCTGCTTCACGAACAATTTCTGCATCCATGCGAGCCCACAGGTCGTCTTGCTGTTCCTGTGTCCAGGCATCTGCATCTGACCACTCATGATCACGGCCAGCAGCGTAGATCTCTTCAAACAGAGCATCATACTTGTCAAAAACTTCACTTGTTGTCTGGGTTTGGTAATCTTTCAGACCAACAATGTCATAGGACCCAAGGGTCGTGGAACCTACATAGCTCGGATCGAGGAATGTATAGTATGTGAAGATGACATCATCAGCAGTAACGGGGGTGCCGTCAGAGAATTTCATACCAACGCGAAGCTTTGCGGTGTATTTTGTTGTATCAGTAGCTTCATCATATGCCACACTTGTGTCGGCAGGGCCCTTGTAAAGATAAGGGGTTCCATTGTATTCAACTGTTTCACCCTCGATGGCGTTGTGAACGATACCGCCAACACGATCTGTTGTTAAAATACTGATCTGTGTCATTGCAGCAACATCCGCATCATAACCGGTGTCTGAGAAGAAGGGGCTGAATTTCTGGGAGAATGCATTGTAAGCAACAACTAACGGGGTGTCAATTGTTGGCTCAGTTGGCAAATTCTCACCAAAAGGTTGTTCTGGGAAGAGCACTTCCTCTTCAGTAGGCTCTTCAGTTACGACTTCTTCAGTGGGTTCTTCTGTTACTTCGGGTTCTTCCGTTACTTCGGGCTCTTCTGTGACGACCGGCGTCTCAGTCGCACAAGCTGCCAGCAAGCTGGCAAACATGATGCCCACAACCAGAACGGAAATGAGTTTCTTAAATCGGTACATATTATTTTCTCCTAATCTCCTAAATAGATTTTTAAAATACACCTGAGATTTCATGATATTTTAGAATCGGCTAATTGTCAAGCTAAAATCCCCAGCTAGAGCTGCAATTATTACATTTATCCTTCAATTTTTTGGACATTGAGAATATCCTGAAGACGCAACAACCAGTAAGATGCGACAACTGCAAATGATTCTACTGATAAAAAAATAAATTCAAGATAATTCCTGTCATTTGCGAAAAACAGGAGAAAAATGATTTCTCCAATAGCCGTCATTACCAAAAAGATGAGCAGATAAGTACTGGTTTTCTTCATGCGTTCAAATGAGAGCTCAACCTCATCTCTGCGAAAGTTTCGCTTCTCTTTGGGTAACCGCAAAGCACTATCAACCAGAAAATAAAGCGGCAAGAAAGTAAAAACATAGGGGAGTGCAATATAAAAAGCATACATACCGCGATTACCAATAAAGCCACCTGCGACATGCAATAAAAGGATAATCACCGTTAAAATCAGGCTGTTTCTTTTAAAACGAATAAGGTCAAGCTGGTCAATATCAATCTCAAAATAATTGCCGATGTAGCGCGCCGATTTTGTTTCGCCCCCTTTGCCGTCATCTTCGTAGACAAGTTCATAATCATCAGCATATTTTTTCATAAAAATTTTCCTCAGTTATCTGTAGATTATTTGAGTTATACCCCAAATTACATTCGTTAACCGATTCTGCAGGGGCAGGCCTCAGTGCCTGCCAATCAAAAATTTTGCCTTCTCTTCCGGAGTGCGGGTCGTGCGCCAAACCTCATGCGTTTGGTGTCAACCCGCTTCGATGTACTTATCTGGAATGACTGTCTAATAAAACAAATTTAATTTGTTATGCGAAACCTTGCGGACTGAAGTCCGCACTCCGAAGGTATAGATTTTTACTTGCATGCTCAGTAAACCTTACACCAACAAGCTTTCCCTTGGGGGAAGGTGGCACGCCGCAGGCGTGACGGATGAGGGAAAAGGAATTTGTTATATCAATTCTGCGGACTAACCCTCACACCTTTCAGGTTCTGCACCTAAAGCTGTTTCGCTACGCTTCAGGCAGGGTCCGCACTCCGAAATTCTATAGATGTTTCCATGAATTACGGACAGTCCCTAAAATAAGCAAGGTTGGCAAAAAAATCGCCTTCTGTCGAAATTTCGTTCTCGTAACAGCTGTCCGCAGTGATCACCATGGCCTTCGGCGTTGAAAACAAAGGCACAGCCGGCAAGGCTGATAAGAACATTTCTTCAGAATAACCCACCGCTCCTTCCAGCTCATCCGGCAGGGCAAGGACCGCTGCACCACAGGCAGTATCGTAGGCTTCATTTAATAAGCCTGCAATATTTGTCCCTATCCAATAGTTCTCATCCCTGGGTACAGCCCAGCTTTGATAAAGCTGACAATCCCCCCCTGGCATCGGCTGCCAGGAGATCAGCGCCAGGTCGAATCGCCGTCCAAAAAGCGCCCCTTCCGGACCGGGCGCATATAGGCTTTCCAGATCTTGCGTCGTGACCGTCACACCCACACCGCAAGCGCTCAAATCACTTTGAATCGTCTGAGCAATTTCCTGGTGAAACCCATAAGGACTCACCAATAATTCCGGAGCAAGCGGGGTTCCTGCGGGGACACCAGCAACATTCCAGGCTTGCAAAGGTGTGGAAGGGTCGCCGTCATGGTCAAACCAACCCACTTCCGCAAGCAGTTCAGCACCCTGTTTTGGGTTATAAGCAATCTCCCTTTCCGCTCCTAATTGCGAATCCTGGGGCGGCAGGTAAGTTTGCCAAACCTGCCCTAAATCGCCAAAGAAATCTTCATACATGCTTTCACGATCCAGGCAGTACATGAACGCCTGGCGCGTACGGGCGTCCCCGAGAATATCCGGGCGTCCATCCAGCTGCGGGTTGTAAAAATCATCATAGTCAGCCGGTTGTATGCCAAAGACAAGCTGGGTCCATGATTTATCCAAATCAACAATCAACTCAAAGTCACCAAGAAGCCGAGCCTCCCGAATCACATCTTGAGCTTCAGCCCAATTAAATGAGGAATCCAAAACATCACACTGACCCGCCAGTAATGCTTCCCATGCCTGAGGTGCACCAGGACCGAGCTGGCGGAACACAATTTGATCTAATTTCGGCAAACCCTCGTCAGATCGGAAATAATCCGGGTTTCTCGTTAAGCTCAAGAGACCATCTTCCCACTCAGATACAATAAATGGGCCGTATCCAATTGGAGAAGTGTTAATCCTATCGTCTTGCAGCATATTTTCCCAATCCATACCATCCTGATAAAGATGTGCGGGCATCGGTTTCCAGAAAAACCGTGCCAGGTCTGCGTTGGAAAATCCAGGCAAACCCATCCACTGCACAGTCCTTTGGTCAACAACTGTGTATGATTGCGTCCGGTCATAGACCCACTTTGATTCAAGATCCGCTGCATCCCGGGCAATATCAAAGCTAAAAACCGAATCCCCTGATCGCACAGGCGTCCCGTCAGACCAGGTCAGATTCTCCCTCAATCGGTAATTCACAAGCATTTGGTCCATTTCGAGCGAGGTTTCGCCATCCCACGCTTTAACACAGTCCCCACTGCGACAGCCAGCAGGACGAACCACAAGCCCAGCTTTGAGGACTGTCAATTGCCCGGTCGCATCCACGACAGGCTGACCGGCCTGTACGCTCACCGGTACCATAACAAGATCGCCATTTTCCCGATCAGGAACGCTTTCTAAGATTACAGGGTCTAATTCGCCATCTACCGCAATAAATGGTGCTTCATAAATCAGGTTCAGAATATTGGCTTTACCCCCCAATCCTGCTGCATGATAAGGTAACAGGCTTTCGGGGAGTGCTGCTGTACAGATTGTCAGGGATTTCAGCGGGGCTGTTGTAGGTGTAGGCTCTGGTAGATTTGTAGGCAGGGGTGTGTTCGGCGGCAGGGTTGAAACTGGCGTCGGGATTCCGGTAGAAGGCTGACAGGCTGTAATGATAAACAATACGGATAATAAAAATAATGTGATCGAGAATAGCTTGTTTGGTTTTTTCATAGGCTTGTTGATAAGAAATTCTATTTAATCTTCAAGGTAATCTTCTGAGTCGTCTTCAAAACGCAGACGCAGGTATGAGTTATAACGCTCAGGCGCAATCTCGCCCCGGGCAACTGCCTCCCTTACCGCGCATCCCGGCTCATGGGTGTGTGTGCAATCGCTAAATTTACAATCAGAAACCAGCGCTCGCATCTCAATAAAATAGGCGTCCAGTTCTTCAGGCTCGGTATCCCACAATGCCAGGGTGCGGATGCCAGGCGTATCCGCCACATAACCCCCCACATCCAGCGGGAAAAGCTCACGCACATGGGTCGTATGCTTGCCTTTTGAAGTCGCTGCACTGACTGTCCGCACATGCAAGCCCAAACCTGGTTGAACTGCATTCAAGAGGCTGGATTTCCCCACACCAGAAGGACCAGCAAAAGCAGATATCTTCCCCTGTAAATGATCTCGCAGATCATCCACACCTTCGCCTGTATGGGCAGAAGTAAAAATTACTGAATACCCCAGATCCTCATACATCCCAAATAAAGCTTTGGCTTGTTCTTTTGTGACCAAATCAATTTTGTTAGCAACAATTAAAGCATCGATATCCTGCTTTTCTGCAATCACCAAAAAGCGGTCCAGCATTCGCAAACTCGGTTCGGGACGTGCGCAGGCAAAAACAGCCACAATTTGATCGGGGTTAGCAAGGATGATCTGGCGAAATTCTCTTTTGATACCGGAGCGCACTCGAGAAAAAACGCTCTTCCGCTCATGTACTTTCTCAATCGTGCCTGTGCTATCCTGATTCGGCGTGATGGTGACACGGTCACCCACTGCCACAATGTCGCCTTCAACGGCTTCCTGCTTCAAACGCCCACGAAGCCGGCAGAAGTATTCACCTTCGTCCGTTTCTACCGTCAGGAAGCCTGACTGTGCGCGAATGACCAGGCCATCCAGCGTTTCACTCAAAGATTATCACTCCTAAGGTTCTTGTGTTGCTTCTTCATCAGCAACGGGTGTCTCGGTGAAAATTGGTGTGTTGGTTGGGATGGGCGTATTTGATGGGATAGGCGTCGGGGACGCTACCACATAAGGATAAGCCTCCCAGGGTAGAGTGTATCCCGGGTTGGTGTAATTTGAAAAATATAATGAAACAGCTCGCCTGAAGACAGGTGCTGCCATCTCAGACCCCTCACCAGCGTTTTCAAGGATGACAGCCACAGCAATATCCGGGCGGTCCTCATTCCCAACGCCAGTAAAACCGGCAAACCACGCATGGGAATCCCCAAATGGGTTTTGTGCTGTCCCGGTCTTACCAAACACGGGGTAGGGCATGGTGCCTAATTCGAGGTGGGCAGTACCGCGTCCGTTTTCAATAACGCTTTCCATGGCATCTCGAATAATCGCAAGGTTCTCTTCGGAAACAGGCAAACTCCCAATGACCTCAGGCTCAAATGTATAAGTCGGCGTCCCATTTTCTGGCGCAATCTGCTCAACCAGTGCAGGTCGATAAAGTGTGCCGCCATTGCCAACAGCAGCAACGAAATTGGCAACCTGCAGCGGAGTGACCGTCATATCTCCCTGACCAATGGCTAATTGGGTGTTCTGATCACAGAGGGTGATGCTTTCAGGAATGTTGCCGGGCTGCTCTGATATTTCAATGCCGGTTTTCTGACCCAGGCCAAAATCTTTGGCTAAATCGGCGATCGCATTGGGATAGCCTGCGTTAAAAAGCCCCTCGCCAATCGTGTAAAACCAGGGGTTACAAGAGCGCATCAAGCCCTCGGGAAGGGTCAATTGCCCGCTCGGGGGTTTGTCTTTTTCATAGGTCCAGTCAAAGAGCTCAATACCGCCGCACACGATGACTGAGTGGTCACAATACAGCTCGGATTCCTGCGTATAAACCCCTGTCTCCAATGCAGCAGCCATGGTGATAATTTTAAAGACAGAACCCAGCGGATATTGACCATTTGTCGCTCGGTTAAAAACAGGGTCATCAGGTTCAAAATAGGGATTATCCGCATAAACAAAGTTCTGGTTGTTGATATCAAACAAATTCGGGTCAAACTGCGGGTTTGAAACCATGGCAATCACCCTGCCGGTGTCAATTTCCATCACGACAATGGCGCCGCGATAGTCTCCCAGGGACTGCTGAAGCAAGTATTGCAGTCTCGGGTCAATGGTGGTGGTCAGGGATTGCGCTGCTGAAGTCCCTTTTTCAGCCAGCTTGCTGAGGATCTGACCATTAGGGTCCTTCACATACAATGAAGCACCACGCTCACCAGACAATTCGTCTTCAAAGCTGTATTCCAGGCCTGTACTGCCAAACCGTTCGTTGGGCGCATATCCGAAACGAGAATAGCGGTCCAGTTCCTCTTCAGAAATATATGTCAGGTGTCCAACAGCCTGGGGGGCGATGCCGCCGTCATAATAAAAGCGCGATGAATAATAATTCAAATAAACGCCGCTCAGCATGCTCAAAGCACTCATGTTCCTGTCAACTTCGGACTGGGGTGCTTCACCGAGAGCCACATAATCACCCTCAAATGCTAATTCAGCCATTTCCCTGACTTCATCAACCTGGTAAATAGTCAAATCCGCCACGGTTCTATAAAACAATCCCAATAAATCTTCATCCAGGTAGCCCGGGATAAAACCAATCGCGACCGCTTCTTCCTGGGCTGCAATGGGGAAGCCGTCTCTTGCATAAATATTTCCACGAGGTGTTGTTTGACGGACAATTTCAAGGCTGTTGCCGCCCTGCAGTTCAGGCAAGATCAGGCCATCATTCCAGACAAGCCGCCACTCACCTGCCTCCCTTATGTAAGGAAGGGCCAGGTCTCGAGTAAATGTGCCAAATAAATTGGTGTTGTAATCTACCTGGACGTTCGAAGAGGCTGAATTCGGATTGGTGACAGAAGAAAGAATGTCATATTGAATCCCGTCTTCAAAAGCCAGTGTCATTGTGACCGCCGTGTCATTGTACTTTCCCGTAAATTCCTCGATCGAAACCTGGCTTTGTGATTCCCCCGACAGCATACTGTACATACTTGCATAATCTTCAGCAATCCAGGCGTCCATATAAGCGCTGACAGCGCCATCAACGTCAGGTGCACGAGTAACATACACCTGGGGGGCAGGCAATGTCGCAGTAGCTGTTGCACCTTGCTCCGGCTCACCCGTCGATGAATTACCCGAGCAAGCTGCCGTTACCAGCAATATGAGCAGCATTATTACGGAATACAATTTTTTCATCAGTCATTAACTCCAAAAATGCAAAAATTGATTTGCATCTTTTTGAACACCATCGCTTGATTATACTGTGTCAGTCGTCGCTTGTGGAAGTACCCGTAGGCGTCGGCGCCAAGGGGAGATAGGGTTCTTCTTCCCAGGGCATCAAACCGGAAGGGTCTGTGTAATCAGAAAAATAAAGAGAAACCGCCCTTCGAAATACGGGCGCGGCAACTGCGGAGCCTTCCCCGCCATTCTCAATGAGCACGGCGATGGCAATGTCGGGACGTTCGGGGTCGTTTTGTCTTGTGAAGCCCGCGAACCAGGCATGAGCATCACCGGTTGGCGTTTGTGCTGTGCCCGTCTTCCCCGACACGGGAACATTCAAACCCCGCATCGCCCAATAACCGGTTCCCCGTCCGTCTTCAATGACCAGGCGTAAACCCTCCAAAACAAGCGCCCTCGTTTCCTCGGAAATTGGGATTTCGCCCAGTATTTCAGGTTCAAAACGGATTGTCTCTTCACCAGAAGGTTTTTCAATGCTGTTGATCAAGGTTGGTTTATACAGGATGCCGCCGTTGGCAAGAGCACTTACAAAGCTTGCGACTTGCAATGGGGTCACAAGAATCTCTCCCTGCCCAATTGCCATTTGCGCACTGTTAACACAGGTCCCGGCGGTCTCAGGGATATTTCCAGCTTCCTCAGAAATTTCGATGCCGGTCTCTTTGCCAAGGCCAAAGCCAAATGCCATTTGTGACAATGTATCTTCGTAACCTTCCTGGTACAAGCCCTGACCAATCCGATAAAACCAGGGATTGCAAGAGCGCATCAGACCTTCAACCAGGGTCAGATCACCGCTGGCACCCGTCCCATGGGCATAGGTCCAATCATAAAGTGTCACACTGTCACACACCCACATCGACTGCCCGCAGAAAAAGCTTGAATACTGGCTGTATAAATTCTTCTCCAATGCAGCCGACATTGAGATCATTTTGAAAACAGAGCCTAAAGGATATTGCCCCTGTGTCGCTCGGTTAAAAAGGGGTTGATTTGGATCCGTAAAATAGGACTCCAGCAGTCCGCCTTCCGTTTCTGATTTATCAAAGGCATTGGGGTCAAAACCCGGGTTGGAAACCATTGCCAAAACCCGCCCGGTGTCGATTTCCATCACAACAACAGCCGCTCGAAGGTCACCAAGGGACTCTTGCAGCCGCATTTGCAGTTGTTTATCGATGGTCGTCGTGATGGACTGCCCGGATTCTGGCTGGCTGGCGGCAAATAAGGATAGTATTTTGCCATCAGAATCCACCAGGTAAAGAGAACCGCCGTGTACCCCAGAAAGCTCTGCTTCATAAACAGCTTCCAGACCAATGGCACCAATGCGCTCATCCTGTCGGTACCCCAGGCGTAAATATTCATCCAGTTCTTCTTCCGGGATATACAGCCTGTAGCCCAAAACATGCGGTGCGACGCCGCCGTCCACATAGTACCGCTCGCGGAACTCATCAATCCGCACCCCACTCAAGCCGCGCAAAGATTCAATATAGGGCGCTGCATCACCACGAGAGAGGGTAATGATCGGTAGGTACCAGTCATCCGGTGTTGAGTCAACCATAACCGCCAGTTCTTCAGCATCATATTTACTGAATTCTGCCAGTGTTTCATAAAGCAGCGCTGCCTGCTGCGGCAAGATTTCTCCAGGCACCAGCCCGATTGCGAGTGCATCTTCATAGGCAGCCATCGGGGCACCCTGACGATCAAGGATTTGCCCTCGAGAAGGTACCTGATGAACGAATTCAAGGCTTCTGCCATCCTCTAATTCGGGCAAAATCAAAGTGCGAGACCATTGGATTTGCCAGGCATTGTTTTCAAAGGTGAGCGGCATGACCATTTCTCTTGAATGCACCCCAAAAACCCGGGTGTTAAAATCCACACGGTAGGCAACTTCTGCCTGGTGCGTCTTTGCCATTGTGGATAAGACTTGAAAATCAATAAAATCCAGGGTTAAACGGTTTGCCGCATCTTCATAATAGTTCTGAAAATCAGTCTCAGTGACCGCATCATGGCTGAGGGTGGATAACATGCGATACATGGCGGCATAATCTTCTGCTTGCCAAGCTTCAAGGAAGCGTTCAGCCACAGCCTGGGCCGACGCAGCCGTAGTAATATCAGGATTTTCGGAAGACGATACAAATGGATCTACTGCCGAGGTCCTGGGGGTGCAAGCAACGATCAATCCCAAAATTAAAAGGCTGATGATTCCTTTTTGAAATTTAGCAAACAGGGGGTGTCTCATATAAGTTGCCTAACTTCTGGCCAGAATTTTCTCAAAAACAGGACAGTCATAGTCCAGAGTATCCTGGCACCGCAGGGGAATATCACCTGGAATATCAATGTTAAATTTTCTCAAACCAACAAGCAGGTGACAGAGCGGAAGCCCCATAACCGAGGCATAACAGCCTGAAAGGGCTTCAACCGGATGAAAACCGGGATGTTGAATGGCATAAGCACCGGCTTTATCCATCGGGTCCTTCGTGGCAATATAGTCGCTAATTTCCTGGTCGGTATAGCCCCGCATGGGCACATCGGTCTCGCAGACATCATCGTGGGTTTGTCCGGTGGTCGTCTGGATCAATGCGATGCCGGTATACACCTGGTGAGAACGGCCTCGCAATTGTTCTAGCATAGCTCGTGCTTCCTTCTCATCACCCGGCTTACCCAAAAGCTGATCCTGGTCCACCACAATCGTATCAGCCGCGATGATCAAATCCTCATATTGAGAGGCAATAACATCAGCCTTACAACGCGCCAGCCGTTCCACGTAATCCTTGGGTGGTTCGCCCGGTAATTGCGCCTCATCAATATCCGCTGGAATGACCACAAAAGGCAAATCAAACAGCGAAAAGAGCGTTCTTCTGCGGGGTGAATTTGAAGCAAGAATTATTTTATCCATCCTTGGAATTCTAACACAACACGCAAATTTTTAAAAAAATGGTGTACTGAGATGCACGCCAAGCTAATAAAGATGTTTTGTCCACAACGAACATCTTTTGCAAGACGAGTTTTGGAGTGAGGGCTTCAGCCTGATTGAAAAGTTTGTGTAAGAATAATTCCCTAAACAAGGAGCATTAATTTTTTTGTTGGTTGAATAGTAGTGCATTTTCGAAGTAATAATTTCGACCTGAAGGCCTCGCTCCAGGATATTTAAAAGATAATTCCCCTTGATTTCTCTAAGCTATTATCAAATTAATTTCTTCAAGATGAAAGATAAAAATCTAATCGTTTTCTCGCATAATTTTATAATGGTCAAAATCCCTGGCAACATTTACGGCGGGGAAGATTTCCTGCGCTTCGTCCAGCACATCCCTTTCTCGATATCGGCGTGATAGATGGGTTAAATATAGCTGACCCACCCCGGCATCTTTTGCCAAATTGGACGCCTGCGCAGCAGTAATATGGTCAAATCGTTGTGCAAGATCCGCCTCAGCCTGGGTGTAGGTGGATTCAATGACCAATGCATCAGCATCACGCACATAATCCACCAGTTTATCAGGCCGACCTGTATCGCCAACCACAACCAGGGATGTCCCTTTTCTTGATTCTCCCAGGACCTGGTCAGGGTGAATAGACCTTCCATCCGGCAAGGTGACCGTTTTTCCATTGACAAGATCACGCCGCCATGGGCCCGGTGGGATATTCAGCGCTTCTGCTTTTTCAGGTAAAAACGGTCTTCGGCTGCGTTCTTCAAACCTGTACCCAAGTGAGTGTGAACCGCGGTGGTCAACCGGAAAAGCCGTGATCGTAAAACCTTCCGTCTCAAAAAAAGTGCCGGGTTCGATTTCATGCAGAACAACCGGCGGTTTTCCGTAGTATCCTCGAAGTACCACACCAAAAATAAGGTCATACACCCTGTCGAGGGTATGCTGGGTACCGTAGATCTCAATTTCATCCATCACTTCCCAGCGAAGAAATGTCGATACCAGCCCCCCCAGCCCCAGGATGTGATCCAGGTGTCCATGGGTCAATAAAATTTGATTGAGCCGCTTAAAGCCAACACCAGCGCGCAATATCTGCCGCTGGGTTCCCTCCCCACAATCAACAAGAAAGCGAAATTCTTCATGCTGAACCATTAAAGAAGATAAGCCGCGATGCACAGAAGGTGCCGAGGCTGAAGTGCCTAAAAATACAATTTCAAACAATAGTGTCGCCTATTTCTTCAGTGATTATTCTTTTCCAAAGCCAGCAATCAGACGCATTAAGCCCAAAAGTCCCAAACCCACCTGGATGCCTTCCCCTGCGGTAAGCTGTGGGTTTTCGTTCTCTTCTTCAGCCCGACTAATTAACAAATATGCAGAAACAGCCCCTGCAAAAGCACCAATGATTGTGCCAAGAACCATTGTTTTTGTCTTTGACTTTTTATCCATTTTTAATTCCTTTAAATTTTAATTTTGGTTTTGTTTAATGACAACAATACTTATTTATAACCCAATGGCCAGAAAATATCGATTATTTACGTTTCAGTCCCAACAATGCTGTGAAAAAGCCGTTCATGCCTGCCCTGACGGACCTAGCAGAGACAATAGGGCTGACCACCTTTCTCGTCGCAAAATTTATTCGCGCTGTTATCAAACCAGCGTACTGCTGTACCAGGTTTGTATAAAATGGCAGGATGTTTAGCAGCTTTGCCATCAGGAAAATCATAGCAGCAAGGACCAAAATACCGAACAACGCAAACATGATGACCGGCAATATTAACCAGATGCTCGAGATATCTGCCCATTGAGACACAGAAGCACCTGAAGTTGTGCCGGAAGCGGTCAGAATCACAAAAACACCCGCAGCAATGATCAACAAGAAACCGAAAACAATAGGAACCAATATTTGCCAGGTTCTGTCTCTGTGATGACGGTGTATGCTGGAACTTGTACGGCTTTTTTCTGTAGTTATCGAAATTTCTTCATTCATAATCTTTATTTTAACATGAGTTGCGCTGTTAACCAAAACATTCCATGGGATTCAACAAAATCAATTAGGAAGTAAATTTTTCTCCGACCTTATACGCACTTTCCACAAAGGTCTTCATTAATTTAAATTTTATTGTATAATTAGTTTCAAGAATTAAGTCGAAAGACTTATTTGAAAAGAAAATATGTTCATCTGCCGCTCTGTAAATTGCAGTTGCGGTCAAGATATCAAAAAGAATCGTACGAAAATTTTTCGCCGGCATCCTGCCTGGCATTATTATTACCGATGACATTTATGCTGAAGGGTAAAGGTAATACTGATATAGAAATAATACCTGAGCTCAATCAAGATCAGTGTCAAACAACGAGTACAGGAAAGAAATGGTCAATTTTTCAACGTAATTTTTCTTCGACCATTCAAATTTGTTTATCCATTGAACTTTATGGATAAGCAAAGCGATCCTATACATGATTTAAGCCAATAAGGAATTCTTGTAGATATTACGGCCGTAGCTGCTTGGGCATTGCTACGGCTGTCTTTATTTTAAGGTTAAATTGATGGAACGGGAAATTACAGCCATAAAGGCGCAAAAAAGAAACCCGCAGCGGGTCAATATTTATCTCGATGGCGAATTCGCCTTCGGACTCTCGCGGTTTGTCGCTGGCTGGTTGGAAACTGGACGCAAATTAAATGAAGTGGATTTAAAAAGACTCCAAGAACAGGATACTTACGAGGTGGCTTTTCAAAAGGCTTTGCAGTTTATCAGCCACCGCCCGCGATCCGTTGATGAAACCAGAAAACGCTTGTCGGAGAAAGGGTTCAGCGATGAGGTGGTCGAATCCACCTTACAAAAATTGCTGGACAAACATTACCTTGATGATCTCGATTTTGCTCGACAATGGATTGAGAACAGAAATGAATTCCGACCACGCGGTGACAGGCTGTTAACGTACGAACTCCGTCTCAAAGGGGTGGCAGACAAAGAGATAACACAGGCACTTGATAAATTCAGCGGCGATGAGAACGACTTAGCATATAAAGCCGGCATAAAAAAAGCTAAGAAATGTCGCCAGGAGACCAAATTCGATTTCCAGAAAAAAGTCGGCGGTTTCTTAAGTCGCCGGGGATTTCACTACGGTATTGTAAAACCAACAGTGGAACGCCTCTGGGAAGAATTTGGGGCAGCTGAAGGGTCAACGCGCCTGGACGATACTGGAAAATGGAGCGAAATTAATGAATAACCCAATAAACAACCCAATAATTATAATCGTAATAAGTTTTATCGCGCTGGCACTGGGAGGGGGCATCGGATACTTCATCAAACAAACCCTGGTGGAAAACAAACGGAAAGCGCAAAATCTAAAAGCCGACCACATCATTACCGAAGCACAGGAAAAAGCCCGTGAAATCCAATTAGAGGCAAAGGATGCTGCGCTTCAGATCACACAAAAGGCAGAAGAGGATATTAACCGCCGACGTGCTGAACTCAGCAGAGAGGATGATCGCCTGCAGAAACGGCGGGAAGAACTGGATCGACGTCTGGAAAAATACGAGGAACGCGAAAGCAGGCTCAATAAACGTCAATCCAGCATCGATAAACGTGCCAATGAAATCGACCAGAAATACGACGAGATCCTGGAAGAATTACAGCGCGTTGCCCAAATGACCACGGATGAAGCACGTGATGTGCTCCTGGCTGAAACCGAAAAGGAATCCAGGGCAGATATGGCTCGCATTATTCGACAGATCGAAAGCGAAGCCAGGGAAAAAGGCAATATGCGTGCACGAGAACTGATTGCCGATGCTATTCAGCGCGTTGCTTCAGAAAGAGTTGCTGAAGTGACCACCTCGGTTGTCAATCTGCCCAATGAAGAAATGAAAGGTCGAATTGTCGGTCGGAACGGTCGAAACATCCGGGCATTTGAACAGGTCTCGGGTGTCGATGTGATCGTTGATGACACACCTGAAGCAGTCACCGTATCCTGTTTTGACTCCGTTCGACGTGAAGTCGCTCGACGAGCCTTGCAGCGGTTGGTAATTGACGGACGAATCCACCCTGCAAACATAGAGAAGATCCTAAATGAAGAAGAGGAACAGGTGATGGAAGATATCGAAGAGGCGGGTGAACAGGCTGCCTATGATGCTGGTGTCGCCGGTTTGCACAGAGAGATCTTGAAAAAATTGGGGCGCCTGCAATTCAGGACCTCTTACGGACAGAACCAGCTTGCACACGCCGTTGAAACCGCCAAAATTGCCAGCGTGATTGCAGCCGAGCTCGGTGCGAATGTCGAAATCGCAAAGGCGGGTGCGCTGCTGCACGATCTTGGCAAAGCCATGGATCACAACACCGAGGGAACCCACGCTCAAATCGGTGCAGAATTTGCCGCAAGGCATGGCGTCAACGACAAAGTTGTCAATATCATCGGATCCCACCATCACGAGGTCGAACAGGAATCTGTTGAGGCTGTGATTGTGGAAGCATCAGATGCAATATCCGGTGCACGACCCGGTGCTCGCCGGGAAGACCTGGAGCAGTACATCAAACGTCTTCGGTCTCTTGAAAACATCGCCAACAGCTACGAAGGCGTTGATCGCAGTTACGCTATCCAGGCTGGACGAGAAGTCCGCATCATTGTCAAACCGAACGAGATTGACGATGTGGAAGCCAATCGCATGGCAAAGAATATTGCCCAACAAATCGAAGAGACCATGCAATACCCCGGGCAAATCCGCATCACGGTAATCCGCGAAAGCCGGGCGACAGAATACGCAAAATAAGATCAAAATAAATGACGAACCAACAGGCTGTCCACGCCGGGCAGCCTGGTTTGGTTAATGAAGGAACCAGGTATTGGAAATTAGGTACTAGGATTAGGTCAAAGTGAGTTGGGCTTGGTGAGTGGTTTTTGGGTATTTAGAAAATCCGTCATTCCGATAAGCTGAATAGATTCAAAGGTATCAGCTTAGTGCCATACGGCAGTAGCCGTAGTCTTGGAAGCGAAGAACTCTCAGAGAGTTTTTAATGGCCATCAGGTATGAGATAATAGTAAAAATTTTTCGTCATTGCAAGCGAAGCGAAGCAGTCTCTGAATGGCTAGGAAAAAATCATTTATAAATTTTGATCCAAGATTGAGTTTACTATTTAACACTCAATTATGAAACTTCCGCACTCACAAACATGCCCCGCAATCAAGAAATTTAAGTCCACAAAAATGGGTTATGCGCTTTTTCGTAAGCTACAGTACTCTCGGGACCATGCCCTGGCAATAATCGTGTGTCATCCGGCAGATCAAAAACCTCCTGGCGAATGGAATCCATCAAAACTGACATTGCCCCCCCAGGCAAATCTGTCCTGCCAATACTCCCACGAAAGATCACATCGCCACAAAAAAGCACCCCAAGTGCATCACAATAAAACATCACATGCCCAGGGCTGTGTCCGGGGGCGTGCCGAACTTCAACGATAGCTTCCCCATCCTTCTCCAAAGCCAGGATCATTCCCTGCTCAAAATAGATCGATGCTGGCGGCGGTTGCGAAATCGACAGTCCAAACTTGCCTGCGCCGCCCTCCTGCTGATACCAATCCATATCATCAGGATGTAAGCCTATTGGCAAAGGTGGATCAAAAGCCCTGGCGAGTTGATTTACCCCACTGATGTGATCAAAATGAGCGTGGGTCAGCCAAATTTGCGTCAGTGCCCAGCCCCGCTCTTCCGCAGCTTCCAATAAAGCTTCGCTTCCATAACTCGGATCAATTGCGACAGCTTTGGTACTCTCATTATCGCCCAGCAAGTATGAATTATTGTCCATCGGACCCAGGCTTACCTGCACAAATTCAAACTTCATCTACCATCTCCACGTCTATTTTGCTAAATCCTGATTTTCTATGCGCTCAGGGTCAGTTTTTCTCATCATTAAATAACTGAGGATCATCACAAAGATTAATACACCCATACTGATTGGATACAGCACAACAGGCCGCCAATTATAAATCCAACCCGCGATGACAGGTGCAAGCATGAAAGCCAGGGAATTCAAAGACTCAATCACACCAAAGGCAAACCCAACTTCAAACTCCCTTACCAGGGGTCTCGCCAGTGCAAGAGTCATTGCCCGGCATAACCGATAACCACCAAGGAAGAAAAAAGCCGCGCCGTACCAAAAAATACCCCCGCCCAACCAGATCAATGACGAGAACAACAAGACCCCAAACTGCCCAACCATCATCGCCATATCTGCACGCAAATGACCAAAAACCAGCATCAAAACAGCGCTTCCCAATGCGCCCAAAGCCCCAAGTTGGCCAATCCTATTTATGGAGAGGCCACGTTGATTTTGCAGGAAATTGGCTGTCAGGGGCTGCGGGAGAAGGACAGCAAACATGATCAAAAAAATGATCAGCATCAAACCCACAAAAGCTTGATTCCGAAGGAAATGGATGTCCTCTGCTGAGCCTTTCTGATTATTTCTTTCTTGTTTACCAGCAAACATCACAATTACTGTTGATATTGTGAAAATCACTGCTGAGCCGTAATAAACCATCCGCAGGTTGAAGATCTCACCCACAATGCCGCCTACAAGGGGACCTAAAACCCCGCCTATGTTGTAAGTAGCAGACATGAAACTGACCGCTTTGCCAACAGACCACGATCCACGAGCTTCCTGTACATAGGAATTTAGCGGCGCCATCACTGAAGAAGTCAAACCATATAGAAATAAACCGGCGACAAAATAGCCCAATGATGGGGCAAGCGCCATCATCCATGTGGCAGCAACCCCAGAAAACCAGGAAAACCACATTAATGGACGTCGTCCGAATTTATCCGCAAGTATGCCTGATGGAACCTGTGAGATTGCCATCACAAAACCGTTGATGCCAAGAATCGTACCGATCATAATCGGGTCAGCACCAAACTGCTGAATATAGAGAGGTTGAAAAATGTAAAACATCCCCTCACCGAAGCCCCATGTGAGCATCGCTGCTGAGACAATTTTTAAATCACGCGTCATACCTGCACCCGATCAACCAATAAATTTTTCCAGGGGTAAAAGCTCACGCGGTAAATCCGTGAGCGACTCGAGCCCCGTTTCAGTAACAACCACGTCGTCTTCAATTCTAACGCCGCCTCTACCAGGCAGGTAAATTCCTGGCTCAATGGTAAAGCTCATCCCGATTTCCAGTATAGTTTTATTTTCATCAAATATATAAGGTGTCTCATGCGCTTCCATCCCCAGGCCATGCCCGGTCCGATGGATAAAGAAGTTACCGTATCCAGCTTCAGTGATCACCAATCGCGCAGCCCGATCTACAGCGCCCGCCGCCAGCCCGGGTTTACCGGCACGGCGGCCAGCCCGGTTTGCCAACAGAACAATGTCGCCAATTTTGAGTAATTCTGGTTCTACCTCGCCAAAGGTGAAGGTACGGGTGATATCTGAAAAATAGCCTTCGAAACTGGCACCCCAATCAATCAACAGCAAATCACCCTTCTGCATCGCCCTGTCCGAGGGTACAGCGTGCGGATTAGCAGTGTTTTCGCCGAGAGATACAATGGGTGAAAAAGGTAATTGATCATCGGACCCTGCCCGTAGAAGCTGTACAACAAGCTCATTGGCAATTTGCTTTTCCGTCATGCCTTCCTTTAGCAATTTCAAGGTTGCCAAAATTGCATTTTGCGCGATCTGCGCCGCCCGTCTCATTCTTGCAATTTCACCGGATTCTTTTCTTATGCGCAGCCCATCAATAACTTTTCCGCCATCAACAAATTCAATGCCAGGCATCGCATTTTTTAGATAAGCCAGCTCCAAAAACCGCATGCGACCCGGTTCCACCCCCACAGGACCCTGGGACAAACCAAGCCATTCCACTGCCTGATCAAAAGCCGCCCGCCATGCTGCCGGGTCATCACCGTAAGTGAAAGCCTGAAATAACGGCGTCTCGCCTGGCAGCTTTGCTTTTTCGAGCCCGGGTAAAATCATGGCAGACATCCCGGAAACTGACACCAAAAGAACCGTGGGACGTTCCATCAGGTGAAACTCAAGACCCGTCAAATATCTCAAACTTGGTCCGGGGTTCAATGCCAGCCCTTCCAGGCTATGGATTTTCATCAAAGAAACCAACTTTTCCATTCGATCAGTATTCATTGCACCTCCAAGGATAAATGATAGAAGAATTATACATGAGAGGATGAATCAGGAATTAGGCAATTAGGCAATTAGGCAATTAGGAAATTAGTGATTGGGCAATTAGGTAATTAGGATTTGTGGATTGCGGTTGTTATTTTGGACACTTTAATGTAAATCAGGACGGGTGACGGTTCACTAATACCTGCCTCCCAATACCTGATTCCCAATTCCCATCCTTCCACAAACCCTTGACTCATCTCTCATTTATAATATAATTATGATAGTTATTATCTAATTCAATTGGAGAACTTTATGCTTTACATTTGCTTGTGTCTGTGGCGGGGTCGATAGCCGCCGAACAGACGTCAACTCTTGAAAATTCAAGCCAGTCGATCTGGGCGGCGGACAGCCCCGCAATCTATTAATGCGGTGCGATGGTTTCGCTGCCTTTTATGTTAACTCGACTGGCATTATGTTTTAAAACCCATCCTCACCCAGTATCAGTAAAGATTTATGATGACCTGAATGGAGAAATAATGAAGATTTATAACGATATTACAGAATTAATTGGGAACACACCGCTGGTTCGTCTTAACCGGATCAACCAGGGGGGCGCGGATGTCCTCTTAAAACTTGAGTATTTTAACCCTGCCCACAGCGTGAAAGACCGCATTGGTGTTGCGATGATTGATGCAGCAGAGAAAGCCGGGAATTTAAAACCGGGCAGCATCATCGTTGAACCGACCAGCGGCAACACGGGCATAGCATTGGCATTTACAGCGGCCGCTCGCGGTTATGGCTGCGTGATCGTGATGCCTGAAAAAGTCAGCTATGAACGGAAGATGATGATGAAAGCCCTCGGGGCAGAATTGATCCTGACGCCCGGCGATGAAGGTATGGACGGCGCAATCGCCAGGGCTGAAGCATTGGTAAAATCTGACCCCCGCTATTTTATGCCCAATCAATTCACCAATCCCGCCAACCCTGAAATCCATCGCAAGACAACCGCCGAAGAAATCTGGCGTGACACCGACGGGAAGGTCGATATCCTCGTTGCCGGCATCGGTACGGGCGGAACGATTACAGGCACCGGCGAAGGGTTGAAAACACATAACCCCAAAATCCGGGTTGTTGCTGTTGAGCCGCAAGCAGCGCCTGTCCTTTCTGGCGGGGAAAAGGGTCCGCACCCGATCATGGGAATTGGCGCAGGATTTATCCCTAAGGTTTTAAATACCAGCATTTACGATGAAATTATTACCGTCACCGGCGAAGATGCCTTTGACACCGCTCGCCAGCTGGCAGTACAGGAAGGACTGCCGGTTGGAATCTCCTCTGGGGCTGCTGCCTGGGCTGCCTTACAACTTTCAAAACGTCCTGAAAATAATGGGAAATTAATCGTGGTAATCATTCCCTCCTTTGCAGAACGCTATCTCAGCACGCCGCTCTTCGATGACTTGCGTGGTTAATGGTTTGGAGAAAAAATTATTATGGAACACACATCAAATCTTACTTTGACAAATAAAAGAAGTTACAAATCATCCAAAGAGATTGGATTATTCAAAATGATCCTTGAAGATATTCGCTGCGCGTTACATCGTGACCCGGCAGCACGCAACTGGTTCGAAGTACTGGTAAATTATGCTGGTTTGCATGCGATCTGGTTTTATCGCATCAGCCATTGGTTATGGAACAAAAAAATTCATTTGCTTGCACGCTCGTTATCCCAGTTTGCCCGATGGGTCACCGGTGTTGAAATTCATCCCGGGGCTAAAATCGGCAGACGGTTTTTCATCGATCACGGTATGGGCGTTGTGATCGGTGAGACCACAGAAATTGGTGATGATGTTACTTTTTACCATGGTGTCACCATGGGTGGTGTCAGCCTTGAAAAAGGCAAACGCCATCCGACCCTTGGGAACAAGGTGGTTGTTGGCGCTGGGGCAAAGGTGCTTGGCGCTATCGAAATCGGTGAAGGCAGCAGAATTGGTGCGAATGCCGTGGTGGTTAAATCAGTCCCGGCTGAATCCGTGGTTGTTGGCATTCCCGGTCAGATCGTCAAACGCAGTCACAAACGGGTCAGTGACGCACCTGACCTGCACCATGACCTCTTACCAGACACGATCGGTTCAGCGCTACAGCAAGTGATGGCTCGACTTGATCGTCTGGAAGACCAGATGCACCTTCACGAAAATGGTCATATAAATATTGATGAAAATGGATATTGGGTTGGGTCTGATTTCAGTATTTAGTTAGATAAAACAAAAAGATCCCTGCAAATTTGGATATCCCAGGGATCTAATTATTTAATTTTGAAATTGAGCCGAGAATTAAGCCTGCCGTTCCCGGTATAAATCCAGGCTCTCAACAGCATGACGCAGATGCGGAATCACAATGCTGCCGCCCACAACCAGCGCGACATTGAAAGCATCATAAATCTCCTCATCGGTCCAACCGGCATCCACACATTGAATAATATGATAATCAATACAATCATTGCAGCGTAAAACCAAGGATGCCACCAAACCCAATAATTCTTTCGTCTTTGCGCTGAGCGCTTCATCCTGGTAAGCCTTCGTATCCAGGTTAAAAAAGCGCTTGATACCCAGATGGTCAATTGAATCAATGCGGTCATTCATCTGGTGCCGGTAATTTTCAAATTCTTCCAATCGATCATTCATCGAAAACTCCAGTCTTACTCACCTTTTCTATGCAAGGTCTCCCTGAGGGTGCCAGCCAGAAGTATAACCACAAGGACCGTTGCCCAGAAGATGATCCCATCCGTATAACCAATCTCTTCAGGTGTTGGGGGTTCTAATTCAGGGGTGGGTGTTGTTGTAAGCAAGTTCTCAGCTTCTTGTTGATCTGCTTCAAGAATTGCTTCTGTTGTTGGTTCAGCTGTTAATCCAAGGGCAGATGGATAAACAGGTCTGACAAATGCAATCAGAAAAAGTAATAAAACCACTGTCGAAAAAACAAAGATCAAATATTGCGGTTCAAAATTTGTTTTTATCAAGCTTCGGGGTTTGTTTTGATTTTCTTCACCCATAAAAGCTATTCCTCCAGGCTTTCCACTGCCACTTGCGCCGCCTGTGAAGGATCAACCAGACCCTGCACGACCTGGCGCGTTTGCTCGCGAATAATGGGTCCTAGGCTGGCAATGATATCGTTTGAGGGCCGTAAGCGTGTCATTAAAGCAATTTGACTTAATGACGATTTTAAATTTTGATCCTGCCAGGTATCCAATGCGCTGGGTCTCGGGGGCAAATATCCCGAGGAAAGCGTCCATTCGGATAGAAATTCTGGTTCTACAAGAAATTCAGCCAGTTCAACAGCAAGCGAGTGACGATTTTCATCAGGAGTCGCTAATGCCCAACCCATACCCGTTCCCAAAGAAACCGGGCTGTTATTAACTGGTAATAAGGACGCAAGGAGGGCATCTCCTGATGCATCCTGTAAATAATTCGACAACCAGGTCACTACCAAATTTGCCTGTCCTTCTCGAAATGCCGTCCAAACTTGTGCAGATGTTTGGTATTGGAGAGAGGCTTCGGTGATATTTCCCGCCTCAACTCCTTGCTGGAAAAAGCGAAAAGTCTCAGTTAACGGTTCAACCTCCAGCATCGGTCGACGTTGATTATCTTGCAAGCTTCCCCCGGAAGCCAGGTAAAGGCTCATCTGAAATAAAGATTGATCGCTTTCTGCATCAAAAGCTAGGGCTGTATCCGACTCAAATATTCCCCCCCATGAATCAGGGAACTGTTCAAAACTTTCAGCCCGGTAAACCAGGACAAGTGTGTCAGCAGCAAAAGGCAGTCCAAAAGTACTGCCCTGTAACAAAGCCATTTCCCGGGTGAAATCATACCAGTCGCTGTCATCAGGAATTTCAGTCAGGCTGTCCAGTGGAAAAATCAAACTTTTTAAAGCAGCAGTCTCAATATCCTGGCGCGTAAGGGCGATCAAATCGGGCAGTGCATCTGGTGCTGCAGCACTCGCAGCGGTTAGAGCGTCCATCAAGCCTCCAGCACCGCTGGCAGCTTTGACCCGCACATTGATCTCAATACCATCATTTTGATCTGAAAACATTTGAAACCTTGCCCGCAGCATCTGGCTCGCTTCTGTTTCTAAAGCCGGGTTCATTTCAGGCGGCACCCATAAAGTCAAACTTGTGATCGGGGCAGGTGTTGTCTCAACAGTTGTTGCCGTTTGTGGCGTGGGTGTTGACGCTTCGTTTTCTCCTGGAGAAAGGGTTGCTGTAGAGGTTTTGTCTGTTAACCAGGGCAGATCAAAAGGCAATGCCTCGCAAGCAGACATTGCGAAAATCAATATCACGCCCAAAACCAGGATAATTCTGATCTTCTTCAAAAGCCTTCGCCGTCCTTTCAAAGGATTATTTTAAGACAATCGGCTCACTCAATAATTTAACCAGCAGCTGAACCGCATTTTCCACATCATCCGAGTCTACCATCTCAGAGGGTGAATGGATATAACGGCAGGCAATTGAAACACAACCAGCTGGGACACCACCCCGAGTTAATTGTATGGCACGTCCATCGGTACCGCCAGCCTCCAAAACCTCCAGTTGGTATGGGAGACCGGCTTCTTCTGCGGCTTTGATCATCCAATCAACAAGCCGCGGATCGGCAATAAAGCTCGAATCGCGGACCTTGATTGCAGGTCCATCGCCAAGGGCGGTTGCCATCTTCGGGCTAAAGCGAGGGGTATCACCGCTTCGTGTGACGTCAATCGCAAAGCCTAAATCCGGGTCAACACCATAAGCCGCAGTAGTAGCACCGCGCAGGCCAACCTCTTCCTGGGTGCTGAAAACAAAATGAACCTCGTGCGGCGTGCTTTCTAATCGCCTCAATACTTCAATTGCAACTGCAGCTGCTACTCGATCATCCATGGATTTAGCAACCATTCGTTTGCCAAGGTCAATGAAAGGCCGTTCAAAACCGCAAACATCACCGACTTTAACAGGGCAGTCTTCTTTGCTGGTCGCGCCAACATCAATAAATAAATCTGTTAACTTGGGTGTCTTTCCCCTTTCAATGCTGTCCATACCGATCACGCCCCGGGTTCCATCCATAAACAGAACCCGCCCGCCATAACAGGTCATTGGGTTGACGCCGCCAATGTTGGTAAATCGCAGGAAGCCGCTGTCATCAACGTGGGTTACCATCAGACCGATCTCATCGATATGTGCCGAGATCATAACACGCTGCCCCTGTTCCGTCTTCACACCTTTTTTAGCAATCAGGCTGCCTAATGCGTCCACGCGCACCTCATCAGCTGCATCACCAATCGCTTCGCGAATAACATCACGAATTTCATACTCAAAACCTGAAGGTCCTGGGGTTTCAACAAGTTGCTTGATTAAAGATTTCATCAAAGTGCTCCTAAAAGAAAGTAATAGAATAAATATCCAAAGGGATGGGCATCAATTTAGCCGCGTCTTTCACCTGCCAATAAATCCGGTGTCACACGAACCAAAGCAGCATACAGCAAACGCAATGTATTCGCCCAGTCATCAACACGGGCAAGACCGATTGCCGAGTGGGCATATCTGGAAGGTACTGAAACGCTGATGCTGGGAATTCCTGCTCGTGTTTTGTGAATCACACCGGCATCAGTGCCGCCCCCACCAGGCTGCCTGAATTGATAAGGAATTTCCTCTTCCTGTGCGGCATCGGACAAAAGTGTCACCAACCGCCGATCTGCGATTGTGGCGCGATCCATCACATAGATGGCTGGGCCGGCATCCAGTCGTGTATTGTACTGAACGTTCTGATCTTCGTCATCCCAATGCGGCAGGTCATAAGCAGGTGTTGAATCAACAGCGATTGCCATGTCAGGATCAAACCGGTAAGCCGCAACTCTTGCACCTCTCAAGCCCACTTCCTCCTGGACGGTGAAGGCTGCTAATAAATCGATGTTCTCCGGTGCGTGTTTAAGAAGCTCAATCAAGATCGCAACCCCAAACCGGTCGTCCAGGGCTTTCGCCTGGATGCTGGGTCCAAATCGTTTAAACCGAGTTGCAAAAGTTGCCCGATCACCTGGCTTGACCTTTTCACCGATCTCAGGGCCCAAATCAATTCGCAATGCGTCGACCGGGATTTTGTTTTTGCGTTCATCTGCGGTGGTCATGTGAATCGGTTTTGCGCCAATCACGCCCGGTAAATGATCACGTCCAACAAGAACAGCCTTACCCGGTAATTGACGTTCATCTATCCCACCAATACGCTCAAACTGGAACAGGTTGTCATCATGTTTTTTAACGATCATGAACCCGATTTCGTCCATATGCGCTGCCAGCATGACACGCACCCGGTTCTCACCATGGCCGAATTTGGTCGCGAGGACATTACCCAATGCATCCACTTTTATCTCATCTGCAACTGGCTTGATCTCTTCAAGGACGATGTTCCGCACTTCTTGTTCGTCACCTGAAACAGCGGAGGCATTACATAATTTTTCTAATAATTTAATTTGACGATTGCCAATTGTCGGTATGTTGCTTGCTTGAATTTTTTGATTTTCAGTCATAAATCACTCTTCCCAATTAATATGAGCCAATGCATCTGGCTTTAGATCGGCAATAAATTCTGCCATCAATCGACCAGCGCGCCGAATGTCTTTCAATGAGACCGTCTCAACGGGTGTATGCATGTAACGCAGCGGAATGCCAATGACAGCACACGGGATACCTTCTGCAACAATCTGGACAGCCATCGCATCCGTGCCTGACATCTTCGGCATCAGATCACGGTGATAAGGTATTTCCAGTTCTTTTGCTTTTTTCTCAAAAGCATCGTACAGGGCAGGATGAATATTTGGTCCGTAACCCAACCCAACGCCCTCACCGAAGGGCAGGCTTGACCAATCAGATGCACCCGGCCCCTTTGCAAAACAAACATCGATCACAATGGCGATATCAGGCTGAATATCAAATGGTGAAGTGAATGCGCCGCCCAGGGTTTCTTCCTCCTGGGCAGAAGCAACAGCCCAAACATCCCAATCATGGAAGCGGTTTTGCAGTGCCTCAAGGCACAAAGTTGTGGCGGCAACCGAGACTCGATTGTCAAGGGTATGCCCTGCCAGAGCTTCGCCGGTTAATTCAAGGGGCTCCTGTGCGTAAGAAACAATATCGCCCACGCGAACCTTTTTTACAAGTTCGTCAGGACCTAAACCGACATCCACCAGCAAATACTTCATTTCAACAGGACCATCACCAACTGATTCCGGCAGCAGATGTCCCGGGGGCTGCACGACAACACCTGGCAGTTCCTCACGCCCATGAACGATCACGGGTTGTCCGGGAAGGATACGATGGTCAATACCGCCAATCTCAGTGATACGGATAAAACTATCCTGAATGTGCGTCACCATCATCCCGATTGCATCCATGTGTGCCGAGATCATTACTTTGCGGCGGGGAGCATCGCCCTGGCCGCGCTTCAAGCCGTGAAGACTGCCAATCTTACTGACAGAAAGTTCATCCGTCAGCGGCGCCCAGACCTCCTGAAGGATCTCGCGAATGGGGCTTTCATAACCTGAAAGTCCCGGTGCGGTTAACATTTTATTTAGTAATTCTGATAAATCAATCATAGAGTTTGTTTACCTCGTTGGATCTAAATTATGGGTTTCCACCTTGTGTTGGTGTCTCCGTCGGCACCTCTGGAGATGTCGGCGGGGGTGTTTCTGTCGGTGCAGCGGATGTTTCTGTAGGGGTAAAAGTGAGTGTCTCTGATGGAATAGGGGTCTCTGTTGGTGTCAGGGTAGCCGTTTCCGTCGGTGTGTTTGTTGAGGTCGGCGTTACCGTACTGGTTTGTGTAATAGTCGCCGTAGTTGTGGGGGTCAGACTTCGATAAGGCGTAAGGGTTATCGTCGCCGTTCGACTCGGGCTTGGTGTCACCGTCGGGGAAACTTCCTGCGGTTGATTTTGATTAATGCGCAGTACTACCAATCCCAAAAAATAACAGGGCAGCGTGATTAAAATCGTCAGGATCAGTAAATAACGAACGCGCTTTGTACTGCTTAGATTCCTCAATATGCCTCCAACACCTAAAATCATATCACCAGCCTTTAAGCTGAGCAAGTTAAGTGTCTTTGAAAAAATTCTATCTGCGTTTAACAAAAAAGAAGCATCTGAGACTTAAAGCGTCAATATTCTGCTTCTTTTCAAGATCTGCCAAAATGACGTGATATCTCATCCAGGCTTATGGGCTGTAAACCATACCCTTGGAGAAGTCGTTTGCACATCGGTGCGGTTCTTCAGGCTTCCATACATACCAGCAATCATAAACCCCGTTTCATTCAATAAGAACTGGATATCAGCAATAGGATACCCACGCTCACGATGGGTTTCATCGATCCGCTCCCAGCATTCTCCATGCTCTGTAAAAATTGTAACATCCATCGTCGCAATTTGGTTTTCATAATCGTAAGACTGCCTGTGGATTTCGATAAAGTCCTTTGCTTCGTTCTGAATATAGGTTTCTTCACGCATCCAGTCAACAGAAAGCCCATAGATTGTGTTCATATCGAAAATGAAGAAACCGCCAGGCTGTAATGCCCGGTAAGCGCATTTAAATGCATCTTGTAAATCGCGGATGGTCAGCAAATAATTCAGGCTGTCAAAAAAGCAGGTCACCAGGCTGAATTCGCCTTTAAAAGGAAGAGAACGCATGTCCTCAACAAGAAAAGTCGCATCCACACCAGCTTCATTTGCCCGCGCTTTCGCCAGGTCAATCATCCTATGGGACTGATCAATCCCGGTCGCCTGGTATCCCAATTTAGCCATCCCAACGGCAAGACTTCCCTCGCCGCAAGCCATATCGAGTAAATTTGATGGCTTCACACCAATTTCATTCAAATAGCCCGGGAGTACAGAATCAACCAGGTTCTGTGAAAACCGCAGGTAGGGCCCCCGTTGATAAGCGGATGCAAACCGATCATATATTGTCATAACACTCCCTGCTTATGCCTATCCGAACAATTCCTCACGCTCATATTTCTCATCCAGTTTCGCCAGGAAGAAGGAAGTAAGCGCACCAATGATAAACAAAACTGCACATATTGCAATGGTCCACCCGCTGACACCGCCAGGAATGATCACAATTGTCGAACCAACCACAATCCCAAGAATAAAATGATACATAAAACCATATAACTTCTTAAATAACCAGGATATCAATTTAGCAAGGACCAAAACGATGAGGGTCACACCTAAAATTAAGGGGATGATCACACCCAGATCTAGCTGTCGAATGCCCGATGCCATCGGCTGGTATAAACCCAGGTAAATCAAAAAATTTGAGGGGCTCATACCGGGAACAACCACACCCAATCCAATCAGCACGCCGCTTAACAACCAGTTACCAAAAGATGGTGTCAGCTGCATTGTGCGGATGGTCTCCATCCAGCGCATGAAAAACACGGTCCCAAGAGCTGTTAGCGCCAACAAAATCCAATGGCTAGTTTTTCTACCCTTTTTGCCGGCAGTCTTGAAAAGGGATGGAAAGGTGCCGGCAATGAATCCAATAAAAAGCCAGGTAAATTGTGCCGCATAATTGCTGAAAGCAAAATCAACAACAGCGGAGAAGGCAACCACACCAATTGCGCCACCAATCCCGACCGGGAGGAAAAAACGGAGGTTTTTGACAAAATTGTCCCTCAGGTTGCCCAAAAATCCCATTAAGCGTTCATAAATCCCAAACACAACAGCGAGCACACCGCCAGAAAGCCCGGGGGTAATGAATCCGATGCCAACCAGGATGCCTTTTAAAAAGCGAATGATCCAGTCGATAAAAGATTTCTTATTTTCGTTTTCATTTGTCATCGTCATTTTTTCCCAAATCTATTTATTCAACGTGCTCTGGTTTGTGCACAAAACTGCCCTATTATAATACATGTCAATAATATTCAAAATGTTTCCAGTAGGGGCTCAGCAATGTCTTTGATTCCTCGACACTTCGTGCCTCGCCCCTACATGCGCATTCATATCAATATCCACAACCTCTTCATCATCAATAACGCTAATCCCATGGATGTGATCTAGGATAAAGAAGAAATTTCATTAAAATTTCATTCACATCCTCAATGCATTACTTATAATCACGCATCAATTTCAGGATTCGGGCAAAATGCTTCGCCCCTTTGACATATAAATCCAGGCTGATCGACTCATTTGGTGCGTGGGCACCGCTTTCAGAATCGCCGGCACCTGAACTGATGATCGGTACACCCAGATATGCCTGGAACATGTAATTCGGACCTGACCCACCAATCATCGGGATCACCCGTGTTGGCTTTTCATAAACATCCTTTGCAGCCTCAACTGCCAGCTTAACAGCAGGATGGTCAGGGTCCGTTTTTGCCGGTGGATTTCCGCCCAGGTTCACGATCTCAACATCCTCAAACCCATGGCTGTCCAGGTGCACGCGTAATTTTTTCAGGACCTTTTCCGGTGTTTGGTTCGGCACCAGCCTGAAATCGACCTTGGCACTGCCTTCAGCTGGCAAGACCGTCTTTGATCCCTTCCCCTGGTAGCCGGAAGTCAAACCACAAATGGTGCAGGTGGGTTGATAAACGGCTTCAATGGCTAATTCAAGCTCATCATTAATCCCCTTGAGGAAATGATTCAAGCCGTACTTTTCTTTATAGTAAGCCACCATTTCCGGCTGCTGAGCTAATAATTCTTTCTCGCGAGCCGTTGGTGGAACGACATCCTCATAATAGTCTGGCAGTAGAATGTTTTCATTCTGATCCTTTAAGCTGCTCAATGCCCACACGAGCCGCCAGGCAGCATTAGGGAATATTGACCCGCCGGTACCGGAATGCACGTCCTGGTTTGCGGTTTTTACGCGTAATTCTACGTAACAGATGCCTCGCAAACCGACCATTTGTATGGGCGTATTCGTATGGTCAACGCCCCCAACCTCCCACAGGCAGACATCTCCCGAAAGCATCTCCCTGTGCTCTTTGATAAAAGGTTCCAAATGAACGCTGCCGATTTCTTCCTCGCCCTCCACGATGAACTTGACATTACAGGGCAATTCACCTTCCGTCTCGAGAATTGCATCGATAGCATGCAGTCGTTCGATAAAATTCCCCTTATTATCCGCCACACCGCGTGCATACATCCTGCCATTGCGGCGGATGGTCAGCTCAAAGGGCGGCGATTCCCACAACCCTAAAGGTTCTGGCGGTTGAACATCGTAGTGATCGTAAACAATCAGTGTTGTATCATTTTTTCCCTTTAGCTCCCCAAAAACCACAGGTGAACCACCGGTTGGCAGTATTTTCACCTCGAATCCACGCGCTTGCAAACTTTCAGCAACCATATTCGCACAGGCTTCAATGCCCAAATTCTGGGCAGCAACGCTTGGCTGGCCACATAGTCCAGATAATTCGGAAATACTTTCATCCAGGTGTGACTCAATGTAACGATCAATTTCCTTCATGCTCATAATGTCAAATCCTTTTGTAATAAATTTTCTTGGTTGGACAAAATTAGAAAATACGCTCAAAAGTCATCATCACCCAATTGCCAGCATAAGCAAAGATCATCATTTTGAGGATTTTCCCAATAACACAATAGATTAAGAATTTCCAGATGGGCATCTTCAATATTCCTGCGATGATCCCAGCTAGGTCAAACAAGGGATTGGGGATGAATGCAAGCACAAGAATGGTAATGTCACCATATTTTTCCATCCAGCGGACCACACGCTGATATCTTTCTGAGCCTTCAACCACTGCCTGACCACTAAAACCTGCCAAATAACCCGACAACTCTCCCAGGGCTGCACCCGCGCCCGCCGCAATCGAAACAAACAGTGGATTAAAAACCGCGCCCATGGCAGATGTAAACATCACGCCTGGCACCGGGACGAAGATGGTGGCGTTTGCAAGGATTGAGAACAAAAAGATACCCGGGTAACCGTAGCCTTTTAAAGCCTGGAGCTCATCGCGTTTGATCACCAAAAAGACTGTCAGCGCAATGACAGCCAACAACACGATCACCCTGATGATATTTAATGTCCGTTTAGACAGCTTCTTTTTCGGTAAAAGTGGAAGGGATAATTCCGATTCCTCGGGTATCTTATTATTGTGATTCAACAGAAGGCTCCCCGTTTAACAGGGATTGCAACCTGGCGATGACCATATCCAGTGCCACAACATTCATGCCCCCTTCTGGCACAATGATATCTGCATATCGTTTAGAGTTTTCCACAAATTCAAGATGCATCGGGCGCACCGTTTGCAGATACTGGCTGATCACCGACTGCACAGATCGCCCGCGCTCGGTCACATCTCTTGTCAGCCGGCGAATAAAGCGGATATCTGCATCAGTGTCCACATAGATCTTCATATCAAAGAGATTACGCAGCGCTTTCTCAACAAATATCAGTATGCCCTCAACCAGGATAACCGGTCTGGGATCAACCCTTTGTGTTTCTTCTTTGCGATTATGAATGGTGAAGTCATATAAAGGCATCTCAATTGCCTGTCCGCGCTTGAGCAATTCAATATGCTCGATCAACAATTCGGATTCGAGTGAATCAGGGTGGTCATAATTGACCTTTGCCCGTTCCTCAAGGGGGAGGTGCTTTTGGTCACGATAATAAGCATCATGTGGTAAATAGGCGATTTTGTCACGCCCAATCCTGTTCAGAATTAAGTCTGAAAGGGTGGTCTTCCCGGATCCCGTGCCACCAGAAATTCCAACAACCATAACTTTTTGTTTTTGCGATTGCGTATTCATACCAGAATTATAACGCTGGTTTCAGGTATAATCCATAAAAATAATCATATTTTGGAGGTTAAATGGGTGCAGAAATTATTGATGGGAAAGCCATCGCCGAATCAATAAGAGAAGAGGTCAAACAACAGGTGAGCGAGCGAGCATCCCAGGGACTGTCCGTTCCCGGTTTAGCGACGGTCATTGTTGGTGACAACCCTGCATCCAGAGTTTATGTGCGTATGAAGCACAAAGCTTGCCAGGAAGCGGGAATTCTCTCCGTTGGACACGAACTGCCAGCGGATGCCTCGCAAGATGAGGTTGAATCCCTGGTAAAGAAATTGAATGAGGATCCGAAAATCCACGGCATCCTGGTTCAATTACCCTTGCCCACTGGTTTAGATGAAGAAAGCGTGCTGAACACCATCAAACTTCAAAAAGACGTGGATGGTTTTCACCCGATCAATATTGGTCGCCTGGCACAAAAAGGTCGCGAGCCCTTGTTCATCCCTGCTACCCCTTCAGGTGTCATGTACTTATTAGAAAACAGCGGTGCACCCCTTGACGGGGCAAATGCGGTCGTGTTAGGGCGTTCCAACATCGTTGGCATGCCCGTCAGTTTGCTCCTGGTGCGCGCCAATGCCACCGTGACCATCTGTCATTCGCATACAAAAGACATCCCTGCGATCACCCGTGAAGCGGATATCTTAGTAGCTGCTGTTGGTGCTGCAGAATACGTGCGCGGTGACTGGATCAAACCCGGCGCAACTGTGATCGATGTCGGCGTCAACCGGGTGGATGACCCCACGCGAAAAAGCGGTTATAGATTGGTCGGTGATGTTGCTTATGATGAAGCTAAAGAGGTCGCCGGTGCTATCACACCCGTGCCGGGCGGCGTCGGACCAATGACAATCGCCATGCTTCTTCGAAACACATTACGTGCTGCCCGCCTGGCAGATGAAAAAGCGTAACGTCACGCTTCAATAAAACCCAAAAATCTGATTCCGTCACGAGATCAGCGGGGAATAAATGGCAAAAATTTAATATTCCATTATCAGTGTCACTGGTCCATCATTAATCAGTGACACTTCCATATGCGCCCCAAAAACGCCCTTTTGTGTGGGTACGCCCTTATCCATGAGCATGTTCGCAAAGGCTGTAACAAGCGGTTCTGCAAGTTCAGGCTTGGCAGCACCAATAAAAGACGGACGCCGCCCTTTGCTTGTATCTGCATAGAGTGTAAACTGCGAGACCACAAGCGCCCTCCCCTCCACATCCAGAATAGAAAGATTCATCTTTTCATCCTGGTCTTCAAAGATTCGCAAAGTGGCAATCTTCTCAGCCATTTGCTCTGCAATCGCCATATTGTCTTCAGGACCGATTCCCAAAAGAATAACCAGCCCCTTTTCAATTTCACTAACCAACTCACCGTCCACCCTAACAGCGCCCTGGCTCACGCGTTGAATAACTGCTCTCATAAAATTCAATCCTCCATCCTGAATTTGATTGAAATCATTCAACAAATTATAGCATCCACCACGAACCACCAGAGTCAATTTTTATTACAATACTTCTCAATTTCTTCTCACAAGTCACGATTAACCCCGTCCAAATGCGCTATAATCTAGCATATGCTTGAAACACTAAAACAAACCAATTTGGTCTGGGTAGACCAACCGCAAGAATTACATAAGGTCATTGACGAGCTTCTATCAGAGGACATTATCGCTGTCGATACCGAATCGAACAGCCTTTATGCTTACCAGGAACAGGTGTGCCTGATCCAATTCTCCACACGAGAAAAAGACATCCTCGTGGATGCTTTAGCCCTACCCGACTTATCCTTATTAGGGCCTATCTTCCAATCGGATAAGATCATGAAGGTGTTTCATGCGGCAGAGTATGATCTGATCTGCCTTTTCCGTGATTATGGTTTTCAATTTAATTTTCTATTTGACACCATGATCGCTGCACGGACCCTGGGTTACCAGAAGATCGGCCTGGGGTCCCTCCTCGAGAAATATTTTGATGTCCACATGGATAAAAAATACCAGCGAGCGAACTGGGGAAAAAGGCCATTAAAACCTGAAATGCTTGAATATGCGCGCCTTGACAGCCATTTCCTCATCCCACTGGCAGAAATACTCCAAAAAGAACTGCGGGACAGCGGTCGTTGGTCCCTGGCGGTGGAAGATTTCGAGAGACTGACACATGATATTCATGACACAACGGAATCTGACGAGGAAGATTTCTGGAAGCTTCGTGGTGCGCGTGATCTTAACAGCTGGCAGGCTGCCATCCTCAAGTCGGTTTATCAATTCAGAGAAGCCCAGGCTGAAAAGCAAGACCGTCCATCGTTTAAAATTCTCAGTCATCAAGCACTGGTTGATATCGCGAGTCAGGCACCTGAAAGCCTGGAAGCGCTAAAAAAGCTGCCTTCACTCAATTATCGTTTAGTCGATCGTTATGGGCGAGGTCTGATAAACGCTGTTCAGGAAGGCGAAAAGGCGCCGCCGGAAATTCCACCCCATAATAATCGCCCAAAAGAGGCAGTCCTTGATCGGATGGATGCCCTGCGTGAGTGGCGAAAGACGGCTGGTCGGGATATTGGTGTCCCTTCTGATGTGATACTGCCTAAAGATGTTCTCAATCGAATTGCCCGGGAAAATCCCAAAAATGTACAAAGCCTCCAAAAAGTCATGGAAGATGTACCTTATCGCTACCAACACTTCGCAGACGAGATCATGAAAACACTGAAACAAGGAGAATAGCTCACATGAAACTCACCATTCATGGCGCTGCACAAACTGTCACAGGTTCTAAATATTTAATCGAAATAAATGGGCAGCGGTTATTGCTGGAATGCGGCATATTCCAGGGACGACGCGAGAAAACGTATGAATATAACTTAAATTTTGATTTTGACCCTGCAAGCATTAACGCCGTTATTCTGTCCCATGCGCATATTGATCACAGCGGCAACCTGCCAAACCTGGTTAAAAAAGGTTTCAAAGGTCACATTTACGCCACCGATGCCACACGTGACCTGGCAGATATCTTACTCAAAGATTCCGGGCATATCCATGAGTACGATGTAAAGTATCTCAATAAAAAACGAGAAAAAAAAGGCTTGCCGCCTGTTGAGCCATTGTTCACAATTGTGGATGCCATGCGAACCGTCCCCCATTTCAGACAAATAGCTTTTGGACAGGAATTTCATCCGGTGAAAGGTGTGACAGCACAGTTCTTAGATGCCGGACATATCCTTGGGTCTGCTGCCGTCTTGCTCGATTTGGAAGAGAACGGGAAGAAAACCCGCTTCTGGTTTTCCGGCGACATCGGCCGCCCGGATAAGCCATTGCTTCGTGATCCAATTCTGCCTGGTGGTTATGATGTTGATGTCTTAATGATGGAATGCACCTACGGAGACCGCCCCCATGACAATATTAACGAAGCTTTTGAGGAGTTTGAACAGGTTGTCGGGCGCACCATCAAGCGCCGCGGCAAGGTCATTATCCCAGCATTTTCGGTAGGGCGTACACAAACCCTGGTTTATTTGCTGAATGAATTGATGTCCTCCGGCAAATTACCAAAGGTGCCCGTATTTGTGGACAGCCCATTAGCTGTGGCAGCATCAGATATCTATCGTCGTCATCCGGAATGTTATGACCAGGAAACCTGGGATTTTATTTCCCTATATAAACATCCCGCCCTGGATTTCGATGCTTTAACCTACACGCATTCGGTTGAAGAATCCAAAGCCTTAAATTATCGCGATGATCCCATGATCATCATCAGTGCATCAGGCATGGTTGAGGCTGGACGCATCCTGCACCATGTTAAGAACAATATCCACGATGAACGCAACACCATTTTGATCGTATCCTGGATGGCACCGCACACCCTAGGGCGTCGTCTAGCTGATCGTGAGCGTGAGATACGCATCTTTGGCGAGTCCTACTACCGTCGTGCCCAGATCGAAACCATCAATGGGCTCTCAGCACATGCCGGCCAGGGTTTATTGGTGGAATATGCCCTGTCTATTGCAGGCCAGGCGAAGAAGATCATTCTCGTGCATGGTGAAGAACAAGCCGCGGAAAAGCTTCAAGAAAAATTGGGCCGGTTTGACAATATGCCGCCCATCTATTTCCCCAATCGGCTGGACACATTCGAGCTGTGATCCTTGCTTAACTGCTGCATTACTATCGAGTATAATGGTGCCTGCTTGTGGAGAGGTGCCGGAGTGGACGATCGGGGCGGTCTCGAAAACCGTTGTAGCCCTTGGGGCTACCGAGGGTTCGAATCCCTCCCTCTCCGCTCTTTTTTTGCCAATTTTAATTCCTCCGGGGTAAGTCTATAGAGGAGGATAATTCCATGATATCCAAAATTCCAAGAAAATGACCTGCAATTATTACGATTATTGTCTTCATTAATATTATTGGGTGGATTGCAACTGAAGGCGTTTGGGTTTACTTTCATCTATCGGGACAAATACCCGAAATTAGCTCAACCAATACCTATTGGGAACAAGCATACATTGGCCTAGTTAATGGCTTTACTGCTGCTGATGCAATTTGGTCAAATTTAACATTATTAATCAGCATCATCGGATTGTGGAAAATAAAACCCTGGGGGTGGACTGCTGCCATGATGGCAAACACCATCTGGTTATACTCAATGACCTTCACCCTTGTAAGAGATCTTTATACACAGCTCACTGCTGGAACAATTTTCTTCTTGTCCTTTGCAGGATTTGCAATTTTTTCAACCATTTATCTTTGGATTAAGAGGGATTGGTTCTGGAAGGAATCTGATACAGAATAGATATAAATCCCGACTTCTTGTCTTGCTTATCCCCTAAGGCTACCTATTTTAATTTAACAGCCAAATCCACTAATTATTCTGCTGATGCTTCAATAGGCTGGCAATCACCTTTAATCCACCCTTTAGAACCTTGAAAAGAACAGGCGTATCACCTATGATGTCCCCATCAGCCTGGTATTTCACATTGGGGTCCACATCAATTTTCACAGAATCTTTAATTGCCCAATAGCGAATATTGGGGTCTATTTTCGTCTTTCTAAAAATTCTATAAAACAAACTCAATAACATATCCCCCAAGCCCTTTGATTGAAGCACAAACAAATCGAGTAAGCCGTCATCAATGGAAACATCCAAGCCCAGGTGTGAATCAATGACACCAAGCTGGTCAGAGTTGAACAGCAATATTTCATAGGCGTGCAATCTTTCAGTTTTCCCATCAATTTCAAGGCTGACCATTATTGGTTCAAGTTTGGCGGATTCTTGAATGGCATTGGATAAATAAGCTAACCACCCTATCTTATATTTTTCTTCTCGATCGATGGCTGCAATGGATTCCGATGAAAGCCCAAGGCTGCAATAAAGCAAATAAAATCGGCCTTCTGACTCTATTACGTCAATGGACCGCAGCCGGTGATCTCCTAAAATAATTTCGAGTGCATCTTTGATATTCGCCGGCATTCCCATCTCTTTGGCAAAGGCATTTACTGTGCCACCTGGCAGAACCCCTAATGGCACTTCTGAACCTGCTAATCCATCTACCACGCCTGAAACAGTGCCGTCACCGCCGCAAGCCACGACCAAATCATAATCTTCTTCCAGCGCATTTGAGACAACGGCTTTAAGGTCTTCTTCCCCGGTTGTTTCATACAAATCAAAATCCCACAAACCTTGTTCGTGGGAGCGATTAAACAAGGCACGAATTTCATCTGGATTACTTTGACCTGCAATAGGATTTAAAACCACATATGCTTTTACTGACATGGGACTTTAATATTTCATCCTCTCGGTACAATTAATTAAACAAGGATACCAACTTGTTGGAATGTTAATTATTCAGAAAAAGGATTTAAAAGATCAGGATTAATTACAAACTCAGGGCGTACCGTTCAATTCTGCTTTATCATACAGCCCATCAATATCCTCCTGATGAGCCTCATCTTCCCCATAAGAAATGCCCGCACATATCAGGCAGGCAAAGATACGATCCACATATTCAAGGTCCTGTTCCGGAAATGGCACATGATGTAAAATGTCTTCATAAGTAACAAAGGATTTCTCTCGACCTAATTTAAACAAATTGGCAATCGGAGATGTCTCATTCCCCTCATTTATTTCGTTATCAATCATTGATTGTGAGACCATTTCTACAGCCTGTTCTAAGAATAATCTTCGGACCTTTCTAACCGGTTTAAGTTAAGCATATTATTATTTTCGAAAATTTGCAAGGGAAACTTATTAGAAAATTAGGACTGATCAGAAGCAAGAAATATTTAAGTTCAAATGTTTACTTGGATAAATAATCTCGCAGTCGACGCTTAATCGAGGGATGGCGCAATCGTGACAAAGCCTGTGCCTGGATTTGACGGACCCGTTCTCGGGTTACACCCATCTTGCGCCCCACTTCTTCAAGTGTATAAGCCTGACCGTCCAATAAACCAAAGCGCAGCTGTAAGATTCGAACTTCTCTTGAAGGCAGTGAATCAAGCACCGAAAGCAGACTTTCTTTGAGCAAATGACTGGTTGCCATATCATCCGGTAACGGGATTTCTTGATCCTCAATGAAATCACCCAGGGTTGAATCCCCCTCGTCATCCGTTGGTAGCTCAAGGGATAAAGGACGCCTGGCGACTTCCATCATATGCTCCACCTTTTCAGGAGAAACCTCTAATGCCTCAGCCAGTTCCTCAATTTTTGGTTTACGGTCTAAATGTTGGGTCAGTTCATGCTGAACGCGTAATAACTTATTTATCTGATCCCCCATGTGCACGGGAACACGGATCGTCCGGCCCTGGTCTGCCACTGCCCGCGAGATTGCCTGCCGAATCCACCAGGTGGCGTAAGTGCTGAATTTGTGACCGCGACGGTACTCAAACTTTTTTGTTGCCCGCATCAAGCCTATATTGCCCTCCTGGATCAAATCAAGGAAAGGAACCCCCCGGTTCATATATTTTTTGGCGATGCTGATCACAAGCCGAGAATTGGCAGTAATCAGATGTTCTCGAGCTTTCCATCCATCTTCAACAAGGCGCCGCAGTTCAACCCGCCTACGATCGGAAACATAGCCGCGCGCCAACTCAGCCCGGGCTAAACGGCCACTTTCAATTCTCTGGGCAAGGGCAACTTCCTCATCTGCCGTCAACAAAGGCACCCGGCTGACCTCTTTGAAGTATAGGCCAATGGTATCATTAGTTTCTATAGCCGAAAGGTCATCTGTTGAGGTGTGCTGCATTTTCTGCGTCTTTTCCTCCCTTGCTTTTTCCTCCTCCTTTTTAAGCTCCTCATCAGAAGGTTGGTCAAGGAGTTCAGCATCTTCAACATAAGGGATGCATGCGCTGATTAAAGCGCTGAACACCATCTCCAGTTTTTGTACGTCCTCTTCTGCTTCCGGGAAAATCTGGAGGATATCACTTGTTGTGATAAAGGATTTATTTCTGCCAATTTGGATCAAACGAGCAATGGAGGAAGTGTCCTGCCCGCCGTTTGATTTTGCACTCGTCGTAGACTTTATGCCCATAGGCTCTTTCTATTGTATGGAAGGAATGAATAAGCAGCGATTAACCCCAATTGAACCGCCATATCAACATTATTGAACGAACCTTGATCTCTATAACCCAACACCCCATAAGTCTAGTATTTTTTAATCAAAATATCAACCTTTTGGGGAAAACGAAAAAAATAAATGAGTCGAGAAAGACCAGTAAAAGTTACAATAATGAAAAATATCAAATTTTATGCTTACTGTAAAAAAATATACAAATCCGAAACCAAAAACTCGTGCTTAACTGGCACGAGTTTTTTTACTTCAGCGGGGAGGGAGGGATTCGAACCCTCGGTTGAGCTAAACACCCAACAACCACTTAGCAGGCGGCCCCATTCAACCACTCTGGCACCTCCCCAGACATAAATAATACCCCACTTATTAATTAAGGCGGAGGGAGAGGGATTCGAACCCACGGTGGGCGTGAACCCACACCTGTTTTCAAGACAGGCGCCTTAGTCCACTCGGCCATCCCTCCGGATTTGACATTCTAACATTAAATATCCGCCATCACAAGGCGGAACTTAATTATAGCACCCAGAGCAAAACATGCAACAAAATTCAGCCAATTTTTGCCGCGAAAAAAACTTTTATCTAATTATGCATATTAAGGGGTATTGGTCGGCCAGGGGGTGATCGATGGTTGGGGTGTCGAAACAGTTGTTGGTGTTTCAACCGTGAACGTCGGTGATGCCTCAGGAATAGGCGTTTCAGTGTTAACCAAATTCTCAAAACCGGTTGGTGAAACGATCGTCTGTGTCCCAGATTGGAGTCCCCCAGAATCTAATTTCCCCTGCCACCAGCGCCATCCAAAAAAGACAACCGTTAGAATTGCGCTGATCAAAGCAAGTGTTAGCAGGCAGCCCAACACAAGTTTTCGCTTCCGAGGTTTTTTAAAAACGCCCCTGGAAGGAATGCGCATCAATATCACTGTGGTGTTATCGTAACCCCCACGCGCATTTGCCATTTGGATCAAACGATCCACTGCGGAATCAAAATGGTTCTCCTGAATCACCAATTGAATCTCGGGATCTTCCACCAGGTCGGTTAAGCCATCACTGCAAAGGATCAGCGTGTCACCGGCGATCAAGCGCATGCCCTGGTTATTATGTGCATCCTCATCGCTCTCACCTTCAAAATACCATAACCGGAAATCAGGTTCTGGTTCGCTCTTAGTTCCTAAATAACGGCGAATAACGTGTGCATTTGGATGATTTTCACGTTCCGATTCCTGGATAAGTCCAGCATCATAGGCTTCCTGTACCCAGGTATGGTCCGTGGTTAGCTGAACAATATTCCCTTTACGCAGAAGGTAAATTCTCGAATCCCCCAGGTTGGCGGTGAACAACCTGTCACCAATCGCCCAGGCAATCGCACAGGTTGCACCCATTCCCGCACGTCCCTGGTCAGATTGTGACGCCTGGTAAATTGCATCACTTGCACGCCGTATTGCCTGCCTCATCACATCAAGCGGGTTATTTGGGTCGCTTTCAAGTATCATTTCAGTAATAATAGAAACGCCCATCTGCGCTGCTATTTCACCTGCCCGATGGCCGCCAATACCATCGCATAATACAGCCAGCGTTGAAGGCACCTTTTTTTTAGGGCTGACCCAGGAACCTATCACCTGGTAACGATCTTCGTTTTGCTTGCCAGTCATACCCGGGTGACTGGCTGCGCTGATTTCTAAATGAGGTTTTCTTGCTTCAATCATAAGGCTGGCTCGTATTTCGAGACGGTCACTTGAGGCTTGTTAGCATTAATAATTGTAAATCGAAATCCACAATTTCCAAAGTGAAGGATATCTCCAGCTTGAATTCTAACCGGACGACGATTAATTCGCTCATAATTCACCCATGTGCCGAAGCTTGAATCCAAATCATTTAGCCAGAAGTTCTCTCCATCGTGATGTAACAAAGCATGTGCATCATCGATGCTTTTATCATCAATTATTAAATCGGCCTTTTTTGTATCTCGCCCGACATAAACACGGGACCGAGAAAAACCAAGTAAACCATTTAAATCGCCGGGGAAATTATACAAGGGGATTAAGGTCGCAACCGCTTGATTGTTTACTTCTATGTTCTTTGATAAATCCCACGTTGGGCTGCTTTCCTCTCTAAACTTTGCAGGCAGAAAGCCTTTCACTCGATCTTTCTTCCAGTACTCTCTGATAATCCGTGGAAGAAATATCGCAAGTGAAAGAAATACAACAAGTCCCAAAACTAAAAATACAATTTGTTTCGAAGTAAGCCCCGTCTCTGGTTCAGGCAAAATCACCTCAAGCTGCACGGGCGTCAGCATTGTCACAGCTGAAAAACCAAGTGAATCCTCCACTTCAACCTGGATGCTGTGTTCACCAGCCTCGGTCAATGTGCTCAGATTCCAGTTAAACCTGTCAAAGGGCGGCGAATTTCGTTCATCAACGACCTCGTTATCCACATAAAGCCGGCTTGCGACAATTGGCCGTGGGCGACAATCAGGGAATTCCACCATGATCTCGATAGATTGTTTGGTCGGGGAGAGTTCACTCCCTTCACCCTTTGATTGAGTCCGTGTAATGACTGCGGGGGGAGCGATCAGGATCGGGTTCGGCGGGGTGACCTCAATATAAAAAGGAACGCTCTCACCACTTATTTCACCCTGCGGCGTCGTCACCACAACACGCAAAGGGAATGTGCCCGTTTCTCTAATTTCCGATTGGTATGATATTTTGAAGTAATAGCCCAGATTCGCAAGATAGGTTTCAGGATCTGGAATGGCTTCGGTTCCCGTAAAATTGAAAAGATTTCCTCCCGTCTTACCTGTTAAATTTATCAAAGCGCCGCCTTGTGCATTGGTCAGAAAATACGAATCATCGACCAGCCAGACATTAACCTGGATGCCGGCAGACTGTGCATCCATTGATAAAGCTTCTATGGCTTCTATCTGTGCCGGTGAGGGTGCAGGTGTGATGTAGAGTAATACTTTATCAACGCCAAAAGGGACCACCCTTCCAATCGCCAGGTCGATGGCTGTTTCAAGGCTGGATAAATCTGGTTCAAGCATGCGAAAATTCGGTTGATATGCCTTTATTGCATTAACCCAAAGGGCACGATCGCTTGAACTATTAATCTCAACGCCAGCATCACTCATCAGGGACCACCGGTCAGCGCTGTAAGCGGTGCGTGTTTGTGACCAATCTACAAGGGCATCTCGTAGTTTTTCATAAGGGGAAACACCATTCGTATCGCGTGTATCCAATTGACTTGCGGGATTCAGTACCAATGTAAAATGGACACCGCTTCGTACTTTATCCAGGGATTCTGACGGAAATTGATTGCCATCCTCATACACCATAAGTTGGCTGGACTTAAGATCGGCATTCAATTCACTTAGTGACAATGGGAGTTTGAAAGGAACTGTGATCGTCGGAAAAAGGCTGGTATCAGGTGACTGAACAAGCAGGGATTCGTCCCATTGAGCGTATCCTGGTTGTGTTGTGTTTAACAAAATCAGCAAAACAATCAGCACGACCAAAATGTGAGAAATACCAGGGGAAAAGTCTTTCCCCTGGTATTTTTTCCAGGCGCTTTTAATACGCAAGATTGTCATCGAAATTCCTAAAGATGCTTTTACTTAATCCTCCTGGACATCATTCAAAGATTTATCTTCAGCTTGCTGATTAAGTACGACAGGTTTAAGCGCATCTTCGCCAACAATGGAACGATAGGTCAGGGTCCAGCTCGCCAGTACGTAAGCCTTGACAATGCCTGCTAAGAATATCAAGAAGGGGAGCAAAGCCAATAACATTATTATGCTGAGGAACAATCCGATGGAAGCACTCTGGAATCCAGTCGCGAACAAATTGATCAACAAAGGCATCGGTACAATAACCAGGGGAAGTCCAATGATCAGGCTGACAATCAACTGTCCAATTCCTAATATCAGGAACATCACCAAAATGTAACCGATCTTCCGGGTAATGACCTGCCATGCCCGGCTGATTCCTTCAAATATGTCCTTATCTTCCTCAATGATAGCAATCGTTGTGAAGATGATCATCACTTCAATAAACCAACCGATGGGAATCAGTAAAAACAGTCCCAGGAAGCAGGTGCAGACTGTAAAAAGGACAATTGGTATTGCAAATATAAGGAAAGCCACAAATCCCAAAATGCGTAATCCCAAATTTAATATGAGCACCTTCCAGTAATAAGGCTTAATTGCCTTGAAGATTTCCCCAAAGGATAAGGGTTTGCCATCTTCAGCAGCGTCATCAGCCATAGCGGTACCTTTGATCACACCTGCAGTCCCCAAAGTCCCGAGGAATAAAGAAAGGATAGCGATTGCAATTCCCATAAATATCATCAGAAAAACGATCATTATCCAAATCCATGGCTCAATGTTTTCGATGGTTCTCATGAAGTTCTCGATCGAATACCGCATCGATGGATTCAGGAAGGGAAAAATGCCGCTCGAACTAGAAGGTGCAGGTGCACCACCTGAAGACCCGCCCCCGTGACCCCCGCCGCCCCTGGCACTGTTCATGCCGCAGCTCGCCAACAGCCCAAATAGCCACAATATTTTATGCTTCCAAATAATTTTCCATGCTTTTTTCAAAATCTCGCCAAAGTCCATCTCAATCTCCTTTTGACTTGTTTTTCAAGAACCCATTTCAAAGTATCTCTCATTTATTATTTTATATTAAACCGCTGCTTATGACGAATCTCATTCCCATTCAATGGTGCCTGGCGGCTTACTGGTGATATCATATACCACCCGGTTGACCCCCTGCACCTCATTCACAATTCGACTGGAAACTCGCGAAAGAAGTTCGTTCGGCAATCTTGCCCAATCCGCTGTCATGAAATCGTGGGTCGTCACAGCCCTGAGCGCAATAACTTCCTGGTAAGTGCGCTGGTCTCCCATCACACCAACCGCCTTCACAGGCAAGAGAACTGCGAAAGCTTGTGCCGTTCCAGTCTCAAAACCTTGATCATCTTCACTTAAAATAAGAAGATTTGCTTTAGCAAGTTCTTCTGTGAATATTGCATCCGCTTGACGCAATTTTCTAATTCTTGGTAAGCTCACTTCTCCCAAACATCTGACAGCCAGGCCAGGTCCCGGGAAGGGCTGCCGCCAGATTAATTCCTTTGGCAATCCAAGGGCTTCACCCACTTTACGAACCTCATCTTTGAAAAGATACCGCAGCGGCTCAACCAGATCAAAATTCATCCGTTCGGGCAATCCTCCAACATTATGGTGAGTTTTGATGCGATGTGCTGAAGGCCTTTCCGGTGCACGAGATTCGATGACATCGGGATAAATGGTGCCCTGTACAAGATATTTGGGATCACCCAGTGTGCTGGCTGTTGATTCAAACAAACGAATAAAGGTTTCTCCAATGATCCGCCGTTTCTCTTCTGGTGCTGTCACACCTTTTAAGTTTGAAAAGAAAACTTCTTTTGAATCTAATTTTATAAAATGACAATTAAGGTTTTCACCAAATACCTTTTCAACCCAATAAGCTTCATCTTTGCGCATCAGCCCGGTTTCAACAAAAACTGCTGTAAGCTGATCGCCCACCGCTCTTTGAATAAGAGCAGTGGCAACACTCGAATCGACACCGCCGCTCACAGCTGACAGAACTTTTTCACTGCCGACCTGTGCGCGAATAGCATCTACTGACTCATCAATAATTGATTGCAATCCCCACCCTGGTTTACACCCACAAACATCAAAAATAAAACGTTTGATCAGCAAATCACCCGAAGACGTATGCCGAACTTCCGGGTGAAATTGCAAACCATAATAAGCACGGTGTTCATCTCCCATAGCTGCAATTGGGCTGTTGAGGGTTTTTGCCAAAACAGAGAAACCTTCAGGCAAACTGTCAATCCTGTCACCATGAGACATCCAAACCTGGGGGTCGTCATCCGCTCTCAGTAAAACGGACGGCTTTACAAGGGTCAAATCTGCAGAACCGTACTCCCGTTTAACAGCCCGGGCAACTTCTCCTCCCAACGAATGCGTAAGCGCTTGCATGCCGTAACAAATACCCAGGACCGGTAAACCACTTTCGAAGAGATATTCCGGAATTTCAGGGGCATTGGCGTCATAAACTGAACCAGGTCCTCCTGACAGCACAAAACCTTTTGGCTTTACAGCCATCACCCGATCCCCAGGCGTATCCCATGGGAAAAGCTCAGCATAAACCTGTGCTTCGCGTATGCGGCGCACGATTAGCTGGGCATATTGTGAGCCAAAATCAAGTACTGCGATCGTGTCAACCACTATTTTCTCCAAAACTTTCACTGATAAGGTGCCAATGCCACTGCGGAACAGTTTGATTCGATCCTCCGTTGGTAATTAATCGGTATCCGCACGCTTCAAGATTAAATTCTTCGACGAGTTTTTTGACAATGACAAAAAGCTCTGAATAAAACGCTTCCGAGTCGTTGGGTGCATCTGACAGTGAAAGCACGCTGCTTTTGGGTAGGATCAGAATATGTAAAGGGTATAGGGGTTTGGGATGATAAAAAGCTCTCCAATAGGAGCCTTCATATATATTTCTATCTTTCATGAATTTACCTGTATGGTTAAACAAAAACACAAAAACGGGCTTTAGAAAACGAGACCTTGCTGCTTGGAACAACAGCGAAAAGAATTCAGTCTTCAGCGAAAACGATCTTGCCATTTTCAAGGGAGTCGATCGGCACAAGCGCAATAATTGGAACACCAAGATCCGCGAGCAGCTCTCGCCCTCCCTCGAAAGTTTTCTCAATCAAAGCGCCAATGCCCACCAATTTTGCACCTGCTGTTTGTGCCAGGCGAACAAGGCCAGCAATCGTGGCACCAGATGCGAGAAAGTCGTCAATGATCAAAACCCGTTCGCCGTTAGCCAGGTATTCCGGAGAAACAATCAACTCGACCATATGTCCCTTGGTATGAGAAGGCGCAACCGTTAAGTAAACCGTATCGGGCATGGTCACCGGTTTATGTTTTCGAGCATAAACGACGGGAATATTAAGATACATAGCGGTCATCAGGGCAGGTGCAATGCCAGAAATTTCAGCAGTCAAGATTTTTGTTGGTTCTGTAGATTTGAAGAGGCGGGCAAATTCCTTGCCGCAGGCATCCATCAAAACAGGATCAACCTGGTGGTTAATAAAGGGATCAACCTTTAAAATATCGTTCCCCAGGACCTTTCCCTCTTGCTCAATCCGTTTTCTCAATGGTTCAAACACGCTAACCTCACAAAACCCCGGTACCAGGAATACCTTCGCTAAACCACGCGGATTTCATCCTCTTCAAGGCTTTTATCCACCTTTTCAGCATCCTGCCGCCTCAGACGAACAAGAATCTCTTCAAGAATTTTGCGGTTAAAACTCACCAAATCGGCAATTAATCCAATCAGGAAGGTGACAAATCCAACAATCAAGAAAACAGCGGCTAATATCAGGGATTGGACCATGCCGCTCCCTTGCCCCTGGAAGTAATAAACCAAGAAGCGGATGCCGATGGCAGCGCCAATCAGCACTAAGAAAACACTGATCATGGTAAAAATTCTTAAGGAACGATACATTGTAAAAGCTCGCATGATCGTTACTGAAGAATTCAGTAAATAATTGCGAATACTCCGGAACAAACGGGATGGGCGTTCTGGCGGATTGGTTTCGATCGGGATAAAGGACACCCGTGTTTTGTTCGAGCCTGCCTGGATTAAGGTTTCAAGGGTATAAGAATAATTGCTCAACACGATGGTTTCCAGGGCAACTTTGCGCGTGACAGCCCGAAACCCACTTGTAGCATCGGGAATTTCAAACCCGGCTGTCGCTGAGACAACCTTGCTACCAATCCGCTGCAGCAAACGCTTATGCGGCTCAAAATGATCGATTGTGCGCACGCCCCGATCGCCGATCACCATCTCTGATTGACCTTCAAGAATGGGCTTAACCAATTTAACGATGTCATTCGCCTGGTACTGGTTATCCGCGTCGGTATTGACGATCACATCTGCCCCCAGGCGTACACAAGCATCCAATCCATGGGTATAAGCTTTTGCCAGGCCAAGGTGTCGGGAAAGCCGGACAATATGGTTCGCACCGTTCTCCCGGGCAACCCTGGCAGTATCATCTGTGCTGCCGTCGTCTATGACTAAAACCGCCACCTGGTCAAAACCCTCAACGGACTCTGGTAACTGGGAAAGTGTACTGGGCAGGATCTGCGCTTCGTTATAACAGGGAATTTGAATGATCAATTTCATGGCATATTTTCTCGCTCTTCGATTATCATTTAGTATATCATGATGCAAGCCTGTGCTTATCAGGAAGAAAATTTATGTGACTTTCACACAAATGGATGATCCTTAAATTCACAAATATTCTTTCGTTCTCAATTGTCAACTACTTAAAAATCTATTGATGACAGGAAAGGCACAACGATGAAATCAGAGAAATTGAAATCATTTAACTACGCCATCGGCATGTTTGGCACATCGATTCCTATCAACCTGCTCAAAACCTATGCAGCCATTTTTTATGTCGACCGGCTGGGATTAAAAACCACCCAGTTCGCATTGATATTATTTATTTACACCTTCATTGACGTTCTGGACAACCCCGTTTACGGTTTTCTATCCGATCGAACACGCACAAAATGGGGAAGAAGGCGTCCCTGGCTGATCATTGGCACACCCCTCCTTGTTTTGGGCTTAATTGCCTTCTACAGTCCGCCCGAGTTTCTTGCCGGGCAATCTTTGCTCGCTTATGCCATGCTGTTTTACATCCTCACAGGCACCCTTGACTCCGTCATCAATGCCAATTATGGCGCGCTTTTTCCGGAATTATTCACCAATGACGCCAGCCGTGCAAAGACGAACGCTATGCGGCAAGCTTTTCAATTAGTAGCGATGATCATCAGCATCGCGTTAACCCCCATCGTCACCAATGCCATCGGTTTCAGCACGACCGCTATCTTTTATGGAATTTTGGGGGGTGTTGTCATTATTCACATGGCGCTCACCGCACGTGAAAAAGAAATCGAGCCTGATGAAAGTAAGCCAAAGCTGTGGGACAGCATTAAAACCATTGTCACCAACCGAAACTTCTGGATTGCGGGGTTTACCAACGCATTTTACAGTGCTGCTATGTCCCTGGTTTTAGCCGGTTTACCCTTCTTTGTGAAATACACGCTTCAAATCCCCGATGCACAATCGACCTTCTTATTTGCTTCGGTACTGCTGATCGCCATTGCCTGTGTTGTCCTGTGGGCATGGCTGGTTCGGAAACATCAACTGCTTCCTGTTTGGCGGATTGCATTGGGAGCGCTGGCGATTGCTTTTATTCCGCTGTACTTTGCGCATAACCTGGTCACGGCAATTGCAGCAAGCGCACTGGTTGGCTTTGGCTTTGCAGGGGTGATCACAACCATGGATCTGATTGGAGCCAGGATCATGGATGAGGATACCCGAAAGTATAATGTCCGGCGAGAAGGGATTTATTCCAACGCCCTCGGTTTTATGAACCGGTTAAGCGGTTTGTTTACAAGCCTGGCTTTTCTGTTGATCTTCCATTTATTTGGTTTCGAGAGCGGGGACAATCCAGGCAGCCAACCCGGCACAGCAGCACGCTTCTTGTTGACGATATTTCCTTTGGTCTTAATGGTGATCAGCCTTGGATTTTCCTTTTTCCTGAAATTCAAACAAAATCACGACACAAATATTGAAGCCAAGAATACCTCTGATGATTGACATGCTTTAAATTCAGCACCTGTATGAAAGAGATAAAGCTGATTTTACATAAATCGGTTTACCAGGAGAACAAATGACCCAAACACAAGAACTGGAAATTTTTATCCCCCGCGAAAAAGAAGGTAAATATCTCACCCTCCCTTTCCAGATGCCTGAAGATATTGAAACCTTTCATTTGACCTATCACTACCAAACCCACCAGGATCATCCTGAGGAAACACCTTCAGGCACCTTTATTTCATCAAAAGCGATTAATACCATTGATCTTGGGTTGCTCAATCCCCAGGGTGAGCAGGTTGGGGTATCAGGTTCCAACAAAACTGAGATCTTTATCAATGCGATTCAAGCAACACCAGGATACCAGCCACAAGAACTCATGCCAGGCGAATGGAAGATTCTGATTGGCGCTTATAAAGTGGCACCTGAGGGTGTAACGGTCACATATCGATTAACTTTCACCCCAAAAGAATATCAGCTTTTAATGGGCGATATCCACACCCACACCATTGCATCCGACGGCGTGCTTTCAGTTGAGGAGCTGGCAACCCACGCAAAAAGGCACGGTCTCGATTTCCTCGCTATCACCGATCATAACCAGATGGTCAGCGCTGAATCTCTACGAAGGGTCAAAGGTATCACCCTGATCCCTGGGGTTGAATGGACCCATTACCAGGGTCATGCCAATTTCCTGGGTATTGACCGACCTTATGATGAACCTTTCTTCACTCATTCGGATGAGGAAGTAAAAGCCCGGTTCAATTCAGCCCGTGCACGCGGCGCATTGATCGTTATCAACCACCCCTTTGACCCGACCTGCGGCTTTCAATTCAACATGAATGAATTACCTTTTGACTGTCTTGAGGTTTGGAACGGCCCGATGCGTGAAAGCAATCTGAAAGCAGTAGGTTTATGGCAGTCCCTGCTCGAATCCGGACAACAAATTCCAGCCGTTGGCGGCAGCGACTACCATAAAGACGGACTTTTCCAAATCCTTGGCGGGCCGTGCATGGGCGTCTATGCCAGAGCAAACACACCCAGCGAGATTCTAAGTGCTTTACGGGCAGGTCACAGCTTCATCCGGTTTTCCCCGCAGGGGCCAACAATTCAACTCAAGGCCGATGAATGCCAGATGGGCGATGCAAAGCTCTGGGAAGCGGGACAAATTGTTCACATTGAGGCTGCAGGATTGATCGCTGGCGATATCGTTCAGGTGATCAACCAAAGTGAAGAAACAGTGCTGTTCCAGGCACACTCAGAAGGCCATGTCAAACTCAATTTTCCAGTGAAAGCGCCAGGGTTTGTCCGTGTTGAGATCCTTCGCACATTCCTGCCCGGGCTGCCGCCCTTACCCGCATTAATCTCAAACCCGATTTATTTTCTGGAAGAAACCCCTGATCAGTAAAAGCCGAGTCAAACAAGGGAGAGTATCAAAATGAAACACACCTTACCTTCCTGGCTTCACGAAGCCGTCTTCTATCAAATCTACCCCCAATCCTTCTACGATTCTAATAATGATGGCGTTGGGGATATCCCTGGGATTATTGAAAAATTGGATTACCTTGCGAGCTTAGGGATCAATGCCCTGTGGATCAATCCATGCTTTGTTTCTCCCTTCCAGGATGCCGGCTACGATGTCGCGGATTATTACCGTGTTGCCCCAAGATATGGCACCAATCAAGACCTCGAAAGGCTCTTTGCTGAAGCCAAACAACGAGGCATTCGGGTTCTGCTTGATCTCGTCCCGGGGCACACATCTGTTGAACACTCCTGGTTCAAGGAATCCCAAAAACACGAGAGCAACCGCTTCACAGACTATTATGTATGGAACAATTCCATCTGGGATATGTCGCATGAGGATTTGCCGGTTGTTCGGGGCTATGGCGAACGCGATGGGGGTTACATCACTAATTTCTTCTGGTTTCAGCCAGCACTCAACTACGGCTTTGCACAAACCGACCCAACTTACACCTGGATGCAGCCCGTGGACGCCCCTGGACCACAGAAGGTTCGCCAGGAAATTAAAAAGATTATGGCTTACTGGTTGGACAAAGGCGCCAGTGGTTTCCGTGTAGATATGGCAAACTCCCTGGTCAAGCGAGACCCGGATAAAGCCGAAACATCCCGCTTCTGGCGCTGGATCCGAGACTGGCTGGAAAAAGACTATCCCGAAGCGGTGATCGTCTCCGAATGGGGATCGCCAGCGCAGGCAATTCCGGCGGGTTTCCATGCCGATTTCTTGTTAGGTTTTAACAACCCGGGTTGGGTTTCCCTTTTCCGAAAACGTGGCGTGGGTCGTTGGCGTGATTCTTACAGCTGGCCCTTTTTCGATGAATCGGGACACGGCGACATCCGCCAGTTCTTAGATGAATATCTCCATTACCTTAATGAAATTTCCGACCAGGGATATGTCGCGCTGATTACCGGCAATCATGATGAAACACCTCGCCTTGCGAATGGTAAAAGCCAGGCGATGATGAAATTGATCTACTTATTCCTGATGACCATGCCCGGGACACCCTTTATTTATTACGGCGATGAAATCGGCATGCAGTATCGTAAGCTGCCCTCAAAAGAAGGCGGTTATGCACGAACAGGTGTCCGAACGCCCATGCAGTGGTCCAAGGAGAGAAACGCGGGATTCTCAAATGCTGATGCGGATTCCTTATACCTCCCCGTGGATCTTTCGCCAGAACGCCCCAATGTTGCAGAACAAGAGTCAGACCGTGATTCACTTCTCAACCGGGTTAAAGAATTGATCCAATTAAGGCACGCCTTACCAGCACTATCTGCTGATGCAGAATTTGAAGTGGTTTATGCCAAAAGCGGCAAATTACCCTTTGTTTACAGCATGCGAAAATCGGACCAAAAATTACTGATTGGCCTCAACCCATCAGGACAAAGGGTCAGCATTGATCTCGCCCCTGACATAATTGATACTCTCCACAAATTGATTGACGCGCCGGAAGACGCCGAATTGATAAGGACGGGTTCTGGATGGCACCTCAGCCTGGGACCCGTTTCAGGAGCGATATATCAAATCTCGTAATGTGAAAAGTAGGGTGCGTGAACCTTCCCACGCACCATAATAACCAAACACCCAACATCTAATAAAACATTGACAACCGACAAAAACGGCAGGATAACAAACGCATCCCGCCCTACTGAAAATTTACTTCAGAAGTCTCAGAGAAAATCCAATGCAAATTAGCTCTTAAAAATTTTCCAGGATTTCAAGCACCTGGCTGGAGTTAGATAAGTCTTCCATAAGAAAATCCGGTTCATACGCTGCAAGGTCCTGAGACCTGTACACCCCCGTAGCAACACCGAGGACCTTTACGCCGGCATGATGAGCACAGTTGATATCATATGGCGTGTCCCCAATAATCAAAGCCCTTTCAGGTGGAATGGGATCTCTCAATGTTCTATTGATTCTATCGAGTGCCAGTTCAGGCAAAACATTGCGATCAATATGATCATCCCCAAAGGCTCCAAAGCTAAACAAGCCCGGATTTATGCCAACCGCTTCTAATTTGTGTACTGCCATCTCATGGATATTGCCTGTCACAAGGCCTAAAATAAACCTTGGATCTTCTTTAAGGTGATCGATTAAAGTCCTGACCCCTGGTAATAGCTGCATCACTGCAGATGGTACCGCCTCTATAAAATGCCGATTAATGGCATCAAGGAGATCGTGTGTTTGTGCTTCAATATGGTCCGCTTCTATGCCGGTATGTATTAACAATTCCTGCGCAATGCGCAAATAGGTTTTACCATCCATCTCCACACCAGTATTTGGCGTTGAATAACCCAACACATCTTCCAATGCACGTTGACAGCTAAGGCGATCGATACTGCCTGCATCTAACAGGGTCCCATCAATATCAAATAACAAAACTTTATGAGCGTTCTTAACCATGGCTCTTATTCTAACCCACAATTTTTTATGAGCTAGTTAGCTGCCGTGGGATGTTTTGCCGGTGTTTGAAGGGCGGTAAGCTTCACTGCGCCATATCAAACGCCGAATTTCCAACCCATTTTGAAAAATGATATCAATTGACTGAAAAGGCGGGATGACAAACGTATCCCGCCCACAAATCAATGAATAAACAAAACTAAACTCATCATGATTAATGAAATACTGTAGTTTTAGCTCATCATTAAAACCATGCTCTATCTAGAACTTTTCCAAGATTTCAACAACCTGCGGTGTATCTGACAAATCCTCCAGGAGAAAATCCGGCTCCAATGCTGCCAGGTTCTGCATCGTAAAAAGCCCTGTTGCAACACTAAGCACCTTCAAGCCCGCATGCTTGGCACAGGTAATATCATGAGGTGTATCCCCAATCACCAATGCCCGTTCTGGCGGGACCTGAGCCCCAATCATTTGGCTGAGCCGATAAAGTGCCAGGGCTGGCAGGGTATTGCGATCGATATGCTCATCTCCAAAGGCCCCAAAGGTGAACAAGCCCGGGTCAATACCAACCGCCGACAATTTGTGAACAACCGTCTTTTGCACATTGCCGGTTACCAATCCGAATATAAACCTTGAATCTTTCTCAAGGTAATTTAGCAAGGATATCACCCCGGGTAGAATGTGCATTTTCGAGGATGGCACGGCGGCAGCGATATGACGGGAAAGCGCGTCAAAGACTTTCTCGCGCTGCGCTTCAACCTCAGGCTCAGCCAGACCGGCATGCACCAACAAATCATTGACAATACCCCAATCTGTTCGCCCTGCCATGGCAATGCCATCAGTCGGCACCGAAAATCCCAATACATCTTCCAAGGCGCGTTTACAGCACAGACGCCCGATACCGGCAGGTTCCAGCAAGGTGCCGTCAATATCAAATAATAAAACCTTATGAGAATTAATGTCCATGACAATATTTTAACCCACGATTTCATTTCTGCCTTATTTCATGCCAGATTTCGAGTTTTTGTGGTTAAATATAGGAAACAACTGCTCAAAAAAGGAAAACTTTATGACAAAAAATTATTGCATGTGTTTGGTGGGATTTGGCAACGTTGGCAAAGCCTTTGCCCGATTATTGATCAAAAAGAAAGAGGAACTGGCATCTCGTTATGGACTATCAGTAACCGTGACAGGCATCATCACCGGGACGCACGGCCAGGCCATCAATCCAGAAGGGCTGGATTTAGAACAAGCGCTGTCCATTGCCGACTCCGGTCAAAACCTGAACCGCTTGAGTACGGTGGATACGCCCAATAAAACCCATGCATTCATCAGCGCCTGCCCGGCGGACTTCATGTTTGAAACCACACCGGTCAACCCGCAAAGCGGACAACCCGCCCTGGGCTATCTGAAAACCGCCCTGGAAAAAGGCATGCATGTCATCACTGCTAATAAAGGCCCTGTGGTTCACGGCTACCAGGAACTCACAGAACTGGCAAAGAAGCAAAACCAGGGATTCATGTTTGAATCCGCTGTGATGGATGGCGCCCCAATCTTTGCCCTCTTCCGACAGCCGCTGGTCGGTGCCAACCTGATTTCTTTCAAAGGCATTCTAAATTCATGCACCAATATGCTGCTTGCCATGATGGAAGAAGGCAAAAGCTTTGATGAAGCCGTTGCCTACGGCAAATCCATCGGGATTACTGAAACCGACCCCAGCAACGATATTGACGGCTGGGATGCAGCAATAAAAGTATCTGCCCTTGTCACAGTGCTGATGGGCGTTCCCATGACACCTCAGCAGGTGGACCGCACTGGCATTCGCGGCATCACCCCGGAGATGATCGCCGACGCCAAAGCCTACGGCGAGCGATGGAAGTTGGTGTGCAGTGCAAAACAAGAAGATGGCTGCATCTTTGCCAGAGTTGCACCTGAACGTGTGGGAGCAGAATCCCCCCTGTACAGCGTGAACGGCACAAGCTCCTACTGCCAGTTCAAGCTCGACGTGCTGCCCGGCCTAGGGATATTAGAAAGCGACCCAGGTCCTGAAACAACCGCTTACGGCTTGTTTGCTGATTTCCTCAATATCCTTGAGGTTGCCTGATTGTGAATGACCAGGTATTCATTGCCCTTGGAACAAATATCGGTGATCGCGAAGCCAACCTGTGTAAAGCAAGAAAAGAACTGGCACCGAAGGTAACCATCATCAAGGAATCGCCCATTTATATTACACCGCCCTGGGGTTATGAAGATCAGCCTGAATTTCTAAACCAGGTGCTGGAAGTGCAGACCAAAATGCGCCCCGGACGATTGTTAGCATATCTAAAAAGAATTGAAAAGAAGATGGGGCGCATGAAAACTTTTCGCAATGGTCCGCGGTTGATTGATTTGGACATCCTTTTCTATGGTCAAAGGGTGATTGAGCGATCCAAACTGTGCATTCCACATCCACGCCTGCACGAACGCAGTTTCGTTCTCGTCCCATTGAAGGATATCGCGCCTGAATTCAATCACCCGGTCTTGAACATGACGGTCGAAACAATGCTTGCAAAAATCAATACAGAAGGTGTGCGCCCATTGTGACCTTCCTGGCTTTTGCAGCGCTATTGCTGCCAGGCACAGCCTGGTGGGCATGGATGGGCAAGCGAAAACAGGACCCCATGGTCTCCCTTGCCCAGGTCATTGGGGTCAGCCTGTCGCTGATCATACTGATTGCCGAGCTTCTCTTCCTGATCAGGGTGAATCTCACAATCGCTGGTCTTATGTTAATCCTCTTGATTTTTATCATCCTGGGAATTCTTGGCTTCATCAAACGTGGTTTTCGATTTCAAAGGAAGTATCTGCCGCATCTCATCATCAGCCTAGTTTTCTTGAGCCTGACACTCTTTTTACGGTTCTATCAAGCCAGGGAACTGCTGCTGCCTAACTGGGTGGACTCACAGCACCACTACCTGATCATCCGTGTCATCCTTGAAAACGGCGGCTTGCCAGAGACCCTCTCTCCCTACCTTGAGGGACCCTTCTATTACCATTTCGGCTACCACGCAGTCACAGCCTTTTTCACCGCGATAAGCGGCATGCAAATTGGTGATGCCATGCTTCTTTTTGGGCAGGTGCTGAATGCTGCTGTCAGCCTTTCTATTTATGCCCTGGGGAAAACCCTCTGGCGGGACTGGCGGCCGGCAGCAATTGCGGGCTTGCTGGTCAGCTTTGGCACCCGTATGCCGGCATACTATCTCAGTTGGGGGCGCTATACCTTGCTGACCGGGATGATCTTGCTGCCCTTAGCCATGAGCCTCGCCATCACCATGCTCCGAAAACCCCGCCCATGGCGGCACACAGTCTCACTGGCAGTGCTGACTTCAGGATTGCTGCTTTCACATTACTTCGCCGCAAGTTTGTTGGCGATTTTCCTGGTCCTGCTGACGACTGCACATATGCTGCCGCGGCTGAAACATTGGGCAAAATCTGCTGCAGCCTTGCTGCCGATCTTTTTAGGTTCCGTGTTAGGACTGCTGCTGGCGTCCCCCTGGTTCTGGCGAGTCATTCAATTTTATCCCGGGCAGCCAAAGGTGAGCACAGCTCTCCCCGAAACATTGAATGGCTTGATCAACACTGTTGTTGATGGCAGTTATACCTGGCAGCTGCTGGGACCTACCAGCAACCATTGGCTGCTGCTGGTTGCAGGCATTGGCATCCTCCTCGGGTTGCTTCACAAGAAAAACTATGGCTTTGTCTTGTGGAGCTTGCTAATCGCCCTGATGAGCATCCCCTGGGGAATCAGTTTCAACCCCTTCCGCCCGGACCACTTTGTTATCATCAGCTTTCTGCCGCTGGTACTGTGGGCAGGATACATGGTCTGGCAGGCCGGCCTATTGCTGCGTAAATGGTCAGGTAAGCGCTGGGCTGAGCTTACCCTGTTCAGCCTGTTCCTGGTGGGATGGATCGCGTGGAGCTTCCCGCTCAGCACGAACATCGTCAACCCGGTTACGGTAATGGTAACAGAAGATGACATCGCTGCCCTGAATTGGGTCAGGCAGAACGCGCCGGAGGATGCTCGCTTTTTCATCAACACCACCCATTGGCAGAATGGGGTTTATCGAGGCGTGGATGGCGGCGGGTGGATTTTGCCATATACGGGCAGATGGTCCCTGGTGCCGACGGTGTTTTACGGATTCTCCCCAGATAAGGAAGGAAACTTGCTGCTCAGGGATTGGGGCGAGACTGCCAGCCAGATCAGCACATGTTCGGATGAATTCTGGTCTGTTGTTGAGGAAGCGGATTTAGACTGGGTATATGTAAGAGAAGGTATAGGGGGCTTGGAGACGGAGGGGCTGGCAGGGTGTATGGGTGTGGAGAAGGTTTATAAAGGCAAAAGTGTGAGCATTTGGAAACGAACAGATTATAATAACACAACTAATTTTTCAAAGGAACCTTAGCATGATTTCAGAATTATCCCTCTGGCAGTGGCTAAAATTAATTGCAGCATTCATTCTATTCTTCAGCCCAGGAATGCTAAGCATGATTTTTGCAAAAAGCTTAAGAAAATTATCAATCCCGGTGCAACTGAGCTTTGCTTTCGGATTTTCGCTTGGATTCTGGATCATGCTGCTCATCTGGTTTCAGTTATTTAATTTCTCAGTCACCTCATGGGGTACAAGAACATTATTCTTGGCCTTGTTTTCTATCCTGAGCGTTATCCTATTTCTAAGTAGAAAAGAAATTTATAAATGGTTAAAAAATAGAAGGAATTATCTCGAACTGATGTTAATCGGATTTGGGATATTGATCATCATCACATACCTTCATTTCTACAGAAATCTGGTTGCTGGGATGGGTAGTGACAGTATGCACCATACTTTGATCACTTCACTTTTCATTCAGAATGGTCAAATACCAAAGGACTACGGCCCTTACGCCCCCGTCGTTACTTTCTCCTATCATTTTGGATATCATGCTTATACTGCTGCAATGTCATTACTTAGCGGTATAACACCTCGAATAATGGTTGTCATTTCTGGTGCAATACTGATGGGTTTGGTATCCCTATCAGGGGGGGCTTTAACATATTATTTAACAAAAAACGTACTGGCTAGCATAGTTAGTGAAGCTGTCATTGGCTTCATCTATATCTTCCCTGGCTATTCGTTGATTTGGGGTAGATATACCCAGTTGATGGGCACAATCATGCTGACAACTTATCTTTTGGCATTATTCTATTGGGATTATGAACAGAATTTTTCATTTAAATTTACACCAATATTGACATTAATCACAATTGGGTTAATCTATTCTCATTATCGCATCTGTATAGCGGGCATAATTTTCACAATTATATACTTGATTGTGCGAAAAAACCCTCTTATAACGCTAAAAAATAATGTCGCTCAATGGATTTTTTATCCGTCGAGTGCTTTAATTCTCAGCTCCCCCTGGTTGATTCAATTGTTCATAGCAAGAAAAAACGGTTATGAAGCAGTCGGTACTGTAACAAAAGATTCATTTTTCTCATTGAATCGCCTGGGGCCACTTTTCGAAAGTGAAACACAAACATGGATCCTTATTGGTATGAGTGTTGCTGTTGTTGTTCTTAGTATCATAAAAAAAGACCGAATTATTTTAACAATTTCTGTTTGGATTTTTGTTTTAGCGATCGTTACACAGCCAGCAGTATATGGCTATACAGTAGACCTTGTAACAATGATAGTATCTTCTTACGTTCCAATTTCAATATTTAATGGCTGGTTTATATCTTTGATTCTTTCAAAGGGATCAAAAATATTTCTGACTTTAGCTGCACGAATTGTTATCATACTTGCAATGGCTTTTGGAATATTTTCAGGTGTAAATCGCTGGAATGATTTCGATTATTCAAAACATTCATATGTTACACCTAACGATTTGAAAGCAGCCAATTGGATAAAAAGAAACATTGATCCAGAATCTATTTTTATGATTAATACATATCAATTTCCAATTAATGACAATCTAATAATTGGATTAGATGGCGGTTATTGGCTACCGGTTATTGCAGAACGCCAGACCATTGTTCCTCCAATGATTTATCAAGTTGAGAAATTGAGGAATCCAAATGACATATACACATCCCTTTTATTTCATAGATTACAAGGCAAATTGACCAATAAAGAAGGTTTAAGTTTATTGAGGGATTATGGGGTTGATTATGTCTATATTGGTACCCGAAGGGGAATTGTTGAAATTGATATCTTAAACGATTCGGAATTTTTTGAACTTATCTATCAACAAAAAGATGTTAGTATTTATAAGATAGTGCCATGAAAAAGAGAAAGATATAATAGATATATGAAAATTGCAATTGTTACAACAAATTTCCCTCGGTGGAAGGAGGATTTTCGGGCACCCTTCATTTATGAGGCTGCAAGGGCTATACAAGCAAAAGGACACACGGTTCGAGTGATCACAATGCACCAACCCGGAGCTGCAGAGCATGAGGTGATAGATGGTATTGAGATTTTCAGATCAAGATATCTACCTGAACGATATGAGACCCTCCAGAAAGACGCTGCAGGAATCCCAGCTGCCTGGGAGCGTGGACTTGGTGGCAAATTGTCAATGATCCCATACTTCTGGCATTTTTGTTTGGCAGTTGGGAAATTTACAAAGGGTTTTGACATCATCCATGCCAATTTTAGCCTATCTGGATTAGCAGCCCTGTTGAGCAAAATTTATCACAATACCCCTTATGTCGTTACTGTGCAGGGTAGCGATGTGTTTAAAACAGTCAATAAACCTGTTATTAAATTTTTTATTGGAAAAGCTTTAAAGAAGGCATCTAAAGTTATCGCTTTAAGTAATAGTCTTGCTGAAACTACTAAAAAATTTGGTGTAGCTGGCAATAATATCATCATAATACCAAACGGTATAGACATCAGTAAATTTCTAATGGGCTCTTTAGAAAAGAGAGGAAAACGATTGCTTTTTGTTGGTTCTTTAATTGAAAGAAAAGGTGTCAGATTCTTATTGGAAGCTATGATTGAGGTGCATCAGAAACACCCGGATTATAAACTGGTAATCATTGGCGAGGGAGATCGTAAAGAATTTCTAATCGATTACACTGAAAAGAATGGGTTGTCAAATTGTGTGCAATTTTTAGGGACGCAATCTCAAGCTCAAGTGGGTGATTTGATGCGCCATTCAAAGCTCTTAATCCTTCCTTCTACAGAGGAAGGTCAGGGGGTTGTACTTGTTGAAGCACTTGCAAGTGGTACACCTTGTATTGGAAGTCGAGTCGGCGGTATTCCTGATGTCATTACGGCTGATGTTGGCAATCTGTTTGAACCAGAGAACAGCAAGGAGTTAACAAAACAAATTAATGAATTTATTGAGGATTTTGACAAATGGAAAAATGCCAGTAATGCAGGAAGATACCGTGCGGAGAATTTCTATGATTGGAACGTTTTGGCTGGTACAATTATTGACCAATATCATCAAGCATTAAAAAATTAAAAGAGATAATGAGAGAATACCAAAAGAACTTTTATACATTATATGAACATTTTCAAGACAATGAGATTCGTATCAATAAAGCAGATAAAATTCGTTATGTACTGGAAAAAGTGAATGTCCATAATCCTGATGGTATTTGCCTTGATATCGGTTGTTCCAGCGGCATCATTACAAAGAAAATAGCACCTTTGTTTAAAAAGGTAATTGGTGTGGATTTCGATATCATAGCAATGAAAATGATTGATCAAAATGCTGAGGAAAATCTCAAATATGCCTATGGGGATGCAATGCGCTTGCCTTTCGGGGATGAGAAATTTGATGCAATAATTTGCTCACAAACATATGAACATGTACCATCGGATATTCAGTTGTTTTCTGAACTAAAACGAGTTCTGAAACCGGGTGGAATTGTTTATTTCAGCGGGCCAAATAAAACTTTTCCAGTAGAGCCACATTACTATCTGCCTTTTTTGCAGATGTTGCCAGAAAAATGGGCAAATCGTTATTTACAGTTAACTGGAAAAGGTGATGAATTTTACGAGCGCTCTCGCACATACTGGAATTTAAAAAAGATATTTCAACCTTATCAAATTATTGATGCTGTCATCCTCGTACTTGATTTCTTTGCAAAAACAAAGAAAAAGAAACGTGCCAGATCTCTATACAAAGTTCTTTCAAAAATTCCTGCGCCTCTTTGGAAATTATTATCACCGTTTATCGTCAATTTTAATTGGGTTCTGATAAAAAAAGAAAATCCTGGTCATGGAAAAACAAAAATTCGAATCGCAAGCGCCCAATCACCGCAGACAAATTGAGCATTATCTTGTTGGGAAAAAGAGCTGGAAGTTTTACTCATCTGTCATTTACAACCACTGGCAGGCAGTTTTTTGTGAAACGATCCCAAAATACAAATTAGGAAGTGTTCTTGATGTAGGATGTGGGAATGCACCCTATCTGAGTGAGATCCAGAAATATTCCGATGAGATTTATTTAATGGATTACATGGAAAAGGATAATCCCATTTCTTTTTTAGGTAATGTCCAAAAAATGCCGGTAAATAATGCTTGCTTTGATTCTATTCTGTGTTTTCAAGTATTTGAGCATATTTCAGACCCATTTATTGCAATAAAAGAAATTACTAGAATATTAAAGACCAATGGGCTTTTGTTTTTTTCCGTTCCACATTTAAGCCGATTGCACGAAGTGCCATATGACTTTTATCGCTACACAAAGTATGGAATTGAGCACTTATTAATTTCATCGGGGTTTGAAATACTGGAACTAAAAGAAACGGATGGGTTAATATCCTTTCTCGGACATCAAATATCATCGACATTCCTTCTTGGCACCTGGAAAATTAAATTTCTGAGGTCAATTTTCTTATTTATTAATAAATATATATTTACATTATTCATATCATATCTGGATAAGTGGTTGAATACAAAAAAATATTTTCCTCAAGGCTATGTGGTTGTGGCTAGAAAAAAATGAAAATGAAAAAATCGAGAAGAATTTTACTGCTTATCGGAATGCTGATAGGTATTGCCATTTTTTCATTCATGGTTATCGACAGCTTTAAAAACCTCACGGATACTCGTAAAGATTTCACATTTAATTTGATTTATCTGGGATATGCACTAATGATTTTTATTGTTGTTTATCTGTCACAAATGCTTAACCTCTGGTTGATCATTCGTTCATACCATCCTCAAGCCAGTTTTCATAATATTCGCCAGGGTTTTTCTTTAGGTTTAATCCCAAAATACATACCCGGCTACATTTGGGGGTACCTCTCTCGGGGCGAATGGTATTTACAAAATGAGGGAATTCCTGTTCGAGTATCCTGGATAGCCACGATCATCGAAATTTACATCACATTATTATCAGGACTGATCATCGTTACTTTGAATTACTTTTTTTCAATAAATAAACAATTACTAATTCTACTGATATTCCTTATCGCACCAATAATTGGGTACCTGATCATAATGCATGCCTTCAAACTCTTACAAAAGCTTATAAAGAAAAAGAGAGATTGGGATTTGCATTTTAAAATGACTCTAAAAGAATGGTCGGTAATTTTAATTAATTCATCAATCCAATGGTGTTTATTGGGATTTGGCATCTGGTTAATCCAAAAGAGTTTTTCTGATATCCATGGAAATATTAGCTTTCCTTTGATGCTTAATTATTCCTCAACATTTAGTATGGCATGGTTGAGTGGATTCGTAATGATATTCATTCCAAATGGACTGGGTGTTCGTGAATTTGTATTAAGAGAATTATTGGCAACACAGATGGGCTTTTTGAATTCTGCCGCTAATTTAATTTCTATCTTGTCAAGAATATTATTATTCATCGCGGAAGGCATTTTATTCTTCATTGCTTCGATAATTATCCCTTTTCAAGGAAAACAAAGAAATTAACCTAAACGTATTATTGCTTTATTCACTAAAAATTTGTAAGATTACAATAAATAATCTATAGGAGGCTCTTATGAAAAAAGCATTTCGTTTAACTGCAATTAGTATTATCGTTTTACTCCTGGTGGGGGCACCTGTTTATGCGGCGTCAACCACAAAGACATTTGCCACCAACTATACCCTGGTTAACCTGGGAGATGACCTGGCGACAGTTTCAGCAGAATACATTGCGCCAGATGGAACAGAATGGGGAGACTCAATTTTTAAAGAATTTTCTATTCCTGTAGGTGCAAATCAGATTGTCCGACAGTATGACGACACCGGTCTTCCTGCAGGGCAAGGTTCTGTTAGAATTTCATCATCCCAGCCTTTGGGCGCGTTAGTTCAGGAAATTGTCCGAACCGGAACACCAACTTCAGGCGCATATACAGGAATTGAAACACCTAGCGCAACCTGGTTTGTACCAATGGCTGCGAAAGGCGCTTCCTCAGCAAGCGGCATTGCCAATACTCAGATTGTTATTCAAAATCTAGGTACTGTTGCCGTCGATTTCACAGTTGAGTTATATGCCTTTGGTGCAACATCACCCACCTACACAAAAGATTATACAAATCTTGCTTCTGGCGCATCTGTTCTTTTTGATCTTGCGGATGACACAAATGTCCCGGCTGGTTGGTGGGGTTCTGTGGTGGTTTCAACAACAGCTGGTGATTTAGGTGTGATTTCACACTTGTTTTTTGGCGCAGATAGTTTGATGGCGTTCAATGGTTTCCAGGAAGAACAGGTTTTTGAAAGCTGGTTTATCCCGCTGCTTTATGTTCGCTTAGGAAATTCTTTGACCACATCATTAGCAATTCAGAACCTGAGTGGTGTTGAAATTCCAGTTGATGATCTAACGCTTTCCTGCACCAAAAATCCATCTGCCCCTGGTGCCGACACAATCACCCTTCATAATCACACTGCTGTGCCAGCAAATGGATCATACACCTTCAACACATTAACTGACACAACTCGATTCCCTGACGCAGGTTGGTACGGCAGCTGTAAGGTAGAATCAGCGACCGGCAAAGGCACTGTAACCTTAGTTATGTATCGTTATACATCAAATGCTGAGCAAGCAGCATATGGTGCTGTTCCAGGTAATCTTGCAGACACCAATGTTTCTGTCCCCCTTGTAGCAAAACGCTTATCCAATGGATATGCAAATGTAATTACTGTTCAAAATCTCGGCACTGCTGATGCAACAGCGACATTAACATATACACCCTCCGGTGGCGGCGATGCAATAATTCGTACAGGCGTCGTAATCCCTGCTGGTGAGAGTATCATTCGAAACTTCCGATTAACTGGAACTGAATTACCTGAAATCACAGATGGATGGGTTGGTTCATTAAGTATTGAAGCTGATCAACCAATTGCAGCATACGTTGCAAACACCTACCTTTCACCAACGGGTGATCAGTTTATGGCTTACTTGGGCTTCAACTACTAAATTTACATTTAGAAAACTACAATTTCTCACGGATAAGGTTGGTATACCTTATCCGTGAGATTTTAAGGATTGCATGACAAGAAAATCAACAAATTATATCTTACTAATTCTATTGTTTGTTCTGTTAGGATGTGCTAAAAAACAAAATGAAGATTCAATACAAACGCATGGAACCCCTGAATCAATCTCAACTTCTAGCGAGAATTTTAGTTATCCAATAACCAATACACTAGATACAACTTCTTATCCGATTGTTGAAGAATTAGGTAATCCAATAAATTCAACACAAGATACCCAAGCCTATCCTGTAGATTACGAAAATTACCAAACGGTAATTGATATTGACGATTTAAGCCCTCCAAAAGATGCCAAACCTCCTGAAGAGGGGAAAGCTTCAATAAGCGGCCTTCTGTACCAAACCCAGGGATCTTTGATTTTAAAAAACTTGGATTTCTTTCTTTCACCGGCTGTTGCAAGAGAAGATCAAATGGTGGTTTCTCCAATAATCACCTATCCTAATCCCACAAGAGGTGATGTGATTGGAAAAACAGACGCGAACGGGGTATTTTACATTAATAATATTCCTCCAGGTGAATATTTTCTAATAATAATTTTCCCAGACCGAACCGTTGTTGCAAAACCTGATCAAACATCGGATGTTGAATTCCTGATTTCAATCTCAGAAGCTGATCAGATCCCCCTGGGAGTTTTGTTTATCAATAATTAAATTACTCATGGATTTTGAATAAATGGAATTACAAGCGAATACATAGCTTGATATCTAAATAGCCGACTTGGTTCTTGGTCTTTATAATTACCTCCATCAATTATAAAAATAAAACTATCCAAAGAAGATAACCCAAGCAATGAGTTAAGCTTAAAAGGCGGAGTACCCGCATCGTAATTCCAATAATCAGATGTTGAAGTATATTGCCAAATACCACTCTCCCCTATCACAAATATCATATCCGCTATACTCTCGACGCCCACTTTACTATCTGCTGATGGTAGTTTTCGTAATAATTCCCATGACTCTCCACCCCGAATATCTCTCGAAGGCAAATAACTCTCATTCACTTCCAGAGCCTTTTCCCCATCCCATCCGCCAATCACATAAATTTTTCCGCCGGCTTCAGCCGCCCCGGCATATGCTCTTGCGGTAGGCATCGGTGTCACCTCATCCCATTGATCATCCTGGGGGTCATAACGCAGCGCAGTATCCAGCACTTTCTCGCCATCCCAACCGCCAAAGAGATATATTTGCCCTTCGAAATCAGCCAGGGCATAGCCGCTCACCTTTATCGGCAACAACGCTTTCTGTTCCCAGGTGTCTCTTCGTGGGTCGTACACTTCCAGGATGTCCGTCGGCTGACCATCAGCCAATCTGCCACCCGGGACATAGATCTTCTCGCCAACCAAAACGCCTTTGACATCCGCTACCGGTGTCGGCTTGTCGCTGAGCACTTCCCAGCGATCATCATCGGTGATATACCGAAAAACACCGCCGCTGACGCCCTCCGGCCCCTCCCCGGCAATGGCGTAGATATCCCCATCATAAGCCGCCGCAGCCATGCTGGATCGCGGCTCTGGCAGCGGTGCCAGTTCTTGCCAGCGGTCAGGAACTTCGGTAATAAGCCCGGCATTGGATATTCGTTGTGGGAACAAAAGATCCCACCCAAAAGCGATTATAACCAGTAAGACCAATCCAATAATGCTAACAAATGTCCAGGGGATTTTCTGAACGACAGTCACGGTTTGAACTTGTACCGAATCCCCATTGGCTCCAGGCACATCAACAATGCCGTGTTCAATACCGTACAGCGTGGCTTCTGTCCGTGAGGAAACATCGATCTTTTCAAAGATGTTTCTCATATGGACTTTCACCGTATTCGGGCTGATAGTCAGAGCCTGTGCTATTTCACGGTTCGTCAAACCTGTTGCAGCAAGCTGTAATATTTCTATCTCACGATCACTTAATTGATTAATATCAGACATATTTCTTTCATATAAGTACAATATTGTGTCAATTATACTGGCTTACTTATGAATTCATAATGGAATACGTCTTTATAAAAATATCGATCATGAAGAGTTTGCTTACTACAAAACAAAATTGTTTTTAAGTCAACTATAAAAATTCATTTTTCCATGTTAAGTTAACTGAATAAATACAGAAAAATTATCTTTTTCAACGATTGTGACAGATTCTTAATTCAGTAATAGTAAAGTATACCTTTGGAAATGCGTTCTCTCGAAAAGGATACTTCGTAAAATATCGAGGCTTGCGAAAGCATGTATTTTTATCCTGTGGACTATTCAAATAAAAACATTAGCCCAATCACCAATTACAGCTTAGCATATAAAAACTTTTAATTATCAGAAAAAATCTGCATAAATATATATTGGTAAGGCCACTCAAAACCATTAGTGAACATGATGTGTTCCTGGGTGGCTTGATGTCCAGACTTATCATAAGCGGTTATTGATACAACAATAAGCTGGTTTGGCAGCACATTTAATCTATACGATGTTGTCGAAGCAGGCAGGTTACCAGCCCGCACCTGGAAATCACCATCGTTCACTTTTACAGACAACGAGTAATGGTCAATGCCAGACATATTATCCCCGGCTGACCAGGTAATATTGACCGCATCCGTCATGATAGGCGAAGTCACAGGGTTTATTTCTAACCAGGGTGCAGTTCGATCGACTACCCCGATAAACATTATGCCCCCACCCTTGTTCCCGGCAGAATCCGTTGCCAATGAAAATATGATGTAATTATTTGCTTCCGCCCAATTAGTTGTTGAAATCGGCACTCGCCAGAAATCTTGAGTATAGGTATCCTTACCCAAATAAACCCGGTCATCGGTGAATAAATTCTGGCCTAAGAACCAAAATTCAACAGAAGAGATTGGGCTACCGCTGCTGCCCGGCGTCGCACTGACGCTGACCGTCCCCTCCTCAGGTAAATAGCGGCTCGTAAATGTAATATCCGGATTTTTACTGCAATTTATATTCTTAAACACCTCACGTCGTCCCAAAATGCTCGATTGGTTGCCTTCGTAATCCCAAAGGCGAATGGCGATGTCAAAATAACCATCAGGAACATTTGTATTGCAAAAGTCAACGTTTGTTGTAAAGCTCGTCCCGCCAGGTCCTTCGCCGATCGTAACCCAGCTGCCATTGTAGTCAGCCAGCACCTCCACTTTGGTGACTGCCACATCATCCCTGCCCCAACCTGTCACCGTCAAAGTTTGGTTTGTAAGATAGGTGTTTGCTGCCGGCGTTGTCAAACCGCCTGTAGGTGGATTGGCAGGCGCATTTCCTGAAATATAATAGGTCCTTCCCTCGCCGCCGTAAGTTTCAGCTTCGTAGGCCAACCGCGGCCGACCGCCCCTGGTGACCGGGTCCCAATTGATATCCACATCTCTGAATGTAATATCCTCTGCAACCCCCCAATAGGATTGCATGCTGTATGAAAAATAACGCGTGTTTTCAGTCACCACCATAAAGTGAACATGATGCCCTGAGCTGTAGCCTGTATCGTCAACATTAGCGATATACTGCCCCTGGGTGACAGGTGTACCGACTTTTTTGAGTCCGGCTGGCACGCTGCCCTGTGCGATGTGCAGGTAGATCTGGTAGGTCCAGGGAGTTGTGGATTTATCCTGGATGGTGATGCTGTTTGTACAGGTTGAATCACCATTTGCGCAGGTATCCCGCCAGTGGAACACAGAACCACCCTTTGCGGCAACCATTGGGAACATTGTGCCATCCGCAAAATCAAAAGCATGGGTGCAGTAATAAATGGGATAGCAGGAGGTGTGACCCACTGACCAGGTTAGCCGCTTTTCTAAACCCTTTGCCCAGGGCAAATAATAACCGCCATAAACGGTGCCGGATTTTGGTAAAGCTTCTTGTTCGCCTGATAGGATATCACCATTTAAAAGGCTTTTTTCTGCATATTGAAATGTCTTAAAAGTTGCTTCAAAGTTTGGTTCATCTTCTAACAAAATCCGCCATTCACCCAGTTCATTCTGCTCAGCCACAGCCAATTCTGGTTCTCTACCTAAGAATTCCCCGGTTTCCGGGTCTATAGGCGCTAGCCATACAATCGCCATCTTTCCATCATCCTGGATTTGGATGTGGTCAATCTTATAGGTTGACTCTTTCCATCGCCCGGTGCTGTTTTCTAATGCCTGTTCTATCGCCGCTTCCAGGTCTTTCCCAACCTCAACATCAGGTGGGGGTGATTCTTGATCACTGGATGACGGGGTTTCTGTATTTATTGCCTGGCTCAGTGCAGGACCATTTTTTGGAATGTCAATTAATAAAACGGCGCCCAAAACAACACAAAGGATAACCAGAAGGACAATACCAAATTTTAGTGTTTTACTCATAAGAAGTTTCTCCATAGCTATCGCGGTCTCAAAACATAATTGCTTTGGTCTCGCGCGTTTGCTTTTTTGTCTGTTCTATGACTTGCAAGGTTTATACCAATATCATGATAAGGAAATAAAAATTCATTCTCAGGATATAAAACTCAAAACCAAAAGGAAGCTTTTCTTCATATGTTAAACTTTCATGATAAGGATAATTAATTAGAGATACATAGTCACTAAAACCCGAGCCAAAAAAGCACTTGCACACAGTCTAAAAATGTGATAAGATATCTGCCTACAAGAGACAATCACTATTTTCAAGAAAGCACTTTTTCTCGAAGATAGCGAGTTTTTTTTATTTTACAAAGGGGAATAAATTTAGCCCCAAGGACCACAGACTTACTGGAAGGAAGTCTTATGCCCAGTTCATATTTAACACGTGAGGGTTTTGAAAGGCTACAAAAAGAGCTTGATCACCTCAGAACCGAAAAACGCATTGAAGTCGCAGACCGACTGCGCGAAGCCTTAGAAGATGGCGAACTGATTGAAAACGCTGAATTAGAAGCAGCCAAGAATGAGCAATCCTTTGTCGAAGGGCGCATTAAGGAACTTGAAATCCTGCTTTCTAACGCACACCTGATTGAAGAGACCAACAATACCGATTCAATCCAGGTTGGCTCCAAGGTCAAGGTGCAGGAAGAAGGGTATGACCCAGAGGAATATGTGATTGTCGGTGCTGCTGAAGCAGACCCGCGCCTTGGTCGTATTTCCAACGAGTCCCCTCTGGGTAAAGCGTTGCTTAATAAAAAAGCTGGTGATAAAGTTAAGGTCGAAGCCCCGGGCGGAGAGTTTGAGATAGAAATTCTCTCAATTGGTTGACCTGACACCCCGTCAATTATGCCCCGCCCGTCTCAAATGGTCGGGGCTTTTATTTTAAATTTCATTGAGGAAGGTATCATGCTTGAAGAATCATTTTCAGAACTTGAATTGACCCGTCTTGAAAAATTGCGCGCCATGGAAGAGAAGGGGATGGATCCCTTCCCTACCCGCGCTGAACAAACCCACACCAGCAAACAAGCCATCGAAGCTTTTTCTAAAGCGGAAACCGAAGGGGTCGACACCCCCATTCAGGTAACATTGGCAGGCCGCATCCGAGCCCTGCGTCCCATGGGAAAAATTGCTTTTGCACACATTGACGATCGCGATGGTCGAGTTCAGCTTTTTTTCCGAATCAATGATTTAGGCGAAGAGAAAATGGAAATGCTGAGTGATTACTTCGATCTTGGCGATTTCATTCAAGCCAGCGGTTATATGTTCCGCACACGTCGGGGTGAGGTTTCCCTTTATGTAGAAGATTTCAAGATGCTTGCCAAAGCCTTACGCCCTTTGCCTGCAGCAAAAGATGAGGTTGTTGATGGTGAGGTCCTACGGCATGCCAAACTCAGCGATCCCGAAACGCGTTACCGTCAGCGTTATGTTGACCTTGCTGTCAACCCGGATGTCCAGGAAATTTTCAAAATCCGTGCAGCGACCCTGCGATCTTTACGCGATTATCTTGACAGCCACGATTTTATCGAGGTTGAAACACCCATTCTCCAGCCAATTTACGGCGGTGCAGCAGCCCAACCCTTTACCACCCATCACAACCAGCTTCACCAGGACCTGTACTTGCGCATTTCCTTCGAGCTTTACCTGAAGCGGCTCCTTGTTGGCGGCTTAGAACGTGTTTATGAAATTGGCCGTGATTTTAGAAACGAAGGTGTTTCTTATAAGCATAACCCCGAATTCACACAGCTTGAGTTTTATTGGGCGTATGCAGATTACCAGGAAGTCATGCAATTCACCGAAGAGATGATCGCCTTCGCCGCTAAGCAGGTCCTTGGGAGTACAATAATCACTTTTGACAATCAGGAAATTGACCTTTCCCCTCCCTGGCGACGGGTTGAACTCAGGCAGGGAATCCTGGATGCAACCGGTATCGATATCGATCTGCACCCCGATGCGCAGTCCCTAGAAGCCGCAATGAAAGCAAAAAATCTCAATCCCAAACCCGGGTCAACGCGTGGAAAATTGATCGACAGCATCATCGGGGACTTCCTTGAGCCAAACGCTATCCAACCAACCTTCATCTATAATTACCCGAGGGATATTTCGCCACTGGCGAAGAGCAAGCCTGGGGACCCGGGCACCGTCGAGCGTTTTGAAGGCTTTGTAGGCGGTATGGAGTTGTGTAACGCCTTTTCAGAGCTAAATGACCCGCTTGACCAGGAGCAGCGCTTTTTAGAGATGGGCCGTGCTTATGCGGATGATGATGAGGAACAACATCCAATGGATGATGATTATTTAAATGCCCTCAGCTACGGCATGCCCCCGGCGGGCGGATTTGGCATTGGCGTTGACCGCCTGATGATGCTTTTCAGCGGGCGCAGGAGCATTCGAGAGGTCATTTTGTTCCCCCACCTCCGAAGTTTATCCCAGGATGAATAAATCCTGATAAAATAGAAATGCTGCAGCAGTATCATTCATCGTAAAGTGATCGAAACGGGCTTAAATGGACGAACAGGCACTTATCCAGGACGCACTTGAAGGTAAGCTAAATGCCTTCAACAGCCTTGTATTACATTACCAGGATATGGCCTATAACGTTGCGTATCGCATCATGGGCGAACATGGTGCTGCTGATGATGCCGCCCAGGAAGCCTTTATCTCAGCCTATCAGAAACTCGACCAATACCGCGGCGGTTCTTTCAAAGCCTGGCTGCTGCGGATAGTCACCAATGCCTGTTATGACGAGCTTCGCCGCAGGCAGCGACAGCCTGTAACCCCCCTCAAACCCGAATTAGATGATGGCGAAACCCTTGAAAATCCCTATTGGATTGAAGATGATTCGCCGTCTCCTGAAGAAGAATTTGAGGAATCAGAATTGCAAGAGGCAATCCAGCACTGCATCAATAATCTTGATAAAAAATTTAAAACCATTCTTGTTTTGGTGGATGTTGAAGGTCTGGATTACGACACAGCATCCGAAATTATTGGCAGGCCTTTAGGTACTGTCAAAAGCCGTTTAGCGCGTGCGCGCGAGCGAGTTCAGGAATGTTTGCAGGGATTTCGGGAACTTTTACCCGATCTCTTTCGTCTAAGTAGTGAGGAAAAAAGATGAAAAAAGAGAGAGATCGGATCGAAGAATTAAATATGCTTTCAGCATATCTGGACAATGCTTTGGAAGCAGAAGAACTTGAAAAGCTTAAGTCGCGCCTGGAGCAAGACCAGGGCTTACGCCAGAAACTTGAAAATCTTCGCCAGACCAAGGTGTTAATCAGCCGCCTTGATCGGTTAAACGCACCCCGTAATTACACACTCACACCGGACATGGTCAAAGTGCGCAGACGGAAATCGAAACCATTATTTTCAACATTAAGATTAGCATCCTCATTTGCAGCTATTTTACTCGTTGCCTTGTTTGGTGTTCAGGCATTGCTTGGGGGTGGATTCCTCCCATCAGCCATGACAGCTGAAGCACCTATGATGGAGGCTGCCCGTGTGGAAGATGAAAGCACACCCGAACCGCTGATCCTTTGGGCACAACCGGGTGTTGGCGGTGCGGTCCCTGATGGTTATGGCGGCGGTAGTGCAGAAAGTTTGCCTGAAGAAAGCTTTATCCTTGAACAGCCTTCGGAAGAGGAAGAGATTGCACCTAAAGATCAACCTGTAGAGCAGCCCGAAACTCTGCCTGAAGCGGAGCTTGCACCCCAGGAGCCAGAAGAAATTGAAAGTTACGCCGCTGAAGAAGACCTTGAAGGAGCATCCCCGGTGTTAGGAATCAACACTGAACAGGGCGGCGAGGTGCTGGACCGCAGCGAACCTGCTTCTGCTGATCAGAAAGCTGCCGTGGACTGGACACAAGTGATCCAGTGGGCACAGGTTGGCCTGGCGGTGATTGCAGTGGGCGGAGGTGTGACCTTGTGGATTTTACGGAAAATTTAGAAACAAAATTAGAACTCCCCCCCCCTGAAGGGAAAGAGAAAGCTTTGCATTCTTAATTTAATGAGCAAACATTCACAGACTAAATGTTAGCTTTCCTTTGGCTTTTTCTGAACGGTGAGACTCCCCTTCACAGATTCCCCTGTGTTTGACATTACCCCACCCTCGCAGTATAATCACACTTCGTGAAATTTGTAATTTAATGGGAGAAGAGCGCCATGGAACAAGAAAAAGAATTTAATACTAAGGAGCGCTATACGGGGACGGTGCTAAAAAACACTTTGCAGGGAGCTTTGGTCGATATCGGTAGTCAAAAACCTGCATTTATCCACATTTCGCAAGCTGTTAAAGACGGCGATCCAAAGAAACAGATCAATAGTATTGATGAGGTTTTAGAGGTAGGTCAGAAATTGGATTTTTGGGTCAAACGAGTTCGCAAGGATCGTATTGAATTGACCATGAAAGAGCCGCTTGCCCTCGAATGGCGAGAGATTAAACCAGACATGACCGTCAAAGGTAAAGTTGTCCGATTAGAGACATTCGGTGCCTTTGTAGAGATTGGTGCAGAACGACCTGGCCTGATCCACATCAGCGAGCTGGCACACAGTTATGTGCGCACACCCGGTGAAGTGGTTCGTGAAGGTGACGAAGTGGAAGCAAAAGTTCTTGAGGTCAACCGACGCAAGAAACAAATCAAGTTGAGCATCAAAGCACTACAGGTACTGCCTGAGAATCTTCAAATGCCAGAACCCCCGGCAAGCAAGAAACAGCAAGAAGAGGAAGAGCCAAAAGAACCTGATTTGACGGCTATGGAAATCGCCTTGCGATCTGCAATGGAAAAATCTGAAGGCAACCAGAAGGAATCTGCAGCGAAGAAATCGCGGAAGAAACAAGGTTCTACTTCTGAGCAGGATGAGATACTCTCCCGTACACTGGAGAATAAAGTTGGTGAAGAATCCTGATAATTCAGGTTCATCCTTTGAGATGAACGCAAAAACAGGACGAAAATGAACAACAAGGGAGGTGCCGAACCATCGGCCCTCCCTTTATCTTTTAATTCAATGGTATCCTAAAGAGAATACTAAAATGGGACGATCAGGGGTTTCACCCAGCGCGTTGGAGGGCTGATGAATACAAAATACATTTTTATTACAGGTGGCGTCCTCAGTTCTGTTGGCAAAGGCGTCACAGCTGCTGCAACAGGCCGGCTCTTAAAAGCGCGGGGGTTCAATGTTGCCGTTCAAAAATTGGACCCCTATATCAATGTTGATCCCGGAACAATGAGCCCTTATCAACACGGTGAGGTCTTTGTCCTTGACGACGGCGCTGAAACGGACCTTGACCTTGGACACTACGAACGTTTTATCGATATCCGGCTTAATAAAGTATGCAACGTCACTACTGGACAGGTTTATGCAGAAGTAATCAGCTGTGAGCGGCGTGGGGATTATTTGGGCGGCACGATCCAGGTTATCCCCCATATCACCAACGAGATCAAGCGCAGGGTGCGCATGGTCAGCAAAGCGACCGGCGCTGAAATTGTGCTGGTTGAAGTCGGCGGTACCGTCGGTGATATCGAAAGTCAACCCTTCCTTGAAGCCATCCGGCAAATGCGGTTAGACCTCGGCAGGGAAAACACAGCTTATATCCACCTCACCTGGCTGCCCCATATCGGTGCTACCGGTGAACTAAAAACTAAACCGACGCAGCATTCCGTTCGAGAATTACGCTCAACGGGCATCATTCCTGATATTATCGTTACACGTTCTGACTACCCAATTACAGAAGGAATGCAAGAAAAAATTGCATTGTTTTGTGATGTTGAAGAAAAAGCCGTCATCCCAATGGTGACCACACCCATTCTTTATGAAATTCCACTTCTATTGGAAGAAACACCCATCGCTGAATTGATCCTGAAAAGTCTTAATTTAGAAGCCAGGAAAACCCCCAATTGGGATGAGTGGCGCTCCCTCATAGCAGAAGTGCGCCGTCCAAAACCCAGGATCAAAGTCGCCATCGTTGGTAAATATGTTGAACTTCACGATGCCTACATGAGTGTCAGGGAAGCCCTGAAACACGCCGCCCTTGCAAATGGTGTGGAAATCGATATCTCCTGGATCCACTCTACAGATCTCGAAAAAGACCAGGGGTGGGAAATCCTAAAGCAAGCGGACGGGGTCGTCGTTCCGGGCGGATTCGGCAGTCGCGGTATCGAAGGCAAAATTAAAGCAGCAAAATACGCCCGTGAAAACAAGATCCCTTATCTGGGCTTATGCCTGGGCATGCAGGTGATGGTGATCGAGTTTGCCAGGAATGTCCTGAAGAAGGGTTTAGCAAATTCATCCGAATTTGACCGCTCAACACCGGATCCCTTTATTGACCTGATGCCTGAACAACATGACGTCACAGAAAAAGGCGGCACGATGCGGCTTGGTTTGTATCCTTGCAAGCTGATTCCGGGGACGAAAGCCAGTAACGCCTATCAAACCGACCTGGTAGAAGAGCGCCATCGCCATCGGTTTGAGCTGAACAATGACTTTCGACCTGATCTTGAAGCTGCCGGGATGATTTGCTCTGGAGTCTCGCCAGATAATCGCCTGGTGGAAATCACAGAAATCCAGGACCACCCCTTTATGTTAGGGACACAATTTCATCCTGAATTCCTATCTCGTCCAAATCGTGCCCACCCAATATTTTCTGCATTTATCAAATCAATCTGTAATAAATTGAATATTCATCAAAACCAATCAAATAATGTAAAATGAACGAGGATAAATCATGAAAAAGCAAACACGACTTTGGATAACTCTAATATTTTTCATTCTCGTATTGACGGCTTGCCAATCCGAAGAGGAACAACCAGCAGGCGGGACCATCTACCTGCCGCAGTCTTCATCAGGAGATATTACTGAACCCGAAAAAAGCGAAGCGATTGACCAGGAAGATGATGCCTACCCGATCCAAACTGAGGTGTTTACAGAATATGAGGTCGCTTACCCCGTATCAACAGAAGACCTCAAATTATTGGATAGAAGCTGGTATCTCTATGCCTACCGGGAAGATGGTGCGGATATGGAACTCGCAAACAAATCATTAACCTTCTCCGGCAATCGGTATGCGCTGACCACCGATGAAGGCACAATTACGGGTTCATGGACTGCTCGCATCGAATCGCCAGATCCAATCCTCGTCCTTGACTCTGGAAACTCGGAAACCTTATTCTATCAAATCATCTTACTGAATGAGACCTCCCTCAATTTGCGAACTGTTCAGGATCAAATCCAAATCGAAGAATACTACATGCCTGTGGATTAGCAATAAGGTATTATTAAGTCAACCCTATTTAAAAGAAAGGCAAACAAAGCTATGGACTCGACAATTATCTCTGTAAATGCAATTCAAATTCTTGATTCACGCGGCAATCCTACCGTTGAAGTTGAAGTTATCCTCGGTGACGGAAGCTGGGGTAGGGCAGCTGTCCCATCAGGTGCCTCAACAGGCATACACGAAGCCCTGGAACTCCGAGATGGTGATGCGGATCGCTTCATGGGAAAAGGTGTTACTAAAGCTGTTGAAAACGTCAACACTAAGATCGCCGAAGTTTTAATTGGCTATGATGCTACCCAGCAACAAGAAATTGACATGATCATGCTGGCATTGGACGGTACACCCAATAAAAAGAAATTAGGTGCAAATGCCATTTTAGGTACAAGCTTGGCTGTGGCAAAGGCTGCTGCGCATTCCGTTGCCTTACCCCTCTATCGCTATCTTGGTGGCGTTTATGCCCATATACTACCCGTTCCGATGATGAACATCCTCAACGGCGGCGCACACACTGGCTGGCAAACAACAGATGCACAGGAATTCATGGTAATGCCCCTTGGCGCTCCGACCTTTGCTGAGGGCTTACGCTGGGGCGCTGAAATTTACCACACTCTCAAGAAAGTCCTCAAAGAAAAAGGCTATGCGACCCTGGTTGGTGATGAGGGCGGCTATGCACCTGCACTCAAAGCAAATGCAGAAGCAGTTGAGACCATCCTTGAAGCTATCGAAAAAGCAGGTTACAAAGCGGGTGAAGATGTTGCAATTGCCCTTGACCCGGCAGCCTCTGAATTCTATGATGAAGAGGAAAAGGTTTACCACTTACGAACAGAAGGACGAAAATTAAGCAGCCAGGAAATGGTCGCTTTCTGGGTTGATTGGGTCAATAAGTACCCGATAGTCTCCATTGAAGATGGCCTTGCCCAAGATGACTGGGAAGGATGGAAGCTGATGACTGAACAGGTCGGCGATCGCATTCAGATCGTTGGAGATGACCTTCTCGTTACCAATCCTAAGCGTGTCGCACGCGCAATTTCAGAAAAAGCTTGCAATTCTCTGCTGGTGAAAGTCAACCAGATCGGTTCCTTAACCGAAACAATGGAAGCCGTGACCATGTGCCAGTCCCACGGATGGACAGCAGTAACTTCCCACCGCTCTGGCGAAACAGAAGACAGCACCATCGCCGACCTGGCAGTTGCCATGAACACAGGCCAGATCAAGACCGGTGCACCTGCACGATCTGATCGTGTTGCAAAATATAACCAGCTGCTCCGAATTGAAGCAGAACTTGGCAGCACAGCCCATTATGCCGGCTGGGAAGCCTTGAAACGCTAAACAAATCTTTTCATACAAAATCCAGTAAATCATTGGGACATTGCTAGCAATGTCCCAATTTCGTTAAACAACATTTTTCCATTAGAATTATTTCATGACTGATTCTTTCAAAACCCACAATAACAAACTAATAACCTGCCGTAAATGTCCCCGCCTGGTTAAATGGCGCGAAGAAGTTGCCCTAACAAAACGGAAAGCTTACCAGGATCAAACCTATTGGGGAAAGCCAGTACCTGGATTTGGAGATCCTGATGCGAGAATTATGATCGTCGGGTTGGCACCTGGCGCGCACGGCTCCAACCGAACCGGACGTATGTTCACCGGTGATGCCAGCGGGGATTTTCTCTATCCTGCATTGCACCGGGCTGGTTTTGCCAACCAGGATGCTGCAGATCACATCGGGGATGGGCTTGCGCTCAAGGATATATTTATCACCGCGATTTGCCGATGTGTGCCGCCCAATAACCGACCTTACGCTGCTGAAATAAAAAATTGCCTGCCCTGGCTGGAAAAAGAGGTTGAGCTTCTGAAAAATTTACAGGGCTATGTCGCCCTGGGAAAAATCGCTTTCGACGGCATTCTCAGGATGTACAAAATGCAAAAAATTGACCTGCCAAAGATGGATTTTGGCCATAACACGTTCTACGATTTGGGGCAGGGTTTACCCTGGCTGCTGTCCTCTTATCACCCAAGCCAACAAAACACCCTCACAGGACGCCTAACCAAGGATATGTTTGATGAGATTTGGGCAAGGGCGAAGGAGGGAATTAGTTATTAGGAAATCAGGTATTAGGAAATTAGCATAATGTAAAATTGGCTCTGAATAGTATATATACGACACAGGTATAGATGAATGCATATTCAACGCCTAATAACCAGTACCTAGTACCCAGTACCCAATGCCCAGTACCAGTACCTGACAATTATCCACTACGCCCATGATCAAACTACGTTTAGATAAAGTCACTTTTTCTTATCCCTCAAAATCCGTCCTTCGGGAGGCATCCTGTGCCATCAACGACGGCTGTTATGGTGTAATTGGACCCAACGGCAGTGGAAAAACCACTCTATTGAAACTGCTTCTTGGAAAAGAAAAACCTGATTCCGGTTTTATCCATCGAGAAAAAGGCTTGAATATCGCTTACATGCCGCAGGAAATTGACCTGGACCCGAACGAATTGGCATTTGACAGCGTCAAACAAGGCGCAAGAGAGGTCCTGGCGCTGGAAAGAAAATTGTCCCATATTGAGACATTATTTGCAAAACCTGAATACTACGCCAATGATAAACGGCTTGCACAATTAATTGATCAACAAGCTCATGCGCTTGATACATACAATCAATTAGGTGGACCCGGATTGGATGGCAGGATCAGAGCTTTGCTGACTTCAATTGGTTTCCAACCATATGAGATAAATTTGCCAGTAAGTAAGCTGAGCGGCGGGCAGAAGAAACTTGTGGGGTTAGCCCGCATCATTATCAGTCGACCGGATGTTCTCTTATTGGACGAACCGGATAATCACCTTGATCTTGACAGCAAGACATTATTGCAAAAGCTAATTGAAGATTTTCCAGGCAGTGTGCTGATTGTCTCCCATGATCGTTACTTTTTAGATATGGTCGTGGATGAAATTGTTGAGGTGGATAATGGGCAGATTACACAATTTAAGGGATCATATTCAGAGTATATCTTCGAAAAAAAGCGCCAATTGGAAAAACAGGCACAGACCTTCCAAACTCAGCAAAAGGAGATCACCCGCCTGGAACAGGCAGCTAAACGTTTATTGATGTGGGGAAAAGTTTATGACAATGCCAAGTTTTACAAGCGGGGGAAGAATATTCTGAACCGCATTGAACGGATGGATAAAATTGACAAACCCGAATTGGAAAAGGACAGGATAGAGATCCAATTAGGTGGATGGCGTGGGAGTCAAAAAGTATTGGAAATAAACAGCCTTAACAAAAGTTTCTCAGATAGCCAGGGCACTCACCATGTTTTGAGAAATATTGATTTACTGCTGCGTTATGGGGACAGAATTGGCATGATTGGGGCAAATGGTGTGGGTAAATCCTTACTGATCCGGTTGATTTTAGGCGATATTAAGGCAGAAAATGGTACGGTTTACATCGGTCCAAGTGTAAAAACTGGTTATTACGCCCAGGAATTTGAGACCCTGGATCCAAAATTGACCTTGTTAGAGACTATCTGCAAGGGAGGTAATTTTTCGGAGAACAGAGGGGTCGCGTTCTTGAAGAAATTTCTCTTCACATATGAGCAACGCGATATGTGTGTGGATGATCTCTCAGGTGGTGAACGTGCCAGGCTGCAAATAGCATTGATCACCCTTTCTGGAGCAAACTTCCTTCTGCTCGATGAACCCACCAATCACCTGGACATTCCCTCATGTGAAGTGCTGGAAGACGCTTTATTGGATTTTGATGGTACGATTTTTGCAGTATCCCATGATCGCTACTTCTTAGATAGAATCGCAAACCAGATCGTTGAACTTCATGGCAATGGCACGCAAGACTATTCAGGAAATTATTCAGATTATGAACAACAGAAGAGAATCTCTGAGAAGAGATAATACATGAACTACTAAGATCAAGTTGAGATAAATTATCTTAAATTTCGAGCTCAATAAATCTCAAAGCTAATTCCAGACCCCCCAATTCCTAATTCCCAATATCCAATCCCTATCCGCCAGTTACCATTATTAAATGTTGAGCGCCAGGGACGCCGACCCTGGCGCTCATCAGAAGGAGAAGAAAAGTGTCTTAGCTAATATATTCTATCAAATCTATACCGAGATAACTTGACGATTACCCTACGATAACCCTACGCCAGCCCATTAATATGACTTTTTTCGCGTAGCACTATTATTAAAATCACCTAAATTTCAGATAATCAAGTAGCTGAGTTCACGATTTTACTCATAGCGCAAGGCTTCAACGGGCGCCAGTGAGGCTGCCCTATTTGCCGGATAGTAGCCAAAGAATATTCCCACGGCTGCAGAGAATAAGGTCGCCAATAAAACTGAGTTTGCAGTGACAATGATTTCTAACGGCGTGCCGGACCGCGTGGCAATCTGACTGACCACCAATGCGATAGCCCACCCAAGCGCAATGCCGAGCAAACCGCCGATCATGCTCAATAAAACCGATTCAGTCAGAAATTGCAGAAGGATGTCCTTTTTCCTTGCACCCAGGGCTTTTCGCAAGCCAATCTCACGGGTGCGTTCTGTTACGGACACCAGCATAATATTCATGATGCCAATACCGCCCACAAGCAAAGATATTGCGCCAATACCACCCAGGAAAATGGTTAAAACATTGGTGATGGAAGCGGCGACAGCAAGAAAGTCCTGTTGATTGAGGATCCTGAAATCATTCGGACTGCGCGGGGGTATGCGATGCGTTGAACGCAGAACCTCGGTTATTTGTTGAATCGCCTGGTCTGCATCTTCAGCCTGGGCAACCGATACAAGGATAAATTGAACGGCATTCGGTGAATCGCCGTGCGGCAGACGGGTTTGGGCTGTGGATAGGGGAATATACACATTGTTATCCGGGTTGTTAAATGCACTGCCGCCCTTGGCTTCCGTCACACCAATCACTCTGAAGGGATACCCGCCAATCCTGACAGCACTGCCAATGATTCCCGAGCTTCTTCCAAGTAAATTTTGCGCTATTTCGGGGCCTAACACAACCACAGCACTGCGTCCTTCAACCTGGGCTTCAGAGATAAAATCGCCTTCAGCCATTGTGATGTTCTGGACAAATTGATAATCTGGCGTAACGCCTGAAATAGATGTTTCCCGCCCCTCTGCGCCAAATGAAATCTCACTGCCCCCGCTGATAACGGGTGCAACATAAGCAACTTCCGGTGCTCGACGGGAGTTTGCCAGAGCTTCTGCATCCTGCAATGTCAGGTCCTTAGGATTGGTGACGTCGTCTGAATCATTGCCGCTCAAAATATAAATTACATTTGTACCGATGCTCTCAATTTCCCCGGTGATTGAGTCCCCTGCGCTTTCACCAATAGAAAGCAGGGCGATCACGGAAGCCACGCCAATGACGATACCCAAAATCGTCAGCAGCGAGCGCAATTTATTCGCATTTAAACTCTGCAGTGCCTCTTTGAGGTTCAACAGGATGTTCACGAACGCACCTCCTGACCTTCGATCGCACCATCTCGCAAGTGAATAATTCGTTCTGCGATAGCTGCAACCTCCGGATCATGGGTCACGATCAACAAGGTTGTCCCCTGGGTTTTGTTCAAATCCAGCAGTAATTTCATAATTTCATCCCCGGATTTCGTATCCAGGTTGCCCGTCGGCTCATCAGCAAGGATGATGGCTGGCTCATTGACCAGCGCCCGGGCAATGGCGACGCGCTGCTGCTGACCACCTGAAAGTTCGTTCGGTTGGTGATAGATCCGATCACCAAGTCCTACGGCTTCAAGGGCTTTCTGAGCCCGAGCTTTGCGATCACCATTGATACCAGCATATCTCAGCGGCAATTCCACGTTAGCAAGCGCCGTTGCGCGCGCCAGCAGGTTGAATTTTTGAAACACAAAGCCTATTTTCCTGTTTCGCACCAATGCCAACTGATCATCATCCAAAGAGGATACCAGCTCGCCTTCCAGGTAGTAATCACCAGAAGAAGGGATATCCAAACAGCCGATCATATTCATCAACGTGGACTTTCCTGATCCCGAAGGGCCCATGATCGCCAGAACTTCACCGCGATCCACCGAAAAGCTAACACCCCTCAAGGCATGAACCTGGATCTCCCCCATTTGATAAACCTTAGCCAGGTTTTCTATTCGTATAACCTTTTCATCCGCTGACATGCTCATCCTTAATTCCCAAATCCGCCAAATCCGCCTTGCGGGGGTCCGCCAAAGGGCATCTCCCCGGTGATCTCTTCAGGGGGATTCAACACGATCAATTCACCTTCATCAATATCGGCTTCAATGACTTCGCTGTAAAAATCTGAATAACTGCCCAATAAAACCCTTACAGCCTCATAAGACCCATTTCGTCGTACGTACACGTGTTCCTGCCCATCAATGCTCACAATGGCATCGTTTGGTACAACAAAAACATCCTCTTTTTCATCTACAACAATATTTACAGCAGCGGTCATACCAGGCTTAATGCGATCATCAGCATCCAGCATTTCTATCCTGACATCATACTCAACCACACCCTGCACAGCATTACCCACCGGTGAAATTTCAACCACTTTGCCTTCAAAGGAGTCCTCAAAATACGCATCAAAGACTAACTGAGAAAGCTGACCAAGCTGTACAAAGGGGATATCCACTTCCGAAATCTGGACAACAATAAATAATTGTGAAAGGTTATCAATTTGAACAGCCTGCATCCCTGGTTGAACAACATCACCGTGTTTGGCTTTGAGAACCGTCACAATGCCGTCAAAGGATGCGTCAATCAGGGGGCTATCCAAACGTGACTGCGCCATGGACAGCTGCGTTTCCAATATTGTCACCTGGTCAGGATCGGGTCCATCCTCGAGCAAATCAACACGTTCCTGCAGTTTGGCAGCCCGTGCTTCAGCCAGCTCGACCTCTAATTCTGCTTCTGCAATCTCGCGTTCTGTAAAATCTGCTAAACAATAATCCAGGTTTGCCTGGGCTGTGTTGACGGCGCGTAAAGTGTCTGAGTTCTGTCTGAATTTATAAATCTGCTCTGCATCATCCAGTTCATCCTCTAATTCCTCAATGCGTTCATCCGTACAACGCTGATAATTCATGATCTTCCGTTCACTTTCCAGATCTTCCAGAGCTTCTTGCGCATTCGATAGATCCAATCGTGTCTGTGCGAGATCGGACTGCCAGTTGTCATAAAGATCATCCAATGCATTCTGGGTATTGATCAAATCAATTTCAGCCTGCAAGATATCCACAGATAATGAATCTGGCGAAAGAGACATCAGCAATTGACCTTCCTCGACGCTTTCACCAACTGAGACCAATACATCCCCTACAATCCCACTTGCAGACCAGGATAAAACAGCCGTTTGAACCGGTTCTACTGTGCCTGTCCCATAGATGTTGGCATTCAATGTCTGCCGCTGATAGGGCTCCGTTTCAATATTGGCTAGGATCTGGTCCATATTTTGCCGATTTTGCCAGACCCGCCAACCGATAAATGCGCCTGCAATCAGTAAAATAGCAATGACAACCCACCATACTTTAAAATTCTTTTTCTTTTTATTTTGTGTTTCTGCCACGTATTTCCTCCACGTATTAAACGATCATTCCAAATGATCTTATCACTTAGAAATGGCTTTTACTAACTTTTGTGCAAGGTCTGAACCCCATGTTTCCATTTTTAGGCTAAATCAATCAGATAATTGGTCTTGCACACAATCAAATAATTATACTGAGCGGGTGTTAGATTTGTAATAACAAAATTAATTTAAAGGCTCAAATTTCAGCTGTGATTAATCATAAATTTATAGGGGTTTTACTCGGATATAATATAGAAACAATTCATTGATGAACAGAAATCTGTATAATATGGACAATTTTGGTAGATTTTTTACAGAACTTTATTTATAATAGGGAAAAAACCCATCCTGAATATTCATCGGAGGAAGTATGGCTCGTAAAACGCTTGGTTACGTTCCACTAATTTGGGAATGCGCCTATTGCCAGACGCAGAATCCCGGCCCCATCAAAACATGCACAAGCTGCGGTGCGCCGCAGCCAGATGATGTTGCCTTTTTACAGGTGGATGAAAATAAATTTAACTTTATCAAAGATGAAGCCCTGATCAGGATGGCTCAAGCAGGGCCGGATATTCACTGCCCCTACTGCGGTACACGAAACCCGGCAGGTGCGGAAGTTTGCAGCAACTGCGGTGGGGAAATTAATATCCCGGGCAAAGTCGTTCGAGAAACCGGCAAAGAGGTCAGGACGGTCGCGGAACACACGGAAGAACTTCAATCTGCCCCGGTTGCAAGGCCTGCAATACCAACAGCAAGTACCAGGAAAAAACCAAACCGGTTAATCACCATCCTTTTAGCCCTGGGTGGGCTTGCAATCGTAGCGGGATGCATCATTTTCTTAGTCATGATGCTCAAAACCGATTCCATCCAGGCGACTGTCACTGATGTTCGCTGGGAGCGCAGTATTGCAATTGAAGCTTTTACGGAAGTTTCCCGAAGCGATTGGTGGGATCAGATCCCGGATATTGCTGAGATCCAATCCTGCAGCCAGAGATACCGCTATACATCGGAAATTCCTGAAGCCAACGCTACTGAGGTTTGCAGCGAAGCCGTTGTCGAAGACACCGGCACCGGTATCGGGGAGGTTGTCCAGGAATGCGTCTATGAAGTGTATGATGATTATTGTGACTACACGGTCATGGACTGGGTTGTTTTAAACACTGTTGTAGAGACTGGTGAAAACTTAAATCCGTCCTGGCCTGAGCCCAATTTGAGTGCAGACCAGCAGTTGGGTGCTGCGACGGAGACATACACCATTCTCTTCTCCGGGGACGGGGAGCGATATACCTACACCACTACCGATGTCGACACTTTCTTGATGGCTCAACCTGGCAGCGAATGGGAGCTGACCGTCAATCAATTAGGTGCAGTACAGTCGATTGAACCATCCTATTAGCAGCCTATACGACTACAAATCAATAAGGATAAATGCCCGAAGACTCAAATAAATTTGGAGGGAAGAATGGAATTGTTTGAATACGCAAAGGTCGGGGAACCTGCACCTTATTTTGAAATGTTGAGCACCAAAAATTTAGAAACCCTGGAAGAAACCATTTCCCTTGAGGACTACCGGGGTCAGTGGCTGGTGCTTTTCTTCTATCCCCATGATTTCAGCATCGTCTGTCCCACAGAAATACTTGCACTCTCTAATCGCTATGAAGAATTCAAGGCGGTCAATGCGGAAATAATCGGCGTATCAACGGACTCAGTTTATTCACATCGAGCCTGGCTGCAAACCCCACAAGAAGAAAATGGTATCCAGGGTACAAAATACATCCTGGCGTCTGACCGGACTCACGAGGTCTCAGAATCCTATGGGGTGCTGGTAGAAGAAGAAGGTATTGCCTTGCGAGGATTGTTCATCATCGATCCCGAAGGGATTTTGCAATACGCCGTGGTACACAATATGGATATTGGCCGCAGTGTTGACGAAACCCTGCGCGTTTTAGAAGCTTTACAGGCTGGTGGTTTATGCGGCGCAAATTGGGAGCCTGGCGAGGATTTGCTTTAGAAAGGAGCGTGCCATGTCCCTACACCTGAATGCACCCATACCCTCTCTGGGAGGAGCAACGCAGTGGATCAATGCTGAACCTGACTTTGCTGAAATTAAGGGCAAACCTGTATTAATCTATTTTTGGGCAGTAAGCTGCCAGGTATGCCATGCAAATATGTCCAAACTACAGTCCTGGCGGGAGGAATGCGTTCCGAGCGGTTTAAAAATGATCTCAATCCACTGCCCGAGGATGAAAACCGACACCGATATCGCTAAAGTAAAAGCGGCGGTTGAGAAATTCAGGATTGTCGAGCCCTGCGCGGTTGACAATATGCACAAAATCAAGAAAGCATTTGAAAATGAGATCTGGCCGGCATATTTTCTTTTTGATAAAGATGGCAAATTGAAACGCCGGACAGCGGGTAACAATGGCATAGCCATGCTTGTGCCGCTTTTAAAGGATATGGTTGAATAGGGAGAAAGGTACTCGGTACTCGGTACTTGGTACTTGGTATTAAGTGACCTGTTTTATTCGATTAGGTAGGGGCGGGTCTCTTTGCACGCCCTAAAAAATCTTCTCTGGTAAAATCATGCAATGAATAAAAATCCCGTAATGCGGATTGAATCTAAAACTTTAAGTTGGGTGATAGGCGGATTGGGGTTGCTCTTTTTGCTTGCCAGCCTGCTCATCACCTTCGTTGAATACCGACGATTTCAATCTCAGGAAAGCTCCTTTCCAAAGGGCAGCCAGATTGCTGGTGTGCCTGTTGGGGGCTTAAATTCGCAAACGGCGGCTGCCCGGGTTGAGAATTATTACCGCATACCCCTGGTCCTTGAGATTCAAGATGGGACGGTTCAAGTTAAACCGGAGGATCTTGGTTTCAGCATGGACGCCGCCAGCCTGGTTGATGATGCTTTGCTTGAGGTTGAAGGACAGCGTTTTTGGGCGCACCTCTGGAATCGCTCAGCCGCCATGCCAGTGGATCTGCCCCTAGCCGCGTCGGTGGACGATGCACAGATCAGAGGTTACCTCCTTCAGCAAATCCTTCCTCGATACATCCAGCATAGTAGACCTGTCACCCCCATCCCCGGGACGACCAATTTTGAACCCGGTCAAGCCGGGCAAGCGCTGGACACTCAAAAGGCACTTGAAGAAATTCGCGGGGCATTATTCACACCTGATGTCCACCAGGTTACTTTAGAAATTTCCGAAGATGTGCTCCCATCACCCCCTGAAGGCATGCTGGAAGCTTTTATGAAGCACAACATCAATTGGATCGGTTTCGATGCCCTATCCGAAGTTTACCTGGCGTCGATGGGTTCAGACCTGGAATCCCATTTTGCTGTGCAGGGAGGGGATGACGTCCAAGCCGATGTTGCCTTTACTGCTGCCAGCACCATCAAAATCCCGATTATGATCTCGGTATTGCGCCGGACAGCGGACCCAACACCGGAAGGTGTGACGTCATTGCTGGAGCGCATGATCGTTTACTCTGAAAACCCACCCGCAGATACCCTCATGTCAACCTATATCGACGCGGTACGTGGACCTTTGATGGTCAGCGAGGATATGGCTGCATTGGGCCTGGAAAACACCTTCCTGGCGGGCTACTTCTACCTGGGTGCGCCCCTGCTGGATCGTTTTGAGACCCCGGCAAACACGCGCACGGATATTTACCTCGACCCTGACATTTACAGCCAAACGGTTGCGTCAGAAATTGGGCAGCTTCTAAAAGGGGTTTACGATTGTGCCCAGGATGGGGACGGCTTATTGGTTGAGACCTTCCCGGGGGAAATCACCCAGGGTGAATGTCAATTGATGATCGATATTCTATCAGGCAATCGAATTGGTTTGTTGATCGAAGCCGGCTTGCCGCCGGAAGCTATCGCAGCTCATAAACATGGATGGGCACAGGAGCTGGACGGCTTACTGCACTCAATGAGCGATGCCGCCATCATTTTCACACCGGGTGAAGATATGGTATTGAACATCTTCATTTACGACCCGGATCGGCTTGACTTTGACCAGGGCAATCGATTGATCGCACGGCTCTCACAAACAGTTTATAATTTCTTTAACCTTGAAAACCAGGCGTATTGGTGGTTTGATTAGATCATGAAAGTCATACTGACTCACGAACAAGCAGATATGGATGCCCTGGCGTCGCAATTAGGCGCCTGGCTGCTGTGGCCGGATGCAGTGCCGCTGTTGCCGCATAACATCAACCGTAATGGAAAACGCTTTGTCAAAACGTTTTCGTCTGACCTGCCTTATGTTGATTTCAAAAACCTGCCGCGCGAGCCAGTTGATACCATCATCCTGGTTGACACCCAATCCATGATCACCCTCAAAGGGATGAGCAATGATACAAAGGTGCTTGTATATGACCACCATCCCAGGCGTGAGGACCTTGACCCGGATTGGGAAACCCATTTTACTAATGCCGGGTCGAACACCAGCCAGATGGTAGCGATGATCAGGGAAAAAGAGATAGTCTTAAGCCCCATCCAGGCGACCACTCTGGCATTGGGCTTATATGAGGACACCGGATCTTTCACCTACGATTCCACAACAGCAGACGACCTGGAAGCAGCGGGGTTCTGCATTCGCCATGGGGCGGATTTGGACATCGTCAGCGAATTCCTTTATCCGCCGCTTTCAGCAGATCAGCGCCGTCTCTATGAACGACTTTTAAAAAATATCGACACTTATCAAATAGAGGATCAAACCATCCTGGCTGTCAAAGCAGATGCCATGGATGTACAGGATGAGATCTCGAGCGTGGCTCATAAGATGCGCGATGTGCTCAACCCGGACGCACTCTTGCTGCTTGTCTCCACAACCCAGGGGATCCGCCTGGTGGCGCGGTCAACCAGTGACCAGGTGGACGTTTCTGCCATTGCCGAAGCGATGGGCGGCGGCGGGCATAAACGGGCTGCATCAGCTTTGATTCGCCCTGAGTCACACCTGGAAGGTGAAGATTTGCAGCATTTTTTGGAGCTTCAATACCAGGTAATGATTGAAAGTCTCAAAGACCACGTCAAACCGGCTGTTGCCGTCAGAGGGCTGATGTCCAAAGACCCGCTGCTTCTGGCACCGGATACGCCTGTTCGTGAAGCGCACCGCTTGATGCAGCGCTACGGCTATGAAGGTTACCCTGTTGTCTCCGAGGGTCAGGTGGTGGGTTTGCTCAACCGGCGCGAAGTTGATCGTGCCATCAGTCACGGCTTAGATATGACAGTCGACAGCCTGATGACCGCCGGGGACGTCACCATCAGCACCGATGCATCCTTGGAGGAATTGCAGGCTTTGATGGGCATTAGCGGCTGGGGACAAATCCCGGTCACATCACCCCAAACCGGAGAGATTGTTGGGATTGTGACCCGCACCGACCTTTTGAAAACGCTGTCACCCAAACATGAACATCCCTCGCAAGAGGACGTGGCTGAAATGCTGGCAAAAGCCGTTCCCACGGCACGTTTGGCGCTTCTGCGCGCGCTTGCAAATGAAGCTGACAAGGTCAACCTGCCCATCTTTGTGGTGGGCGGCTTTGTGCGCGATCTCCTGCTGGGGCGTCCCAGTTTGGATTTTGACATTGTCGTTGAAGGGGATGCCATTTTCTTCGCAAACCGCCTGGTAGAGCGCTACGGGGGGCGTGTGATCACCCATCAGCGATTTGGAACAGCAAAATGGACTATTGACAGCATCAATCAGACAATCATTGACCGTTTGGATCTGACCGGCGAAGTGGACCCTGAAAATCTGCCCGATTCCCTGGACCTGATCACAGCCAGGACAGAATTTTATGAACAGCCGGCAGCCCTGCCGACGGTTGAGAGCAGCAGCATTAAAATGGACCTGCACCGCAGGGATTTCACCATCAACACCCTGGCATTGCGGCTCGATGGAGAACATTTCGGAAAAATCCATGATTATTGGGGTGGCTTGGATGATTTGCGCAAAGGTCACATCCGCGTCCTGCATGCCCTATCCTTTGTGGACGATGCTACACGTCTTCTGCGAGCGGTGCGTTTTGAGCAGCGGTTTGATTTTCAAATCGAGCCGCGCACCCTGGCATTGATGGAAGAAAGCCTGCCCTTATTGAATAAGCTGACCGGTGCCCGAATCCGGCACGAGATCAACCTGATCCTGGCAGAACCGAAAGCCCCCCAAATGCTATCGCGATTGAATGACCTGGGCATCCTGCATGCCATTCACCCTGCTTTACCCTGGGACCGATCGCTGGAACAAAATTTACAGCACCTGGATACAGAAAATATTGATCCTGTTTGGGCACTGCCTGAACATTCAGATCATCTTGATATTCGCCAAACCTTAAGCTATTTAATCTGGCTGGGGCACCTGCCGCAGATGATATTACGCTCAATCACCTCTCGACTGCGCTTCAAGAGTGATCTGAAGCGCTTCTTGATCGCAACCAGCAAGCTGATCAGGACGCTGCCCAACCTGACGGATTCTTCACCAAGCGCTGCGGTTCACGAGCTTGAAGGCGCACCGCGTTTGGCGATCTATGCGGTTTACCTGATCAATGCTGACCCTGAATTGCGGGCGCTTCTGCGCATGTATATCACAAAATGGATCGACGTTGAACCAGTTACCACGGGAAATGACCTGCGAGAGATGGGATTGAAACCTTCACCAGCTTATGGTCAAATTCTGACTGCCTTGCGGGATGCCTGGCTGGATGGCGAAATTAACTCCGCAGCACAAGAAAAACAGCTGCTGAAAGAATTACTTTCCGAGATTGATTAAGGCCCTGCCTGCCTGTAATAAACATGATGGTTGACGCATCGCATTTGAAAAATGATACTTATTTGGGGGATTTGATAATTCGTCAGGTTGTGAAAGACGACTTGCCAGCCTTGGAATGGGATGGGGAATTTACGCAATTCCGGCGCATGTATGCCAGCCTGTACCGTGATACCCAAACTGGTCGAGCAGTAATGTGGATGATCGAAACAGAAAAAGGGGACATGATCGGTCAGGCCTTTGTGATACTGCGAAGCGGCGAACTTTCAGCGGCAGATGGCGAAAGGCGCGCTTACATTTTCTCATTCCGTGTAAAACCAGCTTATCGCAACCAGGGAGTGGGGACCTTTTTGCTGGAATTTATCCATGAGGATTTACGTCGGCGGGGATTTGTATTTGTGACCCTCAACGTTGCCAAGGATAACCCCAATGCAATCCGTTTATACCGGCGCCTTGGTTATAAAGTAATCAGCTCACATGCGGGCAAGTGGTCCTACACCGATCATGAAGGCACCACCCACCATGTGGATGAGCCCGCCTGGCGCATGATGAAGCGGATTGGGTGAGCAGGGACCAGGCAATCAGGTATTAGGCAATTAGTATCAGGCGATTAGTTACAAGGTAATAAAATTTTATAATCTGTCCTGAATTTCTTATCTTTTTTATTGTATACCGGTAAACATATTTCAGGACGACACACGACACACTAATACCCATTACCTAGTACCCAATTCCTGGTACCCATTCACAATCCCAAGGTACTTGCATAAGGGAGGATAACTTCAACCACATCCTCGACAGACTCATCGTTATAAAAATAGTGGGTTTGGGGGTCTGGTAAATCGCTCATCCAAAGATCAGCCTGTTGAAGGAACGCTTGTGGTGTTTTCGGGTGGGATTTTAAATAAGAGAATAATGCCTGGCCTATTTGATCTTTCCCCTCGATGATGAAAACACAGGCAAGCCCAAGCAGGGCATACAGACTGACCGGGATCATTTTAACTTTCATAGACATATCAATCGATTCAACAAATTTTTCTTTGGCTGTTCCAGTGTGTTTTAAACCAAGGTGAGCAAATCCCATTCTGCATAAGGACGTACAAATACCCCAGGAATGTCCAAGTGAAATAAAAATATCATAACCCTGCTGCGCAAATTGTACAGATTCCTCGAATTGTCCCAAGAAAAATGCACTGATACTCATACGGCTGTAGCAATAAGCCGTTCCAGATTGGTAGCCTAATTGTTTGAATGTTTGAAGGCCTTCTTGTTGATGTCTTAATGCCTTTACATGCTGTCCCAAACTATCCTCAGCGAGGCCCATTTTACTCACTGCAAAGGCAACACCCCAAAGCGTATCACTTCTCTTATATATCTCGTAAGATTTTTCCAGGGTTGCCAAACCCTGTTCATATTCGCCTTTGAGAAAATAGGCATGTCCTAACCAAAACAAATATGTTGGCCAGAAAATACAGTCCGTTTCTCTGCCCAATAACACAGCTTCTTCCAACAAGCGCATTGATTCATCGACCTCACCTCGAAAAGAAGCGACGACTCCTAAATTATGAAGACAAATTGAAAGTGGTTTCCTCATTTCTGGATTATGTAATATAGGAAGACATTCGTTGGATATTCTCTGAGCCTCCTCGATATTTCCCAGGTTGACAAGCCAAAATGCCTGGAACAATCGCAGATTGAGCAAAATTTCATCTATTTCAATATTTTGCTTATTGCTTTCGCACAAAAACTTGCGTCTTGTGCTTTCTAATTGCTGCAAGAATAAAACACCCTCATGCCATCCATATACCGTGAAAAAAGCCAGACTTGCTGTAAGAACCTTCATGAATTCTATTTTCTGCAGTTTATTGCAAGCAAGCAGCAATGCAGCTTCAAAATTGATCAAGAAGGGTTTTATTTTGTCCCTGGCACGCATCATGCCAGCGCCCAGGAGCGCTTCTTGCTGCTGGCTCATTAGTTCAACATAATAGTGACAAAACCTGTCAATTGTTTCCTGAAATAAATTCCTCTGTCGTGTTAATTTCTCGGATGCAAATTGATGGGCAAGTGCATGCATAAAAAAGTGTCCGGATGGATTACGTTTAAGCAGAGAACGATCAATCAGCCGACTTAATTGGCTCAGGTCTGATTCTAAAATGTTTTGAGCAGCCTGCAGATCAAATTCACCATGAAAGACAGCCATTTTGCTGAAGATCAATTTGTCTTTCTCACTAAGACCTTGCCAGGTATGGTCAAAAATAATCCGCAAGCTATGGTGTTTCTCTGGTATGTCCTGTTTGTTTGTGGTCAAGAAATCAAGACTTTTTTGAATTTCCTGAACAATTTCAGAAGGTTGGAGCAGATCACTCCAGGCAGCTGCCATCTCGATTCCCAAAGGCATCCCATCAACAAACTCGCAGATTTGGTACACGGCTGATTTCTGCTGATCATCAAAATTTATTGCCCGGCTGTTTGATTGCTGAGCTCTGGCAATAAAGAGCTTTACTGCATCAGGTTGACCATCGAAAAAAATTCCACCCGAGGAATAATAAGCTAATCCTTCCAGGTGAAAAATCCACTCAGATTTTAGGCTAAGGCTTTCGCGGGAATTTACGATAAGTTTAACTTTCGGTGCAAATTTAAGCAGTTCAACCAGGAATTCGGCGATGCTTACGAGGTGTTCAAAGCTATCTAGAACGAGTAAGCATGAACGATTAAAGAGAAATTCGAATACTTGTGATTTTGTGCCAACAGCGTTGATCACAACATCAATTGTTAATTCAAGCGATTTGGCAATTGCAAGAATTAGGTGATCTATGGATGGGCAAGTTTCAACTGGTACAAAGAAAACACCATCAGAAAAATATCTGGCACATTTGCGGGCTGCTTCGATGGACAGCCTTGTCTTCCCAATACCACCCTGTCCGATTATTGTAATCAAACGACAATCTGGTTTTCTAATGAGCCTTATGAGCTCTTGAATTTCTTGTTCCCTGCCAATAAAACTGGTTTGTGGCGCAGGAAGCCTAATTTTTCTAATTAATGCCCCCTTTTCCACGGTATCACCCTGCATAATTTTTTCGTAGATTTTCCTGGTTTCATCAGAGGGTTTCAAATTCAATTCATTCTGCAAAATATCAGCATAAAACTGATAATGTGACAAAGCTGCAGGCCTATTCCCTGTAATAGCATACAGCAGGATGGTTTGCTGGTGGGCCTCTTCATTAATCGGGTCCAATTGTAAAATTTCCCTGGCGTATCGGTCTGCATTAAAATAATCATCATTAACGATCGCATCCTGGAGGGCGCCCTGGAGGGCTTCAAGCAATTGGTTGTTTATGAGTGCTGCTTTATTTCGCACCCAATCTTCAAATTGTACGCTATCTTTTATACTGAAACCTTCCAGAAACTCTCCTTTGTAGATATCAAGTGCTTCATCCACTTTCGCATACGCTAATTTCCTCTGTAATTCAGCGAAATCAAGCTGAATTTTAGAGAATTCGACGATACTCACAGTGTCCCTGGTTATATCAACATAATCCCCAATGTGTTTACGTAATTTGGAAAGCTCAACACGTAGGCTTCGACAAGCTTCTTCCTGAGGGCTCTCAGGCCAAAATATAGCAGCTAAAACACTTCGCTGCTGAACACGTCCTTCAATCAGCAGATAGACTAACAATGCTTGCGCTTTATGGGAATTGAGAGTCTTTATATCATGACCATCAACACCTATTGAAAAACCGCCCAAAGTTTTGATTTCTAACATTCTTCCTCACATGCGACTACATCTAAATCGGCCTTTACGATGTGAGCTATGTTGATTTTAATCAAACAATGATAATCAAATCTTAGATTTGTCGTTATTTAACGAATAATTAGCGAATATTTGATGTTCTTTTCTTATTATATAAGAAACAGGCAGAAAATAATAACAGGAGTTTAGTGAAATGTCACCCAGGTTAAAAATTTTTATTTTCAATCAATCTGTGCTTGCTTTTCTGATCATTTCTTATGCCTGTTTCAGCTTTATTTTAGGCAAGATAATCATAAAAAATGAAACAAAAAACAATCTGCTGCGTCCAAGTATCAATATTAAAGAGTTATGAAAGGAGATGTATTATGTGAAAGATATTTCACCCGCAGGTACTGGGTCCAACAGTCATCTCCATTTTGGTGAGTTTGCAAAACTTACCATAGAAAGAACACAGAAATTGGTTTAGCAAAATGATATTAAATACATGAAGTTGACAGATCGCCAGTTTTACCTGAACCATCAGGTCAATAAAAAGACAGGCTGTTAATTTCAATAGGTTAAGTTAAAAAAAATAAAAGAGGACAATTATGAAATTTAAAACAATGATGGTCATCAAAGCAGTTGTTTGTTTGGTGATGGGTTCATGGCTGATGTTCTTTTACAATAGTATTGCGAACTTGCTTGGCGCATTTTCATTGACCAACGCTTTATCGTTGTTCCATGCCCAGGAGTATGCTGGTGCAATGTTTGGGATCATGCTCATTACATGGTTTGGAAGAAATGCAGTGGAATCTGATCTGAGACGTGGGATCATTTGGGGACTGACCATATATGATGCAATTGGCTTTGTAATCTCAGTGATCGCAACCCTCAATGGTTTGTTTAACTTCCTCGGATGGTCTATTGCTGCACTTTACCTGTTCCTGACATTGGGCTTTGGATACTTCCTTATCAAACCGCCAAAACCTTAGGCAAAAGGCTGAATAAAATTTCCAAACAGGGGATATATCTACATCAGCAATCCCTCTTTAAGGGGGGGATTGCTGATTCTTGCAGCAGTAAACAACTTGATGAATCCAATCAGATCCTCCCTCGATGGGGAAGTTCACCGATCCAAAACCAAGGTATTAGGAAACCAGGTATCAGATGATTGGGTTTTCATCATTTGCGTACTTCGGATTTTCCAGTGCTAATGTGAAATTTTGATTTAAATCCTAAAACCTAATACCTGATAACTAATTCCAAGTATCCAATACCTAATAACTGATTTCCCACTCACTATTTACTTAAATGAACAATGACCCTCCGGAGACTCGAACTCCGAACCAATTGATTAAGAGTCAACTGCTCTACCAATTGAGCTAGAGGGCCATTTGAAAAGTCATTATAGCACATTAAAAATGAAAATTTAAGCAAATTTTGCCAAAATTAGTGCGTATTCTTCGAAGATTATCAGAATAAAATTAATGTTCTTCCCAATAATTGACTTTGCTCCATGCGGGTGCTACAATCCCATACTGAAGTTTGAAAGGTTTTCGGCCGATTTCGGCCACTGGTAAGATTTTGGAATTATTGACTGATTTTATAGACAGCAGTATTTCGCCCTGACTGGCCAGAAAGCCGCAGGGCGTTTTTAATTAATAAACCGATCGCATTTCAGATTAAATTGACTTTCAATGGGAATAACCCATTTAAGAATTTTGAAATTAATTAACTATAAATTATTAGTGTACATAGGAGTACAAAAGGAAATATAGAATGAGTGACAAAAAAATATTAAGAATTATCCCAATCGGGGGCTTAGGCGAAGTTGGGAAGAATATGACCCTGTATGAGTATAAGAACGATATCTTGATCGTTGATGCAGGCATTATGTTCCCAGAAAACGACATGATCGGTATTGACTACATCATCCCCGATTTCGAACATTATCTAAAAGACAAAAAGGACAAGGTGCGCGGCATCATCTTTACGCATGGTCATGAGGACCACATTGGTGCGATCCACCATTTGCTGGAACACATCAATGCACCAATTTACGCAACACCCCTTACCCGCGGCTTGATTGAGGTCAAACTCAACCGTTATGGCTTGTCCGGTAAAGCGGACTTACGAACGATTAATGCGGGCGACCAGGTTCAAATCGGGTCTTTCCATGTGGACTTTTTCCACGTATGCCATTCCATCCCGGATGGAGTCGGCTTGGGAATTGACTCCCCGGCAGGGCTCGTGGTGCATACCGGCGATTATAAATTTGATAACACACCGGTAGACAACCGCCCAACAGATTACGGCAAATTAGCGGAGCTTTCAGAGCGCGGTGTAATGGCTTTAATCTCCGATTCCACCAATGCCACAGAGCCAGGTTGGACCCCATCAGAACGGATCATTGACGATGGTTTTGACCAGGTCTTTGAAAATGCTGAAGGCCGTGTACTGGTTGCCACCTTTGCCTCTTTGATCTCACGTATGCAGCAGGTTGTGAACGCAGCAGAAAGACACGGGAGGAAAATTGCCTTCACTGGCAGGAGCATGGTGGACAATATGAAAATGGCTCGCGAGCTGGGCTATGTTGATTTCCCAGAGCGGATGGTGGTATCCCTTGAAAAATCCCTTTCAATGCCTGACAACCAGGTTGCGATCATGGCTACGGGCTCACAGGGCGAACCCAGGTCGATTATGGGGCGCCTGGCACGTGGGACCAACCGCAAGTTTGATGTGCGCGAAGGCGATACAATTGTGTTCTCCTCATATCCCATCCCCGGGAATGAAGAACCCGTGTACGAAACCATCAATCAGCTTTTCCGCAAGGGTGCAAATGTGATTTACGAATCTATTGCACCAGTACACGTTTCCGGACACGCCAGCCAGGAAGAAATCAAGCTTTTGTATCATATCGTCAGGCCTAAATATGCAATTCCTGGACACGGCGAACTGCGCATGTTGAAACAGCACGCAAAGCTCGCTGAAGAAGCAGGTATTCCAAAAGAGAATATTGCTGTCGTTGAGAATGGGCAAATCATTGAATTTGTTGATGGTGAAATGCGGCTTGGGGAGCGAATCCCTGGAGACTATATCTTCGTGGACGGCACAGGCGTTGGGGATGTTGACCGCAGCATCGTCGGCGAACGTGAATCCCTTGGACGTGACGGCGTTCTGGTTGTCAATGTAAGCGTTGACAGGAATAACGGTCAATTAATTGGCAATCCAGAAGTTCTTTCACGCGGTTTCATGCTGCCTGAAGAAATGGACGAAATGATGGGTGAACTTCAAAAACGGGTAAGACAAGCTGTTCAGAACAGCAATGGCAATCTGGAAAGGGATATCCTTCGATCGCTTAAATCCTACCTGTACCAGGAGATCAACCGTAATCCATTCATTTTTGTGATGATCAACCAGAATTAAACAAGCGAAACAAAATTTAAGCGAAGTGGTCAGACACTTCGCTTTTTTGTTTAAAAATTCCAAAAAAGATTGTATCAGAAATATTAAATTCTATTATTGCCAGATATGGCGTTACCTCGGTCATTCAACAATCAAAACTTGGGGAAATCAAGTGCAATTTTTAACATTCTTAAAAAACGTTGGTTTTTAAGGCTAAGCCCTTTGCTCAAATTTTCTGCATGCTATAATACATTATGCAAATGCGTCCTGTCACTAATAATAGGGCGCAATTTTTAACCGGTACACGAAAAAAATTATCAATATGTCATTTGTTCATCTTCACGTCCACTCAACCTATTCCATCTTAGATGGTTTTAGCAAGATTAAACCACTGGTTGCGCGCGCTAAAGAATTGGGCATGCCTGCAGTGGCTTTGACAGATCACGGCACCATGTTTGGTACAGTGGAATTCTTTAATGCAGCAGTGGCTGCCGGGATTAAGCCAATTATCGGTCTGGAGACCTATCTGGCACCTCGAAAAATGACAGATCGTGAGCCGCACCGCGATAAACGAGCAGCGCATTTGCTCCTCCTGGCAGAGAACATGACCGGTTATCAAAATCTGTTAAAGATCGCCTCAGCATCACAGCTTGAAGGCTTTTATTATCGCCCAAGGATCGACCTTGACTTTCTCAAGCAGCACAACGAAGGCTTGATTGCGACATCAGGCTGTCTTTCCGGGCAAATTCCACGCGCACTCTATAATAATGACCAGGAGCGAGCAGAGAAATATCTACGCTGGTACCTGGATGTTTTCGGGCGGGACCGATTCTTTATTGAGCTGCAGTCACATAACATCAAAGGCATGGCACAGCTCAATCAGCGCCTGGTCAACCTTGGCAAGGACCATAATGTTCAGTTTGTGGCTTCCAATGATGTGCATTACATCAACAAAGAGGATGCCAGGCTCCAGGATATCCTATTGGCGATCCAAACGGGCAGCCTCCTGGCAGACCCGGATCGCATGCGCATGGATGATGACAGTTATTACCTGCGCACGCCTGAGGAGATGCAATCTCTGTTCGGCAGCATACCAGGGGCTATTGAAAATTCCTTAAAGATTGCAGAAAGATGCAATGTTGATCTGACCCCAACAGGGTATCATTTGCCCTTGTTCACCGTACCGCAGGAATTTACAACACAATCCTACTTGCGGCATCTTTGTGAAGCAGGTTTAGAGCGCATTTACGGCGAAAGCGTAAAGGAAGCACAAATCCAGGAACGCCTTGATTATGAGCTGGATGTTATCCATGACATGGGATTTGACGCTTACTTCCTGATTGTTTGGGATTTATGCCAGCACGCAAAGGAGCGGGGCATTTGGTACAACGCTCGCGGTTCAGCCGCCGGCTCACTGGTGGCTTATGCCCTGGATATCAACCTGATTGACCCCCTTGAACACGATTTATTGTTTGAGCGTTTCCTTCAAAAGGGACGTGTTAACATGCCTGATATTGACCTGGACTTCCAGGATGACCGCCGGGCAGAAATGATGCAGTATTGTGCAGAAAAATACGGTGAGGATAAGGTCGCCCAGATCATCACCTTTGGCACGATGGGCGCTCGCGCTGCCATACGGGATGTAGGTAGGGTAATGGATATCCCAATAGCGGAGGTGGACCGAGTTGCGAAGCTGATTCCGGCAATACCAGGAAGACCCGTCACCATTGCAGAAGTGCTGGCTGAGTCAGAAGAACTTCAGCAAATGTATAATTCTGCACCTTATTATCGAGAATTGATCGATACAGCCAGCAAAATGGAAGGCACCGTTCGGAATGCCGGTACCCATGCGGCGGGAGTGATCATTACCGATAAACCCATCGTTGAATATACACCCCTGCATCGCCCCACAAACCAATCCGATGACAACCCGGTCAACACAGTCACACAGTATGAAATGGCAATTGTTGATCACCTTGGCTTGCTCAAAGTGGACTTCTTGGGCTTGACAACATTAACCGTCATGTCCCGTGCCTGTGACCTGATTAAAGCAAGACACGGCAAAGAATATGATTTACGCTCGATCCCCATCGATGACCCGGCAGTTTTTGACTTTATCAGCCAGGGGCATACCACCGGCATGTTCCAGCTGGAAGGCACGGGGATGACCCGTTACATCACTGAGATGAAACCGCGTGAGCTGGCACATGTGATCGCCATGATCGCACTCTACCGCCCCGGCCCAATGCAATTCATCCCGGACTACATCGATTGTTTGCATAAGAAGAAGAAACCTAAATATCCTCATCCCTTACTGGAACCCATTTTCAAAGACACCTTTGGCATCCCAATTTACCAGGAGCAGATCATGCAGGCTGCGATGCAGCTGGCTGGGTATGAGGCAAGCGAAGCGGATAGCTTACGAAAAGCGATTGCCAAGAAAAAAGAAAAAGCATTACAGGAACACCGAACGAAATTCATCGAAGGCGCAAAAGCCCACAGCCAGGTGAAAGAGAAGGATGCCGCCTTAATTTTTGACGACTGGGAAGAATTTGCCCGTTACGGCTTCAATAAAAGCCACGCAGCAGATTATGGTGTCATTGCCGTCCAGACGGGATATCTAAAATACCACTATCCCGTTGAATACATGACGGCTTTACTCTCCGCCTGGAAGAACGACACCGACAAGGTTGCAACCTATGTAGCAGATTGTCGATCTCTGGGCATTGAGGTATTACCGCCGGATGTCAACAAGAGTGGCTATGATTTCAGCATCGAGGACCGCGAAGATAAGCCCCCTGCTATTCGGTTTGGCATGGGCGCCGTCAAGAATGTGGGAGAAAATCCGGTCAGTCTGATCCTTGAAGCACGCCAGGAGGGACCTTTCGCAGATCTCACCGATTTTGCACACCGGGTGGACCTGCAGCAAGTGGGCAGGCGAGCTCTGGAATGTTTGATCAAGGTTGGCAGTTTGGATCGCTTTGGCCCACGCCTTGTGCTGCTTCAGGAATTGGAAAGAATTATTGCCGTCAGCAGCAGCTTCTTCCGTGCTAAAGAAGCCGGGCAAATGATGTTATTTGATGCTTCAGATGCCATCAATGACAGCATCATTCTGCCCCCCACAGCTTATACCGATAAACGTGAAGAGCTTAACTGGGAACGCGAATTAATCGGGCTTTATGTTTCTGATCATCCCCTCAGCCCATACCAGAAGATACTCAAAGAAAAAGTAACCCACTTTTCCCACCAACTTGCAGAGACTGCCGACAAAGAGAAGGTGGTTGTTGCTGGAATGGTCGATCACTATCGCCAACACATGACCAAAAAGGGCAATCACATGGGTTTTGTGACCCTGGAAGATCTTTATGGCAGGGTTGACCTGGTCATTTTCCCCAGCGTTTGGGAGCAGGTTTACCACCTGGTTGAGATCGATAAAGTCCTTCAAGCTGAAGGGCGTATTGATGCCTCACGGGGTGACCCAAAGGTGATTGTTGATACATTAAAACGCGTCACGCAGGAGGAGCTGCGTTCTGGCAGCAGTGGATTCGGAAAGAAAAATGAAGAAACACCTCTCACAACAGATGAAGATGAATTATTGGAGGATTTTCTCCCGGATTTACCTTTTGATGAAGATCTTACCGATGCCTTTGAACCTGAGGATCCTGGGGATTCTGAAGATGAACTATCAGAAAAAGACGAAGATCCTGAGAATATAACCTTAATAGAATCACAGCCAGAAGATAATCCTGAACCACCAATTAACGATGATCAAGCACCAGTCGATGGCAAGGGACTTGAACCGTCTGAGACCAGGGATTTGTCCGAACAAAGGCCAGGGTTCTCTACACCTAAACGACAAAATCTGAGAGGTGCTTACCACCTGTACAGTCCATCGCTTGCAAAGGCAGAGCCTTTGCCACACCCGGATCAAAAACCACGCTGCATCTACATCACCCTGAATTCATGCGGTGACAAGAATACGGATGTACGTCGATTACGCTTGTTGCACGACATTCTGGTCTCACGCCCAGGCAGGGATGCCTTTGCCTTCCGAGTGTGTGAAAATGGCTGTAAATACGAGATCGACTTTCCAAATGTCACAACGGGCTTAACCGAGCCTTTGATCCAGAAGTTGGAGGGATTAATGGGGGCGAACAATATTCAAATCACCCAGTTGACCTGAGCGATTGCACATCCGGTCAATTTCTTTGACAATCAGCATAAAATTAAGCTCATAAAAGGATATTTTGCATTGATTAACAAAATGCATGCTCATTCGGGTAAAATCTGAAGTATCGAATCAACTTTGAATGGAAACTTATGTCACGTATACATATGGATATAAACCCGGTTTCTCATATTACCGTGGATGCCATTGGGCAGCCCGGCGAGCGTGTGTTTTATCTCCAGGGAGAGAATCCTGACCAGGTGGTCACATTGCTGGTCGAAAAATTTCAGATTCAAACACTCGCCCTGGCTGTTGAAAACATCATGTCGGAGCTTCGTGAGAAATCACCCGATTTACCCGAGGCATCGCCGGACTATGTGGAAGAGAATATGACTCTTGCGCCGCCATTAGACCCATTATTCCGGGTTGGCGAATTAAGCTTGGGGTATGACCCTTCCCAGGATTTGCTGATCTTGATCGCCAAAAAAGTGCCCCTGGAGATATCAGATTTGGATCCAGACCAATTAAGCGAGGTTCGGTTCTGGTGTACCCGATCGCAGTTGTGGGCTATGGCTCGCTGGTCCATCGAACTTGCCAGCCGAGGGCGCCCGGTTTGGCCGTCAACTGGTGAGCCCATTCTTCCTCCCGGGGAATTTTCACCCAAAAATAACGGCCACAAAACCACCCCCTGAAAGAAAAAAGCATGGACAAAGATTTAACCCTTGCCGCCCTGCGTGAGGGAGAAATGCGCCTTGAAGGGCAGTTTGTTTATGGTTCAAACTATACCTTCCTGGCAATCTGTACCTTTGCAGAACTGAAAATCAAGGCGGTTTATAAACCAATGCAGGGGGAACGACCGCTGTGGGATTTTCCACCAAATACATTGGCGCGGCGTGAGGCGGCTGCCTACAACCTCAGTGAGGCATTAGGATGGAACCTCGTACCGCCAACCGTTTTTCGATTGAGAGGGGCACCCATGGGTCCTGGTTCGGTTCAATATTTTATTGATCATGACCCAAACAAGCATTACTTGACATTTGAGCAAAAGGAAAAAGAACCATTCCAAAAGGCGGCGGCATTTGACCTGATCATCAATAACGCCGATCGCAAAGGGGGGCATTTTTTATTGGACGACCAAGGAAAACTATGGCTGATTGATCACGGCATCAGCTTTCATGTAGAAGATAAACTGCGAACCGTTCTTTGGGACTACGCAGGTCAGGAAATTCCACAAAAGATCTTGGAAGATGTTCATGCAATAATCCGCTCCTTATCCCCAGAAAATAAATTGTATCAAACCTTGCAGCCGCATTTACTGGCGCAAGAGATTCAAGCGCTCAAAACTAGGTCTGAGGAACTTGTAAAAAACGGCGTTTTCCCTTTGCCGCCTGAAGAACGGCGAGCCTATCCCTGGCCCTTGGTATAATTGGTGAACGCATGAATAATAAAACACAAAACAATTTCATTTTGCATAATGCATCGCAGCTCCTCACCCTGGCGGGTGGTCCCCAGCGTGGGAATCGTTTAGGGGAATTGAGCATCCTTGAAAATACAGCTGTTGCAGTCAGGGATGGCGTCATCATCGCCATTGGTGAATTTTGGGATTTACAAAGAGACTTTCCTTCCTTTTCAAAACTTGATGCTGAGGGGTATGTGGTGATGCCCGGATTTGTAGACCCCCATACGCACATGGTATGGGCGGGGGATCGAGCCGGTGAATTTGACCTGCGATTGCAAGGTAAATCCTACATGGAGATCTTGAATGCAGGTGGGGGGATCATATCGACCGTTCGGGCAACGAGGGAAGCATCTCTTGAAGACCTCATCAACCAGACCCGAAGGCGTGCCCAACTGGCATTTTCTCACGGCACGACAACCATGGAAGTAAAAACTGGGTATGGCCTAACCTTCGAATCCGAGCTTAAACAACTTCAAGCAGTTCTCAATCTCAATGAAGAAGGTCCCTTAGAACTCCTCCCCACCTTCATGGGAGCGCATGCGGTGCCGCCAGAATATAAGGGAAGAACTGACGCATATGTTTCACTGGTCTGCGATGAAATGATCCCAGCCCTTTACCAATGGTTGCAGGACCATTATCCACAGCGTGCACTGCCCTTTGTAGATGTATTTTGCGAAAAGAGGGTTTTTGACCTGGATCAGTCTCGCCGAATTTTAATGACAGCAAAGAAATTCGGGTTCCCTTTGAAGATCCACGTCGATGAATTTGAAAGCTTGGGTGGGGCACAATTGGCTGCAGAATTGGGCGCTGTTTCAGCGGATCACCTTGTAAAAACGCTGCCTGAGGATATTGAAGCCCTTTCAAAATCAAACACGGTGGCGGTTTCGCTGCCCGGCACCCCTTTTGGGTTGAACGAAGATGATTACACACCTGCAAAAGCACTCATCGAAAAAGATGCAATTTTGGCACTGGCGACGGATATCAACCCTGGGACAAGCTGGTGTGAATCAATGCAGTTCATCCTTGCCTTAGCCTGCCGGAAATTAAATCTGACGCCTGCCCAGGTGATCGCTGCCGGGACGATCAATGCTGCAGCAGCATTAGGTCAGCAGCAACAGATTGGCTCAATTGAGATTGGTAAGCAAGCTGACCTGCTCATATTAGACGTGGATGACTATCGGCATCTTGGGTACCGTTTCGGCATCAATCTTGTATCCACTGTTATTAAGCAGGGCATTGTTTACTCGGTTAAGTGAACATGCCTGGATTAATCCTTTAACAGATATGGATCAATGATGACTGAAATGGTAAATAACATTTTTACAATTATTGCTGCAGGTTTGATTCTGCTTGCAGGGGTATTTATTTTGAGATTTGTGGTCAGGCTTGCATGGAAGTTTGTGCGGACTGCCTTGATTATTTTGTCTGTAATTATCATTGCGGGTTACTTTTTTGGAATTTTTGATATTGCCATTCATGAGATTGGCATAGAAGGATTACTCCCCTAAATGGAAAAACTCACCATAGAAGAAGCACGGGGCTGGTACCAGGATGCAGATCCAGTCCATGATTTTGATCATGTCTTGCGTGTCTATCGCGTTGCGACGCGAATCGCCAATGCTGAGGGCGCTGATTTGGGAATTGTACAGGCTGCGGCATTGCTGCATGATTCACAGGGGAGTGCACCGGGCACATCAGGCAATGCCCGGGCAGAGCATCATATTGCTTCAGCAGAATTTGCCAATGAGGTACTGAGATCAAAGGGATGGCCTGAAGAAAAGATTAAAGCAGTTCAATATTGTATTCGGGCACACAGATTCCGGGGAAAAGAAGACAAACCAGAAACCCTGGAGGCAAAAGTTCTTTTTGATGCCGACAAACTGGATGTTTTAGGCGCAATTGGCGCTGCAAGAACGGTGGCATATGCCGCCCTGGATAACCAGCCAGTTTATACTGAACCTTCCCAGCAGTTTATTTCAACAGGCGTCAAAGCAGCAGGTGAACCCCACTCTTCCTACCATGAGTTCTTATTTAAATTGCGCCATGTCAAGGATCGTATGTTTACAAAAACAGGTAAAAGCCTGGCTGAAGCCCGTCATGCTTACCTGGTTGAATTTTTTACCCAGCTTACCGCTGAAGTGCGCGGCGAGCGATGAACAAACAAAGCTGCTGACTTTGAGCTACAATAGTCCATAAGCATAAAAATAGTTATACTTAGGGTGTGCACAGGAAAGCTGACCACAGGAGTTCTGTTGGATGAAAATTTGCTTTGTTCATGAGTACTTAATCGATTATGGGGGAGCTGAGCAAGTCCTTAAAGGACTTCTGGAAATCTGGCCGAATTCCCCAATCTTTACACTGATTTTTAATCCAGATGGGAACTGCAAGGAGATCATCCAATCAACCGAAGTTATCGGATCATTCCTCAATAAAATGCCCTTTGCCAAACGCAAACACCGGGCATATCTTCCCTTGATGCCCCTGGCAATCGAACAACTGGACCTATCGGGTTATGATGTGGTCATATCAGCCAGCCACGCCATCGCCAAAGGGGTCATCACCAGCCCTGACCAATTGCACATCGGTTATATCCATACCCCCATTCGATATGCATGGGATATGCAGAAGCCCTATTTAGAGCATGCTGGGCTGGATAGAGGTTTGAAAAGTTTTTTCACCCGTGCATTATTGCATTACCTCCGAATTTGGGACATGCGGACGGTGGCGGGGGTGGACCATTACATTGCAAACTCGAAATTCATCGCCCGCCGAATAAAAAAATTATACAAACGGGAGGCAGAGGTCATTTATCCCCCTGTAGATATCAGCAGGTTCAACGTCAGGTCGGAAAAGGAAGACTTTTATGCAACCATATCCCGCCTGGTCTCATACAAAAAAGTAGACCTGATCGTGCGTGCGTTTAACCAAATGCCGGAGAAAAAACTGGTTGTTGTCGGTGATGGTCCTGAGCTGAAATCCCTGAAGGAGATTGCTTCCGATAATATTACTTTTTTAGGTTTTCAAGATGACAGCGTCGTAGAAGATATCTTGCAGCGAGCCAGGGCTTTTGTCTATGCAGCAGAGGAAGACTTTGGTATTGTCCCTGTTGAGGCACAGGCTTGCGGCACCCCGGTGATCGCCTATGGCAAAGGCGGCGCCCTGGAGACCGTTGTCCCTGGAAAAACCGGCTTCTTTTTCTCTGAACAAAACCCGGAAGGGATCATTCACGCTGTTAACGCTTTCGAAAAATCTCCGCATCTTGATCCATGGACAATCCGGAAAAATGCAGAAAAATTCAGCAAAGCACGATTCAAAGACCAAATGGAAGCCTTTGTTGAAGAGAAAGCAGCTCAATTTTTTAGCCAGATCAACAAACAGGATAGGGAGATCAATGGCAAAAAATCAAAATAGTAGAATTCGAACCGCCCTTTTGGAGAATCGAAGCAGTGTTGTAAATGCATCGTTAATCCTGGTTGATATTTTTACCCTCAGCCTGGCAGTCTTATTCTCGGCGCTGATTCGAATGCTGCTCGTGCCAATCATGGGTGGCGCAATTAATTGGCCCCTGATCTTCAAAGGGCTAGGTTTTTACGTCCTCTTTGCTATCTTGCTGGCATGGATCAATGGGCTCTACCCGGGATTTGGCCTTGCTGCTGTCCATGAAATGCAGAAGGTATTGTATGTGGTCAGCCTTGCCTCCGTCTTTTTAGGCGTGTTTCTATTTTTACAGCAATTAGGAATGGCGTATTCCCGATTTGTCTTCTTGCTGACATGGTTCTTATCCGCCTTATTGATGATGTTAGGGCGGTTTGGTTTGCGAAATCGATTGTCCCGATTTGTCTGGTGGGGCATCCCAATGGTCATTGTTGGCTCGCCGGCAAATGCTGAACCGGTCATTGAACAATTGATCCAAAATCGGCGCCTTGGCTTCAGACCGGTGTCCTATTACGACCCTCAGTTCAACCAAACAGAACCACTGGTAGGCGTCCCTGTGATCAAATCAAAGACTGCACTAACACGCATGGTGGGGGATTCGAGCGTCCAGCATGTTGTTTTCACTGACCCCGTTGATGATGTTCAAACATTCAATTTTCAATGGATGCGGGATGTGTTCCCCAATATCTTATTTGTGCTCAACACCGCCCCCTTTGGTTCATTGTGGGTTCGCACCGTTGATTTGCACGGCACCCTCGCGATCGAAACCAATTACCACTTGCTCAACAAGCGGGAAACGGTCATCAAGCGCATCCTTGATATGTTCCTCACCATATTGATGCTTTTGTTTACCTGGCCCATATTTATCATTCTGGCTTTGCTTGTCCGTTTTGATTCAAAAGGTCCGATCCTGTATACACAAAAACGATTGGGACAGCATGGTAAAACCTTTGACAGCTTTAAATTCAGGACAATGTATAACAATGCTGACACAAAATTGGACGAATTGCTGGAAAGCGATCCCGAAGCCAGGCAAGAGTATGCTGAATATCATAAATTAGTCAATGACCCCCGGGTAACCCCCGTGGGGAAGGTTCTGCGTCGTTACAGTCTGGACGAACTGCCACAATTAATCAACGTCGTTAAAGGGGATATGAACCTGATCGGTCCCCGCAGCTACTTGCCGCGGGAACTGCCAACCATGGGGGATTATGCAAAGATCATTTTGAAAGTCAAGCCCGGTCTCACCGGCTGGTGGCAGGTGATGGGTAGAAATGCCACCTCCTTTAAAGAACGCTTGCGGCTGGATGAATACTATATCAGCAATTGGTCGATTTGGCTGGATATTTACATCATCATAAAAACCATTTGGGTCTTAATTACCGGTCAGGGCTTATAAGCTAAACCAGCTTTATGTTTTCACGCCTGCATCCATATGACAGGTAAAAATAAGGTAAAATTCTCCCAACATTTACGACATTGGTGAAACTTCAGAAAAAGGATATCCACAGTGAAATTTGATTCCTTATGCGTAATCGGAATGGGTTATATTGGCTTGCCTACGGCGAGCATTTTCGCCAGTCATGGCATTCATGTCACCGGCATGGACATCAACGCGGACATCATTGACGGCCTGCATGCCGGCAAATTACACATTTTCGAACCCGGATTGCGCGGGTTGGTGATGGATGCCCTTTCCAGCGGCAGCCTGGAAATTTCTTCGGAAGTTCGCCCAGCGGATGCCTTTATCATTGCTGTCCCCACGCCGTTCTACGAGGATAAACGAGCCGACTTGCGAGCTGTAATCTCAGCAGCAGAATCGATTGTGCCCCACCTGAGAAAAGGAAACCTGGTAATACTGGAATCGACCTCTCCCCCACGCACAACGGTGGATATCGTCGCCCCGATCCTTGAGAAAAGCGGCTTGAAGTCTGGCATAGATTTTAAGCTGGCTTATTCCCCCGAGCGTGTCTTGCCAGGACGGATTTTGCGAGAACTGGTGGATAATGCACGTGTGATAGGGGGCATCGATCGACCTTCTGCAGAAGCAGGCCGGGATTTGTATCGCAAAATTGTCAAGGGTGATATCATCCTGACCGATGCAACCACGGCAGAGATGATCAAACTGATGGAAAATACGTCTCGTGATATTAACATCGCCATTGCCAATGAATTTTCTCGGCTGGCACAAAAATTCGATGTGGATATTTGGGAAGCAATTGAGATTGCCAATTTGCACCCACGGGTTGAAATCCTGCGACCGGGCGTGGGCGTTGGCGGTCACTGCATCAGCGTTGATCCCTGGTTTTTAGTGGAAGCGGCACCTGAAACAGCACAATTGATCAAAACAGCAAGGGGAATCAATGATGAACAACCTGCCTTTGTTGCTGGACTGATTGAAGAGGCTGCAGATGGCCTGGTAGGAAAGAAAGTCGCCTTTTTAGGGCTGGCATTTAAACCCAATGTTGATGATATCCGTGAGAGCCCGGCTGTCCACCTGGCTCATCATTTGCAAACCCGGGGAGCTGTCGTTGATGCTTATGAGCCCTTCAAGGAGAATGCCGGATTAACTGGCATCCACCAGGTGACCAATTTAGAGGATGCATTGCAGGATGCTGACATAATTGTTTTGGCTGTTGGACACGAGCAGTTCAAAGATCTTGACCCTCATCTCATATATGAAAAAACAAAAGCCAACCTGGTCTTTGATGCCGTGAACAGCTGGGATAAGGCAGCCTGGGAAAATGCTGGATTCCAATTCATGGGCTTGGCAAGAAAATATTGAGTGATACTTCGGATAAATAAATTTTTGCCATATGGTTAATACAGATTATTAACCAATATTTTAGAAGAACAAGCAAGAAAGGGGTGTTTTATGTTAGGCGCAATGATCGGGGATATTGTCGGTTCTGTTTACGAATGGAACAACATCAAGACTGAAGATTTTGAATTTTTCAAGGATACGTGTTTCTTTACAGATGATACCGTTTTGACCGCAGCCACGGCGAAGGTTTTGATGACGGGGATCAACTATGTGGAAGCTTACCAGGATTTCTCGAGGCGATACCCGGGGCGTGGTTATGGGGGCAATTTCAGCCATTGGATTCACGCTGAAAACCCAAGCCCCTATAACAGCTGGGGGAATGGGTCGGCAATGCGAGTCAGCCCGGTTGGTTTTACCTTCGACACTGTTGAAGAAGTGCTGGCAGAGGCGGAACGAAGTGCTGTTGTCACGCATGATCACCCAGAGGGCATTAAGGGCGCCCAGGCGACAGCCCTTGCTGTTTTGCTCAGCCGCCAGAGTGCTTCACGGGAGGATATCCGGCGAGAGATAAGTCTTCGATTTGGATATGATTTGGAGCGCACGTTGGATGAGATCCGCCCGGGATATCGGTTTGATGTCTCCTGCCAGGGCTCTGTCCCGGAGGCAATCATTGCATTCTTAGAATCCGAGGATTATGAAGATGCCATCCGCAAGGCGATTTCCATCGGCGGCGACAGCGATACAATTGCCTGCATCACTGGAGGGATCGCCGAAGCCTTTTACGGCGGCATCCCAGAGGCGATTGCCTCACAAGCGCGGATCTACTTGTCGGATGAGATCATCGAGATCATTAATGCCTTTTATAAACGGCATAAGGGATAATGTCCTGTAAACACTTAAAAATCGGGGGGGGGTAATATGAAGTTTTAGTAAGTCTGATTTGTAATATGGCAAATAAAGGGTTATTGATATTGTCCTACAGATAGATTACCAACCGTACATGTTGGATAGAATGTTAGAATAGTACTACCGTATGGAATTTCTCTAAAAACTGGTAAGGAGATAAGGAACATGAGTAAAAATCAAGCTGATTATATCAAACTTCCAGTCAAAGGCAGCCTTGGACTTACTTACATTCTCACATTGTTGATCACCGTGTTAATGACAGCAGCCTCGATTATCGGGTTGGCTTACCGCGAGATAATCTATCCGAGCGCCGAATTGCTCGAAGGGTTGATGCCTAATGACGTAATCAATCTGGTTGTGGGTGTTCCGATTCTGCTCATTTCGATATGGCTAGCGCGGAGCGGCAAGCTGATTGGCCTTCTACTGTGGCCTGGAGCGCTGGTATACACATTCTACAACTACCTTGCCTATGTCTTCGTCTTACCGCTCAATCTTATCTATTTGTTGGGATTGATTTTAGTCACTTTGTGCGCCTACACATTGTTCACTTTGATCGCCTGTATCGATGCGTCCGCGGTGCAGGAAAAGCTTGCCGGGAAAGTACGCGAACGCCTAGCCGGGGGAATCATTGCTGTATTTGGTATCATCTTTGCAGGGCGGGTGATCGTGTTGGTGTCTGGAGCGCTGTTCAATCAGACTCCAATCGACTCGATAGACCTCGCCGTGATGGTTTCTGATTTCATGATCGCACCTGCAATGGTAATCGGTGGGGTGCTGCTTTGGCAGCACAAGCCTCTGGGATTTGCTGCCGGGTTAGGTTTACTGTTCCAGGCCAGCATGCTGTTCATTGGTTTGATCGCTTTTATGCTGATCCAGCCGTCCCTGACTAATACCCCCTTCAATCTGACCGATACTCTGGTGGTGGCGGTAATGGGGATGGTTTGTTTCGTACCTTTTGTTTTTTTTGTAAGGGGCGTGACATCATCATCTAAATAACCAGTGGCTCACATGAATGACATTGATCCATTTGAGTTTAAATATCACTTGATATCTGGACATCATTCGGGTGGTATAGGCCAGCTATCTGAAGTTTACAACCACGGGTGCTAGGCCACAAAACCTGCTCCCGCTTTTACCAATGGTGCTGGTGTAGCGAACTTTTGTGTGCGCAGAGCTCTTCCTGCGCACCAAAACCTGGCACAATTCCCAAAATAAATTCTCAAAGTACGATCCCTGATCAAATACTTTCAAAACAAAATTTTCCGATCTGGTGCGCACATTACAGGTTTCAATCGAGATCGCCACGTCGTCGTGGTCACCCCTCCTCGCGAGGACATAATTTTATTGCGTTGCACAGGCAATACAGGGATCAAAGGCGCGCACCACCCTGCCCACAGCCTTTTCAAGTTCCAGGTTGATCCCACTCGGGGACACATACCGATCACCAGCCACCATCAACGCTCGTTCAATTGCCAGCATATTGTGCACCGTGGGGATAATGAACTCTGCATCTTCAATTAATCCATCCTTGACGGTGTAATGGTGCACCAAGGGGCCGCGAGGTGCTTCTACAAGACCGTACCCCTCGCCATCTTTCGGCTTATAAGGTACATCGGTATCCTCATAGTCCAGATCATTGGATAAGATCTCAATTGCGCGTTCAAAGGCATAGACCATCTCAATCCCCCGACACAAATCAAACAAGAGAATGGGGTGCGCTGGTTTGCCAAAGGTCTTTGTTAATCGATCCAGGTAATTATCTGCACAAGGTGTACCCATTGATAGCGCCAGGTTCATCCGGGCAAGACTGTTCGCACGAAGTACCTGCCCCTTGTAGCTGGATTGACCCGAATAACTGTATTCCGTTTCCTGGTAATCCAGGTACTCCCGGATTAAATGCGGTGGGAAGCTCGCCCTTTCTGAACCATCCGGGCCGAGAACACGGATCGTGTCGCTGTTCAACTGAGGTCGGGTTCTGCCTGTGGAAGCAATGTAAAAAGCTGGCTGGTCATCGCCCCAAGTGCCAATACGCTCGCGCATCGCCAATGACATTTCCCAGTATTCATCAAATAAGGTACAGGCGATTGGCAGCATTTCCTTGACCTCGGAAAGCATTTTTTCCGCATCTTCCTTTTTGATCCCGCTGGTTATCCCGCCAATGATTGCTTTGACAGGATGGATGAACTGCCCACCTGCCAGGGTGATCAGCTTTGTGCCAATTTGCCGGACTTTCAAAGCCCGTTGGGCAAGGCTGAGCTGCTGCTCCGGATCTGCTTCGCTTTCATCCATGTGAAATATACTGCTTGCACCAACACGGTCTGGCATGGTGAAGATAAACAAGGAGGTTGCCTGGTTCTGAATCAATTGACCGAGCAATAACAATTCCCTGATTTCCTTAGCCAACTCAGGCGGTTCCACTTCGAAAATGTCCTCAAGGGCTTTAACCGATGCAACGTGATGAGCGGTGGAGCACACACCGCAGATGCGAGGCACAATCACCGGCATTTGTTCCGCAGGGGTGCCTTGCATAAAGTATCGAAAACCACGCATTTCAATCGCCTGGAATTGGGCAGAAATAACTTTGCCATCCTCAACTTCCATTTCAACCCGGGCGTGTCCTTCAATCCTGCTGAGGGGGAAACGTAAAGTAGTCATTAAAGCACCTTCTCTTTCGATCTTGCTGGACCGCCATTGCCCATGTAGTCCGCAAACTGGAAAAGGAATAATGAGAGCTGCGGTGAGTGCAGGGCATCATAGATTTCCTGGGGTGGAATATCCGTCAGCCTCTCAAAAACTTGCTGCACCCTGTCAAACCAGACCGAGGATTCCTTTTCAATATACGCATCAGAAGGACCCCGGCAGCCCACGCAGGGATGACCAGGCCGGGTGCAAATTGCCCGGCAGCCCCCGCGTGTGGAGGAACCAACGCATAAGTAACCCTGGTTGATCAGGCAAATATCTGGCAGAACCTCCCCCTGCTGAAAGCCCAATAGGTGTTTGGGACGCATATCTTTGAGCTTTTTCCGCCCACATTCCTGGCACACAATGCTGCTTGCTTGAAAATTCTCAGGACCAGTCAACGCACCCATAAAGAGTTCTGGTGTCGGCGGGCATCCGGGAAGGTACAGGTCCACATCAACAAAGGCATCAATCGGTCTGCTTTTGGGTAAGAGGTGCGGCAGGTGATGGCGATTTGCCTGCGCCATAAACATTTCCCGCACTTCATCACGATCACCCAAATTTGCAACACCGCCAGAAATGGCACATGTTCCCACGGCAATGACCCTGTCTACAATCTTAACGGCACGCCGCAGGTTATAAACATCTTCATCGTTTCGAACGCCGCCGCTCACCAGGAGGATCTCTGTATCCTCAGGGACGGTATGGGTTGAGACAACCAGGGGCATATACACCAGTTGATATTTCTCAACCCATTCGTTGGCGTTCAGCAGTGAAACTTCGCAGCCAGCACATCCGGAAAGCTGCAGCACGGCGAAGCGTGGTAGGCTTTGGTTTATTAGGCTCATAGGGCGGTCCTTTCTGCTTTCAATCGATTGAACCACAAATATCCTTGCTCAATATTGAGCGATGATGGGTAATTTACGAACACTTTAATTTTACATCAATATCTGATTGGATTTTTTGTGATTTATTAACAAAGGACACAAGCCACAGCGTGTGTTACAATGAAACGTCACATATGGAAAATATCACAAAAAAAGGAAACTTTTCGGATATGAAGCCCACATTAGCATTTATCAAAGAACTGGCATTGCAGGCAGGGGATATCCTCCAGAATTATGTCAGAGAAGACCTGGATGTCAGGCATAAAAGCCGAACAGATTTGGTAACAAACGCAGACCATGCTGCAGAAAAGCTGATCATCGGTGCAATCAAAAAAGCGTTCCCGAATCACGCGATCAACGCTGAAGAATCAGGTGAGTGGGAAGGTGCAGCGGAGCATCAATGGTATATTGACCCTTTAGATGGCACCCTCAATTATGCCCACGGCGTGCCAATATACTGCATATCCATCGGCTATGCTTACCAGGGGAAAATGCATTTAGGTGTCATATATGATCCAACGCGTGACGAAATGTTCGCTGCTGAACGCTGCAAAGGCGCTACCTTAAACGATCAACCAATGCATGTCTCGGAGCAAACGGATTTGATCAATTCTATGCTCGTAACAGGTTTTCCCAATGAAATCTGGGGAGCACCCGATGATAACACTGATAATTTCTTTCGCTTTTCACAATTAGCCCAAACCGTTCGACGTTTAGGTTCAGCTGCTCTGGACGGGGCTTATGTCGCGGCAGGCAGGCTGGATGGTTTTTGGGAGAATGAGGTGAACGAATGGGATGTGGCAGCCGGCGCCCTGCTGGTTGAAGAAGCGGGCGGCGTTGTGACAAATATTTACGGTGACAAGGATTACCTCAAAAAGCCGGTAACGATTCTTTCTGCAAACCCGGTCATCCATGCCAAAATGCTGGATGTGCTGGCGGAAGTTCGCAAGAAAAGAAATTATAACTGATTTGGATATTTAAAACTAAAAACTGCTGGTGAGTTTCTGAACTCATCAGCAGTTTTTTAGTTTAATTGAGAAGATCAGGATTTTTTACGAGTTGAAATGCCGAAAGGCATATAAAGTGGGCAGACCCCAACCAGGCTTGTAACCAGGAAAATTGCTGCCAAAACACCCAGGATGATTGCCCATGTGCCGCTGATCACGTTTGTAAAATACAGAACGGCAATCAAAGCTGCCAGTGCGAGACGGATAATTTTATCGGTAGTTCCCATATTCTTCTTCATTTTTTACTCCTTTATATTTGTTGACTTTCTTATTTAGATGTAAATTTTAATGTTTTGGTTACATCCTTGTCAATTTTCAAAAACATGCGAAATTTCGAAAAACTTTGATAAAATTAAGATCATTCGCAGTGAGGTTCTATAATGCAGCCATCCTCGCCAGTTGAACCTAAAAAATATTCCCCTTTTGAAGGTTTTATTCCCTTTCTTTGGTTGTCCCTTGCCTGTGCTGGCGGGATTGTCTTTGCCAATCTCACAGCTTTGCCAATTCTGGTCTGGATTTCAGGTTTTGTAATTTGCCTTAGCGCCTGGGTATTGGCTTGCAAGCTTCCAATGCGATTGGTCTTTACACATCGATTAAGGCATTGGACAGGTGCAAATCAAAAACTGCCTACAGTATTGCTTCCAATCATTTTTTTCGTAGGGGGATGGCGTTTTACAGCCGAACAACCTACGCAAACACTTTTGAGCAGCTCATTTTATAATGGCAGAGGTGTTGTCCAGATTGTTGGCCTGGTTATCCAAGCACCAGACCTTCGCGATACACATACAAATTTGACCATTGAAGTTGAATCACTTCAGCCCCTCTCGCCATCTCCTGATACCTTTAATCCTGAATCGGTCTCAGGCAGGGTCCTGCTGCAAGTCCCTTCCAATCGTGATTGGGCGTACGGTGATCGCTTGCGGGTAACCGGGGAATTGACACTTCCCTATGAAAGCAGCAATTTCTCATATCGCGAATACCTTGCAGTAAAAGGCATCCATTCCATGATGGCTTATGCCCGTGTCAATTGGGTTGAACCTGGTCAGGGCAAACCCATTCTCGCCCATATCTTTGGCTTTCGGCAAAAGAGTTATGAGGTATTGCACGAAATTTTCCCCGCGCCAGAGTCAGAACTATTGTCAGGGATCTTATTAGGCAGGGATAAGGGAATCGCTCAGGACCTGCAGCACGCCTTTCAATTAACAGGTATGACCCATATCATTGCCATTTCTGGATTTAATATCACCATTTTAGCCGGCTTGTTTTCAAGCATCTTCACCCGTATTTTTGGTCATAAAATTGGCACCCTGGGGGCGATTTTCGGCATCTCGGCGTATACCATTTTAGTAGGCGCAGAAGCAGCAGTCGTCAGGGCTGCAATCATTGGCACCCTGGGTGTGTTAGGCGGTATGTTTGGCCGGCGGCAGAACGGTTTGAACAGCCTTGGCCTGGCGGCATTGGGAATGGCTTTGTTCGATCCAAACATTCTTTGGGATGTTGGCTTTCAACTTTCAGTTGCTGCGACCCTGGGTTTGATATTGTATGCCCAGCCCATGGAAGAACGGTTTATTAAATTCGCCTCCCAATGGCTGTCGGAGGAACAGGCTAAAACAATTGCTGGCCCGGTGAGCGAGATCTTCTTGTTTACACTTGCAGCCCAATTAATGACACTGCCGATCATCGCCTACCACTTTGGTGAAGTCTCCTGGTTAGCTTTGATTGCTAACCCGCTGGTTTTGCCGCCCCAATCGCTGGTCATGCTGCTGGGCGGATTGGCGTTGTTGGCAGGACTAGCTTTGCCTTTATTCGGGAAAATCATTGGGGCTTTAGCCCTGCCCTTTGTGCGTTACACAATTCGGATGGTTACGTTGGTTGCGAAATTTCCGGGTGCCGATCTTAAATTGCCTAATTTTCATGTCTTGTGGCTCGTGATTTTTTATGGTTTTTTGTTCATCCTGACCTTGTTCCCAATTGAGAAGCGAAGAAACCTCTTCCGCAAAGCTTTTTCTCCCGATATAGGGCTGTTAGTCTTATCAGCAAGTGTGATTTTTATTTGGAATCATGCCTTATCGCGCCCTGATGGGAAATTGCACCTGACATTATTAGACCATGAAGGGACACTTTTTATCCAAACACCGGATGGCAAGACCTTATTAATCGGCGGCGGTCCCAGCCCTTCCTCACTGAATCAAAGCCTGGGTCAATTGCTTCCCCCCGGTGAAAAGCATCTCGATGCCTTGATCCTTGCCAGCATCGCCCGCGATGACAACAACGCGCTGACAGGCGCATTAAAAATGTATTCACCCGACATCGTTTTATGGGGACCGGCAGCAGATTCTAACCAAACAACGGCAGCGGTTTACACTTTATTAGCTGATAAGAACATTCCAATCATAGATATGGAAACCGGGCAGAAATTGAACCTTGGGTCGGGAATTGAACTCAGTGTTTTATGGGTTGAAGAACGCGGTGCTGTATTATTTCTAACCTGGAATAATTTCAGCGCATACCTGCCAGCGGGGAAGATTGAAAAATCGAGATTTTCCTTGCCTGAAGCACCGGATGTCGTGCTCTTGGAAGATGGTTTTAAGGCAGAAGCTAAATCCCTGGAAAAGATAACCGGATGGTCACCTGCGGTGATTCTGATACCCCTTGAGGAATCAGATTTACCTTTGTTGGGTGAGCATGAGCTTTTATCCTTGCTGGCAAACTTTCCAATTGTCACCACCCTTGACCATCCCTGGGTGCGCGTTTCAACGGATGGCGAGCAGCTTTGGGTAAGTGGGAAATAATAGGCTTTTGTGTTAAGACAAGAAAAAAGCTTGTACGTAAGGGCTTAATCTCATACAATCAATACACAGAAAAAGAGAATTACCAGAGTCCTTTTCAAAACCAATAGAGAGGATGTCACTTATGGCTAGCAGATTACCGCATCCCTATGTTTTTTCAAAACAAATCGTCCAGGCAAATCAATTTGGTTCACCGATTGTAGCACTGGAATCGACAGTAATTACCCATGGATTGCCCAGGCCGGACAATTTACAGCTTGCCGTGGACATGGAAAACATTGTGCGTGAACACGGCGCGACGCCTGCCACGATTGCTATTTTAGACGGGGAGATTCATATCGGCTTATCGGAAGAAGAGCTGAGCACCCTGGCAAACCGGGAGGATACAAGAAAAATCAGCGTGCGAGATCTTGGAATTGCACTTGCTACCGGTTTAAGCGGTGGAACGACTGTTGCCAGCACCTTATTTGTGTCAGCTCTGGCAAACATCAAAGTCTTCGCGACGGGCGGTATCGGCGGCGTCCATCGTGGTGCGCCATTTGATATTTCTGCCGATCTAACCCAGCTGGGCAAATCACCGGTTCTTGTGGTGTGCGCCGGCGCAAAAGCAATCCTTGATTTGCCAGCAACAAGAGAGGTTCTCGAAACCCAGGGTGTTCCCGTCATTGGTTATCAAACCGATGAATTTCCTGCTTTTTACACCCGCAGCAGCGGCCTGGGGGTTGATGCCAGGGTGGACACTCCAGAAGAAGCTGCAAAAATTGCCATTGAATCCTGGGAAGCCGGTATCACATCGGCAATCCTGCTGGTAGTCCCGCCGCCCGAGGAAAGTGCATTATCACCTGATGAGATGGAATCAGCCATTCAAACAGCCTTATATGAGGCTGAAAGCGCAGCACTACACGGCGCTGAGACCACACCATTTTTACTGAAAAGAGTGAGCGAATTGACGGGCGGTGAAAGCTTACGCGCAAACCTGGCTTTGCTCAAGAACAACGCCAGGATTGCTGCCCAGGTGTCAGGAGCAATGGGTAGGGTCGAAAAAGCCGGTCCTTTTTAGCGATTAATCCGTCGGGGTAACCCGCGGGGTGCGCGTCTGTGTCGGGGTGAGGGTGATGGTGGGCGTCAGGGTTGGCTGACGCGTATGCGTTGATGTTGGGGGTTGTGTTTGGCTGGGTGTCAGCGAGGGCGTTGCCGTTAAGGTCGGTGTTAATGTAATGGTTGGCGTTGGCGGCTCACCGGTCACTGTGAAGTAGCCGGAAACCATCCATTCTGACCCAATAAAAATCTGAACCTCATACATGCCCGCCAGCCATTGATCGCTGTCGGGCGCCCAATCCGTATACCCATAGCCCCCAGTGCCGCCTTCCCAGGGTGCGGTCTCATAATAAACAAGCTCACCCTCTCGATACCACAAAGCGCTCCATTGAACGCCGTTTGACATATTGTTATAGCTGAATGTCCCATAAAGCTGTCCCACGGGATTTTCGAATTCAATAGCGGGATCAATCGGTTGAAATGCTTCATCGATCTGCTGTGAGAATTGAATAAAGCTGAACACTGCATCCGGGTTGGGCGTCACTTCACCTTCAAAATCTGCTTCAACTTCAGAAGGTAAACTTGGTGTGCTGGTTATGGAGGGCGTATCGGTGATTGTTGGCGTCAGCGTTATGGTGGGCGTCAGGGTGATGGTAGGCGTCAGGGTAATGGTAGGAGTTTGCGTCGCCGTTGGCGATGGTGAAATAAAATTGTAAACAAGGGGTTCCGAGTAATTCAAAATGATCCAGGACAGCGGGATCAACAGAACGGCAGCCAGCAGCAATCGCCAACCTCGAACCATACGATCGTGGCGTTTGCGGTAAAATGGGATTTGACGGCCTTTCAGGATATTGTTTATCCCAAAGATCAGGGTTAGCAAGGCTGCAACGCCTGTAATGATTGTAGCAGTCAAGACCGTTGAGCGAATGTCAATTTGAAGCATAAACTGGCTTTCCGTCGTTGATTTCGAATTATAGCCTATTTTATTGCTTACAATAAGTAAAATATGGGATAAAATAAATTAATCAAAAATTTAATATTAGAGATGCCATGCCCCTTGAAAACGGTTATCGCCTAAATCAACGTTACAAAATAATTGACATCCTCGGGCAGGGCGGCATGGGGGCTGTTTATCGAGCTGTCGATGAAAACCTGGATGTCACAGTTGCTATCAAAGAAAATGCGTTTTTCTCTGAAGATTATGCGCGCCAGTTCCAAAGGGAAGCAAAAGTATTAGCATCTTTACGGCACCCCAACCTACCGCGGGTTTTTGATTATTTCGTAATAGCTCAACAAGGGCAGTACCTAGTAATGGATTACATAGAGGGGGATGACCTTCGCCAGTGGATGAACAAAGAAGGGGTAATTCCTGAAATTGATGTCATTCAAATTGGGATCGAAATATGTAATGCCCTGATTTATTTACACTCCAGAACGCCGCCGATAACCCATCGAGATATTAAACCCGGCAACATCAAAATCACGCCTGAGGGGGAGGTCATCCTGGTTGATTTTGGCTTGGTGAAAATCAATTACGACAAGGAATTGACCACAACGGCTGCCCGGGCAATGACCCCGGGTTATTCCCCACCAGAACAATATGGGGATACGCCTACAGATCACAGATCCGACATCTTCTCCTTGGGCGCAACGCTTTATGCAGCATTAGCGGGCTACCTTCCTGAAGACAGCCTGTCGAGGACAACCGGCAAAGCAGACTTAACACCGATTAGAGATTACAACCCCGATGTCTCTGAAGCACTTGAAATGGTGATAGAAAAAGCCCTGGCACTTCGTTACCAGGACCGCTGGCAAACAGCAGAAGACTTTAAGCAAGCCCTTTTGGACGTCAAAGAATCAATCCCAAGAGAGGCGTGGCATAGTGACCATGTGATTCTCTTTAAAGCACCCACAACTTCAGATAATGGTCCCAATTTATCAGAATACAGCGGCAAAATTCAAGGGAACAATTTATCCCGACCCCAAAAGCGATGGTTTAAACGTTTGGATCCGGTATGGATATTTTTCGCGAGTTTGCTTGCTGTAATGCTGTTGCTTTTAGGTGCTTCGGCAATATGGCCGCAGAATTTCAGGGCGATTTGGGGTATGAACAGCACTCCTACCCGCGCAAGAACCCTGTCAGTGATTGGGGATAAAACGTCGGTGAACCCATCTGAGACGATGATGGCGGTAGAAACAGCCCAAACACCCGAGATAACAGCGACGTTAATTGAGTCCCTCCCGGATGAGACAACACCGACGCCAACCAAGACCCCTACTGGCGGGGGCGCAGGTATGATCGCCTATGTTTCTGAGCGAACAGGCTTACCTCAAATATGGCTTTTGGATACCCTGACGGGGGCGACACAGCAGCTTACCCGTCTTGATGAAGGAGCCTGCCAGCCGGATTGGTCCCCTGGTGGTGATGCAATCGTATTCTCATCACCCTGTTCAGGAAAGCGAACACGGCATGCGGGTGCAAGTTTATTTATCCTTGATCTTAAAGAAAATGCCCTGACACAATTGACGAAATCACTCGAAGGTGATTTTGATCCAGCATGGTCTCCTGCAGGAGATTGGATCGCCTACACCTCGTTATTGAATGGGCAGCTTCAATTATTCAAGATCAATATTTTTGATCAGTCGGTTGTCAAGCTGTCAGATGGTACTTATAACGAATTTGACCCTGCCTGGTCAAAGGGAGGTGGACAAATCGCTTTTGTTCGCACACGTGGGGCTGATCAGATTTGGATAATGAGTGCAGATGGTAAGGACCCGATACAATTTTCATTGTCCGGCGTCATTGATAACAGCCACCCCAGCTGGTATCCCCAGGAAGGGCTGATGCTTTTCAGCCAGGTGCTCGGAGCAGGCAGTCCCTCGAAAAAATTGTTTGGCATGCGGCTTGATGATATCGGTAAGCATGAGGAATATCCAATTACACCAGCAAATCAGACAGATTATGTGCCGTTAATGGACAATGTGACCGTCTCTCCTGATGGGATATGGCTTGCCTTTGATTATTGGTATTACGATGTACTTTCGGATATCTATATTATGAAGTTCCCGGGCGTAGACTTGCGCCAGCTAACGACCGATCCTGCTTTAGATTATGAGCCGGCATGGCGTCCACTGCCGCCAGCCAGTAATTAATATTTGAAACTCAATTAAAGTTTCACGCTTCCTATTATTCTTTCAAACACCCTTGAAGCCACATAAACTGAAAAGGTTCCAATTCCAGTTCTTCAATCGATGAGGTTGTTATGCCTGAAACAATATCTTTCAATATGATCTTCTCTTTGAAAAGATTCAGCTTTTTTAAGGATAGGCTTTGGGAAAAATCACTGAAATTATTCAAGAACAAGATTTGTTGGTCATGATCTTTGTGAATATATCCAAATACATGGGGATTGCCGGTGTATATAAAATCAGGCAATTTCTCACTAATGATGGAGAGTGACTTTCTCAAATGAATCAATTTCTGAAAACCCTGGTAAATTCTTCCAGGAATGCTTTCTTCTTCGCCCCGTTTTGCATAGCGTTCTAAGTCAGCTTCAGTGCGATGAACCCAACGGCTGTCATCTGTTTTTGCAGGATCATCTTGATAGCTGTAGTCATTCAGGGTGCCAACTTCATCGCCTAAATAGATCAGTGGAATGCCGCCAATTGACAATATAATGCTGTGAATCAGCAAAATCCTTCGGATGGCAAGATCGACCTCAACTTGAGTTTCTTCTTCAAGCGCCTTTTCAAGCCCCGCAAGTGAAGCAGTTGTTCCCGATATGCGTGCATCTTTGGTTTTTATATTTTCTTGGAAGGGCAAACCCCGGGCAAAACTGCCCTCAAAGCGACCGGTATAAAATGCATTCAAGAATTGACGATGGTCAAAGGCATTCACCCACAAATCTGCGGCATCCTCATCTGAAAATGTCCAGCCGATATCATCGTGGCAGCGGACGTAATTCACCCAGGCGCAGCCATCGGGGATCTCAAAGCGTTTCTTCATCGAATACAACAGGAGGTTGACCTCTCTGGTTGCAAGGGTATTCCACAGCAAAGCCATCAAAAGCGGATTATAGGACAGCTGGCATTCATCCGGATGGATATATTTAGCTACCTCATCAGGATGGACAATTGCCTCAGATTTGAACAACAAAGCTGGCGATGCAATGCGAGCAATCAGGTTATAGGCCTGAATGATGCTGTGGGCTTGCGGCAGGTTCTCACAACTGGTCCCCATTTCTTTCCAGATAAAGGCAACCGCGTCAAGGCGCAGCACTTCCACACCCTGGTTTGCCAAAAACAGCATCTCCCCTGCCATCTGGTTGAAGACCTCTGGGTTGGCATAATTTAAATCCCATTGATTGGAATGAAAAGTGGTCCAAACCCATTGACCGATATCATAAAAATAAGTGAATGCCCCGGGATGTTCTTCTGGAAATATCTCTCGCAGGGTTTTTTCGTAAGCATTTGGTATTGTGCGTTCGGGGAATATCCGGTAATAATTCTGATAACGCTGCTCTCCTGCACGTGCTTTTAATGCCCACTCATGCTCATTTGACGTGTGATTAAAGACGAAATCTATGACAAGGCTGATCCCTTCTTCCCGGAGTTCTCCTGCCAGTAACCTGAGGTCTTCCATCGTGCCTAATTTTGGGTCCACTTCTCGATAACTGCTGATGGCATACCCCCCGTCATTTTCACCTTCAGGAGATTTGAACAGAGGCATTAAATGAAGATAGGTCAAACCAAGCTCTTTGAAGTATGGAATTTTATTTCGGATCCCTGATAAATCTCCCGCGAAAAGATCGACATAGCATACGCCGCCGAGCATGCGGTGATCCTGAAACCAATTCGGTTGTCCCTCACGCAAAGCGTCCAGTTTTTTTAGGTCACCAGGTCGATCTATCCAGGCTTTTGTGATTTCAGTTAACAAGGATTCAAAATAAAAGAAGAAATCATATCGTTGACCATATAGATCCACAAGAATCGAAAAGAGCGATGGGAAATGTGTTTGAATCCGACGGATATATAACTTCCATGCTTCTGGATGTGATTTTCGAAAAGTAGAAAAACGATCATTCAACCGGGGAATCAATCGTTCAAGTGATTTTTTGGATTCTAATTCAATATCAAAATCAGGTTGATTGGGCTTATCAAGCATAATTTCTTCCTTTTTTGATAAAAATCAAATCAATTTAAGACCATTGGATATCGATATTTCTTGATTTGAGAAATGCACGTACTTCCTTTGTGGTTGGCAGGGCTGGGATTGCCCCAAGCTGGGTTGTTGTGAGGGCACCAACAGCATTAGCATACAGGCAGACCTTGCTCAAAATAGATTCGTTGACTAATGCTTCCGGATGTTCACTCAGTCCTTTTAATAAACCAGCGACAAATCCATCGCCAGCGCCGGTCGTATCAATGGCTTTTGCGCTGATCCCCTCAACTAAGCCCTTAAAACCTGGCGTGTAATATCGGCAGCCTACTTTTCCCAGGGTGACTACCAATAGTTGTAGATTTTCATGCCACAGGGTGTTCACCGCTTCGTCAATGTCATCCATCCCTGTCAGGAAGGTCAACTCATCTTCGCTGACTTTGATCAAATCCACTTTTCCCCATACGCTGAGCATCCCATCCTTTGCAGCAGATGGATCAGGCCAGAGAGCAAGGCGCAAGTTGGGATCATAGGAGATCAGCACACCGTTTTCACGAGCAGACCCCAGGGCAGCCAGGGTTGCGCTCCTGGAGGGTTCAGATATCAATGAGATCGAGCCAAAGTGAAATATTTTTGCATGTTTGATGAGGGTGTAGTCAACCTCATCAGGCCGGTACAGCATATCGGCACTGGGATGTCGGTAGAACATAAATTCACGCTCGCCATCAGCCTTCAATGAAACAAAAGCAAGGGCTGTGCGCGCCTCGTGCGAAAAGACCAAACCCTGAGTGTTGACACCTAAATCACTTAGCGTCTTTTCCAGGAATTCTCCAAAAGGATCATCGCCCACCTTCCCAAGGAAAGCACATGAGATCCCTAGCTTAGCCAGGCCGGCTGCAACATTTGCCGGGGCACCGCCAGGCGCTTTTTTAAATGCCGGCGCTTCAATCAGCGACACGTTTGAAGTGGTTGGAACAAAATCAATCAGTAACTCACCGAGAGTGACAATATCTGCCATTTGATTACCTCTCCTTTATTTCTTATTATATCAACAGCACCCACAAAATTTTTCGAACTTTTCTCTTCAAAATTTTCTCGAATGTTCCTTTTACGGTCCTGATCAAAGTTTTAAGTCATTTTTTATGTTGATTGACGTTCAATAATTTTCAAAGGCAGACGTACATGGCGCAGCGGGCGATCAGGGTCCTTAATCCTTGATAACAAGATTTCGACGGCGAGGCGGCCGGACTCTTCCAGGGATTGTCGGATGGTGGATAGCCCAACATAACCAGCGATGTCCAGGTCGTCAAAGCCCAGGACTGCCAAATCCTCCGGGACTCGCAACCCCAAAGCCCGGGCTTTATTAACCACACCTAAGGCTTGCAAGTCAGTTGCAGCAAAGATTGCTGTTGGATGATTTTTCTGCTTCAAGATCGGTTCGATCTTCTCTTCCGCGTTTTGTACATCATATTCTGCTTTACAGATAAATTCTGAAGGCAGATATAAATTCCTCTCTCGGAGCGCTTTTTGAAAACCCTGCAAGCGCTGCGTAATCGGGAGAATTGTATATTCCCGCAGCTCTGAAGTATCACCAATGAATCCAAAACTTTGATGTCCTTTATCAGCCAGGTAATTTCCTGCCATTTCACCACCTGCAAGGTCATCAATTTCGACGGTGTTCAGGTCAGGCCGTGGGAATTCAATTAATACGGTTTCAAGGTCATGCTGCTTCAACTTATTCGCAGATTGATCGTTGACCTTCAATGAAAGTAAGATCAAGCCGTCCAGATGCGCCGTTAATGGCAAGGTCGCCAAGTAATGGTTGAGATGCTCGATTGATTCAACGGCAAAAATTGTCAATTCATAGGGTGTTGAAAGCAAGCCCTCAGCAATACCTCTAAGGCGTTGAACAAAGGCTGGTGCTGTGAAAAACGGGGTCAATACGCCGATGCGGGAGAAACCCTTCATCGCTCGCGCACGTGCCTCGGCTTTAGGGACAAAACCCAACCGATCAATGGCATCTTGAATGCGTTCCCGTGTGGGATCACTAACATGTGAACTTGCATTGATCACCCGGGAGACAGTCGAAATGCTGACGCCTGCCGCCTTAGCAACATCATAAATGGTGGGAGGGCGATTATCTTTTTGGCTCATAAATTGGATCAATTCTATTTATTGGAACTGCTTTCACGGAAGTGCTTTCATGCTCATATTAACATATTATTTTTTAGGAGTCAAACAAAAATGCGCCTGGCTTCTTCTGCTGTTATTTTGAGCAAGTTTGACCCTTCGCGTATAATTGATGTAACGAATAGGGGATCAATGCATCATATAAATAAAAAAAGGAAATATCAAGGAGGAATTATGGAATATCGACATTTAGGTAGAGCAGGCGTGAAAGTATCAGAGCTTTCACTTGGTGCCTGGGTAACTTATGGAAACCAGTTTGGCGTTCAAGAAGCCAAGGAGATCATGGCAGCAGCTTTCAACGCAGGTGTCAATTTCTTTGACAATGCAGAGGCTTATGCCAACGGCCAGGCTGAGCTTATCATGGGAAAAGCCCTCAAAGAATTGGGCTGGGCACGCAAGGATTATCTAATTTCAACAAAGATTTTCTGGGGCGGCGAAGGTCCAAATGATCGCGGCCTTTCCTATAAACACATCGTGGAAGGGGTAAATAACGCTCTCAAACGTTTGCAGCTGGATTATGTGGATTTTGTATATGCACATCGCCCTGACCCCGAAACACCAATTGAAGAAACTGTATTTGCTTTCAACCATGTAATTCAGCAGGGCAAGGCATTTTACTGGGGTACTTCGGAGTGGTCTGCTGCTGAAATAATGCGGGCGACGGATTTTGCAAGGCGTAATAATTTGCGTCCGCCTTCCATGGAACAGCCCCAATACAATATGTTCCACAGGCGTCGTTTTGAAGAAGAATACGCACCACTATATAAAGAGCTTGGTTATGGTACAACAACCTGGAGCCCCCTGTACGGCGGCATGCTGACCGGGAAATACAATGAAGGCAAGATACCTGAGGGCAGTCGTGCAAACCTGAGTGATTTTGAATGGATGAAGAAACGGGTTCAGGATGAGAAAAAGCTGGAAGTTACCCGAGAACTCGCAAAAGTTGCTGAAGATTTAGGCGTATCCATGGCACAAATGTCACTGGCATGGGTTTTGAAGAACCCCAATGTGAGCACAGTGATTACCGGTGCCAGCAAGGTTTCCCAGGTGGAAGAAAATATGAAAGCCGTTGAGACCAAAGAAAAATTAACCGATGATGTCATGGAACGCATTGAGAATATCATCCGTGTTATCGAAGACTGAAGTTTTGAATATGTAATGATAAAGGGCTGCTGATAACGGCAGCCCTTTTCTTGTTAAACTTTTATTCAAAGCCAAATCGGGTTAAAATGAATTGAAAGCATCCACTCTATATAATAAAGGACTGCTCCTATGCCCCCAGTTTTATATCTTCTTGACGGTCACGGTCTTGCTTACAGAGCTTACTACGCGCTAACAGCCGGCGGCACTCGCACCAATGCTTTTCAGACAAGCAGCGGTGAACCAACAGCTGGCGTTTATGGTTTTACCAGCATCCTGCTGCGCATCTTTGAACAGGAAAATCCAGATTACCTGGCGGTGGTATTTGATAAGGGAAAAACCTTTCGCCATGAGCTTTTTGATGACTATAAAGGCACGCGCGCAAAAATGCCGGATGATCTTCGTACCCAGGTGGAGCGCATGCGTGAAATCGTCGATGCATTCAATATCCCCCGTTTAGAAATGGAAAATTATGAGGCTGATGACGTTCTCGGCAGCGTGGCACGTTGGGCTGCAGAAGAAAAAGGTTTGGGAGTGAAGATCATCACCGGGGATAAGGACTTATTACAATTGGTTACGGATCGGGTGGTGGTTAACCTGGCAGGCAGCAAGCTCTCGGATGCAAAGGACTACTTCCCTGAGGACGTGAAAAAGAAACTCGGCGTTTTACCTGAAAAAGTGGTGGATTTTAAAGCCCTGTGCGGTGACACCTCCGACAATATTCCCGGCGTCAAAGGGGTCGGCGAAAAGACGGCTGTTAAGCTGCTTGATGAATACGGCGATCTGGACGGCATCTTCGAACACATCGATGAGATATCCGGCCGGGCAAAATCCGCGCTTGGGGGAAGTAAAGAAGTCGCTTACCTCAGCCAAAAACTGTCCCGTATTGTGACAGACCTGAAAGTAGATCTTAATCTTGAACAGGCACGCATTGACCGATTTAATCCCAAAGCAGTGGAAGACCTGTTCAGAGAATTAGAATTCCGAACGTTGACAGACCAGCTCAACAAACTCGTGGGCAAGATGAAACCAATTATGCCAGAAGGTGAAGAACAAATGGATTTATTCCCTCAAAGTATCGAGTCTGCGTCATCCTTTGAAGCAGCAGGAGAAATAGGTACAACAATTGTTGATACCCCGGAGGCTCTTTCGGAACTCATAAAAACCTTGAAAGATGCGGACATGATTGCTTTTGACACCGAAACCACGGATACTGACGTGATGCGGGCAAAACTGGTCGGGATCTCACTGGCTGTGAAGCCTGATCACGGCTACTACATTCCTGTCGGACACAAAGAAGGCAAACAACTGCCGCTCAAGGACGTCTTTGAAGCCCTTTCAGGGGTAATGACAGATCCTGAGATTGGAAAAGCAGGTCATAACCTTAAATACGACTACCTGGTCTTAAAACGAGCCGGTTTGATCGTTTCACCGCTTACATTTGACACCATGATTGCAGAGTGGTTGATCAACCCTGCATCACGCAACCTGGGATTAAAAAACCTGGCATGGGTGCGCCTGGGATATGAAATGACCCAAATTGAAGCATTGATTGGCAAAGGGAGCAGCCAAAAGACGATGGATAAAGTGTCCATCGTCGATGCTGCCAGCTATGCCGCAGCAGATGCGGCAATTTGTCTGCGCTTGATCCCTGAGTTGAGAAATGATTTGGAAGAACAAAAAGCTGAAGAGCTCTTCAAAACCATGGAGATGCCCCTTATTCCTGTTTTAGCTGCTATGGAAGAAGCGGGCATTAAGCTGGACCAGGCATTCTTTGAAAACTTTTCGCATGAATTGGAAGAAAGCCTGGGCACAATTGAGGATAAGATCCAGACTGCCGTCGGTTACGAATTCAACCTGAATTCAACGCAGCAGCTATCCCAGGCATTATTTCAAGACCTGGGATTAACACCCCCGGATCGGGCACGAAAAACATCCTCAGGTTACTATTCCACGGCTGCCTCCGTTTTAGAGGCAATGAAGGGGCAGCACCCGGTGATCGATTGGATGCTTGAGTATCGGGAGCTCGAAAAACTTCGGTCAACTTATGTCGATTCACTGCCGCTGCAAATCAACCCGGAAACGGGGCGAGTCCACACTTCCTTCAACCAAACTGGCACGGTAACAGGACGTATTGCTTCCTCTGATCCTAACTTGCAGAATATCCCCACCCGAACAGAAATTGGGCGACGCGTACGCAATGGATTCATTGCCAGCGAAGGTTGGGAGCTGTTGGCTGTGGACTATTCTCAAATTGAACTACGGATTGTTGCACATATGTCACAGGATAAAGCTATGCTGGCAGCCTTCAATGCCGGTCAGGATATTCACGCCACAACAGCCGCAGCAGTTCATAACATTGACCTTGACGAGGTTACGCCGGAGATGCGGCGCCATGCTAAGGCGATCAATTTCGGTCTTATTTATGGGATGAGCGCATATGGGCTGACCAACGCTACCGATTTAACCCTTGCAGAGGCGGAGAACTTTATCGCCACTTATTTTGAGAAGTTCCCCGGTGTAAAGAATTTCCTGGATGGCATCAGAGAGACCGCAGCTGAACAGGGCTATGTGGAAACACTGCTGGGTCGGCGCCGTTACTTCCCCAACCTGAAGCGCGGGGCAAGTTATGCAATCAGGCAGCGTGAAGAACGTGAAGCGATCAATGCACCCATCCAGGGTACAGCCGCAGATATTATCAAAATTGCCATGCTTGAATTGCCGGATGAAATTGAACAGGCAGGATTAAACGCGCGTATGCTGCTGCAAGTTCACGATGAGTTGATCTTTGAGGTGCCTCAAAAGGAATTGCAAGAAACTCTTAAATTGGTGACCCGTGTTATGGAAAACGCCTACAGCCTGGATATTCCGCTCAGCACGGAGGCAAAAGCCGGCCCCAGTTGGGGAAATATGGAAAAACTTTAATCCAGATCTGTCAGGCTTTAATTAATCAATTGTGTTCATGGCGATGGTGAAGATCAGGCCAGTGGGGATGACTGTGTTCCTGGGTTTGATGTTCATGTTCGTGGCTGTGACGGTAGGATTTCCCTTCATCCTCTGCATGGTAATGGTTATGGTGTTGATCAGGGTGATAATGGGTGTGGCTGTGGACAAATGCTTGATGCAAGTGGTGATGGGCATGGCTCTCTCGGAATAAGATGAACACCGAACCTAAGAACAGGAAGAACGCCCCTACTTGGTAAATGGATAAAGTGCCGCCAAATAAAAGTGAAAATAATAGGCCAAAAAAAGGTGCACTCGAAAATATAAATTGTGCACGTGTCGCACCAAGCTGTTGAGCAGCGCTGATATAGAGCATGATTGACAAGCCATACGCTAAAGCGCCTAACCCAAGTCCGGCAATCGTGTTCACCAAACCGGCAAGATAAGCACCTACAAGAAGTCCCAAAATCAAATTGACCGACCCTGCAACCAATCCTTTCCAAAATGTGCTTTCTGCTGGAGAGATACCGTCAATCAATGCCGTCAGGTGATTATCCAAGCCCCAGCTTATGCAAGCAAGCGCAATCAACCCTGCAGCCTTGAATCCTGCAACACCTCCCTCCAAAGCCAGTAGCGTAGCCGCAGCGAGGATTCCCAAACTTGCCAGCCAGCCTTTCTTTGATAGATGATCATCAAAAAAGAAATATCCGATGATCACCGTCGCCACCATTTCCATATTCAGCCACAATGAAACTGAGGCAGCCGCTGCAATCCGAAGACCGCCCATAAGAAATAAAGGCCCTAAAATACCACCGAAAAATATTGCACCGGATAATCTTAAGATATTTTTCCGAGACATTCGACGCAGTGTTTGTGCTGGGTGTTTACCAATAAAAAATACACTCACGCCTAAAGCTGCGCCTAAATAGAGCAAGCCAGCTAACTGGAAGTCATTAAGATGATCAAGGAGGGGTTTCCCAAGCGGTGCAGATGCCCCAAACAAAATGGCAGCAATAAACCCGGATAGGATTCCAAAACGCTTTGAATCATTCATTTTTCATTAAGTGAAAATAATTGGCAGTCATGCTGATATAGGTTATTCCCCAAATCAAATCATTCATCAATTCTCATTGACAAATAAGATTGTTACAGAACAGCTTATAATCCAAAATCAAACCAGTTGATCGATATTAAATTGCTAGGCTGACACGCCCGTAGAGACGTTCCCGAATTTGCAAAATTTGTCGGCGTAAATGCTCGTCCGTTTCCATCAAGTTGTTGACCTTATCACAGGCATAAATCACAGTGGTATGGTCTCGCCCGCCAACGATTTCGCCGATTTGAGGCAGCGATACGCCCCCTTCTTCCCGCATTAAATACATGGCGATCTGGCGCGGAAGGGCAACTTCCCGAGTGCGCTCCCGACCCAATAGGCGATCGTTGGAAACACCAAAAGTTTTTGAAACTTCGTCCAACACATCATCTGGCTGCAGATCCATCCCCTGTGGGAGAAAATCTGTCAGAGCGTTGTGCGCCAATTCTAAGGTTAGCGGCACACCGGTCAGGTCAGAATAAGCCAGAACGCGATTCAGCGCACCTTCAAGCTCACGAATATTGGATTGCACCTGTCGTGCGATCATTTCAAGAATATCAGCAGGAACCTGCCGCCCAGCTCGCTCCGCTTTTGCTCTCAGAATGGCTAAACGGGTTTCAACATCCGGGGGTTGAATATCCGCCGTCAATCCCCATTCAAAGCGTGAGCGCAGGCGTTCCTCCAGCGTCACAAGGGCTTTGGGTGATCGATCTGAAGAGATCACGATTTGTTTGTTTTGTCCGTGAAGGGTGTTAAAGGTGTGAAAAAATTCTTCCTGCGTGGATTCTTTACCTGCAATGAATTGGATATCATCGATGAGAAGTACATCAATCTGGCGATATTTCTCGCGGAAGGCCGGTGTGGTGTGCGTTCGGATGGCATTGATCAGGTCGTTGGTGAATTCTTCAGAAGAAACATACAGAACGTTCAAATTCGCTGGCTGGCAGGCGTTGCCAATGGCGTGCAGCAGGTGCGTTTTTCCCAATCCAACACCGCCATAGAGAAATAGGGGGTTATATGCACGTGCTGGGCTTTCAGCAACAGCCATACAGGCAGCATGCGCAAGGCGGTTATCCGCGCCAACCACAAAATTATCGAAACGGTAGCGGCTGTTGATATTTGTATTTTCATTTGGAAGGAGTGCTTTCTTAGCATCTGCCTTTTGGATTTCAGATTCTGGAGTGGATGTGTTCGTCGAATGAACTTTAATTTCAGTTGTTACGGGTGTTCCAATCATGCCTGTTAGCAATCTTGAGAGTTTGGCGCTTAACCGGTCATCGAGCCAATCACGGGCGTATGCATTTTTGACGCCAATTGTAAAAAGGCTTGTTTCCTCATCATAACCAAGAAATTGTGCGCTGCTGACCCATGTATCAAAGGACGCTTTTGACATTTCAAGTTGTAACTGACCTATGGTGGCCTGCCAGGCATGTTCTGCTCTCATTCAACTTCCTTTCTTCCATGTGCTGCGGTGAGCCAGCGATGAAATTCGATCTGATGTAAAAATAACCACTACTTATATTTTTATAAAGTGGTTATCTTCTAACACTTATGTCTTTCCAATGATGGTTTCCCTTGCCCACTTGGTTGGAAAGTGATTAGTATTTTAACGGGAATCAAAATTAATCACAAGCGGATTCTGTTCTTTTTTGCTAAAAAATCCATGTATTTTAAGACAAGCCAACCTTAAAAAATATGATTTTTTTAATAAGTATTAAATACATGAATTAGATAAACGTTGAGCTCTGCTTTAAGGGATGCCACCTCAGCCAACCCCCTATATATGGGGGTTGATAATTAAAAATGCCATTAATTGGCGTATTTAGGGGATCGGCAATTATTGAATTTTGCGAGAAAATGCTCATATGTTCGAAGTTATGATTCATAATTTGGAATCAGTCATTTTTGTACTGAATCATCATACTTGCCGCTCGCCGTCCAATCTCAACGGCAAAATTTGTTCCCCTGTCCCAGGGATAGACCTGGCTCATACTGGCAAAATACAGTCCTTGAATCGGGGTTCGAATGGTTGGAATATTCTGCGAGTGATTTAGCAGGGGCACAGGTTGCGCGTATTTCGTTCGGAACAACCAGGTCTTTTTTACCCAATCAGGTGAAAAATCGGGGTTAAATTTTTTGAGATGGGGTAAAAAATTTTCTTCCAGCTCTGATTTCGAAAGGTCAAAGTAAGCGTGATCCTGGGGAAGATAATCTCCAATGTAAAGGATGTGATCGCCGCCAAAGTATTCAGGTTTAACAAAGTTGGTGTGCTCTACAAGGGACAGGAATGGGAATCCGGCTGCTTTAGGAATGTTATACCAGTAATAGCCCTCTCGTGATAATTGGTGTTTAAGGGATACCACCATTACAACAGCCCCCATGCTGTTCAATGACAGCAGCCCATCCAGGTAGGTTTTAGGAAGCCCGGGTGCTAAGCGTGCCAGCAAACCGGGGGAAGTGGTTACAAGCCCCTGGGAGAACTGCTCGGTCTGCCCTTCCGCTGTTGTGATCGAAATACCGCTGTTGTCAGAAGCTTTAATCTCCGTCACATGCGTTTCGAGTCGAATTTCAACACCCATCTGCTCAAGGCGTTCGGCAAATTTATCAGCAAAAACCTGGAAGCCCCCCTCAAAGGTACCCAATCGGGTCGTTCGAGCGTGCAGCCGCGCCCAGAACCATGCCATATTAACGACGATTGCATACCCCTCGCCAAATTTCCCGATCATCATCGGTTCCCACATAGATTCGTAAACCTTGTTCCCTGCCCATTTACGCATCCATGCATCAACAGTGGTTTTTTCAAGGGCTTGCCAGTTGTTTGTCAAGCGCAGATATAAACCAATCAGTCCAAAGCGGATTTTGTTAATCCCCCACCCCAGACCAGGATACATCAACGCTGCAATTATGGAGTCAAAGGGATAATATTTTCCTCGGTAATACATCACCGTGGTGGGTAATGGGAAAATAACCTGATCTGACCAACCTAATTCGTCTATCAAACCCAACATATGCTCATCAGAGTGAAACCAGTGATGATAAAAGCGCTCAACAGTCCAATCCCAGTGAGGCTCCTTAAAACCTGCTGCCAGTCCGCCAACGTGGTCCGAAGCTTCAAAAATAACAACCTTATTGCCAGCTTTTGCCAAATCAAATGCTGCTGACAAGCCGCCAATCCCAGCCCCAACGACGGCGATTCTTTGTTTTTCTTTATTCATGGTTTACCTCTTCAATATCCTGTGGTGTGAGATCCTTAGTTTGGGCTTCCATTTCACCTGCATCCATGGTCCATTTCAAGCCTTCTCGCACAAAATAGATCGTTCCTAACAGGGTGATGGGCGCCCATAATGCAATCCGTAGGACAAGTGTATATCCCAGGGCGGGTTCTGCAGCGATGCCATAGGCTTCAAGCATGGCGCGCCCAGCTGCATCAAAAGTCCCCAACCCTCCGGGTGCAGCAGGTATCAATAACACCAAATTGACGACCCCGTTTAGCAGCATGAGTTGTCCAAAATTGAGGTTCAATCCCAGCGCTTGATTGACGCTCCAGTACAATCCTGTTTCAAGGATCCAAATCAGGACAGAGGTCAGAAAAATCATTAAGGCATCTGCCGGTGAACGCAGGCTCATCAAACCTTCAAGGAAGCGATCCGCAATATTCATGAATGGTTCACGAAAGCGCTCCGGGAGGATTTTGTTGACAATGCTTTGGATCAGGCTGCTGGCTTGTTTTGGGAACATCGCAACCAAAATAAAAATCCCTAATCCAGCCAGGAAGATCACCACTGCCCAGGTCGCAAGGCTTCCCAACTGTGCAAAGGTGCCGGTATTGGATAAACCGGTCAGCTGCCCGAGGTTGAGCAGCACAAAGCCGACAATCACAACAGCATCAAAGATACGCTCCACTACAATTGTCGCCAGGGAACCAGAAATTGAAACATCCTCCCGTCGTTTGACCACCACAGAACGTAGTACTTCGCCCATCCGCAGCGGGAATACGTTATTACCCATATAGCCAATATTGATGATTGGGAAAAGGGTTTTAATGCTCATCTTTTTAAGGGGTTTGAGCAGGTACTGCCAACGCCAGGTGCGCACCAGCACGCCAATGAAATAAATAACCAGGCCTGGAACAAGCCACACCAGCTTTATTTCCCTGAGGGTTTGCCATAATTCCCGGTAATTAATTTCTCTGAAAGCCAGGTATAAAAAGGCTGCCGAAATAACCAGTCCCAACCAGATAAGCCAGCGCTTCGTGTTTCGTTTCATAAAAGAAATTCTACCATGCACGGGTGCGTATTGAGAGCAAAGATTCTCCAATGGCATCAATATCAATTTAGCGTATTAAAAGGATTGAAAATGGTATACTTTGCACGATGTCATTAATCACCGCAAACAACCTTTCAAAATCATTTGGTGCACAGGATATCTTTGAGGGTATCTCTTTATCCATACCTCGCGGCGCACGGATTGCGTTGGTAGGTTCAAATGGTGTTGGAAAGACCACCCTTATTCGAATCCTGATCGGGCAGGATTTTCCCAATTCAGGTGCTGTCCAGCATGCAAAGGAATTGACCATCGGGTATTTACCACAGGAAGCAAGCCTGGCTACAAAAGGGACTTTATGGCAAACCTGTTTAGAGGTTTTTTCCGATCTCATTGATATGGAAGAAGCCTTGAAGGAATGGATGCAAGCCATGGCGGATCCTGACCAATCAGATGAAGCGGTGGCAAGATACGGCAGCCTGGAACAAGCTTTCGAGCAGCAAGGGGGATATACCTATGAGATTCGCATAAAACAAACTTTATCCGGTCTCGGGTTTGACGAAGAAGACTTTTATCGACCGATCACACAGCTTTCAGGTGGGGAAAGGACGCGCGCCCTTCTGGCGAAACTGCTCCTGGAGAGCCCGGATGTGATGATGCTGGACGAGCCGACCAATCACCTCGATATTGAGGCAGTGGAATGGCTTGAATCCTTTTTCAAGGATTGGGATGGGGCATTGGTGGTCGTCTCTCACGACCGTTACTTCCTTGACCAGGTCGCTGAGACGATTTGGGAAATGACGCCTGCCCTCGAGGTCTACAGCGGTAATTATTCTACGTATCTTTCCCAGCGTGAAGAACGTTATGCTCGACGATTAGCGGAATATGAAGCGCAAACAGCCTTTATCGAAAAAGAACAGGAATTTATCCGCCGCAACATTGCCGGTCAGAACACCAGCCAGGCTAAAGGGCGCCGGCGTCGATTAGAGCGCTTGCTGGAGGATTCCCGCCTTGCACCGCCGCCCAGTGAACCGAGGCGGATGCACATTAACCTCAACACACGCGGCCGCTCAGGTGATATCGTCTTACGAACGCATAATTTAGAAGTCGGTTACCACGATGAAGGCAAGCCCCTATTCTCATGTCCCGACTTGCTTCTCCAGCGGCAGGAATGTGCAGCAATTATCGGGCCGAACGGTGCCGGCAAGACGACCTTCTTGAAAACAATACTGGAAAAAATCCCACCCTATTCTGGAAAAGTGACAATTGGTGCAAGTTTGGTGATCGGCTATTTTGCACAGGCACATGAGGGCTTAGATCCTGACCGAACTTTGATGACCGAAATCGACAGCGTCTCGCCAAATATGCTGCCGGCTGAAATCCGCAATTACCTGGCGAAATTCTTATTTACTGGTGACGAAGTATTCCGCAGGGTTGGCACCCTTTCGGGTGGAGAGCGCGGGCGCCTGGCGCTGGCAAAATTATCACTCTCTGATGCCAATTTACTGCTGCTCGATGAGCCGACCAACCACCTTGATTTACCCACACAGGAGGTCTTGGAATCGGTCCTTTCTAACTTCCCTGGCACAATCTTGTTGGTCTCCCATGACCGCTACCTAATTGACTCTCTGGCATCTCAAATTTGGGAAGTAGAACCCCAGGGCAGAAGTTTACAGGTGTTCAGGGGTTCATACACACAATTTAAAGCCCATCAATTAAAAATGGCAGGTTTGAGTGACCAAAAAGAACCGGTTGGTACCGATGTGATCCATGACCAATCATCCTCCACACAGCAAAAACCAAAAGAAAAAACGCTCTCAAAATATGAGCGGCGAAAAGCTGCCAATCGCCTGGAAGAGATCGAGAAGCAAATCCAGACGCTGGAATCAAAACAAAAAACAATATCTGATGAATTGATAAACCCACCAGCGGATTCTAATCGGGTTTTAAAGCTGGGTGAAGATTATGTTTCCTTGCAAGGACAGGTCGAGTCATTGATGGAAGAATGGTCCGAATTACATGAAAAACTTGCGGATTGATCTGTTGATTGCTGAGTGAATAAATTTTCTTTGTTAAAATTTTGATTATTTGGCTTTACAAAATCCTCTAATAATTCCTGACCGCAACATCTCCTTATTAAACAAATACATCGGGGTAAAATAAGATATGGTAATTGCGTGGTTTATAACAAATCACCTAATTTGATCGTTTATCCGGGAGGTTGACCATGAGCAAGACATCTAAAAACATCTTCAAAGGCTTGGGATGGGGACTTGGCAGTATGCTTACAAGCGCAGCAGCAGCGGCAGCTGGCTGGATCATTTACAGCCGCAAGTATATTCGCCACGATGCTGAACTTGTTAAAGCGATTGAAGCAGATCGCAAAGATTTTTACTCAGAACACGCTGGGAGACTCAGTTATTATGCAGATCGCAATGAGAAAGGCGTGCCGCTGGTCTTATTGCACAGCATCAATGCCGCACCAAGTGCCTTTGAGATGAAACCCATTTTTGAACGGTTTCGAGGTGAGCGCCCGGTATTTGCACTGGACCTTCCGGGATACGGTTTTTCCGATCGATCTGATCGCCTTTATTCACCGCAGCTCTTTCAACAAGCCATCCTTGATTTTCTAAAGGAAGTGGTCGGCGAACCGGCAGATGTGGTGACCCTTTCCTTGAGCAGTGAATTTGCTGCCCTTGCTGCACAGGGAAACGATGAATTCTTCCGATCGATTGTGATGCTATCTCCGACAGGCTTTGATCAGCCCAAGACAGATCGGCTGTCTCAACGAGCAGAAAAGCGCGGCACAAAGAATACAGTATATGCAGGTCTGGCTGTACCATTGTGGAATCGCCCCTTTTATGACCTGGTTGCAAGCCGACCAAGCATCCAATTCTTCCTCAACAAAAGTTTTGAAGGCCTGGTACCGGAGCGCTTTGTGGATTATGCCTACCAGACCGCGCACCAACCAGGTGCAGAGTTTGCCCCAACCTATTTCTTGAGCGGCAAGCTCTTTACCCAGACAGTGCGGGAAAACGTTTATAAAACATTGGAAACCCCAGTACTGGTGATCTATGATCGCGATCCATACACACGGTTCGATATGCTGCCTATTCTGCTGAAAGAAAAAGAAAACTGGAAAGCAGAACGCGTTTCCCCAACAAAGGGTTTACCCCATTGGGAACAGCCCGAAAAAACCTTCAAAGCAATGGAAGCTTTTTGGTCTGAAGTTTAATCTTGCAGTAATTTTCATATAAGCATTTTTACATAAAAAGATGACAAATTGGCCTGGTAACCTCAGGCCAAGTTTTTTATATTGTATTCAATCTTCCTCAATACTCTAGAGCAAGGTATCTTCATTATGCTTAAAAATCCGTGATTAATTAGGTTAATAGACATAAAAAATTTATAATATTTTAGTTCTTCTCAGGCTAAAGTCCCTTACTCCAAAAAACCATACTCATTAAATTTTCTAGAGAATAGGCAAGCTTTTGCGAAAGCAATCACCACTCACCATTCACCAATCCCTAAATTATCCTGTATACTATAGTTTGATTTTTTCACACCAACAAAAGGATCATCAATGGCAGAACCCATCATTACTGTAAAAAACCTGACCAAGGTCTACCGCGTCCCCGAGCGCGCACCCGGACTGAGCGCATCCATTCGTGGCCTGTTCAAACCCAAATTCCAGGATGTCGAAGCTGTAACCGATATCAACTTCACAATTCAACCTGGAGAGATGGTTGGGCTGATCGGCCCCAACGGCGCCGGCAAAACAACCACCCTCAAAATGTTATCCGGATTGCTATACCCAACACATGGCGAAGCCAAAGTTGCCGACTTTACACCATGGGACCGGGAACCCGAATATCTTCAACGAATCAGCATGGTGATGGGCAACCGCAGTGCAATGAATTGGGACATCCCGCCGCTGGACAGTTTCAGAGTCCTTTCCAAAATCTACAAAGTACCCCAAGACCAGTATCAGCGCACCCTGGACGAGTTAATCAGTCTGTTGGACATGGAAGCTTTGCTGAAGAAGCCTGTGCGAAACCTTTCATTGGGTGAGCGCATGAAGTGCGAGCTGGTTGCAGGTCTGCTCTACCACCCGGATGTGCTCTTTTTAGATGAACCCACCCTTGGGTTGGATGTCGCCATGCAAAGGCGCTTGCGGATTTTCCTCAAGCAGTACAACCAGCAGCACCAGGTAACCGTGATCCTCACCAGCCATTACATGGCTGACGTTTCCGCCTTATGCGAAAGGGTGATGCTGATCCACCACGGCGGGCTCATCTTCGACGGCGCCTTACAAGAACTTGCTGATAAGCTTGCCCCCTTCAAACTGGTCAAACTGCAATTCACCACCCCACCCTCAAACCTGGAAGGGTTTTTAACCCAATTTTCCACAGTTGAATACCTGCCTTCAGAAAATGGCCATCATATATTGCGCGTCGCCCGGTCTGATGTGCCGAAGGTTACCGCAGAAATTCTTTCTAACCTGCCCGTCGCCGACCTTTCAGTCGAAGACCCGCCTATTGAAGCGGTCATTGACCAGATTTACGAGGAGGGAAAAGTATGAATCACCAGGGTGGTTGGGAACTGATTAAGAACACATGGCAATCCTGGCTTCAGCACCGCGGTTTTTTCTTCCTGCTGGCATTTGGGTGGATGCTGCCCTTGCTGGTTTACCTGATGATCTGGTCTGCCGCAGCAAGCGAAGGCTCCCTGACTGGTTTATCACAAGACACTTTAGCGGGCTATTACCTGGTCCTTGTGCTGGTAAACCAGCTGACCTACGCAACCACAAACTGGACGGTTGGCGATAACATCCGCATGGGACAAATCAGCCGATGGTTAATCCAACCCATGTCACCGCTTTACCATGCCCTTTCCTCAGAAATTGCAGGGAAGGTCGTCTTCATGCTCTTTTCTGTCCCTGTGACCGCTGTCCTTGCGCTGATATTCCGACCGCAGTTTAACCTGAGCTGGCAGCAAAGCCTATTATTCCTCCCCTCAATTGTGCTTGCCTGGGCTTTGCGCTTCTTCTGGGGCTATTGGTTGGCATTGCTGGCTTTCTGGGCAACACGGGCTGATTCCCTGCTTGCATTACAGGACACCATGATCTTCTTGCTCGGCGGGCACCTGGCACCGATTCGGCTTTTGCCAAATTGGATGCAGTCCCTGGCAAAGATTTTACCTTTTCGATATATGTCCGCTTTTCCCGTGGAAATTTTGACAGGGTTTCTCGATAAAAACGAGATCTTCAGCGGTCTTCTGATCCAGCTTGGCTGGACCATTACAGCTTATCTGCTTTACCGCCTGGTATGGATCCGGGGTGTCCGTCATTACGAGGCAGTTGGAGGTTAAGGATGCAAGGATTGCGATTGATCTTCGAATTTTTCAAAGTCTCCACCCAGGCGGAATTGGCATATCGAGCCAATTTTTTCATACGCTTTCTAAATGCTATTCTGAATCTGGTCACAGGTGTGCTCAGCCTGACGGTAATTTTCAACCAGGTGGATAGCATCAAGGGTTGGGACCTGCCCTCAGCAATGGCTTTGCTTGGTGTTTATCTGCTGCTTGCTGCCCTTCGAGGGCTTTTTATCGGGCCAAGCCTGGAATCCGTTGCAGGGATGGATGGTGAAATCTGGCAGGGTACCTTCGACTTTACGCTTCTTCGCCCTGTGGATAAACAATTTTTAATCAGCTTCCGCCATTGGCGTGTTTTGATGCTGTTTGACCTGTGCCTGGCACTGGGGGTTCTCGGCTATGCCATACACCTCATGCAAGCCGAACTGACCCTGCTCGCAGTGCTGGGATTTATCATCACCTTAATCGCTGGTGTTGCCCTTCTGTATGCCGCCCTGCTGGCTTTTTCAGCCCTGGTTTTCTGGAATTCAGGTTTTCTATTTACCTGGATCATTAACGACCTTTTTCAGCTTGCACGCTACCCGGTGGAACTTTACCCGGTTTGGCTGCGTCTTGTGCTGACGTGGATCATCCCGGTGGGTTTGATGACAACAATCCCCGCCCAGGCGCTTTCAGGAAGGCTCTCCTGGCAGTGGTTGATCCTCACCCTCCTGTTTACCATTGGTGCGCTGATAGGTGCCTCATGGTTGTTCCGCCAGGGTTTAAAAAAATACACCAGTGCATCAAGCTGATTAAAAAGGCATCTTACTCAGAGGCATCACAGAGAAAACCCTTCACGTCATATTGCCACTTCTCAAAACTGAATGTATGATAAAGACATGATGGATGCCATTTTTCTGGGGTTAAGATGACCCGCAATTATTTTCAATGGCTGATCCTCGCAGCACTTCTGCTGGGATTGGCCCTTCCCACCACTGACGCAAACGGCGGATCTGAGCCTGTTGGCGTTCGCATCTTCAATACTGATGCGATCAGCTTGCAAAGTGCTTTAAGTGATGAAACTTTCGTCATTGACTATGGCAGTTTCCAATGGACGGTTGTAACAAAAGATACACTCGCAAACCTGGATGACCGGGGCTTGATCTACCAGGTGGTTAAAGATCCTTATAAGCTGAGCCTGGGTGGTCAAGATTTCGACCCCCTTGTTATTGAGCCAACATTTCCTGATGAATGGTCGCAGATTCCTACTTCGCCTGAGCCAGGCTTGAGGTTGATCCAATTTTACGGTCCGACAAAAGCAGAATGGCTTGACGACTTGAAAGCGGATGGCGGTAGCCCCGTGCAGTACATTCACCCCTTCACCTATCTCGTTTGGGGCGAATCCGACGCCGTCCAAAAATCAGCCCAAAGATTTTTCGTGCGCTGGACCGGTGATTATTTACCCGCTTATGGCGTACAAACAAATAACCGTGTTTTGGGCAGCGAGCCAATCTACTTTCGGGCGATGACCCTGCCGCAAGCCGGGCTGGATAAGATTATTGCGGCCATCGAAACCATCGGTGCCAGCCGAATTACTTACGCAAGCAACCTCGACCCGGCTTTTGACCTGGTCAGTTTTATCCTCCCAGGCGACCAGCTAAGCGCTGCGGCATCGTTGCCCGGCATTTACAGCATCCAACCTATCCCAACGGACGGCGGCGACCGGGGTGAGATGAGCAACCAGGTAAATGCGGGAAATGTTGATACCAGCAATCGCGCCTTTCCTGGCTATCAAGCCTGGCTGGCGCAATTAAATTTGTCCGGCGACGGTGTGATCATCGCCAATGTGGACAGCGGTATTTTGGAAACGCACCCCGATTTAGTTAATCGCATGTCAGGCTGTATCGGCAGCAGCTGCGGGGGCATCAGCACTGCCAGCAACCACGGAACCCACACCGCCGGGATCATGGCTGGCGATGGGTCTTCCGGGGTGGGGGATGCAAACGGATTCCTGCGCGGCCTGGGCATGGCGCCTGGTGCAAACCTGATCGAACAAATTTATGACCCCATTTATCGACAGGAAAACGGCATGCTGCTTCTGATGACTGAATCGCACCGCAACAGCGCAGAAATCTCAGGCAACAGCTGGGGACCTTCCGGGACACCGCAGGGTTATGACTATGATACCCGCCTGGTCGATATCGGCATTCGTGACGCGGACCCCGAATCACCTGGCAACCAGGCGCTGACCTATGTGCTCTCGATTATGAATGGGTATGGGGGAGTCTCAACCCAGGGAACACCGGATGAGGCAAAAAATACCTTCACCGTCGGCTCGACCTTTATGCAATCCTCCCTTGGGACGCAATACCTCAACATCAACGACCTTTCATACAATACCGCCCACGGACCAGCCCTTGACGGGCGGAACATCCCGCACATGGTCGCGCCGGGCTGCAATGTTGACTCCACCTATATGACCAGTCTGCACGGTCTGATGTGCGGTACAAGCATGGCATCGCCCCATGTTTCCGGTGCTGCAGCCATATTTTATGAGCACTATCGAAACAAGTTTGGATTAGACCCCAGTCCTGCCCTTGTCAAAGCTGCATTTTTACCTGCAGCGCATGATCTTTCAGGGAATAAAGATGCGGACGGGGGTATCCTTGGGCACCCCTTCGATTCCAAACAGGGTTGGGGCAGGTTGGATGCCGGTGAGGTCCTGAACCCTTCAATGTCAGTGATCTATTACGACCAGGAAACAATTCTTAATTCGACGGGTGAATTCTGGACAAGCGCCCTTTCCACAGACCAACCCATTGATGAATTTCGCGCCATGTTGGTCTGGACGGACGCCCCGGGGCACGGTTTAGGCGGCACGACCCCAGCCTGGGTCAACGACCTCGATTTGTCTATCACATTCAACGGGCAGACCTATTATGGCAATAATTTCGGATCTGATGGTTTTTCAGTACCTGGCGGGACACCGGATAGGATGAACAACACAGAAGGCATCTTCCTGCAGAATGCTAATTCGGAGTCCATTTCCATAAACGTCACAGCGGCAAACATCGCAGGTGACGGCATCCCAAACCAGGGCGACGGCACCGACCAGGATTTTGCACTCGCAGTTTATTATTCTCTTGCAGGCAAAACCTATAAATACATTCTTCCGTTGATCTATAATGATGCCTTTTTATATGATTAAGGAACAAACCATCAAAAAAACACGTCTTAATATTATGAAAGATACCAACCGAAACAGGGGTGAAAACAAAAAAAAAGGGCAAAACAGATTAATTATCTTAATTATTTTAATCAGCCTGTCCCTTGCTGGCTGCCATTTTCCAACACCTACGCCAGTATCAACGGACTTAAACCCCCAGCAGCAGACGGAGGTTTCTGGCATCCTTAACCCACCAAACCTGGCGACAGCCCTACCTTCTGAAACACCCCCAGTGACCCTACCTACAGCTGAAAATCCCCAGGAAGAAACCCTGCTTGATGGTCACCTTCGCTACCGAACACAGCAGGGGGATACCCTAGCTGCGATTGCCTTACGGTTTGATGTGCCGGTGGATTCGATCCAATCCGCTGTTCCATTGTCTGAAGAAGGCTTGCTGGCAACTGGCATCCAGCATCAAATCCCCGACATCCTCGAAGAACACCTGCCCTTCAACACACCCTATCTGCCTGACAGCGAGGTCATCTACGGACCGTCCGTTGGTGATTTTAACGTCCTGGCATTTGTAGAAGCAGCAGGCGGGTTTCTATCAACCTATCAAGAAGAGGTCAAAGAAAAGACGCTGACCGGCGCTGAGATCGTCAACAAAGTTGCAATTGAGACCAGCACCAACCCGCGCCTGCTGCTGGCATTCCTGGAATATCAATCTGGCTGGGTGTTTGACTTTCCCCTCGACGCAGCCAGAGACCCATACCCGATTGGTTTTGGCGCAACCCTTGACACCGGCTTGTACAAAGAATTAATGATCAGCGCCAGGGTGCTTGCCCAGGGTTTTTACGGCTGGCGAGACGGGAGCCGTCTAAACATTTCTTTCTATGGCGGCAGTGTTGCAAGGCTGGCACCGGAATTAAATGCTGGCAGCGCTGCCATTATGGCTTTGTTCGGGAGCCTTTACTTACCAGAAGCCTGGGAAAACCACATGTTTGGTGACGACTCTTTTCTGAGTTTTTACCGTGAAATCTTCGGTGACGAACTCGTCCGGGCAGCCGCTGTTGAGCCCTATCTTTCACACACAATTCAACAGCCCGAGTTGATGCTGCCCTTTGCTATCGGTGAAGCATGGTCCTTTACAGGTGGACCGCACATCACCTGGCAAACGGGAACACCCAGGGGGGCGGTCGATTTTGCCCCAATCACCGGCGAGCCAGCCTGCGCCATCTCAGCATGGTGGACAACGGCTGCTGCTTCCGGATTGGTTGTGCGCTCAGATTGGAATGTCGTTGCCCTTGACCTGGACGGGGATGGCGATGAGGGCACCGGCTGGGTATTGATCTACATGCACATTGCTGAAAAAGACAGACCTGCAGTCGGCACCTGGTTGGAAAAAGATGAGAAATTGGGGCATCCCTCCTGCGAAGGCGGCAACTCAACGGGGACTCACGTCCACTTTGCACGGAAATATAACGGGGAATGGTTTGGCGTAGGCGATCCCCTGCCGATGGTTCTCAGCGGTTGGCGAGTATTCGCAGGGGATAGGCGCTATGAAGGCTTTATGCAAAAAGGGGAGCTGATCGTCAGTGCGGTTCCATACGGCTCAAGCGATGCAAAAATCATCCGGGATGAGTGATGGTTTATATGGGGAAATGCTGCTTGAGTTATAAAACATTATGTAGATAGAACACCCTGAGCCATGCATTAGAATATCTGGAGCGAGGCCCCTGCCCTGAGGAGGCACGACGTGAGGGTTAGGCCGATGTAATAAGAAACACAGAATCAAATTTGAATATGCCAAATAGAAGTTTGAATGGACTTAAGTTACTCGGGCTAAAGCCCCTCACTCCTAATTATTGCTCTGCCAAATATAATCTGTCATTCCACTTTACTTGCTTAACTTCCCCCGTTTCACCCAACAACTTTGGTTGCAGTTCTACAAAAGCTTGTAAATCGCCGCTGGTATAAAAATGCAATTTCCCCCCTGATTCACCCAAATTAAGTAAAGATCGTTCCGTTAGCAAACGGCGTATCTGCCGAGCGACAGCCGGTGCCGGGTCAATCGTTCGCACCTTTGGGCCGGTAATTTCATCTATCACTGGAATCACAAAAGGATAATGGGTACAGCCCATTACCACAGTGTCAATCCCTGCCTCCACCATGGGATCAAGGGCTTCATGAAGAATGCCCCGCACCTTTGGCGAATCAAGATTACCCGCTTCAATTTCTTCCACCAGGCCAGGACAGGTGCTTTTATAGATGGTCACATGCTGGGCGAAACGTTCAACCACAGAGGCATATAGATCCCCTGCAAAGGTGGTTGGCGTGGCAAGCACCCCCACTTTACCGGTGTGCGTCCTCTCCGCCGCCGGCTTTACTGCCGGTTCCATACCCACAATGGGAACCGATGGGAACATCTCCCGCAATTCATGCAAAGCAGCAGCCGATGCCGCATTACAGGCAACCACAATCAGTTTGGCACCACGTTCGAGCAAGAAACAAGTGATCTCGACTGCAAACTGCCGGATTTTCTTCTTGGACTTGGGACCATAAGGGATATGTGCCTGGTCCGCAAGATACAGGACATCCTCGTTGGGAAGTTCGCTGCGAACTGCACGCAGCACAGAAAGCCCGCCAACGCCAGAATCAAACATGCCTATGGGTTGCTCTCGGAAAGTCTCAATATTCATCAGGTAAATTCTATCACGAGGGAAAGAAATTAAAAAAAGATTTCGGTGATATCTAAACAGCCAGCCGATTCAAGCCGAGACGCCGGGCAGTAGCAATCACTGCCTGGTATTCCTCGGGTCTGACTCGCCGATTCAGTTCCGGGTATTCACCGGCTTTATAGGCAGGATGATACTGATCCATTATATTTAGATAAACCTGCTTTGAAACCTTTTCTGCCAGGAACTTCAAAATGGTTTCGCTGCCAGCCAGTCCATTGGGCAGGACAAGGTGGCGCACAAGCAAACCACGATAAGCAACCCCTTGACCATCCAATTTCAGATCACCCACCTGGCGCTGCATCTCCAGAATAGCCCGTTGGTTTACTGCATGATAATTCTTAACGCGAGAATACTTCCATGCAGTAAGTTCATCCCCATATTTGATGTCAGGCATGTAGATATCCATCACACCATCCAGCAAAGAAAGCATTGCAATTGAGTCGTAACCCCCGGTGTTATAAACAAGGGGAATCTTTAATCCGGATTGGGCAGCCAGATGGACTCCGGCTAAAATTTGGGGCACGATGTGAGAGGGGGAGACAAAATTAATGTTATGACAGCCGGCAGACTGGAGCTCGAGCATCATTTTTGCTAATTCCTCAGGATGAACCTCGCTCCCTGCAGAACGCTGGCTGATGTCCGCGTTCTGACAATAAATACAGCGCAAATTACAGCGGCTAAAAAAGATCGTCCCGGATCCCCGATTACCACTGATGGGATCTTCTTCACTATGATGAGGAAAATAGCTGCTGACCCGGGGATATTCACCGGTTTTACAAATCCCTATTTCACCTTTCAAACGATTAACACCGCACTCCAGGGGACATACATCACAATTTTCAAGGTGCTTGTAGGAAAGTTTGACGCGTTTTTCCAATAAGCTCTGCTCCATTAACCTCAAATAAGTAGGCGTATCTTCCCTGTGCATAATTAAATTATACATTTAATGCAAAATGGACCTGACATCTAACCCAGTATTTGGGTTTGGCATGTAAATCATTATTTCTTTTAATTAATATTATTTAATCAGAATGTCATTCTTCTCAATTTTCACCAAATCTCTAAGAAAAAAACCCAAATCCATCATTAATAATTATCCTTGATATAATTATCATCGACATGTGATTAATATCTATAATTTCAATGCTCGGTGCTTTGAAAGGATTTATATATGCATAAAATGTATCATTTCCCAAAAATATTCATATTTTTTGGCTTATTTGTTTTATTCTCTATTGCTTTTGCAGGGTGTTCTATCAATTCTGAACCAATTCAGGATAATTCTTTGGACGAATCCCCAGAGCTAATCCAGGAAATCAGTGCTTCTGGTGAGCTTATACCTGTTCAATCGGTAACGCTCTCTTTTTCAAGTATCGGCGAAAATCTCGAAGTGCTGGTAGAAGAAGGAGCCCAGGTTTCAAAGGGCGACGAACTGGTAAGAAACAATAATAACCAATTAAAAGCAGCCCTTCTTCAAGCGCAAGCAGCTTTAGAAAGGGCTCGATTTGCCTATGACCAAGTCCTCAACGCACCATCAGAAACAGCTCTTAAATCTGCTTATTCAGCCTTTATTGCAGCAAGAATCAATCTGCGACAACAAGAAGATAACGATGCAAGCGAGGATATCATCAGTATTGCCCAAGCTGAATTTGACGCTGCCAGGGCAAATTACGATTCTGTGTTCAAAGGTTCATCAGAAGAAGAAATTGCTGCAGCCAAAAAGGACCTTGAAGCAGCTGAAATAGCTTTGGAACAGGCTGTGTCTGATTTCGAATTGACAGCCCCTTTTGACGGCACGGTGGCGGAAATCAATGTGAAATCCGGGGAGAATATTGGTGCTTTTCAACCAGTATTGGTAATCGCAGACCTTAATAATCTTCAGGTTGTCACAACAGATTTGAGTGAAGTTGATGTCACAAAATTAAATGTAGGCCAAAGAGCGGATATTATTTTTGATGCCCTTTCTGACCAAACTTTCTCTGGTAGGATAGAAATAATTGCCGAAAAATCAACTGGCGTTTCTTCCGTTTTTTTTGAGGTAACCCTTTCACTAAATGAAGTGCCTGAGGATCTGCGTTGGGGAATGACAGCTTTTATCACTTTTCCTATTGAATGATAAAGACTCATTCATAGCGAATTGCCTCCAACACATTGGTCTTTGCTGCTTTACGTGCTGGTTGAAATGCTGCTAATTGGGATATACCCAGGGCAATCACCAATCCCATCAGCACACCTCCTATTGGAACGATGAAGTCCAATTTATATCCGGACATGGCTGTCATGCCAGTTAAGAATATCCTCGAAAGTAAAACACCAAAAACAACACCAATCAAGCCACCAATTAAACCAATTAACCCCGCTTCTGATAACACCATCATTACCACCTGACTGCGGGTCATCCCAATCGCTCGCAGCATCCCAATTTCCTGGGTCCGTTCCATGATATTCATCGTCAGGGTATTAATGATCCCCAAAGAAGCAATGATCACAGCCAAAACCCCCATCACATCAAACATCATGAATGCCTGGTCTAATAGGGTGAATATGTCCTCTCGGATAACCTGGTTAGATTCCAGCGATAATGAATACCGTTTTCCATAATTCTGATCAATTCGGGTCATTAATTCAGATATCTCATTTTCATCCTCAGCCTTTATCAGGATCGTGCTGACCTGGTTTGAACGGAAATAACGCCGCAAGTCCTGCCGATTTCCAGTTACAACCAATCCCTGGTTGTAAAAATCCACCACAACTGCAGAGATATTAAATGGTACAAATCCTCCCCGGGTTTTGATCAAAAGTTGATCTCCGCGTTCCAGGTTATATTTTTCAGCCATGACACTCGAAATGAATATCGAACTGCCTGAATTAAGTTCCGTCAATAATGTGAACTCATCATTATCGCTGTCAGCAAACACAAAGTTTGTAACCCTTGAATAGGTTGAAGGATCTACCGCCATAAAGGTAATTGTCTCATCATCGCCGCTGTGAGTCCTTATATCAATCTCCTGGTAATGGATCGGTGTGGCAGCACTGACACCACTAACCCCGTTTAACTGGTCCGCGATATCTGCCCTTAAAGAGACATTGGAATGCACATAAATATCCCCACCCAGGTAAGCGCCAATCCATTCAATCAGGTCATTGGCAAAAGCACCGGTCATAATCCTGACAATCAAAACCATCGCCACGCCGATCAAAAGTGCTACCAATGTGAGGGTTGTGCGAATTTTTGCCCGTCCAGCATTTCTGCTGCCGATTAACCCACTTTTACCATATACCAACCCCGTTAACGGTCGGGTTATCTTCTCCCAAATATGGATCGTTGCCGGGATAATCAAAGTGACACCACCAAACATCAAAAAGACAGTCATACTGCCCAAGATGAATTGAGGGTCAAAAGAAAATGGATTCCAGATCAAAATCACGGTAGAGATAATCAACATCCCCAAGCCAAATTTCCATCCGGAGTGGGTCATCCAGCCTTCCTGGCTTTTTCCTCTCACCTTAAGAGCTGCTATCGGTGAAACACGTCCTGCCTGGATGGAAGGGATCAAGGCAGAAATTAAGGTAACAAAAATGCCGACACCGATACTCAAAATTAACACATTGATAGGTACAGTCATGCCAGATGAAAGATCTGCCCCCAGCAGCGGCTCCATCAAACCAGTTAACCCCCTTGCACCTAAAATCCCTGCAACCGCGCCCAGAGCTGAACCAATAATCCCCTGGGTTAAAGCCTCCATAATAACCTGGAAAATAATTTGCTTTCGGGTCATGCCAACGGTGCGCAGCATGCCAAATTCCCTGGTCCGCTCAACTACCGTCATCGCGAAAGCATTGTAGATAAGAAAAGCACCTACAAAAAGCGCAATACCCGAAAGAAAATTTAAGCCTATTTGGTAATTCGAAAGCATTTGCTGCATCCGCTGACCCTGTCCAGCGGGGTAAGTGACAGAAACCTCATCCCCCAGTCGAGTTTCCAGTTCAACCCGGCTAACCTCAATCTGGTTTTTACTGCTTTCCGTAAGTAATATATCCAGCTGGTCAAATTCTCCCCTGCGATTGAACATTTGCTGGGCTGTCACAATTGGTATCACGCCAAAAACCCCATTATTGGTATTGCCAGGGCCTTCCCTGGCCATTAATCCCACAACCTGCAATTTTTCAAGACCATTGGGAGTGAGAATCTCAATATACTCTTCGACCTCAATTTTCTCTTCTTCAGCATAATCTTCAACCAGAACCAGCTCATAATCAGAGCTTTCACCTGAAAGAAACCGTCCCTGTGTAATTTCATAATCTCTTACTTCCAGGTCGGAAATCGGATCGATACCATACAGCAGCAAACCACCAGAATCCATCCCGAAAAAGCTCAAGTCAAGGGTTCCGCCGCCAACCTGGCCGGCAAGGGAAGTTTGAGCCATAATCGTGGGCAGAACCCTATCAACACTGGCGAGGCGATCCGCCTTTGTAAGTACATTTTCCGCCAGGGTTGTGCTGCCTGAAGCGGGAATTATTATTAAATCGGTCTTCCCGCTGGATTGTTCAAATATATTTTCAATTGCGCGAATTGAAGCCTCGTTGGTGATACCCAAGGCCAGGATGCCCGAAACGCCGATCATAATTCCCAGCATGGACAGGAGGGTGCGTAAGGGGCGCCTCTGGATAGCACGGATGGAAAGTTTCAGCATCAATCGCATTGAAAATTCAAACCTCCATGCTTTCCATAATGGTCATGATCATTCGCATACGACTGGTCAGGTCTGACGAAGTATCCAATGTGATCGATTGTTCTTGCTTCCCATCACGCAAGAACACCACACGGTCTGAATAAGCAGCTGCCCTGGGATCGTGAGTCACAACAATGATCGTCTGTCCCAACTCATCACAGGATTGTCGCAAAATGGACATGATGATTTTTCCTGTCTTCGTATCCAGGTTCCCCGTTGGCTCGTCAGCCAGCAATATAGTAGGATTGGTTACCAGTGCACGGGCAATCGCCACCCGCTGCTGCTCTCCACCGGATAGCTGATCCGGTTTGTGATCGCGGCGATCCCCAAGGCCGATCATCTCCATCAGCTTATCCACTTGCGATTGATATTCTTCTGGATTTTTTCCATCAATCAAGATTGGTAATAGGATGTTTTCTTCTGCAGATAAGGTCGGTAGTAAATTAAAAAATTGGAATACAAAACCGATATTCCTTCGCCTTGCCAGGGTTATTTCCTGGTCAGGCAGCTCTGAAAATGGTTGTCCAGCTAATAAAACCACCCCTTGAGTGACGGAATCTAACCCACCTAAAAGGTGCAGTAAGGTTGATTTACCACTTCCTGAAGGTCCCATAATTGCCACAAATTCACCCTTCTCGACATGGAAATCCACGCCGCTCAAGGCATGCACCTGGTATCCCCCTAGTTGGTAAACCTTATGTAAGTTTTCTGCTGATAAAACAACCATGTTCTGCTCCAATTTCACTCTTCTTCAAGCAGGGAGATTTCCCCTGTAAAACCGTTCACATTCGCCTTCTGCCCGTCTTTAAGATTCATACAGCCAGCAACGGATACAACGGCCGGGATTTGATATTCCCGGGCAATAATTGAGCTGTGGGACAGCAATCCCCCTGATTCAGCAATAACAGCCCCAGCGCGGGCGAACAAAGGCGTCCAACCAACATCAGAATATGGTATCACAATAATGTCATCAGGTTCCACTTTTCCGAAATCGGCTGTGCCGCCGATAATTTTAATCTTTCCTTTAAAATAACCCTGGGAGGTAGGAATACCCTGCATTTTTTTCTTGAAATGTGAAAACAGCGGTGGTGGATTATCCCCATAAATTATTTCTGGCAATTCGATATCCCGGTATTCTTGCATTTCCCTTTTTCGAGTTTCAATTTTTTGGTAAATTGAAGAAATGCCACCGCCTTTTACCAATTTCTGGATTTCAGACCATCGGAGATAAAATATATCATCCCTCGAATCTAGCCACCTTTCCTTAACCAGATCTTCAGCAAGTCTTAAAAAATACGGCCGAAAGAGCCCATATCCATACATGTACCCTTTACTAACTTCATCTCGGTACAGTGTAAATTTTCTTGCCCGATTAAAGAACATTCGTGTAAACAATTTATTGATCCCTTTTACAGGCAGATCCTCAAATCGAATCCTGTCTCTTTCTCCTCGATCCACCGCTTGGTAATCATAAATCATCTGCAGAACCATTTCCGGGTTTTCTCGCCAAGGTGCAGCCATGAAATTATTGCTGTTATCACTGATGTGACCAAAATTCTCAAAAAACTGGTTGAAATCTTTCTCAAAATCCGATCCCTTGACATCCGAAAGATTAAAATCTCCTTTTTTCAGTTGGGGTCTGTCGTTAATCAGGCAAATTAATTTGTTATGTAATTTTGCTAATGCAATATTGGGTTGATATTGATCAGCTTCGGGAAAATTCTCCAATAGATCAAATTCCAGTAGATCAACCCCTAATTTTCGCAGCTTCCGTTCAAGCATACGGACATACATTGTCACTAAAATGGGTGTGAGGACATTAAAATAGACAATCTTTTGGACCACACCATATAGATTTGAAATTTCTGAAATTTGCTGCTCCAGCGATATATCTTTATCCGGATAAGGAGAAAATTGTTTCATTTCTTCATTTAAGTCCAGAAGCTGCGTTTTAATTTTTCGCTCAAAACGCCACTTATCAAGGATAAATCCAAATAACCTGGGAAGAAGTGGGAGCATCTTTATCGATGGTTTAAAAGCCGGAGTTCCCTCCTCCTTGGGGACAACGCCCATCATCATCTCCAAACCCTCGGAGGGAAAACCAACCCGCGTAAAAACCTGACCGATGGCGCTCATATTGAAATAACTGCGGTGAAAGAAGGATTTTGTCAGATCCTCAGGTTCAATTGGCAAATTCCCCACAATTTCTTCTAGAATTCCTAACCAAACTTTATTGATCAAAGGAACATTGATCGACCAGATCAATGGGTGAATCATCCCGGGCATCATATCTTTGGAGAGCTTATTGGAGTAAACCTTCAAATCTTTAAGGGTCGTTATCTCTCTCATCTGAACCCAGTAGACATCACTTCCATCCCAAACCCACTCCAAATCAACGGGGTTTTTGATTTTCCCCATGACCGCTTTAGAACCTTGCAGCACCTTTTTCGCAACTTCTTCAGGCATTTGGGGTTTGTCAGGTTTTGCCACCCAAAGTCCGCTTCGGGATATCCACCGGTCAGGGGTGACACCATCCTGAACCAATGCAGTCCCCTCACCCAGCACAGCTTCAATTACAATTTCATGCAATCCCGTCATAGGATTATTGCTAAACAGAACCCCGGAATAAACTGGTGTCACCATTTCTTGAATGATGACAGCCATTTTAAGGTTTTCCGATGATATCGAAAGTGTCTCCAAGTAGTGTTCCACATTTTCAGTTTGGACTGACTCCCAGACTTGTATAACCGCCTCTATTAGGTCTTGATATCCTTTAACATGCAATATTGATTTGAAGAGTCCCGCAAAAGAATGAAAACTTGAGTCTTCAAAACTTGAACTGGAACGAACCGCATAGGTTTTTGACATATCAAGATTCAATTTTAACACCTCAGATAGGTTTTCATGAACAGTGTCATCTTCTTCAATGTACCGCTCGTGCCAATCCCAGGGGATTACCCATGATTCTGGTATATTAATTTTCTTGATCTGCATTAAAGCGATCAGGTTCTGTGCTTTATTCCCAATGCAATTCTTAGATACCTTTTGTTTCAATGAAATGATATTCGATCCTGTCATCATTTACCTCGTTCATAAATGAAAACCAACTATTCCTCCTTATCTGTTTTCATCCCCATTTTTTTCATCATTTTTTTCATCATTTGCCCCATGGGGATCGAATCCATCGATGTTGTTAAATCGGTTTTTCCAGCCTTTCTTGCCCTCAGGTGAACCGCAACATCTGGAATCACAGCAACAAAAAGAATAATATTCAATACAATACTTGAAACGATATAAAACCAATTACCTGTGCGAATAGCAATCCAGAATATAAAAAGAATTGGTCCTCCCATCACCATAAATGAAATTTCTTTAAGCAGGAACAATCCAATCAGAAATGCTAATATGACAGATACAAGGGTTCCTAATGGATCAAGAACCAGCAGTGTACCCAAAGCCGGGGACAAACCCCCACCGCCCCGAAAGCGATAATAAATCGGCCACACATGCCCAATAACCACAGCGATACCCGTCAATAAAAAATATAACTGGTCAGGAAAAAATAACCGGACTACAAGAGCGGGAATGGCACCTTTCAAAATATCGAGAATGCCAATCAACCCACCGATCTTCGGTCCCAATATCATGGAAGCTGTGGTTGCTCCGACCGTTTTCAATTGGATGGTTCCCCCAGTGTTTCTATCGGGAACTTCTACTTTTCCAAGTTCCTTCTCTGGTGCGGCAATATGGGTTATAAGCCTTGCGATCGAAAAAGAACCTATCAGATATCCAAGAACTACGCATATCAAAACTAAATAAATATCCATGTTTCCTCACTTTTACATCATTTGCTTTCATTTACAGAGCCATAACACAACCACCTTTGAAAATATTAATTTTGTGGGAGCGCTAATTATTTATTTTGTTTACCATCCAGAAAGAAGATGACAATGATCTTGAATCCCAAGAAGAGCTGAGAGCCTTCACCATGCCTTTCTACCATACATACAGTAAGGGCTGCCAAAAGAGTGGGCTATATATTCAAAATGGACTAAACGCTAAACACCAATAAATATATAATATCATAAGTCGTTAATTTATTATTAATTGAAAAGAGGCTGTTTCCATATGGAACAACCTCTTTCTCAGCGGTCACGGGTTGTGACCAGTCACCCCTTAAATTCAAATAATCTGTGAATCATCTGCCAAAATAGCAAAATAGTGCACCCACACTCTCGGTAAATTACCACCAATCAATTAATTGATTTTCATCCTTTGAAAAAAGCTTTAGCCATGGTAACAGATGAGGTATCTCCCCCCAATTCCGGTTCAAGCCGGGCAATCGCATTAATCATCAATTCTAATCGCTGGCATTCGTCAACGATAGCATCAAAATTCAAATATTTAGGTCTGCCGCCCACAAATTTCCAGAAATTTTTGAAGTAGATCTTGTCCAATACCGCGTCAGGCAGGTGAATGCCTTGAAAAACAGCCTTGCTTCCCCCAAACAGGAAACCTTCGTGCGTCAGTGTAAAGGGTCCCTCCAGTTCCAAAAAAGCACGGACTACTTCAATGCGGGTTAGACTTTCTTCAACCTGGATGCTCGGCATACAGTCGGTCATCAAGGCTCGTGCGCCAATATCCGTGCCATAAATAATCCGATCCTGGTACTTGATAAAGAAATCACGCACCTTTTCGGGGTCTTTAGAAAAATTCGAATACATCTCAATACCCGGTGTCAGGTCAACCCGCATGTTAGGATACCGATCTAAATATTCCCCCAGGCGTTCAAGCTGTGCGGATAAGAAAAAAAAGTGGGCAAATGTGACATTCAATATGGGGTGCCGGTCTAAAACATTCAACACCTGGCGATATTGATCTTCATTGTCCACAAATGTGCCGTCGCTATAATCCCATCCCATCTCTCTCGCCCACCCAGGGATCTTCTCAGGATCCCAGAATTCTTCAGGATCATTGACGTGGAAAATCAAAGGCGTCTGGGTGTCCGCCATTTTTTCCCAGTACGATGCAAATATCGGGTCATCAAAATCAGGGATGGGTAAACGTTTACGGATTGCGGGTTTGCCCTCGATCATTTTGATTCCATCAACCCCCATTTCCATCAGGTCATCCACATAATTTGCAAATGTTTGACCCGCTATTTCAGGTGCCATAAACAGAGGAGATATATCAAGATTACCAAAAACAAATATTTTGTGCGGATACAGTCCCTTTAAATGCAGAGCATCGGGCAGCAGACTGAGTCGCTTTTCATCAGGTGTAGACACCACAGCCAGCTGATTTACCCCAGCTTCTGCCAGCATGGGCATCAAAGACACACCACATGAATAATGGGGATAATGAACATGTGCATCAATGATCCTGCGTTTTCTAAACTCCATGCTCCCTCCAAAAAAAATTGCTCAGCCAAGATTGAGAACCATAGAAATTATAATGCGTTTTTCCAGTAAATTCGCATGAACTCAGAATAACATGAATTATTGTTTGCCAGGCTGGTGTGCAGCAAGAGAGTTTCAGGCGTATAAGCCCCCCGGGTGTCACATAGTCTCTATTCTTGTTTTCGTTGGGTTTTAAAGGGATAGATCGCAGCCATCAACGCAGCAGTATCATCCAGCTTAGCGCCTAATTTTGAAATCGCCAACCTGGGCAGCTGGCGCGCCTCACCGCCCCCATGCTTCAACACAGCATCTCGCAGCGGTGCCAGAAGGGCTTCTCCCAACACATCACCCGGGTGACCAAAAACAATCCATTCTGGATCAAATGAAAAGATCAACCACAATAAGGCTTTACCCAAATGATCGGCTGCTTCCTCAACCACAGCCAGGGCATCCGAATCTCCTCCGTGGACAAGGCGAACAATTTCGTAGGGTCGCGGCGGCGAAGTCCAGTGCTCAGGGAACCTCAATGCTGCCAAATCTGCCATGCCATAACTGCTGGAAAAGCCGGTCAAGGAACCAGGCACTCCCAGCCCAGCCGGGCCCCCGTTTTCCATACGCATATTACCAATATCACCAGCCGCGTCATTCGCCCCGTGATAGATGCGCCCATTCAAAATCATGCCAACTGATACAAGCGGTTCCAAATCAATGAAAAGCAAGTTGTCCACGCCAATACCAGCGCCAAAATATGCCTCTGCCAAGGCAGCAGCATTGCTGCGATGTTCAAGAAACACGGGCAGGTTGTAACGAACAGATAATCGACCTGTAAGTTGAGCATCTTCCCATTGCGGTAAATCCGGCGGCGAGAGGACGGTTCCTTTCAGAATATCCAGCGGACCGCTGACTGCTGCCGAAATCACCCTAGGACTTGCCAAACCCTGGGCACGACAAAGCTTCAGCAATTTATCCGCCTGGCTGCAAATTGCGTCAAAGCATTCCAGGAAAGATATATCTGAAGGCGTTTCCATCTGCATTCGCTCGTAGATTAAACCATTCATATCCCCGTAAACAAGACTCGTCTTGGGTCCGCTGATGTTCAAGCCAAGAATTTTTGTTGTGATTGAAAAGTCATTTACAACTGCGTCTGTTGCGCGGGTTACCATCACATCTGGGCCTTATCTTTAGTATCAAAAACCAAATCGCAAACTTTCTTTTTTCATTGAACCCTCATCCTTTTATTAAGAAGAGATTCCACACCAATTATAACGTCAATATCCCTTTGACTCCTGTTCTCATTTTTCAGGTAAAATAAATACACTCAAATTATTCATTCCTTTTCAGATTTTTCCATTGAATTTATAACATTTTTATATTGACATGCGCCGGAATCCGTTTATAATTGTATTTACAATTATATACATCTGTCTATTATTGTACATATTTTAATTACTTTGTCCATTATTTACAAAAGGATTTCACCATGGCAAGACGATTGGATCGGCGAGTTCAGCGCACCCGGAAACTATTAAGAGAATCAATTATGGCGCTCATTCTCGAAGAGGGCTATGACGCCATCTCCATCCAGGACATCACTGACAAAGCAAATCTTGGCAGGGCGACTTTTTACTTGCACTTCAAAGATAAAGACGACCTGCTTTTGGATGTGATGGACGAAATGATCGGCGATTTCATGGACCAGGTGCCGGCTTTATCTGAAGCACAATGGGAACTTGAAGACAGCAAAGCCATTCAAAAGCTCTTTGATTTTGCGGCTGATCATTATGACCTGTATCGGATTTTGATCATCGGCAGCGGAGGAATCACAGCCTCACGCCAATTGCAGCGGCGGATCGCTAAAAATATTGAGGAAGCTATCCAGCGCGAGATTGAAGAAAGCAATTCACAACCCCTCGTGCCACCTAAATTCATCGCCAACAACTTTGCTGGTTCCCTTTTGGCAACCATTTACTGGTGGCTTGACAATGACCTTCCTTACAATGTTGAGCAAATGGCAAGCATGTTTCAAAAGGTCAGCCTCCTGGACAGAAAAACGTTAATGGGGATTGGAATCAACACGGCAGAGACATCAGAAGAAGAAAAAAATAAAAAGAAAAGGCGGGAAAAAACAAAACAAAAACGGGGAAACGAACAAGAAAAAGAAGCTATTGAAATCGCGGTAGAACAAGAAGACCAGCCGGTAGCAGAAGATTTGACAGAAGAAAAGGAACAATCATGAATATTTTACTTGTTTACCCCCAATTCCCTGACACTTTTTGGAGCTTCAAACACGCGTTGAAATTTGTCCATAAAAAAGCCTCCTCTCCACCATTGGGACTGCTGACTGTTGCTGCAATGCTGCCCAGTACCTGGGAAAAGCGGCTCGTCGATATGAATGTAAGTCAATTAAGCGAAAAAGATCTTGCCTGGGCGGATATGCTGATGATCAGCGCTATGACGGTGCAGCGAGAATCAACCCAAACCCTCATTTCACGAGCCCGTGCTTTAGGAAAAACCATTGTGGCAGGTGGTCCCTTGTTCACCATGGAGCCAGACACCTTCCCAGAAGTTGACCACCTGATTCTAAATGAAGCGGAAATTACCCTGCCCCAATTTCTGTCAGATTTAGGACGTGGTGATCCGCAGCGAGTTTACAAAACCGATGCTTTCGCCGATATTACCACCACGCCTGTCCCGCTTTGGGAACTGGCAGACATTAACAAATATGAATCTCTCAGTCTGCAGTTCACTCGAGGCTGTCCATTTAATTGTGACTTCTGCAATGTGACCTCCCTATTGGGGCATCGCATGCGGCTAAAAACCACCCAACAGCTGATTGCCGAATTGGATAAAATCTACAGCCTGGGTTGGCGTCGCGGCATTTTCATTGTGGACGACAATTTCATTGGCAATAAACGGGCACTCAAGCAAGAGGTGCTGCCAGCTATGATTGAATGGCGAAAAGGGAAAAAGGGCTGCCGATTTGTCACGGAGGCTTCTGTCAACCTCTCTGATGATGATGAGCTCATTGAAATGATGGTCAAAGCCGGTTTCACCCAGGTCTTTGTTGGCATCGAAACCCCGGATGATCTGGCATTGGCAGAATGCTCAAAAAGCCAGAATCGAAACCGGGACATGGTCAGCTCGGTGAAAAAATTACAGCAAATGGGATTACAGGTGATGGGTGGTTTTATTGTGGGATTCGACAGCGATGATGAAAGCATTTTCGATCGGATGATTGCGTTCATCCAGGAGAGCGGCATCGTTACAGCAATGGTAGGGCTGCTCCAAGCGCCAGTCGGCACCCAGCTTTACCAGCGCATGCTACGAGAAGGACGTATCAGTGATCATTACTCAGGAGACAATGTTGACGGCGAAACAAACATCATCCCTAAGATGGATTTGGAGAGCCTGAAGCAAGGATACCGGAAAATTCTCGATTCAATCTATTCCCCAAAGGGATTTTACGAACGTGTGCGCACCTTCTTAAAAAATTACACACCTTCTCGCACCGCTGTCACGCTGCAATGGCAAGAGATTTCTGCCTTATTATCCTCTATCGTTGAAATCGGGATAAAAAGCGACGAACGGCGTGATTACTGGAAACTGTTTTTCTGGACCTTATTTAAGCATCCAAAAAAATTCCCACTTGCGATCACCTTCTCAATTTACGGATATCACTTTCGTAAAGTAAACGAGCTGCACGTCTTATAAACAGGTTTATCCGAAACCAGGTAAATCAATTCCTTTTATTTCAGAACAACAGGGGGCAATTTTCGGCTGCCTGGTAAGGTCACAACCCAATAATCATTCTGTTGGATTGGGCAGATTTTGCAGATGATTTGCCAGGTTCAACAAAGTTTTTTCAACGTACCTCTCATTTGAGGGTGAAGTAAGATAAACTATCCGATATAATGAAGTCAATCGTGTCACTGCTTTGACTTTTAGTCCCGATTGTCTTAAAATTGGGGCTTGCATTTTATCATCAAGAATAATTTATAAGGAGCAAGGAAGGTCTCTTTCATGAAAGAATACAAAACCGAATCAATTCGCAATATCGTCCTGGCATCTCACAGCAACTCCGGTAAAACCATGCTCGTGGAAGCATTTGCAAACTTCACCGGCGTGACCACACGCATGGGCCAGGTCGAAGATGGTACAACCATTTCCGACCACGAGGAAGAAGAAGTACGACGAGGAATTTCACTATCTACTTCTGTTGTACCCATTGAGTATAAGAACAAAAAACTCAACTTTTTTGACACTCCCGGCTACACCGACTTCATCGGTGAGGTCATTTCAGCCATGCGCGTTGCAGATGGCGTCTTAATCCTGATTGATTCTGTGGCTGGACTGGAAGTTGGTACGGAATTTGCGCTGCAGTACAGCGAGCAATTCAAATTACCCAAAATGCTCCTTATTAATAAAATGGAACGCGAGAATGCCAATTTCCAAAAAGCGCTCGATTCTGTTCAAACCCACCTCGAAACCCGCCTGTTACCCCTGCAAATCCCGTGGGGTGAAAAATCAAATTTCAAAGGCGTGATCGACCTTCTCACAATGAAGGCTTATGAGGGCGAAGGCAAAACCGGCGTTGAAATCCCTGCTGAATACCAGGATGCAGCACAGGAAGGCCATTTAGCCCTCGTGGAAGCAGCCGCTGAAGGCGAAGATGAGCTTCTTGAAAAATATTTTGAAAATGGCGATCTGACTGACAAGGAAATCATTCGGGGCCTGCGCAGCACGATCTGGGAAGGGAACTTCATCCCCGTCATGGTGGCTGCTGGTGCCCACAAAGTTGGCCTAGCGCCCCTGCTCGACGTGCTCAGCGAATTAATGCCTTCTCCAGCCGATGTTGCCCCTGCCCTGGCGACAAACAACAAAGATGAGGAAATCACACTAAAAGCAGATGATTCTGGACCCCTGGCTGCTTACGTTTGGAAAACAACAGCCGACCCCTTTGTAGGTAAACAGACCTTCTTCAGGGTTTACTCCGGAAAAATGATCGCAGATGAACGTATATGGAACGTCAACAAAGAAGAGGAAGAGCGTTTGGCTGGTATGCAGGTGCCCCACGGAAAAGAAGGCATCGCAGTCAGTGTATTGCACAGCGGCGATATTGGGCTGGTAGCAAAACTGAGTGTCACCTCCACTGGCGACACCCTGTGTAGAAAAGATACGCCCCTCAAACTCCCTGGAGCAAATTATCCCAATGCTTTATACCGCGTTGCGGTTTTTCCAAAGACCCAATCCGATGCAGCCAAGCTGAGCACCACACTTTCTCGCCTATGCGAAGAGGATATGACCCTCTCCTGGTACAACGAACCTGCTACAAGACAAACCATTTTGCAAGGCATGGGCGATCAGCATATTGATGTCGCCATCCGCCGTGCTGAGAGCAAATTCCAGCTCGGTCTGGAAACAACAGAGCCCAAGATCCCTTATGAAGAACGCATCACCCGCGAGAATGCCGCCATGTACCGCCACAAAAAACAGACCGGTGGTGCGGGCCAATTTGGCGAGGTGCATTTGCGAGTTTCACCAACACAAGAAGAGGACTTCGAATTCTCCAACGACGTCTTTGGAGGTTCCATTTCAAACAACTACATGACTTCCATCGAAAAAGGTATTCGAAATGTGATGAAAGATGGTGTGGTTGCTGGCTACCCCGTGCACAATGTGCATGTGTCCGTCTATGACGGCAAAGAGCACCCGGTGGATTCAAAGCCTATCGCTTTCGAAATTGCCGGCCGTGAAGCTTTCAAACTAGCATTCAGAGGTGCGGGCGCAGTTTTATATGAGCCCATCATGAAAGTTGAAGTGATTGTCCCGGAAAGCAACATGGGTGACGTCCTCGGGGATATGAATTCCCGCCGGGCCCGTGTCCAGGGTATGGACACTCAAAAAGGGCGCTCAATGGTCAAGTCAAACGTGCCACTTGCTGAAATGCTCCGCTACACCACCATCCTCCGCTCAATGACCGGCGGCCGTGGTTACTTCACCATGGAGTTTGACCATTATGAAATGGTCCCGCAGCACCTGGCACAGGAGATCATCGAAGCCAAACGGCGCGAAGACGAAGAAAAAGAAGAGTAAACTTCTTCATCATCAATGTGATTTACTGCCCCAAGCTTTCGTTTGGGGCAGTTTTTGTTTACAGATTGAGAATGATCAACAGATATTTTTGATACAATTAGCCTATGAAAAAGCAAAAATGGATTTTTCTCTCCCCCCATTTTGATGATGTCGCCCTGTCCTGTGGTGGTTTGGTATGGGAGCTCACAAATCAGGGGGATCAGGTTGAAGTCTGGACGATCATGTCTGGTTTCCCGACAGATGAAAATTTTTCTGGTTTTGCCCAGAAAAACCACAAAGATTGGGGGAAGTCCGGTAATGAAGCAATCCAAATGCGCCGGGAAGAAGACAGGGCTGCTTGCAGCATCCTTGGAGCAATCCCGCACCATTTTGATTGGCCCGATGTGATCTATCGCAAACACCTGGAATCAGGATTGCCCGTTGTCAACAACAATTATGAGTTGTTCAATGAACAACCTGAAAAAGCTTTAGTGAATTCAATCATCAGAAATTTGTCTAAGAAAATTCCTCTACAGTCGAGGGTCGTGCTGCCCATGGGCTTGGGTGGACACATTGACCATCGTACCCTTGTGAAGGTTGGAGAGGCTTTGGACCGAGAACAACTTTATTACGCGGATTATCCTTACATCCTCAGAAGTTTCGAGTCAGAAATATTGACTGAAAACAAATACAAGAAAATCCCCAGTCTCCTTTCCTTGGATGCATTAACTGCCTGGCAGGAAGCAGTCTTATCTTACCGTTCTCAATTGGCAACTTTCTGGCGGGATGATGATGAAGCACGCCTTTCCCTGCAAAATTACCAGATAGGCGGCGGCGGACGATTGTGGAAAAAGAATTAATCTTTGTTTGACTATTGCTGACTTCCGAGAAAACCTTCCAATGCTGGATGTTATCCTAAAAATTCTTCATAAACCTCATGTGAGACTAAGGGTCTGCTGATCATATCTAGAATTTCCTGGCTAAACTCACCAGTATCCATCAATTCACCGGCTGCCTGTCGAATTGCCAATAGAACCTTTTCGCCTTCAAGACTTATTCCTTCACTGGTTCGCAAAGCATAAATATGCGGTCGGACGATGGTGCCAGAATATGTGATGCTGGCGTTTTCTGCAAATTCTTTGATCACTTGCTCCAGTAAATTCACATTCTCCCTTTCCCACCACCCGCTTCCAGAGACAAGCACAACCTTTTCAAGCTGAACATCCGCTCTTAATTTTGCGCGGGTGCGACCATTGCGGAAATCCAGAACTGGATCTAATAAAGCCACAAATCGATTAATGATGTTCTGCAAATTACCAGGTGTTGGACTGTACACAGGTGAAGCAAATACAAGTATTTGGGCATTTTTAGCCGCGCTGTATAATTTTGTCATTGAATCCTGATAGATGCATTCTCCAGGCGTTTTATGCCAGCAATACAAATGACCGCATGAACATGCTTTAACTTTTAGTTCGCTGGCGTAAAATAAATCTACTTCTGCACCTTTATCTTTCATCCCCTCTAAGAAAGGTTTTAAAATCATCCCTGTATGCCCCTGGTCCTTTCTCGGACTGGCATTTATTGCAATAACACGGACCATAATAAACTCCAATCACTTCGTTCTATCATAAAAGGGAATTTAAAATTGTTATTTAAATTTTATAATAAAACGGATAGTCTATACAAGCTTAGCTGAAATCACAATATTATGAAACATCAATCATCATCTTGTATCCGCAAGCTATTAATTAAATTTTATTACCTTGCTGAATTTATCAATAATTACTAGTGAAAACTGGTAAGGATTTCACAATTTTATTGGGTTTTCTTCGCCTGCCAGTAACCGCTTAATATTTTCACCATGACGCCACCAGATGATGACGCATAAAATCAACCCAAAAAGAATATAAATCAAATCATTAAACTTTAGCCAAAATGCTATCGGAATTAAGACTGCAACCGCCAGGTTTACCAGGCTCATAAGTTTGACCTGCCATACTGCCAATATCCAAAGTAACAAAAAGATCAGGAAATAAGCTAACCCAAAGTACCCCGCCAGTATACCAAAGATGGTCGCCACAGCTTTTCCCCCTTTAAATTGCAGCCAAACTGGAAAAATATGGCCAATCACAGGAATCAAGGATAGTAGAAGAATTTGCCAATTCTGGGTGAAGATTTCTTTTGCTAATAGGACCGGCAAATACCCCTTCAAAAAATCCAAAACGCCAACGAATGCCCCGATTTTCCAGCCCAGATTGCGGGCAACATTGGTCGCACCGATATTACCGCTGCCCACTTGTTTAATGTTCACCCCGCGTGCTTTGGCAACTAAAAAACCAAAAGGGATGGAACCGAAAAGATAGGCAAATAAAACCATTAATACAAAAATAAATGTGTTTTCCATATCTTGATTAACCCAGACTTTTAGCTCTCGTTGCGAATCCCATATCTTGACAGATTAACACCCCACAGGTAGAATCTTTTCACCCTGAAAAAAGGGCCTGTAGCGCAGTTGGGAGCGCGCCTCAATCGCACTGAGGAGGTCGAGGGTTCAAATCCCTCCAGGTCCACTGAGTGCCCCGCTGTTGCACACAAGGGCACGGGGTACGAAAGAAAATTTGGGCCCATAGCGCACTTTGTCCCCCCTGTGGGGAATTGGGAGCGCCTAGGGCACCAAAATTAATCTGGGCCCATAGCGCAGTTGGGAGCGCGTCTCAATGGCATTGAGAAGGTCGAGGGTTCGAATCCCTCTGGGTCCACCAAAGAAAGCGTCCAGCATTGGGCGCTTTTTGTTTTAAGTTCATAGCACAGCAGACCCCCAACGGGGGTCCGTCTCCTGCTGGTCGCTCAGGAGCGCGTCTCAATGGCATTGAGAAGGTCGGTCCACCAAAGAAAGCGTCCAGCATTGGGCGTTTTTAGATTAAAGAACAGCACAATTTCATTACAGTCATTAAAACCAAAAAGTAAAATTTTTTAATTTCCTCCCATAAGGGCCTTCATATATAATTCTCACCACAAGTAATAATCAGTAAGATTTTAATTAAGGCTTCCCCTCGAGGGGAAGCTGTCTGCGAAGCAGACTGATGAGGTGTCTTATGAGGTGTAAATAAATGAACAAAAACAACAATCCTGATTTGACACATATCGCCCAAACCTTACCCAAGAATATGACCAATGAAGAACGGCATTTATGGTATGACTTTCTCAAAGAACTGCCTGTCACCATCCAAAGACAGAAAGTTATTGATAAATACATTGTCGACTTCTATTGTGCCTCTGCAAAATTGGTGATCGAAATTGATGGATCACAACATTACGAAAAAGAAACCGTTGAAGCAGATGCCACCAGAGATACTTTCTTAAATAACCTTGGATTAGTGGTCAAACGCTACGCGAATAATGAGATCAATAACGACTTCGAAAGTGTTTGCGCAGATATTTACCACTTCATTTTTCCGAACGAGAAATGAACACCTCATCCGGCGCTTTGCGCCACCTTCCCCTCAAGGGGAAGGCGTTGGATAACCTGAGTAAATGTAATATTTTTATTTCCAGACTTTTTATCAGGAACAGAAGATAAGTGTAATAATTTTTTCTCCACATCACTTCTCACAAGGGGAATCAATAAACGTCGAGCCAGTTGATCTATTAGTACCAACTTAAATGCGAAAAATCCTTCCCTCGGGGGAAGCCTTAAAACATAGGCGCGCCCAGGATTTGTAATTAATTCAGCAGAGTCAAATACGGCAAAGCACCAACGTCGTGACATTGATAATCTTCTACATCCGTCCACGCCAAAACCCAATCAAAACACGACGACTACCAAACACCAAATCGATATCTCAAAAAATGATAAAATGCATTCAAAAGCTACTTATATTTATCTCTCGAAAGACAGAGGTGACAAAATGAAAAATGCTGTCATTTACTACTCAAAATTAGGACATTCAAAGAAAATTGCCCAGGCAATCGCCAATGAATTGGGTGTAAAAGCCCAGGATATTCGAGAAAATCCTGAAATAAAGGACATGGACCAACTCTACATTGTTAGTGGTATTTACGGAGGTGTGAGCGCACCACAACTGCTCGAATTTTTAAAAACTTTGGATGGGCAGAAAATTAAACGAGCTTACCTCTTAACTTCAGCAGGCGGGAAAACAACCCGTGCAGCAAAAGTGAGATCAGTCCTGACTGAACTTGGCATCCCGGTCGCAGAGGAAGAATTCACCTGCCAGGGCGCTATTTTCCTTTTTGGCATGGGACACCCCAACAAAGCGGATATTCAAAATGCAATTCACTTTGTACAAAGCGTATCACAATAAAATTAATGAAAATTTTCTATAAGAAACTTTAATCATTCTTTCAAAAAACCTCGAAAAAAGGCTTCTATGAAAACCAATTACAAAGTCGTCGCATTCCATGAACAGACAGACTGTGCGCAGTTCACCCAGGAAGGTATGGAAGATGGCATCCGTAAAAATCCAAACCGACCTGTCAGCCTGATCAGCTTGGAAGCCAGGCAATCTGTTGACCAGGCGGTCATACGAGGTTTATGCTTTAATAAATTCAAGGCAGACATCACCATAGAATGCAAACAAATGCCAGACACAGATGCCGCCCTGGTTTTTGGCGAGCTCAAGCTGGTCATCCTGTCTGAACGAAAAAGGTGCTGGCCAGATTGCACCCTCCTGGAGAAAAATCTGCCCTGCCCATTGATTGACGGTGTGCGATACGCCCGTGTCGACTCTCCCGGCAAGCTGTGCCTGGGTGACAATCTCAAGCTTGAATAAAAACCTGATTCTTCAGGACAAAATATCACGGTATTGTAACACCCTGGTTAAATGTGCTACAATCATTTCACGATTAACAAAACATCACGGCAGGAGTAGTAAACCATCCGCCAGCGAGGCGGGGCTCAAAAGTGAAAGCCCGTCAGGTGGTACGGAACGCCAAAAAGGTTGAACTCGCCTTGCCAGCTCAATTCTTGAGCAGATGGCGCCGGTGAAAACAGTAAGCGGCGACGTTCCCCGCACGTTATCGCGGCCCAAGCTGTCCGGGCTTGTTAGAGCACCGGGAAGCAGGGTGGTACCGCGGCGTAATCAGCGTCGTCCCTGTTGGGATGGCGTTTTTTGTTTAATGATAGTGATGGTGATTGGTGAATGGTAATGACATGCGTTTTTCTGCTCAGGCGTTGTCCCCCATTCGTCAAGGTACAATCAATGTCGTATGTAAATTAGCATAATTGAATGCAAAGATTTAATGGAGAAGAAATAATGACCGATCCAACCAGTATTCCAACCTATAAACCCGAGGTGATCGAACCGAAATGGCAGAAGCAGTGGAAAGATGATGGTCTTTATCACGCCGATATTGACCCGGATAAACCCAAGTTCTATGCACTAACCATGCTTCCCTATCCTTCAGGCGACCTGCATATCGGTCACTGGTATGCCATGACGCCCTCCGATGCCCGCGCCCGCTTCAAGCGACTGCAGGGTTACAATGTCCTTTTCCCCATGGGCTTCGACGCCTTCGGCCTCCCAGCAGAAAATGCTGCCATCCAGCGCGGCATCCATCCCCAGACATGGACCTTCCGCAATATCGACAAGATGCGCCGGCAGCTCAAATCAATGGGCGCCATGTTCGACTGGCGGCGGGAAGCTATTTCGGCTGAACCCAGCTATTACAAATGGACCCAGTGGTTCTTCATCAAGTTTTTTGAGAATAACCTGGCTTATCAAAAAGAAGCCCCGGTCGACTTTTGTCCCAATTGCAATACCACCCTGGCACGTGAACAGGTGCAGGGTGAAGACCGCCATTGTGAACGCTGCGGTACACCCGTGATTAAAAAGAACCTGACGCAATGGTTCTTCCGCACCACGAATTATGCAGATGAACTGCTCGACTTTTCAGATATGGACTGGCCTGAACAGGTCCAAACGCTGCAGACCAACTGGATCAACCGCTCAGAAGGCGCATCCGTGATCTTCAAAACAGAAACTGGCGATGACATTGAAGTCTTCACAACTCGCCCAGATACCCTCTGGGGGGCGACCTTTATGGTGCTGGCACCGGAACACCCCCTGGTCCCAAAGCTCACCTCCAAATCGCAAAAAGAGACGGTTGCTGACTATCAAGACCAGGCAAAGCATATGGGTGATATCCAGCGAGAATCTGCCGAAAGAGAAAAAACCGGCGTTTTCACAGGTGCCTATGCCATCAACCCGGTCAACAATAAAAACATTCCGATCTGGATTGCAGATTATGTCATGATGGGCTACGGCACAGGGGCGATCATGGCTGTCCCCGCGCACGACCAGCGTGACTTTGAATTCGCACGAAAATTTGACCTCCCCATTGAAGTGGTTATCCAGCCACCAGACATTGATCCCATTATTCCAGAGGAGATGGACGGGGCAGTCCCTGCCAGCGGTGAAATGGTCAATTCAGGACCTTTGACCGGTACACCAGGCGAAATTGCTTTCGATAAGGCTGTCGAATATCTCGAAAAACATGGAATTGGTAAAAAAGCTGTCAACTACCGCCTGCGCGATTGGTTGATCTCAAGGCAGCGATACTGGGGTGCCCCAATTCCGATCATCCACTGCCCAAAGTGCGGTGCAGTGGCTGTACCCGAAGGAGATCTGCCAGTCAGGCTGCCTGAAGACGTTGAATGGCTGCCAACAGGTGAAAGCCCGCTCAAACTGCACCCAACATGGCGCTTCACTGAATGCCCCAAATGCGGCGGGCAAGCTGAGCGCGAAACGGATACCATGGACACTTTCATGTGCTCAAGCTGGTACCACCTGCGCTACCTGAGCCCAGACTATGACGAATATCCCTTTGACCCCAAAGAATACGATTATTGGATGCCTGTGGATACCTATACCGGCGGCATTGAACATGCCACAATGCACCTGATCTATACCCGCTTTTTCCACAAAGCCTGCCGAGACCTGGGAATCACAAAAGGGAAGGAACCCATGCTGCAATTGCGGAACCAGGGCATGGTTTTGGGTGAGGATAATGAAAAAATGTCGAAGAGCCGCGGGAACGTCATCTCCCCCGATGACCTGGTTGAGGCATACGGCGCTGACACAGTACGGGCATATTTGATGTTCTTTGCACGTTGGGAACTGGGTGCGCCATGGAACAGCAGCGGGATTGAAGGCAGCATTCGCTGGCTGCGCAAGGTTTGGTACACCTTCCTGGAACCTGTCGAAAATGATCGACAGCCGACAGAAGAGGCAGTTAAAAACCTTCGCCGAAAAGTACACCAGACACTGCAATCTGTAACCCGCGATTTTGAGACATTCAATTTCAACACGATTGTCTCCGGGTTGATGGAATTGATGAATGAGATGTCCACGGCCAAAGCGCTGGGCGTTTTCTCAACCGAAGCCTGGAAAGAGGCTGAAAGTATTTACTTGCGCATGTTAGCACCGGTTTGTCCGCACATTGCTGAGGAAATCTGGTCTCAAACCGGCTATGATTATTCGATCCATAATCAGGCATGGCCCCAGGTGGATGTGGAAGCCACGCGAGAAGAAGAAATCACTCTGATCGTTCAGGTCAATGGCAAATTGCGCGATCGCCTGGTTGTGCCGGTGAATATTACGGAAGCACAGGCAAAACAAGCGGCGCTGGACAGCGAAAATGTACAAAACTTCATTGAAGGTAAACAGCCTAAAAAGGTGATCTATGTTCCCGGACGGCTGGTGAATATCGTTGTGTAAAATAGCTGCATAAATTGGAGAAGTCAAGACCACCCGCATAGCGGGTGGCTTGACCTGACCCTATAAGGGTCTTTTA
>JAENYZ010000007.1:0-49072 GCA_016841525.1 Anaerolineaceae bacterium
GTCAAGTTTAGAATTCCTTCTTTAACCCTTGACATTCAACACAGTTACTGCGAGGAACGAGTGCGAAGCCTCCTGGAAGGAAGCAATCTCGATTTTTGTAGCAGTTGTGCACCAATCCAGTTAACAATGAAAACATCAAGAATTACGGAATATGCCACAGAAAAATATTAGATGGGGGACGGAAGACCGAAGACGGGAGACAGGTGACTGAAGACTGGTTTTAGAAAATGGGGGTAAAAAGACAGAAGATGGAGAAGAATCAGAAACGGATCGATCCAATCGCATAATTTTCAATTACCGATTTTCCAACTTAATAAAAAATATGATAAAAAAGAGTTATAAAATAGCTTATAATTATTTTAGTTACCAACGACCAAGGCGGTGAGAATGTCCAGAAAAACAATGAATTTGATTTTGATCTTAGCCGGAGCGTTGCTGACAATCATCTCCTTGCTTGCCGACGTGATCGGCATTGGTTCCTACCCAGGTATTAATTGGGCGCAGATCACCGGCGCAGGAGCAGGTCTTGTCGTTGTGGTTTTGGGAATCCTTCGAAGTCGGCTTAAAGTTGAGGATTAATCTCACAATTGTAGAATTTTGATTGCAGTCCAGGAGAACGGAAACCGAAGACAGAAGACGGGGGACAGAAGACCGGAGACCGAAGACAGGAGACCTAAGACCGATTAACCCTCATCACAATAAACTGCTGCAAGCAAAATGATATCCTCTTCCAGCTATCAGCTACCAACTACCAACCACAAGCCACAAATCACCCCCCTAACCCCCCGCAAGCAGGGGGAATTATTATTTTAGCTACCAGCTACCAGCTACAAGCTACCAGCTACCACCTACCAACTACCGTCTATCAACTACCAACCACCAACTACCAACCACCAGCTTCTCAAAATTGAGGATTAAATTCTTGATTTTGGCATGCCAAAAGGCACCCGATTTGGTTTGCCTGTAAACGAATGTCAGAGTACAATGGGTTCTGTCGAACACCGTGGAGAGAACTTACAATGAAGCGATCACAATAAATGTTCTCTTCCACGAGAGGGCTGAATTCATCATTCCAAACATCGAAGCCACATTCAGCCCTCGTTCGACTTTTTTATTGGGTATGCACCGCACTTTCAGCTTAGCCAGAGTGACTTCAGGGAACGTCAGGCGTACACAGACTTTGTGAAAAATCTGTGATGACCCACCACCTGCCAACTACCAACCACCAGCTACCACTTACCAACTACCAGCTACAAAGTCATGGAGCGAAGCGGAACGCCCGAAGTGAAATGGAGGGTGCTCCGTCCCCCGTCATACCTGCCAACACCCAGCTATCAGCTATCAGCTATTTGCTTTCACCTTTCAGCTTTCAGCTACCATCCCTTAATAACAAATTAAGCTTTATGGTATAATCTCGCACACATTAATAATGAAAAATGTGTGCATCCTCTTGCTTTGGGGATCATTTAACAATACTGAGGCTTTTTACAGCAGGTTTGATGATTAAATGTAATTGCTAAAACATGTTTATTAGTATGTCAGAAATCATTAGGAAGTTCACTTATGTCCCTTTCCTGGTACGTACTTCACAGCAAACCTAACAGAGAATCATTTCTGTTTTCACAATTAAAGCACCGTGATATCGAAACCTTCTACCCACGCTTGCGAGTGGAGCCGGTTAATCCCCGCTCGCGAAAGGTGCGATCCTTCTTCCCGGGTTACCTCTTTGTACGTGTTGATTTAGACGAAGTCTCACTATCCAGCCTGACCTATGTGCCTGGTGCACAAAACGTGGTCAGCTTTGATTACGAGCCCGCCATCGTGCCGGATGAGGTCATCAGCACCATCAAAGAAAATGTAGCGCAGATCAACCAGGATCCGAAAAAATATCAAAAGGCATTGAAACACGGTGACCCGGTGATCATCAAAGGCGGACCCTTCGAAGGCCACCAGGCCATATTTGATACCGCCCTCAAAGGGAGCGACCGTGTCCGCTTGCTGATCAAGCTCCTGCACGGTCAGCAAATCCGCGTGCAGGTGCCGGAGGACATGGCGCAGGCTAAAAATCAATAATCATCACTAGCGCAAGTGGGGGAGACGCCGGGAATTGATTATTTTCATACCTTCAACCAGCCGACAGAAAGCATTTAATGTCGGAGGGGCGGATGCGTGGAAAAAATAATAGCTCGTAGCCGGTAGCTGGTGGCTGGTAGCTTTATAATCTTTTTCTACGAGCTACGAGCTACAAACTACGAACTGTTATCTATAGGTACAAGCTAAACACCATGACTAATATTACGGAAAACCAAGAAAGCTCAAATTTAAAAAGATCGCGCAACGTCATCCTCGGAGTAATCGCCTTCCTCCTCATCTCCCTCGCGCTGACCTACTTCCTCTGGTTCCGGCCGATGGTCAATCAACCCATCTCCGAAACCCTTGCCCTGCCGACCCCCGTCGAGGTGGGCAAAGAACCGGTTGATGAAACGCCTGACCTCCCCTCCAACCTGAGCGAGCGCCCTGTGTTTGTCCGTCCCACCAAACCCGCCTTAGCCAAACCCGTCTGCGGGAATGACCTCGATTGGATCGTCCTGCTGGTCGGCATCGACTACCGCGGCGAAGGCTACGAATACGGCCTGGCGGACATCATCCGCCTGGTGCATATTGACTTTGTCGAGATGACCGTTAACATGGTCCCGCTTCCTCGCGATCTGCTGGTGGAGGTCCCTGAAGGACGCTTCACTGTCGCGGATCCCTTCAAGATCAACCAGACCTACTTGTTCGGCACCCCCGGCATGGGCCATTACGTCGGCTCGGGTCAGGGCGCCGGCGCCCTTGCGGAAGCCATCCAGTATAACTTCGGCGTCACCGTGGACCACTACGGCGTGATCAACTTTGAGACCTTTGTGAACTTCATCGATGCCATCGGCGGGATTGAAGTCGATCTGCCCACAGCTGTCTATGAGGAGGGCGTTGCCAGCTTCTCCGCCGGCGCGCAGATCCTCGATGGTGAGGATGCACTCATTCTGTCCCGTGTTCGCCACGGCTATGGGGACGCCTTCCGCATCAGCAACCAGACCATCATCCTGCGGGCGATCCTCAAGAAGATGGCAAAGCCGGCAAATCTGATCAAGGTGCCCGATTTGCTGTCACAGTTCACCGGCGGCTTCCTGACTGACCTCTCAATCGATCAGCTGACGGATCTTGGCGTGTGTACTCTGCGCCGCTTCGACACCCAAAACCTATCCGCCTTCGACGTCCCCCTTGACCTGCTCACCGGCGGCAGAGCCTACATCCCAACCCTCAACAACAACGCCTTCGTTTACCGCTGGGATGAGGAATTTGTGGAATGGATACATGACTCTTTGCTAGCGCAGTAGGGTATACACCGCTTAAGAGTGCAGAAAATCTATTAGCAAACGATAGTCGAGCTGAAAGCTTAAAGCTGAAAGTGCTAAGCTGAAAGAAATTTAGCTCGTAGCTGGTAGCATGTAGCTCGTAGGGTGACAGAGGACCGGAGACCGAAGACGGAAGTGAAAGACTAGAATCCAGTGGCAGAATATAAATTTCAGAAATTAGAAGTCTATCGATTGGCTTTGGGGTATATAAAAGATGTATATTTACTGAGCCATAAATTGCCTGGTCATGAGAAATTTAATCTATCCAGCCAGATCGAACGAGCGGCGACGTCAATAGCATTGAACATCGCTGAGGGATCTACAGGACAAACCAATCTCGAACAAAAACGTTTCTTGAGTTTTGCGATGCGATCCTATCTTGAAACCATCGCCTGCTTAGATCTAACCGAACAGCTAGGCTATCTTAACGAAAGGGAAACTTCTGAATTACGAAAACAAGGGCATCAATTATTTGTCAAGCTGGTCTCATTTAAAAATGCACTCAGATAACGATCCTCTGTCTTTCATCCTCCCTCCTCCATCCTCCGTCTTCCGTACCCCGTCTTCTGTCCTTATCCCGTCCCCCGTCTCCTGTCTCCCGTCAATCAATTAGAATGTAAACATGAATCAAAATACTGAAACCGAAAATTGGGACCTCATCATCACTCCCCGCAAAAAATGGTACGACCTGCAGCTTGCGGATGTCTGGCGCTACCGCGACCTGATCGCCCTCTTCGTGCGGCGTGACTTCGTCTCGCGCTACAAGCAGACCATCCTCGGCCCCCTCTGGTTCCTGATCCAGCCGCTGCTCACCTCCGTTGTCTTCACCGTCATCTTCGGCAACATCGCCCAACTGCCCACCGACGGACTGCCCCAGCTCTTGTTCTACATGTCCGGCAATGTCCTGTGGGGTTACTTCTCCAACTGTCTCACCAGCACCTCCAACACCTTCGTCGCCAACGCCCGACTGTTCGGCAAGGTCTACTTCCCGCGCCTGGTGATGCCCATCTCCACCGTCATCTCCAACCTGATCACCTTCGCCATCCAGTTTGTATTCTTCCTGGGCTTTTACCTGTATTTCTTCCTCAGCGGCGCGGACATCACCCTCACCCTCTGGGCATTCTCCCTGCCCCTGCTGATCCTCCTGATGGCTGGGCTGGGTCTGGGCTTCGGCATCATCATCTCCTCTCTCACCACCAAATACCGCGACCTGAGCTACCTGGTCTCCTTCGGCGTTTCCCTGTGGATGTACGCCACACCCGTCATCATCCCCGTCTCCAGCATCCCGGAGCGCTGGCGCTGGGTGGTGGACGTCAACCCCGTCACCCCGATCATCGAGACCTTCCGGGCGGGCTTCCTCGGCGCCGGCGACGCCTCCTGGGCACGCCTGGGCTACTCCGCCGCCTTCATGCTTGTGGTGATGTTCATTGGCGTGGTGATTTTTAACCGCGTCGAGAAGACGTTCATTGACACCGTTTAGGAGATTAAACCACAAAGGACGCGAAGGACACAAACAAAAAAACAAAAAAACAAAAAAACAAAAAAACAAAAAAACAAAAAAACAAAAAAACAAAAAATCTTTCTTAGTGATCTTGGTAAATTTCGCGGTTCAAAAAAGAAAAACTAACCACAAAGACACAAAGGACACGAAGAAAAAAGAAAACAAAAAGAATTAACAATCTAACTTAGCGTACTCAGCGTTCTTCGCGGTAAAAACTTAGTGGATCTTAACAATGAAAAACATCGAAGCCATTGCCACAGAAATCGTTGATGCATCAGTAAAAATCCATAAAGCCTTGGGACCTGGATTACTTGAATCAGCATATCAACAATGCCTTGCTTATGAACTGAGTAAAAGGGAAATTAATGTCGAATGTGAAGTCTTACAGCCTATTTATTATGACAATCAGGTGATTGATGCTGGTTACAGGATCGATATGCTAGTGGAGAATCAGATAATTATCGAAAATAAATGTGTTGAAAGATTGCTTCCTATTCATATGGCTCAAATTCTGACTTATCTTAAACTCCGTCAAATCAAATTGGGCTTTCTTATTAATTGGAATACATCCCTTATAAAAAATGGCATCAAACGAGTAGCGAATGACTTATGATGGTATTAAACCGCGAAGACACAAAGAACACAAAGAATAAATTTAATAAAAAAGATTAAAATAAAAAATCTTTCTTAGCGAACTTTGCGTTCTCATCGTACCCTTGCGGTATAGCGGTTCAATTATTTCTTCCAATATTATGTTTTCAAAACTGATTAATATAGTTTTTTTACTTTTAGTTGCCATTATAATTCTTGGGTTAATTTATCCAAATAGTGTACGCGCGGCGATTGCCAACAACATCTGGTCGGTTCGCTTTATCAAAGGGGCTTACGCGCAGGGTGGGGTGGACCCCCGAGCCTTTTCTCCCCCAGCGACCCACAAGCACGCCGGGATGCTCCTGGCAAACCAGGCGCTCAAACTGGATGACGTCGGCCTGGCTTTGGACTATATGGCACCGCTGCGGAATTCTGCCGATTCACTGGTCCGCCACACAATTGCCAACCTCCATTTCTTACAGGGTGAGGTCGCACCAGCGGTTGAAATATGGAAGAGCCTCGGAGAGTGGCACACCCTTGAACAGGCGTATCGTCAGTTAGAAGGGGACGAGCAAATTTTAGCGCTCCAGGCTGCTTATGAACTCTTTCCGGAAAGGTACGCCCGGCCTCTGGTTAGTGCCCTTTTGACCAAAGCGAATCAACTGCTCGAAGAAGATCAAATTGACCAGGCAATCTTGGTTTATCAACGGGTTTTAAGCATCAATCCCGGACAACAAGAAGCCCTGGCTGCTATGGAGAACCTGGCAGATTCCGATGAGTGAGCTTCGCCGCCGCCGAACAATAGCAGCAGTTATCCTGTTAGGCTTGATCTTCCTGCTGATCAGCGGGCTGTATCTCCTCCTGGTGCTCAATGATCGTGTGCCCACCTTGGGACTGTCTGCCCTGGGAGGCTTGTGGCTGGTCTATGCGCTCCTTGCCGGCCGTATCAGTTTTTCTACACCGCTTGACCTGCCCATCCTCGGCTTGATTGCCCTACTACCCCTCAGCCTGTCGATCTCCGTCGATCATGCCCTGTCCCTGCCCAAGGTCTACGGCTTGCTGTTGGGGGCGGCGATCTTCTATTGGATCGTCAATTTCGTTTGGGACTACCAGCGCTTGATGTGGGCGATTCTCGGCATGGTCCTGCTCGGATTGGGCATCACCATTCTGGGCGCTGCGGGGATGGATTGGAGCACCAGCCGTTTTGCGGATCTGATCCCTGCAGTACCCCAACTGGCTGACGCCGATATTCACGTGAATACCCTTGGTGGGGCGCTGACCTTCTTCATCCCGATCCTGGGGGCGCTGGCCTGGGATGGTGGTGCCTTTGACCGGCTGTATCTGGGAAGGAAACGTGCAAGGGGCTTTCTTCGTATAGTCTATAAAGTGGTTGTCATTGTCATCTTGCTGCTGGCGGGTGGGGTACTCTTGCTCACCGATTCACGAGGTGCCATCCTTGGGGTTGGGGTAGGCTTGCTCGCCCTCGCCATCTGGAAGGACCGTCGCTTTGCCTGGCTGATCCCCATCATGCTCCTGGCTGCTCTCGCGTTGTTTTTCATCCTTGCCGATGGGAACCTCTCGCAATTGATCGCCATGATCGATGCCGGGGAGGATCAAACCATCAGCGGTCGGTTGGAGCTGTGGCGAAATACCCTCCTCATGATCCAGGATTTCCCCCTGACAGGCGCCGGCATCGGGACTTATGGCGCAGTCTTTGATGATTTATATATCGTACAGATTTTCCCATTCGCCACGATGCGCTACCTGCATGCCCACAACACCTTCCTGGCTGTGGGGGTGGATCTGGGCTTGCCGGCATTGGTCCTGTACAGCGCCCTGCTGACCATTTTCACCCTGATGTTCAGGCGCATGCTCAAAATCGGCCGCTCGATCCTCAAGACTTTTCTCCAGGGGCTGGCTTGCGGACTGCTGGCACATTACATTTTTGGCTTGTTCGACGCTTTCGTATTGGGCACTAAGCTGGGTTTTATTCTGTGGATCTTTCTTGGGCTAGGGGCAGCGGTTTACGTCCACAAGGGCAATTTCCCCTGGCAAAGCACCCGGGACGGGCTGGCAGCAGCAGCTATTCCCAAACCAGATCGGCATCTACTGACCTCCCGCATCCTGGATATGCTGCTCGGCTTTGGCGCTTGGCTGCTGATCGCATTGGCGGCGATAAGCTTTGTAAACCTCAGCCCTTTGCTGAGTGTGCTGTTTTCGATTGCCGGCGGAATATTTCTTGGAGCTTTTGTATTGAAACGCTTTAGAAGGACAAGCTTAAAGTTGAAAGCTGAAAGCTGAAAGGGTTTTGCTTTGAGCTTTGAACTTTCACCTTTAAACTAATTACCTATCCCCTACCAACTACTAACTACCAACAAAAAACTATGTCAAGCAAAGTAATTTACATCGCTGGTAAAGGCCACTCTGGTTCGACCATATTGGATTTATTATTGGGAAACCACCCGTTGATAATCAGCGGTGGTGAATTCAGGTCCTTATGGAAAGGTCCTGATCATAAGAAATGTTCATGTGGAAAAGAAATTAGTAAATGCGATTACTGGGAAACAATTAGAAAAGCTTATATGAACGCCCTGGAAATAAAAGAGGACCAATTCTATCAATACCCGGTATGTTACGTGACAGGGGGAAAATTACGCTCTATACCAAAATTGATTGACTTACTTCTTATTTCTGGAAATGTTCGGTTTTTCAATGCTCTTGCAAGAAAATCAAATTATGTAAGGAAATATCAGCAATTTTCAGTTAATTGTTGGACTCTTTACCATGTTATGAGCAGGATTAATAAAACGGATTATATTGTGGATTCATCAAAAGGATCAAAGAGATTGATGAGTCTTTATGTGACAAATCCAGAGAACTTAAAAGTTATTCATCTTGTTCGGGACGGTAGGGCTGTATTACATTCTGAACTTAAAAGAGGACGGAATGATGTAAAAGAAATAGCCAGAGAATGGAAACTGATAAACAAACATTCCCTTTACAGTCTTAGAAGCATACCCCTAAAGAATAAAATTTTTATTCGTTATGAAGACTTATGTACAAATACAATCAAGGTAATGCGCAATATATATTTATTTCTTGGCGTTGAACCAATAGATAGTTTTTTGCTGGGAGGCTGGGAACATCACCTGGTACCGGGAAATTCATTATTACGCAACCTGAGCAGTAGTGAAACGATAAAGGTAATGCTTAATGAAACCTGGAAAGATCAACTTTCATCAGAGACTTTAGAGATTTTTGAAAGAGTTGCAGGAAAATTAAATAAGGAATTTGGTTATCAAGATTAGATTTGACGAAAAACGCATATGTTGGCCTTTTGAATAATATCTACATTTCCTCATTGATCTGGTGTTTCATGCAGAACAACGAATAATTTTATTATTGTCTTTATTACTTTTTTTAACCATCCTAATAATTATTAATAAATCAAATTGGAAAAATCTATGAAAACATGTTCGAAATGTATATTACCCGAAACTTACCCGGGCATTTCTTTTGATGATAAAGGTGTTTGCAATTATTGCAGGGATTACAAGCCAGAATATAAAAATGTAAACTCAGAGAGTTTACTTGAGGTTTTACAGTCCGTGGATAATCCCAGCCCTTACGATTGCGTTGTGCCGCTCAGCGGCGGCAAAGACAGCAGCTTTATACTCTTATATATTGTCAAAGAATTAGGCCTCAATCCGCTGGTGGTAAGTTATAATTCGGGATTTCAGCATCCCATCGCCGAGGAAAACGTCAGATCTGCCTGTGAAATCCTGGGTGTTGATCTTGAAGAAATCAAATCCCCAGGAAAAATTCAAAAAGGGATATTAAAAGCCAGTTATATACTCTCACAAAAAATGCGTATCGCTTGGGGGTGTGCAAACTGCCCTGCTATTCTCCGAATTGTGCCGATTAACGCTGCCAGGAAACATAAAATACCATTTATTATTTGGGGAAGTTCAACACTTGAAACTATTGAAGGAAATGATTATTCAAAGGATTTTAAGGCACTCTTAAAAATGAGTCTTAAAGATCCTCGGTTTGGGTTTAATGGTTTTAAATATATCTTCTTGCGTATTGTCCAACGCTTTTTGTTGGGGTTTCCATTACGTTATGCTTTTCGACCTTTCAGCATTCCGCCTTTCAGCAATGAGAATCCTAAATTTATCCATTTCTATGATCATGTTAAATGGGATTCGATGAGAAACACACAATTGTTGGGAAGTGAGATTGGCTGGAAACACCCTGTGGGTAAAGAATCAAGGTTCGATTGTAGACTGCACAGCATTGGAAACGTACGATATCTGCGGGATTACGGCATTACAATGGATGGGTTGAATTTCTCTAATTTCGTGCGTGAGGGAAAAATGAACAGGGACGATGCCTTAAAAAGCGAACAAGATATCGCTAAGAAGGCGCAGGACGAGTACGATGCATTTCTAAAAAATATTATGTGAATAATACTTTTCATAGCAATACCCTAATCTCTTGTATTCTTGCTTCAAACGCCAATTCTTGTTTATAAAATTATTGCCTTTACGTTATATATAGAGAGATTTTTAGCACCTGACGATTGCATCAAATTATTGCGGAATAAACACGAACCATTTTTATGATATTCATGTTGAATACTTCAATAATTGGAGATTATTCATTGCAAAGTATTCTATAAAAATTCAACAATGATATATAAATTCATTTTAAAATATATTTCCGGAGCAATATGGAAAAAATTCACGTTTTAGGCAATAAATTTACAACTTTTCACCGGCATATTCACCCTTTAAAAGTTTTTAAGCATGAATTGCGAGAATCAGGCATCGAGATTAAATTCTTTTCAGATCCATTTTCAAGGGGTATAGAAGATTGTAAGAAGTTATTGATATTCGAAGGTGATTTTGAATCACTGCTTAAACTTGAAAATAAAACTCGAGACGAAAGAATTGCGTTATTACAATCCTATTTAGGTAAATTCGAAAAAGTTATTTGGTTTGATGACCGGGGTACTTCTGGATGGTTGCGAACTTATGTGTTTCCATTTGTCGATATTTATGTGAAGGCGCAGATCTTAAAAAATAAAGAATATTATACTGAAACCCATTTGACAGGCACGTTGCATCGTGATTATGTTAATGAACAATATCATGTGGAGGATAAAAAATTGTTTAAAGGTGCAATTTCATTCTCCGACTTAAATAAAATTAAAGTTGGATGGAATACTGCTATGATAAATTGGCCATATTTTATTGAAGAGAATCCAATAAGGAATCGAATAAAGAAAATTATTAGAAATTATCATATTGATTACGTTGAACCAGATCTTAGGCAAAGAAACACAATTTCACTTCGAGGAAATTTATGGCAAAACGAACCGACTGTGCACTGGTGGCGAAATAATACATTAGAAAAAACTAAAAAAATCGTGGATAATAATGAAAAATTCACCATGACTGAACCAAATAAAGTTGGAAAAAGGCAATATTATGAAGAGTTAGCAAACTCTCTTGTAACACCATCACCCTTTGGTATCGGTGAAGTCTGCTACCGTGATTTTGAATGTTTTTTCTCCGGTTCATTATTATTTAAGGCAAGCATGGATGATTTTGTTACATGGCCCGATTTGTATATTGATGGAGAGACTTATATCTCACATGCATGGGACTTCAGCGATTTTGAAGAGAAAATGGAAGACATTCTTGCACATCCGGAGCACTATGAGTCGGTAGCAAGGGAAGGACAAAGTAAAATTGATGAAGTGCTATCGGATGGCTTTGGATTTGTGCAGCATTTCAAAGAAATAATTGAATAATGGACCTGATAGAATTATCCATAAAACACTCTCTTATATTATTAATCTTCGGAAAAGCCGGCAATACAATATTATTTTTTATCGATCATATTGAATGTTTGCCGTCCCACTGTCTTCGTTCAAATTATTAAACTATGAGTAAAACTGTAATATCTATTGAATATCTAACTAAAAGTTATGACTGCGGTGTGCTCATTACCAGTACCCTCTAACGCAATCTAAACCGCTGGCGGATAGGATTCCCCAGAAAGGTCTATCCTGACACCACTAACAAACAAAACAACTATGATAGAGAAAAGTAAATCAAAAGAAAACATTACTGGTCTAAGCCAGTATCTAAAGACACATATTCATCAAGAAGGTATCATCGTTTCTGAAGAAAAAAAATTTATATACATGAAACCGACCAAAACAGCCGGGTCAAGCATTCTTCGTGGGGTATTAAGCCAACAAGAGTTTCGTGTGATTCATAAAAAAGATCACCCAACAGCTTTTAACGAATGGATAAATAAGATAAGCGACAACAATCTTCAAGATTATTTTATTTTTTCAGTGGTCAGAAATCCCTGGGATCGCCTTGTTTCAGCAGCAGCATACTTTAAAATACCCATCAAAGATTTCCTGAATAATATTGATCATTACTGGCAAGATCCTGAAATTAAAAAACACAGCTTCCCTTTACATTACTATACACATCATCAGGGTCACCAGTTCGCCGATTTTATTTGCAGATTTGAAACACTTCAAGCTGATATTAATCTCGTTTTTGACCGGATTGGAATTGAACGAACAATCCTCCCGCACGTAAAAAAAACAGAGCATCACCATTATTCAACATATTACAGCAGTGAAACCAGATCAATGGTTGAAAAATTATATGCTGAGGATATTAAGTTTTACGGCTATGTTTACGAAACGCAACCACCCAGCTTATGGGAAAGAACCCATCATTTCTTACGACGGAAGTTTTTCATTATTTGATTTTATTCGGTGATTATCATAAAGGGCTTAAAGTGGCAAATAATTAATTCCATGTAGCTGATAGCAAAAGAAGCTACATGCTACAAACTACCCGCTACCAACTATTTACCATTCGTTTAAATCCTGCGTTTTTAAATGAGAGAACATAAACAACCAACCCTGGTCTTGTTCATATTTTTATTAATAATTTTCATAGTTCCTGTTTATTGGGTGATTTGTGGCAATTGTTTACCTGAATTCTCGATAATGGAAAATCGAAAACTAAAAAGATTTTCTATTGCCGGCTTAGGTTTCAAGACAGTTATACAGGAATTACTAAATGGAAATTATTCAACAGCAAAAGATCTTTTGGGCAATGTGGTGGTTGAGCGATATCTGCCTTTACAGATCGAAGGAGCTGCTTCGGACCAATTTCCATTCAGGACAAATTTGATAAAATTCAATAAAGGGATGGATAGAAAAATAATAAACCTTACATATCTGTTACAGGACGATCCAGCTATACCAACTGATATGCAGTCTGGCTACTGTGTCATGCGCGATAGATCAGCAATAATTGCTATGCCTGCCATAAATAATGATACTACGAGAGCAGAAATTGATAAGCGCCTTAAAAACTATGAATGGATAATTTCTGAATACCCTAATATCAATTTCTATGCCTTTTATATTGAACAGCTTCAGTATTCCCCTCTGCATCCATTGAATCAATACTTTATTAATTCGGATCGTGGTCAATCTTTAGATTATTTTATCCAGCGCAAACCGGATCAGTTGGTGCTCGAAACTTTCAGGGCTAATAGTTTAGAGGATTATTGGATGAAATTCTATAAAACCGATCATCATTGGAACGTGCATGGGGTATTATTGGCTTATGAAATGTTAGTTAAGTTGTTCGAGGTCAATAATCCGGCAATTTCAGGTAGAGTAAATGATATAAAGATTATAGGTTTTCCAAATGTAGAATTTCTAGGGAGTTATGCAAAAATAACCTCTTATCCGATTGATGCTGAAAGTTTTAATGGGTTTGTCAATCAAGCTTCTTATAAAGTCATCAAGGAAGGCCAAGAATTCATTTATGGCAATCGCAACAAATACCTGGACGGGATTTATTCGACCGATAAATATGCAAATCATTATGGTGATTATTTTGGCTATGATTTTGCCTATCTGGAATTTATTTTTGAAGAAAAAAATGAACACAACCTGTTAATCATTGGGGACTCATTTGATAATGCCATTCTACCCCTGATAGCTTCCCATTATGATCATACATATAGTGTGGACTTACGCCACAACCTCGATTTTTCACTTGAGAAATTTCTTTCAAATCATTCTGTGGACGACATCTTGATTATTGGTACCTATTCCACGGTTCTTAGTTCTGATAAAGGGATCGTAAATCCCTGATTTGTGATGTCAAGTGTATTATGAGTAATTGTAGATTGTATAAAGGACTGTAATGATAATTAACTATGACCATAACTTTTGTCTCGGTTGATAAGCTCACTAACCAATATATACTAACACCTATGGACCTCTCTCACCTATCAACTATTTACCATCAGCTACGTGCCCCTCTACAGAACCTCTCGTGGGGATCGCAACCGGGGTCAGCTTTGTTTTCCTTACTATCACTTATCACCTACGAACTTTCAACTTCCTTATGACTGTTATTTCCGTCGAACATCTCACAAAAAAATATGACCTCGGCGTGATCGGCACCGGCACCCTATCGCGTGACCTGAACCGCTGGTGGGCGCGGCTGCGCGGTCAATCCGATCCCTACTCCACCATCGGGCAGCGGGACCACTTTGAACGTATTGGCGAATCAATCCTGGCGCTGGATGATGTCTCCTTCAAGGTCGAGCAGGGGGAAGCTTTGGGCATTATCGGCAAGAACGGCGCAGGCAAGAGCACCCTCCTCAAGATCCTTTCCCGGGTGACGGCACCGACCAGCGGCGTGGTGAAGGTGAAGGGGCGCATCGGCAGCCTGTTGGAAGTGGGCACCGGCTTTCACCCGGAGCTGACCGGGCGGGAGAATGTGTATTTGAACGGTGCCATCCTGGGTATGCGTAAGGATGAGGTGGAGCGCAAATTTGATGAGATCGTGGATTTTTCCGGGGTGGAAAAGTTCATCGACACCCCTGTTAAGCGCTATTCCTCGGGGATGTATGTGCGTTTGGCGTTTGCTGTGGCAGCCCACCTGGACCCCGAGATTTTGGTGGTGGACGAGGTGCTGGCGGTGGGGGATGCCGAGTTTCAGAAGAAGTGCCTGGGCAAGATGGGCGATGTGGCAGGTGAGGGCAGGACGGTGTTATTTGTGAGCCATAATATGGCGGCTATTCAACAGTTATGTAAAAATGCTTTTCTTTTACAAAATGGTAAAATAATTGGTAGTGGGCTATCAGAGGAAGTAGTTAATCAATATCTAAATCAATTTTCACATCAAACAAAAGATATTTATGATGTAAATAACCCTGATCGTAAAGGCAACCATAGTATTTTTATTACTGACGGAAGAATTGTCGATCATACAGGAAAAGAAACAAAATCAATTGTTGCAGGAAAACCAATAACTTTTGAATTTGATTATCAAAATAATAACAATAAAGAAAAAACAGAAATTAGTATGACGATATTTAATTCCAAAGGGATTGCAGTAACAAATACTTCAACAGTTTTGACAGTTGGTGAAATAGAAGAACTTGGTAACAAAGGAACGTTTAAATGTGTCATTGAACGTACGCCATTCCCTTTAGGTGACTATCGGATTGCTATTGCTCTTCATGATACGAGCGGTTATGCAGATTATATGTCAAATGCATTATTTTTTACGGTTGATTCATCAGCTTTTTATAAGAATTTTAAAATACCAAGTAGTAAATATTGCACAGTAATGGTAGAACATCATTGGGAGCATGAGGCTAAATTAGGGGAAAATCAGTTATAAATGAAAATAAATCCTCTTAAAAGAGAAATAGACGGAAATACTTTATACCTTCAATATTCATTTGAATATTCGCTGGGAAGAGATATCTTATGGTACAGCATTGATAATAAATACTCGGAATTTATTACTGATTTGCTCGATGGACCACTGGTTGCGCTTCTAATTCCGGCAATGGTACTTGGAGAAGATATTTATATAAATGGTGTAATTTCCGAAAGACTTTTTTATAATCTTTCTAAATCATGTCAAATATTACTGAAACAAATCATTCCCTCACTGAAACTAATAAATTTATATCCTGAAAAAATTGAAACTCAACATCAGAGGGCATCTGGAGTAGCAACAGGTTTTTCTTGTGGTGTTGATTCCTTCTGCTTGTTGGATGATCATTATTATACAAAAGTTCCAAAGGATTACAAAGTAACTCATTTATTATTCAATAATGTAGGTTCACATGGAAGAAAAAATGAGAGATTGTTTGAGGATAGGTTCAGAAAAAACAAACCTGTTGCAGAAAAAATTGGGTTGCCACTAATAAAAATAAATTCCAACATAGATGAATTTTATGATGGTTATGGTTTTCAACAAACTCATTCTCTGAGAAACATTTCTGTTCCATTAATTCTTCAAAATGGAATTGGACGTTATTTATATGCTTCGACGTTTGATTTTAAAAATATTCATGTAATGCCAACGTATGATATTGCGTATATCGATCCAATTTTATTTCCTCTTTTATCAACCGAAGTGTTAGATATCATTTCTACTGGTAGTGAATATTCCCGTGTTGAAAAGACTTTGAAGGTTGCAAATGTGAAGGACTCGTATGATTCACTGGATGTATGTGTTGACCCAAAAAGCGCAGGAAATTGTTCACAGTGCTGGAAATGCCTACGTACTATGCTGACATTGGATACTGCCGGTTTACTTGAGAAATATTCTAATGTATTCGATATAGATATTTATAAGCAAGAAAAAGCAAACTATATTGGTAAAATTTTATATAATAATGACCCGCTTCTGCGTGAGATAATTCATTTTGCCAACGAAAAAGGATATAAATTTCCAATTAAATCATATGCAAGTGGCATTTATTATGTAGGTTTAAAACAGTTCAAAAACATAGATAAATTGATTCGTAAATCAATTAATAGAATAAAAAGAAACTTACTGAATTTATTACATCTTCACCCCAATCAATAGAAATCATAGAAATTTTGGATGTTCAACAACAGAAAAAGTGCAGCAAATGGAATTTAGAATAATTAATAGACTAAAAGGATACAAAAAAAGGTTTTTAAGGAAAGCAAAGTGTTTAAAAGGATCAATACAGGGAAATCTAGTTAATTTATATTGGTTTGAGAGGGTGCCTAATTTTGGTGATTTGCTAACCCCTTTTTTGCTAAAACATTATGGTTTAACCTCAATAAATTCTTCATTAAAGTCAGCTGATGTAGTTGCATTGGGCAGCGTTTTGCAAGACATACCAGAGGAATTTTCAGGTTTTATAATTGGCTCAGGTTTGATTAGGGATATGGAGCGGAGATTTCCTAATGCGAGAATTCTGGCAGTTCGGGGGCGATTGACCAGAGAACGCATAGGTGCTGATAAAAATATCCCTTTAGGTGATCCAGGGTTATTAGTCCCAATGTTGTTTACGAAAAAACCACAGAAAAAGTACGTTTTAGGTTTAGTTCCTCATTTTGTAGATAAGGATGATGAAAGAATTAATAGAATATATGCAAGTTATCCAAATGATGTCACCATAATTGATGTTCAACGAAAACCTAAGGCTGTAATATCAGAAATTCGCCAATGTCAATATGTTTTATCAAGTTCATTACATGGATTAATTACCGCTGATGCTTTTGGTATTCCCAATACTTGGATTTGCTTGTCAGATAAAGTGATTGGCAGTGGGTTTAAGTTTCATGATTATGTATCTGCATTTGATTCACATATAGAACCTAATTTCATTACTGGGCAGGAAAGACTTTCAAATTTAATTAAGCTTACCAAAATAAGAGGTAATAATTTAAATGAAATTCAAAATAATCTTGATAACGCATTCCGGGTAATGGCAGCGGAAATTCGAAAATAGGTAGTTTTTTGAATTATTATTTTAGCCTATAATTTCATTGGAAAATTATGTCCTTTTTTGTGAGTGTGATCATACCGGTTTATAACGCTGCCAGATTTGTACCTGAAGCGGTAGAGTCTGCTCTGGCGCAGCCTGAGACCGCTGAGGTGATCTTGATTGAAGATGGCTCTCCAGACAACAGCCTTTCCGTTTGCCAGGTATTGGCTGAGAAGTATGATAAGGTTCGCTTGCTGCGCCATCCGGGTGGAGAAAATCGTGGCGCAAGTGCCAGCCGCAACCTGGGGATGGAACATGCGCAGTATGATTACATCGCATTTCTGGATGCAGATGATTATTATTTGCCCGGGCGGTTTGAGGTATCTAAAAATATTCTTATATCTGACCCCGAATGTGACGGGGTGTATGAGGCGATGGGAATCCATTTTCAGAGTGAGCAAGCAGAAAAAAAATGGCGTGACTCCCACATGTCTATTGTTGAAATGACAACAATATCGAAAACAGTTCCCCCGGAACAGCTTTTCAAAATGCTTGTCAATGGAGGAGCAGGTTATTTCTCAATTTGCGGGCTAACTCTTAAGAAATCCGCGATATCACAGGCTGGTTATATGAACGAAAAGTTGAAAATGCATGAAGACACGGATTTTATTTTCAGAATTTCTGCTGTTGCAAGGCTACTTCCAGGTAAGATAAATGAACCAGTGGTAATCAGGCGCGTTCACGAACAAAACCGAATTTCAAAACCAAGATCAAAATCAAAGATTTATCAAGATCGTATGAAGATGTGGAAAGCGACGTATCAATGGCTAATTCAGCAGGATTTGAAGACTGAGGAAGAAATCGTATTTAATAAAATACTGCAATATTGTAAAAAATCAAAACCTTTGCCATTCATTTGGATGAGTAAATTGCCTAAAGAATTCAGACAATTCACAAGATTATCTCTGCTCTTTTTTGAATTTCCTTCTGTTTTTTTTAAAAAATTATTTTGGAAATGTATGTTTTCAATTAGGCTTTGGCCAGTATTTAGGCGAAATCTTCGTAAACTATTTTAAAATTACGTAGAAGCGTGCCTAAATAAGTAGTAACATAAAAAAATAAGTCGTTGTAAATATTTTCGAATAAATCACCTTAAGATTTGTAACACATGCGACAGAAACTTTTTTGCTCCAGCTTTTTGGTATAAATTAATAACTATCCATCAAAATCAGTCCCATAATAGGGCATTTTTTAGGTATGAAAATTGCTTATCTAAACACATCTTACAATCAAAACAGTACCACTGGGGGGGCGACACACATTCGGGAATTTATTGACGAAGTGTCAGCGTCGGGTCACAGGATATTTGCATCTCAATACAATCAGCACCCCAAGGTTACACAAATAGAAGATAGTGTATTTCTTCGTTTGAGAACTATCATAAAATGCGATGTAATTTATACCCGATACAGTGGCAAACTAACGAATTCAATGCTATTTAACAAGTTTCCATTAAGGCAATTAACGCAAAATTCACTAAATATTTGGGAGTTTAACGCGCTTCCTGTTTATGCAATCACAAAAGGCAAGGGCAGATGTGAAGTCCAGCGACAAAACGACTTATTGAGAAAAGAAGCGGAAGTGAGTGACCTTGCCGTATGTGTTTCTACTACTATGGCAGCATATGTTGATGATGTGCTTCATTGGAGAAAGATTCTTGTTGTGCCGAACGGTTCAAATCCTGAACATTTCAAGCCCGGTTTGCCACACCCGGAAAGGATGAGTTATTTCAAAAATAGCTTTAATATTGTGTGGATGGGTAGCCTATCCCATGAATGGAGTAACATCGATTTACTAACAAAAACAACAAAAACATTATGGGCGTTGGGATATAAAGAAATCTTTTTTCACTTGATTGGTTCTTTTCCCTCATGGTTGAGCGAAACCTTACCACCGAATGCGTATTTGTATGGCAAGCAGCCTTATGATAAATTGCCAAATTGGTTATCTGCAATGGATGTTGGGTTAAATCTTTATAAAGAAAATCAAAATGATTATGGATCACCAATAAAAATTTTTGATTATATGGCAAACGGTTTGGGTGTTATCAGTACACAACAGCCCCAAGTCTATGAAATTCTAGATGAAATTGGATTTGCAGATTTTGTTTTGCAATTAGATGGTCCACAAGAGTTGTTAGAAAAAATATTATTGCTTTATGAAAATGAGGATTTACTTCAGGATTATAAAAAGAAGGCACGGGAATTGATTGTTAATAAATACAACTGGAAGAACGGGGTTAATAAAATATTAACTGAAATTAAAGTGTTACTCAATGAAAAAAAATAACAATAAACTACCAGAGCCTTCTAAAGGAAAGACCGGGTGGCCCTGGAATGAGAGTTCACATCAAATTTCAGAGCTTATTCTTAATAGTAAAAGGTGGCCAAAGATCAGCATCATCACGCCCTCCTATAACCAGGTTCAATACCTGGAAGAAACAATCCGTTCAGTGCTGATACAGAACTATCCCAATCTGGAGTACATAATCATCGACGGCGGCAGCACCGATGGCAGTGTGGAGATCATCAAAAAATACGAGCCCTGGGTGTCTTACTGGGTGAGTGAGCCGGATGAAGGCCAAACCTATGCTATCAAAAAAGGAATGGATAGGGCAACAGGCGATTTAGTCAATTGGTTGAATTCTGATGATATTTTATTACCTGGCGCCCTGATTGCACTATCAAACGTCTATTTAAGCTCTCATAACAAAGATGCGGTTTATTGCGGCCATTCAAAAAGAATTGATGAACATGGAAATATATTGTCAATAAGCAAGGTTCATTATGTTAATAAATTGGATCGAGTCTTACCTCAAGCGCCACCCTTTGCTGGCGGCATTCAAGCAAGCCGTTTCCTGACCAGTGAAGCATGGGAAAAAGTTGGCGGATTGAGGCTTGATTTGAATTACACCATGGATTCAGATCTTGTGTATCGATGTTACGCTGAAGGATCAGAATTTATTCCAGTAGATTATTTCATTGCAGCTTATCGTTACCATGAATTAACAAAAACACAGCAAGGATGGCGGGAATCAACAAGATATAAACATGATTTTTATTGGAATAAATTATCTGAGCTTAAAAAGACGGATCAAAAGCTTTATAGACCTCGGGTGAGAAGATCCATGTACGGGTTTTATTTGAGAAGTGTTTCTCCAAGGGATAGCTTTATTGAAAAAATTAAAAAACTATCATTGGCAATTTGGCAAAATCCTATCAGTTTGTTAAGTATAAGGGAAATTAAGAGACTTTTTCTTTTATTGGTAAAAAGCTAGTTCAAAATTGTCTTCATAAGAAAATTTATGTTTAATGGTTAAATTCCGGGAAACAAACAGAAATTTGATAAAATTAATATGCATATTTTGATGGTTGGGGCAGGAAATCCAAATTCTACTTTTATAAAAAGGCAGATACAGAGTTTGCAGGTAAAGGGAATTGAAGTCAGCCTCATGCCTTCCTTTTCCAGAAATCAATATTTAAATAAGAAATTACTCAACATGGGGTTTACTTTTCACATTTCCCAAAATATCAAGAGTGCAATTCGACAAGCTGATATCATCCATTTTCAATGGCCAGGCCATTGGATGACTTTTGGTCCTTTAGCCAAAAAATACAATAAACCATCGGTCCTGAGTTTGAGAGGGCAACAAATTAATATTCTTCCTTATGTCCCAGGCTATGAAAAATACCGAATGCAATTACAAAAATCCTTAACCGAATGCAATGCTTACCATTGTGTTTCAAAAGCGATGGTCGAAGAAGCAAGATTACTTGGTTTAATAGATGAAAACCGCGCTTTTATCATCCGCCCGGCTGTTGATCCGGAATTCTTTGCCCCAGCAAATTCTGAGCTTATTGAATATCCCCTGAAACTGATTATGATTGGGGCATTAATCTGGCGTAAAGGATACGATTATGCTTTATTGGGTGTAAAACAAGCGAAAGAACAGGGTCTCAACATTTCCTTAACTATTATTGGTGATGGGGAAGATCGTAAACGTATCGAATATATGATTCGGGAATTAGATTTAGAAAATGAAGTACAGTTATTGGGTAGGAAAAAGCCTGAGGAGGTTAGAGACCTCATGCAAGCCAGTCATGTTTTATTGCATACAAGCCTCAGCGAAGGGATAGCCAATGTGATTTTGGAAGCTATGGCATGTGAGCTTGCAGTCATCACAACGGCTGCTGGCGGCATAGACGAGGTTATTACCGATGGAGAAAATGGATTGCTCATCCCTGTAAGAGATCCTTCGGCTGTGGCTTCGCGAATAGCGCAAGTTTCTGCAAACCTGCCCCTTCGCACAAAATTAGGTAAAAAGGCTCGTAAAGATGTTTTAGAAAAACACACACTTGAACAACAAGCAGGTGCTTTTTATCAAATGTATTCTCAAATTTTAGATCAAGGCTGATTTATGAGCAATCATCTTGAAATTGTCACAGTTGGAGACTTGATCTGGCAAAATGGCCTGGAGTACGCAATTGAGGGCATAAGAAAAGCATGCGATTATGGTGTCAATTTATCTTATGAGATTTTCGGGAACGGTCCGCAGTTGGAAGCAGTTGCATTTGCGATACATGATTCCCAGTTGTCAAATTGCTGTACCATTGATCTGACCGGAAAAATTCGAAAGGGTCAGAAATACTTTAATATATTCCTGGCTCCTGCCGTGGCGCTAACTTATAAATTTAAATTTAATTTAGAAAATACAGATAGCTTCCATTGGATTGTCACATCCATTGTTGAAAAAGAAGATTTGTTGATCATGAATGAAAATTACACACTCGTTCCTCGCTGGGATTCAAATGCAATAGCGAATGTCCTGGTGAGACGATATCAAAGGGGTGATTATTAAATGTCTTTTCCAGATATATCGAAGAAAAAAATATTATTTGCACCCCATGAAATTGGCAATCAGATGCAGTTGATTGTTGATGAGCTGAGGTGCAGAGGTTATTATGCAACTTCAGCGACCTATTCACAAGAATGGTATGGGTATGTCAATGATATTCATTTAAATTTGCAAAATATTAAAAGCAAAGTTAAGCGGCACAAGAACATGTTGCTGTTCACCCTATGGGCTGCCTCGAATTTTGATATTTTCCACTTTTTTTGGGGTCAATCTCTGTACGGCTTTTGGCATTTTCCGCATCTTGATCTGCCTTTACTTAAAAGCAAGGGGAAGAAAATAATTGTTCATTTTCGTGGATTAGACCTGGTTGATCTTAAGCATTTTGATTATCTACGAGCGATGACATCTGGTGTCGATATGTCTGAACCGCCAATAAGCCGGCCTGATCAAATTGCGTCCTTGAATAAATGGAGAAAATACGCAGACAAATTATTGGTCTCTGAACCAGACTTGATGCAAGTAGCACCAGAAGCAATATTGGTGCAGCAGGCTTTAAGACTCGACGAATGGGTGCCAACAGAAAAAATTAACAATGATGATGGAATTATCCGAATTGCCCATGCGCCTACTCTCCGTAGAAAAAAAGGCACTGAATTTGTTATTGATGCAGTTGACAAACTTAAGAAAGAGAATTTCCCGGTTGAATTAATTTTGATAGAAAATGTGCCTGCAAATGAAGTCAAACCTTTATATGAGAAATGTGACATTATTGTGGATCAGGTTTTGTATGGATGGTATGGGAAGGTTTCTATAGAAGCAATGGCGCTTGGCAAACCAGCAGTTTGTTATATCAACCCCAATTGGAAGCCTTACCGACCGGATTGTCCAATTGTCAATGCGAAGCCCGAGAATTTGCATGATCAATTGCGTAGGTTAATAATACAACCTGAACTAAGAGAATCCTTGGGCAAAGCAGGTGTGCAATATGCTAGAAAATATCATGATATTAGAAGCATTACAGATCAATGTGTAAATTTATATAAAGAAGCTTATTAAAGAATCTGGTCGAGGTTAAGAGATTAACAATTACTTGTAATATGCGGAAAATTGACCTAATACTTTTCAATTCAGAGATTTCTCAGATTAATTGGCCTTATGGTGATATCTACTGTGCTGCCTTTAACCCCCAATCATTGTCCATTCTTATCGATGAAGTGGTTGATAAACCAGATGCTAATGCTTGTTTTTTTTGGGATATAACTCTTGGCAATCCGCCTTCCGATGAAATTCAATCACTTTTAGATCAACCATTCGATGTCTGGCATGCTGGTTTGCGGCTTGACATGGGGGAGCAGCCTTCAATGATCAACTTTGTGAAACCTACCTGGATGCTCAACCGGGATCCCGATCCTGAAATTGAAGCGACCTCCTGGCGCTTATCCCTGCAGGCTTGCCTCGTCCGTTCAGAGGTTTTGAAGCAATTGGGAGGTCCAGATCCTGATTTTGAAAGCCTTGCTGGGGCTGGTTTGGAATTGGGTTACCGTTATATACGCAAGGGTGCTTTCATCCGCCACTGTCCACAATTGGTACCGGGCTTACCTGTCAAATCTTCATCAGAAATCCCACTTAATGATCAGTTGCGTTTTTTAAAAACAGGTTTCGACCAGCGTTGGTTGTGGTGGGCAGGCATTCGTGCTGTTTTACTTGGTTTGGTTAGCCCATTAAATTTCTATAAAGCTTTGCAAACTGTAAAATATGGAAAACATACTCCTCGAGAATCACAATACAAGCGCCCTTTGGCTGGGCCGGAAAAAACAGATTTTTCGGAACGAGTGAGTGTGGTCATACCTACCATTAATCGCTACCCCTACTTGCGTAAATTATTAGATCAATTACAAAATCAGGCAGTAAAGCCTTATGAAATTTTTGTGATTGATCAAACGCCTGAGCATTTTCGTGACGCTAATCTGTTGTCAGACTTTGATGACTTACCATTCCGATATTTTAGTACCGACAAGGCAGGACAGTGTTCCTCGCGCAATATTGCGCTGCAATCTGCAAAAGGTGACTATATCCTTTTTCTTGATGATGATGTTGAAGCACCTTCGGATTTGATTGAAAAGCATTTAAAAAACCTTCACAAATACCAAAGTAATGTCTCATGTGGCGTGGTATATGAAAAAGATAACAAATTAAGTTTAGAAAATTCGAAGGGATTAACAATCAGTGATGTGTTTCCGGCTGGGAATTCATTAATTAGGAAAGACGTTTTGATTGAATCGGGATTATTTGATTTAGCATACGATCTTGGGCAACGCGCAGATGGTGACCTGGGGATGCGAATTTATTTATCGGGTTTCTTGATGGTGCTTGACCCATTGATTTCAATATTACACCACCGTGCGCCTATTGGTGGACTGCGAGAACATAATGCCAGGGTAAACACACGCGGTGGATCCAGATCACGTATTTTTGAATATAATCTTCCCTCTGTTTCCGATATCTATCTTGCAAAACGTTACTTTTCAGACAAACAAATAAATGAAATGCTTTGGATCAAGATTTTAGGCACTTTCAGTATTGTTGGGCCGATATGGAAACGTATTTTAAAAATTATATTCGGTATAGTCAGTCTTCCACGAAATCTCTGGTTGATTTATAAGCGATCTAAGATAGCTGATGAAATGTTGGAAAAATTTCCTCAAATTCCTCAATTATTGGAGAGGAATTCAAAATGAAACGTATCCTGTTAATTTCCTCAGAATTTCCACCCGGGCCGGGGGGCATTGGCACCCATGCTTACCAGTTGGCAAAATATCTGCAAGATCAGCAAGTTGAGATGCTCGTTCTCAGTCCCCAGGATTATGCGGATCAGCATGAGATAGACGAATTTAACACTTGTCAACCTTTTACAATTGAACAATTACCTTCGCTTTCAAATAAATTATTCCAATCGCTAAAACGTTTTATTATTTTTTATAAGATACTGAGGAATAATAAATTTGACATTGTCGTTGTTTCCGGGCGTGGTTCTATTTGGATGGCTGCACCTTTGCTCGAGTTCTTAGATATCCCCTGGGTTTTTGTTGCGCATGGAACGGAATTTGGAACCCCTTCAGGCTTGAAGGCGTTTCTTATGAGATCAGCCAGCAATTCTGCAGACGGTGCAATTTGTGTCAGCAAATATACACGGCAAGTAATGCATAAAATGGGTATTACAGAACCTCAAAGTTTTGTGATCCATAACGGTGCAGACAGGGCAGCTTTTTTCCCACTGTCAAAAACAGATATTGCAAGTTTTCGAAAAAAACATGATGATGATAATAAATTTGTCCTGCTGACTGTTGGCGGCGTTTCTGATCGAAAGGGGCAGGAAGTACTGATCAGGGCACTTCCCCAAATTAAAGAAAGCATTCCTGATGTGACCTATTGGATTGTCGGTTTGCCGTTTATCCGGGAAAAGCTGGAGAGGATTGCCAAAGAACTTGGTGTTGAGGATAATATTCGTTTTTGGGGGCGGGTATCCGAGGTTGAACTGCGCAGAATATACAATTCCTGTGATTTATTTTGCATGACCAGCCGGCAGCTGGCAGATGGTGATTTTGAGGGTTTCGGCATTGCTGTTATGGAGGCTGCGCTTTGCGGTAAAGCTGCTGTCGTCTCGGATAATTCCGGATTGGCGGAAGCGGTCATTGATGGGGAAACGGGGATTCTTGTGCCCCAAAATGATTCGGATAAAACCGCAAAGGCGATCATCAAATTAGCAAATGACCCTTCAACTCTTGATCGTCTGAGTCAAAATGCTTATTTGAATGCGATCGAAAATCAGACCTGGGAGCAGGTTGGTAAACGTTATTTAAATGTTCTTAAAATGTTCACAGGATCATCAGCGGGTGAATGCGAATGAGATTATTGATTGTATCGCATACACCTCATTATCGAATGGGAGAGGGAGTCGTCGGTTGGGGATCTACCATTTGTGAGATAGATCAACTGGGGCGTTTGTTTGATGATATCGTTCACCTGGCGCCTTTGCATCCTGGTGCCCCGCCGAACAGTTCCCTGCCATATCAAAATCCGAATGTGCATTTTCACCCGGTGAAAGCTGCTGGGGGGAATGGCTTTATGGATAAGCTGGGGATTCTGCGGCAGATTCCGGGATGGTTGACAGCTATGAAGTCTGAGATGGGTATTGGGGATACGATACATATTCGGTGCCCGGCGGGGATCAGCACTGTTGCCTTAATTGCCGCCAGGTCGTGGGCAAAAGGGAAACCAATTTGGGTCAAGTATGGCGGGAGTTGGGAAGCATATCCAAGCCAGCCCTCTTCATATAAGGTTCAGCGGTGGTTTCTGAACAAAAAGCTCCACAAAGGGGTTGTCACAATTAATGGACATTGGGAGGGGCAGCCTGATCACATCTTCAGTTTTTTGAACCCATCGTTTTCAGAATTAGAATACCTAAATGAAAAAGAAATAGCTCTTAAGAAGCGGCTTTCTTCGCCTATTGAACTGCTTTTTGTGGGTAATTTGAGTCGGGCTAAGGGCGTGGATCGGGTTCTTGAGATCGCTGAAAGGCTTAATCGAATTGGGTTAGATTTTTTATTAACTTTGGTCGGGGACAGCCCTGAGCGTGTGGATTTTGAGCGTCTTGTAAAAGAAAGGTCATTGACAGATCGTGTTACCTTTGCAGGATGGAAGCCCATGACGGCTTTGCACAGCTATTACCGGAGAGCACATTTGTTTATCTTCCCATCAACATCAGAGGGTTGGCCAAAGGTACTCAGTGAGGCGATGGCACATGGCGTGGTCCCAATTGCAAGCGCAATCGCCAGCATTCCTGAGATCCTTGAGGGGGCTGAGGCGGGTCTCGCTCTCCCCCCTGACGATATTGAAGCTTTTGTGGATGCTGTTATTATGTATACTCAAGATGTAAAAGCCTGGAAGAAGGCCAGCCTAAACGGCATTCGTGCAGCAAGCAATTTTACGTATGAATATTATCTCTCTTCAGTTAAAGACATGTATCGAAGGGCCTGGAGCCTGGATTTAAACGATGAATAAGGCATACCGCAGGTTTGATTCAGGCTTACCAAAGATGAAATCACACCCACGGTTTAAGCCGATGGGCAGCATGGCAAAACGTTTGTTGTTCGTTTTTTTTCATGTGATTCTGGCATTGGGAATGCGGCAGAATGAAGTCGTTGCTACGATCCATGCCCTTGTTGTTTTCGGAGCAGGAGTCTACATTGCTCTTACTTCGAAAGAGATCAAAGATATCATCCCGTTGGTGGGTTACATTGCTGGTGCAGAAGTTTTGTGGCGGATGACGGATGCCAGGATATTTTGGGAATTTGGCAAATATGCGACCATTGCTATTTCCTTTCTCGCTTTGATAAGACTTCGTAATCTTAAGAATGCTGCTGCGCCGATCTTATATTTCCTTTTGCTCACACCTTCCGCGTTTTTGACTTTGGAATTTCTTGGCGTGACTGAACGAGCACGACAGTTGATCAGTTTTAATTTATCCGGTCCTTTAGCGCTTGCGGTGCTTCTTATCTTCTTTAGCCAGGTGGAAATGGACTATGCGGAACTTAGCAATTGGGTTTGGGCAGTTGTTTACCCCATTCTTGGAACGCTGACATTGGCAGTTTACAACACCATCACAGCAACAGAAATTGTTTTTACCGGTGAATCATTGTCTGTCACCAGCGGTGGATTTGGACCCAACCAGGTTTCAGCCGCCCTCAGTTTGGGTGCTTTTTTGCTGGTAATGCTCGCGATCACCCAGGAGGGAAAAGGAGGTCGGTTTTGGCCGATGCTATTTGCCCTGGCGCTGCTGGTGCAGAGCTTTCTGACCTTCTCTCGCGGGGGGATCTACAATTTTGGTGTTGCAATTGCGGGTGCTATTTTGCACTTGCTAGGGAAACCGGACCGATTTATCAAGAGCCTTTTTATAATGTTGATAATAGGTGGGATTTTGGTTGGCTTCTTTTTCCCACAATTGGAAGAATTCTCTGGCGGCATGTTCAGCCAGCGTTTTTTGGATACGGATCTAACCAATCGCGGCGAACTTTTCAGGGCGGATTGGCAGCTATTTTTAGAAAATCCTCTCCTTGGTGTGGGTCCAGGGATAGCGAGTTATCGCAGACAAATTGGGATTTATGCTGCAGCCCACACCGAATACTCACGCATTCTGGCTGAGCACGGCATGGGGGGCGTGTTTGCATTGGTTATCCTGCTAATATTATTGGCGCTGGCTTATTTTAAAGCCCCGGATGCAACGTCCCGGGCATGGGTTGTTGCGCTTGCAGCCTGGTCATTAGTGGAAATGTCCCATGCAGCCATGCGTATTGTTGGTATTTCTTTACTTTTGGGGATGGCTGTTGTTGGATGGAAGGTTTCACCAAAGGATGAGCTTCCTGAAGATAAATCTCATAAGGTTGGTCCTTTGTCCAAACGGGCAATCTCATGAATTCAGCATTTCGACCAATTTAAAATGAAAACGACCAAAGCAAGCTTACTATTTGTAGGAAATCACTTTATATCTGATCGAAATAATCAGAATGTCACGCTGGCACTGATGACACGCTTGGCTGGGCGTGGTTGGCAAATTCTTAAGACATCAAATAAGAAGAATAAAGTCTTCCGGTTATTCGATATGCTCTTCACAATTTTGAGCAGGCGAAAGGTTTACCAAATTGCTGAGGTGGATATCTTCAGTGGGCTTGCGTTTGTTTGGGCTGAGCTAAGTGTGAGTTTGCTTAATTTTTTAGGGAAACCCGTAATATTAACATTGCATGGCGGTAATCTTCCAATATTTTCCCAGAATCACCCGGATCGAGTGCAAAGATTATTACGCAGAGCAGAAATTGTTGTATCTCCTTCTGATTATCTGAAAACTATCCTGGGAAAAATCAGGCCAGATATTGTAGTAATCCCAAATTTTGTTGAAATTTCTTCATATCCATATAACCATCGCAGATTGCCAACAGCAACCCTGGTGTGGATGAGAGCTTTTCACAAGATTTATAACCCCTGGCTGGCGCCTGAAGTTGTAAGTTTGCTGCTCAATGATTTTCCTGACATTAAATTAACCATGGTTGGCCCTGATAAAGGAGATGGCAGTTTTGAAAAAACCGTATCAGCGATAAATCGTTTGGGTGTAAAAGACCGGATTGAGTTCCCCGGATTAGTTCCTAAAAACGAGGTACCTCACTGGCTTAACAAAGGCGACATCTTCCTCAACACCACCAATGTTGACAACGCGCCGGTCAGCGTGATCGAAGCCATGGCATGCGGCTTGTGCATCGTCAGCACGAATGTGGGGGGCATTCCCTTCTTGCTTGAAGACGGCGTGGATGCCCTGTTGGTGCCGCCTGAGGATCCGGAAGCTATGGCAAATGCTGTCAAAAGAATTCTGACCGACCCGCAGCTGGCAGCCAGCCTATCTGCAAATGCCCGTAAAAAGGCAGAGGCTTTCTCCTGGGAAAAGGTCCTCCCGATGTGGGAAGCATTGTTTTATGAAATCATGGGGGAAACAAGAGATTAATAAATGAAAGGGAGTATTTTTAGCCTTTGAAACACATTGTTGAACGAATGCAGCTCACGGATATTACTGCTGCAGCGCGGCTGCACTGCCTGGCTTTCCCTGATTCACGGTCAACGAAATTGGGAAAGCCATATGTACGGAAGATGTTCCGCTGGTTTATCACGCAGCAGCCTGTTTTGAGCCTGGTTGCACGAACTGATGGGGAGATCAGCGGGTATGTCGTGGGCGCGGTCGGCGGTTACGGTCGGAAATTGTTCCGCTATGCTTTCTTTGAAGTGCTCCTGGGGCTGCTGATCCATCCAGGCTTGTGGTTTCAGAGCGAGACCTTTTTGCTATGGCGCAGTTATCTCAAAGGGCTGTTCCCGCAAAAGACTTCAAACACCGCGCAATTTGGTGATGAGCCCGTCCTTGTGCGGGCTGCCCTGGCTGGCATTGGTGTGGATCCTGGGCAGCAGAGGCAGGGGATTGGATCCTTATTGGTTGCCGCTTTTGAGAAATCAGCAAAGGAATTGGGCGTGGGTCAATTGACTCTGAGCGTTGACAAGGATAATGCCAGCGCGCGCCGCCTGTATGACCGCCATGGGTGGTTTGTTGATAATGAGAACAAAGAAGCCAATACCGTTCATTACATGAAAGTGATAGATTAGCGTGGCAGGCATCCTCGATAAAATTTATGCGATTTCCCCAACCTGGCTGCAAAATTTTGGCGTCAGCCTGTACGGCTTGTATTGGAAGCAGCGCCGCTACGGTGGGGATTTCAAGAAATATGTCGCAGAATTTAAAGGTCGGGAAGCCTACAGCTTCGATGATTGGGTGGCTTACCAGGAAGCACGCTTACGCCAGCTCCTGCTGCACGCATATCAACATGTTCCTTATTACCATGCACGCTTTGTTGATCTGAATATTGATGACCATGACCTGCAGGTCTTCACAGCAGCAGATCTGCAAAAACTGCCGGTCTTGACCAAGGAAATATTAAGAGTGCGTCAGGGTGATTTCCTCTCAGATGATCTTCGCGAGAAACCGGCTACCTATAAGACCAGCGGTACAACGGGCACACCCCTGGCAATCCGCTTCACCCGGGAAGGCGATCACCTGGCACAGGCTGCCTATGAAGCGCGGGTGCGAAATTGGACGGGCGTGGATTACCGGATGAGCCGCGGGATGATTGGCGGGAGGTTGGTTGTGCCCAAAGCCAATGCAAAGCCGCCCTTCTGGCGTTACAACATTTTCGAACGCCAGCTGTATATGTCCGCCTTTCATATTTCGCCAACGAATGCGCCTGATTATGCCCGGGCGCTCAACCATTACCAACCGGATTACCTGGTAGGGTATGCCTCCAGTCACTTCTTTTTGGCACGTATGCTTGATGAGCAGGGGATAAGCATGTATCAACCCCAAGCGGTACTTACCAGCAGCGAAAAACTCACGGATGAGATGCGGGCGATGATCCAAAAAGTCTACCGGTGTGAGGTTTATGATGCTTACAGCGGCGTTGAGGTTTGCTGCCAGGCATCGGAGTGCGAGCACCACCGGATGCACATCAGCCCGGATGTGGGCATCATTGAATTATTGGATGAGGACGATCAACCCGTGCGTCCTGGCGTTCAGGGTCGGATTGTGGCGACCGGTCTGCTCAATTTCGCTCAGCCGTTGATCAGATATGACACCGGGGATATCGCCATTCTGTCTGAGAAGAGTTGTCCTTGCGGGCGGCAGATGCCGGTCATCGAAGAATTGGTGGGGCGGATTGAAGATACTGTGATCACCAAAGATGGCAGGGTGACGGTTCGGTTCCACGGCATTTTTATCGGTTTGGACAATGTGAAAGAGGGGCAGGTGGTCCAGGAGGATTATGATCGGTTTCGGGTCAGGCTGGTTGTTAAGCCTGAATTCGGTGATGCCGAAAAGAAAATCATTTACGATCGATTTGAACAGCGGCTTGGTGAGATCGACCTTGAATTTGATTTCGTGGATCAGATTGAAAGAACCGAAAGCGGCAAGTTCAAAGCGGTTATTTCTCGGGTTTTAAGGATGTAGTAATTGGACAAGAAGAATTTGATTTGAACGTTAAGTAAAGTTAATCATTGAAGTATTATCGCTCCAAACAAGGTTGATAACTTGACAAATAGATTTCATTCAATCTTAAATTTCAACAATTATTATCATAATCAACTAAAAAAAGGTTTCTAACATTAATTAATTCAATCCCAATTTGTTAACATAAAAAGGTGCTAATGACATTAATAAACGACCCAAAAAAAATCTTAATTCTTGCTCCCCATACTGATGATGGTGAGTTAGGTTGTGGTGGAACAATAGCACATTTCATTTCTATGGGCTCTCAAGTATTTTATGTAGCATTTGCGAGCAAACCAGTAATAACGCATCCTCCTGAATTTCCAGAGGATGTTTTAGAAAAAGAAGTGAGGAAAGCAACACATGTTTTGGGGCTTCAACAAGAGAATTTGATGCTTTATGACTTCCGAATCCGGTATTTTTCGAGCCAGCGGCAGGAAATCCTTGAAGAAATGGTGAAACTAAATAAGCAAATAAACCCTGATCTTGTGTTTATGCCAAGCACTAATGATACACATCAGGATCATCAAATTGTATCAAGCGAGGGTCTCCGTGCATTCAAAAAAACCTCGATTTTAGGTTATGAATTGCCCTGGAATAATTTTACATTTTCTAATCATTGTTTTGTTTCTTTAGATGAGAATTGCATAAAAAGGAAAATTGATGCTTTGAATTGTTATGACTCACAAAAAGATCGCGACTATCTTCATGAGGACTTTATTCGAGGATTAGCGATAACAAGGGGAACACAAATTGGAAGGCAGTATGCAGAAGCGTTCGAGGTCATACGATTAATACTATAATTTTTGCATTATATTATTTGATTCAATTAATATTTTAATGTTCAGGTGATTAATTATGATAAAATTCGAACTCCATTTTTCAGAAATTAAAAACTTATTGAATTGTGATAAAGAATATGATCTTCTTTTTTCTGGACTAACGACGCTAGATGAAGAAATTGATCATTCCTTAATTTTTGTAATGAAAATTGATAGGGATAATGAGTTGAAAATAAAATCTTTGGATGGCTGCCTTATCGTAACACAAAGCAAAGGAACATTCGATTTTCCTCATTGTATTGTTGAAGATAATAGGCTAGCCTTGGCAAAAGTGTTGAACTTTTTATCAAAAAAAATCTCCTCACATTCGAAATTTGGGATTTCTTCATTAGCCAGTGTTTCGGAAGATGTAATTCTCGGAGAAAATGTAGTTATTGAGGACTTTGTTTTTATTGGGCCAAATGTCCTTATTGGTGATAATACAATCATAAAACAAGGCGCAAAAATTCTAAGAAATGTCAAGATTGGGAAAAATTGTGTCATCAGGGAGAATGCCGTTGTAGGTGGACAGGGTTTTGGTGTCGTAAAAGACGAAAATGGTAATAATTTAAAAATGGCTCAATTGGGAGGTGTAATAATTGGTGATCATGTTGAAGTTGGGGCTTTAAATACAATTGTTACAGGAACAATTAAAGCAACTATTATTGAAGATTATGTGAAAATTGATGATCATGTACATGTCGCACATAATTGCCATGTAAAAAGAAATTCCATCATTACAGCTGGTGTAATTCTAAGTGGAAGTGTAACAATTGGAGAAAATGTGTGGATTGGGCCTAATTCAACAATTATGAATTCTGCAGTTATTGCAGACAACACTTTTATCGGTATAGGGACATTAATAACAAAAGATATAAATACACCAGGTCTCACATATGCAGGTGTTCCTGGAAAAGATTTTGAATTATTTTTGAGAGAAAAGAAGGCAGTTTCATTTATTACAGAAAATAGAAGTACAATTGAAAATTTTTTAAAATATAAAATTAATGATGTTGGTAAAGATGAATAAACAGGAAAATAGCTCAAGGGAAGAAAAGCCTGTTGTTTCTCTTTTATTAGCAGTTCGAAATGAAGAGAATCATATTATAGCGTGTCTAAATTCGATTTTTGAACAGGATTACCCATCTCACTTATTGGAGGTAATTATTGCGGATGGAAGGTCCACAGATCGGACTGGGGAAGTAATAAATGAATTGATAAAGCATAAAAAGAACTATCAACTAATTGATAACCCCAAAATAATTCAATCTTCTGGTTGGAACTTAGCTTTAGATATTTGTAATGGCGAAATTATTAGTATTGTTAGTGGACACATAACTTTGCCCAATGATTATGTCTCAGAATTAGTTGATACACTTTATCGAACAAGAGCAGATATGGTAGGTGGATCGGTTAATATAATCAGTCAGACGAAAGTTGGCCAAGCAATATGTATCGCAATGGGAAGTGCTTTTGGTGTTGGTAATGCCCGGTATCGTCTTGCAAAGGTTGAGGAAGAGACTGATACGGTTTTTATGGGTTTTTGTAAAAGATCAGTTTATGAAAAAATTGGTGGTTATGATGAAAACCTGATAAAAAATCAGGATGATGAATTTAGCTACAGACTCCGGAAAGCTGGCGGAAGGATAATATGTAATCCACAAGTGAAAAGCACATATATTTCACGTTCGACCTATCAATCCCTCTGGCGCCAGTACTTTCAATACGGTTTTTACAAGGTGCGCGTGCTGCAAAAGCATCCCGCTCAAATGCGCCCCCGGCAGTTTGTGCCGCTGCTCTTCGTCCTTGCGCTGATCCTGAGCCTGGTCCTGACGGCAGCCTTCCCCTGGGGTTGGATCCCTCTTGTGAGTCTGGTGGGCCTCTACACCTTTGCCAACCTGGCCGTCAGTTTGATGCTGGCAAAGCGAGAAGGCTGGCGCTATTTTTGGCTTCTCCCGCCGGCATTTGCCACCATCCACATCAGCTACGGTTTGGGGTTTTTATTTGGACTGTTCAAATTTTATGATAAATGGTAGCTGGTAGTTGGTAGCCACAAACTACAAGCCGTCTTCGAGCATAAGCGGTCACACTCAAAGAGTGCTCTCGCTCAAAGAGCGGTCTTCGACCGAGCAAGCCGCCATGCGAGTGCTGAATTCATTGGAATTCAGCCTCCGTCCCCCGTCTCCTGTCTTCCGTCTTCCGTCCTTCTTTTGCCTTCAGCTCAAGGAACGAAGTGACGAAGTCCCCGTAACGCAATTGAGGGGATGGGACTTTCAGCTTTCCGCTAAATTATGAAATCATTCCTGTCTCGTTATCTTCCAATTCTCCTCTGGATGTCTCAAATCTTTGGCACGTCTTCGCATTCCAACCCGGCGGATATGCTGCCGCGGTTCATCGTCCGCTTCACCTGGAATACCAGGATCTTTGGGCAGCGGCTGTTTTTTCTGTTGGGTCCCCTGGGGCATATGTTCAATTTTGGAATACTGGCTTTTCTGATCGCCCGTGCCCTCGCCTGGAAGGATCCCTTGCGAAATCGGTACCTGCTGGTTGTTTTCTTGTTGAGCTTCCTCTACGGCGTGACCGATGAGGTGCACCAATTATTCGTCCCAGAGCGGGCCTTCCAGATATTCGATATTTTTATTGATGGATTGGGTGCAGTCTTAGGCATTGGCTTTTTCACCCTCTACCGCCTCAGGCGCTGGCAGTCACTGCAGGAAGATGGATTGTTGTTGTGAATTAGCTGGTAGCTGGTAGCTGGTAGCTGGTGGCTAGCAGTCCTTAGGTGAAAGGTGATTAAAATATCGGGTATGGATAAGACACAAGAAAATTCTAGATACAAGGATTTGTTGGTTTGGCAAAAAAGTATCTTATTTGCTGATCAGGTTTTAGAGCTAATCGATCAAATTGATACTTCGAGGAAACACTATCGACTATTGGAGCAGTTGGAAGCAGCAGTTACATCAATTCCTATGAATGTTGCTGAGGGAAAAGGCAGGAATTCGCAAAAAGAATTCATACGTTTTCTCTATATTGCCCGGGGTTCACTATATGAGACAATGACATTGTTAGAGATATTCAAACTAAGGGGATGGATAGGCAACGAGCAATTTACTGAACTCGAATACACATCAACGGAAATCGCAAAAATGATCAATAGTCTCATAAATGCGATAACTAAAAGTCTTTAGTGTTGCAAGTAATTGTCAAATTTTTATTAATGCTACCAACTACAAACTACTAGCTACGAGCTAGCGTGTTATAATTACTGTCCAGTTTTTATTCAATAACAAGTTGGGGCAATATCTCAATTATGGTAGACGCCGATACCTCTCAGAAAGAAAAATTATCTTATATCGATCAAGCTTCGAGAATCCAAAAATCTTGGTCAGCCTTCATCAAACGCACCTTTGACGTGGTCGTCTCTGGGTTTGGGCTGATCATACTTTCGCCGATTTTTGGTTTGATTGCACTGGGCATCAAGCGCGACTCACCCGGCCCGGTCTATTACCGGGGGGCACGGGTGGGGCGGCACGGCAAGTCCTTCAAGATGCTCAAATTCCGCACCATGTACGAGCGCCCTGAGTCCTATAACGGCACAAAACTGACCGCCAACGGCGACAGCCGTGTCACGCCCCTCGGTCAGTGGCTGCGGGATACCAAGCTGAATGAACTGCCGCAGTTGTGGAATGTGTTCATCGGAGATATGAGCCTGGTCGGGCCGCGCCCGGAAGTCGCGGAATTTGTGGGAAAATGGCCTGATGAGGTCAAGCAGCACATTCTGAGCATGCGTCCCGGGATGACGAGTCCGGCGTCGATCCTCTATCGGGATGAGGAAAAACGGCTCAACGGTGCCAATTTTCTGGATGATTACCTCAAGGACATCATGCCCGACAAGATGCGCCTGGACCTGCTGTACGTCAGCAATCACACTTTCATCACCGACCTGGATGTCTTCTTCCTGACCATTCTAGCGATCCTGCCGCGTATCCGCAAGGTGAAAATCCGGGAACGGACGATTTTCTCCGGGCCGATTTATAAATTCTATTATCGGCATTTATCCTGGTTTACCATCGATTTTGTGATTGCCTTTTTCTCTGTTGCGCTTGCAGGGATTGTCTGGCGGACGGAGCAGGCAGTGAATTTGGGATTCAGCCGTGCATTTTTCCTCGCCTTTGCCATTGCAGCCTTGATCAGCGTGGGGGGAACCATCATGGGCTTGCACCGGATTGCCTGGCGCTACGCCAGCCCGGTCCTCGTGATTGATGTCGGTCTTTTGGTCCTGCTGACGGCGAGTGTTGTGGTGCTGGTCAATCGTTTTTGGCTGGACCAGGTCATCCTTCATCTAAACTTTGTGCTGAATTTTGCCCTGCTGACCTTTTTTGGGATGGTCGCTGTCCGTTACCGTGAGCGGCTGATCACGGGCATTGCAAGCCGCTGGGCTTTTGCTCGTGGGGATAAAAAATCACTTGGGGAGCCGGTGCTGGTGGTTGGCGCGGGTGACGGCGGCGAGCTGGCGGTCTGGCTCTTAAACAAGAGCGAGTATGCTTCAGCTTTTTCGATATTGGGTTTTGTGGACGATGATTATCGAAAGCAAAATGTCGAGATGGCGGGGCTGCCTGTTTTGGGGACGACAGAGGACATCCCGGATTTGGTAAAGAGCAAGGATATCCGTCTGATACTGTTCGCGATTTCGAAGATCAACCAGGCGAATCGGGAGCGGATTTTGGAAACCTGTGAGACGACGGGGGCGCGGGTGGTGATTATTCCCGATTTGATAGAGATACTCAAAAAGCCGGATTGTGATTAGGAATTAGAGGTGTTCAGGTGAGTGATCCTTTGGATGGCAGCAGGGTACTGGTCACAGGCGCTGGCGGATTTATCGGCAGTGCGCTGGTGAATCGGCTGGATGCACTTGGATCAAGCGTGAGGGCTTTATTGCGCTATACCTCGCGAGCTGAGATGGGCTTGCTCAAATTCTTGACGGCAGAGACCCGCGATCGATTGGACCTGGTTTTTGGCGACCTGCGCGACCCGGATGCCGTTGAGAAAGCGGTTGAGAGAGTGGATATCGTCTTTCACCTGGGCGCTTTGATCTCGATCCCTTATTCGTATATCCATCCGGTTGAAGTGGTGCAAAGCAATGTCCTCGGCACGCTGAACGTGCTGCAGGCTTGCCGCAAACATGGGGCGCGCTTGGTGCACACGTCCACGAGCGAGGTGTATGGCACGGCGCTGCGCGTCCCGATTGACGAGGGGCATCCCCTGCAGGGACAGTCACCGTATTCCGCCAGCAAGATCGGGGCGGACAAGCTGGTCGAGAGTTATTACCGGGCTTTTGATGTGCAGGCGGTGACTGTGCGGCCTTTCAACACCTACGGGCCCGGGCAGTCAGCGCGGGCGGTCATCCCGACCATCATCACCCAGGCGCTGACCATGGATGAAATTCACCTGGGCAACCTGGATGCAAAACGCGACTTCACATACCTCAGCGACACGGTGGAAGGCTTCATTAAAGCTGCCCAGGCTGAGGGTATGGCTGGCGAGACCTTCAACTTGGGCTATGGGGACGAGGTTAGCATCGGTGAGCTGGCAGACCTGATCATCAAGCTGGTCGGCAAGCCGATGAAGGTTGTGGTCGATCAGCAGCGTCTGCGCCCGGAGAAGTCCGAGGTGATGAGGCTGCTCTCGGACAATACCAAAGCCCGTGAGGTGCTCGGCTGGCAGCCGCAGGTGGACATCCGCGAAGGCCTTTCCCGCACCATCGATTGGATCCGCGAGCATCTGGATTTGTATCGCGTTGGCAAATATGAAAGGTAGCTTGTAGCTTGTAGCTGGTGGCTTGTAGCTAGTAGCTATTCGCTATTCGTTATTGGATGAGAAATAATTGGAAAAAAGATGGTGAACAGCAAGGAAAATTCGAGATATAAAGATCTTTTGGTTTGGCAGAGAAGCCTTTGTTTTGCCGATCAAGTCTTAGACCTGGTTGATACTATTGAGACATCAAGGAAGCATTATCGACTGTTTGAGCAATTAGAGGCTGCAGCAACATCCGTGCCTATGAACATTGCGGAAGGCAAAGGGATAACCTGAGCGGCTTCAAGCCGCATCAAGTGTATGCAGATTTTATGTAAAATCTGTGGAATTCACAAAAAGAATTCATGCAATTCCTTTACATTGCCAGAGGTTCACTCTATGAGACGCTTACATTATTAGAGATATTCAAACTCAGAGGCTGGATCACTATTGACCAATTTAATGAATTTGAACAAAAGTCAAATGAAATTGCCAAAATGATCAATAGTTTAATAAAGGCAATCGCACGGAATCTTTAATCTTTTGCTACCAACTACCAGCTACCAACTACCAGCTATCTCTTATAGCCTTATTTTTTCAGGAGTATTAATATGAAAGCAGTCATTCTTGCAGGCGGTCGCGGCACTCGCCTCGCCCCCTACACCTACGTCCTCCCCAAACCGATGATGCCCGTGGGCGATCGCGCCATCCTTGAAATCCTCTTGCGTCAGATGAAGCGTGCCGGGATCAATCACGTCGTCCTGACCGTGGGACACCTGGCCGGCCTGATGCAGGCCTTCTTCCAGGACGGGCAGCAGTTTGACCTCGATATCACCTATTCCTTCGAACCCAAACCACTGGGCACAGCAGGACCCCTGGCAATGGTTCCCGATTTGGACCAGACCTTCCTCGTCAGCAATGGGGATGTGCTTACCTTAATGAATATCAACGATCTGTTCGATTTCCATCGTCAAAAGGGTGGGATCTGTACCATCGCCATGCACGAGCGCCAGGTGAAGGTGGAATTGGGTGTAATTGAAACAGAAAATGATAACCTCATTAAAGGATATATTGAAAAGCCTTCTTTCGATTTCAGGGTCAGCATGGGGATGTACGTCTTTGAGCCGGAGGTGTTGAACTATATTCCTGAAGGCGAATACCTGGACTTCCCGGACCTGATCCATAAACTGCTCGATGCAGGGGAGACTGTGGTCGGTTATCCCTTCGACGGCTACTGGATGGACCTCGGCAACCCGGAGGATTACGCCCAGGCGAATCGGGACTTCGAACGCATGCGTGGGCAGTTTTTGAAGGACAGCTAGTAGTCGGTAGCTTGTAGCCTGTAGCTCGTAGTTAGTAGTTCATAGTAATAAATTCAAACTAAATTGCCGAAAGTAATAGATGGAAAAAGAACGAGAGAATTCTAAATACAAAGACCTTTTGGTATGGCAAAAGAGTATAACTTTTGCAGATCATGTTATTGAGTTAATTGACCATATTGAGACTTCTAGAAAACACTATCGACTGTGTGAGCAATTAGAATCAGCTGTCACCTCAGTTCCAATGAATATTGCTGAAGGTAAAGGCAGGAATTCATCAAAAGAATTTATGCATTTTCTCTACATTGCTAGAGGATCACTAACGATCAATACGATGAAGTTTAAAGTTTATCAAATGAAATTGCTAAAATGATCAACAGCTTGATCAGGGCAATCGCTCGTAGTGTTTAATTTTTTTGCTACCAGCTACCAACCACCAACTACTAGCTAAAATCTATCAACCACCAAATATACTAAAATGATTTGAATTTATTGCAATTATGTGTTAAAATTAGCTTAATTACCAATCGAAAGTGTCTGTTATCGCAAAGAGGAGGGCAGCAAAATAAATTTAACCAATATTTAAGTAGAAAACTCGTATTGACATAATGATAAATTATGTTAAAATAGAATTAGTGTTGTTAGATAAAACGGGTTTTTATCTTTAACTTCATAGATTAATTTGGTTAAGGGTGTCTAGGGTAATTTTCCAGTGAGGAAAAGAGGAGTCAAAAATGATAGGTAAAAAAGGTAAATTAAGGCAAATTGTATTTGGTATTTTGTCGGGATTATTGTTGGTCATTGTGCTGGCAGCACTTGGCGTTCAAGGGGTTAAGGCTGTGCCCGATTTCTTAACATATGTTGATGATGGTGGCGCGGATGATTATCCTGGTCAAAAGGATATTAATTTCCTTCAAAGGGGATACGATACTGAGTTCCCAGATAACTTGTACATAAATTGGGGACTTGATGACACCGACTGGTCTGGTCAAAATACGGGGGATGTTTGTGTATTATTTGACAGCAATGATAATGGAATGGCAGATTATTCATTTTGTATCACTGTTAATGGAACCCCTGCTGCGCTAACGGTTAAACAGTTATATTCTTGTGGTGATTCTGCTGCTGATAAATGTACTAATCCACGTGCTCCTATTCTTTTTGAGTCAACAGGAGTAGTAAGTATAGCTGAAGTGGACCCCTTTGGTACCTTTGGAGGTCCATATTATGACCCATTACACGTAACAGGAAACACATGCAGTTTTAATTACGACCCATTTAATTGTTACACTTACGATACCTTTGTTGAGACAACAATCTCAGGCGTCGATTTGGCGGCAATGGGAAATCCCGAAATGATCAACGTTTGTTCATACCCCTCGGCGATCCCGGGTTCTGCGCCCTCCGATTGTGTTTTCTTGCCCGGCGCTGGTTTTCTTGAGATTGTAAAAGTAGCAGACCCTGACGTAGCAACAAATTTTGTTTTCAATATGGGCGCAGGGCAAGCTTCAGCAGGGGGAGTAAGCAGCTGGACGATTAGCGGGAGTGGAATTGAAAGTTACATTTCATTTATGCCTGGGACAGGCTACGACCTTAGTGAAATTGTTCCGGATAGCTGGGTACTCACCAATGCCTCCTGTGTATTGAATGATGGGACATCAACCGGCACCTGGACGGGATCAACAATTACAGATTTCGCCATTCAGACAGGGTTAATGACAACCTGTACGTTCACAAATGCTGCGGCAGTGGATGTAACAGTAACCAAGACGGATTATGATTATGCTCGTACCGCTCCTTATCCTCGATACCCTTACATTGGTTCTGCGCTCCCATATAAAATCACGGTAGCAAATGAGGATATGCCAGGTGATATTCCCGCTCAGGGTGTGATAGTAACGGATAAGCTTGATGCAAACGTCTATTATGATCAAGCATGTCCTCCTGAAATTTGTCTTCCCTTAACAATCACCTCACCCACAGACTTTGATGGCCTTTCTCGCTCTTGCGCTTATGATGGCGGGTCTAATGTGATCACCTGCGATTTAGGAAGCATGGCACCGGGTGAAGTTGTCACCATCGATTTTGCTGTTATAGTTGGCCCAATGGCACCGACATACTACCTTGTTGAAATTGGGGAATGTACCCAGGGTACACCGAATTTGCAGGATGAGGTGATACCAGTTGATGTTTGTAATGAGGTATCGGTTTCGGCTACAAATGAAGTAGAGCCATACACTTTAGATAATTCCGACTCCGAGCCGACCGATCTTGGCGTACCTACCGCTGTCGATCTTCTCTCATTCACAGCAACCGGCGTTGCAGGCGGGATCAGGCTCGATTGGGAAACAGAGATGGAAACAGATAACCTGGGCTTCAACCTCTATCGAGCCCCGTCACTGCATGCCCCCCGAACGAAAATCAATGAAGAACTCATCCCTGGAAACACCGGCGGCATGGGGGCTGCATATTTCTACATTGATGAGGTCAATTCACGCAATGTCTTCTATTACTGGATTGAGTCTGTAGACATTCACAACTTTGCTGAATTGCACGAGGATTTTGCTTCAGCAAGGGCTTTGAAGAAGATCAAGTGAAAAAATTAACGGATAAACCCTGGTCAGATGCGGATATTTGCGATCTGACCAGGGATCTTCTCCGGATGGGGAAATCCGTCCGTTTCCAGGCACGCGGAATGAGTATGAAACCGCTTGTCAGGGATGGTGATATCATGCTTGTTGAGCCGTTTGGGCAAAAACTGCCCCGTTTGGGTGATGTGGTCTTGTGCCAAACAGAGAGTGGCAGGGTGCTTGCCCATCGCGTGATCGGGCGGCAGGGAAAGCTTGAGGAAAAAACCTATCTCATCCAGGGCGATCGAGCTGCGTATGCGGATGGCTGGATAAGCCATGAACAGATTTGGGGGCGGGTTTCAAAGCTGGAGCGAGGTGGCAATGTGATCAACCTTGAAAATCCTTTTATGAAAGCTTTGGGGAAGTACGCAGCCTTTCGATCTCGATATGGATGGGGTAGGGGAAAATTGCAAACTTTCGGCACGATGATTGCCAGAAAGCTGCCTTATATAGGTACACTTATTAATTAAAGGTATTTGATGATGAATGACACCAAGTTTCAACGCAGCCCGGATTTTATCTACCGCAAGATTGTCGATGAATCGATCCTTGTGCCGCTCCATAAAGATGTGGTAGATATGGACGCCATATACACCCTGAACCCGGTTGGGGCTTTCATTTGGGATCAGCTGGAAAACCCTTTTAGTAAAGGGGAGATACATAACGCATTGCAAAATGCGTATGATGCAGAATCTGAGGTCCTGGACGCAGACCTTGTCCGTTTTCTTGAGGAGATGACAGCGATTGGTGCCATCATCGAGGTGGAGCAATGAGCTGCCCAAACATTCCTGAAATTGATTTAGGCGATTTAGGCGCAGCGATCCATGCCCAGATGAAAGGGCGCCGTTATCCCCTGAGCGGGATGATGGAGCTGACCGACCGTTGTGATTTGAACTGCGTGCACTGTTATATCAACCAGCCGGCAGGCAGCAAGCAAGCCCGTTCGAAAGAATTATCCACAGAACAAATCAAAGACATTCTCAGGCAGGCTGTTGATGCGGGAACCCTGTTTGTGACCTTTACAGGCGGCGAGGTTTTCCTGCGGCAGGATTTCCCTGAGATTTATACCTATGCCAGGCGGCAGGGTCTTCTGGTCACGATTTTCACCAATGCCACCTTGATCACACCTAAAATTGCAGATTTGTTATCCAATATTAGGCCGTATAGGGTTGATATCACGCTTTATGGCGCAACCAAAGAGACCTACGAAAAGGTGACGCGAGTTCCTGGATCATATGCCCTTTGTTTGAACGGCATAAATCTTTTACGGGAAAGGGGTATCAAATTCTCATTGAAGACCATGTTATTGAACAGCAACAAACATGAACTGGCTCAAATGCAAGCCATGGCAGAGGAATTTGGCGTCTCATTGCGTTATGATGGCACACTCTGGCCGAGAACGGACGGCGGCTTGGCGCCAATTGAGCAGCAGATCCCGATTGAAGAAATGATCGCCATGGATTTTGAGGATCCGGAGCGTCGGGCGGAGTGGATCAGGCTGGCACGTGATTTTGGTGGTTTTCTCAGCAGGAAAAAATTTGTGTTTAGCTGCAATGGGGGGATGCAAAGCTACCACATTGACAGCGCAGGAAACATGTGTTTCTGTACCATGGTCAGGGATCCTGCGTGCAGTTTAGGGGAAATGTCTTTTATTGAAGCATGGGAAAAGATCGGTGAATTGCGGAAGTTAGAGCGGCAGTTGAGTACACCCTGCCAGACCTGCACCCTGGGGGCTTTATGCACACAGTGCCCGGGCTGGTCACAGGCGATCCATGGTAACAATGAGACCCCTGTGGAATTTAATTGTGTGATTGCCCACGAAAGAAAAAAACAGGTTAATCAATATTTAAGGTATAATGCATTCATTGAGGAGAATGAGGAGGCAATGAGCTATGAAAAAGAAAAAGTATGAAGCGCCGGTAGTCAAGCGGGTTAAGCTTGAGATTAGGGGAGCTATAATGTCGGCTTGTCATTCAAGTATGATTATTGAACCAAGTGGAGAAGGCATGGTATGCAGGGAGATTACAAGTATGTGTGCCAATCCATTGACCTAAAATTATTTTTCTGCCTTTATGTGGAAAATTATATAAAAGGCTTCCACGATATATAATTTAAATTACTTGTTGATTTGGTGATTTGTGGAATCTAATTTTAGAAATATAAATTATCTGGTGGTATTTGTTTAAATTTAATCTAAATATAGCTGATCTTTGGCTTCAACTGGAAACAAAAAGTGAGCAACGCAATATTTCTATTCCGGAAAGCCATAAGAAATTTTACCAGCCTGTGGGTAATTCGCAGGCTGATTTTACGTTAACCTCCAAAGCCTCTAAAAATTTATCACAGGAATTAAAGTTGATTTTTCAGAATGGCTTTCCCGAGCATCAGGTTGATTTTGGGATGCCGCTGCTGCAAACCACTTCCTGGGATTTATGGGAAGGCAAGGATAAATATTACACCTTATTTATCAAAGAAGATATCCCGCCGCGCCTGGCAAGGGTCGACCACAAATTCACACAGGGGGACTTGTTTGTGGGGCATTCCATTAGTCGTAAAGCCTTTTATCCCCTGGGGCAGCTTGAAATCAGGTTGTTTTCTCTATGGCTGGCGACCCTCGGGGATATTATCCTGCATGCTTCTGGGGTCGTAAAGGACGGCAAGGGCTACTGTTTTTTGGGCGAATCAGGCGCGGGCAAATCGACCCTGGCACGCGTCCTTGCTAAAGATCCTCAAGCGACGATTTTGGGGGAGGATACCATCATCCTTCGCTATTTGGATAGGGGGTTCTGGATTTTCGGTACGCCCTGGCACCTGGACTCGGATTTTTGCTCACCCGTTGGCGCACGCCTTGAGAAAATGTTCTTTTTAGACCGATCCAAACCAAATGGCATTAATCTTGCACCCAATACGGTTGGGATAAGCAAGGTCTTACAGACCGCAGTTATCCCCTATTACCATCCTGATGGGTTGTCCAAAGTTTTGGATAATCTGGTATTATTATCGGGTTTGGTGCCGTTTTTCAATTTCAGTTATCGATTGGGTGCTGATGCATGGAAATTAATTCTGACTGCGTGATCACAAAAGCTTTGGAAAACTTTGTATCTTCAGCTTTGAATTCAAAGCCGAAAACTCTTTTGTGCCATACACGACTCGGGACCCATTCTAAGATAGCAGTAGTTATTAATGATGGGAATGTTTTGGCATGTTAATTTTCAAACTGAATCCTGAGGCAGCAAAATAATGAAAAATCTACGAATCTCTCTTATTGTTATTATTCTTTTAGTAATGATTGGCAGTCCTTTTTTCTCTGCCAGTAATGATGTTTTTGCATCGGGTAACGATCGAAAAATTGATTCCGGATCATCAACTTCTTTATTAAATCAAGGATCGATTATAGATCAGTCTGCTCAAATCTCAACGGATGACCCGGTGCAGTTGAAATCCTCATCTACAACGGGTTTAACCTTTGAGATAACAATTCCCTGGGAAGAGCTCAATCTTAATCCAATCACTGTGGACAACAAGGAGTTTGTCCAGGTAACGCTTCCCGGTTGGGACCTGACATCAGATCCCGGCGCACCCGAGCTGCCAGTTTTCACAAGCCTGGTCGGTGTGCCCATAAGCGCGGGGATCGAGATAAGCGTCCTTCCGGGCATGTCCCATACCCAGGACCTGTCAGGGGATGTTTTACCGAAGGTGACACAAATTGCCAACCAGCAATCCTTTTCGGAAGATATGGAAAATTGGATAGATTCAGAACCTGTTCTGGTTTATGAAATGGCCCCGACAGTCTATCAGGCCCAGGCAGCTTATCCTGGTGTATTGGCGGAAATCAGCCAGGATGGTTATTTGCGGCAGCAGCGGGTGGCAGGATTGTCGGTTTACCCGGTGCAGTATAATCCGGGTGAAAAGCAAATTACAGTTTATGAAACCTTGCAGATCACAGTGAACTTTACAGGTGATCCTGTTTTACAGAATAAGGTTCAAAAAGAAGACTCACAAATCTTTGAAAATCTTTACGCTGAAACTTTGCTGAATTATGAGGATGCAAGGGATTGGCGAAAATCAGCAGATCTTGAAGCCTCGCCTCAATCCGATAGCCAGGGGAGTTTGACATCCTGGTCGCCCCCGAGTCAATCATGGCGCATCAATATAAGGGAAGAGGGCATGTACCAGCTCACCTACCTAGAGCTGCAAAGTGCGGGACTGCCTGTGGATAGCCTGGATCCGCGCAGTCTTCAGATGTTTTATCTTGGAAATGAAGTCGCCATCCAGGTCGAGGGCGAAGAAGATGGCGTCTTTGACCAGGGAGATCTCATTCGATTTTATGGGGAGGGTATCGCCTCAAAATATACGTTTGATAATGATTACTGGTTGACCTACGGTCAGGTGAGCCAGGGTTTACGCATGGGAACCAAGGATGGCGCCCCGGGAGCGGCTGCCGCACCAGAGTATTATATGGAAACACGCCGCTTTGAAGAAAATAAATTATACATACCTGATGCTGATGTTGATGAAAATTGGCTGTGGAATCGAATGGCAGTTACATCCAGCACGTCTTTTACCCACATGTTTACTCTAGAAGCGCCTATCTCAAGTCCTGCTGTTGTCCGTGCAACGCTGCTCGGTTTTATTTCAAGATATGTTAGCCCAGATCATCATGTAAATATCTACGTCAACGACATAGAAGTCGGCGAGGTATTTTGGGACGGATTGACCTGGCAAATGCTTGAGGCTGACATCCCAGCGGGGGTACTGCAGGCTGGAGACAACACGATTACGATAACCGCCTTGTTTCTTCCAGGTTTGTCTTATGATTACATTCCCTATGACATAATTTTCCTGGATTGGATTGAATTGGAATATGCCAGTTCATTTTTGGCAGAGAATGATCATCTGGCATTTGACTATGACAGCCCCGGTACCTGGAAATTCAATATAGACGGTTTTACCAGCGACCAGGTCCTTGTCTATGATGTTACCGACCCTAGCGCTGTCAAAGGGTTTACCGGGGCAGAAGTAAGCCCAACAGGTCTTGGATACGCACTTGCCTTTGAGGATGATATTACCTCGCTTACAAATTACTTTGCCCTGGAATCTTCCGGATACCGGCAGGTTCAGGGGATTGAAAGCGATGCCCCTTCAAATTTGCAGGCGGTAACCAATGGGGCGGATCACATCATTATCACCCCTACCGATTTTACAGCGGCATCGACAAGTCTCAGGGATTATCGTCAATCCCAGGGGCTGCGTTCGATGGTCGTGGACGTGCAGGATATTTATGATGAATTCAACTTTGGGATTGTTGACCCGTCTGCCATCCGTGACTTTTTAGCTTACGCGTACAATACCTGGTCTGGGACCCCACCTTCCTTTGTTGTTTTGGTGGGGGACGCCACCTATGACCCCAAGAATTACACGGGTTACAACACAAAGAGCTTTATTCCAGCATATCTTCTGCCGGTGGACCCCTGGATGGGGGAGACGGCTGCGGATAACCGTTATGTCACCATTTCTGGCACAGATATCATGCCGGATATGATGCTGGGGCGGATTTCCGTCAACAGTGCTGCCGAGGCTCAAGCCTTTGTGAACAAGATTATCGAATATGAATCTGCGCCTGACGATGATTGGAAAAACCAGGTTCTGGCTGTGGCAGATGATATGGATTCCGCCGGGGACTTTGCCGCCCTTTCAGATACCCTGCTATCGTGCTGTTTTTCAGAAGATTACAGCGCAGAAAAAATTTATTACAAAATCTCACCTTATACGGATACAACAATTACCCAAAACGCGATCAAAAGCAGCATCAGCGCCGGGAAGTTCCTGGTAAATTATATCGGGCACGGTTCAACTGCATCATGGGCAGGTGAATCTTTGTTCCATTCGACTTATGTCTCCTCATTAACAAATGCTGGTAAATATCCAATTGCTGTGGTCATGGCTTGCTTGGAAGGCTATTACATCCGGCCCCAGACCACGTTGAATTATCACGCTGTGGGGGAGGTCTTCACCCGGGCTGTTGATAAAGGTGCTGTTGCCAGCTGGTCTGCAACTGGAGAGGGTGTTGCTAGCGGGCATACCTATCTCAACCAGGGCTTTTATAACGCCGTATTCCAGCAAAATGCCGGCACTGTTGGCGAAGCGACCCTGGCAGGGAAGCTCAATCTTTTCTCGGTTGGTGCCAGCCCGGATTTGTTGGATACTTACCTTCTATTTGGGGACCCCGCCACAGTTATCGGCCAGCTATTCAGAGCTGCAGACGATACCTATTCGACAAGTCAGGATACACCTTTGTCTCAAGCTGCACCAGGCGTCCTTTCGAATGATATTTATTCGGGCGAGGGCTCACTATCTGCGGTCTTGGTAAGTAATGCAGGCAATGGCAGCGTGACACTTAATGCTAACGGTTCCTTCACTTACACGCCCTCCTCAGGTTTTACGGGTATGGACAGCTTCACTTATTTTGCGACTGATGGCACCCTGGACAGCAACACTGCCACGGTAACGATCACGGTTACGGGCGATGAGCTCAACCAACCGCCTGTGCTCAACCCCATTGGCGATAAAACCATAGCAGAACTCAGTCCCTTAAACTTTACAGCGACAGCAACAGATCCCGACCTTCCTGCAAATACGCTGACCTTCAG
>JAENYZ010000007.1:49172-62986 GCA_016841525.1 Anaerolineaceae bacterium
ACTTTACAGCGACAGCAACAGATCCCGACCTTCCTGCAAATACGCTGACCTTCAGCCTGGAAGGAGCGCCCAGCACTGCATCCATCAACCCTGTTTCTGGTGCCTTCTCCTGGACCCCCACCGAAGCACAGGGGCCCGGCCAGTATACCTTTACGGTCAAAGTCTGTGATAACGGCACACCGGTGCTGTGTGACACAGAGGAAATCACCGTGACGGTCACAGAGGTCAACCAGGCGCCCGTTCTTGGCGCCATCGGGGATAAAACCATAGCAGAACTCAGTCCCTTAAACTTTACAGCGACAGCAACAGATCCCGACCTTCCTGCAAATACGCTGACCTTCAGTCTTGAAGGAGCACCAAGCACGGCATCCATCAACCCTGTTTCTGGTGCCTTCTCCTGGACCCCCACAGAAGCACAGGGACCCGGAAGTTATGATTTCACTGTGAAAGTCTGTGATAACGGCACACCAACCTTGTGCGACACTGAAGAAATCACGGTAACGGTCTCTGAACTCAATCAAGCACCAGTGCTTGGCGCCATCGGGGATAATACCATAGCAGAACTCAGTCCCTTAAACTTTACAGCGACAGCAACAGATCCCGACCTTCCTGCAAATACGCTGATCTTCAGCCTTGAAGCAGCGCCCAGCACGGCATCCATCAACCCTGTTTCTGGCGCATTCGCCTGGACGCCAACCGAGGCTCAGGGACCCGGTCAGTACACTTTCGATGTCAAGGTCTGCGATGATGGTACACCGGCGCTGTGTGATACCGAGGAGATCATCGTGATGGTCACAGAACTCAATCAAGCCCCCGTTCTTGGCGCCATCGGGGATAAAACCATAGCAGAACTCAGCACCCTGAACTTCACGGCAACCGCTACTGACCCCGACCTGCCTGCAAATACCATGACCTTCAGTCTTGAAGACGCACCCAGCACGGCATCCATCGATCCTGTGTCTGGTGCATTCTCCTGGACCCCCACAGAAGCACAGGGACCCGGAAGTTATGATTTCACTGTGAAAGTCTGTGATAACGGCACACCAACCTTGTGCGACACTGAAGAAATCACGGTAACGGTCTCTGAACTCAATCAAGCACCAGTGCTTGGCGCGATCGGCGATAAAACTGTGGAAGAACGCAGCACGCTTAGCTTCACAGCGACAGCCACAGATCCCGACCTACCATCAAATACACTGACCTTCAGCCTGGAAGGGGCGCCCAGCGGTGCTTCCATTGATCCTGTTTCAGGCGCTTTCTCCTGGACCCCCACCGAGGAACAGGGGCCTGATTCTTACACATTCACAGTTAAGGTCTGTGACAACGGCACACCGGTGTTGTGTGACTCGGAAGAGATCACCATCACAGTCAACGAGGATTCTTCCCAGGTATCCATTCCCCTGTATGAGGGCTGGAATTTGGTTTCCTTCAACCTGGTGCCCCCCAGCACTGCTGTGGCAGATGTTTTAGCCTCTATCGAAGGCAATTACACACTGGTCTATGCCTGGGACGCGAGCGATCCGGATGATCCCTGGCTGCTGTATGACCCTTCAGCGCCGTATGCCAGTGATTTGACCGACATCGATCGCAGCATGGGCTTCTGGATAAAAATGGCTGTCGATGACACCCTGGTGATCACAGGCATACAGCCTGAGACGACCTCAATTGCCTTATCTGAAGGATGGAACCTGGTGGGCTATCCCGCAGCGCAGTCCCAAATTTTGCCGGACGCCCTGGTAACCAACGGCATCTCTGATTACAGCATGGTGATGGCATATCATGCCCCTGAATCAGAACCATGGTTATTATACGATCCAACCGCGCCATCCTACGCCAATGATTTGACCGAGATGGCACCCGGCTGGGGTTACTGGGTTGAGCTTAACAGCAGCGGCACCTGGGATCTGGCTTACAGCCTCCCGTAATTAATCTTTTTTTTCTTCTATTTTTGCTGAAAGGACACTGTTTCAATGATGAAAAACCTAAAAAAATATCAAATCTTTGTAATATTTATTGTTCTATTATTAGGGAATTTGGGGGTTGTCAATGCTGCTCAACCGGGTATCCCGTCCAGTTTTTACGGCGTGATCCATTTTATGGCAGATGACGGTGCACCGGATGTCGGCGACTACATTGAAGCTTATGTCCCGGGTGCAGCATCTTATGTGGCGCGGGATGATATCCAGACCCATTTGGACGACCTGGTTTACGCAATTAAAGTGCCTGCAGATGATCCCGATACAACAGAAAAAGAAGGCGGCGTTTTTGGTGATACGGTGACCTTTAAGATTGGGGGACGGGTTGTTGGCACCGGCAGTTGGGTTTCGGGTACCAATGTGGAAAATATCATCCATCCACCGAAAGCAAATGCCGGCGGACCTTACCTGGCGCTTGTCAACGAGTCCCTGAGCCTATCAGCTTCGGCGACCGATTGGCTGGCGGGGGAAACCTTCGATTTTGCCTGGGACCTGGACAATGATGGCGCTTATGATGATGCAAGCACGGCTGCCGCATCCCAAACCTTTACCACGACGGGCACAAAAGCCGTTGGCGTGAAAGTTGTGGACAGTAAGGACGGCGAAGGCTTTGATGCCACGGATGTGGTCGTGATCGCCATCACCGGGCTGACCGGGCAGGTTTATGACGGTGACGGCAAATCGGTGTCGGTCACCGGTGTGGAATCACCCTATACCTTCACTGTCACTTACGATGATTCTGAAACACTTCCCATCAATGCCGGATCTTATGATGTCGATGTGGCTGTTAACAATGGTGCTGTGTTAATTGGTACGATCAGCAAAACCATGACCATTGCTCCGAAACCAGCATCCGTAACACCTGGTGATGCCAGCAAGACCTATGGTGATCCTGAGCCGGTTTTGGGCGGCACGTTGACAGGATTTATCTCTTCTGACGGCGTAACAGCTGAATATTCTCGTGAAGAAGGCGAAACTGTGGGTGACTACGACATCACGGCAGTTCTCAGCCCACCAGCAGCCTTGAACAATTATGACATTACTTACAGCACCGGTACCTTCACAATTAATCAAAAAGCAGCCTCGGTCACGCCCAATGCTGCAGGGAAGGTTTATGGCGATGATGAGCCAGTTCTGGGCGGAATCCTGGAAGGCTTTTTACCGGCCGATGATGTTTCAGCCAGCTACGAGCGTACTCCTGGTGAAGATGCTGGTGAATATACGATCAGCGCGGCCCTTAGCCCAACAGCAGTGTTGAGTAATTATCTCATCACTTATAACACTGCACCCTTTACCATCAGCAAACGGCCGATCGCTGTGACTGCCGATGATATGTCGAAGGTTGCTGGTGCACCTGATCCTTTGGAATTCACTTACACCTATGAAGGAGACCTGGTTGGTGACGATGCCTTCGCAGGTGCGCTTGTACGAGAACAAGGTGAAGATCCGGGGACTTACGAGATTCGCCAGGGGACTTTAGCACTGAGCGATAATTACCTGATGACCTTTACTGAAGGCACCTTCACCATCACCGCTGCCGCATATAATATCAACCTTGCTTCTGGTTGGAACTTGGTATCCTTTAATCTTGAGCCTCTGAACACTGATATCACTGAGGTCTTGTCCTCAATTGACGGTGAATATGATCTGGTTTATGCCTGGGATGCAACAGGTGCGAACGCCGCTTCTGGCAACTGGATGATCTACAACCCTGCCAGCCCTGACAATACTTTGACAATGCTGAATAGGGCGCAGGGATTCTGGATCCATATGACCGAGGCAGCTACCCTTGAAGTGTCCGGGACCTATCAAGCGACAACAGCTATAGGGTTATTGACGGATGTTGGCGGCTGGAACCTTGTTGGCTACCCATCCTCATCAAATGTGTCCCCGGCGACATCCTTTACAGGTGTTTTAAACGAGAATTCCCTTGTTTATAAATACAATGCCTCAGATCCATCCAATTTGTGGACCCTATACGATCCATCAGCACCGTCTTATGTCAACGACCTGGAGCAGATGGCACCTGGATTTGGCTACTGGGTCTTTGTCGACACCAATGTCACCTGGAACGTTTCTTACTAAAGTTCTTTGGGAATAAAAAGTTTGGAGACTGATTTACTATCAGTCTCCAAATATTATCCGAAATTGATGATTTAATTATGCGCAGTCGTTTATTGAAAACATTCTTGGTGATCTTAATATTGGGCATATTGGCGATGCCGCAAATTGTTTATGCCTTTCCACCGCTGCCCGCCAGTTATTACGGCGTGGTGACAAAAAATGGCGCGTATTTACCTGAAGGTGTCACTATCATGGCCGTCATCAATAATAAGGTTTACGCAGGCAATACGGTAAAGATTTATGAGGGTGAATCCGTTTATTCTTTGGTCGTTCCGGGGGATGACCCAACAACGGATGTCATTGAGGGCGGCGTCCAGGGAGACATTATCCATTTCAATGTGGATGGCATTCTGGCAGATCAAACGGCAACCTGGCAGTCCGGGAGCAGCAAGGAACTCGATTTGACAGTCTCTTCTGATGTCATTGAACCCACCTATGTGCCAACAGCAACCTTCACCAAGAAACCCACAACCAGTGCGACCAGGACGAATACGCCCACCCCGACCCGCACACAGACCTCAGCAGCTGCGACACAGCTGCCGGAGGCTGCTACATCGACACCCGAACTGCAGCTGACAACAGCAAGCGCCCAGACGTTGACCGAGCAGCTCAGCTTAGAAACCGAACAGACGCAGACACCTTCACCTACCCTGATGGTGAGTTCGACATTAGCCAGCAGCACGCCGGACCAGGCTGTTCAAGAGTCAGCGCTGGCGGATAGTTCGACAGAGGTTGTCAATCCGGTTGAACAAGAAGCGACAGCGCTGTCAGAGCTAACCCAGGAAGGCAGTAAGCCGCTTGGCTGGTTGATCGGCATCCCCCTTACTTTGTTGATAGCTTTAGTCAGTGGGTTTTTGTATTTCAGGAAAAAAGATTCGCAAAATGACTCATTATTGTGATAATATAATATTAAATTAATGTACAGAAGTGGAATACTAATGAAAAAGTATAAAACCATTTATAGTGCTGCTTTACTGCTTCTTTTACTTATTGCCAGCCTGGGGATAGCCCGGGCGCAAGAACTCCCGCTAGAACTGCCGCCAGCACGACCGTCCAGCTTTTATGGGACAGTGATGGTTAATGGTCAGTATGCGCCTGCAGGTGCGGTTGTTAGTGCATGGATAGATGGTGAAAAAACAGTGTCAACAATGGTTGAATACTTTGAAGATCAGGACGCCTATGTTTACGCCATGAAAATTTCCTCGGATGGATCGATTGAAGATGGGGCAAGCATTGAATTCCGATACCAGGATAAGTATGCTGCTGCCGAAACAGGCTCGTGGCACGAGGGGACAAATGTGAAACTGGATTTAACTTTCACCTTTACTGAAGAAAATTTTGAGATCTTCCTGCCGCTGATCGTGCATTAAGTTTCCCTCATCAGAGAGCTTGCAACCGGATCATTTAGAGGGTGGTGATGTTGTTTCATACATTTTTCTTTTCCAATCAAAAAAGTGACTTAAATCTTGACAATCCGATTCACACCTGAAGTAAAGCTTTTAAATTAAGCTTGTGTGAAAAGTATTTTTTTTACCATGAGGATAGGCTTATAATTACCAGAGTAATTTCTGAAGTTTGGTTAATGTTTATAGTTAAAACCCTCTCCCTCCGCGAGGGAGAGGAAGCTGAACAGCAGGCTCTAAGAACGAACAGGAATGCATTTTGGAATGTTTCTTTGTTCTAAATCGAAATTTAAACTTCAGCCTAAAATTGTTGACAGGCAAGCTGTGATTTTGGCACCGAATGACACGATCAAGTATTTGTAACGGACCATGGATTATTTTCTGACATTATGTAAGCTCCTTACAGCACAAAACCAGGATCGCATCCAGGATTTTCACCTCCAGAATTTCACAGATGCGGACTGGGCAGCGCTTATTGATCTTTCACGCATCCATCGTGCTGCGCCAATTCTTTATGATCGCTTGAATGCCTTAAAAGACCAGATCCTTATCCAGGAATCGGTGTTAGAGGCGCTGCGCCAGGATTACCTGTTAAACGCTGCACGCAACACGATCTTTTTTCACGAAGGTGAGAGCATTTTGGCAAAACTCAGTGCTTCCGGCATCCCGGTCATTGTGCTTAAAGGGCTCTACCTGGTTGAAGAAGTCTATCAAAATGCTGCTTTGCGTTCGATGTCCGATTTAGATTTTCTCCTTAAAAAAAACGACATCCCCAGGGCAATCACTTGCCTCGAAGAACTCGGGTACCACGGGACCACCTATTTCAATCCAGAAGATGAAAATGGGGATCTCAAACACGTACCGCCATTTATCAAAGGCGATGGCCTGTTCATTGAAATACACTGGACCATTTTGGAGGAAAATGAACCCTTTGACATTGATACAGGGGGGCTTTGGGAACGTGCACAGCCGGCAAAAATTCTAGGTTTTGATGTGTTGTCCTTAAGCCTGGAGGATTTGTTACTGCATTTATCAATCCATTTCACCTATCAACATCAAATGATCTATGGGCTGCGCGGTCTGCATGATATTGCCCTTGTTTTGGAAAGGAATAACGATAGGGTCAATTGGCGGAATTTGGTTGTACGGGCTAATGAATGGGGGTGTGGGAGGGTAATTTCACTGACTCTGCACATGCTTGAAGAATTTTTATCCCTTCCAGTTCCTGATTTCGTCTATTCTGAATTAACGCAACAACCGCTCACTGAGCAAATATTGTCCCAGGCAAGGGTGCAGCTGATGAAAAAGGGGGATTTTGCGGTAAAAGTGACGCCAGACCTTGCCAACCTGTCAAACGACATCTCTGCTCTAGAAAAACTAAAAATCATATTTAGTAGAATAGCCTTGCCAAAGCCAACGATGGCAAGATTGTATAATGTTGAGCCTGGTTCTCTGAAATTGTATTTTTACTACCCGGTCCGTTTCTATCAATTGTTAAAGCAGTACGCCGGTTCTGCGTGGAAGATATTAATAAAAAAGCAGGATGCTTTGTCAAGCACATCCCGAGTGCAGTCCGTGATTGCCCTGAAGGAATGGCTGGGTGGTCGTGGATAGTTGAAATCTTGTCAGCATTCGTTTATTATTTTTGAAGTTTTCCCAAGGATTTCAAATTCCAGGGTCTACATCCATCATATGATTGTGTTTTGGTTTTCTACGAAAATCTTGTAGTGGTGGGGCTCGATGCCCACTCTAAAAATTATTACTGAAACCAGAACACCTTATGTTCATCCATTGTCGTATATTTCTGGGTACAAATGTGTTAAATATTAATTTGAAATAATCATTTTTGAAATGTAGGGGCGATGCATGAATCGCCCAGCAAATTAACTCAATTGGTAAAGATGAAACCTTCTTTTCTGTCAAACATCCTCGGGCAGGGCAATTGCATAGTCTACACAATAAATCATTTTCAAAATAAAGTTAAGAAAAACCACAGAATATTTTATCTTCCAAACCATTCCCTTTTTAATGATTTACTTTTTTAGTTCAGACATTCAAATCATTATTTACACATATTTTCTCGTTTAATTAGCAAATTTGACACGGTTTACAGGCTTCCCCTGGAGCGCAGCGGAACACCTTTAGGTGTGGAGGGGAAGCTGTCTGCGAAGCAGACTGATGAGGTGTAAAATGGGGAATATAAATCATTTTTGATCTATTCAGAATAACGGGAGTAACAAAATAACATTGATGGCGCAACAACACCAAGGTATCTGTTGAAAATAATAAGAAACACCTCATCCGACGCTATGCGCCACCTTCCACTGCGCTCCAGGAGAAGGCTTTAGTGCCTTCAATTTTTCGAATTGAGTATGGATTGAATAAGACCACCGAGTTTGCAATTGCTCTGGCATACAAAATTTTCCGCTGACACATAACATTACTTGTGGTATCCTTAACGATTGATGGTTTCGTATTTAATCAAAAGTTTAGAATTCTTTTGTATTAACATCAAATCATCACCATTGAATTTGATCAATAAAAGATGCCCTTTTTATAGAGAGTTTCTACATGGATATTCGAAAAATATTTACCATCTTTAAAAAATGGATACTGCTCCTCCTTTTAGCCGCAATTATTGGCGCTGGGCTTGGATATTATCTGAGCAACCGTGAAACCCCAATGTACCGAACCAGCACGCGCTTTGTTGTGCTGCGGGCAGCTTCCACCAGCAGTTATGATTATTATGCTTATTTGGATTATCAGAACATGATCTCCACCTATGAGCAGCTCCTTTCGACGGAGTACTTGCTTTCCCAGGTCTCCGAAGAGGTCGGCTTCCCGGTATATGCCAACCAGGCAACGGCGGAACAAATTAACGAAACCCAATTTGTACGCTTGACCGTCACCCATAAGGATCCGGTTAAAGCTGCCATCATTGCAAACGCGTTGGTAAATGTGTTGATTGAACAAAATGAGCAGCTGCAATCCGTGCGATATGAGACAACAGAACGAAATTACCAGGCGCGTGCGGATCAAGCCATGGAGCAAATTGAACTTTTACAGGAACAAATTCAAAACTTATCGGTCATCAATTTAGAAGAACAAATTGCACAGGTAGATGTCCAAATTGCAGATCTTCAGTCCCAGGTCACAGACCTGGAATTTAATATTAACCGGCTGGACCTTCAATTCCCGACGGAGGAACAAACCCTGCAGAAGCTCCGATACCAGGCGGAATTAAACCAGGTCAAACCGCTTCTCGAGCAGTACCAGGAAATTTACACGAACTTGATTGTGATGGGGGAGCCGATGGAAAATGAGAACGCTTCCTCCACGCAAATGGCACAATTGCAGCGAACGCTGGACTTATACGAACAAATCTACTTCAGCAGTATCAGCAGCCTTGAGACATTGAACTTAACCCGGGTGCAAAGTTCACCCAATGTGGTGCAGGTTGAACCAGCCACCGTACCGAAAAAGCCGTATGCACCGCGTCCATTCCAGACAGCAGCCCTTTATGGTGCAGTGGGCCTGCTCTTGATGGGTGGGATCGCATTCCTCGTTGAATATTTAGATGACACCATCAAAACACCCGAGGATGTGGAAGAACTCCTTGGCCTCCCTGTGATTGGCTTGATTGCCGATATGAAGGGCGACCTTTTTGATCGGAATAAAGACGAGAAAAATATTTTTGTCGCCAGCCAACCCCGGTCGCCCATCTCAGAAGCCTTTCGGTCACTCCGCACGAGCTTGGATTTTTACAGCGTGGATGAGCCACTTGAGCTTCTTATAATCACCAGCTCCGGGCCTGAAGAAGGAAAAACAACCGTCGCAGCCAATTTGGCAGCCATCCTTGCAAAGAGTGATAAAAAAGTGCTGCTTTTGGATGCAGATATGCGGCGGCCGAATGTGCACAGTCATTTAGGGATTTCAAACCGGATGGGGCTGTCCGATCTGATCCGTGGCCGAATGTCCGCTTCGGAGGTGATTCAGCATTCAGAGGAGGTTGAGAATCTCTTTGTGATGACATCTGGCAGCCTGCCGCCTAACCCGGCAGAGTTATTGACCAGTAAAAAGATGGGTGAGATATTAATTGATCTCAAGAAGCAATTTGATGTGATCATTATTGATACCCCACCTTCTGTCGTGACAGATGCACAGATTCTTTCAACAAAAGCCGACGGCGTGATTTTTGTCTTACGCCCTGGCAAAACACGGCTGATTGCGGCAAGAACGCCGCTGGAGGAGTTCAACCGTGTGGGCGCAAAGATTGTTGGCGTTGTGATGAACCGCATCCCGCGCAATCGGAAATTTTATTACGGAGGCTACGATTATTATGCACCCAAGGCGCATATCAGCGAAAAATATTATCGTACGGGTTTCAGGGATCAGCGGGATAAATCTGTTCAGACAGGCAATCCTAAAGAGGTGGCAGACTTGCGTGATTCTGCTAATCCAGAATGATAAAATCTGATGATCCCTCTCGTTGAGGACTTTTGATGGAAGCCAGCCTGCGCGAAAATAAGAACAAATCTAACAATGGAAAAAGCTGCCCATTTTTGGGGCTTACCGATGACAGGGAATCCTTCACTTCATACCCTTCAGAGTGGAATGTTTGTTACCATGTAATGCCTGAGGCAGCCCCAATTCTTTCTCATCAAGGTGCTTATTGCTTGAGTGCTGATTATGCACAGTGCTCAATCTTCAATGCTGAAACACGCCAGAAAATGCCGGAGGAGATCAAACTCCGGATGCCGATTTCTTTAGAAAAAATCAAGCAAATTGGCATTGTGGTTGTTATTGTGTTATTGGCAATTCTTGTCCTTGTTGGGGTCTTGTTCAGAGAACAATGGTTGGGCCAATTGACAGAACTCAGCTCGATGATGAATGCAGAAACGGAATTTGTCAATCGTGATGATCTTCAAACAGAGACACCTGTCAATCCAACATCAACCGGTCTGTTTTCAGTCATCAACTTGACACCACTGGCAACAGAAAGTAATTTAATAGATCCCACTTTGTCATCAAGCCCCACAAAAACCGACCCAATTTTAGCACTGGAAGTTCCTATCGGGGATGAGGTCAAATTTGTCATGCACCGAGTTCTGCCTGGTGAATCACTGGCCATTTTTGCGGATCAGTTCAATACCAGTATCGATGCAATCATCGGGGTAAACGCCAACTTAATTTCGCCGCTATGGGTCGATTGGGTGGTGATTGTCCCGGTGAATTTTTCTGATGTCACTGGTTTACCGGTTTTTGAGGCCTATCAGGTTGAAGAAGAGGGCGTTTTACTGGAATCCCTGGCTGAGCGTCTTACAGCCGCTGTGGACCAGATGGCCTTGTATAATAACATCGATTCGGATCATAAACTGCACGCGGGGGAATGGTTACTGGTTCCCAGGGGAAATCCAAATAATAACTAATTTTAGTATAATGTTAACAGCCAAATTTTAATTTATAGAATAGTTTTATCAGTATGATAGAAAAATCACCCGTTGAAATTTGCCCCTATCTTGGTCTTAAGGATGACCCGGAAACATCGATAAGTTATCCTTCTGTATCAAACGTGTGCCTGCATTCAATAAACAAAGTTACGCCTAACCTGAACTACCAAAAATCGGTTTGTTTGACAAAAGCTTATGCGGATTGTTTTGTGTATTTATCACCGGACGAAAAAAAATTACCTGAATCCCTGCAGGACCTTACCGGGCAGAAACACAAAAAGAAAAAAAGAATGATCCGATTTGGTCTGATTTTTCTTGTTTTATTATTGATCGGTTTAGCAGTGATTTTTCGGGGACAATGGTCTTTCAGAATTGAAGGTCTTCTAATGCCAGCATGGCAAAAGACCCAGCAGGTACGGACCTATCAACCGCTGCCAACCATTCCGCTGACGCAAATCCCTGAAATTAAATTTACACCAACATCAGGTCAAGCAAGCAGATCAACGGCAACGCCGACACAAAAAACAATGCGATCTCCTACCATCACCATGGTGCCGTCGACACTTGCCCTGGAGACGCCGATTGGTTCCTGGGTTCAGTTTATCATCCACCGAACACTGCCCGGGGAGTCCCTCGAGCAGTTTGCCAACCAACACAATACCACTGTGGAGGCTATTCGATCTGTAAATTACAACTTACCCAATGTGCTGTATGTTGACAGGCTTGTCATTATTCCCATTGGAGTGCAGGATGCAGGGAACCTGCCTGCTTTTGAAGCCTACCAGGTGGGGGATCGCGGCTTAAATGTAGATGATCTGGCTGCAAAATTATCAGTTCAGCCTGAAGAACTGCTGTCGTATAATAATATCCCATCGGCTTATGTCTTTAATAACGGGGATTGGATTTTAGTCCCACGGGAATGAACCTGAATCTCACTTCCTAATCAGGAATTTGCCTTGATGCCGTCAATTTTATTTGTCTGTACCGCTAACCGATTTCGCTCACCAATCGCTGCTCTGTATTTTGCTCGAGAAGTTGTTAGCCGTGGAGACGATCAGGACATCCAGGTCGCCAGTGCGGGGACATGGGCGTCTGATGGGCGTCCTGCGATGGCTAAAGCGATTCAGTTAGCACAGGATTACGGCTTGGATTTGAGCTATCACAAATCCAGGATTGTTTCAGAAGGTCTCCTGGCACAATCGGATTTGATATTGGTAATGGAAAACGGACACAAAGAAGCCATAATTCATGAGTTTCCTGAAACAGCGAATCGTGTGTATCTCCTCACTAAAGTGGTGGAAGATCTGGATGTGAACATCCCCGATCCTTATGGTAAGGCGCAGGCTGACCCTGAGGAAGTCGTGAAGGAGATCATTGACCTGATAGATGGGGGATATGAGAAAATCGTCGCTCTTGCCCGGGAAAAGGCAGGAAAACCGAAACTATGAGCTTTATATAAGTTTATTGATGCTAATAAAAAATGCCCGGGTACCCGGGCATTTTTTGTAGGACATTCAAGATCGATTCAGTTGTGACCATTCCTTTTATTTTCCAGTTACTAAGCGTATCACATTGTCGATGACATAAGCTTGCTGATCAGGGGTCATGGTGGGGAATAGGGGCAGGGTTACTTCCCGACTGGCAGCGTAATCAGTGATCGGCAGCCATGTTTGCCCGTATTCCGTCTGGTAATTAGTGAAGGTGTGGATGGGGCGGTAGTGGATGCTGGTTTGGATGCCTGCATCACGGCAGCCAATCATAAATTCCTGGCGGTTGACCTCGCTGGGGAGCAAAATTGGGAAAATGTGGTATGAGAAGATATCCTGTTTTAGATGACTGAATGGGATGCCGATTGGATAGCCACGAAAAGCAGCCCAGTAATTTTCTGTAATTTCCCGCCGCTTCTGATTGTTTTTTGATAATTTCTTAAGCTGTTCCAATCCCAGGGCTGATCGGATTTCGTCAATGCGGTAGTTGTACCCGGTTACCACAACATCATATGAGAAGGCATGTCCCTGGTGACGGTCGTAGGTCAGAGAGGTCATGCCATGGGACCGCATTAAGCGGATTTTTTCGGCGATGTCATCTCTCTCGCAAACGACCATGCCGCCTTCGCCAACCGAGAGGTTTTTATTGGAAAAGAAGCTGTAGCATCCAATTTCTCCGAAGGTGCCCAGCCCCTTTCCATCCAGGAATGAACCAGCAGCATGGGCGGCGTCTTCAATTACGGGTAAGTGATGTTCCTCAGCGACAGCGAGGATATCATCCATGCGGCAAGGGAACCCCGCATAATGCATGATAATGATTGCTTTGGTGTTTTTATTGATTGACCTTGCGATGGCATTGGGGTCAATGGTCAATTCTTTTGGGTCAATAATATCGACGAATTTCACTTTGGCCGAACAGTACAGCACCGCATTTGAGGTTGCCACAAAGGATAGGGACGGTACGATGACCTCATCACCCGGTCCGATGCCCAGCGCCAGGCAAGCCAGGTGGAGCGCCTGGGTTGCATTTGAAACGGCAATGGCGTGTTTTGCACCGCACATTTTGGCAAATTCACTCTCGAATTTTTGTGTGATCTCGCCCATGGTCAGCCATTTTGAGCGAAGTACATCGGTGACCGCCTGGATTTCTTCATTGCTGTAATCTAAATCTGCCAATGGCACACGCCATTCCATGTGACTGCTCCTTTGTTCGTGATAAACCTATCTTATTTATTATAAACCCTTTGAGCTTGTTTTAATGAGATTCATTAGGCACTCAATTTATTTATGCCCTTCTATTGTCATTAGTATGTTTAGCATATATGAAGGATGAGTAAAATGAAAGAGGACACGATAGGCCGATTGTCATTAGGT
>JAENYZ010000005.1:0-85073 GCA_016841525.1 Anaerolineaceae bacterium
GTCCTCTTTCATTTTACTCATCCTTCATATACGCTAAACATACTAATGACGGATTTAGAGCTATGAGCTATCAACTATTGGCTAAACCTGTTACCTTCTAAGCTCATTTATGATAAACTATAGCTCAATAAATTACAGGATTCGAAAAGGATATTATGTGTGGGATTTTTGGCATTGTAACGAAGGATGAAGAGCCCCTGGGGCAAATTTTGATCGACGCAGCAAAACGGCTGACCTACCGCGGCTATGACTCGGTTGGGGCTGCCACGATCAGCGGTGGGACGATCGATTTGCGCAAGGACACCGGCAAGGTTGAAGAGGTTGCGGAAAAGTACAAGTTCGCTGAGATGGTCGGTCAGCGCGGCATCACCCAGCTACGCTGGGCAACATTTGGCACGCCCTCCCAGGTCAACGCACAACCCCACCTGGATTCGGACGGCGATATGGTCGGGGCACACAACGGGAACGTGGTCAACAATATAGAGCTGCGCCAGCAATTCATAGCAGAGGGCATGACCGTGCGTTCCGAGAACGACGGCGAGTCCTGCGTGCACGCGGTGGAGCGTTATATCGACCAGGGGATGGATTTCATCAGTGCCATTCAGCACGCTTATCATGACCTTGAAGGGGATTATGCCTTTGTGATCGGCAAAGTGAATGACAGCAAATTGTACGCGATCAAAAAGGGCTCCGGGCTTGTCGTGGGCATCGGGAAGGACTTCACCTGCCTTTCATCGGACTTGCCTTCTATTCTGCCACTGACACGGGATATCATCCGCCTGGAGGATGGGGAAATCGTCACATTGTGGGCTGATAAGGTTGAACTGCATTCCGTGAATGACGGGAGCTTGATTGAACGTGCACCTGAAAGGATCACCGAGTCGATGGCAAGCGTCCAGAAGGACGGCTACCCTCATTTCATGCTCAAGGAAATTCACGAACAGCCGCAGGTTGCCCAAGAATTATTACACCGCATGAAAGGTGACCAGGAAGAAATTGACCAGATTTTGGAAACCATCAAAAACGCCCGCAACCTGTTCCTGGTTGGCTGCGGTACGAGCTACCACGCATGTTTGGCTGGTGCTGTTTATTTCTCGCAGCTTGCTGGAAAGGCAGCGATCCCGGTGCTGGCACCGCAATTCGAACCCCAGTACCTGAATGCCGTCGGCACAGGGGATGTTGGGATTTTTGTCAGCCAATCGGGCGAGACCAAGGACGTGTTAAATGCGCTCCAGGCTAGCCAGAGCAAAGGCATGACCTGCCTGAGCATGGCGAATGTGATCGGCTCAACCCTCACCCAGAAAACGGAAGCGTGGCTGCCCCTGGTGTGCGGCTATGAGATCAGCGTTCCGGCAACAAAGACTTTCACCAACCAGGTGATCACATTCATGTACCTGGCAGCACAGCTCGGCGGGAATACAGATCTTGATTTTGACACCCTCCCGGACCTGATGGCAGAAACCATCGAAAGCGTTGACCCGGCCGTAAAAAGCCTGGTGCCGAAGATCAATCCCTGGGAAAATTCTTACATCCTGGGCTACGGGCTGACCTACCCCATGGCGCTGGAAGGTGCTTTGAAGCTGAAAGAGATTACCTATGCGCATTGCGAAGGGATGCTCTCCACAGAATTCAAGCACGGCCCGCTGTCCGCAGTGACTGAAGGTTTCCCAATCATCTTTGCTGCCGGTCCGGAAGATGTGCCCCTGATCATCAGCGGCATCAATGAAGTCACCTGCCGCGGCGGCGAAGCGATCGCCGTCGGGCAGGCAAATCCTGCCCTGGCAGCCAATGCTAATGATATGGTGACCATCCCCAAGTCAAATCCGATCTTTGCATCACTGCTGTCCGTTTTACCGTTGCAGCTGCTTTCCTATCATATGGCAGTCGCACGCGGCTATGACCCGGATTTTCCGCGGAATTTGAGTAAGACGCTCACGGTGGATTAAGCTACCCTAAAGGGAAGGGGGTTCAGGTTAAATAATTAGAAAAATCAACCTACCCCCTGCCCCCTCCCTAAAGGGAAGGGGTTTTTAAAGTCCCTTCCTTTCAGGGAAGGGATTTAGGGTTAGGTTGTATTTTTTGACAAAATTTACTCAACAACCATTTAATCCAGGGTAAATTCAATGTCTAACGATCACATCCTGACCAGACAGTTTGTCTCACAAGAACTTAAAGCGCGTGCAAAAGCAATGCGCAGTAATATGACACCTGCAGAAAGTAAACTCTGGTATCATTTACGCCGAAATAATTTAGCAAACTTTCATTTTCGACGTCAACAAATCATTGGGTCTTATATCGTTGATTTTTATTGCCATTCAGCAAACCTGGTTGTGGAACTTGACGGCAGCGGACATCTGGATCAGGTGGCGTATGATCAAAAACGAGATGTTACTCTTCCTGGTCTTGGTTTAAGAGTGCTTCGTTTTTATAATTCAGATGTGATTGAAGATATAGACAAAGTTCTGGAAGTTATCCTGGAACATTGTCAAATGGATAATAAGAAATGAATAGTTTTTTTATAGACCTGAAAAACTTCTATCGAAAATGTCTATTTAAAAAATCAAGTAAAAACCTACCCCCTGCCCCCTCCCTAAAAGGAAGTGGTTCTTAAAGATTTATGTAAATGTTGATTTTTAGATGAAACGATCTGTAAAATATCGTCTTCAGTGGATCAAGAAATCGGCAATTAGAACATACTCCCTGCCCCCTCACTAAAGGGGATGGGGTTTGAAGTTTGCTGGACTAAGTGGAATAGAATAAAAATTCCAATTATCGCCGATAATCTAGTAAAATAAATGCGATCTTGATATATGCACATCATTATCATCAATGATCTTGTGCAGGGGCGATCCCTTGTGGTCGCCTAAGAACACATTAAATTGAAAAATATTGGGCAGACACAGAGGTCTGCCCCTACAATAAACCGCTTAATTTGAATTGAACATACCAGGAGTTCTTATGGGTAAAAAACGCACAGGCGCGCAAATTCGGCAGGAATTTATCGATTTTTTTATTGAGCACGGGCACACATTTGTCCCATCCTCCCCACTGGTTCCGGGCGGCGATTCGACCTTGTTATTCACCAACGCCGGGATGGTACAGTTCAAAGATGTCTTTTTGGGCACTGACCAGCGCTCTTACACCCGGGCTGTCAACTCACAAAAATGCCTGCGCGTGTCCGGAAAACACAACGACCTTGAACAGGTTGGGCGTGATAATACCCATCACACCTTTTTCGAGATGCTGGGCAACTGGTCCTTTGGTGATTATTACAAAAAAGAAGCCATCACATGGGCATGGCAGCTGCTGACTGAAGTTTGGGAGATGCCCAAAGACCAGCTGTGGGCAACCTATTTCAAAGATGAGTTGAATGAAATCCCAGAAGACAGGGAAGCAGCCGAAATCTGGCTGAGTCAGCCGGGGTTCAACCCCGATCACTTGCTGCCCTTCGGCAGAAAAGAGAACTTCTGGGAAATGGCGGACACCGGTCCATGCGGCCCGGACAGCGAAATTCATTTCGACCGCGGACCAGAGTTTTGCACAAACTCGGATGACCCCGACCATGTGTGCAAAGTCAACGGGGATTGCGGGCGCTTTTTAGAGTTTTGGAATAATGTTTTCATCCAATACAACCGGGTATCCCCCACAGAGATTTATCCTTTAGAGAAAAAACACATTGATACTGGCATGGGCTTTGAGCGTATTGTTTCCATCCTTCAAGATAAGGACTCAAACTACAAAACCGATTTGTTCATGCCTTTGATCAGGCGCGTCCAGGATTTAACGGGACATACCGATGAGGACCGTGAAGCCGACCTGACCCCCTACCGCGTGATTGCAGACCATGCACGTGCCACAAGCTTTTTAATTGCCGATGGTGTGGTGCCGGGTAATATCGGGCGGAATTACGTCTGCCGTATGCTTGTAAGGCGAGCAGCGCGGTTTGGTATGAAATTAGGCTTGAATAAACCCTTTATGGCAGAGATTGCCAAAGTCGTCATTGAAGAATTTGGGACCTTCTACCCGGAACTCACACGCAATCAAAAAACCATCCTGGACAACCTGACCCGTGAAGAAGAGCAATTCCAAAGAACCGTCAAAGCAGGTTTGGAGCATCTGGATGAATTGCTGGGAGCATTAAAAGATGAAGGAAAAGACATTTTAGAGGGCGAAAAAGCCTTCGACCTGTATGCCACCCTCGGACTTCCCCTGGAAATCACCCGGGATATCGCCCAAGAGCAGGGTCTTGAGGTTGACACCGTCGGATTCCAGAAGGCAATGGAAGAGCATCGTTTAGCCTCAGGCGCAGGAAAAGCCTTTGGCGAGATGGGCGGTGGGGACGTGGATGTGTTCACAAATATCTTTGAATCATTACTGGATACCGGGAAACTGGACAAGACGGGTGTTGAGTACAACCCCTATCAACCCATTACAGAACCCCTTGAGGTATTAGCACTGATCAAAGACGGTCAGCCTGTGGAAAAGGTGGCGCAGGGAGACGCAGTGCAGGTGCTGCTTCCCAAAACCTGGTTTTATGTTGAAGCGGGTGGACAGGTCTCAGATACCGGCCAGATCATCAGTGCAAAGAGTGATGGTTGGGTCATCCAGATCACGGACATGCGCAAACCTGCGGCCGGCGTGATCGTACACCAGGGCCTGGTGGTCAAAGGCCAGCCAAAGATCGGTGATCTTTCACTGGCACAGGTGGATGTGGGCCGGCGCGTTCAAATCCAGCGCAACCACACTGCCACGCACTTATTGCATGCCGCACTGCACCAAGTTCTCGGCGACCATGCACGCCAGGCGGGGTCACTGGTTGCCCCCGACCGACTGCGCTTTGACTTCACCCATCCACAGCCGATGACCCGGGAAGAAATTCTGGCAGTTGAAGCTCACGTCAACCAAGCCATCCTTGCTGACTATGAACTGAACATCACCCAAAAGCCCTTGCAAGAAGCAATTGAAGAAGGTGCCATGGCATTGTTTGGCGAGAAATACGAGTCTGTGGTCCGCACGATCACCATTGGCGATGATGAAAAATTATCCTATGAATTGTGCGGCGGCACCCACGTGGATGAGACCGGGGATATCGGCTTGTTTCTGGTCACTTATGAAAGCAGCATCGCTGCAGGTATTCGCCGCATTGAAGGGGTGACCGGTTGGCGCGCCTACCAGCTTGCAAGGGAACGCATGAATACCCTGGATGAAATCAACCACTTCCTGGGGACATCCCCCACGGAAGCCTTACCAAAGATCAAAAATCTATCCAATTCACTGAGTGATGCCCAGAAGGAAATCGAAACCCTGAAGGTCCAGCACGTCGCCAGCGCCTTTAACGAAAAGCTTGCTGACACAGAAGAAGTTGAAGGCATCCCGGTCATGCTGACCATTTTGCCCGGCGCAAGTATGGAAGCACTGAGAGAAATGGCAGACAAATTCAGGCAGCATTATCAATCTGGCGTTGCTTTACTGGCGTCAGAGCAAGGCGGCAAACCGATCCTGATTGCAGCGGTCACAGACGATCTCGTCAAACGGGGTTTACACGCCGGAAAACTCGTTGGCAGTGTCGCCAAAATCGTCGGTGGCGGCGGCGGCGGGCGCCCAACACTGGCACAGGCTGGCGGGAAGGACCCATCCAAACTTTCTGAGGCTTTGGACAGCGTTCGCGTTTACATTCGAGAAAACCTCAAATAAACACCAAAACAAGAAACGATTTTATGGCTAACATCACACCGCTCAGGCAGCAGTACCTCGATATCAAAAAACAGCATCCCGATGCGATCGTCTTCTTCAGATTGGGTGATTTTTACGAGACCTTTGATGAAGATGCAAAGATCACCTCGCGAGAGCTGGATATCGTGCTGACCTCTCGACCCGTGTCAAAGGGTGTGCGGGTACCAATGGCGGGCATCCCCCACCACGCTGCTGAGAATTATCTCTCCCGGTTGATTGATAAGGGCTATCACGTGGCGATTTGCGAACAGGTCGCAGACGAGCCCGAAAACGGGCTTGTGCCGCGAGAGGTCGTGCGCGTGGTCACACCCGGCACAGTGGTGGAACCAGGCTTGCTGCGCCAACAACAAAACAATTACCTGGCAACCGCTTTTTACCAGGACAATCGTGCTGGCATCGCCTATGTGGATATCTCCACCGGGGAATTTGCAGCCACTGAAATTGCTGGCAAAGATATTTTGAACCAGATTCGCTCAGAATTTTACCGCTTAAACCCAAAAGAAATCCTTTGGCCTGAGTCCCTGCCACAACCCGACAATTTACCCGGCTATCTTTCAAGCTATGAAAGCTGGCACTATGAATTGGGCAGGTGTACCGACCTGCTTGAAGAGCATTTCGCCGTTGCCACACTGGATGGCTTTGGTTTGCGGGGAAAGCCAATGGCTGTGCGCACTGCAGGTGCGATCCTGGCATACTTAGAAGACACCCAGCGCCAATCACTGAAGCTGCTCAATGACCTGAGCACCTACACCCTGGATGAGTTCATGGTGCTGGATGCAGAAACGAGGCGCAACCTCGAACTGACCGAGACCATTCGCACCGGCAAAACCCAGGGATCATTGTTAAGCATCCTGGATGAAACCCAAACACCCATGGGCGGGCGTTTGCTGCGGCAGTGGGTCAGCAAACCCCTGCTGAATGTTGAACAAATTTGCAAGCGATTGGACGCCGTTGAATATTTTTTCAAAAATGGACTGATCCGAGCCGAAGTGATGGAAACGCTCAAGGATATCGACGATCTTGAACGGCTGACGAACCGGGTGCTTTCCGGTCATGCCATTCCAAGGGATCTGGTAGCAATGCGGGAAAATTTGGGGCGCATGCCCGCTCTAAAAGAAATCTTCCCCAAAGACGTGAAAGGCATTACAGACACAGTAAACAGGATCCATTTATGCAAGGACCAGTTCGCATTATTAAATGCCGCCATTCAAGACGACCCGCCGGCAACACTGGCGAACATCGGGATCATCCGGAAAGGATTTTCGGCAGAACTGGACAATGTGCTAGATTCCTCCAAACATGCCCGGGAATGGATTGCCAAACTCGAAAAAACCGAAAAAGAACGCACCGGTATTAAGTTCTTAAAGGTTGGCTTTAATAAGGTTTACGGTTACTACATTGAGGTCACCAAAGCAAATACCGACCTGGTACCTGAAGAATATATCCGCAAGCAGACCCTGGTGAATGCCGAGCGCTACATCACCCCTGAGTTGAAGGAATACGAAACACTGGTCCTGAACGCAGAGGAGCAAATTCATGAAATTGAATTGCGCGTTTTTTCCCGGGTTTGCGAGGAATTAGCGCAAGGAGCAAAAGATTTGCTGGAAACAGCGCGGGGTATTGCCGAATTGGATGCTTATGTTTCCCTGGCTGAAACAGCTGCCCTGAACGGTTATCAACGTCCGGAAGTGGTAGAAGAAAAATGCCTTGAAATTGAGGATGGGCGCCACCCAGTTGTGGAAAAACTTCGAACCTCAGAGCGCTTTGTGCCAAATGATGGCATCATGGATGAGGGAGAGATTATTCGGATCATCACCGGTCCAAATATGAGCGGTAAATCAACATTTTTACGCCAGGTTGCCCTGATTGTGTTAATGGCACAGATGGGTTCCTTTGTGCCGGCAAAATCGGCAAAAATTGGCCTGGTGGACCGCATTTTCACCCGGATTGGTGCCCAGGACGAAATTCACGCCGGGCAATCCACCTTCATGGTTGAGATGATCGAAGCCGCCAATATTTTGCACCACGCCACTGAACGCAGCCTGCTGATACTGGATGAGATTGGGCGCGGTACGAGCACTTATGACGGCGTCTCCATTGCCTGGGCAATGGTTGAATTCATTCACAGCCATCCAGATTTAAAAGCCTACACCCTATTTGCGACCCACTATCATGAACTGACCCAGTTAGAAGCGCTTTTTCCTGGTGTGCGGAATTATAACGTGGCGGTATCAGAGTCCGATGGCAGCGTTGTGTTCCTGCACAAAATTATCCCGGGTGCATCGGACCGCTCTTATGGCATTCATGTGGCGCAAATTGCTGGCTTGCCCAAACCCGTTATCCAGCGCGCCAATGAGATTTTGCAGCAATTAGAAACCACATCGGGTACAACCAAAGTGCGGCAGGAATCCACTCAGAAACAGCTGACCCTTTTCCCTGAAAACAATCCTCTGGTGAAATCTTTTAAAGAACTCGATATCAACAGCTTGACACCAATCGAAGCATTGAACCTGCTCTACGATTGGAAGCAGCGCTATTTCTCTGATGGGGAATAAAAGAATAAATTAAACTTCCTGATCTTATAGGTTATAGCTGTAAAAACCATTCCATCATTGCAAACATGTGACTGTGCAGCTTCCTGCAAGAAACCAATATCTCTTTAGAATAATTCAAAGGTTTAATAATTTTGGTTTTCTTTCGTGTTGAGGTAAATATTAATTATCAAAAAGAAAGGAAATGGAAATGACAGAGTTAATTCAGCAAAAATGCGTACCTTGCGAAAGTGACATCCCACCAATGAAAAAAGATGAAATTGCAGAATTTCTAAAAGAGGTTCCTGAATGGAAGATAGTTAAAAAAGACGGTGTCAAACACCTCAAACGGAAATTTAAATTCGACGATTTTGCAGAAGCACTTGCGTTCACGAATAAGGTCGGAGAAATTGCAGAAGAGGAAGGTCATCACCCTGTTATAAAACTAACGTGGGGGCGTGTGACCGTCGAATGGTGGACCCATAACATTGAAGGTCTGCATAAAAACGACTTTATCATGGCTGCCAAGACCAGTGAGATTTTTAAAGACTAACTTTACGCATTAAAATTTTTCTGCGTCAGTCATTTGAATATACTTGTATTTAAGCATTGTGGTGCTAAAATTTTTCTGGTAACATAATAAAATCAGTTTATTCAGAAAATAATCATCTTGAAAATAATTAAAAGGAGTTGACGATGACTGAAGAAAATAAAACAAAGAAAAAATCCCATGTCGGCATGGGAATTGTGTACGGTTTCATCATTGGTGCCGCTCTAGGTTTTGCTGTAGATAATTTTGCTTTATGGGCAGGCATTGGGATGTCCCTTGGCATTGTTATCGGAGCGGTTTTGGACATGAACCAAAACAAGGACAAAACGAGTTAATTAATCCAGAAATTCAATTTTCAGAACCTAGATAAAAATCAATTAAAAAAAGAAGTATGACTGCAGCGGATAGCCGCTGCAGTCATTGTTTATAAGTCAAAATTACATCCATAAGCACGCCAGGCACTTAGGCCGCCCATCAACAAATTAATGTCCTTCCACCCTTCACGTTTTAAGAAACTGGCGGCTAGCATGGCGCGGTTGCCGCTGCGGCATAATGGAAATACAGGATGACCTTTTGGGATTTCATCGATCTCCTCCAGAAGGTGGGTTAAGTGAATATGCGTCGCGTGTTTCAAGCCCTCTCCCTTGAATTCATCATCATCACGAACGTCCAGCACAAATTGGTCGCCGCCTTTTTTCATCATGCTGCAAAAGTCGCTAACCGGTACCAAGGGGATATGATCAGCTATGTTTCCAGAGACAGCCCATCCTAAAATCCCCTTTCCAAGATAACCGGAGAGCTGATCAAAGCCCATGCGGATCATTGTCCGAACAATTTCTTCAGTATCATCTGGATCGCAGAGAAATAAAATCGGTTTGTCATAGCTCAAAAACCAGCCAGCAAAGCTCGGCAAAATTGGCAAATACATGGATAAACTTCCAGGGATGTGCCCGCCGCCAAACCCAAATTGATCGCGTGTGTCCACGAGCTGAGCTTTTGTCATTTCTTTTTCAAAGGCTTTTGGGTTGAGAGGTTTCAAAACCGGTAAAGTGCCAAGAATAGGCGGTCCAGCAAGATTGAGTTCTTCCATGTTAAGGAAGTACGGCGGTCGGTCGAGCATCTTTCCATGCAGTTCTAAGAATTCTTGCTCCGACTTAACCTTGCAAAGCGGGTTGGATTTCCTTTCCATGCCAATGGTGGTCCATGTGCGTTCTGCAATTTTCGAGCCGCACACCGACCCGGCGCCATGAGCCGGGCAAAGAAGGACATCATCCCCTAAAGGCAAGATCTTATTGAAGATCGAATCGTAAAGCATCCCTGCCATCTCAGGCAGCCTGTCTTCACCTAAAAGATCAACCCTACCAGCATCGCCGCTGAAAAGTGCATCACCAGAAAAAAGCACCCATGGGTTGCCGTCAGGATCATGTAATAAATAGCTCATCGATCCCGGTGTATGACCTGGCGTGTGAATAGCTTTAATTTTCAACCGTCCGATTCTCCAGGTCTGACCGTCCTCAACTGGCTCTCCGTATTGATAATCCCATTGTGAATCTGCGTGGAAAATTCTTGCACCAGTTGCTGCCTCAATCTCACAGGAACCGATCAGATAATCCTCATTGCGATGAGTCTCAAAAACCGAAACAATGTACGCCTGATCTCGGGCGGCATCTGTCAAATACACATCAATATCCCGCCGTGGATCAATAACTGCTGCCTGCCCTTCATCCGCAATCAGGTAGGAATAATGTGCAAGCCCTTCATCTTTATATCTTCTGAAAATCATGGCTTTTTTTCTCCCTAAAAAAGGTCACAATATTAATTATTTCCAATTTGTTAAATTCATAAGATATCTATAAGACAACTCTCATCAAGACTCTTCATCTTCATCCAGATCAAAATCCCTCACCGCCAGGTGCGTGAAGTCATTCAGGCCCCAAACCACCCATTTATGCTTCATGGGATCATAATGAACTGTTGCAAAAGCAGCATTGACGAACCGAAAATGCACACCCTGCCCACTTGCCTGGGGTGTCATACCAAAAACAACGTGCATGGCTTGATTCAATATCCCACCGTGTGAAACGATCAGATAACGCGCTGGAGGGCGTTGTAAGATGCTGTGTATCGCTCGACCTGCCCGAAGATAAAGCGCCCAATTTCCCTCACCGGTCTCTGCCATGTTGTCATAAGGTGTAAAGAAATCAGGTGTTTGGATGATCTCTTCTGCTGAGGACCTTTTTACACCTGTCAGTAAACCCATATCTCGCTCGCGCCAATCAGGGTCAACCTCACATGGGGATCCCAATGCATTGCTGATCATTTCAGCGGTATCCGCTGCACGAACCAGGGGGCTGGTAATGATTCGATCAATACGGGTGCCATCAACTTGCCAACGTGAAATCAAGCGCTTGATCTGATTTCTTCCCCGCCTTGTTAGGGGAAACTCCTGCTGCCCCTGGTAATAAGCTTCTGCGTTGCCAACGGATTCGCCATGGCGGAGGAATATCAGTGTGTAAAAGTTCATGCCTTATCTCCTAAAAAAGGGCATCGGTAACTCGTGCTTGTTAGGCACCATCACCATTTCCCTCATCTTTGATCCAATCTTTAGCACCGTGTAAGAATTCCTTGCCTGACAACCTGCTTTTCCCGGCTGCCTGGACCTGGTCCAGGATTAACAGCCCCTGTCCAGTGCCCCAGGCGGGTTTTTCCTCATATATTATTCGTGCGCCTGGCTGTGCGTTTATCCGCTCCACAGCATGTGCTTTATAAACCTTCAACCTGATCCCATCGTAAAATTGATAGGCACCTGGCCAGGGGTTATATGCCCGCACCATCCTTGCTAAAAAGGATGCTGGCTGACTAAAATCCAGCATGCCATCTTCCTTTTTCAATCTCGGTGCATACTTTGCATTTTCTTCATCCTGCAGCTGCGGCTCAATCTCACCGCTAACGTATTTCGGCAATGTCTGCAATAATAAATCTGCCCCCATAACCGCTAATTGATCAAACAAATTGCCGGCAGTCATATCATCATTGATAGGTATCGAACGTTGGCTGAGAATTGGACCTGTATCCAAACCTTTATCCATCTTCATAATCGTGACACCGGTCACATCATCATGCAGGACTGCCGCCTGAACAGGGGCTGCCCCACGCCAGCGCGGGAGTAAGGATGCATGCACATTGACACAGCCAAAAGGCGGCAAATTAAGCACATTCTCGCGAAGAATTTGCCCAAACGCAGCGACAACAATCACGTTTGGCGCCCAATTTTTCAGCTGCTGCAAGGCGGATTCATCCTTGAGCGTCGCTGGTTGGATAAACGGAAGCCCCAGGGATACCGCTAATTTCTTCACATCCGGTGCTTGTGATTTGCGCCCTCGACCTGCTGGACGGTCAGGCTGTGTCACCACCCCCACGACATTGAAATGCGATTTTAAAACCTTTAAGGTTGGAAGAGCAAAATCAGGAGAACCCATAAAAACAATTCGCAGTGTCATGACTTCCATTTTAACACATCCTTTCTCTAAGCTGCTGTTAAAAAATTTTGTTTACTGAAGGATTTATGATAAAATTATGCTTGTACGAGTATCTATACAAATTTTTATCACAACCCCTAATTGGAGGCAAAAATGACAGAAGAAAAAATTGTAGATCCCAGTATCACCAGCGAAGATAAAACTTGGGCATTATTATCTTATATCTTTACCCCGATCGTCCCGATCATCCTCCTTTTGTTGGATGACAAAAAGGATCGCCCATTCCTCAAGGCACATTATCCCCAGGCGTTAGCGTTTGGCGTAATTGTCTATGTGCTGACTTTTGCTTTGTCCTTCGTCGTCGTTGGTTTCTGTATTGGTTTAGCAGGCCTCGTGATGAGCATCATTTGGGGCATCAAAGCCTATAATGGTGAATATGTCGAAATTCCTGTTATAACAGATTTTGTAAAGAAACAGGGTTGGGCAAACTAAGCTAACTGTTCAATGACATTAAAACCTGCCCTGGGTTCAGGGCAGGTTTTTTTATACCTATTCTTGCAACTTTTTCATGGGTGATGCGTAGATTAAAGTGAGGAAGATTTATTACTCAGTATACAAAACCATCTAATTATTCAGCTGAAAGGACAACATGTCTGAATTTTCACTTCAAGAAGATCAATCGCCTGAAACAACAAAGAATGAATCAAGAGACTATCCCCAGGATAATCATTTGATATCTCCTGATCAAGAAAGAACCTGGGCAATGCTTGCCCATCTTAGTGTCTTGCTAAATCTCTTTACTGGCTTTTTCGGCGGCATTGCTGCCATCATTATTTATTTCATTTATAAAGATCGATCCCGATTTGTGGCTTACCATGCCATGCAGTCTTTCATCTTCCAATTGATCACCTGGCTTGGCGCAGGTCTTGTCGCTGCATTCTTTATCACGATAGGATCGGTTTTTGCAATTCTCATCATTCCGCTTTTATGCCTGGTGCCTGGATTTTTAATTTTGCTCTTGATACCAGCCTCATTAATTTACGGCGTTGTTGGCGCTGTGCAAGTAAACAACGGTGAAGATTTCCGATACTGGCAGGTTGGGGACTGGGTCAGGGATATCCTTGAACCAAAACCAATCCTATAATCATCTAGCTATTGAAAGATGATTGCCTTATAATATAACCTCGTAAAATTAATCCTTCAATTTTAACGAGGAGAGAATTGAGTTTGAACAAGGAAATCATTGTTTACGGCACAAAATGGTGCGGCGATACCATCCGTGCATTAAGAATTCTAAAAAATCATCAGATCGACTTTGTTTGGGTGGATATTACACGGAATTCAGAGGGGGCAAAAATCGTGGAAAAAATTAATCACGGCTGCAGAAGCGTCCCCACGATCATATTTCCAGATCAATCGATCCTGGTGGAACCATCAAACGACCAATTGGAACAAAAAATCAAAGCTTTAAATCTGGATTTTCATGACTCTAAAATCCCCAATTAACCCCCTCGTTTAATTCGGTTGCGAACCTACCTTCTTTTTACTTCTGAAAAGGATTTGCCCCAACAAGAAGATGACCAAGCCTGCAACTAATCCGAGTGCAATGGTCAAAAAGCTCATGGCTAATCGATGCTCAGCATCGTGATTAGATGCCTGCTCCAGCTGTTTTCTCAGACAGCTAACAAAATTCTGATCTGGTTGAACTGGATGAAGCTTTAACCTTAATGATCTTTCAAGATCTAACAAATCCTGATTTGAAATCGTTTCTTCTGTCATGGTTCGATCGTTCCTAAATCTTTTCGGGAATAGCCACAATACCCACAGTTTTTGGGCCTAAATTCGCTGCTACAGAAATTGAAAGTTCTGTAAAGATCGTTTCAACAATATTTAACACTTCATTTGCCATACCATTTAGAATATTAGCGGTTTCTAAATCCTGAGAATGGACGATGGCAATTCGTATCGGTTGAGCATCATATCGCTCATTAATTTTAGCCACCAGGATCTCGAGAGATTTTTTCCGTGTCCGCACCTTATCAGACACACTCAATAATCCATCCTGGAGGGAAATGACTGGCTTGATCTTGAGTAAAGAGCTGAGCAATGCCTGTAATGCGCCTACTCGACCTGATCGATAAGCATATTCAAGGTTGTCCAATGTCAGAACAACCATCACTTTCTCTTTCATCGCTTCAAGGTGGGTTTGAATTTCTTCAATCGTTTCTCCTGCTTTGTCACGAAACCTTGCTTCACGCGCCATAAAGGCTAGAACTGCAGAGCCGGCTTTGGAATCAAAGGGATACACTTTGATCTTATCCTTCAATTCATTTGCTGCATGTCTTACCATTGTCACCGTGGATGACATATTCCCGGAGACATTAATCGACAGCACCTGGTCTCCCAACTGATAAAGGCTTTCAATGAAAGACACAATTTTATAAGGTGATGGCGCTGCTGTCTGAGGGTGAAGGTCAGAATCCGACACTAATGCGTAGAATTCCTCCGGAGTGATATCCTCGCCCTGGAAATAAGTCCGACCCCCAATTTGGATCGGGATTGGTAAAATATCAAACTGGAATAATTCAGCCCAACCTTCAGGCATATCCGCTGAGCCATCCACAATAATTTTTAACATTTTGTATCCTTATTAATCCAAATCCATTTTTTCTCTGAGTTCAATCAAAGTCCGGTGGTACAAACTTTTTATTGCGCCTTCGCTTTTCCGCATGATTTGACCGATTTCCTTATTCGAAAGCTGATCAACAAACTTCAGGATCAGCAATTCCTGTCGATTGGGAGCAAGATCACGAATCATCATCAATAATTCATCAACCTCCTGACTTCGTGCAAGGTGCACCTCAGGCAGTAGCTCACTTTGCGGCAATACCTGACCTGGAATGACATCCAGGGAGATTTCCTGTTTCTTAGCACGATCGCGATAATGGTTGGCGACAAGGTTATGGGCGATTCTATAAAGCCATGCGGAAAAGGGCAATCCCATATGTTTATAGCCCTGAATACTGGCCATTGCTTTAAAGAAAACTTTTCCTGTCAAATCCTCCGCATCTCTGGCATTTCCGATACGATAATAAATGTAGTTAAAAATACGTTCGACATAGCGCCGATACAAACTGCCAAAAGCCTTCGGGTCGGTCTTTGCAGCATCAATCAGGTCTTTTTCGTCCAGGGTACCACTCAAAAGATCAACCTTTTACTTTCTAAAAAAACTAACACATAATCAACCAAATAGTCACACTTCAATTTAAATTTATCACAGACCGCATAGCCTTGCCAATCCAAATCCCTACATCTGAATTCAGATGGGGTATAAAACCTTGTAATTTTCTTCGTTTTTCACAAGCATAACAAAATCAAAGATATCAACCAAACTGCTCATTTCAACATCTGTTTGGGTCAGATAGCTCAAATTTTCCTTAATAAATAACTGTCCTACCGTTGAAGTCAGAATACGTGCAGTGAAATCTCCTGTATTTGGCGTTTCTCCACGAAAAAGCTGCTCAATGTACTCAGCACATGCCTGGTCCTCATCACCATCTCTCCCCAAGGACTGCCCGGTAATAATAAAGGATACCATTTCAGGATTGATCAATTTGATATATTTTGCTGTCGCACTTGCGACAACAAAGGAAGCAGCTATCAATATTTGATGGTTTTTTGTTCGAGTGAGGCCCTGTGTACCAGCACTTGTCCGCTGGATGATTGTTCGGCTTTTCAAATCTTGTTTGCTAATATCCAATGGCGAGTTCCCAAAATCAAACCCCTCCGGCTTGACCCCATTTTCTTCACCCATGATGAGACTTTCAGGAAATTGAGTTTTAAGATTAAATGCTTCAGCAATGGTGCTGACCGGAAGTATTTTTTCAGCCCCCCTATCAAAAGCATATGCGGCAGTGGTGAAAGCACGCAGTACATCAATGACCACAACCACACCATGAGCTTCCTCAACCCTGGATAATGGAAAATATAAAAATTGAGTCACAGGCAACCTCTCACACAAAAAATGGGATTTTGTCACGAAGTAAATCAAAAGGAAAGCTATAAATTAATGTATAATTGATTAAAATTGATGATTATAATTATACAAAATTGGTATCATAAATGGGCAGTGGGTAATTGATGAAATATGCACCATTCTCGTTTACAAGTAAAGATGGTTTAACTTTACAAGGGCGTGCATGGCTTTCACAAAACAGCCATGCAAAGGGAATCATACACCTAATCCATGACCTTGGTGAACATTCTGCGTATTTTTCAGATGTTGCAGAGGTTTTTTCTAATAAACACTATCACTTCGTTACATTCGACCTGAGAGGCCACGGACTTTCAGAGGGAAAACGGGGTCACTCACCCAGTTATGTTCACCTGATGAACGATATTCAAAATTTTTTTCAGGTTTCAAATGAAAAGCTTAACGCATCAAAACTCCCATCAATCCTTTATAGCCATGGCCTTGGCGCTAATCTTGCCATAAATTACATGTTGAGACGCCAACCAAATGTCACTGGTGTGATCGCGACCAGTCCCATGTTTAGGCCCCCCTTCAAAGTAAACAAATCAAAAACCGTAACCTTGAATATTCTGGCAAATATCTTTCCAAGGTTCAGAATGAATAATCACAGTGAAGGTGAACATCTTATAAGAGATTTAGCGGTTGTACAGGCGTATAAAGAAGATGTTTATAATCACAAGCGCCTTACTGCTCGTTTAGCTTTTGATATCTTGCAAAGCGGTAATTATGCCATTGCAAACGCCAAAAATTGGAAAATACCCATGTTGTTGATGCATGGTTCTGATGATTACATTTGCTCCCCTTCCATAAGTCAGGAATTTGCACAGAAAGCAGGCAGACTTGTAGAGCTTGTTATCCTAAGAAATTTTTTTCATGAAATTCACAATGATATTGACAATGAGCTTGTCATAGAAAAAATGCTTGATTGGGTAGGAAAGGAAATTCAATAAGCCGTTCTTGTTCAATCTTGACCCATATCATGTCAACGACTAAAATAGAGTTGTCAATAAAATACGCACGTCAACACTCGAAATCTCACCATATTTAAGGAGAATGTGCATGCATGATTTTCATCAGATGAAAGACCTGGAAGCAATCGATCCAGGCCTTTTTAAGTTAACCAAGTTGGAAGACGAGCGCCAGGCTCGCCGATTGATAATGATACCCAGCGAAAGCTCTGCACCAAAAGCAGTGCGTGATTTGCTCGGCTCTTCGTTTACAAACATTTATGCCGAAGGTTACCCCAGGCCAGAAACACGTTGGCAGAGGGAAGACGAAATCCTTGACTATGCGAAGTCTATTGGGACCTACCGGCGTTACAGCGATCCCCGCTACTACAAAGGTGTGGAATACGTCGACATCGTTGAAGCATTAGCACGGCGGCGATGCGCTGAAGCCTTTGCTGCAAACGGATTGACTGCCGACGATTTGTTTGTTAACGTTCAACCGCTGTCAGGTGCACCAGCAAATAACGCCGTCTACACCGCGTTCCTTTCACCGGGCGACACCATCCTCGGCATGAGCCTGCTCCACGGTGGGCACCTCACCCATGGATCCTCGGTCAACCGTTCAGGGATGCTTTACGATGCGCAGCACTATACAGTAGACCCAAAAACTGAACTTCTGGATTACGATGCTATTCTTGAAAAAGCCATGGCAACCAAACCAAAGATCATCGTTGCGGGTTATTCCAGCTATCCCTGGGTGCCCGATTGGCAGAAGTTCAGGGAGATTGCAGACAGTGTTGGCGCGCTACTGCTGACGGATGTCTCTCACATCGCCGGGCTTATTGCCGCTGGGCAAATCCCCTCCCCAATTGGTTTCGCACACATTGTCACTTTTACAACCCACAAGACTTTGATCGGGCCGCGCGGCGCCTGCATCATCACAAACAACGCCGCTTATGCCAAGAAAATCGACAAGGCTGTATTCCCTGGTGAACAAGGCGGACCCCACATCAACACCATGGCTGCTTTGGCATTAACCTTCAAAATTGCACAATCAGAAAGCTTCAAAGAACTGCAGAGTCAAATCATAAAAAATGCTGTTGCATTTGCCGATCAACTTCAAAAGCGCGGTTTGCGAGTTCCTTATGATGGCACAGATACGCACATTGCGCTTCTGGATTGCAAATCCGTCAAGGCAAAAGACGGCGCTTACTTATCAGGAGATATGGGTGCCCGTATTCTTGATATTGTCGGTATTGTTGCGAACAGCAACACCATTCCTGGTGATCGCTCCGCCTTTTCTTCTACCGGCGTTCGTTTCGGCACAGCCTGGCTGACCCAACGTGGTTTCAAAGAAGCAGAATGTCGCCAGGTTGCGGACATCATAGCTGACCTGTTCAATGCAACAACACCTTACGAGATGCCTGGTCGGCGATCACCCTTACGGCGTGCTAAGGTCGATTTCAGCATGTTGGAAGAAGCAAAGCTCCGTGTAAAAGAATTGGCACAGCAAGCAGAAATCTTAATCCCTGTTGAGGGTAAGCACGGCTATCCACATTATTACGATATTGAAGACAATAAAGATGAACCCTGGGCAAGCTTTAAGCTCTCCGGAGACCAGATCAGACCCTTCCTGATCTATGCCCTCGCAAGTGATATTGAAGCCCTGAAGGAAGGTGAAAGCCAACCTACACTGGTTCATACAACAAATGGAGATGTCAGCGGTTTCATCACCTGCCAGGACCCCTTTACATTCTTATTGACAGTTCCCGGCGAAAAAGCCGGCTTGGCAAGTGCATGGCTGCGAGATCTCTCAGATGCATATATTAAATTTGATGAGGATTTGTTGATGCGGGTTCCAGGTCCCATGCAGATTGAAGATACGCAAACCCTTAATCCAAAATATCTCGAGGATGATCCAATTAGCCAGCAAAAACCTTATTATATAGGTATTGATAAGGACAAAAACCAGGGCAAGCCATTGCCTAAATTTGAGTGGGAACAAGAACCTGGTCCTGAGCTTCTCAAAACACCGCTGAACGAAACCCACAAAGAAATGGGGGCAAAGATGGTTCCCTTTGCCGGCTGGAATATGCCCGTCTGGTATTCTTCTGTGCTTGAGGAACATCAAGCCGTGCGCCAGGCTGCGGGTTTATTTGATGTCACACACATGGGTGTTTACCAGGCTGAAGGTCCCGATGCCGGCACCTTCCTGGACAGTGTCTGCGGAAATGATATCAGCAGCCTGGAAAAAGGCGAATCCTGCTACACGCATTTCCTCGATCAGGATGCAAACGTTATTGATGACCTTCTTGTTTATCGTCGTGATAAACAGAAATTCCTGGTTGTTGTCAATGCCTCCAATGACGAAAAAGATTGGGACTGGTTGAACAAGGTCCGCAATGGTGAAGTCCGTGTCGACAACCACAGGCCGTGGACGCTTGCTTTTGGCCGAAATGTGATCCTGCGGAACCTCAGAGACCGCACAGCGGGTGATGATATGCGCGTCGATATCGCCATCCAGGGACCTCGTTCACGAGATATTCTCCTCAAATTAGAAAGCTCAATAACAGATCAAGAAGCGATCAAGGCGATCGCATGGGCACAATTATGTGAAGTTAGCCTTAATGGCATTGACCTTATCGTCTCTCGCACCGGTTACACGGGTGAACGTATGGGATTTGAACTTTTTGTCCATCCCGATAAAGCCGTCGCGTTGTGGCATACCCTTCTTGAAAAGGGTGAACCTTTGGGATTGAAACCCTGCGGCCTGGGTGCAAGGGATTCCCTGCGAACAGAAGCCGGCTTACCGCTGTACGGACATGAGATGGGCGGGATGCTAAACTTAGGTGTTGGACAAGCCGGTTTTGGCAGTTTTGTTAAAACTTACAAGCCCTGGTTTATTGGTCGTCAGGCCTTTTTAGATCAGGAAGAAAAACGAGATGCCGAAGTCATTCGCTTTACATTCGACGAAAAACGAACACGCATGGCACATCTTGGCGATCCCGTTGTTGATGAACGCGGCAAAGTTATCGGCACGGTCACAAGCTGTGCAATCAACTCCGAAGGCTCCCTTACCGGCCAGGCTTATGTCGGAGAAAAATATACAAAGGAGGGTACAGCTCTTTACATTTATCAAGGCGCTCCTGAACAAGCCGGTAAAGCGCCGGCTGAACTCACCAAAGGCGACCGGGTTACCTTACCAGCCCGGGCGACTGTCATAACAAGATTTCCTAAATAAGGAGAGAAATTCTTATGCATACACTATGGGACGAACGATTTGCATTAAGGACGGATAATTTAAAAAGCTCAGCTATCCGAGAGCTTCTTAAAATTACCTCCCTACCTGATGTGATCTCGTTTGCGGGTGGACTTCCAGCTCCGGAAGTCTTCCCAATTGAAAGATTCAAAGAGGCTTCTGATATTGTATTAAGCGAAATGGGAGAGAAGGCGCTACAATATGGAACAACAGAGGGCTACCAGCCGCTGCGTGAAATGATTGCCCGTAATGCTGGAAAGTACGGCCTGAAAATCTCTGCAGATAACGTCCTGATCACGACTGGCTCCCAACAAGCTCTTGATCTGATGGGAAGAATTTTCATCAATCGCGGAGACCGTGTTCTGGTTGAATCGCCAACTTATCTTGGCGCGATCCAGGCATGGAATGCGTACGGCGTCAAGTTTGTTACCATCCCCTTTGATCAAGATGGCATGCAAACACAAGAGCTTGAGGCTCGGCTGCGCCTGGGGATCAAGTTTATTTATGTCTTACCGAATTTTCAGAACCCAACCGGTGTGACCCTTTCTCGCGAACGCAGAAAACAGCTGGTTGAAGTAGCAAACGCCTATGGCGTCCCGATATTTGAAGATGACCCTTACGGTCAACTGCGCTATGAAGGCGAACACCTCCCCCCCGTTGTTGTATTGGATGATGAAATTCGTGCAAAGGAATTCCCGATCTACAGCGGCAATGTCATTTACACCAGTACTTTTTCAAAAATCCTTGCACCTGGTTTACGTCTTGCATGGGTGGTCGCCCCAGTAGAAGTAATCAAGAAACTTGTCCAGGCAAAACAGGGCTGTGATCTGAATACATCTACATTCAATCAATACCTTGCTTACCAGGTCGCCAACGACCCATGGATGAAATCACACATTTGTATCATTAGAAAAACCTATAAAGAACGACGCGATGTGATGTTAAAAGCGCTGGAAGAATATATGCCTGAAGGCGTTCAATGGACTAAACCAAAGGGCGGCTTATTCCTGTGGGTGACACTGCCAGAATGCATCGACACACAGGCGATCTTTCCGGCTGCCGTGGAACAAAAAGTAGCCTTCGTGCCCGGCGGGTCCTTCCATCCCAAAGGCGGCGGACACAACACCATGCGCCTTAATTTTTCTAATTCAAAACCCGAATTGATTGTTGAGGGCATCAAACGATTGGCCAAAGTTGTAAAAGATAACCTGAAATAGATCCTGAAAACTTCGATATAAAAAAAGCGTGCTCCAACATAAAGCACGCTTTTTTTAATTTATTCATCAATTTGATTTGATGAACGATGCTCAATATCCAGTTTTGTAGATTAATAATCAATACGCTTATTGTTCTGCCAGATTTTGAAATCCTGGAGGATTGAATTGCCAATAAATTCCCTCAAAATTGAGTTATCGGGGATAAACCTCTGGTCGGTCGGTAAAAACCACTGTAGAAATTTGAACAATCGCTTCGCTTCGATATATTCCCGTGTTCCGTGTGGAACCTGCCTTAATAAAGGCTCAACAAGGGGTTTTAGTGCGGTAAGCTCATATGCCAATGCGGAATTAAACATCACATCTGCATTTTCCTGGTACGGGAAGATGTGGCGCTTTTCACCGCGTCGAACCATCTCCCAGTTGCTGATAGTTTGCTGAGCACTGTAACCCCGGTCTCGTGCATCACGTAAGATCCGCCGCAGTTCGCGGGTGTCCGTTGTCGAAATCCGGTTATGCCGGTCGAGGTTTAATTGTGTCAGGCACGAGACATAAATCCTGTAGGTTTGTTCTGGTGGGAAACCTTCAAGCAGCTTGGGGTTCAGCCCGTGAATGCCCTCTAATATAATCACCTGCCCAGGTGTGAGTTTTACAGTTTCACCTGGTTTATTCAATCCCACATGGAAATCATACCTTCGCAATTGAACTTCTTTGCCTGCGGTTAAATCCTGAATGTGCTGGTTAAGTAGGGCGCGATTAAGAGCATCGATGTGTTCAAAATCAAGGTTTCCATCTTCATCACGAGGTGTATCTTCACGGTTCACAAAATAATTGTCCATTTCAAGGGCAAAGGGTGAGATACCTTCGGTTAATAATTGAATAGTTAAGCGTTTTGCAAATGTCGTTTTACCAGAAGAACTTGGACCTGCAATTAAAATTACTTTTATTTGATCTCTTTTCTTGCGAATCTCGTTGGCTAATCGAGAGATTTGCTGGGCATGCAGAGCTTCTGATACCAAGATTACCTCATTGATCCGCCCGTCCATGATCGCATCATTTAATGCACCCACGCTTTGAATGCCAAGGGTCTCCAACCACTCTCCATACTGCCGAAATGAGGTCAGCAGTTGTGGGTAACTCGGCATGGGCGATAGTTCACTGGGTGCGTGTCGACGAGGAAATTGGATCACAAACCCATTTCCAACCAGTTTTAGTTTAAACCACTTGAGATACCCGGAAGAAGGAACCATGTAGCCATGGTGGTAATCTCGTTTACCCCGCAATGAATACAGGACCAGAAAATCATCGGTGCGGTAGTTCAATAAACGCAGTTTGTCTTCCTGCTGATGCTTTCTGAAGAAACTTTTTGCGTCTTCAAGCGCTACTTTTTCCCTTATTAATGGCTCATCTGCATCAACAATCTCGCGCATAACTGCTTCAAGCTTCTCCAGGTCCTGTTCCTTAAACGGTTCACTCTCAGGTACATGGCAAAAATAAGCGCCGGAAGAGACCGAATGATCAATGGTCAGGGACCATTTTGGGAACAGCTCAATGAAAGCAACCTCTAATAAGAAGGTCAATGAACGCCTGTAGATCCGTGCCCCGTCAGAGTTTCCCATGTCAATTGGGGTGACTTTTGCATCTACGGCAATTGGGAATGTCAATTCCCGCAAATCATTATTGACAATTGCGCCGACAATCTGAGGTTTATCAGGATCCTGGTAAACCCGCATAAATTCGCCAATGGGTGTGTGTCGTGGTCCGCTCATTACGGTACCATCGTCTACGATGACCTCAACCGTGTCACGCATTTTTTTATTTATCTTGATTGCTTTATCCATGATCTCCCTTCAGTATCTCAACCAATATTTTCGGTATAAATGGACTAATATTCTAATCCAAATTTGGACTTAGCATAGGAACCTGGGCAAAATCATCCGGGGTCAGGGAATCAAGCGATCCAGTCATGCTTGGATAGTCGCCTAAAATATCCGCCTGGTTCAAATCAGATCCTTCAGGCCAGATCAATTCAACGATTCGGGTGTGATTGACATCGCCCGTTGAACCGCCGAAAACCCATTGTGCGGATTGCAGACTGACATCTCTCACCCGCCAAACCCCTTCAGCAGGATAACCTTCCTGGCTGAGCACGGCTGCAGCATAAGCCCAAGTCGCAGGGTCACCCTCAGGCAAAAAGCTTAAAGGAACGCGGATGGTAACAAGGTTTTGGTTTGAATCCACCACGATTTTCATTGAACTTGAAGCCTCAGAATAATCTTTTGGCTCAAGGGTCTCCGGATCACTCTGAACCACCTGGGATGTCCAGCCCTCTGCCCAAATCGCGTATTCCCAACCAAAACCTTCTTCAAGGGATGCATTTCGACCAGGCATCAGCTTCCTTGCACCTGTGCCTTCACCGGGATCAATATCAATATACACATCCATCGTCTGCAGCGACAAACCAATCGGGGAACCCCATGGATTCTCCACCGGACCAACAAAATTGAAATTAATTACGAGATTCTCCGAATCGGTACCAACGGAAAAAGCCTGGATATCAAACACAGATTCCTTGAAAACAGCATCACTCGGATAAGTGTAAGTTCCTGGTCCATAATCATCACCCACAGGATCCTGAACCTCTAAAAAGACAGCCGTTCCTCCGAGGTCCGGTATTAACATCTGCGCAGGGCCCGCTGATGGAAGTTGGTCGCCATCGGGTTCGATAAGTAATTTAAACTTTAGCAGATCGCCAGCTCTCAAATCCCCTAAAAGAGTTAGAGGCAGCGCCAATTCAGCCATGCCCTGTCCTGAAGCACCCTCTCCTGCCTCCCCTTCCATTTGGACCCATTGATCATCTTCAACCTGGTAGAGCACCAGGGCATTATCTGCTGGTGACCAGGTGAGCAATTTATTCGCCCTGAACCCTAAGACGGACTCCGACTCAAGACTTAAAGCACGTTTGCCGGTCTCCAATCCCGGGACTGAGAAGTAAACACTGAACTGCTTAGCTCCAACAGCGCCCTCAAAATCAAAGCGCAAATACAGATTTTCTTCATCCAGGCTTGTGTACATGCCAGAAATTGCCGCAGCTTCTGAAGCCTCATAATACGCAGCCGTCTCCCAGGCAGGCTCATTTTCACCATCCACCACTGGTGAAGCGATCCCGCTCATCGACCGTGTTGCGCTGACTGGCTGCGCCTCGATAACCGGGACACTCACAAAACCAGGTACTTCAAGCCCCAGGGATTCATAAACACCTGCTAACAAAGCACGATAACCTTCATCAAAATAGCTGTCCTGGCCGGAATCCTGATCAGCACCATACCACCAGAACCAGTCCGAACCCTCAGCCAAATACATAAAATCAAAGGCTTCCGCAATCGCTTCTTCACTGGCGCTTTCCTCACCATTTTCATAAAGACTTAGATCTTCCCGTACCTTTGCCAGATAATCCCAGGCAACGGCTTCCTCCCCCTCCCCGATCCAGGTATCGTAATTGGGACTGAACCAGGCACCAGGGAAGAGATCGTCAAGCTCTCGCTGCTCAGGGAACATTTCAAGATAATCAGAGGGCGTAACCGTTTCCAAGACCTCACTTTCAGCAAATTTGTTGTACAACGCATGGAAGAAGTCGTTACCATCGTTTTTATAATGCTCCCAGGCGTTTTCGCCGTCGAGGATGATGCTGACAATATGCGGACCTTCTGTTCCACGTGCCTGAAAGTCTGCCTGGATCCCTTCAAGATGGCTGATCAGATCCTGGGCAGCGGCTTCGCCATCCATACCTGAATAATCAAAACCGATGCGATCAGAAAGATTACCGTCCCTGAAAAACACCGTTACTTTGGTTCCATCTTCAGCAGTGACATAATAGGGTCGATAAAGATCATCCGGCTGCTGCACGAATCCCTGCGAATCCCGTGTGAAGGAATCGATCCCAAGAGATTTTGCGAGCACAGGTTCCCCCGTTTGCATAAAGGTATATCCGGACTCAGCCACCAGAGGGACGATGGCTTGTGCCACAGACCCCTCCCCCGGCCAAAGCCCTCTTACTTCACGACCAAAATTCTCTTCATACATTTCAACACTAATTTCAAGATGCTTCTCCGCATCCTGGGGATAGCTGAAATCTGCTTCTGGCATCTCCGCACCCGGATTGCCAACCAGCGCCAATTCAATATCATAAATCAGCGGGAGGATGGGATGGGCATAGGGCGTAGTGGTCACTTCGATTTGACCTGTATCCTGTAATTCTTTGTGATATGGAATCACCGATTGGAGGACTTCAAGAACTTTTTCGAACAGGATGTCTTTATCTTCTTGGGTAAAATTCTCGCCCTTTTCTACAAGCGCCAGGAGCGGTTCCCGGCTTAAGTATTCCGGGTCAAACCAGGCGAGGTTAAACCAAACCTGAAGATCCGTAAAATCCTGTTCCGTGAAAGAGTCTAAAGCCGCCTGAACGCTTGCCTGATCACCGCCGCCCCGTTTATCTAATAATGCCTGATAACGTGGATACCTTGCAATAATATTGTCCCAGTTGGCATCAAAAAACCGCTCCAGGATAAACTGCTTCTCTTCCAAGGTCAGTTCAGATGCAGGTTTTTCTGCTAACACCCAGTAAATATCCCTGGCACCATTTGCCAGGTCATTTATCTGGCGAATCAACGATGGTGTCAGGTTGAAACTAACCTGAACATCCTCATATTCAGCGATCTTCTCAGCCATATCCAGGTAATCTTTGGTGGCGTGGACACGCACCCATGGACGTGTATAGATCCCCTCAGCATCCTTGTAATAAAGCGGTTGATGCTGGTGCCAGGTGAGGTTAACATACAGGATTTGAGGTTCTTCTTCAACAACCTCCGTTTCCTCAACCTCAGTTGGCTGTTCTTCTGCTTCCGGCGTATCCGCTGCCGGAGCTGAAGTTGGCACTCCAGGTGTTTCAGTTGCTTGCGGTGCACAGGCACCTAAAAGAATGCTTGCTAAAACAAGAACGACAATTAAATTGAAATGCTTTTTCATGGGAAAAGCTCCTTTTAATCCAAATAAGATTAAGCTTGCAATACAATTTTACTTGAAAATTCTACACAAGCGTTCAATTGAATTTATCGTAAGGATTGTCTTTTTGCTTTCCATTAAGCAAAGAAATTGGCGAGAAATTTCTTGAGCAAAGAATGGTAAACCAAGCCTTAATGACAAATGCCAGGATATTTATCCTCAGACCCCGATTTTCCAGTTTCCCCATAATGAGCTGAAATAATAACTTGTTGAGAAAAAGCTAAATCAGGAAAAAATTACAAAAACTTTTCATATAAACGATGCGTCTTATGAAAGTCAATCTCGAAATTGGAAACCTCAAGCAGGATATTGATGTTCTCTTCGCGCAGTTGCAACAATTCTGCCTGGTCATAGCGGCTGCCCTGCATAACGCTGTTGTAGACCTCACTCAGCAAAATCGCAGTGCCGCCCATTCGTTGATAATCCTCAATGATACCAATGCCATTTAGAATAATCCGATTGGTCCTTTTGCTTTCTAACAATATTTTCGCCCATCCAGTTGGGAATAAGCGCCCATTCGCTTTCTTGAGCCCATCGCTTATGTTTGGATAGCCAAGCATCCAACCCACTGGTTTTTCATCTTTATAAAGAAGCTTCACCAATTTAGGGTCCGCTATCCACAAGAGTTGTGACACCATGGCATCCATATCACCATCAGTAATTGGCGGGTTTCCAGCCGGTCCAGCCAGTGAATTATTATATAAAACTTTAAAATCATTGATGACAGACTTTAATTCTGCCCTCGTTTTTAACCGGGGCGACCAAAAGCCAAGGCGTTTTTTAACCAGCTCTGCCGCTCTCAACACTTTTTTCGGAAAATTTGTACTTCGATCAATCCGCCCTGTAAACACATCCTTTACTTTCTCGAAACCAAGCCCTTCAACAAAACCCGGGTAATAATCGGGGTTGTAGGGCTGCCCAAACGCCGGTTGGTGTTCAAAACCTTTCACCAGCATCCCAAAACCATCTAAAACCATCAAACCTTTTGGTCCAAGAATATGGTTCAATCCCTGGCTCTTTGCCCAATCAAACCCCCAGGAGAAAAGCCCTTCAGCGACAACAGGATCATCAACCGTTTCAAAATAATAGAAAAATGCCGTTTTACTCTGGTGAAAATCATTGTAACGGTGATTATTAACGACAGCCAATCGTCCCAGGGTTTCACTATTCTCATTCTGGGCGAGGAAAAATGCAGCATCGCCATACTTATAAAAAGGATAAGCGGGTTCAAAGATCTTCTTCATCTCCGACCGCATCGGGGGAACCCATTGCTCTGTATTTTGGTAAAGTTTAAAAGGGAAATCAATAAATTCTTGGGTGTTCTTTCGATCACCACTTGTGACTTGTTTAATTTTCATTTTGTCCGAATACCTGTCATAACAAATAAGGTCAACAATACAGTAAACCGCTGTTTAATCCATATGCAATTCATCAAAAAAGACCTCGCAAGGTCTTTCTTTTATCCTCAATCAATAATCTTAGCACATTGGGTCGATCTTAGGGCAGATCCCAGTATTGTAGTTGATCAACGCGGACGGTATATCCCGGCGTCTCTGAATAAGCAATCAGGAACCCGGTGTAACCCTCGCCTGATAGCGTATTATCTGTGGCGGTACCAATTTCTTTGCCATCAACAAAAAACTTAAAAGAAGAACCCTCCATCCAAATCCCAATTCGATGAGGGTCAGTCCAATCTTCAGGCACTGCATCCGCCTCTTTGAAGGCGAGAATTTCAAAGATTTCCACATTCGGTGCCATTCTGAAGAAACCCCAACGCCCATCACAGGTGAGACCGATAAAATAAAATTGCTCTCCATCCGTGCTCGCCCTGATAGCAACGCCAAACCGATCGAATCCCCCACAATCTTCCATCTCAATTATTGCTTCAAGATACGCGTCCTTCAATCTAGGCGTTGAAACCCACCAGCTGTGCCAATTCGGATTAAGCCTCGATGTGATATTCAAATAGCCACCCGATGTTTCAAAAAGCGCCTGTTCCGATTCAAAATCCCAAGGGCTGGATGAGCCGTTGAAATCATAAGTCCAGGCAGGTAAACCCAGCAAAATAGCTGGATCTGAAAGATCCTGTGTTGCAGTGAGAATGGACGTTTGGGTGGGGGTGGGGGTTGGTGTGGGCGTTTCAGTGATCGGAACTTCTGTAGATGTTTGGGATGGCATAAGGGTTTCGGTGGGAGGAAGCGTGCTGTGAAGCGCAGTCTCTGTCAATATGATTGAAACCTGGGTTCCCAATACATCCTCTGTTGGCATGGTTTCTTCACTAATGCCGCAGCTTGATAGAAGTAACAATATAAGGATTAATAAGTATATTGAGCCTGACCGCTTCATATCGACCTCCCAAACGCACAAAAGTATTGTAATAATACTGATATTATAAGAATTTCCGGTCGCAAAGGCAACTGGCGTGACTTATATGTTAATGTGATAAGTGTTATCATTAACCTATTATTGATTCATAGATACAAATTTCATGTATAATCTAACAGGCTATTTATTCTTGTAAAGGCAGGTCTTATGGACATCTTCAATAAATGTTTTAATTATTCAACCGTCAAAGAAGCGAAAGCAAGCGGCGTTTATCCATATTTTATTCCCCTGGATGAAAACGAGGGCACAGAGGTCATCTTCAACGGCCGGCATATTATTATGTGCGGCTCTAACAACTACCTGGGATTAACAACGCACCCCAAGGTGAGGCAAGCTGCTGTTGATGCCATAGCAAGATATGGTACCAGCTGCACGGGATCCCGATTCTTAAATGGCAATTTAACCTTACATGAGACACTTGAAGAAGAGATTGCCAATTGGGTGGGCAAAGAAGCATCCCTTGTATTCTCAACCGGTATGCAGGTAAACCTTGGCACGATCAGCGCCCTGGTTAGCAGAGGAGACATCATCATTCTAGATAAAGACGACCACGCCAGCATTGTTGACGGCGCATTTTTAAGCGGCGGCAAGATCGAACGCTACCGACACAATGACATGGACCATCTGGAGCGGGTCCTTGAAAGCCTCCCCCGAGACAAAGGCAAATTGCTGGTGGTTGACGGCTTGTTCAGCATGGAAGGGGATATTGCCCCCCTGCCAGAACTCGTGCCCTTATGCAAGGAATATGGTGTGCGTTTGATGGTTGATGATGCCCATGCCATGGGGGTCCTTGGCGGCGGACGCGGTACAGCTTTTCACTTTGGAATGACGGAAGATGTCGACCTGATCATGTCCACCTTCAGCAAATCCTTTGCATCCCTGGGCGGCTTTATTGCTGGTGACAAAGACGTGATTGAATACATTCAACACCATGCCCGAAGCTTGATATTCAGCGCCAGCATCCCCCCATCCAATGCTGCTGCAGCCCTGGCTGCCCTTGAAGTGATGCGGGAGGAACCAGAACGGATTGAGCGGGTCAACCAGATTGCAGAAATGATGCGTCGGGAATACCAGAATTTAGGATTTAACACCGGCACCTCCGTTACACCAGTGATCCCGATCATCATCGGTGACGACGAATTAACTTTTCTGACCTGGCGAATGCTGTTTGATAATGGGGTATTTGTCAACCCGGTCATCTCTCCTGCAGTCTCCCCTGGAAGGCAGCTGCTCAGAACAAGTTATATGGCAACCCACACCGATGAGCAATTGAACAAAGTGCTTTCGATTTTCGAAAAAGTCGGGAAACAACTAGGATTAATATAAACCCCAATAAAATGTGTATGAAAAAACAGCGGGTCACAAATGACCCGCTGTTTTTTTGTTTTCTTGTATTCTTGTTAACTAATCGATTGTCCAATAACGGATCTGGTCAACCCATACTGTCAAATCGTCAACATTCGTGCCACCGACGAAAACACCAAAGCTGCCAGCCAAATAGGCGTTATCTGAAACCTCGTCAACCTTTTCGCCGTTGATATAGAATGTTAATAGTGCACCTTCAGCCATGATACCCAGGGTGTTCATTTCGTCTTCACCCTTATTGATTGCATCACTTTCCGTCCAGGCAATCGGGGAATACATCACCTGCCCATCCCAGCGGCGCAAACCATATTTGCCATCACAGGTGATCCCAAAGAGATAACCCCTGTTGGCATTTGCATTCGCAGGAACCCTGAACATAATGCCAAAGTGATCATTGCCCTCACATTCCGGTGATTGCATTTTTGCTTCCAGGTAAAAGTCTTCAAGGAAAGGCCAGGTCAAGCGCCAGGCGTCTACATCCAGGTCTGCCGTGAGTTTAAGGAAGCCGTCCTCAAATTCGATGCTTGAGTATTCAGAATAGCCAATCGCCCAGCCTTCACTATCAACCAGGGTGTCAACCCAATCTGGCTCACCCAAGGTCCGTGCAGGATCCGTATCAGCCAAAGTTTCTGTAGGCTCTGCTGTCGGGGTTGGTGTTGCTTCCTCTTCCTCAGGGGTCGCCGTCGGTTCAGGTTCTTCTGTTTCCTCAGGTGTGTCCGTCGGTTCAAGTGTTGGTTCTTCGGTCTCTTCAACTTCTGTCGGTTCTTCGACCTCGGTTGGTTCTTCCTCCTCAACAACAGGCGTCGCAGAAGGTTCGATTTCGACAGGTGTGCCCGTCAGGATCTTAGCAATCTCCGTCGCCATGCTGTCATCGGAATCAACCTCTCCCTGCTGTGAACCCGGCAAATTGCAGCCAGCTAAAACCAGGGCTAATATAAGGATTGAAAATAGCGTTAATTTCTTCATGTCTTTACCATCCATTTCTTAATGTTAAGTGCTTGATATCTTATGGACGCAATAATTTTATTAAAAGTTCCCAAATCCTAAAACTTCATCCCTTAATTTTCGTCTTCTACCCTCCATGAGCTTAATTAAAAATCACATATCTCTTACCTTAATTTATAACATATTTTGAGTGGTAAAATAAAGGTTAAATCAGGCCTATTTTATAAATAAGCGGCCGATTTTTGTTTAATTTCTGGAGCCAATCCTAATTATGAAAGCGCTTGTCACAATCGCAAACATCTTATACCTCTTTTGGCCGCTGACCTTATTATTCGGGCTGAGGAAACTTTTCCAAAAAAAATATCCTTTCAAAGACCGGATCAGGCTGTCTTTGCAGAGGGTTTTCATAGGTTGGCTATTAATGGCATTACTATTAGGATTTATTTACTTGCAAGATGGACAGGTGTTCTTCTTTATCTCCGAACAAACAAACCACCTGCTTTTTGCTTTGCTTGGATTAATTTCGGGGGGTATCACGATTATTTGGGCGCTGAGCAGATGGCGTAAGAACCGGATCCAGTTATCTGATGCACAAACCCTCGAGGACCTTCTCTCGCTAACACCTGATGAATTTGAGAAACTTGTGGCAACGCTGTTTAAAGCCTACGGACACCAGGCACAGGTGCTGGGCGGTTCCTCAGATCATGGGGTAGATGTTGTTATCCTCAGCAAGGATAATGAAAAATGGATCGTGCAGTGCAAACGCTATAACGGTTCAGTCGGTGAGCCAGTCCTCCGTGATCTTTACGGCACCATGGGACACGAAGGCGCGCATAAAGCCTACTTAATCACCTCAGGCAGCTTTACCTCACAGGCAAAGGAATGGGCTGTCGGTAAACCGATTGTCCTTTACGACGGTCCTTCACTGGTCAAATTGATTCAACGCACCCAACTGCATCGTTCCCAATTGCGTAAGTGATCAGCCTATGATCAGCAATTCTGTGAAAATTAAAATTGCTTACCAACCTGTAATATTTATATTTGCACCTGAAACAATCAGTAATCACCGATGCTGTTAGAGAGAAATCTCAAAATTCCAGTAATATCTTTAGCGAACTTCAAAACAGTGTTCGCATTGAATTGTTCTTTACTCCTGAGGAAGGTAATCTCCGATATCAAACACCGGATTGGCGCCGCCGATCACATCCGGGAGTATGCCGTTCCACCTTGTCAGGAACAGATACTGGAGGTAGGCATCCGTCAGAGCGCCGGTATCTTTCAGGGCTTTCTGTGCATCTGCCTGGGCTTGCGCTTCCACCACGCGTTGTTCCGCTTCGATCCTTGATTTTTCAAGCTCAAGTTTTGCCGTCTGCACATTTTGTTCCATCACCTGTTTGGCTTCGATGGAGGCGTTGTACTCGGGTGAGAAATCAAAGTTGATGATGTTGAAATTCTCTACAATGATGTGGTAAGGCTCTAACTGTTTCTGCAATTCCGTTTCAGCATCAATTCGAACCTGCTCGCGCATCTTGATTAAATTTTCCGCCGTGTACTTTGCAGTTGCACTTTTAAAGGCATTTTGAATGGCAGGTGCAACCACCTTATCCTGGTAGTCCGTTCCAATACTCTGAAAAACTGCTGAGGCATATTGGCCGTCTAAACGGTAGTTAACGGCAATAAAGGCTGAAACCGTCTGCAGATTGGAACTTGCCGATGAAGCCTCAATCTCATCTTTTTGGGTCTGGGCACTCATGCGGTGAACGGCTTCAGCGAGAGGAATTTTGACCCCCAAACCTGGTGGGACGATGCGCTGAACCGCACCCCATCGGGTGACAACGCCCACATAACCGGCCGGAACGGTGTACAGCGCCGATGACAGCAGTAGTATAAATGTGACCAGGCCAACCGCGCCAATAATGATGTACTTCAGAATTTGTCTTCGTTTCATGCGAATATCTTGAAAAGTCTTATGGGTATCCATTTTTTCTCCTTTATTGCTATTAAAGCATACTTCACCCGGTTAAACACAAGAAAATCTATTGTTCGTGTCAATGATTTGAGAATGATGGTTGAAGTAATTGACATTTTTTGCAAGAAATAAAAAATTTGAAGCTAAGTGCATTTAAAAATTATAAACAATTCGATTGCTAAATGATAGCCTTAATAAAATAGTTTGATTGAATATAAAAATTAGGAATAGATTAATTCATTAACAGAATGTCTGTTTTTCTTATCAAGCAAAACATCTTCTTTCAACAAATAAACCTATAGAATATCTGAAAAATCACTTCAGGTATTAATTAAGTACTACTTGTGGATCATCAAACCTGGTTTTCAAAAGAAAAGAAGTTCTGGTTCTGACCTTATATTGGTTGCATCGAGAAATTGAATTCTTCCATGAAATAATCGATCAGGTATAAATCATCCTTTTGAGTTCGATGCATAGTTAACATTTGACGGCCTCATTAAACTAGCCAACTTAGGAAACAGCTATGTGCTTATGATTGGTTGGTGATTATATGTTCTGCAATATCCTGCAATAAGCGCTGAACGATGATCCCATGAGTCAGATCCGGGATAAAACTTATCCCGGGGTCAGCCCCGAGGAACAGATAATGATTATGCACCAAAGCCCGCAGCCATCCAGAGGGGGTGTAGTCCGATGGGAATTTTGACTCAGGCATATAGTCGCTGTTAACATGATGCGTCACCCACCCCTCTTCCGGTAAAAAGCTGCGATAAACATCCGGATGTGTTGTATCAAATAAAATCGTTCCGCGTCTACCCCAAAGCTCAACCCGCATCAGGTCTCCTGTGCCAGCGGAGACACGGCTGGCGATCATGGTGCCAACTGCCCGTGTTGTTGGTTCTTCTAAAAGCACCGTTGTACACAAATCTGAATTCTCAGGCACATCTTCCATAAACCCGCTGGCAGCAGCATCACGCACAACCAAATGATCGCCAAGGAAAGCAGTTAGCAAACTTAGAGCATGTGACCCCAGGTCAACAGCCGCTCCTTGCAACGGAATCGGCAATAAGCGCTCTTCCCTTTTGGCCCTGTAGGCTGGGTCGAGATAGCTGCTGTGTAAGTATTCAACCCGGAAGTGAACAAGATCGCCAAAGACGCCGCTGCGCCAGTGATGTATGGCTTTTCGGATAGGAGATTTCTGAAGAAATTGAAACCCAATCATAATGAACTTGCCGTGGTTTGAAGCATTCAGCGCTTCAAGCTGGTCAATTTCATATTGAGAAATTGCAATGGGTTTTTCAAGGTAAATGCGCTCAATGCCATGCATGGCGGCAGCTTTTAACAATTGGGGCGTATGGGTATCGTTTGGTCCGGCAATGTAAAGCGTGTTGACATCATCCCGGCCCCAAATTTCTTCGGGTGGCACAGCTTCCTGGAAACCAAAACGTTTGGCAAATCCTTCACGGCTGGAGGGTGTTGGAGAAGCCACAATCACTTTCTCGATCGGTGAAACGTCTTTGTAATAATACTTAAGCGCATCGAGCGCATAAGCATGAGATTGGGCAATACCGCCTGCACCTAAGAATCCAACGCGCACAGGTTTATCCATTATGTTCTCCTCTCCAGATAGTCAATGTTGGCCTTAACATTATATCTGAAGAGGGCTTTTTAACAGCGCTTTTGTGACATCCCGCTTTCAAAAATTATTTAATAATCAGGAACGAGATGTGATCATCAAGCATATTTTTTCAGTAATGTGTAACCAAATCCTAAGGCAAGCAGAAGATAAGACAAAACCCCTACCCAGCCTAAAGGACTTATCTCGACTGATAATTGTCCTATTAAGCTGAGGATGAATCCAAGGGTATTTCCAACGAACAATCCAACAACAATCGCCCGCAAGGCAATGGACCCTGGATCTCCCTTAGCCAACCAGAGGATCAAACCCAACATGAAAAACAGCGTGCCCAACTGACGAGACATATAAACACCCTGAGAATCAAGGGCAATCCCATAAAGCGACCAGAAGAATTTTGGAATGAGGATGAATCCAATGCCCCATACAAGGCTCATAATCGCCATGATAATGATCAATATTTTTCTTATTTTCATTATTCACTCCTTGAAAAATCAACAACTGAATAAGGGATCTCGTTCAATATATTTTTGTGTCTATTTGACTATTCACTTACATTCAGGCTCCAGGCTTCTGAAGACTTTTCCTGATTCTTGATCTGTTCCTCAGTCTTTAGCTTCTTATTTCGCCGTAAAATCAAAACGATGCTGACAAGACTGCCCAGTACCATGCCAACATCCTCCCACATCCCGATGGATATCCAGAGCACCCCGGATAGCCCCCAAAATAAGGGGACAATCAATAAATAGAATGGGACCGCAGAACTTGTCAAAAGTAAAAGTCCAAAGGTGTAAAGGGTCAAAGGACAGGGGGTCAGACCTATAAGCGAGGCTTGCGGATATGGATGGTCAAGAAAAATCGCCAGCAAAGGATAACCAATCGTTGTATATAAAATCATGGTTATCCCCCCAATGGTATGGATTTTGTTATATGTGCCAAAGGATAATTTGCTCTTTGCAGCTTGAATGAGAAACAAAACGCCTTCAATCAGAAAAAACACGAGAAAGACATAGCCAATTGGAAACACTGGTCCTGCACTGGGGAGCCAATACATCATCGCCACCCACAGCCAAAAGAAGCCAAGTACAGCAAAATTGATACGGCTTGCCCATACCGTTTTCTTGAAAGCCAAAAAAACTGTGATTATGGCTAAAACATATCCAATAATTTGCATCGGCCAGATCGATTGGTTGTAAGCTGCAACTACCTCCAACAGTTGTTCTCCTGTGATCATTTTTTACCTCCTCTTTTATAAGGTCTTTTTAGCACATCAATTTATGGATTGGCAATGTGTCAAAACTTAGAAAGGATGACACATTGCCAAACTCATTTCCCAATTAGATGTTTCCATTCTCAATGATCAGGGTCCATCATAAGATGGGAGCGTTTTTATGTAGGCTGTGTCAGTTCCACCGACACTGTGCGTTGTAGTCTCATATAATAGACCTTCAAGTGTGCCATAACCTTTTCCTCGAATATAAACACTCATATATCCGGTCTCATCGATATTCGCCGTGAAGGTCCCTGCCCAATAACCACCTTCAACATTTACAGCATCGAGCACCCAGCTGCCGTGTCCAACTGCGGGATAACCAATTTCAGAGAAGATATTACGGTTCATATTCATTTCACATGGTCCATCCAGGCGATCGTCATCAGAATCATAGGTGAAATACACAACACAATTCCGCCAGTGCGTTACACCACCCGCAGTCCACTCTCTTTCACATGGGAGACCACCTGTGATTACTCCTGTGATTGAGACCTCAGTTACTATGACCTGAGCAGACGCGATTTGAGTTGGTACCAATAAAATGGAAGCCAACATCATCATCAAAGAAAGTAATAAAAATTGTTTTTTCATTGTTAACTCCTTTTCTAAATTTGACCAATTCCCAAAACCTTTCCACCTACACCTTACAACATCTTGCTTTCGATAATATGGAGAAAGGATGGATTCTTCTTCTGGTTAATGTTGAAATCATTTTCTCGTCTGCTATATAATGGATTTAAACAATTTGTTCTTCCCGGATCAAGGTGGTCACCCCATGGCAAAATTATCGATCAAGCTTTTGGGCCCCTTCCAGGCTGAATTGGATGGTGAACCCCTGGAGGATTTCCGTTCGGACAAAGTTCGAGGTTTGCTGGCTTTTTTATCGGTCGAATCTCAGCGTCCCCGGACCCGCTCATTCCTGGCAGATTTATTATGGACGGACTTGTCAGAAATTAAAGCTCAATCAAATTTAAGCAATGCTTTATGGAATTTGCGCTCCGTAATAGAAAATGACCAAAAAGGGACAGAATTTATTATCGTTGAGAAAACAAGCCTGCAATTCAACCTGAAAGCTGATTATTGTTTGGATGTCAAAGCTTTTCATGAGCTGATCGAGAAATCCCTGAAATCAACATCCACCAATAAAATGGCTACGATAGTAAAACTTGATGAAGCTTTATCCATTTCCAGCGGGGACTTCATGGAAGGCTTCTCCATTAACAGCCCCAGCTTTGAAACCTGGCTGGTCAAAACACGCCAGGAAATTCATCAAAAACGAGTCCGGGCACTAAGTAGGATCAGTTCATTACACGACCAAGCAGGGAGATTCGCAAAGGCGCTGGATTATACGCAAGATTGGATTACAGAAGAACCCTGGGATGAACAAGCCTATCGCCAGGTGATGCGAATTCTCTTGAAACTCGGCCAGCGAAAAAGAGCCCTGGAGCAATTCGAGGCTTGCCGCCATCGCCTGGTGGAAGATTTAGGTATAAAACCACAAAGGGAAACACTTCAATTGTACAGACAAATTCAAGAAGATTCCTTATCGCATGCCTCTATAACTAAATCTGCTAAACTGACGACGATCAAGAAGCAAGGTTTTGATCCGGGACCACCTCCAGACTTTTTAACCAAAGCAGTTTTAGAAAACAAAGGATCCAAACCTTTCGTTGGACGCCAAGCCGAGCTCACGCAGCTTGATAAATGGTTAGTGGAAATATTAGGCAAACAAGGAAAAGTCGCATTTGTCAAAGGTGAACCAGGCAGCGGAAAGACCTACCTGCTGAGTGAATTCGCGAAACACGCATTAATTAGAAACCCGAATTTACTGTTATTCTGGGGACAATGCAACGCCTTCATTGGCCATGGGGATCCCTATTTCCCCTTCATAACGATCACCAGGATGCTGGCGGGTGATTTTGAACTATTGATTCCAAACGCTATTATCAATCTTGAACATTTGGAGCGGCTGTGGCGCTTTCTGCCTGTTATGCTCGAGTGTCTTGTTAATTTTGGGCCAGACCTGAGTAAACGCCATTTCACTGACAATCATCAATTATTACTGCTAAAAGCTCATCCGGGTGTTACCGAGTCGATTTTAAAATCCATAGAACAAAAGATGAAATTACCAGAAAAGAAACAGTATCGCCAAGCTGCTCTGAATGATCAGTTTACACAGGTTCTGAGTACTCTGTCGAAAGAACATCCCATCCTATTAATAATGGATGATTTACAATGGATCGATGATAGTTCTGCCAGCTTGCTGTTTCATCTTGGCCGCCAATTAGCCGGTAAAAATATATTGCTATTAGGCGCTTTTCGTTCAGAGGAAGTAGAGATCCTTCACAAAGAAAAAATGCATCCCCTGATCGGGATCATCGGAGAATTGACAACAATTTATGGAAAAAACCTGCTCAACCTGGCTGAAAGTGAGGGCAAGAATTTTATCAACGATTTATTGCGCAGTGAACCAAACGCATTCACCCCCAGCTTTTATCAAATGCTATATTTACACACCAGCGGGCATCCACTTTTTGCGGTTGAACTCTTAAGAGGGATGCAGCTGCGAAACGAGATTTACAAAGATAAAAATGGAAATTGGGTCGAAAGTGACCATTTAAATTGGGGAGAACTTCCTGCACGGGTAGAAGCTGTGATTATGCGTCGTTTTCAATTACTGCCAACTGAATGCCAATCATTGATGAACGCAGCTTGCGTTCAAGGAGAGAGTTTTAGTGTCGAGGTCTTCTCTCAAGTGTTGAATATGCCAAGTCAACAAGTCTATAATCTACTAAGTGAAGAGGTCTGCAAGCGCCATCGCTTGATATTGCCTGAGGGTCTGCAAAAAGTGGGGAAACAAAGGTTAACTTCCTTTCGTTTCAGGCATATGCTTTTCCAAATTTACCTGTACAGCCAGCTTAACAAAGTAGAAAAGATCCGATTACACGGGCTGATTGGTGAAACACTGGAAAATTTCTACAAGGCGGACCTGAAAGAACACCCTGAAATGGTACATCATTTGGCAAGGCATTTTGAACTTGCAGAGCTGCCAACGAAAGCCATCCAGTATTACCAGCTAGCTGGAGAAAATGCGATGCACTTGACAGCCCATCAGGATGCTATCCGCCATTACAATCACGCGCTATCACTGCTCAAAGATTTACCCGAATCAAGTCAAAGAAATCAAGTAGAGTTTGACTTACAGCTCAAACTTGGACCTCCTCTCACCGCTTTGAAAGGTTGGGGTGCACCCGAATTAGAAAAAGCCTATGATCGTGCCCAGGTTTTAATCAAGAATATCGAAAATCCTGCAAAACTGATTCCTGCCCTGTGGCTGCTGGCTACATTCAGGCTTGGTCGTTCTGAACATCGGGAAGTTGATCAATTAGTCGGCCGTCTTGTCACTCTCACACGAAAAATTAATGACCCTGCATTAAATGCCATGTCCTATCTCCAGGTCAGCCCTTTATACCAGGGCAGATTTATCGAGGGAAAAAGGCTGTTAGAACGGGCTGCCGCCGTTCAGGACGTCAATCTGCAGCGCCATTTAGCCCATCGGTTCGGCATGGCACCGGCAGCCGTGGCACTATGCTACTTGAGCAATTGTTTGTGGATGATGGGCTACCCTGACCAGGCTGACAAGATCGATCAGGAAGCCTTCGATTTCGCGGAGAAAGTCAATCGACCCATGACGCGTTGTTATGTCACCAGTCGAACTTGCTGGTTAGGTTTAATTAAAGACAATCCCTCCCAAACAAGTCCAAATTCAACGGCCCTATTTCAAATCTCACAAAAATATGGGTTCAAGAATTTTGAATTAACGGCAATATTTTTCGAAAATTATTTGAAATTAGCTGAGGGGAAAGACCCAATCAAAATTATTGATTCTATGCAACAAATTCTCGATATCTATAATAAGACAAGGACCATCCTCAACCAAACCGCTTTCTTATTATTATTTGCCAAAGCCTGTCTGACTGCTGGTCAGATTTTAAGAGGGCTTGATGCAATAGAAAAGTGCCTGATCGTCGGAGAGAACACCGGGGAGCTTTGGCTTCAGGCAGAAGCCTGGCGAATCAAAGGAGAACTTTTATTACTATACGAAAACGATGACAGGATAGACAAAACAAATAAAGCGGAAGCACAAAAATGTTTTGGGAATGCTCTCAGGATCGCCAGGGAACAAAACGCAAAAATGTGGGAATTACGAGCAGCAATGAGCTTGACGGCGTTACTTAAAAAAGAAAATAAATTTGATGAAGCAGGTAAATTATTGAAGAATACTTATCAATGGTTCACAGAAGGATTTAATACGCGCGATCTAAAAGCAGCACAAAATTTGTTAGATTCTCTTTCCTGATAACCTCAGCAGCAGTACCGAAATAATCCTTGCTATTTTTTCAAGTCTGAACAAGGATGTCTAAATTACCCAATTGCGCTCCTTACAACAGACATTACACGTCTCGGCAATTTTACCTCTGGTTGATGCGCGCCTGGATTTCCTTGACTGGCATGTATCGCGATAGGCCGATATTCTTCACGCCGTCATGCAGCAGCAGCCGGAAAAAGTTAGGATGTGAGGAACGGTTGACCTCCTCAGAAAGTTGATGAAAATAATCGATGCCGCCAGGGACATCCACGCGGAGCAAATAATCCAGGCGTTCATTCTGCAATTCTGCCAGGTTGAATGACTCCTCCAGGTATCGGATGAGATCATCCAGGCTCATATCCTTGTCGCTTACCGTTATTAAACGATCTTCAACCTTTTTAATTTCAGGCTGGTAATAGCCTTCAATGACCTTATAAGTGATCGCTTTACGATGCTCTTTCATAAAATCAATTCGGTCCCAAATCAGGGAATTGATCATACGCTGGATTTCGTCATGCAATATCTCCCGCTTTTCACGTGAAGGCAAAGAGGACTTTCGCAGGTATAGGAGTGATTTATATTTATCTTCAAGTGCTTCAATTTCGCGTTCATTACCCCCCATCAATAATTTGATGATCTTGCGATCATAGCGCCGGTTCAGGTAAGCAAGGTAGAGTATTGTCCAATCAATGGTGGAGCCAAGCTTACTTATCTTGGCTAATAAATCATACTCAAACCTTGAGATAAACCCCGCTTTGTCAGAATTGAACTGCAATACAAGGTCATCAATATCCTCCTGGAGGATCTCCAAATTGGCATTGTGGTTAAGTACTTCAATAACAATAGCCAGGTGAATCGGGCTGCCGTTTGTCAATAAATAAATTTTCTCAATTAAGTCTTTGCTAAGGTTATTGCCAAAATAAGATTGAACCAATTTTTTTGTCTCTTCTAACGAAAAAGAAGCCAATACAAAGGGTGGGTGTAAAACCCAATCGTTATCTCCCAAATTGCTGTTGATTACCTCCAGATGATCATAAGTATTATCCTCTGGACGACCTGCAACAATTGCCACGCAGTTCGGCAGGAAAGCACCTATCTGGAATGTGTTATTGATATAATCCGATGGTGCGTTGATCACTTCAATGGTATCTTCCAGCAGCACCAGCCGAATGCCCGCCTTAACAAGATATTCCAATTCCATCATAAGAAAACTGATCAAGGCATTTAAATCTTCAGGGGTTTCCAGAAGCATCCGGAAGAAATGTTCAACAGCTTCTGGGGGGAACATTTTTGGGTTGCGCTGCAGCATTTTGCAGACATTGACATATAAGGTGGCAGCCAGGGACTGCGATCTCAGGTCACGATAATCGTAATTTACAACCAGAACATGAGGATACTCATCAACATGGTTGTCGAAATATTCCTGAATCTGGTTGAAAAGCATGGTTTTCCCGGATCCCCCCTTGCCGGTGATGGGGATAAAATGACACACGCCATCATCCTGCAAAATGATATCTTTAATTTCTAAAAAGATATTTTCTCTACCAATAGACTGAACTTTCATTTAATATCCTCCCTTTGTGCCAGCGTAATTATTTCCTTAGACAAGTCCTCACCCATTACTTCTTGCAACTCAATGTCCTCATTAAAGTATTTCAGAAAATTTAAACCATATTTATGAATATCAACAGGTCGTTCTGTGCTGTCCGCAAGGGTGATAAGGTGATTGGCGATTGAGATAATCTGCTTTGATGAAAGTCCCTGTTTGGTAAGATGATACAGGTATTCAATGGTTAGCAGCGGTTTCTTGTTGCCTGGAATGAGTGGATTGCTGATCTGCAAATAGTAATATTCCGACGCAAGTTTATGACGCTGTTCGAAAATTGCAGGCTGATCAGCACGGACTGCGTTTTCAGCCAGCTGACGCAAATTGCGGGCAATGACAAAATTTTTATCCAATGGAAATTCTTTATAATCCTGGGAAATCCTTTGAATAAAAGCATTCCGCTGAATCAATTTTTCCCACATCAAATGAGCTTTGGCTGTATCCATTATGTTTTCAGGTACATGCCAGATTTCCTGAAGTTGGTATGAGTCATTGGTGAATTTTGCCAGGTCGTGCATAAAAAATGGCCCAATGTATCGGAACGTACACAGGGCTTTCATAAGCTCCGTGACTGTTTCATCCCAGTTGACGGCATTGAAAATGGCATAAAACCATTGTGAAATATCAAAACTAACACCACTGGTGATCATCTGGCCAACAAGTGCAGGGTAACCCCGGGTGAATCGATAAATCTCATCAGGCGAATAGGAGGATTTTTCAGGAGATTTTTCCCAGAGTTCTTTTATTTCCTTCTTTTCCAAACCTTTAAGATGGTAAGGCATAAACTGCGGGCTGCCCATTTGGAATGCCGTCAATATTTCCAATGGAAAAGCGCTTGCCGCAATGATTGCAAGGGTGTTTTCCTGCTGATTGCATATGCTGAGCGCTCTGGGAAAAACACCGTCCCGTAAAACTTGATGGAGCGTCGGGGGTAAGAGATGCAGGTCATCAAGGAGGTACAGACAAGCACAATTTCCCTTATTGAAATATGCCTCGAACTCAAAAAAGGACATCATTTGATCAAAAAAGTAATCAGGGTGACTGATCTGATTGCGCGAAGAAAATTGGTAAGTCTTGATCTGCCAGCTGCTGCGTAAATGATCTGCAATCAGATTTAACGTGACAGATTTCCCCATGCCTTGAGGACCAACCAGCATCAAGAAAGGATGCTTTTCCAATTTATTGCACAAATCTTCAATAAAGTCTTTTCGATAAATGATTGTTTCATTGTCGGTATGTAATGACTGAAAAGTTTTGTTTCCCGTCTTCATCCGTGCCAGCAATTCGGAAAAAACCAAATCACGGTCGCTTTGAAGTCGATTGAGATTTTTTAAGTTCATGAAATTTCCCTGGATAAATTTAAATGAATATTCAGGGCGGTTTAAATAGCGAGATGCAAAATAGTACAGATAAACCTGGATCAAACCCCTTCTCAAAGGGGACTCAACCGAATCCTTTGGAAAATTTTTATTGATGATGCAGCTTTCAATATGCTGGGCAACGGCTATCCCATTATGAGTCCGGGAAGTTGTAATGATCCTACAATATTTTTTATCAAAAATGGCATAGTCTTCAAATAAGCCCAGCAGGTTCTCATGAATTTTCTCAAACATCTCATTTGAGCTGAGTCTGGTGCCAAGAGATTCGTTAAGTAGTTCAAGTGCAGCCTTTTTATCTGACTGCGACCTTAAAGCGGTATGAATGCTCTTTAGATATGCTTTAATTGGGTTTGCCATTATCCCTTGCGTAAATTTTCACCCTAAAACCAAAATTATTATCAAATTATTATCAATTTATCCGATGAAGTTCGATAAGTATTGGATATTATATCTTAATTCGCTTCATGTATAGTTATAAAAGCTTTTGGAATAGGTGCCAGAAAAAAAGATAAGATCAGGAGCGATATTTATAAACATCTGCATTATGGTGAAGGGGCGGCATGATGCGTTCAATTATTTAGGGTGTGAATCAAGCACTAAATTCATTCCCCATCGAGGGGGCACAAAAAGATCTCCACATGATTTGGAGATCTTTTTTTATAAATCAATGAAGAAACAAGAACATCATTGTAAATATTTGTGGCAATCCAGTAATACATGTGTCCATGTACTCAGTTTTGCCCATGGCAATTATCCGGTGTGTTTATTAACGGGCTTTTTTCAAAAGCCAATAGCCACCAGCAAAACTGACCAGCACAAGACCTGCACCAATGATCACCTTTGAGGAAATCTTGGGGTTAGAAGTTTCAACAGGCGTTTCATTATTCAATTCAGCAGGTGTTGTGTTTTGTTGAATACCAGGAAGAAAAATCTGGTTCCCCTGATCTCCTTCGGCAGATTCAGGAACCACAGTTTCCACGGGTGTTGAACCAGCTTCAGCGCCATCTCTACTGAAAAACCACAACATGACCTCGTCGAGTCTTTGCGCCCAGATATCCCGGGTGCCAGCCACGCCGTCAATAATCCGTAAATAGACATTTGATTCCGGCACGCCATTATTTAGCAATGCCGCTGCAAGCACCTGGGCACCTTCAACATAAGCTTGAGGATAGGTGATGCGGTCGCCGTTTTGGTCTCTCACCGGGGGTCGACTGCCGCTTGATTCTTCAGTACCAATATCAATATAAAATTGCACGTTTTCTGGCATCTGGCTGTTATTCAGATATTGTATGAGCTGGTTGTTCGAAAGCCACCTTCCGCCGCCCTCTGCTAACCAAACAGCCGGAGACATTGCCATCACCCCTGAAAAAACATCCGGGTATTCAATCCCTGCAATGATCGGTATGATCCCCATCCTGCAAAAACCGCCGATTGCAGTATTCTCCCGATCAGGCAATGTTCGGTAGCGTGAGTCAATTTCAGGTTTTAATGTTCTGACAATAAAATCAAGAAAAGCAAAACCTTCCCCACCCTCTGCACGGGCGGTATCACTTGCCTTGAGCCAATCACGCATGTCCTCGTTTACCCAGGGCATGTATTCACTCCATGAATAATCGCGATCATGCTCAATGCCGACAACGATCAAGCCTTCAAGACTCCCCTCATTAAATAAGCGGTCTAAAGTTTCATCGACATCATAATCGCCAATGCCCTCTGACGGCGGATTGAAAAGGTATTCTCCGTCGTAGAGATAAAACACTGGATAGGCTTTTTCGCTGGAATCATAATCTGGGGGCAGGTAGACCTGGATATTACGCGGACGATCCCCGAGCTGGGGTATAGCAATTGTAAATGTTGCGATGCGGCTTTGTTGTGAGACTTCTCTTGCAAGCAAGTTCGACATGGTTTTACTTACCTCGGACGCCAATTTATCTTGAGATATTGTGGACGGTCGCATCTCAGCCGCTTTCGCGGATGCCGCCCGACCAAGGGGGGAAAAACTCAAAAACAGAACCAGGAAGATTAACACGAAAATTTTTATCATCCTTTTTCCTTTTTTCTTTAAATTAATTTTCATCAAAAACTCCATTTATTTTCAACCAATATTAATAGTATCTTACCGTTTACCAATTAATTAATAAAGCCTACGAAATTTCAAGATATTACAAACGTTTTACGCAAGGGATTAATTAAACAAACCAGTAAACAACACCTCATAAAAAATCTATAACTTGTAAAACCAGAAAACATTCTCTTGGACTATTTTAATAACTAGTTGATTTAAAACGAATAAGATGCGGGTTCACCGCATCTTATTCGATTGGTAGGCTAACACTTCAAGATTTATGGTTTCTCTAAGACATAATCGCCATAAAATTGATTCTGAGGCTTTGGGGCGTCAGAAGCACAGGGTTGACTGCTGCAGCCAATTTGATTCGTGGCACCTTCCCCGGTTTCACCGACATTCTGGTCCCCACCCGCAAAGACAGGTGAGAACAATACCATTAAAACAATACCAACAAACAGCACGATGACAGCAATTTTTTTCATTTTTTCTCCTGGTATCAAATTGTATTTCTTTGCCCGTAATTGCAAGGCTGTTAATATTGGGCACTGTGAAATTTTTCTATTTTATTTAAATAAATTATAATCAACAGCCTTTTTCAATCTTTACGACGATTTAATCTCGATATTGTTACAAAGGAATTCGAAAATAATTAAACAGAGAAGAATTAGTGGGAAAGATGCTGAGGTTAAACAAAAAACCGCTTACAAGCTATGTAAAGTGGTGTTTTCTATATGTTATGCGCCTATGGTTCACCAATAAATTTGACATTGTTAGAGGCCTATGGTTAATGAATTGGTGGTCGAAATGAACTTAAATACAGCCCTTGAAGGGTTTATCTTGAATTTGAAAGCAGATGGATATTCGCCAACCACAAAAGATTGATTTTCCATCATGCTGAATATTCTGAAAGATTTTCTATCAAATCCAGATGTATCTGAAATTACATCAAAAGACTTAATCGGTTATTTTGCTTACTTGAGGTTGGATTACAAACCTCAAAGGATGAACGGAAGCCAAAAGCCCTTGTCTGGAAGTACGCTTCAAAACCAGTGGAAAGCTATTGTGGTCTTGCTGACGGGCTTACCTGTTCATACCCTCACCTTTGACAATGGAAAATATTTTTTGCTGGATATGAAGACATCTCTCAAACTTTAAATACAGCTGTTTATTTTGCTCATCCCTATGCCTCTCGGGAAAGGGGCACGAACGAAAACACGAATGGTTTGATCCGACAATATATTCTTAAAGATAAGAATTTCAGAAATCTCTCTGTAGAAGAAATTCTGTTTGCAGAATATCGTCTTAATACCAGGCCTAGAAAATGCCTGAACTTTGATCAGCCGATGGTATTCTTAAAAAATCTCTGTTGCACTTAGTACTTGAATCTAAGTTTAATATTAATATATAATCTTATTACGAATCAAGTACTCCCAGAAACTCGAAAAATTGCACTTTAATATTGTAACGTAACGGCAATTCAAATTTAGAAACTAAGTTGTCCAATGAATTTTAATTTCATCCACTGAACAGAAGCAATAACAAGAACATTGGTTGAACTTCAATCAACTTTTAGAAACTGGTTTAACACCAGGGACTATTCTGATAAGGCATTTGTTAAGCTGTGATAAATCCATCAATCCTTTCATTTTATATGTCTAACAAATCTATTTTTAATAAAAGAATTAGTTAAGCAAATTAGAGAAATGGAGAATCAAGATGAAAAGAAATATTTTTCTCGTGGCAGCAATAACCCTGGGGGTGGGTTTGACCGTGATCCTGCTAAATGGGATTGGTTGGGCGCAGAACTCAACTGGAGATCACCAAATATCTTCATCAACCAGCAGCGCACCGATACCGGAAGGGGTCCAAATTCAGTTTCCGCCCGATCGCCCGACCGAGGTTGATCCATTGGACAATGCGGAAAGAGCGAGTTTTAACGCTTCCCTAAGAATTGCAGGGTCGGCTCTGAAACCGCGGGAGAACACATCTGGAACATTATGGACAGGGGCTGGCGGCGGCGGTTGCATGTATGTAACGGCAGGTAGTACATATGGTGTTTTTAATTTACCCCTTTATTTGCCGCAAGGTTCTACAATCAAGTACCTTCGTATGTACTATTCCGACACAAACGTCACTAATGATTCTCAAGCATGGTTTACCATTTATGATCTGTACGGGGATATTGTCGCCGAATATCCAGTTTCTTCGATAGGCAATACTGGAAATGGCTATGCAACAACCGATGAAATTACAGAGACGATAAATTATGAGTCATACTCCTATACCGTCAACTGGCGTCCTAATGAACTGGGTTCTGATATGCAGGTGTGTGGTTTTCGTATTTACTACCAAACACCTCCAGGATCAACCTATCTTCCCCTGATAGAAAAAGGTGAATAATATAAGAAATCGATTGTAATTACTTTTAATGATCTGGATATTTTTCGATAGCTACAGGGTTTCTTTTCTGGATGAAATTGCTGAAAAGAAAAAAGTGATTCCTCAGAAGACCGATTTTGATTAACGGTCATAAATGATAGGTTGGGTTAATAAATAAATTTTTGTTAATTTAGAAAGATACTTTACTCGAAAATTAAATGTCACCTGAGCATAATAAAAATAGGGCCATCTCCCAAAAGACAGCCCTTATAAAAGTCGGGGCGCTGGGATTCGAACCCAGGGCCTCTTACACCCCATGCAAGCGCGCTAGCCGGACTGCGCCACGCCCCGATTTGTGAAATTATTATAGCCGCCTTTACTCCCTTTGGCAAGTAAGACGGCGGGTTAAAAACCGCAACCCACACTACAAACTTCCTTAAGACAGAAGACTGGGGACTGGAGAAGGGTTCATTAATCAAATACCATCCATAAACTACGAGCTACGGGCTACGAGCTACCAGCTACTATCTACCTACTACCAACGACCAGCTATTATCTCTCACTTGTAAAAAACGAATTTTTCATTTATCATACTGGTATGACCACTTACCAGAGAAATTTATACGAAGAACCTTCATGGGACCGCATTCCAAAGCCAGCAGAAGTCACTGAAACGCGATTGATTGATGCTATTCTGAACGGCACTTTCCCTATCAACGCCTATCTCCCAGGGGAACGCGAGCTTTCGGATTCCCTGGGTGTGACCCGGCCAACGCTTCGCGAAGCCCTGCAGCGTTTAGCGCGGGATGGCTGGCTTGAAATTCACCAGGGAAAACCCACCCGCGTTAAGGATTATTGGAAAGAAGGACGCCTGGGGGTGCTCAATTCCCTTGCAGAACACCTGGATTCACTCTCAAAGCATTTTGTACCGGACCTGCTGGAAGTTCGCCTCGCGATGGCGCCGATATACGGATCTTTAGCAGTAAAAAATGCGCCTGATGAAGTGATCGATTATTTGAAAGGCAGGGATGATCTAAAAGATTCGCCAGAAGCCTTCTCATGCTTTGATTGGGAATTACATCACCGCTTATCCCTTCTGAGCGGCAACCCGGTCTTTGTGATGATATTGAACAGCTTTAAAGATCTCTATCTTAAATTGGCGCCCCTTTATTTTTCAATCCCCGAAACACGCCAACGTTCACTGAGGTATTACCAGGATTTGGTTGCGGCTGCACAGAATGAAGATTTGAATTTGGTAGAAACACTCACCCAGGAAATCATGCAGGACAGTATCAATTTTTGGAAGCAAACAAAAACAGGATAAGCATCTTATCTGGAGGAAATTATGAAAAGAATACAAGGTTGGGGAAACCAGGGTACAGATTATCCCGTCCCTGAACCCGCCAGAGACTATCTCGAAAAAGTTGTAGGAAAACCGCTTCACCTCAAAAACATTCCGATCAAGGATCTATTAAAGAAAGTTCCTGGCGCACAATTACCCGCACATCCACTCATTTTAATAGACCCGGAAGATCGTTTGCGCCATTCGCGCGGGCAGTCCCTGAATGATTGGGTCGATATGTGTGACGGACTTGTCAACACCTTTCCAGATGGGGTTGCTTATCCAAAATCCAATGAAGATGTTCGAGAACTCATAAAATATGCATCAATAAATCAGGTAAACCTGGTCCCCTATGGTGGTGGCTCCTCAGTGGTTGGACATCTGACGCCTCCGGGTGAAGGGATACCAACATTAAGTGTTGACTTGAAACACCTCGACCAGCTTAAAGATTTAAATGAAGAAAGCCTCGAAGCTACCTTCGGTGCAGGTGTCAGCGGCCCACAGCTTGAAGAACAACTTAAAAAACACGGGTACATCCTTGGCCACTTTCCCCAATCCTGGGAATACTCCACATTAGGCGGCTGGATCGTCACGCGCTCTGTCGGGCAGCAATCCTATCATTATGGTCGCATTGAACCACTGTTCGTATCGGGTCATACAGAAACCCCTTCCGGTCCACTGACCCTCCCCAGGGTGCCAAAATCCGCTGCAGGACCAGATTTACGGCATATCGTATTAGGCTCTGAGGCAAGGCTCGGCATCCTGACATCCGCGACCATGCGTATTCGACGACTGCCAGAAGAAGAGCATTTTTATGCGGCCTTCTTCCCAAATTTTGAGATTGGCGCTTTGGCTGTGCGAAAAATTGCCCAGGCTGAATTGCAGCTATCCATGCTGCGATTGAGCGATGCCATGGAAACCGAAACAACCTTCCAATTGTCGGGAGAAGAGAAATTAGTCAACCTCGCCAAAAAGGGACTGTCTTTGTTTGGGCAGGATGAAGATCGCTGCATGTTGATTTACGGCCTGACCGGCGATCATGCAACAAATCGCCTGGCAGATCGTCAGCTTGCCCAAATCGTGCGCAGCCATCATGGGATGATGGTCAAGTTTTATCTCGGGGAAGCATGGATGGAAAAGCGTTTCTTAACCCCCTACCTCCGAAACACCTTGTGGGATCTGGGCTACGCGCTCGACACTCTCGAAACCGCCCTGCCATGGGATAAGTTAAAGGAAACACGAGTTGATGTCTTGAATGCAATTGAACATGGGCTTGAAGATGAAAACGAACCCGTGCTGGTTTTCAGCCACATCTCCCATGTCTACACCAATGGCGGTTCCTTATACATAACCTATCTGTACCGACGTGCAAAGGATCCCCATCAAACCCTCGACCGCTGGAATAAGATCAAAACATCAGCCAGCAAGACCATTGTCGCACACGGTGGGACGATTACACATCAACACGGGGTTGGTATCGATCACAAAGACTATCTTACTTCTGAAAAGGGCATTCTTGGCATGCGAATGATCAATGACCTGATCAAAGGGGTTGACCCCCAACAAATCATGAATACAGGGAAATTAATCGACATAGATTGAATTAAGCAGAGGGAACATGCTCAACAAAGCCTGGCGCGAAAACACCTGGTCAGACCTGGAACAAAATTGGGACATTATCGTCATCGGCGGCGGCATCACCGGTGCTGGCATCTTTAATATGGCAGCACAAAAGGGTTTAAAAGTCCTGCTTCTTGAAGCGAAAGATTTTGCCTATGGCACATCGAGCCGGTCATCGAAACTGGTTCATGGCGGCATCCGCTACCTCAAAAACCAACAATATGATGTCGTCCGAGAATCTGTGCAGGAAAGACAGCGGTTATTGCAAGAATCGGATGGGCTGGTTGATCCGCTTGCCTTTATCTTCCCGTCCTATGAAGGTTTTGAGCATGAGACAAAGATGATGAAATTGGGTGTGATCGTTTACGATTTGATGGCACCCAAATGGCAGCATCGGCATCTGGACAAATCCCAGACCCTGACATCGCTGCCCCCGCTTAACCAGGAAGGTCTTGCTGGCGGTGTTCAATACTTTGACGCACTCGTCGACGATTCACAGCTTGTGCTGCGTGTCATAATGGACGGTGTTCGTTTTGGCGGTTCAGCACTCAATTATGCCAGGGTAGCAGGTTTTCTGAAATCTAATCAGGGATCTGTGGAAGGCGTTGTGGTTCAGGATGAAACAGGCAAGATGCAGCCTTCCCAGCTAGAGCTTCGCGCAAAGGTCGTCATAAATGCTGCCGGCCCCTGGTCGGATTTGCTCAGACAAAAATTTGACGGCTCCCCAAGATTACGCCCATTGCGAGGAAGTCATATTATCTTTTCCAGAGAAAAATTGCCGATCAATGCTGCAGTCACCATGCTCCACCCGCGTGATAATCGTGCCATGTTTGCTATCCCGTGGGAAAATCGCACCATGATTGGCACCACCGACCTAGACCATTCCATCGTAGATGACGAAACCCGAATTACACAATTTGAACTCGATTATTTGATAGAGGCAACGCAACATGCTTTCCCAGGTGATCCTGTGTCAGAAAATGATGTCATTTCAACCTTTTCCGGTTTACGACCAGTGGTCAATACAAATGCAGAGACACCGTCTAAGGAGTCAAGAGCGCATAAGATCTGGGAAGAAAACGGCCTTGTGACCATCGCAGGCGGAAAATTGACCATTTTCAGGGTGATGGCTGCAGATGTGTTGAATTCTTGTTCCGATCGGATGCCAAACAATCCTAAGTTTAGCCACAAAGCGCCATGCTTCATCCATCCCAAACCATCAACCAGGTATCAAGCATCTGACCCTGATTGGCTGATGATGGCAGGGCGTTTGGGACAGGATGTAAACCCATTTTTCCAAGGTGCAGATCCGAATTCTTTGCAGCCAATTGAATCCCTACCAGGCTTATGGGCAGAATTGGCGTGGGCAGCCAAAAATGAAGCAGTGGTTCACCTGGACGATTTGCTTTTGCGGCGTGTCCGTTTAGGGCTGTTACTGCCAAAAGGTGGGATGGATAAGATGGATCAGGTTCGAAACCTTGTTCAATCACCGCTTGGATACTCCGATGACACCTGGCTGAGGGAGGTGACAAGATACAAAGCGATATGGCAAGAAAATTACAGCCTGCCAGGTAAATCGTAAAGTAAGGTTTTCATCCATAATCATGATATAAATTAATCATTAACCACTCTCCCTATTCTGTGAGGTGAACATGCCCGGCGAAAACATACTTGCTATCGACAACGGTACCCAAAGCGTCCGAGCGCTGATATTTGACCTTCAGGGGAACCTGGTCGCTAAAAAACGCGTACCAATCCAGCCATACTATTCAAAAAATCCGGGATGGGCTGAGCAAGACCCTGATGTATTTTGGAATGCTGTTTGCCAAGCTTGCCAGGGTCTCTGGGAGATGGATGGGGTCGACAAATCATCCATTGTTGGGGTTGGTTTAACGACCCAACGATCGACTGTTATCAACCTGGATAAAAACAAAAAGCCTCTCAGACCAGCCATTGTCTGGCTGGATCAGCGCCGTACAGAAAACCTGAAACCCGTTGGCGGCTTGTGGGGACTTTTGTTTAAAATTGCCGGCATGCAAGATACTGTACGCTATCTTCAAGCTGAAGCTGAGATCAACTGGATTAAAACACATCAGCCAGAGATCTGGGAAAAAACCGACAAATATATCCTCCTTTCTGGCTACCTGACTGACAAATTGGTCGGTAAAGTCATTGATTCAATCGGAAGCCAGGTGGGATATTTCCCCTTCGATTATAAAAAACAGGAATGGGCAAAAGCCTCCGATTGGAAGTGGGATGCTGTTTTTGTGGAACGCGAAATGTTGTGCGATCTCGTTAAACCTACAGAGCTGCTGGGACACATTACGAAAGATGCTTCCGATGCCACTGGCATTCCAGAAGGCTTGCCTCTGATTGCAACTGCGGCGGACAAAGCCACAGAAGTGATTGGCGCTGGATGTCTTGAGCCCCACATCGGCTGCCTGAGTTACGGAACCACGGCAACCATCAACACCACCCATAAAAAATACGTTGAAGTAATCCCCCTGATACCACCCTACCCTTCCGCAGTACCCGGTGCATATTCATTGGAAGTTCAAATTTACCGCGGTTTTTGGATGGTAAGCTGGTTTAAGGATGAATTTGGCCAGGTAGAAAAGCGAGAAGCTGAACGCCTTGGGATCGAAGCCGAGGTCCTATTTGACAAACTATTAGAAACCGTACCCCCAGGGGCAGAGGGTCTGGTGCTGCAGCCATACTGGTCGCCAGGCTTGAAAATACCAGGTCCGGAAGCCAAAGGTGCAGTGATTGGTTTTGGTGATGTTCACAGCCGTGCACACTTCTACCGTGCCATCATCGAAGGCCTGGCCTATGCACTCAGAGAAGGTGCCGATCGCACTGAAAAACGGTCTCATATCCCCATTACTTCACTGCGGGTCGCCGGCGGCGGCAGCCAGAGCCCGGGAGCCATGCAAATTACAGCAGACGTTTTCGGATTACCTGTTTCCAGACCGCATGTATACGAAGCCTCAGGCTTGGGCGCAGCCATCGATGTCGCTGTAGGGTTGAAACTCCACCCCGACTTTAATACGGCAGTCGCTTCAATGACCCGCCTGGGAGAGACCTTCGAACCGAATCGAGAACGGCACAAAATGTATACTGAACTCTTTGAGAAAGTGTATAAACGCATGTATAAACAGCTCAAACCGCTGTATAACGACATCAGGGAGATCATAAAGTAATGAAGGAAGGTAACATGAGAAAGCCTGGGTTCACAGGGCAAATCACATTTTTGCATGCGGAAGACCTTCAAAAGACAAAGGCATTTTATGCTGACACTTTGGGTCTGAAATTATCGCGCGACCAAAAAACCTGTTTGATATTCCAGGTTTCGGACAGCGCTTACCTGGGATTTTGCGAGCATATCGAGTTCATCGATCAGGGAAGGAAGCTCATCCTGACACTTGTCACTGATGATGTAGATGCCTGGTACAGGGACCTGGTCGAGAAAAATGTTGAAATCATAGAGCCGCCTAAAGCCAATCCAAAGTACCAGATTTACCATTTTTTCTTCAAAGACCCGGACGGCTACTGGGTTGAAATCCAGCGCTTCGATAAGCCCTTGTGAATTTTTGCCCCCCCTGAAATATTTTGGGGTAAGCAAACAAAAAACTTGATCCTCAATACGATTACTAAATTTTTAAATAATCAGCCAGGGGTAATCCCTATAAATTTCAACACAAATTTTAATGTTAACTTGAATCAAGCTATTGCTTTTCAGAGTCAAGGATGAAAAATGGCATCGATGCCATGGAGGGAAAACCTCGATGGGTATAATGAAACAAATACCAAACGAAAGGATTGATTTTAATGCGCAAATGGATGAAATTTCTGCACTGGTTTATCATTTTTATATTTATCCTTGAAATTGGCTACGGGTTCTATATGGTTTTCTTTGTTGTAGGTGGCTCACGATGGCCCCTGATGGCAAAAGCAATTGAAACGCCGATCGAGGTTATATTGAAACGGCGTTTGTACGCCATTGAAACCTGGATTGCGATTGCAGGATTGGCGGTTTACCTGGCGCTGACGGAATTTCTGCCAATAAGTATAAAAATAATTGCGCAAAATTATGAATTGTTTAGATCAAAATCTGATTGATCTTTCTTATACAAGATTCCCCGGTGGTAATATTCAGCCATGTTAAGAGATGAAAAATTAAGCCCAATTTTTGCAAATGATTTTCATGTTCACACATCCTATTCTCCCTGTGCGAAAATAAAATCCGAGGCAACGCCTTTAGAAATGGTCGGAAAATCAGAAGAATTGGGTATGAAAACAATAGGTTTCTCTGATCATTTTGTTCAGTTTCCACCTTACCCCACACCAAAATGGAAAGATTGCAACGTCAAAATGATCGAATCCTTACAAAATGATGTCGTAAAAATACATACACAGGTTCAAATATTGATTGGAGTAGAGGCAGATGTTGTCGCCAAAGACAAGTTGAGCATTGACAAAAGATTTGCAAAAGAACTTGACTATGTCATCGTTTCAGCCAGTCATTTTCACTTACCAGGCATTGAAAAGCCCAAATCCACCAACATACTTGATATAGCCCAGCATTACGTAAACAGATTAAAAATTGCACTCAGCTTTGATTTTGTTTCTATCATTGCTCACCCTTTCAAGACTCCATATAATCCTTTAGGATCACCCCTTGATTATCTAAATAAAATCCCTTTAGGCCAACTTTACGACATTGCCAAAATATCAAAGCAGAAGAAAATCGCCATGGAAATCAATGCAATTTTGGGAATTGACAAAGATTACTTGACTGCAATCTCAGATTTTATTGCTGTATGCAAAGAGGTTGGCGTAAAATTTACCTATGGCAGTGACGCTCATAACAAAACAGCCTTGGTCCCTTCAAGTGGAATAGAAAAGGCGATAAACGCTTTAAACTTAAAACCCTCGGATTTCCTTAAAACCAATGAATTGATTCAGAACCACAAAAGCGCGTTCGATTAAAATTATCCAGAGCTTTCCTTAAGACATGCAATCAAACTGCGATGTATCGACTTATGGTTTTCATAAAGCTGGTAAATTTTCAGATCCTTAACTTTGATTTCTTATTTAATTATTTGACAGGATATTAGTGTTCGATTATGATTTTTCCTGTATAATTAACAAAGGCTGCAGTGTGACAGCCAAAAATATATCCAATGGCAAGCAGTAAATATTATTCAAAAACCCCTCTAATATTCTTACTGAAATAATGGTGTTTTTCACCACTCTTGCCGCTCATTAATAGCTTTATAAGGAGAGAAGAAATGAAACGTAAAACCCTGTTTATCCTTAGTTTGGTACTCATTTTAAGCTTTGTGCTAAGTGCGTGCCAACCGGCTTCTGAACAAACGGAAGTCCCAGAAATTGAAGAACCCCAAGAAGAAGCTGAAGTTGAAGAACCTGAAGTTGAAGAACCTGAAGAAGAAGCTGCATCAGGATCATTAATTGTCTACACCAACTCTGGGTCAGGTGGAAGAGATGCCTGGTTGATTGAACAAGCTGCAGAAGCTGGTTTTAATATCGAGGTCCTCGAGGCGGGTGGAGGGGATATATCTAACAGAATTATTGCTGAAAAAGAAAATCCTGTTGCGGATGTTGTATTTGGTCTCAATACGATGACTTACGCCACAATGAAAGCTATGGACATCTTCGAGCCATACGAACCCATCTGGGCGAATGAAGTAACACCTGGACTAAACGATCCAGATCACAATTATCATGGAATTGTCATGCAAGCGATTTTCATGATTTACAACTCTGAACTTTATGACGAAACGACTGCACCCTCGGATTGGCCTGATCTATGGAATAATGAAGAATACCATGGCCTTTACTGGCTCCCAGCCAGCTTAGGCGGCGGAACAACACGGACCGTTATTTCAGGTATTTTAGTTCGCCATCGCGATGAAAATGGTGAATATGGCATCTCAGAAGAAGGCTGGTCAGAGATTGAAAAATACTTTATGTACGGCACATATGAAATTGAAGGTGAAGATTTCTATTCATGGTTAGCTTCAGGCAAAACTCCCTTTGGGCAAATGTGGTCAAGCGGTATTGCCCAACGTGAAGAACAATACGGCGTAAAAGCAGGCCTTGTAGGACCAGAGGTTGGCGTTCCATATGTTGTTGAGCAAGTTGCTATCCTCAAAGGAACTGACAATTTACAATTAGCTAAAGATTTTGTTGATTGGTTTGGTTCTGCTGAATTCCAGCAGAGATGGGCTGAGGAATGGGACACCATGCCTGCGAATACACTTGCTGCGCAAGGTGCCAGTGAAAATATGCAGAATATTTTCTCCAACTATCCCCCACAGGACATTGATTGGGACTTCGTTGCTGAGAACATCGAATCATGGGTTGAGAAGATCGAGCTTCAATACTTCATGGCTCAGTAAATAATAATTATCCATGAGGAAGGGCAGGTTTCTTGCAAATGCAACAAAACTTGCCCTTCTTTTATATACTTATGAGGTGTAACCAGAAATGATAGATTTCAAAGATGTAGAGGTTAAATTTGGCGATTTCGTAGCCCTGAGGGACATCAACATACACGTCAATGAAGGTGAATTTTTTACACTTCTGGGACCTTCGGGGTGCGGTAAAACAACAACACTCAGAACACTTGTCGGGTTTATCAAGCCGTCAAAAGGGCGCATCTATATTAACAACACAGACATCACGGAGACCCCAATTGAAAAAAGGAATATTGCAATGGTTTTTCAAAGCTATGCCTTATTCCCAACACTTAATGTATATGAGAATATCGCTTTTGGCTTGAAAGTCAATAAAACACCGAAAACAGAAATTAAAGATCGGGTACTGAAAATTGCAGAAAAAGTCGAACTTTCAAAAGACCAGTTAAAGAAGAAGGTTTCAGAACTTTCAGGGGGGCAACAACAACGTGTGGCTATTGCACGAGCACTTATTTTAGAGCCAAGTATCCTTTGTCTCGATGAGCCCTTATCGAACCTAGATGCCAAATTACGCGTTCAACTTCGTAATCAATTAAAAGAATTGCAGAGAAAAGTGGGCATCACTACCATTTATGTGACACATGACCAGGAAGAAGCTTTGACCTTATCCGATCAAATTGCTGTGTTCAACGCTGGTTTTATCGAACAAATCGGAACCCCACAGGAAATTTATCACCGGTCTAAAACAGAATTCGTTTGTACTTTTATCGGAGATATCAATCATCTTGGAAAAGATATCACACAAGAAATCAACAATCAGACAGGGTCCAATCTAGACCCTACCAAAAACAGTTATATCCGCACTGAAAGAATTTCTTTATCTAATGGGGAAAGTAAAGCCGGTTCAGCAGTTTTTGACACCACAATAACTGACATAGAATTTTATGGACTATATGTTAAATATTCTTTAAAAACAGGCCAAGCATCCATCAATTGTGTTGACATGGAGAGCAGTAAAAAACCTGTAAATATTCGGGATATTATGCAAATATCCATAGATCCATCCGATATCATGCAATATTGAGGTCACGATGATAACTTGGATAAAAAAACATATCACGATATCAAATCTACCTAATATATTAATCTTTCTGGGTCTTACCTGGTATATCCTGACAAACCTGATCATCCCCAACTTAAATGTGATCTATACAACCTTTGTGTCCGCAGAGGGGGATCTAACATTAACTGCTGTCAACAAATTATTATCTTCACCCAGGGCAATGCGAAGCATGAGAAATAGTGTTGTACTTGCAATTTCCCTTGCTGTAACCGTGAATATTGTCGGCATTTTTATTGTTCTGGTAACAGAATATTTTGATATCAAAGGATCAAAAATATTACGTTTAGGCTTCATGACAACCCTTATTTATGGCGGTGTTGTCCTGGTTTCAGGGTATAAATTTATTTATGGGCCTGATGGTTATGTGAATAAAGTACTTTTATCAATATTTCCTAACATGAATGCTGAATGGTTTATTGGTTATTGGGCGGTTGTGTATGTAATGACTTTCGCTATTACCAGCAATCACATGATGTTTTTAACCAACGCGATCAGAAACATCGATTTTCAAACTGTCGAAGCTGCTAAAAGTATGGGCGCTTCTCAATGGACCATTCTTCGTCGGGTGGTATTGCCTGTGCTATTACCAACGATTTTGGCCGTCACAATTTTAGTCATGGTAATAGGACTAAATGCCACATCAGCCCCCCTCATTGTAGGCGGAACTGGATTCCAAACCATTTCACCTATGATCCTTAGTTTTTCAAGAATGCCGACTGCAAGAGATCTGGCAGCATTACTTTCCCTATTTTTAGGCCTGGTCACTGTAATTTTGCTCACTGTGATGATCCAAATCGAGAAAAAGGGAAATTACATTTCAGTATCAAAAGTAAAAACAAAAATTGTCAAACAAAAGATAGATAACAAAGTGTCTAACATCGTTATCCACGCATTGTCCTATCTACTCTTCTTAATATATATACTCCCGGTTATATTAATCACTCTATTTTCGTTCACTGATTCAAAAAGCATTGCTACCAGAACATTAACAATTGATAGTTTCACCTTACAGAATTACATTGACCTCTTTAATACCGCTCGATCCTATCGTCCTATCCTGGTCAGCGCTGTATATAGTGTGCTTGCTTCAATTGGTGTTGTCATCATTGTTTTAATCGCTGTGAGAATTATCCATAAATATAAAAATTTGTGGGCTTCAATCATGGAATATGCTTTACTGATTCCCTGGATGCTGCCCAGCACCATGATTGCTATCGGTTTTGTAATCACCTATGACAGCCCAAAATTGTATATGTTTAACAAAGTGTTATCAGGAACGTTGATCATTCTGTTCCTGGCGTACGTTGTTATTAAGATCCCATTCACACTGAGAATGACAAAAGCAGCGTTTTTTAGTATTGACTTTGCTCTTGAAGATGCCGCCAGAAATCTTGGCGCAAGCGGATTTTACACCTTCATGCGGGTGTTGTTACCGATCATTTTGCCTTCGATAATGGCTGTCCTGGCTTTAAATATCAACAGTTTGCTGACTAACTTTGACCTATCAGTATTCTTATATCACCCCATTTATCAACCACTGGGTGTATACATCCGGTCATTAACAGATATGCAAAACGCAGATAATATTGTTTTAACTTTTGTTTACGCCGTTATTGTCATGATCCTTTCAGCCCTCACTCTCTTCTTTGTCAACAGGCCAAAGGGGGAGAAAATTATGCGAGAGTTTTAAAAAATTATACATGGTCAAGAATAACCAAAAATTTCATAACAATCTCTTTGTCCAGCAGTTAAAGGAAAAGAAGCTGCTGGTCGCTGCTCATCGTGGCATTTCAGGCGGGAATATCATTGGAAATACTATTCCTGGCTTCATGGCTGCGCTTCAAAGCGGTGCAGACATTATTGAATTTGATGTCATCAAATCAACGGATGGCATTCTTTATATTTACCATGATGGAACAGAACCCTTCCACCTTCATGTAAAGCAGAACATCAAATCAATGTCATCAAAGCGAATTGAAAAATTACGCTATTATAATTCAGCTAACTTTTACAGCGAATTTGGGATAGAAAGGCTCGATAATGTTTTGGAGGAATTTGCAGGAAAAACACTGATGAATATTGACAGAGCCTGGGACATTTTCCCTGATCTTATTGAAAATTTAGATCAATTCAATGTCAAAGATCATGTTTTAATCAAATCTCCTGTTAAGAACCAGCCACTAGCCTTTCTGAATGATTTTGGGCGGGATTACATGTTTATGCCAATAATTAAGAAATACGATGAGATTGAGAAAGTGCAGCAATATGATCGCATCAACATGATAGGCATGGAACTGGTAACCAAAAGTCCTGAAGATAGATTATTCCAGGATGAAACCGTTTCGGAAATCAAAGACCTCGGCTTCTTTGCATGGGTGAACAGTATCACCTTTGATAATAAGCACATCCTCTACGGTGGATTGGACGATAATACCTCAATTATTGACAGCCCTGATAAAGGCTGGGGAAAACTGATTGATAAAGGATTTGATATTATACTTACAGACTGGCCTGGTCTGCTGAATTCCTACAGGGAGAAGCGTTTTGGAGGAAAAGTTTAATCATTTTTCTAAACCAACTTTTTCATTTGATATTTTCTAGCTAAATTAGCTTTAATATTAGGGTTTTTTGCCAAAATATCCATGAAATTCTTCCAGACTAATTGGGTCTGACAATATTGTTCAAAAGCATTAAATTCAGGTACAGCCTCTTTTTTTGCAATATAGATATTTTTCAGAGATTCTCTACTTCCTTGAATATCGCCTTCACCCAAATAATGCTGAGATAACATCATATTTGACTTGAAGATTTTTTCTTCTAAGTCGTCTTTAAGGAATTCTCCCGGGTACGGATCGTAAAACTCAGGTTTAACCTCAGTCATATTTTGCCTATTTTTTTGAGTTTTTAATTTTGCTTTTTGATAAACAAAACGGTAAATGTCCTCTCGCACGCGCTTCCATTCAGGGTGTTCTTTTGGTTCTGGAAGATGTTTTATTGATAATGTATTATCCAGATAGAAAGGATCCCCAAACATCTCAGAATTGAGGAGATAGTCAATATCCTCACCTCTTGTAATTTCTGGGTCAAAAGGTACTTTTCTGAATAAAGTCCTATGAATGACCATTGCCCCACCAAATGCAAAGGGCGTTCTCTTTAATCGTGGTTCAGATCCAATGATTTGGTCAAAAGCCTTTGCTTTACACGAAAATCTATCCCAATAAGTCATCCAGGGTTGAATGATTACATCATCGTAATATGTTCCATGCTTATTTAAGTAGTACCCAGCAATTGCTCTGACTGTTTTTCCATTGATGCACAACCCCAAATTTTCTACACCTCGCTCGATGAAATCATCAAGTTCAAAGACCTCATCATCATCAATCAATATCGCGGCTTCTGCATCCATCAATTCTGCTGCAAGCAAACTTATATTGCGCACATTTGGATATCCAAAAAAACTTAAGATCCTTTCTGCCTGAAGCACTTCGTCATAATCAGAAAATGTAAAATAAATATCTTCTAAAACACCGCTTGTTAAAATATAAGTGCTGACATTCAATCCCGAATGTCGAACAATGTCTGAGACGTTATTAAATGCCTGGTTTTCAACCTCCTTGCATGTAGGACAAACGATCAATGCAAGTTGATAATCATTCGATTTCAAGTTCTTCATACTCTCAAGGGTTCTCCCGAGCGTTCCCTTTTCGTTGACCGGGGTCGGATGATCGTAAACCGCGTCCCCTTCACGCCATCCTTCATCTTTATGCCTCCCCCAATATGTTGGAATTATCACAAGTTTTTTCATATTAATTTTCCTCGAGTATCTTTTCATAAATACATATCATTTCCCCAATAATTTTTTCCTGTGAATAATTTTCATAGGCATAGCGACTCGCCTTCGTCTTTCGTTTGCATTTATCCTCTCTCAGCAATTCATTACAGATCGCACTTGAAAGCGCTAATGGATCATCAACAGGAACAAGTGTTCCTACATCTTCGTTGATGATTTCTGCTAACCCCCCTTCTGCAGTAGCCACAACAGGTGTTCCGCAAGCCAGAGCCTCAATAGCTACAAGACCAAATGGTTCTCTTCTGGATGGGACCACGCTTACATCTGCAACACTATATAATCTCCTTAATTTTTCCTGGCTTTGATGACCTAAAAAATGAATGTTTTTCAGGTTTAATGAAGCAGCCATTGATTTTAATTCGTCAGCAAGCTCTCCATCTCCAGCAATTAAGGTGTGTATTGATTGGTTCAGACGTTTTTGGTAATCTTGAGCTGCCCTTAATAATACATCTACACCTTTAAAGTAAGCTAATTTCCCAACGAAGACGACAAGATGCTCGGGTGTCTTTGATAAACCAAATTTTTCCAAAACTTCTAACTTATTATTATCCATTGGAAAGAATACGGTGTTATCATAGCCATTTTTCATCAATACTGTTTTGTCTTTGCTCATTGGAAAGGTGTCTGACACCAATTGCTCAATATCTTCCGATATTACGATAATTTTGCTTGCTTTCTCAACTGCTTCATCGGCAAACATACGAAAATCCGGTGCCTTTTGGTAACCCATTAGGTCGGTGCCGTGGGCAGTCATCAAGAAAGGACGGCCAAATTTTGACACTATCTGACTTAAGATCCAAATATGCTGCCCATGAATAATGTCCGGTTGAAAATCCTCGATTTCTTTGGCAATTTCATCTTCAAAAATTGAAATATATGCCAATTTTTGAGATGGTGTCATATCATAAAAAGTAAACGTACTTCTCGGATGTGTTGTGAAACAAGGAAAATTGAACGGAAGTGCATCCTTAATTTCCTCCTTACCAGAAAAAAACACAGGGTGAACCTTGATGCCATCTGGCTTTGAAAAATCCAGAGAATTCTCAGGAAAAATAATGCTGACCTCATGTCCAAGTTTCGACAAATGAACTGCAATATTACGTGTATAAGTTCCGCTTCCAGACCCCTCTAATGGAAAATGATTTACCAATAATATTCTCATAGAACCCTTCTCTTCTTATTCAATCGATAATATTCAATCAACAATGGTTCTTTGCCTTTCAAACCAAACCAAATTATAATCGGACTTATTAATTATCTGGAGGAAATCCTTGTGGCTATGATTAAAAACATCGTCTTCGACTTAGGCAACGTGCTTATTGACTTTAACCCCAGCCGTATTATCAACGCTGTATTCACAGACAAAAGTCTTCAAGATCAATTTCTCAAGGAAACATTTCAAACGCAGGGATGGAAAGACCTCGACCGAGGGGTCCTGAGCTTCGAGGAACATACCCGAGATCTGGTTTCCAGGTTCCCCCAATATGCCAGGGAGCTTGAATGGATTTTGAAAAATTGGCATAAAGACCAACCAGATGTGTGCGGTATGTATAAAGTGCTTGAAAGTCTTCACCACCATCCTTATGCCTTATTTGTTTTATCAAATGCAAGTTACCGATTTTATAATTATGCGGTGTCAAACAAGCGGTTTTTTAAGTTTTTCGACGGCGTCACCATTTCTGCTGAATTAAAGCTCATGAAACCGGATAGAGAAATCTATGACCGCTTCTGCCAGATTCATGAGCTTCTACCAGGAGAATGCCTGTTCATAGATGACCAACCAGCAAACGTAAAGGGGGCAATTGATGCAGGCTGGCAGGCTTACCAATTCAAAGATGCTGAAGCCTTAAAAACTTACTTGTCTGAAATTATTGATATTGACTTCTAATCTCTCTAGATACCAGTAAGAAATCAAGGTTTTCAGCCAATCATATCGATTAAACCATTATAATTACCAGGATATTTGAATGTAAAAAGGGTTAAATGATTATTTATCTTTTTTGGGAAACAGGATCCTGGAAACAAAGAGTATTACTGTGAATAAATTTTCGCTGCCATACGGGAAGTCACATCTTGAGATAGATTTTGATTCAAAATTTTACACTGAGAGCATCCTCCCAGATCCAACCAAACCGCTTGAAAATCCTGGGCTGGCTATTAAACAGGCATTAAATCATCCCATTGGTGATGTTCACTTTAATAATTTCCTATCCGCAAGCTCAATCGGTATTGCCATAAACGACAAAACCAGGCCTGTTCCGCACCCCAATCCTATCGTCAGCTTATTGAATCATTTGGAAAGTTTGGGATTTGAACAAACATCGATCAAATTGTTCATCGGCTCGGGCACCCATAAACCCATGGCAACAGATGAATTTGAGCACATCCTGCCAAAATCAATCGTTGAAAATTACGAAATTATCGCCCATGACTGCGATGATTCCCCCATGGTGGACCTGGGAAAATCAAAGTTCAATACACCAATTAAAATTAATCGTGATTTTTATTCCTGTGACTTAAAAATCGCCGTGGGCAATATCGAACCGCATCACTTCATGGGCTTTTCAGGGGGCGTCAAAACAGCAGCCATCGGCCTGGCTGGTCGTGTGACAATCACTGCCAATCATGCCATGCTGATACATGACATGGCACAATCTGGAATTTATCATCGCAATCCCCTCAGGCAGGAAATTGAAGAAATCGGGCAAAAAATTAAAATCGATTTCTGCCTGGGATCCGTCCTGGATGAGGATAAACAAATATTACAGATTTATTTTGGCCCACCGAACCTGGTTATGCTTGAGGCTATCCCTTATATACGAAAAGTTTTTGGGGCAGAAGTATCAGCGCCTTTTGACCTGGTGATCGCATCACCCGGCGGCTATCCTAAGGATATTAATTTTTACCAGGCAGAAAAGGGCTTAACCCATGCCGCAAGGATCACAAAAGATGGCGGCTGTGTAATTTTGCTGGCGGAATGCGCAGAGGGTTCTGGAAGCACCGCATACGAGATATATGTTTCAAATGCAGAATCCAATCGTGAAATCATCAATCAATTCGACAGTGGTTTTTTCGAAATCGGACCGCATAAAGCATTCCAAATTGCCAGGGAAGCGGAACGCATCAATATTATCCTGGTCTCAGATGTCCTGCCTGAGCAAGTAAACCAGTGGAAATTAACACCAGGGACCACCCACGAATTAGACCAATTGATTAGAAGCGTCACATCTACACTGCCGCCTAATGAGCGTATCGCCATCCTTCCTGCTGCATCCAGAACAATGACGGAGTTTAAAAAATGAACAATATGGACTTTATGGTCAACCCTCAACTTGACGGAGATGACTTCTATTGGAAAGGGAATCCCACAGGCGTATTGCTGATACATGGCTTTACTGCAACCACAGCAGAAGTCCGCCTGATTGGAAAAAAACTCCGCAATGACGGGTTTACAACTGCTGCACCCTTATTGCCCGGTCATGGCACACGTCCCGATGATCTAAATAAGGCAACCTGGAGGATGTGGCTTGGAAAAGTGAAGGAATTTTATGAACAATTGGCGAGGGACTGTGACCGCGTATTTGTCATCGGTGAATCGATGGGTGCACTCTTAGCAATCGAATTAGCAGCACAGCATCCAGAAATAGAAGGCTTGATGCTATTTGCGCCAACTGTTAAGGTAAAATGGCTGTGGCTGAGCCATCTTCTAAAATACTTTAAATTTGGGCTTAACAAGCAAAGTGCAGAAGACGGCTTTCCATGGAAAGGTTATAATGTATACCCATTTAAAGCAGCTGCCGAATTGCATAAATTACAGCGACACGTTAAAAAACAATTTTCTCAATTCAAACAACCGACTCTTATTTTCACTGCTGAACATGATAATCATCTGACTCAAGATGCCATGCAGAACATCTTCAACGGCATACAATCAAATGAGAAATGTCATATTCACCTGGAAAATAGTCCGCATGTCATTCTCCTGGCTGAGGAATTAGATCGAGCCTACGATTATTGCTTAAACTTTATCAGTCGCCATTCATAAACCTTGCGTCTGAATACTAACTTATCCGTCAATCCAAAAGTTAAAAGTTATAAAAAGAAACTCACCGTAGGCAGGTGAGTTTCTGATTTATTATAGACTTAAGAGATAAGCCTGTCAGAATTTAAGGTTTATTCGTCCAGTGCTTTAATTAACTCTCTGCAAAAATAAGGGATATCTGGCACCACTCGACCCCATACAATGTTCCCGCTGCGGAATGCAGGTTCATCTCGCCAACTTGCTCCTGCGTTCACAATATCATCCTTAATACCTAGGGACCCGGTTGCTTCGTGTCCTGCGACAATACCAGCACTGATCCCAACCAAACCTGCATGGCAAATCATACCGACGATCTTGTCAGCATCATACATCGTTTTGACAATCTTTTTCACCGCATCGATGCGTCGGATTTTGTCAGGTGCCCACCCCCCCGGTACGATCACTGCATCAAAAGAGCTGGGATCAACCTCATCAAAACCAATATCAGCTTTTCCCTCCATACAGTTTCCATGCTTCCCAAAGTAAGATTTTCCAGCTTTTTCGCCTGCAACAACAACCTCTGCTTCTGCCTCTTGCATGCGCATGACCGGCACAAAAAATTCCAGTTCTTCAAAACCAGGGCCAATCAAGACCAGTATTTTCTTTCCTTTCAGTGCCATCCTTTATCCTCCTTTAAATCAAAATTTGTAAATTAATTGTATCGATTTCTGCCGTGTTAGTCAAAATCAAATACCCGACGTAAAAATCATCTGCACACAAAACAACTTAAATAATCCCTAATTTGACACCGATAAAATCTAAAGGTAAACTTTAGCACCTATCAGAAAATTTTCTGCAAACCTCACTTAATTAATGTTAAAATAGGATCTATAGAAGATCAAAAGGACGCTGATTGATATCAGATTGTCCTGAACTTTTGCCCAGAATTCATTGTCGTTGAAAGCTGTTTTACAGAACATCACAGCTCTGGAGAGGAATGCTCGTGCCTGATAAAAATTATTACGATCTAAATTTAAAAGAAACCGTGTCCGATAATCATTTACTCGGACTGTGGCGGTTAATGAAGGGCTACCACTGGTTATATTTGGGAGCAGCAGCCTTGTTAGCTGTCGCAACACTTGCAAGAACGGGTATTGCACTGGTGATTAGGCGCTTCGTCGATGATGTCATTCTTGCGGGCAATTATGGCTCAACCCTGACCATGATCATCGTTATCTTCATCGGGCTAGCCTTCATCCAGGGGATCTTCACATTCCTCTCTGGATGGCTAACATCTAAAACAGCCGAGAGCGTTACCCGTCGCTTGCGAAATTTCCTGTTTGACCACCTGCAGCGGTTGCCCTATGCTTATCATGCTGAATCGCAGACAGGCGATTTAATTTCACGCGCAACCTCAGATGTTGATGCTGTCAACCGGTTTTTCAGTGAACAGGCAATCGGCATTGGCAGGATTCTGCTTTTATTTATTGTTAACTTTGCTGCAATACTTCAATTAAACACCCGTTTAGCCCTTTATTCCGTTATTGCAATACCAGCGATTATTGGTGTGTCCATCTATTTCTTCAGTAAAGTCTCAAAAGCCTACGAAAAATACCAGGAGCAGGAAGCCTCCTTAAGCAGTCGCTTGCAGGAAAATCTTACCGGCATCAGAGTTGTCAAAGCCTTTGCTCGACAGGGGCATGAACAGTATAAATTTGACCAGGAAAACTGGGAGAAATTCAAGTTAGGCAAGAAATTACTTTCAATCCATTCCCTCTTCTGGCCGGTATCAGACATCATCTGCGGTATTCAGATGCTCTCATCATTCTTCATCGGGGCATTATTCGCATTGAATGGCGAGATTTCTGTCGGCACCTACCTTGCTTTCACATCAATGGTGATCCTGATCATCTGGCCAATACGCGGTTTGGGACGCCTGATCGTCCAAACATCCACTGGCATGGTTTCTTACTCCAGAGTTGCTGAACTTCTTAAGCAAGAGCGTGAACCATTAACCACAGGTGATTACAAGCCAGAAGGCAGTGTCGAAGGAGAAATTATTTTCAAGAACGTTTACTTTGCCTACGAAAAGGACAATCCCGTCCTCGAAGATATCAATTTCGTATGCAAGCCAGGCGAAGTGATCGCTTTGTTGGGATCAACCGGATCAGGAAAAACTTCCTTGGTTAATTTACTGCCGCGTTTTTATGATCCCACTGGTGGCGTTATTACCCTGGACGGCGTGGATATTACTCGTTATCCCCGAAAATATTTGCGATCTCAAATCGGGATCGTTGAACAAGAGCCTTTCTTGTTTTCAAGGTCCATTCGAGAAAATATCACTTATGGTGTCCACAGGGAAGTTTCCGATGATGAGGTCATCCAGGCAGCAAAATTTGCGGCTATCCACGAAGTTATTGAGACCTTTCCTATCGGTTATGACACAATGGTTGGTGAGCGCGGCGTAACGCTGTCCGGCGGTCAGAAACAGCGTGTCGCGATTGCAAGGGCATTGCTCAAGAACCCTCGCATTTTGATTTTGGATGACTCAACATCCAGTGTGGATACCGAGACAGAAGCACAAATCCGGACAGCCCTTGAACACTTAATGCAAAATCGGACGACTTTCATTATTGCTCACCGTATTCAAAGCGTTATGGATGCCGATTTAATCCTGGTTTTTGATAAAGGCAAAATCGTGCAAAAGGGGAAACACAGTGAATTGATGAAAGCAAGCGGCATGTATCGTGAAATTTATGATATACAGACACGCATCGAAGTTGAATTAGAAAAGGAAATTGCAAGTGTCAACATATAATGAATTTGAAGAAGAACAATATGGGAAATTAAACGCCCATATTTTTGGGCGCCTGGTGGCGCTGCTAAAACCCCATTGGAAATATGCTGTCGGTTTTTTGCTTTGCATATCGATGGTGTCTGCCATTGATTCCTATACAACCTTTCTAAGCAAACGGATCATTGATGAGGGCATTATCGCAGGCAGCAGGGAAGCCATTGTCCAAACCATTATTTTGTATGGAAGCGTTATTTTGCTGCAAGCTTTAGGTGCCTTTGGTTTCATCTACCTTGTTGGCATCTTAGCTGAGCGTGTGCGTTACGACCTGCGTAAAAAGATGTTCAACCACCTCCAGAAACTTTCGCTTTCCTACTTTAGCGAAACGCCTGTCGGTTGGATCATGTCGCGCTTGACCTCAGATACTGAGCGCCTGTCTGATTTGATGACCTGGGGCATTTTAGATATCACCTGGGCTGTGATCAATATCTCAACTGCGGGCATTTTTATGTTCATCATCAACCCGAACCTGGCTGTGATTGTGTTCATCATGCTTCCGATTTTGATCATTGTCGCAATTCAATTTCGAACCCGCATCCTGTATCACTACCGCCGTTCACGAAAGATGAACTCAAAAATTACGGGTGCATTTAACGAGGGCATCAGCGGCGTTCGAGTTATCAAAGCCCTGTCTCGCGAGGATTCTAATCTTGGAGAGTTTGCTGTTTTAACTGAGGGCATGTACGATGCCAGCTTCAGGGCAGCCTGGCTTTCAGCTTTATTCCTGCCAACGGTGCAGGTGATAAGCGCTTTCGGCTTGGGCATTGTGCTTTGGCGAGGCGGCATGCAGGTTCAGATCGGCAACATGACCATCGGTGGCATTCAAGCTTTTGTTTCCTATATCACCTTCATCATGTGGCCCATCCAGGACATCGCCCGTGTTTATGCACAAATGCAAAACGCTGTTGCATCCGCTGAACGCATTTTCGGGTTGATAGATACGGAGCCAAGTGTAAAGAACCGATTGATAACCGTCGAAACAGAAAATATTGAAGGTGATATTCGCTTTGAGAATGTCCACTTTTATTATGAAGAAGATGATCCCGTCATTAAAAACCTGAATTTTGAGGTCAAACACGGTGACATGGTCGCCCTGGTTGGACCGACAGGCGGCGGCAAGTCAACAATCGTCAACCTGCTTTGCAGATTTTATGAGCCAACGCAAGGAACGATCTACATCAACGATGTGGATTACCAGGATATGAAATTGGAAGACATTCAATCCAGGATCGGTGTGGTGCTGCAAACGCCTCACCTGTTCTCCGGCTCGATTCGAGACAACATCCGCTATGGTCGCCTTACAGCCACGGATGAAGAAATTGAAGAAGCGGCAAAATTGGCTGGCGCACATGATTTCATTATGAAATTCGAAAAGGGTTACGACCAGGATGTTGGCGAAGGCGGCAATTTATTATCGGTTGGTCAAAAGCAATTGATCAGTATTGCTCGTGCCTTGCTGGCAGAACCTGAATTGTTCATTATGGATGAGGCAACCAGCTCTGTCGACACCCTCACGGAAGCATTGATCCAGCAAGGTATGGATCGCCTTATGGAAGGGCGTACCAGCTTTGTGATTGCACACCGCTTATCCACCATTAAACGGGCGGATAAGATTCTTGTGATTGAAGATGGCCAAATCGCTGAAATGGGCACCCACAGGGAGTTGATTTTGAAAAAGGGAAAATATTACAAGCTTTACACCCAGCAATTTCGCCAGGAACTCGAAGCGCAGTACGATGTGCTCAATCAACCTGAACCAGCGCAAGCAAATTAGTTTAATTTTAATCCGCAGATTCTCGACAATAGTAGAAACCCTCTCCCGTTGGCAAGGGAGAGGGTTTTTTACATGGACATAAACAAGTTCTATTTGCGATCATTTGCCATAATGCTTGAACTTTTCAATCACCTCATCCATCTGCTGGTCATTTAGAATTTTGGGCTCCCCCACTGACTTTGTCAGCAAATAGAGGTGTGAGACATACTCGATCATCTCAGCAGTCGTAAAAGCCTGCTTCAAGTCTGTACCAACACAAACCAACCCATGATTGGCGAGCAAGACCGCATTGGATTCACCAATGACAGAACATATATTATCAGAAAGCTTCTGGGTACCATAAGTCGCATAAGGGGCAAGCTTTACTTTTTTACCGCCAAAACCAATCAGGTAGTGGACTGCCGGCAATTCCCAACCCAAACAGGCCAAGGCAGTGGCGTAGTCTGAATGTGTATGGACGACAGCATGGATTTCGGGGCGGAAATTTTGCAGTGCACTTTGAAAAGTGATTTCTGATGTTGGCTTCAAATCGCCTTCAAGCTTATGACCTGTCATATCTGTCACGACAATGTCTTCGAGATTCATGACATCATAGGCAAGTCCAGATGGCGTCACAGCCATCATTGTCTTTTCCGGATTGCTTAAACTGATATTCCCCCCGCTACCTTTGACCAGCCCGGAGGATAAAAGTTTTTTGCTGAAAAACAATACTGCTTCTCGTTCCATTTTCAAAAGCATCCTCATCTCCTGACACTTCCCAAGCAAACTCATCTTAAAATTTATGTTACCATAATGTCATTCTGAATTTCACTTAACATAAACACTATCTGAGACCATAATCAGCAATAATATTAAATAAATCAATAACCTGAACAAAAGGAATATTTAAATGAAAATTTCCAATAAAGAAAATATGCCCGAAATGCTGAATAACCCCGGCGGTGAAAATTTGCAGGAGATTTTAGGCCGGATTGCAGGTGATGTAACCAGCCACAGTCTTGCAGAAGTCCACATACAGCCAGGGAATAAATCCTCCAAACACTTCCATAAACATTCAGAGGAATCCTATTTCATTCTCTCGGGTGAAGCATGCGTAGAAATAAAAAACACAATCCATCAATTAATGCCAGGTGAGGCTGTCCTGCTTGAGCCGCTTGATGTTCATCAAATTTCAAACCAGGGTGATCAAGAATTGGTATTCCTGGCTGTTTGTGTCCCGGCCTGGTCACCGGATGATTCCTTCGACGTCGAAGAGGCTTAGCCGCCAATGCAGATTGCTGTTAATTATTCACTCCCGCTCGCACGCCTGATCAAAGATGGCTCTGTTCACGTTGACCTGATCAAATGCCCGGATTGGGAAGGCCTGCTTGACGAAGCTTCCCTTTATGGTTCAATTACCATCCACTTTGATCTTAAAGCTGGTTTGGGACGCACCTTTGGCTTTGATTTCGAAAGAATTAAAGCATTCAAAGAAAAGACTGCCACGCCGCACGTCAATACGCACCTTGTTGCACCATCCAATTTTGAGCATACTGACCCAATCGAAAGATCAAAAATCAATACCCTTTGGCGTGAAGAAATCAGCCGGATGACGGATTATTTTGGTCCGACAGGTGTTGCCCTTGAACATTTCCCATTCACTGAAAAAACGCCGCATCTGCGCTATGCAACAGACAGCCAGGTCTTCACAAATGTCATCGAGGATACAAATTGCATGCTGCTGCTTGATCTGGCACACGTCCGCATCACTACAAACGCCCTGGGCTTGGACGCCAAAAAATACATAACAAGTCTACCGGTGAACCGGCTGGTTGAGATGCACATCACGGGAATCAAGTTTTATAACGGTGTTCTGGAAGATCATTTTGAGTTGGATGAGGAAGACTGGGCTTTATTGGAATGGGCATTAAGCCAGATACGATCTGGCGCGTGGCGAAAGCCAGAGATCCTTGCTTTTGAGTACGGCGGTATTGGAGAGGTTTTTGTCTGGCGCACAAATCAAGCTGTGCTTAGGGAGCAGGTGCCAAGGCTTTATGAAGCTGTCCACGCAGCATAAGCGATTAGTTAAAGCTGGTCCTGGGCATTTTCTGGATCCTGTTTAACAAATATCTGGTCAGCAAGCCTTAATCCCAGAACAACATCTTTCTTATTTACCTTAATCCTGATCGTTTCATTGAAAGTCAGCACCTCTTCCACAAGGATGCGGGCACCTGGCATCAAGCCCTCTTTTTCAAGAAACGACAGGCGTTCGTAATCATCTTCGATATTTTCATGAATCCGCTTAACAATCACGCTTGAACCGGCTTTTATTGCTGTCAGGGGAATCCACTGACTGACTTCACCTTCAAAGCCCGGCAAAGGATTACCATGAGGACATAGGCGAGGATCTGCCATTTCGGATTGAAGGCGCGCTTCCACTTCTTTCGAAAGTGTATGCTCAATCTGGTGTGCTTCACGATGCAATTCCGAAAGCGGCAATTTGAGAACTCTAGAAAGCATCCATTCCGTCAACATATGCCTTCTGATCAGACTCATCGCCATTACCCTGCCCTGCGATGTGAGTGAGACCTCTTTATCATCATTGATCTCAATCCATCCATCCCGACACATGCGCTTCAAGGTTGCAGTGACTGTGGGGGGTGAAACATCCAGGGATTCAGCCAGCCTGGCACCAATCACGCGCTCTCCATCCCTGTCAAGCGTATAGATCACGCCTAAATAATCTTCAATTGTCGGACTTGGCTTTTGGTTCTCAATGGACATCATTCACACCCGATCAATTCTTTATTCCTATTGTAGCATTGGAAAATTCACCGTCAAGATTGTAGATAAATACTTACCAAATACAAAATCTTGAAATATTATTCAAATTAGTTCATTTTAAAGGTAAAATTATAATAATAATGAGAAAGGAAAAAGAAAATGGCAACTTTAGGACAAAAATTACGTGAATTACGTCATCAAAAAGGCTACAAACTCAACGAAGTCGCAGCAGGAGCAGACCTCTCTATTTCATTCATCTCCCTGATCGAAAGGGATCGAGCATCAATCTCAGTGGAAAACCTTCAAAAACTGGCAAATTTCTATAATGTTCGCCTGTTCCAAATTTTCCAGGATATTGAAGAAGAGGACGCCTATGTCGTTCGTGATGAACAGGTTAAAGCCTGGCACGAGATCGGTTCAGCTAATAAATTAGCGCTGATCTTACGCTCACCTGAGGATAATTTATCCTTCAAAGCAATCCAGGCGCTGATTCCCCCGGCAAGTGTCCACGAGAACTTCAGGGTTCAAAAAGGTGAAACTTTTATCCTCGTCAAAGAAGGCCAGGTGGAAGTCACCATTCCTAATAAAAGCCCAATCAAACTAAACCAGGGCGACAGTGCTCACCTGACAAGTTTCAAGGGCACCCTGATCAAAAATGCAAATGAAAGCCTGCCTGCCAAACTATTAATCGTCGCCTCAGCCACAACCGAAAGCCTGGATAAACAGGGAAATTTGCTCACATATTACCAGCTCACGGAATAGACGTCGAAAAAAAAGCGACACCATTTCGGTAACATTGAAATTTTGGCAGCTAAAACCTGGGAGTCACCTGGCAAGCTGAAAATGATCACAAACTGCGATAAGATACCCAATATATCCTTTTATCGCTGTTGTGACTCCGTTTCATTATTTTCAGCTTGATTAGTGAGCAATAGATCTGGCAAACAAACTCTGAACAGCAGGTGAAAAATTTCAATTCTTAAAGGAATTGCAAATAAAAGTACGAAAGATGTTGACATTCGATTGATTTTATTGTATTATTTAGATAAGAATTGTCGTATATTTTCTCCTTGTATCCGCCAATTCCCAAGTGACAGTTTATACCACTCTCAAATTTTTCTCTCCCTCTCTGAAAACCGCTCACCACGTGGGCGGTTTTCTCTATAAAGATGGATAAATCCAAAATTCTCAAGAATTACCAGAACCTCTTGTTATAAAAAGTTAGGCACCAAAAAGGAAATTATGAGCTTACCCTTACTTACAACAAAACAGATGGCAGAAGTTGATCGATTGATGATCGAAGTCTATAAGATCTCCCTTGTTCAAATGATGGAAAACGCAGGTCGAAATTTGGCAGATTGTGCACAAAACCTAACCAGAAACTTAGATGATCCCTCCTTCTTATTTTTAATTGGCTCAGGAAATAATGGCGGCGGCGGTTTAGCTGCAGCCAGGCAACTCATCAATCGTGGTTTTGATGTCAAAACCAAACTCATTAAGGACCAAACGAAACTAAAAGGTATTGTAAAGCAGCAATGGGAAATAATCAACCACATGGGTGATTACCTCATAGATGACCCGAGCCTTGAGCGCTTTGATTTAATCATCGATGCCATGGTTGGTTATGGTTTCAAAGGGGAACCAAAGGAGAATCTTGCTGCCTGGATTAATCGAATCAATTCATCAAAGAAACCGATACTCTCCCTCGATGTCCCTTCCGGATTGGATGCTACCACAGGCATTCCTTACATCCCATGCACTAAGGCAGCCGCAACATTAACGCTGGCATTGCCCAAACGCGGATTGTTGACGGAAGAAGCAAAACCATATGTCGGGGAGCTGTACCTGGCTGACATCAGCGTTCCAAACCACCTATACAAAACCATGGGACTGGAAGTTGGCCCAATCTTTAAAGACGGTCCAATTATCAAAATTTTGTAAAATAACTTAGCCTGATTAATAAGTTTCTCATTTGTTAAAATGGTTTATGAAACTACCATTAAAATTTTGATTTTAACCCTCAGGCGTGTATAATTCACAAGCTATGAAATTATTACTGCGATTTGCTAAAAAATATGCATGGGCGCTGGTTGTTACGATTGCCAGTATGCTGATCCTGGTTGGCGCACAATTATTAATTCCGTGGATTATCCGACAATTAATCACCCTGGTCACAGAACAGCAGCTGTCCCCCGAAACAATGAACGTCGTTGAACGGCTCACGCTGATCGCCCTGATCACCTTCATCGCCCGCGGGATTGTCCAATTCCTCAGATCATACATGGCGCATATCGCCGGCTGGGGTGTTGTGTCCGATGCCCGTAAATTCGTCTACGAACACATTCAAAAGCTTTCGCTTCACTTTTATGAGGACAAACAGACCGGGCAGTTGATGTCCCGGGTGGTCAACGACACGGAATTATTTGAAAGGATGATTGCACACGCAATTCCAGACATCCTGGTCAATATCATTACCTTTGTCGGCATCACAGCGGTCTTAGCGAGTTTAAATTGGCGCCTGACGCTTTACAGCATGGCACCGATACCACTCATCATTCTTGCATTAATTGCTTTTTCAAAATATGTTCGGCCGGCATTTCGTCACCGCCAGCAAAAAGTAGGCGAATTAAACGCGGTCCTCAATGACAGCTTTGCAGGCATCAGGGAAATCAAAGCGTTTAACAGGGAGAGCGAACAATTAGAGCGAGTAGAAGTCGGCATCGAAAATTACCGAACCTCACTGCTGCATGCTTTGCGCCTGATGGCAATTTTTCAGCCATTTATTGATCTTTCTACCTCAATCGGTCAGCTTGTTGTGATCTTCTTTGGCGGACGAATGGCGCTTGAGGGTATCCTGTCTATTGCGGACCTGGTTGCTTTTTTCCTCTATCTTGAAATGTTTTACCAACCCATTCGTGCCCTCGGTATGTCCTGGGAACACATACAAGAGTCCCTGGCTGGTTTTGACCGCGTCGCTGAATTGCTCTCTGAAGAACCGGATGTCACCAACTCCCAAAATCCAAAATTCCTGCCCGAAAAAATCAATGCACACCTTGTTTTTGAAAATGTGAGTTTCAGCTACAGCGACGGGGAAAAAGTCCTTGAAAACATCAACCTGGACATTCCAGCATCGAAAGTTGCTGCGCTTGTTGGACCGACGGGTGTTGGTAAATCCACACTGGTCAGTCTGATCCCCAGGTTTTATGATGTCGACACCGGCACAATCAGGCTCGACGGCACGGACATTCGTGATTTGGATTTAGAAGCATTACGACGCAACATCAGCATCGTCCTCCAGGATGTCTTTCTTTTTCATGGAACGGTCAAAGAAAATATTTTATTTGGCAATCCTAAAGCATCCGATGAAGAAATCGTTGAAGCCGCAATAATTGCCAATGCTCATGAATTTATTATCAGCCTGCCTGAGGGATACAACACGCTGATCGGCGAGCGCGGGGTCAAGCTTTCTGGTGGTCAGCGGCAGCGCATATCGATAGCTCGTGCGGTGCTCAAAGATGCACCTATCCTGATCCTGGATGAAGCTACCTCTTCTGTAGATACTGAAACAGAATTACTGATCCAGCAAGCACTGGAACGCCTGATGAAAGGACGTACAACCATCATTATTGCTCACAGGCTCTCAACCATTCGTAACGCTGACAAAATTGTCGTGCTCAAGGGCAAAGAAATCATTGAACAGGGAAAACATGCTGAATTGTTAGCGCATGATGGCCTGTATAAAAAATTGTATACGGTTCAGGAGAGTATGTAAACGATACAAAAAAAGCGATGAATACACATCGCTTTTTCATTTTTCAAGCGGCATAATGGTGTTGTCGCGTTTTTCCAGGGTGATAAATTCAACCTGACCTCGGCTAAGCTCAGTCAATTTTGCTTTGAAAGAATCCACATTTTCATCTGCTAAGCGAACAGTCAATGTGACATCAGCACCAAAAGCTTTGTCTCTTATCCGTCCAAAATGGTTGGAAATAATCAACTGGACCTGTTCAAAAAGCGGGTAAGGGATGACAAACATAATTGTTGTTGTTGCAACACGCCTGGCAAGGGGAAGCGCTTCCAGTAAATTACGCACACTGTCGCCATAAGCACGGACCAATCCCCCTGTTCCTAATTTTGTACCGCCAAAATACCTCGTGATGACCAAAACGATATCACCAATGCCGCTTCCCTGCAACACAGAAAGCGCAGGCCTCCCAGCAGTTCCTGAAGGTTCGCCATCATCAGAGCAATGGGCAATGGTGGATGCGCCGTGTCCAATCAAGTAAGCCGGCACATGGTGTGTCGCGTCTGGATACTTTGTCTTGATTTTACTGATAAATTTTTGGGCTTCTTCGACGGAAAAAGCAGGACCCGCACTGGTAATAAACCGCGAATTATGGTCGAGAAATTCCGTTTCTATAAACCTGGCAGGGATGAGCTGAAGATCGGACATGAAGGCTTTCAAATAGTTAAAGGACTATAGGAATGATTTTACCCCATGGATTTTAATCATCAAAAGGATTGAGTAAAACCTTCCGTCCACAAATCGGGTTAACCCTCACCAGTGCAGAGCCCTTATACCAACAAGATTAGAATACACAAAAAAAATTCTCACCACCCGACTCCAGGAGTGAGGCTTTTAAGGCCGATATCGCTTTTTCTGGATTATTAGGAAATCGATTTCAGAGATAAACTTGAATCGATTTTAAGTAGATCACTTAACAAAGAAATCAGTCAGGCTGACCCTCACCAGGGCAGGGCCCTCACTCCAAAGGTTGAAATTAACCAAAACATTTGCTCACCACCCGACTCCCGGAGTGAGGCCTTCAAAATCAAAAAATAAGATCGCTTTAATGGATTAGACCCAGTCCATACAGCGCCAGGATACACACGATGGGCAATTAATCAGCCTAGCTTTTATCAGGTGCGTATCCTGGATGAACGCTCAATTATCAACCATCATTATCTCTTAATCGGACGGCGCCTTCAAATTTACTTGGGACCAAACCATTTAACAGAAAGCGAATCACGGCGCCCCTCACATCGGTCTTCACCGATTAACTCAAATTTCAATCCCTGATCATCGGCAGACCACCTATATGTGGCAGGACCTGCGTATTCAGCATCACAAAATGAATCTTTCCAGGTAACCTCATCACCCTCAACAGAATAGGTTCCCTCAGTCACAATCTCATCATTACTCCACATTGTGAAAGTCCCATCATCTCTGTATTCTGAAACGAACTGATTGAATGTGTAAGTCCCGGTGGGGAATCCGTCATTGCTGCAAGCGCATAAAGTCACTGCAACAAACAGGATAAAAACAATTGTCCAAATAGCCTTTTTCATTTCAAACTCCTTTTCTAAATATGAATGTTTTAAAAATCATTTTTTATAACCCAGGATGACCTTATCTTGGAATAAAGAACATCGATGGGCTTTTCCACTAGAAAGTGATGATCAAATTTAATACCTTGATATCGACCTTGTGACGTTTTAATCTTTGGTAAACCCTTTCTCATAATGGTCTATCCTTTAATTTGCTTGAGGTTTGATCTTTCGGTTTCAGCTGATCCTGTAAAAAATAAGCTAAATCTTCCAGGCTGGTGAACATCACACGTGTCCGGGTTTGGGTGCTCTCAAGTGACACTCGCCAGATATTTTTCTCTGATGATGTCAATCCCTCATCGTTTTCAAGCCGCCAAATACGCAGCAGGTAAGAAAAATACGCATCTTTTGTGTTCAAATCCCTATTCATATCCATAATTATTTCTCAGTTCAAACATCAAGACTTCCAGCAATGGCCCGAGATCCATCTTTCTATGCAAATTTAAGGTACAAAATTAACGCCTTTTCTGTGTAAGTGCTGCAACTATCCTCTTAGGGATGTCCTATTTTTTGTGCTGGTCACTTGTTAGATTTAGAATAACAAATATGCATATCCAGAACGCACTTGAATCGCATCCTAAATTCTTAAAATTAGTTTAATTTACTATATAATGGGGTTAAGGATTTGACATTTTATTTGCGGATTTGAGGGAGGGGCAATGGCACACTTATTTATCCGACTGCTGGGTCCTTTCGAAATACTGCTTGATGGCAAACGGAGGACAGCATTCCATTCAGATAAGGAGCGCGCTTTGCTTGCCTATCTTTGTCTTGAATATGAAGTCCCCCATCGTCGTGAAAAATTAGCCGCCTTATTGTGGCCGGATTACCCTGAAAGCGCTGCCCGAACAAACCTGCGCAATGCTTTGGCTAATCTTCGTAAGGTAATTGGCGATCGCCCTCAAAACCCTGGAAAAGAAAACTCCCCCACCTTTCTTCACATCACACCCAAGATCATTCAATTCAACATCGATAGTGACGCTTGGATAGACGCTTTGGCTTTTCTATCCACCCTGGAAAAATCACAGGCGACAGTGGCTGAACTTGAAGCTGCTGTTGGATGGTATCGGGATGATTTTATGGCAGGGTTTTCTTTGGCAGACAGCAACTTGTTTGAGGAATGGCTTATCATCCAGCGGGAACGATTTAGAAGATTATCTTTTGACGCCCTGCATCGGTTGGTTGACGCTTACACAACCCAGGGGGAGGTTAAACAAGCCCTGGTTCATGCAAGACACCTGGTCGCGCTGGACCCTTTAAGTGAGAGCGCACAACAGCTGCTAATGCGCCTGCTGACCTATAATGGACAATCCAACCAGGCCCTTGTCCAATATGAAAGGTATGCCGATTTGCTGGTTGAGGAAATCGGCGTCGAGCCGCTTGATGAAACAACCCAACTGTACAATCAAATCAGGGATGGAAGACTGACAATCCCCAAACCAAACACGATCTATTTGCCAGCCTTTCTAAAGGATAAGAATGGTTACGTTGTAGATCAATCTGTTTTTGTCGGTCGCACGCTTGAAATGACACGACTAAATCATTCGCTAGATCAGGTGTTGACCGGCCAGGGGCAGGTGGTTTTTATCACCGGCGAGGCTGGCAGCGGTAAAACGGCCTTGGCAAACAAATTTCTTCAACGGGCAATGAAATCCAACCCGGATTTGTTGGCTGTGAGAGGGCGAAGCAATGCCTATACAGGGTTTGGCGACCCTTATCTGCCTTTTTCGGAAATGATGGGGATGCTCACAGGAGAGATTGAAGCAAGGTGGGCTGGCGGCGAGATAAGCGGAGGACACGCTCGCAGCTTGTGGCGCAGTATGCCCGATGTGTTACAAGCGCTCCTGGATAACGGTCCCGACCTTATCGATCGTTTTTTATCTGGTAGATCTTTACTATCTCGCGCTCGGGCTGGTGCCCCTGACCAGGCAGATGAATTAGCTGAGGTGCTAAACCGCAGGGCAGCCTCAGCATCTGGATCAACCAACCTGCAGCAGACAGACTTGTTTGAGCAATACACCAAAACTTTGCAGAAATTATCGCAGCAGCATCCTTTAATACTCATGGTGGACGACCTGCAGTGGGCAGATCCCGGTTCCATTGGCTTGCTGTTTCACCTCGGACGCCGTTTAGCAGGCAGCAAAATACTGCTGATCGGTGCCTACCGACCGGAGGAAATTGCTATCGGACGGCAGACGGAGTCCGGTCAGGAACGGCATCCCCTGGTGCCTGTCATCCAAGAATTCCAGCTTAAATTCGGAGATGTTTTCATTGATCTCGACAAAACCGAAGGACGAAAGTTTGTCGATGCTTTAATCGACACGGAACCCAATTGCCTACCTGAAGAATTTCGGGAGGTGCTTTTTCAGCACACAGGCGGGCATCCCCTGTTTACCGTTGAACTGCTGCGAGGTCTGCAGAGTCGCGGTGAATTGACCAGGGATGAATCGGGACGTTGGAATATACAATCATCGCTTAATTGGAAATTCTTACCGCCGCGAGTGGAGGTAGTTATCACTGAAAGAATGCAGAGACTACCCAACGAATCGCAGTCGATCCTGACTATAGCCAGTGTCGAAGGTGAAGAATTCACAACTGAAGTCATCGCCCAGGTTACAGGTGTAGATGAAGAACAGATTCTGAGTTGGTTAAGCGGTCCATTAGCTCACAAACACCACCTGGTCCAGGCTCAAGACCTTGAGTGGTTGGGGGATCAACGCTTATCTCATTATCGTTTTCGCCACTTTTTATTTCAAAAATACCTCTACGACCAACTCGACCCGGTCCAACGGGCGCATTTGCACCAGGCAGTGGGAACAGCCTTAGAGAGACTCCAAGGTGAGGAAGTGGGAAAGTTGGCTGTTGCATTGGCTCGCCATTTTGAAGAAGCGGGGATGACGGTCAAGGCTGTGGAATATCTGCTTCAAGCGGGGGAGAGAGCTGCCCGACTGTTTGCAAACGATGAAGCTATCGCCCACTTTAAACACGGGATTAAACTGGTCGAAACCTTGGGGGATACACCGCAGCGCGACCGGTTGGAACTGGCACTGCAGCTTGCCCTGGGCGTTCCTTTGATGGCCAGGCATGGATTTTCAGGTGAAGAGCTGGCTCAAACCTATGGACGGGCTAGGGAACTGACACGCGGGGGTGAGGCGTCATCCGAGCTCTACCAAACGCTGGCAGGGCTGAAAGCATATTACGATGTCCATGGGGATTTTATGGAAGCGAAAGAGATCGGCGAGGAGCTACTTCGTATCGCAGACCAGCTCAAGGACCCGGGACTTATCGCTTTAGCTCACCATCATTTAAGCGTCACACTGCTTTACCTGGGCAGACCCACTGAATATCTGGACCATCGGGAAAAGATGGTCGCTTTATATGACTCACAGAGAGATCGATCCCTGGTCCACCAGGTGGGCATTGACTCGCAGCTCGCCAACTTATCTCACGCAGGCTACGGTTACTTTTTCCTGGGATATCCAGAGAAAGCACGGCATCTCAGCCTAAAAGCTGTGAACCTTGCCAAAGAGTGGGGACATCCCTTTTTCTTGTCCTTTACCCTCATGTTCGCTGCTTATTCAGCGGTATACCGGCGGGATCTTGAAACAGCACGTGAAATGGCGCAGGAGACAATCACAGTCGCGAGTGAGCATGGTCACCCGCTTTGGCTGGGAGGGGGATTTTCCACTCTGGGTTGGGTTTTGGGTGAGGAAGGTAATCTGGAAGAGGCGATCACCCAAATCCAGCGTGGGCAGGAAATAATAAAGACGATCGGTGCGTGGCTGCCCTACACGTCAGACCTGAGAATTTTAGCCTGGATCTATCTTAACGCTGGAAAGAAGAGCCAGGGGTTGGCTGTTATCGATGAAGCCTTAGCCAAGATTGGGAAATTTGGGGGCTGGGATGAAGAACCTGAATTGCATCGACTGCAAGGAGAGCTGCTGCTCCTGGATGTGGGTATGGAAGACGAGGCAATAGGGTGCTTCCATCGTGCCATTGAGGTTGCTAAAGGACAAAAAGCTAAATCCTGGGAGCTGCGGGCGACCATGAGCCTGTGCCGGTTGATGAAGAATCAGGGTCAGCAGGAGCAGGCGCGAGCGCAGCTTGCGGAGATCTATAACTGGTTCACTGAAGGATTTGATACACCTGACTTGAAAGAGGCGAGATCTCTCATCGAAGCGTTGTCATAAAACTTTTTCGCCTGAACTTGGTGCAGATATGTTGTGAGAATGCAGGAGCCTGTGATTGATGCCAGGCTCCTGCATTTAACACGTCTCAGACTCTAACTGCGTCTTATTTTCCACCCGGGTCCATGATCACACCGGAAATCTGATATGTGCTCGACATGGGGCTTTCTTTGAAATAGGTTGCCCGGGCTTGCAATCCCTCATAATCCCCGTACCCGCGCATTAAAGCAGATATATAACTGTAACCTTCAAGTTCAGTTATCTCTCCTACCCAAATGCCCTCCCAATAACCGCCCTCATTTTCGAGGTGGATTGTGCCCCACATCGGCCCGTAAGGGTGCGTCATTGTAAACTGGAAGTTCCAGTTTACTGTCAGAAACACATCGCCGCTAACACGTGGTTCACTGGGCACTGTATCAGTGCATTCAAGCAACCCATTACGCACATGATAAACACCATCTTCAGAGAACCACTCTCGCGCATACGACGTAATTACACCGCCGCACTCCTCAGAACCTTCATAAGGCGTTCTGATTGTTTGAGCGGACACGGGTTTTACCATGACGCCCAAAGCGATCAAACCAACAAGAATTATAAACGTCCATTTCTTCATTTTTGTTCCTCCTTATACATTTACTGACAAACCAAAAAATTATCATTCGTCAACCGGATTTTTATTCTCTACAATTTGTGTTTTTTAGATTACATTGAAAGACTCCCGTTTTGACAAATTCAGCATAGCATAATGACGTATTGGAAACGCATCGAAATCGCACCCAATCAGTTTCTGTAATAAAAAAGGGCTCACAAAATCACAGCACTTTTTTAGTTAACAGGTTTTATTAAACCAATAAAGCGGTTTCGGCAAGTTCCCCATAAAAATTTGAATTTAAAGAATATAAACAAAATGCTTTAAATAAATTTCAAACCTTAATACAGTTATTGATTAGGTTTACCCTACCGATTCCCCAGATACTTTTTTAGCAATTATTGAAATAGTATGGATTAAAAAAATATCCAGAAAATTCGATCCCTCCTATGCCCCACGGGGACCATGGCCACGGTTTTAGCACCTGTCCCCCCTACGGGGATTGAAAGGGCATTTTCTTCTCTGTCCGTAAAAGCAAAAACGACTCTATTTCCTAAAGAGTCGTTCTGTACCCTCACGGGGACCATGGCCCCGGTTTTAGCACTTGTACCCTCCACGGGTATTGAAAGGGCATTTTCTTCTCCGTCCGTAAAAGCAAAAACGACTCTATTTTCTAAAGAGTCGTTCTGTGCCCCCACGGGGACCATGGCCCCGGTTTTAGCACCTGTACCCTCCACGGGTATTGAAAGGGCACAAAAATTCAAGTATGTAAAGCAAAAACGACTCTTTTTTCTTAAGAGTCGTCCTGTGCCCCCACGGGGATTCGAACCCCGGTTTTAGCACCTGTACCCTCCACGGGTATTGAAAGGGCACAAAAATTCAAGTATGTAAAGCAAAAACGACTCTTTTTTCTTAAGAGTCGTCCTGTGCCCCCACGGGGA
>JAENYZ010000005.1:85083-276189 GCA_016841525.1 Anaerolineaceae bacterium
TGTAAAGCAAAAACGACTCTTTTTTCTTAAGAGTCGTCCTGTGCCCCCACGGGGACCATGGCCCCGGTTTTAGCACCTGTACCCTCCACGGGTATTGAAAGGGCACAAAAATTCAAGTATGTAAAGCAAAAACGACTCTTTTTTCTTAAGAGTCGTCCTGTGCCCCCACGGGGACCATGGCCCCGGTTTTAGCACCTGTACCCTCCACGGGTATTGAAAGGGCACAAAAATTCAAGTATGTAAAGCAAAAACGACTCTTTTTTCTTAAGAGTCGTCCTGTGCCCCCACGGGGATTCGAACCCCGGTTTTAGCCTTGAAAGGGCTACGTCCTGGTCCCCTAGACGATGGGGGCGTGCATTTAAGCGAATGAAATTCTACCATCCATTCAATAATAGGTCAAGATTATAAAGGAAGAAATCAAGGGGAAAAATAATAAAAATTCCCGCCATTTGTGCCAATATAAAATGATGACCCACCCGGAATTTGTGTTAATGTCAGAATATCTTTATTCAATAACCCAGGGATGGGATAATGAGCCCAATTTTCGCCTCGATCCTCTGATCGATACAACCCCTGGTCAGTCCCCGCCCAAATAATATTTTTATCGGCAATATCGATCAGGACATCTGCGATCTTGATATCCTTCAAACCTATTCGCTCCCAGGAACTACCACCATTAGAAGTTTTATAGATGCCGCTCTCTGTACCAGCAAAATAGGTGCTGTTTGAAGCTTTTGCTAGAGAAAACACATCAGCTGACGGATGAAAACCATTGTTCTTATTGATCCAATTCATTTTACTGGTCTTTGAAACTTTGACACTTGAATCCGCCAACCCTAAGTAAAAAGAGTTATCTCCACCAGTGGGATCAATCATGGAATCAAGTACATATTCAGTTGTCAGGTTTGAATTCATCCATGTGCTTCCAGCATTGTCGCTGATTTTCACACCAGAACCATTTGTCCCGGCAATCATTCTTTTTGAGTTACCAGGATCGAAACTAAAAGTTGTGATATCAAGATAGGAAGGCGAAGGGATTGACTTCTGATCCGGATTTATGACCTCCAGGGATTCCCTGTCTATTGGATCCATCCAATCATAAACCTGTTCCGCAACGGAATCAAAATCTTTTTGTATAGATTTTTTATTTTTTGAAGCTGATAAACCAGTATTAGATTGGGTCCAATTCAAACCGCCGTTATTACTGATAAAAATGCCATTATTTTGAGTACCTGCATAGAGAAGGCCAGGGTTGTCAGGATTTGAGGTAATCAAATTCACAAATCGATCCGTGAGTCCATTGTTTATGGGATACCATGAAAAGCCGTTATCTTCACTCTTGAAGAGGCCTCGACCAAGTGAACTGGCATATTGAATTGAAGGATTAACGGGATCGATGAATAATGAATTGATGATATTGGCTTGAATTCCATTGTTCTTTGGCTCAAATGAAATGCCAACATCCAGGCTCTTGAAAATACCAAAATTTTGCAACCCCGCATACATTTTTCTGGTCATACCCAAATTATTCAAAGGACCATTACCATCCAGCGCCAAATCAAAGACGAACTTGCCGCCATAATTCAGCAAGGAACAGGTCGATTTTGCAGTGGGATTTTCACAAGAATAAATTCCAGCAGCTGTCACAAGATAAACAGTGCTGGGATAGTTGTGATCCACAAGAACTTCATAGACGAACATATTACTTGCATCCGTTGAAGCCACCCGAACCCATTTATGACCGCCATCCTTTGAATAGGAGAAACCATCTCCATCCCAGTGGGCAATATAAACATCGGAATTGACTGGGTTGATATCCACAGAGCGAATATCAATGTCATCAGGTGGGAGTGTGCCATTCATTGAAACCCAATTCTCCCCGCCATCTTTTGACTTATAAACCCCGGTGTCATGCATGGCCGTATAAATGACATCGGGATTATTCGGATCAATCCCAAGATCATAGACATAATCATATGAAAGGCCGCTGCTCTTTCTCACCCAGGTCGATCCACCATCAAATGATTTAAAAACCCCACCAGGGTAATCTTTTGTGCCGTCTGGATAAGTGATTGTTGGTTCTCTTAATCCAATAAATACAATTGAAGAATTTTTGGGATGAAAATCGATTGAGTAAATTACAGCCCCAGTCGGAATACCCTTTGTCATCTGCCAATTTTTGCCGCCATCAAAGCTTTGATTAACCCCTTGTTTATAAACACTGGCTAATATGTGCTGGCTGTTTTGCGGATCAATGGCAATGTCATAAATAAAAGCAGATTTTAAATTTTGATTCATTTTCGACCAATTCAGTCCCCCATCCTCACTTTTGTAGATCCCATTTCCCCAGGTACCAGCATAAATAACCTCTGAATTTTTGGGATCGATGGCAATACATTCCACAGTTCCGCCATCCATTCCTTCAAACCGGCTTGGTGAACGATCGTAATGGATAACTGGGAGGTAATAAATTAGGTTTCCATTTCGACCATCAACCAACTGCTGCGGTTCTAAAATGGCAAAAAGAACCAGGATAACTAAACTAATCAAAAGAGATTTATAAAATTTGATTTTCATAGGTTTACCTCAACTGGTGAAAATTGACCTTTGATGGTCATTTCATCGGTTCTAAAACCTCCGGCCCATCATTTTCTGGTGAATTAACTGCCCTTGAAACAGGATAACATTTCATCTCCTCTGCTGGATACGGGATTAAAAAATCAAGCAGTGTCTCCTTGTCTGTGCTTTCTTCCAGCCACTGCCAGCGAGTATGCTCTCCCAGCATAACCGGCATCCGGTCATGATAATCCTTCACCAGGTCGTTTGGGGGGCAGGTCAATATGGTACACGTATGCAGCTCGCCACCCTCCGGCGCCTGCCAGTGTTCATACAGACCGGCAAAGGTAAAGGGATGATCATTTTTTAATTTAAACAAATAGGGGGTCTTTGGCGCGCCCTTCTTTTCTGCATGCCACTCAAAGAAACCATCCGCCAAAATCAGGCACCGCCGTCGTGTAAAAGCAGCTCGAAAAGAAGGTTTTTCATAGGCGGTTTCTGATCTGGCGTTGATCATCCGATACCCAATCTTCGGGTCATCTGCCCAGGAAGGCACTAAGCCCCACTTATAAAGCTCGACTTCTCTTTTTTCGGGATGTTTTACGATCGGAATTGGTTGGGATGGCGCGATGTTGTAACGCGGCTGAACAATATGAACAAAAGGTCCCAAATCCAGTAATGCTTGTAATTCGCCTGGATCGAGTGTCAATGTAAACCGTCCACACATAATACAACCCTTCTCTCTATTAATAGAAATTCTCGAATTAGAATCCTATTATAGAGGAGGGTTGCAATATGCGGACCACTAAATTACGAGAGAAACAATCAACCAGCTTCCTAAGGCAATAAATATGATGCTCATCGCAAATTTTACGCCAGCCGCTCTCTCATGAAGGAAGCGGGTCAGATCTTTTGAGGTGGTTCCATAATAGACGAGCACAAAGATAACCACCAGTGGAAGAATAAACATCAGATTGTAAAGAAGTAAATAAAGAAATGCCTGCAACCGCAAACCGGGAATACTGCTGACAAATATGATCGTCGGCAAATACACCTGGCCTGTACAGGCTAATTCAAGGAATGAGATCATGACCCCCACACCAAAAGCGCCTAGGATGTAGTTCCGGGTTTTCCTTCCCTTTCGAATCGTTGTATTGATTCGCTTTCGTATTGGCTCCGGTAATTTGAGCAGCATATCACCGACTTCACCATTCCGGGCTTTCTTATAATCGATCAAACTGAGCACTGCTAAAGTCAGGCAAAGGACGCCAGTGATCCCATAGACAATCTTGGCGATCACATCCAGGGTTGAACTTAAGAGCTCCAAAACCTGGTACAAACCTAATCCAACAATCAAGTAAGCTAAAAACACCCCCAATGTAAATCCGCCGCCCACCCACAACACCTCTTTGCCCTGGCGCCCGCTGAGGGTTAGATATGAGACAAAGAAGATCAATGTCGCAAAGGCGCAGGGGTTGATCCCATCCACAAGCCCGGCAAGGAGGACGGCTAACCATCCCATGTCCTGGAAGCGTTCAATAATCGAACGCTGACCCTCTTCTGGGTCAAAGTCCAGCCAAATCGGTTCAACGCCGGTTATTCGGTAGCTTTCAAGTATAGGTGTAATATTTTCTGGCAGGATCTCGTCAGCGATAAGCACTTGTTCCCCAATAACGAGCGCAGGGGTCTGGAAATCCTCGGTGTAACCAATTTGATCCATCAGCCAGGTCGCCAGGTCGGCATGATCATAGATATTAAAATCCACGACCTGCATTTGGGGATAAAGATTTTTGAGATAATTTAGATCTGCTTCAACCCGGCTGCACTCTTTACAGCCTGTCTGATAAAAATAAGCGATGTAAATTGGGGCTTCAACCACGCAGGCTTCATCTTCCTCATCACAATTCTCATCGACTGGCTGAGAAAAATCAGGATCAACACTGACCATTTTACTTGGGTCGACACCCTGGATTTCCGGGAAAGGAATGCCTCCGTCTTGAATGCCCTCTGAAACCAGATTTTCGAAGGTTCCACGAATTTCAGATTCGCCAATCAGAATGTGGTTATCAATAACCAGCGTCGGGATGCCGCGTTCTGACGGCGCAACTTCAAAATAAGCCTCGATTGTGAGCATTGCTTCGTAATACTCAGGAAGCCCAATTTCCAACAAACGCACATCGAGCTGGCCGTTGTATTCATCCACCATTGGCAGTATCAAATCTTCTAACATCTCAAGACAATGCGGGCAATCGTTGGCATAAAAATAATAAGCGCCAACTGCACCCTCAGGTAAGGGTTCAGCTGTTTTTTCTTCAGTTATTTGCGGCCCTGAAGGTGTGAGCTGCAGCGAAGGGTAATCATTATTGTCTGCATAAGCCAGTTTAACGGAGCTCAACAGAATTATCCCGATCAATGCTAAAACTAAGGAAGTGGTCAATGCAAAAGAACGTTTCATAAAGTCGTCATTCCTGTAATTTTCAAGTAAATTTCTCATAATCACCGTAATAAAACAGTAAAAAAGCAATCATCCATTATAATCGGCAACTGTCTTAAAGTGAACTTCTCCTGAAAGTTCACCTGCATCCCCTGGAATCATGATCAATAAGTATACCGCCGGATCCTGATAAGGGTTATACCAGCAATGCGGAAAAACAGAAGAAAGTGCCAGGCAGTCACCTTCATGAAGGACAAATTTCTTATCCTCGATATTGTAATCCATCAGCCTGTAGAGACAATAATCAAGCATCAATAAACCATCAATTTGGCATTGATTTTATTGAACATTTGTTCTATACTTGTCTTATGGAAACACTTAAGAAATTAAAAACCCTTTCCATAAATATGCCTTTTGAATCCGCTGAGGATCTTCGGTCGCCAGTTTATAATGACGCCTGCCAGGATAATCTGGCACAACTAAAAGAACAATTCCCGGTCACCCATGCCAGGCTGCCCAATGGCAAAACCATTCCCCTGCTAAAAACAATGCAGACATCTGTTTGCGAGCGTGACTGCAATTACTGCTGCTTCAGATCCGGACGGGACACCCCCCGAGCCAGCCTTAGCCCGGATGAATTAGCTGAGGCAGTGGTCAAATTATCAAAAGCTGGCATTGCCAGGGGGGTTTTCCTCAGTTCCGGCATCACCGGCGGGGGCATCCGGACACAAGACCGCATTATCGCCACTGCTGAAATCTTGAGAAATAAATACCATTATCAAGATTACATTCACCTGAAGATCATGCCTGGGGCAGAGAGAGATCAAATTTTCAGGGCAATGCAACTCGCTGACCGGGTTTCCATCAACCTTGAGGGGCCAAATGAAAGCAGCCTTATGAAATTGGCACCGCATAAAGTCTTTTTCAGGGAACTGCTTGAACCTCTCAAGCTCATTGAGGAAATTCGAAAAAATTATCCACCGCACTTAGCCTGGAAATCTACATGGCCGTCCAGCTGCACACAATTTGTGGTGGGTGCCATCGGTGAAAGGGACATTGATCTTTTACAAACAAGCTTTAATCTACGTCAAAGCTTCGGCATCAGTCGGGCGTATTACTCGCGTTTTACGCCAGTGATAAATACGCCCTTTGAAAACTTGCCGGCTCTCAATCCATGGCGAGAACACCGGCTTTACCAGGCTTTTTATCTTTTCAGAGATTACAAATTTGATCTTGAAGAACTCCAATTTGATCAAAACGGCAATCTGCAGCTTGATAAAGATCCAAAACTGGCATGGGCAGAGCAAAACTTAATTGAAAATCCTGTTGAGATCAACCTGGCAGGTTACGATCAACTGCTCAAAATTCCGGGGGTTGGCCCAGTCACAGCCAAACAAATCATCCAGGCACGCCTTCGTGGTAAGATTAGAGACTGCAGCACTTTGAGGAAATACGGCATTCCAGTCACGCGAGCTGCAAGATTTATTTTGTTGGATGGTCACCAGCCTGCTTACCAACCAGGCTTATTCTGATGGATGCAAAAAAGACCAAAATTCAAAGCTTTATCTCAGAACCAATCGAAGTAGCGTTTCTTACGCCGCCGAATTATTCCAAAAAGCCATCCTGCCCAAATCAATTCACTTATAGAGAAGAAGTTTTTCAAATCATAGAATGCGCAGCCGAATGGCAGGACTTTACCAGGCGTGGACGAATGGCCAGAAATATGCAAATCCAGCATGCCCAGGTGGCAAGTAAACACGGATCCTGGGGCGTAGGCCGCTTTTATTTTGATGTAAAAACAGAAAATGGCAGGCTTTTCCGTCTGTATTACGATCGGTCGCCAAAGGATGCTTTTGATCGATCCGGCGAATGGACTTTATTGGCTGAATTAGCCGCGGATGATGATTAATTCATGAAAAATTTACCAAAAAAGTCTTTTCGAATCCTCTCAGGCATAATATTAACAGCCGCTATCTCCCTGCTATTTTTTGGAAATCCCCTTATGGCACAAAGCCTCAGGAATGGCTTTGTTTATTACTTGCCTATTATCCGAAACAATCAAGAGATTATAGCTTCCACCAGTTATTACCTGCCAACCACAGACCCCGTCTTCCTTTACACCCTTGGCTGCGACCAGGGGAAAAGAGATTTACTTGAATCCGGTATTCAGGACAGCGTTGTTGTGCTTGACTTCAGCTACCCGGTTTACATCGACGCCATCGGCTATGGTGCTGCTTTATTTGAAGACAGTCGCTACTATCCTACGGATCCTGCCCCAATTTCTGCCATCACCGAAGGCGTCAAAGGTTTTGCTGAGGGATATTATCAGTGTTCCGGGGCTGACACCCAGTCCAATCTTGTGATTGGCATCGGTACCAATAATAAAGCACTTTCAATCAACACCCTTGAGCAAACCACTGCTCACGGTGCTGCCTGGGGTGAAATGGTCAATGAATTCAATCAATGGGCGCTTGCCCGAGGGATGCTGCACCAGGTTCAGGCATATGGCGCTAGTGACATGGAATTAGACTGGAATACACCCTTGATGACGCGAGCCTGGATTTCAGGTTTCGAAAGCGCCGGGGATAATTTTCTGATTCACTTTGGCGATGCATCCGGATGTCCCTACGAAGACAATCCCTATTGGAACTGTAATAATAACTGGGATTTAGAAGACGTTTGGTATGTCTCTTGGGGGGCACCACCTGCCCTGCCGCTGCCTTTGATCTACTTGAATGACGGTGTCCATGCACAACAATGGGCATTCATCAGCAAGTACAGCCTCGAAAACCACGGTTTCAGGCTGAACTTCACGGGAGTTTTTACCCAATCCTATTTTTGCGAGCAATTCAACTGGTCATCCTGTGAACGCACCGACAATACACCTGAAGAAGCCTATGCGCAGCTAACTGCTGAATTGAACAAAATTCCGAGTACCGCACAGCACATTCGCTGGAAAACCGATATTCGATGGATTCACGAAGCTGAGGTTACACAATCAAACGTCCCAGGGGCGGAAGTTCGATCTGCAAGCCATCCCATCAATGATGAGATAATTACCCTGGAAAATGCGCTGCAAACCAGTACATTGAGCCCAGATTTGAGAACCAGCTTGGAGACCAAATTGCGGATTTATAAAGCATTGGCTTCCATGATAGAGACTTCGATGCAAAATCCAGCACCCAAAATTAACCAGTAATAACACATTGCGCTTTTTCGCTAACTTTACAAAAAAAGCAGGCACCGCTAAGGCTGGGTAGTAATTGTTATTGATTATGAAGCCTGAGATTTTCCAAACAAGTACATCGCCCCCATTTATCAAAAGATCTAAACAATTTCCACCTGTATCAGGTGAACGCTGCTCTTGAGAAACATATCCAGCAATTCTGCCTTTTGCTCTTCCTTTAGACCCTTGATCACCCAACGCAAAGTAAAAGAGCCGTCATTAAAGGTGTTATTGACCGTCCGCAGAATATTGCCGCCAAAATGGGAGACTAAATTCGCCAATTGCGCCAGCACACCAGGTTTATTTGTGTTTGCCGGTCCGACAATGTTGATCGACGTCCAACCCAAAACGGCTTTAGAAATGCCCACATCGTCCATTGCTCTTTCAAGGTCGCCCAGGGTTACAGCGCCCCCACCCAATGCAGAGTAAAGATCGTCCAGGTTTGCTGCAGCCAGGGTACTCAGCAGGTTTTCAAATTTGACTTTCTCCTGTATCTGGATGTCCTCAAGGTCCATGATGCCGCGTTCTGCAAGAATTGGTTTGATCATCTTGCGACCTTCCTCAGCGGTTTGTTTGAGGGCAACGGTTACCAGCACCGACCGCAGTAATCGAGCTGTAGAAAGGTTGCTGAATTCCAACCATTCCGCAGTTGGTATCATTCGTTGACCATGGGTGATCACCTCAACAACATCGCCTGGGGCAATCGGGTCACTCAAGTCACGCTCTTCGCCATTGACTTCCACCCGGTTGATCTTATCAAGCAGGTAATCCTGGATAGCAGCAACCGCATCCAGCACAGTAGAACCATCGGGCAAAAAGCGGGTGCCGCCTGTGGGTGTAAATATTTGCACCGGCTTATATTGTGTGATGTGATGTCCCTTCTGTAAGGCATGGACAATACCCCATAAATTTTCGCCTTCCATTTCTTCTGTGGCAATGGCAATCTCAACGGCGCCGCGATTTTGCAGCCAGGCTGTCACCTGCAAAGCCTGGTAACCATGCTGCGGGCTGGCAATGTAATCGTCAAATCGCCCCTGGTCAAGGTGCCGTGAAAACAAACGGTTAACCCGGGATAAAAGCCGGTAGCAGGCAGCCGGGTCAGAATCCGCAACCAGCATTCGAAAACTAACAATATCATTCACCGGTGAGAAATCGTCCAGGGAAGTGCGTCGTTCTTTAGCCATGCGGCGTAGTTTCTGCCAGGACTGCCAGTAGCCGTTGACGATGATCCGAATGCGTCCTGAAATGCCCTCATCCTCCATCAAATCCTTTAACTGGAGGAGCATATTATTGATAAAATCCAGTTCAAGTCGCGGGTCACGATCAATCTGTTCCCTGACAAAATGAAACACATCCGGTTCAGCATAGGGGAAAGCCATATCCTCCAGCCAGCGCCGCCAACGGTAGCAATTCAAAATCCCGGCCAGTTTTCCATAAGCCCTGATGGCTTCCGTTGCTTTTTGATACTGCTTCTGGGGTGACATGTGCTCAAGCGTCATGATGTTGTGGCTCTTATCCGCCAGCTTAATAAGAAAAACCCCCGGGTCGCGAAATCTTGCGATCTTCCGGAGGGTTTCAAGTTCACGGGAGCGCCCATCTCGTGGGTTGCTCATTTTGGTGACACCGTCGACCAAATAGGCAATATGCTTGCCAAGCAGACCTGGAAAGTAGCTTTGAATCTCTTCAAGGCTCTCTCCCTGATCTTCTACAGCATCATGCAGCAATGCAGCAATGGTCCATGCTTCGTTTTGAACCAATCGATCGATAAAATCAGCGATCCAAACACAATGGGTCTCAAAATACGGCTCCCCACTCAGCCTGTACTGCCCTTTGTGTAATTTTTTCCCAAGCTCATAAGCCTTAGCAATGGCAGGCGTGCGCAGCACGAAGTCCCCTGACATATTAAATTCATCAACAATTTTTGGACGAATTTCGTGTACAAACTCTACTTCAACCATCAAAACTGTCCTTAAATAAATCTCAGATCATTGCTTCGGTTAATGGTATTCAGAAAAATTGATTGCCAAGAATTCTGGCAATTAGTTATATTTCGGCGTTGTTAACTAAGCACCTGCCAGAATAACACTCTCTTAATTTTACAATATAAAACCAAATTATATCATTTTTTGTATTTTAAGGGAATTTTCACGCCCACCACTTCCAGGCAAAAAACATTTCCCCCTTGAAATAGAACAAATATTCTATTATACTAAGGCTATGTCAATCATAAATAGTTTCTGGCACTGGATTAACCCCACAGATCGCAGGCAGTTATTGGTTTTGGAACTGGACCCTGCAAACGCACAATACCTGGCACAAATTGCAGCCAGCAGCGAAAGCTCACGCCAGGAGATCGCACAGGACCTGCTGAAAACCGCTCTTGTGGACCGACAGGTCGCCGAAAAAAACCTGGCACGCTGGCGCGCTTTGACACCCCGTCAACAGCAGGTGGCTGCCCTGGCATGCCTGAACTTCACCAATCGACAGATCGCCGCAAAACTTAACATTTCTCCGCAGACCGTTAAAGCCCACATGCGAAATCTTTTACACCGTTTTGACCTGCACAGCAAATCTGAACTGCGCCAGGCGCTGGAAAACTGGGATTTCAGCGGCTGGATCGACCTTAACCCTTCCGGTTAACCCAATTTTCACCCCAATTTAACCCCGATTCACGATATCGAACATTTGTTCTATCTCCTAAAATAGGGAGTATGAACAAACAAATCATAAGTTTTCCTGTACCTAAAACGGGCAAAATTTCCCTGGTGGTCGCGCCCAAAACTGTTATCCACAGCCTGATGTCCATGCTGGCGGTCCTGGCGCTGCGCGGTCGTGTGATCGTTGTTGACGGCGGCAACTGCTTTGATGCTTACGGCCTGGCGCGTGCATTACGGCGCCGCACACACCAAATTCAGCCTGCGCTCAAAGCAGTGCAGCTCTCCAGGGCTTTCACCTGCTACCAGATAGTCGCCATGCTGGCAGAACTGCCAGTTGACGGCACCCCGGTCATCGTCCTGGATTTGCTGTCGACCTTCCTTGATGAAAATGTCAATTTTTCCAAACGCCAGCGTCTGCTGGATAGCAGCCTGAACCTGCTCAGACAGATCAGCGAAGGCGCACCTGTGGCTGCCTGGGCGCGTGCACACCCTGCCGCCGAGGGGGAATTCCAGCAGCTGCTGATGCCCCTGCTGGAAACAGCCCACGACATCTGGGAACTGCAAGCGCCGGAAATACCCGACCACCAGCTGCCCTTATTCTAACAAGCTACCAAATTTAAAGGAGAGCCCAATGGGACGCACACTTCCTTCAGCCACCCAACTCATGCTTCAAGAAGAGGCTTCACTGGCACGCTTTCGCCGCGCCCTGCGCCGTGGGGATCAACTGGTCTTTGACGATCTATTTACAGCAGCGCAAAAGCACATCTCCGCCGCTGCCTATGCCGCCCACGCCCTGCCTTTTGAGACCTTCCTGATGGCGATGCTCCTTGAAGAACACAAAGAGCTGATGCGCTTACAAGAAATTGTCGAAAGGCTGCAGGAAATGCATGCCTGAGTTCACCGGCTGGCTGCTCGATCTATTCGATGACCCCCGTGAAGGCCTGGTGCTGTATTTCATTGACAAGAAAGGGGCGCGCCATCGCCTCACACGGCCCTTCCCGGTCACCTTTTATGCCCTGGGCAGTGATGCACAATTACGCACCTTATGGCGCCACCTCAGCAACCGCCCCGATGAGATCAAACTCTGCCGGACGCAGCGTATGGACGTTTTTAAGCGCCAGGACGTCACCGTTTTGGGCGTGACCGTTAAAAATCCCTATCAAGCCGGTAAAATCTTTCATGAAACTGCGGCTCAATTTCCCGGGCTTGAATATGCCGATGCTGACCTGAACATCTCCCTGCGCTTTGCAGCGGAGACAGGCGCTTTCCCGCTCTGCCGCTGCCAGGTTTGGTCTGACGAGGCTGGACAACTCACGCACATCAAGGTCCTGGAAGATGCCTGGCTGCTGAAAGCCACGCCCATCCCCTTGCGAACCATGTCCCTGGCGCCCGACGTCGCGCCTCACCACGCCAAGCCCCGGTACTTGATTGTCGAGGTTGCGGGCGAAGAATACCATCTTGATCTGCACACCTGGCGCCCGCTGCTGATCAACCTGCGCGCCCTGATCCAGCGCCATGATCCTGACCTGCTGCTGACGGACTGGGGCGACACCTGGCTGCTGCCCAAACTGATGGCACAATCCGAGAAATATAACATTCCTCTGGGGCTCAACCGGGAAGTTGGGCGCGGGGTGAGCTGGCACGAGGAGCGCACTTATTTCTCCTACGGGCAAATCATCTTCCGCGGGCAGCAAATCCACCTGTTCGGACGCTGCCATATCGACCGGCAAAACGCCGTTCTCTGGAATGATTACGAGCTTGACGGCACCATCGAGGTCAGCAGGGTAACCGCCCTGCCCCTGCAAACCGCTGCCCGGGTCTCACCGGGCACGGGCATCTCATCCATTGAAATGCTGACCGCCCTGCGAGAGGGCATCCTTGTCCCCTGGCAAAAGCAGCAAGCGGAAATGCTCAAACCCGCTGCAGACCTGTTCACAGCCGACCAGGGCGGGCTGGTCTATCAACCCAAAATCGGCGTGCACAAAAACGTCGCTGAAATTGATTTTGTCTCCCTCTACCCGGCAATCATGGTGTATTTCAACATCTCACCCGAAACCATCCTCCCTAACCCAAATGGTGAAAACCTGGTCCCAGCACTGGGGCTTGCCATCGACAACAGCCAGGACGGGTTGATCCCCAAAGCTTTGCGGCCCCTGCTTGAGAAGCGCATTGAAATGAAAAAGCACCTGGCGAGCACTCCAAACTGGGACCCCTTTAGAAAGAACTTCAAACGACGGGCTTCAGCGCTGAAATGGCTGCTGGTAACCTGCTTTGGATACCTGGGATACAAGAACGCCCGCTTCGGGCGCATTGAAGCCCACCAGGCTGTCACCGCTTATGGACGTGAAGCCCTGCTGCGCGCCAAGGAAGCAGCCGAGGATATGGGCTTCGAAGTGATCCAGTTATATGTCGACGGGTTATGGGTGCAGCACCCCCAGAAAACACGCCCCGAAGACATTCAACCCCTGCTGCTGGAAATTCAAGAACGCACAGGCTTGCCAATCTCCCTGGAAGGCATCTATCGCTGGGTGGTCTTTGTCGGCTCACGCCAAAACAAAAAACGTCCAGTTGCCAACCGCTATTTTGGCTTCTTCCAGGATGGGTCAATTAAGGTGCGCGGGATTGACGCCCGCCGCCATGACAGCACACCTTTTGTGTCGGAAGCCCAAATGCACCTGCTGGAATTGCTTGCCAGCAAAGATCGGCCGGAGGAAGCCCTGCCCGAAGCTGTTGATTACCTGAGAGCGCGCCTGAGGGCACTGCGCAGCGGTCATGTCAGCTTGCCCGACCTCCTCGTCCGCCAGCGCCTGGGGCGCAAGCTTGAAGCCTACCGCACCCCTTCCCCCGCTGCCCGGGCTGTGATGCAGCTCCAGGCTGCCGGCAAGGAGATGCGCCCGGGGCAGCGCGTGCCCTTCATCTACACCCTGGGTAAGCCGGGGGTCTTTGCCTGGGACAGGCCGCAAGCCCCCAATCCACATGCGGTGGATGTGGCGCGCTACCAGCGCCTGCTCCTGCGAGCCGCCAGCATTGTATTGGAATCCTGGGGAATGGATGAAGAAAAATTAACAGAAAAGGTGCTGTCCGATGCCAGTCAACTGGACCTACCGGTCCCGCCCAAGCAGCACCCGAGAAAGCACCGCAGCAATATTCCAGGCGTCGTCCACCCCGCGATGGATCGTGCCCTCAAAGGGCAAATCCAATAAGGCGGTTCCTCGTTCCAGATCAACTTCATGTTTCAGCCCAAAGTGTAAGGCTAACAAATTCTTCACATTGATATGGGTCCGCCCAAAGGGATAAGGCACGTCCATTTCCTGGCATTGTTTCGCCAGCATGATGCGGTCATAATCGCCGTAGCTTGCCCAGGTGCGCTTGTCGGAATGGTATTTTTCCTGCAAGAGCCGGCAGGCTTCTCGAAGGGAAGGGGCATATTTCAGCATTTCCGGGTGAATTGTGGTCAGCTCCATGCAGTAATCGCTGAGAGTCGAATGTTCCGGTTTGACCATAATGCCGCGTCGATCAGAACGCTCACCATTTTTGACATCCAGGGTGCATATGCCAATTTCAATGATTTCACTGGTCTCACCAGGCGGTGGGTCCCCCTGCCAGCAAGTCGCCTCAAGGTCAACCACGATGATTTTATCAAGCAGTTTCGCCATTATTTTGCCATCCTATTCTTTTTAATTGCTGTTGTTTTGCCTTTGTCATTTTTTCCACAACCAGGGTATAGGATTCATCAATCATCCTTCTAACTTCATTGTCAGGTATGCTGTCGTCCAGCCTGACTGTGTTCCAGTGTTTCTTATTCAGATGATAGCCCGGTGTGATCGCCCCATATTGTTTGCGTAGAATGACTGCGTCGATGGGATCCGCCTTCAATGAGATCGTCAATGGGTCTTCCTGCCATGCGACCAGCGCAAATATCTTATCCAGAACTTTGAACACCAGCGTATCAGGTCCAAATGGCATATCGCGCCTGGCAGCGATTTTGCTTTCTAGATAGGCACATAATGACTCGTAATCCACGCTGTTCGCCTTCAATCCCTGGGTAATCGGAAAAACTCGACTTTTTCCTGTGCTAAATCAACGATGCAAAACGAGCGGGGTTCCCGTCCCAAGCCGCCCAGGGCGCCGGGATTGACAATCCTTACACCCCTGATCACCTCATCACGCTTCTCATGGGTATGACCGTGGAACAACCATTTGCAGCGGCCTTCCCGCACCAGCTTCATGACTGTGCCTTCAATATGACTGTGGGTCGCAGCAACCCGCACACCGTCGATAACGCCTTGAAACACAATCCCGACAAAATTATCCTCTCGCATCCCTTCGATACGTTTTTTGATCGTCCCCGTCAGCCCGTCCATATTGCCAATCGTATAAATCACCCGAAAACCCTCAAGATATGAAACCATTTCCAATCCCGTCAAATCACCGCAGTGAATGATGGTGTCAATGCCCGCCTCTCGAAAAGTGTTCAGGACATAAATCAGGCTGGATAAATTGTCGTGGGTGTCAGAAAGTACGCCGATTTTCATGTGATTTCTCCTGTCGTTAATGTTATCGATTATACGCGAAAAGAATAATTTTTCCAGCAGGGAAATCAGGAATTAACAAGAGAGAAACTCGAATGTCTGAGAGCTTATGATTTGCCCTCCTTTATAAGAAATTAAAATGTCAAAAGTAGACCTACCCCCTGCCCTCTGTCACCGTAAAATCCTCACTCCTGTTGGAAGTTCAATTTACACTTATTACACTGAGACCTTAATTCCCCCCGCCTGCGGGGGGAATTTTTGTTTTACCAATAATAGTGTCGGGATGTGAATAAATCATTTAGAAAATAACTGCATGATCGGTTCGTTGGTGCGTCAATGTAAGAAAAATTATAATCTAACTTCTATGACGACTCCCCGCTGTGGTAAAATTATCCTGGTGTAATAATTTTTGCTGATCATCAAAAAACTTGGAGAACGCATGGCAAGCTCACTACAAAATGGCATCAACGCAGCAAAAGCCGGGCGCATGGACACCGCGCTTGAACATTTGAAAGATGCAATCATTGAAGAGCCGCAAAAAGCTGATGTTTGGGTATGGATTGCTGCCATCATCGATGATCTTGACAAGCAGGAGATTTTTCTTGAAAAAGCCCTGGATATTGATCCTCAAAACATCCCAGCGCAGCGCGGCATGGCATACCTCCAAAAACGAAAACAGGACCAGTCCGGCAAGACCGATGACCACCTCTCCGATCACACCCGCCCGATTTCACCATTTCCGGCATCCGACGATGCAAAAAAACGGGAGAATTTCTCTGGATGGAGCAAGATTTCACCTTCAGAAATTCTAAAATTCCAGGACTCTTCTGAGAATGGGCCCAAAAAATCTAAAACCGCAAAAGACACAAACAGGCTGACCCCCTTTGAAATCGGATTGCTGGGTGTTGTTGTGATTGTATTTTCGATCATCGGCATTTTAGCAGCAAGCGCCATATTTGAGTTTGAACTTCCCATTGCATTTCTGTCTTCAAATCGTCCCGACCTGGCATCACCACCGCCGTATCCTGGGGTATTCCTGTATGAAAACGAAGCTTTTTATGACATCCGGGGAAATGAAGGCTTGCCAAACTCAGAAGAAGGCATCCCAACCAGCACTTCAGATAAACCAGTACTCGTTCTCTTGCAGGATGCTTCCAATCCAGATCAAATGAAACTGATCTATCAGAATGGTGATTATGTTCCATTCAGTGTTTATCCGGGCAAAGGAGATGCGGAACTCATTCGACCCATCTCAGCATTGGATAACGGCTTATACTGCTTGCAATATGACTTGGGCTTGGCGGAAGACACGATCAATTACTGGTGTTTTAAAGTCATGATTGATGGGGAAAACAACTGAACCAGATAATGTGATGATTTGGCTCATGATTGGTGCAAAAATTCAGCTTCACAAACAACCCAATTGACTTATAATCATCGCGGTGATATCACATTTCTTATAAAGGATATTAATGCCCATTCATACGATCATTGATGCAAAATTCATCGCGCCAGATATTAAAAAATTTATCATTAGCGCACCCATCATCGCACAAAATCGCCAGGCAGGTCAATTTGCTGTCGTTCAGGTCGCTGAGACCGGTGAAAGAATCCCTATGACCATAGTGGATTCAGACGCGAAAGCTGGGACAATTACATTGATTATCCAGGCCGTGGGAAAATCAACCCTTGAGATGAACCAGCTCGAAGCCGGCGACGGGATACATCACCTTGTAGGCCCCCTGGGAACCCCCTCAAGGATCGAAAACTTTGGCCATGTGGTCGTCATTGGCGGGGGCGTCGGCACAGGTGTCAGTTTTCCCCAGGCAAAAGCCCTCAAAGCTGCAGGTAACCACGTTACGGTCATCATCGGCGCAAAAACACGATCAAAAGTCATCCTGGAAGAAGAAATCAGGCAAATTGCAGATGAGGTTCTAATTTGCACCGACGACGGCACGTATGGGGAAAAAGGCTTTGTCACAAAGATCTTGCGAGATTTGATCGATGCAGGGAAATCCATCGACTATGTTTTGGCGATCGGTCCCTTATTGATGATGCAAGCCGTGGTAAACATCACCCGTCCATTGGGGATTCAAACCTCCGTAAGTCTGAACCCGATCATGGTCGATGCAACCGGCATGTGCGGGGGATGCCGTGTGACCATCGGCGACCAGGTCCGGTTTACCTGCGTTGACGGGCCAGATTTCGATGGTTTCCTGGTAGATTTCGAGAACATCCTCCAGCGAAACAAGACCTATGAGCATGAAGAGCGGTGCGCGCTTGAAACCGCGATGGCAAAGCTGGAAGACACCCAATTACCGATGAAATCATCCCGCCCAAGTATGGCAGCACATCCACGACTCGACCTCAACGGAGATTTCAATGAGGTCAGCCTTGGGCTTTCAGAAGCACAGGCTCAAATCGAAGCGCAGCGCTGTTTAATTTGCCGCAACCCGCAGTGTGTTGATGGCTGTCCTGTTGGCGTAAAAATTCCAGACTTTATTCAACAGATCACTGCTGGGGAGTATATCCAGGCGTCCAGGATCATCAAAGAGGATAATGTTTTGGCAGCTGTGTGCAGCAGGGTATGCCCCCAGGAGAACCAGTGTGAAGGGTCATGCATCCTCAGCAAGCGCGGCGAACCGATTGCAATTGGGGCGCTGGCACGTTTTGCCACAGATTATGACCGGCAGCACGGGGATCCCAAATCGGCCAAGGTTTCTGCACCCATAAAAACTGGCAAGAAGGTGGCTGTGGTTGGCTCAGGTCCATCGGGGCTGGCGTGTGCTGGTGACCTGGTCAATCTGGGTTACCAGGTGACCATATTTGAAGCCTTCCACACCTTCGGCGGGGTCTTAACCTACGGAATACCGGAATTTCGTTTACCAAAGGTCATTGTCAATGAAGAAATTTATGCCCTAGCGGCAAAGGGCGTAAAATTTCAGGGCGATACGGTCATCGGTAAAACCTATACCCTCGATGACTTGTTTAATAGCCTGGGATTTGATGCCGTCTTCATCGGCGTGGGTGCAGGCCTGCCCTATTTCATGAACGTGCCGGGTGAAAACCTGGTGGGGATTTATTCTTCAAATGAATTCCTGACGCGCGTTAACCTGATGAAAGCCTATAAATTCCCGGAATATGACACCCCGATGATCGACTGCCACGGCAAACATGTTGCAGTGATTGGCGGCGGTAACACCGCGTTGGATTCTGCCCGTGTTGCCCTTCGGCTTGGCGCGAAAAAGTCGAGCATCATCTACCGACGAACCGAACATGAGATGCCTGCCCGCAGGGAAGAGATCAAACATGGACAGCAAGAAGGAATTGAATTTCACTTCCTGAACAACCCCACCGCTTTCATTGGTGATGAACAGGGTCATGTGACGGGTATGCAGTTGATCCGCATGGCACTGGGAGAGCCGGATTCCTCCGGTCGGCGACGTCCCATCCCCATAGAAGGCTCAGAATACGACATGCCAGTTGACCTTGTGATCGTGGCGATAGGCAACGGTCCCAACCCTATTTTGTTGAGCACGACACCTGAAATCAAATGCAATAAATGGGGTAATATCATGGTCGACGACGACTTTTCAACCAGCATGCCCGGTGTCTTTGCTGGCGGTGATATTGTCACAGGCAGTGCGACGGTGATCCTGGCGATGGGCGCTGGACGTCGGGCTGCCCGAGCAATTGACACCTATATCCAATCTAAATCAAAAGCAGCAGAAAAGGGTTAAAAAATGGCTCATCCTACAAAAATCGTCTGCATTGGCGCCGGGAGTTACTCCTTTGGCATCACCACACTGGTCTCGCTGTTACGCAGTGAAACCTTGAAGGGAAGCGAGCTGGTTCTGGTTGACCGTAATGAAGCCCATTTGGAGATCATGCTAAATCTCATAACATGGCTCAACGAGGTCTGGGGAAGCAGCATGCGCATCAGCGCACAAACCAACCACCGTGACGCACTGGCAGGTGCACAATTTGTGATCAATGCTATCGAGGTCGGTCCTCGTGAAGGGTTGTGGGAGTCAGACTATCGAATCCCGCTCAAATACGGTCTGCGCCAACCCTACGCTGAAAACAGCGGCCCGGGCGGCTTTGCCCATGCTGCTCGCAACATTTTGCCCGTATTGGAAATTGCACACGACATGGAAAGGCTGTGTCCCGACGCCTTGTTCATCAATTTCACCAACCCCATGCAGCGAATTTGCGCTGCCGTCCACCGGCACAGCAAGATCAAGGTCGTTGGCCTGTGCCACCAGCTCGGTGCGGGATATGCCATGGTAGGTAAAACTTTGGCTGAAGATCTGGATATCAGCATCCCATCAGATTTCACCAGCACTCATGCCAGCCGAAAATATACCACCGGGATGAAATCCGCATCATTGCAAGCCCTTGGAAAAGTAAAAATCACCGCGGCAGGCGTCAACCACTTCACCTGGATGCTCGCCCTGCGCAACCGTCACACCGGAGAAGACCTGTATCCCCTGTTTCGGGAGCGCTGGAAGGCGATGCCAGTAGCCTTCGAACCCCTAACCCAGCGCGTCTTTGAAGCCTTTGACCTGTTCCCCATCCCGGGCGATGAACACCTATGCGAATACCTCCCCTGGGTCAGCGACCCCCTTACCAAACCCTGGGAAAAATACGAGCTTGAACTCTACGAATGGGACGAGCACAGCCAGGAACGGGATGATAAATGGGAGAACCTGGCAGAAGCGATCCAAAACCAGGAAGACCCTCAAGCTTTCATCCCGGATTTCAGCGAAGGCGCACCGGAAATCATCGAAAATATCCTCAATGACAGCGACCTGGTATGGGAGGCGGTCAATGTTCCCAATCGGGGATACATCCCGAACCTCCCTGAGGATGCCATCATCGAGCTGCCCGGATTGCTAAATGCCAGCGGCGTCACAGGCATCCCGGTAGGTGAGATACCCGAAGGCATTACTGAACTGCTGCGGCGAGAGATCACCGTCAGCCACCTCACCGTGGATTCAGTCGTCCAGGGAGATCGCGGTTTGGCTTTGCAAGCCCTGCTGCTGGACCCTGTTATCCGTGACATGGATGTAGCCAAACTGGTGCTGGTTGATTACCTGGAGACCTATCGGGAACATCTGCCAAGCTTCTGGGTGTAAAGAGGAAATCTTCGTTTGAATGAATTGTGGTAAAAATAAAGCAAATCTTATAATTCGGAGTTGACAATGACCAATACCCCCCAGAACCCAAACAATTCAAGCACCTCAGGATTTATGCGGTTTGTATCAGAGCCTCTTTCATCACGTGGCTGGCCGCGCTGGCTGGTTTACCTGCTGGGATTGATCGGCGGTGCCTATATACTCAATCCCACCATGGGCATCCTCGAACTCATCCCCGACAACCTGCCGATTGTCGGCAACCTTGACGAAGGCGCTGCTATGATGATGGTGCTTGCCGGTATCGTGGAAGTCCTGGAGGGTAGAAAACTAAAACGCGCCCAAAAGCAAGCAAATAGGGAGCAGGAGTAATCCCCTTCCCTTCAGGGAGAGAATAGGTCTAAACTCAGATATTTTATATGCATTATGGATGAATTTTCCTAATTCGATCATGGAAAAAGTCATCAATTATTAATGTCAAAATCTACCAGCTAAAATCCCCTTTCCTTCAGGGAGGGGGCAGGGGGTAGGTCAAAGATTAGCTATACTGAAATCTACTTGACTCTCTTCGAAAACCGGTTTGAATATATTGACGGCTTTAAAATTCCATAGTATAAATGTGATTGTAGGTTAACGGAAGTTCGATAAGACAGAATCGTTTTGTTCTTGTTTGGAACGTACGTTAGCAGTTGAGTAGAAATTTTTAAAAAGGAGGTTTCCAAGCATGGCAGAACGAGAACTTGGCGTTGTCAAGTGGTTCAATGGCGAAAAAGGCTACGGCTTCATTCAACGCGATAACGGTGAAAAAGACGTTTTCGTACACTTCTCGGCGATCAAAGCTGAGGGTTTCCGAACCCTTCGCGAAGGTCAGCGAGTTGAATTCGAAGTAGCAGAAGGCGATAAAGGGCCCCAGGCCCAGAACGTCGATGTCATTGAGTAGACAGTAATTATTCTATTAGAAAAATGCGGTGCTTTTTCAAGCACCGCATTTTCGTTTAATAACTTATTCTTTTTTCTCAAACGCCTCACGCATTTCTTCCAGGTTCAACCCCGATTTGACCGAGTTGGGCTCCGTTGACGTGGGGTTGCGTCGGGCATCAGCGCCGTCATCATCCATCTTGATTAGCAGCCAGCGCGGCTTCTCACCCTTGCCCGTGCGAATCAAAGCGTAACCGCCCTGGAGCTTTTGCCCCTCCAGCCAGATCGTCACATGCCCGCCTTCAATCTGTGCTTTAAGGGACGGCACTTCACCATTCTCATCCTCCTCCTTGAGGTTGCGATACGTGCCACGATCCCAGATGATCATCGTTCCGCCGCCGTACTCCCCCTCCGGGATCACACCCTCAAAATCGGCATACCCCAGGGGATGGTCTTCGGTTGGGATTGCCAAACGTTTAACGCTCGGGTCCGTGGAAGGCCCCTTGGGTACCGCCCAGGACTTGAGCACACTGTCCACCTCGATCCGAAAATCATAGTGCAGGCTGGTAGCCTGGTGCTTTTGAATCACAAAGACCGGACGCCCCTCCGCCCAATCAAAGCTGACTTTTTCATCACCGGGTTCGGTCGTCTTGTTGAAGTCCCGTTTCTTTTTGTAGTCTGCAAGTTTATCCATGCGCCATCCCTTCACTGCTCTATTTCAATTGAAAAGTGAAATTAATTTAACACAGGCATTAACAGCCATGATTGGCTTAATTTTAATGCATAAACGTGAACAACGAGCTTTGATGCCGGTCTCAGACCCTCAACGACCCACGGAAACCCCGGGCAGCATAGTAAGAATCTGCGCCGTTGTGATAAACCCACACGGTATCATATCGCCGATCGCCAAAGATTGCGCCGCCCAGCGCCCTGACCTTCGAAGGTGTGACCAGCCAGCTCGAGGTCGACGTATCGAATTCGCCAAGGGTTTGCAGATGGCGGTATTCTGCTTCCGTCAACAGTGCAATACCCATGGCTTCTGCCATCGCAAAGGCGCTGCCTGCCGGCTTATTTTTCTTCCGAGATTCCAGGGCTTCCTGGTCGTAGCATAGGCTGCGTCGCCCTTCCGGGCTCTGGGGAGCACAGTCATAAAACATGTATTCGCCAGACGCGTCATCATAGCCAACGACGTCCGGTTCACCGCCCGTTCGTTCCATTTCGTTCAAGGACCACAGCTTATTGGGATGAGCATCCAGCTTAGCTCGCACATCTGCCCAATTAAGATCTGGGTGGCGGTCTGTGTTGGCTTCAAAACGGGATTGCAATGTGCTCAGCAGGCTTTCAGCTTGTTCAGTATTTAATTTATTTGGACTATTTTTATCTTCTTTCATATTTGAATCTTACCTCAGCTTTGCAAGAATACAAAATTATTTCTACCAATTATTAAAATCATTGCCATGTTTTCAGTCTGGTACTTAGAACAGCTCTGCTTCGCTCCAGAGCGGATGGATTTGCCTATCCTGAAGCGCCAACGAAGGAAACCATCGACCTCACGAATATGGAAAATAATCCTAAGAAATATTCAACAACATAATTAAGAAACGGGTATAATCTTGTTTAGTTCGTTGATCTCATATCGATTGATGAATTAGCAGACGATCAGAGTTGCAACTCTGGTCGTTTGCGCTTATACATCAACCCTAATGAAACCTCATATTAACCCCTTATAGTAAAATCCAAAACCCTATTTGTTCCACAGTGTTAAGCAAATTGGGTGTTTTTCATGTGAAAAGTGTCGAGCCTGGACGATTTGCCGATCCCTTTTTCCAGGATACCGAAACCTCACAGCAACGCCCCCCAAAAATCCACTTAATTATACAAACTTCCCTTCTGAGGAGCATTTAATTGCCCACTCCCATCGGGAATTCCGTTTCGTTCCTGCTCCCTTTGGGAGTTTCACTACGTTACAGGAGGACTAATTTGCCTGTCCTGAACCGCCAGCGTAGGAAACCGTCGACCTCACCTGCTACAACCAATTGTAATCCAGTTGAACGAAGGATTTCTGACTTATTTATCAAAGAAATAAACCACAAACCTTGATGGCTGTCTGACTATCCGTATTAATTGTCTATGCAGTTTTCGGATGTTCTAGTGGGGGTGATAGCTCATCTTTGCCAAAGAAATATCTAAAACACAGAATACTGGTATAACCTGGGGGGTACCGTTGCACTCCTTGGCGGGGGGGGGCGTTTCCGGAGCGCTAAATGCGTGGGGCTCTTTCGGTTCCAGGCCGGGCACCCTACTGTGACGGCAGAATAAAGTCCCGAATCAGAATATCGCACTGGGACTCATCCTCCTGATCCGCAGTGATCACAACGACCATGTTGAGGTCCGGGTGAATAAAAATTCTCTGCCCATGGACTCCCATCGCGAGGAATGCGTCCTCATCATCGAGATACGTGAAGAACTGATTCTTGACATCGAGCCACCAGAGGTAACCATATTGCACCTGTGTACCGTGGAACGATCCTTCAATCTGTGTTGTGGTTGATTCTCGTACCCACTCTGCGGGAACAACTTGCTGACCCGAATACATTCCATTCTGCAGGTACATCACACCGAACTTCGTCATAGCCCGAGGCGTCATGAATAGCTCTGATCCTCCAATATAAACCCCGTTCCTGTCCCGGTCCCATTGAACACTGTGTATATCAAGCGGTTCGAACAGATACTCTTCGGCAAACGCCAGCGTGCTCATTCCCGACGCTCTCGAGATAATTGCCGACAAGAGATGTGTCAACCCAGTGTTGTAGTTGAACGTTGATCCGGGCTCGGTCACGACAGGAAGATTCAGAACTCTAGGAACAATTCGTTTACTGACAAAGAACGTGTACATGCTGTTGAGACCGTTTTCATTCCACTTTAATCCGGACGACATGGTGAGCAGATCTTGTATGGTGATCTCCGATATCTTGGGATCTCGCGATTTGTACTCGGGGAAGTAAGAGAGAACGCTCTCGTCGAGGCTCTGGATGTATCCTTCGCGCACCGCTATGCCGACCAGTGCAGAGATCACGCCCTTGCTGGTCGATTTCAAGTTGTGAGTAAAGTTCTCGTTGTACGGGTCGAAGTACTTCTCAAAAGGGATTGTCCCATCCTTATAGATAATGATGCTGTCAATCGCCAGGTTGTTCTCTTCGATGTATTTGACCATACGCGTCAAGTCATCCGATCGAATCCCCTGACTCTCGGGGGTGACTATCTCCCACGGCCATTCGGAGTCGGCGTTAGGATCAGCCTCACCTGACATCGTATTGCAGCCTGTTGTGATGACCATAAGCGCGAGTCCGATGATATACATACACTTTTTCATTATTTACTCCTTCAGGTTGAGTGATTTGTTGGGTGTTCTTCTAACTTGGTTCAGCCTACTCAAATTCAGCCGGTTGGCCTATCGAAGATTGTCACATTTTATGGGGGCAGTTCATCATCTACAAAAGGAAAAAAACGCTCCATGAGAATTCATATCTCGTACTTAATAGTTAAATTACTAGAAAATACGTTAGGTAATAGAAATATTACATTATTGATATAAGAAATTAAAGAATTGCTGATACAAAAAAAGGCTTGCTTATGAAGAGAACAGCATAAGTAAGACCTCTTTTTCATAAAAATTTGTCGGGGCGGACGGATTTGAACCGTCGACCTTCGCGCAGCAACCTTTAGAGCACCAACCAAAAACACCTCTATCTCTAGAAGTGTTTTAAGTCAGCTCCCTGCGGGAGTTCCACTTCGCTCCAGAGCGGACGGATTTGAACCGTCGACCTCACGGACTTTGATAATTATCCAGTAATAACGTCGATAATTAAAGTAAGAAAGCTCCAATTCATGGTAAAAAAAACCATAATAGGAAAACAATAACTAAAAAGGAAACAGGTAATGAAAAAACTCTATTATGGGGATAATATCGAAATCTTCAGAAATTATATAGTAGATGAAAGCATAGATATGTAATATTTAGATCCTCCTTTTAACTCCAATGCAACTTATAATGTATGGTATACAGATTGATATGCCGCCAATAAGGCAGGTTAATCAAAACTACAGGGAAGCACCAAGACACTAGGCAGATGAAGGGCATCAACCAAGTTTGATAGATAAGTAGGAAAGATGGATGAATTTTTTATTTACTTGGGAAGACTTTATCCTCAAATATGGGCTGCGATAATTAATTTAATAGGAATAATTATTGTTGGATTATTTATAAATAAAAGGTTAATAAAAATGACTGCTCTATTTAATGAAAGGGGGTTGAAAAGAATTGCCATTTATGAAAAAGTGTTATCAGATTCGAGACAATATCTCAAATCAGTCCAATCAATTGTTGAGAAATATATTGAGGTTTTCATTCTTAATCCTCTTAAATATCTTCATCTTCTTGATGAGTATAATTTGGATACAGAAAAGAATATCAATATAGGAAAACAAATTATTGAAGAAAGAATAAAGAAATTTGAGGATGAAGGTATTTACAATTCATTTATTTATAATTTTGAGATATCTGGGAAATTAATTTATTCACTTTATAAATCTTTGACTCCTGAGATTAAAGATTTTGCTGATGAGTTAGAAAAGAAGGTCTTTATTTCTTATTTTAATGATTCACCTTTTATAGATTATGAAATGCTCAAACAGGCTAAAGAACTTATTACAATAATGGAATCTAACCAATCTTACGCAAAATACCTAAGTTCATATAAAGATCCTTCTTCTAATGGCATTGAAAAACATGAAGAAATTGAATACTTCCAATTAGAAAATTTTTCTGATGCCGAAGCACTATTAGAAATTGAAGTTTATTTAGTCTCTAAAGGACTATATCTGAATAGTAAACTTCTTAAATTAAAAGAAAAATGTATGAGCTATATTCAAGATTTTGAAAATAAAACGTTCTCATAAAATAATTATAGTAAATTTAGTAAATAAGAAAACATTTATTGAAGAAAGATATCGCAAATAAAAAAGAAATTTTCTAAAAATTCGAGTAAAAACATTATTATGGTGTGTAGAGAGAGGAAAAAATGACAGCAGAATTCATTGTAATGAATCTTGAGGGTATTGCCTTAGCTGCAGATAGTGCGGGGACTCTCACGGATTCAAAAATCAACAACAACATGAATAAGCTATTTATGTTAGCGCCAGGTCATTCTGTTGGTTTAATGATATACAATAAAGCTGATTTTATGGGTATTCCTTGGGAAATCATAATTAAAAGGTTTCGAGAGAAGATAATAACTGACAACACAATCTATCCAAGACTAAGTGATTATTATGACAAACTTATTGAATTTATTATTAATAATGAAAACCTAATCTCCAATGAGGAGGTGCAAAAACAATTAATTGAATTTGTTGCATTCCACATATGTTCAAAAATTCTATATGATATCTGGGATGAATACTTATACTGGTTTGCAGAAAATTCCAAGAAGATAACCGAAACTAAATTAATCGAAATTGCCTCAAAAGTTTTCGATGATTATTTTCAGTGCGTGGAAAAACATGATCTGGATTCTGACTTAAGAGACGATAAAGGAGTGGAATACACAAGAAAATTCCTCGACCAGTTTGGAGAAAGTTTAGCTGGGATGCGGAATTACATTTTTGAAAATTTTCCTCTATCTAAAGATAACATCGAAAAGTTAGAAAAGATTATTATTGACCATTTTAGAAAGGATCTATCGAATGAAAGAAAATTAGATTTTAAGAATTACAGTGGGCTTGTTATTGCAGGCTATGGAAAAGAAGATCTCTTTCCAAAATTAATAAATATCCGCATCGAAAATTTAATTATGTCAAGGCTCAAATATAATAAAATTTTTGATATGCAAGTAAGTTTACAAGATCCTGCTAAAATTTCAGGCTTTGCACAGGATGATATATTTCAAAATATTGTTTTTGGTAGACATCCAGAATTTATCAATTGTTTAATAGATGTGTTACAAAACCAATATGCGGCAATGGGTCAAGATAGGGATCAGATAAACAAAAATGTTAACGAAACCGTAAGAGAAATTGATAAAAGAATGCGTGAACGATATACTAGATCAATATATCAAGTCGTTCGTTTTCTACCAAAAGATGATTTGGCTCAAATGGCTGAAACAATGGTAAATCTTACAGGTTTTATGAGACGTGTATCAATGTCACCTGAAACGGTTGCTGGCCCCGTTGATGTAGCAGTTATATCAAGAAAAGATGGTTTTATTTGGATTAAAAGAAAACATTATTTCGATATAGAGTATAATTACCATTACAAAATGAGAGGAGAAAGGGATGTCTGACCAAAAGGAGATAACTTATTCATTGGCAGAAATACAAAGAACATTCTTCCCAAAGAAATCATTGAGAGAATTGAATAAACAACATAATTGCAACGACATATTTCAAATACCACAAGAAATCAGGGAAGAAGATGTAAAGAAAGAAAGCAATAAACAAAAATAAATTAGAAACCCTCACTTATTCTTAGTGAGGGTTTTTTGATATTACCTTCTAATGAGCAGACTTTCTAAAGTTAGATTTCAACAATAGAAGAAAAAGTTTTTTAGTAATTATTATTGATCTGGTTTCCTTTTTCCCCTATTTTCAAAATATTTCTTTACTTTTTCTTCATGCTCTTTAGCTGCTGCAGTAAGCTCTATTAATTCCCAAATCATCTTTTTGGGATCAAATTCACCTAATACCCTTACCTGGTCAACAGCTACCCTTTGTAAATACTCATCCCAAATTTTCCTAAATTCCATAATTAACTCGTGCTCTAAAGGAGAAAATCTTTCTTGCTTTAATTCTCTATAAACAAAAGGCGGAAAGAAATAAGTGATAGGTTTTTCTAGTGCAGCTGCAATTAATGCTAAGGCACCAGAATTAACTTCAATTTTGCCGTTTTCAATATCGGAAACCGTTGTCTGCTTTCGATAAATTAGCTCTGCCAGTTCTTTCTGACTTAATCCAGCCTGATTTCGAGCAACCTTAATTAATTCACCCATAGCAATAGTAAATTTATTTGGTGTTGGATCTTTATCTGAAACCAATTTAGATATTAAGTCTAGGGGCATAAGAAAATATCTCCGGAAAAACAGCTTGACATCTAACGCATTTACCGTTATACTATCGGTAATTACGTTAGATTATATTTTAATAAACTCTGTAAATATTTTAGTCTTTTTTGATCTTTAAATCAAACATTCTTCCGGCGTCCGCCCTTACCTGAAGCCGTTCGTCCGCAGCCATTTTACCCTGTGAGCCGAGCCTCATTGTCAAGGGCGGTGAGCGGAGCGGCGCAAGCCAGGAGCCTTGATAATGAGAGCGAACAGGGTAGGCTGCGGATGGACGGACGGCGGGGTAGGGCAAGAAAAAAGGAGAAGAAAATCATGACAAAAAAAGGATCATACAGACGTATCCAGGTAACGATACCTTTGGAAACGAAATCAAAAATGATGCAATGGCATCAAAACTCTGGGCTGAAGAGGGCTGAATTCTTTCGGATTGCTCTAATGATCGGAGTATGCAAATTAGCGGAAAGCGTCAAGGCTAAAAGAGAGAATGAAAACTATTTACCAAATTCTGAAAACCTACCCATGCGCTTGCCCGGACGTGAGGAGGACGACCGCATGGGTAGGTTAGAGGTCTAAGAAGGAATTATATGTTTAACGAATCAGATTTTGATTTTGATAAACCTTACATACTAACATCACCTAAGGGTTATGTCGTAGATAAATCTACTGGTGAGATTATCTTCTCCGTTTTGGATGCATCACAAGAAAAGATTAAAAAAATCCGAACAGAAATTGATTGGCGTGCATCGCTAGAGTATTGTTCTGAGCGAATGGGTCATGAATTTGCTTTAGCGAAACTAGATAGCCTCTATCATCTATGTTATTGGGAATATCCGGATTATCATCCTGGCTTCCTTACAGATCCACCTAAACAGCAACAAAATGATAATGACGATATTAATAGGGGCTTGTCTAATACCAACAAAGTTCACGAAGTAATACTGAGAAATAAACATACAGGGCAATATATTTACCTAAAAAAAAGAGAAGCTAGATTGCCAAAAATGAGAAGGCGGGTGTTTGCTTGGGCGGACACGCTAAAAGGATATCTGAATAACATCGAAAGATACAGAAAAGTTATGATTACCCTAACTTACGCTGGCGTGGGGGATTGGCAAGCTAATGACATTCGAGATTACATGAAAGCCTTAAAAAGAAAACTGGGAGACAACTTGATAGCGTGCGCTTGGGTATCTGAATTGCAAAAAAGGGGGGCTGTTCATTATCATGTCATGTTAGTTTGCAAAAGAGGAACCAGGATACCAAAACCCGATGAATCCGGCATGTGGAAACATGGCATGAGCAGGATTGAAACTGCTAAGACAGTATTTTATTTATGCTCTTACCTGAAAAAAACCTACCAAAAAGAAGGGGAATTCCCTAAAGGCATGAGAATGTACTCTGTCTGGATTGCTAAATGGGCAGTAAAGAAAATCGCTCTTTGGAGAATGAGAATATCAGTTTGCCAAGATGGTTAGAAAAACATATTGTAACAATGGAAGAACACAGGGGAGAAAAATGGGAAAGAGTAGAGGGAGGGGGTTGGTGGTTTGGGGGAAGATTTTTTAGATCTCCATATGTTTTTGCTGGCCTTAAAATTGACCCTGTGGGGGAGAATAATGGGTAGTAATGATCGGAGTCCAAGATTATCTAGAGCCGAGGTCATCAGACTAAGCAGGCTTTTATATATGGATTATCGACCGTCTGAAATAGCGGATTTGTTAGAAGTTAGCGTTGATACTGTTTATAGGTCTTATATTCCTGCTGGTTGTCCTCATGAGAGAGATGAAACCGGGCATATATGGATATTGGGTACAGCTTTTAAGGCTTGGGCTGAAGAGATTTTAGCAGAACGAAAAAGGGAAAAATCAATACCAATGAAACCGGATGAAGGTTGGTGTTTAAACTGTAATATGCGAGTAAAAATGATTTCCCCAAAAATAATCTACTCAGCCAGGAATAGAGAAATAATTCAGTCAAATTGTAAAAAATGTGACGGAAAAGTCAATAGGGCAAGGAAAAGGAATGGCTGAGAAAGAGCGTAAAGGCCGAAAAAACTACTTCGAGGTGCAAAGGTATCTCGATTATCAAAAACATGTCAAGCAGTCCTCTCAAGCGACCTTAAAAAGAAAATGGGCACATCTTCAACACCTGCTAGAATGGGCGGTTGCTATTCGGTTTTATGATACGCCTAAATTAGAATTGACATTTCAGAATTATATTCTTGAAGCTCGAAATGATTGAAAAAATAAAGCATTATCAGCAAACACGATGAATAGAGCATGTAAAGAAGTCCAGGCTTTCTTTAGATGGGCAAAAATGGTTATTTCGAACAAATATAATAAAGTTTCTGAAAAATGGATAGACACCATTAGGTTGTCAAAAACTAAAAGTAACTTACATGGTTTTCAGGATAGAAAATATTACACCTTGAAAGAAGTTAAAAGGATTTGCAATTACGAACCGGAATTATTAATTGATAAAAGAGATCGCGCAGCGGTAGCTTTGCTTTATCTTTCAGCAATGAGAATTACAGCTTTTGTAAGTTTACCTGTGGGTTGTGTTGATATTGATGATATGACCATATATCAAGATCCAAATGAGGGGGTCATAACTAAAAATTCAAAAAGCATGAAGACCATTTTATTACCAATTGAACCATTATTAGAGGTTGTTAGAGATTGGGATAATTTAGTTCGTGAAGAATTAGGGCTAGATGCGCTTTGGTATCCAAAAATGAGTACCGATGGCTTATCCTGGGGGAATACTGAAGGCGATACTGAAGCGAGTAGAAAAAGCTTCAAAAGAGGTTTGAAAAAATTATGCAAACTGACGGACGTAGAATATAAATCCTCCCATAAACTAAGAAAAGGTCATGGGGTTTATGCGGTTGAACATTCTGACAATTATCAAGAATTCCAAGCTTATTCTCAAAATATGGATCATGAAGATCCAGGAACAACTTACAGATATTACAGTAAATTATCAAATGATGATGTAAAAGACATCATTCTAAGAAAGAAGTAGCTCTTTGACCGAACACAAAAAGACCGTTTTTGTGCACCCCCAACCACAAAAATGGTCATTTGTCGGTCCAAGTTGATAGGGTCAATTGCAATTGCCTAATTATTAGCGAAATTGAAAACTAATGATATATATGAAATACTATCCTAGAAAGACTTATCCAAAGTGCTCGCGAATGTATTCAGTTGCCTCAGAATAGGATAATGGCCGGGTAGAATTATGAAGTCTGACATAAAATTTTTCATGTCCATCATCTTGCATATAAATTGGTCTTGAACTCTGATCAACCCTTACTATGCAAACATCATGACTGTTTTCATGAACGAAATTTATTTGAATTAGCGGAAGTGTTCCCGAGCCAAGCTTTGAAACAATTTCATTTGTTAATTCAATTTCAAACCCATCACGGTTTTGTTTACCTTGAACAGCATAATCACCTTCAATTCCTTTGATCTCACCATCATCATCAACGCCAATAATTAAATATCCACCATTTTTATTAAGCAATCCTGCTATACTCTTTGAAACAGCAGTTTCTAATCGGTAAGTATCACTACCTCCGTGAAATCGAACCTTAAACTCTATTTTTTCACCCTCCCCCTTTGTAAGCAATGAACTCAGATTAAATGGCTGTTCACCTGTATTGTCTTCAAGAAGATTTGCCATATGACTATTAATTGCTTCTGCGATCAACAGTCGTCTTTGGGCTAGAAATTCCTCATAATTTTCAATTTTCCATAATTTCCGATTTGTAGGAATTAATGACTTTTCAAGATTTCCTGGATATTTTTCTTCTACTATTGGCAAATATTCTTCTGGGGAATTATCAAAAATTTCTAAATTCCCAGACTTCGTTAACGGAATACGATTTGCTAGTTCATGAACTCTCTTACTAGCATATTGGCTTTCACCAGTATCCCAACCAGCTTTTGATAACACACTCTTTGGGAAAATATGATGCCGTTCAATACTAAAATCTGCATTATTTGTGGTTATTAAAGGCAATCCATTTGCCCAATCAACTGCACCTCTAGCTCGAATAATTATGCTCATCATATTATAGAGGGGATTCCCAACACCTCTCATATCCAGACTAGCAGCTGATAATTGTGGATCGCCTTCATCTTCCTTTAAGTTCGTCAATAATGATTCAGGACCAGGCTCATCTAATAGAGCTCGAATATCCTTATCAAGCGTTGAATCGACACTTCCTGAAAAATGTCTTTGATAAAGGGCAGCATAAAGCCAATGAATAAATTTTCTTTCGGTTTTTTGTGTGAACCATCCATATTTTGATAAATATACAACTATTGGAACAAGCACATTTGTAGTATTCAGATCTTCATCACCAACAATATATGCTTTATTTTGTAGAAAAGGAATAAGATAATTCAACGTTTTATCCAGACTTCCCCAAGCATCTTTTAAGTCGGTTTCATTAGGTTCACCAAACCTTGCTAGATCACCAACTCCATCTGTTATACCAACCAAACAGCGTGTTAAGAAAGTCAAGTCAAATGTAAAATTGTTATTCTTTAATTCAGCAAGTTTCTCTTTGAATATTCGTCTAATATCTGGCCATTCAGCAGTCAAATAAGCTAACACAATATCTGATTGGGTTAGAGGTGTACCCTGACTGTTAATCAAATCAAAGACTTTTATAGCTTCCCTCACTTTTGCTTCTGAAGGAACAGTCTGAATAGGATATTCAATTTCTTTGATTTGCTCAATTTTTCGAATGTTTTTTTCTATAGGTTTTGCCAATTTCTCACGTTCAGCTGGATCTGAAATATTTAATTGCTCTAGAAGTGCATATACAGATGGTGCATCTTGGAAAATATTACTTAATTTAATCCAAAGGGGATCGTCTTTCATCTCAAGCTTCTTATAATATCGGAAAACCCCAGTTTTTAAATTAAAGAAAAGATCAAATAAATTCTCGTTTATCTCTTCGGGAGCATAATAAGGAGGGATAGTATTCTTTATGTGAAGGTATAGACTTGTTAGTCTTTGCTGTCCGTCAAGGAGGACTTTGACCCTACGAATCTTTTCTAAGTCATATGCATCTTGTTTAATTTTTGGTGGATTACTTGTTTCCCATAATAACAAACTACCTGTAGGATAACCTTTGTAGAAAGATTCAAATAAACTTCGAACTTGATCTCTATTCCAGGTAAATTCTCGTTGAAATTCTGGCAATACAATTTCTTTCTCTTCTATTTGCTCAAGTAATTTTTTAATTGATGATGCCATTATGCCCTCCTATATTTAACAGATTGAATTATTGATAAAAAAAATAATAATTAGTAATTAAGAAACATATTTGATATTTTCAATATATTATTGTAATGGATTATTTTCTTATTTAATCCACAAAACACCTCAAAAAAGAGGTGTTTTTAGTCGGGGCGGACGGATTTGAACCGTCGACCTCACGGACCCGAACCGTGCGCACTACCGGGCTGTGCCACGCCCCGTACAGGACAGATTATACCACCAGGTTTTAGGATGACAATAGATTTACTACCGGGCAAATCCATTGTTGATCAAACAATCACAATCGTAGAAATCTTTTTGCACTTTCCTTCACTGCATCCCGTTCTTCTTCGTCCAAATACTTCAGGTTGTAAAGCATGCGCGCCATACGCGGATTCTCCCGCAGCAATTCTTCCTGCTGGAGTAAAAAATTCCAGTACAGGAAATTAAATGGACAGGCATCCTCACCGGTTCTTAACTTGTGATCATACGGACAGTCCTGGCAGTAATCGCTCATTTTATTGATGTAATTTGCCGAAGAAATATAGGGCTTGGTCCCGATCATCCCGCCGTCTGCATACATGCTCATCCCCAAAACATTGGACAGCATCACCCAGTCATAGGCGTCAATGAAAAGCGACTGGAACCAATCCAGAACTGCTTGAGGTGCAACCCCTGCCAGCAAGCAAAAATTAGAAATCAGCATCAGCCTCTCAATATGGTGAAGGTAGCCGTCCTCCAGGGAGCGCCCGAGGGCATGTTTCAAGCAGTTCATCTCGGTTTCTCCCGTCCAGAAAAATTCTGGAAGCGGTCGATGCGAGTCGAAATAATTCGCATCCGCCAGTTCAGGCATCAAGCGCCAGTACTGCCAGTGCATATATTCCCGCCAGCCAATCACCTGGCGGATAAAGCCCTCAGTATTATTGAGGGATACCGCCCCATCCCGGTACATCGCCTGCACCCGTTTTACCAGTGTCAGGGGATCAAGCAAACCAAGGTTGAGGTACGGCGAGAGCTTTGAATGGAAGAGCACATCATCCGCCTGTGTCATGGCGTCTTCATAGGTGCCAAAGTATTTCAAGCGGTGCTCAAAAAAGTCATCAGCCGCTTTTTGCGCTTCCTGATGTGTCACAGCCAGGTCAAATTTTTCAGGTCTTTGCGTCCAGGGGAATTTTTCAAGGACCTCATCGATCACATCCACGGTGATCTGATCAGGTTCAAAGCTTACCAGGCTGGGGATCTCAACTTCCCCGTCAAAGGACGAGCGGTTTTTCTTATCAAAATTCCACTGCCCGCTTGTGGGCTTTCCATTCTGATCCATCAGAAGATTAAAATACTGTCGCATCCGCCTGTAAAATTGCTCCTGTCGAATGCTTTTGCCTTTGTCAATATCTGGAAAAGGATCGTACCGACAGGAAAGGAATAAGGTGTTGGGGATGATTTTGATGGGGATTTGGAGAATATTCTCCAGGCTCTCTTGAAATGCCAGCCCTTCATAACGGCTGGCAGCCATCACTATCAACAACGAAGGGTGATAAGCCTCAACATGCGCTTTTAAAGCCGCTGTCATATCATCTGCAATGTGGTAATCAATGTCATAACCATCCTGGCGGAGGGCTTCGGCGTAGTGGCGCATGGCGCTGAACAATAAGATCAGCTTTTTAGCAGCATAATTCTTGCGGCGAACCCGGCTTTCGCTCTCGATCATCAGCACCCGAACATCCGATTGTTTGCCGTGGTGCAAAGCAGCTTCAAGTGCGGGATGGTTTATCGTGAGCTGATCGCCAAGGATCCAAACGCTGATGGTCATGACAGGCTGCTTTCTTTATCGATGATTCAAGGAATACAATCTTTGCTGCCTTGATTATAATTTATCAAAGCAGCTGCCGTGATTAAAGATGACCGCCTCAACTATTGATGCGCAGTGTGGAACGCCCCCCATCAACCCCGAATACCTGTCCGGTGATCCACCCGGATTTCTCTGATATCAAAAAGGCTGCCAGCGCTGCCATATCTTCAGCATTGCCCAAACGCGGGACAGCATGCATTTTTGCAATTGCTTCGGTCATTTTTTCATTCGACAGCATGCCGGCGGTCATGGGGGTTTGCGTCAGGGAGGGTGCAATGGCATTCACCCGCACCTTCGGAGAAAGCTCTGCCGCCAGTGCCATCGTCAGCCCGTGAACAGCACCTTTTGCCATACTGATGGAGGTGTGCATCTTGAACCCCTGCAAAACAGCAACGCTTGAAAACAAGACAATCGATGCAGGATTCTGGGCGTTTTTAAGCGCAGGCAGCAGGCTTTGTACTGCCAATGCCGCACCCAGGGCATTCACACGGAAATCCCGCTGCATTTCTTCAGGCGTCAGCCGAGCGATACTTTTCAAATTCAAAGTGCCAACAGCATAAACCAGGCCGCTGACCTCATCACCGGCGTCGTCTGCCACTCGTCTAAAGAATTCGGGGACTTCAACATCACCTCTGGTAAAACTTGCGCCAAGTTCATCGGCTAATGCCGTCAGCTTGACCTTGTCGCGAGCAGTAAGGTGCAGGTCATATCCCTGCTCGAAAAGTTTTCTGGCTGTTGTTGAGCCAATACCGCCCGTTGCACCGAAAATAACCATTTTTCCCATAATTTATCCAATCTCCAATCTCTCCTTAATTTATTAAACTCATCATACTTTGTGTTGGGACTTTTGGACAATCTATGTACAGGCTTTTGCAAAAAATCTATCCTTATATTTTTAAATACAAACCAGGAAGTTTGTTGAATTGTTGGCATATTTCCTTACCCAAGTTTGCTTTGAGTCGGTGGGTTGGTAATAGGCAATTGACATACAATAATTCATTAACCCGAAAGAGCATAATCTCGTGCAAAACAACCATTGGGTTATAATTGTTCAAAATTACCATCAGGAAAATAGATGACACCCGTTGAAGTCTTTTTACTTATTATTGGTCTGCTTATAAGCTTCGGTTTTCTCAGTTTCGCATTGGTATCCCTGCACGAAAAACACCACAGGGCAAGTGCTCTGTCCTTTTTGCTGCTCCTTGTAAGTGGGATCATTTTTGCTGCCTTTCTGCTTTCATCCAAACTTATCCAAAACATCGGGTTGGGGATCATCCTTGCGGTATCACTGGCGGGTTTCATCCTTTTCTTTTGGCCTACTGCTAAAGAAATCGCCCCCTCCCCACCTCCAGAACAGCGCGTGGATGAGCGCACAATCATGTTTGCCCGTGCCCGTCTGGAGCCAGGGACACCCAATTTTGAAGCGTATTACCGTGACCACCCCGACCACAAAAGTTTGGATGAGGCTTTCCGTCAAAACCCGGGCTTGCTCGAACCTGGCACCTTGTTCTTCAACCAGAAACTGGCTGCTTCCCCACAGGGAGATTTTTTCCTGACTGAATCTCTGCGGGACGCTGTCGACGGACCGATCTCTGAAACAAAAGTCGTAGAACCCCCAGATAAAATGACAGATTTCATCAAAAACCTGGCAATTTACCATGGTGCGAGGGATGTTGGCATCTGCCGACTGCATTCCTATCACATCTACTCCCATATCGGCCGCGGCTCGGGGGAGTTTGGGGAGGAAATCACCCTGGATCACCAATTTGCCGTCGCTTTTACCGTGGAGATGTCCCATGAAATGGTCAACACCGGGCCGCGAATGCCCGCCGTGATGGAATCTGCCCGGCAGTACGCTGAAGCGGGGAAAATCGCTATCGCCCTGGCTGCCGCCATCCGTGCCATGGGTTACCCGGCTCGCGCCCACATTGACGGAAATTACCGGGTGATCGCACCCCTGGTCGCCAAAGATGCTGGATTGGGCGAGATCGGCCGCATGGGTTTGTTGATGACTCCCAGCCTGGGACCGCGTGTGCGGTTGGCAGTGATCACCACGGACCTTCCCCTGAAAGAAAACCAGGCAGCCTGGCACCCGGAAATGATCGACTTCTGCAGCATCTGTAAAAAATGCGCACAGGTGTGTCCCTCACAGGCGATTCCTTTTGGTGATCGGCAGGAATATGCAGACGGCACCTTACGCTGGAAGATAAACCCGGAACGCTGTTACACTTATTGGACCAGGGTTGGCACAGATTGTGGACGCTGCATGGCAGTATGTCCCTATGCCCACGCAGATAATTTTATGCATAACATCATCCGCGTTGGCGTGGCACATTCACATAATTTCCGACGAGCGGCACTCTGGATGGATGATCTCTTTTATGAGAAGAAGCCGATGCCCCACACGCCCCCGGATTGGATACAGTCTGTGTAAAAATCGTTAAATTGAGATTGGTACGCAGTAGACTTCGCCGCCCTATATGATCGACATACAGAAAATTAATTCCCCCTGCTTGCTTTTTTGTAGGGTGGGTTGGAGAAAGGCATTTAACTTACATTGCCTCTGTAACGCAAAACAATGTAGTAAAGAAACCTCATATTAACCAACCCACCATTTTTTTACTTTGATTCGGTGGGTTGGTTAACAATGCCCGGGTTCGTTATATCGCTATCGCAAATATCAATTTATATCTATACACATACTTTATGGCCAACCCACCCTACAAATGCTGCATTAATTCCCCCTGCTTGCGGGGGGTCAGGGGGGTGAAAACTCTGATCAATAAAGCTATTTATCTTTAACAACACGTCATTAACTTCGTAGCTCACGTTTTCAACATGACAAAAAGTAATTCATAAATGACCATGTGATGTCACGTAGGTGGCTCCGCCACCATACATGACCTACATTATTTGTATCAATTCGTGGATTTTAGCAAAATACCGGATTATGAACTAGATTTCTTAATCCACGCGTCCAATTCCTCCCCGCTCAAAAAACCCTGGGCTGCACCCTTTTCCCCGATTTTATAAGATGCGAATACCATAGCTGCCTTCAAGGAGGAATAAGGATCCCCGGTTCGCAAATAGCGATCCAGGAAGGATGAAAACAAGGCATCCCCTGCACCTATGCTGTTGACCACCTTCCTGGTCTTTACAGCCTCATAACGTCCAATAAAACCATCTTCCCTTACCGCAAGTAAAGCACCCTTTTTTCCCATACCAATCACCAATATTTTGGTTGGGAAGCGATTCAATATTTCCCAAGCAACGTCCTCCAGTGGTTCAGGCAATTTTTCATCGCTCATAAACAGGATGTCCGCAGCATGCATATAATCCTGGTTATAGTCGTGATCCAGGCTGACCAGCGCATGGACATCGGTAGCAATCAATTTTCCAGCGTCCCGTGCAACAGCCAGCAGCGAGCGGGCAAAATTGATGTTGCAGATCACCGCTAAATCGCAGGTTTCAATCGCTTTTTTACATTTTTGTAATGGGTAAGCTTGCTGCTGAATATCCTTAAGGTCGGTGTGAATTTGCCGGCGCCCTTCCATTTCGTACAGAATCACCGATTGCGCTGTTTCTGCCAAGTTATTCAGCACCAGATGATCGCTGATCCCAACTTCAGCCAGAGTTTTGCGCGCCAACCAGCCATTTTCATCTCCCCCAATCAATGAAGCCAGGTCCACCTGATTCCCCAGGGTGGTCAGGGCTTTTGCGATATTCAATCCCACGCCTGAAACTGTGGATTGTACGCCAAAAAACGGATAATTGTCCGGAGAATATTCCAGAGGGAAATTATCGATCGCCAGTGTGGTTTCAATATTGATCAAACCAGCCACAAAAAATCGTGCCATTGTACCTTTTACCTAACGGGCACCCCGCCTGCCAAACTGCCTTTCGAGCAGATCGGCTGACAGATGAATCATGGTCGGACGTCCGTGAGGGCAGGTGCGCGGCGACTGGCATTTTTCTAAACCCTGCAGCAATGCGCGCTGCTCTTCGGGGCTGAGGTTCTGCCCGCCCTTGACTGCCATCCGTTTGCAGATTCGCGCTGTAATTTTTGCTTCTTTTGCAGAAGCGAGTGGCGCTTCATCTTCCTCAAAATCCTCTACAAGCACGTTCAGCGCGGCTTCCGGGTCGCCGCCAACAAGCAGCGCGGGAATTGACCGAACAGTGAATGTATTCGGACCAAAGCTCTCAACATGGAATCCAAGGTTTTCTAAAACTTCTAACTGGTCATCGAGCAGGCGCGCTTTATCTGGGGGAAGTGTCACATTGACAGGTTCCAACAAGGATTGCGCCGGCACGGCGTCCTGCGACTGCTGTGCCATTAGCTGTTCAAAGAGCACACGTTCATGGGCAGCATGCTGGTCGATCAAATACAAGCCATCGGGGCCTTCTGCCACCAGGTAAGTCGCTGCTACCTGGCCAATCAATCGTAATAAGGGCAGGGCATCGGCATCCAGGTCACCGGTGTGAAAACTGATTTGCGGCAATGATGGGGAATTTTCCAAATCCTGGTTTGTTGAAATCTCTGCGGACATCGCCCAGGCGGGATCAACGGATTGTCCCCCCTGGTTTGGGACACCACCCCAGAGCTGCCTTGGCCGCAAGTCGGGCACCGGGGAATAAGCCAACAATGCACGGCGCACCGCACGCTGTGTTTGAGTGAAAACCAGGTTGCCTTCTCTGAACCGTACTTCTGCTTTCGCAGGATGGACGTTAACATCCACGGTTTCAGGGGGCAAATCCAGGAATAAAACAACGATCGGGAAACGTCCAACCATCAACAACGTGTGATACGCCCGGATGATCGCCGCAGTTACGGCCGTATCCTTCACCCAGCGCCCATTAACAAAGATGGTGATATCGCGCCGGTTAGAGCGTGTCAACGCAATCGGACTGATAAAGCCGTGAATATGAGCATCATTCTCTTTGAAGTCCAATGCCAGCATTTGTTTGGCAATATCCAAACCGTAAAGGCTCGCCAAAACCTCGCGCTGATCGCCGTTGCCGCTTGTTTGCAAAGAAGGCCTGCCGTCCACAACCAGTTCCCAGCGGACATCAGGGTAAGCCAGGGCATAGCGTGTCACCAAAGCCTCAATGTGCCTTCTTTCAGTATTATCCGTCTTTAAGAATTTTAATCGGGCAGGTACGTTGTAAAACAAATCCTGCACGACGATCCGTGTGCCATAAGGTACGCCGACCTCGGTCAATTTGCCAAGCTTCCCCCCATCAAGGTCCAAACCCGCACCTGATTCAGCATCTCTCGTCCGTGACTCCACAGCCATTCGGGATACAGACCCAATTGACGCCAATGCTTCGCCGCGGAATCCCAGGGTTTCAATATGGAAGAGGTCTTCCGCCCTCGCCAATTTGCTGGTTGCATGCCTTGAAACCGCCAATCCCAACTCCTCCCTTGGGATGCCATCGCCGTTATCGATGGCAGCGATCAGGCGTTTTCCTGCGCCTTCAATCTCGATCGTAATCTCCGTGCTTCCGGCATCCAGGGCGTTTTCAACAAGCTCTTTAACAACCGATGCGGGGCGTTCAATCACCTCACCGGCAGCAATTTGTGATGCAATATGATCTGGCAAAATTCGAATGGGCATAAATCCTCCAACCTGAATTATAACCCACAGACTGTGAGGAACAATCCTTCAGGATACATCACTGGTTCCCAATCAACTCAAATCAACTGGTTTCATCCGGGGAATACAAGGTCCACATGCGCGCTAATTCATCTTCTTCCGCGTGAATATCGTGATACATTTTTTCGCCATCCTCCATCTGAACCCCGACTCCTTGACCAGGAACCACTTTCCCGATATCGGCATATGGGATTCCGGCTTGCTCTAATTTTGCTGCAGCATCATCAATTTTTGATGGGCTTATTGCTGCCACCAATGTCCCGGAAGAGATCATCTTCAATGGGTCAAATTGAAAAGCCCGTGAGAAACAAGCCACGATCTCGTGGATCGGGATTTTTTCATATTGGATTTCCAGGCCCACATCTGACAATCGGGAAATTTCCATCAAGGTTTCTAAAAGACCACCTCTTGTCACATCATGCATGGCTGATGCGCCGCATTTCCCTAAAAGCACTGCCTCAGGAACAACGCTTACATGCCGCATCAATGCCTTTGCATCCCATAAATCGCCATCTGTGAGCCCTAGCTTCAGGGCTGTCTTGGAAAAATCGCTGGCAAGAATGGCTGTCCCCTCCAATGCAATGCCTTTGCTGATCAAAATATGGTCACCGACCTGCGCACCGCTTGTAAGCACAGGTTTACGGCCATTTAATGGTCCTAATGCGGTCACTGCAACCAAAGGTCGGGACAGGGCTGACGAATAGCCTGTGTGTCCCCCAATAATGGATACACCTACCTCTTTCGCCCCTCTTTCAACATCAGTCATAATTTTTTTCAGAAGTGCAAGATCGTTCTCACTTGGCACCAAAACCAGCAATTGAATCCAACGGGGTGGTGCACCGCTTGTGGCAATATCATTACATGCAACGTGGACTGCCAACCATCCAATATCGTTGACAGCACCAACGATTGGATCCAAATGAGAAACCAGCACATCCTCACCTATTCTTGTAAGCGCGACATCTTCGCCAAAAACAGAACCGAGGATGACATCCGGATCATCACACACGAAATGCGGGAAAACGTATTTATTGAGATGTTCTAATGAAAACTTTGACATTGTGTTTCCTCATTATTCTTGATTTGGTTTATCGATGTTTGCCATTGTCATAATAAGCATCGGCAGCACTCCAAAAACGAAGCCCCTGGCGAACAACAATCTGTGCTCTGCCGCTTTCAACAAGTTGATTGAGTGAATCACGAACATCTGAAGACGGCCATTTTGACAAAGCTTCCTCCAATTCAGATTCTTTCATTGGGTGGCGTGTGATTATGCCCATGATGGATTCCACTAAGTTTTCATCTCCGCTGAGATCAAAGGAACCTTCAGCAGGAAGAACGATTTTTGCCACATTTCCAAGTATGGCATGTGCTCGTAAAAGCCCTTCTTGATCGGGCGGTTTGACCCAGGTCTCCGCTGGTGGGCGGGTAGGTTGAAGAATGTGCACTTCATCCGGATTAATTTTTTCAAGCCAGCCAGCCAATTCCTTCAAAGATGACTTATCATCGTTCACACCTTGAATAAGCATGACTTCAACCCAATAGTTTCCTGTGTAGACTTTTCGAAAAGCAATCAAACCATCCGTCAAACGTTCAAATGATAAAGCTGGATGCGGACGGTTAATCCGGCGGTACATGGTGGCATTTCCTGCATCCAAAGAAGGTAAAACCGCATCAGCAGCAATTAATTCCTGGCGAACCTCTGGCATAAACAATAATGAACCATTCGTAATAACTGCTACAGGTATATCCGTGAATGCTTTAATTCCTCGAATCATGTCGCCTAATCCGGATTGAAGCGTCGTCTCGCCAGAACCCACAAAGGTAATCCAATCAATATCACCTGGGGCGTGTTTAGCTAAAGCGTCTTTTACCTGGCTGAGAATGACTTCCTTTTTAAAGAAAGCTCTTCGATCATTGGTTATTGGTCGTGTTCGACCTAACTGGCAATAAATGCAGTTCCAATTACAGGTCTTCAAGGGAATCGGATCAATACCCAGGGATTGTCCCAAACGTCTTGATGGTACTGGACCAAATACTTGTTTCACCATACGCCTTCCTTTCAATGCTTACGATCTTTCGCCAAATAAGCGGGTTCCAATACGAACAATATTTGCACCTTCTTCAATCGCAATCGGATAGCTATTACTCATACCCATTGACAAATATTCCATCTCAACATTTGGCAAATTCATACCGGCAATACGATCAAAGATACTTCGGGTCAGCTGAAAATAAGGTCGGCTGTTCTCAGGTTCACCAAAGCGCGCGCCCATGGTCATCAACCCTTGAAGTTTCAGGTTTTTTAATTGGCTGACCTTCTCAACAAGTGCATCAACATTTCCCGGCAGGACACCTGTCTTATTTGATTCGCGTCCGCTGTTAATTTCTATCAAAACCGGCATTATTTTTCCAAACATTTGGCAACGTTGATCCAGATATTTCGCAAGGTGCCAGGAATCGATGGTTTCCACCCAGTCAAAGGATTCAGCAACATATTTCGCTTTGCTGGTTTGCAAGTGACCGATCATGTGCCACTTTACATTAGAACCGATTTCATTGATGATGGGCAATGCTTCCTGCACATAGTTATAACCAATATTTTTCACACCAGCCCTAACAGCTACCTTTACCTCTTCCAGGGTACGTGTTTTTGCTGCAGCCACAAGAATGACATGCTCTGGTATTTGGGATAAAACCATTTCAACGGATTCTATAATTTTATTTTCCTGTTTTTTCATGCGGATTAACCTTTCGTGAGAACAATAACCACAGCAACCAAAATACCGGCTAACAAAGAGAATACTGTATATCGACGACCTTCTTGCTCCACAGCCGGTAATAAATGTGTTGCGCCTACATAGAGTAAGGCACCTGCTGAAAAAGCCAGCATCAAGCCCAATGTACCCCGGTCAATCGTCTCGATAAACGGATATGAAACAAGGGTTCCCAGCGGTGTTGAAAATGCAGCAGCAATCAATGCCCAAATGATTGCCTTTTTACGAGAAAAGCCGCCTCTTCTAAGCAATAAGAAGGTGACGATCCCCTCCGGGAACTCATGTAAAACCATCCCTATTGCCGCCAAAATTCCCGTAAACACACTCACATTAAAAGTCACGGAATAAATCACGCCGTCGATGAAAGAATGGATCCCAATACCAATCATTGGGATCAATCCAATAGTCATCTGGCTTTCCTCATGTCCATGAAAACGATATCTATCCAGAATACGATTGGAAATATACAATCCCATAAATCCAATCAGAACAAACATCGGTGCACGGTCATTCATCGCATAGGCTTCAGGCAATATGTGTATTAAAGAAACTGTAATTAAAACGCCAGCCGCAAAGCTCATGAATTGAGCAACATTTTTATTCCCCCAGCTGGAATACTTATTAATAACATAGATCCCAACAGCAGTCACAAGGCATGCAAGTGAACTTGCTAATAATACAATCCCAAACATGAAACTCACCTCAATTCATCTACCTTGCGTAGAAAAGGGAAACTGCACCAATTTTTTTAGAATAAAAATCTATCATTCACCGTCGGCACCAATGGTTTGACGTAGTGTTTTTACAGCAAGCTCTGCACAATGCAGATGGCCTTTTGGCAGCCCTCCCAGGGCTTCAATTAATCCTACCGAATCAATTGCTCGTGCTTGATCAAGGGTTTTGCCTTTGATCATTCGAGTCAACATGCCGCCAACGGCATAAGTTGCAGAACACCCATCGGTTGAAAATTTAGCGTCACCAATGATTTGACCGTCCATTGAGATTTCAATCTGCATGCTGTCACCACAACAACCGCAAAATTCACCGCTTATATCAGGCTTTTCAAAATGACCCATATTTTCCCGGGTTTTGATAATTTCTCGGGCGATTGGCGTAAATTCTGAAAGTTCAGGTTCATTCTCATCCGCTGAATCACTTTTTTGCCCTTCTGATGCTGCTTTCTCAGGGCTTGTTTGTAATTCAATATTTTGGCTCATACGTCGAATTTCGTCTTTTGTGCCAGCTGCAATTAAGAATCTATCAACCAGGGCATCCAAGCCGTCAAATCGAATATCCTCCACATTGCCAGCATCGCAGTAGCTTGAGATATTGGGATCAATTGGAAATTGAGCCAGAAGGGGCGCCTTTGCATTTTCTGAAAGGACAGCTGAGTGACTTCTCCCAAAAATGTAATAGCGTTGACCATTATCGGGACAGTCAAAATAAGCCATATTCTCAATGATGCCAATGATATCGACCTTGGTAATATGCGCCATGTTGATCGCTTTTGTAACAACCATCGATGCTAAACTTTGCGGTGTTGTTACCATCACCAAACCGCTTACAGGCAATGATTGCATAATCGTCAGGGTCGCGTCCGATGTGCCTGGCGGCAAATCGATCAAAAGCGTGTCCAAATCTCCCCACATGACATCTCCCCACAACTGACGGATACCCTGGCTAACCAGGGGACCCCGCCAAATCACTGGCTGATCTTCAGAGGGCAGCAGTAAGTTCATCGAAATGATCTTAATACCGGTACGGCTTTCCAGGGGCTTGATGCCAAACTCACCTACAGCTACCGGCCCATGCAAGCCGAACAACATCGGGATGCTTGGCCCGGTGATATCCGCATCCAGAACACCGACTTTAAAATTTTTCCTTGCTAAAGCGCTGGCAAGCAGACCGGTCACAAGCGATTTCCCCACACCGCCTTTACCGCTCATCACAGCAATCACATTTTTGACATTGTTATATTCTTCAGCGGTACCTGGTTTCGGTGTTGGCATCGATTTTTGGGTTTTATTTTCAGTGCTTGTGTTCATTGGCTCCTCAATCATCAATCCCGTACCATTGCAGTTCCACACTTTGGACAGGTGAGATCCATACACCGCTGCCCAACCTGGTGACTCAGCTTATAACCACATTTTGGACAAACACAATTCCCGCTCGGGCCGGAACCTGGTTTTGTGCCGCCGCCAACCCCTCTGCCGCGGCCCTGGTCACCCGATGTCCTGCGTCCACGTCCTCCTCTAAAAAAGTTGAACATCTTTTCCTCCATTCAAATAAGCTTTTATCATTTAACAAGCAAACTTTCTCTTCAAATCAATACTCATAAAAAAAATAATCATTAAATATTAGGCGTTCGATCCACAAAATGCTGTGTAACCGACCGATCAGAAAAATCAGTCGGACAAATAATCAAGATCGATTTAGAAACACGATCCTCAAGGTTCTCCCATCGATGCGGAATGTGGGCTTCAAAAATCAGGCTGTCGCCCGGATCAAGAACAAATTCTCGATCACCGACCCAAAAACCCAGGCTGCCTTCAAGACAGTACACAAACTCCTGCCCCGTATGAACGATCGGATCGGGATCGCTTTCATGGTCAGGCTGCAGCGTCATTAAAAGTGGGGTTCCCTCACCCAACGCCAATCCGCCCCCAAGGTCTTCAAAAATGCCTTGTGGAAAATTAATCTGGGTTCTCTGACCTTTCTTTTGAAATACCGTATCTTTTTTAGCAGTCAATGGTTGGAAAAAAGCTGTTATTGGCACATTTAACGCGTTAGCAATTTGTTGTAAGGTGCTGACGTTGGGAGAAGTCTTTTCGTTCTCAATCAAACTGAGCGTGTTGACGTTTAATCCACTCAATTCTGCTAAAGCACGTAAAGACAATCCTTGTAAAATGCGTAATTCCTGCAATCTTTTTCCTACATTAATTTCTGAAGGCACTGGATCAGAAGACACATGGCTCAGGAGCTGGGCAAGCCTGTTACGCCATTGGTTTTGAACATGATAAGATCTCAACTGGTTGTCAGAAGCCATCACCTTTTTCCTTTCATTATTTGTACTATAATTATAGTACAAATTTACAAGTTTTCAACTAATTAATTTAGATTTCGGGGCATTTGAGTCAAATCAATGATTTTCGATATCAGAAACAAAACGCTAATAATTCTGAAAGGAATCTCATGACTTTAATTTTGGAGCTAATTGATTTAAAAACAAAAACGTCATACGCTCGTTGATATGACGTTTTTTTCTCAATTATGAACTTTCAATTGAGGACATCTTAATCAATTCCTTATAAATAAGCTGGGTTAAATCCCATCTAAAAATCGTATCACAGTGTCATGAATCCCCTTGGGATCGAGCTGATAATACGCCAGCAATTCCTGGTAAGGTCCCGATGTCGTAAAGATATCATATAGCCCATGACGCTTAAAGCGAATATTTAAATTGTTTTCCGCAATGATTTCTGCAATCGCACTTCCCAAACCATTGATGACATTATGTTGTTCAATGGTTAATACAACAGGGAAATCTGTAAGAAGATCGACAAAATCCGAGGGGTTAATCGGTTTGATCGTTGAAACATTTAAAACACCTGCTGCTACACTCTGCTCTGCGAGCAGTTCTGCCGCATCAAGGGTCTCCCCAACCTGGGCACCTGTGGCAATGAGCAGAACATCACTTCCAGACCTGACCAAATCTGGCTTACCGATCGCGTAATCAAAATCCTGGTTGTAAACCGTTTTTTCCTTGACACGGCTCAAACGGACATAAACCGGACCATCCAGATCGACAGCAGCGCGAATGACTGCAGCCGTTTCCACACCATCCGCAGGGGAAATGACCGTCATTCCTGCCATGCTGCGGTAAATGCCGATATCCTCGATCGCCTGGTGCGTTGCCCCAGCGACACCGAAGCTTATGCCGCTGTGTGTCGAAACAATTTTGACCGGCAAGCCATTATAAGCAATGTCCGTTCGCACCTGTTCACAGGCGCGCATTGAGGAGAACACGGCATAGGTACAGGCAAATGGGATCTTACCCGCAAGTGTCAGGCCTGCTGCAGCGCCCATCATATTTTGTTCCGCCACGCCAAAGTTAATAAAGCGATCCGGAAATTTCTTAATAAAATCGTTCAATTTCACACTATCAGCCAGGTCTGCTGACAATGCAACGATATTCTCATTTTGTTCCCCAAGTTCAACAATAACTTTACCAAAGGCTTCCCTGCTTGAAAGCCCAACAAATCGACTTTGTATTTGATTATTTTCTTTCATATTTCTCCTTGATCCCATCTACGAAGACTTAAGCATTGCCAATGCTTCTTCGGCATCTTCTTTGCTGATACGATAGAAATGGGAAGACGCCTTGCCCTCAACAGAGGGAAGCCCCCGCCCTTTAATAGTATTTGCAATGATCATCTTCGGTTTTCCGTCGGGTGTATTTTCTTCAAAGGCATTCAGCAATGCTTCTAAATCATGCCCGTCCACTTCGATTAAGTGCCACTTGAAAGCCCTAAATTTATCGCCAAGGGGTTCAAGGGACAAATTATCCTCGGTTGCACCCTCAATTGTGAACATATTTCGATCGAGGATAACCGTCAGGTTGTCAAGTTTAAAATGACCCGCACTTAGAATCGCTTCCCATGTTGAGCCTTCATTTAATTCACCATCAGAAATGATGCAGTAAACATTCCAACCCGCCGCGTCCATCTTTCCACCCAGAGCAGCACCAACAGCAATTGAAAGACCGTGCCCCAACGACCCAGAGCTGATCTCAACACCAGGCATGCGATGTTTATCAATGTGCATGCTGAGCATAGAATTGAAGGTGTCAAAGTGCTGCAGCTCCTCTAACGGGAAGAAGCCGCGCCTTGCCATGGCTGAGGAAAGGGCGAGGTTGCCATGACCCTTACTGAGAATGATGCGATCACGCGCCTCCCAATCGGGATTTTCAGGATCAACATTTGCCACTGAAAAGAAAAGTACCGCCATGATTTCAGCCAATGTCAGGTTGCCGCCCAAGTGCACACCCACTTCGCAATCCCTGCCTGTGACAATAATATCCTCTCGGATTAATTTTGAAATTTTTTTCAATTCTTCCAAACTTGTGTTCATAAATAAAACTCCTGGTAAACTTCCATACAATTTGTACAAAAAATGATTTTGAAAAATAGTTGAGAAAACTGGTAAATTAATTGGTAGAGAAGCGAAAAAAACAATACCTTTAATTCATTTTGCAAATATTCCAATACGCAGGGTTCGCAATTCAGCCTGGCAACCCGTGTATGATATCATAGTTTTGTTAAATTTGTAACAGATATGATTGGCTTATTCCAACAATAAATTTTCTTGCATCAACTCAAATATTTCGTTAGAAATATCAATTGTGAATCTGGAATTTTTAGCGAAATCTTTACGCATTGATCAGATCGGGAAAGATTGAATGAAAAATCAACTCGATTGACATATTAGATACTGATCCATTTTTCTTTCAAAAAAGAGAGCACTATCTCCAGATATTTTTCCGAAGCATCCCTGTATAATTCTGCATGGTCACAGTTTTTAAAAATCACCAGTTCCACGGATGGGACTGCTTCTGCCAGACTTTTTGCCTGTTCAATATCAATGATCTCATCCGATGTGGAATGCATGATCAGTATCGGTCTGGGTGGCACTCGTTTTAGATCATCAATGGGTTTGACTTTCTTCAAATCAAATCCATAAATCAAACGCCACAAAAAATGGACGCCTGCCAGGAAAAACATGGGTAAATGGCTTTCTACAACCCAATTGGGCTCAACCAGAGCCATTAAGTCAGCAAAGGTACTGTCGCAAATCAAAGCGCCTATAGATTTTTCGTAAGCCGCTGCGCCAACAGCGGCAGCACCCCCCAGTGAAATGCCCATAACGGCAATTTTTCCTGGATTGAAACCTTCACCCAGAAGGAAATCAACAGCACCCAGGACATCACGCCTTTCGTATTCCCCCCAGGTGTAACGCTTCCCCTCACTCTCGCCATGTCCACGTAAATCAATCATCAAAACTGCGAACCCATGTTTTAGCAGTTCAGCAGCAAGTTCTGGTAATTTCCCGGATATGGCATTCTGTTTGCTGGCGTTACGGCCGTGAACCATCAGAATACAGCGTTCAGATTCTGGATTAGGGAGAAACCATGCAGCTATTTTCTTTTTATCGATCCTGGATAAAAAATGAACGGATTGATATTCAACGCCAAAACTTGCAGGTGTCTTGTCATACTGCGGATGATCTCCAATCTTTGTCAAAGTCAGGGCGGCAAACAGGGATATTCCAAAATAAATAAGGGCTAAAACAAGAAAGATAATGCCTGCCCATAGCAACCAATTCATTGCGACACCAACCTTTTATAAAAATTGACTGTTATTATGTATTGTAATTATATCAATTGTATGTTTTTCGAATTAGTAAAATTCAAAATTTGTACTTTGATAATTAGTAAAAGACTTCTCACACGCCTGCCGCAAGCAGGGGGAAATTTACTCCTTCGTAGGTCACGTACGGATGCGCCATCCCACTCCGTTACACTTTGGGGACAGGGCAACCTACGTGACACATTGAGATTCATAATCTAGTGGTAATTGTTCGGAAAAAGATTTATTTTTGAAAATTGCTATTATGGTATATTGGAAACTACCAACTAACAGCTAACAACTACCAACTACAAGCCATTATCTTTTAACAATAAACAAATCCTCACATTTTCGGTGGGTTGGTCAAGAATTCTACTAAAGGATGACAACCCGATGGTTCTTCAACAACTCGAACGAGGTTATCCACCCCCCAACCCACCCTACAAAATCATGGAGCTTCTTACAAGACAAATTGCCGGTTTTTGCCAATTATTAAATAAGGACGAGGAACCAGGAAAAACCCGGTCCTCCGTCCTCCGTCCCCCGTCCCCCGTCATTAATAATTTCCCAGCTACTAACTACCAGCTACCAACTACCAGCTGCCCCTATTGTCCCAACCGCGCTCTCTCCTCATCCACAATGCTTGCATCCAGCTTCTTAAACAGCGGTGACGGCTTGCTGAAAGGTTTGCCAGGCGTCAGCTCGACCGGCTTCCACACATCTTCACCCGTAGCGGTTAAAGACTCACCAGGTTCATAAAGCATCACCCGATGCGTACTGAGCTCATCGGTGATTTCCTGGGTGACCAAGCTCCCAAACAGGGGGAGCTCATACCCCAAAAAACTATGCAATTGCTCACTGGTGTGCGGCAGGAACGGTGAGAAAATTACCTTCAACCAGTCAATCGCCTGCATCGCTGTATAGATAGACTTCGCCGCCTGTTCCTTATCCTCTTTGATCTCAAACCAGGGTGCGGATGTATCCAAATATTTATTCACTTCCGCTGCAAGGCGCATCCCCTCCTGGAGGGCAGCCCGCAGTTTCACCGCTTCCATGTGGGCTTCAACATTATCAAAACCCTCGCGCAAGGTCGCCAGCAGCGTCCTGTCACCTTCACGAAGCTCACCTGGATCCGGCACCTGTCCCTCCCAGTACTTATAAGCAAAGGAAAGTACACGGTTGGCTAAATTGCCCCAGGTCGCAACCAGTTCGTTATTATTGCGTTGATAGAACTCCTCCCAATCCCAATCGGAATCACGGGTTTCAGGCATGTTGACCGTCAGGTAATAGCGCATCGGGTCCGGGTCATACCGTTCAAGAAAATCCAAGCCCCAAACCGCCCAATTTTTGCTGCCAGAAAGCTTGCGACCTTCAAGGTTCATAAATTCATTCGCCGGTACATCGTATGGCAGTAAAAGGGGTTTGGGATCTTCTGCACCCATTTTTTCATCAAAGGATTTCCCAACCCCAATCAACTCTGCCGGCCAGATAATGGCATGGAAGGGGATATTATCCTTACCTATGCAATACAATGTGCGGGATTCAGGATTGGTCCACCAATGATGCCAGGCTTCTGGCTGATCATGCAGCCCTGCCCATTCGACAACACTTGACAGGTAACCAATTACCGCTTCAAACCACACATACATGCACTTCTCATCCCATCCTTCAATGGGAATTGGTACACCCCAGGATAGATCCCTGGTGATTGGACGACCGTGCAGGCCTTCTGTTTCTATCTGACCAAGGGATTGCTTTATGACGTTTGGACGCCAATAATCCTGCCTTTCTCTGAGGAAGCTTGCCACCTGGTCTTGAAGCTTTTCTAAATCGAGATAATAATGGTTGGTCTCTCGTAGTTCAGGTGTTGACCCATCAATTTTGGATTTTGGATCGATCAACTTTTCCGCTTCTAAAAGGTGACCGCAGTTATCACATTGATCACTGCGTGCCCCAGGTTTTCCACAGAAATAACAGGTTCCCTCAACATATCGGTCAGGTAAGAAACGCTCCTGTTCAGATGAATACCACTGCTTAGAAGATTCAATGTACAGATACCCATTTTCTTTTAGTGACAGAAATAGTTTTTGTGCCACATCAAAATGGTTGCGGCTGTGGGTGGTGGTGTAGATATCATAGGTCAATCCCAATTTTTGGAATAATTCAATGAATTCCTCATGAAATCTTTTATAGACATGTTCCGGGGTTGTCCCTTCTTCATCAGCCCGAACTGTGACCGGCGTACCATGTGAGTCCGTTCCAGAGACCATCAAGACGTCCCGCCCCCGTAAACGATGATACCGTGCCAGGATATCTGCCGGCAGGTAAGCCCCGGTGAGATTACCAACATGAATTTTTGCATTGGCATAAGGCCATGCGACTGCAATAAGCACTGGTTCAGACATAAAACACCTCACTTAAAATAATCTATTCGATAATAACAACAAAAAAACTGGCCTCAGCCAGTGTTTTTTCCGGAGGTGACGCGTCACCTGATGTTATGCTTCTGGCAAGCATAACCCCGGAAAACCAGACATGACCATGATAGAAACTATCTTCCTCATATAAAAGAATTATACAGGATAGTGCCCCATCTTTCAATAAAATTAATAAGAATTATAGATAATCCTTTAACTGCCTGGCTTTATGGGGATGACGCAGCTGCCGCAAAGCTTTTCCTTCAATTTGCCGAATGCGTTCGCGCGTCAAACCAAACTTCTCCCCCACTTCCTCAAGGGTGTAAGCACGTCCGCTGTCCAAACCAAATCGCAGCTTTAGAATCCGCGCCTCCCTGGGTGAGAGGGTATTGAGCACTTCGTTGATCTTATCATGCAGCATGGATTTATAAGTCGCTTCCATCGGGGAAGGCGTATCCTCATCCTCGACAAACATGCCTAATTCTGAGTCCTCTTCATCACCAACGGGCGTTTCTAGAGACAGGGGCAGCATTGACACACGCATCATCCACTGCACTTTGCGGATGTCCACACCCATCTCCTGGCTGATTTCCTCAACAAAGGGTTTCCGCCCCAACTGCTGCTCAAGGGCATGGCTAACCTTATAAAGCTCGCGGATGCGATCAATCATGTGGACCGGGATTCGTATCGTCCGACCCTGGTCGGCAATTGATCGGGTTATCGACTGGCGAATCCACCATGTTGCATAGGTTGAAAAGCGAAAGCCCCTGTTGTAATCAAACTTTTCAACAGCTTTCATTAATCCCAAATTACCCTCCTGGATCAAATCCAAAAAAGGTACGCCGCGCCCCATATATTTCTTGGCAACACTAACTACCAATCGCGTATTGGCTTTGATCAGGTGTTCCCAGGCTTGCTCACCTTCCTTCATCAAAATTCGCAGCTGATCCTGACGACCAGGTACTGAATCATCGGACAAATTAGCCAGGTCAATTCTGGCAGATCTTCCAGCCTCTATCCTTTTTGCTAATGACTGCTCTTCTTCCAGAGAAAGCAAAGGTACCAGGGACATTTCTTTAAGGTATAAGCCCACCGTATCATCAGTACTGACCTGTTCAAGAGATGCCCGTTTTATCGGACGGGTATCCTCTTCACTTTTCATAATTCTTTTGGTCAAAGATTCCTGATCAAAAATTTCCACCCCTTGCTGCTTAAGTTTCAGCATGATGATGCTCAAATTCTCTACATCATCATCGCCATCGGGAAAGACTTCCATTAAATCCTCAATGGTCAAATAGCCCTGGATGTCAGCGCGATCCAACAAGGTTTCCACCTTCTTTTCATGATCATCGCGCCAGCGTCCACTATGCATCGAGCATACTCCCGACTTTCAGTGAGGTAAATTAAACGCCTGCTCCCCCTTACATGAACAACCTAAGCAGATTCTGCGCCTTTGGTGATGCCCTTCAGTGAGTCTAATTCGGGGTGGTGTTCACAGGTCGTTTCGTTAAGATTGGCACCACAAACAGCACACAATCCTTTACAATCCGGTCGGCAAATTGGTTTAATCGGCATTGCAAGGATCAGGTACTCACGATAAAGTGATCTCAGGTCAATATAACCATCATAAGGTAAGATCAAATCTGTTTCCTCCCGGTGCCGAGATGGAAACTGGTAAAGTTCTTCAAAATCAAAAGCAACAGGTAAATAGAAATCAACCAGGCATAGAACACAAGCTGTTTGAACCTGTGCTTCTCCTTCTGCCTGTAATAAGAGACCTTCACGGGTTCGTGAAATTCTAACGATACTTTGCAAATCTTTGACCAAAAGATCTTCAAGATCTAAGGTCTCAATTTCAACAGGCACATCTCGACTGGTCCCGATTGGCTTGTTGTACAAATAGCCAACGTTAAGTCGAAGTGGATTAGTATAATTATTCACGATGATTCTTCTCAATGACTATTGGGTAAAATGGAATACGGTCAAAATTATAACATGCAGCACTACAAGCGTCAACAATAATCAGATAAATTTTGTATAATTTAGGAAAATAAGATGCAGCCAAAATTACTCATAGCAACCAGCAACCCCGGAAAAATTAAGGAAATCGAAGCCATTCTATCCCCACTTAATCTAAAAATTACCACACCGAAGGACCTGGACCTGAACCTGAGGGTGGCTGAGACTGGTACCACATACCTGGAAAACGCCCTTCTGAAAGCAAGAGCTTATCACCAGGCAGCCGGACTTCCTGTGCTGTCAGACGATTCTGGACTTGAGGTAGATGCTCTTGATGGCGCTCCTGGCCTTCATTCTGCAAGGTTCTCTCCTAAAGAAAATGCAAATGACGCGGACCGCCGGGCATATTTACTTGAAAAACTATCGGATAAAACCCAACCCTGGTATGCACACTTCCACTGCACGGCTGTCCTGTTATTAAGCAGCGACAACTACACAAAAAAGGTTGGGCGATGTCAAGGGTGGATTATCCCCAAAGAGCGAGGGAATACGGGTTTTGGATACGACCCTGTGTTTTATATCCCTGAATACGGTGCCACAATGGCGGAATTGGGTCCAGACATCAAAAACAAGATCAGTCACAGGGCAAAAGCGCTGATTGCTTTAATGCCAGCCATAATCAGACTGATTGAGTTGAATGAGCCAAATTAATTTTTGTTTGCCTGAAAATAAAATCCCCTACCACTTGTTCCGGTGAACACGCGTTTCTTTATAGCGATCTTCAGGCTCAGGTATGGACGCAGGATGACCGACAGCAACAAGCGAAACCGGGCGCACGTCATACGGGATTGATAATAAGTCTTGCATACCCTTGACTCGATCCGAATCAGGGAAAATTCCCAACCAAACTGCACCTAATCCCAATGCATGTGCAGCTAAAAGGATATTTTGAGTGGCAGCAGAACAATCCTGCAGCCAGCTTGCCCGCTTCGTCTCCAATTTACGATCGCTGCAAACCAGAACTGCCAGAGGTGCATCCATCAACATCTTTGAATAGGGATGGAATTCAGGTATGGCATGTAAAAGTTCTGGATCATCAATGACAATAAAATGCCAGGGCTGCTCGTTTTTCGCTGAGGGTGCTTGCATGGCTGCCCTGAGCAAATCATGCAAATCATTTTCTGAAACCGGATCGTGCTTAAAATCTCTTACGCTGCGGCGCGTAAAAATTGCTTCAAGAGTTCTCATATCTCATCCTTACCAAATTTAAATTTTACTGCTTATAACCTATCTTTCGCAGCAAGCCCTTTCGCCAGGCGATATCTTCTTCACCCTCGATGCCAATTGGGCGTTTGCCATCTGCCACACCCAGGATTGCACGACCCTCACCAACCTCGATAACAACGACGGAGGTCGGGTTGGCAGTGGCGCAATAAATACGACAAACTTCAGGGACATTTTTGAGTTGGTTAAGAACATTGATCGGATAAAATCCTTTAGCCAAAAACAAAATGAATGAATGCCCCGCACTGATCTCCATGGCATTTTGTTTTGCCAATTCAATCATCGCGTCATCTGTTCCGCTCCATCGTACCAGGCAGTCACCAGAGGCTTCACAAAAAGCAAGCCCAAATTTAATGCCAGGAACGCTGTTGACCAGGGCCTCGTGAATGTCCTCTACGGTTTTGATAAAATGGGATTGTCCCAGAATAAAATTAATCGCATCAGGTTTTTGAATTTTGATGTTTTTTATATCCACGCTGTACGCTCCTTTTCCGTTTCCTGTATTTTAACATATTTCCGAAAGCAACATTTCTTAATAATTCTTAAAAAAATAGACGCCCTTCCGGGCGTCTGAAATCTTTATCTAATTTAGTTATTTTTCTTCAATCAACTTTCGATGAATGGCGGAAAGTGCGCGTACCTGTTCCCCAGCGTGGTAGGATGATCGAACCAATGGTGCGCTTTCGACCCATTTGAAACCCAATCCCATACCATAGGTTTTCAAATCCTCAAACTCCTGGGGTTCATAATACCGGTGGATCGGCAAGTGCTTGCGGCTGGGCTGCAGATATTGGCCAATGGTTAGAATATCAACGCCCCAATCCCGCAGATCTCGCATCACTTCCTGTACTTCTTCAAAGGTTTCCCCCAAACCCACCATAATGCCAGATTTAGTTAAAACCTCTGGTTCAAGTTTTCGAGCATTGGTTAAAATCGCCTGGGACCACTCATAGCGGTCCTGGGGTTGAACCTTCTTAAAAAGCCTCGGTACAGTTTCAACATTATGATTGAGAATTTCTGGACGGGCAGACATTACAATTTGCAGTGCTTCTATGCTGCCTTTATAATCTGGTATCAATACCTCAACAGAGCACCCTGGCTGCAATTCCCGTATGCGTCGGATCACCATCGCAAATATCGGTGCACCCCCATCTCGCCGTTCATCACGGTTAACGCTGGTAATGACTGCATGCCTCAAGCTCATCTTTCGAACCGCCTGCGCCACACGCTCCGGCTCTGCCCAATCCAATAGTTCTGGGCGTCCATGTTTCACATCGCAGAAACCACAAGTTCGTGTGCAAACATCCCCTAGCATCAAGAAAGTAGCTGTGCCGCTGCCCCAGCACTCACCCATATTTGGGCAGCCTGCTTCTTCACAAACAGTGTGCAGGGATTTGCTGCGCATCAGGTGCTGTAAATTTTGATAATTTTCACCAGAAGGCGCTCTGACCTTTATCCAACCTGGTCGGCGCATCGGTGTTGTATCCATTACTTCTGGATTTATTCTATCTCTGGTCGGATTTGTCGTCATTATACCTCCAGACAAAATTATACTACATTTGATGACCTCAGCAAAAGCAGGTAATATCCGGAAAAATGTGATATCTAAAATTGGTAGAACAAACACTATCTTAATATTTTTAGAAAGGTAAACTTAAAAAATGAAAAGTTATAGACCTACCTAAGCCAAAATCCCTATCTTAAAGGGCGGAGACTTTATATACCCATCTTCACGAAAGATTTATGTTGGAACTTTATACGATTAAATTACCAATCCCTCATTTGATTCCCTGGCAATTTCTCAATATATCCTCAGAAAACAAGCGCGACCCCAAGCTATCAAATGAATTCTTGATAGCTTGGGCTGAAATTTCTATTTTAATTTAGATTGAATCAGAACAAGTTTATTAAAGCTCTTGCTCTTGCTCTTGCTCAAATTCTTCAGGTTCGGTCGACAATTGTGTCATTTCAGGTTTAATCGGTATGATCAACCACATAATAATGTAGATCAACACACCCGAACCGCCGCCAAATGCGAGCAGCACAAATACCAGCCTTAAAATCGTCGGATCAAGGTCCAGATATTCGCCTAAACCTGCACAAATGCCTGCGATCATGCCTTCATTGGGGATACGATATAATTTTTTCGGTGCCATTTTAAAATCCTTTCTCTTTATTAACTATACGGGATATATCAAAAAAAGTTGCAAGATTTACCGAGAAAGTCAAATGACCACCAATTTACGGATTGACTTCAAGCGCTACCTTCTGCAAACTTCACACCCAATCATCGTTAAATGGTATAAAATAGGTCAGAGATAAATACAAGGACAATATTAATGGTTTATGACAGAAGTACATGGCGTTTGATTGAACATCCACCAGCCCAAGGATCCTGGAACATGGCTGTTGACGAAGCCATATTAGAATCCGTTTACACAGGTGATTCACCGCCAACCCTCCGGCTTTACGCCTGGGTGCCAGCCTGTCTCTCCCTTGGGCATGCACAGCCTTATGCTGAAGTTGATACTGAAGCCCTGGCAGCCAACGGCTGGGATCTCGTCCGAAGACCAACGGGTGGACGGGCCATTCTCCATGTGGACGAACTGACTTATGCAGTCATCGCACCTGAAACAGAACAAAGAGTCAAGGGTGGGGTACTTGAGAGCTACTTGCGCCTTTCCGAGGCTTTATTAGCAAGTTTGCATCGCTTGGGCCTCAAGCCGCAAGCTGAAGAAAAGGAATCCAATGGCAACAAGAACAAACCAAATCCTGTTTGTTTTGAAGTCCCTTCAAATTACGAAATCACTGTCAACGGGAAAAAATTGGTTGGCTCAGCCCAGGCGCGACGCAAAGAAGGCATTTTGCAGCACGGTGCGCTTCCCCTTTATGGTGACCTAACCCGCATCATCTCAGCCCTGAAATTCCCAAATGAAACTGCTAAGACAAGGGCGAAAGAACGCCTATTAGCACATGCAACGACTGTTGAAAATGAGTTGGGGCAGCTTATCACATGGCAGCAAGCCAGTTTTGCATTCCAACAAGCCTTTTCAGAAATCCTTAATCTCGATCTTGAACCCGGAAATTTATCAACAAAGGAAATTCAACGGGCACAATACCTGCAAGCATCCAAGTATGGGCATTCATCCTGGACTGAACGGATATAAAAATGAATAAATCCAAAAATAAACTCAGAAAGTTCATTCGACCCAGCATACTGGGCATGCTCATAATCATCCTGTTTGCTTCTTCCTGTACACCAAGCACCCCACTACCAACGGCAACACCATCAGCAACCGCCGAGACCAGGTCAACCGCTACACAAACAGCTACACCAAGGCCAACATCAACGCCCACGCCTCCCCCATTAGGGTCCGAGGGCAATCCCATCACCATCGGTTTTATCCTCAAACCTGAACAGACCACAGCGGCAGAGGCGGCAGAAGACATTGCTTTCCTCATTGGGCAGGACACTGGCTTTAACATCGAAAGTACCTTTTATCCAGATTTCCAGAGCCTTTCAGCCGGGGTCATTAATGGGGATGTGGACTTATTCTGGTTGAAGCCGCTGGAATATATCTACTTAAATTGGGAAAGCGCAGCAGAGGTCATGCTCCTCACCAATCATCTTGGCGTTTATGCCTATGGGGTTCAATTCATGGCAAACCTCGAACGCGGATTCACAAGCTATTATGACCCTGAGTTAAATGCAAGCACTGGCGATCCGGTTGCGGCTTTGCAGCAATTTTCAGGAACGCACCCTTGTTTTACTGAACCAAATTCTCTCCCAGGACATCTCCTGCCATTGGGGCTCCTTGCAGATACCAGCACGCCAACGCTCGACCCGGTTTTTGTTTACAATTATGACGCTGTCATCCGGGCTTTGTACATCCAGGGAATTTGTGATTTTGGCGTCGGTTATGCCCTTACTGGCGATCCAAGAACTTCCAGCGGCGTCCTTCAGGATCTGCCCGATGCACAGGAAGAAGTGGTGATCATCTGGCAGTCTGATGGGATCATCCCGAATACCAATCTCTCCGCTGCACCAGGACTTCCACTTGATATCCGCTTTATACTGCAAGAAGCCATTTTGGATGTTCCCAATACACCTGAAGGTTTAAATTTAATCAGCACTGCCTTGAATTATGATGTGGAAGCGCTAAAGACCATTGATGACACCTTCTATAATCCCCTCAGAGCAGCCATCATTCCTTTAGAATTGGATCTTAAAGCGCTCACATGGCAAGAAACAATTCCATGAAATCCATTCAAAAAATTCTTCGCGGTTTTTTCCATTTCGTAATTTATCTTGCCTTTGCCGGTTTCTTTATCATCGGTGTTCTTCGCCTTGCAATGCTGCTCCATGGGAAGGATAAGACCTTTTTGCCCGATTCGGTGACCCAATCGCCGGCTGCCCTTGTTCTGGGTGCGGGATTAAATCGAGACGGCACCCCTGGTTTGGTCCTGCAAGACCGGGTGCGAACTGCATCAGAATTATATTTTTCAGGCAAGGTACAGAAAGTCTTGATGAGCGGGGATAACACATCGCTCAATTATAATGAGCCCGGTGCGATGAAGGAATTTGCAATTGAATTGGGTATCCCTGAAGAAGATATTGTTGTGGATTTTGCCGGCAGACGTACCTACGACAGCTGCTATCGAGCAAAGGCAATATTTGGCCTTGATAAATTGACGGTTGTAACCCAAGCATATCACCTGCCGAGAGCATTGCTCATCTGCAATGCTTTTGATATCGATGCAAATGGTGTTCCAGCTGATGATGCAAATTACCGTCTCAGCAGCTACACTTTCTGGTGGGTGCGTGAAATTTTAGCATCCATTAAAGCCTATTGGGATGTCTATATCGGGCATCCGCAGCCAATATTGGGTCAATCCGAACCCATTTTCCCCCAATAAAATAATCATAATTATATGCCAACCAATTTGGCATCAAAGTTGCATATAAAGGAACAGATGATGAACAGAGAAGATGCATTTGCAATTGTTAATGAATACGTGAAGAATCCCAACCTTGTCAAACACATGCTGGCCGTTGAAGCAGCCATGCGGTTTTATGCCCGAAAATATGGTCAAGATGAGGAAAAATGGGCGGTAGCGGGTTTACTCCATGACTTCGATTGGGAAATACACCCGACCATGGAAGAGCACCCCCTTGCAGGTGAACCAATTTTACGAGAACATGGTGTACCGGAGGAAATCATACGAGCGGTGCTCAGCCATGCATCACACACCGGGATCCCAAGACAAACCTTAATGGAAAAGGCACTTTTTGCCTGCGATGAGGTCACAGGATTGATTACAGCCGTTGCCCTTGTCCGCCCATCCCGTGCGCTGTATGACCTTAAGGCCAAATCCGTAAAGAAAAAATGGAAGGATAAATCCTTTGCGGCAGGCGCAGACCGGGAAGAAATGGAAAAAGGCGCTGAGGAATTCGGCGTTGAACTTTGGGAACATGTCACAAATGTAATTGAAGCCATGAATGAAATTGCAGAAAGTCTGGACCTGGCACCCTGAGAAAAACGAGAAAAAGGATATTTCAATGTCACTTACTGGTAAAGGCTATTATATTTGGAAAGTAAAATTTTGCGAAAACGGCGATCCGGATCGCATTACTGCGCTGGCAAAACAAGCTAATTTATCCCATGTACTGATAAAAGTCGCAGATGGCGCATTTCCATATAATATTGACAACGACTCGGGCTTTGATTACGCACGAGCAGTTGTCAAAAAATTGCAGGCAGCGGATATTTCAGTCTGGGGATGGCATTTTATCTACGGCAGTTATCCAGACCAGGAGGGTGAAATTGCAGTAAGAAGGACCCTTGAGCTGGGTCTTAATGGCTTTGTTGTCGATGCAGAAAAGGATTATGAAGATCCTGCAAAAGCCCTTGCAGCAAGTCGTTATATGAATATTCTAAGAAGCAATCTCGGAAGCCTCCCCATCGCTCTGAGTTCTTTCAGATACCCTTCATACCATGCCCGATTCCCCTGGAAGAATTTCCTTGAGCGCTGTGACTACAACATGCCCCAGGTTTACTGGATCCATGCCCACAACAATGCTGGTGAACAACTCCAACGATGTGTGAATGAATTCTCAAATTTACAGCCCTTCAGACCCATTATCCCTACAGGACCAACGTATAAAGAGCACGGATGGGTGCCTAATGAGAGTGAAATTGTTGATTTCATGCAGATGGCAAAGCGATTAAATCTTCCGGCAGTCAATTTCTGGTATTGGGAAGGTTGCCGTCGAGATACCCCACAATTTTGGGAATTGGTGAAAAATTACCAGTATGACGCTTCATCCCCACAAGCAAGTTTTCCTGAAACTTATGTGAACGCCTTAAATACCAGGAATCCAAACAGCGTCATCGATTTTTATGCGAATAATGCCATTCACATTCAAGCGAATGGCGCCGTTCAAGGCCGTGAATCCATCCTACCTTTGATTGATTCCCTGATGAATCAACACCGCAACGTGACTTTTGCCCTGCTCAATCAATCCCATGAAAATAATATTTACAGTTTTCAATGGCAAGCCCTGAATAATGAGGGTGCAAGAATTGAAGGGCGTAACACGGTCGGCCTTTCAAATGGAAAGATCAATTTCCATTATGCCCACATCAAACCAGTTCAAATATAGATCCGGCTAATCGAGCTTATCCAACTCATAAATCATATCTTGAGGAATGGTTATTTCAAGGATTTCATCGCCTGATTTAACCTCGATGATCTCATCGCCCTTTTGCATACGATTACAGCTTGGTGCATCAGTGACCCGCACAAGTCGGCTGGCTGCCTTCAAGAAATGAAGCACACCATTATGTGTTAGCAGGCCAAAGACCATGCCAATAACATTTTCCTTATCGCGCAATTTCCATGTGATCACACCATAACCATAACGGCCCTGTGTTGGGAATTCATCAGGTGCTATTCTCTTTGCTTTACCATAATTGGTAACCAAAAGCACTTCGCCCCTTCGGGTTGCAACCCCAGCGCCAACCACAAAATCACTGCCACGCAATTTGATACCGCCAACGCCCGCTGCGACAAGCCCCATTGGGCGAACATCCTCTTCACTAAATCGGATCCCCATGCCATTTCTTGTGGCAAGGATAACGTCCTCCTCACCTTTGGTAAATAAAATTGTGCAAAGGGCATCATCATCATTGATCTTTGTTAAGGTCAGTAAATTAGCAGACGGTCCTGGGAGGTCACTCAACAGCGAACGTTTTACCATGCCGAGTCTGCTGACACTCATGAAATAACCGTCATCTTCTTCTACTTCGGCCGGAATTGAAAATAAATTAATTAACAGGTGATTTTCTGTAAGCGGTGTGATCATTGGGATCGAAGCACCTTTTTCAGGTGACTCTGCCACAGGGATTGCATGGACGGATAATGCAGCCGCTTCACCATTTTCAGCAACAACATAAATTGTCTGGTGGGTGGTCGTTCTCAAAATCAACTTCGGTGCATCCACACCCCACTGCCTGAAGGATTTGTCATCATCCGTTCGGGCGATCCGGTTATCCCGGGAAACCGCAACCCAAACAACCTTCTCCGGCATCACATCTGCCGTGGTCACCAGGTCTACAGCTGTCTCACCCTCATCCATCTGGATGATCTGGGTTCGCCTTGGGTCAGCATAACGTTCACGGACAACCTTGAGTTCTTCAATGATTACACTGCGCATCATCTTTGGCGATCTCAGCAGTGTTTGCAGTTCTTTGATCCTTTTGATCACCTCTTTGTAATCATCTTCAATTTTTCGGCGTTCCAGGGCAGCCAGACGGCGCAGAGGCATATCTAAAATCGCCTGTGCCTGGATCTCATCCAAATTGAATTTTCGCATCAAATTTGTTCGGGCAGTTTCTACCCGCTGTGACCGTCTGATCGTTTCAATGACTTCATCCAAATTTTCAATCGCAATCAAATAAGCTTCAAGAATATGCTGGCGTTCTTTCGATTTGCGAAGTTCGTACTCGCTGCGACGTTTAACAACCTCCAAACGGTGATCAAGAAAAACCTTCAACGCCTGTTTAAGGCTCAGTTTATGGGGTTCTCCTTTGACCAAAGCCAGCATGTTAATGCCAAAGGTGCCCTGCATTGTTGTCCGTTTATAAAGGGTCTTCAAGATCGCATCCGGATTTGCCGATTTATTCAGCTCAATCACAATCCGCATTCCCTGTCGATCCGACTCATCTCGCAAGTCGCTCACACCCTCAAGATCGCCATCACGGACAAACTCTGCAATTTTCTCAATTAAAGAAGATTTGTTCGTCATATAGGGCAGTTCAGTGACGATAATGCGTTTCTTTCCCCGATTCATTTCTTCCAACCGAACCCGGGCACGCATACGAACGCGCCCCTTACCGCTGCCGTATGATTGGGCAAGGGTTTCAGTTCGATCATCCGTGATAATCAAGCCGCCTGTGGGAAAGTCAGGGCCCTTGATGTACTTCATCAGGTCTTCGACCCCAACATCATCAATTTTTGACCAGTTTTCCAGCATCATCACCAGGGCATCGACGACCTCCCCCAGGTTGTGGGGCGGAATATTTGTCGCCATGGCAACTGCAATGCCCGAAGCACCGTTAATCAGCAAATTAGGGACGGAGGAAGGCAAGACTTCCGGTTCTTCTAACGACCCGTCAAAGTTTTCGATGAAATCAACAGTATCCATCCCTAGCTGCTGAATGATTTCCATCGATAAGTTCGTCAGGCGTGCCTCTGTATAGCGCATCGCAGCCGGCGGGTCACCATCAACACTGCCGAAGTTCCCCTGACCTTCCACCAGCATATAGCGTTGAGAAAAATCCTGTGCAAGGCGTGCCATCGCATCATAGACTGCCATATCACCATGGGGATGGTATTTACCCAAAACCTCACCCACAATCCTGGCAGACTTTTTATGTGGGGTATTGGGTCGCAGCCCCATATCATACATCGCATAGAGGATCCTGCGCTGGACAGGTTTCAATCCATCCCTTGCGTCTGGCAGCGCGCGCGCAACGATCACACTCATAGCGTAATCAAGATAGGATTGCTGCATCTCCTCATTGATATTTATCGACCGAATAGTACCTAAGTCCATAATTACTCCTCCTGTCTCATTGAATTTCATATCTGACAGGCGTCAAGATAAAAACAGTAAAGAACATATGTTTCATTGTAACACAAAAAATCCCGAGGAAAAACCTCGGGATTTTTAATTTTAATTAAAGGCGATCAGATCAGTCATCGATCTCGATATCGTCGTCATCATCAAATTCGTCAACCAGGATATCATCGTCTTCGTCTTCGTCTTCTTCATCATCGAAATCTTCAAGATCCAGATCCTCATCATCGATGTCATCTAAGTCTTCGTCATCAATGAGATAGTCTTCATCAATTTCATCCTCAAACAAATCCAGAACTCGCCCCTCGAGCATCTCGCCAGACGGTTGTTCGCCAGGCGTTTCATCAGAAAACTGCCCGGGCTCAAAGCCGGTACCGGCAGGAATGAGTTTACCAATCATGATGTTCTCTTTCAAACCGTAGAGTGGATCCGTTCGAGAAGCAACTGCTGCCGCAGATAAGACCTTGATCGTGTGCTGGAAGGAAGACGCCGACAGGAATGAATCCGTTTCCAGAGCTGCTTTCGTGATACCAAGCAAGACCTCGATATAGCGTGCAGGTTTTTTGCCCTGGGCAACAAGCTCTTCATTCACACGTCTGATCTCAAGTCGGTTAACCAGGTCCTGAGGTAAGTATTCAGAATCACCGGGACGGATAACCTGAACCTTACCCAGCATCTTGTGAATAATCACTTCAAAATGCTTATCATTAATATTCTGACCCTGGGTTCGGTAAACTTTCTGAATTTCTTCCATCAAGTATTTCTGGCAGGCTTCACGCCCTTTGATCCGCAAAATTGTATGGGGATTTAATGAACCTTCTGTAACAGGCTGACCAGCTTCGATCTTATCACCTTCCTGAACAATCAGGCGTGAAGTCGTCGGGATATCATATTCTTCAGATTCTTTAACCTCATAAGAAACGATCACCTGGTTGTCCTCAATTCGGACACGACCGCTGTGCTGCGCCTTGATAACGGCTTCATCTTGTGTTGCTATTACAGCCCCGTTTTCAACCTGGTCTTCTTCCTTAACCTCAATGGTCCAGTCCTCAGGGATATCGTATGCATCTGATACAATTTCACTCTGGTCCACGCGAACGACCCGTTGATCGGTGTATTTCTCGGAATAAATCACATGGGCTGTACCAGAAATTCGTGCAATGATCGCTTCACCTTTTGGTGCTTTTCGTGCTTCAAACAACTCCTCAACACGGGGGAGACCGGTCGTAATATCACCACCTGCAGCAACACCACCTGTGTGGAAGGTGCGCAAGGTCAATTGCGTACCAGGCTCACCAATGGATTGTGCAGCAATAATGCCGGCAGTCGAACCTAACTTGACCATGTCACCACGGCCGAGGTCAACACCATAGCATTTGGCACAAATGCCGTGAACCATTTCACAAGTCAATGGCGAGCGAACTTTGATTGCTTCAACGCCAACCTCATTGACTTTCTTTACCATGTCATGGGTCAGTAAATCATCTTGTTCCATGATGATTTCACCCGTATTAGGATCAATCACGCGTTCAGCCAAAACGCGTCCGAAAATTCGCTCTGAAAATGTTTGACCGGCGATATCCTGATCGGCACGAATCCAAATGCCATCAGTTGTTCCACAGTCTTCTTCATTCACAATAATGTCCTGGGCAACATCCACCAGTCGCCTGGTCAAATAACCAGCATCAGCCGTTCTCAAAGCGGTATCAGCCAGACCTTTACGTGCACCATGGGTTGAAATAAAGTATTCGAGTGCGGTCAGACCTTCACGGAAATTGGAGCGGATCGGCATGGGGATAATACGCCCAGCCGGATCTGCCATCAAACCACGCATACCAGCAAGCTGGGCAATGGAGTTGAAACCACCTTTGCTGGCGCCTGATTTTGCCATGGTTGCCAGGTCGCCTGTCGGATCAAGCGATATTTTCACAGCTGATGCCACTTCATCTGTCGTATCCTGCCAGATTTCAATAACTTTTTCATCACGCTCTTGCTCGGTCAACAAACCTCGACGGAAGTCACGGTTGATCACATCAACAGAATCAAGGGCTTCTTGAATAATCACTGGTTTCTCTGGCGGAACGGTAATATCCGCAACGGCAATGGTTGAACCTGAACGGGTTGCATATTTGAACCCAATTTCTTTGATGCGGTCAGCAATCAAAACGGTCTCTTCCTGACCTGTGACCTCATAAACATCCGCAATCAGGTCTTTGATCCCGCCCTTATCCAGCTCGCCGTTATAGAACTGCATCCGATCTGTCAGGGCATTATTAAAAATAGCACGTCCCACCGTCGTATCGATGACACGGACTTTGGGTTCAGCCGTTCGTTTATTATTTTCTTCATACCAGGTTTTTGCCTGGATTTTGATGTGTGCGTGGATATCCACCTGCTTCAGGTCATAAGCCATTGTAACTTCATCAATATTTGAGAAGATACGGCCATCGCCCTTATGCTCCTGGTCAATTTCCATTGTAAGGTAATAGACACCCAACACCATGTCCTTGGAAGGACTGATGATGGGTTCGCCACTGGCAGGTTTTAACAAGTTTTTAGTCGCCAGCATCAATTCACGCGCTTCTGTAACAGCTTTCTGAGAAAGAGGTACGTGAACAGCCATCTGGTCGCCATCAAAGTCCGCATTAAACGCGGTTGTGACCAGGGGGTGAAGCTGAATCGCGCTACCTTCAATTAGAATTGGCTCAAAGGCCTGGATACCCAATCGATGCAGTGTAGGTGCACGGTTTAAGAGAACCGGGCGGTCTTTGATAACATCTTCAAGAGCCTCCCAAACCTCGGGGCGATTACGTTCAATTAATCGGCGAGCACCTTTGATATTTGCAGCATATTCCTGTGCTACCAATCGTGAAATTACAAAGGGTCGATACAACTCCAAAGCCATTGATTTTGGTAAGCCGCATTGATCCAATCGCAAGTATGGGCCAACAACGATCACGGACCGACCAGAGTAATCCACACGCTTCCCTAACAAGTTACGGCGGAAGCGTCCTTTCTTACCCTTGAGCATGTCGGACAGGGAGCGTAATTCACGGCGTCCTCGTCGTGAAAGGGCTTTGCCGCGCTGTGAATTGTCTATTAATGAATCCACCGATTCTTGCAGCATACGCTTCTCGTTGCGCACAATCACATCCGGTGCACCCAACTCAAGCAGTCGTTTCAGGCGGTTATTGCGGTTGATGACTCTGCGATAAAGGTCATTCAAGTCCGATGTCGCAAAACGGCCGCCATCAAGCTGAACCATTGGGCGCAAGTCAGGTGGAATAACCGGCAGTTCGGTCAGAATTATCCATTCAGGCTTGTTACGTGAATTGCGAAACGCTTCAACAATACCTAAACGACGTGTTGCCTTTTTCCGTTTTTGTTTACTTCGTGTTGTTCGGATTTCTTCCCATAATTCCTCAGACATTGCATCCAAATCAATTCGTTTGAGGATATCATAAAATGCTTCCGCACCCATGTCGGCACGGAAAACCTGCCCCCAACGTGATTTCAACTCACGATAACGTGCTTCGCTGAGGAATGTGAAAGGTTCTAATTCATAAAGTTCGTCACGCAGTCGAGCGGACTCGGTTTGTGTTTCTTCTGCCTGGTCTTCAAGGGTATTGCGAAGCGATTCCATTTTCAATTCAGCTGCTGCTTTAATCTCTTCTCGCTGAATTTTCAAGTGTTCAAGCTCGCGATCTCGCTGATCCTTAAGATCTGATTCAAGATCTTCAATCATTTCTTTTACAATTGTTTGTACTTCACTCAAGTGCGAAGAGCCAACTTCAAGACCAGCTTCAACAATTGTCATTTCTTTGTCAAGGGCCTTGAATTCAATCGGTTTGCGAATCTTCTTACCCATGCGGGTTTGAATCTCGCTCTCCAAACGCTGCCCTTCTTTGATGACGGGATCAATCCGACTGCCTATTTGTTCGTCATAATTTTCCTTCAAAGAATCACGCTGGGAATCAAGTTCTTTTAATTCCCTGTCACGGTTCTTTTTGACTTCAGCAATCTGGGCGTTAACTTTCTCACCCAATTCTCTTTCTGATAAGCTGATTTCATCTTCGAGCCGTTTCAATGCCTTTTGCCGTGCATCCTCATCAACATATGTGACGATATATTGCGCAAAATATAAAACCCGATCAAGATTCCGTCGGGAAATATTCAACATCAGACCTAAAAATGAAGGGATTCGACGAGTGTACCAGATGTGGGCGACAGGTGCAGCCAGTGAAATATGTCCCATGCGTTCACGGCGAACCGAAGAACGGGTTACTTCAACACCACACTTGTCACAAACGATCCCCTTATAACGGGGATTTTTATACTTGCCGCAATAACACTGGTAATCACGTGTGGGGCCAAAAATTGCCTCACAAAATAGTCCATCTTTTTCAGGACGTAGTCGTCGGTAGTTGATCGTCTCAGGCTTTGTGACTTCACCATAAGACCAGCTGCGAATAACCTCAGGAGATGCAAGACCAATCCGCAGTGCTTTTAAACCCTTTGTTTCCACTAGGAGCCTCCTGTTATATGGAAAAAATTAATGCTTTTTACGTTAACGCGAGAAAAACCTTGAGAGAGCAACAGCTTCTCAGGTATTTTCGATGTCTTTTGTAGTAGTTTTCATTTGCATGCAAACCGTAATTATAACAAATTTGTATATATTTTGTCAAATAACTCAAGATGAGAATTCTACCACAACCGAGTATGAAAGTCTATAAATTAGCCCCGCTGTTATATTTGATCGGAATTTCTAAGTAAAAGATGCTTCCTCGTGCAAGCTGGCTCTCAAACCAAACTTTCCCCCCATGTCTTTCAGTAATGCTTTTGACAATTGCCAATCCTAAGCCACTCCCTTTCGATTCTTGCCCTAAATTTACGCTGGGGCGTTTGAATTTCTCAAATAGGTGCCGCTGATCCAGGGGAGCAATACCAATACCGGTGTCTTTGACAGCAAACACCACTCTATCTTCCTTTTTTCTAAGAGATAGAACCACATCGCCGCCCATTTTCGTGAATTTAATTGCATTTTCCAAAAGGTTTTTTAATGCCTGGGCAAGAAATGCCTCGTCACCCTCAAATTCAATCGGCACATCTGGCAGCTCATGTTCCAGGTGAATGTTCTTTTGTCTGGCAAAAGGCTGCATGCTTTCCACAACATTTTTTGCTATGCCCTGGGCTGAAATCCGTTTGATTTCTAACGTGTTCCCGGATTCCAAACGTCCAAGATCAAGAAGGTTGAGAACCAGCGTTTTCAGCTCCTCAACCCCATTAATGATATTGTTGATATAAGCATCTTGCTGCTCATTCAAATTTCCCGTCAGACGTAATAATTTTGCATACCCATGGATCAGTGTTAGCGGTGAACGCAGCTCATGGGAGGCTGTTGTCACAAATTCCGACCCAAGCATCTCTCGCTTTTTCGCGCTGCGAATATCTTTTAATATCACCACCTTACCCTGCTGCTGACCCGCAAGATCAACCGTTGAAATTTCCAGCTTACAAACGGTGTTATCCACCAATCTGAACTCTTGAGGTTCATTGCCCCAGTTTTCACCTGTCAATATGGCTTCAGATAAGAGTCTGTCACTTACCAAGGATGTGATGGGCACATCAACCAAGGTGATATGTTCCAGCCCAAGCATCAGCCGAGCAGCATGATTATGGTAAACAACCACGTTTGCACCATTCAAAAGAAGAATGCCATCCGTGAGATTGTCCAATATCGCTTCTAAGTGAGTCTTCAGCGTGACAGCCTTATCAAAGGAAATTCCCTTTGCAATGATCGCTGCTGACTTGCTGGATAATGAATGGAAAAAGTCAATATCTTCAGCAGTAAAGGACTTCTTTTTGTGGTATCCCACCCAAAAAACACCATGGTCATCCCCCTGCCATGTCATTGGCAGCCCAATTATTGCTGAAGGATAAGATAGGTTTTTATTGTATGTCAATCGCTTGCCAATTTGAGAATCTCGCAAAACCAGTTCACCCTGTGAACGCACAATCGCAGCAACTTCTTTGTCAAGGTGGCCGTAGGAATCTGATTGAGAACCAGCATAAAATCTCCCTTTGCTATCCGCCACTCCATCATTGAGAATCAGTCGAACAGAAGATATCCCCCGACTGAGGGCAGATTGCATGATGGCTTGCAGTGAATCATGAAGATTATTCTGGAAGGACATTTTTTCGTTCAGCGTTAATAAATCCTCGTGCTTTTTCATTCGATTACCGAGCGTCCCGGTCATCAGGTAAAAACGTTCAAATAATTGTGAAACTTCACCCTTTGATTTTGGCTCAGAAAATTGAATTTCAAAACGGCCATCAGAAAGTTTTTCCATTTCGTCAGAAATTAAACGAATGTCTTTGAGAACGGGCGTCCATGTAAATAATGTCGTAATAAGAAGAACAATTAAAACACCTATTCCAATCAATAAAACCGGCAAAGATTGCTGCCAGGCAGCCTGGTAAAGGACAGATGCAGGGATTTGCGTGAATACTGCCCAAGCCGTCCCTTCAATTGGTGCGTAATAATTCATCAATGGCTGGCCATCTGGAGATACTGTCTCATAAAAAGTCGGCGTTGTGAAGGCTGCTCCAGGTAAATCTCCGTATTGAGAGTCAGGATCCAATGCAAACAGGATTTCTCCATTACGGGTCAGGATCTGTCCATCAGCATCAAATTTATTAAGTGAATCAAAGGCTGTCAAAAATGCACTGGCATAAGCGCTCTGCTCAATGTTTGTTTGCCCCAACAATACTCGCGCCATCCCGTCAGAAGCTTGGGGAAGGAACTCAAAAAAGTTTAGCTCAGCATCCTGTCTTCCAGAACGGACAACCACCTTCACGCTATCATCGCTGTCAGCAAAAACCGCTTCTGGTATATCGATTGGCTCGACATCCCCTGAACCTGGATAGACTGAGATAATTTCCCCATCAGGTGAAAGGATAATGAGACGATCGAAGAAAGACTCCTCTTCAATTTTCTTAGAAAGCAGCTGCTGGAAACCAGGATCTGCTTCACCAGATGATTGGACAGCATTGCCAATTTCATCCAGGGCAAGAAAACCTGTATCAACAAAGGAGGTCCAGGCGCCGGCACCTACTTCAGAGGCATTCACCAACCTGCTAACCAGATCACTTCGTAAAGAATTGACATTCACATGCCATAAAACGCCAATAAAGAGGATCAAAATTCCCAGCATGATTGGAAGCGTAGTCAGCAAAAATCGGCTCTTTACACTTCTTTCACTTGGTGACGGCATTAACATTGCTGAGTTAGCCCATTTATTCGGAAAAAGTGCACGCAAGATTACACAAACGAGGCTGCCAGAAAACAGCATCCCGCCGTAGGATATTAATAATGCTGGCATCCTCGCCAAAACAACCGCAATTCTGAGGGGATATTCTCCAGAACTTATAAGTATCTGGGTCAGGAAGATCAGCGGTGTCGTCATAACTAAGGCTAATAATGCAGAAAAAACCGGAATCCGCAAATAACGGTAAAAAGCGGTGCGATAATTCTGCCGAACACCCCAGGTAAAAATTAATGCAAAACTGATGAAGATCAGCGGTGTAAAAATGTGGTGTGTTTCCAAATATGCATATAACAGCCCTGAAACACCCGCTAATAAACTCGCGGGAATGAACCCGATAATGCCGCCAGCAGCGAGCCAGGGCACGGCAGCAAAAAACATGATATGAAAAGTTTTCCCCGGGTTTAAGACATCCCCCCCGTCAATTTCCAGCGGGATACCAATAAATGGGGTAAATGCCAGAACCAGGACGCTCAAAATCGCCATCCAGATTAGAGACTCGCGTCTTATTTTTGTTCCCTTTTCACTCATGCGAAAAATGAAAAATACAATGATCCCAAACAAGAGCACCCATGCCGCTAAGGCAATGGGGGCCTTTGGGAGGTCAATCGTATATTCTGGCATGAGCGGTGCAAAGATTTCTGACATTTTTTATTTGATATATAAAGGTTAATTTATTATAGCATTATCCGGACTCAACGACACAAAAATTCGGATAAAACAGGGTCGTATAATGCGATTTACTTACAAACGATCAGCTTGGTTTCATTCACATGAAAAATCTCACCATAAGTGGAAGAATCTTTTCATTATCTTGATGATATGAATATGGGATAAAAAGCAATTCACATGCTTCATTTGGCTCATGATTGCTGTTTTTCCCAAAATTCACAGATCCGTTAACCTTTGCATTTTCCCAGGACTGCAAAGGTATCACACATTGTAAATCAACGCCTTCGCTGTTTTGAAGACCTGGCAAATATTCAAGTTATCTGAATTGATGATGTAAGCATCCTCAGCTGGTTTTAGGGGTGCAATTTCACGATTCGAATCAATTTTGTCCCGGTTTTTTAAAGACGCTAACACCGCGTTGAAATCAGGTGTCTCACCCCTTTCGAGCATTTCCTGGTATCGACGATGTGCTCTGACCTCTACAGATGCGTCAAGGTAAATCTTCAAGTCTGCATCCGGGATCACAACGGTACCGATGTCCCTGCCTACCATCACGACGTTATTCTCCTGGGCTATCCGGCGCTGCTGCTCTGTCATCGCATCACGTACCGCACGCTGTGTAGAAACAGGTGAGACCCAGGCATTTACAGCATCCTGGCGAATTTCCCAGGTAACATCTTCTCCATCCAGCAGAACATCCACGTCGCGGCCGTCATCAATCGAGGGTGGTCGAACATCGATGCGAACTTTCCGAGCAAGCTCACCAATAGCAAATTCATCGTCGAGACTTAATCCCGCCTTGATCACTGCCAGTGTGACTGCTCGGTACATCACACCTGTGTCTAGATATAAAAAGCCGAGGGCTTCTGCCAGCAAAGATCCCAGGGTTGATTTTCCCGATCCTGCTGTGCCGTCAATTGCAATTGTTTTTGGTAATCCCATTTGTAAATAATTCCAATCCTGTAAGTAAAGGTTATTGTGAAAATTGTTCATCTGGCATTAAATCTGTTCTTACCCAGAAGATGATTTCCTTGGTTGTTTCCGGTGCGTCCCGAGTTATAAACCAGTTTAGATTCTGAAAAGGCATCATCCCCTGCCAATCCGGGGTCTGTGACCAGACCAGATCCTGCCCGCGATAAGAGTTCGAGATTTCGGGCTGGGTCAGTGTGTCTGAGATCAGTACGCCTGGCTGCGACGAGGGCGGCACATAAGGCACAAAAACCACATTCTCGTAATCCCGCAGGACCCAGCGCATCCCGGGGGTTTCAAAGTCAGCCACAGCGATTTCAACGGGCATTGTCGTTCTTTTATTCCATTCTAAAACCCGATCAAGAGAAATCTTTACCCACTGTGTTGATAAACTGGATTCTTGTGGATACCATGATTCATGGGTCCTTTCCAGGCTGATGCTGGTGGTTCTGACTGAAAGTGAAAGCATCCCAAGAAGAACCACGACGGAAAGACCCATCAAAAATCCGGGTAATGCCACATCCTCCGACCATCCATAAGTCACAAGCAATACCAATGCAATCAATAAGACCAGACCACCGGCAAGCGCGATGAATGTCGTCAAACGCGCCTCCGTGTTGATGCTTGGACTCACCAGTGACCGCATTGCCAAAAGGGTGAATGCAAAAACAACCACAACCATCACAACAGTGATGACCATCACAAATTTATTTTCCTCAGGCCAGCGCCATACAGCGGCAATCACCCTGGCAGACAAGGTCCAGAGCGGTAACGTAACCCAAATAATATCCGCAGGGGTTGCGTTGGGGTAAAGCAGCAGGTAAATAAAGCCGGCCAGCGCTGCGATCAACAAGAATATATCAAGTTTATTGCGCTTGATCAGCCCCCGTATTCCGCCCCAGATACCAAAGATAACCGCAGGAAGGCTGTATGCAGCAAGCGCAAGGGGTTTCAAGACAAATGGTTCGATATAAGGCATTCCAAATCCACGGACAAAATCAACACCACCTGAAAACACCCCGCTTAAGCCCTCTGGTGCCAGTGAAAAACCTGTGGCAACCAGCAATACTGTTAATCCAAAGGCGATCAGGAACTTCAAACGATCATCCTTGTGTTTGAAAAATTCGTCAAGATAATCATGAAAAGATAATTTCAAAATTACTTTGGCAGCTAACAAAATGAACCCAATCAAAACAATACCAGTCCAAAAACCTGAACCACCCATTAAAGCCAGGGCGAATGACACACCAGATAATATGGGCTTCTTTCGAATGATCAATCCAAATGCCAAAAGCAGCATCACAAAGGCGATCATCGGTGAGCCGATCACCCGAGAAAGGCCAACCATTTCAGGCGATAATGCAAGGATGAAAGACAGGATGCTGGCAGGCCAATGCCCGAGTTGTTTTCGAAAAAGAAAAGGGACAAAAACGATCAGCGCACCAAACATCGCAGGCCAAAACCGAGCCAAAAAATTGCTAGCATGTAACAGGAAAAAATCGAACCCTGTCAAACCCACATAGGTCATGTGTCCGCCAAGAACTGTCTCTGTTTTTTGCCCAACAGCCAGCGCTTGCAATGCAATACGCGCTTCCATATCCGTCAAAGGCATTGCCCCCAATCGGACCAACCTGAGCGCGAGGGCAGTGATAAAAGCGCTTGATAAAAGCAGCCTATGAAAAATGGGTTTGTTTTCTAACTTCATAAAGTTATTCCATGATGCCATGCCAGCATAAAGATTTGTAATAAATTATCGTTAAAGGACTTTGCTGCTAAACCTCATCCGAAGGAAGTGCAAACAAATATCTCAAACACCGCCATCCTAAATAATATCACTTGATATTATACTTGCCAAAACCATTCAGGCGTCTTAATTTCCAGTTTAAATAATATTGACGGTCGGCTCGTTCCAATATCAAAAATCAAAATTAATTTGGAGACGCCTCCAGCACTTGATAAATAGTAGTCTCCCCAACTTGATAGACCTTCTCCCATTGCTGCCCTTCATATGCCTCAAATTTATCCAGGCCTGGACCCGGGTAAAAGATTTTTTCCAATTGACCCACAACGATATACTTGACATCATATTTATTGATGAATTCGACGGCATCACCAATGTTTTCAGTCAGGTAGAAGGCGTTGACTGAATCAACACGTTCTTGCACAATATTGCTTTTCAAAATCGCGCGCTGCTGACGTTGATGCCAGTTCCAGCCGACAACCCCTGGCAAGCCTGTGTAAATTGTGTATCGGTTTCCCCAACGATATTCGTAAGCCTGCCCCTCAAGGATCATCGGAGAACCCTGGATGTTTTCCTGCATCCAGCGGATCGCCTGGTAATCTTCACTTAAAGTCATTTGGGCACCCAGATCATAATATGTCGCATACTGCATGTATGCCATACCATCTAAAGTGTGCGGTGCATCCAAAGCCATTCGGTCCTGGATTTTGTCCATTGTTCCCATCACGGTGAACAAAGCTGCGCCAGCCAGCAACAGATACAACATCGCTTGCCATAAAAATGCCAGGTGCTCACGCCAATAACGCAGTGATTTTACAACCCACCCCAAGCACACACCTGCTGATAAGGCAAACATTACCCATGCCTGTAAATAAAACTTGAAGACCGTATTCATTCGTCCGATATCACCGGGAAGATAGATCAATTCAACAACCAGGGTCAGTGTGACAGCAGTTCCAATTAAGAATAACAAAAAGCGCATGCCATCAGACCGTCCCGGTCGAAGCATCAATATAACAACCCATAAGCCTATCGGGACAGCCACCAGGCCGACAACCACACCGGACACAAGGAAAATTAGCAATAATATTGCCAGCGAGATCAATCCCGATAATAACCATGGTTTATAAGGTTCAAGACGAGCTAAAGCTGAACGTGGTGTGGTCTTCATCCAATGGTAGCTTTCCCAGGCCATCCAGCTGATGATGATGAACAGGAATAATCCCCAATGGATGAAATAAGACTTCAACGGGGTTCGATCTCCCTGCCAGAATTCAATTTGGGTATAACCCTGTCCAAACCAGTATGCAAAAGGCTGATAGAACAGCAATGCCAAACCGACCAGCAAAAGAACAGACCCCAGGGCAACAACTGCCTTTTCCGCAAATCTTGCCCTCTTAAATGTCAGCTTCAACCTTGGCTGGTAATTCTTAAAAACGCTGTAAAGCAATGCCAGGGAAGCCAGGACAATATAGGTATAAAAATCCCAGGTATTGGTCGGTCTCAAAGCGCCAATAACAATTGCCCCCAGGATGAATCCGGTGGCTCTCCCTACCCATTTGAATTTTCCGTCGGCTTCACCCCAACAGCCCTTGCTCAAAACCACAGAAAGGCTCCAGCTGATCACAAATATGGTAATCGGAAAGGCGATCAGGTGTGCGTGAAGATCGCCATAAATAAATGTAAAATATGGGAATTCTGTAATAGGATCGCCCGGAATGACCCTGCTTGGGAACCAGTACCAATCGCCCGGGTAGAAGGGCATGGGCGTCCCTTGTAAGAACTGGAAGAATCCCTGGAAAGCCCAGCTAACCCGCTGACCAAAACCCGCTTCATCAATCAGTGCCCCCCCAGAAGCGATGCGCTGAAAACCGGTAATGATCAAGTCGATTGTGCCCAAATTCCCTAACAAAGCCAGCAAGATGGCAGATCCCAAACCTACCCAAAAGGCTGTCGGAAAGAACTTTTTCTTACCCTTTTCTACATCCGAAAAGGCACTTAATAGTGGAATGCCTCTAAACAGATTCCATCCGACAGAAAATGCGCTCAAAATCAGAATACTGTACCAGATCGGGAGGACGATGTTATATGCAATTGCAGGCACGATCCCTAATAATTTGATTGGAACCCCGAGGATCACAAAACCAAAATAATAATAATTAATATAACCCCCCGCAAACCAGGGATCATAAGGTGGGAAGCTTGTGCTCTTGAGCACAGCGTTTAAGTAGGAGAAATCCATGGGCTTTTCACCGCCCTTGAACGGATGCCATAAATCCGGATTGCCCGTCCGCACCAGTATGAAGTAGACAAAGGCAATCAATGCCAGGATTTCAACAATTAAGAAATATCGCCAATTTTCCTTCAGTTCACGCCAAAGCAGTCGCCTTTGCATCCAGATGAAAAGTATGGAGATGAGGATCATTCCTAACAAGACAAACATAATCGTTGTCACAGAAAAAGATATACCAAATGAACCCAGAATCCATACTGCAAATGCCAGGATCAACAATCCAGCCAGTTTGGACAAGGGGTATCCCCTATCCGCCAGACCCGGTAAAGCCATCCGAATGATCGGGTATGTTAGCAATCCCAGGATGCTTACCAGGCAGTAAAAAGCAGTGCTCGCCAGCAATTGTGATGAATTGATCAACCGATCTCGATCAAATAATGCTGACCAGGTGCCCCCTTCTCGCTGACGTTCAAGCCGGTCTTCGGGAAGCATCAGGTTGAATCGAGGTTCGTAAAGTCCTTCAGGATCGGGTCCTTTATAATTTGCCGCTTCACCAGGCGTAAAATAGACCACCTTGCTCAAATCCACTGATCGCAGAACTTCTCGCATCTGGATCGGGTCATAGTCGTTTGATTTCTTGAAAATCAGAACCTTCGGGTGATCATAAACGGTGAAAGCTTCTTCAGCAAATTGTGTATTAATTTCCAGGGGTCCGATACTGGGATGAGAGGTAAAGGTTTGAACCAGCTCAAAGCCAAGCGTCCCTTCGAACATCCCGGGTTCTGCAACAGAATAACACAATTCAATGTCTTCTTCCTGCGGGCAGCCTAAAAGGTTACGGTAATAGGCTGTCGTCAATAAGTACCTTTCAGGGACCCGTGTTGTGGTTCCCCATTGGCGGCTGGAGGTTATAAAAATATAGTCTGCCAGGTCAAGATTGGTTTCAAATCTCTCAAGTTTAAGCTGGTCGTCCGCCCAATACATTTCAAAGTTTAAATCACCTCGATATATGCCGCCGCTTTCGCTGTAAGGGCTGAATCCGTCAACAGGGTAAGGAACAGCGTCATCCCAGCTGCTTTCATGCACCGGTGCCGGTGCATGGGGAACCAGGCGTACACCCTCATCGTCCGTGGTCAGGGTAACCGTTAGTGTTTGTCCTTCTTTAACATCAAGCGGTTGATCCAGTTCAAATGTATATGCTTTACCACGTGAATCACCCCCGGGATCAAATGCTGATTGAAGAACAGATGATCCTAAAACACCAGCCTGATCAACAAGCGTCAGGTTGAGGTTCAGCGTTTTTTCGCCCGCTTTTCCAGATTGGTCAACCAAATACGGTGTGGTGACAGCATTTATTTGACCATCCCGTACAAGCTGAACGTTCATGGTGTAGGGGTTGTCCTTACGAACACCTTGTTGAATGCGTGGTAAGGGGCTTTTCAGGGCTTGTCCATCCAGGGTCACGATGATCATGGATGGCGAACCATTCAACAGGAAAGTCGCTTCGCCTTCAAGCTCGTCCAAAGAAAAATAATACAGATTCCCCTCTGCCAGGGTTATTGGACGATCTAAAACAAATTCATAAGCTGCGCCGCGCCAATCGCTGTCTGTCGCACCGAAGCCATCCTGTATGCGAGCACTTGCCAGCACTTCCTCAGGGGCATCAGCAGAAACAACTGTCAGCAAGAGGGTCTTCTGCTCTGGAATTTGCGATTGATCCAATATATACGGGAAGCTCAGGCTGGTCAGGCTGCCATTTGCATCAGCGTAAAATGGCATGCGAAAGCTTTCGCCCGGGCTAAAAATATCGCCTGCGCGATAAGGCAATGGCTGCCGAAAATCACCGGATTCTGTCTCCAGCTCGAGTGTCAATGCACCTGGAATATTTTGATAAATCCAGCGGCTGGCAGCAACACGCGTATGTGGCTGTGTGTAAATCCGAGAAAAGGCAAACGCCCAGCTGGTGGTGCTCACGATGATAAGGATTGTCAGGGTAAGTGCTGCTGTACATAGGATTTTCGGCTTGATCCTAACCGAACCGAGCTTGATGGTTTTCTTTACAGTGAAAAGCTCAACCAGGCCCCATCCGGCAATTATTGCCAATGATGGATATATCAAGACCTGATAGCGCATGGATCGCACCCACGAGAAGGACTGCCAGGCAAAATACAAACCTGTGAAAACCCACAAGGGCAGGTGCGTGGTCCAATCCCGTTTTCGAAGTATTGCCCAACCCATTCCCAGGAACGCTAAAGATGCAAGAATCCCCAGGGGCCAACCAAGACCCCAGGCAGTCATGTTCTCCCATGAAAATGTGATCGGTCGTCTTGCCCATTGCAAAGCCGGTGGAAAATCTACTTGCCCTGAAGCCTGTGATCGTAAATTTTGAATGCTGAGCCACCAGTTCTCATTGATGCCAAAATTTAAGAACCCCGGCCCATTAAACGCATATGGCTGCCCGATACGGAAGACAATGAAACTCAGAACCGCTGCCAGTGCTAGGTTGCGAATAATCGGGAGAATTTCCCTATCCCGCTCTTCAGGCGCCATTTTTAAGTAACGGATTGCTTCAACAAAAGGCAAAACCATCGCCACCACGACAGCGTTGATCTTTGAAGCTGTCGCTGCGCCCAGGGCAATGCCAAATAAAATGTACGGCAATAAATCCTTGATGAGCAAACCAATACTTTTAGGCCCTTCCTCTTCACGATCAACATCATCATTTGAGTCAACCTCAGCCTGATCCTCCGCACCAATAGAATGTTCTATTTCCATAACGGATCGACGCTTAAGCGCCCAAACGCCTGCATAAATTGCCAGGAATGTGAAAGTATTGGTGATTGTATCCACTGTCATATAATGGGAAAGTTGTATTGGCAACACAGCAGCGGCATAAAATACTGCACCGAGCAAGCCCACCCAACGATTGTATAGTTTTTTTCCGATAGCAAACACCAGTAAAATCGTCAGCACGTCAAATATTGCAGAGACATGACGGCCAACAATCGTAATTGCGTGGTAATCCGTTTTTCCCAGGGCTTCCCCAACATAACGGATGATAAAAATTGGCAATGTCCCGTAAACAAAAAAGGTATGTCCACGATTTGCCGGGTTCAGGCTGGACGTTTCTGTGTTGAAATATTCTGAAACGCCGTTGACCGGGGAAATCGCGGATTGAACTAAACTGAGAAACCGCTCATCAGGGTGCATATGCTGGTTTTCATCCCAATTTACACCTACCAGGCGAAAATAAGCTCCTCCAGCAAGCGTCACAAGCAATGCAACCAGAATAAAAATATTGCCCCAGTTGCGCGTTTTATTCCGAGCCGATTTATTACGATTAATTGCCATTGGCTCCCGTTCCCTGTGTTGGCGGCACAAAAAATATCATGAAATCCTTATTCTCAACTTCCGAGTCGTGTTGCCACAAAGTACCCTGGGGAAATGTTTCTTTGAGTAATTCGATATTTTCAGTATCGAACATGTTCACAAAAAACATTTTTGCGCGAGGGTCATCCTGTGTTGCAGGGATTTGCTCCGGGAAAATTGCAAAGTCCCTACCTACCTGCCCTGCATTGATCGCCACCAATCGTGAATCCACCCAATGGGGATACCCAACAAGATACGTGGTCTCCGCCGAACCAATGGATTCGATGAAGAACCTGGCAGCATCGCCAATCTCCGAAGTATTCCAGCTGGATGCTTTATAGATCTGATAGTATTGGTTAAAGACAAGATCGTAATTATTCAAGCCAGACCACAACACCAATATACCCAGGATTACAATTGGCGCGATTTTTGCAAACATACCTAAAAATCTTGCACGAAATGTGCGGATGTAAGTTTCAAGGGATAGTCCAATAACCACAAAAACAGGCACCACAGCACCTGCCGTTCGGTTCAAACTTGGGTTCTCCCCCGGGTATGCCAGGGATAAGATGGACGGCATCATCATCATTGGGATTGAGACCAGCAAGAATAAATCAATCCATTGACGTTTACGGATGTAACGGACCAGCAAACCGACTATACCTGAAAAATATAACGCGCCAGAGACTATCTCAAGTGCAGGCCTTCCAGGAATAGAATGCGCCCAGATCACACCGTTATCCCAAAAGAACATGATGCTTGCTTTCCAAAAATTCTCCAAAAAGATCAATACAGGTGCTTTTTGAAATCCAGCTTCCATGCCTGTCAACCGTGAGAAAGCACGATAGGCAAACAGATCCGGATTTGCCAGCCAATAACGCAGCAATGGAACAAACACCACCAGTGAAACCAGTGTGATTAAAGCTAACGCGAAAATTACTTGTAAGCGCTTGTTCTCAGCGGGTTTATGAATAAGAAAAATGATTGTCGCCAGAACAACAAAGATCGGCACAATTCTGAAAGGGGTATATCCGTACAAACCTAGGCCAAGAAACAGCCCTGTCAGCAAAATATCCATAACATCTTGCCGGCGAAAACCACGAACCATAAAATACATGACTGGGGCAACAAACAGTGGATAATAGGGAATACGCAGCGCTAACCTTGTGAACAAAAGAGGCCAGTAAGCCATCCCTGCAAATAACGCCGCCCCTAAACCCACCCATTTATTTCCAACCTCTTTGCCAAGTAAGTAAATGAAGAAAAGCGTCAACAAATTCGCAAAGACTGCAACGATTTTCAGGTTCAAAAATGAAACTTCCAGGTTGAAAACCGCCATAAATAAAGCCGTCAGGTAAAAGTGTATCGGCTCTCTGCCTGTATTTCGAGGGAAATAAACTGCTCTGCTCCCATTGAGAATATCATTGATGTCCAGTAATTTTTCTGCCTGGTCTGAAACCATCTCCGGTGGAACAGAATCAAGGCGATAAAAATTGAAAAACAGGATAATTGCGATCACCGCCAGGACGATGATCGTCCAGCGAGAGATGCAGATGCGCCAATTCTCCGCTCTAAACCAGCTGAGAATATCTTTGCGCGACCGTCGTTCCTTTTGATTTGTCTTCCCAAAAGAAAGGAAAATAAAAACGATTGAAAGCAGCAACAGGGAAGTGTTCAGCAAGCCAAAATTTCCGCTGCCAAATAAAACGAATGCAAGAATTGCCAGAAGAAGTCCAATCAAGAAAAAATCAAGCCGGAATGCTGTGTTCATCGGCTCATCCTGGTCAGGTTTGAGGTCGGGCAATCGCCATTCTCGACGAAAAATTGATGCCAATAAACATCCCCCTGCCGCTAAATACAAAATAATCCCGGGCAACGGTGTTCGTCCAGACGAAGGTTCAAATGTTAGTTGAGCCATTAACCCGAGAATCAAAGACACCAGGCTCAACCATGGAAAAGCAGGTTTGTTTTTAATTGTTCCTGGAGCTTCTATTTTTTCTTTTTCAACCGGGATATGCGTCCAGAATTTAATTTTTTCAACAAAATAATCCCAAACGCTGTCCTGGTTTTGATTTTCCGGTTCATGTTGATGGTTCATAAAATTTCCCGGTATGGTGAAAACTGCCTTACATTGAATACTTTTAAAATAATAAATTATTTGGAAATGATACTTCAGGCTTGCCCTGCTGACAACCTGTTACAGCATTTACACGCTTTCAGCATAAAGGTAGCCAATATCATCGTGGACAAAATTATCATGACAATAAACCCTATAGCCTTGCCGCTCAAGGAGTGATACCAGGTAATCGTGATGGTGACCATCGATATCATGGTATTCCATAATGATTCTCTCAATTTTGTTGAACACTTCAGGAGAAGCACCTGAGAGGATTTCATATTCTGCCCCCTCACAATCAAGTTTCAACAGGTCTAGCTTTTCTATTGCATACGTATCAAAAACCTGTGACAGCGGCATTGCCCTGACCTTTATCGCACTTTTTTCATTTATTGCAGCGTGCATTTGTTTACTGATGATTTGCAATGGTTCACCGCTGACATTATCCAGATGTAAAACCCCTGCCTGACTCCATATCCCTGTCTGAAAGGGGAAAACGTTTTCAATGCCATTCAAGGCGATGTTTCTTTCCAGCAAATGATAGGATTCCGGAAATGGCTCAAAGGCATAAACCTTCGTTTGTGGATTCGAATGCCCTGCAAAAATACTGAAATCTCCAATCCCTGCGCCAATATCCACAACCGTCCATCCATCTTTTATTGGGACACCATAACGAATATAAAACGCATCCAGGAAGGTTTCCTTGATCGCCCAATTATCCATCGCACCCCTGGCAACCAGGCGTATGCCGCTTTTACGTAAAACAACCTCAGTTTGTTCAACCCTTTCTCGATTAAGAAAGAAGGGGATGAGTGAAAAAATGTTTTTGAAGCCAAATACCATCCTGAAAATGGAACTTACATAATAAGTCAGTTTCTTCAGCAGTCTCATGGCATTCTCCGCGCAATGAAAAACGAACACACTCCTTGCTCTGACCGTGGGTTATCAAGGTATTTCCTGGTCCAATGCCAGGGGATCGCCAAATTCCACCGTTTTGGGAACAATACCCAGCGTCCAAAGAGCTTCTTTGACAAAAGTGACGGCAAACCCAATGGATGCCCCCATTCTAATATCGTCAGAGCTTCAGGTGGAAAGTAATCCCAGGTATCCACAAGTTCAAACCCTACACGCTCAAGACGAGCTTGCCACACGGGTGGGGAATCGGTGTGAGCATGACGGGCAATTTTATTAAAGAAACGACTGTAAGCCTCTGCCATGCGTTTGAAGCCCAATTTATCAAGAAACCTTTTGCCCCAAAGCAATTCGGGAAAGCGATGGTTTGGCACACAAAAAACAAATTTACCGCCGGGCTTTAAAATCCGTGCTGCCTCAACCAAAACAGGTTCGATGTCTGGAATATGTTCCAGAACAGAGGTGCTGGTCACAGAGCCAAAATAGCCATCTGGAAAGGGGATGTGTGCACCTTCACCCATAACAAGCAAGCGATAGGTGTCTCGCCCGCGTGCTTCAAGGGTCGGTTCAACCCAGGGGTCCAGGCCCACATCTAATTTATCTTCAAAAGCGACCGATGCAAAATGACCATCACCCGAACCCAGGTCAAATACCGGCGCTGGCAAGTCAATCTCCTGGTAAAAACGGTCTTCTACAGCCCGCAAAAAACCACGGAAGTATGGGAGGCTGGAGAGATGCCGGCAAAGAATGTCATCCAGCTGCTGCTTATTCATCTGACCTCATCAATTTTTGATACAAAGATTCATATTCTTTTGCGACCGTTTCAGGAGAATAATGCTCTTTCAATGTATTTAACTTTTCATTATCAAGCCGATCTGATGAATTCAAAACAGCAATGATCCCTTCTGCCAGGGCTAATGAATCTTTGACAGGGACAATCTTCCCCATACCTGAAGAAAGCACGGGCTGCCGTACACCGGGGAGGTCCGTGGCTACCACAGGTGTACCGCAGGTCATCCCCTCGACCTGCACCATCCCAAAAGACTCGGTGCTGTTGATAGAAGGCAAAACAAGCACGTCACAAAGTTGAAAGAAAGCGGCCTTTTCAGCTTCCGAGATTATTCCCAGGAACTTCCAGCGCTCTCCGAGTTTTTCAATCATCGGTAAAATCTTTGCTTTATAGGCTTGTTCACCAATCACATTCTGGTAATTGCCAACAAATATAACCTGCGCATTATCAATCTGCTTTATCACTTCAGGCAGAGCATCGACAAGGTATTCAACCCCCTTCTCGCTGGCTAATCTGGCAACCATACCAATAATTTTTCGTGATGGATCAATCTCAAATTTTTCTTTAAATTGAGCGATTTCTTCTTCAGATACTGTGGTAACCACGATCGGCGGCTGGATAACCGTCAATTTATTCAAATACCTTTTGAGAAATTTCGAATGCTGGGCAAAATCGCATGTGTTTTGAACAAGGGCATCCGACAAGCTTGCCGAAATATGGTTGGAAAGTACAGCGCCCCAACCTGCAAGTTTATTAATGGCACCTGCCGGCATTTTTATATCGCAATGATATGTTGACACCAGTGGCTTATTTCTGATTTTTGCCAATATTGCTACAACCGCAGCATCGCCCTGCGGCAGGTGTAAGTTTACAAGATCTGATTCACCAATCAATTTCCAGGCAGTGGATAAAATCCTGGGCATGATAACGCCTTTTGACAGCCGAAACGCAACTGGCAATCGGATGATTCTTACACCTTGCAATAGCTCATTCGTGGGTAAATTCCGGTCATATTGCGATGTTAGAACGGTCACGTCATGTCCCATAGCAGCGAGTGCCTGTGCTTGGCGCTCAGCATATATAGTTAGACCGGATTTATAGGGGTAGTAATAAGTCAAAACAATTAATATTCGCATCTTCATTCTTGGGTTTGAGCTTTTGGAGACCGCTGAATTGCACGCTGGTAAAGGTCAACCAATGCCTCACCTTTCAAGTGCAAACCAATCAAGCCAAAAATATTATTATATACAATACTTATCGTGTGAATAATGATCGCATGTGCAAAACCAAGACCTGCATCCTCACCTAGCAAGGCAAACCCTGCCACCATTGCGCCTTCAAACACCCCTAAGCCCGCCGGTCCGGAAGGCAGCGCAATCCCAAAGGTGCCGATGCTCAGCACAAAAACCATCCACCAGAATGGGGGATTCGGGTAAAGCGTTCTAAAAACAACGAGGTTTTGAACAAATGCGAGCATCCAGCTGATAAATAAGCTGCCGAATGCAAGGAAAAATAAGCGAGGATTACTGAGAACAGATAAGCCTTCTAAAATTTGAGCTGCCTTTGGTTTCACCCAACGCTCAATGAAAGCGGCTTTTTCTCCCCAGCGAGCCAGCCAAACAAGCATTTGCTTGCGAAACCTGGCAATCAAGTACAAAACGAGGATCCCCAGCATTGCCACGGAAAAAGCGATATAAATAACGGTTTGTTGGGTATCGCCTGCCAGAACCCTCGGCAGCATGACCAAAACAAAGACTGCTGCAAGGAACACATCAAAAACCCGCTCGACAATCACGCTTGAAAAAGCCTCAAGCGCAGAGGGGCCTTCAGGATTATCCAGAAGCAGGGCTCTCCCGATCTCCCCCAAACGAAATGGAAAAACATTGTTCAACAAATAACCGGCATTCATGGTAAAGAAAGCGTCTTTAAATGAAACTTTCCGCCCCAATAAAACATACCAGCTAAAAACTCGAAAAAATAAACTTAAAAAGTGGAGGAGTGTCGCATATAACAATGCTTCAAAACCCACACGCTTAAGGTTAGATACAAACTTTGATAAGTCAATATTGCGTAAGACCAGCCAGAAAGCTAAAACACTGATTAAAAGCGGAATCAGCCAGCGGCTAATCTTTTTAAGCAATGTTGACTTCTGAGAGCTCATTTTGTCTGGTCCAGGCGCAAGATCGCCATAAAGGCTTCCTGTGGGATTTCCACATTCCCCACCATTTTCATCCTGCGTTTGCCTTTTTTCTGCTTTTCAAGCAGCTTTTTCTTCCGTGTAATATCACCACCATAACATTTAGAAAGGACGTCTTTTCTTAAGGCTTTCACGTTTGCTCGTGATATAACCCTGCCCTGGGCGTATGCCTGGACTGGAATGGTGAACATCTGTCTTGGGATCAACTCTTTTAATCGAGAAACTAAAGCCTGTCCCTTATGATAAGCATCTTCCTTATGAACAATCGCCGTCAGGGCATCAACCGATTCGCCGTTAACCAAAATTTCAAGCTTCACCAGTTTCTCAGTACGATATTCAATAAACTGGTAATCCATTGAAGCGTATCCGCGGGTACCTGATTTAAGCTGGTCAAAAAAATCGATAATCAATTCAGAGAGCGGAATTTCAAATTCTATCTGTACGCGGTTCGGGGATGGGTATTCTTGTGAAATAAAGATGCCCCGCTTTTTCGTAACCAGTTCCATCACGACACCGTAATAATCAGTTGGTGTGAATATTGTCAGATCCATCCAGGGTTCCAAAATTTGATCAATTTCATTTTCATCCGGAAGCTGCGCCGGAGAAGAGATCGTGATCATTTCGCCGTTATTGAGCTTGATCTCGTACTCCACAGATGGCGCTGTAAAAACCACATCCATATCATATTCGCGTTCTAGACGCTCCTGGATGATATCCATATGAAACAGCCCTAAAAACCCGACCCGAAATCCAAAGTTCAAAGCCTCCGATGTCTCGGGCTGGTATTCCAGTGAGGCATCATTTAACTGCAGTTTCTCAAGGGCATCCCTCAAATCTGCGTAATCTTCACCATCCGTAGGATAAACGCCAGCGAAGACCATCGGTTTGGCATGCTTATAACCGGGCAGGGGCTTTTCAACACCATTATTTGCGTAGGTTATAGTGTCACCCACACGGCACTCAGACACGGTTTTCAAGCCTGTGGCGATATAACCCACTTCACCTGAAGTGAGGTTTTTGACAGGGGTCATGTTCGGGGCAAAAATTCCGATTTCCACCGGGGTAGCTTTTACTTTGGTGGACATCATCAATAATTGATCATCCCGTGTAATGGAACCATTGAACACACGCACATAAGCCACAACGCCCTTATAGGCATCGTAATGCGAATCAAAAATCAGGGCTTCCAGCGGTTCAGCATCATCGCCCTTTGGGGGAGGAATAAAATCGACGATCGCCTGCAGAACCTGCTGAATATTTGTTCCCTGTTTCGCTGATATCTGGATGATTTGATCCTTTGGTGTACCCAACAAATTGTGGATATCATCCGAAACCTCTTCTGTTTGAGCAGAGGGCAGGTCGATCTTGTTAATGACCGGAATAATAACCAGATTTGCTTCCAGTGCAAGGTATAAATTTGCCAGAGTTTGTGCTTCAATTCCCTGAGCGGCATCCACCACCAGCAGCGCCCCCTCGCATGCTTCAAGCGCCCGGCTAACTTCATAATTGAAGTCAACATGACCGGGTGTGTCAATCAAATTAAATTCATAAGCTTTGCCATCTGCCGCGTCAAAATTCATTCGCACAGCAGACGCTTTTATCGTCACGCCCTTTTCACGCTCCAGGTCCATGGTGTCCAGAACCTGTTCGGTCATATCGCGATCGGAGATGGTACCGGTTAGCTGGAGCATACGGTCTGCCAGGGTGGACTTGCCATGGTCCACATGGGCGATAATACAAAAATTTCTCACCAAATTTTTCATAACACCTGAGTATAACCTTAAACGCTGGGTTAATTAATCACCAAAAGGGTCATCAATACGATGAATTATTAAAGTAAAAAATCATAATCCACAAAACACAACAATAGATAAATTATACCAAAGCGAGTTTTCTCGTTGAAAATCATTGATTGATTCCAATAAAGGATTAACACTAATAATCGCCCTATCGGGTAAGATAAGCCTGAACTATCTCATAATAATAAAAAAATATCTAATGAAACTTAATCTCAAACTCTATTTTAAAACAATCTGGTACAGTTTTTTCAAATCTGAAGGAACCCCAGGCAGGTTAACCCCAAAAAGGTTCTTTGTACTCCTGATCATTTTCTTGCTCTATCCCTTATGGCATTTCAGTATTCGATTGGCATATGGTCTTGACATGCTTTTTTATCCACAGGTCAAGTCACAAAATATCGAAAAACCAATCTTTATTGTCGGAAATTTTCGATCCGGCACCACCCTGCTACATCGTTTGTTGGCGAAAGATGAACGGTCGACCGGAATGAAAGCCTGGGAAATTTATATTGCACCTTCAATTGTCCAGCGAAAATTTGTCCATTGGACAATGAAAGCAAATCGTCTGATCGGTAATCCCTTCGGAAAGATCATCAACATCTTTGAAAAGGCATTAAAACAATATTCATACATGCATCCAACAGGCTTGAACGAGATTGAAGAGGATGGGCACGTCTTCTTACACACATGGTCCACCTACAATCTTTTTGCTTTTTTCCCCTTCCCCGATTTGATTAATAAATACATTTATTATGATGAAGAAGTATCAGAAGAGCAAAAAGAGCAGGACATGAATTACTACCAGGAAGTCCTGCAGCGTCATATCTATGCGAATAACGGAAAGCGCTACATTTCAAAAAGCCCCACCTATTCTCCAAAGGTAAAGACGCTCCATAGGAAGTTCCCCGACGCCAAATTCATTAACCTTATTCGCTCTCCCCTGAGGGTGATTCCCTCCTCTGTCAGCATGTTCTCTAATCATTGGAAGACCTACGGAGAACCCGAAGGCGACTATCCACAAGCTGCACAGGATGTGATGCGGAAACAGGCAAAGCACTGGTACATCCATTCCCACCAGTACTTAAAAACTTTACCGCCTGACCAATATGTGATGCTGCGATTTCAAGATTTAGTCGACAATCCCAAAGCAGCCATTGAAAATATTTACGAGCGTTTTGGCATTGAGATGACGCCAGAATATCGGCAGATACTAATTGAAGAAACAGAAAAAGCGAAACTATTTACAAGCAATCATGATTATTCTCTCAATGAGATGGGATTTGAAAGCCAAAGCCTCTCCGACGAATTTGAACCTGCTATGAAAGAATACAGCGCTGAAACACCCCTCATCAAATCAGCCTGAAGACTAACCGATTTCTCTACGCACCAATTCCCCCAGCAAAAATATCAACCGGGTTTATTCCGGAATCGCCGATAAAGCCTGCTCGATCATCTCACTAAGATCCTGGTGATTATCCGCCCCTTTCAAACGCAGGTCTACCAAAAATTCCACATTACCTTTCGGACCCTTGATGGGAGACGGGATTAATCCGACCGGGAAAAATCCCAAAGAAATCGCGCTCTGAAGCGTTTCCATGATCACCTGTTCGTGAACGGCTTCATCCTTGATCACACCAGCGTGCTTAGCAGCAGCTTTTCTTCCTGCCTCAAACTGAGGTTTGATCAGGGCGATGGTTTGTCCTGCTTCAGAATTAAACCAGGTTCTTATTGCCGGCAATAACAGGGCTAAGGAAATAAAAGATGCATCAACTGTTGCCAGGCTGATAGACTCCGGTAATGTGTCAAGATAACGTGCATTGGTTCGTTCCATCACCACCACACGTGGATCGTTACGCAGCCTCCAGTGCAGCAGCCCATAACCGACATCAATCGCATAGACTTTCTTCGCACCGTTTTGCAAAAGACAATCCGTAAAGCCGCCAGTGGATGCACCCACATCCGCACAAATCTTCCCGGAGACATCAACTTCAAAGGCATCCAATGCAGCCTCCAGTTTCTTGCCACCGCGTGAGACGTACTTGGGGCGCTCCATCACCTCAATCTTTGAATTCATAGCTACCTGGGTTGAGGATTTATGCACCATCTCGCCGTCAACACGCACCTCTCCCGCCATCACCAGGCGCTGTGCCCTGTTGCGGCTTTCTGCAAGGCCGCGATCAACAAGCAAGATGTCAATCCGTTGCTTTTTCATAGCTTAATTCTAATGCCAAATTAGAAGTTGCACATACGAGCTGCAATAGAAATCACCAACACAAAATGCCGAATAAATTAATTCGGCATTTTGTAATGGACTCCGTTGTTCTTCAATTGCAATAAAATTCAATACATTGACACATCTCTACATAAAAATGAGTTTGATGTTTTAGATTGGTCAATTCTTTTTATCAGATTGGATTATGATCTTTAATGCTTCAACAGCGGTATTCACAAGGCCTTTCATATTCCAATTCCGATCTTCAACCTGTTCACCACTCTCCTGGTTGCCAGTAATTAACATCACACCGCCAGTACGGAGTTTATATATGCTGCCTAATATAAATAATGCAGCGGCTTCCATCTCTGAGCAAATTGTGCCGCCCATCTTCCAGGCTTTCCAGCGTTCAAGAAGGTGTTTGTCAACAGGCATTCGCTCTGGTTGATGCTGCCCGTAAAATGAATCCTTTGATTGTGTGATGCCTGTAAAGTAAGTTTGATCCAATTTTTCGGCAGCTTGAACTAAAGCATTCGCCACTTGTAAGTCCGGGATGGCTGGAAACTCAATTGGCATATATTGAATCGTCGTTCCCTCATCCCTGATTGCCCCGGTAATGATTGCCAGATCACCAATACGCATATCTGTGCGAAGTGCCCCCGATGTACCGACGCGAATAAAAGTATCTGCACCCAGCAGCCGCAGTTCTTCAATGCCAATGGATGTAGAAGGGCAACCGATTCCCGTTGACATCAAAGAAACTTTTTCACCTAAAACCGTGCCAGTATATGTTGTGTATTCGCGATTTGATGTTACAAATTCGCAAGTATCAAAAGCTTGTGCAATTATCTCACTCCGACCAGGATCACCAGGCAGTAAAACATATCTACCCACATCGCCCTGTTTCATATTGATATGATGCATTTTTTCTTCGTTCATTTTGTCTCCTTAAAGAACCTTTGAGAGGAATTCCAAAAATTTTTGTGATCCCATCTTGAAATCACATCCTTACAACTTTATTTCTCAATACGCCAATTCCTTCAACCTCAAGCTCAATTACATCACCGGGTTTAATCCAGCGGTTAAGCTCAATTCCCGTACCGGTGGGGCATGTGCCAGAAGCCAGGAAATCACCGGGATACAAAGTCTCGGATTGAGAAATATATGCTATCATTTGAGGGAATGACCATAACATGCCATCTGTGGTACTCTGCGACCATAGTTCGCCATTAATACGTGCGGTCATCAAATGGCTTTTTCCTGAAAATTCATCCAGGGTAACCATACAAGGTCCGAAAATCTTCGAATTATCGAAATCCTTCCCTTTTGCGGGACCAAAGGTCATTGCCATCTCTTTTTCTTGCTGGTCACGAGCAGAAATATCATTAAAAATTGTGTATCCGGCAATATAATCATCGGCTTCTTCTACCGGGATATTTTTCCCCTGTTTTGAGATATAGACACCAAACTCCAACTCAAAATCCAATTTTTCTGTAAAAGAAGGCCAGTGGATATCCTCTTCGGGACCAATTGTGTTATCCGGATTTGCCTTCCAATAAACCGGTATTTCATAGAATACATCCGGCACTTTTCCACCGCTTTTTTGTAAAGTTACCCGCTTTTGGTGTTCTTCGAAGGTTGAGAAATCTCGAATCGTGTTCGGCCTTGGTACAGGCGCCAGGAGTTTAATATCTGCCATCTCATAATAAAACCTGGCGTCATCATTACTTTGCGATTCCTGTTCACCAATAAGGGTAAGGATGTCCTGTATTGCTTCAATTCCTCTTTTTCCGCTCTTGAAAAAACCGATCATGTCCGATGGAAAATACAGGGTTGCCAATTTTTGAGCAAAGGAAGGATCTTCATCTGCAAGAATTAATTCCGCATACGCACGTTTTAAATCCAAAATTTTTTGCTGAAAAATCAAACCGATGCGCGTGGATGTGGCAAAATTATCTCTTAAAATAAAACTGACTAATTTCATATTAAATATTCGCTTCTAAGCTAATTCTCTTTTGATGAAACGACCCACGCCAGTCCTGCCAACGAACTTGCGATCCTCAACAATCACTTTACCTCGCGAGATCGTCATTTCTGGCCAACCCTGCATGTCAACACCTTCATAAATCGAAAAGCCACTGGGTGTTGCCAGATCCTGATGTCGAATTGTTTTGACTGTGTTCGGATTAAACAGCACGAGGTCTGCATCAAAACCTACTTCAACCCGCCCCTTCTCCTTCAAGCCAAATTCCTCGGCAGGAGAAGTCGACAGCAAGCTAACCATTTTCTCAGGACTCATATTCCGTTTAACAACACCTTCACTGTGTAAAAAGGTAAGAAGCATCTCGCTTCCGCCCAATCCAGGCGGCACTGTCCGCCAATCAGCATATTTTTCCTTCACTGCCCGTCCAAATGCATTGTGGTCGGAAGCCACAATTTCGATCGTGCCATCCATTAATCCTTCCCAAAGAGCCTCAGCATTGCCTTCAGGACGTAATGGCGGTGTCATGGTAAACAGGTAACCATCATCGCGCTTAAGAACTTCGTCAGTATAAAATAAATAATGCGGACAGGTTTCTGTTCTGATCTTCACGCCCTTCGATTTTGCTTCCCGTATGACATTTAATGCTTTTTCTGTTGTCAGGTGGACAATATGCACCCTGGAGCCAGCTTCCTTCGCCAAAACAGCCAACTCATAAACCGGGATTTCTTCAGCAAAATCGGGACGTGTAGAAGCAAAATAAGTCATCGAATCTTCATCTTTATGTTTTTCTTTCAGATATTCAAGTATGTCATCTTGCTCACAATGGACACAAGCAACGCCATTATGTTCTTTGAATAAATTAAATACATCCCACAAGAATCCTAAATCAACTGAAAAGCCCCACTTTTTATAAGTAGTGAAAAACTTAAAGGATGGAATGCCCATCTCAAAAATTCCGGGAATATCATCCAGGGTTTGTTTCGAAGCATTTGTGATACCGCAGTGAAATCCAAAATCGATACAGCTGCCTTCGGTTGCCATCACAATTCGTTCTTCCAAAAAGTCCTTTAACCGTCGCTTTTGCGGACAAATGGCATAATCGAGAAAAGTTGTTACACCTCCCACTGCACAAGCGATCGGTCCTGTTTCATAATCGTCATCGGAAAGGACGGCATCCTCCCCCTGTCCCTGCCGCAAGGCAAAATGAACATGGGTATCAATAACGCCTGGCAATACCCATTTCCCCTTTGCATCAATTTCCTTTTTTGCTGCAATAGGTGTCTGTGTGATTACAGCTATTTTTCCATCTTTTATACCGACATTTGCAAACATCTTATGGGTTGAATTGATGACCAACCCATTGTTTATGGCAAGATCATATTTAGTCATAGCAAACCTCTCCTTATTGAGATAAAAAATCTATTGAAAAACTAAAGGGTTAACTGCAAGCTCCTTCAAAAACATTAGCAATTACAAAAAATCAGGTTTAAAATCTGGAATCTTTTTTTCAATCACGTATTTCATAATTTCAATAGCATATTGGACATCATTGAGGTCTATGATTTCATTGGGTGTGTGTCCATATCGACGAGGTATCGAAAGAAAGCTTGTTGGCACGCCGCTGCCGCTTGTGTGGATTGCAGCACCATCCGTAACCCATTTTCCATAGGCAGCAACACATTGTATTGGCAAGCCCAATTCATCGGATGCATCACAGAGCAATTTCGAAACGCTCTCACTGGCAACAGTACCAAGGAAAAGATCGTCTCTACCAATCCATTTTTGAAGCACAGGGCCATCGCCTAATCGCAGAGGGACATCAGGCATGCTTTTTAATGGCGTATCATCCAATGGAACAGTGTCAATCACGATGGCAAAATCGGGATTAATTCGATTCGTAATCATTCGAGCGCCCCGCATCCCTATTTCCTCCTGGACTGTTGCAACGCCGCATAAAGTTCCGGAGAATTGTTTTCCTTGCAAATATTCAAACAATTTGAGCAATATCAAACAACCTACCCGATTATCAACAGCCTTCCCCATTACAAGATTTTCCTGGGTTAATTTCGTTAAGGGGCTGACGTAATTGACTGCCATCCCGGGTCCAATATGCCATTCAGCAACCTGGGCAGCGGACTTCGCCCCAATATCAACAAGGAGTTCCTGAACATCATTTTTCTCTGATCCCTGCCTGCTGCTGGTGTGACCGGGAACACACACAACCGTTCCAATTATACGGTTATCAACCAGCAGCCTGATGCCAGGGAAAATTTTGCAATCAACAACCCCGACAGTATGGATCCTTAAGAAACCATCCGGTGTTACAGCAGTAACAACAGCCCCAACCTCATCAGAATGAACTGCAACCATTACCTTTGGGCCCGGCAATCCACCATCCAGTAAGGCTGCCACATTACCAAAGGAATCAACAATGACATCAGCCGCAAGAGAGGAAAATTGTTCTTTTAGAACCTTAACAACCTCGTGTTCTCTTCCCGAAACTCCTGTCAAAGCTGTTAATTCTTGAAGTTTATTAAACAATCCATCCATGATTCCACCAATCTTTATATGACTAATCCGCCCAATTCTGATATGCATACTCAATGGCTTTAGCAAAAGCCTCGAACGGCGCCTTCACCACACCGGCGCCAACCAATCCATACCCGGGGTCTTTGTGAGCGATTCCTGTGTTAATCACGGGAACAATACCGCTCTCAACGACCAATCGAGCATCAATGCCCGCAGGTGTCCCATTGAAATCCATTGTGGGAATGGTAAACTGGGGATGCCTTCCCAGTGTAATTTTCGTCATCTCTTTGGTGTATCGGATAGCATCCGCAGGTGAACCGCCAACAAATCGAACAATGGCAGGCGCACCAGCCATCGCAAATGCTCCCAGACCTGCTGTTTCTGTAATTGCGCTGTCTCCCAAATCAGGACCTGCATCTTTCTCTGAAAAACCAGGGAAATATAAACCCTCCGGAATAGCCGCGGTCCCGGTAAACCAGGTACTGCTACCAGAGCCGCTCATCAATAAACCGACTTCAACACCGTTACGAGCCATCGCAGTAATCATCGTACTGTAAGGAATATTACTGGCTGATAAAAGGCTGGCTTTACTGGCAGCCATACAAATATTCAGGAAGAAATGTTCGTGCTGAGATAGAAAATCTAGAATTGAACTGCGTTTTTCATCATCTTTACAAACTTTAAAAATCGCAGGCGTAATTTCCTTATAGAACAGCGCAGTGGCAGCTATATCTCTATTGTGACATTCATCGCCCATATGCAAAGCTCTTGATATCAAATTTTTAACATTGATGCCACCGTGATCAGCAATTGCCAGGTTGAGAACAGGTCCCAATACCTCTTGCATCCAATCAAGGCGATCAATCACATCCGTATCATTTGCGCCAAACCTTAAGGTGCGTCCCCATCCCTCATTCAAAGATGCAAAACCAGCAGTACCATGCTCTTCATCCTCAACGCGCATCACAGGCATATGGGCGGTCAAAACACCCGCCATAGGGCCAACTGCATCTTGTGAATGACAGGGCGCAAATTCAATCTCTCCGCTTCCTGCCAATGCTTCAGCTTCTTCGTGGTTCGTCGCAAGTTTCTCGTAGATCAAACCGCCAACAACTGCGCCTTTCATTGCGCCGCACATTCGTTCCCATTCAATCGGCGGTCCCGCATGAAGTACTGTTTTTGGGGTCATGTTTTTAAGGGCTTGATAGGCTGGCTTTATTTCTTTCAAAATTGTTTTTGAATTAATCATTCTCTTAAAGGCTTCTTGATTAGCATTTTTAATTTTCAATCCTAAGCCTTCATTATCATCAGCCAGGGTAGATACCATGCATGACAATGATGGATCCCCGCCATAAACAGGTTTCCATTTCTTTTCTACCACCTCATATCCATTCTCCCGTAAATCCTTTGAGAATTTCTCGAGACCGATATTTAATACTTTAAAATCTGAACGTAGAATATCCATTTTTATAATTTACAAATCTTCTGCCGTCATTGTCAGTCCTGCTTGCATCATATGTCCATCAGAGCCATGGTCTGCCATCGCCTGCAGTAATTTTGCAGCACGCTCAGTATTGAATACACCGCAAACACAGGGTTCGCCCAATTTCTTCGCAGCCTCGTCAGCTGTAATCCTACCTTTGCGAATCCGTGTGGCGTAATAATCAACCAGGTTCGATGCAACCATTCCATGTCCGCACATTGTTGTCACTTGCAGAACTTCTTGCGAAGGAAGCTTATCCATATCTCCCCAAACACCGCCGGAGCAATTAACCGTATGCTGCTTTAATCCTGCAGATTCACCCATTTCTTTGACCTTATTGAGTAAACCGCTCACAACAACTGAAATACCCAAATCTGCTTCTTTGACCTGTTTCAATAAGGCAGCAACCGTTGCTTCATCTTTATAAACAGCATGAACAATGCTCACATCCTGGATGTTATTGTAAATATCTTCTTTGTTAGTTTTTAAAATATTTCCTGTTTTCATATCACCCATATTAATGGGGTCAAATTCCAAACAAATCTCTAGAAATTTCAGCATGGGGGCGGCAGAACCATCCTCGTTAAATCCCTTTGCCGACATAGCAAAAACAACATAATCATCACTGAGATTTTCAGTGTTTCCTAATCGATGTAGTGTATGTGTCATAATTGGTTCCTTCTTCTTCTAAAATTAATTAAAAAGCGTATTCTGGTCTACCCAAGCCCATGTTATTCTTGCCATTAGGCGATGGGCTGATGCCTGCTTGACGCATGATCTCAAGCATGGGCGGTTCCTCTTCATCGCCAACGTATGAGATCACATCAAGGCTGAAAACGGTATCGATCTCATCAGAAACTTTAATGATTTCCTTTAAAACGGCATCTGCTTTCTCAACAGGTAATTCAAATTCAATAATCCCTGACAGAACACGTTCATTCATCACTTCAGGATTAATCTTGCCAGTCCTTTTATCCGTCATCAAAAAAGTTACTGGATTTTCAGGACAAAATGCGACGCCATGTTTTGCGATCGCCTGGGCAACTTTTTCAATATCAACAAAACTTGCACCAGTTCCAGGTCGCCCCATTTCGACGGCTATCCCCAAATAACCGGGCTTAAACCTGCCGGTGATATCATTCGTTTTCATCTCTTCCGTACCGCGACCAGGAATTCGCGTTCGAGGATCTACCAATAATGGATTGCTCAAACCAGCACGAATTGATCGCGGCCAAACCAACTCATCCTCCATAAACGAGTCCGTTGGGCATACGCCGATCCGATAACAAACACCACATTCAACACATTGCTCATCGTCAATAAAAACTATCTTTTCGGATTTTTCGAAAAGGATGGCGTTAACCGGGCAAACGGGGATACATTTTTTGCATGCAATGCATGTGTCTTGATCAATTTTCATGTTTCTCCTTCAATGTGGATAATTTTTTTAAGGTCTTTACAGCCAATAAAGCAGCCTTGGCATTGGTCTCAGCTATCAGAACCCCTGCATCTTCTAAAATTCTTTTTTGCTTTTCAAAATTCTGGGGATCCTTATCGGTACCAATGATCGATGCGATAAAAGTCAATCTCCTGCCAGCCTTTTCAGCCGCCAGTACTGCATTGGAAATACTTTCAGAAATCGATGATGCCGGGTCAGGGTCTGCGCCCAAGCCCAGTATCAGATCAAATAAGACAACACCAACATCCGGGTTTTGGGCTGTTCTGTTGATCAGATCAGATCGCCACCGTCCATCGATCATCGGATGTGGGCGCCCGGTTGTAAACTCTTCAGTACCTAAATCCAAAACAATATGCTGGTTCTTTTGAAGGTCTTTCAATTCGCATAAATACTCAGACTCAAGAGGGGTATTTGAGTAAACCTCGTCTAATTCCTCCTGTAAAATCAGATAAGCTTCATAGGCAAGCGTGCCGCCGGAATAAAAGCCTCGCAGTGATTTCGTCAAATTCGTTGGCTTTGTCCCAATTTTTTGCTTGTATTCCTTTTCTTTAACCGGGATGCCTCTGGATAAGTTAACTGCTTTCTCAGCCATTTCATCAATTGTCGTGGCAAAATAGACGCGCTCATCAATGCTTTCTCTTGCTTTTCCTCCCAGCAAACAAACCACAACTGGTTTGTTCAAATTTCTAACAAGGCTTAATATTTCTTCTGCAATTATTGGGTCAGGCGGTTTAGACAACAAGGCAATCACTTTGGTATTGCTGTCTTCTTCCAAAAGATTCAAGCCCATTTTTGTCGTGATCCCTTTGACAAGACCTTTTAGATCGCGTCCGCCCGTACCTATTGCATGGGAAATGCCGTAACCCAATCGATCTATCTGGCAGGTTAACGCTTGTAAACCGCTGCCAGCCGCAGCTACAATACCAATATCGCCCCGCCGAACATTATTGGCAAAGCCTAAAGGCACACCGTTGATGATTGCTGTACCGCAGTCCGGTCCCATAACCAATAAGCCCTTATCTTTCGCAGTCTTTTTTAGCGCAATCTCATCCTCAAGAGATACATTGTTGCTAAATAACATCACATGGCGATTTTTCTTCAAGGCGTGCCAAGCTTCGGCAGCAGCATATTGCCCGGGGACAGAAATCAAGGCAACCTTTGCATCCTCAGGCACTTCCCGCCAGAGCATCACATCGTTTTCCTCGAAATCTCCGAAATGGCTTTCGGTTTGCCCCCATCCAGCTTCATTTGATAGTAATTTTTTCGCAATCGCTTGAATCGCAGTGTCAGCATCCCCTTTTGTTTCAGCTTCAACAGCAATAACAATATCATCGTAGGAAATGTCTTTCTCATCTACAACAAGGAGCGAGGATTCTCGCAGTGTCTGAAGTACGGATGGCGTTCCCATCATGATCGCCGCTTTTTTTATTCTCGGCATCATTTCTAATTCCAGGGAATACTGCATTAATACAATTGAATCGTTATAAGTATGTTTAAGGATTTTATTTTGAATCGTTGTCATAATATTTAAGGTTTTATTGCTACTCGCAGTGCCTGGCCTCTGCTCTCTATGAAGAAATGCATCGCCTCATCAGCTTTTTCGAGGGGGAAAGTTTGGGTAACCATCTTGTCAATGTGATATTTCTGGCTGTTGATTATTTCCACAGCAGGTTCTGTATCCCATGATTGGCCCAGACCGCCTAAAAGCTCAATTTCCTTGAAGACAATCTTATCCGTCGTCAGGGGGACTTTATTAAACCCGCAGGTGCTGACCAAAATGTAACGGCCGGCTGGCTTGACCAAATCTAAACCCATCTCAACCAGGTGCGGTGCACCCGTGCACTCTACAACGACATCCCCCATCTTGCCGTTGGTGATTTCGCGAACGGTTTCTAATGGATGATCATCTTCGGCTAAATCTACCAGGTGGGTAGCACCGTATTCTTTCGCCAGTTCCCATTTCAGATCCAGATCTTCTTTACCAAGAATAATGATCTTTCCAGCATTGGCTTCATTTGCAGCTACAATCGTAGCAAGACCCTGTGCTCCTGCACCTGTAATGATGACCGTCTCACCAAATTTAACCTTTCCTTTTGTGCGAATCCACCTGACACCATTTCCAAGCACAGAAGAAAGAACTGCTGCTTCATCTTTCACACCAGGTTCAATCTTATGGACTTTCGAACCAGGTGCTACGTACATATATTCACCATAAGCGCCCCAAATATGCGGCGGCGTGTCAGAGGAGATGTTAACGCCATAAGCGCGGGAATTTTCACACAACTGGTAGTTGCTGTTCAAACAGTAATAACATGTGCCGCAAACAATATAAGGCTCAACAGTAACCTTATCGCCTTCTAAAACGCCATAAATTTTTGAGGCAGTCTCACCTATTTGATCGACCGTGCCCACCATTTCATGCCCTAGAATGAGCGGGTAGTGCGTTTTGACATTTCTGCCCTCAAATTCGATTGGATCGCCGCCGCAAATGCTTACCAGGTCAACTTTCACAACCATATCACCAGCATTCACCTGGGGATACTCAAATTCCCGCATTTCCATCTTGTAAGGTTCATAGAGAACCATTGATTTTACTTTTTTGTTCATTTCATCTCTTTTCTTATGTAATCGTCCAGCCGCCGTCAACAACCAGGGAATGCCCCACCACATAACTCGATTCTTCTGATGCCAGGAATAAGGCACAATTCGCAACGTCCTGTGGGACACCCAATCGCGGTAATAATGTTCGAGCCTCATATTCAGCCCGTAAATGAGGAGTATCCAAAAACTTTTGACACATTTCGGTTTGGATTGTTCCAGGGGTGACTGCGTTGACGCGAATATTTAGGGGTGCATATTCCACGGCCAACTGCTTTGTGAGGTTTTCAACGCCGCCTTTACTTGCACAATAAGTAACTGCTGTGCTTGTGCCGCGAATACCATGAATTGAAGAGATGTTCACAATTCGACCTTCTCCAAGGTCCTTCATCATTGGCAGTACTTCACGACAGGTGTTGAAATAGCCTGTCAGATTGATCCCGAGCACATGCGCCCATTCCTCATCGCTGACATCAACAATCTCATTTCGGACGAAAATGCCTGCACAATTGACCAGGATGTCGATCTTCTCAAATTTTTCAATTATTGCCTGAACACCAGCCTTCACATCTGCGCTTTTTGAAACATCCGTCTTAATGAAAATGGCTTCCCCACCCCTGTCATTGACCAATTGGACAGTATCAGGTGTTTCATCCTCGCATCTTGATTTAAGCTGCAGGTCAAGGCAAGCTACCTTTGCACCTTCTTTTGCAAAAGTTAATGCAACTGCCCTTCCTATTCCGGAAGATGCACCAGTGACAATCGCAACATCATTTTCTAATCGCATTACCTCTCCAATTCTTTAACTATCGCTCTACTTCACTGCCAAATATTTGTTTAAAATTCACTTCTTTGACTTTAGGATTGTCAAATCCAAGCATCTTCAGATCATTCTCGACAGCCACGTGAAAAGCGAATATCTCGCCGGGAACACAATAAACTATGGGCGAAAGCAGTTCATCAAAATCCCCCATGATTGGGGCAACAATATCCGCATCATTGCTTGTCTCCAGATCATCAATGGAGCAAATTGCAACACACTTTGAGCTCATTTCCTTTATTGCATACATTTGCTCGCGTGCACGGTTTATGCTTGCGCCGGGAGGTGCAATCACAAAGGTCAAAGTATTTTCGTCAGTAATGAAATATTGCTCGTGAGCCCATTCTTCTAATTCCTGCCCCACAGCCCCGGTGCGAGTTGACTCGATCATTTTCGCCATTGAGAAGAAAGCTGTGCCATAATTTGGTCCGCCACCAATAAAAATGACCTTGTCAGAGAGTTTGGTTTCCTTCGCTAATGCTTCCAATATCGGTAGATTTTCCTCAATTGATTGTTCAATTGAATCTCCCAATGCAGAAATTTCACCCAGTTTTGCCTGAACCTGCTCCTCATCAAACTTCCCAGCAAGCTCAGCCAGGTAAATTGCCAAACAATATTGCACAATCAAGGAAGCCATGTAACTGCTGGTGCCGGGCGCAAAACTCATCTCTGAATATCCCAATTCAATCACACAATCAGCTTCCTGTGAAATTCCTTCTTCAAAATTCGTTGTCGCCGCAATGGTATACATACCTCGCTTCTTAGCTTGAACAACACTCTCTAAAGTCCTTGAAACTCTGCCAGAGTTTGAAACTGCCAATAACAAACTATTTTCTGGCGCATAATTCACCAGGTAGCGTGAAAACTCCAGTGCCTGGATACCTTCAGTTGGTATTCCCGTCCACGCCTCAAAAGCAAAACGAGTTGCCATGCCGCAGTACCATGAATCCCCGCAGCCGCTTAGAAAGATTCGCTCTGGCAGTCTTTCTAACTGAACTTTTTCTTTAATTGATTGGTAAATTTTTGGGGGACTGTAGCGAACAAAATCAGCCTGGGCTTTGATCCCTTTAAGCATGTTTTGCCATTTTAAATCAATATTTCCGTAATCCATTTTAATTCCTCTTTTCAATTTTTTGCTTAACCGACATGAGTCTTTGCTCTTTGTCGAAATGATCCATCAATAAGGCATTTATTGCGCCCCTACTTTCAACAACATATGAAGCCGCAATCGTTCCATAACATGCTGAGAGGACTGCATCGCCGTTCTCAATATAAGCCCTCAAGAACCCCCCGCAATAAGAGTCTCCTGCCCCGGTCGGATCAAGGGTTTTACTTTGACAAATTGGAATGTGGTAAAAATGCCCATTAGATTTCGTGTATACCAGCGAGCCTTTGGTATTCATTTTTATAGCAACCACTTCCGGACCAAAAGAGGCGTATTTTTCAGCCGCTTGCATGAGATCCATATCTCCATTTTCCATTGCATAAACTTCTTCTTGACTCGGCAAGAACAAATCAACATAAGCCAGCATTTGATGAGCCATTTTGTTCATCTCAGGCTGTCTTAAATACAAAAGATGCGGGTCCCAGGAAATGATCGTGTTTTCTTTTCTTAATCCATTCAATTTCTTCAAAATATGAAACTGGACATCTGTGGGCATCGCCGCAACATGGACCGCATCCATTGTCAGAATTTCATCTGGCAATTCATTATCAGTAATCGACATCTGGTAATAATTCCCAGATGAAAGCTGGTTGATAAATTGCCGTCCGCCGCCGCGCTCATACAACGCCCACTCATGGATGTCGTTATTATCAACATTTACTAAATATGAATCGATGCCAAAGCTTTCAAATTGATCAACAGCTGTTTTTGGGAAATTTCTCCCAATCCTTGCTGCGATCTTGGACGAACCATCCCATATCCTTATTCCGACAGCCGAATACAATGCATCGCCGCCGATTGTATCCGGGAATATTTCCATGGAATCCAACATAACCACATCATCAACGGTTAAGTTTCCAATGGTCAAAATCCTGGAATCCTTTGAGGTCATCAGTTCCTGCTTTTTATTCACTTAAGAATGGGTCACACAAAAATCAAATATCCGATTATTGTTCACCTTCAGATGAATTGAACTTGAGCCCATATGCACCACGTTCAGCTATGGTCCTGTCATCCGGATATGGGATGTCAAATTCAGCAACTTCTGGTAAAAATCTGCTGTAGTGAATAGTTTTATAATGTTCGACAAACTGATCTTCGGTTTGAAATCGCTTCTCTGAATAACCAATATAAGCGGTGTAAAAATCAGCCAATCGAGCAAAAATATTCCCTGCAACCATCCAATAATCCTTCTCCTCAACAAATTCAGTGGTTGCAATAGTATATTTTGCTCTATCAACGAGGACATCAGGGATTGGACTTGTCGTTAATAAAACGGTGTTCAAATTCAGGAAGTTCTGTTCATCCAAATTTTCAGCACAGCGCTGTGCACTTTTTCCCGCAGGGCAGATGCTGAAAATAGTATCGCCTTCAGCCCTTCGGTTATGCACCCAATATTGTTCATGACCATATTCTTCTAACTGCTGGCAAATCCCATCCGCTGCTGCTTCTTCCATGAACTTTGCAGCGCCGTACTCCGTGAGTGTCAAACAAGGTCCCGCACCCAGGAAATAAAACTTTGTTTGATGTTTTGCTTTGAACATGATCTCTTTCAAAACGTCTTCATTCGAGATAACGGTTTGAAAGCCAATTTCCATCGTTTTCAGAATGCGATCATATTTTTCTTGTGTTTCGTCAAGAGGGATATTGCCATTCCAGACGCCAATCTTAATACCAATCAATTTCAACAGCAGCGCAAGACTGATGTAGTTTCGGCTTCCATCGATGAACGCCTCTTTTTGCGTTGAAAAGCAGAGAACGTTTTCAGTCGATGCTGTCAGACGGCTCTCTGGTGATAGTGTCACAGCAACGACAGTCGCTGCCCTACTTTGTGCAAGAAAGCTGGATTCCACAGTTCGAGCTGCCGACCCGCCGCCTGAACAAATAAAAACAAGAGAATTTTCAGGCATGTAGTCAAGGTAATAATTATTAAATTCCTGTGATTCCAATACCTCCATTTGAATACCGGTATCTTCCCAAAAGCCAAGCTTAATTGACTCTGCGGAGTACAATGAATCACCAATACCAACGGCATAGAGTTTGTCGTACTTTTTATCGATAACCGTTTTTAAATTCTCGATTTCATTTGGGAAATGATCACAAACATTCTTAATTTCGTTAACATAAGAAAGCAAATCATCATGAGTGAGGTTCTCACTCTTTTCTCTTTTAAAATAATGCATTGCAGGAATATTTTCACTCATATTTTGAACCTTTAGCTATTTATCTCAGTGTTGTTTTTATTTATTGAATCTTTTTGTAGAGTTCCATGAACCGGGTCAATTTTTCCTGGTCAAGATCACCCGTCATATTTCCTGTATCCTTTAAACATGAGGCTACAAAGGCACCATCAGCCGCTTTATAAACCTCTTCAAGATTATTGAAGTTTGCACCACCACCTAAAAACACATAGGTATCAGGCAAATTTTCTTTCACAAGGTTAATTTTTGCTAATGATTCTTTGAAATCTTTTCCTGCAATAATAAGTGCATCTGCCAAACCCTGACTGAGTGCTTGCTGGCATGCATCAATCAAATTAACTTCACCCAGGGGTGTGGTGCTCCGATCGTGAACATCGGGCCAGATTTGAACATCGCATTTCAATTTGTAACGCATTTCCAGCACTTCATCGACTATACCGGCATGGATTCCGTCGACGCCAATCACAGCACCCACATACCCTTTTGGTCGAATGTAATCCGCTTCAATAGCAGAAGCAATTGAAACCATTGCATCAGCGTCATCGCGCAGCACACTGACACCTAAAACCAGGTCATCAGGCAAAGTCTCACGAATCGCATAACCAATTACAGTCATATAGGAAACAATATTGGTGCCAACGTGGACATACATTGGCAGATCGTTAACGTTTTGAATCAGAATATTTCTGATTCCTGCAGCATAGAGCATTTCTGCTTCTTTGACGGCTTTCTTCAAAATTTTCTTGAAGGACAAAGTGTTTTGCGTTGTTCCAGGCAAAGCCTGAATACCGACCACGGAAGCCAATCCATAAGGAGTCAATAATTGCTCAGGCTGCCCTTCTCTGGGTTCTTCCTGGTAACGAACCTTTTTTGTAATTGCGTAGTTTAATATTTTGTTTACCATTAGTCTGCACTTTCTTCACTCAAAGGGACAATTTTAGATTCAAATATTTGTCTGAAATTCTCGGTTTTCCGCCAGGGTTTTGATTCGAATTCGAACGGGGTGATTCCTAAGGCATCGCTGATATGTAAGGCAATCAATTCCAGTGGAATGGGATAAATCAGTTGTGTAAACTCCTCTTTAATATTTTCCATGCCGACAATGGGCAAATAAATATCCGCTGCGCGAGCTAATTCATCATCGGATTCTTCGCCAATGACAATCTTTTTGCCATCCATCACACCAACAGCCTGGAGCACTTCAAGTGCACGATCTCTTGATTCGCCTTTAGGCGCTAAAACGATGACATGGGTACCGGGTTTCGTCGTGAAGTATTGCGTGTGTGCCCATTCCTCAATCCCCTGGGGAACAGAGTCAAACCCTGATGCTTCTAACAACTTCATTGATCCAAATTGCGCGGTACCCCAATTAGGCCCACTTCCCAAAATATGGAAAATCTTGATGCGATTGGGGTTCTCTTCTTCAGTGTATGCTTGAACATATTTCTTAATCAAATCAAAATTTGCTTCAACGGTCTGCTTCATAGCCGGCCCCATTTCGGCAATGTAATCGAAGATCTGATCTGCTTCTTCTTGTGTAAGAACACCACGTTCCTTGCCAAGTGCAATTGCAAAGCTGATAATCGCTAATTGGGATGCAATGTAAGACTGTGTGCCTGGTGCAACACCGACCACATCCGGTATTTGAACAACAATTTTTTCATTAGCTGTCTTTGCAAGTCTGCTTTCTGGATCTCTTGTAACACCAATGGAAACTGCTTTCTTTTCTTTTGCTCTTAACGCGCACTCGATCGTCCTTGCCACTCGCCCGGAAGATGAAATTGAAAGCACAACGGCCTTATCATCAACCTCATTTGGACAAACATAGCGAGAAAATTCAATCGCCTGGTATACCTCAACGTGGATTTTTGCATACTTAACAAATAAATCTCGACATGCCAGCCCGGCAAGATAAGAATCACCACAACCCGTAATATAGACTCGATTAATCTTTGATGCGAGATCTGTTTTAGAAAAGATGTCATTGACCTGTTCAATAATGTCTGGTCCGCATAATTCGAATACTTTTGACTGGGCTGAGATCTCCTCAGCCATAATTTCCATTGATTTTGCCATTACTGTTTCCCTTTCTGTTTATAAAATCTTTTGTTTGTTTCGATCTAAACTCGAATACAAAGCATTAAAACGTTGTTTTGCCATTTCATGTTTGGTAGAAAAATTATGAATCACGCCATAATCCTCTAAATTGAGTGAAGAAGAGACAATGCCAAGGATTGCAGAGACAAAGCTATCCCTGTTGCGCACATAACTTGCTAAAAAACCACCACAAAATACATCGCCGCATCCCGTCACATCGACAAGCGCACCTTCAACATATGCTGGTACATGCCATGCTGCCTGTGCATTTTTGTCATAAACCAGAACGCCGTGTTCCCCTAATTTCACACCGACGACCTCAGGCCCTTTATTTGAAACCTCTTTAAGATAAGGAATATAATTGCCAATATCACTTTCAGGTGAGATGCTAAAAAACCGCAGCAGTTCTTCTTCACTTGGCAAGAAAATATTTATTTTTTCAAGTAATTCTTCCCAAATCTCATAATATTTTGGATACACACCCTGAAAATGGGGATCCACCAAAATTGTCGCTTCAACTGGTAATGCGCGAACGACTTTTGATTGCCATTCAACCGGGTAAGCGGCAACCAAAAATGCGTCTGCATTGAAATAATCGTTGGGAATGTCTTCCGGTAGAACGCCCATAATATCATCATCTGATCCCCACCGCTGTTTGATAAAATACCGATTTCCTTTTCGGTCAAAAAGGTTCCAAATGTGAATACTTGGTGCATTAAGCTTGTTTACACCTTTGAGGTCCACATTGTTTTCAATTTTTTCAAAAACAGGTTTAAGATCATAATCATTACCCTGCCTTGTAACAAAGCCTAAAAGGCCTGTCTCCCAAAAACAGACACCAGCCAAGGCATACAGACCCGAGCCACCCGGCGAATCTAGCCGCGCAGGCTGATCAAACAAAACCACATCATCCAGGGTAAGCTGTCCTATGACGACAATTTCATAGTTTTCAGTCATAATCTAATATTCTCAATTCTTTTAAGACATACCCTTTTGGAAAGGTTTTCCTTCTGCCCTAGGGCCAGTCAAACCCTTTGGCCCAAAAGCCAGCACGATCATTGTGATCAAGTAAGGCATCAATTTGTAAAATTCACTGGGAATACCAAGGGTATTGAAGAAAGGTAACCCAGAATAAATCGCTGACATTGTCTTTAACGAGCCAAAAAACATTGAAGCAAAGAAAATCTTCATCGGACTCCACTGCCCAAAAATCATCACAGCCAGCGCCAAGAAGCCATAACCAGAAACTTGGCCGTTAAAGTTTGTACTGTTGGGCAGCACAAAAACAAGACCTCCCAAACCACCCAGAGCGCCAGATATCATGACACCAAAATAACGGAACTTACGAACATTAATGCCCACTGAATCAGGTGCTTGGGGATGTTCTCCACATGCCCTCAGGCGTAATCCAAACCTGGTTCGATACAGAACAAAATTCGCAACTATCAACACGATAAAGCCCAGGTATGTTGTTAGATATACATCTCGGAACAAAATATCACCAATAAATGGGATTTTAGATAGAAATGGAATTTCTTCAATGATGAAGAAATTTCTAAAAGAAATGATTGAATCACCAAGAATAATTCGCGCAGCAAACACGGAGAAAGCAGGAGCAAACATATTCAAGGCTTGGCCTGAAATTATTTGGTCCGCATTGAGGTTTATGGACGCAAATGCATGCAGCAAGGAAAAAATTAACCCGGTAGCTATCGAAATAATGATCGCAATAATGATCTGTAACTGGGGTGGCATTATTCCTTCAGTAAAACGAATAAACATAAAACTGGTGAAGGCGCCCATGATCATGATGCCATCAAGACCAATGTTTACCACACCGCTCCGTGAGGAATACATACTCCCAATGGCAACAATTAATAATGGGATTGAAAAATTCAACATTTGACGTAAAAAGAAGATTAATGTCTCCATATGTACTCCTATTAAAGTTTTGTCGATGTATCAGCAATTACGTCTGGATCAGTAACGCCAGCCCCAAGCTCCAGTTCTAATTCGGACGCTGCGTCGATCATGCTTCCAGATCCTCGATATTTTCTCCGAGTGAAATACTTGATTAGCATATTCTTGAAAACCAGAGAAAATGCGCTGAAATAAATGATGACGGCTGTGATAATACCCACCGTTTCGACTGGGAACCCATACCCCTGGCTTAACGAACCGCCTACTGTAATGTGCGCAATAAAAAAGCTTGAGAAGATGATCCCAAGAGGATGCGAATGCCCTAGAAGGGCAACAGGTATGCTGTAACCCGGTTCATTAATAAAGGTTTCTGAAATCTTATAAACTTTAGTAATGGATGATTGATAATTGATCCCGCCAGCCAAGCCCGCAATAAAACCAGCAATTATCATAACGAGGAATATATTCCTCTTTTCATTAATGCCTGCATATTGACTGGCATCTCTGTTCAATCCACAAGATCTCAGACTATAACCGAAGGTTGTCTTATATAAAATGATATACATTACTATAGCGACAAAAATGGCAATAAACAGACCTGAGTTTATGGATGAACCGGGGAAAATTTTATCCAAACCTAGCTTTGGCATCAATGCTGTTTTTTCAATATAAGCTGAAGCAACAATAGATTTGTCGTAATGCGTTGTATAGACCAAATAATTAACCAAATAGATGGAAATATAATTCATCATGATGGTTGTGATAATCTCGCTCACATTGAAGAATGCTTTTAACAAACCCGGGAAAGCAGCCCAGATTGCGCCAGCAACACCGGCGCCAAGCATTGCAACAAGCCAATGAACCGATCCTGGCAAATTGGTCACCTTTGCACCAATGATGATCGCAACGTATGCAGCAATGGTGAATTGACCGATCACACCAATATTAAAAAGGCCGTTTTGGAAAGAAAATCCAACAGAAAGCCCTACTAATATGTAAGTGGTTGTGTAGTAAAGCACCTGGCCAATGCCACGAGCCTGGTCTGTAAGACCACCCTGAAGCATGGTTAAGAAACCTGGCCATGCACCTTCCGGATTAAAAATGTACATCACTACAAAACCAACAAGCAAACCCATTAAAATAGGTATCAGTGAAGACAAAATACTATTGAAAGCGTTGTTGACTAATAATTTGTTTAGTAATTTTTTCATTTTATGCACCACGCTTTGAACCTGACATGTACAGACCTAAGTCTCTTTCAGACACTTCATCGGGCTTTACATTCGCAACGATCTTCCCTTCAAACATGACAAGAATTCTGTCGCTTACATTCATCACTTCATCCAATTCTAACGAGATCAACAATATTGCCTTGCCAGAATCCCGTTCCTTGATAAGTTGTTCATGAATGTATTCAATTGCACCAACGTCCAAACCGCGAGTTGGTTGAACAGCAATCAATAGATCGTGCTTTCGATCCATTTCCCTTGCGAGGATTGCCTTTTGCTGATTTCCACCAGACATACTTCTCACTATTGTGTCTGGTCCTTTGGCAGATCGGATATCGAACCTATCGATGAGAGCTTCCGCATGTGCTCTGATATTCGAATAATTTAAAAACCCATTTTTACTGTATTGATCCATGAAATATGTTTGTAAAATGAAATTATTCGACAGATCAAAATCAAGAATTAAACCATGTTTTTGCCGATCAGCAGGAATATGTGAAACAAGCTCAATATTCCTATCGCGGATTGACCAATCCGTGATGTCTTTATCATTAATAAAAATTCTTCCAGAGGTTGCTGGCAATAAACCGGTTATTGCCATGACCAATTCTGATTGACCATTGTTTTCAACGCCAGCTACTGCAACAATCTCACCTTTATGCACATCTAATGAGACGTGATGAACTTTATTGTATTTGCTGTTGCCCGGTGCTTTGACGACCAAATCATCCACTTTTAAGCAAACATCACCAATTTCTGGGTCAGACTTTTCAACCTGCAGCATTACTTTTCGACCAACCATCATCTCTGAAAGCTGCTCATCGGTGACATCAGCAACATCCACCGTAGCAATCCGCTGCCCCTTTCGTAAAATTGTGCAGCGATCACCTACTCGTTGTATTTCTTTAAGCTTATGGGAAATAAATATGATGGATTTCCCTTCAGCAGCAAGATCTTCAATGATCTTCATCAACTCATCAACTTCCTGGGGAGTCAGAACGGCTGTAGGTTCATCAAAAACGAGGATATCACTTTCTCGGTACAGCATTTTCAAAATTTCTACTCTTTGCTGCATACCTACCTGCATATCATCAATCTTTAGATCTAAATCAACAGATAGGCCATATTGCTGGCTAAGCGCTTCGACCTCTTTCCGGGCTTTATCCATCTGCAACACGCCCTTATTAGTCGTTTCAACGCCTAAAATAATATTTTCCAAAGCAGTGAAAACTTCTACCAACTTAAAGTGCTGGTGAACCATGCCAATCCCAAGACGTTCAGCATCCTGAGGGTTGTTAATTTTTTCTTCATTTCCCCGTACGTAGATTTTTCCGCCATCTGGCTCATAAAGGCCAAACAACACATTCATCAATGTGGATTTGCCAGCACCATTCTCACCAAGTAATGCATGGATTTCACCCTTTTTCAAATTAAAATTAATGTTGTCATTCGCAATAATACCCGGGAACAGCTTGGTGATATTTTGCATTTCGAGAATATAATCTTCCACAATTCACCTTTTATTCTTCGTAGCAGGTGCTGAGCAAAGAAATCTAAGCCCAGCACCTGCGATCTACTTGTCCAATCCTGATCAGTACAAACGAGGGGTTTTTGTACTTTATTGAACGTAAGTTAATGTAATGGCCTGCAAAGGAATCTGGGTTGGATCTTCATAATCCTCATCAGTGGGAATGCTTGATGCAATACCATCAACATCATTAGAAATCCGCTCAAGAAGTGTGTCATAATCTTCTTTAGTGAAGTTCTCAAACTTGGTTGATTCCCAGGGTAAGCCAACGCCACCTTCAGCAGCACCATAAACAACGATCTTTCCACCTTCAAAGGTGCCATCCTGCCAGGCTTTCAATGAATTGTAGGTAACATTGGCAAGATCTTTAATGGCTGAAGTAATAATGGTTTCTGATTCATTGACCTGGTCCGAATCAACACCGATCACAACACCGTCATTTTGTTCAGCTGCAGCAAAGACAGATGCGCCCATTGGGCCTGCTGCAACATGGATGATCTCTGTTCCACTCTGGAACCATGAAGCTGCGCGAGCCTGGTTCTCAGGGGTGGGTTTGAAATCACCGGAGTAGTTGTACATCATTTCGACATCGGTCAAGCCGAGGTCAACGGCTGCTGCGTCAGCGCCAGCTACGAAACCATAACCAAAACGCACAACAGCGGGAACAGGCATGCCGCCCATGAAGCCTAATTTACGGTAGCCTTCAACAACTGCAGCATAACCTGCAATAAAGGTCGCTTCATGTTCTTTAAATTGGATAGCAAGGATGTTGTCGGTAAGTACCTGGTTTCCATCTTCATCTATCGGAACTGTGTCGAAGATGATGAATGTGACATCCGGATGAGAATTCATCATTTGATAGGCAGCAGCTTTAAATTGATCGCTGTTGATGATGATGAATTCAGCACCTGCTTTGATAGCAGTATCTGCAATGGTAACCTGAGCTTCAACGGTATCCTCTACGGGTTGATAATAATCGTAGGGCAGATCGTAATCAGCAGCAAAATTCTTAACGCCTTCCCAGCATGCCTGGTTGAAAGCGCGGTCATCCAGCGTGCCCGCTGCAGAAATTAACAATGCGATTCCTGGTTTTTCTTCTTCTACAACTTCAGGTTCTTCCCCGCCTGTTTCTGGTTCTTCAGCTTGAGGGGCACATCCTGCAATCATGGATAAAACCAAAATTGCAAGAATTCCATATGACAATAGTTTTTTCATTTTTTCTCCTATATTGATAAAAAATCGATAAACAAACTTGTAAAGCAAATATTCGATGAACTTCACCTCCTTCCAAAGGCGTTACGATAATCATCCTGCTATCTCTTACATGGATCTAACCAATAATATATTCATCATTTTATCGTTGTGATAATTCACACAAAATAACAATGGTTTGGAATAAGAATTACAAAAATGCGTTTGCTCCAGACAAATAAGAGGTGTTCCAATATCAATCTTTAATTTTATTGCTAAGTCATTATCTGCTGATACGGCGTGGATGTTCGTAAGCGCAGAATTGAATTCAAAGTTGGAAGTTAGGAAATAATCATAAATAGACCAGTTATCTAATTTTGCAAATGGCGAAAGGTCATAATCCAGGCCTGGAATGTTTGCCGGATAATACTCATCAGAATTAATCACAGGAATACCATCAGCGGTGCGTACACGAGAAACATGCATTACTTCCGTTGTTTGGCTAATTTTTAAATTTTCAGCGACCAATTTAGAGGGGAGTTCAAAGTTGAATCTAAAACTTGTTTGCCCTGGTGATTTTTTCTGACTGGAGATCATGCTTGAGGTGCCAACCATGTTGGTCAGGTTTGTATTTAACATCACCTCCGACTGCGGTGTGATAAAAGTACCCACACCCCTTTGACGATAAATAAACCCTTGTTCACTGAGAGAATTGAGTGCTTCTCGTAAGGTATTTCTGCTCACCCCTAGCTGATCAGCCAATGCTGGTTCACTGGGCAGCTTTTCTCCGGGAGAAAAAACATTCTCACGAATAGCGTTTAATATTTGGTCAATAACCTCATCAGTGATGGATGGGTAATTTATTTTCTGAAAAATTTGGTTACTTTGTTGGTTGTCCAACATCCTACTCCTTTCAAAACCTAGTATATAATAGCTTTATTATTCTGTCAATAGTGTTTTAAGAGATTGTTAAGGCATAATTCAATAGTGTGTAGAGAATTTTTGCCAATTGAGTACGCCTTTGTAGTGGAAGAATTTCGATCTCTTTTTTATCAGACAAATTTTTTACTTTTGATTTATTCCCTAAATATTCATTTTCCCTCCTAATTGAAATCCATGCCCCAATATACCCTGATTTTTCTTGGTATAATCACCTTGCTATTAATTTTATCTTGCAGCTAATTTTAACCCAACAAGATTTATTTTTTCATCAATAATTATATGCTTAATCAACTTCGTCTCATCATCAAAACAATGCGCCCCAGGCAGTGGCCAAAAAATCTTTTTGTATTGGCTGGATTGATATTCGACGGTCAGCTCAGTAATTTCACCTCCCTATCCGTCACACTGTTAGCCTTTGCCCTATTTTGCCTGGCCTCCAGTCTGGTTTACATTATCAACGACTTAACGGATATCAAATCTGACCAGCTGCATCCCCAAAAGCGTAAACGTCCGCTTGCATCCGGCCAGCTCTCACAAAAAACAGCTATCATCGCAGCGCTTATTCTTATTATCATTACATTTCCGATAGCATTTTCCTTAAATGTCAATTTTGGACTGATCATCACTGGCTATTTCCTGTTGATGTTAGCCTATTCTTTCTGGCTTAAAGACATCCCCATTATTGATGTGATGATCATTGCCGCCGGTTTTGTCCTGCGTGTGGCAGCGGGTGTCGTTGTGATTGTCACGACAGAATTTTCACCATGGTTGTTCGTCGCCACCACCTTCCTGGCTTTGTTCATAGCCCTGGGCAAACGTCGTGCCGAGATCGATTTACTGGAAGGCGCGGCTGATTCCCACCGCCAGGTTTTGAAGGGCTATTCACTTGAACTGCTGGATCAATTGTTGACCATCGTCATGGCGAGCACCCTGATGACCTACTGCCTCTACACCTTTTCCTCCCCAATCACACCCGGGAATCATGTGATGATGCTCACCATCCCCTTCGTCATTTATGGACTTTTCAGATATCTCTACCTTATCCGCATGGAACATATCGGCGGTGCACCTGAAGAAATCGTCCTGACGGATCTTCCCATGCAGATTGCTGTAGGATTGTGGGGTCTTACAATCGTCATTATCCTCTATATCCTTTAATCAGGTGAAGCTATGGCTGTGATTACAGGAAAAGCCCCGGGAAAGATCATCCTTTTTGGTGAACATGCAGTTGTCTACGGACAACCCGCCATCGCCATCCCGGTAGCGAAAGTAAAAGCAGCAGCGCATGTCTTTCCGGATTTTGAATTTAGGACTGGGGAAATCCACATTCAAGCCGGTGATATCGATATGGATACTTTCTTATCCGAACTCGATCCACAACACCCGCTGGCAGCCGCAGTTAATCTGACCCTGGCAGAACTTCAATTGGAACACTTCCCCGCTTTTCAGGTGCAGATTTCCTCAAGCATCCCGATCTCAGCCGGCATGGGATCCGGCGCAGCAATTTCCGCTGCCGTCATCCGGGGCGTATCTGCATTCCTAGGACGTCCCCTGCCAGATTCCACCGTCTCGGCATTAACTTACGAGGTTGAAAAAATCCACCACGGCAACCCCTCCGGCATCGATAACAACGTGATCGCCTATAACAAGCCAGTTTATTACCGGAGAGGCCAAGCGCTTCAATTCTTGCAAATAGAAAAAGAAACCCACTGGGTGATTGGGGATACCGGTGAAAAGACCCCCACACTGGATACGGTCTCTGATTTGGGAAAACGCCACGCCGACAACCCTCGATATTACGATGAGATTTTTCAAAAAATCGGGGGGATTGCACAAGGGGCACGCCGGGCGCTGATTGAGGCTGACATCAAAACCCTTGGACAGATGTTAAATGAAAACCAGGTGCTATTAACCAAACTTAACCTGAGCTGTGCTTCATTGGACAGATTGATCCAGGCAGCATTAAATGCCGGTGCTGAGGGTGCTAAATTATCAGGCGGTGGGCGCGGCGGCAATATGATTGCACTGGTATCACCATCAGAAATGGATCCCGTAGAAAAAGCCCTGTATAATGCCGGTGCTGTCAATGTCATTTCCACAAAATTAGCCAGGGAGCCGCAGTCATGAACCCTTCTGGAGTGACCTTCTTAAAACTGGGCGGCTCGCTGATCACAGATAAAAGTCAACCGCTCACCGCTAACCCTGAGATCATCCGTCAGATCGCACATGAAATTACAGCGTTTCGCCATTTACACCCGAAAACGCCGCTGTTGATTGGTCACGGATCCGGTTCCTTTGGCCATGCTGTTGCCAGTCAATACCAAACACAAAAAGGCGGAGCAGGGGGTACTTATTGGAATGGTTTTGCAGCCGTCTGGCGGGCAGCTCGTGAACTCAATCAAATCCTGATAGAGATTTTCCACCAGGCAGGACTGCCTGTTATTTCTTTTCCACCCTCAGCCGGGGTCATTTCACGAGATAAAGACTTGATCAGTTGGGACTTGAAGCCGATGGAACTCGCACTGTCGAACAATCTTATCCCAGTCGTCCAGGGTGACGTCATCTTTGATTCCATAATTGGCGGCACCATCTTTTCGACGGAGAAAATTTTCAAATATTTGTGCGGACAATTACGTCCCAAACGGATCCTGCTGGCGGGTTTGGAAGAAGGTGTTTACAGCGACCCCCAGGTACCCAAAAACGTTTATCCAAAAATTACACCTTCAATTTTTGAGGATATACGTTTTGCCATTTCTGGCTCTCAGACGGCTGATGTTACAGGTGGGATGCTCTCAAAAGTTGAGATGATGCTGACCCTGGTCGAAAAGAATCCTGAGCTAAAAGTCCAAATCTTTTCCGGCTTGAAACCTGGCAATATTAAAAAAGCCCTTGGTGGAGAGACCTTTGGAACCAGCATTGGCATTTGAACCAAAAACACACCTGATTTAATTCAATACAAATCCGGTATAATCTGAAATCAAACAAAATAGTGGAGAAAAAGACATGATATTTACGCGTCAGCAATTAGAAGAGATCGAAGACCAATTTCTGGCGCCTTATGGCATCCGCAGCAAAGACAGCAAAGGACGGTCACACCCTGAAGATGAGCCCGATTACCGAACCGTCTTTCAGAGGGACCGGGACCGAATTTTGCACACCACAGCATTCCGTCGGCTTGAATATAAGACGCAAGTTTTTATCAATTATGAAGGTGACTATTATCGCACCCGCCTGACTCACACCCTGGAAGTCGCTCAAATCGGGCGCAGTGTTGCCCGTGCACTTGGTGCGAATGAAGACCTTGTTGAAACCATCTGTCTGGCGCATGACCTGGGGCACCCACCTTTTGGGCATTCAGGCGAACGCGAATTAGCAAGGATGATGGTCGATTTTGGTGGCTTTAACCACAATCAACATTCCTATCGCATCGTGACCGAGCTTGAAAAACGATACCCTGAATTTGATGGACTCAACCTCACTTATGAAGTGCTGGAAGGGATGATCAAGCACGAGACAGAATATGATGTCTCTGATGCATCGGAATATGACCCAAACCTGCGGGGGCATCTTGAAGCGCAGATTGCCAACGCTGCGGACGAATTAGCTTACACAGCCCATGACCTTGATGATGGACTCCGTTCAGGGATGATCACCCCAGATGACCTGGCTGGCATCTCCTTATGGGAGGTTATCAATGAGAGCGTTGGACGGCGTCGATCAGACCCGTTGGATGACCTATCCCGCCACCGGTTGATCAGAAGGCTGATCAATATCGAAATCACAGACCTGACCCAATCTATCGACAGGATGATCCGCAGAAGCGGTGTGCGAAATGTGGAAGAATTACAAAAGCTGCCGTATAACGTGGTCGGTTTCAGTGAGGACATGCACCGGCGAAACCGTGAATTGAAGGATTTTCTTTACAACAATCTTTACAACCATTATCGCGTTGTAAGAATGGCGGTTAAGGCCGAACGCGTGGTTGAAAGCCTGTTCAAAGCCTTCATTGAAGAACCCACCATTTTGCCGGACGCATTTCAAAGAATGATTGATGACAAGGGACTGGAACAAACCATTTGTTATTACATCGCTGGCATGACCGATCGTTATGCCATTGACGAGTATCAAAAATTGTTTGACCCGGCTGTTCTGCCGTAAACTCAAAGAAGAAAAAAGAAATTTAACACAAAGGACAACATATGAATGACATTCATTATTTAACACCTGAAGGAAAACAAAAACTTGAACAAGAATTGGCTGAATTAACCACAAACGGGCGCAATGAACTTGCTGTCCGATTAAAACATGCCATCTCCATGGGCGATCTTTCCGAGAATGCCGATTATCACAAAGCCAAAGAAGACCAGGGCTTTCTTGAAGGTCGTATTCAGGAGATTCAAAACACACTTAAAAACGCCGAGGTGATTGAATCGCAAGATTCATACAGTGAGGTCTCTCTGGGTGCGACAATCACCATCCAGGAAGAAGGCTACCCACCGGAGACATATCACCTAGTTGGCATTAAAGAAGCCAACCCAAGAGAGGGGAAAATTTCACACGAATCACCTATCGGAAAAGCTTTATTAGGACACAAAGTGGGTGAAGTGGTCAAGGTTAACTTGCCTAATAATAATTCCACAGAATTTAAGATTTTAGCAATTGAGTAATTGATCTTATAAATAAAAAGAGGATATCATTTTTGACATCCTCTACTTATTTAATGTGGGGGAATTACATATTCCGGAGCGCGGACTTCAGTCCGCATATTTTGATACGATCATCTATTTTTTTATTATGCAATCAATAAACTTAGATAATCGTATAAAAGCGGGTTGAAACCCGCAATCCGAAAGATTAATGTTTTCGAGGATAGACAAATATTCATTTATCTGATTTTAGTTGGATTAATCCTCACAGTTCTCAGAAAAAGAAAAAAATTTACACTGCGGAATTTTTATAATTCTCCATTTAAAAAAAAAGAGGTTGCCTCATTGACAACCTCTCAATTTCTTTCTTTATTCAAAGCATAAGAATTTTTTTACTTCGGCCAGATTGCCAGCTCTAGGGTCAGACGTTGGAAATAGCTGTAATCAGGGGCAGCACCCTCACCGTATTCCATGTCAATCACGCGTGCTTCAAGCTGCAAAGTTGCTGTCTCAAGCAGAACTTGCTTGCCGGGTTCAGCGAGGACGGGTTCACCCTTTGATTCAAGTCGCATGCGAATTTTATCCTCATCATAGGCATGAGCACTCATAATGACCTTCGTCACAGTTTGGATATCATTTTTATCAAACAACCAGACCTCAAAAGCAGTCACCCGTTTGGGATCGCCCACGCCAACAGTTTCTGAAATACCGACGCCGCACTCACCAAGAAATTCACCTGTTGGTGCATCAATGCTAAAAGAATCATCATACAGATCGTCCCCTATCATGTATGTGGTCATAAATTGCGCGACTGGCATTGTCTGTTCATCCGGAACTGACGGGCTCACATTGGCTTGGCTTACAAATCGTTGTTCTTCTCTTTCATAGCCAAAATCACTCTCTGACCGTCCCTTCGTACCCAGAATTTCTCTCTGAACACCTTCCCTCGAACGATCACGCAGGATGAAGAAATAAATCACAGCTGCAGCGACAACCAGTAAAACCAGGCAAAGACCCCCAAGTAAAAACCAGTTTGGACCGCCGCCCTCATCCTCTTCTTCTTCAATTTCTGTTATTTCAGTCATTTCTAAAGTGGGTGTAATCGGGGATGATTCTGCGCCGACAATTGCTGCGAAACTTGTAATCTGCTGCGGATTCAAGTAACGCGGGTCATTCCTAACAGCAGCTAAAGTTTCTTCCGCAGTCTCCGCCAATTCCAACCAGGCTTTGGTTGCGATCGATCCGTCACCAATCGTCGTTGACGTATAAATTGACATCCTCAAGTAATCTTCACGAAGATCCTGGCGCAGGTGATAAGGTGCAAGATCTGTCCATTGGACCGGCCAAATTCCCCATCCGATGACCAAGCCTAAAATCAAGCCCAAAATAACCCCTACGGGTATTGAGATCCGGTAATCCTTAAGGTAGGACATTATTTTTTCTGAGTCCATCATCAACTCCTATCTTGGCTGTCTGAAATAATCGCTTTGTGACTATTGTAGAATAAATGCTTGCTTTCCGCAATTATAATTCATGATACTCAGAAAATTGATTGCAACCTTTATGCCATTTCGGATTCTTTCAAAACCTTTTCCTGCAGGAATGTTTTTTTACAATCCATACAATGCACATCACGTCTGTTGGCTATTACCAAGGTGCCGCCGCAATTAGGACAGGGAGTCGGAACGGGTTGTTTCCAGGATGTAAAATCACAATCCGGGTACCGTGAACAACCGTAGAAGGTACGACCCTTACGGGTCTTTCGCCTAACAACCTCACCTTCGCCACATTCAGGGCAAGTCATCCCAATTTTTTCGAGATAAGGCTCTGTGTATCGGCATTTAGGAAAATTGCTGCAGCTGATAAACTTTCCATAACGTCCCCAACGAATGATCAAATCATGATCGCATTTAGGACATTGGCGGCCAACTTTCTGCAATTCGGCTTTCTTCTCGGGCATTTCCTCTTCAGCATGTGCAAGTCGCTCAGAAAAGGGGCCGTAAAATTCACGGACAATCTCCACCCAATCTGCTTCACCAGACGCAATCAGGTCAAGATCATCTTCCAGGTGGGATGTGAAATTAATGTCAACAATGCTGGGGAAATACTCCACAACAAGGTCATTAACCAGGAAACCTGTTTCCGTTGGCTCAAGCCGCTTATTTTCACGAACAACATAGCCGCGATTTTGAATGGTAGATAATATCGCCGCATAAGTTGAAGGGCGACCAATGCCATTTTCTTCAAGTGCCTGAACCAGTGATGCCTCGGTGTAACGGGGCGGCGGCTGCGTAAAATGCTGATCCGGGTAAAGTTCTTCTAAGTTCTGCTTTTGTTTTTCCTTTATTTCACCGATCGGGATGGTGTCGCTATCAGCTTCATCTTCTTCCGTCTGGTCCTCATCCCGCCCTTCCTCATAAACGACCAGGAAACCGGGAAACTCAAGTTGACTGCCAGAAGCGCGTAACAGGTACTCGTTTTCCGCACCTTCACCAATGATTTCAACAGACAGCGTTTTATAAACCGCAGGATTCATCTGTGAGGCAACAAATCTTTGCCAGATCAAGCGATATAAGCGGAATTGATCCCGCGACAAATATTTTTTAATGGCTTTTGGCTTCCGCATCACAGAAGTTGGACGGATAGCCTCATGGGCTTCCTGGGCAGATTGGGTTCTTGTTTTATATTTTGGAGGAACTTTAGGCAAATATTCCTTGCCGTATTTATCTTTGATGTAATTTCTAACTTCGTTCGATGCGACATCAGAAATATTCGTGGAGTCTGTTCGCATGTAGGTGATCAAACCGGTGGTACCCTGACCATCCAGTTCAATACCTTCATATAATTGTTGGGCGACAGACATCGTCTTCTTCGCCGTGAAACCCAATTTTCGTGAGGCATCCTGCTGCAAGGTGCTGGTAATAAATGGTGCGGATGAATTTCGCCGGCGTTTACCGTGTTTAATCGAGTCCACAATGTAGACTGATTCACGCATGTCATCAAGGATCTTGTTGACTACGTCTTCACTTCCCAGTTCAGGGTCATCGCCGTTAATCTTTGCTAATTTTGCACGATATGTTGTTTTACCGCCTTCTGGCAGAAAATCAGCATCGATTGACCAGTATTCATCAGGAATAAAAGCATCAATTTCGCGCTCCCGCTCTACAACCAATCTAAGCGCAACTGATTGCACACGCCCCGCTGAAAGACGGCTTCGAACCTTTTTCCAGAGAATCGGGCTTATGCCGTATCCCACCAATCGGTCAAGGATCCGGCGCGCTTGCTGCGCATCCACCAAATCCATATCAATGGTTCGGGGATGTGCAAAGGCATGGGCAACAGCATCTTCTGTAATCTCATGAAAAACCACACGATTGGTGCGATCTTCTTCAATTTCAGCCGCTTCCATCAGGTGCCAGGCAATCGCTTCACCTTCACGGTCCGGGTCTGTTGCCAAATAAACCGCTTCTGCCTTCTCGGAAAGCTTTTTCAGCTCTTTCACCACATCACGCTTCTCATTCGGTACTCGATAACGCGGTTCAAAATCATTTTCCACATCAACAGAAAGTTTTGATCGCAATAGATCGCGCACATGACCCACAGATGCCCGCACAGTATAACCTTTGCCTAAAAATCGTCCAACGGTTTTGGCTTTTGCAGGTGATTCAACAATCACCAATTTTCCTTTGCGTTTAATTTCTTTTTTACGAGAAATTTCAGGCTTTGGGATCCCTTCATGCGCATCTGTTCGCCCCATACGATATACTTTTGTACCACAGACCGAGCATGTGCCCTTTGTAACAGGGGCACCGGCAGCGTTATAGGCTGCCACTGGATCTTTAATTTCTCTTTTTTCTCGACATTTTACACAATATGCTTCCAATTTAAATTACTCCTACAAATAATCGTCGCGACCGTCATTTTCTAATTTTCGAACGGCTTCACGCACTCGTTGAGCTTGCTTTCGGTCGCAAACGAGCAGCGCATTGCCAGAATCAACAATAATCAAATCTTCAACGCCAATCGTCACAATTAAACGATCTGTTGAATCTTCGCAAATAAGTGTACCGTGTGTGTCAAATGTGACAGCATCCCCAGACATGTGGATATTGCCGGCATCATCACAATCCAATGCCTCGAATATTGAATCCCAGCTCCCCACATCATGCCATCCAAGATCCACGGATGGGATCACAGCAGCTTTTCCTGCACCTTCCATAATGCCATAATCAATGGTTTCTTTCCGAATGGTCGGCCAGACTGCAGCTAACACCTCTGCACTTTCCTGAGTTGACCAGCTTTCGTTAATTTTTTCAAGTTTTTCATATAGATCAGGCATCTGACGTTCTATCTCAGCTATTACCGTGTCAACTTCCCAGATAAACATACCAGAATTCCACACATGTTCTCCATCTGATACGAGGTTCTTTGCGGTTTGCTCATCAGGTTTTTCTTTAAACCTTTTGACTTTAAAAGTTTGCAATCCCTCATAGGTACCCAAAGGCGCTCCTTTTTGGATATAGCCATAGCCAGTTGATGGATAGCTTGGTTTGATTCCCAGGGTCACCAGGTAGGATTCCTTGCTAAGTTGATATGCGGCTTTCAGCAGCTGCCGAAGATGATCTTCATTTTTTATCAGGTGATCAGCTGTCAGGATTGCCATTGCACCTTGAGGATCTCGGTGTTTGATCTCAATTGCAGCTAAACCCACAACAGAGGCAGTGCCTCTTGGCAGAGGTTCGATCACGTAATTTTCATCGGGAATTTCCGGGCATTCTTTTTTTAACAGCGCGACCTGTTCCTCGACAGTTACGATAAGAATGCGTTCATATGGGAAAAGCCCCTGTAAGCGATCAACTGCATGCTGAAACAAGGTACGGTCCCCAAGAAAAGATAAGGACTGCTTTGGACGGTTCCTTCGTGAAAGCGGCCATAGACGTGTGCCGCTGCCGCCAGCCATGATGACTGCATAATAATGCTCAAACATCGTCAACCTCCTTATTTTTATGAAAACTCTCGAACCACAGCATACCGCATCGCCCCCACATGTTGGACCAGGCCCTTCAGCTCCATCATTGTCAGCGCTGCAGATACCTTATCAACAGACAGGCTGACTTCGTTGCAAATTTCATCGATATGCATGGGTTCAAAATTCATCACTTGCAAAATCCTGGCTTCGGTTTTATCTGCAGGTAAAACTTGGCGGGCTGTCTTGATGGATTCAAGCTCCGATAAATTCAATACATCCAAAACGTCCTGGGGCGAAACCATCGCATAAGCCCCATTTTGAATTAATCGATTGGTTCCTCGACTGGCAGGGGAAAGCACATTACCAGGGACGGCAAATACATCCCGACCCTGTTCAAGGGCAAAGTCAGCAGTAATTAATGCGCCGCTTCGATCACCCGCTTCAACAACAATCGTCCCCAGCGACAAACCTGAGATAATCCGGTTCCGGGGTGGGAAATTGACGCCTTCAGGTTGTGTCCCTAAAGGATAATCACTGATGACTGCGCCGTTCTCGCTAATCGCTTCTGCTAATTTTCGATGTTCTGGTGGATAAATAACATCCACGCCGCTGCCCAACACAGCAATCGTACGACCGCCAGCCTCAAGTGCATGTCGATGCGCAATGCCATCCACGCCCCTCGCCAATCCGCTCACGATGGTCAATCCATGACCCGCCAGAAAGATACTGGTATCCCGTGTAATTTGCTGTCCGTACTCACTGACTCGCCTTGTTCCCACAATTGCAATTGCAAATTCATCTGCTGGTGTCAGGGCACCTTTAACATAAATTACAGGCGGTGACTGGTCAATTTCCTTTAACAAACGGGGGTAATCATCATCCAATAAAGTCAGAACCTTGATGTCCTTTTCAAGGATCGACTCATAGACCTTATCGAGGTCAATTTGTTTTCGCAATTTGAGAAAATTTGTGACTGCGCGACCGGGTAACCCTGCTTGCTTGAAGGATTCTCCTGGTGCATTCCAGGCGACAGACAAATCGCCAAAATAATTTTTTATTTGTTGAAATCGAACCGATCCTATTCCTCTGACAAGGTTGAAGCCGATCCAGTACTTTTTTTCATCGGACATCAGTCCCCCTCACCGTACCAGTTCATTTTGCCAACGACCATCTTCTCTTCAGACAAATCAATGTCTAAAATCATCTCTTCCGTCGCCGGGATCAAAGTTTCAATACCGGATTCATCTTCAACAATGTAAACATCGTTGGCACCCGTTTCCAAAATCTCAATCAGGATTCCTAAGTAATGGCCATCCTCTTCGTACACGCCCAAACCAATTAATTCGTGAAGATAAAACTCATCTTCAGGAAGCGGTGGGAGCTGCTCCACTGCCACATACACCAATTGATTGGTCAGAGCGGAAACAAGGGTGCGATCGTTCACGTTGTAAAACTTCAATAATAATAGGTCGTTTTTATAACGTGTCTCTTCTATGGTATACGATTGATGCTCTTCCCCGATATAGACGACGCTCTCAGGAACCAATAATTCCAGCATGTGTGTATAGATTTCTAAAGGAATTTCACCCGCTACACCATGCGCGCGTCTTAATTTACCGAGGAGAAGAAAGGCAGGCTCGCTGACCAACTGCGAGCCTGCACCATGTTTGTTTTTATGAGGCATATCGAGGAATAAGAAGGCTAAGAAGGCTCAACAATGTCCAAATTAGCCCGGCTGCCCTCTCTTGCAGCTGCAACATTGAGTAATGTTCGAATAGAATTCGCAACACGTCCCCCCTTACCGATGACACGACCCATGTCTTCTTTTGCAACATGCAACTCCAGTTGAACCATATTGCCGCGCTGTTGTTTTTCAACATTTACATTGGCCGGTTGGTCAACCAGTGACTGAGCAACAAATTCAACCAATTCTTGCAGGTTATCACCTTTCATGCTTGCCTCACGCTTCCCTTAATTTCTTTATTGTTGTGGATTTGTCCGCGGATCAGATACCCTTGTCTTATAAACCTCTTCAGCTTCTTCAACCAGGGCTTCCACTTCCTCACCATTCTTGAATCGTTCGTAGCGGTCCCAAAGTTCTGTTTGCTTAAACAGCCCATCAACAGCTTCCGTTGGTTGAGCACCAACACTTAGCCAGTAAAAGACACGATCGTCTTTTAAGACAATTGTGGAAGGTTCTGTCCGTGGATTGTAATGACCCACAACTTCAATAAAACGTCCATCGCGTGGGCTCTCTTTATCAGCAACCACAACACGATAACTTGCCTGATTCCGGGATCCTACCCGGCGTAATCGAATGCGTACCATCGAAATTTTGCTCCTCTTAATATCAATTTTATTAATTTTTAATTTAACACAGAGTCTTCAAAAGGCCTGAGAGAGCGTTGAAGGGAACGCTGACCTTTCATATCCTCCAGTTAACCCATCATGCGGCCTAAACCTTTGCCGCCTGATTTCTGCAAGGTTTTAATCAGCCGTTGGGTCTCACGGAAGTGCTTCATAACCTGGTTGACAACCTGCACTTCCAATCCAGACCCGCTCGCAATTCTGCGCCTTCGGCTGGCATTTAATAATTTTGGATTTCGCCTTTCCTCGATGGTCATTGAGTTGATCACTGCTTCAATCTGTTTTAATTGGTCTTCGGCATCTCTTGGATCAACCTGACGAGCAACCTGCCCCATCTGCCCCGGGAGCATTTCCATGATCTTTCCCAGAGGACCCATCTTGCGCATTTGTTTTAATTGTTTGGCAAAATCCTCAAGTGTGAACTCGCCGCGCATAAGTTTTTCGGCTTGTTCTTCAGCTTCATCCTGGTTAAGGGCTTGTTCTGCCTTTTCAATCAGGCCCAATACGTCGCCCATCCCAAGGATGCGAGAAGCTAACCTGCTTGGATTATACTCCTCAATTGCATCAACGGACTCACCAACACCCAGGAATTTTATTGGTACGCCAGTTACCTCACGAATTGAAATTGCTGCACCGCCGCGAGCGTCACCATCAATTTTGGTCATAAATAAGCCCGAAATGGGCAAATTCTGACGAAAGCCCTGGGCAACATTCAATGCTTCCTGACCGATCATCGCATCAACAACCAGCAAAATCTCAGTGATTGCAACCCTGTCTTTGATTGCAGTAAGCTCATCCATCAATGCTTCGTCCATTTGAGAACGACCCGCTGTATCCAGAATCACCACACTGACGCCGCCCTTGCGAGCAGCCTGGAAAGCCTCCAGAGCAAGCTTAGGCGGTGGAGTGTTCTCCTGGTAAAATACGGGCACATTGATGCGTTCGCCCAGAGTTTGCAGTTGTTTCACTGCAGCCGGTCGGTAGGGATCCGCTGCAACAAGCATCACCCTTTCACCCTGACCGCGTAGTTTTTTAGCTAACTTGGCAGCCGCTGTGGTTTTACCTGAACCCTGCAATCCAACCAGCATGATCACGAAGGGGCGTTCCCCTTTTAGATTTAAGCTGCTTGGTTCGCCAAGGGTTGAAATCAATTCCTCATTGACAATTTTAATGACTTGCTGTGCTGGATTCAGCGCTTTTGAGATTCTTTCACCAACAGCACGTTCCTTGACACGATTCGTGAAACGCTTAACAACGCCATAATGAACATCCGCCTCAAGCAGTGCAAGGCGAACTTCTCGCATCGCCTGGTCCACATCTGACTCTGAGAGCCGGCCGTGCCTACGGAGATCATCAAATATTGTTGTCAGTCTTTCAGTCAGATTTTCAAACACAATAAAATAATTACTTTCTTCTTTTAAAACTTACAAGGTGTGATTTTAGCGCCTCTAAGGCTTACGGTCAAGGGGAAAGTGATATTTCCTTCATTATATTAAGCCAAATTCGAATTTTTATTATGACAGATAATCAACAAAATCGCAACGCTTTTTAAATATGTGGGTTAAACAGAGTGGAATTTTTATAAACAGTTATTCATTAGATTGAAAGGAAATTATGATGCCCAAAGTAGCAATCGTTACAGATTCCACTGCTTATATACCGGAGGATTTGGTCTCTTCATATAATATTTCTGTTGTACCACTCGTGGTCATTTGGGGGGAAGAGACCCTGCGAGATAATATTGATATCAGCCCAAACGAATTTTATGAACGTCTTTCACAAGCGAAAATTATGCCTTCCACCTCACAGGCAACAATTGCTGACTTCGCAGATGTTTTCCATAAATTACATTCACAGGGTTACGAGATCTTAACGATCGTCATTTCTGCTGCTCTTTCAGGCACAATGGATTCAGCTATCCAGGCAAAAGAGATGGTACCGGAAGCGACCATAGAAATCATTGATTCAAAATTTACATCTGTACCATTAGCTTATATGGCAATTGCATCAGCAAGAGCAGCAAAACGCGGTGCATCTTTAGCTGAGTGTAAAAAACTCGCCGAAAAAATTCGTGCCAACACGCAAGTGTATTTTGCTGTGGACACGTTGGAATTTCTGCATCGCGGCGGAAGAATTGGCGGCGCTTCCCGGTTTTTGGGAACTGCGCTTAATCTGAAACCAATCCTCTATCTTCATGATGGCAAAGTTGAAGCGCTTGAAAGGGTACGAACATCAAAACGTGCTCATCAGCGATTGATTGAGCTGCTGGAGGCAGACATCAATGGACGAAAACCCATTAATATGATGGGAGTTGTATCCGCCGCAGCAGAAGAATCTGCTTCTAAATTACTGAAGAAAATTCTAAAACACTTCGATCCGAAGGAAGTATTACTGGCAAATATTAGCCCGGTTCTTGGAACACATGCTGGTCCAGGGACTGTCGGCGTGGCTTATGTTGCGGGTATTGACCCGGATCTTATTGATGGATAAAACAAATCCAAATAAATAATTCCTATTAAATGCTGCTCAAAAAAGCAGCATTTTTTTATTAAGTAAGCTCACCAGAAAAAATCAATTTCAGATAAAATAAATACCTGATAACTCACCATCATAAAAGGAAGGCGATATGACACCTGAAATTGGCGTTAAAGTTCCCAATATCCTCCTGCCCAAAAAGGCGATTGATCATCAAAAATGGGCTGTGATTGCCTGTGATCAATTTACATCAGAACCTGAATATTGGGAGCAAGTCGAAGAAATTGTCGGCGACTCACCATCAACCTACCATATGATATTGCCAGAAGTCTTTCTGGGCACACCAGAGGAGAAAAAACGCATCAAGACCACCCACAAGGTCATGGGGCAATACCTAGAATCAGATATTTTCCAGGACGTCAATGATTTTATTTATGTACGCCGAAGGATCGGTGACCGGACACGCCGCGGCCTGGTGGTTTGTCTTGATCTGGAACATTATGATTTCAACAAAGGTGCTCAAACGCTCATCCGAGCCACAGAAGGCACCATCCTGGACCGATTGCCACCCCGTATTCGCATCCGTGAAAAAGCCCCCTTAGAATGCCCGCACATTCTGGTGCTTTTTGATGATCCGGCTGATAAAGTCTTTGGGTTTCTGGATGATCAAATTGAGAAATTTAAAGAAGTTTATGATTTCGAACTCATGCTAGGCAGCGGTCACCTCGCAGGTTTTGCTTTGGGCAGTGATGACATCCGTGAACAGGTTATACAAACCTTGGGTTTGCTGATTGATCCCGAAAAATTTGCGGATAAATACAATCTAAAACCTGGAGAACACCAACCCCTGTTATTTGCCATGGGTGATGGCAACCATTCATTGGCGACAGCTAAAGCTATTTGGGAAAAGATCAAACCCACAGTTGGGATGGACCACCCAGCACGTTTCGCACTCGTTGAACTGGAGAATGTACATGATCCAGCCTTGGACTTTGAACCCATTCACCGTTTGATCTTTGATATTAACACAGACATAATTGGAGCAATGCAAGATTATTGGGGTGAAAACCTGAAAATCAAAAATCTATCTTCTCGAGAAGACTTAATCCAAATCGTCGATGATGCCGCAGAACCATGGCATCAAATTGGCATGATCATGCCGGACGGATTGAAGCTTATTGAAGTTCATACTCCTGAAGATAACCTGCCCGTTGGAACTTTACAGAAGTTCCTGGATGCCTACCTTGAAGAGGGCGGCGCCGGGGAAATCGATTATGTCCACGGCACCAAAGTGCTCTTCGAGAAGGGCATGCAAAGGGGGAATGCCGGCTTTTATGTCCCTGGCATGGATAAATCAGACCTGTTCAAAACGGTTATCCTGGATGGTGCTTTGCCACGGAAGACTTTCTCCATGGGTGAAGCCAAAGAAAAGCGTTTTTATATGGAAAGTCGACGGATCCAGGCTTAATGAAGCGGCTCTATCTGTTGATAATTGCAGTTGTGCTCAGTGCTTGTCAACCTCAATTGGTGACAAGCACTGTTCTGCTGCCTTCTGCCACACTGGAATCATCAGCAAGCCCATCCCCAACACAGACCACATTACCAACATCTCAGCCCTCTCAAATAGTACCATCGCCCACAAGCACCATCCGTGCACTCCAGGTTTGCAGCCCGTTAGAAGAAGAGTCAATCAACACCTTGCCCTCAATCCTGGTCAACCCCCTGGTTATCCCACCCTTTGGTCGTGACGATGGGCATCACGGGCTCGATTTTTCATATTATCGGCGTGATGCACGTGAATCGATACAGGGCATCGCGGTCTATTCAATCCTTTCAGGGACAACAGCTCTGACACTGCCAGATGAAATCCCCTACGGCAATACAATCGTCATTGAAACACCATTATCAGAGCTGCCTGAATCTTTACAGGAAAAGCTCAAAAGCCTTTATCAACCAGTCCCTGAGGATGTTCACTACCAGGGAGAATGCCCTGAAATTTCTCCGCCAACCTTAACAGAAACCCTGTCGGTCTATCACTTATATGCTCACCTTGAAAACCCACCACCATTTCAGGTGGGTGACCTTATCAACTGCGGTGTCCAACTCGGCACTGTAGGCAATACAGGTCGCTCCAGCAACCCTCACCTGCACCTCGAAACACGGCTTGGCCCTTCCGGTGCTGACCTCGGAGATATGGCATTTTACGAAACAAAATATACCGAAGCGCAGCGAGCAAATTACTGTCTCTGGCGAATGAGTGGGTACTTTCAGTTATTTGACCCATATCTCATTTTTACTCCTGGCTTGCAGACTTGACACACTGAACATTTGTGCTAAAATAAAGGCACGATACAGAAAATTATTCGTTTATAATTACACAAGAACAGATTATTCGCACCTCAACACAGAGGTCACAAAAAGGATTATGACATGGATGACGCAAAAAAGACTGTACTGGAAAAAGCCTTGAAAGATATTACCAAACGTTACGGTGAAGGTTCAATTATGAGGTTAGGACAGGCAAAACATCTTGCTGTTGATGTAATTTCCACAGGTTCCCTATCCCTCGACATTGCCCTGGGTGTGGGCGGCATTCCCAAAGCAAGGATCACCGAAATCTACGGGCCTGAAGCTTCCGGCAAAACCACCATCTGCCAGCATATTGTTGCTGAGTGTCAGAAAAAAGGCGGCACAGCCGCTTTCATCGATATGGAGCATGCCCTGGACCCGGTTTATGCTGCAAAATGCGGCGTCAATGTAGATGAACTGCTGATATCTCAGCCGGATATGGGCGAACAAGCCCTCGAGATCACCGAAACACTGGTTCGTTCAGGGGCTGTTGATATTGTGGTAATTGACTCCGTTGCAGCGCTGGTGCCCCGATCCGAAATTGAAGGCGATATGGGCGATCCCTCCATGGGTACCCAGGCACGCCTTATGTCCCAGGCAATGCGCAAGCTCTCAGGCGCCATCAACCAAACCCGAACTGCCGTTGTTTTTACCAACCAGCTCCGTCACAAGATCGGCGTGATGTTTGGCAATCCAGAAACAACCTCTGGCGGCAATGCCCTCAAATTTTATGCCTCTGTCCGACTGGATGTCCGTCGGATCCAATCCATTAAAGTAGGCTCCGAGATCATTGGGAACCGTGTCCGGGTACGCGTGGTAAAAAATAAGGTTGCGGCTCCTTTCCGAACCGCTGAATTTGACATCATGTACAACGAAGGCATCTCCAAGGTCGGTGATTTGGTTGACCTGGGTGCAGAGATGGATATCATCGATAAGCACGGTTCCTGGTACTCCTATGGTGATATCCGCCTCGGACAGGGTCGAGAAAATGCGAAAGAGTTCTTACGGGAGAACGAAGAACTCCTTGAAGAAATCGAGAAGACAGTTCGGGAACAAGCGATGGTCGCAGGACCTAAATCACCCTGGTCCGAAAAAGATGATGATTTTGATGAAGATTATGATGAGGATGAAGCAGAAGAATAAATTTGCATAAGGATAATTGTAAATAAAATTGACAGTGGCTGTTCCAAAGTTTGGAACAGCCACTTTTTTGATGATGATTTCTCCAGTTATAATGTAGGGGCTTAGCATGCTAAGCCCCTACTTATGGTTTAAATTAACCTTGAATAATCGTGCTTAGTTTAGGTTCCTTCTTGCCAGGAGTTCAAATACTTGACCTGTTCTTCCGTCAGGGTATCAATGCTAACGTTCATCGTTTCCAGCTTGAGCCGGGCGATCTCACGGTCTATATCCTCAGGAACACCGTAAACTTTCTTCTCCAAGGCTTTGGCATTCTTGACCATATATTCGGCGCTTAATGCCTGGTTTGCAAAGGACATGTCCATCACGCTTGCAGGATGGCCTTCTGCAGCAGCCAGGTTAATTAAACGACCCTCACCCAATATGTGGATGATCCGGCCGTCGGGAAGCTCATAAGCCTCAACAAAAGGTCGTACCAGGCGTTTTTCAACAGCCATTTCTGCCAATGCAGGAATATTGATCTCAACGTTGAAGTGACCGGAATTAGCGACGATAGCTCCATCCTTCATGGCTTCAAAGTGGTGCTTATCAAGGACATTGATATCACCAGTTAGTGTCACAAAAATATCACCGATCGGTGCTGCTTCCATCATTGGCATCACGCGGAAACCGTCCATAACCGCTTCCAAAGCCTTCATTGGATCCACTTCTGTCACGATCACATTTGAGCCCATACCCCGTGCACGCATCGCGAGACCTCGAGCACACCAACCATAACCGCCAACAACAAAGTTTTTACCTGCCAGCAAGATATTTGTCGCACGAATAATGCCGTCAATGGTCGATTGACCCGTGCCGTAGCGGTTGTCAAAGAAATGTTTGGTCATAGCATCATTGACCGCCACAACAGGGAATTTCAATGCACCATCCGCTGCCATTGCTCGCAATCGAATCACACCCGTGGTTGTTTCTTCTGTGCCGCCGATCACATCAGCTAATTGATCCTGGCGTTCTTTATGGAGCGTACTCACCAAATCTGCACCATCATCCATCGTCAGATGCGGTTTATGATCCAATGCCGCAGCAATGTGCTTGTAATATGTGACATTATCTTCACCCTTAATTGCAAATACCGGGATCTCATACTGAGAAACCAGGCACGCTGCCACATCATCCTGCGTCGACAGGGGATTCGAAGCGGTCAAAACCACATCAGCACCGCCAGCTTGCAGTGTGCGCATAAGATTTGCCGTTTCGGTGGTTACATGCAAACATGCCGACATACGAATGCCTTCAAAGGGTCTTTCGCGTTCAAAGCGTTCTCGAATTGAACGAAGCACAGGCATCTCTCGCTCTGCCCATTCAATCCGACGACGTCCACCTTCTGCCAAATCTAAATTCTTAATATCATATTTATCCATCAATTCCTCCAATAGTTTGTAAATGCGCAAGTTTTCTGCGCGATTCTTGAAATATTATTCCTCAATAAATTTATCCAATGCACCTTCATCATCATAGAAGGTTCGAAATCGGGTGACAAAGTCTTTCATCCTGTAACACTGCGTTTGAGTGCCTGTTTCTTCCAAGCAGTAGGTCGCTGCCAGGCTTCCCATTTTAGCACATAGTAATAGGTCAAAGCCGTGGATATAAGCTTTCAAAAAACCTGCCCTGAATGCATCTCCAACGCCCGTTGGATCCGCAATTTGTTTTGGTGGGAAGGCTGGTACCTGACCCAAAAGCGCACCGTTTTGGTACACGCGTGCCCCCTCTTCATCCAAAGTCACGACAGCAAAGGCCAGGGATTCCAGAATTTCATCGGCGCTCATTTTGCCGTGCTTCTGAATCAACTCAAACTCATATTCATTCGAAAACAATGCATGTGCGCCTTTAACACCTTTTTGAATATCGTCTTGTTCAAGGCGAATAATTTGCTGGCTGGGATCAAAAATATACGGGACGCCCAATTCCTGGCATTCCACTGCATACTTGATCATTGCGTCCGGTGCGTTGGGCGAAATCACAACAAGGTCCTGATCTCTCAGACCTAAATCTTTCATCGATATCTGAGCTGCGTCTGCCATCGCGCCTGCATAAAAACTGGCAATTTGTGCGTTTGAGAGATCCGTGTTTACAAAAAATGAAGCAGTAAATTTATTTTCAATAATTTTGACACCAGAGGTATCCACGCCTGCTGCTTCTAAAATTTGACGATATTCCGAAAAATCCACCCCCGCAGTTGCAATTAATCGTGGTTTCTCGCACAGCAGGCCCAGGTTGTAAGCAATATTGGCTGCAACACCGCCAGGACGGCGGACCATTTCATCCACCAAAAAGGACAAACTGATCGATTCTAAATGTTCTGGTAGGATATGATCTTTAAAATATCCAGGAAAAGACATCAAATAATCAAAGGCGATCGAACCTGTCAGATAAATTCCCATCTCGTTCCTTATTCTGCCAATGCGGCTTTTAAATTCGCTTTAAACGGGGGATAGATCACACCCTTTTCGGTAATCCAGGCGGATATCAATCGGGCAGGTGTAACATCGAAGGCAAAATTGCGTGCCGAGGCACTTTCGGGCGTTACACGCTTTCCCATTAATTGGATCTGCAGCACCTCAGCTTCATCTCGCTCTTCAATTTGGATCAGATCACCACGCTCAAGCTCAAAATCTACAGTTGACATCGGAAGAGCGGCATATGCTGGAATGCCGTTGTCGTATGCTGCCAACGCAAGCATGTATGTGCCAATTTTGTTAGCGACATCACCATTGGCGGCAACCCTGTCGGCACCAAATATCACCTTCTGCACCAGCCCCCGTCGCATCAGGTAACCAGATGCCCCATCCGTAATGATGTCATAAGGGATACCGTATTGTTCCAGTTCCCAGGCTGTCAAACGAGCACCCTGCAAGCGCGGACGTGTTTCATCCACAAAAACATGGATGTTTTTGCCCTGTTCATGTGCCATGCGAATCACACCCAACGCTGTTCCCCAATCGACCGCTGCCAGGGCACCGGTGTTGCAATGATGAACGATATGATCACCATCCTCAAGCAAAGTTGCGCCAAATTCCGACAGCCGTCTGTTGATTTCCACATCTTCATCAGCAATTGCTTTAGCTGAGGCTAACATATGTTCTCTTAAATCATCAAAAGTACCCTGAAAAGAAACCGCTTCTTTCTGCATACAACGAATAGCCCAGGCTAGATTAACTGCCGTCGGTCTGGCTTTTTTGAGAAACTCACCAGCTGATTTCAAATCCTGCATCAATCCTGCTTTTGAGGTCGCTTCAGATTGAAATCCAGCCAGAGCCAATCCAAAGGCTGCTGCAGCGCCAATGGCTGGTGCTCCCCGAATGACCATAGTCTGGATTGCTTCTGCAACATCCTGGTAGCGGTTATAAGAATTAATCTTGAACTCTTGGGGCAGCAAACGTTGATCGATCATCTCGACTTTTTGCGCATCGTCATTCCAGGTTATTGTTCGCATTTTGACAGGTCCCATCTCGTGAAAAAACGCCCGGTTGGGCGCGTCGTCATCCAGTAAAAATTCTACCTTTCCCAGGGGTCTTTGTCAAAATGCTGCAGGCTTTGCATTTCAGAAGAGTTGTTAATTTATTCAAAAACCTAACTTAATGCCAAAAATATTTGGATTTTCATAATTTCCATGGTTTAATAAGGATAATAATAATTTTTTAGCATGGATTAGAAGTTTTAAAAGAATTTTGTGTGTTATAATCTTTTTCCGTGCGCCAGTAATTATTACCATTTCATCTTATTGGAAAATCAGCTTTACTTTGCCGATATGATTGGAGCTTTTTGAATGACCACCCCCATTTCAAATGAAGACATCCACGAAATCGTCCAACGAATCGTTAGCAAGACGATGGATAATCAAGCTGCTGCGGAAAACAAAGAAACATGTGGTGAAAAACCAGAATTAATTGTGAACGAAAACAAACCACGGGTGGTTGCTATTGGCACGGACCATGGCGGTGTGGATTTAAAAGAAATTCTCAATAAAGATTTGGCAGAAAACGGATACAAGGTCATTGATATCGGCACACACACCAAAGACTCCGTGGATTACCCGGACATTGCTCTTTCCGTTGCCCAACTCGTGGCACAGGGCAAAGCCTGGCGCGGCGTGGTCATTGACGGTGCGGGGATTGGGTCCTGCATGGCTGCGAACAAGGTTCCAGGCGTTCGAGCAGCGATGTGTTATGATTATGCCACCGCTGTAAACAGCCGTGAACACAACAATGCCAATGTCCTCACCCTGGGTGCCGGTCTGATTGGCATCAACCTTGCTAAGCAAATATTAAATACCTGGCTTACAACAGAATTCGGTGGTGGTCGACACGCCCGACGAGTCGACAAAATCACTGCGATTATGGATCAATTTATTAAAGACGGGAAGAAATCATGACACCGGATAAAAAAACTGTTGAAACATTAGTTGAAATTATAACCCGTGAAGTCTTGCTTGCAATGATTGAAAAGGAAGAATCAACGGATTATCCAGCCGGCGCGAGCTGTGTTGTTGAAATTGCGAGTGGCATCAAAGTAAAGACTTGCTTTGATAACGCTGGTCATGTCGTCAGTGCCGGTGCAGAGCGTCTCACATCGACTCTGGGGATCATCCCTGAAGATAAGTCACTGGCGCGTATGATCGACCACACCCTTCTTAAACCAGATGCAACCGCTGATCAAATTGCGCAGTTATGCTTTGAAGCCCGGAAATATCATTTTGCTTCTGTGTGTGTCAACCCAACGAACGTGAAATTGTGCAATGACCTGTTGAGCGGTTCTGATGTCAAAGTCTGTACAGTTATTGGCTTCCCCCTGGGAGCAACCTCAACCGAGGTTAAAGCATTTGAAACACAAAATGCAATCGATCATGGTGCTACCGAAATTGACATGGTCATCAACATCGGCGCCCTCAAAGCAGGGGACAACGACCTGGTCGCTAGCGATATTCGTGCGGTGGTCAAAACTGCGCACAAATCTGGTGCAATAGTCAAAGTGATCATCGAAACAGCTTTATTAACAGATGAAGAGAAAGTCATTGCCTGTCTGCTTGCAAAAGAAGCAGGTGCAGATTTCGTAAAAACATCAACTGGCTTTTCAAGCGGCGGCGCAACCGTTCATGATGTTGCGCTCATGCGGCGAACGGTTGGCCCAAGTTTGGGTGTTAAGGCAGCAGGCGGCATCCACTCACAGGAAGATGCACAGCAAATGATTGCTGCTGGTGCAACCCGCCTGGGCGCGAGCGCTGGCGTTAAGATCATCCAGGGTGAAACGATAAAGTCAACTGGATCTTATTGATCGGAGAAATAAAACATGTTGATTGCCAAAGTAATCGGAACAACTGTATCTACAATCAAAGATGAGAAAATTCATGGCAGGAAACTGCTTATCTGCCGTCAGACGGATGAAAAAGGCGAATTTATAGGTAAACCCTATGTTGCAGTAGACACCGTCGACGCAGGCATCGGCGATTTGGTGCTGACAGCACATGGTTCAAGTGCAAGGCAAACGAACATCACCGACAACCGCCCCGTCGATGCAGTCATTATGGCTATGATAGATACATTGGAAGTTGATGGAAAAGTGACCTTTCAGAAAGGTTAAAAGGGATGCCTGAATTCGACAAAGATTTACGATCCATACAAGAAGCAAGAGACCTGGTTTCCAATGCCTTTGAAGCATGGAAGGTGTGGTCAAAAGCTTCACAAGCGCAGGTGGATAAAGTCTGCGAAGCCATGGCAGCTGTTGCTTACAATAATGCCGGGGCTTTAGGTATTCAGGCGCACGAAGAAACCGGTTATGGCGTCCCGGAACATAAACGATTAAAGAATGAATTTGCCAGCAAAAATGTTTGGGAAAGCATTAAAGATATCAAAACCGTTGGCGTCATAAATCATGATGCAACAAAAAAAATCTACGAGATCGCCTGGCCGGTCGGAGTCGTCGCTGGTTTGACTCCCAGCACCAATCCCACATCGACGGTCATGTTCAAAATTCTGGTTGCGGTAAAAGCCCGCAATGCCATCATTATTGCCCCTCACCCCTCTGCAGCGAAATGCTCCTATGAAACCGCTCGAATGATGGCACAGGCAGCAGAGCAGAACGGCGCACCGCCAGGTTTGATCTCATGTATGCAGAATATCAGCCTTGACGGCACCAATACCTTAATGCGCCATAAATACACAGCTTTGATTCTGGCAACTGGCGGGACGCCCATGGTGAGAGCAGCTCATTCAACCGGAAAGCCTGCCATTGGCGTAGGCCCGGGTAATGTCCCGGTATATGTTGACCGATCGGCTGACATCGAGAAAGCAGCCCGGTACATCACCGCCAGCAAAGCATTTGATCACTCCACCATTTGTGCAACAGAGCAATCCGTCGTTGCTGACAAGCCAATTGCAGACCGCTTAGCCCGGCTGATGCAAAAAGAAGGTGCATATTTTACTGACCCTGGCGAAACACAATTGCTGCGCAAGCTCTTATTCCATCCGGACGGCAGCATGAACACCGCTGTCGTGGGAAAATCAGCCGTCTTTATTGCAGGTATGGCAGGCTTTGATGTTCCTGAAGGAACACGCATCCTGGTCACACCCCTAAAGAAAACCGGCAAGGACGAGCCCTTATCACGGGAGAAGCTGACGACGGTTCTCGGGTGGTATGAAGAGGAAGGCTGGGAAGCAGGCTGTGAGCGCTGCATTGAATTGATCCAGTTTGGCGGGCGTGGCCACAGCTTGATGATCCATGCGACGGATCAAAATGTGATCATGGCATTTGGATTGGAAAAACCCGTATTCCGCATTGGCGTCAACACCATGGGCACCCTGGGTGCGATAGGCCTGACGACGGGAGTGATGCCCTCCATGACTCTGGGGTCAGGCGGTGTGGGCGGATCCATCTCAGGTGATAACATCACAACGACCCACTTGATGGATATCAAACGCCTGGCTTATGAAATATCAACGCCTCCACCGGCTGCACTGGTTCCTGGTACACCAAAACCAGGCCCAACAGCCAGGGAGATTGAAAAAATTGTCCAAAATATTGTAGAAGAAATTCTGAATAAACAGTAGAAACCTATTTATTTTTAGAAAGGATTACAAAATGGCTTTAGACACAACAAAAATCGCACTAGGAATGGTAGAGACCAAAGGTCTTGTTGGCGCAATTGAAGCCGCCGATGCAATGGTCAAATCCGCCAACGTGGTCCTGATCGGTTCCGAGTATGTCGGCGGTGGCTATGTCACTGTTATGGTCCGCGGTGATGTAGGTGCAGTAAAGGCTGCCACTGATTCTGGTGCAGCGGCTGCAAAACGCGTCGGTGAACTGGTTTCTGTCCATGTCATCCCCAGACTGCATGCAGATGTCGAGATGATTCTGCCCGGTAATTCCAAGGGCGAAAAACCAGAAACAAAGAAATAGTACCTTTGACCTGTGATTGAACCGATCCTGAAAGACGCGGGATTAAGCCCCGATCAAATTCTTTTACGCGCGGATCAAGTCATCTTACCCAACCTGAACGGCAACGCCCCGTCTGGGTTGGCGAATTATTCAGGCCCTTTGCGCGTCGGCGTTGACCTGGGAACAGCCTTCACCGTGCTGGCAGTCCTTGATGAAAAAGGCAAGCCTCTGGTAGGTGAATACCAGTTTGCCCAGGTCGTACGAGATGGGCTGGTTGTTGACTTTATGGGTGCAGTGATGATCGTGGAAGCGATGAAGAGGCGTATCGAATCCAAATTGGGTCGATCGCTAACACATGCAGCCAGTGGATTTCCACCCGGTGTGCCGGGGATTGAGGTACGTGCAACGGCAAATGTGGTCGAAGCGGCAGGGATGCAATGTGCAAACCTTGTTGATGAACCCTCAGCTGCCAATAACGTCCTTGGCTTGAAAGACGGCGCAATCGTTGACATCGGCGGCGGCACCACCGGCATAGCCATCCTTGAAAATGGTGAGGTGGTTTACACAGCTGACGAGGCGACAGGCGGTACGCACCTTTCTCTTGTGATCGCTGGCGCGGCTGATTTGAGCTTTGAAGAAGCAGAGGAGCTCAAGAAGGATCCATCGCAACAAACCCGCTTGTTTCCCATAGTCCGGCCAGTAATGGAAAAAATGGGAACAATTGTTGAAAAGCATGTGCGGGATAAAGACGTAAAGTCAATTGTTTTGGTTGGTGGAACGCCTCTGTTTCCAGGGATTGTCAGGGTGATTGAAGAAATTACCGGCATACCCACTAAAGTACCCGCCAACCCATTATTTGTAACGCCGGTTGGCATTGCAATGGAAGACCGATCGGAATTGATTTAGAAAAAATGTTAAGGAGATAACATGGCAGATAATTTTTCGCTACGTTGTTATTGTTTTATAGACCGGATGCAAGCACAATATGCGGCATTTGTTGGTACCGTCACTCAGGGTGACCTGCCCGTTGAAGGAATGGCATCCTTATACGTTGAGATGGCGCCAGGTAACGAGGTTTTCCGTGTGGTGGATATTGCCGTCAAAGCAACAGAAGCCAAACCCGGTGCCCAGATCGTTGAACGCGAATTCGGCATGTTTGAAGTCCATTCTTTGAACCAGGCAGCCGTCAAACAGGCTGGTGAAGTCGTCCTTGAGCGGCTCGGCCTCAAAAAGGAAGATCGCATTAAACCGCAGGTGGTTTCTACACAGGTCATCACCCGTGTTGATCCCTACCAGGCACAGCTTCTCAACCGCTTCCGCAAAGGCAGCATGCTGGTTCCTGGTGAAACCTTACTGGTACTTGAATGCGCCCCGGCAGCTTACATCAACTTTGCCTGTAACGAAGCTGAAAAGAACGCATCCATCAAAATTATTCATGTTTCATCTGTCGGACGCTTTGGACGTATGTGGCTCTCTGGCTCAGAAGCTGAAATCATTAACGCCAAACAAGCAGCGATCAGTGCCCTTGAATCCCTGGAAGGCGTTGCAGGCTAATTAATTAGTCATCATAGGAGTTAGTGTATGCCTAAACAATTTTTCACAGAGCGAGATATAGAAGATATGGTTGCTCGCGGACAGATGTCCCTGGTCGTGAACGACGATGTGGTATTGACCGACCTGGCTTTTGAGAGAGCCAATCGCTTGAATTTTAAGTTAATTCAGGCACATCAAAAACCGCCGGCTGCCCCGGTCCGACCTTATATGTCAGAAGAAGCACTGCAAAAACCATCGCCGACACCTGCTCAACAGGCCAGTGCTGCTGGTGATGAGGATTTGCGAGAGCGTATCCGAAAGGCCGTGAAAGCAAAATTGGGTGACCAGGTGGATCCTAACCTGCTTGAAACAATCATTACACGTGTTTTAAACAATGTTGGAGTTAACTAATAATGCTTTTTGGTCGCGTCCACGGGACAGCAGTTTGCACCCTCAAATATCCTGGCATTGAAGGGATTAAACTTCTCATCGTTCAACCCCTCAACAAGAACCTTGAACCGGTAGGTGCACTCCAGGTCGCTTGCGATACTGTCGATGCTGGTATTGGGGACGTGTGTGTGATGGTTCGTTCGCGAGAAGCAGCCCTGTCCATGCCTGAGATCCAGTTTGTTCCCGTGGATTTATCACTGGTGGGTATCGTCAATGAATTAGAGGTGAAACCCCATGGGGATTTCGATTACACACTGCCGCCAGGGTTTACGGAGTTTACTTAAGCATGATTATTGGTAAAGTTGTTGGCACCGTCGTGACCACCATCAGTCACCCACATTATCGAAAACGGCGGTTGCTGGTCGTGCAGCCCATGGTTGCTCAAGGTGATCAAGATGATCCAGATTTTATTGCCGTTGATCATTCGCATGCCGGGGTAGGGGACACCGTTTTAGTTAACCGTGAGGGCAACGGTGCGCGGCAAGTCCTTGACTTGCCGGGTGGATCAATCATCTCAGTGATAGTTGGTATTATTGATTCTGTAAATATTGAAACCTAAAAAATCACTTATTGTGAATGGTGAATAGAGAATTGTGAGTGGGGGTAAGCAATAAAGCAGTGGGGAATTGGATGACAAAGAAACAATGCGTGAAAGTACTGTCTCACTTAGTCTCTAAAAAAATACAAAATTTGCAAGTTTACTTAAAAATTTAATAAGCAGCAAATTTTCAAATGATCATAAATCTTATGACTATTCTGCTTTCCAACAAGCATCCGGCCTAAAACAATTAACATCAAGGTTCCACTTTTGGAACGAATTTCGAAAAGTGATATAATTATTATGAATGCCAAAGACGTGTCTTATTCGTGAGATCAGGATAATTTTTTCCTTTCTGTTGCGAGAGAAAGGAGGGGATCAACATCCATATTGGTATTGATGAAACAAGTTTCTCATTATTCTTATAAAAATCCTAATTCCAAAAGGAGTCAAAATTATGGATATCGTTGGTTTGGTCATCCAATTAATTGGCGGCGTTGCAGGCAGCAAGGGTGTTGCATCCATTTCCAAAAAGCTCAGTGCAGGACCGATACTGGATATCATCCTTGGGCTGGTGGGCGGCTTTGCTGGCGGTCAACTCGCCAGTCTGATCCCGGGTTTAGAAGGCAGCGGTGTCGATATCGTTAACGTCCTGGGCAACCTTATCGGCGGTGGGATCGGCGGTGGCGCATTAACAGCCATTGGCGGATTGATCACCCAATCAATCAAAGAATAATTGTTGCCAGTGCACTTTCTGTATCAGCACAAAAATCATTGTCAAACAAGCTGAAACCAATCTAAATTCATTATTTTTAAAAAGGAGTAATCATGAACCTTAGTGCCCCAACAAAAATCGTTTTTTACATTTCTCTCGTTCTTGGCGTCCTTGGCGTCCTGGCTGCAGTTATCGAAATTCCATTTCTTTCCGGCATCAGCTTTCTGCTAGTGGTTATTGCCTGGGTCCTTTTAGCCCTGGGTTCGATATTAACCAAATTCTAAGGAACTCTTAACAGCAGTCTTTACCTATTTCAATTAAATAAAAAGGGGTTAGATTTCAGATTAAAAAATCCATTCGGAGTCCACTATCCAAAACAGCACTTCTCAGTAATACAAAGTGCTGTTTTTTGATTGACCGACCTATCAAATCCTTCCCAAAATACCCAAAGGGAAATGTCTAACAAAATCTCCATAGAAAGGGACGAGGAATCGAAGTGGGGATGATTGGCGATCTATTTCAAAATCAGCGGCAGACTATTTAACCAGGCTTGAGAAGCGAACCATGTGTTTAAACACGCATCCCAAACGCCAGAAAAATAAATACCATTTGAGCTGATATCACCCGCTGGCACGGATGTCCCGCAGGTGGTGTTGTAGACCAGGGTTTTGAAAAACAAACCATCATATGCATAGAACTTGGTTGTTACAATGTTTGACTCAGCCCATGCCATGACCGGGAAGGGTGCTGAAACTGATGACTCGGGACGTGGGTCCACCCTGGTCATTTCAAGATCCATCTTAAAAGTTGCCGAACCCTCTGAAGGCTGACCAGGATCATTAGAACTAAACGCGTTTTTATAATATACCTGCTCAACACCGGTTGGAGAAGTATTATCATCGCCAATAAAACTCAGATAGAGATTTGTGTCAATCCCAAGGATTTCGACTTCATCAATTATTGAGAAAGATTCCCAACTGGTCGGCAAATCAACCGCTCCCGAATTTTTATTATCACACCCTGTCACATTGCATGAATTGATATAAATTGAATCAAGTCCAGATGGAGGAGACCAAACGCAAGCTATAGCCACCCTCTCATCAATACCATTATTAGTGTAGAAAGACAAACTAACTTCTACGTCATCACCCAAAGAATCATCGGATACTATTGCCCAAGTTTGGGACATGCTTCCATTTGCATGAGCGGTCACATTCGAGCGATATAACAATCTTTTAGAATAGGGCGGACCTAGTGTGACAGTAACATTATCCAGGAATGCAATATGCAGATATCCAGATGAGTCAATAGCCATATCAAGACTGTAAATGTAACCAGTCTCAAAGTAATCTGTGTACCAGTAGACCGTGCCACTATTGGGTGGTAATTTTGTTAATTCCTTATACCACAATTCAGCAATTCTTTCTCCCCCCACATAAATTCGGTCGTAAACAGCATAGGCTGTGCCGCCTCGTGCTGTAACCCAAATATTGCCAGTCGATTGATTAGTCCCATCCAACGTTGCACAATAAGTCGTATACCCGCCAATGGGGGGTACCAAAGGCACATTTCGATAGCAGGCAAATTTTTCCGGACCACCATGCTGCTCAATCCAAACAATGTAAGCCATGCCGTTATCAAGTACAGCGATATCCGGATGATATTGCACCCAATCCGTACCAGAACCACCCATCGTAAATGTCAGTTTAAGTTCTGGTTGTCCAAAATGTGTACGGTAATAGACGATTCTATCATTCACCACGCCGGCAATATGTGAACGCCCACCCGCATCTACTGCAATGGCTGCTTGTTCAACATGGTCACCTGGATTAATATGGATTTCTGTTGGGGGAGAAAATGTTGTTGGCACACAAGCACCTAATAAAACAGATAAAACGAAAATACCCAAGCTTAAAAAAATATGGTTCTTCACGTCAAAACACCTCCTTATTTGAAAATGCTAAACCTTAAGCTGAGGTTTTTGAAAAGCTTGCTTTATGAAGTTGTGATGTTCAAGGTTATATACCGCAGTTTAGGGAATATTTGTTGATGATATTATTATAGAAAATTATTTAGTATATTGTCAATAGCAAAAGGGAAATCATAAAGATTGAGAATTGTGTGTAGACACCATTCCTATTTTTTCTCATTGTGTTCTTTGCTTAAACTGTTGATAATTGCATTGGTAAGGCTTAAAGCATTAACGCAAATCCCCTTCATCAAGTTGGGCTCCGAATCCTTAAACAAAAATGGACGAGCCCCCAAAACAAGGGTTCGTCCATCAGGTATCAACAACTTCGTTCTTAGATAAAGATCACGCCATTGGAGTCATCCGAAGCAGCAAGCATTGAGGCTACACCGACCACCTCAATACCATCGATCAATTCCTCACGCCTGATGCCCATCAAATCCATCGACATCTGGCAGGCTTGAATAACGACTCCATTGTCCATTGCTGTTTTGAGCATCTCCGGCAGCGAATCGACATTCTTTTTCTTCATGATGTTCTTGATCATCGCTGTACCCATACCAGCCATATGCATCTGGGAGAGTTTGGCTTTTTCCGTCCCACGCGGCATCATCCATCCAAACATCTTTTCAATCAGGTTCTTCTTGACCTTTATCGGCTCATTTTTTCGCAAAAGGTTCAAGCCCCAGAAGGTGAAGAATATCGATGCCTGGTGCCCTGAGGCAATCACGCCATTGGCAATGATGAAACCTGCTATTGCTTTATCCATATCCCCGGAGAACATCACCAGGGTCTTATTCTTGCCCATGGTGCCGCCCACTGTTTCTTCTTTAGGCGCACCTTTTTGAATCCTGGCAACAATGATCCCATCCTCTTTATCCAAGGATAACAAGCGGTTCCCGGTCGATTTTGCCCAGGCTTCTACATCGCTGGTGAAACCATAATCGGTCGCCTGCACGGTTACAACGTCACCTTCGTTGACGTCTTTTATCGTGTTATATAGTTTGAGGATCGGTCCAGGGCACTGGAGACCGCAAGCGTCCACTGTCACTTCAGCAGCGGCTGTAACCTGGTAGGGCGGGATCTCCTTGATTTCTTCACGGCTGGAGATGCTTACATGCTCAAATACATCGAAATTCGATTGGCGCCCAATCGCATGTGAATAGGTCTTATAACCGCCGCTCAAATTATAGACATCATAACCCAATTGACTCAATGCCCTTGATGCAAAATAAGAGCGCTGCCCTGTCTGACAATAAACTAAAATGGGACGGTCATTAGGAATGTCATTCAATCGCTGTCTTATGTTCTGTAATTGGATATTGACAGCACCATCGATCATGCCCAATCCCATTTCTTCAGGCAAACGAACATCGAGGATTGTCATTTCATGACGATCAAGCTTGTTAACCTGCGCCCAATGCATCAGCTTAACATCGTTTCGCAGCACATTAGCTGCCGCAAAACCCACGATATTAACCGGATCACGCGATGAACTGTATGGTGGTGCATACGCCAGTTCCAATTCTTCAAGGTCATAAACATTCAATCCAGCTTGCATGGCAGTCGCAATAACATCAATGCGCTTCTCGACGCCCTCAATACCAACTGCCTGTGCACCAAAAATCTTTCCCTCTGGGCTGAATAAAAGTTTGAGAGCCATAGGCGAGGCACCCGGGTAATAACCAGCATGGTTGGAGACATGAACAATCACACTTTCAAAATCCACGCCAGCCGTTTCCAACTGGTGTGTGTTCATTCCCACAGATGCCACTGTCAGGTCAAAAACCTTGACGACAGAGGTGCCAACCACGCCTTTGAAACTGGCATCATGCCCGGTAATGTGATCGGCAACAACCCGTCCCTGTCGGCTGGCTGGGCCTGCAAGTGCTAAGATTGTGGGTTCGCCAGTGATCAGGCTGGTCACTTCTGCAGCGTCCCCAACAGCATAAATATCAGGGTCGGAGGTCTGCATGTGTAGATTGGTTTTAATCGTGCCGCGCATGCCCAATTCAAGGCCTGATTCCTTCGCCAGTTGATTTTCTGGACGCACACCGATGGATAGAATTACCATCTGTGCATCTACCGAGCGATCGCTGGATAGGCTGACCTTCAACCAACCCTGCTCTTCACCTTCAGTAATGGCCTTGAGCCCATCGCCCAATGCCAGACGGATGCGCTTAAAGATCATGTGCTGATGGACAAGGGATGCCATCTCGTAATCAATGGGTGCCAGCACCTGGTTGAGCAATTCGATCAAGGTTACTTCCACACCGCGATGCTGCAGGTTTTCTGCAATCTCCAACCCGATAAATCCGCCACCCACCACAACCGCGCGAGCCGGTTTCTTCTCATCGACAAATGCCTTGATCCGATCCATATCAGGCAGGTTGCGCAGGGTGAATACACCCGGCAGATCCACACCTGGCAGCGGCGGCACCAGGGGGCCTGCTCCAGGTGAAAGCACCAGCTTGTCATAGCTTTCCTCATAAGTCCGATCAGTTTCCAGGTCCTTGACCGTGACGGTCTTTTGATCTCGATTGATCCGGATAACTTCATGTCGCACCCGAGAATCGATATTCAACATTGCCTTCAGATCATCGGGAGTAACCACTAATAAACGGTCTCTGTCCCGAATCACTTCCCCGATGTGGTACGGCAGGCCGCAGTTTGCAAAAGAAATGTACGGTCCTCGCTCCAGCATCACGATTTCGGCATGCTCATCCATTCGACGCAAACGCGCAGCCGTGCTTGCGCCGCCTGCTACACCACCAACAATAACAACCTTCATTTCAAACTCCTATTTCTCAAATCCATTTATAAAATGATTATTACTCAATTCAACCTGCTGTAAAAATTATACTTATTCTATTGAATTCAGGAACATAATCACAAGAATGATTGAAGCTTTCCTTTTTTCTTGATAAGCCTGATTCCTAATGCCTAATTTCCTAATTTCCTGATTCTAATTTCCTGATTCCTGTTACCGATCCCAAAAATTTACCACGCTGTTATTTCAGCCTTTAGCTGATCAATTTCCATTCTGGCAGACTTTAATGCGTCCAAAATCTCTTCCGTCCGGGTCGTTTCAGCGCGCACGAAACGAGAATAAGGGGCAATGGCTTCTTCGATGCGTGCCACACTGCGTGTAATTTCTTTCTCAAATTCCTTACGCAGCGTTGCAATCAGTTTGGTTCGCAGTTCTGCAAGGGTTTCATGCAGTTCCTTTTTTGCTTTTCGCCGGCTGGCAGGGATAATAAAAAATCCCAATAAAGCCACCAAACTGGCGGTTAGAATGCCAGTAACATCAGCAGCCATGGTCGTTGCTAAAGCTGTAATTATAGCGCCCAGACCAACAGCCCCAATCTCCACTGCTAATGAAGCCGCAACGGCATTTTGGGCGTCCATGGCGATCTTTTCTGTCTCAAAGTCTTTGTCATAGGTCGCAACCACACGGTCAGCTTCACGGCCAATCGCCTCTAGCAAACGATCACGGTCATAAACGAAATCCGTGCCAATGGTGTTCCCTATGATCTTTTCTTTGTGTGCCAATTTCCGGTTAGAAAGATAATCTGTAATCGCTTTCCACTGGCGCAAATCCGATTCCACCAGCCAATCGATTAAAGAATTAACTTTTTGATCCACCCTCTGAGGGACATCTGCCACAACTTCCTGCTCAAAATCAAGCTGCATCTGTTCTTTTTTAATCAGGTCAAACACACGGGCTAATCTGAATCGATCCTCAAAAAATTCATCCCCGCGCTGTTCCATTTCAAAAAAGATGTTTTCGATCTCCGACATGCGCAGTTCGAATTCCTTCGCCTTATCCTTTTGGTAGATTTCTTGCTGCTGGTCAATATTCCGCAACAAAGCTAAATCATCATCAAGTACATGACGCTGCTTTTGAGCATCTTCATTAATATCTTTAACCAGATGATCACTCACACCCAATGGATTCAAGAACTTGAGCTTGATCTGACTTTCTTTATCCAGGGTTTCCTGGATGTATTCCTCAAGGGGACCAAATTGGCTTGCTTCCCATAAATCGGGTTCCCCCTGCTTCGCTCTCAGAGCCAGACGAGCACTGACGATAAAAATTTCCGGTGCGACGCCCAACAGCTCACGGGCATTATCGCGGACAAAATCTTCCACCTGTCTCAGTTCGTCTTCATCCTGTAAAATATCAAGCTTATTGATCACAATCACCACTTTTTTGCCCCAGTCACGGATGTGCTGCATGAAGGTACGCTCGCTCTCAGTGAAAGGTCGGTCCACTGAAGTGATAAAAAGCACCAGGTCTGCACGCGGCACAAAATGACGGGTTAATTCCTCGTGATAGCGCACAATTGCATTAGTGCCGGGTGTGTCCACGATGCTGACTTCCGACAGCAAGTCCACAGGTAGTAAAAGCACTTCCTGGTTCTCAGCAACAACTTTCCTTGCTGTTTCCTCACCATAACGTAGAATATTGATTTGAGAGGTGGTCGGCGTTACACCTTCCTTAAGCAATTTTTGACCCAAAAAGGCGTTAATGACTGCACTTTTTCCTGCGTTGAACTCCCCCACCATCACAAGCAGGAAAAGGTCATCCAGCTGTGCAATTGACTGCCCCATCGTTTCTAATGATTCTTTTGAAGCACCAAAATCTACAAGCCTGACGCGTAAATCATTCAGGAAATCTCTCTCGCGTTTTAGGACTTGCTCTTGTTCAAGTGTTAATATCTTCATTTTCTGTACTCCTTGGCATGATTATATCACCTGGGATTTTTTAAGGAAATTTGTATAAATTTATTATGTGGTAATTTTTTCAATGAAAAGAAGACTATGACCTTTCTGCTTAGTCTTCTGTAGACCTTAATCAGCTGCTCTCATCCCAGCAAATGCAAATATTATAAGAATTAAGTCTTGTAATTACTCCTCATATAATGATATAATATGACTAATTATACCTATTTTATCAGTATTAGTTTAAGGAAAATCCTTTGAAAAACATAAAGCAATTTCTCATTATTTCCATTGTTATGATTACATTGGCGGCTTGTACTAGCGGACCAGGAAACACTTCTGAAGAAGGGTTTGATTTCTCCGAAGAAGAAGTGGCAGAGGAACCTCCTGAAGAAATGATCTTCACAGAGGATGAAGCAGAAGATAACGCCGCCGACCCTGGATTTGATTTCACTGAAGATGAGGTAGAAGAACCACCTTCTGATCCTGGTTTTGACTTCACCGAAGATGACTCTGCGAATGAACCTGGCGAAGATCAAGAAACAGAACCAGAAAATGAGTCCCCTGACCCATCGAATACAGCTGATGGGATTTTTCCTCCTGAAGGCTTTTCAAATTGGGTCATCAATTACGATGAGGGCACAATCACCTGCCCAACCTTTACTCAACCCTTCGAGGCATCACCACCGGACAATATTACGGTTGAATTGGGTGTCGATGCCGCCGCCTTAGTAGTTAGAGGTTTGGAAGAAGCACCGGAAATCTTTTTCTTTTTGTGGGATTCTGGACCAGGTGGTTCACAATATGATGGATGGTATACGGTTCCAGGTACTGATATGGAAATTCATTATCAAATGGTTTTTACTAACTTATCAGACCCAAGTACCGCTGATTTTATTATGGGAAACATCTCTTCGACACTTGAAGGCTGTCAAGTTTCGCGAAGTTATGGTGGAACTCGCGTTGATTGATAGTAATAAATATCTGATTGGCAATTTTCTCACTAAAGATCTGAGCAGAAAAATCATAAGCTCAGACCTTTGGTGGACTATATCTGGTGGTTTTTCGTTTATTAAGGCTATAAATCTACCCCAAGGCTAAGGGATCGTCCTGGTGGTCGCTGTCGTACCAGGAAAGGCTGATGGTCATCTTGTGCCGTGTTCCTTTGACTTTTTTGTTCTTCCTATTGACCTTAACTTTGAGTGACAAATGCTGCGGAATATCTAAAACAAGATCTTCAGCCGTTTGCTTTAAAACGACATCCCCTTCACCAATCTTCTGACCCAATTCCTGCAAGAATTCACTGACTTCTTCTTTGGTTTTATAAGTTTTGTGTCGGAATAATTTGGTATTTTTAGCCATGCGTTTCTCCTTTCAAACCTTTTTAATATAAATTTCGTTTTTATTAATCAAAATTTAGAAGGCTGATTTCATTGACGATTTATGCTTAAAATAATACCATAAGACATATTCTGGCATTTTGGGCAGCAAATCACTGTCAATAAGTAGTAATAAATTCATCACCAACTCAAGCAATTCACCACTATTCGACCCTATGTTACTATTAAACCCATGACAATCAAGAACCTTTCAAAACATTTTCTCACACTTACAGTATTCGCATTGCTTCTGTCGGCATGTTTACAGCCCGGACCAGCAGTCATCGATTCCGAACCCAGACCTATTCAGATCCTGGAAGCAAGCCCAAGTCCTACAGAGGAACCTTTGCCAACGCCTACCCCAACAAAAGCCCCTGAAGCCTTGGTGAGTGATGGTGAAAAGGCTTTATTCGTCGGTGATTACGATACTGCCTATGACATTTTCCAACAGAGCTTAAATCAAAATCCCGATCCAAATACAACGGCACAAGCCCATTTCGGCATCGGCCAGGCGCTTTACAACAAGGAAGAATATGGATCAGCCCTCGATCATCTCAGGCAAACAGCTTTGGCAGATAATACAACCCTGGCTGCCCGCGCAAATTACCTCATGGGACAGATATACACAGAATTGCAGCGTTACGATGAAGCCCTGATCGCCTACCAGGCCTATCTTGATCTCCGCCCCGGTGTGATCGACAGCATCATTCATGAGCAGCGAGGCGACATCTATAACACATTGGGTGATTATGCCAGAGCAATTGAAAGCTATGAAACCGCTTTTCTATTCGATGCTGAAAATACAATGAGTCCTTTGGTTGTTAAAATTGCCGTCGCCTATGAAAACAATGGCAATGTGGACACTGCCTTATCGCTCTACAAAGATATCTACAACAACACTGATAATGACTATACGAAAGCGGAGATGGACCTGCGAATCGGACGCATTTATCTTGACCGGGAAATGCCGGATGAGGCTTATACCTATTTCCAGGATGCTGTAAACAGCTTTCCATATACCTATGATGCCTATACCGCCCTTGTTTCCCTGGTGGAGGCTGGGGTGGAAGTCAACGAATACCAGCGCGGTCTGGTGAATTATTATACGCAGAATTACCCCCTGGCAATTGATGCTTTTGACCGTTACCTTGCTTCTGAAAATGAAGCCAATGCTGATGCAGCCCTGTACTTCAAAGCTTTAGCCACAAGGGCAAACGGTGTTCAAACCGGTGTACCGCAAAATGAAGCAGCTATTGCTATCTGGCAGCAGTTAATTCTGGAATACCCCGCCAGCAGCTATTATGTGGACGCCTGGGAAGATATCGAGTATACGCAGTGGGCTTATATGGGCGAAAACGAGGCTGCTGCCCAAACGTCTTTAACTTATGTTGCCCAAAGGCCTGAAACATCCGAGGCACCGAGTTTTCTATTCTTAGCTGGACGATCTTATGAGCGCGCAGGCATATTGGACCAGGCTGCTCAAACCTGGATGCGAGTTGCCAGTGAATACCCAGACTCAGACGAGACCTTCAGATCGACTTATTTTGCAGGCATCGCCCGGGTGCGCATGGGCGATTGGGCAGGCGCGCAGCCGCTGTTTGCAAGAGCGCTCGTGCTGACCTCTGAGCCGGCTGAAGTAGCCGCCGCACATTTGTGGATCGGCAAATGCCAGGAAGCACAAGGAGATATCAGCGCTGCCCTCGACAGCTGGAAAATCGCACAAACTTCTGACCCCTTTGGTCATTACAGCATCCGTGCAGAAGATCTGTTAATTGACCAGGCACCTTTTTCACCCCCTTCCAGCTACGACCTGGACCCTGATCTCACCCCTTACCGAATGGAAGCTGAGTCGTGGCTGCGAGAGACATTTGCACTGCCGGACGACGTCAACCTGGAAAGCCCAGGATTGCTTGCCGCTGACCCACGATTTCAACGCGGCCTTGAGTTTTGGGCACTGGGAGATTACCGGGCTGCCAAAGATGAATTTGAATCCATGCGGCGCGAATATGAAAATGACCCGGCTCAAACCTTCAGGTTGATTCCTGCCCTGGTTGAAATCGGGCTTTTCCGTTCAGCCCTTGTCGCAACGACTAATCTGCTTAAGTCTGCAGGTTTGGAAGGAGCGGACGCCTTGCAAGCACCAGAATTTTTCTCTCGCATCAGGTTCGGCGCTTATTACCTGGAGTGGCTGCTGCCAATTTCAGAGTCAGAAAGCATTTCTCCCTTATTACTGCTTTCAATTATCAGGCAGGAGAGCACTTTTGAAGGCTTTATTGATTCAGGCGCAGGTGCGCGCGGATTGATGCAAATCATGCCTGCTACAGGGGAGCAATTAGCGTCTGAATTAGCCTGGCCAGAGGAGTATACCGTTGAGGATTTGTATCGACCCTATGTCAGCATGAGGTTCGGTGCAAATTACTTAAAGAAGCAGCGAAATTTATTCGAGGGTGATTTGTTTGCCATGCTGGCAGCATACAACGGCGGACCGGGCAATACCCTCATCTGGAAGGACCTCGCCGGATCTGAGGACCCGGATTTATTCCTGGAAACGGTCCGAATCGAGGAAACCCGAAATTACATCCGTTTGATCAACGAGATTCATGCCGTTTACCGATGGTTGTATGGAGAAAATACATCCCTATTTGATTGAAATAAAAATATTAATCTTCCAAATAATAAACCGGATTATGACATAACATGTAGGGGCTCAGCCGTCTTCGATTCCTTGACGCTTCGTGCTGAGCCCCTGCCAATCGACTTGCATGAATTCCACAATCAAAAATTTAAAAATCTACAACCTTGCATCCAGCCATGCTGCAACATCGGCAAGCACCTGGTCTCGCTCTGGCTCATTGAAGACCTCATGATAAAGACCGTCATAAATCTTCATGGATTTATCATCCGAGCCAGCATGTTCAAATAACAGTCTCGACCCCCGGGGATTCACCAATTTATCCTCACTGCCTTGCAAAACGACAAAAGGAACCGTGATTTTCGCAAACTCATCATTGACCCGCATAATTGCCCTGAGCAGCTCAGCACTCAACCGCGCTGTTGTTTTCCCGTGATGAACAAGCGGGTCTGCTTCATATGCATTCACAACATTTGGATCACGAGATACACCTGAGGGATCGACACCGGTAATTCCCATATTTGGGGCAATTTTCGAAAGGATTTTCCCGGCAAGGATCGTTACCTTGTTGATATTGTCGGGGACCATGATCAACGGCGCAGATATAACCGCACCGTTAAACGCATTTGAATGATCAATCAGATATTCTGAAGCGATCAATCCACCCATGCTGTGCCCCATCAAGAACAGGGGTTTGTCAGGCTGCCAACCCCTGACCTTGTTTTTGTACATCGTCAGTGTGTCAGTAAAATCTTCATACTGCTCTACAAAGGCTCGCTCACCCTCAGACTTACCATGTCCAATAAGGTCAAAGGTATAAAGTGCGTAACCAAGTGGTGCCAAATAATTGACGACATTTTCGTAACGTCCGCTGTGCTCTCCCAAACCATGTAAAATGATTATTGAAGCCCTGACTTTTTCCTCTGGTAAATAAGCCTGGTAAAAAATCCGAGTATCCTTTACGCCTGTGAAAATCCCCTCCAAATGTTCCATGTAATAATCTCCTTCTAAGATAGATAATCCAATACATAAATCAAGACAACCGTTGAATTCTAACCCAATTTCGAATCCCTTTCCAGTAATAAAACAAAAAAAACAACGGACTAACCCTGACAAGGGTAGAGTCATCACCCCGAAGAAAAGAGCTCCTCTTAAAGCCAGAATTATTCAGTGGTTTTAGTTTTCGTTGATCAAAGCATAGGTTACTTTTCTTAAAAGAGAAATTATAAGATGAATAAAGGAGTGAGCCATTTAGGGTGACACATATTTACATCGAATAATTTATTCCATTTATACTAAAAAGTAGGCTATTGGTTGAATTTTATATCTCTGTCTCAATCAATCGGGCTGAAGCCCTCACTCCAGAAAGCGTTTGATCTATCCCTGATCCCCTGATAACTGATTGCCTAATTCCTGACTGCCCAATTCCTGATAACTAATTACCTAATACCTGATCCCCTAGTACCTTAACAAAAAAGCCCACAAGCAAAAACCTGTGGGCTGAATTTATTTGAATTATTTTTACAGCAGCAATCGCATTGGTTCTTCCAGGTAATTTGCCAATACCTGCATAAATTCCGCTGCTTCGGCACCATCGGTCACACGATGGTCTGCGGACAGTGTGGCATTCATGCGAGAGCCAACCTTTAATTCGCCTTCTTCTACCACCGGCACCTTTTGGACTGCAGAAACTGCCAAAATTCCAGCTTCGGGCGGATTGATAATGGCGGCAAAATTATCGATGCCAAACATGCCAAGGTTGCTGATTGAGAAAGTTGAACCCTGGATGTCTTCATTTCGCACTTTGCCATCTCGCGCTCGCCCTGCCATCTCGCGCACTTCTCGGGCAATCAGCCGAAGCGGTTTTTGATCTGCATCCTTGACCACAACCGTCATCAAACCACCTTCGACCGCAACCGCAACACCGATATTGACGTGTCCATAACGGCGAATATGTTTCTCATCTTCAATCGATGCATTCAGGTTTGGATATTGACGCAGCGCAAGTGCGACGGCCTTCAGAATAAAATCGTTAACAGAAAGTTTATCCGATTCAGGTAAAAGCTGGTTGAGCTCCTTGCGGAGTTTCATCAGTGCACCGGTCTTGTAAGCCCGTGAAAGATAAAAATGAGGGAAGTTCTGATTTGAGTCTTGCATTCTTCTACCAATCGCCTGTCGCAAGCGGCTCATTTCTACAACCTGGTCTTCAGGCACCTCGCCTACAGAGAATGCCGTCATCGGCTGCAGAGTTTCGCTGACAACCTCGGCTTCTTCTTCTCGACCTTCTTCCCGCATTTCCTCAAGATATCGCTCAATATCCTTCTTGACAACTCGTCCGCGCGGGCCGGATCCCTCAACCTTAGAAAGTTTTATATCCTTATCGTCAGCAATTCGCCTTGCCAACGGGGATGAACGGACACCGCCTGCCGGGGCGACATCCTCTTTGTCTTCTTCAACAGCATCTTCCTGTGCAGGTTCTTCGGGCTTTTCCTCTTTTTCCTTCTCCTCTACCTTTTCCGCTTCTTTCTCAACTTTTTTCTTAGCGGGTTCACCACCGGCTTCCTTCACCATCGCGTCAATGTCATCCTGGGTGGGTTCTTCGCCCTCCTCAGCAATCACGGCAATCGGCGCGTTGACGGGCAAAGTTGTCTCCTCTTCGACGAGGTGACGGAACATCTTTCCGCTGTAGCTGGACTCAACTTCAACTGTTGCCTTATCTGTTTCAATCTCGGCAATGACATCACCCTTTTCTACAGCTTCGCCTTCAGCTTTGACCCAGCGTACCAGGGTCCCCTCAGCCATATCAAATCCCAATTTTGGCATGGTTACCAATTCAGCCATATAAAACCTCCTTAGCAGCATGATAAATATCTTCTGTTTGCGGAAGTGCCAGTTGCTCCAGTTTCGCATTATAAGGCAGCGGCACTTCAGCCTGTGCGACCCGTTTAACAGGGGCATCAACATAATCAAATGCCAGCTCATAAATCCTTGATGCCACCTCTGAACCTACGCCATAAGAGCGCCAGCCCTCTTCAACCACCACCGCACGGTTTGTGCGTTTAAAAGACTCAATCACAGGATCCATATCCAGTGGACGTAATGTTCGAAGATCAATGACTTCCGCCTCTATGCCATCCTCAGAAAGCATCTTAGCTGCTTCCAGGGCGGATTGAACCATTTTTGAATATGCCACAATGGTTACATCATCACCTTCACGCTGGATTTTGGACTTACCAAGGGGTTCGAGATAATCCTTATCATCTGGCACCTCGCCGCGCGTCTGGTAAAGTGTCGCATTTTCAATAAATAAGACGGGGTCATCACTTCGAATAGCGGATTTCAACAATCCTTTAGCATCTGCCGGTGTTCCGGGTGAAACCACAACCAGACCGGGGAAATGAGCAAAAATTGCATCAGGGGTTTGGGAGTGCGTTGCTCCCAATTGCCTTCCACCACCGCTGGTCGCCCGGATAACAAGGGGCAGCTTGAATTGGCCGCCGAACATATAATGCAGCTTGGCTGCCTCATTGATGATATGGTCCATCGCGACAAACGCAAAGTTGATGGTCATCAACTCTGCCACAGGACGTAAGCCTGTCAATGCCGCACCGATAGCGCTTCCAACGATCGCAGCTTCAGCAATAGGGGTATCACGAACGCGTTTCTCACCAAAATGATCTAAAAATCCTTTGGTTACAGCATAGGTTCCACCCCAAAGGCCAACCTCCTCACCCTGGATGAAGACGCTTTCATCACGTTCCATTTCCTCCCAGAGTGCTTTAGATATCGCTTCTCGCATGGTCATTCGTGACATCTTACTCTCCCTCGCTTTCATGTGCCAATTCGTAGCCCCGGTATTCAATCGGCCTTGGCTCTGTATAAATATGTTCAAACAATGCCTCATCTTCAGGATCAGGGCTTGCTTCAGCAAAGGCAACCGCCTCTTCTACGATTTTTTCAGCCTCGTCATCCTGGTTATCGAGTTCTGCTTCTGTTGCTATTTCTTCTTTCAGCAAGTACTTCCGGAATATACCGATCGGATCTTCATCCTGCCACTTCTTTACTTCTTCTTTTTCGCGGTAGCGTTCAGGATCGCCCATAGAATGGCCGCGATAACGGTAGGTCATAATTTCGAGCAAATAAGGACCGCCCTCTTTACGCATCGTTTCCATCACCCGAGAAACATCTTCCCGCACTTGCATAATGTCCATGCCATCAATGCGTTCATTGCGCATCCCATAACCTTCTGCCTTCTGCCTGATTTCAGAAACAGCAGAGGCGCGTTCAACAGATGTTCCCATACCGTACTGGTTGTTTTCGCAAACCCACAAAACAGGGAGATTCCACACCTTGCTCAAGTTTAAGCCTTCATGGAAAAATCCGATATTTGTTGCACCGTCACCGAACATGCAAATGGTAATTGCATCCTCATAGCCCTGGTAAACATCGCCAAGCGCAAGGCCAGCGGCGATCGGGATGTGTGCACCAACAATGGCATGACCGCCCCAAAAATTTTTCTCTGTATCTGCCATGTGCATGGAGCCGCCCTTGCCCTTAGAACAACCGTCCACCTTTCCCAGGAGCTCTGCCATCACAATTTTTGGGTCAATTCCACTGCTGATCGCCCAGCCGTGATCACGATAGGCTGTGATAATGCGATCTTCGGGTGTGCGAACAGAAGCAATTCCTGCACAAACCGCTTCCTGCCCGATATAAAGGTGCAAAAAACCGCCGATCTTGCCCTGCTGGTAAAGCTCTGCAGAACGTTCTTCAACCCGGCGGATGATGACCATTTCCTGGTAGAGATCTAAATATTCATTCTTTTCCATACGCGTCGTATCCTCCGTCGTAAAAATATAATAGTTTGATTATCATCAATTATACAGTGAATTTCAACAATTATAAATTATACCAGAATAGTCATAATTCACGAGAATTTGTTCAGAGATTTTAGGAAAGAAACAAGAAAAACCTGAGGTAAAACAACTCAAAATCCCATCATGCAAATTATTAAGGAAAAAAAAAGAGACTGCCGGTCTGGCAGTCTCTTTTTTGAAATTTTTAGTGAATTAATCGTTGTTGACTTTCGCCTGTGCGGCAGCTAATCTAGCAACGGGCACACGGTATGGTGAACAGCTTACGTAATTGTTGCCGACCAGGTGGCAGAATTCAATTGAGCTTGGGTCACCACCATGCTCGCCGCAAATACCGACTTCAAGGTCAGGGCGCACTTTGCGACCTTCTCGCACAGCGACGTCCATCAACCGACCGACGCCTTTGCGATCCAGTACCTGGAATGGATTTTCGGGCAAGATGCCTTCATCCACATAGGTGATCAAGAAGTTACGCTCAGCATCATCACGGCTGTAACCATAAGTCATTTGAGTCAGGTCATTGGTGCCAAAGGAGAAGAACTCGGCCACTTCTGCAACCTCACCAGCTGTAAGTGCTGCGCGTGGGATTTCGATCATCGTGCCGAACTTGTAAGTGAATTCAACACCTTTTTCTTGCATAACCTTCTTAGCGATTGATTCGAGTTCGGGTTGAACTTTCTTCAACTCGTTGACATGTCCGGTCAAGGGGATCATGATCTCAGGCTTGACAACGATACCCTTATTCGCTGCATCGCTGGCTGCCTCAAAGATCGCTCGAACCTGCATTCTCATGATGTCAGGATAAACGATGCCAAGGCGAATACCGCGCAAACCCATCATTGGGTTGCTTTCATGCAGTTTCTCAACAGCTGCAAGCAGTGTTTCTTTTTCTTCTAAGCCATCGGTCTCACCTTTGGTGCGCATTTCAGTGACCTCAACCAGCAATTCCTCCTGTGAGGGCAGGAACTCGTGCAGTGGCGGGTCAATCAAGCGAATAATCACGGGTAGACCGTCCATGGCTTCGAACAAACCAAAGAAATCCGAACGCTGCGAGGGCAAGAGATGCTCGAGTGCATTGTAATATTCTTTGACGGCTTTGGATTTTTCGAGCGTCACGTTTGCTTTAGCAAATTCTGCTTCAATCTCTTCACGGACGGATTCACGCATCTTCTGGCCGTCAACCTTTCCGGTCTTAAGGAAACCTTCAAGACGTTCGACATTGTTTATCAATTTTTGAGCTTCTTCCGCGTTGAGGATCATTTTCTGAACAAAGGGTAATCGTACTTGTTCAAAGAACATATGCTCAGTTCGGCAAAGGCCAATACCCTTGGCGCCGAATGAGCGTGCTCGGCGTGCATCTGCCGGGTAATCTGCATTCGCCCAAACCTGCAGCCGTGCAATCTCATCTGACCAATCCAACAATGTCATCAGTTCAGTTTGCTCTTCAAGGTCAGGGGTTGACAAATCAAGCTTGCCAATATAAGCCTCACCAGTGCCGCCATCCAGTGAGATCCAATCACCTTCATTGACGGTTTTGCCGTCGGATTTCATCACGCGCTTGTCCATATCAATTGCCATCATGGACGCACCTACGATACAGGGGACGCCAAATTGTCGGGCAACCACTGCTGCATGGGAGGTGGCGCCGCCTTCACTGGTCAGAATACCTTTGGCTGCCAGCATACCATGGACGTCATCAGGTTTGGTGAAAGGCCGTACCATGATCACATCCTGGCCTTTTTCCTGGGCCATTTTTTCAGCAGTGTCAGCGTCGAAATAAACCTGTCCTACAGCTGCGCCGGGTGAAGCATTCACACCAGTTGCAAATAATTTCTTTGATTGGCGTGCAGCTTCGACTGTCGCGGTATCAAATTGAGGGTGAAGCATCTGGTTGACCTGTTCAGGTTCAACGCGCATGACCGCAGTTGTTTTGTCAATGAAGCCTTCGTTTGCCATGTCAACGGCAATCTTGATAGCCGCTTTAGCCGTCCGTTTGCCTGTGCGGGTTTGCAGCATCCACAGTTTGCCACGCTCAATGGTGAACTCAACATCCTGCATATCTTTGTAATGATCTTCAAGCTTCGTTGTGATGCCTAAAAATTGTTCATAAACTTCAGGAAGTTCTTTCTGCATTTCACGAATGGGCTTTGTATTGCGGATACCCGCAACGACATCTTCACCCTGGGCGTTCATCAAGAACTCGCCATACAATTTCTTTTCACCGGTGCCCGGATCCCGGGTGAAAGCTACGCCGGTTCCCGAATCATCACCCATATTTCCAAATACCATTGTGACGATATTAACTGCGGTACCAAGATCGTCAGGAATATTCGCTCGGCGTCGATAATCAATCGCTCGTTTCGCATTCCAAGAATTAAAGACTGCCTTGGTGGCTAACTCAAGTTGTTTGACCGGATCCTGTGGAAAAGTAAAACCCATTGCCTGTTTGACAACAACTTTAAATTTCTCGGTCAATTCCTTCAAATCATCTGCGCCAAGATCCGTATCATCCTGTGCACCTTTTTCCTTTTTAGTTTCATCCAGAACCTCTTCAAACGCTTCATCGGAAATGCCAAGGACCACCGAGCCGAACATCTGGATCAACCGACGATATGAGTCATACACAAAGCGCTCATTTTTAGTCAATTCAACCATGCCTTCAGCGGTCTCATCGTTTAAACCGAGGTTGAGCACGGTGTCCATCATGCCAGGCATGGACATCTTCGCTCCAGAGCGGCAGGAAACCAGCAGCGGATTTGAGGGATCACCGAATTTTTTGCCAGTTTGTTTCTCAACAGCTTTCAAAGCTGCTAAAGCCTGGTCCCACATACCTTCAGGAAATGTCTGATCATCCTGGTAGGCGATACATGCTTCTGTTGTAATGGTGAAGCCGGGGGGAACAGGTACATCGATACGCGTCATCTCAGCAAGGTTAGCACCTTTACCGCCAAGAAGCGTGCGAACGCCATCCCAACTGCCGGCATATTTCTCTGCCTGTTCAACTTCGTTGAACAAATAAACCCATTTCTTTTCTGTCATACGTCCTCCTAAATTAAGGTATTTAATTAGCTATCTTGATACGAAAACTGATCAATCAAACAAGTAATTCTACCATACAGGATAAAGATTCCCAAAAAGATTCGGGGAAAATAAGCAGATTTTCACCTGCGAATCCTGATGAAATTCTTAACATCATTTTTTTTCACAATGCCACATTTGATTCTGCTCTTTAAAAGAGTGAAAATGAACAAATCAATCCACTTTTTGTGTATCTGATTGGCAAATCGATATAATAAACAAAAGGAATAAATATGCCAGTCCACATTGAGAAGATAAGTGAAAAAGATAAAAAAGAAGTTCTTGCCATCCTGCAATCATTCTGGGGGGACAGTAAGATTGTCGTTCAAATTGAAATATTTGATGCATTGAGCCTGGATGGTATAAAGGCTGTCGACAATAATAAAATCTTAGGGATCTGTCATTATCGTATCTCTGATAAAGAATGTGAAATTCTCACTCTGGCAAGCCTTAACCCGGGACAGGGCATTGGCAGTGCTTTACTTAATGAAGTTGAAGATATCGCATTAAACGCTGGCTGTCATCTTATAAGTGTGACCACAACCAATGACAATCTCAATGCCCTGGGCTTTTACCAAAACCACGGGTATCAACTGGCAGCCCTTTACCCAAAACAGGTGGTTATTTCCAGGCAATTAAAACCAGAAATTCCTGAAATTGGGTATCATGGCATTCCAATTCGGGATGAACTGCGACTGGAAAAGGTACTGAAATGAGTTTTATGGTTTTTATATTTTTTGGAATAATTTGGAGATGGTTTAAAAAGTCCATTATAAATTTTATCTTGCTCATTTCTCTCTGGATGCTTTTGCCTGGATGCCTATCCTCGCCCGCCAACCCAAACACAGAAGAATTGCAAACTTCGCCAACATCTTTCATAGAAGTTCTGCCCACAACTACACCTAATCAAACTCACGCACCCCTACCTCGACAGCGCGGACCGTTCTTGTTGATCCAGACCAATTTGGAAGAATATAAAATATTTGACCTATCAACAATTGAGGCTGCTGCTTTCATACCGCCAACTCCGCAAAGGGGATTTAATTTGAATGACAGGCTTTCCCCCAGCGGTCAAAAAATGTTTTTTCCAGATGTTCAGGGCAACATCATCCTGACTGATTTGGTCACCGGACAAATTCTTGAAACCCATTCCCCATCAAGTGATGCAGCCATTTTCGACCTGAATTTAACTGTGGAAACCGCAAGATCCAACTTAACAGAAATAGACTATCCCGATGCTGATTTGATGAGATTGATTGAAACCGCATATCAAGAATCCATCGCAGATATCCGCTGGTATCATAACGATCAATTCATGCTCACAGTCCACCCATCAACACCCACCAGTACCAATTTGTATTTATATAATCTTGCATCAAAAACCCGGATTGAACTTGAAAAGCTGCCAGGACTGGTCGTGGACTACCAGGTTTCTCCTGGCGGGAAGCACATTCTGGTTAGAAAAGCATATGTTGATGATCTACAAACATGGATGCACGATCTTTATTACCTAATTAACGTTGACACAAAAGAAGTCCAACCCATCCCCATGCCCACCCTGGTTGATAACCCAAGTCTCACCTGGCTTACCAATGAGCTTATAGGTATAAATCACCAGATGCAGCCCATCGGCGGCGTGGATTATTCCATCTTCAATTTGAACAACCAGGCATTAAGGCAGGTGATCAAAGGCCCATTCACTCATATAAGCCAGTACAAAGATAAATTATTTATTCTCAAACAGAATAATTCTTCCGATATCACAACGACCTCTCTTATCACCAATGAGGGGGATATGCTGAACCAGCAAGATCTCAACGACCGATGCTTTTACAAAGGGAGAATGGGTGACTTCATCCTTATTAATTGTGAAACCGACAGCTTGCTGCTGGATGAAAATTTAGACGTAACGCCCCTGGGCGATCGGGTTTCCTTGCTTTCCTCAGCACCTGGGGGCGACTTTGTCATTTATGTAAATAAGGACGGGGGAACTTTTTTTCTCAATCAAATCAGCCTGGAGCGCCAACCCTTCCTACTTGAAGGCACACCGCTCGAAATCCGTTGGCTGCCTGACTCGTCAGGATTTCTTTATCGTCTGAGCGGCGAATTATATCTTTATGATATTGATCGAAAGCAGAGCACTTTGATATTAACCTCACCCCACCTCAGCGATTACACCAATATCAATGCCGTTTGGATCGACATCAATTAGCAGAATTACCCCGGCTGGTTGGCGTTTCCATTTGTCTTTGGTAGAAAATTAATAAACAATAAGCCAAGAGGCAGCAATCCCGCACTGATCAGGAAGGTAAAGCGCAAATCAACCAGGTCAGACAAATAACCAACCATGAGGATTGCTATCGAATGCAAGATAAAACTAATCGCCATATAAACCCCATTGGCAAATGATCGGTTGTCTGAAAAATTCTCAATGACCACAGCCATTAAAACCGGTACAATCGCAATGGCAAAGAAGCCAAGCAGAACCAGCAAAAGGATTTTCCATACCCCATCTGCTTGAATAAAAAGAAACATCAAAATTGGGGTAACAAGATACGAGCTGAAGAGTAATTTTCTGCGTCCGAACCGATCGCTAAGTGGGCCGGCAATTAAAGCGCCAAGCATCCCCGCAACTTGAAGAATGGTTAATGAAGCACCAGCAACCCATAATGTGGATCCCTGGGACTTCAAATAAGTTGGAAGGAAGGTTGTTAAGGTCGCAGACACCATCGACCGTGTGAAGAGCAAAACAGCGACCGGGCCCATAATATGCTTCATCTTTTTTATCGCTTGCCACCAATGAGTGGAAACCGGGTTCTTTTTTGGCCTGGTTGTAATCCCATCCAATTTTCCAAACAAGAACACGGACATTAATATGCCGCCAATCATCAGCCAGGGCAAACCGCCAGGTTCGAGATAAGCGATGGCTGTCACGATGATTAAGGGTCCCAGAGCACGCCCAAGCTCTCCTCCGACCATCCAAAAGCTCATCCCTTTCCCCAATTTACTGCCAGAAAAAGTGCTCCCCAATACGGGTGCAACCGCATGCAGCGATGCAGAACTGATCCCCGCAGAAAGCAACAGTAATGTTAAAATTCCGTAGGATGGCGCAATACCCAGTAAACTCATGGCGACCCCGGTAATGGCCGGGCTGAGAACGATCAGCAGTTTCAAATTCCTTCGATCAGCCAGGCGCCCGATTAGCGGCTGGGTTAAAGATGGAATTTGTAGAAACACCGATAATAAGCCCGCAGCAGTATTGGTCATCGAAAACTTCTCAATTAAGACGGGTAATAAAGCCAGTAGAAAAGCGGTATAGGTATCGTGCACTGCGTGAGCAGATGCCAGTACAGAAACTTTTTTTGTTTGAAAGTCTTGTTCTTTACTATTTAATTCAATGCTCAAGAAGTTCTCCTGCCTAAAAGTTATAAATAGATTCCTTTTGCGCACTTTTAATAAATATACGCAATAGTTTGGAGCTTTTGTAAGTTTATCAGATTATTTGGATAAACTTAAATTTGATTTGCTGAATATTGTATAATTAAGTAGTGATTTCTTTTATTGGGTAAAAATATTCGACCTTTTACTTGAAAGCAGCAGCACTAATTGAAAGGTGATTATGAAAATAAAATTCCCCGAAGGCTCAACAGGGGTGCATCCACCAACAGCCGCAATTGCAAGAATTTTGCAATTAAATGGGGTCGTTAATCCGATTTCTGGACAGCCGTATTCAGAAGCCCTTCTGCTGGGTATTGGCGGTGGGATTGATATCGGCTACGTCCTTTATCAATTTCAACATCTGCCGTACCCCTTACTGGTTCTGGGATTTCGTCACCAGTGGAACTATACACAGGCGTTTTTACATAATTTATCTGAGCGCTTATTCTTGTCTATGACATTCCAAGAATATCAGGATGAGACTAATGCACAGGACGGCCTCCAGAAAGCATTACAAGATGGTAAACCTGCCATTGTATGGGTCGATAAGGCATATCTGCCCTATCACCGATTACCCGAAACTCTCAAAGGTTTGATCAACTACCAGGTGACAGTCTACGAACGTGATGGTCGCTTGTGGCGTTTGTTCATTGACGATTTATCAGAGCACCCCATTGAAATCAGAGAAAAAACTTTCACATCAGCCAGAGCTAACCTCAGCCAGAACAATTTCTTGATGATGGTTTATCAAAAAGCGGGAAGCATTAGCGATAATGAGCTGCGTGAAGCTATTCTTGATGGAATCAGAACCTGTGCCACACGACTGACACGCCCACTTAAAATCATTGGCATCAGCAATTTAGAAAATTGGGCTGAAAAGCTAATCGATCGTCATGACCGCCAGGCATGGCCAGTTGCTTTTAAAAACCAAATTGGCTTGTATCAAGCCCTTCGCACCACCTATGAATCGATTAAACTTAATGGGACAGAAGGATTTGCATTAAGAAAACTTTATGCGAACTTTTTACATGAGGCTGCAGGCATTCTCAGCAATCCAGCGTTAAATGCCATAACCGGTCAATATCTACAGCTTTCAAATCACTGGTCAAGTCTTGCGGAAAACGCCCTCCCGTCAAAAATCGCTGATTTTGACCGGGTTAAAAAATTGTTAAACAAGAAATATGAATCATACCGTGAAGGTAATTGGGAAACTTTTGAAAACACAGTTAAAAAGCTTAACACATTGGAGGAAAAAATCATCAATAATTTTCCTCTCGACAATTATGAGACTGGTAAACTTTTCGAACGTTTATCAAACCAAATTCAACTGATTGCTGAACTTGAAACAAATGCCGCGCAGCGTCTTCGTGACGTTACACGGCGATGAAAAATTGCAGACATAAGAGGTTCCTATGAATATTTTGATTTTAGGCGGCAAACGATTTTTAGGCATTGCACTGGTAGAAGCTGCGCTGAAGGCAGGTCATACGCCAACACTTTTTAACCGCGGTTTGACAAACCCTGAAATGTTTCCATTGGTTGAAAACCTGATTGGAGACCGTGACGGCGATCTCAAAGCGCTAAAGGGCAAAAATTGGGATGCGGTTATTGATACAAGCGGGTTTATTCCCAGAATTGTCAAACAATCTGCCTCCTTTTTGTCAGACAAATCTGATTTGTATGTTTTCATTTCATCCCTTTCGGTTTACCAGGATTTTAAGACCCCCGATATCACTGAAGACTACCCATTGGCACAATTAGAAGATCAATCAGATGAAGATTACTCCGGTGATTCTTATGGTCCACTCAAAGCGCTTTGTGAATATGAGATTCAACAAAACTTTGATGGCAAAGTCCTTGTCCTTCGCCCGGGTCTCATTGTCGGACCGAATGATCCAACCGATCGATTCACCTATTGGCCCTGGCGTGTATCTCTGGGTGGCAAGGTTTTAGCACCTGCACCACCGAGTTCAAATTTGCAAATCATTGATGTTCGCGATCTTGCAGAATTCATTGTTCGAATGGTAGAAAATCAAAGTGAAGGTGCTTATAACGTTACCGGTCCAAAAAAGCCGGTCACAATGGGATCCTTATTAGTGTCAAGCCGTGAAGCATCTTTATCCGATGCCAGCTTTGTTTGGGCAGAAGAAACATTTTTGCTTAGAGAAGGTGTCACCCCCTGGGTGGATTTGCCCTTGTGGATCCCTTCATCTGATCCAAATTTTACAGGGTTTTATAATATCAACAATAACAAAGCGGTAAAAGCGGGATTAAGCTTTCGACCTTTATCACAAACAGTGTCCGATACCCTCAACTGGCTGAAAACACGACCTGAAACAAAGAAATTAAAGGCAGGTATGGATATCGCCCGGGAAACTGAATTGCTGTTAAAGTACACCCCTGAACATGATATGGAATATTGAATTTGAGGATTAAGACGGATACTTTTCCCAATGCACCCGATCGGGATCGTACTGTGTGCGCGGTTTTTTCTCTTCTGCAGGATAACCCACGTAAATCACATTCAAAGGTTCCACATTCTTTGGGAGATCAAGAATTTTTGAGATTCGTTTTTTAAAATTATGAATTGGGTGCACCCCTAACCAAACAGTCCCTAAACCCAATGCTACTGCTGCTAAAAGAATATTTTCTGTTGCAGCGCTGCAATCCTGCACCCAAAAATCAGCAGCCTTTGGATGCTCAAAAAATGAGGTATTGCCGCAAACGACAATTGCTGCAGGTGCATTGTGCTTCCCGAACATTAATGATGAACGGATTGAATCAATGGTTTTGGGATCGGTGACGACAACAAATTCCCATGGTTTAATATTCATCGCCGAAGGCGCTGCCATCGCAGCTTTCAGTAAGGTTTCCAACTTTTCTTTTTCAACTGGCTTTTCTTGATAATTTCGAATGCTCCTTCGAGCATAAATGGTGTCAATGATGGACATTTCGTAATTTCTTCCTTGTTCTTATATGTTTAGGATTTATAAAAATGTGAAAATTTTTTTGATTCTACTTATACTTATCCCTTATCTAGCTTCACTTTTGATAAAAGCCATTCCAAACCCTCTCCTAATGCTTTTGGTGCTTCAATCATCGGCATATGACCAGCATCTTTAATCAATAAGAATCTTCCTTGCGGAAGTGAATTTGCCATTTGGCGAGCCATATCAACATCAATGATCTGATCTTCCTTCCCTGCAACAACAAGTACGGGCACCTCAATTTTAGGGAACAAATCCATTCTTGAGGGTCTTTCTGCCATTCCCATTAATGCGCCAATGATTCCATCCGTATCTGTCCCAGCCAATATCTGATGGCTTTGACGCCTGATACTTTCATCCTTTGTCAATTTTGGTGCCAGACTTTCAGCAAGCACAACGGTGCCGTTTTCCCTGATAGCCTCAACCATCTGGTGTCGATCTTTTTGTTTTGCCTCTGAATCTGCTGCCGCATGGGTCGTGATCAATCCCAAACCTGAAAAGCGTTCTGGGAATTTTTCAGCAAATGCCAGGGTGACGTAGCCACCCATGGAATGACCGCAAATGACTGCTTTATCGCAATTCAGAAAATCCAATAATTTGGACAGGTCTTCTGCCAGGACTTCCATCGAATACGCGCCTTTTGTTACCTGGCTCTCGCCATGACCGCGCAGGTCTGGAAGAATGACCGTATGGGCACTCAGATAATTTTCAGCCATTGCTTTCCAAATGCTTCGGTTCAATCCAAACCCATGGATCAAAACGATGGGAAGACCCGTCTCGCCAATGATCTCAAACCCCATTTGAATGCCATTAATTTCTGCTTTCATTTAAGAATCCTGTTACTCAATGCCTTTTAATTTGTGATTGGATAAACGCTGCAGCTTGGGCGCGTGTTGTGACTTTCCCAGCTGCCTGCGCTTCTCTTAGTATTTCTAAGATTTCCCCGATTTCCTTCCCAGGTGCCATACCAAATTCATTCTGCAGGTCATTCCCATCCAACAGCAGTGTTGGGGTGACCACAGTTTGATGCGCTTCCCACCAGGCTGACAACATCACCTTTGAGACCATCAAAGCATGCTGCCATTTTTCAGATGTGAGATTCTGGTTATAAGTTGCCAGGGTATCTGCAAGGGACAGCAAAGCAACAGCAGCACCCGCTTCACCTGTTTCTTGATAATAGCGGTAAATATCAACACGCGAAGGTTCTCGGCCCCGGTTAGCAAACGGAAGTAAATGCATATGGTTTTGAACAACCGTGCGAATCCATTCCGATTCTGCATTACTCAACTGCAAAGCCTTTGCTGTCTCCCAGGCTAAATCCGCACCAATTTTGGCATGGTTATAAAAATGAAGATACCCATCCTCACCCACAGTGAATGTTTCAGGTTTGCCAATATCATGCACCAGCGCTGCAAACATTAATAAGCCATTTTTGGATCTTCCGGGGGTAATTTCTTCTTCCAGGTAATCTGCAATATTTTCAGAAAATCGCCCCAATGCCGATCGATATGCCGAAAACCACCACGTAGATGGATCTTCCGCAGTCTCAATTAATTGCTTCAAGTAATCAAGGACTTTAAGACTGTGATCGAACAATCCCAGCGTATGAGGTTGTGATGCCGGGATATCTTCCTGTTCCATGAGTGTTGGAATCAAGCTCTTAAAGACACCGAATTGACGGCAGTGTGCCATGCCTTCAGCAGGGTCAGAACCTTCCAATATTTTAAATAACTCATCTCGCTGACGTTCAGGGGATGTGCGGGGTAAATATTGGCTCGCTTCAGTCATTAAATCAGGCAAACCCGGGGCATAGGAAAGATTAAATTGCATTGCCAGGCGAATACCGCGCAAAACACGAACAGGATCGTCCGTAAGCACTTGATCACTGCAGGTACGAAGTAAGCCAGCCGCCAGGTCCTTGATGCCGCCCATGGGATCCAACAATTTTCCTGTGTCACGAACCGAAACCGAAATGGCATTGATTGTAAAATCACGATGAATCAGATCAGAATGCAGGTCCTCACCTGTGAATTGAACAAAATCTAATGGAAAAATTTGATTTCCCTGCCGGCGAAAAAGAACCCTTGCTGTGTGACGCTCATCATCCAATACGAAAAAACTAACCTGGAGTTTGTGGGCTATTTTTTTCGCCAGGCTCGTGGGATCATCTGGCATGACAAAATCCAGATCATGTAAGGGACGTCCAAGCAAAATATCCCTTATTGCACCGCCCACAATATAAAGCGCCTGATCATCCGGCAGTTCCGACAGGATCAGGTCTAGTAATTGTTCCAACGCCGGACTAAACTTGAGCCTCATATTTATCCAGGTCAACTACACCAATGAAGGGCAGGTTGCGATAGTATTCATCCATATCCAGACCGTACCCAAAGACAAATTTGTCAGGGATATCAAAGCCGCAGTATTTTATGGGCACATCCACTTCACGCCGAGAAAATTTATTGAGCAGTGTGCATACTTCCAGACTGGTGGGATTTCGGGTGCGGAGCATTTCAATCACTGATGCAAGTGTATTACCGCTGTCAATGATATCTTCAACGATTAAAACATGTTTTCCCCCAATACTGGTAGTAAGGTCCAGGGTGATACGTACCTGGCCGTCAGAGCTGCGTGAACCAACGCCATAGGATGAAACGCCCATAAAATCAATAGCAACCGGTGGTTTAATATGCCGAATCAAATCCGTTAGGAACATGACGCCGCCGCGAAGGATGCAGATCGCCATAATTTCCTTATCTTCATAATCCCGGCTGATCTCCTCACCCAATTCTTTAACGCGTGCTTTTAATTTATCTTCCGGGATTAATACCTCAGCTAAAAAGGAATGATAATTTTGCATGGTTCTCCAATCAGCTAATCTCTCGGGACTTGATGATGCCTGCGGCATCGTGCTTCATACATTTCCTGTGCACCGACTACAACAATGGGTTCTTCATAATGCGCTGGCTCACCGTTTACCAAACGCTGGGTTCGGCTGGCAGATTCGCCGCAAACCATACAAATCGCCTGTAATTTTTCAACCTTTTCAGCCCTTGCCATCAAATCAGGCATACAGCCAAAGGGTTCTCCCCTAAAATCCATGTCGAGACCGGTGACAATCACACGTACCCCTTGTTCAGCCAGATCCTCAACCACGTCCACAATACCGTCATCAAAGAATTGCACTTCATCAATTCCAACAACCGTCGTTGACCTGTCCATTTGGGCAAGGATATCCTCCGAGCTTTCCACAGGCTGGGCATCAACATCCAGTCCCGAATGGGATGTGACCTTTTTATGATTATAACGATTATCAATGGCGGGTTTAAAAACCTGTACATTTTGTTTCGCAATCCTCGCCCGCCGCAAACGTCTGATCAATTCTTCCGTCTTGCCGCAAAACATGGAACCACAAATAACTTCTACCGAACCTACATCATGTTTCATAAATCGCTCCTGAGATACTGATATAAAAAAGGACAGGCAGATGAACATTCATCTGCCTGTTAAGTTTACCGGATTTTTTGAAGCTGGAATGCTTTTATACGGTGATTTCTTCTGCTGCTTCAGGAATTTTGTATCCTTGCTGTCGCAAAGCTTTCTTTAAGTCGATCAGAGATTTACGTCCAAAACCGCTAACCTCAAGCAATGCTTGCTCGCCGCCTTCAAGGCGCTCAAGGACATCTGCAATGGTTTTAATACCGGCTTCTTCAAGGACGTTATCCACACGGGTACCCAATCCAAGTTCTGAAATGGCACGGTCTGGGGAAACTTTCTCTTCCTCTTTAGCTTTTTGATCTTCAAGATATTCCTGGCGAGCCTGTAATCGTTTGTAGAATCGATCAACCTGGCCTTCACGATCAAGAATGCGCTGCTGTTGACCGGTATAGAAGGGATGACAGTTGGAACAAACTTCCGTGCGGATCTCTTTTTGTGTCGAACCTGTTGTCCAGGTTGCACCACAAGAGCCGCAAATGACTGTCGCCTCTGGATAATATTCGGGATGAATGTCTTTTTTCATAATATTGTTACAATCCTTTCAAAAGTGAATTAGCGTTATTCTTCATCAGGGATGGTAACAACATGCACCTTTTTCCGCCCGCCAGGCATCGTTTCAAAATGAACGAGACCTTCAGTCGTTGCGAAAAGGGTGTGGTCCTTACCCATACCGACGTTCCAACCTGGGTGGATCTTGGTGCCACGCTGGCGAACCAGGATATTACCGCTGATAACGAATTCACCACCAAATTTCTTAATGCCAAGTCGTTTCGATTTGCTGTCACGACCGTTACGAGATGCGCCGCCGCCTTTTTTATGTGCCATGATATTTACTCCAATTCAATCGATTCGATCAGCAAACGAGTATATTGCTGCCGATGACCGTTTTTTACACGATATCGTTGCTTCGGCCTGTATTTGAAGACCAGGATCTTGCGACCTTTGAAGTGATCAAGCACTTTTGCCTGAACCTTTGCGCCTTCAATTACCGGTGTACCAATGACTACATTATCGCCATCAACGGATAAAAGGACATCTTCAAGGGTTAACGCTTCACCCACCTCATTTGGCAAACGATCAACTTCAATCGTATTACCTTCGGCAGCACGATATTGTTTGCCGCCTTGTTCGACAATTACAAATTTCATTTCATTACTCCAATCTTCACTTAACCAACCTCGCTCGCGTGTCACCGCCAGGGATCGGGAAAGTTGGGGTTACAATATTATACCCCAGCAAAAATGCCTGCCGGGGCAAGGTCACATTATTATAATGGCATCAATCGCGAAAGTCAACCAGGTCTCAGGGATTGATTACATGTTCCTACATATTAATTAACATCAATAATCATACCCGCTTCGTCAATAAAACCAAACAAAATCCCATTCATTGACATTTTGTCAGTAAGGCGTCAAAATAACCAAAGAATGCAAAGCTTTGATGATCCGGACAAAAATTGCTTGTGATTTGATTATATGGGCGTTGAAGACTAGCTTCACAGCCACAATACCTGGTTTTCCGCAATTTAATCTGACCAAAAGAGCCTAATTTTCCCTATTTTTCCCCTTGATTTAAAAACATGATTACGCTATACTTGAAGAACTAGTGGTTAAAAGTGGAGAATAGTGGGTTGAAGTGGAGCGCCGGCATACCCGGCGCGCCATTGGTATTAGGAGTGGTAGAACAGATGTTCTTGGGTCAGTACGAGCACACCATTGATGAAAAAGGCCGAATAACCATTCCCTCGAAATTCAGGGAGGCTTTAGGGGATTTAGTTTATATTACCCAGGGCTTTGATGGCAACTTACAGGCTTTTCCAGCAGATTTGTTTGAATTGATGGCAAAGCAGGTGCGTTCAATCAGTTATCTGGACTCAAACAGCCGCTTGCTCCGCCGAATTCTCTTTGCTAACGCAGAGAAAACAAGTTTTGACAGTGCCGGTCGCGTTCTTTTACCTGCATTCCTGCGAGAGACTGCAAATCTCAAGGGGATCGCGGTCGTGGTCGGCAGTGGCGAATACTTCGAATTGTGGTCGCCAGAAAACTGGCAAGCACAACAAACATCGCTGAATGATATTGAAGCGAATGAAAAAAGATTCAGCGCCCTGGATTTAAAGACCCTGCAATGAACGACACAAATCATGGGGAGGGAGCCGTCGCTGGCAGCCCCGGCGATCAATTCCCCCACCAACCAGTTCTTTACCATGAAGTCCTGGATGCTCTGGCACCTGAGCCTGGCAAAAATTACCTTGATGGCACCCTGGGTGCTGCAGGCCATGCAGAAGGCATTCTCAATGTCTCAGCGCCCGACGGGAGCTTGCTTGGCCTTGACCTTGATCCGGAAGCGTTGGCAATTGCTCGCCAGCGCCTTTTAGCCTTTGGGGATCGTGCAATCATCCGCCAGGCATCCTATGAATTAGCGCCGGATATATTGGAAGAAATTGGGTGGCACAAAGTTAACGGCATCCTGCTTGACCTGGGTGTCTCATCAATGCAAATTGACCGCCCATCTCGAGGCTTTTCTTTTATGGAAGAAGGTCCTCTGGACATGCGATTCGATCAGACAACCGGCAAGACAGCCGCAGATCTGGTTAACACCCTCAGCGAAGAAGCCTTAGCGGACATCATTTGGAAATTCGGAGATGAGCGCTACTCTCGCAGAATCGCCCGGGCACTAATTGCAGCAAGACCAATTTACTCAACAAAGGACCTGGCTGCAATCATCCAGAAAGTTGTCCCCGGGTATTCTTCGCAAATACATCCGGCGACCCGCAGCTTCCAGGCGCTTCGTATTGCCACCAACAGGGAATTGGAAACGCTTGCCAATGCCCTACCAGGATTGATCGCTTGTCTTGAGCCAGGTGCAAGAATTGCTGCGATTAGCTTCCATTCACTGGAAGATCGAATAGTGAAGCAGATCTTTAAAAAAGAAAGCCGGGATTGCATTTGCCCACCGGAACAACCGATGTGCACCTGTGGGCACAAGGCTTCATTAAATATTCTTACAAAGAAGCCAATTACGGCTTCAAAGAATGAAATTCAGGAAAATCCACGATCACGCAGCGCAAAGCTGCGCATCGCAGAGAAAAAAAGCAAGGCATGACAATTGCAAGGTTATGGCTATGAAAAATCAAATTTTACAAGCCTATAAACAAGCCCCATGGCGAATCCAGATTCAATGGATTGGCCTGTTTCTGCTTGCAGTGGTGCTTATCGCCGCAATTACCGGCCTTTACCTGAATATCAGCGCCCAAGCAGCAACTTCTGGACGAAAAATTCAATATTTGGAAAGTGATATTGAAGACATAAATAATGAAATTGCTGACCTGACAACACAGCTTGCAGAAGCACAATCCACTGAAAATATGCGTGCAAGAGCAGAGGAACTCGGGTTCAAAATGATCGATCCCAATAATGCTGTTTATCTTGAAATCCCTGGCTATGACCCAAATGCGGACCTTGTACTTGCGCCGCCAAGGGTTAATATCATTGCAGAGTCTCCAATTGTTAAGTCTTCATATAAAATTTCGCTTTGGGAATGGTTCATCGATCAAATTTGGCAGCCAACGATAAATTCAACTGGGATTGAAGGGGGGATGCTGCCATGAAAATGCCTTTCCATGGTCGTTATTTATCTATTGTAATTATTTGCGCTATCCTGGGTGGGGCAATTGTAGTTCAAATGGTTCGCATTAATTACACAATCTACGCCCAACAATTAATTGCAAAGTCTGAAGATTACCAGGGCATCGAAAAGGTCATTTACCCATCACGCGGGAACATCTATGATCGTTCAGGGCACATCCTGGCAACCAACCAGGTTGGTTATGAACTTGGCATTGACCTGAAATTTGTTGCAGACCCTGAATCCATCGCTTTTTCTGTTGCATCAATTATTGATGACATGGATTATGTGAATGTTTATGAATTAGCCAACACAGAAAAGCGTGATGTTGAGAACAGGTACTTCGTTCTCTCTAGTTATGTTAGCAAGGAAAAGATTGACGAACTTGCAAGGTTAAAAGAAAACTACGCTGAACGGCGCCAGGAGCAGAAATCCAGTAAACCCAGTTTATCTGGCTTGGTGTGGTACCCTATGCAGCAGCGAACGTACCCTGAAGGCACCTTAGCTGCCAACATTCTTGGGTTTTACAACTACTTTTCTCGTGAAACAGCCCAGGGTGTCTATGGAATTGAAGAGTCTTACAACCGATTGCTGACAGGAAAGCCGGAAAGCGTCTTTATGCCAAATGACCCCTATCTGGTTGAAGCATTACCGGATACCCAGCCTGGAGCAAGCCTGGTTCTCACCATTGATCGTGATATTCAGAGCATGATTGAAAAAACCCTTGCAGATGCCATTGAGTGGTCTGATGCAGAGGGCGGCACCATCATTGTTGCTGACCCGAAAACTGGTGAAATCCTGGGCATGGCAAGCACCCCCTACTTCAACCCCAATGAATATTGGAAATATGAAGAGACATTTCCCGGGATCACACCCTACAATCGGGCAATCGGCACTACTTATGAGCCCGGCTCCGTATTCAAGGTCATTACGATGGCCGCCGGCTTGGACAGCGGCGTTGTTGAGCCATCCTCCACCTACAATGACGCATCTGGCGTTTATTGGGTTGCCAACAGTTGGCCAATTTATAACTGGGACGGCGGTGCCTGGGGCGAGCAGGATATGACTGGCTGTATGCAGCATTCGTTGAATGTATGTCTTGCGCACATTGCAATTGACCTCTTGCACGAGGATCTTTTTTACCAATATGTGCAGGCTTTCGGCTTTGGCAAAAGCACGGGCATAGACCTGGCAAGCGAAGCTAATTACCCGCTTCGCCTGCCGACAAGCAATCAATGGGTTGAAATTGATCTGGCAACTAATTCATTTGGGCAGGGTATTGCTGTGACCCCCATTCAAATGGTGACTGCAATCTCTGCGGTCGCCAATGACGGCTTGATGATGACACCGCATGTTGTACGAAGCGTTATTGATCGCGGACAGCAATATGACGTCACCCCCCAGGTTATCAACAGCCCCATATCTGCAGAAACTGCCCGAACATTAACCCAAATGCTTACCGTTGCCCTTGAAGAAGAAGCTTCGGACGCCCTGGTTGAAGGCTACAGCATTGCAGGAAAAACCGGCACAGGGGAAATCCCGACAGAATTTGGATATACCAGCGAATTAACCAACACATCCTTCGTAGGATGGGGGCCATCAGATGATCCCCAATTTCTCGTTTATGTGTGGCTCGAAAAACCAAGCATATCAAAATGGGGCTCTGTTGTTGCAGCCCCGGTCTTTAGAGATGTTGTCGAACAACTTGTTGTCTTGATGCGAATTCCCCCGGATAATATCCGATTGGGGACGGCAAATGAGTAAAAGGAACGCCAGTGTTTAACCTGATGGACATCGTCCAGGCTCTGACCAAAAAGCAATCGCCACTGCTGGATTTACCAATCAGTGGTGTTGTGATTGATTCACGCCAGGCAACACCGGGCTGTCTTTTCGTCGCCTTGCGGGGCGAACAAACTGACGGACATAAATATGTCCAGAATGCCTTTGACAATGGTGCGGTTTTAGCACTTGTTCACAGAGAGGTATCTGGCAAACACCAAATACTTGACCTCCGAACAACAGACATTAAGCCAGAGGAGATCAACACAGACCTGCCGCTCTGTTTGCTGGTCGAAGATACGCTTCAAGCCTTACAAAATTTTGCAGCCTATTGGCGAGCAAAACACCCTGTTCGCACAATTGGGATAACAGGAAGCGTTGGTAAAACAACGACCAAGGAATTGACCGCATCGCTTCTTTCGCAAAAGTATAATGTTTTGAAAAATCCGGGAAATCGAAACAATGAAATCGGTTTACCCTTGACCTTGCTGGAGCTCGAGGATCGCCATGAAGTTGCTGTCCTTGAAATGGGTTTTTACGTCCCGGGTGAAATCCGAACCCTATGTAAAATCGCCCAACCGCATATTGGCGTCCTGACAAACATCGGGACGGTTCACGCTGAACGTGCCGGCTCACAGGAAATTATCGCCAAAGGAAAAGCTGAACTGGTTGAAATGCTGCCGCCAGGTCCTGAAGGCATTGCCATCCTCAATATGGATGATACCTTCGTCAGGGCGATGGCAGCACAGACCCAAGCGGATGTGTTTTCTTACGGCATTGAGCAAAAAGCAGATCTTATGGCTGCTGAAATTGAAGCGCAAGGTCTGAACGGAGTTTCTTGTAACCTAATTTTCCAGGGACACACTCATCGAGTTCATTCACCTTTGCTGGGAGACTTTTCTGCATACACCATTTTACGGGCTGCTGCCGTTGCCCTGAAGGAAGGTCTCGATTGGGAAACCATTGAAGCAGGGATCGCAGACAGCCAGATCGACTTAAGAATGCGGCAGTTCTCATCCCCAGTCGGCGCCGTTATCCTTGATGATACCTACAATGCCTCCCCCGCCTCTACCACGGCTGCCCTGAAGTTGCTGGGAGATCTTGAGGGGCGAAGGATTGCCATCCTGGGAGATATGCTTGAACTGGGTCAATATGAGCGGTCCGGGCATTATAAAGTTGGAAAATTCGCCTCAAAAATTGCTGATGTATTAATACTGGTTGGCGAGCGATCAAAGACCATCGCAAAAGCTGCACTTGAAGCGGGTTTTCCAGAAGAGAACATCCACTGGCATCCAAATGCAATGGATGCGAGAGAAACCGCCTTGAAAGTCGTCCATAGCGGCGATGTGGTGCTGGTTAAAGGCTCAAACAGTATGCGGATGGGTCAGATCACAACAGCATTGGAGGGGAAAAGCTGATGGAAAACACCTCTGTTGCCATTGCCCTCAGCGGTTTGAGCTTTATAATGACCGTCATTTGGGGTGAGCCCTTAATTCGCATCTTGAATGCATGGCGAATTGGTAAAATCATCCGTCAGGACGGACCGGATGAGCATTCCGCAAAAATGGGGACCCCCACGATGGGCGGCTTCATGATCCTGATACCGGTCACCCTCATAACGGTCCTTTTCAATGCTGTTTCGATCTTTGGCTTCAATCTTTTGGGACGCTCCGTCCTGCTGCCATTATTGTCTATGTGGGCTTACGCGGTTCTCGGAATGATCGATGACTGGGAAGGCATACGGGGACCACGCCGCGGCCTGGGGATGCGGGCTGTCACAAAATTTGCGATCCAGATCGTCATTGCCGTTGGCATCGCAATCGCCCTGCGCGATATCCTGGATGTGCCCCAATTGATCTGGTTCACCTCCAATGAGGTCATCAGTCTTGGCGCATTTTACATCCCGATTGCTGTTTTCATCATCGTCGGCATGTCAAACGCTGTCAACTTCACTGATGGTTTGGATGGGCTGGCTGGCTTGATTGCAGCAACAGCTTTTGCGGCTTATGGATTTGTTGCAGTTATGCAAGGACAGGTCTACCTGGCAAGGTTTTGCTTCTCACTGGTTGGTGCCCTTTTTGGCTTCTTGTGGTTCAATGTTCACCCGGCAAGGCTTTTCATGGGTGATACAGGCTCCCTGGCGCTTGGCGCCACACTGGGTGTCGTTGCTTTAATGACCGGTCAATGGCTGATCATCCCCTTGCTTGCTGTGATTCCGGTCAGTGAAGCTTTAAGCGTTGTCATCCAGGTGCTGTACTTCAAAGCAACGGGCGGCAAACGATTTTTTAGAATGGCACCGCTGCACCATCACTTCGAGCTGATTGGCTGGAGTGAGACGCAGGTTGTCCAGCGGTTCTGGTTAGTAAGTTTGGTATTCACCATGCTTGGCATGGCTTTGGTTTTAGTGGAGTAAGTGATGACAGATTGGGCAGGAAAAAAAGTTCTTATGATCGGCGCAGCCCGTCAGGGTATTGCACTCTCGCGATACCTGGCAAACAAGGGCGCAAAGGTCATTCTCAATGACCGACGATCTGACGAGGAATTAACCGCAGCTCGAGAGAAACTTGAGGGGCTGGCGATTAGCTGGGAGACAGGCGACCACCCCATTGAGATTCTCGACGGTGTGGATATGGTATGCCTTTCGGGCGGCATCCCGCTTGATCTACCCCTTGTACAGGCGGCTGTCCAACGCAATATTCCCTTATCCAACGACTCACAGATTTTTTTAGAAGCTGCACCCTGCCCTGTGATTGGTATTACCGGCTCATCTGGGAAAACGACCACAACGGCGCTTGTTGGTGAAATTGCCAAACAGCACTTCGCATTTAAGAACACCGACAACCATGTATGGGTTGGCGGGAATATCGGGAACCCCTTGATTCAAGACATCGACGAGATGAAGGAAGATGATATCGCCGTTATGGAATTGTCCAGTTTCCAACTGGAAATTATGACAGTTTCGCCAAATATTGCTGCGGTGCTGAACCTGACGCCCAATCACCTTGATCGACATGGGTCAATGTCCAAATACATCTCGGCAAAATCAAATATCTTGACCAATCAGCACTCTGAAGATGTTGCAATTTTGAATCGAGATGACCCGCGCGTCAGGGAATTATTCCCCGAAGTCAAGGGCAGGCAAATCACCTTTGGTTTGAACCCACCCTTTAACAAACAGGATTCAACCTATTACAAACGGGGCAAACTTTACCTTCAAGCATCGGGGCAGGTCGCCAAGGTCATAAAAGCAGAGTTGATCAACCTGCGCGGCACGCATAATCTTTATAACACACTGGCAGCCGTCGCGATTTCAGCTGCTGCCAGGTTTTCTATTGCGGCAATTTACGATGGGATCGTTTCTTTCCAGGGCGTGCCGCATCGTCTCGAATTTGTGCGTGAATGGGGCGGTGCCACCTGGTATAACGACTCCATCGCGACATCACCAGAGCGTGCCATTGCAGCCCTTGATTCCTTTGATGAGCCGATTGTTTTACTGGCAGGCGGCCGTGACAAAGACCTGCCCTGGGAGGCATTCGGAGAATGTATACGCCAGAAGGTGGACCATCTCGTACTGTTCGGTGAAGCTGCTGACCTCGTAGAAAAAGCCGTTGGTGATATCCAACCTGGCGAAAGACCTATGACAATGGATCGCTGTGTAGGACTTGAACAAGCAGTAAAGAAAGCTGCTGAACTGGTTGAATCCGGCGATGTTGTGCTTTTATCTCCGGGTGGGACAAGTTTTGATGAATTCAGTGATTTTGAAGAACGTGGAAAGCGATTTAGACAATGGGTGAAGGAACTTACGTAAGTAATAAAACCAGGACAAATAAAAGCCAAACCCTTCGGCTGCCATTCGACGTGCCGATGCTGCTGGTTGTGGTGGTCTTACTGGTGTTTGGCTTGCTGATGGTTTATTCAGCCAGCTGGGACTTTTCTTTACTGATGGGAAAAGAAGCAACCTATCTCTTTGGAAGGCAGGTTTTATGGGTTTTCCTAGGCATCGGAACTGCAGTTATCGCAAGTTTTATTAATTATCACTTCTATGAACGAATTCTCCCCTTTGTAGGGTTGGGAACCCTTATTGCATTGTTTGCCGTTTTGATCGTAAACGACCCCAGCGGTGGCGAAGGTACTCGCATGCTTCTGGGCGGTTCAATTCAGCCATCTGAAATGGCAAAAGCTGTCATTATTATTTATTTATCCTTTTGGCTTTACAACCGCAAGGACTCCCTAAATGACGTTCAAATCGCTTATTTCCCGCTCATTCTTATTCTTGGTGTGACCTTCAGCCTGATCATGCTGCAGCCTGACCTGAGCGCAGCAATCACAGTGCTGGGGATGGGTGTTTTGCTGTTCTTCCTCGCAGGTGGGGATTGGAAGGTGATTTTACTGGTCGTGATCCTTGTTCTTCTGGTCGGCATCCCCTTTGTGTACGTCTACCCCACCGGACGGGAAAGAATCACATCATATTTGACCAGCCTGAACAACCCCCTCGAAAGCAGCTATCACATTCAACGCTCATTAGAGGCTGTGGTAAAAGGCGGTTGGTTTGGTGTGGGAATTGGGCAGGCAGACACAAAATTCACAGGCTTGCCGCTGGCACCTACAGACAGCATCTTTGCAGTGATTGCTGAGGAAACCGGCATCATGGGCGGCTTCATCATGGTTATTTTATACACAATTCTAATTTGGCGAGGTTTCAAAATCGCAAAAAATGCATCGGATCAGCTTGGTGCGTTGATGGCATTTGGCCTGACAACCTGGATCGGCATTGAAGCTTTAATGAACATGGCTGTGATTGTAGGGTTGATTCCTTTCACGGGAAATGCTTTACCCCTGATCAGTGCTGGCGGCTCCAACATGCTGGTTACTTTAACATCTATCGGCATCATCATAAATATTTCACGAACATCCATGATGCATAAAGCATCGGAAAGGAGTCCACATAGTGCGGTTGTTGATCTGCGCAGGCGGGACGGGCGGGGGAGTGTATCCCGCCGTAACCGTTCTTGAGACACTTAATCTTGAAAAAGATTCGATCATGTGGGTCGGCGGCCGTGGTGGTATGGAGGAAGAATTGGTGACACGACGAGAAATCCCTTTTAAATCAATACCAGCAGCAGGTGTGCATGGTGTTGGCTTGTGGAAACTGCCGGGTAATATCTGGCAGCTTCTAAAGGGTGTTTTTGAGTCCCGGCGTATCTTGAAAAATTTTAAACCGGATGTGCTGTTCTTCACCGGTGGGTTTGTTGCATTTCCGATGGCAGTTGCTGCGGCTGGCACCCCTTCCTTGCTCTACGTTCCGGATATTGAACCAGGTTTAGCCTTGAAAGCTTCATCGCGTTTTGCCAGTAAAATTGCCTTAACCACAGAGACCTCGAAAGCGTTTTTCCCCAATGACACCAAAGTGACTGTTACAGGCTATCCAGTCCGACCAGGTTTAGAGAAGTGGTCACGTGAGGAAGCATTAGCTTATTTCAACTTCAGCCCAACCATCCCCACCCTGGCAATTGCAGGTGGAAGCAAAGGCGCACGATCAATCAATATGGCTGTGCTTAAAATCCTTCCGCAGTTATTGGAGAAAATGCAAATCGTTCACCTTACCGGGCACCTGGATTGGGACGTGGTGGATGATGCTGCGAAACAATTACCCGAAGACCTTGCAAAACGATATCAAGCCTTTCCATACCTGCACGAAATGGGTGCTGCTTTAGCTGCAGCAGATTTGATCCTTTCCAGGGCGGGCGCATCCATTTTAGGAGAGTATCCACTATTTGGATTGCCTGCCATATTGGTCCCCTACCCTTATGCCTGGCGCTATCAGAAAGTAAATGCCAGCTATCTTTCAGACCGTGGTGCAGCAGAGATTCTTGAGGACGAAAAACTCCAGGAAAAATTATACGATCGCATCGTTGACTTAATGTTTAATCAAAAAGCTCTTTCAAATATGAGAAAAGCGATGAAGTCTTTAGCGGAACCCGATGCTGCCGAAAAAATTGCGCAGATGATCAACGACCTGGCTGAAACAGAAAACGGAGGTATAAGGTCGTGATAAGCCTACAAGTTCTTTTTTGGATGTATGTTGTGCTTTTTGCCTTGATTGGCGCAATGCGCGGTTGGGCAAAAGAGATCCTCGTTTCTGCTGGTGTGGTCGTTGCCCTTTTTGTTGTGACGGTTATTGAGAATTACGTCCCAATCATAAGCGAATCTCTCACCCCCGAATCCACTTTTTGGGTTCGAATTGCCGTCCTGGGAATATTAACCTTTTTTGGCTACCAGGGACCCAACCTCCGCCGGTTTATTGAAAGCGGCAGGTTTGTGCGGGACAGATTTGAGGACATCCTCCTGGGCGGTTTCCTGGGTGCTGTCAATGGCTACCTGATCTTTGGTTCAGCATGGTTTTTCTTACACGAAGCTGGATATCCCTTCGATTGGATTTCTGCGCCAGACCCGATTACCGAGGCTGGCCAAAAAGCCATGCAAATTATCGAGTTCCTTCCACCACAGTGGCTTGAAGGACCCATTATCTACATCGCTGTTGCGATTGCATTTGTTTTTATTTTGGTGGTGTTTATTTGATGAAACATGTTCACTTTATCGGGATTGGCGGCACAGGCCTTTCTGCCATCGCCCGGGTCCTGCTTGAAAAAGGGTACACCGTAAGCGGTTCTGACCGTGAGGCATCACCCCTGTTCAATGCAATTACTGCTGCAGGCGCCCGGACATTTTTAGGCCATGCCCCAGAACAAATCGCTGGCGCCGACCTGGTGGTCCGCTCTTCAGCCATTCCCGATGACAATACTGAAGTCATCACTGCCAGGGCACAGGGGATTCAGGTGCTCAAGCGCGCAGATTTCCTTGAAGAACTCACCGGCGATAAAGAAACCATCGCCGTTGCAGGCAGCCATGGTAAAACCACGACGACAGCAATGTTGATCTGGATTTTAGACGCTTTGGGAACCGATCCCAGTTTTATTGCTGGCGGGATGATCAATCAGCTCGGATGCAATGCTCGTGCAGGCACTGGCACTTACTTCGCAATTGAAGCAGATGAATATGACTATATGTTCCTGGGGCTTTCGCCGAAGATTGCCATCATCACCAACATAGAACATGATCATCCTGACTGTTTTCCAACCGAAGGTGATTACCTGGATGCCTTTAGAACCTTTATGGGACGGGTTCGACCAGATGGTTTCGCTTTGTTGTGCCTGGATGACCCCTTATCCCGCACATTATTTGAGGAAATGCAAGAAGGTCAAACCCAAGTAATGAGCTATGGGACCTCTCCCAATGCTGATTATTATGCTCATGACATTAGAGCTTTTGAAGATGTAACAAAATTTACACTTACGAATAATAAGAAAGGAGGCTTAACGGAGACCCTTGGCACCATCAAACTCAGTGTTCCGGGACATCACAATGTCCTTAACGCAACCGCAGCACTGAGTGCTATCCACCAGTTAGGGATGCCCATCAATGATGCAATTTTAGCTCTCAATAATTTTCAAGGAACTGGAAGGCGATTTGAAATTCTTGGGAACATCGAAGGCAGGGTCATTATTGACGACTATGGACACCACCCAACACAGATTGCTGCAACGCTTGAAGCAGCCCGTGAACGATACCCCCATCATCGCATCATCGCTGTCTGGCAGCCACATACATACTCAAGGACGCAGTTGCTTGAAGAAGAATACATTCGTGCACTAAGCCAGGCAGACAAAGTCATCGTATTGAAAATTTACGCTTCAAGAGAAAAAAACGAAGCTTACACTGCAGAAAAAATTGCCCAATCGATCGCAGACATCGACGCACACTACATTCCAAACATGGAAGATGCAACAAACTTTCTGCTCGCTGAATTAAACCAAAATGATCTGGTCATCGTATTTTCAGCTGGTGATGCCACAAAGATTAGCAGGGATGTAATAAGGGAATTAAAACTCCGTTTTTCAAAGGAACAGGATCGACCATGACATCAATACCCATGAAAGATCTCATAGAAGCATTTGGCTCAAAACTGCATGAAAATATCGTCATGGCCAATTTCACAACAGCACAAGTTGGCGGTCCTGTTCCTGCCTTAATTTCAATCCAGAGCCTTGATGATTTGATAAAGGCGTCGGAAATCCTTTGGGAAAAGGAGATCCCCTTCATCATTTTGGGGAGCGGCTCCAATATTTTGGTCAGCGATCAGGGGCTTGATTGCATTATCTTGCATAACCGGGCACACAATATCAAGATCAACACGAAATCAGACCCGCCCTCAATCGAGGCGGAATCCGGTGCCATCCTCGGTACGGTAGCCAGGCAGTCAGCCTTGCGCGGCTTGAGCGGCATGGAATGGGCAGCACCTGTTCCCGGCACAATAGGTGGTGCTGTCTACGGAAACGCAGGGGCACATGGAAGCGATATGGCTGCCAGTCTGAAAATGGCAAAAATCTTGCACAAAGATAAGGGCATAGAAGATTGGCCGGTCGAAAAACTGGCATACGAGTACCGCAGCAGCATTCTCAAAAGAGAACGAATGCCTGTTGTTGTGCTATCTGCGATTTTAAATGCTGAACCTTCAAGCAAGGAAGAAGCCTGGGAAAGGATAATGACCTATCAAGCACACCGCAAAGAAACGCAACCACCAGGGGCTTCAATGGGTTCAATGTTCAAAAATCCGCCTGGTGATTATGCCGGCCGGTTGATCGAAGCTTCAGGGTTGAAGGGGCGCCGGATTGGACGTGCAATGATCAGCCCTGTGCACGCAAATTTTATCATCAACCTTAACGGTGCTTCTGCAATGGATATCTGGCAATTGATGACCCTTGCTCAAGAAAGAGTCCAAGAGAAATTCGGTGTCAAACTTGAACCCGAAATCGAACTTATAGGTGAATTTAAGTGATGGAAAGTAAATTAAAACTCGGCATTATCTACGGCGGTCGTTCTGGTGAGCATGAAGTCTCGCTGATGTCGGCGCGTTCCGTTTTATCGGTCATTGACCGGAACAAATTTGATGTCATTGAAATTGGCATCACACGGCAGGGACAGTGGCTGATTGGCAAAGATCTTTGGCATAAATTGAAGGCAGAAGATTACAACAGCCTTCAAGAAGCGATCTTTCTGCCAAGCCCGCAAAAACCAGGTATTTACGTCAGAGAAGATGACCGCATGTCGCTTTACTCGCCGCTGGATGTTGTTTTTCCTGTGATGCATGGCACCTACAGTGAAGATGGAACCTTGCAGGGTCTGTTCGAACTTGCAGATGTCGCTTATGTTGGTGCCGGGGTTTTAGGCTCAGCAGCCTGTATGGATAAGGGTTTATTTAAAGATGTTATGATTGCCAATGACCTCCCCACCTTACCTTACAGGGTGTTTAACCGCTACATGATTGAACAGGACATGGAAACCTGCCTACAAATGGCTGAAACTATCGGGGACTATCCGCTGTTCACCAAACCCGCAAATTTAGGTTCATCCGTTGGCATCAGCAAGTGCAATAACCGCAGTGACCTGATGGAAGGATTGATGTTTGCATCGCAGTATGACCGACGTATTGTGGTTGAGAAAGGTGTTGAAAAAGCACGCGAAATTGAGATCAGCGTCCTTGGCAACGAATATCCGACAGCATCTATCCCGGGTGAAGTCGTCCCGAAGGACATCTTCTACACCTACAAAGAAAAATACATCAGTGATACAGCAGAATTATTGATCCCGGCAAATATTTCAAAAGAGATGGCAACTCGGGTGCAAATGCTGGCGCTTAAAGCCTACAAAGCCACGGATTGTGCGGGGATGGGTAGAGTGGACTTCCTGATTGATCCTGAAACCGATGCGCTGTACCTCAACGAAATTAACACCATCCCTGGGTTTACCAAGATCAGCATGTATCCCAAACTTTGGGAAGCGTCTGACATACCTTATCCGCAATTAATCGAAAAATTGATTGACCTGGCAATGGAGCGAAAAGCCCAGCGCGATAAAACAGAAAGAGAGTTCAGAAGTTAGCATGGCGAAACGCCAACGTGAAGAGGAAAACAGGTTCGAAAAAATTCGTTCCTACCGGCAGACAAGCCGAAAGAATACACCGCAATCACCCTATGTGAGCAGCGCCACGCGTAAACAAACGAAGCGTAAGGTGCCGGTTACAAGGCGTACCATGCCAAGCGCCCCGATGGTAAAACGCCAGGGACGAAAGGTCAACGTGCCCTTGCGAACAAAAGGTGCAGAGCTTCATCTGCCAGCATTCCCACAAATCCAGTTGGGGTGGCGCTTCATCTCAGGCGCGATTTTCTTCCTTTCTCTGGCTGTTGTGTTTAGCTTCGCAAGTCTTGACGCGTTTGAAGTCGCTTCGATCAATCTTAAGGGCAGCCACAGATTAGGCGCAGAAGCAATTCTCTCCCAGGTTGACCTGGTTGGCAAAGCCATCATCAACATCAATCCTGAAGAAATTAAAAAGGAAATTACTGAGAGCTTCCCGAGCGTTAAATCCGTAAAAGTTTCTGCTGGACTGCCTGCATCCGTCAACATCCAGGTTGTCGAACGAGACCCGATTATCCTCTGGCAAAATGAGGAATCGCCTCTGTGGATAGATGCAGATGGCGTCACATTCCCGGTCAGGGGAGAGGCTGAAACAATCTTAACCGTTTTAGCCAATGGGAATCCACCTGAAATTGCTGAAATCGAAGCGGCAGAAACAGATGAAGAAGAAGAAGAAGAAGAAATAGCAAGTTTCCTCGAACCACGCTATCCAAAAACCACCCTCGATTTTATTCGCGGCACGCTTTCTCTGACCGAATACCTGCCAGAAGACACTTACTTGCAGTATGACCCCCAATTTGGCTTGGGATGGCAGGACCCCAGGGGTTGGCTGGTTTATTTTGGAAGCGATACTTCAGAAATAGACATCAAACTTGCAGAATATGAAAAAATCATCTCAACTTTGCAGGCTGAGAACCGCCAACCTGCTTTAATCAGTCTGGAATTTCTGCATTCACCTTTTTATCGAATGGAGCCGTAAGTATGGAAGAACCAATTATTGTCGGAATCGACATCGGAACCAGTAAAATATGCACTTTGGTTGCCAGAGTTGAAGAGGGCAGCAACTTACGTATCCTTGGGGTGGGTATCGAGCCTTCTCAGGGGTTACGTAAGGGAACGGTTGTCGATCTCAACGCAGCAGCCTCTGCTGTATCCCGCTCAGTTGAAAAAGCAGAGCGAACATCGGGTTTTGAGATCAATGCAGCATTGGTCAGCCTGGCCGGGTCACATGTCTCATCCATCAACAGCCGCGGTGTGGTTGGCATTACCGGCGGTATTGTGGATCACGAAGACATTGATCGTGCCCTTGACGCTGCACAAGCAGTTGCCATCCCCCACAATCGAGAAATTATCCATGTTATTCAAAGGGGATTTATTATTGACGGTCAGGATGGCATTCGTACACCTGTTGGCATGCACGGTTTCCGCCTGGAAGTAGAAGCACATATCATCACAGCTTCATCTTCAACAGTTGAAAACCTGCGTCAATGCGTCGGGGCTTCCGGGATCGAAGTATCACAATTTGTTCTCAACCCCCTTGCTTCTGGAGAGATTGTTCTTTCTGAAACCGAGCGACAAATGGGTGTTGCTGTTGTTGATATCGGCGGCGGTACAACCGATATGGCAATTTATATCGACGGCGATGTCTGGCATACCATGGTCCTGCCCGTAGGCGGCAACCTGGTCACTTCAGATATTGCACACGGGCTGCGCTTGCCAATCTCACAGGCTGAGGAGATCAAACTCAAATTTGGTCATGCACAGCAATCAGCGGTCAGCTCTGAAGCCCAATTCACTGTAAGAAGCTTTGGCGGAGATGCACCAACCCGCATTAACCACTCAGAATTGGCAAACATCATTGAAGCCCGAATGGAAGAGATTTTCTACCTCGTACTGCAGGAAATTCGCCGTTCAGGTTATGATGGTCTCCTGCCGGCGGGTGTCGTCCTCACGGGCGGGTCAAGCTTGATGCCCGGCTGCCGTCAACTTGCATCCCAGGTGATGGGCTTGCCCGCACGAATTGCCAAGCCTCAGAATATGGTTGGTCTGACGGACCAGCTCGATTCTCCGGCTTATGCAACCAGCGTTGGATTGCTCGAGTGGGCATTGCTAATGAGCGAGGCTGATCAATATATTGAACGGCGTGGGCCAAAAACGTCCACTGATTGGACGGAAAAATTAAGGGATTTACTCAGGCGCTTATTGCCATGAGTTAATTTGAAATAAACATTTTATCAATCTTTAGCATCAAGAACAGGAGTCAAACAATGGAAAAGAATTTTAACCCAGAATCATTTGCAAGAATTAAAGTCGTTGGTGTGGGCGGCGGCGGCTGCAATGCCGTCAACAGGATGATCGATGAAGGACTGACCGGAATCGAATTCATCTCCGTAAACACCGATGCCCAGGCTTTGCAATTCTCAAAAGCCAAAGTCCGTGTGCGCATCGGTGAAAAATCAACACGCGGCCTGGGCGCAGGCGGCGACCCACGCATCGGTCGCGTTGCAGCTGAAGAATCGGCTGAAGAATTATACGAGGTGCTCAAGGGCAGTGATATGGTCTTTGTCACCGCAGGTCTTGGTGGCGGTACCGGTACAGGGGCAGCACCCATCATTGCACAAATTGCCAAAGAAATTGGCGCACTAACCATTGGTGTGGTCACACGCCCATTCACCTTTGAAGGCACCCATCGTGCGAGAGCAGCAGAAGAAGGCGCAACAAACCTTAAAGAACATGCTGACACCTTGATTATCATCCCCAATGACCGATTGCTCCAAATCGTCGATAAACGATCCGGTCTGCAAGACGCGTTCCGAATGGCAGATGACGTTTTACGGCAGGGCATTCAGGGCATCTCTGAACTGATCACGGTCCCCGGCTTGATCAACCTGGACTTCGCTGATGTTCGCACCATTATGTCCGAAGGCGGCGCTGCATTGATGGCAGTCGGCCAGGCAAGCGGTGAAGATCGAGCTCTTAAAGCTGCTGAAATGGCAATCTCCAACCAGCTTCTGGATGTGACCATCGACGGCGCCCACGGCATTCTCTTCAATGTCACCGGTGGTGAAGACCTGAAGCTCTTCGAAGTCAATCAGGCAGCAGCCATCATTAAAGAAACAGCCCATCCCGATGTCAACCTGATCTTCGGTGCTGTTGTTGATGAAAGCATGGGTGACAACTTGCGGATTACTGTCATTGCAACGGGTTTTGAAGGAACAAGCATCAGTACTTCCCTGAACAAAACAGAGGAAGGGCGAAAAACCCAGGCTGAACGAAAAGCACAGGCTGAACAACGACCGCTGCCAAGTATGTTAATCGATGAAGATGGGAACAAAGTCCCTGCAGGTCAACAGGGGAAAGAAAATTATGAGTTCCCCACCCGAATCAATACTGACGATCTGGATGTTCCTGCATTCTTACGGAAAAGGAATCAAAATTAATTAATCGCTTTATGAGATAGTAAGCTCATAATGCAAACAAGAAATTTGATGCTGACATTATCGGTTGTTCGCGTGCCCCGGGCTATAGGTATGCCTGCGGCACGCCCCAAAGACCCCCTATCCTGGGTAACCTGACTCCTTACCCAGGATATCAGGGGTTAGTCAAGACCACCCGCACAGCGGGTGGCTTGACCTGACCCTATAAGGGTCTTTTA
>JAENYZ010000006.1 GCA_016841525.1 Anaerolineaceae bacterium
GTCAAGTTTAGAATTCCTTCTTTAACCCTTGACATTCAACACAGTTACTGCGAGGTACGAAGCAATCTGCGAGGTACGAAGCAATCTCAGCATCTGTCGTCCCCGCAAATTGTCCACCATCTCTTATCCCCCTATCGTCACCTGTGCCCGTATGGGTATTGCGAGGAACTAAACAATCTTAGCATCTGTCATCCTTGCAAATTGTCCATAATCTTTAGTCTAATGTAACGCCGAGATTGCTTCGTCGGCCTGGCGGCCTCCTCGCAAAGACAAAATTAGAAAACACACCCTGCGAAATTTTATCCCAAAATCTCTTTTGCCCAATCTTTCGCCCGTTCAAGCTCTCCTTCGTAAAGCGGGCCTTCTGTACCGCTGACACCAAAGCCCGTGCTCTCAATGCAAATATTCGCGCCTGCTTTGGCCAATTGTTTTTCAATTTTCTTATCTGCATACCCGAAGATATTGATCATGAATTTCAAGAAACCTGAATCAGTTTTGTCTTTAGGAATCCTGGTATCAAAGGCAGCTGCTTTTACGCCTTTCAACGCGTCGGAGCCCAGGCTCTTAAGATAATCCTTAATCGCAGGCGTCGGGTTGAACGCGCGGGTGGGGGAGCCGACCAGGAGAATGCTCAGTCCCTGTAAATCTTCACGGGTGACCTCGTCCACTTTTTTGAAAGGCACGTCGCCCAGGGCTTCACCAATAGCCTTTGCAACCTGTGCCGTGTTACTAAATACGGAATCATAAATGACTAGTTTTTCTGACATGCGTTTGTCCTTTGTCTGTGGATTATAAATTCACTTCTATTGTAAATGATTTTGGAGGAGAATGGTGAATGGTGAATGGGAATTAGGTACCAGGAATTAGTTTTTTTCGGAGTGTGGACATCAGTCCGCTGTTTTCTTCCCGCAAGTTTTTACCTTGACTTTGTCTTTTTGACAATAGCACAAGCAGAAAGCAACAAAAAAGCGCCCAATAGAGCGCTTGATTTTCATAAAATCCGTTACCTCAATCCAAATTCCGTCTTCCTGACAGGGCACGCAGAAGGGTGTTCTGATCCGCATATTCAAGATCGCCGCCGACAGGCAGCCCAAGTGCTAACCGCGTCACTTTGATGCCCATTTTCACCAGGTTTTCGTGTAGGTACATAGCTGTTGCGTCCCCTTCCATGCTGGGGTTCGTCGCCAGGATGATCTCTTTGAACTCGTTTTCCTCCACCCGCTTGTAGAGTTCTTTGATTTTCAGGTCTTCTGCACCAATGCCTTCAATGGGGGAGAGAACGCCGTGCAGGACGTGGTACAGGCCGTTATATCCACCTGTTTTCTCAATCGCCAGCACATCCAGGGGTTCTTCCACCACGCATAGAAGGCTTTTATCCCGCTGATTGCTGGCACAAATCTCGCATATTGGCGTGTCGCTGTGCGTAATATTAAAACACACTTCGCATAGACCTGTCTGTTGTTTGATGCTGATCAAGGCTTCTGACAGGCTTTGGGAGATTTCTTCCGGTGCGCGAAGAAGGAAGAAGGTCAGCCGTGAGGCTGTTTTCGGACCAATGCCCGGTAAGCGGGAAAAGGCGTCAATCAGGTTTTGTACTGGTTCGGGTAGGGCGCGCATCGATTGGATTACATCCCCAATCCCAGGCCGCCGAGCATGTTTGTAAAGGGTGCCATCTTTTCGGCTGCAAGCTCTCTGGATTTTTCCAGTGCCGCGTTGATCCCGCTGTTGATCAAATCCTGAAGCATGTCAACATCTGCATCTTCCAGCAATTCTGGTGCGATTTCAACGGATTTGCAAACCTGGTCACCCGTCATGGTGATGCTGATCACACCGCCGCCAACCGTTGCCGTGACAGTTTCCTCAGCTAATTCTTCCTGAGCTTGTGCCATCTGTTGCTGCATTTGTTGAAATTGTGCCATCATGCCGCCGCCTTTTGAAGAGGGTGGGCGATTATAACCTTTTGCCATAAGTAATCCTTTCGTTTTTTTATTAATCCTGAATTTCTTCAGCGCTGCTTATTTTACCACCCAGATCACGGGTTGCAGTACCGACCATGCCGTCTTTTTCAATCTTAATGTTCTTGGGCAAAGCACTGCCCTGATGGGAAGTTACGATGCACTTAACAAGCATGGGCTGCCCGAATACTTCTTCGAGGATGTCTGATGTGAGGGTGAGGTTACCCTCTTTCTCCATCATGCCTTTTAAGGTGTCTGAGGTAAACCCAAGAATCAGGGTGTTTCCGTCCACACCTGTCAGTTTGCAGGTGTTTAATAGACCCTCTGTGCGCGGGTTATGCTGCTTGACCCTTGCCCTGATCTCATTCCAGGCCTGGTGGACGTCGCTGATCGAGATCTGTCCCTCGATTTTTTCGATGTTACTCGGGGCTTGGACGACCTCGTTCTTTTCTGGTTCAACATCATCAGCCACGGGCTGTTTGGGTTCTGGATCCTTTGTCTTGACCTCAGGTGATTTCTTTGCCTTTGATACTTTTTTCTCGGCGGTGGGTTTGTCTACCCTGGGTGTTGTCTGATACGCAGGTGTTTGCTGATCGGACTTTGTTTCTGAAGTTTGTTTTATCTCATACAATTGTTCGGCTGGTTTCACCAGGTAATTTGTGAATGCCAGTTCAAGCCCAAGGCCAGGGTGCCAGTTGGCATGTTCATCTGCTGTTGCTTTATTAAATGCTTCAATTGCCTTGAGCAAGTCGGGCATGCTTAACTTGCTGGCATGTTCAAAGATTTTGAGTTCAACTTCTTCGGATACCTCGAAGCGATCCTTGTTTTCCATTTTGTAGAGCAAGATATTCCGTAGGTAGGTCACAATTTGGCGGGCTAACTGCCGGGGATCTGTGCCGCCATCAAGCGCCCCGTTGATTTCACTTAATCCTTTGGATGAATCCTGGTCTATCAACGCCTGGATAATTTCAACCACACGCATATTCGTGGCTGTCCCCAGGGTTTGCTGGGCACTATCAAGCGTGATTGTCTCGGTGGTTGAAGCAAGCTGATCCAACAAGGAAATTGCATCTCGCAGGCTGCCGGTCGCCTGGCGAGCAATGATCGAAAAGACCCCATCTGCGACTTTAATGCCTTCTTCCTGGCTCTTTTCCTTCAAGAGTTTGACGATCGTGTCAATGGGAATGCGGCGAAATTCATGCCGCTGACATCGTGACAGCACGGTAGCAGGGATCTTGTGAATTTCTGTGGTTGCCAACACGAAGATGGCGTGTGGAGGCGGTTCTTCGAGGGTCTTCAATAACGCGTTGAATGCTGCTGTTGACAGCATGTGAACTTCATCAATGATGTAAACCTTGAAATCACCCTGGGAAGGAGAAAAGTTGATCTTATCGCGCAGTTCACGGACGTCATCGACACTGGTATTTGAAGCAGCATCGATCTCGATCAGGTCCATGAAGCGGCCGGCGTTGATCGCCTTGCAGTGCTCACACTGGTTGCAGGGTCGATCTTTTCGGTCGGGAGCTTTGCAGTTGACCGCTTTAGCCAGCAGTCGTGCTGTGGTTGTCTTGCCAGTGCCGCGGGGACCTGCGAAGAGATAGGCATGTGCGACGCGGTCCTGCACGACAGCATTATGCAGGGTTTGAATAACGTGTTCCTGTGCAACGACCTGGTCCCAATCCTGGGGGCGCCATTTACGATAAAGTGCTTTTGCCATAATTCCTTGTTGATTTCTTAAGGTATTGAGTAAGATGCGATGATATTGCCGTTGTCGTCCACCAACTGTGCCGTTTCACCCGATTCCCAGATCGGGCTTTCGGACTGCCAGTACAATTCTATCACCGTATCGATGCCCTTTTGGGAAAGAATTTTGATGGCACCGCTGTTGTTGAGGATGATTGTTGGGAAGGTGAATATATTCTCGTCTTCGTCCCTGAGCTGCCAGCCGGAGATGTCCACGGCGCCTTCGCTCTGATTACGAATTTCAACATATTCGAGGTCTAAATTGCCGGGAGCGACGATGGTCAGGATGCTGACTTCGAGATCTTCCGTGAGAAGTTCCTGGTTTTGCTCCGAATTTACGGGGGCTTCAATAATGGAAGCTGTTGCAGTTTGTGATGCTGCTTCTGAAGCAGCATTTGTGAAGGCATCATTGGTCACAGCTGATGGGCCTGGATTTGACCGGTCCCACAACCACATGACCAGGAGCATGGTCGCAGCGGATAGGACGATATTTAGAAGGATGAAAGCAAATAGTCCTGATTTGTTTTTCATATGTTGATTTTTCCCATATTTTAGAATAATAGCACACCTTGGTCTAATTGCCAAAAATAAGAAGGTTCATTCTTGATGTGACCAAAGTAAAACTTATGAAGGTGTGCAAATTAACAAATTGATAACATACTCTTCCAAGTCCATTAATAGCCCTGTGATATTCTTGAATGGACTTCGGGAATTTGATTTCTCTCCTTTCAAGTTTATCCTGAATCAGAAAGTTGTGACAAAACACAACTGAGATTATAAGGTGAGGTTAACGAAGCAAAACAGGCGTTTGGTGAGGCGCCTGTTTTGTGTTTAATGGATTAATTTTTTCCCTTACTCGGCAAGAGCTAATTCTTTGATATGTTCAATATGGTCTCGTTGATGCCAGAGTGTCCTGCGCAGGATTTTTCGATAGGACCAGAATTCACCTTCAATCCCAATCACCTTTACCTGGTCGGCGAAGCTTGGAAAAATTTTGTCAACCTGGTCAGCGGTCTGTTTAAGCCTTGCTTCCGGGTCAGGAAGCAATTCCTGTCGGGTCAAATCAGTCAGGTTAATTCGTGAAAGATAAAAGCGCTCACCGTTTGCGATGTGCTTGACGATGCCGAGGATGTTCCAACGTTGTCCTGGAAAATCCTTTTCGAGGATTTCGGGATTGAGAGTTGCGAGCCCTGCCAGCAGTTCTTCCCGCTGCCAGTGAAAGATTTTCAAACCTTGTTCGATCTCAATTTTGGATAAAGGTCGCCAATCATCGAGAAACCATGCATTGACTTCGTAGCCCTTACCGTCAGGCACGAGTTCGTACATATCATTGATGCAAAATGTTTCAAAACGCTCTACAACCCGCATATCCATATCTTTAAAATCAACCCATGGTTTTGATGTGTGATCTTTGATCCATATCTCATATTTGAGTAGCGCTCTTGGAAGGCGAATTAAAGCTTCTGCTTCATCCATTCCATAAGCAAAGCATCCTGGATAGTCCAGCGCCCAGGCAAGGCTGCGTCCTTCAATATTATTTTCCAACCCAATCCGTATCTGCATAAAGACCTCCAGTTCTTGTTGCTATTATTGTAACAAAAATTGCATAAGTCATTAAAAATCCGCCAAAATTTTGGCGGATTTTGTGGGATTAATGATCGGGAGTTTCACCCCAACAACGAAGGCATCCAGGAAAGCTGTTGAGGTGAAAGTAATTGATTAACTAAATCAGGCATCTTAATGACGTTCCAGTCCAGTGAAGCTGATCAGGGCGAAAAGAAACCCTATCAAAGCCACAACCAGGTAAACAACAGCGCTCATGGACCTCCTCCTTTCATCATCATTTTCTAAATGGGACAGCAAAAATCCCATAAAACATTAGACGCAAAATAATTCGAAAAAGTTCCAAATTACTTCAAGTTAACTAACACATATTTCTTGGATTGGTCACGATTTTCAAAATATTGGCACTTAAAATAAAAAAGCCAGTTAAATTCTGGCTTTTTGGCTTTTCAGAGGTGAATATATAGGACCTTATTCCGTGAAAACGGGCAGGTGTCCAAGGGAGATGATACCTGACCACTTTGCTCGCTCTCCTTCTGTCAGGATGGCAGCTTCAGCGACAATATCTGCACCAGCTTTTTCAAGGATCATGCGCATCCCCTGCAGGGTTGAACCGGTGCTGATCACGTCATCCAGGATGATCACTTTCTTGTCTTTCACCTGTTCCCTGTCTTTCTCATCAAGGTATAAAGTCTGAGGCTCACCGGTGGTGATTGATAGGGTTTCTGATTGTAAGGCATCGCCCATGTAGGGCTTATAGGATTTCCGTAAGATGATATAAGGTTTTTCCGTGACGACTGAGAGTGCGTGGGCAATTGGGATGCTTTTTGCTTCTGCAGTCACCAGGGCGTCATATTGAACGTCTTCTAATTTCTTGCCAAGGGCTTTTGCACAGGCTTCAACGAGCTCAGTGTCCCCGAGGATGTTCAGAATAGCGATACGAAGACCGGGTTTGACCTCAAATAATTCCAGCTCTCGATGGACCCCAGCGATATCAACACCGTAAGTTTCCCTTATTTGATTCATTTTCAGCTCCCTTCAGTTTCGTCAGCAATGAATTTATTATAATCCAAGATCAGCATGAAAATCTGATCTATTTTAAAAATTTTAGAGCGTGCCTGGGACGCCGATCCGGGCACGCTCATATCGAAGGAGAAGAAGAGAAGTTTTTGTCTAATATGATCTTATAACAACAGAAGGCCTTTTGCTTGACGATTAACCTACGGGTACCCGACAAGTCACCGACACTTCATATCCGAGGGCAGTGTGTCTGAAATTAAAGATTTCCTAAAGATATTTTAAGGTAATATTGAAGATACTCATTGAATAGGTGAAAATTGAGGTGATCTTTGGGAATTACGTTTGGAACATTAACTGCAACGCCTTTGGGAGAAATCAGCTTTTATGCCGGCGATAACGGCTTGAAACGGGTTGCGTTTATACCCCTGGATGTTCTCAAAAAAAAGGATGGTATCCAAGAAACCCGGCCTTCATTGAGTGGTCTCGGAACAATTGGCATTTTGTTAACAGAACTGAATGAATATCTATTTGGCATCCGGAAAAACTTTTCAACCAAAATTAACTGGGAGAGTATGGGGGCATTCCAGCGAAAAGTCCTGAGCTTGACTGCGGAGATCCCCTATGGTCAGGTTCGTACTTACGGCGAACTGGCAAAAGAATTGGGTAAGCCTGGTGCATCACGCGCAGTAGGACGCGCGCTGGGGAGCAATCCGATGCCTATTGTGATCCCCTGTCACCGGGTGATTGGTGCGGATGGGGGATTGCGCGGGTACACCGATGGCATTCAGACCAAAGCCTTCCTTTTGAGCCTGGAAGGACATGTGGTGGAATCAGGTAAAGTGACCAAAGTGTTGGAACATCAGTAAGCGAGGATGAGCGATGGCATCAATTGAGGCAATGGATTTTGAAGGATTTAAATCGGGGTATGTAGCATTGGTGGGGAAGCCGAATGTTGGCAAATCCACATTGCTGAACCATTATATTGGACAGAAGATCGCGGCCGTCTCCTTTCGACCGCAAACCACCCGCCGCCGCCAACTTGGCATCCTGACGACGGAAGAAGCGCAGATCATCTTTGTGGACACGCCCGGTATCCATTCAGAATCGTTCAAATTGAGTGAGTTTATCAACGAAGAGGCGCAATATGCTCTGATGGATGCTGAATTGATTTTGTTCATCGTTGATGTCAGCCAGTTTCCTGACAAAGAAGATGAGATGATTGCCACTGAAGTCAAGACACGGGCAGGGGATGTAACCCGTTTGCTCGTTTTGAATAAAGTTGACCTAGCTGATCCAGCCACGATTGAAAGTCATGAAGCTGCCTACCAAAAATTGATGGATTTTGATGATTCAATTCGGATATCTGGCATTACGCAATTTGGCCGTGATGCGTTGTTAGGCCGGATTATTGAATTGTTACCCGAAGGTCCAAAATATTTCCCGGAGGATCAAATCACCGATACCTACGAGCGTGAAATTACAGAAGATATTATCAGGGCGGCCGCATTGACTTACCTGCAGGAAGAAGTGCCTTATGCCATCTTCGTCCAGGTCAACGATTATACGCTGCGGCCTAACGGGACACGCTTTGTCCATGCGACGGTTTTTGTGGAGCGGGAGTCTCAAAAAGGGATTGTGATTGGAAAACGAGGGTCGATGATCAAACAAATCAGTACCCTGGCACGTCAGGAGATTGAGGAGATGAGCGGCGAATCGGTGTTTTTGGAACTGCAGGTGAAGGTTGAAAAGAATTGGCGGAACAACCCGGACTTTTTGCGATACCATGGCTTGAGCCATGATTGAAGTCCATTGGGGGAGATAAATTGATGACACTTCTGGTATTTGCAGGTTTCCTGTTAGATTGGATAGCTGTTGCTTTTAATTGGCGAAAGATTAAACCAATTGCAAAAGTTCTGGCAATGGTTCTGCTAATCCTGTGGACACTGGACAACGTTTCCTGGGCAATTAACCCGTCGATCATGCTATTGCTGCTGGCACAATTATCCGGATTGCTCGGGGACATTTTTTTGTTATTATCTCACCGCTGGTTTTTACCCGGGTTGGGGGCGTTCCTGGTTGGGCATCTATTCTATATTGCGCTGCTGATAATCAACATGGCATTTATTGTGGATTTATCATCTAATGCATTGATATACCCGGCTGTAATCGCTGCGGTCCTATGGGGTTTCGCCTTGAGGATCGTTTACAGCATATTCAAGCAAGAGCATTTTATCAGCCATCGAAACGGCAATTTGCTCTGGGTACTTGTACAGCTTTACATCTGGGTCCTGAGCGGCTTGATGTTTTTGACCTTTGTCCGCTTTTTCCTACAGCAAGGGTTTGACCGGACACTATGGTTATTGCCTATTGGCGGCCTTCTATTTTTAATCTCTGATACACTGCTAGCCTATGATCGTTTTGTTTCCAGGATAAACAGGGGGCAGTTGTGGGTGCACATGACGTATCACCTGGCGCAATTCTGCCTGGCAGGGGGCTTCTTGATTTTCAGGCAAATGTAGAATCCAGAATTAATGGGCTTTAGAGTGGGTAATTGGGCGTCACTCTGGTTTGACTATTGACAAAATAGAACAAGTGTTCTATAATCGGAATATGTAAGCATTTAGTCAATTCGGAGGTTCTCATGAATATCAGTCAGTCGGTCAAACCGTCGTTTTATAAGTCGCTTTCGAAAATCAATTCTCGGAAAGACCTTGTGTATATCCTCATTACAGTGTTAGCGTTGGTGGCTTTTGAGGCATTTAATTTCAGCACAACAGATTTTGCACTATCGGACTTGCTGGGTGATTTACGCTTTGCAGGTGTTCGGTGGGCGACCTTATTATCAATCGCTTTCTGTGGGATCGATTTTGCCGGTATTGCTCGTTTATTCGCTCCGCAAAACAAAATGGATCAAAACCGGACGGTATGGTACTTGTTTGGTGCCTGGTTTTTAGCGGGGACGATGAATACCCTTCTCACCTGGTGGGGCGTCTTGATGGCCATGCAGACGCATTCTGTGTTGAGCGCTGGCATTGTGGATGCGAACTTAATCACCAAATCCGTGCCGATCTTTATTGCTTTGATGGTATGGGTAATTCGCATATTGCTGATTGGAACGCTATCAAAAAAGAGCGACAAACTGATGGGGGAGAATAACAACAGCCAGGGGATGTCCATGTCACGCCGGGAATTCCGTCAGGCACAGAGCCGAGCTGCGCACCCGCAAACTGAGGTGCAGCGATCTGTCCCCGTGGGTTTCACAAGCATATCAAATAAAAAGGGGAGCAAGACGCAGTCGAACTATCGACCGGAACCCAAATACATCCCCATGCAGGACGAACCGCTGTACCATTCTATGAAGGCATCCGGGCAAAATCAACGTCGGCGTCAGGCTTAAATTTATTGACATTTTGAAGAAGTCATAGTAAGATATCGAACGTAATTTAGTGAAATTTGGCGAAGTAGCTCAATGGTAGAGCAGTGGACTCATAAGCCATTGGTTGGCGGTTCAAATCCGCCCTTCGCCATTTTTGCTTTAAATATTTGATAAAACTTAATCGTTTTACTTCAAACTTCGATAACGCTTACTATGTTGTTAAGGTGCCGACTAAAAACAAACCTTAGCGCTTGTAAGCGCATCGTACAAGCTGTCCGGCCTGCCAGCCGGATGCTTGTGTTTAAAACACAAAATATTTTCCCCTATCAAAATACTGATTACATTCTAAACCTAATTATTTTTCGAGTCAATAAGCTTTCTGGATGTTGCTCGTAAGCTTATTGAAAATCCATTTTGAAGTAATTATTTTAAAAAAATGGCTATTTATTGTTGCTCATTTACCGAAGTTTCTGAAATAGCTTTTGCCACTACATAGATATACGTCAAAGGTGTCGATCCTGTATTTCGAATATTATGTTCGGTCATTGGGGGACAATACAACACGGTGTTATTATCAAACTCGAGACTGTGATTGTCGTTGAAAATAAAAACGCCTTCTCCATCTAATATTACGATCAATTCCTCATTCGATTTTGTACTATGCTTTCCCACAGATTCACCAGGTTGAAGAACAACTTTTCCTGAACGCATTGAAGAACTATCAGGTGGTCCTCCCAAAAGCCGAGTATATCTGTTTTCACCAGAAGATGAATCGATAACAATAGGTATCAATGTCATTATTAATTACCTTTATCTTTAATAGTGAAAGTGTGTAATTTATAGTTCGATGACTCAGAACTATTATATTAGCTTTTTTATCGGATATTGAGTTATCATTTCAGAAATCTCCTTTTTTAAATTGTTCCTTTCTCCATGGATTTTACGTGGACCCCCAAATAAGCCTCTCTGTCGTTCGCTCCGTTTAATTCCTCGACTGCGGCCAACCCCTACGCTCCTTTAAAAGATAAGCAAACATTCCCCACAGTCTGCATAAACAAAGATCGCAGATAGTGGGGACGTCGCTCCGGGGTTTGGCCTGGCTCGTCAACAATGGCTGTTATGATGTAATTTTGTTACTCTTTAACGCCAACCCTTTTAGACCTGCTGAGCCATCCTTCAATTATTGCACCATACAAAATCCCAGCCACAAAACTTATATGATCTTGAAATCCTGTAGCGCTGTAGAATCCAAAGGAAACCAAAAGCCCCAGAAGCGCCCCACGAAGCAATAACTGGCTTCTACTTCTTTCCTTCCAGGGAGCGCCAACAGCCAGTCCGATAATGACACGGTTATACCAAAGTGAGAAAACAAAACCAGGCGAAACGGTTGAACCGGAGCGGATGGTCGCCCCCACCACACAGACAATTCCCAATAAAGCGCCGCCAACCAGCGCTTCCTTCATTCTTTTACTCATCCCTGCTCCTTTTGAATTTATGTCGAGGCACGACTACTTTATTTCAGTATACTGTTTTTTCCTAAAGCTTTGACTGGAATTTCTTGTCGATAAAATTTTACCAAACTTTACCCCCGACGTTTTGCCCGTGGCAGTGACCTGAAAGGTCCTGCCACCGTAACCATCAAGGAGATTACCCAGGAGGAGCTCCACCCAGCCGGACGGCCTGTGAAAAAATTTGTTCTCTGGTTCACTGAGACCCCTTGCGGCGTGATCCTTACCCGTCCTCTAGCTCTTCAGCTAGCCGAGATCCTTGGGGATGATACAAGCACCTGGAAGGACCAGAAAATCACCCTTTACCCTGAGCCTATGAATGTTGCCGGAAGGCCGTGTGTAGCCATAAGAGCAAGATCGGTTTTATAATTGTCAAACAAAGCCCACCGGGTACCAGGTGGGCTTTGTTTATTAAATTTTTCCCTCAAGCAGAAATCATGTAACTGTTTTTATATTCTGGCTTACAAGTGGATATATCTGTCACTATTTGATTAAGAAACTATTTCTCCAAGAATTGTTTGTACATTAGTGTTTTAATTTGTTTACGCATATAGACTTGATATTTTCATCCAAGTCAAGGATATTCTAAGAATTTTTACTTATTAATAATTCATAAACAACAAATTATTGAGCGATAAGATGATACAAAATCCGGTTTCTTGTGTTCTAATAAAGTTTGGGAAGAATTATTTTCATTGCTGCTTTTAATTTCTGAATTCTTCTTGACTAAAAACGAATCATTCACTTCCACGTGATAGAATAATGTATACTAGAAAATATCTTATCAAAAAATTAATTTAGTTGTATATGTCGTACTAATTATTTTATTTTGTCTTGTGTATTTTATTATGTGATTTTTAAAAAAGTCATTATAAATAGGTTCATTGATAGGCTGTTATCTTAGGAGGGGTAAATGGCAAAAAATAAATTAGATAAAGAAAAGATAAAAAGGTCTATTGAACATAACTCCAAACTTGCCGCTGGTTGTATCAAACAACAAGATTATCCAAAAGCCTTGCAATATTTACAAAAAGGTTTGGATACCAGCATAAAGGAACTAGGTAAGGAGCACTGGTACACTGCTAACATTTACACCAATCTTGCCCTCTTATATCAAATCCAGAGTGATTACCCCAAGGCGCTGAACTACTTCCAAAAAGCACTTGATATTTTCGAAAAGGAGCCTGGTAAGGAGTACCCCGATACTGCTAACACATACAAAAACCTTGCCAATTTATTTTTAGCTCAGGGTGATTGCTCTAAAGCGCTGGATTATTATCAAAAAGTTCTAGATATTAAGAAAAGGAAACTTGGTAAGGAACATCCTGGTACTGCTAGCACTTACAGCATAATTGCTCCAATCTATCAAGCCCAGGGTGATATGTCTAAGGCACTGGAGTATTATCAAAAGGCGGTAAAATTCCTCGATAAGGAAGATCCCGATATTGCATACACTTACAATAATATTGCCTCATTGCATCATACCCAGGGTGATTATCCTAAGGCACTGCAATATTATCAAAAAGCGCTGCATAAGAAGATAAGAATCCTGGGTAAGAATGATCCCAGCACTGCTGCCACATACAAAAATCTTGGTTTTTACTATCATAACCAGGATGATCACCCTAAAGCGCTGAAGTATTATAAGAAAGCCTTAAGAATCTATACAAATGTGCTTGGTAAGGAGCATCCTGATACTGCCGCGACTTACCACGAGATAGCAAAGCTATATCTAGCGGAAGGGGAATACACCAAAGCCCTGGAGTATTTTCAAAAGTCGCTGTTTATCCGTGAAAAGATGCTCGGTAATGAACACCCCGATACTGTACGCACCTACAACAGAATCGCCATGGTTTATTATCACCAGGGTGATTTCTCGAAAGCGTCGGAATATTATCAAAAGGTACTGGATTTTAAGGAAAAATTATTTGGTAAGGAAGACCCCAAAACTGCAGTAACCTACAATAACCTTGCTGAGTGCTTTATAAATCAGGGAGATTACTCCAAAGCGCTACAATATTTGAAAAAATGTTTGGATATCAGCATAAAGGAAAATGGTAATGAGCATTTCCGTACAGCCGAAATATATTTCAACCTTGCTGAGGTCCACAGAGTCCAGGGAGAAAAGATCAAGGCAATTGATTCTTTCCAAAAGTCAATAGGAGCTTGGAAAAACCGGTTCGGGAAATCCATCAAAATCGCTGAACCCCACAGAAAACTTGGTGCTCTTTATAAAGCCGAGGATAACTACCCCATGGCATTGCAACATTATCAAAAAGCGCTGGATATTTATGAAAAGGTGTAAGGAGAGGAGCACCTGAAAAATGCTGAAGCCTATTGCAACCTGGCTGAAATTTATCTTTTTCAGAAAGATTATACCAATGCGTTGCCATGCTTACAAAATGCCCTCAAAATATATAAAAAGTCACTGGGTGAGGAGCATCCCAATACTGCAATTGTCTACCACAGCTTAGCGGTGACCTATAAAAAGCAGGGTGATTACCCGAATGCACTAAAATATTTTAATAAAATGCTGAAAATTACTACGAAGGGTCTTGGAGGTCAAGACCCTGCCACTGCCGTCAACTATGCTAACATGGCAGAGGTTTATAAATCTCAGAATGATTTAAAAAATGCAATTGTGTATTTTTTAAGATCATATGCAATTCTTTATCATAAATCTATGACAGATCTTCCATTATATTATTCAGTAAAGAACGATCTAAAAAATGCATATGAAGAATCAGGTATTAGTTCAATTCCGTTCGAGATTTGGCTAAAAGGAAAACTAAAAGAATAAGATAGTTAGGAAAGTTAAACTTTTAAAATTTTTAATATTTTTTTTGTTGCATTGACGTATGAGTCATTCAGTTTGCTGCAATCCCCTAATAAACACGAAAAATTACAGATTTTTCATTATTAATTTCTTTTTGGTACAAGATTATTAACTTTAATATGAAAATCTCACAAAACTTATCCCCGCCGTTTTGCCCGTGGCAGAGATCTCAAATGGCATGCCACCGTCACCATCAAGAAGATCAGCTAGGAGAAGCTCCACCCCGCCGGAAGACCGATTAAGAAATTTGTCCTCTGGTTCGCCGAGGCCCCTCGCGGCGTGATCCTCACCCGCCCCCTTGCCCTGCAACTCGCAGAAATCCTAGGGGATGATATAGCATCCTGGAAGGATCAGAAAGTCATCCTCTACCCCGAGCCCATGTATGTTGCCGGAAGGCCGTGTGTGGCCATAAGAGCAAGATCGGTTTTGTAAAAAAACCACAATGCCCACCTGCCTTGCATGGGCTTCGCTTTTTTGTAAGCCTTTGTTGAGTGAAAAGCGAAAAAAGTATAAAAGATTTCTTACTTTGATAAATATAATTCTTGTTGATAAATTGATCTTTGTTCCTTGCTTATTTATTTTACAAACATTGTTTTTAACAGAATGTGTGTCTATTTGAATAAATTAATGTTTCAAATGTCTGAAGAATGTAATTTACTTATGACTTTTTTTCTGATGGGTTGGTTTTGTTTACTAAAATCCACCAACCCATCCTGAATAAATAGGTTTACTCAATTGTTAGGAATGTCCAGACCTCCCCACCAGTTTCGAAATTGTTTGTACCTATGTACAGTTGTCCTTTGTAACTTGTTATTGCATTGTCCCAATACGACCATCCATTGTTATTATCCTCAAATCCTCCAAAGGATACTTGGATCCATTCTGTGCCGGTTGCTGTTCGCCATACTTCCAGACCTGTCATGTCGTTTTGAATGACAATATAGAGATAGCCGTCAAATACTTCCATTCCGTTAATTAGATCATCACCTAAAGGGTAAGCATACATCTGAAGATCAAAAGCTTTGTCCCAGTTTTCACCGTCTGCAGACCGCCAGACCTCAATCGATATTGAATCAGAAGTAGTAGCATAAAGATAGCCGTCAAAGGTTGCCAAGGCAGTTACTCCTGAGTTCTCCGAATTGCCAAACCCGCCTTCCATAACAAGTTCATAATTGTTACCGTCCGTCCGCCATATTTGACCGCCGGTATCGATATTATAAGTACCCCAATATAGTTTGCCATGGAATATATCACTTGCAGGAGCGCCCAGGTTAGCTGGATCTCCAAATCCTCCAGAAATCGATAGGTTCCAATTAACACCATCCTTGCTAAACCAAATATCGTTGCCAACTCCTTCAGAGCCCCAGGTGCTTGCAAACAAGATATTATTAAATACTTTGAATGTATTAATTTCATTGGAAGAATAGTTGACATCTTCAATCCAATTCTGGCCATCAGCAGTACGCCAAATTTTTCCTTGGTCATCACCAAATTTCCAACTGCCGCAGTAAAGATAACCCTTGAACTCAATCATCGCAGCACATGCGTTGGTGTCACGATGATCCACCATTTGCCAGGAAGTACCGTTTGTACGCCACACTTCAGCATATTCATGGCCGTCATGAAGCTGCCATACACCAGCATAAAGATAACCTTTAAAGGTCGCCAGGGAAGGGATTTGCATATTTTCTGAATTCCCAAAACCATCATTGTTTACTTGGGTCCAGGGGAGAAATTCATCAGAATTATCAATATTAAATCCATAGAGTGTTGCATCTCCATCGTCATCTGGCACTAATGAGTCAATCCATATTCCATGCCGTAAATCAATAGTAAAATCATCACCCTCTTGCATACATGGTACACTAAAATCGGCAAACCAGTTTCCCTCAATATCTGCAGTTACATAACGCCAGTACCATCCAAATCCATCAAAAGCTAAAGCCTCCAATGATTGCTCAGGTTCTGCGATGCCATAGACAATATCTGCTTCCAAGTCGAGTTCTGTAATCATTACATTGCTGACTTCCAACGTCTTTGTAAATGGGCCATAGACAGCTGCATCCACAAATGCAGTAATTATGTCCCCTGGCTTAAGATCATAGTTATCAGTGTAAAATAGGAATGAATGAGGATCCCCTTCCACAATTTCTACGAGAACCTCTTTTGTATAATCAGGATTGGGTGTTGTCGCAGGATCATCGACAAAAATTGTTACCATATCACCAATCGGCCAATCCCAACCCTCAATTTGATCATCATTTGCGCGAGCATATACAACTGGATTGGGAATACGAAATTTTGCCCCTGTCCCATCTCCATCGTCGTCGTATACCATAGCATGAGCTCCCTCACCAGGATGCAGATCATAAACCTCTTCTCCATTTTGCGGGATTGAAAAATCTACTTCCCAGTATCCTTCTTCATCTGCAACCGCTTTCCTCAATGGTAGTATCTCATTATTGTATATATTGACAATAACCTCTTGGCCTACATCTGCGAATCCAGCAACTGTATCATTAACATGATCTACCTTATCGATCGTGATATATCTCATTTCATGTACTTTTGTCACATCCCCATGACTCATTGTGTATAACTGGCCAGATTCTAAATCAAATGGCAAATCCTCCAGAGAGAATTCCGCACTGGTATCTTCTGGGAAATCAGCATATACAATAACAGTTGATGTAGCGGTGTAATCCACACCCACGCCATTTTTGGGATCATCGATTGTGAGGGTGACTTCCTCACCAAGTGGCCAACTCCATCCTATGACCTGTGTTTCTTCAAATGTATAAACATCAAATCTTGGAAAATATTGGGCACTAACAGAATTTTGATTAGTGGGAAACAATGAAATCGACGCAAAAAGTAAGGTAAAAATTACCAATACTTGGATATTTAACTTCCTAATTTTCCTTTCCATTTAAAGACTCCTTTTGCAATCTCAACAAGATCACTCAGAATAAAATCTGTGAGAAAGCAATATATTTTTTGTTTAATATTTTGACAAATGTGGTGGAGGTGCACGTGAATAAAGGAAAATTACAAGCTCTTTTAAATACACTACAAAATCCCTTATGTATGGACCAATAGTGTACATTTAGCCACTCCTCAGAAATTAATCAAGGAATTTTACGAATTCATTCTTAACTTAACGATGTGGAGTTATGGGAATACAAAGAACTGCAAATGACTGTATATGTTTATATTGTACAATAAAAGATTGCTAATTTCAAAAATAATGTTACACTAACGAATTTTTTCCGATTTAAAACCAAAAACTGAAAATTCTATGAGGATTTACAATCATTACCATGATCTAGTTTTGTGAACATAAATTCAAATGGAATTGTAATAATAATGCATGAAAATAATCCCAATAATTCTTTCTGCGACATCCTTGAAGTGAGTGCATCTCTCTTTGGCATCTACAAGCGCTGTAATAATAATTGGATGGCTGCTAACAATACTAACTGGATATCAAGGGAGCGCTAATAATTAAAAAGACGGTCTTTAATCTTGATTCATTACCAAAAGCCAAATTTGGTGTTTGATGATCTTATGTGCGATAGTTAATAACATAATGAGAGATCAAATTAAGATTGAAGAGCAGACAAACATTAGCTTCCTCATCCAATTAACCAACAATTATGCTAGGAAAATGAATATTTTAAGTTAGCGAAACTTGTCAAGGACACACAACCAATTTTGAAGAATCACCGTGCCAAATTACATCCACTTGTGAAGAAAGTTCTTGATCATTACTAAAAATATAAGAGGGAAAAAGACTAAAATGATATAAAATTTCATATTTTTGTTTCTGTTGTGATAAAATAGAATACATGTTCTATTCATAACCTAAATAAAATATGCAACATAATCACAATCCCCACCAAGCTCCCCATCTCACCCAAACCTACGGCGACCACGGCCTCCGCAGCGCCTGCCCCGACCTTCTCGATTACTCCATGATCTTCGATATCTCCGGTGGCTTATATGATGGAGAACGCTTGAAGGTAGACAGCGCTTATCACCCCTGCTGGGACAACGTATAGATCAACACTCATTTTTCATTGATTACAACCAGGATGTAAAAATGTTATTAGCCAATAACAATGTAATTATTAATTTAATGAAATAATCTCAGCATTTTGCTATAATTAAGCATAATCACTATCCCGACTTTTCTCATCCGAGCATATCTGGAACGTTTCTTTATCGAACAACGTCTTAACGATAACGACGATCCCATAGATGTAATAATTAAAATTGGAAAGTATCTCTTACTTTCCACCCTTTAATCTCGGAGGTTGAGATGTCTCGAAAAATTTCTTTCGTTTTGGTTTTGCTGATCGCTTTGCTGTTACTTGCGGGCTGCCGGCGTGAGCCAGGGCTTGCCAACCCTGCCTCTGAGTTCTGTGAGGAAAATGGCGGTACGGTTGAGATCCGGGAGGATGACACAGGTGGGCAGGTAGGCTACTGCATCTTCCCGGACGGCAGCGAGTGTGAAGAATGGGCATATTATCGCGGTGAGTGCCAGCCCGATGGTGATTAGTCCCTGCCAGTAAAATTATGTTGGGCACACCTTGTTTGAACAATGTGGGGAGCCTGATGAATATTTTTTATCGATCTAAAGAGAGAAATATCCAGGCTCTCCATGGTGTTGATTAATCAGAACCAGGTGATTATTTGACTTAATAAAAAGTCGTCCTAATCACCGGCTGGAACATATCCTTCCGCTTTGCACATACCTTATCCAGAAGGCATTCTGCACATATTGGCTCAGTCATCTCGGGACACTGGCTGCGCATATACCGGAACAGGAATTCATCGACCACGCTGATAGGTCTGCTGGAAAGTTCGACCAGCGTTTGTAGAACCTGGAAGGATGCAAATCGGACTGCCCACTCATCTTGCGGACTGACGATCTGCCGGTGCGTCAGCTTTGTTCTCATGTCTTCGTCAAGGACATCGACCATGCCAATGCGCAGGATGGAGCGCATGCAGTGATAATCGACGATCGGTCCGATGGTTTCATTTTCTCCGAATTTTAAAAAGCCTTCCGGCCTTTGGCTGAGGCACAAAGCCAGCAAGTTGGATTTTTTCTTCAAGGGATCTTCTTTATAACCGCCCATTTCACCAAGAATAGATAGGAAAGTACCCAAAGGTTTCTCTGAATGATGTGATTCTTTGAGTATCTTCTCTGGGGTCAGACCTGAATTGAGCATGTCCCGACCAAAAGCCCGGGCTTGCTGAAGATGCAGCTCAATTGCCGGCATTTGCACATTCCCCTGATCATCACGAAAGACATTTTCAAACTCTTGCAGGCTTAAATTTGCCTGTCCTTCAGGGGTGAAAAAGGCAGGGTTCAGCTCCAGCATACGCGTGTAGGCATAAAAAAGATAGCTTGACCCCTTCAATCGCTTTCCATCCAAAACGGCGAGCAGCGGTTTGTCATACTTACCGTTCTTTGTCTCCCAAAAGCTGAATTGCTGGAGGGTGACGGCGAAGAAATAGTCCAGGGTCAAAGGATGGTTGATGGGCGGTAAGTAATCCCCGACAAAATCAGGTTGACTGGCGGCAGGAAGGTCTTTGATTACCAGTGCAATTTTATTTACCTGAACCTGATTGATGCTGACACGAGGGTCAAGGCTCATTCGGTATTTATTCGATTTTTCTGTCATGTAATTAGCTCCAAATCGGGGATGATAGATCAAAGGTGTGCGAATATATTATTTACGGAACTTATCTGCGCTTTCTTAAACGCAAATAAATTTTGTTTGAGAGCATTATAATATAAGTTAATCTCAGTAATTTTCTGGCGCCAGGTTTCTGCCCTGGTTTAATCAAATGATAGGAGTTTTCTATGATGAAAACGATTCGTGGCCTGATTATCGTCATTCTTTTGGTTATTTTCCTGTCTTCTTGTGCTCCTGCAGCACCCGTTGTCGAAACGGAACCGCCTGCAATCACGCTGCCAGAACCAACGCCAACGTTCACACCTGAACCAGAGCCGGTCTTATGGTGGAAGGATATCGTGTTCTATGAAATTTTTGTTCGCAGCTTTTTTGATGGCGATGGGGATGGAATCGGCGACTTCCAGGGGATCATTCAAAAACTGGATTATCTCAATGACGGCGATCCAAACACCCAGGACGACCTGGGCATTGGTGGGATCTGGCTGATGCCGATCAACCCTTCACCCTCTTATCACGGTTATGACGTCACCGATTATTACGACGTCAATCCTGAATACGGCACGATGGATGAATTCAAACAATTGCTGGAAGAAGCCCACAAGCGGGATATCAAGGTGATTATTGACCTGGTCTTAAATCACACTTCTACGGCCCATCCCTGGTTTCAAGCATCACAGGATCCTGAGTCTGAATATCACGATTGGTATGTCTGGTCTGAGGAAAATCCGCAAACGCCAGGTCCATGGTCACAGAATGCCTGGCATCGTAATGCAGCAAACGGCATGTATTATTACGGAATCTTTTGGGGCGGCATGCCCGATCTTAATTATGACAACCCGGATGTCAGCGCCGAGATGATGAATGTTTCGAAGTTCTGGCTTGAGGAGGTTGGCGTTGATGGATTCAGGGTAGATGCAGCCCGTTATTTGTTCGCTGACGGCTTCGTACAGCAAGATACCAAAGAAACCATCCAGTGGTTTGAAGACTGGCGGTCCTTTTATAAAGATGTCAATCGTGACACTTTCACAGTTGGGGAGGTTTGGACCAATTTGCAGGTGACTGCGAAGTACGGCCAGGGAATGGATTCGCTGTTTATGTTTGATCTGGCAGAGGATATCAAGAATTCGACTTATTACCCTGATCCATCGCGAATTATTCAATCCTATCTCACCGCCCTCGAATACTTTCCTGAGGAGGACTTCAGTACTTTTCTATCCAATCATGACCAGCAGCGTGTGATGTCGCTGTATGAAGGGAATGTTGATAAAGCAAAGACAGGTGCCTTTGTCTACCTGACGGGTCCGGGTGTCCCCTTTATTTATTATGGTGAGGAAATTGGGATGTTTGGCAACAAACCCGATGAAAATCTAAGGACGCTGATGCAGTGGTCGGGTGAAACCAATGCAGGGTTTACCCCGGGAACGCCATGGCAGCCAGCAGACAGCAGCTATCAGGAGGTCAATGTTGCTGCGCAGGAAGGGGAGGACACCTCTTTATTAAATCATTACCGTAGCCTTGTTAATTTGCGCAACCAGCATCCAGTGTTGCGGGTGGGTGCGTATCTGCCGTTTACATCTTCCTGCCGATTGATTTATCCGGTTTTACGGATTGATGATGAAGAAGCGCTAATCCTCATTGCCAACCTAGATCGACGGGTACAGGAGGGCTGTACAATTTCAATTGAAGAGAGCCCCCTGGTAGGTGACTATGAGATTGAGGTCATCTTTGGCGAAGGTGAATTTGCCAGTATTAGCTTTGAAGAGAACGGCGCAATCCTTGATTTTCAAATCCCGGTGGATTTGGATCCCTGGGAATGTTTCATCCTGAAAGTACGACGGTAATGACAAGAATCCATATCGAATATCAGGTTCTTCAGGAAATGATTCCGGAGATTACCATGTAAACCATTATGAGTGCGGCAATGAAAATCGCCAAACCAACCATAGCGCCGATAGCAAACTTAACGCGCTGGCCTTTTTCCATTGAAGCCCATTGACCTTTTAGCTCTGGCAGGTATTCTTTGTCCGGTTCTTCCCGCGCAAAAAATGCCCCCAGGATCGTCTTCCGGGTTTTTTTTTGCTGTTTGTCATCAGATTTTTTTTGATTTTGCATTAAACAAACTTTCTCTTACGCCAAATTTTTTGTAACGATATTTATATTATGATTGTGAGATAAAAAATTATCAACCCGGATTTTTGAAATTATATCAGAACAAAGGAAGCTCATCGTTATATCCTTAAAAATCCCATTAAATTGAACGAGTGTTATAATATGAGCACAATTACTGGAGATTGAAGAGGATTTTATGGAAGACTTTATTACCATGAAGGAAATCAAACAAGCTGTGGATGCAATTCGTGCGAGGATTGACATCGAGCCAGAAGTTGGGATGATTTTAGGCACCGGCCTGGGCGATTTGGCAGACAGCGTTGAAGACGCAGTTATTATCCCGAATGACCAGATTCCGCAATGGCCGCTTTCAACTGTCCAGGGGCATAAAGGACGCCTGGTGATTGGTAGGCTTGAGAACGTTCGAGTCCTGGTCTTACAGGGTAGAACGCATTTCTATGAAGGTTACAGTATGGGACGCATCACATTGCCAGTGCGCGTCATGAAACAACTTGGATGTGATAAGCTGGTGGTGACAAATGCTGCAGGTGCAATCAATCCGGATTTCGTCCCGGGCGATTTGATGCTGATCAATGATCACCTTAATATTATTGGTATGTCTGGTGCCAATCCCCTTAAAGGACCGAACCTGGAAGAATTCGGGCCGCGTTTTCCAGACATGAGCCAGCCATATGATCGAGAATTGTTAAAACTTGCCCAAGAAGCATGCAATGAAGCAGGGATGGCATTTCAAGAAGGTGTATATGCTTCATTGGCTGGTCCATCATTCGAAAGCCCGGCAGAACTTCGCTTTCTGCAAACCGTTGGTGCTGACGCAGTAGGTATGTCAACGGTGCCGGAAGTGATTGTGGCAAAGCACAGCGGCATGCGCGTGTTGGGTATATCCGGAATCAGTAACAAAGCCAATTTGGACGGCAGCACGATAACTACTCATGAAGAGGTTTTAGAGGCTGGTAAGGTGTTGGTGCCGAAGTTGACAACGCTTATTCGTGGATTTTTAGGGAAACTATAGGTTAGTGATTGCTTTGATTTCCATAGTGTTTTTCAGGAACGCCTGATATGAACGCGTTTCTTGATGACATTTTGCGCGGCCTGGTCACATTCAGCACCGGTATTTTTATTTTGCTGGGTCTTGGTTTTGTGATCTATCTGCAAAAATTTTTCAAAGGACTGAGAACCTGGCAGGGTTCTGTTTTTGAATTGGAAAAAGACCTGGCGCAGCGAAAATTAATTTCAGCATCAACCGGTTTGACACTGATATTGCTGCTTATTATTGGGGAATTCTTGCTGATCACCTTTATCAATCCGAGGATGTCCCAGGTGCCAGATCAAACATCCAGAGCTATTAATCCCCTGGCATCACCAACCACAACTTTGTCGGGGGTGGTAGATCAAACACCTCAGCCTGTTACCATCACCAATGATTTGCAAGAAGATATCGTCTCGGAATGTGTCGAAGGTATTCTTGAAATCACGACTCCCGCAAATGGCGAACAGGTCAGCGGTACGGTAGAGCTGATTGGTTCAGTAAATGTCGAAAATTTTGGATCTTATAAATATGAATTTTCAACAACCGGCACCATAAATTGGGTCACAATTGCTGCCGGTAATCAGTTAAAATTAGATGAGAGCCTGGGGTTTTGGTACACAAGCGCGCTCACCCCTGGGCCGTATTTGTTAAGCCTGGTGCCCTTAAATAATTTAGGTGAAGAGATGACCCCATGCGTTATTATTGTTGAGGTTGTTTTAGAGGAGTAATTTATAAATGCCTGAAATCACAATTCGTTCTTTTATACCTGAAGATGTTGAAAGTTTAAAATTTTTTGAACATGGATATTACACCGATTATGTTTGGCAAATGAGTTTGGATTTAAATATTGATCGGATGCGAACAACTTTTCAAAGGGTGCGTTTACCAAGGCAGGTGTTCGTTTCTTATCCACGTAAACGCGAAGTAATCTTTGAGGAAATGGATGATGTCGAAGCTGTCCTTGTGGCAGTTTTTGATGATCGACCCGTGGGATATGTCAAAATCACTTCCAGTAAAAACCTGGGTATTGCCAGAGTTTCAGACCTTGTGGTTTCTTCTCCGATTCGCCGACAGGGTATCGCAAGCGGCTTAATGGTAGCGTCGATGGATCTGTGTACAAATCGAAGGTTCCACACGCTTATTTTAGAAGTTCAATCAAAAAATGACCCCGCAATAAGGATGGCGAACAAACTTGGATTCAATTTCTGTGGATTCCAGGACCATTATTTCCCGAACCAGGAATTGGCTTTGTTCTTCAGTCGCTTCACGCGGTAATTATTTGTAGGCAGGTTTCATGCTTTTCGGAATATCCTGGGAAAGTGCGTTTCATACAATAAGCCAGATCTTAACTGCTGGCGTAGCAATAACAGCGTTTTCGTTATTGTTATATTCTTTTGCCTATAACTTGCGAGAGCGTGTCGTCCGGGCATTCATCATTATTTTATTGTGTGTGACCCTTGTCTTTACAACTGAGTCTATTGCAGGTGTCAGTCAGCAGCCAATGCTGATTGAGATGATGCTCAAGATGAAGTGGCTTGGAATCATTTTTTTGCCGGCAACATATTTGCACTTCGCCGATTCCCTGTTAACACTAACAGGCAGGCCAAGCAGGGGACGACGGCTATGGTCGGTTCGACTTATATATGCATTCTCGGTTTTCCTGGCTGCATTATTACCATTCAATATTATTGTTGGCCCCTATGTTGAGTCCGGCTTGCCAGCGCCGCATCTTGCCCGAACCATTTTCACCGATCTTTTTGCTATTTACTATATTGGCGTAATGGCTGTCGCAGGTTCGGTGTTGTACCGTGCATTTCAAAGGACAGTTACCAAAACCAGCCGCCGCCGGATGATCTACTTACTTGCTGGTGCAACTGCGGCTGCGGTTGGCACTTTTCCCTATATGCTTTATGGATCAGGGGTTTTCTCAAAGGTCCCCATTATTTACTACATGCTTGTCAGCCTGAGCAGCATTGGCGTGGCGGGATTTTTGGTCGTAATGACCTACTCTGTAGCATTCTTTGGCGTCACCTGGCCTGATCGGCTTGTAAAGAGTCGGCTTTTCAAGTGGTTCTTACGCGGTCCTTTTACAGCGTCGATTGTGCTTGCTATTACAACCATCATCAGGCGGCTGGGGGTCATTTGGGATGAAGCAAATAATGCATTTGTCCCCATATCCATGGTGGGTATGATTTTGCTAATTGAGTACATCATCACATTATTGGCACCAATTTGGGAACGATTGATATTTTACGGAAGTGATCGCAAAGATATTGCCAGGATACAATCCCTGGAAGACCACCTCTTAACGCGGTCAGATCTTTCTCAATTCTTGGAAATCGTTACAGCCAGCATTTGTGATTTGTTGCAGGTCAAAGGTGCTTTTATTGCCGTAATGAACGGTGGCACACTTGAAATGTTGACGACCACAGGCGATGACAGCGATTTTAAGGGTATTGAGACCTCGGGTGAATTACTCGAGCTTTCTTTGAACGATAAGGCAAGAGTCAGGGGTGATTTTTTCTTTTGGAATGGACATTTATTGATCCCCCTGATTTATGAGGATTCACAAAATGGTAATATGCTGCTTGGTTTGTGTGGTTTTCCATGGGAAGAAGATCGCGAAATGGAAGAGGAACACCTGGAATCGATCAACTTGTTGGCGTACCGGGTTGAGATCGCTTTGAGAGATTGGCGTTTGCAGCAGCAGGTGATCAAATCGATGGAGAGCTTGCAGCCGCAGGTTGCTTTGATCCAACAATTGCGTGCAGCATCCAGTTATAATAAGACAAGTGTGTTGATGGATGAAGTGGATCTTCCAGAAGAAGATTTCGTGACCTGGGTAAAAGATGCCCTTTCTCATTATTGGGGCGGACCCAAACTGACAGAATCACCGCTTTTGAGTTTAAATATTGTCCAATCAGCTTTGAAGGATTATGACGGCAACCCAACCAATGCTTTGCGGGCTATTTTAAAAGATGCAATTGAGAACATCAAACCTGAGGGCGAGCGGCGATTTACCGGTGAATGGATATTATATAATATATTAGAAATGAAGTTTCTTGAGGGAAGAAAAGTGCGGGACGTCGCAACACGATTGGCGATGTCAGAAGCTGATCTCTACCGCAAGCAAAAGGTGGCCTTAGAAGCGGTTTCTAAAGCAATTATTGGCATGGAATTAGCGGCACGTGAGGATAATAAATCATGAGGGCTGATTTGAATCTTGGTAATTTTCGGGAGGGTAAGCGTATGCAAATCCAAGACCATCAGGCGAAGCAATTTGATGAGCCTATGGAACCTGACGAAGGGTGGTGGGCTGCTGTCCTGGCAGATGAACCCTATTTGGAAGAAGATGTTCTGCCCATTGAAACACTTACGTTGGAAGAGGTGAATTTTGATGATCATGTCACTTCACAAAAACTGCCGTCAGTCAACTGGGAGATGGTTGAGAAAATATTCAATAATGATGAGATTGTTGAAATGCAAGTCGTAGGCCATAATCGAGGCGGAATTCTTGTCGAAGGTGACGAGATTCATGGGTTTGTTCCTTTATCGCATCTTGTTGATTTGCCCGCAAACATATCCGATGATGAACGGGAAGAATATCTTTTTAATTACCTGGATCGAAAAATCGACTTAAAGATTATTGAATGTGAGCCAGAAAAAGACCGGGTTGTTTTTTCCGAACGGGCTGCATTGGCCAAGGAAGGACAGCGTAAGTATCTATTGAACAACCTGGTTGAGGGAGATGTGGTCAGCGGCGTTGTGACAAACATCACACCTTTTGGTGCCTTTGTGGATTTGGGCGGACTCGAAGGTCTGATCCATATTTCAGAGCTGTCCTGGGGTCGCGTTAAACATCCTTGTGAGATCTTGAATGTCAACGATAAAATTGAGACCATGGTGCTCCAGGTTTCAGAAGAAGAAGGGCGGATTGCGCTTAGTTTGAAAAGGCTAAAAAAGAACCCATGGGAAGTGCTGGCTGCTGTCCTTTCACCTGGTGATATTGTTGAAGCGAGAATAACCAGCATTGTTAAATATGGTGCATTTGCCGAGATTGAATGCGGCGTAGAAGGATTGATTCATATCTCATCCATTGATATTCCTGAAGATTGTGAACATATTGATGACTTCCTCTGTGAAGGTCAGCGAGTCCTTGTGCAAGTTTTAAGCATCGAACCAAAGAAAAGGCGGTTGGGACTGCAATTAGAAAGTTGTTTACCTGATAATGACGAGTCGAAAGAGTAATTCCACAAAAAAGAGCGATAGTCCTAAACAAAGGGGTTTATTTGACAAGGATAAAACCTTCTTATCTCGCGTCATCGACAAGTTAAAAGGTTTTTCTCGCTATTTTTGGGATTTTACAGGCGTGATAGCTATTGCGCTGGGCTTGATCCTGTTCTTGAGTTTCCTCGGTGTTACTTCAGGTGCGCTCATAACCCCATTAACCGCTTTCTTTTCGTTGTGGTTTGGTTGGGGTCGTTATTTGATCGCAATAATTTTGATTTTTGTTGGTATTCGGGTCTTACGATGGCATAGACACCCGCCATCAAAGATGCTGATAGGAAAAATTGTGGCGATTGAGATTGCCTTCTTTTTGAGCTTGGGTTTAGCATCAATAATTTATGGGGGCAGCCCATCAGAGGCTGAAGTTGGGCTTGACCCTGGTGGCATTATTGGTTGGGGTATTGCAGAGATATTTCGCAATTTAGTTGGTCCAACGTTTGGATTTGTCATCATTCTGCTTTTGCTATTGGTTTCTGTTTTTTCTGCGCTGCGGCTGTTTTACAGATTGGAAAAATTTATTGACAAACAAATGGGGAAGTATGTCCTTCAACCGAGGAAAGGTGGTGTAGTCAGCAATGATGAAAAACCATCCGTACTTACAGAGGACGAAGTGGAAGATGAGGAAAAGCCTGAGCAGCCCAGGAAAACGGTTTGGCTTCCTCCTGAATTTCGCAAGACATTTGACACGCCAACTTTAGCAGATGAGCAGCCGGATCGACCTGTAGAACGGTCCCCTGAATTACCTCCATTAGATCTATTATCACGCGGCGATACTTATAAGCCCGACAAACGTACAATAAACATGACTGCGGGTTTGATTGAAAAAACACTGGATGAATTTGGTATTCCGGCAAAGGTTGTTGGATTCAGGACCGGTCCAACGGTGACGCAATTTGCAGTTGAACCTGGATACATCGACAAATCTGATGATGATCGTCAAAAGATCCGGGTCTCTCAAATTTCTTCTTTGCAGCGTGACCTGGCTTTAGCGCTATCAGCGGAACGACTGAGGATAGAAGCACCTGTGCCTGGAAAATCTTATGTGGGGATTGAGATACCAAACGCTAACAGTGCCAGCGTGCAGTTGCGGCCGTTGATTGAATCTGAAGCTTTCCAGCGGGTCAATTCTCCCTTAGCCCTGACGCTAGGGCGGGATGTTTCAGGCCGACCCGTTGTATCCGATTTAGCAACGATGCCGCATTTGTTAATCGCTGGAACAACAGGCTCAGGAAAAAGTGTGTGTATCACCGCATTAACGACTTGTTTGGTGATGAATAACACCCCTGAAGAGTTGAAGCTGGCGATGATCGACCCCAAGCGTGTTGAACTCATGCGGTTTAACGGTTTACCGCATTTGATGGGCAACGTCGAAACCGAGATTGAACGAATACTGGGCGTTTTGCGCTGGGCGACAACCGAAATGGATTATCGATATAAATTGTTGGAAAAGGCACGAGCGCGGAATATTGATTCGTATAATCACAAAATGGAGCGCCAGAATAAAGCCAAATTGCCAAAGATCGTCATTTTGATTGATGAGCTGGCAGATTTGATGATCTCAGCACCAGATCAAACAGAACACGCTGTGATCAGGTTGGCGCAGAAAGCCCGAGCCATTGGCATTCATCTAATCCTTGCGACACAGCGTCCAAGCACCGATGTTGTCACTGGTTTGATCAAGGCGAACTTTCCGACCAGGATTTCCTTTACAGTTGCAAGCTCGATTGATTCAAGGGTCATTCTCGACACAAGCGGCGCAGAGACCTTGCTGGGAAAAGGTGACATGCTTTTCTTACATCCAGAAATTGGTTTGCCCATGCGAGCTCAGGGTGCGATTGTTTCGGATAACGAATTGAACAAAATCATCCGATGGTGGAAAAAACAAGAAAAATCGGATCAAAAGATTGAAGAAAAGCCAGCACAAGCTCGCTATGATGACACCGAAGCGCCTCCCTGGGAAGAAAAAATTGGCAAGGAAGATGAGAATGATGAGGATGAGCTGCTGATTAAAGACGCAATTGCTTTGATCAAAGCCGAAGGTCATGCCAGCGCCTCCTATTTTCAGCGACAGCTGCGAATTGGATACCCACGGGCAGCAAGGCTCGTTGATCAGCTTGAGGAAATGGGCGTTATTGGAGCTTCCCAGGGCGGCGGACGTGAGCGAGAAATTTTGATCAATACAGACGATGAGGAAAATAGTTAGTAGAATGACTTTTCCTCCTTAAACACTATGTTACACTTATTTTTATGACTCAATCAGACCAACAAGATCCGAAAACATTTACCGATTTCTTACGACGCCTTTTCAAAGGCGTTCTTGACAGCATTGCTGCTTTCCTTAATAAATTGGGCATCAAACCAAACATGGTCACAGCAGCCGGCCTTGTTGGGAATTTGATAGCAGCCCTTTTTATTGCATATGGGAAACTTACCTGGGGCGGTCTCATTGCGATGCTTGTGGGGCCGCTGGATGCCCTGGACGGCACCATGGCACGCATGCGCAATGAAAGCGGGCGTTATGGTGCCTTTGTCGATTCGGTGACCGACCGATACTCTGAAATTGCCTTGTATGGCGGTTTGCTTGTGTACTTCAACAAAACCGGTACATGGCAGGATGCGCTCCTGGTATTTTTTGCTGCTGTTGGTTCAATCATGGTTTCTTATACACGAGCACGCGCAGAAGCCTTGAATTTTTCTGCAAAAATCGGCTTGCTGACCAGGGCAGAACGGTATATTGTATTAATCCCGGGAATCATCTTTGGCTTTCCACAAATTTCCTTATGGATTTTAGCTTTAATGACACACGTGACTGCATTACAGAGGTTTTGGTATGTGCGGAAACAGGCTAAGGAAACTCCCCCGCAATAATTAACAAAAAAAGGAAGATAAAAAATGGTTACAGGCATCAAAATTGGTCCTTTGACCCTCAACTTTTATGGTTTGCTGATCATGCTGGGAGTTATCCTGGCAGCGGTGCTGAGCACTTATGAAGCTAAACGAAAAAAACAAAACCCCGAAATTATTCTCGACAGCCTGACCTGGATTGTGCTTGGTGGCGTGATCGGTGCCAGATTGTGGCATATCTTCACACCGCCAGCCTCAATGGTTGCACAGGGTATTACCACGCAATACTACCTGACCCATCCATTAGCGGCGATTGCCATATGGCGCGGCGGTTTGGGTATTCCAGGCGCAGTGGCTGGTGGTGCCCTGGCTTTTTACCTTTACGCCAAGAACAGAGGCTTGAAATTTGGGCTGTGGGCGGATATTTTTGCGCCAGGTTTGGCTTTGGGACAATCGATTGGGCGATGGGGAAACTTCATCAACCAGGAAGTTTACGGCAGTCCCACCGACTTACCCTGGGCGATCAGGATTGATCCGCAGCATCGATTGCCTGAGTTTATGGCATATGAGACCTATCACCCCTTATTTTTGTATGAATCGATTTTTAATTTTTTGAATATGGTTTTCCTCTTGTGGATTTCGAGGAAATTTGGAGATAAGTTGAAAAATGGCGATGTGTTTTTGACCTATCTTATTTCGTATCCGATTTTTCGATTTTTTATGGAATTCTTGAGGCTTGATAATTCCTTTGTGGGAGGGATTAACGCCAACCAGACTCTGATGATCGTCATTGCTGTTGCATCCCTGGGTGCCCTCATCTGGCGTCACAGAAAAGGTGTCGCTCCAGAAGAAAATGCGGTGGAAGAAGCTGTGGACGCTCCGACAAAAGAGGATGATGAAAAAATTGAGCTTAATTAATTTGTTGGCAGATAAAAGTAGGATGTTAATTTAAACAATGCCAAAAATCACATTTCTCGGGACGGCGAGCGCTGTTCCGGATGCGAATCATCAGAATTCGCATCTCGTAATTGAGGGAGGAAATCGAGTGGTGCTTGTCGATTGCCCGGGTAACCCCTTTGTCCGTTTGCGCCAGGCAAAAATTGATCCACTTTTAATAACCGATTTGATCCTGACGCATTTTCACCCGGACCACGTTACTGGTTTGCCGCTTCTGCTCATGGACTTGTGGTTGATGAAACGCAAGTCTCCATTAGTGATCTACGGCTTGCCAGAGGTTCTGGAAAAGTGCAAGCAAATGATGGGGCTTTATGATTGGGAAGATTGGGATAATTTCTACCCGGTGACATTAATCGAGTGCCCAAATGTAGAAGGCAGCCTGTTATTTGAGACAGAGGAAATTCAAATTTGGACTTCGCCTGCTGAACACTTAATCCCATCGATCAGCATCAAAGCAAGTTTTGCTGAAGGTTCAATTTGCTATTCCGGAGATACAGCCCCAAGCAATGCGGTTGTAAACCTGGCAATAGGATGCGATATATTAATTCACGAAGCTACGGGGGATGAAATTGGGCATTCTTCTCCTGGCGAAGCAGGAAAAATCGCACAGTCTGCTGGTGTTAAAAGGCTGTTTTTGATCCATTATCCTTATGACAGTGACCCACAATTTTTATTGCAGGAAGCAAAAGCGCATTTTTCAGGCGATGTCGTTGTTGCTGAAGATTTGATGGTTGTGGAAATCTGAACTTTCCCCTAAAAGAATAAACTTACCAGCCATGAAGAAAATCTTCCCATTCCTCACATTGATTGAGGTGTTTTCCAAATAGGTATTTAGCCGTGTTAGGAGGGTGTTGTGGCTGCTTCATGGGATACATGCCGGATTGTGCAGGGGTCATGCCGCCTTTAAGGTGGTTGCATCGGGGACAGGCTGCAACTACATTATCCCAATCCGTTTCGCCGCCAAGCCGTCGGGGAATAACATGGTCGATTGTCAGGTTGCTAAGCTGCCGACCGCAGTATTGACATGTGAAATTATCCCTTCGAAAGATTTCTTTCCTGGTCAGCTTGACAATTGGCCTGGGGCGTTTAATCATGCGAGTCAGACGGATAACTGATGGCAGCGGGAATGTTTGCGATACGGACCGAATCACCCCTCGTCCATTCATGACCAGCGTTGCCCTTTCAGACAGAACCATATTGATCGCATGGTAGGTCGATGTGATATTGATTGGTTGAAAGTTTGCATTCAACACAAGAACAGGATCGTTCATAATTTCACCATAATGATTATATCAGTTTTGAATTTGCATGTTAATTTAAATTTCCCGGATAATTTTTGAAGTTTTCCAAAAATTGTCGTATTATAATCTCAGTATATAAATAATAATTTCCACAGCGAAGATGACCAAGAAAAACGGAAAACAGACATAAGAAAAGGTAATGAGATGAAAAAGTGGCAGATCATCATAGGAATTGTATTAATTACACTAGGCGTATTTTCATTAGTAGATGTTATCTTTGAAATTAATTTCAGCCGATTTATCGGTCCGCTGATATTAATTGGGATCGGACTCTTGTTGATATTTCGGCATCAATTGGCAGGACCGGGTGTTGAGATTCGGATGCCGGTTTTGGGTGATATCCATAAAGCAGGCAGTTGGGAAGCAAGGAAGCATGAATTTTGGTGGTTTGTTGGCGAAACGAGATTGGATTTTACAAATGCAATTTTTCCAGAAGGGGAAGCAAAAATAAAAGTTTTCGGTTTTGTGAATGACGTCAAAATCTATCTTCCACCAGATGTGGGTTTACGGATCCATTCCTTCGCTTTCCTCTCCGACTTTCATGGACCTGGGAAAAAGGAAGAACGTTTTTTCGCACCTCTTGATGATCAAACGGCGAATTATGCTTCGGCAGATAAACGTGTTGAGGTGCAAATCATGAGTTTTGTTGGGGAAGTGCGAGTATTTTCCGGATAATATTGATGCAAATCCTTAATTTATTCGTTATAATAATGGCTGTGGATGCATTTATGATGGATTTTTATTATTATGCATAATTGATGTTAATCCGTCCTTGGCCGATAGCGCGCCTTGTGTGACGGGGCGCGTTTTCTTTTGTGTTGATTCGGGAATTATAAAGGAGGCAATTATGAATATTGATCAACAGGTAACATATTTGATGCGAGGGACCGCATATGGTGACCAGGCGATGCATGAGTCGATGAGAAAAGAACTCAGGGACCGACTGGTTGAATCAGAAAGCTCTGGAAGACCATTGAGGGTTTACTGCGGATACGATCCCAGAACATCGGATTTGCATATCGGGCATACCGTTACAATGCGCAAACTACGCCAATTCCAGGAACTGGGGCATCATGTTATTTTTGTCGTGGGGACCTATACCGCGTTGATCGGTGACCCCTCTGACAAAGACAAGCTGAGGGCACAGCTCTCTCCCGAAGAAGCACAGGTGAACGCTGAAACCTATGCCGAGCAGGCATTTCGTATCCTTGATCGAGAGAAGACAGAGGTGCGTTATAATGCTGAATGGCTCTCAGATTTAAAATTAAAGGATATGATCCACCTGGCATCGAATTTTACATTGCAGCAATTTTTTACGAGAGAAAACTTTAAAAAGCGTTTTGAAAATGACGAGGCAGTCTATTTTCATGAATTGTTCTATGCGATCATGCAGGGTTACGATGCCTACGCACTGGATGCAGATGTGCAGGTGGGCGGCACAGACCAGATGTTTAACATCATGACTGCTGCCCGGAAGATCATGTCATATTACGGTAAAAAACCGAACATTGGCATTATCCTGGGAATATTGCCCGGCACCGATGGTGAAGTTAAGATGAGCAAGTCCCTTGGGAACCATATTCCTCTGAACACAACGCCTGAAGATATGTTTGGAAAGGTGATGAGTGTCCCGGATAAAGCAATGTCAAGTTATGCACGTCTTGTCACTCGCTGGACCGTTGATAAGATTGACAAATTTGAAAATGCCATCGAAAAGGGTGAATTGCATCCCAGGGACGCCAAATTAGAGCTGGCGAAGGAGATCACTTCAGCGTTCTTTGATGATGAAAAGGCACAAAAAGCGCAAGAACATTTCATCACCCTGTTTCAAAAAAAGGACACCCCGGATGATATGGAAGTGTTTAGGGCTTCAGGAGAGCCAATTTTACTGGACGTGCTTGTGGACAGCGGCCTGGTCCGTAGTAAATCCCAGGTTCGCCGCTTGGTTGATCAGAATGGGGTGAAGATTGATGGGGAAGCGGTTAGTGACCCCTACATGGTGTTGACTCCCCCCGTTATTGTTCAGGTCGGCAAACGACGATTTTTAAGAGTTGAAAAATAAATAAGCGAAGGATAAACACAGAGGCTGTTCAATTAAAAAAGAACAGCCTTTTTTGTTATTGCTGACCATTGGTCAATGAGATTTGTGTGGATTGTTCTAAGAGTGATAACCCGATTTCCTCGGCAAGTAAAGGCGCGTCTCTCTCGAGAAGAACGACCACTGTTGTCGGCTGACCCCGCCAATCCGCAGTGGTGCCGGCGATAAACCAGGTGATCACTTGCTCATCCTGGGTTCCTACGTTTGATGTGATCTGCCAGTGCGGGGAATCAGGCGTTTCCAGCAGGCTGGTGATCCAGAAGGCTGCATCGGTACCCAATGCCTGAGAATTTTGTCCTAATTTTGAAAGAGTAATCCAGTTCTCGGTCGAATCTTGATAAGCGTTAACAAGTCTGGGCGCGGGCAGGATGCCCTGATTTGTCAAAGCACTGGCGGCTAAAGCCATTTGAAGCGGTGTAAGATTGAATGCACCCTGACCTTTGTAAAGCGCTTCAGGTGTGTCATAATTCGGGGAATCAGCCTGGGCGACATTCAGACGAATATCAGGCGGTGAGAAGAAATTTAAATTTTGGAATAATTCAATAAGCTGATTGACATCCGTAAATTCAGCAAGTTTTGCCTGAACATCCTGGCACCCATGTGTCATAGCAGCTTGCCAGGTCAGGTCAGTGCCCGGGAAAGTCGCACAGGTTTGCAATTGTGGAACACCATTCATTATGGAAAAGGGATCCTCATTTTGCTGGATAAGCTCAATTTGGGTCGTTGCAACGAAGGGGAATAGCGTAGATCCCGGTGGGTACAAACCCTGGGTTGCTCGATTGACAAGCGGTGCGTCTTCATTATCAATCAGGTCTTGCCAACTATCTTCCAGCTTATTTGCATCAAAATAGGGGTGGGATGCCATGGTTAAGATTTCACCCGATTGGGCGTTCATCAATACTATTGCACCTGGCTCCTCACCGAGCAAAGAATCTGCAAATTTTTGTAATTCAAGATCGATGGTTAGCCTGATATCCGATCCCTCGGGTGGTTGGTTATAAAGCAAATCCTGCCAGAAGATGGTCATTGCAGGATATGTTTCGTAACCTCGCAAATAGTCAAACATACTTTCTTCAATCCCCGTTTGACCATAGGTTGGGTTCGTATAGCCAATTATTGGATAAAGCGGGATATGATTACTTTCTCTTTGGAAAGAACCTGTTTGACCAATGTTTGTAACTATGATTTGATTGTCCTGGTCAAGTATCTTTCCCCGTTCGCTAAAGCGATCATGAACAATCCAGCGGGGATTTTCAGGGCGATTGACTAGACTCGGCATGAACCAGAAAGATGCCAGACTGGTGACAATCATTTCTAAACCGAGAACAGCTATCAGAAGGCTGCTCAAAAGGATGGGTCGACGTCGTTGGACCATTTCAATCTGTGGATTGGCATGAACCCGTTTACTGATAATCAAAAGAAAAAGCATCGCAATAAAGGATACAAGTAGGGACGACCCACCATAGGACACAAAAGGCAGGGTAACCCCTGTCAGGGGGAGGAGTCCGATGTTCCCACCAATGATCAAAATGCTTTGAACACCAAAATAAAAAGTTAAGCCTAATGCCAAATAGCGATCAAAGGAATGGTGGGTTGTTTTTATGAGCTTAATCGCTCTGTAGAGCAAAATGATGTAGAGTGAAATCATCAAACCAGCGCCAAACAGGCCCAATTCTTCAGCTATTGATGAAAAGATAAAGTCGGACACAGACACGGGGATTAAGCCTGGGCTGCCCAAGCCGGGTCCTGTTCCAAAGATACTGCCTTCTGCAATTGCAATCAATGATTGAAGTATTTGATAAGATGCGCCTGAAGGGTCGCTAAATGGGTTCAACCAGGCATCAAAACGCAGCTTGACGACGTCGATATAAAAATAAGCGAACCCAATAAGGATCGCGGCTAAAATAGGCGCACCATAAAAAAGGAGTTTGTTCCCTTTTGAGGAAACGATCATGCCAACGTAGATCAAAAGAAAAATTGTAGCTGTTCCTAAATCCCTTTGAACGACGAGTAATGCCAAAGCAGAGCCAATAACAAATAAAGTAGGTAACAAGATATCGAATTTTTTGTAAACAAAGACCTGTCTATCTGTTAAGAAACTTGCCAGGAAAGCAATCAGAAGTATTTTTAAAAACTCTGAGGGCTGAAAGTGGATACCAAGGAATTCTAACCATAAAGTGGGTCCATTGCCTAAGGGATTGGTTCCCATGAAAATGGTTAAACCAGTCAGTAATAAACCTGAGATAAGCCAAATATATTTATAACGGCGCAAATAATCCAAAAAAATGGGGAAATTTAAGCCTAAAAAAACCAATGCTGAAGCTAATGCTATCCAAATTGATTGACGGAATCCTAAATTTGGATACAATCGCCAGATGGTCATTAATCCGATACCAGATAAAAGAGAAACTATTGGAAGAATATACGGATCTCTTTGGGGTAATTTTCGCGATGACTGATAATGCAGCAGCCCAAAAGCAGCTATCCAAACGGCTACCCCCAACCAATGATCATAGCGGTATCCTTCTGCCGCGCTATGGTAACGAATCATCGGCGATATGGATAAGATGAGGGCAAATATGATTATAACGATTGCCGCTAGTGAAATTAATTTGACCTGAGTTTGATTTATGGGCGAACTTTTATCCCCATATGGAAAGATGTTGATCACGATTAATCCAGGTGTTTTTCAATCAATAACTTGATTTGGGTTTGCTTTATAGGATCGATGTGATCCCGGTTGGTGATGAGTGCATTTTGCAGCGCATTTTGGCAATCACATTCAGCAGTTTCATCAATCATAATGACCATGTTTTTGATTGCCTCCTGGGCAAGGCTGATGTTTTTAGATAAGGTCCGAATGACCATATCAACGGTTACGGTCTCTTCACTGACGTGCCAAACGTCATAGTCTGTTACATGGGCCATCGTTGTGTAGCAAATTTCTGCCTCACGTGCAAGGAACGCTTCAGGAGAGGCTGTCATCCCGATAATATCAATTCCCCACTGCCTGTATAAGTTGGATTCCCCTTTCGTAGAGAACCTTGGCCCTTCAATGGTGATATAAGTCCCACCGCGATGATAAATTGTTTCTGTATTTTTGACAGCGTTCTCAAGGACATTTGAGAGATTTTCACAAAAAGGATCTGCCACACTGACATGTGCAACCAGCCCCTCGCCGAAAAAACTTCTTTCTCGTTTGTGTGTAAGGTCAAAAATCTGGTTTGGAATAATGATAGTGCCGGGGGCATAAGCTTCGCGCAATGATCCGCATGCGCTGACACTGACGATCCGCTTCACCCCCAGCTTTTTCAAGGCAAAGATATTTGCCCGGTAAGGGACTTCACTTGGTGAATATGTATGCCCAATCCCATGCCGTGCAAGGAAAGCAACGGGTTTTCCTATCAAATTACCCAGAGTAATCGGGGCGCTGGGTTTTCCAAAAGGGGTATCAATTTCAATTGTTTCGATATCTGTCAGATCTTTAAAATTATACAAACCTGATCCGCCAATGACAGCCAAAATAGGGGTTTCGATCATGACTTACTCCAGTATGATATTTTGATTGATTCTAATTGTGATGTCTACTTTTCCCAGTGTTAATTTATCGCCATCTGTCAAAATTGTGCTTGTTGTAACCTGTCCTTGATTCAAATAAGTCCCGTTAGTGGATTTAAGATCCTCTACCCACCATTGTTTTTGTCGAAAAAACACCCTGCAATGTCTGAGTGAAATTGTTTCGTTATTTAAGAAAAAGTCAGAGGATGGGTCTCTTCCAAGGATAATTTCAGGTTGTCTGAATCGTTTTGTTATTTCTTCATCTTCGATTTTTACTGAGAGAAAAATTAGAGATGTGGTTTTCTCCTCTTTCAAAGCGCTTTCTCTTTTCAGATCCATGTAGATGGTATAAATTATCCACCCCAGAAATGTGTAGGACAATAATATGAGCAGTAAGCGAAGGGAGAATACTAATATGGCATTCATCTATTGTCACCTTCTAAATTGCTCCAATTATCCTCGATGGGTATTGCTGTTGTTGGATTTTCCGAGGTGATATCCTGCACAAAAATAAGGTTAACCATACCAATTCGAATGACATCCCCGGGTTGGAGAGTTGCCTGAGAAATTTTCTTTCCATTGATAAAAAGACCGCCAGTTGAACCCACATCAAAGATGATATAACGTTTGTTGATCGACCGCAGTTGTGCGTGGTGCCTTGATACGTGGGGTTCATTCAGGATTAAATCGTTCTCCGAGTGTCGACCGATATCAATTACTGATTTTTCAAGTGGAAAGTTTTCGTTTCCACCGACAATAAGATAAGCACGATCCGGGATTTCATCCTGAAGGCTTGGCCGTTCATTGTTGGGAATAGCAGCAGTGTCTGGCAGTACTTGTTTAGCAGGAGAGATACTGGCGTCCAGATAAAAACCCTTGCTTTGCATTGTTTCCTTGGGAAGGACTACTAATGTCGGAGGGTGATTAAACTCATAACCTTCAGAATTTCCTGTTTTATGTAGGAAATCCGCCATTTCATTCAAAATGTCCTGATGTGCTTTCCAATCATCAAGATCTTCCTCAGGCACATGAATTTTATATAGGTCAGGTGCTATGGCTCGATTTTCAGAGGCTGCTTTTGCATTTTCATGCATCGCAGTCAATAAATCGTCGAAAAGTCTCCGAGGAGTATGCATCCCAGGAATTAGCCTGATGAGATTTTCTTCAAATAAGACACGTAAGCGTGTTTCAAATTGTTCAAGGTTATTATTCATAAGAACCGATCCAGTATAATTATACTCAAGATGATTTTATCAGGTTATGAAGAGGTTGAGCACATTGCTGATATTGCGCTGAGAGTGTGGGGTGAAGATTTTTTTGATCTTCTCAGGCAATCTGCATGGGGGATGTATGAATTGATGGGCATTAAAAGGAACCGGGAGCTGATGACGAATGTCAACTTTGAAGTTGGTCAGGGTAGTATGGAAATGCAGCTTGTTGACTTTTTGAATGAGCTTATATACCTGGTAGAGGATAAAGCTTTTTGTTTTGACAACTTTTCTTTTTTCAATACTATGGTTGCCATTGGTGTTTCTGCAAGGGGTTATAAAATTGATTCTTACCATCGCAGCATAAAAGCCGTCACCTTCCATAATTTGAATATTTTGAAAACGAACAAAGGTTTCGAGACCACGATTACTTTTGATGTATAGGAGTAATGACAATGACCGAAATAAGTTTTGATATATTTACTCAGATTCGGGAATTCGAGTGGGAAATTTCACCAGATTTTCGTTCGGATATGCGCGTCCCGGTGCGGATTTTTGCGTCAAAGTCTCTTCTGCAGGATTCTTTTCGAGATAAATCCATTGTTCAGGCAATAAATGTCAGCACATTACCCGGTTTGGTTGGCGCAGTGATGGTAATGCCGGATATGCACCAGGGATACGGGTTCCCTATTGGCGGTGTTGCCGCCACCGATATTGATGATGGTGTCATTTCACCGGGTGGAATTGGTTACGATATCAATTGCGGAGTGCGGTTGTTATCAACAAAGCTCAGTTATGATGAGATCAAGGACTACTTGAGTATTTTGGCTACGACCATCAACCAGTATTGCCCAAGCGGGGTGGGTGTGGATAGCAATTTGACACTATCTAAAAATGAGCTGGTTGAAGCCTGTGTCAAAGGTGCAAAATGGGCAAAATCGGCAGGCTATGCAAGCCGGGAGGATATCCTCCATACCGAAGCTAATGGATGTTTGGATGGTGCAGATCCGAGCAAATTGAGCGAACGGGCTTTGTCTCGAGGAAGAACGCAGCTTGGTACTTTGGGCGGGGGAAACCATTTTATTGAGGTTGATATTGTCGCAAAGGTCTTTGATCAAGAAGCAGCCAGTGTAATGGGTTTGTATCCTGGAAAAATTGCCGCACAAATCCACACAGGGTCTCGAGGTTTTGGTCATCAAATTTGCACAGATTATGTCAGGCAATTACAAAACGCTGTCAAAAAGTATGGGATCAGCTTGCCTGATAAACAATTGGTGTGTGCGCCGATCCAGTCAACCGAGGGGCAGGATTATTTAGGGGCAATGCGGTGCGGTGCAAATTTCGCTTTTTTGAATCGTCAATTGCTCACCAATCGGCTGAGAGAGGCTTTTGAAAAGGTTTTAGCTGGAAAAGTCGATGACTGGCATCTCAAGCAAGTTTATGATATCGCTCATAACATCGGAAAATTTGAAAATCACATTGTAAATGGTGAAGAAAAGCTTGTGTGCGTTCACCGAAAGGGTGCAACTCGCGCCTTTGGGCCAGGATCTGAGGGGATTCCCGATGATTATGCAGAAATCGGTCAGCCTGTTCTTGTTCCAGGTTCAATGGGTACAGCTTCCTGGGTGCTTACCGGTACGCAATTGAGTATGGCGCGTTCATTTGGGTCTTCATGCCATGGTGCAGGCAGGGTCATGAGCCGATCACAGGCAAAACGAGAGGTGTGGGGAGAGGATTTGCTAAAACACCTTGAAAAGGAGGGCATAGAAATTCGTGCAGGCTCGATGGCTGGGCTTGCTGAGGAAGCGCCCCAGGCATATAAGGATGTCAACCAGGTCATGGAAAGCGTTGTGGGCGCAGGGATTGCCAAAAAGGTTGCTGTGCTTCATCCCCTTGTAGTAATCAAAGGTTAAAGCCAGGCATAGATTGGATTGCTAAAAATCCATCCCCGTTGTTTACCTTTGTAAGGGATAAAGGATTCCACGCGGTAAACGCCAGGTTCTGTCGTCATGTGGGTGCAAACGTCACGATCCTGCCATTCATTGATTAATTTCCCATCTTTATAAAACCTGCAAAGGTTCTTTTGTGGGAGCCTGATCTGGAAAGTCAACCCACCTGTCACTTTGACCTCGTCTCCCATAATATATTGGCCTTGCTCGTTATGAACAGTAAAGCGAAAGCCATCGGTTGCTGCTGGGAGATCATAGCCAATAAAACAATGTCCTTTACGAAGCGCTGAAAGAACCTGCTTTTTTGCTTCAGCAAAATTTTTATTCAGAGGTTCCTCGGTCAGGATATGGGTTCGTAAGCTTTTAAAATGGTGTAAATAGGGATATAGTCTGAGGGTAAACGGCCCAATTTTCTTTTCTAATTGGTGCGCATCGACCCCGGCTACGGCGATAATTTGCCTGTTTCGCGTAGCAATAAGCTCATCCCAGAGGTTAAGTGTTCTCTCCAGGGGTCCAAGAGACATTCGATTTGGAAAAAGGGCATTAATAATTGCAGAATTTAGATCCTGAGAAACGCTTTTAAATTCACTCAATTGGTTCCAGAGCTCGATTCCTGTGAAACCCTTAATATCCCATTTTCGCCAGGAAAAATCTTTTTCATTGAACCGCTCAAGAGAATCTTCAACAGGATGGGCAAGGAATGTTAGCCCATTGCCATTATTTACCTGGTCAATTAACCTCTGGGGATTGCCAGCAAAAGGTGAAAGTTCTTTGTTTTGCCCTAAGATCAACATGTGGTTGCCGGGTGGTTCAAGAGCTCTATCATGGACTTCTTCGCCGACAAGCAGGATTACTTTGTTTTTGCCATCACCATGATACCCATCGAGCCCTTCTACCCAAATATTGTGGTCAGTGGTAATGATGCCATCAAGCCCAGCTTTTCTCGCGATTTCGATGAGTTCATTATGGGTTGCGCTGCCGTCAGAGTAGGTGGTATGGATGTGTAAAGCAAATTTTGATTCATTCATTGGGTTGACGTAATTTTCAGGTTGTGGGTATAATCATCTCTGTTAAAAAGGAGGCACGAGTGGCAAATTATTTTGGTGTTGCATTAATTATAACGTCAATCGCTTTAATAGCGAGCATTATCCTTCAAAGTAAGGGTGTGGGATTGGGAGGATTAACAGGCGGCGGCGATACGGGCGGCGTTTATACGCAGCGCCGAGGCGTTGAGAAAGTTTTGTTTTGGGTGACAATTGGATTGAGTGTATTATTTTTCTTGTTAACCATATTAACAGTCATGTTTGGTGCATAATCCGAATAATTTCGGAGCACCCTGGCGAAAAAAACTCACTTAAAACTATCGGGCAACTCGCCAAAAGGGTTGCCCCTTTTATCTTAAACTTATGAAAAAATATCGTTGGCAATTACTGATCGTTCTTGTAACGGGTTTGATTGTTGGAATTTTGCTCATCATTCAGCAAATGGATGATGGTGAAGAAGTCCAATCAACCCCATCACCAATTTCAGGCGGTGTTTACACAGAGGCACTGATTGGTGAGTTTATGCGTTTAAATCCTTTTTTGGATCTGTATAATGAGCCAGATCGAGCCGTTGATCAGCTTATTTTCAACAGCCTGGTTAAATTTGACTCAAGAGGTATTCCACAAAGTGATTTAGCAGAATCCTGGGGTGTTTCAAAAGATGGCACGGTTTACAATTTTAGCCTGCGAACAGATGTGTATTGGCATGATGGTGAACCTTTTAATAGTCAGGATGTATTGTATACCATCGGGCTCCTCCAAAGTCAGCACAATTTAATTCCGGAGGATTTACGTAATTTTTGGGCTGAGGTTGAGGTTGTTGCGCTTTCAGATATCCAGCTGCAATTTTTATTACCGGAACCCTTTGCCCCATTCTTAGATTATTTGAGTTTTGGAATTCTCCCTGAGCACATCCTGGGCGGCCTTACGCTGGATGACATGGTGGATCATCCCTTTAACCTTGCGCCAGTAGGGACAGGACCTTTTCGTTTTCAGCGTCTGATTGTTGAAAATGAAAAAATTGTAGGTGTCGTCCTTGAGGCATTTGATGCTTATTTTCTTGAACGCCCTTATTTGGATGAATTCATCTTCCGTTATTATCCAAATTCACAGGAAGCTTTAACTGCATACCGGGAAGGTGAGGTGGAGGGTATTGGAAAAGTCCATTCATCTATTTTAGCGGATGTCCTGTCTGCGCCGGGTTTATCGGTTTACACAATCCGAGAACCGCTTTTGACGATGACTTACCTGAATCTTGACAATCCTGAAGTAGGCTTCCTTCAGAACCCCGATTTCAGGCGAGCTTTGCTGGCGGCAATCAATCGGGATGCGATTATTGAGCAAGTATTCAATGGTCAAGCCATTCAGGCGAATGGGCCAATTCTGCCAGGTACCTGGGCACATTATAATGATCTGGAAAAAGTGCCTTTTAATTTGGTAGAAGCAAAACGCTTGTTTGAATCAACAGGTGTGATCTATGATGAAGAGATTGATTTATATCGAAGTGAATCGGATCTCGAAATTTCGCTGACTTTACTGCATCCGGATACTGCAGAACACACGCAGATTGCAGAACAAATCAAATCTGGTTGGGAAGAACTGGGCGTAAGTGTTACATTGGAATCTAAGCCGTATGAGAATGTTTTAGAGGATCTTACTTTACGGAATTATGAAACTGCCCTGGTTGACATCAATTTCACTCGTTCACCTGACCCGGACCCCTATCCATTTTGGGGACAGGCACAGATTCAATCAGGCCAAAATTACGCAGAATGGGATAATCGTTCGGCAAGTGAATTTTTAGAGCAGGCACGAATGACATCTGACATAGGGGAACGAGAACGTCTTTATCGAAATTTCCAGGTTTTGTTCATGCGCGAACTGCCTTCTTTACCGCTTTTTTATCCTGTTTATACTTATGCGGTCACGGAAGATATCAATGGTATCAGCCTGGGTCCACTCTTTGAGCCCAGTGACCGTTTTAACAACGTTCATGAATGGTATATTCTTTCTGGTGTGGATACGAATACTGAAACTGACATAGAAGCAACTGATAGCGTTGAGTAGGGATGGATTAATGGCTTCATTTTTTACTGGAAAAGGGGATGCAGGAGATACAGGGTTTTTAGGGGAAGGGCGGATTTCAAAAAACTCATTGCGAATTGACGCTGTTGGCAGTGTTGATGAAGGCAACGCTGCGATTGGCTTTGCAAGATCGATTTCCCTTGGGCAAAACACAAAAGATATCTTGTTAAAGGTTCAAAAACAGCTGTATTTTTTAATGTCTGAGCTGTCTGCATCACCGGATGCCAGCGACCGTTTTGATAAGATCAGCGAAAATGAAATTAATTGGGTTGAGGAAAAAATTGCGGCTATTGAAGGTCTTGTCGATTTAAAGCGAGAATTTATCATCCCCGGTGAAAATCCATCAAGTGGGGCATTGAGCCTTGCCCGGGCAATTGTTCGACGAGCAGAACGCAAAGCAATTGCATTATTGGAAGCAAAGGAAATTAACAAAGAAATTCTGATTTCTTATTTGAACCGCTTATCCTCTTTATTGTTTATTCTTGAGGTTTACGAAGCGTCATTATCTGGTTCTGGTGTTCGATTGGTAAAAGAGGCATAGGACGTGATTGGCACTTTTATCAATGTAGGGACAATTCTGGTTGGCTCTTTAATTGGGGTATTAATTGGGGGCAGATTATCACAAAGACTGCGCGAAACAATTGTTGCAGGATTGGGTTTGTTTACACTGGGTTACGGCATAATCGCCTTCATTGACACCCAAAATGCACTTGTGCCCCTGGGAGGATTGTTAATTGGGGCTATGCTGGGTGAATGGTGGAAGATTGAGGAGGGACTTGAAAGAATTGGGATAAGCCTGAGAAATGCAGTTATGAAGAGTGACCAGGAAAATGCTTCACAGAGGCGTTTTGTGGAGGGCTTTGTTACTGCCTCTCTCGTTTTTGTGATCGGTCCAATTGCGATTCTTGGATCTATTCAAGATGGACTGACCGGAAATTATGAAATGCTGACCATTAAAGCAATATTGGACGGCTTTGCCTCAATTGCTTTTGCCTCTACACTTGGGATTGGCGTTGCTTTTTCAGCCTTATCGATACTCATTTACCAGGGTTTGATCAGTTTGTTATCAGGTTTTTTCAGCCAGTATTTTTCAGCGGGGATGATGACAGAGATGACTGCGGTCGGGGGCTTAATATTGATGGCAATTGCCATTAGCAGCCTTTTAACAATCAAGAAAATCAGAACGGGCAGTTTCCTTCCAGCATTATTTGTTACACCGTTGATCGTGTTCATCATTGAACGATTTTTTGGGGGTTTGTAATTTTATTTTGGGCTGAGAACAGCGCAACGAGGATTGATCCTTCTTAATTTGATAATTGATTTTCGACAGTGGTGATCAATTCATTGCTGTAAACCAGTTGGTCATTCACCAGGAAAGTTGGTGTTGCGGTCACCCCGACGGATTGGGCAAAGCTTCGATCATCGAGATAGGCTTGTGCATATTGGTCGCTGAGCATGCACGCTTCAAATGCTTCAACATCAAGCCCGGCAGCGTTCGCATACCGGATTAGATTCTCAACAGAAAAGCCCTCTGCGGCACTTGCATAAGTATAAAGAAGCCCTTTATATTCAAAGAATTTGTTTTGATCTTCGGCACAATGGGATGCTTCTGCAGCGTTTATGGATTCTTCACTGGCGCTAGCCATATTTACATAACGATAATAAACTTTCCCAGTATCTACAAAATCCTCAATAAAATCCTTTTCAAGGCTTTCCGAGAATATTTTGCAGTATCCGCAAGTATAACTCGAGAACGCAACGACCTTTACAGGCGCATTTGGGTCTCCGAGGGAAAAACCCTGGCTTGAATCGTAATTGGCGGGTTTAGAAAGCAATTTTGGCAAGAAAGCTAATAAGCCAATCACTGCCAGCACAGCAACTGTGATGAGTGCCGTCGTATAAATTTTGCGACGCTTTTGTTCTTTTCTTTTTTGGCGTAGTAATTCGCGTTTGTTTTTGTTGCTTGTCATCGTCACTCTCAGTAATTTTGGTGTGATACTTATTCTGGATTATTGTTGAGGTCTAATTGTAAATCGTTTCTTAAAAATCAGGGAAAATCATTTTGATCATAAATTTAATTTATAGACCGGGATTTCTTCACCGGTTCTTTCGAACCCAAATGTATCATAGAGTTTGAGCGAGGGGGAATTATCAGATTGTGTATTAACTGTTACCCGCCAAAACCCTTGTTGATCGAATTGACGCAGCAAATCATAGACCAGGGCGGATGCAATTCCCCTTCGCTGGTAATCAGGGTTGACTGCGAGTCGAGCAAGGTGACCGTAAATGGTCATGGAAGTGCTGATTTGATACCCGATAATTATCCCCTGGCAAACGGCAACAGTGCTAATTCCCGGCTGTTCGTAAGCTTTTGTCAGTCCAGCGAGAGAATTTTGCCACAATGGTTGAAAAGCGATTTTGTCCAGGTCGTGGACTTCAGGGAGATCTGTCAAGTTCATTGGGCGGATTTTTATATCCGGGTTTATTGGCACTTCTGAAGGCAGCTTTCCTCCCCATTCGAGCACGACGATATTTTGTCTATGTTTAAATCCTGAAACGGACAGCAGTCCTTCAAACCAGCTGTGCAGTGCCAGTGCAGCCAGTTGATTTATTCCATTTTCTTTGAGCTTTACGATCGCTTTATCAAGAAGTCCTTGCCACGTTTCTTCGAGCGGCAGATTTTTTTTTGTCACAAAGGTTCGAACCCAGGCTGATTTGTCATTTTCAGGTGTTGCACATAAAACGGCATAAATTTTTTTGTCTTTTATCAACAATAAATAAGGTTGGTACCCCAGCCAATCGAGGGTGCCAAACCAGTCCAGGTGTCGATGAATTTGGTTGTTTTCGTTAAGGAAACTGGCAATTTGATCGTAATGTTCAGGTTTTGCTTCGGTGATAATCATGGGGTTTTTTGGACTTGTTTTATCATTAAGCATTCGAAACCTTTACAGCTATTTGTAAATCTATGTTGGAATTATTGTATTTACAGGTGATCAGGCGGCTTTTAATTTCTCCAGCAGCAGTTTTGCGATTTCTGCCTGGTCTGTCATTGACAGGCTTTTGACTGCCTCGAGCAACACCGTTTGTGGGGTTTCTTCTTTATCATCTGGTATTTCTCTACCATCCTGGTATTCAGGCTGCCATTGGGCTTGTTCTTGATTTTTTTCTACAATAAATTCTTCATCTGATTCAGGTGTGTCTTGGAGAAGCGAATTAATTGGGATCCCAAGGTGCTCGGTTATTTGGGTTAAGTGATCAAATGGTATTGACTCGCCATTTTCTTGATAGGATTTTAAGGTTTGCAGGGAGATACCCGTTTTATAATTCAGATTTTCTGCTGATATTCCCTTGTTTTCAATTTCAAGATTGAGTTTTGTTCGGATCATTTTATCCCGCAAATTTTTGAACATGGGCATTTTTTCTTCGCTTAGCAGTGCAGCCTGATCCAATTCCCGATCTGAGTCTTGAAAAAATGATTGCAATGGAACTTCAAGAAAAATGGCTAATAATTCGAGTTCCGGTAAGCTGAGAACGCCATTACCTTCCTCAAAATGATGATAGCGTTCTTTTTGAATGTTCAGGACCTTCGCACAATCATGCAAACTGCGATTTTTTAATTTACGAATTCGCTTAATGCGTTCAACAATTTTTTCCATTTTTTTTCCAATGAACTCATATTCTGGCAGATCAAATTTTGTTAAGATGATTATAGCTTATCGAACCTAAATTTTGGGGTGAATTTTAGTTTTTCGGGTTTTTTTATAAATCCATGTCCAACCGATCATCTTTAAATACACAAATGCCTTCGATGAAGGTGGCAAGAGGTTTGATACTTGCTAATAATTCCGGATCAATTTTCTGAGGATCTTGATCAAGAACCAGAAAATCTGCTTTATAACCCGATTCAATCTTGCCAAGATGCCCACCGCGTGACGCGTTCACAGCAGGATTTTGCGTGAAACCTTTTATTGCCTGTTCTAATGTCAACCTTTGTTCAGGATGCCATCCATTTGGATCCGGTAACCCGTTTAGATTTCTGCGAGTGACTGCTGCATGAATACCATAAAATGGATTGATGGGTTCAACAGGGGCGTCGGAACCGCAAAGAATCATTATGCCGTGAATTATCATTGAGCGGTAGGCATAAGCATTCCTGGATCTTTCTCCCAGGTAGCGATCTGCCATATCCATGTCCGACGGTGCGTGGATAGCTTGGATTGATGCCGTGATGTCCAGATCTTTTATGCGCTGCAGATCCTTGTCGTCAATGATCTGGACATGTTCAATACGGTGTTTATAATGGGGGAGTTTATTATCAGCTTCATAGGTTCGAAGTTTTGAAAAAGCGTTCAAGACGACTTCGTTTGCCCGGTCACCAATGGCATGGATTGCCAATGCAAGTCCATGCGCGACCGCATACTTCCCAATATCCACAATTTCATCTTCAGACAGCAGCAATGTACCGGTGTTTTCGCTGTGGAGATAGGGCTTATTCATCGCTGCCGTTTGAGGTCCGAGGGCACCGTCAGCAAAAAGCTTCACACTGCCAACTTGCAGCCAATCATCCCCATAATCAGTTCGTAAGCCGGCATTGATGAAGGTGTCAATATCCTTGAAGGGTACACTTTTCCTGACTCTAATTAATCGTTCCTGGTTTTGATAAAGTGTTTGTAAGGCTTTCCAGCAGTCCAATCCATCAAAATCATGTACCCCAATTAAACCCATTTGCCATAGTTTCGGTATCAAATTCTTGATGTTTGAAATGATTTCCTTTTGCCCTGGTTTTGGGATGGCAGATTCGAGCTTTGCCATCGCACCCGATTCAAATAAAATGCCGGTAGGATTTCCATCTTGGTCCCTTTGAATGATGCCAGAGGGGGGATCAGATGTTTGATTTCCAATCCCTGCAAGTGCTAAAGCTTTTGAATTCGCCCATGCTGCATGCAGAGATTTTGCGGTCAGGTAAGCTGGATGATCTCCTGTTACAGAATCCAGTAAATCCGCTGACCCGAAACCATTTTCCCATCGATTGTGGTTCCATCCGTGTCCTCGGATCCATGCACCAGGTGGTAATTGTTCTGCTGCTTCTTTTACTCTTTCAAGGCAATTATCTATTGTAGGGGTTTCACAATCCACAATTGCCATACTGTCTGCCAGTGTTTGCAGGTGGACGTGACTGTCCGTTAAGCCAGGCCAAACCGTCATGTTTTGAAGGTTTACTGCACTTTCAAATTGTGGAAAGGTATCTAAAATTTCTTGATCTGATCCAAGTGCAATGAAGGTACCATGGTCAACAGCGAAGGCGGTTTTTTGCGGCTGACCCGGTATATAAATATTTGCGTTGTAGTAGATTTTCATGTGTTTATTCTGGCAAAATTTTATCCAAAATATCATTCAGTTCTTCATCGGAATAATAATAAATTACAAGGCTGCCGCCATTTTTTGATTGATTCAAATTTACTTTGGTTCCGAAAAAATTTCGTAAACGGCTCTCGAGCGCCTGTGCTTCTGGTGAAGGGACTGGTTTAGGTCTCGAAGGCGGTTTTTCGCCGCTTAGTTTTTTAACTAAGGCTTCGGTTTGCCTTACATTCAATCCGAGGTTCAGGATGGTGCTCAATGCTGCTCTTTGGGCATTGGGTGTTTTCAGACTTAGAAGCGCTCTTGCATGTCCTTCAGTAATTAAATCCTCAGCAAGGGCATTTTTAACCTGGTCAGGCAGGTTCAGAAGGCGAAGTGTGTTGGTAACACTCGTTCTGCTTTTACCGACTCGCTCTGCTATTTGCTCATGGGTGAGTGAAAAATGTTCTGATAAGGTGTGATAAGCGTCTGCCATTTCTAAGGGTGTGAGGTCTGCTCGCTGCAGGTTTTCAATCAAGGCTAACTCGAGCTGCCCTTGCTCTGACACACTGCGCTCAATTACCGGCACCATGGTTAATCCCGCTTTTTGTGCAGCTCGCCAGCGCCTTTCGCCGGCAATCAGTGTATATGCTCCATCTTCATCTTTGCTGACAATTAAAGGCTGGATAATGCCATGCTCACGGATGGATGCTGATAATTCTGCCAAAGCTTCTTCGTCGATCTTAGATCGGGGTTGCTGGGGGTTGGGTTGAATTTGCGTAATGGGTATTTGGATAATTCCCTGATCGGAAGCGACGTAAGAATCTTTTTTTGTTTCTTCGCTTCCGGGGATTAACGCATTTAATCCTTTTCCTAAACCGGGTCGACGTGCCATTACATAGCCTCCTGGATGATTGGTACCTGAACATTATCTTTTGCCATTAATTCTTTAGCAAGTGCTCGATAGGCTCGAGCACCGCTCGACCCTGGCTCAAAGACAGAGATGGGCATTCCGTAGGATGGAGCCTCTGCTAACCTGATTGACCTCGGAATCATTGTCTCGAAGACCAGAGAGTCAAATGCCCCTCTGACCTCTGAGGCAACATCTGCGGCAAGGTTTGTCCGACCGTCGTACATCGTAAGTATCACGCCCCGGATCGATAAATTTGGAAATAATGAACTTTTGACACGATTTATGGTCTGGGTCAACTGCCCCAGTCCTTCCAGAGCCAAGTATTCGCATTGTACGGGAATAAGCAGGCCATCCTGTGCTGCAACCAAGCCATTCAATGTTAAAAGCCCCAGAGAGGGCGGACAATCAACCAGGATATAATCGTATCGATTTCTAATTGGGTCTAAGACCTGGTGCAGACGATTGCCACGGTTTTCCATTTCGATTAATTCGATTTCTGCTCCTGCTAATGCTGGTGATGCAGGGAGTAATGAAAGTTTAAACCTTGGGTTGTGGAGAATTTGAGTCAGGATGGGTTGAGCGCCAATCAGCACATCGTAAGTACCACCCTGAATTGTATTTTTATCAATTCCCAAACAGGAGGTGGCATTTGCTTGAGGGTCTATATCGACAATTAGAACCCGCTGACCGTAGAAACCAAGATATGATCCAAGATTAATCGCTGTCGTCGTTTTCCCGACCCCGCCTTTTTGGTTTACGATTGTGTAAATTTTTCCGAGTCCCATGCTTTTGCCCTTAATGTGCCATTAATTCCTGTTTAGCTTTTTTGATTTCATCTGAGTTTGGAATGCTCTCAAGACGCGAACGGGTTACTGACCAGGAAGCCAGTAAAACTGCAAAACGACCAGCTTCCCAGGGATCTCTCGTCATGTAGTACCGATAAAAGAATGCAGCAGCAAAAATATCACCTGCACCGGTATCATCCAGATATTTTACCTTAGGCGCATTGATAAACCTTGCATCGTTGTTCCAGTACACTCGTGCACCTCGATAATTTTCTGTGACGACAAAAACCGGGGTCGTACCTGCCATTTTGGAGATAATTTCTTCATCTTTTTGGACATCGTCAATACTGATCACAACAGCATCAGCCTTTGAAAGGAATTTTTCCCAATTTTCCCAGGGCTGAAGTTCAACCCTGTTATCTTGATTCCTTCGCCGAAACCATCCTTGAGGGGTGAGGCATTTCAGACTGTCAGGAAAGGCGTCAAGAATTGCAGGGTCTACTTCGTTGGCAACAGGTCCCAGGTGAAGGATTGCTGGTGGTTGCGGAAAGCCTGGCAGCAAATCTTTTGTTATCGGGTCAGCAATATAGTAAAGGTATTGATCTCGATGAACGCCATCGGAAATATTTTTAAAAGTTGTCGTTTGTTTTGATGTGATTTCAAATAACTGGATATATTTCAGTACTTCTGTATCTAAATCTCCAGCACAAGATGTAATGATCCCGGTTCTCAATCCCAAAGCCTGCCCGGTCAGCCCTGAAAAGGCTACGGTTCCACCAAGCTGTGTTCCTTCCTCGGTAAGATCTGCTGTGAGGTGACCGATAACAAGATAATCAAGGGGTTTTTGGGTTATGATGGATTTATTATGGTTTTCAGTTTTCATATATTTAGACTAAAGTAAAAATCTTGAATTGTAAAAAATCGTAAATCTCCAAATGATTAGCAAAAAATGCTCTTTGGAATTATAGCATGAATGGTCACCAGGGGTAATTTTCTAATTCTTTTCTTGTTTTGTGAAATTAATACTTTTCATTACCCAATTTTGTACTATAGTTAATTAATTTGAATTCTGAGATAATCTAGAGAGTAAACTAAAATTTTTTCATGACGGGAGTATGTCATGTCAGATAACAAAAGTGCAGTTGAATATTCAAGAGCAATAGAGGACTTTCACAGTGCCAGGGCGAAAGCGCGGCTTCAGCATCTTTGGGCTTCGGTTACAGGTAAATCTGATGAACTGCTGCAGTATGATGAAATAACCCGAAAGATGCACATTGAAGGCCTTTCTTCTAAAGGGATCAAAGAAATTCCATTGGATTCAATTGTGGGAAGCGTAAATCGTTACCAGGATTTTGACAAAGATTTTTTACCTTTACGAAATGAGGATGTTGAACGTTGGGCACGGGTTAAAGCGATGATGACTTCCCCTGGCAGTCCTGGTTTACCACCGATCAGGGTTTATCAAATTGGTGAAGCTTATTTTGTGCTGGATGGGAATCACAGGGTTTCAATCGCCAAACAAATGGGCATTGAAAAATTAGAAGCGCATGTGGTTGAAATAAAAACAAAAGTGCCGCTATCGCCTGACGATTCGCCAGAAGATATCATTTTAAAAGCTGAATACACCGACTTTTTACAAGCAACCCGATTTGACGAAATTGTGCCGGGGGTGGCATTGAAACTTACTTTTCCGGGTCAATATGACACTTTAGAAGAACATATTCGTGTCCACCGTCATTATATGGGTTTGGAGCAGGAACGGGAAATCCCATGGGATGAATCTGTGCGGCATTGGTTTGATAATGTGTATAAACCGATTGTGGAAATCATTCAACAGCAAAATATTTTAAAGGAATTCCCGGAGAAAACTGAAACTGACCTCTATATTTGGGTTCTTGATCATCAGACCTATATGCAGGAAGAATTGGGCTGGTCTATTCGTCCAGAGAAAGCCGCTGCAGATCTGGTTGCAGTTAGAGGTCGAAGGGTTATACGATTGTTACAACGCAAGTTTGAAGATTTATTGCGCTTCCTTTTGCCAAAACAACTGGAAGATTTTTCGAACCCAGGCGAATGGCATGCGAAAAAACAGCTCGAGAGCCAGAACCTTTTTGAGGACATATTGTTAGCTACGAATGGTCGGGCAGAAGGATGGATCGCGTTAGAACAAGCAATTATTGTTGCTGATCTTGAAGGCGCAGAAATCAAAGGCTTGATTGTAGAAGGTAAGTCAGAAATCGGGTATCTAAATCATGATGATTTAGAAAGAGCATTCAATGAACGGCTTAATCAGTCTGGCATTGCCGGCAACCTGGTTTTTGAACATGGGAATATTGCTGACACAATCCTTGACCGCGCTCAGGTTAATGACCTTATTGTTCTAAAATTATCACATCCACCAAGACCGGAGTTTATCTCCAGGCTAAAATCCGGGATGCGGACGATCATCCGTCAAAGCACACGTCCGATATTGGTAGTAAGAGACCAGGTTAGCACCATGAATCATCTTTTGCTGGCTTATGATGGCAGTCCAAAGGGTGAAGAAGCCTTGTATATTGGTAAATATCTCGGTCAAAAATATCGTAAGCACATCAGCTTGCTCGTTGTCTGTGAAAAAGAAGAGCGGGGGAATGAACTTATGGAAAGGGCTAAGGCATACCTGGGTAAAATTTGTGTGAGTTCAATCATGCGAGAGGCGACGAATGGGGTGAGCCAGACCATCCTTGAAGCAGCAAAAGAAAAGGGTGCAGATATGCTATTAATTGGTGGTTATGGTTTTCCACCGCTGCTGGAAGTCTTTTTTGGCAGTACAGTTGATGACGTGTTACGTGGAACCCAAATCCCCGTTTTGATCTGTCAATAGCAGCGAACGACAAATGGTTAAAATTGTCGTGTCATCACTCAATGGCGCGCCTTCTCTAAATTCATCGAGATCATTTTCTATTTTCTCTAAAGCAAATCGAGCGTTTTTTCCGATTGAAGATTTTAGTATGCGGATTAACCGATCTTCGCCATACATTTGATCCTGGAAATTAAAAGCTTCTGTTACACCGTCAGTATATAGAACCAGGCAATCGCCAGGATTGAGGATTAATTGTTGGTTTTCCAATTCGATATCAGGAAGAGCACCAAGGGCAATGCCCCCTTTTTCTAATGCAGTGACTTGTTTTGAGTTGAAACGGAGAACCAATGGTGGGTTGTGTCCGGCAATGGTGTAATCAAGCTTACCAGTTTTTAGCGACAAAATGCCATAATAAGTTGTGATGAAAAATCCATTTTTGGAGTTCTCAAGCAGTAAATCGTTCACCCTTTCAAGCGTTCTTGCGGGAGAATTTGATTCTAATGCAACAGCCCGTATAAGTGTTCGAGTGACGGTCATGTAAAGAGAGGCTGCCAGCCCTTTGTCAGACACATCTGCAATTACGATAGCCACTCGTCCATCAGGCAAAAGAAAATAGTCATAAAAGTCGCCGCCTACCTGGCGAGCGGTTTCCCAGTGAACAGCCATCTCCCAGCCTGGCATTTCTGGAATTTGGTCAGGCAGAAATGTTTGCTGGATCTCTCGAGCGAGTTGGAATTCCCTTTCAATTCTCTGCCTATCGAGCATTTCTTTGTTGAGGATATCGTTTTGAATTGCGAGGGAGGCTTGTTGAGAAATCCCGTTCAGGAGCTCAAAACGACGTTCTCGGTTGGCAGAAAAATTCTTGTCCTGTGCGATAAGCACGCCGAAAACCTGATCTTTTACTGATAGTGGAAAGCCCATCAATAATGGGTAGCGGCTTTGCAAAACTGGCGTTGGATTTTGCTGGCCTTCATCTGGCAATGCAAGATCCCAGTCCTCTACAGGTAGAACAGTCTCAATAAATGGATAAACAACGGGCTGATTGTTCTGGAAAACTGCATCCAACATCGGGAAATCTCCAGGCGGATATTCTTCTCCAATCAGTTCTGCGTTTTCCCTGTCTTTGCTGCCGATAACATGTGAAATTTCAAAGCAGTTTTCATCATCATCCCATAAATAGATGGCACTTGCGTCAATACCAACCAGGATGGGCAAGATACTCACGATTGAATCAAGCGTGTCACTCAAGGTTCCGCCGCTTACGATTGCCTGGGCAGATTGTAACAAGACAGTAGATACGTAAGCTTCTTCCTGCTTATCCTCAATAAGGCGAATATTTTCAATTGCTACTGCTGTTTGCTGGATAATGCCCTGGACGATTCTTAACTGGTCATCTCCAAAGATTTTCGAATTTACCTCACTGGAATCACCTTGTTTTTCATTTGCAAGCAGTAAGGCACCTAATAAATCGTTCCTGGAAGCTAAAGGCAGCAGGATTAAGTTATGTTCTGACAATTCTTTTGCCAGTTGTGGAGGCAAATTTAGTTCTGTTTCAGGCGCTGTTATTGTGAACGGCTGCTGAGTCGAAATGAGATTTTGAAGAACAGGTGCTTCCAAAACAGGATAGGGCAATTCTGGAATCGCGTCAAGCACTGGTGGATCGATGCCGTACATGTCGAACAATGAAAAAATTTTGCTGTTCGGTTCTCTTAAGAATAATGCACAACCCTTGACACCAACCACCATGGGTGTGATGCGTACAATTGTCCCTACAAGTTCATTTAGATCTGTCAGTGATTGCGTAGCCTGGGCAACTTGCAGCAGGATGGTTGAAATCCAGGCTTGTTCCTGGGAAGATCTGATAAGGCGATTGTTGTCAATGGCGATCGCCGCATAACTTGCAAAAGCGGATGTGATTTTCTGGGATTCATTTCCATACCGCCCCGGTTCGTGGTGGATCAATGTCAGCATCCCCAAAATTTCATCCCCTGTTATAAGTGGGGCGGCAATAGAAGAATAGTTTTTGTCCAGATTGTATTTCAAACCAATAGGGCCAATTGGGTCATCAGGTTTTCGAACCCGTGGCTGTTTTTGTTTTAAAGCGTTTTCTACCCATTGATCAGGATGAAGAACATTTTTTTCAAACCCATCGGGTTGATATCCATCAGATGTATAAAAAGCTTTTAAAACCAGGTCGCGAGAATTATAGGAATTAGCATCCTGGGCGTCTTCATTGAACAGCCAGATGCCAGCAATATCACAGGGTAGGTTTTTTTGAAGCTGCATAAGGATGGTATCCATCACCTGTTGTAAATCGGCATTCTCAGAAAGCATGCTGGCGACATCTCGCAAAGATTCAGCAACCTGCCGCCGCCACTTTTCGGAACGATAAAGACCGGCGTTTCGTATAGCGATAGCAAGGTTGTCCGCAAGCGTTTCCATAAGCTGCTGATCTTCGGCCGTAAACGCCTTTTTTTCTTCACTTTGTATATCAAGAACCCCTAAAACCTCGCCGCCGAAGGTGAGCGGGACGGCCATTTCTGACCCGGAAAATGCTGTTTCGAAGGGCGATTCCAGAAACAAAGGCTCTTTCTTGACATCATTTATCCGTTTTGTTTTTCCTTCCCGAACAACTGCTGGGAGAATACCTATTTCAGCATCAAGTTTGTAGCTTACTGCCCACTGCAAATACAGGGCTGTCCTTTCACCGCTGCCGGCTTTAAAAACCAAGCTCTCCTGAACGGGGTCGACGATGTAAATGTGAACAAATGGGAAATCAAATCTTTCGTTTATTAAATCGACAATCCTTTGGAGTAATTCATCTGTATCAAGGATGTAGGTAACCGCACGTGAGACTTCGGAAACGGTTGCCATCTGTTCAGCCCGGTTATGGATTTCCTCGAATAACTGTGTGCTCTTAATTGCAATGGCAATGTTATCAGCGAGTGCTCTGAGCACTAATAGATTGTCATCATCGAAGGCGTCAATTTCGTCTGATTGAACATCAAAGACACCCAGAACCTCATTTTCAATTTTAAGGGGGAGGACCGCCTCAGATTTTGTTTTTGCGAGTGAACCAACGATTTGGTAGCGGGGTTCTTGCGATACGTCATTGGCGATAACTTCCATGCCAGATTTAGCAACATGCCCAATGATGTGTTCACCAAGACCAAAGCCCGGATGAGTGTTGTTTTCAAATTCAGGCCGGTCGCCATGATCTGCCCCAGCGCTGTTTTTGAAATGAAGCCGTTCTGTCTCGTGGCTAACGAGGAAAATGGCAACATAATAAAATCCGAATGTTTCCTGTACCAGCTCGGTGATCGTCCGAGTGAGGAGACTTAATTCCGTAATCTGCGAGATTTGAGCTGAGACAGTGCGGACAAGGCTGAGTTGTTTTTGACGCCAATTCTTCAATTCTGTTTGAAGATTGCTGTAAATTGCAATAGCAGCCACAGATGAGACAGCCTTTAATAAGTCCAATTCTTTTTCAGCAAGCTGGGATTGACGATTTATGATGATCAATCCGATGTCTTCATTCCCAGAGATTAAGGGCGACAAGGTCCAGTATTCATCGTCCGCGTCCAACATCAGAATGTCGTTGTTTTGTGTTAATTGATCAGAAAATACTGCAAACGGATCAAAAGGGAATAAAGCTTCCGCTTGAGGGTTGTGTTTGAGGCGGTATTTTAACCAAATGTATGACGTGCCGCCATAATATTTTTTCAAGAAGGCTACTAAATGAGCATTTTGCTTTTGATAATCCCCCAGGGATGCCAATTTTTTGCCCAAAGCTATAATCTGGTCGTGTGAAAGGTCCATAACCTCTCGGGCATCTTGAATCGGAGTCAAGATAATTACCTTTTGTTTTTTATGAGTGTGAGTTTATTCCCTTTTTCTTTAGAAAATTCAAAGATAACTTTATCCATCAATTTTCGCATGAAAAAGATCCCAAGCCCCCGTTCTTTTCGAATTTCCAGAGGTGATTCGATGTCGGGTTTTGGTACATCATCCGGGTCAAATTCTTTCCCTTTGTCCTTTAGTATGATGTGTATGGCACTGTCAGTTTCTTTAACTTTGATCGCGATATTTCCCAAATCTTCGCCGCCGTAAGCATGATCGATAATATTTGAGCAAGCTTCATCCACAGCAGTTTGGATGGCGTAAACATCTTTAGGTTCAAATCCAGCTTGTTGCGCCTGGGTGACAATAAATTTGCTGATCAATTCTAAACTTTTGAAATTTCCCGGAAAGGTCTTTTTTGCCATGCAATTAATTCCTAAAACCTGCCAATAGCGGTGGTTGTATCATCAGCAAATTCAAGCAGCTTGTCAAAACCAGCTAATTTGATATTTGAATAGATCAATTCTGGTACATTAGAAAAGATCAGCTTGCCATTCTTATTTTTTAAGAATTGTTTATGGATATTAACAAACATCAGAATCCCGGAGCTTGACAGATATTTCACGTTGCTCAATTCCATGACGAGATTGTTACGTCCATCATCTATCAAGGCCTGGATTGCATCTTTGATGTTTTGCGTTGTGTAACTATCGATTCTACCTATTATTTTTAATACGTCACATTTTTGTTCTTCTGTGATGATGATTTCCATTGTCGGTCCATTCTTTATGCAATTTGATGATATTATAACATGGTGAAGATTGTTTAATTCATGATAATCCGAAAAAACGATGCTTATTTCACAGGAGAAAACATGGCAGATTCATTGCAGGGATACCGAATTAAAGATCTCCAGGAGTCACAGCGCCCTCGTGAACGTCTTGAAAGCCAGGGTGCAGAAGTACTAAATGATGCGGAATTAATTGCCATTTTGCTTCGGGTTGGCATGAAAGGGGCAAGCGCAGTTCAAATTGGACAGCGATTGTTGTATCTTTTTGGCGGCATGGATGGTTTAAACCGAGCAAGTTTTGTTGAGTTATGCAATGTGGAGGGGGTAGGTCCAGCAAAAGCAGCACAAATCAAAGCAGCAATTGAAGTAGGCAGACGTATTTCCAAAACAAAAGCAGAAGAACGCAGGTTAATTTCCAGCCCGCAAGATGTCGCTGACCAGGTTCAGTATAAAATGGCAGCTTTAGAGCAAGAAGAATTGTGGGTCTTATTGCTGGACACTAGAAATCATCACTTGCGAACCGAACATCTTTACCGAGGCTCTCTCAATGCAAGCACAGTCCGCCCAGCAGAGATTTTTAAGGCGGGTATACGACACAATGCGGCAGCTTTGATTATTGTGCATAATCACCCAAGTGGTGACCCTTCACCTAGCCCTGAGGACGTCAATTTGACCAGAATGTTAATTGAGGCTGGAAAGATGCTGGAATTGCCAATTTTGGACCATGTGGTCGTGGGTTCTCGAGGAACAGCATCGATCAAAACACTTCATCCGGGCTTGTGGGCAGCTTGAGCGTGTGATAAGCCTGGCGAAAATCATCCGGATAATTAGCAGAAAAATTCAACTTTTCCCTTGTTATTGGGTCAGGGAATATTAAGCTGCGCGCGTGCAGCATCATTCTTGGAACATCAATCGGGGGCACAGGAAGACCAGTGCTGTAGAGCGAATCACCTAAAATTGCCAGTTTCATTTCTCGCAAATGTGCCCGGATTTGATGGGTTATCCCGGTGAGAATTTTGATTTCTAACAGTGCTCCATCATTGAGGTATTTCTTAACTTCACAAATTGATCGGGCAGGTTTTCCATGCTTTTCGTCGACCCTTGTCCGATGTCTGCGATCTGCATCAATTTTTAAGGGGAGATCTATATCCTTATTACGCCAATTCGGTGCAGGGAATACCAGGCTGTGATAAGTTTTTTCAGTATCCCGGTTTTTGAATGCTTCATTCAATGTTCTATGGACATTGCTGTTTCGAGCGATGACCATGATCCCGCTTGTGTCTTTATCGAGCCGGTGCACCATCCACAGACTGCCATAAATTGGTTCCAATACACTTCGTAGATGGGGGAGTTGGGGATTGTAACCATCCGGCACAGACAATAATCCAGCAGGTTTATCGATGATCAGCAGGTCCTGATTTTTAAAAATTATATTCGGTGTTTGGGTGATCATAAATTGCCCTTTGTTTGGATACTGATCAGATTTTTATAGATGCATTGATGATAAAATGAACGAAGGAAAGGATATTGAAAGGAGATTTTATGTTCATCGTTCATGTTTTTATCCAGGTTAAACCTGAAAAAGTGGATGATTTCATCGCTGCAAGTTTAGACAATGCCAGGGCGAGTGTGAAAGAACCCGGGATTTTGAGATTTGATGTTTTGCATAACCGCGAAGATAAAAATCATTTTGTGCTGGTTGAAGTTTACCGCACAAAGGAAGACACAGCCAGTCACAAAGAAACTGCCCATTACCACACCTGGAAAGAAACCGTTGCTGATATGATGGCGGTTCCACGCACAAAACAAATATTCAATAATGTCTACCCAGGAGAAGATGGATGGCTTTAGATAAAAGCTTCGAATTTGTCACTTCTGAAAAAATTGTTTTTGGTAATGGTTCAATTGCTCAAGTAAAGGAATCAGCACAAGAATTTGGACAGAAGGTGCTGCTGGTCTGCGGCAGCGGTTCTGTGCCAATGGAAAAACTGATCAACTTTCTGGATGAAGGGAATTTAGCTTACGAGATCTTTCGGGTCGAGGGCGAGCCAAATATTTCAACAATTGAAGATGGTCTTTTACGGGCAAAATCTTCTGGGAGCACATTTGTCATTGGTTATGGAGGTGGGTCTGTCCTTGATACGGCCAAAGCAATTTCAGCGATGATGACCAACCCGGGTGAGGTGATGGAATACCTTGAAGTCATCGGTGGAGGGAAAAAGATCGTCAATTCGCCTGCCCCAATGATTGCAATTCCAACAACTGCTGGGACCGGGACTGAGGTTACCCGTAATGCTGTGATAGCCTCTGAGGTTCATCATGTCAAGGTCAGCATGCGCAGCCCCTTAATGATCCCAAAACTTGCTATTGTAGACCCAGAATTGACCATAACCATGCCGCCTTCGGTGACAGCGAGTACGGGAATGGATGCATTGACCCAGGTCTTTGAAGGGTATGTTTCTAATAAAGCCAACCCTATGACGGATGCACTGGCAAAAGAGGGCATTCTCAGGGGAAGCAGGGCTTTATTGAACGCCTATCAAAATGGCAACGATATGCGATCCAGGTATGATATGTCGTTGACGAGCCTATTTGGCGGCATTGTTTTAGGGAACAGCGGATTGGGTGCAGTACATGGCTTTGCAGGACCCATTGGGGGCATGTTCAATGCGCCGCATGGTGCGATTTGTGCGAGCCTTCTGCCTGCTGTTATGAAATTCAATGCGCTTGAGATTTCACGACGGGCGGATATGGCGCTTGTTCAGAAAAAGTTTGTCGAAATTGCGCAATGGATTACTGGCAAACCTGATGCCAGTCTTGACGAGGGGATTGCCTGGATTGAGAATTTAGCGAAGCAATTAAACATCCCCGGATTAAAGGCTATTGGGATTAAGAAAGAAGATTTTGGAAGCATCATTGAAAAGGCCAGTGTTTCGTCAAGTATGCGGAAAAACCCTGTTAAATTGGAAACCGATACTTTGCTGCAGATTTTAGAAGAAGCTTATTAAAAATACAGCCCGGAATTACCGGGCTGTATGCATAATTTGTAACGTTCACATCAGACAGATTTGAAGAAACTCACCTCAATCACACCAGGTCCCGCATGCACAACAATTGCAGGTGGAACGACATAAATAGGTATAGCTTCGATATTCAGGGCTTTTGCTAATTCAGCTGCTAATTTTGTTGCGCGTTCTTCTCCTCCGCAGTGACTTACCGTGATGTGTGAAATTTCGCCTTTGGGACACTCTTCCAAAACAAGTTCCTTAAGGCGGTTCAACGCTTTTGCGGAGGTGCGTTGTTTTTCAATTGCATTCACTTTTCCATCAAGTAAGCCCAGGATGGGTTTCATCTGTAATACACTGCCTAACAAATACGAGGCATTTCCGATTCGCCCACCTTTGTGTAAGTATTCAAGAGTGTCAACTAAAAAGTAAACAACTTCCCGCTGGCTCAAATCTTTAATTTTTTGAACAATTACATCTGCAGGCAAGCCTTCATCTGCCCATTTTTTTGCCATCTTGACCAGGACACCTAATCCACCAGCAACCGTGCGAGTATCAATAATGTGGACATCGGCGTCCGGAACATTTTCGGCAGCAATTTCTGCTGACCTGAATGTGCCGCTGAGGTCTTTTGAAGGCGTCGGGATGATAATGGCTTCCCCTGCCTCAGCATAGGCTTCAAATAAAGGTTCATAAAGCGCTGGGGGTGGGGCAGCAGTTTTTGGGAGGTCTTTTGCCTTCTGTAAATTAGAAAGAAAGGTGGGTGTGTCGATTTCTGTGTCATCTCGATAAGGTTCATCATTAAAAATGATGATCTGTGGGATAACATCGACTCCTAGCATACTTAATTCATCGAGCGGCAAGCCGCAGGTGGTGTCTGCAATGATTTTTGTCATAATAAATTCTCCTAGGTAGATAAATAAATGAATAGCATGATTATAACGTAATTCAATTCTCACTTCTTGCTTGTTTTACAATAATTGAATTACTTATCTTGAGATGATTAAGAAGATTTTCAAGATCCTTGTTTGGGTTAATAGTTTACTTAAATTTTGTCTTGCTGTGTTTACCTGGTTAATCGATAAGGATCCACGCGAATAAATGCCTTGAATATAAAGGTCCGTAATATTTTGTATATTTTTATTAATCAGGCGAATTAGCTGTTGACCCAATCGTGAGGATTGTTGTTTGTTGAGAAAGTCAACAATGTCTTGTTGAAGCTCGAGAGGTGTGATTGATGGCTTTGGCGAGATATAAACACCTGTCAGGTGCCTTTTCATCCTCTGGTAAATCTTCTCTATTTGATGATTTAATTGTAACTTTCTTGTTTTTGATGTTGAGAGTCTGTACCATATAAATCCTGCAACCAGTAGAACAATAATGCTTCCAGCCAGGATTAACAAATTTAACCAAATTGAGCTTTCTTCATTCACCATATCACCAGGATCATTTTCATTTGGGACCGTCAGCGGGTAATCGGTGTAAGTGTCCCATGAAAAAGGAATGAGGCTGGTTGTCGGCTCAAAAGGCACCCACCCGTAAGGGGGGATGTAAATCTCAGGCCAGGCATGGGCATTTTCTTCCGTGACTACGAACATTTGCCTGGCATAATCATATTGTCCGGTTGCATAACCAACTACGATTCGGGCTGGAATATTTGCCGCTCGGGATAAAATAACCATTGCACTCGCGAAATAATCACAATATCCCTTCTGTAAATCAAAAAGAAAATAATCCACCACATCAATATTCGGATTTGGCGTAGGAATATCCAAGGTGTATTCAAATTGACGCAAATATGATTCAATTGCTTTAGCTTTATCATAGGTGGTGCTGGAATCTTTTGTAATGGTTGACGCGAGTTCATAAATGCGTGCTGGCAATTCCTCAGGTATTTGAAGGTAAGTTTTTAGAAATTCTTCAGGATCAGTTCCGGTTGTTTGACGCAGTTCTTCTTCAGATACAAGCAGGACAGGAGAATTAACCTCGTAAGACAGAGCATTTATTTGACCAGAAAAATATTCATTTGTTACGACACGCCAGCCGGTATTGACCCTGTGATCAACCGTTTGCGGGATACCTGAAGCATAAAGAGTTTCTGATGCAGTATTTGATTTATTAATTTTTAGGTTGAGAAGGCGTGAATGATTTAAATCTGCAATTTTTATGATTTCATTCTCAGAAAAAGTCTTCGTTGCAATTTCAGTGTTTGTCCAACCATTTCCTGTATATGTATCGTATGAACGTCCAAACCAATAATATTTTGGCAGGCTGCTGTTGAAATCAATCTCAGGGGGAAGGAAGACTTCTCCGGTATCAATTTCCATCACAAGATTTTCTGATAATTCCGGTCCCGAACCGATTAAAAATTGCCTTGGAAGAACCCCCGATGTTGAATTGGAAAATGGTTCTTGGGGTGTTTTTTGTAAACCAAGCAATTTATCAAAACGAGTTGGATTTTGATCTTCTATGAAATTCATTTGATTGCGAAATTCAGTAATAGCGTCATAGGGGATATTTGGTAAGACACTTGCTATTAACATGATGGCCAGAATGATTGGAATCCCCAGGAAGGCAACATCTGCCCTTAATTCTTCTGAAAAATCAATTTTATGCGTATCCCATTCTTCTTCGCGACGTAAATGTTCGAATACGACAATCATCAATAGTAAAAAAGAAAGGGTAAGTATTAATCCCTGCGTGTTCTGTCTTGTATAACCAAGAATACCAATCAGTATTGTCAAAATTGGTAAGCCAGCTATAAAGGCATGCTTCTTTCGGCGAAACATCCAACCCGATGCAAAGGTGGCAATCCATAAAATTGTCCCCCAAAACACTTCGTTTATCTCCGAATTGAAAATCGTCTGTTCTTTGCCCAGCCTGGAAATCCAACCAACCAATTCGCTGCTTAGATTGAATAGATTTTCAAATGAACTTCGAAGAAAAAATATGAACAGATTGACATTCATTGGATATCGTGTGAAGGGCAAAGCAATTCTATTCAGCCTGAACCCATTCACAATCGCTAAAAACAAATTGCGATATGCACCGGATTTGATCAACATCAATAACACCAAACCCATTAACAAACCGCAGAAAAATTTTAAGTTTGACCTTTGTCTGCCGCCTGAAATAACCCAGCCTGCAGAAAATGCGACGAAACTAAAAATGAACATCCATGTTAGTGGAAAATTACGAATAGAATCATCCATTCCGGATGTGACAGAAAAGACGAGCATTACTGCCAGAGCCCAGAAAATCGCCCACCCAAGGTGAAATTTTCCAACTAAAGGAAACGGTTGCGATTTCATTCCAACCTCTTCCAGGAAAGATCTTCTGGTTTCTTGATGGGGATCGCTCTTCCGGTACCGGATATACGCCATTCCCAAAGCGGTTCTTCCTTTACCTCTGTGTGCTCCTTAAACATCTCAGATTTCATTTCATAAGCCTGAATATTGGCTTTCATAAGCTGTTTCAGGACGATTTCGGAAGAACCTTCAGCGCCATAACTCATCGGGTCAAAAACCAGGAGTGTGGGTATTAAACCCTTGGCTTTTAACCAGATTAATGAATCCCACCAATCCATTGATATGTCTGGTGTTATGATGATCACACTGGCTTTTTGTTTAAATCCTCCCAGAGACTTCCGCAGAAGATCTTTTAACGGGAGACTTCCTGGTTCACACAGGGCAAGGGCACGCATAATTTTCATTGCTTGATCATTTGCATGCTGCGGGGTTATCCATGTGTGCTGGCGATCATTGGCGATCAGCCCGACGGCTTTTCCATCTCGAAGACCTTTTATTGCCAGGGAAGCGGATAGAATAATGCCAACTTCAAGTGAATTATTATTTTCTGCACCACACTGAACAGGACCATACATATCCTGAAGAATCCACCAGTTACTAGTAGGTGTGTTCTCAAAGACCCGAGAGCTGAGCTCATTCCTTTTTGCTGTAATTGGCCAATGGATATACCTCAAAGGGTCCTGGGGCTGATAATCTCTGACCGTGCTGACTGCGATGGACTGTTCAATGATGCTTTTGTCCATTCGCCCATCACCTGTGCGACCCCCACTTGCAACCTGGATTTGAGGCAGCGGCACAATAGGTGGTGTGATTAAAATATTGGTTTCAGACGGATCATAAATGGTAAGATCGTAGAAGCCAAATAAATCTGAGGTGTTGATCGTTGTTGGACCTAACCGGTACAAGCCTCTTCGGGTACATACATGTCGTTTACGCCAGGTGTAGTAATTATGTGGATCAATATTGGTTCCAATGGATGATTTGCTTCCCGGAATGTTTGTGTGGTCGACAATCTCAAGCCAGGTTGTTGGTACCAAGCTATTATTATGAACCGTGATTCGATCCTCAACAACATCGCCAACCTTAGCAAAGCTGTATCGCATTTCTCTCACTATTGACAGATTATTCTTCAAATTGTGAATTGAATATGTACTGAAGATGAAGGATAGACCTAAAGCAAGCAGGGTGATCCACCATCCTTTAAAGGGGAAAATAACTGCAAGCATCAATAAAAGGACCAATGACACCGGCAAGAGCCTGATTCTGAGCTTTAGTTTGATTTCAAGATCTTCCTTCACTGTTTGTTACCTGATTTTCCTGGTTTTGCTCAAAGGTCTCCTTTAATTTTGCCAACAATCTTTTTGCTTCTTTTACCTGCGCATCATTGATTGGGTGCTTTGAATATCTCGCGTCGATAAAAACATTTGTGAAGGTATTTACCAAAGTAGTTGACTCTCCATAAAATTGATTATAGGTTTGTGCGTACTCCAGCGGCGTTTCTGATTTTTTTCGTTCTCTTCCAAATTGTTGATTCCATTGGATCCATTCCAAATAAGTCATAATTAACGCCTGGCGAGGTGGCATTTTTCGAGTGCTCCCTGCCAGTTTGGGCAATCTTATTTGTCGATTTCTGATGTATTCACTTATATTTTTAAGCCCGGTTTTATAGCTGGCAGCTGTTGACCGTTTTATTTTAAGAATCGCTTCTTTTATCCATTTCCAGAAATCTTTTAACCAATTTACAAAACGAAAATTTTTGACGAGAGATCCTAAAAAGTTGTTGTTTTTGAAATAAAACCGGATTGTAAAGACAATTATTAGGATAAAAACCAGCCAAAAGAGGACTGATTTTATTACTGCAAACCAGGAGGGAGTTGAGCCGCTAATTTCTGGAGGTGCAGGGATGTATTCCTGAACCTGATCCTGGATAAGATTTTCAACCGGTTCATCTGAGAAAAGAGAAGCAATTAGAGATATAACAAGGGCGATGGGGAAGATGATGAGAAACTGAAAGATTGAAAAGAGGAATAAAAATATTTGAGCTATGATTTCCAAAAGGGGTTCAAACCCAAGTGTGATATCGTTGGGCAAAAAAATAATTATGAAGATAACAAAGATGATAAATAGAATCGTGTATAAAATCCATCGTTTTGTTAAATCGGAATTGACTGGAATTTCATTCAAATACCAGTATGTCTTCATGATGGCGTATTGGTTTATCGATAAGAAAACAAACCCGGCTGCAAAATAGAGAAGTAATACTGGTAAAAATGATTTTGAATTAATTTGAATGAACAATTGGATTTCAATAAAATAATTGATCATGCTTATCAATATGATCATTAAAAAGCCAAGAATAAATATCAGATTGAGTAAATTTCTGCGCGCTTTCCTTCGATCAGTAAAGACGATCCCCAGTTTTTCCTGTGCCATTAATGAATGATCTTCTTCAAGCTGGGTTAAAGGGTGGCTGAAAACCCAGGTTAACATCCAGATAAATAGAATCCCACCCATATTAAGCAAAGTGTTTACATCAAAGAAATTGATCCAAAAATCTTGCTGCCATGAGCTGATCTGACCCCATAGTGTCGAAAAACCTGCAATCAGCATAGTTAGAAATTTTGTTATAAATATGATAAAAATGATTTCTGATACAGTCCCCATTACTTGATTTTGTGAAAAGCGAGATTCCTTGCGCTGAAAATTTCTCAGCAGAAGTGATTCGAGGGCGACAAAAAAGGACAGAGACTGAAATACTAGAGCTCGAAAACCGGGATTAATGATCTGGAAAAAATTTCCCAAAACAATGGCAAAACACGTAAGCATCAAACTGATTAACAGGAAATTGATAAAAGTTGTTGTTTGAAGATATTTTATGGATTGCGGCTCTTTCGGGTGGTTATTCATGATTTCAGTGCAACCCCAGTGTTTTCAAATGTTCGGTTTTTGTTGCCGTATACAATGGAATTGAAAAGAAGTTAGCCAAACTTCGCAGTTCGGGATAATTTGGTTTGTTTGCGGTCAGTATGACGACGGGCATCAGCCCACGCTTTCGAAATTGGGAAAGATCCTCAAGGAGGTTTCGTTTAAGCCCGCCCGAGATCAATATAATCGTCGTTCCCCAAGAAAGGCTGGTTGAATTTTCCCTGAGTAAAATCTCAAGGGAGGGATTGTCTCCTAATTGAATCCTCGCAAGGATTTCCAGGATGTTGATGAAATGTCCAGAGCCTTTGTGTGGAGGGAGGGGAGCCGGCATATGGTTGTCCATCATAGGATCTGACCCATTGGTGATCAATCCAACAGGTTGCTGCTTGTTATTCCCCCAAGCGGCAATGGATGCTGCGGCTGTTATTGCAAGTTCAGACGCATCAAAAAGTGATTTTATCTCATAACTCTCACGGTGCAGATCCAGCATGACAAGGACGTCCAGGGCGATGGAGGCTTCGTATAGTTTTACTTGAAGTTTGCCCGTTGATGCTGTTGTTTTCCAATCAATTCGACGGATGGAATCACCGTGAGTGAAATCTCTTTTGCCTAATAACCGGCTGGGGTCTTCAAAAATTGGGTTGTTGTGTTTTATGGTACCAAAGGGAGATCGGGAGGGGAGTGTGAAGGACGCCAGTTCTATTATTTGTGGAAAAATGATGATTGGATCATCATGAAATACCACCTGGCTCGGTTTCACCAATCCGAGTGGATCCCCAGTTCTGGCTGTAAATGGTCCCAATTTAAAATAGCCTCGCTTCAATGCGGTTAATGCGTATGTAATATGTTTTTCACCATAAATCCCTAAGCTAAAAACTTCGTTTATTGATTTTCCAGCACTTAAGTTCGCCTGAATGCTCTCATGGATCTCAAGCCAAAGGATTGGCAAAAAACTTTGGTTCTTGATTGTCAGATCGACATCAATTTTTTCTCCTAAAAAAACGTGATCATCAAATTCGCGTTTGAACTCGATGTGACGTATTGCACGTTTATTCCACCAGAATCCGATCAGAAATGTCCCGACGATCATGTATAAGACAGTCAGGGCGGATTCAGCTCTGAGTAAAACTGCCAGTATCATTAAAAAAACGATCAATGGCAGATAATCGGTCATTATTACGCTTCCTGGTCTTTAAGTTTGAGAGGAGTTTCTTCGATAAGCTTATTGATCAAACTTTCACTGGTGAGACCCCGTAATTCTGCTTGGGGTTTCAGTATCAAACGATGGGATAAAACGGGCACAGTAAGGTATTTTACATCGTCCGGCAAGACGTAATCCCGGTTTCGGATGGCAGCCAGGGCACGACTTGTTGTCGATAATGCTAATGTAGCTCTGGGACTCCCGCCCAAAAGGATATCACTATGGTTACGTGTGCTTTCGATAAGGCGGATGATGTAATCGATCACGGTATCATCTACATTCACATCCCAAATTTGTGTTCTTAATTCATTAAGCGTATCAGGCTCAACAATTGACTTTAGAAATTCAACAGGATGAGTCCCTTTGATGCGATTAAGGATTTCCTTTTCCTCTTCATGTGAGGGGTACCCCAAATCAAGTTTGAGAATAAAACGATCCAATTGCGCTTCAGGCAGGGGAAAGGTTCCTTCATATTCGATTGGGTTTTGTGTTGCCAAGACGATAAAAGGCTGAGGGAGTGGGTATGTCTCACCGTCCAAAGTTACCTGGCTTTCTTGCATGGCTTCAAGCAGAGCGGATTGGGTGCGTGGCGTGGCACGATTGATCTCATCAACCAGTAAGACATTTACAAATAAAGGGCCGGGTCGAAACTCGAAATCTTGTGAGGCTTGATTGAAGATGGAAACACCAGTAATGTCGTTAGGAAGCAAATCGGGTGTGCATTGCAGGCGTTTGAACTTTCCCCCAAGGCTGATTGCCAGTGAGCGTGCTAACATTGTTTTACCAACACCCGGGACATCTTCAATCAGCACGTGTCCCTGGCAGAGTAAGGCTACCATTAGCAGTTCAACAGCGTTGTTTTTTCCTACGATGACATTGGCGATGTTTTTTTTGATTTTTTCAATGACAGGTATTAATTCCATGGATGTGCCACCTTTTTTTAGAGTATAACTATTATAACGATAAACGAATTGAATAAAATGATTTATTGAATATCCATTAAAAGAATCACGAAATAATTTGGAGAATCCAATGCCAGAAATTGATGTCAATCTTGAACCTTGCTCAGAAGGTGTTGCCGTAGTCATTTTTGGTGTGACCGGTGACCTGGCAAGGCGGAAACTGATGCCTGCACTTTATGAGAATGCAAAAATTGGTCGCCTTCCAGAACCTTTTTATATTTTAGGCTTTGCAAGACGCCCCTGGAGCCATGAGAAAATGCGTGACGTCCTTCGCCAGGGTGTTGTAGATTATGGCAGAACAAAACCCATTGATGGAAAAGTTTTGGATGGTTTGTTAGCAAATGCCTATTATGTTGAGTCGACTTTTCAAGATCAAGATGGTTATAAAAAGCTTCAAGAGGCTATCAATAATCTTGGTATTCAAAACACCTTATTTTATCTTTCTACGCCACCCGGGTGGTATTCAACGATTGCCGAAAACATTGGTGCTACAGAAATGGAATCTTGCCCCAATGGATGGCGAAGGATTGTTGTGGAGAAACCCTTTGGTCGCGATCTTGAAACAGCGCTATCTCTTGATGCTAAACTCCATTCTGTATTTTCTGAAGAACAAATTTATCGGATGGATCATTACCTAGGGAAGGAAACGGTCCAGAACATTCACGCATTTCGGTTTGGCAATGGTATTTTTGAGCCCCTCTGGAATCGTAAGTACATTGATCATATTCAAATCACTATGGCTGAATCCGATGGGGTGGGGACACGGGCGGGGTATTACGACAAGGCAGGGGTGATAAGAGACGTTTTCCAAAATCATCTTTTACAATTATTGACATTGACTGCAATGGAGGCACCAGCAGCTTTTAATGCCAAATCCGTTCGGGATGAAAAAGTAAAAGTGTTGAAATCAATTAATGATATTTCCGGTGAAAAAGCCCTTATAAATACATTCAGGGCGCAATATGTCAGTGGGACAATTGAAGGAAAAAGGGTTGCTAGCTATCGCGATGAACCTGGGGTTGCTGCGGAGTCGACAACAGAAACTTACATGGCGGCTCGATTGTTTGTGAATAACTGGCGTTGGGCAGGGGTCCCTTTTTACTTGAGGTCTGGCAAGCGGCTGCCAAAACGTGTCACTGAAATCTCGATTCAATTCACACAGGTACCATTGGCTTTATTTGGACAGCGCAATCTAGCAGGGGAAGCACCTAATGTGCTGATCATTCGCATTCAGCCTGATGAGGGGATCACATTGTATCTTGGCGCAAAAGCACCAGGCAACCAGATGCGCATTGAACCCGTAAGGATGCATTTCAGTTATGCCGAAGCCTTTGGGGGAGAGCCTCCTGAAGCATATGAACGTTTATTGTTAGACTGCCTTTTGGGTGACGCAACATTGTTTACGCGAAGTGATGAAGTAGAAGAAGCCTGGCGATTGACGAATGGCATCATAGAAGCCTGGGTGACCCAGGACCTGGAAAATTTACCGGTTTATGAAGCTGGTACCCAGGGTCCGCATGGCGCGGATGATTTTATCCGTGATGATGGCAGGAAATGGCGCGAGATTTAAAAGTTCAGCCTGTTAACACGTAAATATTTTTTAAAGATTTCTGCGGCTTTATTTACTGCGGCGGAAGTTTTACGTGGCAATTTGGGCATTCTCGGTCCAAATTTCGAACCACAAAACCGCAATTCATACAGGTTCGAGGCTGGATATCCCCCAAGGGTGCCCCGCAGGCAATACATCGGCCTTCACTGATAGGGTTTGGTGTATTGCAATATGGACAAATATTTCGTTGTAATTTCTCTGATAGGGCTTTACCAGCGCCGTGCTGTCGCGCTGTTTTTTCAACAACCTCCCATAATTCGTCAGCAAGAGAAATGGATTCAATATCCTGAGCGATGTCATCAATACGGCCAAGCAGAGATAAGGGGTTGCGAAGCGCGCTTAATGCTGTGTAACCGAGACTGGCAGCCACGCCCAGGTAGGCTTGTTTCCCAATTTGGATTGAAACCCCATCTTCAACCTCATGAATAGTGATTGTCAGGGCTGTTTGTCCACCAGAACGCGCAGCCTGGTGCGTGGAGATCTGAACAGCAATCTTTGGGTCACGACCAATTTGCTGAACAATGTATGAGCCGCGATTGAAATATGCAATGATATCGCGGGCAAAATCGCTGGGTTTAAGAACACCATGAAAGAAGCGGGTATCTGGCATTGAAAACCTTTCTGAGATTGAATAGTACCGTTTTTACTTCACTTTCTTAATTATTCACCATGGATTATAATCCCTTTGCAGGTTGATAGGACTAGATTATATGATGTTCTTTATGAAAAATCGCTTGATTCGCACATCTTTTGTAATATTTTTCCTGATGATTATTGTTGGTCTGACCCTTGTGGGGCAGGTTCAGGCGGGACCGCTCGCCCAGCAGCCCACAGGTGTGATACCAACTGTAACCAGTACGCCGCGCGGACCTTATGTGATCGTTAATGCGATTACAGCTAATGAAACTCAAATCAATGTCAGAGCTGGTCCCAGCGCATTAACCGAAAAGGTCGGGGTATTAATTGTTGGGCAGGAAGCAAATGCGCTTGGACGGTATGGCGATTGGGTTCAAATTGAGTATCCTGGCATCCCGGGCGGTAAAGCCTGGGTTTATGGGAATTACGTCTCCATTTTTGGCGGAAATTTGCCTTTGCTGGAACCCCCGCCAACATCTACCCCGAATATGACGCAAACGGTTGACCCAACGCTTGCGGCTCAATTCTTGATCACGCCGGATTCAACACGGTTACCCACATTTACGGAGCCTCCGCCACTAGAAATTCCTACTTTCACTTCTGAAGTGAACAACGGGGGTGTGGGTGGCGTTCCTGTTGGATTGATTATTGTCGGTCTTGGATCCTTAGGTTTATTTCTTGGGGTTATTGCCCTGATCAGCGGTCGATAGCCTTTATTGACTGAAAAAGTTACCCAAGCCCTTAAAACAATCCGCGCTTAACTTGTGACCGATATCCGCTTCACAAAAAGTGACATTGGCTTGATGTTCTTCAAGCCATTTTGCAGATTCAGAGGCCTTGTTGATCGGGATGATCTCGTCCTGAGAGCCATGGGCAATGAAAAAATCTTTATTCTTAATCCCGTCAGGATCGATGGAAGATCGCCAAGTCTGAGGAATGAAACTTGCTAATGCAGCAATCTTATTGATTTTTTCGGGATATAAAAAGGCTAAAGCATAAGCCATCACAGCACCCTGGCTAAACCCCATGACGTCATAGCTGGTAGTTTTTATCCCATTATCCTCCAGCCAAATTTCGACGCGATCCATCAGTTGGTCTGCCAGCGTTTGATACGTGTCAAGCCCTGGCCACTGCGGGGTGATTTTATGCCAGGCGAATTGCTCTGCCCCAATTTTTACAGGCGCCCTGGGCGCAATGAAGAGATGTGTTTCATGCAACGGATTTGTCAAAATCCACATCACATTTTCATTTCCCATGTAACCGTGAAGCAGCAGCAAGACCCGCGTTTGATCACTTAATTGGGGCGGTTGTTTAATCCTGAAGGTCCAATCTTTGATTATTGTTTCCTGTGGATTATTGTTTTCACTCATAATTTTGTTCTATCACCTAAAATAATTACTGACTAATCTAAATCTCCCCAAATCTCGGGCTTTTCACCAGGTATGAACTTACCCTTTACTCTTCGTTGAAGCTTTTTCATCCAATTTGCTTCCGATTCAATTTGTGTTAAGACTTCTTCCGTGGCAATCATCCCTTCCCGGATCATTTCTTCAGCATCGATATTTTGCAGTAAACCGATATGGCCAACCCGGGGTGTGATGATGACCTCAGGTTTATGAACCTGCATTGACAATTCTGACAAGTGTTTACTGCTGACCTCAATGGATCGCGTGAAAATCTTAAGTGCTTCCACCGGGCGTAATTTTGTTAACCGCTCAACAATTGAACTTGGACCTGGGATTGAGATGGGGAGGGGAAGTTCATCAGGAACCCAGTCCTCCGGTGTCTTATGAAGCATGACTGCAATTACGGGGAGGTCAGGGCACATCCAACGGGCAACCTGTACAGGAACGGGATCTAAAACGCCGCCATCTATCAATATACGGCCGCCTATTTCCTGGCTTGGGAAAACGCCCGGAACAGCAATTGTTGCCAGGACGGCATCAATGACCTTTCCTTTGGTTAGAATAATTTCTTCACCAGAATATAAACTTACCGCAGTGGCGGCAAAGGGAATTTTTAATTCATCAAAAGTGCGATCTGCTAATAGCTCTGATAGGATTTTGGTAATACCTGAAAGTCCTAAAAGAGAAGGCTGGTCGTTTGATTGGTGCCAGAATGATCGGTTTGCATTCATCTCATTGACGGTTTTTTCGATTTTTTCTGTACTGAACCCTGCTGCATAAACAGCACCAACCAGTCCACCAGCACTGGTGCCGGCAATTGCTTTTATTTGAAAACCGTGGTTTTCTAATGCTCTCAACACGCCGATGTGAGCGACGCCTCGAACACCGCCGCCGCCTAAAGCAAGTGTAATTTCCATACAGTAAAACACTCCTTAATAGATTTTTCTCTCAATTCATTATTATACCCATGAGTCACTGGCTTATTGAAGATTAATCGATCAGAGCTCGCTGTAATTTGGTGAGGTGATTTATTAACACCCCAGTCTGTGTTAAAATTAGTCATTATGAATGGAATAAAGATTATTTCGAGAAATCGAAAAGCAAAATTTGAATACGAATTATTTGACAATTTCGAAGCCGGAATAGAGCTTCGGGGGTCGGAAATAAAATCTATCCGTGCCCGGCAGGTTTCTCTTTCAGAAGCATATGTAAGGACCAATGGACGCCAGGCTTGGTTGGTTGGGGCACACATCGCTCCTTATGATCAGGCAAGTGCGTTTAACCATGATCCTGAACGTGAGCGAAGGTTGTTACTGCATAAACGTGAAATCAGTGCATTATGGGATGGCGTTCGTTTGAAGGGGATGACAATCATACCTACGATGCTGTACCTTAGGGATGGGCTTGCAAAAGTAGAAATTGCATTGGCTAAAGGAAAACGCCAATATGATAAGCGCCAGTCAATTAAGAAACGCGACATGGAACGAGAAGTCGAACGAACGCTGGATCGTCGCGATCGATGATATTGGCAATGCATCTGATCATAATTTCATGAAAGTGACGACCTTGTGCTGAACAATAATCTCATCGCCCTGGCAATAACACTGGTTATTGCTTTATTGTGGCTGCGCATTAACGATTATTTTGCTCATAAAGGGTGGGTGACCAGCAAAACCAGCAGAAAAATCATTCATATAGGCACAGGCCCAATTTTTGTTTTATGTTGGTTGCTTTTTAATCCTTCACCAATTGCGCCTTTTATTGCTGCAGTTGTACCCTTAGGGATTACCTTACAATTTGCCCTCGTGGGTTCTGGCGTGATCAAAGATCCTTCCGCTGTTGCAGCAATGTCACGCTCTGGAGACCGAAAAGAGATTCTTAAAGGTCCGCTTTTCTATGGACTGGTATTTGTCATTTTGACGATTGTTTTCTGGCGTAATTCAGCAATTGGCATCGTGGGTTTAATGATTTTGTGCGGCGGTGACGGCCTGGCTGATATTATTGGCAGTCATGTGGGCGGTTACAAGCTGCCGTGGTCTCAAAAGAAAACGCTCGCAGGTTCAATGACGGTGCTGATTGGGGGTTTTTTATTTGCCTTTTTGATGGTTTGGGTATTTATCAGCCAGGGATATTTAGATCTCACTCCTGGTGAAATAATTTTGCCCATTTTCATTATTGCGTTAATTTCAGCCTTTGTAGAATCATTGCCTTTTGAAAACATCGACAACGTTACTATACCGCTTGTTTCAATTATTATTGGGATGATTGTCTTTTAGATAACAGGAGTTGTGTTTTGAAACAGATAATTATTGATGGTCAGAGCCTTCGAATTGAGGATGTTATTGCGGTCGCAAGGCACGGTGCAAAGGTTGCGCTTGCTGAATCAGCAAAGGAAGCAATCAAGGAATCGCGCCAGTGGGTGGATCAAATTATAAGCCGTGGTGATCCTGTGTACGGGATCAATACCGGTTTTGGTATTTTCGCTGATTATCAAATTCCATCTGAAGATTCTGCACAATTAAGCCGTAACCTGATCCTGAGTCATGCGGTTGGCACGGGAAGCACATTGGATGAGGAGATCGTGAGGGCGGCGATTCTTGTTCGCGCAAATACGCTTGCAAAGGGGTTTTCAGGTGTCAGGGTTGATGTGGTCGAAACTTTGATTGCCTTATTAAACAAAGACGTAATTCCTGTTGTTCCTTCTCAAGGCTCATTGGGGTCCTCAGGCGATCTTGCACCTCTTTCACACCTTGCCCTTGTTTTCACCCGAGATGAGAAGGATAATGAGAAAGAGTCGGGACAGGCAGTTTTTGAGGGTGAAGTATTAACGGGCAAAGAAGCCATGAAGCGAGCTGGTATTGAGCGGATAATCCTTGGTTCAAAAGAAGGGTTGGCACTTAATAACGGCGCAACATTCTCAGCTGCAATTGCAGCCCTGGCAATTCATGATGCTGAGACTTTGTTGAATGCCGGCGAGATATCTCTTTCGATGACGCTGGAAGCTGTGATGGGATGTTTGGCGGCATTTGATGAACGATTACATCAAGCAAGAGGACATGAAGGACAGACACGAGTAGCAAAATCAGTTCGTGAGCTAACCGATGGGAGCTCGCTGATCAATGCTTATGGCAGGGTGCAGGACGCTTATTCGTTGAGGTGTGCCCCACAGGTTCAGGGCGTTGCCTGGGATACATTGGACTTTGTTAAGAAAATCATAGAAACAGAAATAAACGCAGCCACGGATAACCCCCTGCTGTTTGCTCCTGGCGTAGCTGTATCTGGGGGGAATTTTCACGGCGAACCAGTTGGCGTTGCGATGGATTTTATGAGCATTGTCATGTCAGAAGTTGCTTCAATTTCTGAAAGGCGCGTTTTTAGATTAACCGATGGTCATTTAAACGCCGATCTCCCGCCCATGCTGGTTGATCGCTTATCGGCTGCGGGATTAAACTCTGGCTTGATGATGCCGCAATACACGGCGGCATCCCTTGTACTCGAGAACCAGACTCTGGCATCTCCTGATTCCGTGCGGTCTTTGCCCACATCTGCGGAACAGGAAGATCACAATGCAAATGCAATGACAGCAGCCAGGCATACAAGAGAGATCATTACCAATACAGCCCACGTACTTGCAATTGAACTCTATACCGCAGCCAGAGCGCTGGACCTGCGCCTGAGGCAGGACCCGGAGCTGGTACTGGGAAAGGGTACAGGAAAAGCATACACCCTGATTCGTGAAAATGTGCCTTATCAACCGGGTGATGCATGGTGGGGTCCTGAAATTGAGGAAGTTAAAAAATTGATAGTGAATGAAAAATTAACATCAATCAAATATAATCAAAGTTGACTTTGATGATAAATTGGATTAGATTAATCATATTATGAAACCAGGCGATAATTTTTCACGACGCGAATTTATAAAATTACTTGGCTTGACCCTGGGTGGTCTTGCTTTAAGTGGTAATTCACTGGATCGAGTGTTTGCTGAAAGCGGTTTATTGAGAAATCAGCAGCTTGTTCTACCTGAATTTCCTTTGAATACACCCTTGGGCAGGATTTGCTCGGGGGATCCGGGCGCGCATTTTCCACTGAAGAGTGAGCCTTACTGGGATGCACCAGAGGTTGGTGCCGCCTGGAGAGATGATGTCTTTGAGTGGAAAAAGGAAGTGATCGCAAAGCAGCTTGACCCGATTCGGATAAATCAACGTTGGGTTGAAACCGAAGCAGGGTATATTTATGGTGAGTACGTCCAGAAATCGAAACACATTCCACAAGAACCCCTTTTAGAATTGCCAGAAACACCAACAGGAGAACGGGGTATGTGGGTAGAGATTGTGACCCCATATACCGGGATGACCTTTGCCAGACCGCCTTCACAATATTGGATTCGCGATGTTGTCAATCCTCGGCTGTATTATTCTCAAGTTTTTTGGGCATACGATGTTAGAAGGAATCCCGAAAACGGCAAAGTAGAATACCTGTTAAGGCAGCTCTACGGTGCATATGCAGATGCATATTGGGTGGACGCATCTGTTTGCCGGCAGATAACACCGGAAGAAATTGCGCCCATTCATCCCGATGCAGAGGACAAACATGTTGTTGTGAATTTGATGTATCAAACGATGGCTTGTTACGAGGGCGATGAGGAGGTCTTTTTTGCGAAGGTCACAACAGGCGGCATTGGTGAAGAAGGTGAATGGTTGACACCTTTAGGCACCCATACGATTTGGCGAAAGATCCTTTCAACGCACATGAGCGCAGGACCTGCCGTCGGGAATTATGATATTTCTGGTGTCCCGTGGACAACCCTTTTTGACAATAACGGCGCAGCTATACACTCCACCTATTGGCACAATAATTTTGGTACGGCACGCTCCCATGGCTGTGTCAATGCGCGGCCTGAAGATGCAAAATGGGTCTGGCGTTGGACTGCACCACATGTCGATTATTATCCCGGTGAAAAGACAATTCAAGGTCTGAACCAATCGACTAAAGTCGAAGTCATTCACGGATAGGCGGTTTTTTTTTATGAGTGCAGCGAATGTCTCTATTGGTCTGGCTTTTTTGGCTGGATTAGCTTCATTTTTTTCTCCTTGTGTTTTTTCCCTCGTGCCTGCCTACATTGGTTACCTGAGCGGGCGTTCTCTCTCAAAATCCAATGAAACACACACAACTGACCGCATGGGGACTTTTTTCCACGGTGTGGCTTTTGTTCTTGGTTTTAGTTTTGTTTTTGTTTCTTTAGGGCTTGCCTTTTCAGTACTGAGTCAATTCTTTTTCCAGGTAAGAGATATTCTTGCAAAAGTTGGCGGGGTGATCATCATTCTTTTTGGTTTGCACATGACAGGACTGCTTCATCTTCCATTTTTGGATTACGATTTTCGAATTCAGTCTAAGGTCGGGAAAGGCAGCAGTCTGATCTCATCTTTCTTAATGGGTGTATTTTTCTCGGCAGGCTGGTCTCCCTGTGTGGGTCCAACCCTTGGCTTGATATTGACCCTGGCTATTCAGGGCGGAAACACGGGGCAGGGTGTGTTACTGCTCAGTTCATATTCCCTGGGGATGGGCATTCCTTTTCTCGCTGCAGCGTTGGGGGTTGGTTGGGTGACTGAAATCCTGAGAAAATACAGCAAAGCCATGCAAATCGCACAAATCGTAATGGGCGCCTTGTTGATTATTGTGGGCATTTTATTGTTTTTAGGTATTTACCAGCAGCTTGTTACTTTTGAATCACTAATCGATTTTGGAATATAGAGAAATGAAAAATCGGCCTTCAAAAAATCGAAAATATATTATTGATATCCTGATTATTATTGTCATTCTTGTTATGGCTGCGATCATTTATTACCGGGTGGACCAGATGATTGATGATCGTAAATCTTCTGAAGATGAAATTGAAGCGGTTTCAAAAAACACGCCAGAAGCGATAATTTCACCGACGTCTGATGAACAAGCGCCAACACAACCAAGTGTAGTACCAGCATTTGGTTTTAATTTAAGTAATTTGGACGGGGAAAACGTTGCTTTGTCAGATCACCTGGGAAAAGCAGTCATGGTCAATTTCTGGGCTACCTGGTGTCCGCCCTGTCGAAATGAAATGCCGATCATTCAAGACTTTGCCGCTGCCCACCCAGACGGACTGGTTGTTTTGGCAATCAATGCAGGTGAAGAAAGCCTGGAGGTTGAGAATTTTGTCAACAGCCATAATTTGGATGCCATAAATTTCTTAATGGACCCAACCAACAGCGTATCAGATCTTTACAGGGTACCGGGCTTACCGACATCCCTGTTCATTGATGCGGAAGGCTTATTGCAAAATGTTCATATTGGGGAATTAAATGAGGCTTACCTGGCAGAATATTTAGCCGGGATTGGGGTGAAATAAGCATGATACAGGTAACTTTGTTTATTGCCGGTGATGACCCGAGATTAATGCAAATTGAAAGAAATCTGTCAGATCTGCAACGAGAATTTCCACATCAATTACACGTTATTGATATAGCAAAAGATCCTGTTTTAACACAAGAATTTGAAGATAAAGCACCGGTTCTTGATGTTGGCCTGTTTCGATTGATCAAATCTTTTGATAAAGACGAGATCAGGTATGCTTTATCAAAAGCCGATGAAAGATTAAACGAAGCCAAATCAAAAGGCAATGAAACCATGGTTCGTCACATAACCGAACCAGTAAAGATGACAGGTGCTGATCGATTCTCACGCTGGTTTTCAAAACATTATATGGTTATGTTAAATGGCTTTGTTTTTCTCTACCTATTTCTTGCTGTGCTCGCACCGATTTTTATGAAGGTAGGTTGGGAAAGGCCGGCAAAAGTCATTTACAAAGTTTACAGTCCGCTCTGTCACCAGCTGGCATTTCGGTCATTCTTTTTATTTGGAGAACAGCCTTATTACCCGAGAGAATTGGCTGGTGTTGAAGGTGTGATCACCTATGGACAAGCTACAGGTTTAGATGAAAACGATCTTCAAGCTGCAAGAAATTTTTTAGGGAATGAAACACTGGGCTATAAGATGGCTTTGTGTCAGCGCGATATTGCAATTTACGGCGCAATCTTTATTTTTGGTTTGATTTTTAGCTTGATCGGAAAGAGAATAAAGCCATTACCCTGGTATTTGTGGATAATCATCGGTCTTGGCCCAATTGGATTGGATGGATTTTCCCAGCTTCTAAGTCAAACAGGCTTGGGGATTTTTAATTGGCTCAATCTGCGAGAAAGCACACCAATTTTGCGATCGATGACAGGTTTATTTTTTGGCCTGGCAACTGCCTGGTTTGGTTATCCTTATCTTGAAGAATCGGTACATGAAAATCGGCAAGAAATGGCATTAAAGTACGCAATTGTAAAACAAATATCCAAAGAGAAGGTTTAACAAATGCCCTTCGTTGAAAAGGATGGATTGCGTTATTTCCAATTTAAATCATTTGAAGCTTTACCTATTTTTCACGCAGTGCTCACCCGGCAGGGAGGGGTCAGCAAGCCGCCTTTTGACAGCTTGAATTTTGGGGGAACCGTGGGTGATGACCCGGCTGCAGTTTTGAAAAATCACCAAAAGACTTTTCAACTCCTCGATTTGGATTACACATCCCGGTTTGACGTGTGGCAGGTGCATGGAACGGATATTGTTTGTACAGACAGCCCAAGAGATCTTGATTCAGACCATCAAAAAGCAGATGGCATTCTGACAAATAATCCTGACATTACATTGTTCATGCGTTTCGCTGATTGTGTCCCAGTTCTTATGGTTGACCCCATTAAAAATGTGATTGGGATCGTTCATGGTGGTTGGCAGGGAACTTCTTTGAAGGTAGCCCAAAGAGCAGTTAAAAAGATGCACGAGTGTTACGGAACAAATCCTGGTGATATCCATGCGGGAATAGGACCCTCAATTTGTCAATCCTGCTATCCGGTGGGGCGTGAAGTTTATGATTCGTTTATTACCAGCTTTGGTGACCAGGCTGACATGTTTTTTAAAACCACAAAGAACCAATTACTCTTGGACCTGTGGGAAGCAAATAGAATAACATTAAAATCAGCAGGTGTATCCAACATCGAAGAATCTGGCATCTGCACAGCTTGCAGCCTTGACGACTGGTATTCTCACCGTGCAGAAAATGGCAATACAGGTCGATTTGGGGTTTTGATGAGTCTCAAGGGTCATTAATGTGGGAGAGATATGATGCGTGAAGAAAAGCTTGATCAAATAGAAAAAAACATCAGGATGAACCTGGCGCTTGTTAATCAGCGCATTACAGAGGCTGCTGACAAAGCTGGAAGGGATCTGGATGAAATCAAATTAATTGCTGTAACAAAATTGATGTCGGTTGAAGTGATTAATGGGGCGATAGAGGCTGGCATTCGTCGGTTTGGAGAGAATTACGCTGAACAGGCAGCTGAAAAAATTGATATCCTTGGAAAAACCGCTGACATTGAGTGGCATATGATCGGGCAAATTCAAAGTCGAAAAGCAGAGACGGTCAGCCGATATTTTGATATGGTCCATTCCCTTGATCGGATGAAAATTGCCAGATACCTGGATAAATATGCAAAAGAACAAAACCGGGTTACACCTGTATTGATTGAAGTAAATGTGAGTGGTGAAGCAAGTAAATATGGTTGGGATGCATCCGACGAAAGCTTATGGCCAAATTTAGCAGACCAATTCCGGGAGATTTGTGCTCACCAGAATATTGAGGTGAAAGGCTTGATGACCATGCCACCTTTGTTTGACGACCCGGAAGATAGTCGACCTATATACAAAAAACTGCGGCATTTGCAGCAATTTTTGATAAAGGAAGTCTCTGAATCCAAATGGGATGAGCTTTCTATCGGGACCAGTTTTGATTACCCAATAGCTGTTGAAGAAGGTGCAACAATGGTCAGGATTGGCACTGAAATATTTGGTTCAAGACCGACTATCTAAAAAATTTTTAAATTTTGGAGGCATTTTTGGGAATTCTAATTACGTTCATCAATATTACCATCAGGGTACTGAGTCTGCTTGTATTTTTATTTTCAATATTGAGCTTTTTCTTGAGTCCGTACCACCCGATACAAAATGTGCTCTCTCAAATTGTTGAGCCGATGTTGAATCCCATCAGAAACCGCATTCCCCCAATGAGCGGCATCGACCTCAGTCCTTTGATTTTGATTATTTTATTACAGGTGCTCGGTTCGATTTTGGTTGCTTTACTGCGCAGCATAAGTTGAAGCTATTCAGCAAATAATATTCTTCCACATGTTGGGCAAAAGACAAATCTGTTAGAAGCCCTGATCGATTGGAGATCAGAGGGGGTTAACGACTGACCGCAGATGCTGCATCCACCTTCGGTGACTGCAGCAACGGCAACGCCGTGTTTACTTTTCAATAATTTTTGATAAAGGTTAAGTGCTTTTGTAGATACTGATTGCAGTACAGCATCTCTTTCTCGGGTGAGCCTTTCAAGGTCGGTTTCAAGTTTTTTCTTTTCACCCAGCATGGATGCATTTTCTTCTGCAACAGTACCCTTGATTTGCTTGAGTGCTTGAACAGCATGTTTTTCTGCATTTTCAGCCTCTTCATTGGCAATCATTGCATCCAGTTGTTCATCTTCTAACTGGCTAATATACCGTTTCAGAGCTTCGGATTCCATTTGCAAGTCCTGTAATTCTTTTGGATTTTTTATTTTTCCACCAAAAAGTGCAGCCTGGGTTGTCTTCCGCTTTATTCTTTGTGCTTCGACTTTATCCTCAATTTGTTTGAGTTCAATACGTTTTTGTCTTGCTTGCGACTGTGCTTTTTCTAAAGTATTTTGAGCTCGTTTGACGCGGGAATCATCGCTTAATTTTTTATCTATTTCACCCAATCGTGCCGTGATTTGGTGAATTTGTGTATCAATTTTTTGCAACCGATAAAGATTAAGGGCTTCACTCATCGATTAAACCTTTCAAAAGCGTAACGATTGGTTGGTGTAATTTTTTTGGTTTTTTAAGTACTTAAGGTCAATTCTATCATTAAGTGGTGAAATGTTTTTTATAGAGTGTTCTTCTTGTTTACTCAAAATTGAAAAAATTTTTCATTTCGGGTTCATATGATTTCGATACTAAAATTTTTTGGAAAGAAAACCAGACTTACACATTAATTTGCTCGATTTCCCAAGCCAGCAGACGTTTGGAAATTAGAAATTATTACGACGATGGAAAGACCAACAGTTTGTTTTTCGAAAATACTGACGAAAGTACTGTTCTTAATAGTTTATTATCGGATAAAATTGGGGAATTGAGATAGAATAAGGATGATATTATTAAACCTTTGATTAATTAATCGATTCCAAGGAGTTCAGACATGGCTGTAGATATATCGCAAGTTCTTAAGTTGGGCTACAAATTAAAGTCCAATCTCAACACCGTCATTATTGGAAAAGAACGCACAGTAGCGCTAACCGTGATTGCAGTTTTGAGCCAGGGTCATATCTTAATTGAGGATGTTCCAGGTGTTGGAAAAACGATGCTGGCGCGCAGCCTTGCCAAATCTCTTGGGTGCAGTTTTAAACGCATTCAATTCACGCCTGATATGCTTCCAAGTGATGTTACTGGTGTGTCAATTTACAATCAAAACACACGTGAGTTTGAATATCGTCCAGGGCCGCTCATGGTTCAAATTGTGTTGGCAGATGAGATCAACAGGGCAACGCCCAAAACACAATCAGCTTTGCTTGAGGCGATGGAAGAACGCCAAATAACGGTTGATGGCACAACTTATAAATTGCCGGCGCCATTTATGGTAATGGCTACACAGAATCCGATTGAGTATGAAGGGACATTCCCACTGCCAGAAGCGCAGCTGGATCGGTTTTTGATGCGAATAGACCTGGGTTATACATCCGCTGCCAACGAGATTAAAATACTCGAACAACAAAGACTGGTTCACCCGATTTTAGATTTGGAGCCGGTTTTAGAGGTTGAAGAAATCCTTTATGCTCAGGAAGCCATTAAACAGGTTCATGTTTCTGACCCAATAAAAAAATATATTGTAGAGATTGTCCGGAAAACAAGGACGCATCCAGAAGTATTCTTAGGTGCGAGCCCAAGGGGCAGTTTAGGTTTATTTCGTGCTGGACAGGCTCGGGCTGCACTTGATGGACGGGATTATGTTTTACCCGATGATATTAAGTATTTGGCACCGTATGTGCTGCCGCATCGCGTTGTTGTTGGACCTGCAGCAAGGTTAACAGATATAAGTTCTGAAAAAATCGTGCGAGAGATTTTAGAGACCGTTCCCGTTCCCGGCGGTGATTTGGAGGACGGTGGGGAGTGATAAAGTTTGGGCGGTCTTTCTGGTGGTTGCTGACATTAATTGGTGTGAGCTTTCTGCTAACCCGGATACCTGAATTAGCAAGTAACCCCATCTATACCCGCTTGCTTGTCACATTATTGATTATTTTATTTGTCAATGCTATCTGGGCAGCTTTTTCTCTTACTGGCATTAATATTTCCAGGAAATCAAGAATTTCAAGAAAACAAGTCGGGGAAATTTTTACTGAAAATTTTGAGGTACAAAATAGATCAATTATCCCAAAAATTTGGTTAAAAATCACGGATAGAGCAGCCTTGTCAGGTGTTGCAGGATCTCGCATTATTACCTGGCTGGGATCACAGCAAAATTATGCTTATTTGGCTTATTCTCTGCTCGAAAATCGCGGCTGGTTTACTTTGAGCCCCACAATGATCGAGTCAGGGGATATTTTTGGCTTATTTCTTATTCAAAAGACATTTCAATCATATTCAAGACTGCTTGTCATTCCACATACCTTTGATGTAAAGGGTTTTCCTTCACCCTTTGGTAATTTGCCAGGCGGAAGGGCTTTAAGGCAAAAATCGCTTGAAGTCACACCTTATGCTGCAGGTGTCAGGGAATTTGTGCCGGGAGATCCATTAAAGCGCATTCATTGGCCTTCATCAGCTCGCCAGCAAAAACTCATTGTCAAGGAATTTGAAAAGGATCCTTTAGCTGAAGTTTGGATTTTCATTGATGCTGAGGCGGATATGCATATAAAATCTGAAACACCGGAATTTCAGATCACAAGAGACTACTGGTGGGTTAAGTACTCATGGATGAAGAAAGCACCTGAATATGCCTTGCCCAGAGATACTGAAGAGTATGCCATTTCTATAGCAGCGTCGCTGACGAAATATTATATTCAGCAAGGACGGGAAGTGGGCCTTGTTTCAGCCGGTCAAAATTATTCAATATTGCCTGCAGAACGCGGCGAACGTCAGCTGGGAAAGACCCTGGAAACCCTGGCTGTTGTAAAGGCTAAAGGTGAAATTCCTTTTTGGCATCTTGTCAGTTCTCAGATCAGTCACCTGGCTCGGGGGACCACGATGATATTGATCACACCTTCGAATGATGAGAAGCTGTTGACAGTGGTGATGGATTTAATCCAGAGGGGGTTGATGCCAGTGGTGATATTAATTGACCAGAGCAGTTTTGGTGGCGAGGAAGATGTAAGCCTGCTGGAAGAAAAATTCACTGCTCAAGGAATTATGACTTTTGTTGTTCGATATGGAGATGATTTATCAAAGGCTTTAGGGTCATCAAAATTCACTATTGACTCTCGAATAATGTATCGAAGGGTATAGATTATTGAGAAATCAAAGAAAAACACATTTATTTCGTATAGTAATTTCAAATATCACTTTAACCACGAAATAATTTTTATCTTTTGTAAAATTTTGAACAATTTTATACCTATCAGCCAGAAAAATTGATTTTCAGGCTCATGCAGGTGGGGAAGGTGATTGACATGTCGTTTCGTCAAAGGTAAACTTTTTTCTTGATAAAATGTTAAAAATTCGTCCTGTGGTATAATTGCGAGGATAAATTGGTAGTGAAACCTCTATCAATCTTGATAAATAAGGAGTTTTACCTTGGCGTTTTCTCCCCTGAACTGGTTTTGGGGATTATTTTCCCTCGATATCGGCATTGATTTAGGAACTGCAAATACAATCATCAATATTCGCGGGAAGGGCATTGTTATTAACGAGCCCTCCTGGGTGGCTATTGATAAACGCACCCGTGAGCCTGTTGCGATTGGTGCAAAAGCAAGAGCAATGGTAGGGCGAACACCGGCATCTATAGTGGCGCTCAGGCCTTTACGTGACGGTGTCATCTCTGATTATGAGATTACTCAAGCTATGTTGGAATATTTTATTGGCAAAGCACACCAGCAAAGTATTGTGCCGTTGCCTAAGCCAAGAATTGTAGTTGGCATTCCATCAGGTGCAACGGAAGTAGAAAAGAGAGCGGTATTTGATGCTGCAATGGCTGCAGGTTCAAGACAGGTTAATATGGTTCCTGAGCCTAGCGCCGCAGCAATTGGTGCTGGATTACCGGTGAATGGTCCTTCAGGCACAATGATCGTGGATATTGGCGGTGGTACGACAGAAGTTGCTGCCATTGCAGTAGGTGGTATCGTTGTTTCACGTTCTTTACGTGTGGCTGGTGATGAACTTGACCAGGATATCATTAATTATGTACGTAATAAATACAACTTATTTATTGGTGAACGCATGGCGGAGAAAGTGAAAATTGCGATTGGATCCGCTTTCCCGATGAAAGAAGAAAAAACAATAGATGTTCGCGGCCGTAATTTAATTACTGGTTTACCAGAATCGATAGAGATTTCGTCTGTTGAAATCCGAGAGGCGATATCTGGCTCGATCGGTGTTATTGTTAAAACAATTCGTGACGCATTAGATGAAGCACCGCCAGAAATTTTATCGGACTTGATAGATAATGGCATTTGTTTGGCAGGCGGCGGTGCTCAATTAACGAACCTGGATCAACGTTTATCTTCAGATCTCAGGGTACGTGTTTGGGTTGCAGAGGACCCAATGACTTGCGTTGCACGGGGGTGTGGCATTATTTTGGAGAATATTGATGAATACTCAAGTTTCCTGGTCGGTCTTGAAAGAGAACCTGTAACACGGACCTTATCCTGATCTTTGGCTATTTTTCCATTATTCTGATCTCTTTGAACCTTCTATCGATTTGGGTATCGCTCAGCTATGAAATTCCTTAGTTCTAAAAACACACAGACAATCGTTATTATTGTTGTGGTTGGCGGTTTATTATTTTTGGCGTTAAGCGGTTATTTAACCCCGGTCTTTAATTTGTCATTGAATCCGCTTGTTTCATTCCAGCGATGGATGTCTGTCCGATACCTATCAGCACGCGACTTCTTGACAACACCGAGTGATGTTGTTCAGCTGCGCGAACAAAATGCGATTCTTGAATCGCAGGTGACCCAATTGCAAACCCAATTAATCGAAATGGAAGAGCGGCTCGGAGAAGCCCAGGTTTGTTTTGCCTTATTGGATTTTGGGCGAACAAATCCTCAATATGATTATATTGCTGCCACTGTTATTGGTCGTGAAATCAGTCCATTTCTGCAATACATTATTATTGATAAGGGGACAGAGGATGGCGTTCGTTACGGCATGCCTGTCGTTACACAGCAAGGCTTAGTCGGCCGAATTGATGCTGTTATTGCAAGGGCTTCACGCGTGAAATTGATCACGGATTCTACTTCTGTGGTGAATATTCGCTTGCAATCAGGGGCAATAGAAGCACAATTAATTGGCTCCTTAACTGGTGATTTATCACTGGATATGATCCCCTTAGATGAAACGATCGAACCAGGGGACGTTGTTTTAACTTCTGGATTAGGAGGAAATTATCCCCCGAACATCTTTGTGGGGCAGGTTTTATCCACCCAGCAGCGCGATAACGCCTTGTTCCAGACCGCTTCTGTTCAGCCCATTGTAAATTTTGAGAGTATCAATGCCGTATTGGTGATTGATAATTTTGAGGCAATTAATATTTCTCCATTAATTCCGGAGCCTTAATTTTGATTTCTCACCTTGTGTGTGCGCTGTCACTTGTGGTATTTTATAGCTTGCAAACGGCTATTTTCTCTCAGGCTAACTTGATTTCTGGTACTGCTGATGTTGTTTTGTTGTTCCTGGCTGCCTGGTCTTTGCAAGAACAGGTGAAGAACAGCTGGTTGTGGACCGTCATCGCCGGCGTTTTGATCAGTTTAGCATCTGCAATGCCGTTCTTTGCGCCTTTGATTGCTTATCTGGGTGTCGTTAGCATCTCAAAACTATTACAAAGACGTGTGTGGCGCAACCCAATATTGGCTATGTTTATCGTTACATTAGTTGGCACAATTTTTCAACACGGTATTTATATTTTTATGCTTCGAATTAATGGTGCAGTATTTCCTTTGAGCACAAGTTTTGATCGTGTTGTTTTGCCAAGCTTATTATTAAATTTAATATTCGCACTTCCGGTTTATGCAGTTGTTAGTGATTTGGTCGGGCGAATTTACCCCTTGGAGGTGGAGGCATGAGTGTTTTCCCTCAACGCAACAATAAATTTGAAAATTGGCGCTTTTTGGTCCTTTTTATTCTCATAGGGACAATTTTTGGCTTTTATATCCTGCGTTTGTTTGATATTCAAATCATCCAGGGAGAAGATTTTATTGCACAGGCAAATAATAATCGAACCCAGGTGATCTATGAGCCTGCCATTCGAGGCACCATTTATGATCGTAATGGGTATATCCTTGCCCAAAATGTGCCTTCGTATAATGTGGTTGTTACCCCCGGTTATTTGCCTGCAGATGAGGGAGATATTCAGGATATCTTCAGAGAACTCTCAGAACTCATCGATATGCCCGTGAGCCAGGGAGATACTGATGAAGAAACGGTGCGAAATTTTACACCTTGCTACAATGATCTGGGCATTTCTCAAATTGTTTTTATTGCCACCACAAACTGGCCTTATCAATCTACAGCTTTAAAATGTGATGTTTCCCAGGATGTCGCTATGGTTGTGATGGAAAATAGCGAAGATTGGCCGGGAATTGACGTTGAGATCTCTTCTGTCAGACATTATCCAACCGGCGATTTGACATCGGAAATCATTGGATTTTTGGGTCCTGTTCCTGCTGTGCTTGAAGATTATTATTTTGATCTGGGATTTGTTGCTAACAGGGATAAGGTTGGATATGCCGGGGTTGAACAATCACTCAATGATATTCTCGCTGGAAGAAACGGCAGAGAACTCGTCGAGGTCAATGTGGCTGGGGAGATCATAAGAACATTGGAAGAACCGGTAGAACCAACGCCAGGGCAGGACATTTACTTAACGATTGATTCCCGATTGCAATCCATTGCTCGTGAGGCACTGATAAATGAGCTTAATTATTGGAATACTTATTCCGGCAGAACAATTTCTAATAACGGCGTTGTGATTGCGATGAAGCCAAAAACCGGCGAAGTTTTAGCTTTGGTCTCCTACCCTAACTATGAAAATAATCGGATGGAAAGGATCATCCCGGGTTACTATTACGAGCAATTGAGCAACGATCCCCAGCGTCCTTTATTTAATCACGCGATATCAGCCGAACATCCCCCCGGTTCTGTTTATAAGATGACTTCTGCGCTTGGTGTTTTGAATGAAGGTGTTGTTACCCCGGAATATGAGGTTGAGGATCCGGGGACGATTACGGTTATCCAGCGGTTTTATGAAAATGATCCGGGTGTACCGCGTCAATTTGTTTGTTGGGACCGGAATGGCCATGGAATGGTCAACTTTCTAGAAGGGGTTGCATTTTCTTGTAATATTTACTGGCATAAAGTTGCCGGTGGATTTGGTGATGAAGTGCCGGATGGCGGCTTAGGACCCTGGTTGATGAGTGAATACGCCCAAGCGCTTGGTTACGGAACTTTAACCGGCATTGAATTGCCAGGCGAATCGGATGGACTTGTTCCTAACCCTACATGGAAACGTTTGACAATGGGTGAAAACTGGGCGACAGGGGATACCTATACTGCGGCTATTGGCCAAGGATTTGTGCTGGCAACACCGCTGCAGGTGTTGAATTCGATTTCAACGATCGCCAACGGCGGCAAGTTGATGGATGTCACGATTGTGGATAAAGTGATCGACCAGGATGGCGAGATTATTCAGCAAATGACACCCACCGTTCGATGGGATATTACTGAAGATCCTGTAATAAACATGTACGATGGAAATGTCGAAACAAGTGAAACCAAGACTGTTGAACCCTGGGTGATTGAATTGGCAAACCAGGGCATGCGTTTGGTCGTGACAGAAGGCACCGCCAGTCGTTATGAGACAGATCGTCACGATGACTTGTTCAGAAACGACACCAGCAGATCAGCGGGAAAGACAGGCACGGCTGAGTATTGTGATAACGTTGCCCAGGCACAAGGCTTATGCGAGTTTGGTGCCTGGCCATCCCACGCTTGGTATGTTGGGTATGCCCCCTGGGATGATGCTGAAATCGCTGTTGTAGCATTTATTTACAATGGAACTGAAGGCGCAACTTTTTCAGCGCCTATTGTGCGACAGGTGATTGATGCTTATTTTGAACTCAAACTCATTGACACACCTGTTCAACCATAAGTTAACTTCTTATGAAACAAATACGAAATATCTGGCAAAATTTTGATTTCTGGCTGTTCAGTGCGGTTCTGATCCTATCTATTTTAGGTATTGCATTGATCCGCAGCTCCATTGCTGGCAACCTTGAGCTTGTTGACCATCCACAGCGTCAAACGACTTTCCTGGCCATCAGCCTTGTAGTGCTGTTTGTTGTTGCTGCTGTTGATTACAAATACTGGATGACTCTGATACAGCCCATGTACCTTGTGACCATGGTATTCCTGTTGTTTGTGTTCACTGCTGAAGCAAGGTTCGGTGCGGTGCGCTGGTTGGAAGTGGGACAAATTCTGATCCAGCCGGCGGAGCTGGCAAAGATTGTAATTATTCTAACCCTGGCGAATTTTTTTGCTAACAGGGATAATCGCATTCTAAAGTTTTCAACGATATTAAGAAGCGCTGTTCTTGTTGGTGGCTTATTGATTTGGATTTTCCTTCAACCAAATTTAAGCACCACGATTGTTCTTTTGGTGATTTGGGCTGCTTTTTTGTGGATTACTGGAATCAGAATTCGATATATTTTAATCGCGATTGGTTTGGTCTTATTTGTTTTGGTGATTGGTGCCCTTACAGGATTTTCTTTCTTAGAAGATTATCAAAAATTACGAATAACAAATTTCTTATTTCCGGACCCAGACGCCCGTTATGGAGAAACCTATAATGTGGACCAGGCATTGATCACCATAGGTACGGGGGGATTATTTGGCCAGGGTTACAACCAGTCCACGCAGGTTCAATTAAGATTTTTGAAAGTAAGGCATACAGACTTTATCTTCAGCGTGCTTGCTGCTGAATTTGGTTTTGTTGGTACAGTGCTTGTCCTGCTTTTGCTGGTTGTGGTTATTGTTCGCTGTTTTAGAATTGCACAGAACGCTTCCGATACTTTTGGCGCTTTAATTGCCTATGGATTTGGTGTGTTGATATTCTTCCAATCGATTGTCAATATTGGTGTGAATATGAATGTCTTGCCTGTGACCGGCTTAACCTTACCCTTTGTAAGTTATGGGGGCAGCTCTTTGCTTTCTTTGATGCTGGGTATCGGTTTGGTCGAAAGTGTGGCTATGCGTTCGGAGAAACGAACAGAATAAATTATCTCTGTCCTTCCTTAATTTTATTCACATGCATTTGATTGAAATAACAAAATTGGCCTAAATATTTACATAAATATTGGTTCCCAATGCCAGTTCGACCCTAAACGATCAATAATTTCCTGGATAGGTGATATTCTCTCAAAAGTCTGTGGATTCTGAAGCGCCGCTATGTAAACATGGCAGGATCACACTTTCTAAACCATTTGCTGGGACTTAAGGTGTTGACTGCAGTGAAAAATTTTCTCCTTTTTCTCTTTATTTGAATTTTACCTTGCTGGAAATTGATTTTAAAATTTTATTTGAAATGCGTGTTGTTTCTAAGAATGGCTTATTAAAACCAGTGGTTTCCTCTTGATACTTTTAATCGGATTTGGTAAAATATAGCCCAATTAAGTTATTGGGGGTTCGTCTAACGGCAGGACAGCAGACTCTGAATCTGTATATGGAGGTTCGAATCCTTCACCCCCAGCTAAAAAGCCCAATTTTGGGCTTTTTTGTTTAATTTTCAAGCAATTATTTTTTTCCTGTAATCATTTTCAAAACGATATCATTTTCAAATACAAAATTTTCCCCATCCCTGGTGTTCAGCTTGTTATTGATTTTCTTGATGCCAACCTGATATTCAGTATCACTTAACATTGCCAATTGAGAGCATGCATTTTTCTCGAGGAATGAATGTTGAAGAACTTTTCTACCAAATTTTGGATCGTGGATCATTTCAACATCCTCAATATCCAGAATTTTGAAGCCGATTTGTGCTAACCACTTTTCAAGCTGCATTTGTGTTGGGAACCTCGTGATATCACGTTCGAAGGTGCCTTCAAAAAATTCGTAAACATACCATTTGTTTCGTCTGTCTGTCGGGTCCATACCAATGATTGAGAGCCTGCCATTTTCGGTCAATACGCGGTACGCTTCTTTAAGGAAGGCTATTTGATTAGAAAAGTGGTGTACAGCATTAACAACAAAAATGAAATCGAATGAATTGTCTAAGAAAGGCAAATGTTCAGCCATGGACTGGGTGAGGTATATGTTATCGGGATGCTGCGATTTTTTAAGCATGTTGAAAGAGGAATCAACCCCAAAGAATGAAATCCCTTGATCTGCTCTCAAAGCTTTTAGCCAATGGCTTGTGCCGCAGCCAACCTCCAGAACCTTATGATGGTGTTCTTCGCTTAGAATGCGTCTGAGAGCCTTGAGCGTGCCTGGATACATGTTCCCAATGTAACGCTGGTTATAAGTGCTGGCTATTTCTTCGTAATTAGTGTTTTTTTGCATTTTTCAGAATAAGTGGTTGGTTTAAGGTATAACTATTGTCAATTATAATTTCTGTTTTGAGCGTTTTGAGATTAGTTAAATTATATGAAAAAGTATTATCTTTTTATCACCGTGTTCTTTTCAGGAATGACCGCCCTGGCTGTGGAGATGTCCGCATCCCGGTTAATTGGCAATGTTTACGGGAGCAGCAATCTCGTCTGGGCAAGTGTCATTGGACTGATATTAATTTATCTCGCTGTTGGCTATTGGGTAGGTGGAAAACTGGCGGATAAATATCCGAATTTTCATTTCTTTTACAAATTACTGATGTGGGCAAGCCTTGCCATTGCGCTCGTTCCCATGGCTTCACGGCCAATTTTAAGACTGACGGCGAATGCCTTTGACCGCTATCAAGTTTCAATACTTGCAGGATCCTTTGTCACTATATTAATTCTTTTTATCGTTCCTGTGATATTGCTTGGGATGGTTTCACCTTTTGCGTTGAAACTTGCTTTAAGAGAAAAGGATTCGGTCGGAAGGACAGCTGGTTTGTTATCAGCAATTTCAACCCTTGGCTCTTTCATCGGCACTTTTTTGCCCGTATTAATTTTGGTTCCTCTAATTGGCACCTACCGCACCTTTCTATTTTTCAGCAGTGTATTAATGCTGGTATCGACAGTTGGATTCTTGATCTATGTTGGATTTAATAAATGGCTCAAGTTTAGCTGGATGCCTGGCCTTTTAGTAATTTTGTGGATTTTCGGTGTGAGGGGGGCGGATAAGGCGACTGAAAATTTGGTTTATGAAACGGAGTCTTCTTATAATTACATTCAGGTGATTGAATCAGATGGATTTCGCTATTTGCGGTTGAATGATGGGCAGGGCATGCATTCTGTTTATCATCCGACCCAATTGAATTATTATGGACCTTGGTCACAAGTGCTTGCTGCGCCTTATTTCAATACTTATCCACACTCGCCGGAGTCGGTAAATCGCATCGCCCTTGTTGGCCTGGCAGCCGGTACGACAGCCAGGCAAGCCAATGCTGTCTATGACAACATCGAAATTGATGGGTTTGAAATTGACCCTAAGATAGTGCAGGTAGGGAAGCGGTATTTTGAAATGGGGCAGTCCAATTTAAACATTTTTATCCAGGACGGCCGCTGGGGGTTGGCACATTCTCCATACAGCTATGACATTATCAGTGTTGATGCCTATCGACCGCCGTATATCCCCTGGCATATGACCACAATTGAATTTTTCGAGATTGTGCATCAGCACTTAACGGATGACGGTGTGATGGTAATCAATATTGGTAGAAGTCCTTTAGATAGAACACTGGTTAATGACCTTGGGACAACTGTTGAACAGGTTTTTGCCAGCACCTTTATTATGGATATCCCCGAATCATTCAATACCATGCTTTTTGCGACAAAACAGCCTGGAAGTTGGGACAATTTTATCCAGAATTATTCGATATTGGCAGAGACTTCAAGCCCATCCTTATTACTTGAAGTGATGACAAAGACTTACATGAATAAAATGCCGCCAATTGATTACACACAGGTTTATACTGATGATCGTGCGCCAATTGAGTGGTTAACAAATAAGATTGTCGTTGATTTTGTCCTATCTGGTGGAGCGAAAGAATTGCAATGAATTATCAAGCCTGGTATTTGAAAACCTCCAAATGGTTGATTTCGGTATTAACACCATTTGTGATCCTGATGATTTCTGTCAGGATATTAATTACACCGCTTTTTGCTAAAATAGAATATAAACTGCCGGGTTTCCCTGAAGATCCTTATGGATTTTCAATACAGGATCGCTTGAGGTGGTCTGAACCCTCGATACGTTATCTGGTCAATAATGAAGATATAGATTACCTGGAAGTGCTTGCATTTGATGATGGTGAACCCATTTTCAATGACAGGGAGTTAAGTCATATGGTAGATGTTAAGGGGGTTGTTACGGGTATGCGGGTGGCTTTGGCGATATTTTTGATTCTTTTAGTTTTTTGTATCTGGGTCTTGTTGAAAAATGAGCGCCGAGATCTAATACACGCAGCTTTTTACCAAGGTGGATGGGGACTATTAGGCTTGATTGCTTCTATTTTGCTGCTGGTTGCGATCAGTTTCAATCAATTGTTCACATGGTTCCATCAAATCTTTTTTTCGGACGGGACATGGCAGTTTTACACATCTGACACCTTAATACGATTATTCCCAATGCGTTTTTGGCGAGATGCATTTATCTTTGTTGGTGTATTAAGTTTGATCATTGCTGGCATGGTGATTATAATAACCAGGAAGCATTTACGATTAAAAGCAAAATAATTATTTATATGAATTTCAGTAATAAAAAAAAGGCGATCCGAGCGGATCGCCTTTTTGTCATAGATTTTGTGAGTTCTTATTTATTCTTAGCGGATTGCAACAGGGTTGTCAGGATCTGCTACCGGGTCAAATATGTGCATATTGTCCATGTTGAAGGTGACTGTTATTTTATCGCCCATTTCAACGCGTGTGCGGGGGTCTACACGGGCAACGAAGTTGTGGTCGCCACTAACGAGGTAGAGGAAGATCTCATTACCCATTAACTCGGTGACGTCCACATCTACTTCAACTTCTTCCGCAATGATGGAAGGCGGTGCATATTCAGGATTGTGAATATCTTCAGGTCGGATACCGAAAATAATCTCCTGGCCCACCAATCTTTCGTAAAGCTCTTTACGATTTTCTGGAACTTTGACCTTGAAGCTTCCAAGATCAACGATCATTTCATCACCTTCTTTGGTGAATTTTCCGTTGAAGAAGTTCATGGATGGGGAGCCAATGAATCCGGCGACGAACATATTGTCAGGATAGTCATACAATTGCTGCGGTGTGTCAACCTGCTGTAATATGCCTTTGTTGATCACGGCAATCCTGGTAGCCATGGTCATAGCCTCAGTTTGGTCGTGGGTCACATAGATAAAGGTGGTGTTGAGGCGTTGATGCAGTTTGCTGATCTGAGCACGTGTCTGAACGCGTAATTTTGCATCCAGGTTTGAAAGGGGCTCATCAAAGAGGAACACTTTTGGCTCGCGAACGATAGCACGACCAAGCGCAACACGCTGTCGTTGACCACCTGAGAGTTCTCTTGGTTTACGCTGCAATAACTGGCCAATGCCAAGGATTTCTGCTGCGTCTTCCACACGTTTCTGAATCTCCTCTTTGGGGAGTTTCCTCAGCTTAAGACCAAATGCCATATTGTCATAAACTGTCATGTGGGGGTAGAGGGCGTAGCTCTGAAATACCATTGCAATATCCCGGTCTTTTGGGGCTACGTCGTTGACGACCTGGTCGCCAATCCTTACTTCACCGTCGGTGATATCTTCCAATCCAGCGAGACAACGTAAAGCTGTTGTTTTACCGCAGCCGGATGGTCCGACGAGCACAAGAAATTCCCTGTCTTCAATATCCAGGTTAACATCATTGAGCGCGACGAAATCACCAAACTTCTTCCATACATGATCGTACGTTACACTTGCCATAATTTTGTTCCTCCTATCTAAAAAGTTTAGTGAGAAAATTATACCATGATTAAAAACGATTTTTCAAAAAGTCAAGAGGGAATTTTAAGGAAATTTTGATTAATCATTGGAATAAATTCGTCAAATTAACTTTAAAAAAACAAAAAAGCACCAGCAGGTCCTTTTACTGGTGCTGAATTTGAGATTTGCTTAGTTATCGGCGTTTCTTTTCTAGTATATTCGTGCGCAGATTGTTCAATCGCTTCATCGCGTTATTGTGTCCATATCCGAAATAATCATGGAGGAGCGTATATTCAGAATAAAGCCGATTATAGGTTTTCTTGTCATTGTTATTTGGAACAAAGCTTTTGCTCGAAAGTTGTGCCATTTTCTTGCTTGCTTCCTGAATGTTCCCGTATCCACCACGCGCTTCCCCTGCAGCTACGGCAGCGTACATGGCCGCGCCTAAGGCTGAGGTATATGGGCTTTTTGCAACTTTAATTTCGGTTCGGGTTACATTCGCCATGATATTTAGGAGGAGTTTATTTGTGGTAGGTTTTCCGCCCGTTACAATAATTTCATTGATCGGGACACCGCTCGCGATGAAGGTTTCAAAAATCTTCCGAGTTCCAAAAGTTGTTGCTTCAAGAAGTGCACGATAAACTTCCTCGGGCTTTGTTTTTAGAGAATACCCGAGGATCAAACCAGATAAGTCGTCATCGACAAGGATGCTGCGGTTGCCATGCCACCAATCCAAAGCCACCAAACCTGATTCCGCTGGTTTTAAAGCGGCTGCTTTCTCTTCTAATAGCTGGAATATGCTTATTTTTTTCTGGCGTGCCTCTTTTGAATATTGCTCAGGGACTGCGTTATTCATAAACCATGAAAAGTGATCGCCGCTTCCAGCCTGGCGTGCTTCATAAGCGAATAATCCCGGGACAATGCCGTCTTCAACCATCCCGCACATTCCCGGTACGCGATATTCTTTCTTTGACAAAATCATATGCCGAAAATCGGAATCCATAATAATTGCCATATTCCCGGGTTCAACCACGGTTGCGGCAGAAACGGCTGCATGACTGCTAAGAACACCAATTGAAACGGGTATTCCGGGTTCAAGCTTCATCCATTGCGCTGCTTCTTCAGTTAATTCACCAGCCTGTTGACCAAGGGGAGAGATTTCCCGGCTCATTTTTTCATCGACGATATTTGCCAAATCCGGGTCCATCGCGCTGAAAAAGGTTTCCAGGGGAAAACCTTCACTCTTGGACCAGAGCGCTTTGTAGCCAGCCGCACATATGTTGCGGGTTTCAATACCAGTGAGCTGCCAAACAATCCAATCGGATGCTTCAATTAATTTGTCTGCAGCATTGTAAATTGACGAGGAGTCATCATACAATTCCCAGACCTTTGGAAAGAACCATTGATGATTCAATTTCCCACCGTAACGATCCAGGAAGGTTTCGAAGCGGTCTGTTGCTAATTGGGTAAGCCTGCCTGCTCTTTCTTTTGCTGATTGGTGATAAATATGTTTTGGCCAAGCATGTGGTTCATGAGCGTAATCTTCGATGAGCGCTAAGGGTGTGCCATCATCCTTTACGGGGATAAGGGTTGATCCTACAAAGGAAGTGCCTAAAGCAATAATTTGAGAGGGATCAACTTGGCTTTCTTTGAGAAGCTTAGGAACGGTCCGTTTCAATGCATTGATGTAATCTTGAGGATGCTGGAGTGCCCAACCTTCGTCTAATTCAATATCTGTGTCCGGCAATTTATCGGTGATAATCCCATGGTAATAAGAATAAGTACTTGTTGCTGCCAAATTTCCATTACTGACGTCCACAAGGATTGCCCTGACAGATTCAGCACCAAAATTGATCCCTATTGTGAAATTTTTCTTTGCGCTCAATTTTTCTCTCCTGTTTAGAACTACTTATTTCATAATTTCATATCTTAATTATGTAAGAGACCTGCACCCGCTGCAAGTTCCTGCATTTGTTGGGTGATTTTTTTCTTTCTTTCCGCATTAATGACCCATCTTAATTCATCTATGATTTCCTCAGCATTGTCCTTTGCTTCTTGCATAAGATTAAATCTCGCCGCATGTTCTGCTGCAGCTGATTTTAAAGCCATCTTGTAAAAACTTGCGGCTATATAATGCTGAATTATTATTGAATAGATCCCTTTTGGGTCTGTTTCAATGATTGGTTTAGGCCAGTGATTTGTCATTGGTTTTTGAGCGGTCTCAGGTCGCTGAAATTCATAAGGCAATAATTTAAACGTTGAAAACTGATATTGTCCACCCTTTTCAATCTGGTTGAATAAAATATAAAATTGATTAAATGAATAATCCTCGTACTGCTCCACCCACTTCTGGGTTAATATGTAGCCTTTTTGGTAGGTCATCAGATCTGTTCCAGGCATTGGTTGCCGCCATGAAATATCGACTTCCATTTGCTCAAGTTTGCGGATCAATCTGGATCCCATTGCCCAAATTTGATAAGATGGGGGTTCCATCTCCTGAATCCAATTCAGAGATTGTTCAATAAGGGCGTCATTGAATTTTCCGCATAATCCTCGTTCTGTACCAATCAGCAAAAAGATTGTGTCGGTTATTTTTTGATTTTTGTTTTTACTGCTTCTGGATTTGACCTGCGATTTTTTGATGTGCGGCAGGACTTCAGCAATGATGTGGTTGTAATTATCCTCATAGGCGTTCATTTTTTCAATTTTGTTCAACGCCATTTGCCATGTACCCATTGACATGGTCCTGAGGGCTCCAAGCAAGGGCTCTATGGTTGAAATATTCTCAAGGCGAGATTTTGCGAGTTCAAAATTTTGAGACATAAGGTTAATTAAAAGGTTTCAATCCGATTAATATCCCAAATAAATGCGATTGCACCGCCCAAATCTGCGACAACCGGTGCCGTACCCAGCGTATCTTTATTCTGGGAGTCCATGGTGCTCATTTCAACCTGTGTGCGACAGCTGCTTTTAATAATTTCCAATACTTCTTCCAATTTTTCCTTACTTACTGCAATAAAAAGTGAGTATTGGCTCTGCCTTAGCATGCCTCCTTTTGTGTGGGCATAAGTAGCAGTGTGCCCTCGGTTGATTAACGCATCTAAAACATCTTCTGCGTTACTCGATGGTACGACAGCCATTACCATTTTCATGATGATGCACCTTTCTTCTCAACCCAGAAAGCATTGAAGTCGCTGAATGCTCTGTCCAGGTCTTTACTGATTTCCTCTGTCAAGACGCCTTCCCTGTCAATATCGCTCAACAACTTACTTTCGCTGGTTGGGAAATAGTTTTTTAATTCGTCTTGATACGCGTCCAGAAGAGGAAGCGGTATGTCGTCCAGGTATCCTTTGTTCAGACCGTACAAGAGTACAACTGTGAGGGGAAAAGTAAAGGGCTGATTGGGTTTTTGCTTAAGAATGTTTAATATGCGTTTCCCTTTTTCAATTTGTTGTTTTGTCGCCTGGTCAACTTCAGTGCCAAACCTGGTGAAATGTTCAACCTCTTCATACTGAGATAATTCAAGTTTTAAATTACCAACCAGTTTTCGAACAGCTTGTCTTTGTGCTGCACCACCGACACGCGATACCGAGCGACCAATATCAACCGCAGGTTTTTGTCCCTGGTTGAAAAGATCAGCGTCCAGCATTAACTGCCCATCGGTAATTGAAATCAGATTGGTTGGAATATAATCGGATAAATTTCCGTTTTGTGTTGTTGCTATTGGTAAGGCAGTAATTGACCCGCCTTTATTTTCCTCATTTAGTTTGCATGCCCGTTCAAGCAATCTTGAGTGAATGTAAAATATGTCCCCTGGATAAGCCTCGCGTCCTGGCGGCCGCCGAAGAAGCAAGCTTAATTCGCGATATGAATCAGCGTGTTTGCTTAGATCATCGAAAATGATCAAGACATCCAACCCTTGATCCAGGAAGAATTCTGCCATTGTCATCCCTGTGTATGGGGCAAGATAACGTAATGCAGGTTGGTCATCTGGACTGCTGATGACGAATGAGGTGTACGAAAGTGCGTCATGTTTCTTAAGCGTTTCTATAGTCGCAAGGGTGCTGGATTTCTTCTGACCAATCGCAACATAAATACACCGAACATCGGAGTCTTTTTGGCTGATAATCGCATCAACAACTAAAGTAGTTTTCCCGGTTTGACGATCTCCAAGAATGAGCTCTCTTTGTCCTCGGCCAATTGGGAATAAAGTGTCAATGATTTTCGTACCGGTGAACATGGATTCATTGACTGGCGCTCGTTTGATCACACCGGGCGCAACTCGTGATAAATACCGATATTCACTTGCTTCGATGGGTTCATCTGTATCCATCGGGTTACCCAACGGATCAATCAGACGGCCCAGTAATTGGGAGCCAACCGGAACCTTTAATCGATTGCCAGTTGCTTGAACCAGGTCTCCTCCACGGATGTCATTTTCACTTCCCAACATGATCAGATCGACCCGTTTTTTATCGAGGTTTAATGCCATACCTTCGACACCTGTTGGAAATACGACAATTTCATCAATACTGACATTTGGCAGCCCGGATACAGTAGCGACGCCATTTCCAATGTGGTGAACAGTACCGACATCCTTAAAGCGAACACGTGTTGAAATTAGTTTGGATTGCTCCGAAAGTTTATCGACCGTTTCTTTAAATTTCCTTCTTGGCTTCAAATCCTGTTCATGGTCGACATTTTTTTTCACCTTTGCAAGAAAATCCTCTTTGCTTACGGATAATTTCATACGCGAAGCAATTTCTTCCGAGATGTCCTCGTAGAGTTTTTCTGGTAGGCGAAAATCTTCTTTATCCGTTCTGGTCATTCATACTCTCTTCCAGGGATACGAAAACTTCTGACTTTAATTCGGCCAGTTCAGCGGCAAGGTTGTTTTCAACGACAAGGTCACCCATCCTGACCTTTATGCCAGCAATCAGCTCAGGATTAATTTCAATTTCCATGTTTACGTTTCTATCAGCAAGGGCGCTGAACGTGCGAACAAGTGAGCGTTGGAGCTCGGGGGAGAGCTCTTTGGCGGATACAACATGAACAGTTGGCGTTCTTTCTGCAAGAGAATCTCTGATGGTTCTAACCTGGGGCATACCACTTTTGCCCATATCCCAAATTTCCTTATTCAATTCCTCAATCAGCATCTCGTGTGTTTTTTCAGGTGTCGTTTTCGAAAGCACCTGACCGCTAATATTCAAGACTGTCTGGACGAGTTCTTGTTCCAAGGTTTCCATTTCCAATCTTTGACGTTTTTCTGCTTCGTTTTCAGCGTCTCTGATAATTCTCTCAGCTTCATTTTGTGTTTCCTGCAACAGAGCTTCGCTTTCAGCTTGCGCATTTTGATAAGCTTGTTCAAGACGAGATTCAATTTCTTTATCAATATTAGCGAGTCGATCTTCAATTTTTGCTAATTTTTCTTCAGCTTCTTGTTCTTTCGCTTTTGCATTGGATAACATTTCTTCTTTTTGCCTGGAACGTTCTTCAATGCGTTTAACGGTTGGTTTGAAAAGCAAAAAATAAAGCGCGACAGCAGTTACAAGGAAATTTATTATTTCGGCCAGAATTGTTATTAGATCAATATCCAGCATCTAAAATCTCCTTATGATTAAAAGAATCGATCGAGCAAGGGGTTCGCAAAAATTAATATTAATATGACCAACAGAACATAAATTGCTGTTGATTCGAGCAAAGCCATTGAAATTAGCAAAGTTGTGCGCAAATCATTAGCCGCATCCGGTTGGCGAGTAATGCCTTCCAGAGCCTTCTTAACGGCAATTCCCTCCATGATAGCCGGCACAATTGCGCCCAGAACCATTCCGCCTGTTGCGACAATAATTGTCAGAACAGTGATGAGGGTTGAAGAATCAAGTTGCCACATAATTTTCTATTCCTTTCTGATTTAGTTTTAGCTTTTTGAAAGCTCTTGTTTGAGTTGTCGTCGTTCTTCTTCCATCTCTTCAACTTCAATGGCGGAAGCAATATAAAGCGATGCCAAAACCAGGAAGATGTAAGCTTGGAGAACACCAGTAAGCATGCCTAAAGCAGCCAATGGTAGGGGAACAAGAAAAGGGATTAAAGAAAAGACAATTGCTACGATTAAGTCTGTGCTGAGAATATTGCCAAAAAGACGGATTGCCAGGGATAAAGTGCGAGAAAATTGGCTGACAATTTCCAAGGGTAAAATAAAAATGGGATTTGCAAAATCTTTTAAGTACTGCCAGAGCCCTTTATCTCGAATGCCATAGAAGTGCACAGCAAAGAAAACGACAATAGCAAGAGCAGTTGTGGTATTGATATTGGCTGTTGGTGAAACCATTAACGGAAATATACTGAATATGTTTGCCAGGACCAGGAATATTGCCAAAGTTCCCAGGATTGTTAAGTATTTTGACACATTGATATCTTCGGGCATCACTGAGCTAACAATATTATTGATCATTTCAACAATCATTTCACCAGCTGTTGGTTTGTATTTGCTAATAAAAAATGCAGCGACGATAATGATCACCATCATGACCCATGTTGAAACAACCGTATCCGTTATTGGTAATCCAAAAAGATAGAAAATAACTTGCGGCGCTATCGCCTCCATCATTAATCCTTTGTATTAGTGAATTTTCCCTTTTCCTACTTCAAATCTCTTTTGCCAGATAAACAGTATCAACAGCCTTGATACCATAAAAGATGAAAAAACAATCAATAATGCATAAATTGAATAAAATCCCACAGCAATAAAGATGAGCGAAATGAAAACCAAGCGGATGATCGTTCCGCCTATGATCAACCACTTGCTGCTGCGGGGCTTTTCAGGGTGGATCATCATAACTGACCACCATTGAGATTTCAATACAATAAAAGCCATTCCAGCACCAAGTATGATCCATAAGGGTACGGAGAGGACATCCATTACGCATCCTCCTGGTTGTGAAGTTTGCGATTTGATAATTTTGTTCTAAGCAATTCTAAGTGTATGAATTTGTAAAGGTTATAATATCCAACAATAACGCCGATTATTAAGAATAAAAACGTAAATAAATAACCCGAGCCAATTATTTTGTTATCAATTTGATAGCCAAGTAAAACGCCGCCAAAGATTGGCAAAGCAAGATCCCAACCCAGGGTTGTAAGAGAAATTCCCCTGGCATTTTTCTTTGGTATTACACTTCGTTTTTCAATTGACTTCATATATCGATTAAACCTCTACATCCTGGTTCAAGTTTATTTTCTCTATCAGTGATCCCATTAGGCGATCATATTCTGTTTCAGATCCATCAGCAATTTCACGAGGTGTCCCTGAAACCTTTCCGGGTGTGAGGATGATCACACGATTATCCCTTATGTCCAACACACCTGCATGCAATTCAATTTGACTTTCACTCTCAGCAGTGCGAAATCGAACTGAGCCTTGCAATGTTTCTGCGATCAACGGCGCATGCCCGGGCCTGATCCCAATAGGACTGCCGTCAGCAAGGGGTACGTTGATCGAGAAGAGGGAATCAGCTTTGAGGATTATTCCTTCTGGGGTGAGGATTTCCAGGCTCAAAAGCGTTTCCTTGCTCATGTTGAAATATCCTCCATAATTTCCCTTGCCTTATCCATGGCGTCGTCAATGGTACCCACCATGTAAAAAGCCTGCTCAGGAATAGAATCATGTCTTCCTTCTAAAATTTCTTTAAAGCCTCGGATTGTTTCTTCTACTGGTACAAATTTGCCAGGGTTGCCTGTGAATTCTTCTGCTGCAAAAAAGGGCTGAGATAAGAAGCGCTGAATCCTTCGTGCCCTGATGACCGTTTGCTGGTCTCTCTCACTCAATTCCTCCATACCCAGAATCGCAATGACATCCTGTAAATCCTCATACCGGGCCAGTGTAGATTTAACTTCCATCGCCACATCAAAATGTTCCTGTCCGACGATATGCGGCGCCAGCATCGACGAAGAAGAATTGAGGGGATCAATTGAGGGGTAAATGCCAAGATCAACCAGGCGTCTTGATAAAACGGTTGAGGCATCTAAATGGGCAAATGTCGCAGTCACCGCCGGATCTGTCAGGTCGTCCGCAGGAACGTATACAGCCTGAACGGATGTAACACTCCCTGCAGAGGTCGTTGTAATCCGTTCTTGAAGGGCACCCATCTCAGATTCCAATGTGGGTTGATAGCCAACTTCACTGGGCAGCCGCCCAAGCAGGGCTGAAACCTCTGAACCTGCCTGGATATAGCGGAATATATTATCGATAAATACAAGAACTGGCCGGCTTTCGTAATCCCTAAAATATTCAGCCATTGTGAGGGCTGTCAGCGGTGTACGCAGTCGGGCACCTGGAGGTTCATTCATTTGTCCGAAAACGAGGACCGATGATTTCATAACTTCTCGGCGATTTAATTCGAGGTAAAGATCATTCCCTTCTCGGCTTCTTTCTCCAACGCCGGCAAAAACAATATACCCGGCGTATTTTTTAGTTGCATTGCGCATAAGTTCAATGATCAGGATCGTTTTCCCGACTCCCGCACCGCCAAAGAGCCCAATTTTCCCACCTCGGGGATAGGGTGTGAGCAAATCAATTGATTTGATACCTGTAATAAAAGGGGCGGTGACAACTCGCTGATCTCGTAATGGTGGAGATGCAACATGGATAGGATGGGTGGGAACATCCTCAGAAAGTACACCTTTATCATCAATGGGATCACCAAGAACATTAAACATACGCCCCAAAGTTTCTTTCCCAACCGGAACCATGATAGGGCCGCCGGTGTCCTCAATCATTAATCCGCGCTGCAGTCCAGCGGTTGAGCCCATGGCGACTGTTCGAACTGTGTTTGCATCAATATGTTCCTGGACCTCCAGTATTAAGTCTTTTTGGTGTCCTTTGCTCACTCTGAGTGCATTGTGGATGCTGGGCAGGTCGCCAGTTTCAAACTCAACATCGACAACAACACCCATTGCTCTAACTATGACGCCGCGATTAAATTTTTCAAGGATTATTGTTTTCAAAAAGATCCCTCGTTTGTATAAAACTTATGCTGCTGGAGAGCAAGACAAAATGAACTTAAGAGCAGCCTTAATTATCCATAAAGCAGGATTAGTTGTCAAATTGTCAGTAAATTCGACCAAGGTTGTTAAACCGTGGAATACAGGCTCATCCGTCAAGATTCATAAGCCTGTATTCCTGTTTGTTTTTTGATTTTGTTATAAGACTTTAATATCTTTCTTACTTTCCCAAAGCCCGTGAATATTACAATAGGACATTGCCATCAGGGTTCCGGGTTCCTTAATCTTTACTGCTACTTTAACCTTTGGTTCCGTGGTGAGCGGTCCTTGATTTGCACCTTTTATCGATTGCCCATGGCCTGAAAAATCAAATTTTCCTACTTCAAAAGGAAATTTTCCAGAGTCTGGTTTAAAGAATAATGAGATCCAAGCAATGTGATGCTCTGTTGTATTTGGATGTGGAATTTCTTTTCCAATTGTTAGTGAAACAAGAAATTCTTCATCCGCTTTGACAGAATCCGGGCATTCAATTACAGGTGCGTGTTTTTCGCTTTTCCAATCTGCAGTCTGGAGAAAGTCACTTAATAACATATTTTATCCTTTCAGAGCTTGTGGTTTCCTCGTTACTAATGATACCCAAGTATGCTTTACAATTCAAAAAAAGATCCCTATTAATCGATCTTCTCAAATTCTTCTTTCCCTAAACCACAATCAGGGCAAACCCAATCGTCCGGCAAATCCTCGAACGGGGTTCCCGGTGCGATCCCTGCCATTGGATCACCTTCTGCAGGATCATAGATATACCCACATGCAATACATTCGTAAGATGACATTCGTGAACTCCTTTTTAATTCGTAGCTAATTAGTTATTGATATTTCGGTTGGATAGACTAAATTCCTTTTTGGATACCAGCCGATGCGCCCATCCTCGTCCTGGACTTTTACCCAAATTAACCCTTCGAAAATCACAGATTCATGCAGATCCAGAAGGACCGCATATTCGGCTAATCTTGCGATCTCAGGCCCACCAGGTTCCTGGTAAAGAAAATAATATGGGGGAAATTCGCCTGCGCTGATAACGATAGCCGCAATAGGTGTTGGAGTCATCCGGGTGGGTGTCATTGTTGCCGTAGGTGTGGATGTTGCAGGTAAAGGTGTTTGTGTCGGCGGCAATGAAGTTTGTGTTGATGTTGGTGTATTCGTGGGGCTGGGACCAAGGGTTGGTGTTAATGTTATTGTTGGAGATGGCGTTTGGGTTGGGGGAACCATGGGATCAAAAGTTTCCGATCTTATATGATCCACTTTCAGGGAAACTGGTTTATCAAGCCTTGCGACGAGAATCTCCTGTAAGTTGACGACCTGGTTATAAGTCAGCGGTGAATTGGATCGCACTGTGATATCAAGCTGAATTTCCTCTTCTGATCGAAAAATTGTCAATTCCACAAGTTCAGCATTCCGAATTTCTGAAAATTCAGTTTCAATTAAGTTGTTGATTAAGCGATTTTCCTGTGCATTAGATACCAAACTGATGCCTACTATGGTGAGCGGAATTAAAAGTAAAGCTGTGAGAAGTGCCGCCACAAGGAGGCTCCTGGGTATCTTATTGTTATTCCTTTGGAATCTTGGCACAAAGCCTTCCAGGAAGAAGACAAGAATTGCTGCAAAAGCAATGGTGATTGCGTTTGTCAAGAACAGGAGCGCGGCACCGCCTGCGATTTCCCAACGCCCAAGCGCAATGCCAATACCAATTGTTGAAAGTGGCGGCATTAAGGCGGTGGCAATGGCAACACCTGGCAAAGCTGCGGAGAGGTGCGGCTGTGATAATGAATAGGCTGCTGCCAATCCCCCTGCGAGGGCTATCATCAGGTCATTGGGTGTAGGTTGCGTGCGTGCGAAAACTTCTCCCGGAATTTCAAGAAGTGACGGGACAAAAGGCAGATAAATGTTAAATAGGGTGATGAGCGTGGCAAGTAATATGGAGAGCAAGGCACCCCTGATCAACGCAGCAGCTGAATCCCTAGTGAGGGCAGCATCTGCTGTGATTGACCCCAAACCTACCCCTAGGATTGGAGACATGAGCGGTGCAACAAGCATTGCGCCTATGATAACTGCAGGGGAATCGTTGATCAAACCGATTGTTGCAATTGCGCCGGAAAGGATCACAAGGAAAAAATAATCAAAACCTGGTGTTGCAGCCTGGCGAATATATTCTATGATCTCATTCCGCCGCTTTAAATTGAGGGGTTTAATATATTGCGACAGCCAGGTCTGAAATCGATTCTCTTGGTCCATGGCATCAATTTTACTTGAAATTCATGAGTTCATCCATCCAATGATGTGTTCAATCTGTGACCCTCATCCACAAGAATTGGTGTGGTTTTAAAATATAGCTCTGTTTTTTCTCGGTGATTGTATCTGGCTCACTTTCCTCAAGAAGGTTGATTAATCGCCTTCCAGAGAAATTTGAAAGATCCAGCTCAATTGATTTTTCTTCTCCGGTGAGATTATGGATACATATCACGTTTTGTTCTTCAAGGGTTCGAAGAATGGCAAGGAACGAAGTTTGGTCCTGGGCGAGGAACTCAAAATCGCCAACAGCAAAAATGGGGTGCGATTTACGAACTGAAACCAGATGTCGCATCTTGTTTAATAAGGATTCAGGATCCTGGCGCTCCACAGCAACGTTGACCTTTTTGTAGGTATATTCCGGGGAATCAATGACAGGGGCATAAAGGTCTTCAGGATTTGCTTTTGAAAACCCGGCGTTGATACTGTCGTTCCACTGCATTGGTGTTCGGACGCCGTTCCGATCAAACAACCAGATATTGTCTCCCATTCCGATTTCATCCCCGTAGTAGATAATAGGTGCTCCAGGCAAGGCATACAACAAGGCATTCGCCAATAATATTTTTTGCTGGTCGTTATCAAGCAATGGCGCCAAGCGGCGTCGTATTCCCAGATTGAGCCGCATTCGTGGATCCGGTGCGTATTCGGACCACATCCATTGACGTTCTTCTTCGGTTACCATTTCAAGGGTGAGCTCGTCATGGTTTCGAAGGAAAATGCACCACTGGGTGTTCTCAGGGATCTCTGGTGTTTGGGACATGATCCAATGGATGGGGCTGGTGTCACCTTTTCGCATAGCCATATATATTCTGGGCATCACAGGGAAATGAAACCCCATGTGAAATTCATCACCTTCACCAAAATAAGGCCTGACATCCACTGGCCATTGATTAGCTTCGGCTAATAAAATTTTATCCTCATATTTTTCATCGAGGTGCTTCCGGAATTGCTTCAAAATCTCGTGTGTTTCAGGCAAGTTTTCGCAGTTGGTCCCTTCTCTTTCGATTAAGTAGGGGACTGCATCTGCCCGAAAACCATCGATACCCATATCAAGCCAAAAATCCATGACGTTCATCATCTCTTTGACTACTTCTGGATTGTCATAATTTAAGTCGGGCTGCGTGGAATAAAAGCGATGCCAAAAATACATGCCTGCAACTTCATCGTAGGTCCAGTTTGATACCTCGGTATCTAAAAAGATGATCCGGGTGTTCTCATATTTTTCATCTGTTTCCGACCATACATAATAGTCGCGATATTTAGAATTGGGATCAGAACGTGATTTCTGAAACCACGGATGCTGGTCTGAAGTGTGATTCAGTACCAAATCTGCAATGACCTTTAATCCCCGTTTGTGTGCTTCCAATATCAGGTTCTTAAAATCATCAATGGTGCCATAATCCGGATGGACGCTGTAATAGTCTGCAATATCATAGCCATCATCTTTTAAAGGCGAGGGGTAGATTGGAAGAATCCAGATGCAGTCGACACCAAGCTCTTTAATATAATCAAGTTTGCTGATCAAGCCTGGGATATCCCCTTTTCCATCCCCGTTGGAATCACAATAAGCCCGGACATGAACCTCATAGAATATTGCATCCATATACCAGTGCAATTTATCTTTTGTCATTTTTCCTCCTCTTAAATTCTTATGATTGAGTTTTGATGCGGTCTTCCCAGTCACCTTTTAACTTTTATGGTCTTGATATAATTTTTTATCAATATCCACACAATGCTGGCCAAATTCCCAACACCTCGCGCTTTGGATATGCTCAAGTAGGTTTGGGTAGTATTTTTGGGGATTTTGGGCTGATCAAGATCTGGTTTAATTACCAGCTTAAGTGACTCGCTTGGACAAACAGTGATGCATAATCCACAGCCCATACAGCGCGATTGATCAAATATGATCTCGCCATTATCGTCCATGGTCAATGCTGCCATTGGACAAATTTCTACACAAGCACCACAAGAGATGCAATCTGCAGGATCATATTGTGCGAAATATGGATTTGCAACGAGCGCGCCAGGATTTGGATGGTTTTTAATGTTGCTTAATACACCGCAGCAGCAGCTGCAGCAAGCGCATAGAAAGATTGGATCTTGAGAATTTGATGGCTGCAATACCAGCCCGGCTTTCTGGGCTCGTTTGAGGATGTCTCGTGCTTCTTCCAGAGAAATCATCCTGCCTTTACCTGTTTTCACGGTGTTTCTTGCCGCACTATCAAACATCATGCAGGTTTCCATTGGCTTACCGCATCCCTTGTCAAGTATCTCCTTTTCCTGACGGCAAACGCAATTTCGCACTGCAAAATCTGTTTTTGATTGAAGGATGGCTTCAACTTGCATGTACGGTAAAACTTCAGGAGCAACAGGGATGGCTTCCATTACTGGAATTGTCCTTATTTGCGGCTGTTTTTTCCAGGGACCCTTTTCAAAATAAATGGGTGCATAGGCTTCAAATAAGTCCACCAATTCGGCATCCAGGCGATTGACCTGATCTTCATAAAAACCGACGACAAATTGGCTGATGGAATAGACCGGTGGTTTTCCTTCAGGATACCCACCTGAAATTAAACCCTTTTGAACCATGCGCTCCAGCAGTTTGGAAGCGTAATCCTGTTCCAAACCGGCTTTATGGGCTATGACCGAAACGGGCTCATCAAGGATCATGAGGTGTATAGCTAATTCGGCTTCTTCTTCAGTGAAAAGTTTTTGAAGAATTTGCAGCTCTACTCCGTCTTCAGTTGGTGGGTAGCCAGCTGGAAGCGTATCCAGGTAGCTGGCTAAGCGCTTATAGATACCTAACATGCTTTTCTCTTTTCGATTTTTTCTAAACTTGCCATCTGAGTCAAGTATAGCTTTGTCCCCTATCTGCGACAAGGTTTGGCTGGTTTACAAGCTGGAATTTTTTAGCAGCACAATTTTCTCTGCGTTCAATTTAATATTTTGCCGTTCCGAATCGCGTTCAATCACGCCTTCAACGATAAAGGGGCCGATTTCTTGAAGTGCAAGGTGGTTTTGCCGATATAGATAAGGAGACACCAATATTTGAATGGAGCCTTCCAAATCTTCCAGGGTCAGGATAGCCATTGTTTGTTTGGACTTTGTTCGAAATCTGCGGTACGTTTGACGCATTCCTGCAATCCTGACCATTTCACCGACCCTGTTTTCTGCTTCAGTGGTAGAAATTGCACCAGAAGATTGAATTTCTCGAGCAAATTGTTCCAATGGAGAGAAAGCAAGGCTTGCACCAAGAATTTCTAATTGTGCTTTATATTTCTTTTCAGCATCCCAATCCTCGATTTGTTTTCTTTCGGAAAATAATGATAATTGTCCAGCAGGATGTTTATGTGAAAGCCTTTTCAAGGCTTCCGGAATGTTAACCAAACCCTCAAGAGCATCACACATGATCAGGTTTTCAGCTTCTGTTTTATGCGGGTCAACACATATTATGAAATCCTCAAGTGAATAGAAAGGACGATTTTTAATGATGGCATTAATCGTCTTCTGAGTCAGATCCCTGACCTGGTCCAGGCCCATGTAGAGCTTAGGCTTTCCATTGGGATAGGCAACTTTAAAGCGGTGGTTTGAATGGTTGATATGAGGCGGTGAAACCGATAAACCAAGCCTTCGTGTTTCCATTAAGTAAACTCGTTGTGAGTAATACCCTCCGCCATAACCTAGGACTGCAGCCATAAATTCTGCAGGATAGTGTGTCTTGCACCAGGCTGCGTTCCAGGCAAGCCTTGCGTAGGAAGCGGCATGGGCTTTGGGGAATCCGTAACCTGCAAAGGCAGCCATCATTTCCCATATTCTCTCCCCAATTTCAGGGCTTACGCCCTTATTTTTTAATGCGCCTTCGATAAATTGCCTACGAAGGGTGTCCATAATACCACCGGGGTCAAAGTGACTCATTGCACGCCTGAGGATATCTGCCTGGGCAATCGTAAGACCGCCTAATTCATGTGCAATGCGCAAAACTTGTTCCTGGTAAAGTATGACGCCAAAGGTGTCTCCCAGCAGGTTTGATAACGAGGGATGAAGGTGTTCAATCGGTTCTTCACCTCGAAATCTTCGGACAAAAGCATCCCTCAAGCCGCCTTTCAATGGTCCGGGACGGTATAGTGCCAGGGTTACCATAATATCTTCCACATTTTTTGCGTTGATCTCTTTTAAAGTTGCACGCATGCCAGGGCTTTCTATTTGGAAGCATCCAATCGTTTGAGCTTCTGAAATCGTTTTTTCGGTTTCAGGATCCTTTTCCGGGATGCTTTCCAGGACATCCAACCCTTGGTTGAATTCGCTAAGCCGCCAGGACCTGATTTTATTAGCAACCTCACCTAAAACGGTTAATCCGCGAATTCCAAGCAGATCGATTTTGACCAGTCCTAATTCTTCAACGCCATCCAGATCAAATTGGGTGTGGTTGATCCCTAAAGAGGTCGAATGTACTAGTGGTACCAGGTCCCTGATTGGGAAGGGCGCAATAACAATTCCCCCTGGATGAACAGAAAGATGTCTGGGAAAGTTTAAAATTGCTTTTGCATCATTAACGATTTTTTGGATCATTGGGATAGATTGATCACGAAGAATGCCAGAGAATGGATCCACTTCATCATCGCTGCGTCGAAAACTGAAGGAGGAGGGCACTCTTTTTGAAAGTTGGCGAACAGTTTCTGGTGATAAGCCGTAGACCTTTGCCACGTCATTAAGCGCTGATTTTGGTCTGTAACGATTGATCGTCCCGACCATTGCGACATGATTTTCGCCATAAGTATCAAAAACGTACTTGATGATTTCATCTCGTCGATGAGATGCTATATCCGTGTCGATATCCGGTGGTTTCTTGCGAGCCGGGTTTAGAAAACGCTCAAAGTATAAGTTGAGGGCAATTGGATCGGGAGAGGTGATATTTAAACAATGGGCTACTAAAGAAGATGCTGCTGACCCCCTGGATGAGGTTGGGATCCCCAATTTTCGTGCCTGGTTGATCACATCCTGAACAATCAAAAAGATAGGTTCATATCCCATCTCAGAAATGATCTTCAGCTCATAATTCAAACGTTCTGTAATCTTTTCGTCAATGTTTGGATATATTTTCCTGGCACCCTCAAAGGCTTTTACTTGTAGATATTCTGATTGTGAAATGCCCGATGGAGTGTTGTAATCAGGGTAATGTCTTTGTCCTATAGGTAATTTCAAATGACATTTTTCTGTAAGGGTATGCAGGTTTTTAATGGCTTCTGGAATATCTTGATATCTATGGGTGAAATCTTCCTGATTTGGAAAACTGGATTGTTTGAAGAGATCATAATCGTATTTCAGGGAATCGAGCTTTGAATTTTGGCGAATAGCAGATAAAGTTCGGTATATCGATTGGGCTGAAGGGATTTCATAGCGGATATCCTGGCTTGCGATGAATGGAATGGCATATTTTTTCGCGAGTTGAAGAAGGCTGCTCTCGTTTTTGAGTGGACCATCAGCAAACCGTTGAATTTCAACGTAGAGATCATCCCGGAAGAAGGATTGTATAACTTGAATAAAATTATCTGGATATTTGAAAGAGGGGGGACTGTTGAAAATTAATTCTCTTAAAATACCTTGCGGCCCCCCCATGATGCAAATCAATCCAGTGCCGTGATTTACCAGGTCGCTGTGTTCTAATGTTTTATTTTCGACCAGCATCAAACTGCTCAGGTGTGATAAATTTGTCCAGCCCTCACGATCCTTTGCAATCAGACATAATATGCCCTGAAATCCCTTGTAATTAAAATCGATTTCAAGACCGAGGATTGGTTTTATTCCTTCAGCCACACATGCTTCATGGAATGCAATTGAACCTGTGAGATAACGATGGTCTGTCATGCCTAAAGTTTGCACGCCATATTTTATTGCATTTGCAACCAGATCTTCAGGAGAGAGCAGGGATTCCAGAAATCCGTAATAGGAGTGGGTTCGTAAGAAAGGAATGTTATTCATATTAAAATTTTTAAATTAAAGAACATTTATTCTAATATCTTTATTATATCAAAGAGTTGTCTACTAAGCAAAATTTATTGTGGGTTGATCCGTGATGTGCAATAAAAAAAGAAAACGGGAGCTTCAATTGCTCCCGTTGATCTTTTGAGGACACGGTAAATATTATTTTGCTTGAATAAAGGCGTTGGTTTTATCCCGTGCAATGCTGTCTTCGTATTGCTCAGGTGGGGTTTTCATGAAATAGGAGGATGGGGCTAATAGGGGGCCTGACAATCCTCGATCAAGGGCGAGTTTACAACAGCGAACGGCGTCAATGATTACTCCAGCAGAGTTGGGGGAATCCCATACTTCTAATTTTGCTTCCAAATTGAGGGGGACATTACCAAAGGTTGTCCCTTCCATTTTGATATGGCAGAACTTCCTATCAGTTAACCAGGGGACGTAGTCACTTGGACCGACATGAATATCTTCTTCGGGGAGGGTATATGGGAGCATGCTTGTTACAGCGCCGGTTTTGCTGATCTTTTTAGATTGCAGGCGTTCTCGTTCGAGCATATTCATGAAGTCGGTATTTCCGCCAAAATTGAGCTGATAGGTGTGATCAAGTCTGACGCCGCGGTCAACAAACAGGCTGGTCAGCACTCGGTGCAAAATGGTTGCGCCAACCTGGCTTTTAATGTCATCGCCGATAATAGGCAGCCCTTTTTCGCTAAAGCGTTTTCCCCAGTAATCTGAACTTGCGATAAAGACCGGTATGGCATTGACAAACCCGCAGCCTGCATCAAGAACCTGTTCGACATACCATTTTGTTGCCATTTCAGATCCAACAGGCATGAAATTGACAACAACATCCGTGTTTGTATCTTGCAAGATTTTAATGATGTCATCCGTAGGTCCTGGTGCTTTTTTGACAATTTGACTCAAATATTTCCCTAAACCATCGTGTGTCATCCCGCGATGGACGGGAATGCCAAGCTTGGGAACATCTGCAAAGCGATAGGTGTTATTTGGGAAAGCATAAATGGCTTCTGACAGGTCTTTGCCAACCTTGGTATCCACAACATCAAAGGCGGCACTGAATTCAATATCTGAGATGTGGTATCCGCCTAAATCAACATGCATTAATCCGGGAACACGCTCATCATTTTTCGCATTTTTATAAAACTCGACACCCTGGATCAATGCAGACGCACAATTGCCCACGCCAATAATCGCAACTCGAACTTTTTTGTTTTCGCTCATGAACTTAATAACCTTTCGTCTAAATGTTGTTTATTTAATATTGTTTGGTAAGAACGGCATGCATCAATTTAATTTTTGGAAAAATGTGATCATGCCCCTCTTTCCGTTAATCATCCAATTTTCTTCAGCGTTTGATTCCAAATTTTGTAATTGGTCCTTTTTTAAACCGACAATAAGCTCTCCTTTTAACGTTCGCAAACTCAAAAAGGATGTTGGGAAGTAACCAGCTGCTTTCTCAATAGATGTGGTTGGGTTCCAGTGATGATCACCGACAAGCTTTCTAAAATTTACATCACCTTTCAGTATCGCCAGATCATGTTGACTAATCTCTTGTTTCAAGGCATCAGGCATGGCTCGGTAAGATCGGCTTGTTGCTAGAAAAGGTGGTGCTTTGATTCTGATTTTTCCAGACTTAAGACCGTTTGTAATACGAGCCGCCAGATGTTCACATTCTACTTCGGATGAGGATGCCAGGCGATCTACTGCTTGATTGAGATCTTTTGGCAGGGAGTCCGAAACAAAAAATGGCTGATTCTTGAGATAGCAAGTTACAGATCGCGCAAGATTCCTTTGAAGTAAAAGGTCAATAAAGGCGAGGTCAAAAAATATCTCCTTTCCAACATTATCGAAGAAATAGGCAAGTTTACCGTTATGATGAGAGATAAATTCAAATGCTCGCTCTGAGTGGTCAATAACAAATTTTTCTTCTGGATGACTCAGAATTGCATCGTAGGATTCGAGGTTGCTTAAATCACTTTGATTTCCCCATAGGGATTGATAGCAAGCTTGTTGAAAAGCAGACTCATCGTTTGAAGCGCTTTTGTTTTGATAAGCAATAATAAATTCGGGAAGTGCGGTTAAAAGTTCGTGATCTTTTAAGTGCTGAAAGGGATCTTTTCTATGCCATGGTCCGGGTTGAAAGTATTGCACTGCCTCAAGGACCCTGCGGAAAAAGAAGGTTTCTGCGAAAATCCAGGGAATATTCAGCCAGCTATTACCAATATAGGGATGGACATCCAGGTCCCATATTGGCCTATCGCTGGTTTGCTCTTGAAGCGGTTTTATTTGCCCGCTTATCATCTCAGATTTTAGATCGAGTAAAGCTTTTTGAATTTGTGGTGGGTAATCGTACTGGTTTAATAAATTATCGATTATTCCAGGTTTTAATTCTTCGATTGTTTTCCGAGCAAAGGAGCCAGTTTCTGATGTCATGATGGGCGGCGGCAATGCTGTCATATATTTCTCCTGACTTTCTGAGTGCGGTTATTTTTATAATTATAGTAGTATTTATTACAATCTTTTTAGCTTAATCTCTTCTGGTCCGATAGCTTGAATAATTATACAGAAGCTTCGAATATTTTCAAACAACAGTGGTCCAGGATTTTTTGTATTTATCCAGAATGTTTGAAGTATCATCATTTGACTGTAAAAATTGATTGATAAATTAAATTAATCAGATTGATAAAATTTCATAAGGTGATTCTTGACTGAATCCCTTCCAAACGTTAAAATACTGGAAATTATTATTAGAGGCTAAATGAATTTATTAGGTGCACCTAAAGGTAAGGCAGTGCGTGTTGTTGATTATACCGGGGGGAAGGGCGTGAGCTTTAAATTGCGGCAATTGGGCCTGTGTCCCGGCCGAGAGGTCAAAGTTCTACGGTATGCACCGATGGGTGGGCCGATCATGGTTGATATTGACGGCCGATCTGTGGCCTTGGGCAGGGGGATTGCATCTCGGGTTAAAGTCGAGAAAATTTGATGCGATTTGGATTAATTGGTCAGCCCAACTGCGGGAAAAGTACATTATTTAACCAAATTGCTGGTTACAAAGCAGAAACTGGCAATTTTAGCGGCACCACAGTGACATTTACAGAAAGCAAGGTCCGATTGCTGGGGCAGGTTGTTGATGTTGTGGATTTGCCTGGCACCTACACATTAGCAGGTACAAACCCTGCAGAGCGTGAAGTTATAAAATATTTAACATCAAACGAAGTTGACGTTGTTGTTAATGTTCTGGATGCCTCACGTTTGTCCCATGGTTTGGCAATGACTGTTGAATTATTAGAGCTTGAAATCCCTCTTGTGATTGCATTAAATATGATGGATGAAGCCGACAGGATGGGCATTCTTGTTGATGTCAGGGCACTGGAAGAATTTTTGGGTGCGCCTGTTGTTCCAATGATCGCTTCCAAGGGTCGCGGCATTCAACCGTTGTTCACCAAAGCTTTTCAGGTTGGCAAAGATGACAAAATTCCCGTTCAACCCAGATACAGTGAGGATATTGAAACTTATTTAACTATTCTCGAAACCAATCTCAAAAATGTTAAGAGCTATTTGAAGCCGAGGGCTTTAGCCATCAAATTAATTGAAGGCGATGAAGCTATCCTGAAGGATGTACTCGATCAGAAGCCGGAAATCCAGGATGACCTGAGATCTATTCGAGAAGGTTTGCGGCATACGCGAGGTCAATCCTCTGATTGGGTGATCAGTGGAGAACGAAGTTCCCTGGCAGAACAGATTGCGAACAGAATCATCAAACAAGGTAAGCGGCATGTCACTTTTCGTGACAAATTGGACGATATTCTTCTCCATCCGCTTTTGGGTTATGTATTTTTAGTTCTTATTTTATATTTGTTCTTCCAAGCAGTCTACAGCCTGGGGGGCTTAATTGAGACGCCATTGATGGCATTGTTTGAGCAATTGGAAACCTGGGCGGTCAGTTTATTAGGTGAAAATCAAAACATCATAACTGAATTAGTGATTGGCATGATCCAGGGTGTTGCAGGCGGTGTGGCAATTGTCCTGCCGTACCTGGTGCCTTTTTTGATAGGTTTGGGCGTTTTGGAAGATGTAGGATATCTGCCTCGCGTTGCCTTCTTAATGGACTCCTTGATGCACAAAATTGGGCTTCATGGCAAATCCATTGTTCCCTTCATTCTTGGTTTTGGCTGTAATGTGCCGGCGATTATGTCCACACGGATTTTGGAGGATAAGCGGGAGCGTTTTATTTCAGCAGCATTGTCCACGTTGGTACCCTGTGCTGCCCGATTATCCGTCGTCTTCGGACTGGTTGCTTTTTATCTGGGGCCTGCTCTTGCCCTTGGAATTTATCTATTCAATCTTTTTGTCATTGCCCTCACCGCGAAAATTCTTTCTAAACTTGTTCCGGACAATTCACCTGGTTTGATATTAGAGATGCCGGTGTACCGGGTTCCGACACTTCGAACGGTGTTAAACAAAGCCTGGTGGCGCATTCGGGAGTTTATCGTAGAAGCATGGCCGTTATTGATTGTTGGCAGCATCGTCCTGGCGATTTTGAACCATCTTAATATCGCCTTTTATTTGAATACCCTGGTCAGACCGCTCTCCTGGCTTTTAGGTTTGCCACAGGAAGTTGGCGTTCCATTGATATTTGGCGTATTGCGTAAGGAATTATCCCTGGTCATGCTGGGGCAGGCTTTAGGAAGTATGTCATTTTCTGATGTGCTGACGCCAGTCCAAATGGTGACCTATGCCGTATTTGTGGTTTTTTACATTCCATGTTTGGCCACTATGGTTGTGATACGAAAAGAATTAGGGACCAAAGCGATGTGGTATATCGCAGCGATGACAATTGTTATTGCTACAATGGCAGCGTTATTCGCCCGTGGAATTACAGAAATATTTTTTTAGCAGGTGATGATGGCAAAATTTGACCATTTTAATTTGATCAGCCCACTATACGATTTTGTTTTTGGCAGGCGAGTTGATAATGAAATTGTTGACTTAGCTGATACTGCTGAAGATCAGGTAGTGCTTGATGTCGGTGGCGGCACTGGCAGGGTCAGTTTGCTTTTCAAAGAGAAGGTTAAGAATGTCATAATCGCAGATTCCTCTGTTAATATGCTCAAAGAAGCCCAGGAAAAAGGTCTGTCCATCGTCAATTCCAACTCCGAGTGCTTGCCTTTCCCCGATGAATCAATTCATCGAGTTATAATGGTAGATGCTTTTCATCATGTAAAAAACCAGCATGATACAATTGAAGAAATGTGGCGGGTTCTTAAAACGGATGGTTTCATCATCATTGAAGAACCGGATATCAATAATTTCTATGTTAAATTAATAGCGGTAGGAGAAAAATTATTATTGATGCGCAGCCATTTTGTATCTCCATCTCGCATTGCAGAAATGGGGGATTTTGATGGTAGGGCTGCTGTCGATATTACTCGCAGTAAGGGTAATGCCTGGATCAGGATAAAAAAGGAGAAAGTTTAAATGGAAGAATTGAATGTCAGTCAAATTATGAAGCGAATTCCGGAATATTTTAATCCTGAGGAGGCAAAAGGGATTGAAGCGGTCGTGCAATGTTTCTTTTCAGGGGAACAGGCATCCAACTGGTTTGTCGTCATTAAAGACCAAACTTGTGAAGTTGAAGAGGGTCAGACTGATCATCCTGACATCACCATCAAAGCAAAAGGGGAAGAGGGAGTTAAGTTGTTCACAGGTGAAATGGATCCGATGCGTGCGTTTTTACTACGAAAAGTTAAGGTAAGCGGCGATATGGCATTGGGGATGAAATTATTAAATTTATTTGATCGTCCATATTAAGACTTACATCATTGCATTATTAAAGCAGTTACTTACCATTTCTAATACAGCCCCCAATCATCTGCGAGCCCTTCTTCCATCATTGTAGGGTCCCAGGTTTCACGCCCATAGTTAATTTTTGTTGGCATTTCAAGAATCGTTTCCGCCTTCTTTCTGGTGCTTTCCATTATGGAAGGCCCATAAGGGCAGAATGGTGTTGTCAGGATCATAGTAATAACTGCGTGGTCAGATTTAACTTCAATATTTCTAACCAATCCAAGCTCCAAAATATTCAAGCCTAACTCAGGGTCAATTATCTCGCTCAAGCCATCTTCCAGGGCAGGAACATAATCAGGATGTGAGTTTTCGATGTCCCAGATTGGCATATTATCAATGCTGTTGTCGTTCATGTTTCTCTCCATTTTTTTATTCTGAAATCTGATATGTACAGCGCTCATCGCCATCAAGGATACATGTCACTTTTTTGACGGGGGTTGAAAGAAATTCTGAAATCAGATGCATATCTAAATTGCAAATCTCAGGATAATCTTTACCCACCTGGAAATAGGGACAGGATAAGGATGAAATTTCGTAGGAGTCATTGCCCTTCTCATACTCAATAATGAAACCTTCACGAGTCAGGACTTGTTTAAGGGTTTCGATTCTTGCATCTAAAGTTTTTCCATCGAGGTCTTCTTTATGCGCTTGCGCCATCACAATTCCAATTTCACTAAACAGAGATTCCACTTCCTCTTCCGACATTTTGTCTTTTAAAGTACCAATTAGGCGTTTGGTCAGACGAAGGTAACTGGTAGGAAATTTCTCAACGCCTTCATCAGTTAATGAATAAATCAATCTTGGCCGACCTACCCCATGCCGCTCCTCAGAAGATACAACTAGATCATCTGCTTCCAGAGAGGTGAGATGGTGCCTGATGGATATCCCATTGATACCAACTGCATCTGCGAGATCGTTTATCGTCGAACCGGGATAGGATAGCAATGTGTGCAATATTTTTTCGCGTGTGCTTTTCATAATTTAAACCTAAAAATAACGATAGAAATACTCCGAATTCATTTGATGGTGATTTTAGCACGCAAGGGATAATGTTGTCAATATTTAAGATATTTATCTTAAATATCCTGAACAGTTTTGTTTCTTAACAAAAAAGATGCCCATTGTGAAATGAGCATCTTTTGTGTTTAATAAGATGGGTTTATTTGTTCAGGCTGCCCACAAAATTCATAATCGTAGAAGCGACAATAGAGCCAGATTGTGCACGATGGCTTGATTTGCCCATTGGGCTTGCTGCCATCAAGGCGCTCATTATTGCCTCCATGTTGCTGTCACCCGATTGTTTGGATTGGAAATAAGCCATCCCAGCCTGCATTAAGTCATCCAGCCCCAGGGATTGATCTGAATCAGCTTGTTCGCTGGTTTGTCCTGTTAAACCTGATAATAAGGACCCAAGAATATTGTCGGTTTGTGACGATTGGTTTGATGGTGTAGGCTTGCTGGATTGCCCAGCAAAACCAGATAATAATGAACCTAAAATATTGTCACTTTGGGCTTGTGGTTTTGGTTCAGGCTGTTCTACACCTAGAAGACTTTGCAGCAAAACACTCATTGATTTTTCATTCAGATCTTGCCCTGACAGGTTTCTGGCAGCATTTTCAAGGCCATGAGCGTAAAGCTTAGCTGATCCACTGTTTGTTTTTTCTTTTACAACCTGACTTGCATAGGCAAGCTGGTCTTCCACGGGTTTCCCAGATCGTTTTGCAACAGCATTTTGTGCCAGGTTGAAAATTTGGACCATGTTATCGCCGTGGTTATGGTTGTAGGAATCAGCTTCGTTTAATGTTTCTTTGTTTTGGGCAAGCTGCTTGGTGATGCTTCCAAACAATGTCGCGAGGTCTATCGAGCTTGCCATCTTAGTCTTTTAAATCCTCTGGTAATTCAGGGATTTCAAGTTCCATGCCTTCACGGACATTTCTTTCATTTCCCTGAAGTGCTTCTTTGTTTTGTTCAAGGATCAATTGCCAGTAGGGTGGGGTAGCATGCTTGTAATATTTCAGAGCCAGGTGGCTTAAGGTTTCACCAGCGGCAACTTTGTGGGTTGTCATGACCTTTGTTTCCTTTGCTTGTTCCAGTCCAGCCATTCGCTCTTCTTTAATTTTTCTTCGGGCATCAATCATTTTTTCGCGTTCTGCTTCTCTAAGTTTTGCTTCAAGTTCTTTGATGCGTTTTTCTGCTGCGTCAGCTTCGGCAGAGACTTTGGATTTATCTCTGTTCTGATCTAAAAGTGATTTTATCGCTTTCTTAGAAGCTTCTAATTCTTCTTCTAATTTTGCAATTTCCTCTTTTTCGTCTTTGCTGGAAAATGCATCGGTTACCTTACCGAAAATACCTTTTTTCTCTTTATCAGCCATTTTAACTCCTTTGTTTTTTTATTTGACTAAATTAATTTTACCTCATTGAATTTCATAATATATATATAATTTGTTAGAATTGTCTTTTTGGTGTTTTTTATATCGTTTCTAATAGCAGGAAACGACCGGTTTTGCAAAATGTTCTTACATTAATTGGCTTCGTACAAAGAGGTTGTTTCCCGATGATATTTACCTAAGGAAATAAAAATTTTAGTCGTTACAGGGATTGTTTGAACGTGCATTGAGGATTTTTTTGCAATATTTATAGTTTTATTATAAAATATATATCCAAGGTAAATTATTCTTCAGGAGGAATGATGAAACTAAATGCTCCAAAAAACATTACATGGATTATCGCGTTGGTATTAGGACTTTTGGCAATATTATCAAGATTTACTTCATTGCCAATTATTACAGATAATAATTTTTGGGTCCTGGCAATTGGTTGGGCATTATTAATTCTTGCCACTTATCTGAAGGATCTATAACCTATCATTAGAGTCTTTTTATCGCTTTATCGATAGGATCTTCAAAGATTCTGTTTAAGTAGGGCTTAAATTATTTATTAGCACGCTTTGGGTTGATATATCAAGGTGTGCTAATTTAAGTTAAATTTAGTCGTCAATTTACAATTTTTTTTAATAGGTGGTTTAATCGCAAAAAAATTAGTTGGTGGGAGTCGAAAACCTAATTGTTTTTATAGGTGTGTAATATCAATAATTTATTATATTTTTATGTTAAATATTGACACTTAAAATTACGCATGCTATAATTCGGATGCTTAATTCTATTATGATAAATCAGATAAAATTGGTAATTAAAAAATCTTGCCTTTGAGGAGATTAAATGTCAGCCTTAGAAATTAAAAATTTGCATGTTTCCATTGACGAGACGCCTATCATTAAGGGGCTAAACCTTAAGGTGAACAAGGGTGAGGTGCACGCAATCATGGGGCCGAATGGGACAGGCAAGTCAACCCTTGCATACGCAGTAATGGGACATCCAAAATATGAGATCACCGATGGGGATATCCTTGTCGATGGTGCGAGTGTTCTTGAATTGGCACCTGATGAACGTTCACGAGCAGGTGTTTTCCTCGCATTTCAATACCCGGTATCCATTCCCGGTGTGACGGTGGCAAATTTTCTTCGAACGGCACTTAATGCACGACACCGCCATATGGAGCCACCTCAAGGAGATATTTCAGTTTTAGAATTTAGAAAACTGCTCAAATCCAAGATGGACTTGCTTGAGATGGATTATGCTTTTGGCGGCCGTTATTTGAATGAGGGTTTTTCAGGTGGGGAGAAAAAACGAACGGAAGTATTACAATTAGCTGTTTTGGAGCCCGCTTTTGCCATTCTTGACGAAACGGATTCAGGTCTCGATATTGACGCCATCAGGATTGTTTCTGAAGGTGTTAATGCCGTCAAGGGTCCAAACATGGGGGTGATGGTCATCACCCATTATCAACGAATTTTGAATTATATCAAACCCGATTTTGTTCATATCATGTTTGACGGGCGAATTGTCGAATCTGGTGACCAGGAACTCTCACTTCTTTTAGAGGATGAAGGTTATGATTGGGTTCGTGAAAAGTATGGACTGGCAGAAGCATCATAAGTGAAGATATTGGAGGTCTTCTATGGGTAAGAACCCGGAGACTGAGTTTTTAGATGAATTAGGAGAATACCAGTTTGGGTTTAGTGATCCAGAATCATTTGTTTTTAAAAGCAGAAAAGGACTGGACGAAGAGGTTGTAAGGCAAATTTCTGCTTTGAAGGGCGAACCAAAATGGATGCTGGAATTTCGCCTGAAAGCATTGAAACATTATCAAAACAGACCCATTCCAACCTGGGGTGCTGATTTGAGTGATCTGGATTTTGATGATATCTATTATTATCTTAAGCCAACTGAGGGCGAGGGAACATCCTGGGATGATGTCCCCGACACGATAAAAAATACGTTTGAAAAGCTTGGTATTCCAGAAGCAGAGCAGAAATATCTTGCTGGTGTTGGTGCACAATACGAATCTGAAATGATTTACCACAGCGTCCAGAAGGAATTGGAAGAAATTGGTGTGATCTTTCTCTCAATTGAGGAGGGATTGAGACAACACCCAGATTTATTCCGAGAATATTTTTCAACAGTCATCCCGATTCAGGACAATAAATTTGCTGCCCTGAACAGCGCAGTATGGTCTGGCGGTTCTTTTGTTTACATTCCACCAGGTGTGAAAGTTGACCTTCCCCTGCAGGCTTATTTCAGGTTGAATGCGGCCAATATTGGGCAATTCGAACGCTCATTAATCATTGCTGATGAAGGCGCACAGGTACATTATGTTGAGGGTTGTACTGCACCAACGTATTCAACAAACTCATTCCACAGCGGCGTGATTGAGATCGTTGTGAAAAAGAACGCCCGCGTCCGCTATTCAACGATCCAAAACTGGTCGAGTAATGTTTATAACCTGGTGACGCAGCGTGCTAAGGTATATGAAAACGGTACGATGGAATGGGTCGATGCAAATCTGGGTTCTAAGGTTACTATGAAATATCCTTCATGTTATTTGATGGAACCGGGGGCACATGGTGAAATTCTATCTGTTGCCTTTGCCGGGCCAAATCAACACCAGGATGCAGGCGGCAAAGCGATTCATTTTGCACCAAATACAAGCAGCAAAATTACATCTAAATCGATCAGCCGCGGGAATGGGCGATCCTCTTACCGTGGATTGCTGAAAATTCATGCCAATGCAGAGGGCTCAAAATCAAACGTGGTTTGTGATGCCCTCTTACTTGACCCCGAATCACGGTCTGATACTTATCCCTACATTGAAGTCGATGCTCATGATGTGAGCCTTGGTCACGAAGCGACTGTTTCAAAAGTAGGTGATGAGCAGTTGTTTTATTTGATGAGCCGAGGGCTCAGTGAAGAAGAGGCAACAACGATGGTTGTGTCCGGGTTTATTGAACCGCTGGTTAAAGAACTGCCGATGGAATACGCTGTCGAAATGAACCGCTTAATTCAATTGCAAATGATTGGCTCTGTAGGATAATCGGGAAAGAAGCACAATATATGACGTCTAAAGCACCAAAAGTAATCATTAAGAAATCATCGGGACGGACACGAGAAAGCCTGTCAGAATTTAAATTTGATCAAAAACAGATTCCCCTTGCTAAAGAGGCAGGGTTGCGAGATTATCGTGAAAATGCCTGGGAAAATTATCAAAAGCTTTCTTTTCCAAGTTTGAAGGATGAAGCATGGCGGCGAACAGATATTCGTCGTTTAAATACAGGTGCTTTTTCATTTCCCAACAAAGAAATTGAATACCAGGGACCACCAAACAAGCTTTTAGATCCGGTCATCCTCGGCGATGGACGCTCTGGCCAAATTGTTTCTGGTGCGATTGAAACGCAAATCAATCTGGATCAAGAACTGGTTCGAAAAGGTGTGATCTTCACCAATTTTCATACAGCAGAAATCAATAATCCTGAACTCTTATCGAAACTGTTGGGGAAAATCGTTTCTCCTGACGAAGATAAATTTACAGCTTTAGCTGCAGCCCTGTCAAAAGATGGCGTCTTTTTATATGTTCCCAAAAATGTAGTGATAGATCAGCCGCTTCACAGCCTTTATTGGGGGGCTGGTGAAAATACTGCCTTTATCAACCATATCCTCGTGTGGCTTGAGGATGGTGCACAGGTCACTTTTGTTCATGAATCCTCCTCTCCAAAGGGTGATCTTGGTTCACAGGTTTTCCATGATGGCATTGTGGAAATTTACGTTGGCAAGAATGCGCACCTGAACTTTGTAGAATTACAGTCCTGGGGGCAGAATGTTTGGTCATTCACCCGTGAGCGCGCTAAAGTTATGGGGGATGGAAAGCTGGATTGGATTTTTGGTGCAATGGGAACGCAATTGACAAAGAATTTCTCAGATATTGACCTTGTTGAGCCGGGTGCAGAAGGGCGGATTTCCGGTTTCTATTTCGCGAATGGTACCCAACACCTGGATCATGACACTCAGCAGAATCACCTTGCTGGCAACACCATCAGCGACCTCTTATATAAAGGTGCTTTGATGGATGAAAGCCGTTCTGTATGGCAAGGGATGATTTATGTCGCTCCTGGCGCAGATGGGACGGACGGGTACCAGGCAAATCGAAACCTGATCCTGAGTAAGGGCGCTCGAGCAGACTCAATCCCGGGCTTGGAGATTTTAGCAGATGATGTTCGCTGCACACATGGTGCAACCGTTGGGAAAATTGACGAAGATGAACTTTTCTATCTCTACAGTCGGGGAATCCCTAAGGATGAGGCTCGACAATTAATTGTCATGGGCTTTTTTGAGCGCATTATGGATCGTATTCCTTTTGAGGGCGTTCAAAATCGATTTAAGGATGCCATCATTGACAAAATGTCAGGTGGGTAAATTCAAAACAATGATTCATATCATAATCTAATAGAAAATTGTTATCATTTCTGCTACAATAGGTAAGTTGATTTTGTTTTGACATGATCAAATGATAAAAAATTTTTAGGAGGATTATTTAATGGCAAGATCACCATTTATGAGACCACCCGACGAGGATCAAACCTATCAAGTTGGGGATCCAGTAGAGGTTTATTGTGACCATGAAAAAAACGGTGACCGAATTCGTGATTGGGCTCGGGGGATTGTTGTTCAGGTGGATGAAAAAATGGTAGCGGTGCAATTCCGAACAAACGTGTACTTGACAGACGGTTGGATGGTTCCAGACCACATATTGTGGTTTCCTTTTGACTCAAAATTACTTCGTCAAGCCAAAAAGGATTCACCCCGACCGACAGGTTATCAAACCAGTTAAGGAAAATTTCAAACTTCACTCCAATAACTCGCAGAAAATTAGCCAAGGAAATATTAAATGACAGAATTATCTTTTATTTCTGTGTGTCCTGAAGAAGAATTGCCACCAGGTGAACGCTTATTCCTGGAAATTGAAAACAAATCCATTGTGATTTTTAACTTGGCTGGAGATTATTACGCGATCGAAGACGTATGTACACATGATGACGGTCCACTTGGCGAAGGTGAAGTAGAAGATCATCAGATCATTTGCCCCAGGCATGGCGCTCGATTTGACATTCGAACAGGCGAGGTTTTAACATTGCCAGCTATCCAAGATGTACCTGCTTATCATGTTCGTGTTGTTGATGGGATGATTGAAATTGGGATAAAATCGTAAAATAGTTTTATTAAGAATAAAAAAACGGCTGCTTCTCAACAGCCGTTTTTTTGTTTAATATTCCTTATCGCCAAATTGGCCGACAATTCTCAAAATGTCAAAACCTTCAGCGTATGGCCTTTCTGCGAGGGCACCATGGCGAATTGCGGTTGAATGGATGATATTTTCATCAAAATAATACTTATCGGCATAAGTCCCATAGGCTTTTAATGCCTTAATTTTTGTTTTCACGGCTTCCTCAGAGACCTCAACCAAAAAATCAGGGAAAAAACCGTAACTGGATCGAAGCACATCGAAACCTAAGAGTGTCGTACCGCGAAATGCACGCAGGGCTTCTTCGGTGATGGTTTTATGATCCTGGTGAATGTCATTTGCGGTATGCACAAGGACAACCTCGGGATGATATTGTTTTTTAAGCCCGATCATCACCTCAAGGATTTCCTGGCGGGCAGCTTGAAAACGGCGAGTTGTGAAATCATGCAGGATTGCGTTTTCAGGTTTTACACCAAGAATCTTCATGCTTTCTCTGTGCTCGTCCACCAAGTTTGTTAAAAGCGGATTTTCCTGGTTGTCAGAAAGGGTGACACAGACAACATTGGTTTGATCTACAATATCCGCAATCAATGCCCCACATCCCAGTTCAATATCATCAGGATGGGCGCCGATGCATAAAACGGTTTCACCAAAAAAGGTCATATTGTGATTCATCATCACCTACTTTGTTGCTAAGAAACCGCCGACGACTTTGGTCATCACCAGTTTACCGTCTTTCTCAAAACGTTTTTTTGCGACACTGGCTATATTCTCCATGATTTTTTCAAAATCCTCTTTCGTTTTGAAAAATGTATTCCACAGCAAGCGATCTTCAGAGAGTGATGCCCGTGTGTATGCGAGGAAGGGGTCCACGGTGGGGAATATCAGGGGATTTTCAAAGACGATTACATCGACTTCGGAAAATTGGGCTTTAATTGTGTCGAGAATTTCAGAAGCATAGCGAGAGCTACCGGGCATCGGCGGGATTTCTTTCCCTGTCGCTTCCTGAATGACCTCATAAAACATTTGTTTGTTTTCAGGCATTGGTCCAGTTGTGAAAAGGTGCCCGCTTGTCTTCAATACGCGATGCATTTCTTTGATCGTGAACGGCATATCTTCAGCATAATAAATTGCGAAAGAGCATGAGACCAGATCAAATGTTTTTGTCTCAAATGGGAATGTTTTGTTGAAATCTAATTCCTGAAAAGTAATCCGGCTGCCCAATTTAGCGTTTTCTTCTTGTGCTTTGCTGAGCAGTTCCTCTGATACATCACCGCCTGTGATGCTGGCTTTGCCGTTGAGGTGTGTCAGGTACGAAAAACACTGCTTTCCAGCACCGCAGCCCACATCAAGGATTGACATACCCTGGGCCAGGGGGAGTACTTCAAGCATCCATTTGTCGATATCCCGTGCGCCGTATGCATCATGGATGTTGATGCGAGTGATTAAATCACTGCTTGTTTCTTTATATTCGATTTTCATAAGATTCCTTTTTCTGTAAATTTTCTGCAGATAAGTATATTAGGAATGTGTTAGAACGGTCAAGGTGTTAGCAAATGCGCGGCAGGATTTCTCCTGACAGCATATCAATAATTCTGGTGGAGCCGAAGGCGGTATTAAGCAGAACCATCCCGGGATCTTCGCCAAAAACAGATCCAATTCGCATAGCATTAACGCCATAAGGTGATTTTTTGATAATGTTTAAGGCTTTTTCTATATTTTCTTCAGGAAGAATGACGATGAGTTTACCCTCGTTTGCTAAATAAATAGGGTCGAAACCAAGCAATTCGCATGCTGTGCGAACATCAGGCTTGACAGGAAGGGATTCTTCCTCAAGGCGGATGCTGACTTCACTCTGGCAGGCAATTTCCTTCAGAGAGGTTCCAAGCCCGCCGCGGGTTGGGTCCCGTAAGACATGTACGTTTGGTATTGCATCCAGCAGATCAGCGATCATGTGATTGAGCGGGGCGACATCTGATGTAATTTCCGATTCAAAGCCAAGCTCACCACGCGCCTGGAGTACCGCAATTCCATGATCTCCTAAAGTTCCAGAGATGATGACTGCATCACCAGGTTGAGCAAATTGGCCGCCTATTTGTCTATTATTCGGGATCACACCAAAACCTGCCGTGTTAATGAAAATACCGTCCGCTTTCCCCTTTTCTACAACTTTGGTATCACCGGCAACAATTTGGATACCTGCTTCAATGCAAGCTTGAGCCATTGAGTCAATGACCCTGTTTAGCGATTCGATAGGGAAACCCTCTTCAAGGATAAAGCCGGCTGTCAGATATTTTGGCTCTGCACCGAGCATGGCAACATCGTTCACTGTTCCGCAAACAGATAAGCGACCGATATCTCCACCCGGATAGAAAATGGGTGAGACAACATGTGAGTCTGTTGAGATAGCAATTTGTCCATTAAATCCGTCAAAATCCAATCTGGCAGCGTCATTCCCCTCAGCGAGGTAGGCGTTGCCTATGCGGGATTGGAAATTGTTTTTGATCAGGTCCGATGTCATTTGCCCGCCGCTGCCGTGTCCAATAACCACCGTTTCTGTATGATGATGGGGGATAGGACACGTTGGTCCTTGCATGCTGGTTGGAGGGGTTTGTTTCTCTGTCATCCTTATTTTTTCCCATACCGGTAGTAGGCTGCACAGGCACCTTCTGATGAGACCATTGGTGCACCAAGCGGGTTTTGTGGTTTGCAGAGAGTTCCAAATGCAGGGCAGTCTGAAGGTTTCTTAAGTCCTTGAAGGACCTGGCCGGCAATACAAATTTCAGACTCTTCAGTTTTTATGTCACCCGAATCAAAACGGTCTGCAGCATCAAAGTATCTGTAATTTTCTCGTAAACCAAAGCCGCTTTTTGGAATACTGCCAATACCACGCCAATTTCGGTCGACAGGTTCGAAAACCTTTTTGATCATCGCCTGTGCTGCTTGATTTCCTTGATAAGTTACCGCACGCGTGTATGCGTTTTCTACAGCGACGCAATCCTCCTCCAACATAGATATGGTTTGGAGGATGCCATTAACAAGGTCAAGGGGTTCAAATCCAGTGACTACGATAGGAGTCTGGTATTGTTCTGCAATGGGGGGGTATTCCCAGTATCCCATAACCGCACACACATGCCCTGCCGCTAAAAATCCCTGGATGCGATTGTCAGGGCTTCCAAGAATGGCATGCATCGCAGGTGGAACGAGGACGTTGGCAGCTAAGATGGAAAAATTCTTCAGACCCATTTTTTCTGCCTGCAGTACAGCCATGGCGTTGGCTGGTGCCGTTGTTTCAAAACCGATGGCAAAAAAGACGACTTGTTTATCGGGGTTGTTTCTTGCGATTTCTACGGCATCCAGTGGTGAGTAAACCACCCGCACTTGGCCGCCGGAAGCCCTAACCGAGAATAGATCACCATCTGACCCAGGTACCCGAAGCATGTCTCCAAAGGAAGTAAAAATCACATCAGGCTGCTTTGCAATCCAAAGTGCCTGATCAATTAATTCAAGGGAGGTAACACATACCGGACAACCTGGTCCGTGCACAAGTTCCAATGAATCAGGCAGTAGTTGATCCAGTCCATACTGCATGATGGCGTGGGTTTGCCCCCCGCAAATTTCCATCAAAGACCAGGGTTTTGTCATCCGTTTGTGGATTTCACCAAGAGCAGTTTTGACTAAATCTGCATTGCGGTAGCCGGATAAGAATTTTGGTGTTCCCATATTACTCATTTAGCGAGTTTTCCTCTTCCGCAAGCTCAGCCATTTCCTGCAGGATATCCAGGGTTTCCTGTGCTTCATCCTCGCTTAAGAGGTTCAAGGCAAACCCTGCATGAACAATTGTCCAATCACCGGGCTTGGCTTCAGGAATGACTTCGATACATACCTCTCGACTTACACCGCCAAAATCGATCTTTGCCATTTTGGTGCCATGATTTTCATAAATGGTTATTATTTTTCCTGGTATGCCTAAACACATAATTTATTCCACCTCGCGAATGTACCGATAAGAAGTGATCAATGCCTGCCCGAATGCAACACACCCATCATTGGGGGGTGTATGCTCGTGGACCAGTGCTTTGAATCCATTTTGTTCCAATAAAGAAATCGTTTTTGTCAGTAAAAAATGATTTTGCCATATGCCGCCAGATAAGACAATTTGATTAATTCCCGTTTTTTGTCTGACCCTCTTGGAAAGATCCAGTCCCATTTGGGCGATTGTGTTATGAAATCGCGCTGCCACAATTGGTTTATCCACAGCGTTCCTAATATCAGAAATGATACTTTGAATTGTGGATTTAACGTTGATATCAATATTGTCAATTTCCCAAGGATAATACCCCACCTCAACAAAATCCGCCAAGGACTCAAGCTCAATCGCCGCCTGGGCTTCGTATGTGACAACATGCCTGAGATCCAGCAGTGAAGCAACGAGATCAAAAAGCCTCCCCATACTAGATGTTTGGGGCGTGTTGACCTGTTTTTCGAGCTGGTTTTTCAGCGTTTTTTTCTCTTTTTCCGACAAATATTTGACCGGTGCTAAGTCCTCAGCCCAGTCAAGCCCATAAGCCCACAAAGTACTCAAAGCCATGCGTGCTGGTTTGAGAATCGCCAAGTCACCGCCGGGAAGGGGGACGTATTTCATGTGAAAGATGCGTTCAAATTCGAGACAATTGCCTATCAGGACTTCGCCACCCCAAATTGCACCATCGGAGCCGTACCCGGTACCATCAAAAATCAATCCGGCAGCTTTTTCATGTGGGTCAATCCCATTTTCTATCATCCCCGCAGCAAGGTGGGCATGATGATGTTGTATTGGGTATCCAGGAAGATTCTCTGATTGGATCTTTTCAAGGGCATACTTTGTGGTCAGGTAGTCGGGGTGTAAATCATAACCAATCGCCCTCGGATCGATTCGGAATAAAGATTGATAATGTTGTACGGCTTTTTGAAAATCCTGGTAAGTTTCCCAGTTTTCCATTTCACCAATGTAATGACTGAGGAAAGCATATTTGTCCCGGGTCAGGCAAAACGTATTCTTCATCTGGGGACCAACCGCCAGGACTTGCGGTAAGTTTTGTGAGACCCGTAATGGGTTTGGTGCGAAGCCTCTTGCCCTGCGAATTGGATAAGGTTTTTCATTGATAATCGTGAAAACAGAATCATCAATTCGCATGTGGATGGGACGATCATGAAGCAAAAAGCCGTCTGCGATTTCCTTTAGTCTATCCCTGGCTGCCTGGTTTTCACGAATAATTGGTTCTTCAGAAAAGTTGCCGCTGGTCATCACCAATGAAGGGGGAAAATCGTCTGCCGGTTCAAGCAAGAGCAGATGTAAAGGCGTGTAGGGAAGCATAAAACCCAATTTCGATTGACCAGGTGCAACATTTTCTGCAATTCCAGCATCCTGTTTTTTGGGCAACAAGACTATTGGTGCTTGCGGGCTTTCTAATAATTTTTCTGACGCTTTACTTGTCGCAACATACTTTTTTACGGTGTCCAGGTCAAAAGCCATCAGCGCAAATGGTTTTGAAGGTCGCCGTTTACGCTTACGTAATTTTGCAACTGCTTCAGGATTTGTTGCGTCACAGGCTAAGTGAAAGCCCCCCAGACCTTTAATTGCCAGGATATTCCCTTCTTTGAGCATCCGACGGGCGGTTTGAATTGCTTCTTCTTTCTCAGCTATCACATTTCCCGGGCTGTCTTCAAACCAAATCTGGGGTCCGCAGGCAGGACATGCCACTGGCTGGGCATGGAAGCGGCGGTCAAGCGGATTTTCATACTCTACCTGGCAATCGGCACACATTTTAAAACCCGACATGGTTGTCTTTGGGCGGTCATAAGGGATATCGCGGATGATTGTAAACCTGGGTCCGCAGTTAGTGCAGTTGATAAAGGGATACCGAAAACGCCGATCTTGCGGGTCAAACAGCTCCGATCTGCATTGACTGCAGGTTGCGACGTCTGGCGAGACCGGGATAAAATCTGTTGCCTTGTTTTTACTGGTGATGATTTTAAAGTCAGCAAATGCTGTATTTTCAATCTTTTCAGAATCAATTGAATCGATTTGTGCTAGCGGCGGTGCAGATTGATTAATTTCCTGTATGAAATCATCAATTTCCTCAAAACTGCCTGAAATCTCAATATCGACACCACTGGCAGAGTTTCGCACCCATCCCTTCAAGCCCTTTTTTACGGCAAGATTGTATATGAATGGACGAAATCCAACACCCTGGACAATCCCGTTGATGTGGATATGATAATTGGCGAGGGGCATTGAATTATTTCTTGGATATTCTCAACCGGAGCCAGGACAGCCAATCTTCAATGCCCTGATTGGTTTTGCAAGAAACCGCAAATGTTTGCAATCCTGGATTGAGCATCTCAACACCCTTCCTGAAGTAATCCATATCAAAATCAAGATAGGGCAGGAGGTCAATCTTATTGATGATCAGGACATCCAGACCACGATATATGTTTGGGTATTTATAAGGTTTATCATCACCTTCCGGAACACTTGCAATGAGAATATTGCTGTGTGTGCCAAGCTTGAAAGCCGCCGGGCAGATGAGATTGCCGACATTTTCAACGACCAGGAGATCAAGGTCTTCCAAGGGCAATTGATCTAACGCGTTTTCGATCATGACTGAATCCAGATGACATTGTCCACCAGTATTGACCTGGACAGCAGGCATCCCCGCTGCGCTGATTTTATCCGAATCAATTGTAACAGGGGCTGTATCACCCTCGATGACACCAATCTGGATATTTTCATTCAACAGCGAGTTGATTGTGGCTAAGATAAAGCTGGTTTTGCCAGCACCTGGTGAAGCCATTAAGTTAATCGAATATGCACCAGCTTTATTAATTCGTTGTCGATTTTTTAGCGCGATTTGATCGTTAGCATTTAAGATATTTTCAATAATTTTGATTCGTTTTTCTGACATTGTTTACCTTTCAATTTCGATACTTTCAAGAAAAAACTCTTCTCCTGAGAGAACACGAATTTTTGCGCTGCCGCAATTTGGGCAGGGCATTAATTCATCTTCCAGATTGTATTCAGTTTGGCATTCGAGACAAACCAAAACAGCAGGTTCCCGTCTAAAATGTAATTTTGCCTGTTCACAAATTGTGTCTTTGCTGATTGTGTCCCAATAGAATTGAACCGAGTCGTCTATAATGCTCGAAAGACGACCGATCACTAAGTGGATATCCGTTACTTTTTTTGCTTTTGAATTCTGAGCATGCTTGCAGGCAATCTCAAGTACGCTTTCAGTCACAGAAAGTTCATGCATTGGCTAATTATAGACCTTTTTTGATAAGAATTGTAGTCTTTGGGATTATCGATTCTGACAGGAGATCAATTCCAATAAATGTAATCGATGGGTTAATAGTCTTGAAGCGATGATGTTTGCAAGGCGCTTCATGATCACATAGCCAAGATCACAATCCTTTTCACATAAATCCATCAAGGTGCTGGCATGAAAAGCCAGCAAACGGGTTGGTTCAAGAGCAGTGGCAGAGCCGGTTTTTTGCCGTACAACAGGTGTCAGGCTTGACCATCCAATTACATCGAGCGACTCTGCTGTGAGATAGGGGAGCGATCCGCGACCAGGGACAAAGCTTTCAAGTTGAACTTTGCCCTCAAGAATGACATAAAGGTAAGGATGCTTTTCACCCTCAGAGAAAATGACCTCACCAGCGCTAAATGAGTGAACGTCTGCGATCCCTATCAGCAATTGGAGGCTTTCGGTTGATAAGTCCAGAAACCAGGGAATGGATTTTATTGTAGAGGCGATATCGACCTGTGAGAGCATGATAACCTTTGATTGCTTTGTTTTATTGACCACAGATTAAAAATACTGCGATTGGTAAATTTTCGATATTGTAGGATGTCACCAGGCTTGAGTGACAAGAATCACGCGCTATCGCCCTGGTGAATCCAATCCCAGATTCTGTCAGCAGCCTGTTGGGTTAGTTGTGCAGTTTTGGGGCTTAATTCACGTTCAAATTGGAATTTAAAGCCCCGCACCGAAACAAGAATGGCCTCTGGAACTTTATTGTAAACCGTTTTTGCAATTGAGAGCACCGTTCTTGGTGACATATGATGCGTTAGCGGAGATTTTTCATACTCTGGCGAAAGAACAACCCATGAGATTTCTTCAGGGATATCTGAAGTGTGGGCATCTACAAAACAGACTCGTTTATATTGCGAAATGGTCTCCGCTAATTCAGGATAAATTTGTAGGTCAAAAATAAGGTCAACGAGATCATGGTCAATTTCTATGGCGGCACCAGGGTCATCCGGAACGGACGATCCAAGGCGTTCTGCAAGGTTCCTGACAATATGCCAGCCAGCACCATCATCCTGGCGATCTGCATTGCCATAACCAATGATGAGTGTGTCAGCATTCATTGAAAAATCCCCAATAAGAAATGATTATGCCCCTTCGAAAGGTCTTTTTCTTAAGAAGGGGCATATTGATTTGATCAGTTACGTTTCAGGGTTTGGGTAATTTCACCCTTTGAATTGTGTACATCAATTTTGATCGGCATTTGTCCAACAGCATGTGTTGAGCATGACAGACAGGGATCGTAAGCCCGAATAGCTGCCTCTACGCGGTTGAGCATACCTTCCTGCACATCAGGACCTTTGACATAGGTTTTTGCAACTGAGTCCACTGCTTCACTCATTGCCCAGTTATTATGTCCCGTTGAGACGATCAAGTTAACTTTTTCAAGTTGACCGCTTGGTTTGGCCTTATAGTGGTGGAACAGGGTACCGCGCGGGGCTTCAATAACACCCACACCTTCACCTTTGAAATTGAATTTCTTGTTAAGAATATCTCTTCCTAAAATGTCAGGGTGATGTAGGAGTTCGCGAGTTCGTTCAACAGCAAATAAGGTTTCAATCAAACGCGCATAGTGATAATAGAGCGTTTGAAACACTGGCTTGCCGTTGTTGATTTGCCGGTAAACTTCAAATTCCTTTTGAGCTAAAGGCGTATCGATCTTGTCGATAGCATTCAGCCTGCCTAATGGCCCAACACGGTAAACGCCGTCCGGCCAACCCATCTTTTTGTAGTAGGGGAACTTGAGATAGGACCAATCTTCGACGTGCTCTGAAACGACATCCAGGTAATCCTGAGCATCGAAGCACTCCAGTTGTTTTCCTTCTTTATCAACAAGCCGTATTTTGCCATCATAAAGTTCAAGCCCATTCTCCGGTGTAACTAAACCGAAATAACCGGTATGAAATACAGCAAATTTCTCGATATCTTCCATATTGGCTTCTGCCCAATCCTTGATGATTTGAATGCCAATCAAGGTTGTTTCCTGGGCTTTATCCAGGCCAGCAAGCATGTGGTCACGTTTTTCTTGTGTTAACACATTGTTTACGCCGCCTGGAACAGCAAAATTGGGGTGAATACGACGACCACCGACCTGGAAGATGACATCCTGTCCAAATTTTCGGAGCTCAACAGCCCGCAAGGTCAGTTCAGGGTCTGCGCCAATTAATCCAACCACGTTGCGAATTGCCGGGTCAGCATCGAAGCCAAGAATCAGGTCCGGTCCAGCAAGCTCAAAAAAGTGCATGCCGTGACTCTGAATAATTTGCCCCATGTGCATGAGTTCTCTAAGAAGAGAAGCCGTTGGTGGGGGTTCGACACCCATAACAGCATCACCAGCCTTTGCCGCCGCCAGGTGATGGCTTACCGGGCAGATACCACAAATTCTTGGTGTTATCTGGGGCATTTCAAAGACCATGCGTCCTTCGCAGAACTTTTCAAAGCCACGAAACTCGTTGACATGAAAATATGCATGGTCCACTGTGCCATTATCATTCATATGAATGGTCACTTTTGCATGACCTTCAATTCTGGTTACTGGTTCAATTGTAATTTTTTCTGTAGCCATGGTTTTTATCTCCTAGTGCCAGTGCAAATTTTCATTTTTAATTTCCGGGATCCGTCCATTTGCCAGTTCGACCAGCGCATAAAAAATCACATCTGCATCTGGAGGACATCCTGGAATAAACAAATCTACGGGGACAACTTCGCTGACAGCCCGGACACGTGTCATTTTGGCGAGCTCAGGGGAAGAGGGGATTTTTCCTTCAGCATCATTGCTCTCTGCATCTACATAAGCCCGTTGTAAGGCTGCTTCTGCGCCAGCAAAGTTTCGCATGGCGGGAACACCCCCAAAGACAGCACAATCACCCAGGGCAACAAGGATTTTGCAGCGTTCACGCATTTTCTTCGCGACCTCTTCGTTATAGGTGTTGTTGATGCCGCCTTCAAGAATACCTACGGCTACGCCATCTACATCCGGTTCTTTTAAGTCGGTAATAGGCATTGCGCGCAGATCGACAAGTTCAACCACCTGTAAAATACGTTCGTCGATGTCAAGAAGCGACATATGGCATCCTGCGCATCCACATAACCAATCCGATGCTACTTTAGGTTTTGACATTAAATTTTCCTTTCAATTCTTCAACCAATCATAATACAAGGTGTTTTACGCTTCTTTGATTTCGACAGTTGGGGTTCGTGATGTGACTTTAGTTTTCCAATCTGCATCAGGCTCAATTGAGAGGGCTTCAGAAATCTTGAGAAGGGTGTCCCTTGATGTTAGTACGCCATCTGGAACTTCCAGAGCCTGGACTGCTTTTTGCAAGCGTCCATCCATGTTCATGTAGGTTCCGGATTGTTCTGCCCACATTGTTACCGGCAATACCACATCAGCATTGCCGGTTAGCTGGGAACCGTAAGCTGCGAGTGCAACCACGAAGGGAACTTCCTCAAGTTGCTTAATCAATTTTTGGGAGGGTTCCTCATCACCCAGCATGACGAATGCAGATTTGTGCCCATTTACTTTGATGGGAGCTTCAAGTCCCAGTTGTGATGCTGCCATACTGTTTGCATTGCCTTTAACACCAACAAGTGCCGCTCCCAGGGATTCTGAGATTTCTAACAATGTTTCAAGGGCTTTTTCATCTGCGTGTGCAGCAAAATCTTCGCCATAGACAATAACGGGTTTCTCTGCAGTTTTCAAAAACTTTGCGGCTTTATCAAAAGCTTCATCACCGGTTTCATATTGGACTGCTTTGTGTAGTTTATCTAAGAATGCATTCTCATCACCAGCTTTAAGATCCAGTTTAAGGGAGGCATTTTCTGCAAGTTTATTGCCTTTGCTGTCTGCAACGATTAGTTTTGTGCCATCTGTTAATTGGCGCTTCACGAAGAAACCAGCGACTTGATGCTCGTCCACTAAATCAAGTTCCAGGGATAGGACAGCGTCTGTATCTTTCAAAACATCCAGGTTTGATTCAAATGGCTTTCCTAGTTTTTCTGCCATCTTTGCGAGGGAAGCTGTTGCTTTGCCCTCTTCAAGGGTTGTCACCAGTCCTGCTTGCAGCGCATCAGCAAAGACTGATTTGAAAAGTGCCAAATCTTCGATGGGTAAGCGGGTTGAAGCAATTGCTGCTATACCTTCACCATTGCCCAGGCCTTCTGCAATCGCTTTCATGGCATCATCCCAGGTTGCAGCTTTGAGGCTGCCGTCTTTTCGAACGAGGGGTGTGAGCAAGCGTGCACGATCATCTTCTAATGGGAGGAAGCGCCCTTTATCACATAACAAACCGTGATTCAGTACGGCATCCCATTCGCCTTCGATTCGAATAAGTCGGTTATCACGGGTGAGGACATTCCTCTGGCAGCCAACGGAGCATTCAACACATACGCCGATGTGATGGTCCACTTCCGTTTCCTTGCCCTGGTAAGCGCTTTGGCGATCAATGATCGCGCCTGTTGGACAAATTTGGACGCATGTACCGCAAGAAATGCAGGAAGATTCTCCAAAGGGCACATTGTAATCAGCAACAAGTAAGCTGTCTGCACCACGCTCCTCAAAACCCAGTGTGTAGTTGCCGACCAATTCGCCGCATGCTCGGACGCAGCGCCTGCATAAAATACAGCGGTTGTTATCCAGCACCATAAAGGGATGCGAGGCATCGACCTCAAAGGGCTGCCAGTTTGGCTGCAAATCCCAGTGAGTCATGCCTTCGTCATAAGCACGATTTTGCAGTTCGCAATCACCGCCGCTAACCTGGCAGTACATGCAGAAGTGATTGCGCTCGCTGAATATTAGCGTTAAAACGAATTTTCGAGCATCAAGCACCTTTTGTGTATTCGTTTTTACAACCATACCATTTGTTGCTGGTAATGTGCAGGAAGGCTGTAAGGTGCGGGCACCTTCAACTTCGACCATGCATAGTCGACAACCGCCGTATGGGGTAAGCTGCGGATGATGGCATAAAGTTGGTACAAATACACCAGCAGCTTCTGCAGCTTCTAAAACGGTGGTGCCTTCCTGGGCTTCGATTTCTTTTCCGTCAATTGTGAGATTAATCATAATAGTGACTCTCCATTATCATCGTGTTCAAATAGTCTTGTAGATCCGCTGGCCGCTCATTGGGCAAACGCCTGCAGGACAAACTTTTAATTTAATATGCGCTTCAACTTCTGCTCTAAAATGCGCTAAGATATCTTTTAAGGGGGAACCTGCTGTTTGCCCAAGACCGCAATTGGACATTTCGTAAAGTTGATCGCTCATCATTTGAAGGTCCTTCAAATCTTGTAAGGTTCCAACACCTTCAGAAATGTTGACAAGGGTTTCATAGGCTCTTTTGTTCCCAATTCGGCAGGGATTACATTTTCCGCAGCTTTCGTAGCGGAAAAAGTTAAGCAACACTTTTGCCAGATCAACAACACATACTTCCTCATTGCAAATCAATAATGCGCCGGATCCCAGAGAAACACCAGCTTTGTTGTAAGAATCGAAATCCATCGGTGTGTCTTGAAGGCTTGCAGGGATGATTGAGCCGCTTGACCCACCTGTTTGCGCCAATTTGAAGGTTGCACCATCTTTCATGCCCTTAGCGTAGATTGAAATCACCTCGCGCAGGGTGATGCCCATTGGCACTTCAATCAGACCAGTGACGTTGACATTGCCCAGAACAGTGTAAACCTTTGTCCCGGGGCTTGAAGGGGTTCCAATGTTTTTGTACCAGGCACCACCGTTGCGAATGATCGCCGGGATGTTTGCAAGGGTTTCAACATTGTTGACCAGGGTTGGCTTTTGCCAAAGACCTGCGGTTGTTGGGTAAGGCGGCCTAGGGCGTGGTTCGCCGCGATTGCCTTCGATTGATTCGATTAAGGCAGTCTCTTCGCCGCAGATATATGCGCCAGCGCCCGCATGAATGTGGATATCAAATGAAAAATCTGTCCCAAAAATATTCTCTCCGAGCAAGTTATAGTCTCTGGCTTGCTGGATTGCTTTTTGCATTCGGCTGATGGCCAAGCCATATTCACCACGAATATAGACATAACCCTCATCTGCACCGACTGCGTAAGCTGCAATCGACATGGCTTCGATGATGCCGTGAGGGTCTCCTTCCAGGACAAGGCGATCCTTGAATGTGCCTGGTTCACTCTCATCGGCATTACAAATGACGTATTTTTTATTTCCCTTAGCGCCTTTAACGAATTGCCATTTAAGACCCGTTGGGAAACCTGCGCCACCGCGTCCTCGTAAACCGGAATCTTTGATCACTTTAATGGTTTCGTCAGGCGTCATCTCTTTGAGCACGGTTCCAAGAGCCTCATATCCCTCATTGATGATGTATTCTTCAATGTTCTCGGGGTCAATGAGACCGACATTTTTCAGGACAATGCGATTTTCAGCTGGCATTGTGCCTTTTCGGGATGAAAGCCATGCAACCCGTCCTGAAAGATCATATGCTGAGATTTGTTTTTCTTCAACGACTCGACCTTTATAAAGATGTTCTTCTACAATCCGTGGAACATCATCAGCGGTGACTGGACCGTAAATGACCGCATCCGGATAAACCAAAACCAACGGGCTCATTGCGTGTTTGCTGATGTCAGTGATCATTGAAAGGGCAATTTCTTCTTCGAGTCCAAATTTTGTAATTTGTTTTTGGAGAGTGCTGAAGACATCCAGAGCGCCACGATCCAAACTTTCAGGATCACTTGAAACCAATACCATTGAACGTGTTGTTTTCATGAAAGGCCTCCTACTCGTAATTTTTGAGGATACCTGGCACCTGTTCGGGTGTCACGTTTCCATAGATGTCGTTATCGATTACCATGACTGGACCAACGCCGCACAAGCCCAGGCAGCTTGTTGTGAGCAGGGTCCATTTGTCATCCTGGCTGGTCTCTCCTTTTGCTAAACCCAATTCTCTTTGGAGTTTTTGCCAGACCAGGCGCCCTCCGGCAACATGACAGGGAGCACTCTCACAAAATTGAATCACATGTCGCCCTCTGGGTTCTGTTGAAAGCATCCGGTAGAAAGTCGCAACAGAGTATATGTGGCTTGAGGGAAGATTCATCCTTTTGCTGAGTTCTTTGATTGCCTCATCGGAGATGTACCCCAATTCACGATTGATTTCATGAAGGATTGGGATGAGTTCAGCCTTTTCATCACCATGGTTTTGGACAAGTGTCCGCACCATATTGCGGATATCCTGCCCTTCTTTGACTTCGGTTGCCATATTCTTACTCCTATGTGGTGGTCTCTATTGACAATACTATTTTATTTCAATTGCATCATATGGACATAGTTGTTCACAAATACCGCATTTGATGCAAATATCGGGATCGATCACGTGTGTTTGGCGGCGCTCACCTGAAATTGCATCCACCGGGCAGTTTCGGGCGCAGAGTGTACATCCGGTGCAAAGCCCATCAATAATTTCAAACCGAATTAAGGATTTGCAGACCTTTGCAGGACATCGTTTCTCATAAATATGCGCTTCATATTCATCGAGGAAGTGCTCGAGTGTGCTCTTTACAGGATTCGGCGCACCTTTGCCTAATCCACAAAGGCTGTTTTCATTGATTTGCTCACAAAGATAACGCAGGGTATCGATGTCGTCGGGCTTTCCTTTGCCTTCACAAATTCTGGTGAGGATTTCGAGGATGCGTCGTGTACCAATCCGGCAGGGCGTGCACTTGCCGCAGCTTTCATCCTGGGTGAAATCCATAAAGAATCTGGCGATATCCACCATGCAGGTGTCCTCATCCATGACAACAAGCCCGCCAGAACCAAGGATGGAGCCTGCTTCTGCCAGGGCTTCATAATCCATATGCAGATCCAGATGGCTTTCAGGCAAACAGCCGCCCATGGGACCGCCGGTCTGGACAGCTTTGAATTTCTTATCTTCTTTAATGCCGCCCCCAACATCATAGATGATCTCACGAAGGGTGATGCCAAAGGGGACTTCGATTAAACCCGTATTTTTTACATCGCCTGCCATTGAGAAGGTTTTCGTTCCAGTGCTTTTCTTGTAGCCAAGGCTGGCAAACCATTCTGCACCTTTCAGGATGATCTGGGGGATATTAGAATATGTCTCAACATTGTTAATGTTCGAAGGTTGTTGCCAAAGGCCTTTTTGCGCCGGAAATGGGGGACGTGGGCGGGGTTCGCCGCGCTGACCCTCAATAGAAGCCATTAAAGCCGTTTCTTCACCGCAAACGAAGGCACCTGCACCCATTCGTACTTCAAGATCAAAAGAAAAACCACTTCCAAGGATATCATCACCAAGTAAACCGAAATTCCGAGCTTGCTCAATGGCGGTTTTCATTGTTCTGACCGCAATTGGGTATTCGGCACGGCAGTAAATGTATCCCTGGCTTGCGCCAGCAGCGTAAGCGCCGATGATCATCCCCTCAATAACAGAATGAGGGTCGCCTTCAAGAACGCGACGGTTTGCAAATGCGCCCGGGTCACCCTCATCGGCGTTGCAAATCATGTATTTTTGTTCGCCTTCAGCATTGGAAATGAAGCGCCATTTGAGTCCTGTTGGGAAGCCAGCACCACCACGACCTCGCAATCCAGAATCTAAAACTTCCTGGATTGTTTCCTCTGGAGTCATCTCTGTGAGCACTTTCCCAAGCGCCATATAGCCATCCCGGGCGATGTAATCCTCAATATTTAGGGGATCGATTTCACCTATGTTTTTCAAAACAATCCGGACCTCTTTAGTTTTAGGTGCGGACAATTCTTCATCTACGACTCGTTTTGTCTCACGAATGTATTGTTCAGCGATGCGTCCTTTTAAAAATTGTTCTTCAACCAAAAAAGGAACATCATCGAGGGTTAACTTCGTGTAATGGACTGCCTCAGGGTAGACCATTAAATCGAGACCTTCTGTCTCAGGATCACCGATTCTTGAAGTCTCAAGAACCTGGACTTCTTCAACCAGTCCTTGTTTGACAAGTTCATCCTGAAGCGTTTCGATCAACTCATACGCGCCTTTTTCCACGCATACAGGATCAACAGATACTAAAACATGTGAACGGAAATAAGCCATAAATTACCTTCCAGATACCATCAGTAATTCGAAAATTTATCCTTCGATTTGAAAATCTTTTACGATTTCACCGCCCAAAACATGCTCTTTCATGATACGGCGAGCCATTTCGGGGTTAACTTTCCCATAGGATACTTTTTCTTCGCCGGGGAGGATGACCTGAACAATGGGTTCGTATGAGTCAAGGCCAATATTGCCCGTTTGGCGAACAATGATGTCACTCAGGTTGTCTTTTTCAATCATATCAAGAATTGCTTTTAATGTTTCACGAGCGCCTGCTGCAATACCAACAGTTCCCATGCCAACAACAACCTCTGTTTTGCCTGAGGTTTCTTTTAATTGCTGTTTCTTGAGTGCCTCTTCTCGTATTTTCTTGAGATCATCTAATGATTTTACACTGGGCATATTATTTCTCCTGTTAATTTAGTTCGATTGACTTAATGCGTAGCTTCCATTATTCCAGAAAGACGAGCCTCCTGGATGCCGGTTTCTATCATCTCCCGGATGTATCTCATTACTGCGGGTTCTGATAGTGGGATCCCATCAAGGGTTTCTTTGATAGGTTGGTCGTCAAAAATAAAACAACTTTCGTTATTCCGATATTCAAATATCCAATGAATTTCGGGTGTACCCATTAATAAGGTTAGTAAAGTGCTTTCAATGTTACCCAAGGGCATTCGGTCAATGTGGCTGTGTTTGAAAACTGCCTCTACAGTTGTACCCTTACCAGGAACTGAATGAATTGTGAATGACCCTTCGCAAGCCTCAGCAGCTGCTTTGAAGAATGGAATTCCCAATCCGACACTTCGCGTTTTCCTGGATGTGATAAAAGGATCAGTGATTTTCGCTAGGGTTTCAGCGTCCATTCCTTTACCATTATCCTGGATGAGAATCCTGAGAATATCTTTACCCAAATCTTCTTCGACGATGATTTTTATCTCATCGGCGTTCGCTGAAATGCTGTTTTCAGCAATGTCCAGAATGTGCAATGCCAATTCACGCAAGGTCTGCTTCCATTTTTTTAATGTCCTGGATGGTCTTTGGGAAGCGATTTGCTTTCACTCGTCCCTGGACCTCTTCATCCACAACCACGACAGGTGCCTGGCTGCATGCGCCGACACAACGGCATAACTCTAAAGTAATCAATCCATCTTCGGTTGTCTCACCGGGCTCAATGCCCAGGATTTGTTTTGCTTTTTCGATAATCTGTTCGATGCCGCTAACATAACAAGCAGTTCCAATACAAAATTTTATGGTGTGTTTCCCTCGAGGGGTTGTTGTAAAGAAGGAGTAAAAGGAAACAACACCATGGATCCGACTAACAGGCTCACCTAATTTTTTCGCAACATATACTTGCATTTCAGGAGAGATGTAACCTATTGCCTCCTGCAAGCTGTTAAGGACAACCATTGTCGCCCCAGCAAGGTCTTTATTTTCATCTAATATTTGATCGATGATGTATCGTTGTTCTGGATCATTAAGTGGATTGGTGTCTATACTTTTTTCCATTGTTTTTTGCATCGAAAGGATTACTCCTAAAAAATATCTTAATGCGGGTGAAATGACCCACAGATTGTGAAATTTACCACAAATCAGTGTAATACCCAACAGCCAGCAGGTCAATACACAAATGTCATATTAAGTCTAGTGAATCATCAATTGTGAGGGATGACCTTAAACCAGCGTCCATTAATTGATCTAAACGCTTGCTTGAGTTCATCTATTGTTGGCTTCTCTATTATAAACTGATTTACACCTAAGAAATCATCAATATAATGAACATCACCGCTTTGGATGAGCGGGAACCTCTTAATTTGGGGAAATTTTGTTTTTGCATCTTCAAGGGATATATGCCTGGATATTTCCAAGGCATCAATATCTAAATCGGGTGGGACAAAACCAAGGTGATCGATCAGACCAAAGGCCTGGCGGTTGACATGGGCTGGGATGAATAAGCCCCCTAATTTTGTTACAGCGTGGAATGCTTCATCAAAACTTAATTGGGTTGAATTGATCAATAGACGTTCTTTTCTTCGAATGAATTCGCCTGTATGGTCAACAATGAATTGTTCACCGAAGAATTCAACATTGTTTTTTACGTCAGGTAGAGTTTCATCAACGAGTTCCTGGAGTTTGTTGAGTTGGTCCATGCTATCAAAAAGACATAGGACATGAACTTCTTCTTCTGTCTGCAGTTCCATCCCTGGCAAGACGGTCAGACCGGACCCTTCTGCAGCTTTTATGACCGCAGGGACGTTTTCACTGGCGTTATGGTCTGTTATTGCGATCAGGTTAAGCCCGATTTCAAGCGCTTTTTGAACGATAAATGGGGGGATCATCTCCACGCCTGCACAGGGTGATAATACAGTATGGACGTGCAACTCAGACAAATAGGTTTTCAATAGTGCTTTCTTATGAGTTAATTTTTAGTCGCCTGTAAACCAAGTTCCCACAATTTTCCAATGATTTCGAAGTTTGGATCTGCTGATGAAAGGATTGTGATACCTTTTTCGTTGGCTTTATCAATGGTCTGCTGATCAGGTTGGGCATCTTCTGTAATGATTATTGCAGCCAGGTCAAGCAATGCAGCAACAGCAACGATATTGCTGTGTGACATCAGGGTGATCCAGAGACCTTCAGGTTCTGCACCGGTCATAACACAGCTGAGTAAATCAGAGCAGTAACCGCTCTTTACGTTGATTGTTGAAAAATCTTTTGAGTTGGTCAAGACTTTCAGGTTAAGGTTTTGGATGATTTCGTTCAGGTTCATAGGGTCTCAATTCCTTTATGGTGAGGGTTCAATTGACAGTGTTTAAGTTGTTATCTTTATCTTCAAGATACATGATCATGTATAAATTGGTGCCGCGGTCTCTTGACGAGATCAAGCGCATTTCATCCACACAGCGTTTAATATTAACCAAGCCCATACCGGCACCAAAACCCATTTCCCTGATTTCGTTGGTTGCTGTTGAGTAACCTGGTTTCATCGCCTGTTCGACGTCTTCAATGCCAGGACCGTCGTCATAGGCTTCCATGGTGATTTTATGAGGTTCGACCTCCACACGAAGGGTACCTCCGTGGTCGGTGTGGATGATCAGGTTCATTTCAGCTTCATAAACCGCAATACCGCAGCGCCTGGCAATTTGTGGGGTAGCGCCTAATCTCAATAAAGCCCTTTTTATGTTGCTGGATGCGTTTCCGCCGTGGATGAAATCTCCTTTGCGAATTTCGTATCTCAGGATGAGACTAGTACGATGGGAGACAATATCTTCAAACAAGTGGCTGGCGCGATACCGGATCAGCTCTTCTGCATGGTAATCTCTTTGCAAAGCTGTAAGTAAACCATTGGATATGTCCCCTTTGGTGATGATCCCAACCAGTTTGCCTTGTTTATCAAGTACGGGCAGGCGGCCAAACTTTGTTCTGGCGAAGGTTTTTAGGGCTTCAACAACCGGGTCATATTCACGTACAGTGACTAGTTTGGTCGTCATGTATTCACTAACATTGACGTCCAGGTTTCCTGCCCGTAATGCCCGAATAAGGTCTTCAATACTGATTAGCCCAACCAGATCACCATTAGCAATAACCGGTGCACCTGAAAATCTTTCCTTTTGAAAGATATCCAGTGCTTCTTCTAATTTGATGTCTGGAGGAAGGCAATGGACATTCTCGGTCATGACCTCATGAATGCGAAGTTCATACGCAAGTTCTTCAGTTCTGGTAATGCTTTCGGCAAATTCGTCTGAGACCTGGGAGTGTTCGTCTGTCATGGCGTGTCTACCTTTTACGCGCAGTCGTCGTTGGCTGGCAATTCGTAACTCAGTAATCCGGCCTGATGGAGGATTCCACAGGCTTCAAACATGCCAAGATTTGTCGTTATCAGGGGAATCTCTTCTTCATTGGCAATTCTGATTGTTTCACGGTCAGGGTTTTTCCCGCGTACAAAGATAATTGTTCGAATATCAGCAATTAAAGCTGTGCGAACAACCTGGGGGTTACATAACCCTGTGAGCAAAGCTGCTTCTGGTTTGATGGAAGCTAAAACGTCACTCATTAGATCAGCACCCATAGCACCGGTTATATCTTTTTTGTACTCATTTTCCTGGGTTAATAATTCACCGTTAATTAAGTCAACAATTTCAGTTAATTTCATAATGTCCTTTTACTCATAGATATCACTGACGCACTTATTTTATCGTAAAAATCAAAATTAGTTTATCACCAAAATGAGAAGTGTAAAAAAAGGGTAAAATTGTCTACGAAATAAATGATGAAAATAAGATAATGAGGAATTTATGGCAGATATTATAAGAAGTGTTAAAGGCACGAGAGATTTTTACCCGGACGAGATGGCTGTTCGACGGTGGATGTTTGACATCATCCGGGATGTTTCGACGCGATTTGGGTACCAGGAATACGACGGACCCTGTTTAGAATTTATCGATCTTTACGCAGCCAAATCTGGTGAAGAGCTGGTCAAAGAGCAGGCTTTTGTGTTTTCTTCGCCAGGTGATGACATGCTCACATTGCGACCGGAGCTGACACCGACATTGGCACGTATGGTGGCACAGCGTCAATATGAGATTCCAATACCTTTACGCTGGTGGTCCGTTGGCCCTTTTTGGCGTTATGAGAATCCACAGCGCGGCAGGACAAGAGAATTTTTTCAGTGGAATATTGACCTTGTAGGAACTGAAGCGGTGGCAGCGGACGCGGAAATCGTCGCTGTTGCAGCGAGTTTTTTGAAAGAAACCGGGCTTTCATCAGATCAGGTGCAGATTTTTGTTAACAATCGGCGATTGATGGATGACGCCCTTTCAACGATAGAAATTGCAAAAGAATTGCGTCCCAATGTGTTTAAGGTTGTTGACAAATTGGATAAGCTTTCTGATAAGGAATGGCGTGCATATTCCCTTGAAATTGGCTTAACCGAAGGACAGGTCGATGGACTGCTGACCTTGGTTAATGACCAGGATCTCTGGATGAAATCCGATGAACTTGTCGAATTTTTTGAGTTAATTAAGATCTTCGGTTTTGAGGATTATGTTTCCTACAATCCTAAGGTTATCCGCGGTCTGGATTATTACACCGGCACGGTTTTTGAAGCTTTTGAGCTGGGTGGCGCATCAAGAGCAATCTTGGGCGGCGGGCGTTATGATAACCTGGTTTCGGATGTGGGCGGGAATCGACTGCCTGGCGTCGGATTTGCCATGGGCGATGTGGTTATTGAGCTGGTATTGAGAGATGCTGGCGTGATCCCTGAAAAATTGGGCCATAAGCCGCAAGTACTGGTGACGGTATTTGATGAAACAACATTGTCTGAGTCCTTAAACATTGCAGAAGAAATCCGGATGTCCGGTTATCGTGCTGCGGTGTATCCGGAGGCAGACAAGCTTGGCAAGCAGTTCAAGTATGCCGATAAGCTGGACATCTCAGTGGCAGTGATATTAGGACCGGATGAGTTGAAGGAGAATCTGGTCGCTGTAAAGAATCTCAAGACTCGTGACCAGGTAACAATAGGGCGAGGTGAGCTGCTATCCCAGATTGAAAAATTCTTGCCATCCCTTCCTTGATGTGATAAAATCATGGATTGAATATGGTGCCTGTAGCTCAATGGTTAGAGCGCCTCACTGTGGATGAGGAGGTTGAGGGTTCGACCCCCTTCAGGCACCCCAAAAAAGAAAAAGCCTGCAAGGGCTTTTTTGCTTTTTAAAAATTTGATATGAACTTATCGGTTTTATTCTTTAGGATAATTCTTAGGGGCTGGAGCCTTGATAACCAGCAGTTCAAGCATCTCATCATGGAGATTTTGAACGTTCATTTTGGTTTTATATGGGATTTTTAGAAGCGTCCCTCCAGGGTAAACATGCACTTCCTGGTCGTCAAGCGCTATGGAGAGTTTGCCACGAAGGATTGTCATATACACATTTGAGTTTGATTAGTGCAGGGGCAAACCTTCGTCTTTGTTAAACAACATATGGATGTAATTGAGGTTATCATCCTGTATCACTTTTTCTACTTTTCGTTCGTTACTATTTGCGAGTGTGAATACTGTCTCGATCATGAAAAGCTTTATCCTTCAATATTGTATCGTTTGATTTTTAAAGAAGATTGATTAATTTAACCCCGCCAAAGGTCAAAATGACAGAGCTTATAAAGTACATCAGGGAGGTTGTCCATAAATAGGTCGGCATGTGTACCTGGTAAGCACCGCAAACCACACTGAATGCTCGTGCGCCGGCAGGAATGCTGCGTGCCCCAAGCATAAAAAGCGGGGAATCAACGGGCAATTTATCAAGGCCCATCGGTAAATTCGACTTAAAGTCTTCAAACGCCACCACATCGCCAACAGTTTTCCCAATTTGGTATTCGAAAAGCGCCGCAATTGTGTTGCCTAATGCTGCCACAAGCGCAGCTTGAAGAGGACCGATTAAGGCGGCAATAAATAATGTCAAAGGAATGGAGGGTAAAAATGTGAACCCGAATAAAATATAGACCAACAGGCTGATAAAGATCGCCTGGCTTTGATTTTGCTCGATGAATACTTTAACATCCTTGAAATTAAGTTTCGTGGATCCCCAAACGGCAATTGCAAGAAGGACAAAAAGTGCAATTAACTTAACAATATTGGTCTGGTTAAATATTTTGGGGTGACGTTCAGTCAATCTTTTTATCATCTGCATAATATTCTGTTGTGTTTATTACCTATTGCTTTGTCCGGTAAGGATTTTTACTGAATTTATTTGTAAACGGACCGGGCACAACATTGGGTAATCCTATTATCTGAAGTAAATCTTGTCAAGTTGCACTGCTTGGATTTATTTACGGCGGGGGGATAAAAAAAGTGGCAAGCCAAGAGTTAATGGGCTTACCACCTTGTTTATTTTGATTAGACTCGTTATTTTCTTGGTGGCCGTGGAATGAGAATAGGCGTATTTTTCTTGTATGCCTCATAGTCTTCCTGTCCGCCCCAGCGTTTATCGGCTTTTTTCTCTAACATTGGGATGCCGCTGATCACGGTCAATTGTATGATGACCCAAATCGGTGAGATAAGGGTTAGCAGTGCCCAACCCTTTAAAACGGGTAATGCAATCAACGCGACACCAATCCAAATGACAATTTCACCAAAATAATTGGGATGGCGAGACCATGCCCATAAGCCTTCTGCGATGAATTTGCCTTCATTTTCTGGATTGGCTTTGAAGCGGCTTTTTTGTGCATCGGAAACCAATTCAAAGAAAAATCCGACTCCCCAGATCATAAGTCCAATAATTGCCAGCCAGCCTAATTCTTTGCGAAGGGTTGAAGTAATGGCTGCCCATGCTGCTGCCGCTGTGAATGTTACCCATAAACCCTGCAGGGTCCATGTGAGGAGGAACTTGCCAAAAGACACCTTAATTTCGTCAAAACGGCTGTCCTTACCTTCTCCTAAAACGCGGGTAAATAAGAAAGTGCCCAAGCGAGCGGACCAGACAACAATCAGGACGAGTAATAAAACTGCTCGATCATCAATGTTTGGAATAGCGAGGACAAGCAAAGTCGTCAAACTGATGTAGGTAATGGCGCCGGTCAGGTCATAAAATTTTTCTGTTTTCAACCGGTAGGCGATAACGAAAGCGATCCACTGAATCAAATATGCGCCCGCAACAGCTAAAAGCATCAGGGAAATGCCGCCAAGCTGTGCGCCTCCCTGGCTGCCTGCAATCCCTACACCTACCCCGACCAGTACTGCTAATAATGACCCTATTAAGGATTTTAATAATGAATTTTCCATTTTTTTCTCTCCATAATCTGAAAATGAATAAATTTATGTTTTATGATTGATATATTTATTGTACACTGTGCCAGCAAAACGATGTCAAGTTGTAGAAGGATTTCTTTTGCCAGATCGATATATCGGAGGAAATCAAGTTTTGTTGACAAAAAAATTCTCTAATGAGATACTAGGGGCATGAAAACAACAATCTCATTGACAACGGATTTTGGCAACCAGGATGGCTTCGTTGGGGTCATGAAAGGTGTGATTTGGGGTATTGCACCTGATGCGCATGTCGCAGATATCACCCACGACATTCCGCCACAAAATATTCGATTGGGCGCTTATGCACTGTGGCGGGTTGTACCTTATTTCCCACCTGGCAGTGTTCACATCGCGGTGATTGATCCAGGTGTGGGTACGCAAAGGCGTCCGATAGGATTGAAAATAGGCGAGCAGCAATTCATTGTTCCTGATAATGGCTTGATCACACCAATTTTGGAAGAGGGGGAGCGCTCAGGGAAAAGAATCGAAATGGTTCATCTCAATAATCCAAAATACTGGCTTGAAAATGTCAGCCATACATTTCACGGTCGGGATATTTTTGCTCCTACCGGTGCGCATTTAGCTGCAGGGGTACCTATAGAAAATTTAGGCGATCCAATCGAGGATCCTGTCAGGATTGATTTTTCTCATCCGATTAAAAGGGACTATGGTTGGGAGGCGCACATCACGATCATTGATGTATTCGGAAATTTGACGACAGATTTACCTGCAGAAGCAGTTTTGGGCGCTGATGATGTTAAAATTCGTTTGGGAGATCATTCTATTGATGGACTTGTTTATTCTTATGGGCACCGCCCGCAAGGCGAGCTGGTAGCCCTGGTGGATAGTGAAAATTTCATCGAGATTGGGGCTGTTAACGGCAGCGCTGCTCAAGTCACAGGGGCAAAAATTGGGAATAAAGTTGAGGTTATTCTGAATGGGTAAGGTGAAACCATTACCACTGTCCATCAAGGACCTCAGCTTTCAATACAATTCACGAACTACCCCGGCGATCAAGCACATCAGCTTTGATGTCAATCCCGGGGAAGTGTTGTTAATTGCGGGGTCCAGCGGCTGTGGAAAAACGACATTAATGCGCTGCATCAACGGCTTGATCCCAAATGCCTATCATGGCGAGATCACAGGTGACATTGAATTATTCGGGAAATCTGTCTTTGACATGGAAATGTCAGAGATCTCCCAGGAAGTGGGGACAGTACTTCAAGACCCGGAACGCCAAATTTTAGGGACTTACGTGTTAAACGATGTCGCTTTTGGCCTTGAGAGCCTGGGGATGCCGACCGAGAAAATTTTACCAAGAGTGGACCAGGCGCTCGAAAAGATGGGTATTCTCTATCTTCGTGACAGAGAAACATTTGGCACCTCCGGCGGTGAAAAACAAAAAATTGCACTGGCAGGTGTGCTGGCGATGCAGCCCAGAATTTTGCTGCTGGATGAGCCCCTGGCAAGTCTTGACCCGGCTTCTGCAACGGAAGCCCTTCAGATTTTTCGGCAGTTGGCGGATGAAGGTCTCTCGGTGATGATTGTGGAGCATCGCGTTGAGGATGTGCTGGCAATCAACCCCGAGAGGGTCATTTATATGGATGAGGGCGAGATCACCTATGATGGCGATCGGCAGGACATGATGGAAGTTGTCGATTACACACGGATCAAACTACCGGCGGAGGTTGTGCTCAGACGGGCAAAAAATGAACCGCCGCCAGAATTTCAACCCTTTTTAAAGCCGCAAGAAGAGGATTCGGAATTGCTGGTTGAATTTGAAGGTGTTCATTTTCAATATGATGAAGATTTACCTTTTGTGCTTCATGATATCAAATTTAAGATCAATAAAGGGGATATCATCGCCATATTAGGGCATAATGGCTCTGGCAAGACAACCATGGTCAAACATGCCTTGGGATTATTGAAACCTTCACAGGGTCATGTTTACCTGGAGGGTAATGATACAAGGGATATCACGGTTGCTACTGCAGCGAAATCTGTTGGTTATGTATTCCAGAGCCCGACTCAGATGTTGTTTGCACCGACGGTAGGGGATGAACTGGCATTCGGTCCCAAAAATCTCGGGTTTTCAAAGCCTGAAATTCAAGAGAGCGTCAAATGGGCGATTGAAACCGTACATTTAGAGGAGGAACTGGATACGCCGCCGCTTGCTCTCTCCTTTGGTCAGCAAAAAAGGATCAGCATTGCTTCGGTGCTCTCAATGCGTTCACGGCTTTTAATGATGGATGAGCCAACCGCAGGGCAGGATTACTGGAATTATCGGGCTTTTATGGATGCAATTCTGCAAATGCCCGGGTTTGACAGCATCGTATTCATCACCCATGACCTTGACCTGGCTCTAATCTACGCCAATCGTATTATGATCTTATATGATGGACAAATTGTTGAAGATGGTTCGCCGCCAGAGGTTTTAAGGGACAAAGACCAATTAATTAAATATCGCATATTACCGACTTCTTTACTCAAGATAAATCAGCAGTACCTGCCAAAAACTGGCAGTTTTTATCGCGCCGAAACCCTGGCTCACAGGATCGGTTAAATTTATTGCAGTCTGTTTATCTAATCTATTTTTCAGTAAAAGGAGCTTAAAATGGAAGAAAAAAAGAAATCAATATGGAAGTTTGGAACGCGTGAAGTGGTCTTCGCCGCAATTGGCGCTGCCCTTTACGCCGTCCTGGGGTATGCAACCAACATGCTGCAGCTCCCGGGCGCTGGGAATGTCTCCATCCGACCAGCGGTTGTCATCCCGATGTTCTTCGGGATTGCCTTCGGTCCGATCGTTGGCTTCATTTCCGGTTTTGTTGGCAATATCCTGGCTGATCTGCTCAGCGGCTGGGGATTCTGGTTCTGGTGGGATCTTGGAAACGGCCTGATGGGGCTGGTCCCCGGGTTGTTTGCAGGCATGATTGTGGATTACAAAGCTGTCAAATCCCTCTTGCTGGGTGAACTATCGGTTATTCTGGGCTCTGGTGTTGGCATGGGCGTCGCCTCGCTTTCCGAGATGTGGGTCTCAGGTGCGGATATGAATACCGTCATCTTTGCGAACTTTATCCCATCCTTTGTGTCGAATATTGTCAACGGCTTGATCTTGCTGCCAATTTTGATGGTTGCTTATGCTGCTGTTGTCCAAAGGTCGGGCCGCAGTTAATTCATTTTCACTGACACCAGCAGGCTGAGATTTTCAGCCTGCTGGCATCCTTTTCCGAATGTATAAGAAGTTATGCTGATCAGCTGGCGTTACAAATACCGAAATAGCATCATGGATAAAATCGATCCCCGGGCTCGGTGGATTTTTTCCTTTGCCTTCCTGCTGTCTGCTACCATGTTTTGGAATGCCTCATTTTTATTTATCTTTTTTACACTTGCAGTCATCTGGTATTCCTTTGGAAAGACAAAGTGGAAGGAAACGCGGCACGGCTGGTTCTTGGTCAGCATCATGCTTTTTTCAATGATCGTGATCAATACCATCATTACCGGCGGCGGTGCTGGCGGGGTGGTCCCGCCCGGTGGGCGTGTGATATGGCCCCAGCAATTTACTGTCCCTTTGTTGAATTGGGAGATCAATTTTGGGCTGACCGTTGAGCGCTTATGGTTTTCACTGTGCCAATTGATGCGACTTGGCGGGATTTCCCTGATATTTCTGCTGATCCCTTACACGATGGATTCGCGGGCGTACGGCGCGACATTTCACGGATTAGGAATGCCGGACAGTGTTGCTTACACCATGGAACTTGCCATACGATTTATCCCAACCCTGGCAAGGGATTTGTCTGTGACGCTGGATGCGCAAAAGGCAAGGGGGTATGAAATTGAGAAGGTCAAAGGCGGCATATTCAAGAAGATTGCCCGAATTGCGCCCTTGCTGGTGCCGGTGACGATGAACGCCATTATCGGCAGCGAGGATGTGGCAAACGCAATGGACTTGCGCTGCTTCGGTCAGGCAAAACGAACCTGGATATACCCGTTGGAATATCATTGGTGGGATTATTTCCTGATCGGATTCAGTGCTCTGATGCTGGTTGGCAGCATTATTGCTGCCCATGTCTTGAATTTAGGCGGCTTCTGGACCCCTGAGTGGTTTCTGAATTTGTTTGTTTAGTTCTTTGGAAAACAAAATCTTCATAATTTGATTAATTTTTTAACATTTATCTACGACTTAAAAAATAGAAACATGATGATGTATTTGGGGGGAGGGGCTTTAACCCGAATAACATTTATAGAAAGAGATAATTTGTAAAGCAGATTTTAAAAGAATTAATTAAAAGAATGTGTTTTAGTTAATTAATATTTACTCATGATGAGTCTATCGGCCTAAAGGCCTCACTCCAAAAATCATTCTAAATTTTCTTTAGTCAATTTTCACCATTTTACTCTCTCCAATACTTCAACATCCCCCTGGCAAGAGCACGTTCGTGGAATCCGCCGCCAGGATTGATATTATCGACCCCACCAACAGACACAAGCCGGCGCAATAAGGGCGAAATCTGGTTGCCGTAGCGCAGCATGCAGGCACGGGGGTGAATGCCCGGCCAGGAATAACAGGAAACAACCCAGCGTCTGAACCGTGTGCTGATTTCCTTGGGAATGTTCTCCCAGGCTGAGTCGTCAGGCGAAAAAATGTATTGGTCCAGATCGCCCTGTGGGATGCCTTCGATGCCCTTGACTTCGTAAGGTTTTCGTTGAAAGTCATAGGGATCAACGGAAAGGTCGAGAATCACAGCGTTTTCAGGCATTAGAGCTAAATATTTATTTGGGATGATAATTTGCGATGGATTTGACCTTTGTGTGGCGTCAATCAACAAGTTGGTGGAGGAGAGTAATTTCTTTAATTGATCTTTGTGTGCAGTGAGGTCGTAATCGACAACCCGGAGGATGTTCCCGGGAACCTTATTGTTTGCATACGCTGACCATATTTCGGGATTGCCATAACGGATCGCAGCCTGAACGGCATGTGTGCCAACGCCGCCAGAGCCCAGCAAGGTGATTTGTAAGGGATCACGATTGGGGGAATCTAAACCAGGCATGATTTGATGCAATACCTGGAAGGCAACCTCACATCCGTTCCAAGCGACAGATCGTAGGTTCTCCACCAGCCTTTGCCCATTGTCGTCTAGGATGGTGTCTAAAGAGATCGCTTCAATGCCTCGCTCCTTCAAGAAGGCACGTCGCTCTGGGCGGGTGGGGAAGTGACACATCGACATCAGGCAGCTTTTTGGCGGCATCTTCTCGAGATACTTTTCAGGAGGGTAACGCAGGACGAGCACAAAATTTTGAGCATAGACTTCTTCAGCTGAGCCGAACAAAACATTTGGTGATTTCGCATAGTAATCGCTTTCAATACCCAAGCCTTCGCCATAACCATCTTCAAGAAAGACAGTTTTGAAGAATCTGCTCATTTTGCTGACAAAATCCGGTAAAAACGCCCGAACTTCACCTTGCTCTGCGTGGATGATTCCCAGTCCCAGTGTGAATTCTTTGTCCATAAAGCCCCTCGTTCAATAAATTTGGGTTCTTATTAAAGATACTTCATAATTAATGAGGAGACAAAACTAAATTAAAGAAAGGTCCTAGTGATGACATCCAATCAGCATACTCATAAGGATAATCACGAGCATGATCAAAAGGATAATCATTCAGGAGATGGGGGTGGACATGCAAATCACGAGGAAATATTTCGTCGAAAGTTTTGGATATCGACCTTATTGAGCATTCCGGTCCTTGTATTCAGCGAAACGGTCCAGGGATGGTTGGGATATTCGATTCCGGAATTCCCCTTTTCAAATTGGATAACCCCGGTGTTTTCGATCATAGTGTTCATTGTTGGTGGGTTGCCTTTCTTCAGTATGGCAAAGGGAGAGTTGAAAGATAAACAGCCCGGGATGATGACCTTAATTTCCATGGCGCTGGCGGTAGCCTTTGCCTACAGCCTCGCGTCAACGCTATTTAACCTGGAGAGTTCTTTTTATTGGGAGCTGGTAACGTTGATCGACATTATGCTCCTGGGACACTGGATCGAGATACGCAGCGTCCGGCAAGCTTCAGGCGCTTTGCAGGAACTCTCAAAATTGATGCCTGATGAAGCGAACCTGGTTACTGAGGACGATGAGGTGAGGACCGTCAGGGTTTCATCGCTGGAGAAGGGCGATGTGGTCTTGATACGTCCTGGAGAGAGCACTCCCGCAGATGGTGAAATTATCAAAGGGGAATCCTCGATGGATGAGTCGATGATCACCGGCGAATCCAAACCCATCTCTAAAAAAATGGGTGATAAGGTCGTCAGCGGAACGATCAACGGCGATGGCAGTTTACGGGTGAAGATCACGGCAACGGGGGATGAGACCACCCTTGCAGGGATCATGCGCCTGGTGGAGGAAGCACAGCAGTCCAAATCCAAAACCCAGATATTGGCGGATAAAGCTGCAGGATGGTTGTTTTATATCGCCCTGGGTGTGGCCGTTATCACAGCTGTTGCCTGGTTAATTGCCATTGGATGGGATGTCAATGTCCTTAACCGGGTGACTGCGGTGTTGGTGACCGCCTGTCCCCATGCCCTGGGATTGGCGATTCCACTGGTCGTCGCGATTTCGACATCTATTGGCGCATCGAAGGGGATATTAGTTCGAGATAGGATAGCGCTTGAATCAACTCGCAATTTGGATGTGTTTGTCTTTGACAAGACAGGGACCCTCACCAAAGGTGAATTTGGCTTGAGGGATATGATTTCATCAGATGATGTTGATGATGATCGTACTTTAGCGATCGCGGCTGCTTTGGAAGGGGATTCGGAACATCCCATTGCAAAAGCGATTCGACAGGCGGCTGATAAGAAAGGTTTAGAAAATCCTGAGGTTTCGAATTTTAAAGCCATCAAAGGCAAGGGCGTCAAGGGAAAAATTGAAGGGGAGGATTTTCACGTTGGCGGACCCAATTTACTGAAAGATTTTGATATTGATCTTAAAGGTGATGTGCAGGATTTTTATCAAACAGCAAGCAAAAAGGGGCAGACCATTGTTTTCCTGATTACTGCAGATGAAATTATGGGAGCTTTTGCATTAGCAGACCAGGTCCGGGAAGAAAGCAAAGAGACCGTCAAAAAACTGCATGCAGCGGGTTATGAGGTCGCCATGCTGACCGGTGATGATGAAGCTGTTGCGAAGTCAGTGGCTGACGAACTGGGTATTGATACTTACTTTGCAGAAGTCCTGCCTGAGAACAAGGATGAGAAAATTCAAAGCCTGCAGGACGAGGGAAACAAGGTCGCTATGGTGGGTGATGGGGTGAACGATGCGCCAGCGCTCACCCGAGCGGATGTGGGGATCGCCATCGGAAGCGGCACCGATGTGGCGATTGAATCAGCGGGGATCATCCTGGTGGATAACGATCCCAGGGACATCCTGCGGATCATCAAATTGAGTAAAGCAACTTACAAGAAGATGGTTCAAAATCTGGTTTGGGCAACGGGCTATAACGTGATCGCACTGCCCCTGGCTGCTGGCGTCTTAGCACCTTTTGGGATCCTGCTGCCGCCGGCGGTTGGGGCCCTGATCATGTCGCTGAGTACGGTGATTGTGGCGGTTAATGCCCAATTGCTGCGTCGGGTCAGAAATGAAATCTGATTAATTAACTAAAGATTGCACCGGTGTCCACACCGGTGCAATTGGCGTGGGTGGGTTGTGTTGTCAATGCTTAGGGGTGATCTGCAAGAACAATAAGGAGAATCTCATAAGAAAAGATTGTTAGCGTTGGTTGACTTTGGTCCTTACAGGAGGCTGTGCACTGGGGACACCAGAGTCAACATAGAATTGGTGACACCAGGGTGATTGGGAATATCTGCTGTATGATTTTATGAGAGAATTAGTTATTAAAAATCAAAGAAGATTTCATCTTTTACCCAAGATAATTTCATGATTATAAAATAATTATAATTAATTCGTAGGGGCTAAGCATGCTTAGCCCCTACTTAGCAAAAAATGATTATTTAATTATATTTTTCAATTCCCTCTAATTTATTGACCTAAATGGACTGTTGTGGGATAATGTAATGGTATAAAATAGGCAATTAACCAAACGCTTTGATGGAAACGAGTAAAGGTTCCGCTGGCTAAAAGCGATCTCGGGGTGGTGTGAGCCGGGAAGTCATGAACCTCCAAAATCCTTCCGGAGCGGCAAGCCGAACATCCAATATGGATCAGTAAGTGCGCCAGAGTCATACTCTGATATCAAAATGCAGCGATATCGAATTGATGTGGCTGACCGAGGCGTTCACATTTTGTGTGAAAACCAGGGTGGTACCGCGGGTCATTTACTCGTCCCTGATATGGGACGAGTTTGTTTTTAAGGCAATCTTTTATTTTTGGAGGATCCATGTTCAAACCAGTATCTTCTCGACTGAATATCAACTTATTAGAATCTGAAATCTTAAGGTTTTGGAAGAAAAATGATATCTTTCATCAATCAATGAACAGCAAGGAGGGGGGACCGGAATACGTCTTTTACGAGGGACCGCCCTCAGCCAACGGTAAACCTGGAGTTCATCACGTTTTAGCACGGGTATTCAAAGATATGTTCCCCCGTTATAAAAGCATGAACGGCTTTCATGTCTCCCGTCGGGGCGGGTGGGATACCCACGGACTGCCTGTTGAAATTGAAATGGAGAAACGGCTTGGATTTTCCAACAAACAGGATATTGAAAATTACGGTATTGCAAAATTCAATGAGCACTGCCGTGATTCCGTTTTTACATATATCCAGGAATGGGAAAAGTTAACGGATCGGATTGGCTACTGGGTTGACCTGGACGACGCCTATATCACTTACGAGAACTCTTATATTGAGTCCGTGTGGTGGCTGCTGAAATCTATCTGGGATAAGGGCTTGCTTTACCAGGGTTTTAAGGTCGTGCCATACTGCCCACGCTGCGGCACACCCCTCTCCGATCATGAAGTTGCCCAGGGCTATGCCCAGGCAACAGATCCCTCGATCTTTGTCCGAATGCCCCTGGTGGAAGAAGAGAACACCTCGTTGCTGGTATGGACCACCACACCCTGGACCCTGCCGGGCAATGTCGCCGTGGCAGCTCATCCCGATATCGAATACGTGAAGGTTGCACTGGGTGAAGGTGCAAACAGAGAATATCTGATCCTTGCAAAACCGCTGCTCGAAAAGGTGTTGGGTGACCAGTCTTTTGAGATTGTGAAGACTTTCAAAGGCAAACAGCTCAAGGGAAAACATTATCGCCCCTTGTTCACATTTATGCCGATTGAAAAAGATGCTCATTTTATTGTTCTTGCGGATTTTGTCACCACAGAAGACGGTACGGGTCTGGTACATCTGGCGCCAGCTTTTGGTGCAGATGATATGCAGATGTCCCTGGAGTACGACCTTCCTATTTTAATGACCGTGAATGAAAGCGGCAGATTTACCAATGACGTTCGACCCTGGGCTGGGATGTGGGTGAAAGATGCTGATCCATTGATCATTGATGAGTTATCTCAACGTGGCCTGATGTTTAAGGTTGGCACCTACGAACACACCTATCCATTCTGCTGGCGCTGCGACACACCCTTGCTCTATTATGCCAGGTCAACCTGGTATATCCGCACCAGCGCATTGAAAGATCGCCTGGTTGCCTTGAACGAGAATATCAACTGGTATCCGGAGTACATCAAGAACGGCAGATTTGGGAACTGGCTGGAAAATAATATTGACTGGGCACTCGGACGCGAACGTTATTGGGGCACACCCTTACCCGTTTGGGAGTGTGAAACCTGTCATCATCAATTATGTGTTGGTTCTGTAGCTGAATTGGAAGAGCTCACCGGACGAGATCTCTCTGATCTTGATTTGCACCGACCCTATGTAGATAATGTTCACCTTGTCTGTCCCGAATGCAACGGGAGGATGGGCCGGGTGCCAGAATTGATTGATGTTTGGTTTGACTCGGGTTCGATGCCCGTTGCTCAATGGCATTATCCCTTTGAAAACATCGACACTTTTAAGGAACAATTCCCGGCAGACTTTATTTGCGAAGCTGTTGATCAGACCCGGGGCTGGTTCTATACCCTCCATGCCATCAGCACATTGGTTTTTGACAGCCACTGCTTTGAGAATGTAATCTCTCTGGGAATGATACTGGATAAGGACGGTCAGAAGATGTCCAAATCTCGGGGCAACGTGGTTGATCCCTGGAATGTGATCGATCAGCACGGCGCAGATGCTTTCCGTTGGTACCTCTATACTGCCAGCCCACCAGGGCAGGAGAGGCGATTCTCTGAGGATTTGGTAGGGGAGGTTGTCCGGACCTTCACCCTAACTTTGTGGAATACTTATTCCTTCTTTGCGACCTATGCCAATTTGGATGAGTGGCGCCCAAATCAGGATGTTAAGCCAGAATACAGTGATTTGGATCGCTGGCTGCTGTCTTCGCTGCATGCCCTTATTCGCGATGTGACAGAAGCTTATGAAACCTATAATGTGACAGCTGCTACTAGGCCAATTGAGAAATTCGTTGACCAGCTTTCAAACTGGTACCTGAGGCGTTCACGAAGGCGTTTTTGGAAGACAGAATCCGACTCCGATAAAGCAGCAGCTTACGCAACCCTTTATGAGGCTTTAAAAACACTTGCTTACCTGCTTGCCCCAACCATGCCATTTATGGCGGAGGAGATGTACCGCAACCTGGTGCTGGAGGTGGAGCCAGATGCACCCTCTTCGGTTCACCTGGCAGAATGGCCAAAATTTGATCCAAGTTTGATTGATGAGAAACTGAACCGGGATATGGTCACTGTGATGAAGCTGGCATCTCTTGGACACGCTGCACGAAACTCAGAGAATTTGAAAGTTCGGCAGCCGCTGGCAGAAGCAGCCTTTGTTATTGGCAATGCTGATGAACAAAGTGTGGTTGCTGATTACGCCGATCTCTTGATGGATGAATTGAATGTGAAGGAGGTCAGCCTGCTGGGCAGTGCCAGTGAAGCCGTTGAATTCAGCCTTAATCCGCTCCCGAAGCAGTTAGGGCAGCGATTTAAAGCACTGTTCCCCAAGGTGCGGCAAGCCCTTCTCGCGCTGCCTGCGGATCAATCAGCTCGCAAGCTGTTGGATGGCAAGAGCTTGACAATCGCTTTAGAGGGTGAAGAAGTAGAGATCACACCAGAAGAGGTTGAAGTGCGGGCAGAAGCAAAGGAAGGTTATGCTGTGGCTTCGGAAGGTGCATATTTAGCGGCTTTGGTCACCGAATTGACCCCTGAGCTGGTGGACGAAGGCCTTGTTCGCGAATTTGTCAGGCGGGTACAATCACTGCGTAAAGATGCAGATCTTGATATTGCGGATAGGATTCATCTCTACTATTCAGCTTCCGAACGATTGACAAAAGCGATTTCATCTTTCCAGAACTACATTATGGAAGAAACGCTGGCAAAAATGGTTACTTCAGGCGAAACACCCGAGAATTTGCCAATGCTCCGGGATGAATTCGACGATGAATCCGTCCGGATCAGCATTGAAAAAATATAAATATTATTGGAGAAAAGTTTGAAAAAAATAATTAAGGAATACTGGCTGCTGTTTACGATTGCCGGTATCATTATTGTTGTTGACCAGATCACCAAGGCGATTGTCAGGGCAAATATTCCCTTTGGGGGGCAATGGATGCCCCTGCCCTGGCTCGCGCCTTACTTCAGGTTTGTCCACTGGGAGAATACCGGTGCGGCTTTCGGTATGTTTCAGGGCGGCGGTTGGATTTTTCGCATTCTGGCCGCTATTGTGGCAGTTTTTATCATCATTTATTTTCCGCAAATCCCTAAAGAGGAAAAATTGATGCGGGTTGCCATTGCCATGCAATTAGGGGGTGCATTAGGCAACTTGATTGACAGGCTGGTTTTTGGTCCTGTAACTGACTTTATCTCTGTAGGTCGATTCCCGGTTTTTAATATTGCTGATTCGAGCATCACCGTGGGCGTGGGCTTATTATTGCTGGCATTGTGGCTGGCTGAAAGGCGCGAACGCCGGGAAAAATTGGGTTCTGACTCAATTTCATCACAAGAAATTGCTGAACCGGCAGACGATCAATTATGAAACAAACTGAATTTCATTTTACTGTGGCACCCGGGGAGGAAGACCGGATTGATAAGTATCTTTCGGATCAACTTCCTGATGTATCAAGAACTCAAATCAAAGCATTGATTGAAACGGGGTATGTCACACTGGATGGTGCCCCGGTAGATAAGGCTGGCACCAAAGCCAAAGCAGGCAGCATTATTGATTTCACGTTTGTAGTGGATGATTCAGATGGGCTTGTTCCTGAGGATCTGCCCCTTGATATCCTTTATGAAGATCAGCATGTAATTGTCATCAATAAAGAAGCGGGACAGGTTGTCCATCCCGGTGCAGGGAATTATAGCGGCACCCTGGTAAATGCTTTACTTGCACATTACCCTGAAATTCGCAGTGTTGGTGAGGAGGATCGTCCCGGCGTAGTCCACCGTTTGGATAAGGACACCTCTGGTGTGGTGATCTTTGCAAAGACAAACCAATCTTATAAGTGGTTAGTCAACCAATTTAAAAAGCGAGACACAACAAAAGCCTATTTAGCACTGGTTGACGGCAAACCGCCCACACCAACCGGCAGGATTGAAGCTCCCATCATTCGTGATACAAAAGTCCGAACGCGTATGGCTGTGGGATTGCAAGGACAGGGTAAAAATGCTGTTACGGAATACTTTTCTCAAGAAGCATTCCAAAAACATACATATTTAGAAGTCCATCCAATCACTGGCAGGACGCATCAAATTCGGGTTCATCTGAGCTACCTTGGGGTGCCTGTCGTTGGCGATGTCATTTATGGGCGGCGAAAACCAAGCCTTGAGATCGACCGATTTTTCTTGCACGCAAAATCTCTCTCCATTAAACTGCCTGGTGACCGTGCAAAAAAAACCTTTGAAGCCCCGTTATCAAAGGATTTGATGGATCTTTTGGATACTTTGAGAAAGTATGAGAGGAATTAAGAATGAAATGGATTGATCTCAGGTCTGATACGGTTACATTGCCCACACCCAGGATGCGAGACGCAATGGCAAACGCAGAATTAGGGGATGATGTTTACGGCGAGGACCCAACTGTTAACCGCCTGCAAAGGATGGCGGCAGAGCAATTAGGTAAAGAAGATGCCTTATTTGTGCCTTCGGGCACAATGGGAAATTTAATTTCCGTTTTGGCGCATTGCGGTCGTGGTGACGAGGTCATAATGGGCGATTGTGCGCACACATTTCTTTATGAAGCCGGGGGGATCTCAGCCCTGGGCGGCGTTCATCCTTATCTGATTCCCAACAACCCGGATGGCACCCTGTCAATCCAGGACATCCAGAACGCAGTGCGTAAGGATGACATTCACTTTCCAAAATCCAAACTATTGATCCTTGAAAACACACATAATCGATGCGGCGGCGTATCCCTGTCTCGAGAGTACATGCTAGAGGCAGCAAATGCTGCCCATCAATCAGGCTTATCCGTTCATCTTGACGGCGCACGGATTTTCAACGCTGCTGTGGACCAGGGTGTCTCAACAGTGGAATTAACAGATATGGTCGATTCGGTCACCTTCTGTTTAAGCAAGGGCTTATGTGCCCCGGTTGGTTCTGTTTTGTGCGGCAGCAAGGCGTTTATTCACGAAGCGCTCAGGATAAGAAAGCAGTTGGGGGGCGGCATGCGGCAGGCAGGCGTCTTAGCGGCAGCAGGCATCGTCGCACTGGAAGAAATGGTGGATCGACTGGCTGAGGATCATCAACGTGCCCAATTACTGGCAGAAGCCCTGTCAAGCATTCCGGGTGTGGCTTTGGACAAGGGGTCACCCAACACAAATATGGTTTACATCAAACTGGATTCTGCATCAAGCATTACTGCAAAAGCTTGCTCGGAGAATCTTAAGAAACAGGGCGTCCTGGCTGGCATCACAGGTCCTTATCATTTTCGCATGGTTTGTCATTACTGGATCACCGACGAGGATATAGGAAAAGTGCATTCAGCCTTTGAAAAAGCACTTAATCTTCCTCAATAAAATTGTCATTTGGGGGTAATATGTATACCAGACATGTGAAATTTAAAATCCCAATTTTGTTATGGAGTATGGATGTTAGTTGTCCTTTCAGATTTACATTTTTCAGAAGCCCAATCGACCCAAATTGGGGCGTATCGTTTTAATCGCAATCTGCCGCCTGAGGCTTATCAATCCTACTTCCAGGAGATCAATCATCTGGCAAGAGCAAATGCAATTAAAAAAATTGATCTGGTTCTTGCCGGGGACATTTTAGAAATATCACGGTCTGAAATCTGGTTAGAGGAAAGCCAGCGTCCTTATCAAAACAATGATGATGTTGAAACTGGTTCTGAGCCTGAAGAAACAATCTTGAAGATCATGGATGCGATAGAAAAAGAGGATAAAGTCTCTGAAACCCTCAGATTGTTTAGAAATATAAAAAATCATTTTGATATGGAAGTCGAGCTGCACCTCATCTTGGGAAATCATGATCGTCTGATTAACGCAACCCCTAAAACACGGCGGCAATTTTGGAAAATGTTTGGCATTGAACCGTCGGATATGCCAGTTGACTATTACCTGGTTGTTGAAGATATTGAAAAAAATCCATTTGCACTTATCAGGCATGGTCATGAATATGATCCGACGAATTTCTCAATGAATGTTGAACAACTTGAGGAAATCCCAACGCATATCCCCGAAAAATTCTATCGTCAATCGAGTCTCGGTGACATCACAACCAGCGAGTTCGGTTCAGCACTTCCATGGTTGTTTGTTGAAACTTATGGGGAGGATGCCATCCTGAATGACCAGACCTTATTGGCGATTTATAAACGATTGATGGAATTTGATGATGTCCGGCCAACAACAGCCTGGTTATCCTACTTATTCTCAACCCCGGGAGTTAAAAAGCAGGAAACCTGGGAAATTATTAAACCTCTATTCACGCAAATTGTAAACACTTTGAGCGATCATAAGCAATTCAATCAAACCCTGAAACAATCGCAAACGATAAGCAAGTTAGGTCGAGTGCTTTTGATGGGTTTGTTGAAATCTGGAATTTTTAGCAAGGGTATCCCTTACTGGATGATCAAGCGGATCATGAAAATTGTTGCCAGATCCATCAAAGTCAAATCCCAGGCGAAGTGGGCAAAGAAAGAAGCATTGATAAGAGACAAGAAATCAGGGTGCCAGATTGTCATAAGCGGACACTCTCACTTCTCAGAAGTAACCTTGATCTCAGCAGAAAAGGGGCAGGAACGCTATTATATCAACACCGGCACATGGAGGAATGTGATCCCTGCCTCCAAAAACTTCAAGGATTTTGGTCGATTAAAAGCCCTGACGAAATTGATTGTTTTCGTACCTGGTGAAACGAAAGTGCTTGAGGGTAATCAACCATGGGCTTTTCACTATATGAGCGGTGTAAGTTTCGGCGACCATCGTCATTTGAATTTCCAATAATATGACGTCTCTGCGATCTGTATTGAAAAAACTTGTTAAGCATAAACCTTTCGTCACAGTTGTATCTGGACTGCCAAGGTCTGGCACATCCATGATGATGTCAGCCCTGCGCTCAGGCGGGATGTCATTGCTTGTTGACGGCATTCGTGAAGCAGATGCCAATAACCCCAAAGGTTATTATGAATTTGAACGGGTTAAGAAACTCCCGGTGCGTGATACCGATTGGCTGAAATCAGCTGAGGGCAAAGCTGTGAAAATCATTTCTGCACTGCTTGAATATCTTCCTGATGCTTATGATTTTCGGGTGATATTCATGGAGCGGGATATTGATGAAATCTTGAAGTCACAAAAACGGATGTTGGCACGCAGCGGAACCGACCAGGGAGTATCTGTTTCCGATGAGGATATGCGTCGTCATTTCCAGGCACATCTTGAGGAAGTACAATCCCTTTTAACAACTCGTGGTTGGCTGAAAGTGATCTATGTCAGTTATAATCAGGTTTTACAAAACCCGATTGGCGAGTTTCAGCGGGTTGCAAAATTCCTGGAGGATAGGGCAGTTCCTGCTTTGATGACAGAAGTGGTTGACCCCGCACTTTACCGGGAGAAAATTATTGGTAAAAGATGATAAGGAAACCTTTTGAAAAACAAAGATAAAAATGTGGTTATGGTTGTACTGGACACCCATCGTTTTGATCGCATCGGTGCCTATGGATACAAGCGTCCGACCACACCGAATTTAGATAGTTTTGCATCTGAAAGTTTATTTTTTGAGCAAGCGATTGCACCCGGACAATGGACGATCCCATCACACGCTTCGTTATTCAGCGGTGAAATGCCGGCTGTGCACAGAACACTTCAGGCAGATGATGTTTTGCCAAGGGAATTTCAAACGTTGGCTGACAGGCTTTCCCATTCGGGCATAAAGACGACGGGGTTTTGCAATAATCCCCTGGTGGGTGTTTTGCAGAATGGGTTCAAGAGGGGGTTTGATCAATTTTACAATTACAGCGGTGTTGTTCCTTCTACACCGCAAAAAGTTCAGGGTGGGATTTGGCAGCCATTCCGGAGTTTGTGGTCAAAATATACCCAATTATTACGCCGATTATCCTATCCCATTCAAAATGCCTTTGCCTCACCCAATGAATTCTTCCTGGCAGCACTGCGTCCCTTATTTGTGCCTATGTGGACACGGGCCGGCAATTTTAAGGGAATGAACGCGAGATCGATAAAGGATGCGGCAAATTTTGTGGCGCAAATTGAAAAACAGAACCAGGGTGGCAATTTTGTTTTCCTAAACTTGATGGAAACACATATGCCTTATGCGCCGCCAGACGCGTTCGTGCAAAAATTTGTTCCTTATTTTCATGAAACACCGGAAGCACAGCATTTTATTCGTGATTTTAACCGCAAAGCGATGCAGTGGTTGATACCTTTGCCTGAACCCTTCAGCGAGCTTGAATCAAAAACGCTTTCGGATATGTACGATGCAGAAGTGGCTTACCAGGATCATTTGTTGGCACAATTAATCGAATCCCTGGATTCTGACTTTCACCGAGATAAGACCCTGGTTGTTTTCTTAGCAGATCACGGTGAAATGCTTGGCGAGCATGGCTTTATGGGGCATGGCTTTGGGGTGTATGAAGAATTGATCAGGGTGCCCCTTTTTATGCGATATCCGAATCTAGCTGGCAGACAGGTTGTTGACCAGCGCGTTTCTATCACACAATTGTTTTACTCGATTATGGATTATTTTGGGTTTGACACCTTATCCATGCCATATGCTGAAGAGGTGGATGTTCGCTGTCGGAGTTTGCTCCAGATGACCTCCCGTGAGTGTTGCGGTCCTCGCCATGTGATATCTGAGGCATATGCACCTGAGAATGCCCTGAGCATCATGCGGAATCATTTGCCCGGTTTGATAGACCAATACCGCGCAGAGGCGACCCAGCGTGCCGTTTACGAAGACACCGAAAAAATGCTGGAAATTGAAGGCTATTCAAAGGTCCTTTATGATTTGGTTGGTGACCCATTAGAAGAAGATCCCTATCAAAACGAGGCAAAGATAAAAAAGCTTAGCCAGATACTGGATACTTATCTCGAGGTGAGTGAAACCCACCGTGCAGGTTCACAAAAGAAAAAAATTTCACTAAAAGACGACATTATTCAGCAGCGTTTACGAGACCTGGGTTATATTGAGTAAAAACAAGAAGGAGAATTTATCTTATGATTGATCCCGTGATTTTCACTATTGATATTGGGAATTTTTCATTTTCTTTGTACTGGTACGGCGTGTTGGTGATGCTGGGTGTTGTGATTGCAACATGGGTAACCGGGCGTGAATTTGAGCGGCGAGGACAGGATTCAGCCTATATCTGGGACAGCCTGTTATGGATCCTGCCTGCGGGGATTATCGGCGCGCGGCTGTGGTATGTCGCTAATGCGACCCTCGGTGGGGATATGCGTTATATGCAGGACCCGATTTCCATCATCAATTTACGGCAGGGTGGGCTGCATTATTTTGGTGCGATTTTATTTGGCGCAATTGCTTTTTACTTTTATGCAAAGAAGATGGGGCTGGACCTGTGGTTAGCGCTTGATGCCGTTTCCCCCGGATTGCTGCTGGGACAGGCGATTGCACGACCGGCGAATTTTATCAACCAGGAGCTTTATGGCCAGCCCACAGAATTGCCCTGGGGTATTAAAATTGACACAGCGCATCGAATGGCACCCTGGAATGATTTGTCCCAATATCCGGTAGAAACAACGCTTTTTCACCCAACCTTTGCTTATGAAATTTTGTGGAATCTTTTTTCTGTCGGTATCCTGTTGATTTTGGGAAGAAGGTATAAGGATAAGATGAAACCGGGCGTGATTTTTGGCGGCTGGTTGATATTGGCTGGATTAGGGCGAAATATTATCGAATTTTTCAGACCGGACCAACCGACTTTCCCGGGTACTGCCTTCAGTTATTCCCGACTTGTGGCAATTTTGATGATGATAGGTGGATTGTTACTGATTTTGATAAAGTATAAAATTATCAAATTAGGTTTCATCGCTGCTGGCGAAGAGTCCTATCATATCGCACCGTCATTGGAAGAGCGTTTGAACCAGGGAAAAACAGCGGTTAAGCGCAGTGTTGCACCACGCATCCCTGAAGAAAAGGCAGATCCTATTATTTTTCCTAAAAGTGAGGATTGAGGATCAGGATTTAATAATATTTCCCTTTTCCTTATAAAATTATTCTCAAGGCACCCTGGACTCGTACAGAAGTTTACAGGGTGTTTTTCTTGCTTTATTGCCTGCACTGGATTAATACTGCGTTTATAAGATCATCAAACATTACCTGAAAATTATTTAAAACAAATATCTGGAACAGATAGCTGAATTAAACAGGGCAATTTCGTATAGAAAATGATAATATAATATTTTTTACTTATTTTTGTTGATTTTGAACAATTTGCTCATAAAAAAACTGGTCACAAAATAATTTTTGTGACCAGTTAATGTTTCTGTTTAATTATGTCTTTATTCTTTTTTCCTGGTATGGTCAGGAAGCGTATGGCCTCGAAGCGCGCGGATCAGGTCTTGCCTTCTCAGCGCACGTTTTCGATCGATTTCAACAGCGCTTGCTTTATTGTCGGCAAGCTTTCCTAAAGCCTCAATCCAGGAAGCACTTTGTACGGGTGTGTGGTTTGCGCGCCACCGTTCAACTTTAATCGCTAATTGATCTTTGTTGACCAATTTTTGCCTGGATTTTGTGATGGTCATACCCTGGGATTCGAAAGTGAATTCTTCTTCTTCAAATTCAGGCTTGATGGGACAGGTATACATACAAGCACCACATTTGATGCAGTAATAATCTGCAAGAACCAACTCCCCATCCTCGTTGATGTGCAGGGCACGTGTCGGGCAGATATCGGCACAAGCTAAGCAGCCCTCAACACAGCGATCTCGGTGAAGTTCTACGCTGCCCTTCCAACGTTGAACTACCTGGAAAGCACCCTTACTGGCAACTTCACATTGACGGCAGCGTATGCAATCTTCATAGCGGACCACCATGGTGTCTTGTTCTTCATCATAACTTATCACGCCGGTTGGGCAGTTGTTGATCACAAAATCCTTTAGGGAAAAGTCAAAGTCGTCTTTATTAAAGGTCAGATGTCCACGAACTTCAGGAAATGCTTCATATTTGATAACGGGGATCTCGTGCTTTCCATTAACCTTCATGTCAATGGCATGCACTGAGCATGTTTCGACACAAATGCCACATAAGACACATTTATCAGGATCAACATCGACTGAAGGGCGGGTAACCAGCCTTCCGTCCACAATTTCGCCGTCTATATGGGTCAGTGCATCCTTTGGACAAACCGTCGGTCCCATCTGGCAGCCGACGCACCGGTCGAGGTCCCATGTCATTACATAATGACGGGTAACCATCGGCCTTTCGAGTGTCATTTCGTGTTCATTGCGAGTTTTTATTGTCTTACCGCGTTGGCTCATAGGAACTCCATTTAAATATCAGCAGGAAGCGCGTTTAATTCGGCAAGGCTGAACACCGGGCCATCTTTACAAATGTATTTTGAACCGATGTTGCAGCGTCCGCATTTCCCGATGCCGCATTTCATTCTTTTTTCGAGTGATGTAAATATATCCTCTGGCGCAAAACCTAAATTAACCAGAACAGGCAAAGTGTATTTAGTCATGATAGGTGGACCGCAAACAACAGCGACTGCATTTTGCGGTGAAGGTGCGACATCTTTTACGACATCCGGTACATAACCGACATGGTGTGACCAATCTTCTTCCGGCACATCAATTGCCTGGTGAATTTCCATATCACTTCTCTGGTACCAGGTCTCGATATCATGTTTGTACATGCATAATCCGGAGGTTCTAGCGCCATAAATCACGATCAATTCTTCATAATCCGGGCGGTGTTTTGAATGGTGAACGTGTTTTGTTAAGGCGTAAAGCGTTGAGAAAGCGCATCCGCCGCCAATAATGACGATATTTTTGCCTTTCCAGTCCTCGAGAGGGAAGCCATTCCCTAAAGGTCCGCGCATACCAATAGGATCGCCGGCTTGAAGGGTATGGATGTACTTAGTGAAAGATCCCATCTTTTGCACTGTAAATCGGACGAATTCTCCTTCCCAAGCTGCCGAAGCAATCCCAAAAGGAGCTTCTCCCTTTCCGAAAATGGATAGTTGGCAAAACTGTCCCGGGTCATAATTGCTAAAGAATTGGTCACAGTCCTTTTGATGATCAAAAACCAGTTCAAATGTTTTCAAAGAGCGATCGTTTGATTCATAATATGCACGAACGATATGCATGGGTATGGGATTGTAAGGATTATGCCCGTTATCCGACATTGACGACCTCACTTTCAAAATTGCTGGCAGTTCTGAGCATAGCACGAATGTCTAAACCGACGGGGCAGTATCGCACGCACCGTCCGCATCCCGTGCAACCAATCTTTTCGATGTGATCAAGCCAGTAACTGTATTTGTGCATCAAGCGCTGACGTGTTCTTTCGGATATGGTTGGGCGGGGATTATGTCCGGAAGCTTCCTGTGAGTAAATCCTAAACATGCAGGTATCCCAATTACGAACACGCTCGTTTCTTTGCACCTCGTCAACAATGTCAAAGCAAAAGCAGGTTGGACAAAGATATGTGCAGACACCGCATCCCAGACAGGATTCGGCAATTTCTGACCAATAATCTGATTCAAAAAGATGATCCAGGGTCTGTTTGAGACCTTCCGTTTCAAAAGCTTGATTCATTCCCTGTTTGGCATTTGACTGAATCCTTAAAACGCTCAGCTCATGTTCATTTGTTGCAGCTGGAAAATCGGAAAACAATTTTTCGCCTTTAGCAGAAAGAGCTTCAATCACAAAGACATCATCCAGCTCAGTCATAATGGCATCGAGACCATCGTGGTTAAAAGGGCCATAACCAACTGTTGTGCAAAAACAAGTTGAAGGCGGTTCACTGCATCCCAATCCGACCAGGATGGTATTCTCACGTCTCCCGGCCCAATAGGGGTCCTGGTACTCCTCTGTATCAAACACAGTATCCAGCAAAGTGAGTGCACTGGCGTCGCAAGGACGAATGCCAAATATTATCCGTTTTTCCGGCAGTATCCTAATTTCATCAAATTTATTCAGTCGTTTGTTGTACTTGAGCATGACCTCCGACTGGGGGAGAAAGAGAGATTTTGGGGGATAGCGTGTATTATGAGGTTCGTTTAGAGCAAGTTCACTTGATTCAGTGAAAGGGAGGAACTGGGAATAAGCCTCTACTTTTTGCGGCGCGACCACCTCATACTTTGCAGACCATTCGGACAATTTTTGGTCTAAATTTTTCTTTACAAGAATATACATCATAATAAGGTCATTCCTCAAATCACGAAGCGATTTTTGTCGTCAAGGTTAAAAGAAGCAAAGGGCGGTGGGGTATTGTCGTCCATACCTGCCTCAAACTGGTAAACCTCAAGCATGTCTTTATTTAGTTTGTCGGTAAGATATGTCATTTTAATATCCATCGGGCATGCTCGTTCACAGGCACCGCAGCTAGTGCAGCGGCCAGCCTGATGGAAAGCACGGATGATATGCCAGGCTTGTGTACCGGCTTGAGAAATATCACTCTCAGTCCATCGTGGAGTGGTGTGATCGACGAAGCACTCGGTGCAGTAGCACATGGGGCAGGCTTCTCTGCAGGCATAACACCTTATGCATCGTTCTGCTTCTTTTTGGAACCAGGCATACCGCTCATCTCGGTCTAAAGCTTCAAATTCCTCAATAGCCTGACGAACAATTGTGGGATCACCTTCAGGCAGTGGATCGCCCAAAAGCACATCTGCATTGACCGGATTTGGGTGTACACAGCGTAAACATGAGTCGTGAAGAAGATCACTGCGTTGGAGTTTGATTTCATTTCCCTTGAATATGACTGAGACCTGATCACCATCTTCCGAATAATCAGTAATGTCTTCTCCTGTTTTGTTGATGATCTTTCGAATATCAAGGATGCCCTGGCATGGAACACCGATCATGTAAAGGTTTTCCCTTGGATGTTGTTTTTCAACAATCAAGGCATTCACCGAACGGCTTTCACAGCCTCGAACAACGATTCCAATTTTGGTGTCATGTGGGTACCGTGTTAAGTAATTTGCCAGATTGTTTTGACACAATCCATTGTATTCAAGGTCTTCCAGTTCCTCGACATTTCTAAAAAACGCTGGTTGAGGACGCAGGGGTAAATCGGCTTTTTTGAAAGCAATGACAACATCAACAGCCTGGTCATTCAACAATTGTTCAATATTATTCCGTAATTCAGTCTTAAGCTCAGGCATATTGTCCTCCAGGGGAGACCTTGCTCCTTGTGGCCAAGACCTTTGCTTTACCAAGTTTGGCTATTTCCGATTTAAAGTCAGCCAGTTCTTTTTGAATGCGACCGCGATCCTGCAGATCAAGCCAGACAAAACGAACACGGGAACGCTCATAGCCAATGTAATCGAGGAAATTTAAGAATTCATCATGCTGCCGTAATGCGCGCAGATTGCCCTCTTTATAATGGCATTTTTCAGGCAGGCAGCCGCTGATCACGATGCCATCAGCACCACCCTGGACAGCGTTTAAAATATATAAAGGATTTATACGTCCTGTACAGGGAAGTTTAACCAGGTGCATTGAGGAAGGTAGTTCATTGTCCACCCAGTTTTGATCAGGTTCTGAGTATAAACACCACTTGCATTGGAATAGCGCAATTTTAGGTCTAGTTTCCATTAGGTTTCTACTCCCTGTGACTGCAGCCAGGTCCAAAGCCCTTCCACAACTGATTCATCTGTAAATTCTTCCGGCACCCCGATGGATGTTGAGCGGCAAACTGCGGAACATGTTCCACAAGCCATGCAAAGTCCCGGGTCCACACTAGCAATATTTATTACGCCTCTGTAGGGTACTTTGGTTTCAATGATTTTTATTGCCTCGTATGGACATACTTCAACGCAAAGCCCACATGCAACACATGTCTGCTGATCGACGACAGCAATATTTTGGATTGTTTTCTTATCATTCTTAACCGCTAACGATTTAACAGCATGAATGACACCAGAAATGTGAATTTTCTGAGGGCAGGCTGGATAACACAAATCACAGGCTGAACACAGCCATGTCGTTCTGCTGTCGAAAGCTTCGTCTTTCATATCCATCATAACCATTCGAAGCAGCCTTCGAGGGTTAAATTCCGGTTCACCTTTTTGCTGGATCATGCATTTACTCACGCATGTTCCGCATGAGTAACACATTTCAACAAACTCACCGCCAGGAATTGCTTTGACCTCATCGACGAACAATGATCCAATGGATTCGTGGTTCATGCAGTCTCCTTTTGCTTTGTAATAGCATCAACAAGGATATCGGAATAATCCATGGCTTCCTGTACCCCGGGCACACCCGGGAATTTCTTTAAGCGTTTGCTCATTTCTGGTTTCAATTTTTCAATTTCCGCTTTCAGATCTTCCATTGGGATATCGTCGAGAACCGCTTGCATTTCGTTCAGGACTCGAGCGTATTTATCACCCTCTGCAGCACTGATCCATTCGACACGGAATCGGCCATCGGTCATTCCCATTTTATCGAAGATCTTTTCAAGACGGCTGGCACGTTTAGCGCCAATTAACTGTCCTGTGATGTAATGGCAGTCTTGTGGATGGCAGCCGGAATAAAGAACAGAACCCGCACCTAATCGGTAGGCTTCGTAAATAAAGTCGGTATCCATTCTGGCGGAGCACATCACCCGTAAGCCGCGTTCATTGGCAGAATATTCAAAGTGGCTGGTACCTGCCAGGTCAGCGCCGCCGTATGAGCACCAGTGGCAGCGGAAAGCGAGGATTTTCTCTTCGGGTTTGTCGGCGAGAACAGCTCGCATTTGAGCTAATATTTGCGCGTCTGTGAAGTGAAGCTGCGTAATGGCATCTTCAGGACATTCAGCAACACAGGCCCCACAGCCATGGCATTTTGCAGTGACAACCTCAGCAGGTGTTTCTGGGCTGAAGATATTAATTGCACCGTAGGGACAGGCTTTGGCACAGATGCCGCAAGCTCGGCCCCTGGTTGTTGCTGAGCATCTTTCAGGGAAAACAACGGCAACAGTTGGTTCAATTTCCCAATGATCTGACTGCAAAATTCGCGATGCTCTGGAAGATGCCGCCGAACCCTGGGCAACGCTGCTTGGGATATCTTTTGGTCCCTGGCAAGCGCCGGCAAAGAAAACGCCATCGGTTGGGCTGTCCATAGGCCTTAGTTTTGGATGGTATTCCATAAACCAGCCGCCCGGACTTTGAGCAACATTCAAAACGGAACTCATATGATTCTGGTCAGGCTGCGGAACAGCCGCCTGGTTGAGCATGACCATATCATATTCTTTTTCCATGACCTTTCCGAGGGTGACATCTTCAGAATGGACAAATAAATTGTGGGTCTCTGGGTCTTCTGTAATTAAGCTTGGCCTACCCTGTGAGAAATGAATCCCCATCTCGCGAGCACGATCATAGAATTCTTCGTATCCCTTCGAAGGCGTTCGGATATCTATGTAGTAAATGGTGATATCCACATTCGGATTCATCTGCTTTAACAAAATAGCATTCTTGATCGAATACATGCAGCAGAAATTCGAACAGGAAGGGTTATAGCGCTTATCTCGAGAACCGACACAATTGATAAAGGCTAATTTTTGGGGGTTCTTATTGTCGCTTGGTCGGATAAGGTTCCCTGCTGTTGGACCAGCGGAATTATTTAAACGTTCCATTTCCATGGAGGTAATGACATTGGGATAACGGCTGTAACCGTATTCATCCATGACACTGGGATCGAAATGACTGAATCCCGTAGCCACAATCATCGCGCCGATATCTTCTTCAACCAGTTGATCTTCCTGGCTGAAGTCAATTGCTTCCAGTGCGCCGCAGGCATCCACACATTTATAGCAGTGAATGCAAGCATCCAGGTCAATATTATAAACCAAGGGCACCGATTGGCTCATGGGGACATAAGCTGCTTTGCGCGGTGCCAAATTCATATCAAAATAATTTGGAACTTCAATAGGACAAACTCTTGCACAATCACCGCAGCCGTTGCAGCGATCTGCAATTACGTATTTTGCTTTTTCTCTAAGTGTTACTTTGAAGTTGCCAACAAAGCCTTCAACTTTTTCAACCTCTGTAAAGGTTCGCACATCAATTCGGGGATGACGCGCCGCGTCAACCATTTTAGGTGCGAGTATTCATATACTACAGTCCATGGTGGGGAAGGTTTTATTGAGCTGCGCCATTACCCCACCGATTGTCGGTTCCTTTTCAACCAATATTGTTTGAATGCCCTGATCTGCAAGGTCGAGGGCAGCGCTGATACCTGCCACGCCTGCACCAATGACCATTGCTTTTTGGGTTACCGGAACCTCGATCATATCCAGCGAGGTCAGGAAGCGAGATTTTGCAACGGCGGAGGCAGTTAAATCTTTTGCCTTTTCAAGTGCGCCTTCCCGGTCATGCCCATGTGCCCAGGTGCATTGTTCACGGATATTTGCCATTTCCATCAAGAAAGGATTTAAGCCTGCTTCAGAAACGGCGCCCCTGAAAGTGGCTTCATGCATTCTTACCGAACAAGCTGAAACAATGACCCGATTGAGATTGTGCTTTTTGATGTCTTCTTTGATCTGGTTTTGGCCAGAATCGGCACATGCATAAAGTGTTTCCGCCGAATGGACGACATCGGGCAAACCCTTGGCAAATTCAACCACTTCTTTCGGGTCAATGACCCCGGCGATGTTGGTACCGCAGTGGCACACATACACGCCAACCCGAAGTTTTTCATTGTTGTTTTCAGGTTGTTGTTGGGTCATCGGGGGTCCTTGGCTTTTTGCGGAAATTCAAGGCTGCTCTCGATCAATTTTTTACGAGTGCGCTGAGAACGTTGGTCAGGAGTTGTATATTGAAGTGCGTCTTTAGGGCAGATTAATACACATTGTGGACCACCTTCAACATCCTCACACTGGTCACAGATTTCCGCTAATTTTGTTTCATGGTTGATGGAGATTGCGCCAAAATCACAGGCTTCAACGCACCAGGCACAGCCATCACATTTTTGTGGATCGATGTGAATAATGCCCGTTACAGCATCCTGTGTGAGGGCATCTCTTGGGCATGCTCTAACACAAGGCGCATCTTCACAAGTTCGACAGGATACAGCTGTAATCAAGACTTCATCAACACGAACAGTTCGAATACGACTCCGATAAGAATTGAATTCTCCTGTCTTTGTGTAGGAACAAATGTATTCACATAATTGGCACCCGATGCATAGTTCCGGGTCACAAACGATATATTTATACTTTGAGGTGGAAGCAACCATTATTTATCTCCTTATACACCGATTTCTTCTGCGACATCGTCCATACCGAGGTCAATGAGTAATTTTTTGGGGATAAGGCCTTCTTCGGTCCATCCCTTTGCTTTGTAATAAAGCTGTTTCATGTAGTTTAATTCTTCATCCGTGACGACGTGCCCTGCACCAGGTCCTTTTGTCATAGGATCATGTTTCCATCGGTAAGGAATATCATCGTCTTCAGATTTCCACCCTTCTCTGATATTAAAGGCTTTCTTAATTGTGTGAGCCCTAACACCAATTAAGTCAACATCATCATAATCAAAATTCCATCCGGTTGTGGCATTGATCAGTTTTGCGATCGCTGGCCAGGCACCTGCACGATCTGCTTTACCTGTGAAACACCGGCGGATGAATTTGCACATTGGTAAAGTATCATAAACAGCAGCATACTCTTCAGAACGAGCAGCAACTACGCCACGTGTATCATCCACAGTGAAGCGGTTTGTTTGGCCTTTGATATCCGGGTCATACGCCGCAGAACGATTATGGCAGCCGCCGCGTGTGCCTACAGCTAAACCCATTGCAAAAGTCTTTAATGACCGGGCGTCATAGCCGGGGCACTCAAGGCCTTTAATATTCATTGCCCATTTCCAGCTCTCTGAATTTCTTTCTTGATCAATCTTTTTTGCTGCAATTCGAGTCCCTTCAGCAAGGAGTGCACCGATGCCTTCTTTGTCCCGGATCATTTCAGCAAGAGTAACTCCAGCTTCTCCGTTGCCAAAATTGGGTTCAAACCCTTCTGGATATTTGTTACATTTGAAGTCTTCTTTTTTCAAGACTCCTCTTTCAAAGCACTCCATGGCATAAGAAATTGAAACCCCCATGCTCATAGTATCCATACCACTGCTATCTGAGATATCCACCATTTTAATTGCGGCGGTCATGTCTCCAATACCACAATTTGAGCTGACAGCTTGCAAACATTCGTATTCTATTCCGGTCATCGAACCGGCAAACGGGCCTTTTTTCACCATAGACATCTGTTCGCAGGCAATTGGGCACTGTGCGCAGGCAATCACTTTGACCTTGTGATGCTCGTCAAGGTATTCGCCGCTGACCAGTTCGACAAAGTCAAAAACACCTTCTTGAAAGTTGTGAGTAGGTAAAAATCCTTCTTTACTTGCATTAAGCATGTTGGTCGATGTGCCATAGATCCGGTATTTCTCTGTGTGTGGGCCTTGAGCAGATTCTGTGATATCAAATGACAACCCTAATAAAGTTTCAGGATCGTGAACTGTGACACCATAAGTTCCACGTACTGCAACAGCTTTGAGTTTTTTGCTTGCCCATACCGAACCATGCCCCGTTCGTCCAGCCTGTCGTCCGTCATTTGTTACATTTGCATACCTGACCATATTTTCACCAGCTGGGCCAATAGTGGCAGAGCGAACCTGGTCATCACCGAAAATTTCGCGGATTTTTTCTTCTGTTTCATAAGTACCCAAACCCAGGAGTTTGTCAGCTGGTAGAAACTCCACACGATCATCATCGATGAATAAGTATATCCAGTCTTTACTTGCACCGTGGATGACAACGCCGTCCCATTGTGCCCGTTTCAAGGCAACAGAAAACCAGCTTCCTGAAAGACTATCACCGATGACACCGGTTAATGGTGATTTTGATGCCAGGCCATATTTACCACCTACAGGGACTGGTGTGCCTGAAAAGATGCCGTTTGCAAAGCAAATTGGATTTCCAGGATCATATGCATCACATCCTACTTTGATGTTTTCCCAGCAGAGGCGAGTTGCCATGCAAACGCCACCGATATAAATTTTGTACCACTCTTCAGGTTTTTCTTCTGACCAGTGTTTTCGTTCATCCAGGTCTATGTGCAGAATTTTTCCACTGTATCCATGCATGAGGTCTCTCCTTATTTTGACGTAAAGGATTGTCTTGAGAATTTATATCATAGTTTTATGAAAAGTATAAGCGCTCAATCAATAGATAATTAAAAGGTAAAACAAGTCCAAATATGCAACTTATTTATACTATTGGTGTAGGACAAACAATAGTGAAAGATGTAATTTTAAGAGGTGAGTAATATCAATAAATCAATTTGTAAAAATTTTCACAATAATATTGAATTTAATTCACGATAAATATACAAATTCAATTGAGAAAAATCTCGATCAAATAACGTGTTCAGGGAGAAACATTTCCGAATCCTTAAATATACGAGCAGTTTGTGTGTGGAATGCAGGAAATTTTGTAAATGCATCAGCAGGCGACCCATTGAAAATAATTTTCCCTGCTTCAATGATAACGACCCTATCAGCTAAACCTGCGGCAAACTCAACATCATGTGTTACAAGTAAAATCCCTTTGCCAAAATTCCGCCATTCTTTGAAGAGAAGGGATAATTGGTTTTTCGCCGTATAATCCAGGCCTCGAGTAGGTTCGTCTAAAAAAATTATGTCAGGATCATGAATTGTGACAGTAGCCAGAGCGACGCGCTGCCTTTCGCCAACGGAAAGATCCCTTGGGTGTTGGTTCAATTTTTCTGCAAGCTTGAATTGTTGAAGAAAATCGATCAAATCTTGATCAGTCTTTTCAAGCCCATGGTTTTTCAGGGTGATCTTTAATTCGTCGAGGATTGTTTCAGCAAATAGCAAATCATTTGGGTTTTGTGGTAAGTAACCGATTTGATTTAATATCCTGGTGATGGGCAAATCTGAAAAATTTTGACTCTTAAAAAATTTCTCGCCCACGGAATCCATTAATCCTAAAATTGATCTTAACAAACTTGTCTTTCCTGATCCGTTTTTCCCAAGAAGAACAAGGATTTCTGATTGCTTCAAGCTAAAAGATATATTCTTAAGGATTGGCTCCTGATTAAATTGTGCAGAGAGGTGCTTAATTTCTAGAATTGATTCAGAATTTGTTTCTTGTAAAACCGGTTGAACCAATTTGATACCAGGCTTTCTGTTACTGCTCACATTCTTTGGAAAATCCTCAACGGTTAACGGCAGCGGATTGAGTCCTAGTTTTTTCCCGATCGCCACAACTGGCGGCAGATTTTGTAAATGAGGGATGATCTGGCTCGGACTCCCCATGTTCAGATTGTGGTCATTATTCATTTTTATGACATTGTCGGTGTAGGGCAGCAGCCTTTCGAGTCTGTGCTCTGAGATCAGGATTGTTAGATCTGTATTTTTCTTTAATGAAACGCATAATCTTAATATTTGATCTGCTGAAATGGGGTCAAGCTGTGATGTGGGTTCGTCCAAAAGCAAAACTTTCGGATTTGTCACAAGCACACTGGCAATCGCGACCTTTTGTTTTTCTCCTCCAGAAATTTCATGGATCGACCGGTAACGAATTGAGGATAATTCCAGGCGTTCAATTATTTCATCAACACGAGCGTGCATTTCTGTCCTTGTCACCCCCATGTTTTCCAGAGCGAAGGCAATTTCATCTTCCACAATATCAAAGACAAACTGCGCTTCAGGCTCTTGGAACACAAATCCGACATTTGATGCAAGCATTTCAGGTCCATCATTGATTGGGTCAGACCCAAATACATCAATCTTCCCCGATATTGTGCCCCCTGAAAAATGCGGTACGAGACCGTTGATGCACCGCAAGAAAGTAGATTTGCCGCTCCCTGATGGGCCGATAATCAGGGTTAGGGTGCCTTGTTTGATTTGACAATCAACATTTTCAAGCGCATATTGAGAAGTATTTGGATATTTAAAGGATAAGCCTTCAATATTAATCATGGTCGGACACCAGTATGGGCAAAATTGGAATAGCACTCAGCAAGACGCCTCCAATATTGAACGATGGCATGGATAATTGCGGATAGGGTGAGTAAGAAAAGCTGTTCTCAAAGAATACAGCAGATATGATTTGCAAAATAATTGAAGTTAGAAAAACGATGCTTAAAAGGATATCGATTTTTTGCCAGGGAACCTGGTGATAATGCGTGACCTTAAACTCGCTGCCTTTTTTAATAAGGGTCAGGATAATGATGCTTCCACCAACTACATATAGAAAAATGCTGATGACTTGTGGGTATGCATATAAATTCAAAATCCATCCGGAAAAAATTGAAAAAGTGCCAAAAACCAGGCTGATCACCGCTAAATTTGCATTGTTTCTCCTGGAAACAGCGTGAAAACCTCTCGATGTCATTGATTCTGAAAGAATTATGGCGTCTTCAAGGCTGGTTACAATCAAAGGTAATAGGATAGGCAGCCAATCAGATATCTTTTTCATAGGGTTCCCACGAATCATTTGTGCTTCTTTGATTTCCCTGGCTCTTTGTTGAATAGAAGGGAAAAAGGTCAACGCCAATGTGGCAGTCATCCCAATTGGATGGAAGGCACGTGGTATCAACCGACTCAGCTGTTTCACGCTCAAAGCTAAATTGAAAATGTTGATACTGAGATAAAGTGATCCAATGATCAGACCGTTAATGGCACCATAGATGAGTGATTCAAGGGTGATATCTCCACCAACCAGGAGCCAGTTTTCAGGGAATTGGAATAATTTAGTAAGACCTATGTGCGTAAATAAACCGTTTACAAGTGATGAGATCAAAACCATTGAGATAAGAAAGCGAAAGTTAAGACCAATCCAGGCTTTTCTATGCTGTGCCTTTGCTTTATGATTCCCAAGGGTGAACAGGACAATCAAAACAAGCAATAAGTAAATTGGATTTCTTGTTGAGAGAACGAAGATAATTGTGTTAATCAGCCACAAAACCCAAATATATGCGTTTTTCATGATGGTTTTGACCCTTCCGAGTGAAATGAGAAACGCTGGTAAAAACGTTGAAATACCTTTAAGAATGGGCGTGCCATAGTCAGCATGATAAGAATATTGCCAATTGAGCGGGTGATGTCCCAAATGACAGAAGTCGCCAAATAATATGCACCGTATTTGCCCAGGTTTTCCAGCAGGCTGGCACTCTGACTCCAAGATGATCCCGCGCCACCGCCAAGGAAAGGCCAGAACCAGAGGTTCATTATCAATCCATATAGCATTCCCCAAAACGCGCTAAATAAGGTCAATACTAAAACTTCACCAAACTTTTCTTTTAAATGGAGTTTATTGTTTATATAAGATACTATGGATGCGGTCTGACCCACCCAGCCTGCTGTGATCATCTGTCCTGGTAACCAGGGTCCGATGCCGCCTGTAATCAAACCTGAAACGAACATGGTCATCGCTCCCATCAGGAAACCGATTCGACTACCAAAGAAGTAACCCACCAATATGATCAGGAAAAACGTTGGGCTAAACCCTGCAGGACCAGGTATTGCATTCTCAAGAAAACGCAAGCCAGCATTAATAGATATTAAGACACCTAAAAAGGCAATCATTTTATTGTCCAGAACGGAAGATTGTGTTTCAATAAAAACAATTGCCAGGCACAAAATGATGATCAGACTGACCACAATTGGAAAAGCTGAAGATTGTATTTCAGTATTCCGAGCCTGGGGAAGAATAAAGGGTGCCAGAAGGCTCAAAAGACCGATTAGAAAAACAAAGATGTTTGTCAAAATCCCTGTAAGCGTTTTTTTCATGCCTGCTTTCGGATGTATTTGAAATAAATGAAAACTGCCAGGAGAATTCCGAAGGTTGCAATGATTACGAGAGGGAGGGGATTAAATTGCTCTGCTTCTTCATCCTCAAACCTCGTCTCATTTCGTGTTTGTTCTCCTGTCGTTTCTGGCGTTTCTGTCACAAAGCTTTCAGTTAGAGAGGGTTCAGTCATTTGTGGTGATTGCTGTGAATCTTGCTTATTAAAATTACCATCTTGAGATCTAAAGAGATCTCCGTAGTTAAGATAGGATTGGACTTGATAATTTTTTAACACAGCTGTTCCACAAATTTCACTTAAGTTTGTTCCATATGAAGGCGGTTTGGATGGAAATTCTTCCCAACTCGTCAAGTACCATGCCTGGATGCTGCCAGGCACAACTTCTGTTTGAGCCGCGCCGGTTTCATAAAACTGCCATTCTCTTCCATCCCAATACCAGTAAGACCAGTAAAGGGTGTCATCGTTAGGATTATTGAATCCTTCAATAGTATTAATAAATCCGCCCTCAGAATCCACGTTTAGACCGGAGGAGTCTAAAAGCGTCATGCCTGATACTGAATTTTCATCAAGTGCGACACATCTTTTAATGATTTTACCTTGTTGATTGGGGTCGATAATTAAAGCGGCATAAGGTTTAGTTTCGGGAGGTGTTACCATGTAGCTTCCATCAAACAGGGCCAACAAAGATGCTGTTGTTCCCATCAAATTATCGTCTGGATAGTCCCATGAGAAAACGAAGGCACCATTTGTCTTTTGAAAGGAAAGTAAATCTGGTAATGGGCTGAAGTTTTTCTCAGTATTCCAATCAGAACTTGATTCACCCAGGGCATTAAGTGCCATCAAGACAAAAGCTGTTGTGCTTGAATCACCCCAACCACCATCCTGCGATTGCATTTCGTTGATATATGCCAAACCCATCTGGATGCTTGGGTCATCCCTGCTGACATTTGCTGCCAATAATGCCTGGATGGCTATTGCAGTATTGTCAGGCCAGATGCCAGTGCCGGCGGCGTATTCCCAGCCGCCATTCTCTTTTTGTAGTGTTTTTAACGTATCGATTGCACCTTCTGGAATTTCTTCATCAGCTGCTGCAAGACCAAGGATAGCCATTGCCTGATGCCAGGTGTTCTCGGCGTCACCAAAGGCATTAACATTTGGGTCATACGTCTCCAGGAGCATTGTCACCAGGTTTTTGCCAGCAAACATCTTTGGATTTTCACCACTTGCGACCAGGCCAAGGATGAGCTTTCCAAGGGCATCCGGACCATTTTCAAGATAAGAATCAAGATTAGTGACAATATAATCCGAAGGACTTATTTTGTTTTTGGTTATGGAATCCGGATCCCATCCGGCGGCTCGCAAAGCTAAAATGACATCCATGGTTTGCCCGACGGCGCCCCAACCGCCATCTGACCCCTGGTTTTCGATGATGTAATCAAAAGCGTGGCTTGCTCGCTTGACATAGCCTAAAGCATAAAGCGGCTGCCCTGACAGACCGAGCAAGGCTTCTGCTGTTGAATATGCGTTTCCGTATTCACCGCCAATCATGCCATTTTCTTTTAGCAATGTGAGAAGTGCTTGCAAGGGATCTGAACCTTCTCTTAGCCAGCTTTCATCCAGGGGATTTTCACCAATTGCGCTTATTGCCTGAAGGATCATGCCTGTCGTGTTTGCATTGGTGGTCGAGTCCCATTGTGTTTGCCATCCGCCATTGTTTTGTTGATTATTTTTAAGAAAATCGATCGCATTTTGAATTTCAGTTAGGTTTGCGTTGTCATGGTCAGATGCCATTAATGCCATAACGGCTAAAGGTGTCATGTCAAGGAAACCACCAAAGCCATCATTCCAGCTGCCGTCATCATCTTGAGCATCGGTAAGCCAATCAACGGCCTCCGTTGGAATTGGAGCATGGTTTGCCGACAAGCCCAAAATAGCCCATACCTGGTCCGTCACGTTGTCAACCGTTGCAGTCCCATAAACGCCCGTTGTTAAATCGTAGCGGCTGGTAATTTCGTATATATAATCAACAGGATCCTCGCCAAAATGCCTCGGATTATTATTTGCAGCAGCGATTGCTGTTAGGAGTTGGCCGGCTCTTGCGACATTAAATGCAGGTGCTTCACTATCAGACTTGTTGACCCAATCGTAACCAGAAACCGACAGAAAATCACTGGGAAGTTTTCCTGAAGGTGACTGCAGATAGTCCTGTGGGTAATGATTTGCGGCCAGTGCTAAAACTGTGCGAATTGTGGCAGGGACACTTGACGTTTCCTCAATCCAACGAATACCGCCATCTTGATTGAGTTGGGTTTTGAGGTAAGCAAATGCCCTTTCAATGTGCGTTTGGGGAATTTCCTGGCGAGAATGCTTTTGTATAGGATTGGCAATAACCCCAGGCAAGGATAAGGTGAATAAAGCAAATAACGAAAAAATTATGAATACAGTTTTAAGAACGGTTTTTGTCACAGCGCAAATCCTTTTTTAATGAAAAACGACCTTTTCGTGAAAAGGTCGTTAAATCATAACGCCCAGGTTGGGCGACAGGATGAGGTCGGAACTATTTAAAAAATCCGATACCCAAACTGCCTTTCCACGAAGTGTTTTGGGTCACAAAGGGCGGGTTATCGGACTTCACCAATGGTGTTACCGTTGCGGGACAGTGCTGGACTTTCACCAGCTTCCCCCATTGTGCACCTTGCATCCGGGCAGGAGGTGCACCCTTTATGGCTTATTTACTTAACCACAATTCTAATGGTAAATTGTGCTATTGTCAAAGCAGACAATAGCACAAAACTGACATCTGTTGAAACTTAAATTATTATTTAAGATTGATGGCAATGACATCCTTGACCTGAAGTTTGCTTGACAAATCAGGCATGACCATACGCAGGATGTCTTCATCGAATGCAACGATACAATTTGCACAGCTCAAGGCTTCTGCAAGCGGCATTTCTGCTTCATAGCCGTCGGAAGCTGTAAAGACGAGGGTTTCCCCGTCAGTGAGATTGGCGTCCTGCAATAGGTCGATAAGCGCAACACCTTGATAGGTTGTTGTTTCACCGTCCTTATTTGTGTAGTCGGCAGACAGCGTGTCATAGGCTTCTAATTCTGACAGGGAAAATTCTTCTGAACCGACTATCAGGACGGCGGTTTCCGTTACCACTGCTTCTGGCGTTTGACTGCAGGCAGCAAGTAAGGCAACTAGAATAAACAGACTGGTGAATAAGAATGATTTTTTCATGGTGATCCTTTCTTAATATAGATTGCTGTTATTTGTGAACAATGATCTCAGTAACTTGAAATACCCAACGATTGGCTGGCGTCATGGGGAAAACCAGCCGAATGGGACCAGCGTCTGGTTCAGCATCGACAATCCATTCGCCAGCTTGTGTAAGGGCGACAATCCCATCGACCATTTCGTCTTTACTGATTTCAATAGCGTAACCGTCGGCTGCGATTGCGGTAATTGTGCTGATATCATCCGGAGCACCAACTTTTTCTAAGAGTAAGGCAAGTGGAACACCGCTAAAAGAACGGACCTCGTCTTCTCCCCGTGATTTTTCCATGAGTACTTCATTCAAATCAACCAGTTCCATTTCGGATAATTCGGCGAATGAAAATGTTGTTGGGTTGTCCACATCTCCAGAAATGGAGAGCTCCCATTCAACTTTGGGTGTGCTACCACAGGCGGTGAGGAGCATGGAAATGCATATCAGCACTACCCATTTTGAAATATTTACTTTTGGTTGCCCGACTTTAACCATATCAACTCCTTTATTTCTCGATAAAAATGATGGGAATAATTAGATCGGCGGCTGTTAAGGTGCCATGGTTTCCGCCGTCCTCTGTTTTGTGCATGCCATGGTCGGCAAAGATTGTGATCAGGGTGTCTTCTGGCAGCCTTATGAAAATTTCTTCCAAATAACTGTCAACCTGGATAATAGATGCTTCATATTCTGAAGAAAAAGGTCCGTATTGATGCCCCATATCGTCGATGTCATGAAAATGAATATAAAGCAAATCTGGCATATCCGAGAGGATGACTTCAAGGCTGTTTTCAAAGACATTATCATTTGTGATGCCATTTTCATCCCGATCACCGCTTAAAATTGTTTCAGCATTTCTCAAGTTGAATGCCAGGCTGTGTCCTTCTACAGCGATTACCGATTTACTATTTTCTGCAAAAAGATCAAAAAGGGTTTTGGATGTGGTCTTGCGATAACCATAACCATAAACTTTGTTTTCTTTTGGCAATGTACTGGTTAAAAGCGCTGCTGATGAGGATGTTGTAATGGGTGGAAATACCGTTATTCCCTGCTGAACCCCGTTTAATTGCTCAAAGAAAGGTAATTTTCCCGTATCAATTAATGATGTGAGGATATCGTAATTAAGACCATCCAGGAAAATCATGACGGCATGATCCCAAATGCCTGATTCGGTCAAACGAACCTGGCCATTGGCGTTGGGTAATTCTGGCAAAGTAAAGGCATAAGCAATGGTCGGGGCAATATCCATAATTGAGTAATAATTGGAAATTGAAGGCGCATCAATTTCAATTTGATCCGCGGATATCATTTTGTCGTCTTCCAATGTGATTTCACCGGATTCTCGAATTGTTGCTGTCTCACCTATTTCATCCCAGACATAGGTTAAGCTTGCTTCGCTTTCTGATATGAATGTGATTTCATCTACGAGGGTGTAGCCAAGATCATATAACATTTGACCCAGGGGGATTTCACTGGTTTCTTCCTCGTAATTATCGATATAGAATTTGACGCTTTCTTGATTGATCACGCCAATATTGCGTCCATCTTCAAAGACCTCGATTTTCCAGGCAGGTTTACAGGCAGAAAATAAGAAAACAAAGGACAGCAAGAGGATGATTTTTGTTTTGTTTTTTATCATTTCTAATTTGACTCGATTTCCACAATTTGAGTTGGCCAGACGCTTCTTCCACGATCTGGTAAGACGAGGGTAACCTCATCTTTGACGATTGCGATGATTGCATTTTGAATTTCATCTGCCGTTAATTCTATAACCTCACCGTTAGAATCTGTGATGATAACGACATCCGGAGAAGTGGTCTTTAGCAGGTCCAATAGTCTAGGCCCTTCAACCCAGTTTGCGACCATTGCATGGCTCAGGTTCCCAGTATCATCGGAAAGCATGACATCTGATCCTTCGACTGTTAACCGCATTGTGTCCCCTAATAACAGCCTTCCAATCGAAGTCGCTTCACCATCAATCGTGAGGGGTCTGTCTTTCCCAACAATCGTGATCCGATTGATGCCTTTCAGCCAGGTTGAATTATGAATGGTTTCTGTTATAAAACGAACGCCATCAATATAAGGAACTAACATCGCCGTTTCATCGAGGTATTGGTATTCGATTGTCGTTAATCCACCATCATTGGTTATGAATGTTACGGTTTCAAACTCCTGGACGCCGTGCATTTCCAGAAAATTTAGTAATGTGATATGTGTCCCTAAATTTTCTTGATCAGGAATGACCTGATGGATCCTCACAAAGCTTGGGTCTGGAACATCTCCTGTTAATTCGACGATCTCAGAAAATGGGATATTTGTTAGTTCAACAGACCCATGTTCGTCATGACAGGTTTCGCAGGAATGAAAATCCACTGAATCATGGCATTCTGCACATTCGTTCATCTCCAATCCCTCTTTCCAGAGCAAGCCCAAGCCGTATTCCTGCAGTAAAGAAACTGGCATTGGTTTTGCAGTGATGACAAGCGCGATGATCACACCAAATAACGAAATGGTGAAAACGATAAGAAAGATGATGATAGGCTTTGATTGATACTTCTTCATAGAGTTCTCCAATAATTCAAAAGAAATAAACTGCCAAAGTAAAATATCAAAATCAAGCTGACAAATAAATCAAGTCGAGTTGCTTTTGGGGCTCTGTGAAACGTTCGTTCAGTTTGCCTTCCAAAACCTCTTCCTTCCATACTGAATACCAGCTTATCCGTTCGACGAAGTGCGCTAATCAGAAGGGGTGTCAAGAATTGTTTGATAAGATTCAGGATTTTAATAACGCTTCCCTGGTCGTACCGAACACCACGTAGAAGCTGTGCTTTATAAATGATTTGTCCCTCTTCTTCAAGGATGGGTGCCAACCTTATTGCGGTCACAAGCATAAACCCATACCGGTAAGGTAAACCAATTTTCATCAATGCATATGCAATGTCATTGGGTTTTGTGGTCAGGATAAAGAGATAACTCGAAAAAATGATCAATAGAAAACGACTGCTTATGAGTAAGCCCAGATTAAGTCCGTTTGATGTAATCTGTAAAAAACCGATACCAGGATCCAGAAGATTTTTACCTTGTTTATCAAAGAGAATATAAAGCACAAAGAGCATGAGGCCTGTTGCTAAAGCCATTCGAAAGCCTCTCACTGTTAAGATATCGGGTTTGATCAACAACAGCAGGATTAAGCTAAAGAAAGCAGTGATGGCGAGCAGTTCCGCCCAGTTTACGATGAAGGCAAAAGTTGTAGTGAGCAGTAGCCAGGTAAATTTTGTTATTGGATAAAGACGGTGCAAAAGGCTGTGACCAGGGGAGTAGGTGAGCTTATGCATAGATTTCACTCAATCTCTTATTGGGAACAAATGAATCAAAACCCGAGGTTCTTAAGGTTTCAAAAGCTAAATCTACAGGCTGGTCCAGTAAAATTCTTCCCTCATCAAGGAAGATCAAACGACGACAAAAAGTTTCGGTAAGCTGGGGATGATGGTTTACTAATAAAACAGAATTTCCAAGTTTCGTATAGTCATAAAGAATGTTCATCCAGATGATTGCATTCGCCATATCCTGACCAATTAATAATTCATCAATTATGAGAAGCCTTGGGTTGTGAAGCATGGCTGCTAATAGATTCAAGCGTCGTTTTTCACCATAACTCAGACGTTGTGGGTGATCATCCACTCGATCTAACAATTCAATTTGTTTGAGCCAATTTTTCGCTTGATTTACGATGTCTTCTGTAAGAAACTTGAGATTTTTTGATGTGAATATCAATTCATCCAGAACAGATTGCGTAAATAATTGGTGATCTGGATTTTGAAAAATATATCCTACATCTTTTACGAGTTCGGATGTTCTAATATTTGGGGATGCCTGGTTGAAAAAGCGAAGGCTTCCACTGCTTGGCCGATGAAAACCAACCAAAGATTGTAGTAAAGTGCTTTTCCCACTTCCGTTTGGTCCCATAAGGGCAATAAACTCGCCAGGAGCAATTTTGAAATTAATGCCCTGGAGAATAATTTTGTCCTGAATTTTCACTTCAAGGTTTTCCGCATCTACCAAAATGCCATTGTTTTGATTTTGATGAGAAGTTCTCCCAGTAAAGGAGAGATTTATCCTGTTGCTGGATTCAGAAAGATATTGGTCATTTCCAAAGGGTTTGATTTCACCCTGGTCAAGCATAAATAATTTTGGATTTAGATCTAGAAGTTGGGATAATTTATGCTCAAATATGATTACAGTCAAACCCATAGACTGGTGTAAGCTGTGAAGGGTTTGGAAAATATTTCGGGTAGCTATGGGATCTAAATTTGATGTCGGTTCATCAAGGATCAGCAAGTCAGGCGATAGGGCAAGCATGGATGCAATCGCGACCTTTTGCTTTTCTCCGCCTGATAGCGTCGCTAAGTCGCGGCCTCTGAGGTTTAAACCTCTGACAATCGCCAGTGATTTATTAATTTTGTCTTCGATTTCATCTGGTGTAACACACAAGTTTTCAAGACCAAAGGCAATTTCATCGTCAACATTGAGTGTGCAAAATTGATCTTCAGGGTTTTGCTGAACATACCCAACTTTTCTGCTGGCTTCATAAAGGGGGAGCTGGGTCATATCTTCGCTGTTGATAATAATTTTTCCTGAATAATTTGCTGTATCATCCTGAAATAAAAAACCTGCCAGGGCTGTACCGAAGGTTGATTTTCCACAGCCAGACTTACCTGTGATCACAACGAAATCGCCGCGATAGATTTCAAAATGCAAATCACGAAACACAGGTGTATCCTCACCAGGATATGTATAAGAAAAATCACTTACCTTGACCCAGCTCATCGATTAATTAATTTCTATACTTGAAACAGGGTAAACAAGAACATCACCGGTCATTTCAGCAAGCACATAACTGATTCCTTTGTCCTCAATCAAAATGAATAACCGAATGTCGTTATTTTGGTCAATTTTCTCCCAATCAAGCGTGAGATTTTGCCCTGTTTCTGATTTGAAGAGGACTTGGGATATGTTACTTCCTGTTGCTGATGCTTCAATGACTTTCCACACGGGCACACCCTGAAGCTTCTGAGATCCTTCAGGAAGTGCAATTTGTGTACTGTCCATCTCTGATATCCAGTTTTTAGCTTCAAATAAAAATATTCCACCCTGCGGCATATTGACTTCGAGTGCTTTAGCAGCAATCAACCGAATTTCTATTACATTCCGAACCCAGGCTTTATTACTTTCTGGCCCGACAATATCAAATGAGGCATTTTGGCCACGTCCTTGTTGAACCAGAAGAATGTTTTCATTTTCAATAAGTTCTTCAAGGCTAATCATGAAGGCATAGCCATCAGATGCTTCAATCAGGATGGTGTTGGTGTCTTTATTAGGTTCCGCATAATTAATAATCTCACTCAATTGGAAGCCTTCGTATGAAGTGAGAACGCCGCGATAATCCATTTGGCGAGAGATTTTATTAATTTTTAGTTCGTTATTTGGAAATTCAATGGCATTTTCTACTGCGCCTGAAATTTTAACGGTTTCAGCACCTTTAAGTGTTGTTAACAAAATGGATATAAAGGCTGCAGCAAATATCAACGCACTGAACAGGATGATCCATCCCAATTTTTGCAGCTTTTCTTTTTGTGTTGGCAATTTTACAACGCCAGCATTTGTGAGCATATTGATCAACCAATAAGGCAAAAGTCCTGCAAAGACGAAACCTGAGAGAGCAGCCAGAAGGAATAAGATCGCAATAGCACTCAAGCCGAGAATATTTAATGGTATGGTCGCAAATATTTGAAAAACCAGAACATTGGATCCTGATGCCAATCCACCTGCGAGCAGATAAGCAAGCAAGGACCTTTTATTGCGAAACAAAAGAAATCCGAAATCAACCAAAATTCCAGCAATCAGATCGACCAATAAGATAATGATTCCATGGCTGTTCCCACTAAAAAGTTCGACGGCACCTTTTAAGATGCCCATGACAATGCCCGTCCCTGGCTTTTGAATAATCCCAAAGGCAATTACAATCCACAGGACGTGCAATCCAGCTGCCCATTGTGTCCCGCCCGGGAAACCAAGGGCTGCCTGAACAAGATCACCAAGTGCGTTGATATAAGTGCCGGTGACACCTCCAAGTGCCGCCAGCACAGCCATAATTAACAAATTGTGGGTTGAAAAATAAAAGGATTTGTTATTTCCTTCTTGTGTTGTCAAAGAAAAAGCTCCTTCCAGAAAAAGGAGCGCACAAAAACAAAACGATCTATAATTTATCGTGTTGTTGTGTTGATCTCCTTTCCAAATACGGGAGGCAAGTACGTTTCCATTCTTACCCTATCGGTCTGAGTGCCATAGCAGCACATTAGGCAAGCAGACTCGAAGATACTACAACTAATTATTCGATTATTGATATTTTAACACAGGCAGTCATTCGGTCAAGGTGCTGAATATCATGCATTTCTTGTGAGAATGATTAAGATTGGTATGTATAGCTTCATAAACCCAATGCCCCAGGGTCGCTGGGGCATTGTTATCTCATGTGGCATTTTAGAGACACTCAGGAGATTTGAATGGTTTGCCACAAGGGTTTTACCTTGAAGTTGTGAATTTTACTAATTTACCTTTATCATTGAAGGTCATTCGTGCATAATGATGATGTTCTGCATTCAGATTGAGATCAAAGGATTTCTGCAGCGTGACAACGTACCTTTGTGCGTCACTTGATTTGCCCACTCTTTTCGAATTGAATTCCTGATAGGATTTATTCATCTTCATTTGTGCGTTTTCCAAACCTGGCAGATAACTTTCAACAATTTTCTTCACCTGTTTGCTAACGTTTTTAGGCATATCGTTTTCATTATTTTCAGGCACTAAATCGGAGTCGCTGATTGTTTTAATCTCAGGATGCGATTTTTCTCTTAATAAAGGTTTTGGTAAGGCACTGATTCCATCATGAACTGCAAGAGGATCGCCAAGGAGGATGAAAGATAAGATCGTTTTCTGGTCTTCACCGTCCAAAAAGCCCTGTGTCTTTGTCATCTCTTCGACAAGGTTTAATTTGGCTTGCATCAAAGCATAGCCAGCTGCCTGTCCATCAAGAACTTGTTTCCAAAAAGCATTTGCTAAATAATCTGCCGCAATCAACGGTGGCATGACCGACCCATAAGCGATGCAGGTCGAGCCAACAAAGGATTTGGTCCCGGTGTCAAGGAACTTCAAAGACATCGCATCTTCATGTCGTTTTTCAATAACATTTGCGCCGTAACATGCCTCAGTAAATACAAGCTTTGGTGATCGGATTTTTTCACTAAACATGTTTGGGCTCAAGGCAATTGGATAATCTGGACCGGAGGATGGCGATGAAAAGTCTTTTTGTCCGTACCAGTTAGCGCCATCTTTGATGCCATGGAGATTGAAATAACCGATTTTGTGTCCAAGGCTGTTGTTGAGGGCAAGCGAACCAGAATGCACGGGGGGTGAAAGCTGTAGTTCTTTCCCCTGCCCAGCATTCTTGTAAACCTCAGCAGATGTTTCCTTCCATATTTCTGCAGAGTAACCAAGACTCTGGTTCGAGTTAACTGTCCTGCTCCAATTGGAGAAGAGATCCAGGATCCAAGTGAAAATTGAGGCGAATTTCTGCACACTTGATTTGGGTTTCTTTGATTTTTGTTTGTATTGATAGATCAAGCCTCTTATCTGCGAGAGTAACAAACCTGCGTCCGAGCCAGTTTCACCGGGTAGACGCCCAACAGGCCATTGAGGGATGAAGTAATTTTCATCAATTGTTCCATATGGGTTATCTGAAGGCACATCTAAATCATTATCGCTCGTGGGATTTGGCAGGTGATGGAAGGGTACGATTTCAGGACTGCCAACGATCAATAGCGCGCCGATCATTTCCCCTTGCTTTTCAAGATGTTCATCGAGGTCCGCAAGGGCTAATTTTACCTGCCATGGATCATTGGCAATAAAAGGCTTGAGCCCTAATCTTGCCATTGAGGCTGAATCATCTGGATAGAAAATTTTTGCATCCCAATCCGGCAGTCCCTGGATGTAACCCATGAGCTCTTGGAGCAGTTTATCAATGACATCCGCTGTGTTTGGTCCGTAAATTTTCTCCAGTTGTTTTCTTGAGGATAAGATGACATATACCGGGAAGCGTGTGTCGGTTCGTTCTAAGTCAAGCTTCTTTAATCGCTTGGCGATCTTTGTAAAAGCTGTTTGGACTTTTTCAATATCTTTGCTATTTGCGTCTTTTTTCGCTTTTTGTTTTGAACTGTTATCAGTGTGAGACGCAGTTATATTTTTTACCGACCTGGTTGATGCTTGTGCCACCCTGATTTCCTGTGTTTCACTGATTGATGGTGTGTGAGATACACGTCTGAAAAAAGGACTTTGTGAGAACGTCGGAAAATTGAAAGCACCAGGATTGAGTTGATTCCATCCCAGATACGCACTGACAGAGGCAGGTATTGGCAGGTCGAAATGAGCTTGTAAATATTCAGGCCACATGTCCTTAAATTGGTGATTATTTCCCAACATTCTTGTTATCACCTGTCCTGCATTATCTTGAGATTCCACCCAATGTAAGCGCTCTACAGCACCGGCTTCTAACCCATGTTCAATTTCAGAAATTGCTTTTATCACATTGATTTGCAAGCACTTTGGCCAGGCATCATAATATATCTCACTCAGGTTGCTGACCATTTCCTGGTTTTCCAGGTTATTGGCAATTTGTAAATGCAAAATTGCTGGAATTGGCGTTTGAGGTGCTTTGAGGAGCGATTGATGCACATATTGGATTGCATTTGAGAAATCACCTTGCTCGAATTTCGATCGAGCTTCCCACAACGGAGAAAACCAGGCTTCTTGGGCCTGATTGGAAGACTTGTTCTTTACAAGATACTGATAAATTGATCGGTAGCGACTTTGCATATCTTTTTTGGCGGTCAATTCACTCATATCTTTTACGGGTTCGATGAACAGGGGGTCTAGCTCTATCAGATTTTCATACAGCAATCTTCCCTGATCGATTTTGCCAGTTTTTATGAATGTTTTTGCCTGGTAATATTTCACATATAAATCACCGGGGAAATTGGCGAGCCATAACATTGTTGCTTGTTTTGCAAACTGATATTCTTCACAATGATCTGCGGCATTGAGGATGGTCAGAAAACGATAGCGATCAATTGCTCGTAGATGGTCCAGTTGATTGTTGGAGTCTGTCATTGTTAACTTGCCTCTCGTAAATTATTTATCAGGTTTAGTGCAGTAACCATGCCAAGCTGACGAACAATGTTTGGATCATCCGGTGCATATTTCTTCGCCTGTTTGAGCATTGCTTCTGCACCGGGATAATCTTTCCGTTCTTTGAGCGCCATACCTGCATGGTAATAAGGGCGAGGGTCTGATGCATCTGCCTGTGAGCCCTTCTGATAAATTTCAATGGCTTTTTCAAGGTCACGGCGATCCTGATAAGTTTTACCCAATTCAATATAAGCATCCACTTTGTTTGGTTCCAGGGTGATTGCGTCCGAAAATTGTGCGATTGCCTGGTCCAACTGCCCATCAAGACGTTGTAATCGACCCAGCATTAGGTGAACTTCGGCCTGATGCGGCATGATTTTCAAAACCATTTGGGCAGTTTCTTTTGCTTGCTTGAGCCTGTTTGTTTGGATGAGCCAATCCGTCAAAGTTGTAAGGACAGCGGGATTCTCAGGCTCCTTTTGGGCAAGCTCAACAAGCTGCGGTAATACCGTTTCAATTCCCTCATAGTCCTTTTTGATTTTCAGTGTCTCCAATGCAATTTCGACATTCTTAGGGTTCTGCTGCTCTGCTCTGTTTATTGTAGCGATTGCTTGTGTGAATTTACCTTGTTTTGCCTGTGATTGAGCAAGGATGATGAATGCGTCTATGTTGTTAGTTTCAGTATTAAGGATTTCTTCGGACTTTATTTCAGCCTGCTCATATTGTTTGGTTTCGAACAGAAATTTTGCTTCCTTGAAGGTAATTGTTCTGTCTTTGGGGTTGAGTTTTGAAGCGGTTTCGATGTTGTGCGTCGCTTCCTGAACGAAGCCCAATCTACGATTGACATCTGCCATTCTGACCCAGATCTCTGTATCTTTTTCAGCTAAGGCTGCACTTCGCTCCAGGTCATATTTTGCATGTCTTAAGTTGTTCATTTGCAGGTTTATTTCCGCACTTTTACGCCAAAAATCAGCATTTTCAGGCTGGATTTTTATTGCCTCAGAAATATGTTTTGATGCCAGGTCATGTTTCTCGATTTGTTTGTAAAAATCAGCAGCAAGAGCGTGCCATTTTGATTCTTCAGGCCAGAATGACAAAGCATTTTCAATAGATTTCAATGCTTGTTCTGGTTGGTCTTTACTGAGCATTGCCAATAAAGCATGATTGGCTGGATTGGATGTGTCAAATTCAAGCGCCTTAGCGGCAAATCGATGTCCATTGTGTTTATCGTTTTTTAGAGCATAGAGTGCATACGCCTGGAGTATATGGGGATTGTTTGGATAAATATCTGCAATTTTGTCCGCAAGAGATGTATCTTGCGTAAATATTAAGACGGAAGCAGCAGTCTCAGGGGTGTTCAAACAAACATCAGCGCTAAATCCCATTGGCCATTCACCCGAGAAAGCAGCAGTCATCCTTGCCTGGAGGCAAACAAAGGTTTCTTGTGGTAAGTGATTCTGCAAACTGTTGGCAATTTTCCGGGCGATGTTTTCGTTATCTTTTGAAAGTGCAAATTCTCCAGGAGAATGATTTGTTATCAACAGGGATCTTGCTATTTGCTGATATTCAGCAGATTTTATCAAGCATTGGGCAAAGCGCCAGTTATTAAAGGGTTGATTGTCAAGCTCCTGCCAGGCTTTTTGGTGAGTTTCAAGTGCTGTGATATGGTCATCCTGGGTAAAAGCAGCATCTGCAATACTGATTAAATTTCTTGTTTTTCTAAGAAGGATTGGCAGTGATTTAGATTGCATTCCCTCCAATGTGTTCTTATAAGAAATTAATGCATCATCTAAGTAATCTTTCGCGAGGTCTACATCGCCACGATAACTCGCAAGCTGGCTTTGAACAGCTAAATATCGAGGATAGTTTCTGTTTGATGAAGATAATCCATTGATCAATGCCGCAGCATTTTCCATTTGCCCTTGAAGGATAAGAATTTCCGCCTTTGAGCATATGATATCCAGTTGGTTCACATCTAACGAATCGGATTCGGTACCATCCTTATGATTTTTGACGTTTACATTTTGGATTTCATCAAAATCGAAGAGTTGTAATTGGGTTTCAAAGATCGCGTGCCTTATTTGTTCATCCTCTGGTTTAATTTCAGCTGCTTGCGCCAGGTAGGCTAATGCTGATTGGAAATCGCCTAAAGCGAGATTCAATTGCCCCATTCGGTAGAGATAGCCAGAAAATGTGAAATCATAAGCGTAAAGGAGGGGAGAGGTGTCTTTGTTGATTTCATCGTTAGTGCGAAGCACATCCATTACAGAATCCTCAATGGATTCGAGAGCGTTGTAGGCTGATTGATATTGTCCTAAATGTGTCAGGATATCGGATTTCATCAAGGAAATTTGAGGGTAAATTTCATGGTAATCCTGGGTTTGGTTGAATAGATCAAGTGCTTTCTTTTCCTGATTGACCAGAGTATATGCAGCAGATAAATCGAGAACCCTAAGGGGACTGAAGGCTGTGGATCTCTCAACCGCTTTTTCAAGTGCTTCTACCGCAAGTGCTAATTCATTCATGCGAACACATGTATAGGCAGCCTGGTGAAGGTCTTCAGGAGAAATATCATCCAGATTTGTCAGATCAGAAAGGATTTGTTTTGCTTCTTCATGGTCACCAATCGACAAAAGGATCTTAGCCAACCAGAGCTTTAGTTGATGTTTATCAGTATTAATGCGCAAGGCCTCTCTCAGGGCATTTACGGCTTCTTCGGGTTCGTTGTTTTTTGTTTTGAAATTCGCGAACCAGAGAATATTTGTGATGTTTTGTGGCGCTAATCTGAGCGCTGTATTTGCTAAATCCCTGGCTTTTGATTGTAAATCAGCTGCCTGGTAAGCCTCCACCAATCCGTGAATAATGAGAAGATTTTCAGGTTGTTCTGAACCAGCATCCTGGAGTGCAGCCAAACCCATGTCATACTCACCGAGCGCAATCGATGTTTTACCAATGCCATAATTGAGCCGCCAAATTAAGGAAGACTCTTCATTCGGTATTTCGTCTGACAGCACTTTGTATTGATCAAGGGCAGTTTGGAAATTGCCACTTAATCTTTCAACATCAGCCAGATGTAATTTCAGAACTTTTTGGCTGGGGCTGATCTCGAGTGCTTTATTAAGGATTTCATTAACTCTAACCAAATGTTCTTCAGGGGTTTCTTCAAAACTGTTTTCAAATTTGTTGATGACCAACCTTGCTGCTGTTAAAACAATATCGATATCTTCCGGGTATTGCTCTGCTGCAAAGATCAGTATAGGCTCGGCTGATTTCTGTCTGCCCATGTCCAGCATAACTTTACCCAATAATTTTGAGACATTAGGATATTGTGGGTAGGTCGCTTCAAAGTGTGCCAACAAACGCCATGCTGCATCAAAATGACCTAATTGGTGTTGTGCATCTGCCAGAACAAGGCTACCCTGTAAGTCTTCGGGGTCAATCTCGTGCGCTATCTCCAGGTGGGGCAATGCCTCCGCCGGGGATTTTCTATCCAGAAGTGCTTTTCCAAAGGCTCGAAGAAGTTGCGGCTCGTTTGGCAATGCCAAAACACCCTTGTTCAAGATTTCAAAAGATCGATCCTTTTGTCCGTTGTGGCCCCATAATCGGGCTAGAGTCAGCCAGGTCTCAGGTTCTTCAGGGATCATTTCGACAACATTTTCCATGTGCTGTATGGCTTTGATAATGTCTCCCTTGTGCATAAAACTTTCACCAAGAAGGATTAAAGCTTTTGTGTTATGCGAATCCTTTTTTAGGATGTTTTGGCAGACGGAAATTGCTATGTCAACCCGATTTGTTTTTAGGGCAGATTCGGCAAAAATTTCAAGATCTTCGACTGCAGGGGTCGGCGTTGATTTGATAAACGCCTGTGATGTCGCGAAGGTATCTTCCCATCGATTGTTCTTACTGTAAAGCCGGGCAAGTGCTCGTTGATTGTCTTTGTTGTCAGGTTCTCTCAGTTCGAGGTAGGAGGTTAATGTCAGGGCTTTGTCAAATAATTGGGATTTCACGTAAACGTCCCTGATCTTCTTGACGATATCTAAATTTTGAATTTGATTTTTTAGAATATCATCAGCGAATTTAATGATGGCTTGATTGTCTTTCTGAGCTTCAAGCATTTGAAGTAAATATCCGACCTTATCAAATTGGCCATTATGAATGTAGTAGGACGGGAAATCGGACTTTTCTTTTTGCTTGATATTTATTAGATGTGTGTCGATACGCTTTTCATCGTTCTTGTTTTGTTCAATCTGTGTCTTAAGAATATGCTTTTCATCAGAGTCTGATAAAAATCCAAGTTTTTCCTCTGCTTCATCATAATTGCCCAGTTCGATGAGCGTTTTGACGTAGAAATGTTTTATTGTCTTTGAATTTGGAAGAGAAGCCATCAAACCCATCCAGCTTGTTGGGGAGGTCTGACCTTTTTGAGAATTAATCGATTGGAACATTGTTTGTGATTCTAAAAATTTCAACAGATCGCTGGATAGCTGATATGTTTCTGATGATCTTTGCCCATCCCCGCTGTAATAATAATAAGCAGCTAATCGATTCAGGTCTTCTGGCAAAGAATACCTGATTTGTTTTTCCAATGGATCGGTTTCTTGATTTAAAGCTTTAAATGCTTCAATCTCGGCATAGACACCTGCAGAAAAGTCGATATTTTTCTTTGTATCTAGGTAACTTTTAGCTAATTTTTTGCGAATATCAAACCTTTGGAAAATTTCAAGCCATTTGAGACTGTCAAGCTGAAGGTCTTGAGAACGATTAACATACAGCTGAAATATTTGATCTAATCTATTTTCGTTCTTAAGTGGATTAGCTAAGTAGGAATGGATGCTTAGAGGTACGGCTGCTTTCGCCAAAAATTCCTTTTCGGAATTCAAGAAATCCAGTATTAAATCATTGAAGTCAGGGCTGTATGAGAATAGACAGGCAAAGGGAGTTCGCCAAATGCGGAAGAATTTTTGTACATCAAGTATTTTTGACTTTTCGAATAATTCTACGGCAACACCCTGCCAATGACCTTTTGATCTGCGTGATTCACGAACAGCTAGGGCTAAAAAACCAGCGGAAGTAAGATCTGCAGATGGCAAGCCCGTATTGCAAAGGGTTTCTAATGTCTGTGCAGCCCGATGGAAAATTTCTTCTGGAATTTGAATGTCTAAGTTATCAAGATTATCTAAATCTTGCCCGGTTGCGTTGCCAATTAGCCATGAGCTAATCTTTCCAGGTGAAAAAGAGGCTATGTCTGATACTTTTGATTGAAAGTAAGGCAGACTTGTGGCTTCATCCTGCGCAAATTGCCAGACCAGGGAATCTTGCTGCAGGCTGCTGACGATCATTTGTCTTTGTTCAGGTGAAAACTGTTTTCTAATTAAATCAAGCAATCCCTCTAAAGGCATGGCGATCTCCTATCCTTGTTATCGTTGTTTTTAATAAGGTGTAATGCCTAAATTTCTGGAAATGAAATAAGCAGTTGTCAACAACGCTATTCCCAGAAAGACCAGGAATACGCCAATGCCGGTATTTGTTTTTGAGAGATCATGTAATGCGTTGATTAGTGCAGATGCATTCCCGACCAGGCCGGCAATATTTTCTGTTATGCCTTTTTCAGCCAATTTTGAGGTCTGACTGGCAATAGTGTGGACATCTCGTCCAATTGCCTGCCGGGTTAGGATGAAGATGCTGATGACCATGACGATCAATCCCAATAAAAATAGAACTGTCGCCATAGTTAATTGAAATTCAAAAGCAGTACTAAACATAAAACACCTCCTGATAAATGTCTCTGGAGGTGTTGTAGCAATATCTGTGCCAAAATAAATATTCAGGGGGAATTTTTTTAATTTACATAATTTTCTTTGATTTCAGAAGGCAGATGATGGATGTCGATAGCAGGATCATCGCAGAAAATGATGGCGCGCTCGAGTGCATTTCTTAATTCGCGAATATTTCCTGGCCATTGGTATTCAATTAATGCTTGCATTGCCCGTGGTGTGACGTCCTGAATGTTTATTCCCATCAACATGTTGCTCTGCTTTAAAAGCAAGCCAATCAGTTCCGGAATATCTTCTTTCCGCTTTCTGAGTGGGGGAAGGTCGAGGTCTACAACCTTAAGCCGATAGTAGAGGTCTTCTCTGAATTCACCCCGTTTGATCATTTCTTTAAGATCCTGGTTTGAGGCTGCGATTATTTGAACGTCAACCCTGATGAGGGTTGTCCCTCCGACTCTGCGGAAGGCTCGTTCTTCAATAGCACGTAAAAGTTTTGCCTGCATATCCAAGGGCATGGATGAAATTTCATCAAGGAAAAGAATGCCGCCGTCAGCGACTTCCATCAAACCGTTTTTTCTTTTATTGGATGCACCCGTGAAAGCGTTTGCTTCGTGGCCAAATAATTCGGATTCGAGCAAAGTATTTGCGATTGCTGCGCAGTTGACAGCGATGAATGGATGCTGCTGTCTTGGCCCAACCTGGTGAATAAAGGTTGCCATAATCTCTTTACCAGTCCCGGATTCACCTGTAATTAAAATGGAAACAGAGGCCTCCGAAGCCCTTTGGGCAAGGTTAATGAGTGCTTTCATGCGCGGGTGGTGTCCAACAACAAATTTTGAAGTTGAGGATTGAGAACTTCGAAGGTGGTCTAATTCTCGCTTCATTGCGACCAATTCCTCAGCCCTCTGAATGGAATTTTTGAGCGTTTTCATCTCGATGGGCTTGGTGATAAAGTCCAATGCCCCTTTCTTCATTGCTTCAACAGCGTAATCAATTTGACCATGGGCTGTGATGATGATGAATTTGGGCTGTTCATCCATTTGTACGACTTCATCTAAAAGTGACAATCCATTTCCATCAGGCAGTAAAACATCAAGGACGCAAATATCTACTTTGCCCATTTCTAAAAATCCCCGCGCTTCTTTCAATGTGCCTGCTTCCAGAACTTCCTTGCCATCTTTTCTTAAGCTGTCTGCGATGGCTTCTCGGGCTGTATCAACATCATCTACGACAAGTATTGTTGCACTCATTACTCAAGCATGCCTTTCTTTTTCACCAGGAATATTCTAAAAATTGTGCCTCCTGTGTAACTGTCCACCTCAATTTTACCTTTATGGGCATTAATAATCCTTTGTGTTATTGCTAACCCCAGGCCAGTACCATGATCAGAACCTGTAACAAATGGTTTAAACAAATGTGCTTTGATTTCATCAGGAATGCCGTGCCCTGAATCTGTCAGGATCACCTGGTAAAATTTCCGATCTTCTTCAAGTTCAGGTTCGGTAATGCGAATGCCCAGGGTGCCTCCTTCTTCGCTCATTGAATTCACAGAATTACTGATGATATTTGTAAAAACTTGTTCCAGTGCTCTCAGGTCGCCTTCAACAATAGGATTGACAATCTGTGATTCGTAATAAGACGAAATGTTCAAACGGAGCAGCCTTGGGTGCCATCTGTCTAAAATATGCCTTAACATGAAGTCCAGGTCCACCCCAGACATTTTGTATTCCAGGGGCTTGGCAAATGAAAGCACGCTTTCCATCAAGTAAAGCAATTTATTGCATTCATCCCGCATGTTATCAATCCATTTAAGATTTTCATCACCCTCAGATAAATTGTCTTCAATGACTTCCAGCGAAAGCATGATTGCGTTAATAGGGTTTCGCACCTCATGGGCAAAAATCGCCATGACTTCTCCCAGTATGGCGCGCTGTTCCAGTTGTTTTCTGGCCGCCTGGTTCTGTTCTTGCTGGCTGATGTCCTTGATTAAAATGATAATTGAAAGGACATGTCCATTTTGCATAACCGGGGACATCATTATTTGAGCAGGGAAGGACGTGCCATTGCGATGGTGCAATGTCAGGTCGCCGCCTGTGAGGGTTGGAATGCCTTGCCTGGCTGATGAGAGTGCAGAACCAAGCGATTCGGACCCAATCAAGATGGAATCAATTGGCTGCCGCAAGGCTTCAACATTGGCGTAACCAAGGATCGTTTCAATAGCAGGATTGGTCTCTGCAATGGTCAGATCTGGAGCGAGGATAATAACACCTTCGTCAAGATTCTCAATTATCTCATTTTGAATTTTTACAACTTGCCTGATTTTACTTGAGAGATTTTTTAAATTTTGAAGGGAAATCTGGTCTTCCATTATTTCTGTTATGTAAACAGCTAATAGTTCTGTGAGGGGAAGGCTTACCTGTGTTGGAGCTGACTGTTTACTTCCGGCTAATAACAGACCAAATTTTGCCTCTTCATTTCCAAGAGGTGCTGTGATCAGAAATTTATAACCTGCATTTGCAGCAGTCTTTTGAAGATGGGTCTTTGGTGGAATTTCGGACCGCCACTCGACCGTGTCTGATGCGTTGACCAGGTCCTCACCCGATAGAACCTTTGGGAATTCGGAAGCCATACGCTCATCATTGGACTGAAATTGCATCAATTGTGGTTTTCCACCGCTGGCTTTATAGATTGAGACAAACTCAGTCTCTAAAATTCTCGCTGATTCCTTAACAATATGTGAGAGTGTCTCAGAGAGGTTATTCTTGTTTTCATTCTTGAATAGTATTTTCAGGTTCTCGATAAATTTAACCTGTTCATGGATACTTGATTGGCTCGTTGTTATCCCCTCAGGCTGAAAAGTCAGGAGAAGCAAATTCTGTTTATGGGTGAGGGGAAAGATCTTCACCCTAACAGGGATCAAAGGCTGTTTCTTGTGCTTTAGAAAGGCTTTTTGGTCATGTCCAGAGATTGGATCGGTGTCTGAAATGTCAGGAAGAAGATTTTCAATTGGCTGTCCAAGGAAATCTTTTTCCCCAAGATTTGTCAGCAAAAACAGGGGGTTGTTGGCTGTAAGAATTTTGTTTTCTGTTTGGTTGTAAATAATTGCCGGATCCTGAATTAAATCAATTAAGGTCAGGATCGTTTGAATCCCTTCATTCTTTGAAAATTCAACATTTGCCAGGCTTTCGGTAATATTTTGGGTCACATTGTACTCAAGCAGTTGCAAATTTTTCGATTCGGCGTAGGTGTGCTGGCAAAATGCCCTCCATTGCGCGATATTTTGCGACAGTTCTGCGTGCAACCTGAATGCCTTGCTTTTCCAGGCTTTTGCGTATTTCCGTATCGTTCATCGCATGATTTTCGTTCTCAATAATGTTGCGCATAATTGCTCTGACAGATAAACTGCGATCAAAAAAAGTGGACATTGGAATGATCTTCCGGTTTGGGAGCTGAACCGTCTTGTTCGCTACAGCTCTTGAAATTGTGGATTCATGAACATCTAAATTTTCTGCTACCTCAGCCCGGGTTAATGGCTCAAGATGGACATCACCATGAATTATAAATGATTTTTGCACCTCAACGATTTTCTCCATGAGTTGGCGCATGGTGTTGTTACGCTGCTGAATGCATTTGATGAGCAGTGACGCTTTATCAAGATCCTTTTTCCATTCTTCTTGTTTTTCTTCGGATTGTTCTTTTAAGGCTTTTTTGAATAATGGATTTAATCGCAGGGTGCCCCGAGATGGGGTGATGATCTCAATGATCAGGGGGTTCCCGGGTTTATTGTCGAGATAATAAATCAAAATATCGGGTTGATGAAATACGTCTGGTGTGTTGTCATTGGGCTGTCTGAAGGTTCCCCAATTTGCACGAGCAGGGAAGGGATTAAGATTTTCGCTGATGTAGTGGGAGACGAGTTTAATCTTTTGAACGCTGGTCCCAAGCTTTTTTGCCAGTTCGCTGTACTGCCGCTTTTGTAATAATTCGAATTCTTCTGAAATTGCTCGACGAACAAATTCTGGAATATTTGAAGATTCAGATAAGAACTCTACCTGTGCTAACAATGCTTCCTTGATATTTCTTGCTGAAACTCCCAGGGGATCACAGCGCTTGATTTTCTTAAGGACTGCTTCAACTTTGCCGGGTGTTGTGTGATGAAAACGACAAATTTCGCGAACTTCTATGGCTAAGAATCCATCATCATCGAGATTCGTCAGAATCATCGCAGCAATTTCACGCTCGTCCTTTTCTAATTCTGGTGCGACCTGGCGCAGGACATATGTGGGAAGGTTGAGTGGAATAGAAGAGTATGGATCTTCTGGCATATCGTCGCTGTAGGACTTACCAGAACCGCTGTAGTTGTAAAAATCATCTCTGGGAGAAACAAATACAATTGTTTCATCAGAGTCGAGAGATTTAGGCTGGCTGCAAATAGGGCAGGGACCTTGCGGCGGCAATTTTCTTCCGCACATCGGACATCTTCGTTCGTTAACCAGTTCAAGAGCCGGGTTTTTGGATAATTCGACGTCAATGGTTTGCAATAATTCGGTGGACGTCATATAGAGCAAGGTCATCGTTTGCGCTATGTGCGCTGATGTCATCGGGCTCTGTACTTGGTTTTGTCCTTGATACTGGTTAAGTCTCATAATCTCAGCTCCTGGAATCATTATAAATGAATAATGCATTTGTTGCAAGAAGCATGCCAGGTATTTTCAGGAGCAGGTTTATAGACTATCCTTCGGGTGGTAAAATGCACTTATCCTAATTTGTGAGGCTTTTTTTATGAGATTGACAATCGTGGGTGGTGGTTTAGCTGGGTGCGAGGCAGCATGGCAAGCGGCAGAAAGGGGAATTGGTGTTGATTTATATGAGATGCGGCCAGAACAAATGACAGGTGCCCATCGAACTGGCAATTTGGCTGAACTGGTTTGCTCCAATTCACTGGGTTCCAATTTACCCAACAGGGCATCGGGATTATTAAAAGAAGAGCTTCGCAGGCTTGGTTCATTACTCATTGCTTGTGGAGATGCAAGTTCCTTACCAGCAGGGGGAGCTCTGGCAGTTGATCGTGATGCGTTTTCCGCTTGTGTGCAGGTAAAAATCGAAAATCATCCCAATATCAGGCTCATCCACGAGGAAATAACAGATATTCCTGAGGTTCCATCTGTATTAGCGTCTGGTCCTTTAACGTCTCCTAAATTATTAAAAGCTTTACAGGATTTTACAGGGGAGAAGCAATTATTTTTTTATGATGCAATTGCACCGATTGTTCATTTTGATTCAATCAATATGGAAGTTGCTTATCGGGCAAATCGTTATGATCAGGGTGACTCGCAGGATGGGGACTATATCAACTGCCCTTTAAATGTAGAAGAATTTCAACGGTTTCGAGAGGCTTTACTTTCATCAAAAAGAATTCCTTTGAAGGATTTTGAAGAGGAGATCGAGACTGGTGTAGATGCGGGAAGTGGGCAGTATTTCCAGGGCTGTCAACCTGTCGAGGTTATTGCTGCTTCAGGAGAAAAGTCTTTGGCTTTTGGACCAATGCGACCAGCAGGTTTACCCAACCCCAAAACTGGTCGTTGGCCTTATGCTGTTGTTCAGTTACGGCAGGATAATCTGGCAGCGGATTTGTATAACATGGTAGGTTTTCAGACAAACCTCCTTTTTAGTGAACAAGAGCGTGTCTTCAGACTTATTCCGGGCTTGGAGAATGCGAGCTTTGAGCGTTTTGGTCAGATGCACCGCAATGCTTACATTACATCTCCATGCTTATTGTATGAAAATCTAGCTTTTAAAAAGAATCCAGGTAGTTTTGCTGCCGGACAGCTTTCGGGTATTGAAGGCTATGCAGGTAATATCGCTTCAGGTTTAGTTGCTGGAATTAATGTTACAAGGTTTATTCGGGGATTACCACCATTGAAATTACCTATTACAACAATGACAGGTGCTTTAATTCATTACATAACCCACGCTGAAGCCAAGGATTTTCAACCTATGAAAGCAATGTTTGGATTGCTTCCCAAACCTGAAGATGATCTCCACCGGTCAAAAAAGGATCGTTATTCATTTTATTCGCAAAGGGCTTTAACGGATTTAGATCAATATCTATTGGAAGTGAAAGGATTTTAAATTGAGAGGTGTTATTCGTGACAATTAAGACTTTTATCCTTGTTTCAAGGATTTTTTACCTGGGTGAAATTCTATAGGATGATTTATAATTCCTTTTACTCACCAATAGATTACAAGGATAAATTTCAAAATGATTATTGAGTCAGCCAAAAGAGTTTCACAAGTAAAACCCTATTTCTTTGCCAATTTGGGAGATACTATTGAGGCATTAAAAAAATCTGGTAAGGATATCATACGGCTGGATATTGGATCGCCAGATTTACCGCCAAAGGATTTTATTATTGAAACGCTTGTTGACGCAGCAAGACGACCAGATATGCATGGCTACGGTCAATCTGGCGGTTCAGATTCTTTACGAAAGGCTTTTGCTTCATACTATGCACGGCGTTTTGGGATTGATCTTGATCCGAACCGAGAACTTGTGGGTTTGATTGGATCAAAAGAGGGATTATTTAACCTCAGCCAGGTGATCTTAAATAAGGGTGATTTTGTTTTGATGCCCGATCCTGGATATCCAGTTTATGGGGTAGGCGCTATTATCACGCGAGCCAAACCCCATTATATGCCGCTGTTAGCTGAAAATGACTTTCTACCTGATCTTGAAGCTATCCCCACCGAAATTGCAAAACAGGCAAAATTGATGTGGCTGAATTACCCCAATAATCCTACCGGTGCTGTTGCACCCTACGAATTTTTTGAAAAAGTTATCGCCTTTGCAAAACGAAACGAAATTATCATTGCTCATGATGCACCTTATGTCGATGTGTGTTTTGATAATTATGAAGCACCAAGCATCCTTCAGGTACCTGGCGCAAAAGAGGTGACAGTAGAATTCAATTCGCTTTCAAAAACATATAATATGGCAGGATGGCGAGTGGGCGTGGCAGCAGGTAATCGTGAGATTGTTCGTTTACTGAGGGTATATAAGAGTCAGCTTGATTCATCACACTTTAAACCAATTATGGAGGCAGCAAAGGCTGCACTTTTGGGTGATCAATCATGGATAGCTGAACGGAATATGGTTTATCAAAAAAGGCGAGATATCATTGTTTCTACCTTACGGGAATTGGACTTTGATTTCGAAGTACCAAAAGCATCATTGTATGTCTGGGCAAGAATTCCATCGCCCTATGTTGACAGCATCGCTTTTTGTGATGAATTGTTACATGCTACTGGGGTGAGCATCACTCCTGGTGAGGTATACGGTGCATCGGGGGCTGGTTACGTACGTATTTCGCTTGTGACGCCTGAAGATATTTTAGAAGAAGCAATGTGTCGTTTGAAAAAATGGATGAAAGGAAACTGAGTGACTAAATTAATTGATACGACAGCGCCACAGGAAAAAGCACTTTTAATCGGGGTCAGCCTTTTTTCTGATAAAAAATTATTACCATTAGAAGACTCACTGGAAGAATTATCCTTGTTGGCTGATACAGCCGGTGTTGAAGTTGTGGGGACTATCACTCAAAACCTGAACACGCCCAACCCAAAGACTTTTATTGGGTCTGGAAAAGTTGAAGAGGTGAAAATTCTTGCTCAAGAGCTTGGCGCGGATATGGTGATATTCGATAATGTATTATCGCCCCGGCATCAACGAGAATTAGAGGAAGGGCTTGGAGAGTCTATCCGGGTTATTGATCGAACGGCATTAATACTGGATATTTTTGCACAACACGCAAACACAAGTGAAGGTGGTTTGCAGGTTGAATTGGCACAATATGAATACCGCTTGCCCAGATTGACACGAGCCTGGACACATCTTGCCCGTCAGGCAGGTGGTGGTGGGGGTCGTGCAGGCGGTGTTGGGGGTGTTGGTTTGCGTGGCCCCGGTGAAACCCAGTTAGAGGTTGACCGCCGCATTATTTCACGACGTATTGAATTTCTCAAAGAAGAGTTAGAAAAGGTACGGGCGCATCGTTCGCGATATCGTCAGCGCCGCAAGAAGACTCGAATCCCTGTTATTGCCCTGGTTGGTTATACTAACGCTGGCAAATCGACTTTGCTCAACAGATTAGCCAGCTCGGATGTTTATGTCGCGGACCAATTGTTTGCGACATTGGATCCGACAACAAGGCGTGTTGAACTTCCTGGCGGACAGGCAGTTTTATTTACAGATACGGTTGGGTTTATTCAAAAACTTCCTACCGAATTGGTGGCGGCTTTTCGTGCAACCCTGGAAGAAATTTCTGATGCAGATGTGCTATTGCACGTTGTAGATATCACCCACAGAAATGCCAGTGCGCAGGCAAAATCAGTCCAGGAGACCCTGATCGATATTGGGGCTGGGGATATCCCTATGGTCACAGCGTTTAACAAAATTGACCTGTTGAAAGACCCTGAGGCCGCGGTTGATAATTTAGAGGAATTTACTGGTACTTTCCCAATTTCAGCCCGGACAGGTCAGGGAATAGAAGCATTGCTTTCGGCTATCGAAAGTGAGTTATTTGAGACTTACATTGAGCTGGATGTTTTAATCCCCTACCAGGAGGGACAGCTGATTTCAAAATTACATGAATTTGGCCAGGTTCATGAAATTGAAAACTTGGAGGAAGGGACAAGGATTAAAGGGCTGATACCAAGACGGTTTATGCACCAATTTGAGCCTTATTTCATTCCAGATCCTGATGACGATGAATTTTGAGTACAAAAAAAGCTGGGCTACTGAGCCCAGCTTTTTGATTGATGCGATTTAAGAATTATTCTCGTTCGGTAATATCAAGAATTTCCCGGCCCTGGTAATGTCCGCAGTTAGGGCAGACACGGTGAGGTAAACGGGTCTCGCCGCAGTTAGGGCATACGACAACATTACGAGCTTTGAGCGCATCATGGGCACGTCGTCGGTCACGTCGACCAGGGGAAACTTTTCGTTTTGGAAGAGGGGTCATCTTACACTCCTTAAAATTCTATAATTATTCCAATTTAGCCAAAGGATTATACCGGCACTTGGGGTGTGCGTCAAGCATGATGCGACATATGCAGGCTGCTATTATAGATCAGGATTCGTCCACAAAGTCGGAAAGGTCCTCATCTTCGAAATCGCCCCTTTCCATGGCTTCTAACAAATCTACAGCTGCGGTTACCTGCGATTCTGGCACAAGGACTTTTACCTGTCCTAAACGTCCAGCAGAAAGGCCTAATGTTCGGCCGATGCTTTCCTGGCTCAGGGTTACATTTAGACCCTGTGCTTCAAGAAAACCTTTGATCATCTCAGCTTCCAGTTGTCCTTCTGTTGAATAAACCTGTATTAATTTCATTTGAGGACACCTTTTCACTTTCTTATTAATTTTGAAATTGCCCGGGTGTAAGCTGATAAGGCTTCATCAGGTTTGTCTTGTTTTAGGGAAAGGTCACCGATTAATTCCCACAAGAGATTGCTTTTTTCTTTGTCAGTGGCTGTTGCTTCCTTTGCCCAAATCTTTATTTCTTCTAAATATTCCGATTTCTTAACGTAAGTCTGGAAAATCTCAAAAGAGGGTTCAATTTCGCCCTGGTCAAGGAGGTATTTAGCAAATTTCAATGTTTTCGGCAATTCTGGAGATAGAAGCTCTTCCTCATGCCAATGACTTTCATCAGCATCTAATTCTTCCACATTTTCGATATCCAAAGTCGGTACCTGTTCAATTAACATTTCACCTTCAAATAGTGTTTCGTCTGGAGGAATTTCTTCTTCCGCAATTGATAAATCTTCTGCAACTTGATCTTCTATAAACACCTCATTCTCAGCAAATTGTTCTTCGTATTCTTCATCGGGCTGATCAATTGCCAAAGGTGCTGCTTCAATGGGTTGATCATCAATAACCACTTCATCTTCCGTCTCGATGGGCGCAATGATGACGGGCTTTGTCGCTTCATCGGGGTTGAATGCTTCATCCTCAAATACCATGTTTTCTGATATCTCAGTTTCTGGTTCTTCGATCATCTCTTCAAGCCAATCTGGCAATTCTTCTTGCTCCTCATTTTGCTGATCGAGTCCATTTTCACTCTTTTCAAGATTATCTGAGGCTTCCAGATCAAATTGAGAAATTTCAACGAAACCTTCGTCCGACTGAACAATTTCATTTATAGCTTCAGTATTTTCGTTTTGAATGTTTTCTTCTATGGGTTCTTCTGTATCCCAGGAATCGTACATTGATTTAAAATGAATGGCATCCGACTTTTCTTGTTCTTCTTCAATATGTTCGTCTGAGATTTGTTCGTCCCCACCAGCCTGGGAGAGGGTATTGATCCAATCCGGCAAATCACCCTGTTTCACTGGAAGATTCTGCAAATCCTGAAGAACGGCATTGTCGTCCTCATCAGTGTTCTCTAAAATTTCTTTAACCCATTGTCCAGAAGAATTCAATACGGATTCACTTGCTTCATCTTCTGGGGGTAGATCGTCCATTTCAGAAAAATCGTCATTGTGTTCTTCATTCTGGGATGAGTCAATGTCAGAATTTGCTTTTTCAGAATTTTCTTTATCGTATTGATCGTCCATGGTTGGTCCATTCGTATTAGTCAAGATTGGCAGGTAATCATCATCATAATAAATTATGATACGTTGATATTTTATCATGGTCAAGAAAAAACCGTTCCCCAATCGGAACGGTTCGTGTTTATTATCTTACTCGTTCAAATAATCACGGAGGCGGCGTTTAATCGATGGGTGCCGAAGACGGCTGAGCGCTTGCGCTTCGATCTGCCGCACTCTTTCACGTGTTACACCCATTTTTCTTCCTACTTCTTCCAGTGTGTAGGATTGACCGTCTAAAAGACCATAACGAAGCTGTAAAATCCTGACTTCTCTTGGCGGTAAGGAATCTAATACCAAACCCAAATGCTCTTTGAGGAGATTATAGGTTGCAGTGTCGTCTGGCGGGGGTGCTTCGTCATCTTCAATGAAATCGCCCAACATTGAATCTTCTTCGTCATCAGTAGGCAATTCGAGGGATAATGGCCGACGAGCGACCTGGATCATATTTTCCACTTTTTTAGGTGGGACTTCTAAAGTTTCAGCCAGCTCTTCAACCGTTGGCCCACGTCCCAAGCGCTGTGTCAACTGATGTTGAATTCGCAGAAGTTTATTGATTTGATCACCCATGTGTACAGGCACGCGAATGGTTCTACCCTGGTCCGCTATGGCGCGAGTAACCGCCTGCCTGATCCACCATGTGGCATAGGTGCTGAATTTATGACCCCGTCGGTATTCAAATTTCTTTGTTGCTCGAATTAATCCAATATTACCTTCCTGGATCAGGTCTAAGAAGGGGACACCTCTTCCCATGTATTTCTTTGCCACGCTGATAACAAGCCTCGAGTTGGCTGTGATCAAGTGTTCACGGGCGGACCAACCATCTTCAATCAGGTGCCGTAGCTCAGTTCGACGCCTTGTTGTGACATTTCCCCGAGCTAATTCTTCTCTTGCCATACGTCCGCTTTCAATACGCTGTGCAAGTTCAACTTCTTCCACAGCTGTTAGCAGCGGTACACGACTGACTTCTTTTAGATAAAGGCCAATGGTGTCATCTGTGTCAATATTTGCTAAATCATCTGATGCCTTAGATTTCTCATCTTTTACGGCATCAGATTTGTCTTCTTCTCTCTTGAGTTCTTCATCAGAGGGGTCGATTAGAAGTTCTGCATCTTCAATATATGGAATACCGGCACTTATTAAGGCAGCAAATGCCTTTTCGAGCTGACCAACATCCTGTTCAGCGTTTGGAAAAAATTGGAGAATATCGTCAATAGTTACAAATGATTTGTTTCTACCTATTTGAATGAGTCGTGCAAGAGGAGAAGTGTTCTTACCACCATTAGATTTTTCACTCGTCATGTCTTATTTACCCATTGGTTTCTTCTATTTTGTGAGATTAGAATATTAAAAGTCTCACATAAAGTAAAGATTATGGTTCTATCGAGTTAGCTTTAAAAGTTAGACTTGAGAATACTATTTTTTTTCGAAAAAATCAACAGCCTGGGGAAGGAAAAATCTTTTAAGTGAAAAGTAAAGTTGAATGTCAATTAATAGCTGGAAGTTTTTAATGAAAACATCTCATGCAGAATCTCAATAGTATGTACAGGTCAAATTCATTAATTGACCAGTAACAAACTGGCTGGTAAAATTCCCACGGGTTCCAATTAACTATGAAAAGATATCAAAAAACGAAAATTTCACAATATTTGATTTTAGGCTTGACAATTGTCAGCCTTGCAGCGGCAGGGTTTGCAAGCTTGCTCGTGATGCAGCGAGTTCCATTTGAAGATCATTTTGTTCTTAACTGGGCTGCCGGTAGGGTATGGCTTTTAGAGGGGATCAACCCATATAATGAGGCAGAAATTTTTCAAAGAGCTAAAGCGGCTGTTGAGGAATCTCGCTTTTTAGCGACATTACCTGATGAAACGGTTCAATTAAATCCATTGTTAAACCTGGCCTTTTATTTGCCTTTCAGCCTGATCCCTTATCAAATCAGCCGCATATTATGGGTCATGGCTTTGACAATTGCGGTTCTTCTGATTGGATACTTAAGTCTTCTTATTACAAATTGGAAAATTACGACAATAGCGAAAATTATAATACTGCTTGCAGGTTTATTATGGGTACCTGGTATCGCTACCATCATCACCGGGCAGCTCTCGCCAATTGTGATCCTGCTTGTGTTGACCAGTCTATATTTGTTTTTGCAGGGTCAGGATAATGCTGCAGGTTTTATTCTTGCATTGACTTCAGGTTCCTTTTACATAACCGGACTGGTTATTTTCCTGTTTTTTACTTATGCAATTATAAGGCGTCGATGGTCCTTCATTACTGCTTATGGTGCCGGGCTTGCCTTTTTAGTAATTGTTTCACTATTACTAATTCCTACCTGGCCGAAGGATTGGCTCATTATCCTCATTGAGAATTATGAAAATCTTAACCTGGTACAAACGCCTTTGATGACACTTGCCTCATTGCTTCCTGGTATTGAAGATTTTCTTTCAATATTGCTCCATATCATTTTTATTGTATTTTATGTTTTCCTGCTTATTCGTCTCCGGTCAAAATCTGAGCGCGTTTTTGTTTGGAATGCTCTTGCAGCGCTCGTTGTTTCTTCTCTTTTGAATATTCGTGGCTCGATAGCATATTTATTTCTTTTACTTCCGGCAATATTGCTGGTATTTAGATTTTTAACAGAACGGCTGGGCTTGTTTGGCAGAATTATTACCTGGATTTTTATTGGTTTACTGGTTGCCATCCCCTGGTACGCATCACTGCCTGTTGAGAACATTACAGTCTCATCATCACTTTCCTCAGTGGTGATTTGGCTTCCGATTCTGGTCATTATTGGTATGAATTGGATTCGTTGGTGGGCAATCAAGATACCAAAATTGCCCTTCGAATCTTCTTAGGATTTTCAAGTAAACTGAGTATGATGGTTGTCAAATTATGCTATACTTTGATGGATTTGCGTTTTTGACCTCTTGAGTGATCTCAACTTGTTTTGAAGAGATTATTTTTAATTAGTAAATTTTTATCGATTGGAGGAAAAAGATTTATGAAGAAAAGAATTGGTGTTTTGACTGGCGGCGGTGATGTTCCTGGTTTGAATCCGGCGATTAAGGAAGTAGTCCTTAATGCACTTGAAGCTGATTACGAAGTGATTGGTATCCGGAGAGGTTGGGGAGGACTGCTTTGGTATAATTTGGATGAGCCAGCCACACATGATTATTACATAAAAAATTTGGCAAGAAACGACGTCCGAAGTATTGACCGTACTGGTGGAACATTTTTGCACACTTCACGGACTAATCCTCAGAATGTGCGGGCTAAGGATGTCCCGGATTTCTTGAAAACTTCAGGCCTGGGTGTTGAGATAGATGACAAGGGTACGATGGACTTTACTGCGCACATCCTTAAGGTCCTTGATCACCTGGGAATTGAGGTGCTTGTTACCATAGGCGGCGATGATACATTAAGTTATTCTGTTAGGCTCAATCGAGAAGGCTTCCCTGTGGTTGGAATTCCAAAGACGATGGATAACGATGTATTTGGAACAGATTATTGCATTGGTTTCTCCACTGCAGTGACTCGATCTGTTGATTTGATCACGCAATTGCGAACATCGGTTGGTTCACATGAGCGTATTGGTGTCTTTGAACTCTTTGGGCGTAATTCTGGTGAAACTAGCCTTGCAAGCGCATATTTATCTTATGTGGATCGGGCAATTATTTCAGAAGTCCCCTTTGATATGGAGAAACTCGCTTATTTCCTTCATGAAGATAAGCGAAACAATCCTTCGAATTACGCCATTGTCACTGTTTCAGAAGGCGCAGTTATGGAAGGTGGAGATATCATTGAATCTGGCCCGCAGGATGCTTATGGTCATAGAAAACTTGGCGGTATCGGTGAAATCGTCGCTGATGAAATTAAACGAATTACAAAACAGCATATTATGTATCAAAAATTTGCTTATGTCATGCGCTCCGGTGCGCCTGACTCACTTGACCGGATGGTGGCAATGTCGTTTGGTAATTTAGCCATGCAATTGGTTCAACGCGAGGAATTCGGAAAATTGACAGCGCTTCAAGGCGGCAGATACACAACTGTTCCGATTGACATAGTGCTGAGCGGCAAAAAGCGTGTCGATGTTGAAGCATATTACGACAAGGAAAATTACAAACCCAAAGTTAAGGATTTCCTTGGTGTACCAATGTTCTTAACCTAAAATATGTAATTAAAGCCCGTGAAATTTTCTTCACGGGCTTTTTAGTTGGATAGGAATTGACTTTATGCCAGTATCTGACCAGGGCGCCAGTGACAATCGATATATGGTTGTTCCCAGAAACTTAATCTTTTTATTTGATGACAAGGATCGTGTATTGTTAATCAAAGGGTCATCACAAAAAAAATTATGGTCGGGCTTATATAATGCAATCGGTGGGCATATTGAACGCGGTGAGGATGTTATTGAAGGCGCTTATCGAGAACTTAAAGAAGAAACTGGGATTTCGGATGTGCTTCTCCAGGTTTGTGGGCTAATCACAATCGATGTGAGTGAATGCGCAGGCGTTTTGCTTTTCTTATTTAAGGGAATTTATAATGAAAAAGCATTTACTAATTCTTCTGAGGGAAAATTATTTTGGAAATCTATTAATGTCACAAATTATGATGAACTCGTTGAAGATTTACTAGTTTTGCTGCCGAGGGTTGTTAAACATGAACCTGGGGACCCTTTGATCATTGGCAAATACCATTATGACAAGCAAGGAAACATGATCGTCAACCTGCAATAATTTTTTCATAGAAAATCAAAAGGGTATCCCCGTAATCTCTTCTGTCAAATTCCTTAAACTTCGTATAGCCATAAGTTTCATCAATTTCTTTTGGGTGAATCTGAACAATAATTACACCAGAGTCAACCAGCCATCCTGTATTCTCATCAAGTTCTTGCATTGCCTTATGCCACAGCCCTTTATATTGTGGTGGGGCAATAAAAATGAAATCATAAGACCTATCGATTTCTCCCCGTAAAAATGCAAATGCATCCTTTTTCATAACATCTGCGTACGGCGTAAGTTGAGTGGCAGCTAAGTTCTTTTGAATTATTTTATAGGCACGGTAGTTTGTATCCAGGAACAGGACATAATCTGCACCACGTGACAATGCTTCTATACCTACGGCGCCTGTTCCACCAAAAAGATCCAAAAAAGTCTTATCGTAAATATCCAGACCAATGATATTGAAAAGGGCTTCTTTAACCCGGTCTGTGATTGGGCGAGTTGAATCGCCAGGAACACTTGATAAATTTATACCTTTTGCACTTCCAGAAATAACACGCATAAACAACCGCCTTAACGTCAATTAATCCGTTTCTTGAATAGAACTTCGTCTCGAATGATCGGATTTTATTATCTCACCGTCTGGAACATTCCCGTAAGTGTAGTAGCGGTTCGCAAAGAAGTTCCAAAACGAAACAATGATAATGCTGATGGCAAGTGCAAGGTTTTGACTGATAACCATGTTTTTCAATGGCAATGATAAGCTCATACCATCTAAAAAATATAATAAGTATTTATCTAACCACGGCACCAAAGGTGATCTAATAAGGATGCCAATGAGGTTAATTATAAGGAATTGTAATAATTGCTTTGGTGCAGCCTTTGAGCGCGATTCCGGGTAGGTCCAATAACGATTCCAGAGAAAATTGTTGATCACAGCACAAACAAATGAAATGCCCTGTGCCCAAATTAATGGCGTGTTTATCACAAGGCGTAGAAAATTCATTACGCCAAAGTCAACAATCGTGCCTGTCATGCCTACGATAGAAAATTTTAAGAAGCGAATTCTTTCTCGCTTGTTATTAATCAAACTCATAAGTTCAATTTTGCTTTAAAATAGGGAATTGTTTTGGCCAAGCCATCTTTTAGGCTTACCTCAGGTTCCCATTGAAGGATCGTTTTTGCTCTTGTGATATCCGGCTGTCTTCTTTGTGGGTCACTTCCTAGGCGCTTTGCCATTTTAATAATCGTACCAGCCTTATTTTCGATAAGCTCATTTACCAAATTTGCAAATTCAAGAATGCTTGTTTCTGATGGGTTGCCGATATTGACAGGTTCATGAAAGTCGCTACTCATCAGTCGGAAGATGCCCTCAATAAGGTCATCGACGTAACAGAAACTGCGCGTCTGTTCCCCATTGCCATAGATCGTCAATGGTTCACCTCGCAAAGACTGCTGAATAAAATTGGGAACGACTCGACCATCATCCAGGCGCATCCTGGGACCGTAAGTATTAAAAATACGAACAATGCGGGTGTCAATGTTGTGAAATCGATGATAAGCCATCGTCAGCGCTTCTGCAAAACGTTTTGCTTCATCGTAAACGGATCTTGCACCAATTGGGTCAACGTGCCCTCTGTAAGTCTCCTTCTGAGGATGCTCCTGAGGGTCACCATAAATTTCGCTCGTGGATGCCAACAAAAATTTTGCATTATGCGCCCGTGCTACTCCTAAAGAATTATGTGTCCCTAATGCGCCTGCTTTCATGGTTTGAATGGGAAGGTTAGGATAACCCAGGGGAGAAGCAGGGTTTGGACTGGCAGGAGAAGCAAAATGCAAAACATAATCAATCTTTCCAGGTGCAAATATGAAATTTGAGACATCGTGTCGAATAAAACTGAAATTTTGGTTACCTGCTAGGTGCACCAAATTACTTTGGTTCCCGGTGATGAAATTATCCATCCCGATGACCTCATGTCCTTCTTTAATCAAACGATCTGTCAGGTGCGAACCTAAAAAGCCTGCTGCACCAGTTAATAAGATACGCATGTTTTGTGCTCCAGTTTCAAGATTTATTTTCCATAATTTTTTGCATGTTACTGCAGCAATTTTACCAGCAAGAAGCATGTGGTGGGAGTTTTTTAATGGAGTATAATCAGTCAGCTAATAATTCAAAGGTACATAAAAGGTTTTATGGAAGAAAATAATCAACATAATCTCTTAGGAAAAATCGAAGCATTATTATTTGTTTCGTCCGGGTTGATCAGTGTCTATCAACTGTCTCAAGCGCTTCAGGTCAGCGAAATTGAAATTGAAGCAGGCCTGAATGAATTGGACACTCATTACAAACAAAATGGGCATGGATTAAGATTGATGCGCGTTAAAACAAAGGTGCAATTGACCACGGATCCATCCATTAGCGAGGATGTTGAAACCTTTCTCGGTTTGGAAGCAACCTCCACGCTCTCTCAAGCAGCACTTGAAGCACTTGCAATTATTGCTTACAAACAACCAGTCACAAGGCCTGAGGTCGATGTAATTCGTGGCGTCAACAGTGATGGTGTTTTACGAACTTTATTATCAAAGGGATTAATCGAGGAATTGGGTCGTGCTGATACACCTGGTCGACCAATTTATTACGGCACATCACCAGAGTTCTTGCAATATTTTGGACTGGAAAGCCTGGATGCGCTTCCATATATTGATTTTGGTGCATTAGAAGAACAAATGATGGATAATGGAACAAAGGAAGTGTTAAAAACCTGATGGCAGAAGAACGAGTTCAAAAATTATTATCTCGAGCAGGACACGGCTCTCGACGCGGATGTGAGAAGTTTATTGAGGAAGGTCGAGTTACAGTCAATGGTGAGAAGATCAAGCTTGGTGCAAAAGCTGACCCAAAAATTGATGACATTCAATTGGATGGTGTTTCAATTGGGAAACCAGAGAAAAAGGTTTATATTGCGTTAAATAAACCGAAAAATACGCTCTCATTGAATGCACCTGAGGATCCGCGCCCTTCAATTTTTGATTTAATCCCCGATGAACGACATCTTTATCCTGTCGGACGTTTGGATTTTGATAGTGAGGGTTTGGTCTTATTGACTAACGACGGTCGTTTGGCTAATCGCCTGACACATCCTCGTTATGAACATGATAAAGAATATGAGGTTCGGGTAACACGACGCCCTGATGATGAGCAATTGGCAATATGGCGACGGGGAGTGGTACTTGAAGATGGTTATCGGACTTTACCTGCTGAAATTGAGGTAAAAACTTACACAAAAAGCGGTGCATGGCTTAAAGTGGTTTTACGTGAAGGCAAAAACAGACAGATCCGGCGAACTGGCCAGCGTATTGGCCTGCCAGTCCGTCAGATCCGTCGAGTAAGGATTGGCCCTATTGAGTTGGGTAAGCTGCAAACAGGTAATTTCCGTTATTTGAAACCCGATGAAATTGAAACCTTACGAAAATACGCAGGCTTATCAGATTAAGAAATCTTTCTTTTTATTTTTCTGATTTGAATAAATCATTAATTTTGTTGAGCAAATCTGGAGAAATTTCTTCTTCTATCTTTCTATCAATTTTTCTTATCGTTCTTCTTAAAGCTTCAACTTCGACAATAGGGGTGGAGGCACCTTCAACATTGCCGATGACAGCTTTTGGATGCAATGACACCAGGATATTGTTGATTGGGGGAATTGAATCATTTCCCAGGTTTTCTTCAAGAAACTTACGCACCTGGGCTTCCCGTGTTGCAACATCTTTTTCAGGCTTGCTCAGGTTTTCCTGGCCAAAAAATTTCATCATGACATTGCCACCCTTTTGCTTCCATTTTCCGTCGTAATATATTTCACCACCCACGGAGACTGGTACTGGTATCCAAATTCCGTGAGGGCTTGTTAGCAGCATCGGGACAGGGCTTGCATAAACAAAGAAGGTGTAATCATTGTTCAACTTTGACAGGTTGCTGGCAATAATTTCGTCAAACCTTGGAGATCGGCCGAATCGGGTAACAAAGAAAGTACTGATCTGCGCAACAACAAAGCCGACAATCAAGGCACCAAGGGATAATAAGGTTCGTGTTGGATCGGGTCTAATATTTAATATCAAGCCGCCTATAAGAATAGCGATTCCCAAAATAGATGTAATATTTCCGATTTTCTTATTTCGGTCAATAAGTTTGTCATTTGTTATTTGTTTCATTCATTTTCCTTAATATTATGATAGCGATACTGTGATTGCACTTCGTAATTCTTCGAGAAGATGATTGTCAACAGCTTGCTTTGCTTCGCGAATTGCGCTGACAATTGCTTTTGCATCCGAACGTCCATGTCCGACAAATACGAGTGCATCGATCCCTAATAATGGTGCTGCACCGACTTCCGAAGGATCCAGCATGCTTCTAAGTTTACCAAAGGCAGGCTTTGCGAGTAAACCACCCATCTTTGTGCGGAAAGAGGACATCAGTTCTTCTTTTAGAATATCAACAATTAATTTTGCCACGGCTTCAGTGGATTTCAATACGACATTTCCAGTAAAGCCATCCGTAACAACAACATCAGCTTCTCCGCCAAAAAGCTCCTTACCCTCAACATTGCCAAAAAAATTAATTTGCTTTTCTTTATCAAGCAGGGGGAATGTCTCTCTGACAAGATTATTGCCTTTGCCTTCCTCTTCGCCATTTGAAAGTAAGCCGATCCGTGGAGACGCAATATTTAGCATGGTTTGTGCGTAAATCTTGCCCATAATTGCAAACTGAACAAGAAATTCTGGGCGGCATTCTGCATTTGCGCCAATGTCCAGAACAACTGCCTTTCCATTCCGAACAGGGAAGACGCCACAGAGACAGGGACGAATCACACCTTCAATGTCTCCAAAGGTTTTCTTAGCGAAATACATTGCCATTCCAGTGTTCCCGGCGGTTACGAAGGCATCACCGCGACCTTCCTTCACCAATCCCATACCAACTTTCATTGAGTTTTGTTTTTTAGCGCGCGCCTCAACGATATGGTCGCTCATGTCCAAAGCTTCAGGTGCATGGGCAATTTTCACTCGTGATCTATCACCTGGGACACTCTTCAGCAATGACTCAAGTTCAGTTTCATTCCCAACCAGAATAATTTCCTCATTGAGTTCATTGGAAGCAATGACAGCACCTTGAATTTCAGGACCAGGGCGATCATCACTGCCCATTGCATCTAATATGATTGTCATGATTATTCTCCTTTTTACCCTCAATTTTGCTTGACAACAAACCTGAGCAGGATATAATTACTTCTGCTCAAGCGCTGGTGCTGGAACTGGCAGACAGGCGTGGTTGAGGGCCACGTGCCGCAAGGCGTGAGGGTTCGACTCCCTCCCAGCGCATTGACGAACAAGCACAAATCGCTGTGCTTGTTTTTATTTTAATCGCCTTAAGGGAATTCTTGTGAAAGCCAGGTCATGGGATTCACAGGTGTTCCCGAAATATCTATTTCAAAATGAAGGTGCGGTCCAGCAGAGCGCCCAGTATTCCCAATTTGGCCAAGCAAATCACCTGGTTGGACAAAGTCACCCACTGAAACATTAAATTCAGACATATGCCAGTATCCAGAAAATACACCCCAGCCATGATCAATTAAAATCGCTTTTCCTTTGATAGTTAATTCCTCTGCCAGAACAACTTTCCCGGCAGCAGGGGCGTAGATGTTCAAATTCGGGGCACAAACACCGAAATCCATACCTGTATGGTAGAAAAACAAACCCCCGTTATTATAATCTCGTCGCTGGCCAAATTGACTATTTATACAGGGCTCATCCACTGGATATTGAAAAAGTCCATCCCAATATCTTTCGGGAGTGAATTTATTGAGAATTTGATAAAGATATTCATCTTCTTCTCGGATTACGGTTTCATCTAGGTAATCCTCAGGAACATTAACCCATTCATTACCATAACCACCGGCTTCAAGAAGGACAAGCTGCTCAAATGTAGAAGTGCTCCCATCTTCTGAAGTTAAAATAATTTTAAGTGGATAAGCTGCAGGTTCTTCCAATGCATGAATGCCAAGAAAACTATAATAAGTTTCTCCATCTTCTGTAAAGAAATGTAATTCCTTATCATTGAAAGTGCCTGAAAATTCACTTGGTGTGCTGGAAATTATTTCTAGCTGTAATGTCTCTCCCTGGATGATGGGGAGGTTGTTGAATGAAATTGCTGATACATTTGGTATTGGGCTTTGGTCTGCTGTAACTTCTGCAGAAATAAAAAATTGTTCACCAGGAAGAATATCCCAACTGCCAGACAACTGGTTATTTGGCAGGGTTTCCCATTGAGAAATGCCAGTTCGGATTGCGTATTCAAGGATTGTTTCATCCACAGCGGCAGTATGTGCTGAAGATTTTGTTGGTTTGGATTCGTCGATAGGAATGATGAATGTCTGCCCGGCAATGGCTTCTGAGGGACTGGAAAGCTTGTTGAGAAAAATAAGATCCGCTGCTTTGCTTCCATATTGCCGGGACAAACCAAGCAGGGAGGTGCCATATTGAAGGACTTGGGAGGTTAATAATCCGGAAATACCCTCTAAACCCGGGATGATAAGCTGCTGGTTTATGTTCAATGCATTTGGATCAGTAATGCCATTTGCTGATTGGATATCCTCAGCTGAAACGCCAAACCTGAGGGCAATGGTATTCAGTGTGTCTCCTGGCTGGACGATATACACAGGGCCATTCTCTTGATTTCGCCCACTTGCAGCAGCCGGGAGTGTTGAAGTGCCAAAAAAGAGAACAAGTAGAATTACGCTTGCAATGTATTTTAATTTATTTTTGTAATTATTCATCAAAAAACTCATAAAAACCCTTTATGATTCGCCTGAAGCTGAAGTAGAATAAGGGAACATTTAGCAATATTCAAGTAACAAGTTTACCATAGCCACATTAAGAAGGGAAAGGAATCACAACGTGAAAATCACAACCTGGAATGTCAACGGTTATCGTGCGATACTGAGGAAAGAGGCACTGACATGGGTGGAAAGTATCAAACCCGATGTTCTATGTTTGCAAGAAACAAAATTGCAATTGGACCAGATCAACGATGATGAAGCTAGTTTGGACGGGTATGAGGCTGTATGGAACTCTGCCGAAAGAAAGGGGTACAGCGGTGTTGTAACTTTTCATAAAAAAGCACCGGTTTCTGTTGAAAAAGGATTAGGCTTCGAAGAATTTGATAATGAAGGTCGGGTAATTCGAACGATTTATGAAGATTTCACCCTTTTCAATATTTATTTCCCTAATGGTGGACAGGATAATAAGCGGGTGCCTTATAAACTTGATTTTTACGAAAAGCTTCTGAATATTTGTGATGATTTACACGATAAAGGCGAAAACATCATCATTACCGGTGATTTCAATACCGCTCACAATGAAATCGACCTGAAAAATCCAAAATCAAATGAAAAAAATACGGGTTTCCTTCCGGAGGAGAGGGTATGGATTGACAAATATCTGGAGCATAATTTTGTTGATGCATTCCGGGAACTTTATCCGGAACGTGAAGATTATACCTGGTGGAGTTACCGTTATAATGCTCGGTCAAAGGATATTGGCTGGCGATTGGATTATTTCCTGGTTTCGCAACAGTTGATGAACAGGGTTGAAGATGTGGTCATTCACAACGAGATCATGGGCTCTGACCACTGTCCGGTAAGTCTGATCCTCTTAGGTTAGTCATTAAAAAACAAAAGGCGTTGGTCAAAATAGCCAACGCCTTTTTTGATACATGATTTAGTTTTATTCAGGTATCCAACAGCACAAGACCAGGTCTCGGGCAGCCTTGACCTCGTCACAGCGACGGATGGGGGTGGTGAAAGGTGCGCCATGAAGCAGTTCTGGTTTTTCCCGAGCTTCTTTTGCAATTGACTTCAATGCAGAAGCAAAAGTATCCAAAGTGTCTTTATTTTCGGTCTCGGTTGGTTCTATCATCAGCGCTTCATGCACAATTAAGGGGAAATAGTTTGTCGGCGGGTGGAAGCCATAATCCATCAACCGTTTGCTAATGTCCAGTGCATGGACATCGGGGATGTCCTCCCAGGCACCTTCGACAACAAATTCATGCATGCAAGTGCGATCATAAGGTAGGGTATAGTCCTGCTTGACTTTAGCCATCAAATAGTTGGCGTTCAAGACTGCTTTTTCAGCGATGTCACGCAGACCTTTGGTGCCGTGCATGGCAATATAGGTGTATGCACGAATGTGCACCCCAAAGTGCCCGTAAAATGATTTCATTCGCCCTATCGAAAGCTTTGGCTCATAAAAATCAAACAAAGGCGGCGTTCCATCGTCTCCTTCTTCGACAATCGTCACAATTGGGCTTGGGAGATATTCTGCTAAGTGTTCTGCTACACCCACAGGCCCTGAACCAGGTCCGCCACCGCCGTGGGGGGTCGAAAAAGTCTTGTGTAAATTGAAGTGCATGATGTCAAACCCGACATCACCAGGCCTGATAATACCAAGCAAAGCATTGAGGTTGGCACCATCACCATAAACCAGTCCACCAGCCTCATGGACCAGGCGGATAACTTCTTCAACATTTTCATCAAATAACCCGAGGGTGTTCGGATTGGTCAGCATTAAGCCTGCCAAGGTCTCATCACATTCATTTTTTAAAGCTTCAATATCGACATTGCCGCGTTCATCCGAAGGCAGGGGGATGACATTAAAGCCACTCATCGATGAGGTCGCGGGATTTGTACCGTGAGCTGAGTCAGGTATCAAGATCTTAACGCGTTTGTCGTTTTTATTGATTTGGTGATACTTCTTAATGATCAACGCACCAACAAGCTCACCCTGGGCACCTGCTGCAGGTGATAAGCTCACACGATAAAAACCACTGATTTCTTGTAAAAACTCTTGAAGCGTGTGCATCAAGTACAGATTTCCCTGAACTGTAATGCTTGGCTGAAGAGGGTGTGTATGGGCTAACCCTGGCAGGCGTGCAACTTCCTCGTTGATTTTTGGGTTGTATTTCATTGTGCAGGATCCCAAAGGATAAAATCCGCCGTCAATCGAGTAGTTCAATTTCGAGAGATTTGTGAAATGTCTGATAACATCCAGTTCTGATAGCTCTGGTAAATTGATCTCGGTTCGTAAAAAGGCATCTGGAAGCGCCTGTACAGGTACATCAGGTTCGGGGAATCGAACACCTTGGCGACCAGGCTGTGATAATTCGTAAATCGTTTTCTCAGTCATGATTTACCTCTTTCAGCGCTTCAACAAATTCATCGATGTCATATTTTGAGATTTTCTCAGTAACGGCGATCAGTATATGATTTTGCATTTCTGGGTATGTCTCGCTCAGGTCATAACCTGCAAGGATCCAGTGTTCCTGCAAGTGATGAATTATATCAGCTGCTGGTTTTGGCGTTTTTATGACAAATTCGTGGAAGAAAGGTGTTTCTGGAAAAGCTAATTCATATCCGGGCAAATCTGTAATCTGCTCAGCCGCGTAGTGGGCTTTTTGATAACAAAGATTTGCGACTTGTTTGAACCCGGATTTTCCAAGCAGGCTCAAGTAAACAGCCGCAGCCAGCGCCATTAAGCCCTGGTTGGTGCAAATATTTGAAGTTGACTTTTCCCTGCGTATGTGCTGTTCTCTGGCAGTAAGTGTCAGGACATAAGCGCGCTGACCTTCTTCATCCTCTGTTTCGCCGACTAAACGACCGGCTAATTTTCTGACGTATTTTTGCTTAGTTGTAAAGATGCCCAAATACGGACCGCCATAGGAAAGGGGGATACCTAAGGGCTGACCATCGCCAACAGCGATGTCGACATCAAATTCTCCTGGTGGTTTCAATAAACCAAGGGCAGTGGGATTGAAGACAAAAGCAACTAGCGCCCCTTCTTGATGTGCAATTTCCACCAAATTCGTATAGTCGATTATCCTGCCAAAGAAATCCGGGTATTGGACAATAACAATGGCCGTGTTATTATCAATTTTATCGATAAAACTTTGCATTTCCGCATCAAAGCCTGTCACAGCATCGTCACCTTCAACCAGTACATCATCCAAACCTTGCATATAGGTACGGATTGTCTCTCTGTATTGCGGGTTGACAGCTCTGGAGACAAGAACTTTCTTTCTTTTTCCTCTGAAGAAATGGTATGCAAGGTTAGCAGCCTCTGCGGCAGCCGTTGCACCATCATAATGAGAGGCGTTGCTGATATCCATGCCTGTTAATTCTGCCATCAGCGATTGAAACTCGAATATTGCCTGAAGTGTGCCTTGGGAAACTTCGGGTTGGTAGGGGGTGTACGCAGTGTAAAATTCACCACGTCTGAGCAGCATATCAACTGCGGCTGGAATGTAGTGATTATATGCACCTGCACCTAAGAAGGATACAAAATCATCTGTAGATGCATTTGCTGAGGCTATTTCTTGCAATTCAGAAGATGCTTCCATCTCAGTCAATGCTTCAGGAAGATCAAGTTCCGGAAAACGGTGACGCTCCGGAACTTTTACAAAAAGATCTTCGATTGTATTGACCCCGATCACCCTCAGCATCTCCTCAATTTCTTGGGGGGTATGAGGTGTATACATGATTACTCGCGATCTGCGTTGTAAGCTTCGTATTCGGATGCGGTCATGAGGTCGTCCAGCTCAGATGTATCATCCAGTTTTATCCTGACAAGCCAGGCTTTTTCATAAGGATCACTGTTTAAGAGTTCCGGGGCATCAGCCAGATCTTCATTTACTGCAAGGATTTCACCTGAAGCAGGAAATATGACATCTGCAGCCGCTTTTACAGATTCAACAGTTGCTACGGTGTCACCTTTGTTGACTGCATCACCTTCATCAATCATGAATTCGACATAAACAACATCTGACAACTGGTCCTGAGCAAAATCAGAAATTCCAATTGTTGCTTCATCGCCATCCAACTTGACCCATTCATCAGTTCTTGCGTACTTTAATCCATCGGGTGTTTTCATAAGGGCCTCCTTATATTAAATTATTTTGACAGTAAAAAATGGGGTCCTCTGTCAGGCGTTATTTCTTCTGCATGTTCAGAGGTGTCTGTTTAATGGGTCTCCTTTACCTGAGAGTTTCAGCTTATTGCCTTGCCCCTTCGGTGCCGAGTAAAAACGCGGTCTCTTCCCATTAACATCTAACTTTTGTAATTTGATTTTAAAACCACCCCTATTAATTGTCAAGGAACTTTGATCAAGGTGAGTCAGAACTACAATAGTGCTTATTTTTTAACATATTTTTTGGTTTCTTCGACATATTCCAGGGACTGATGTCGGAAGTAGGTGTTATATAATTCTGAATAATGTTCGCCTTGCTCCATCAAGAAATCATGACTGCCCTCTTCAATGATGTCGCCATTTCTCATCACTAATATTCGATCAGCAGAACGGACCGTAGATAAGCGATGGGCAATCAATATGCTGGTTGTTTCTGAGAGGATCATGTCCAGCGCAGTCTGAATTTGAGTCTCGGTGAAAGGATCAATGCTTGCTGTTGCTTCATCAAGGATGAAAATTGAGGGTTTTTGTATTAAAACGCGCATCAATGCCACAAGCTGCCGCTGCCCCATAGACAGTTGTGAACCACGTTCGCCAACCTGGGTATCCAAACCATTGGGTAAAGCTTCAAGCCACTCGCCATCGCCAATTTTCCTACCGATATTGAGGATTTCTTCACGACTGCATTTCGGACAGCCGTATTGGATATTTTCTTGAACTGTCCCTGAAAATAAGAATGGCACCTGGGAAACAATGCCCATATGTCTTCGAAGAGAAACAAGATCAAAGTCACGAATATCAATATTATCTATGTAGATTTCACCGCTTTGAAACTCGTAAAATCTCGCAATGAGCCTGCCAATCGATGTTTTCCCAGCCCCAGTATGTCCAACAAGGGCTAGTGTTTCACCTGGTTCAATGGGGAGTGTGAAATCTTTCAATACTGCTTCTTCAGAGGTGTAACTGAAGTCGACGTTGATCATATCAATTCGCCCCTGTAAATCTTTGGGAACGATTGAGTCATTTTGAATAACAGAGTGTTCCGCATCGATCAGGGCAAAAATGCGTTCAGCTGCTGAAAAACCAGTCTGAACGTTGGTCCAGAAAGAAGAAATGCTCATTACTGGCATTAAAAACCGGTCAAGCGTTGAAAGGAATAGATACCAGGCGCCAGCTGAAACGAAACCTTCGAGAACAGTCATAGCACCAAAATAGATCATTAATGCAGTTGCAATACCGCCGATTGTACGTAATACAGGAAAAACGACAGATAGGATTAAACCCCGCTTGATATTTACCTTGTATGAAGTCTGATTGGCTTCATCAAATTCCTCGTAAATTTTGTCTTCTTGTCGAAAATTCTTGGCGATTGCAATCCCGCTGATAGTTTCCTTAATGGTCGAGTTGACATTTGCCATTGCGCGCATACCGTCTCTGGTCACCTGGCGAGCGGCATGCCGATATTGCATCACAAGGTAGAAGATGATTGGAATGAGCAGAAAAACAGCTAAAGCTAATCGCCACTCGGTTTGCAGCAATACTACAGCGAGGATGACAGATGTAATCAACTGCATGAAAACATCTGTTGAAAGGGTGATTAGCTGACCAAATTCACGTGTATCGGAAGTAATCCGAGAAACTATTTTCCCTGATTGAAAGTGGTCATGGAAAGAAAGGTCCTGCCTGACCGACGCTTGAAAGGCATCAGTGGCGAGTTCTCGAATGAGTTCCGCAATGGTTCTTGCAGAATAACGTCTTCTCAACAGATTTGTGAACCAACTCATCACTCCCAGGAGAAGGATGATGCCTGACAAGGTGAAGACGTACTTGTTTGTAATTGTTTCCTGCGTTACACGATCCAAACCATTGGCGACAATCACGGGTATATATGCTTCGATAACTGAATGAAGGACAATTGATGTGCCAATAATGATCAACCTTTTGGATTGATTCTTGAAATAATCAAAAATTCTACTGATCAGCTTTCTGTCAGAATACTGTCGATCATATTTTTCTGCGGCTAAACCTGAAAAGAAACCCATAATTACTCGCTAAAGATTCTTTGATAAGATTTTGACTTCTCCATCAATTCTTCGTGACTGCCAACTGCTACAACTTCACCCTGACGCATTACAACGATTTGATTTGCCCACCGAATTTGAGACAGCCGGTGTGTAATGATTAATGTGGTTCGTCCTTCTGCTGCTCTAAAAATGGCTTTTTGAATTTGATCTTCGGTTTCACTATCAATAGCACTCGTGGAGTCGTCCAGAACCAAAATTCTTGGCGAGGTTAAAAATGCTCTTGCAAGGGCTAATCTCTGCCTTTGTCCCCCAGATAATGTTGCACCTCTTTCGCCAATGATGGTTTCATAACCGTCCCCAAAACTGGTGATAAAATCGTGTGCCTGTGCTTCTTTGGCTGCCCGGATCACTTCTTCTCTTGTTGCGTCTTGTTTTCCAAAGGCAATGTTTTCAGCAATGGAGCGGGAAAATAAGAAGACATCCTGTTCAATGATAGAAATTTGATTCCTTAGTTCCTCAAGATACCAGTCTCGAACATCAACACCATCCACCATCACTGCGCCTTTTTGGACATCAAATGTGCGATTAATTAGCTTTACTAAAGAAGTTTTTCCAGACCCGGTTTGGCCTACAATTGCCACAGTTTGGCCAGGTTCAATTTTCAGTGTGATATTTCTCAAGACTAGATCGCTGCTCTCATAGCCAAATTCAACATTTTTAAACTCAATAGCACCTTCAATTGCCTCGGCATAACCTTTGAGGTTCTGATCGAGATTATTTTCTGTTTTTAATAGTTCTAATATTCTTTCAGCGCCTGCTAAACCTAGAGAAATTTGAGAATAAGCAAACAGGGATACAAAAGTTGGGAACCCCAATAAGGATAATATACCAAAATAACCGATAACGTCTCCAATGTTGATCTGCCCTTGCTTGAGTAAAAGGAGCGCGTGCATTAAGCCAACAGCCATTGTTATTGCTAATAGCAGCATGGGTAAGAAACGGCTCTCAATGTCACCTTGTTCGACCGAGACATCACGATAATCGATAGCATTTTGACGAAAATTATCGATTTCGCTATCTTCTTGCGCAGAACCTTTCACAATTTCAACGCCATCGATGGCCTCAGCAAGGCGGCTGTTCATAGCACCGAAAGTTTGACGAACTTTACTCGTGACCGGGTTGAGAATTGTTAAATAATGCCATAAAGCCAGGGCGTAAAGAATGATGAATGCTATTGGGGTTGCGATTAATGCAATGTGATATGTCGGCGCAACAAATAAAGGGATGAATAAGAAATTTAAGGAGCCAACAACGAGATTCAGTCCTGGGCTAAACATATAATTAACTTCACGTACATCGTTTGTTGCCCTCGCCATAAGGTCTCCAACCGATTGAAGGTTATGGAAGGTCATGCTTTTGCCCAGGAGGTTTACATATAATTCTTGCCGAACATACCTTTCGATATTTTGAGCGATGACCTCAAAACCAAAATTACGGCTGAATTGAAGAAAGCCTCTTAGTGTTTGTGAGAGACCAACAATCAAAGCAAATCGCCCTATTGTTGCCATGCTGGGATTGGGGTCCAATATTTCGTTAAAAGCCCGACCAATATACACAGGAACGACCCCTGCAAGGGCTGCATTGCTGGTCGCACCAATCAGCGCGACAAGAATCCAAGCCCACTGGTGAATCGTATGAGATAAAATCCAGAGAATTTTTGTTTTTCTGTTTGTAGAATATTTTGTATCAAAACTGAATTCAGAAATGTTTTCAACGTTTTCTTGGGTCATTTATCCGAATTTTCTTTCATGGATAGGGCTATCCGATTTCTTTCTTCTTCAATAGATACGATTATCACTTCGACAATATCTCCCACTTTTAGTGATACATTCGCAGGAATCTTTGAGCGATGTAGCAATCCATCGATTTTGACACCGATGTCGACAAATGCACCAAAGTCTACAACATTTCGAATTGTACCCTTTAATTGCATTCCCTGGGATAAATCTTTCATGCTGAGAACGTCAGTGCGCAGAATTGGTTTTGGTAAATCTTCGCGCGGATCTCGTCCTGGATGAGAAAGCTCATCAAGGATATCTGTAAGGGTGGCAGATCCAGTATTTAGAGATTTTGCCAGCATATCGAGATCTTTGGATGTTTTAATTTCGTTAATCTTCTTTACTTTTTCTCCGATAGTAATTTCATCTGATAAACCAAAACGGTCAATTATAAGGGATGCTAAATCATAACTTTCCGGGTGAATTGCTGTTGCATCCAATGGGTTATCGCTATTCCTGATTCTTAAAAAGCCGGCTGCCTGTTCAAAAGTTTTCGGACCTAAACCCTGGACTTTAAATAAAGCTTGCCTGTTCGCGAATGGTCCATTTTCCTCTCGAAAGGAAACGATTTTTTCGGCAAGCGTTGGTCCGATGCCAGCTACATGGGATAGAAGTTCTGCAGATGCTGTGTTAATTTCCACGCCGACAGAATTGACAACGGATTCAACGACCTGATCAAGTGCATCGGACAGTTTAGATTGATTTAAATCATGTTGATAAAGGCCAACACCCACTGATCTCGGATCAATTTTTACAAGTTCTGCGAGCGGGTCCTGAACTCGACGTGCTATTGAGACAGCACCTCGCATACTAACATCCAAATCGGGAAATTCTTTCCTTGCTACCGGACTGGCACTATAGACGCTTGCGCCAGCTTCACTGGTAATTAGATAGTGCAAAGACTTCTCTTGCTTTGTGATTTCAGCGATTAATTGTTCTGTTTCCCGTGAAGCGGTCCCGTTCCCAATGACAATCAGTGAAACCTTAAATTGATTAATGAGGTTTATCAAAACGCTATAAGCCTGTTCAAGCTTGTTGTGAGGTGGATGAGGGTAAATGGTATCAGCAGCAAGGTATTTCCCGTTAGGATCAATCACAACGACCTTAGAGCCTGTTCGAAATCCCGGATCTATCCCTAAGATGGTGCGATCGCTAATAGGAGGTTGCGTTAGAAGTGCTCTAAAATTTTTGGCAAATACTTGAATTGCGTGCTCTTCTGCTTTTTCATTGATATCACGCCGAGTATCTCTGCTGATGGTAGGTAATAAAAGCCGTTTTGCGCCATCTTCCATTGCTGAAATAAAGATTTCATAAAACAAGGATTGCTCTTTTGGCTGAAATTGCCTGAATATTATTGATTTCCAATCTCGTTCCTCAATTTGGACGTGAACTCGGAGTACGTTCTCATTTTCACCCCGATTTATCGCAAGAGTTTGATGTGGGTGCAGGTTTTTTATTCTCTGTTCAAATTGATAATAATCCTGGTAGACTTGCCGTTCGTCATTTGCATCGGAACGTTTCTCACAGGTTATTATTCCAGAATTTGCTGCCAAATCTCGCAATTCTTTCCGTATAGTCATATGCTCGCTAATGATTTCAGCGATGATATCACTTGCACCAGAAATTGCTTCATCAGGTTTTATTGAGCTATTGTCATAATAAGGAGGGATGAAGTCTTCAATTGTTGGATGGATGATAGGCTGTTCCAGGATCAGCATCGCAAGGGGCTCCAGTCCTTTTTCTCTGGCAGCCATTGCGCGAGTTTTCTTTTTTTGTTTGTAAGGCTGATATAAATCTTCCAGATAGGTCAGGGTATCTGCTTCTAAAATCTCTTTTTCAAGTTGAGATGTCAATTTTCCAGATTCCCTGATAGCATTTAAAATAGAATTTCGGCGATCTTCTAAATTTTCCAGACGATTGAGTTCATCTTTGATATTTCGGATTTCCACTTCATCAAGATTTCCTGTCAGCTCTTTACGATACCTGGCGATAAATGGAATTGTGTTGTCCTCTTTAATTAAGGCGACAGTGTTCTTAACTTTGGAATTGGGGAGATTCAATTTATTGGCAATTGATTTTATGTGATCCATATTTTTGACATTTTCTTATAAATTGGCTATTGAGTGCGGGAATGTGTATTGTAACATCAAAATGGGGCAGATCATTACCTTTTTAAAAATTTGAATAGGGTTGACCTTATTGACAGCCTATGATAAACTATTGTTGACAATTAATCAGATTAATCCTATTAATGATTATGTTATGACTTCCCAAGCGATCCAAAACCAACTATCAGATTTTCTATCCTTTCTTGCCAAAGAAGCATTGAAGGGGACAGAATATCTTCCAAGCCTGAATGAATTAAGCAGTACTCTGGGTATGAGCGTTGCGAGGCTCCGGGAAGAACTGCAGGTTGCCCGAGCAATGGGTCTGGTTGAGGTAAAGCCAAGGGTTGGAATAAAGTGCTTGCCGTATTCTTTCACACCTTCTGTTTCGAATAGTTTAGCCTTTGCAGTAAGCACAAACAAAGAATTGTTTCGCCAATTTTCTGATTTACGCAGCCACGTGGAAGCTTCTTACTGGTACCAGGCAGTCAGCAATCTAACTGAAGATGATCACTACGAACTCAATCAAATTATTATCCAAGCCCAAAGAAAATTAAAATCTGATCCAATACAAATCCCTCATGAGGAGCATCGTCAGCTTCACCTTGCTATTTATCGACGGTTGGACAATTTGTTTGTTTTGGGAATTTTGGAATCGTACTGGGATATTTACGAAGCCGTAGGATTAAATGTTTTTGAAGATCAAAAATACCTGGAAAGGGTTTGGGATTACCATCAGCAAATGGTGGACTCAATTACAAATAATGACTTCCTCTCAGGATATCAAGCATTAATTGCACATATGGACTTATTATTTCAACGTGATCAAGAAAATTCACTGATCCGTTTTGAGTAAAGCTTTTGGAAGGAGCTTTTATGGTTAAAGATGTTGAAACGGCACATAAAGACGGATCCTCACAAGGTGCAAATGTCAATGACTTTTGTATGACTATTTGCACTGTCAATGGTTCTGGTAGTGCAACAGCGAACACGACATTGCTGAGGTCCTTGTTCCATATGGGGATCCCGGTCTCAGGGAAAAATATTTTTCCCTCAAATATCAAAGGATTACCAACATGGTTTTCCATTCGCACCTCAAAGGATGGTTACCTTGCCCGGGTTGCACACGATGACATCATCGTCCAAATGAACCCGATGACTTTTGAAGAGGACTTGAAATTCAATGTTTCCGGTGGGGTTGTCTTTTACGCAGATCATATTGACATGTCAATTGATCGTGATGATGTGATTGTCTACCCTATGCCGGTTAAGGATCTGATTAAAGAAGCGGATGTGCCAAGAAATTTGCAGGATTACATGCAAAATATGGTTTATGTGGGTATCGTCAGCCAGATGTTAGGCATTGATTTAGATGTCGTTCATCAATCATTATTAAGTCAATTCAAACAAAAAACTTCGGTTGCTGAGTCCAATTTTGCAGTGGTCAAATTAGCAGCAGATTGGGCAAGGGATAAGCTCGAAAAGAAGGATACCTATCGTGTTGAAGCCATGCCGCCTTTGGAGGGTTACATCATGGCAGATGGAAACACAGCGGGTGCCTTAGGTGCTATTTATGGCGGTTTCCAATTTTGCGGTTGGTATCCGATTACGCCAGCAACCAGCCTGGCAGAATCTCTAAACATTTTCGCTCCAACCTTGAGAAAAGATCCCGAAACGGGGAAGAATAATTTCGCTATTGTCCAGGCGGAAGATGAGCTCGCATCGATTGGTATGGCGATAGGCGCTGGTTGGGCAGGGCTTCGCTCGATGACATCAACATCAGGCCCCGGGATCAGTTTGATGACCGAATATATGGGCCTGGCATACTTTGCGGAAGTCCCTGTTGTCGTTTGGGATGTTCAGCGTGTAGGTCCCAGCACTGGTTTGCCAACAAGGACTAGCCAGGGTGATTTGTTGTTGGATTATTACCTTGGTCACGGTGATACACGTCAAATAGTAATCATCCCGTCAACAGTCAATGAATGTTTTGAATTTGGCTGGAAGGCCTTTGATATTGCAGAAAAATATCAAACCCCAGTCATCGTCTTAAGTGACCTTGATTTAGGTATGAATGTGTGGATGACAAAGGAATTTCAATACCCAGACAAACCCATTGATCGTGGAAAAGTTTTATGGGAAGATGATTTTGAAAAATTCAAGGGAGAATGGGGAAGATACCTTGATGTAGATGGTGATGGCATCCCGTATCGAACACTTATGGGGAACTGCCATGAAAAAGCAGCTTATTTTGCAAGGGGTACCGGCCACGATGAGTTTGGCAATTACAGCGAAGACCCTGATGTCTGGCGGCAGAATTTGGATCGCATAAAATGTAAATTAGATAATTCCAGAGAGTATTTGCCAAAACCAGTATTCCGCACACAGCAAGGTGCAAAGATTGGCTTGATTGGCATGGGCTCAACGGAACCTGCAATCTTAGAGGCACAGGATAAATTGCTTGAGTTGGGGATTTCCACAGATTACATGCGAATAAGGGCGCTGCCAACTTCTAATGAAGTGCTTGAATTTATCAAGTCGCATGAGCGAAATTACGTCATCGAATTAAACCAAGATGGTCAACTGCGACAAATCTTGACCACTGATTACTGTGAAGAAATTTCGCCTTTGTATTCACTTGCATACATCGATGGTTTGCCGATGACCGCTAATTACATCATCCAGGCAATTTCCGAAAAGGAGGACATTTAGATGTCTGAGAAAAAAACAGATACAAATGCTATTGGATTGAGCCGTACAGATTATCGCGGCGAACGATCAACACTGTGTCCTGGCTGCGGTCACAACACCATTTCTGCTCAAATCATCACAGCTTGCTATGAAATGGGTATTGATCCTCATCAGATTGTGAAGTTTAGCGGAATTGGCTGCTCAAGTAAAAGCCCAACTTATTTTCTAAGCCAGTCCTTTGGTTTCAATGGTTTGCATGGGCGTATGCCTTCGATGGCTTTAGGTGCTGCTTTTGCTGATACTACCATCAAGGTCCTGGGAATCTCAGGTGATGGGGATACAGCCAGCATTGGGCTTGGTCAATTTAAGCATCTTGTCAGGCGCAACTTACCAATTGTTTATATTGTTGAAAACAACGGCGTTTATGGACTGACCAAAGGTCAGTTTTCTGCGACAGCTGAAAGGGGTTTGGAATTGAAACACCAGGGACAAAATCCTTTTTTACCCATTGATATTGCCAAAGAAGCTTTGATTGGCAACGCAAGTTTTGTCGCACGTTCTTTTGCTGGGGATCCAAAACAAGTGCGAGAACTACTCAAAGCGGCATTCAGCCACCGTGGTACATCCGTCCTGGATATCATCAGTCCTTGTGTCAGTTTCAATAACCGTGAAGACACTTTGCACTCCTATCAGTGGGGACGTCAACATGAAGCACCCTTACATGATATCGCTTATGTTCCCACCCGGCGAGCAATTATCCTGGACGAGTTTAAAGAAGGGGAAACTAAAGAGGTCACACTGCATGATGGGTCAGTTGTGATTTTGAAAAAACTTGAGCATGAGTACGACCCAACAGATAAATGGCAGGCGTTGAAAATGCTTGAAGAAGCAGAGAAAAATCGATGGCTTTTGACGGGATTAATTTATGTTGACCCTGAACAGCCCACGCTTTATGATTATCTCAATTTATCAGAGGAACCTCTTAATCGGATATCTTCAGAACAATTACGTCCGAGTCAAGAAACTTTACAGGAAATTAATAAGAGTATGCTGTAACAATTTTCACGTTTCAAATTAAAGAAACCGGCACTGATTTTCAGCTACCGGTTTCTATTTTTAAATTATATTTTTTTAGATATAGCCTAAAGTATGCAAAAGCGCGAGGTTAGGCTGTCTGAACGCTCCAACGGGGAATCCGGAAATGAGAATGACTTGTTGACCCTTCTTAAGCCTGGTTGTTGTTGCAATTGCCGTTTCAACATGCTTGATCATCATTTCAAGGGTATCAGCGTATGGCACCAGGAGCGGTGTGACACCCCAATACAAACTCATTTGTTGAAAAGTACAAAGTTCCGGTGTAAACGCAAGTATGGGCACATCGGGTCTTGTTTTAGACATTAATCTTGCAGTTCTACCAGATTGGGTAAAGACAACAATTGCGGCGACGTTTCGATCTTTAGCCAACTCCCTCGCTGCCCTGGTGATAGAGACGGGATCACTTTGCTGTGCCATTTCAGTTTCAAAAGAGACATTTCCCCATTTTGAAAAATTAGCCTCCGCAGTCTTGATGATTGACACCATCATTTGTACACTTTCCAGTGGATAGTGACCTGCAGCAGTCTCTCCTGAAAGCATGACAGCGTCTGTACCGTCAAAAACGGCGTTGGCAACATCCGTGGCTTCAGCACGGGTAGGGCGCGGGTTGTTGATCATTGAATCCAACATTTGCGTTGCTGTGATCACCAACTTGGCATGGGCATTGGCACAAGCTATGATTTCTTTCTGTGCAATGGGGACGGCTGCGGGTGACATTTCAACACCAAGATCACCACGTGCAACCATGACACCATCAGTCACCTTCATAATTTCATCTAAATCATCCAACGCTTCAGGGCGTTCTAATTTTGCAATAATCGGAGTTTTTGCTGCCCAATCATTCGGGGCATATTCCTTTATTGCGTTTCGTACTGTAACAATGTCCTCAGCTTTTTTAACAAAAGAGATGGCGACCATGTCGACACCTTTTTCAAGGCCAAACTTCAAGTCTTCACGATCTTTTTCAGTAAAGCTGGGCATCGTCAGGTTCGCTCCTGGCAGGTTAACGCCTTTATTGGATTTGAGCATCCCACCCAGGGTAACCACTGCTTCAATTCGTTCTCCATCGATGGACTGAACTTCCATCTCAATTTGTCCATCATCGAGAAGGATGTGATTGGTCGGTTTGAGTGCTTTGTGAAGATCCGGAATTTCAAATGGAATAAAAATATCCTCTTCATCAACAACAAAGGACTCTGAAGAACTCAATGTTACCTGGTCACCAGCTTTTAACTCGATTTTTCCTTCAGGGAGTTTTCCAATGCGAAGTTTTGGCCCTTGCAGATCTTGAAGAATGGTAATTGCCACCCCCATTTCATCGGCAATCTCTCTAATCAAATCGATAAGCCTGGCATGTTCTTCATGCGTGCCATGGGAAAAATTTAGCCGAGCAACATTCAAACCGGCGGAGATCAAAGACTGTATCATAGACCGAGTATTGCTGCTTGGTCCCAAGGTGCACACAATTTTTGCGAAACGATCCATGGTCAACTCCCTTGAAAAATGAAAACTAATCTAATAAGAGAACTTCTCTCAAAATGGGCAGCATCCAATCCACGGTCTCCTGATCAATAATCAAAGGAGGTGCAAGGCGGAGGATGTGTTTATGGGTCTCTTTGACGAGGATCCCTTTCTTCTTTAACACTTCAGCAAATCGTCGTGCCCCGCCTAATTCGTGTTTTAATTCCACGCCAATTAATAAACCTTTACCGCGAATATCCTTGATGTTCTTTTTTGGTATTTCCTCAAGGTATTCAAGAATATACTCGCCCATTTTCTGAGCTTTCTCTATCAAGTGTTCTTCTTCGATGACTTCGAGTGCTGCTATCCCCACAGCTGCAGCAAGTGGGTTACCGCCAAAAGTCGAACCATGTTCACCGGGTTGAATTAAACCAAGAATGTCTTTATCTGCAAGCACAGCAGAGACAGGATAGAAACCTCCTGAAAGTGCCTTTCCGATCACAGTAATATCCGGTCGGACATTTTCATGATGGGAAGCAAACAATGCCCCGGTGCGACCAAGTCCAGTTTGGATTTCATCAGCAATCAACAAGATATTGTTTTCTTTGCAAATTTCAGCTACAGCTTTCAGATATCCATCGGGAGGAAGGATAATGCCATTTTCTCCCTGTAGCGGTTCCAGCATTATTGCCGCTGTATTTTCATTGATCGCTGCTTTGATCGCGTCTATGCTGCCATATTCAACGACAGGAAAACCGGGAGTAAAAGGCCCAAAATCATACTTATATTCTTCTGTCGTTGTGAAGGATATGATGGTGGTTGTCCTGCCGTGAAAATTGCCCTCAGCAACTATGATTTCTGCTTTATATCGAGGAATTTTCTTGGTGACATATGCCCATTTTCTTGCGACTTTAATAGCTGTTTCAACAGCTTCTGCACCGCTGTTCATGGGCAATGACATCTCATAACCCGTCATATCAGAAAGCTTTTTATAAAATAAGCCAAGCTTGTCATTACGAAAAGCCCTGGATGTCAGGGTCAGCCTGTCAAGCTGGTCGATCATGGCTTCTTTTATTTTCGGATGGTTATGACCCTGGTTTAATGCTGAATAAGCACTCAAGCAGTCTAAATAGCGATTGCCTTCAACATCATATACCCAAACACCTTCTCCTTTTTCAATAACAACATCAAGGGGGTGGTAATTATGGGCACCATATTCTTCTTCAAGTTCGATATAGTAATTGCTATTTGACATCCTGATCCCCTCCGAGTAATTCAACTAAAATTGCTTTTTGAGCATGCATTCTGTTTTCAGCCTGTTCGAACAATCGTGAGTGGGAGCCATCTGCCACTTCATCTGTGATTTCCTGACCTCGATGGGCGGGAAGGCAATGCATGACGATAACTTCGGGTTTTGCAAGATTAACGATACTTTGATTCACCTGGTAGGGTGGGAATACTTTTTCTCGTTTCTTAGCTTCTTCTTCCTGTCCCATACTTGTCCATGTATCTGTATATATGACATCTGCTCCCTCTGCAGCTTCCTTTGGATCGTGTAAGGTTGTCACCGAACCGCCTGAGATTGATGCATATTCCTTCCCAAGGTTAATATCAGATTCGGGCATATCATAATCTTCAGGATTGGCAATGCGGAAATCCGCACCCAATTTTGTGACTATTTTCATGAGAGAAACAGCAACATTGTTACCATCGCCGATATATGAAACAGTAAGACCCTTTAGGCTTCCAAATTCCTCGTATAAGGTGAGCGCATCTGCCATTGCTTGGCAAGGATGGTTGTAGTCACTGAGCCCGTTAATAACTGGAACCTGTGACCATTTTGCCAGTTCAAGAATGTGATCATGGGAAAAGACTCTCGCCATGATTACTTGAACATATCCAGATAAAACCCTTGCTACATCAGCAATGGACTCACGTTTACCCAATCCAATTTCCTGCGGTGAGAGATATAATGCATCGCCTCCTAATGTTCGCATTGCCATGTCAAAACTGACCCGAGTTCGCAAGCTAGGTTTTTGAAAAACCATCGCAAGGACTTTGTTTTTTAAGATGGGTCGAAATACGCCTGATTTCAATTCTTTTTTGAGTTTTACACTCAAATCAAGCAATCCGTTGATTTCCTGTTGTGAGAAATCGGCTATGTTAAGAAAGTGTTTCATAAAATCTCCTGATTATGGTGGGTTAGGTACTTTAATTTATTCTCGCGAAATATCTGCAAGATTGACAACTCGTTTTTCGCCCTCAATAAAGGCAATTCCCTGAAAGAGGGTGATAAATTGTGCGATACCCAGGGAAAAGAGGATGCCCGTAATAAACAAATTAACCAGTAAAAGGCTTCTCGGTAAATTCTTGTTAAAAGTCCGAATCTGGCTTTCAGTATCCTTAATTATCCTTCGATACTCTACCAAAATATCCTGGGCATCTTCCAAATCGGTTTCAAATTTAGACATGTCGTCTGATAATTCTGATAAATTATCGTTGAGCAATATTAGACCTTCTGAAGTGTCAGAAAGGCTGATTTCCATCGTTTCAAGTGACTCAGGTATGTTATCCATGCTGCTGGCGACAGAATCAAGGCTGGTATGTAATGGCACTTCGGGTTGATATTTTGCACCTAAAAATGGGATCGCAGCGATGATCGATAAAGTGCGATCAATCAGCTCAGCGCTAGTAGCGGCAGAGGATAATGCCACTTGAGTTTCAATAAGGGTTTGGCGAAGGTCATCACCAACCAACACAGCAGATGATTCCATAGAGCTTGAAATGCCATTGAGTGTTCCATCAAGATTATCAAAAGTTGAAATGATAATATCAAGATTGGCGTTGACATTATCAAGGGCACTGTCCAGGACAATTAATCCCTGGTCTGTGTTTACAAGCGTATCTTCAATTGATTCGCTAATTCCCGATAAACCCCGCTGAAACCCGGGTTTAATGACCCAGCTGAGAATTATTCCAGCAATTGAAAATATCAAACCCAAAGAGGATAAAACAATCAAGATTTTTCCCAAGGTGGTATAGCTTATTTTTGTTTTCATTAGAATTTCTCCTGAAATTGCTTTTTCGTCATCAGGAAAATTTTATCCTGAATCTTCCACATTTCCTCTTTTTCGTCGAGCTCATAATGATCATAACCTGATAAGTGAAGCGTGCCATGAATTGCTAAAAATGCAATTTCTTCGTCAAGGGATAAATCATAGTCAGCCGCTTGTTCTGAGGCTGTTTCAATTGAGATAATGATGTCACCCAGGTATAAATTGCCGGTATCGGGGTCTATAAAATTTTGGGTAAAGGAAAGAACATCGGTTGCTTTTGATTCACCGCGATAGGTTTGATTAAGTTCAGCAATCTCTCGGTCATCCGTTAATTGGACGGTGATATCCACATCCAATTTATCAAGATATGAAAGCGTATTTTCAATGGCGGCTTTAATCAATGATAAATCGATCTCAGCCAGAATATCATGTGATTTCTGTATCGTAATCATGTCTGGCTTGTTTGTCCCGCTTTTTCGGGAATTTTTTGAGTAATTTCATCCTCGGGTTTTCCCAAACTAGGATATTTGACTCTTGGATGATAAGTGCCCATCAAAGTTTGGAAGAATGAATTCTTAACCGTTTGAAGGTCCTTCAAAGTCAGGTTGGTATCATCCAATTGCCCGTTTCTCTCGTAGAAATCGAAGACAACATCAATTAGGGACCTGAGCTCCTCTTCATCTTGAGGCACTTCCGAACGCGCTCGTGCCTCTGTTCCATCAGCTAACATTAGCAATGCTGTTTCACGAGATTGCGGTCTCGGTCCGGGGTAGGTGAACAAGCTTTTGTCAACATCAGACGCATTTTCCGCTTCTTTTATAGCCTGTGAATATTGATAATGTGTATACATGGTGCCGTGATGTTCCCTAATAAAATCAATGATCCGGTTTGGCAGGTGATTCTTTTTTGCCAGTTCAACGCCATCCGTCACATGGCTGATGATGGTTTGGGCACTGATGATGGGGTCAATGTCATCATGAGGATTAAGTTCCTCTTGAATTTGATTCTCAATAAAGAATTGTGGATTACGGGATTTGCCGCAGTCATGGTAAATCGCCCCAACACGGACAAGCAGGCTGTCTGCACCAATCGCTTCAGCAGCCTGTTCTGCCAGGTTTGCCACCTGAAGCGAATGCTGATAACTTCCGGGTGCGTTACGAAGTATTTGCTGTAGCAATGGATGATCAGGCCTTGATGTATCCAGTAATTGTAGTGCTGTTGTCATGCCCAAAATTTGCGAGAAGCCGTATTGTAGGAGAAGGGTTAGTCCAGCAACGCCAATACCATTCAGCATTGAAACACCAGCTAAAGTAGCAATGCCAATCCAATCAGTGTATGTATCAGGCAGACGATAGGCAAGAATGATCGCCGCACCGGCAAGCCCTATTGTAATTCCTGCGCCAAAAAAAGCTGCAATTCGACGGGCTTTTCCAAGGGCTAAAATGCCGATAATGGTCGGTAATATGTAAAAAATTGTTAAATCAAAACCTCTTGGCATACCATAAGCTGTCATTACGCCTAATATCAGGGATAAAAAGGCTGCAATTTCAAAGTTAAATATGACATAGAGAGTCAGCCCAAAGGCTGCAATTGGGAAGATATATGGAAGTACTGTACGATCGATAATCACAAATCTTGCAGCAACTAGGAAAACCAAGAATGTGCCAGCAATTATCAACACCGCTTTGACTGAATAATTTTCGTGAGCTCTTTGATATGTGAAATATAAACCTACCAACATCCCTAAAAAGAGTGTGAAAATTCCTGCACCGAAAATATCCTGTGTTCGATTATTGGGTTGAATTAGTCCATAGCGACGTAAAGCTTCCCAATCAACTTCCCGGATAATTTGACCGCGTCTAACGAGGGTTTCGCCCGAGATAAAAGAGCGAATAACTGGCTCAATTGATTGTCGTGCTTGATTTTCAGCTTCCTGGGTTTGTTCTTCGCTGTACAGGCTGTTTGGCACAATAAATGGTTCAACCAACTCAACAACAACCGCTGCTTGATCCTGGGGAAAGGAGAAATCAATCAGAGAAGCAATATTTGCTTTTGCTGCGTAAATGTCCGTTTCTCTTAAGGTGTTACGCATGATTTGTTCTAGTACGAAGGTCGCTTCTGATTCAACAGCATCCCATCGAGCATCGCTGATTTCGAGAATGCGGTTTTTTGTCTCTTCAGAGAATTTAATGTCTTCTAAAGCGTTTATATCTTCTAATTTTTCTTCTTTCGAAGCATAGCTGTCCTGTCGGATTGTTGTTAAGTAATAAAGGACAGTTCGCAGCCTTTCAACCTGCCGACGTCCAATGCTGGGGTCTGTTGGTAAATAAATTGGGCTGACAGCATTGGCCGCTTCCTGCCGGGCTTGTTCTGTAAGCACTTCGCTTTCATAGGTTAAAGAATAAGGCGCAAGGATATCCTGAGGTGCAACATCACCAATTTCCATTAAGAAGGACGATTGGCTAAAGGTTTCTGGAAGGATCAGTGCAAAGAATGCAATCAATCCCGACAGGCTCAAAATAATAATTTTGAGAAATCGGTTAGAAATCACCCGCGTTTTGTTCTCCAGAGAATGGTTCATGAGGTTCAGTTTTATTGCAATAAATCTCGAACAATCTTGCTCGCATCTTGACCTGACGCGCGTCCTTCAAGTTTGGGCATGAGATTTTTCATAACAGTTCCCATGTCCTTAATACTGGTTGCCCCTGTTTCTTCAATGACCTGTTTCGCAAGAACGCTGAGCTCATCTGCTGCCATTTGTTTTGGTAAAAACTGATTAAGGATTTCAATTTCTCTCTCTGCAGCTTTGACCAGGTCTTCCCGTCCTGCCTGCCTGGCTTCCTGAATTGAATCTTCTCTCGTTTTTACTTCCTTTTGAAGAATGCTCAAGATGCGTGAATCATCTAATTCTCCACGGTCTTCAACTTCTGAAAGTTTAATGGAAGACATAACCAAGCGCAATGTTCGTTTTGTATCTTCATCTCTTGCTTTCATCGCTGCGGTTAATGCAGTTTGAATTTCATTTTTTAGTTTCATAGGTATGATTATACCTTTACTTGAGCAGTTTATTTTCCCATGAATGCTTTTATGAGTTCTATCTTTATGCTTTTGTACCGCATCTCTTCAAGGAGCGCATCTACAACATGCTTTGTTCTTTTTTTTGCTGCAGCAAAGGCATAGTTGAAGAATGGTCCCGATTTTGGACTGTCCAGGTTCATTTTCGCATGGGAATCCTCTGGCATCAAGGGTTTGATGATTTTTGAAAGTCCGGGGAGCAATGCAAAAAGCTCAAAAAGACCATAATTCTTTCCTGATTGCAATTCAGGGGAATTGAATATTTCCAGGTCGTTGTGATCAATTTCTTCAGCATCTAAACGGTTTTCTTTCTGATACCACAATTGAACGTAGTTGCTGTGACTGTAAAAATCCTGCCAGCTGTGCAGGATTTTTCCTAAGGCAGACCTGGCTGTTTTGAAATCAGAATCTCCAATAGCTCTAAATAATTTCGCTTCGTTTTCTTCTATGTAGGAAAAACCTTCGGAAAACGCGCTGTCGTCAAAATGGATGTAATCGTGACCAAATTGATTTTTTATCCGATCCTGTTGAATATTTGATCTGATAATCTTATCAAGGTTTTCCTGATTGAAATATTCTTGAAGTATATTTTGTGTAATTTCGACGTGGTATTTTGTCTTCATGTCAGGGTTCACAAATTAAGTAATCTCGCAGTGAGTCTAAGGTCGATGGTCCAATGCCACTGATATCTAAAAGTTCGTCCAGGCTGGTGAAGCCACCAAGCTTCTGGCGATAAGCAAGGATATCAGCCGCCTTTGCAGGGCCAATACCCGGCAGGGATTCTAAGGCAAGCTGGTCCGCCTCGTTGATATTTAACGGATAGTTATAGAGATTTTCCGAGTCTCCAGATTGGTTAATAGGGGCATTTCTTGCGATATTGGGAATTTCTTCATCAAGCTTGGGAATAAAAATATAATCACCATCTCTAAGTAATAAAGCTCGGTTGATTCGATTGTTGTCAGCATAATCCGTTAAGCCGCCTGCTAAATCAATCAAGTCTTCCAGCCTTGCATTTTGATGAAGGCTGTATATCCCCGGGTTATTTATTTCGCCTTCAACCTGAACAAGGATTGGCGCTTCAGTGCTTGTGAGTTTTGGGGCTAATGTGTTGGTGGGTGTCGGTGCTGGAGACAGGCAAATCGGCTCCCCTTCGACAGGTTTTGAAATTAATAAGATCAATCCAGCGGCGAACAGACCGAATAGTACCCCAAAAATGATATGTTGGTATTGTTTCATACACAGACCCCTTTTTGTCTTGTAAGTGTTATGAGGTTGTATCTGTGTTGTTTTCCATTGAGTACATCAAATTAAAAGCATTTATTGATACTTCAAGCATCTCTACAGATGGTTCACGTGTGGTCAATTTTTGCAGGGCAAGGTTGGGCTTGACAATGGTCTTACCAATTGGCGAGTCTAAATGTTTGGATAGAAAGTGGATGTATTCGTATGAAATGCCCGCCAGAACAGGGATCAGTAATAATCTTGAGATTAATCGCCAAAAAATAGTCATTGGTCCAAACAATGAGAAAATCAAAATAGAAAGAAGCACCAGAGTCAGGATGAAAGAGGTGCCGCAGCGAGGATGTTCAAGAGAATAAGGCATCACATTTTCAGGTGTCAAAGAGACGCCATCTTCAAATGCATTAATTGTTTTGTGTTCAGCGCCATGATACATAAAAACACGCTTAATCTCTGGCATTTTGCCAATACCCCAGAGATAACCAATAAGCAGCAATAATCTAAAGGCACCTTCAATTAAATTGCTTTCCCATGAATTCAGTGAGGCGTATCGCGCAAGAAGCCCTGAAATAAATGCTGGTAAAAGAAAAAATAGACCGATACCGAGGGTTAATGAAAATGCCAGTGTCAAATACAGCGCCGGACCTTCTAATTTTTCGTCTTCACCGGTCTGCACATTGGCTGACATTGTTAAATAGCGCATTCCCAAGCCCAGGGAATCCCACAGTACAATTAATCCCCTCAAAAATGGGATTTTCGCAAGTTTGCTTGTATAGATCCCTGTTAAACTTTCTTGAAAAGTGATAATTTCGTTTTCAGGAGAGCGGACTGCCATTGCGACTGATGATTTTCCTCGCATGATGACGCCTTCAATGACAGCCTGTCCGCCGTAAGATGGAATTTTGTTTTCCAATTTATTTTCCTTGTATCTCAATAGTTAGGCAAAAAATCGAATCAATACCTCGACACCTTTTCGATGGGTTGGTAAGTGTAATCTCTCATTTGGCGAATGGATTTGATCACCAGGAAGGCCAAAGCCAGTTATGATAGAATTTATCCCTAATCTTTTTTTCATAGAAGTAGCAACAGGGATCGATCCACCTTCGAGCTTCATCAAAGGTTCCACATGCCAGGTCTCTTTTAGGGCGTCTACAAACAAATCCAGGCCGGGAGTTTCTTCTCCATTGATGTAGGCTGGTGCCCCGGACATATATTCCAGTTCCCATGTTACAGTATCAGGTACATTGGTTTCCAGATAAGCTTTCATACTCTCTTTTACAGCTATCGGATCCTGGTTGGGAACTAAACGTGAGGAGATTTTTGCTGTGGCATATGCAGGGATGATGGTTTTTGCGCCTTTTTCAATGTAGCCGGCATATAAGCCATTGACGTCCAGTGTCGGCCTTGCTCCTGCTCTTTCAATAGGTGTGTATCCCATTTCACCAGATAAAGCTGGAACCCCTGTCATTTCTTTATAGAAGTCGTCATTCAGTCCAATTCTTGATAATTCTTCTCTTTCTTCCTCATCCAAATCTCGGACCTGAGCATAAAATCCGGGCAAAGTTACTTTTCCTTCTTTATCATGCATACCAGCAATTAGCTTACAAAGAACGTTGGCTGGGTTGGCGACCACACCGCCAAAAATGCCGGAGTGAAGATCTGCCTTTGGACCCAAAATTCGAAGCTCAAAATAAGCTAAACCGCGCAGTCCATAAACTATCGTGGGTTTGTGAGGGGCGATCATACCTGCATCTGGATTTAAAACAAAATCGCTCTTCAGTAAGGCTTTATGTGATTCCAAAAAAGCATCTAAACTGGGGGAACCGATTTCCTCTTCACCTTCAAATAAAAGTTTAATGTTCAAGCCAGGCTGCCCTGCTTTAATAATGGCTTCAAGGGCTGAAATGGTTGCCCATATTTGCCCCTTCATATCAGAAGCCCCACGAGCAAACAGGTATTCTCCTCTTTTTGCTGGTTCGAATGGCGGTGTTTGCCACTCGTTTAGGGGATCTGGCGGTTGGACATCATAATGTCCATAAATCAGCACGGTTGGCTTTTCAGAATCAACGATATAATCGCCATATACAATGGGGTGTTTTGGGGTTGGATGTTTCGAAACTTTATCAAATCCTAGACCAGATAATTTATTAACGAGAAAATCTGCTGCCCTTTCGATATCAACCTTGTGTCCTTCTGATGTAGAAACTGAGGGAATTCTTAGCAGTTCGAGAAATTCCTCATGTAAATTTTGATAATTTTCCTTATAATACTGGATTGCTTTCGATATTTTTTGATGGTTTTCGGACATAAATTATTTCCTTCCTGTTAAATGGACTAATAGATTATAAGTTATCTTACAAAATTTGGACAATATTTTCACACAATTGTCATTATCAGATATTTATAAAAAATTATTTGATAAATTGACGGCACTTTCAACATAAGAGATAATTAGCGAGGGTGTAACCAATTTGGCATTTTCGCATCAAATAATTTGTTTGGAATATTAAGGAGTAAATTATATATGGCGAATCAGAACGAAAAATTAGTAGAGAAACGTGATTTAATTATTTTGGGGTCGGGTCCTGCTGGCCTTGCTGCTGCTTTATACGCAGCCAGGGCTGATCTGAATCCATTAATATTAACTGGGATGACCTTGCATGGACAGGCGTCAACGACAGATATTATCGAAAATTACCCGGGTTTTCCTGAAGGGATAAGCGGTCCTGAGTTAGGGCAGCTATTTCAAGCCCAGGCAGAGCGTTTTGGCGCTGATGTCGAAATGGATCAGGCAATAAAGGTCGACCTGGAGAAAACACCTTATACTGTTGAAACCTACGGAAAAAAGTATGAGGCTAAATCCTTGATTATTACCACCGGGGCAACCAGCAGAAAATTGAACGTTCCAGGTGAAAAGGACTTTGTTGGAAGGGGCGTTTCCTACTGTGGTACATGTGATGGCTGGTTTTTTAAAGGCAAAGATATCGTCGTTGTAGGCGGCGGTGACAGCGCACTTGAAGAAGGCTTATTTCTGACGCGTTTTGCCAATACTGTCACGATCATCCACAGAAGAGATGCGCTTAGGGCAGGCGCAATTTTACAAAATCGGGCATTTTCTAATCCCAAAATAAAATTCATTTGGGATACAGTTGTTACAGAGATCATCGGTGATGATGCAGTTAAAGCTGTAAAATTAGAAAATGTCAAAACAGGTGAAGAAACTATTTACAACACAAATGGTGTATTTATATTTATCGGGCATGATCCCAACACGGAACTATTCAAAGGCCAAATTGAGCTGGATGAATCAGAATACATTTTAATTGATAAGCACATGGAAACATCTGCTTCGGGTGTATTTGCTGCCGGTGAAGTCGCAGATCCGGACTTCCGCCAGGTTATCACCTCTGCAGGTATGGGTGCTGCAGCGGCAATGCGGGCAACACGTTATTTAGAGGAATTAGAAGAAACGAAGTAGTAACTAGCAAATTTCATTAATACAAAAACCCGGAGTGCTAAGCTCCGGGTTTAATATTAAAATTTCTATCGTTCTTATTCAGGGTTTGCTACAAACCAGCTAAACACTCTTAATTCGCTGACGTTTCCAGCTGATTCCCAGTTTTCATTCTCTTCTTCTCCACCTAATTGTCGTGCGATGTACACAGACCATCGGAACACATGCGGCTTGCCATCCGTGGGAATGAGTGTGTCGGGTACGATGAAGGAAGTGTCGTTCACATATTCAACAATTGTTGTATCATCCTCACTGGTCAAATCCGTAATAGTTACAGCATAAGCTTCGTTTGCGTCCAGCTCACCAACCGCAGCCCATTGGAGCGTTATAACATCTGTGCTTGAGGTAAATGATGCACCATTTGATGGCAGCAGCAAATTTGGCGCAGGATATGGCGGTAATGGGGTAGGGGTCGGTGTTGGGCCAGGTGTGGGTTCACGCTGACAAAGGGGAATTTGCAAGGGTTGTCCTTCAAAGACGGTATCATTCGGTAAGCCGTTGTACTCACGGATTGTTGACATACTGACGTTGTATGTATCAGCAATGGAACTCAGGGTGTCGTTGGCTTGCACTTCATAGCTGATCGTTTCACATGCGATATCTGTTTTTTGTGCATCACTTAATGTTGCTGTTGGCTGTGGGGAAGCGGTTGGTGTAGGCTGTGGGATCAGTAATGGCTGACCTTCATACAAATCACAATTTGCTGAAAGGTTGTTCTCGAGAATAATACTTTGAACGGAAATCCCAAATGAAGCTGCAATGCCAGCGCAAGTGTCCAACGATTTTACTGTGTAATCAAGTGCCGGCAGGGGCGTCCAGGTCGGTGCCTGGGTAGCGGTAGCAGTTACCGTGGGGGTTATTGTTATCGTTGGGCTGGGCGTGGCTGTACCCGCCTCAGCAATTGGTGTAGCATCGCCAGCATCTGGTGATGGGCCTCCTTGGATTATAAGGAAAACGATAGCAGCGCCTAATGTGATCACTAAAGCCAGTATGCCCAATGCAGCAGGAAGGCTCAAAGTGATCTCGGGTAATCGTTTTGCTCGAATTTGTTCTGCCTTTTTGGTGCTGGCTGTGCTTTCTAATTCAGTACCGCACACAATGCATTTGGTAGCGGAATCGTTCAATCGAGTTCCGCATACTGGACAAAGTTTTGTTTTTGAAGTGTTCGTTTCTTGACTCATATTAATTCGTGACCAGTATACCTCATGGATTAATATTTATACAACATGACGCACAACCATGTTTATACTTGAAAATGGTATAAATAGGCAATGAACCACAGTCTTTATATTCACATACCTTTTTGCCGGCATCGATGTCATTACTGCGATTTTAATACGTATGCCGGTCAGAGTGGGTTAATCCCCGCATATGTGGACGCATTAATCGACGAGCTTCGTATAGTCAGTCTGGCGAAACAGGATATCCCAATCCACTCAATCTATTTTGGGGGTGGTACGCCATCATTAATCACTGTTCCTTTATATAAAAAAATATTAAATTCTATCAAGGCTGGCTTTAAGCTGGGCTCGGATTGTGAAATCAGCCTTGAAGCCAATCCGGGCACCTTAAACCAGGAATATTTGAGCGACCTGTATGGTTTGGGGTTTAATCGCATCAGCATTGGCGTGCAATCCCTGGATCCATTTGATCTTGTCCGATTGGATCGAATCCACTCAATTTGGGATGCATTGGAAAGCATCCATCATGCAAGGCTTGCAGGTTTTAACAATATCAATCTTGATTTAATATTTGCTTTACCCTGGCAGGATTTAGAGACATGGAAAAAAACATTACTTCGAGCTATAGATCTATCGCCTGAACATTTTTCAATCTACTCTCTGATTATTGAACCCGGCACGCCATTATTCAACTGGTATCAAAATGGATTGATCAAGCAGCAGGACCAGGACCTGGAAGCAGATATGTATGAGCTTACCATTGAGACGTTAGAAAATTCTGGTTATGGCCATTATGAAATATCAAATTGGGCGAAAAAAGATGAAAACCAGGATTTCAGGGGCCGTCATAATCTCCAGTACTGGTTGGGTTATCCTTATTTAGGGGTTGGCGCTGGTGCCCATGGATTTTCAAATGGTTTTAGAACTGTTAATACATTGACCATTCTTGATTACATTAAACACTTGAGCCAGGTCAATCTCCTGCCAATGCCTTTTCCTGGGACGCCAGCCCAAATCTCAATGGATGCTATTGATCTGAAAACCCAAATGTCGGACTTCATGATGGTCGGGTTAAGATTGGTCGAAGAGGGGGTTTCAGAAAGAAGGTTCAGGAATTTATTCGGCAGATCAATGACTGAAATATTTTCTCAAGAGATTATTGGGCTAATTGATCAGGGTTTGATTGAGTGGTCAGAAGGTGAGGAAAGGAAATTGCATTTGACAAGGCGTGGGATTTTCCTTGCAAACCGGGTCTTTATGGCTTTTGTTTAATTAAGCCACATGAACCCGTGTGCCAACGCCATTAGCCGTCCATACATGCGGTTCACAAACAGGATTGGTCCACCGGAACAGCCAATTTGCATCATGGTTGCGCATATTGATGCAGCCGCTGCTCATTGGTGTACCGAAGTTATTATGCCAGTAGGTACCATGTGTGGCAATGCCGTTATCCAATTTGAAAAAACAGTTCCAGGGCACACCAACTAATTCATATGCCATGATATCCGTTGTAACCTGTCCATTACCCATGTGTTTTGAGGCCATTTTTATACCAACTCGATAATCACCTATTGGTGTTCTTTTAACTGGCGTTAGTGCACCGCTTGAAATTTTTGTCTGGAAAACGAGTTTATCACCTTCGTAGGCTGTTAACTCTTGATCGAAAATGGAAATATCAATTCTCTTTTCCTCTGGAGGCACATCGGGCGAAATGGGTTCAAATTCCGAATCAGGCACAATGCGCATATACTCCGCAGGCACTGCAAACCTCAAACGCAACAGTTCATCTTCAAGTTCATACCAGGGCATTCCATCCGGTCCGGTGACAATGTCCCTTATCCAGTGATAGGAGTGATAATACAGGCGATAGACGGGTTCCCACCCATAAAAGGATGAATACCGATAAGCCCTAGTGAATGGCACGGTAATTTCACCCAGTTGCCCATCTTCATGTATGCTGTCAATCAGTGGGTTTAGAACAGTATCGACCTCAACCAGCCATTTACGATGAACATAACCGCCCCAAACCCGGTACCAGATAGGGTTGAATTCTGGGCCAAATTCTGATTCAACCTCATCATAGACATTAATCAGATCATCTTTATAACGCTGGTACAGAATAAGACTCTCTTCGTTGGCTTGTTTATGGATGCTTACAGAATTGATGTTTCCGCTGCCTGCAACCCTGACCAGCTTATGCTTGTTAATCAATCGCTGCTGGTCTAATCCAGGTTTAAACGCAAGTGACCCAAGACTAAGCGCACCAAGCTTAATAAAATTTCTGCGTGAAAAGGTCTTATTTGTCATATATAGGGATTATACCAATAATTTTAATAATGCGTCAATCGTCAAAATCTTTTGGCTCAATGTACGCAACTGATTTTTTGATGTGGGTGGGCAAATAAGGATATTTATCGATATCCTCTTCCTTGGTAACGCCGCTCAAGACCAAAATGGTTTCCATGCCGCTCGTAACGCCGGCAACGATGTCTGTGTCCATTCGGTCGCCGATCATTATTGTATTTTCAGAGTGGACATCCAGGTAGTTCAGGGCAGTTCGCATCATTAGGGCGTTGGGTTTACCAATAAAGAAGGGGGATACGCCGCTTGCTTTTTCAATCAAGGCCGCCATCGCACCGCAAGCCGGGACGATACCGCCTTTGCTAGGTCCGGATGCATCCGGGTTTGTTGCAATAAAGCGCGCTGAGCCGTTATGCAAGAGACGAATCGCTTTTTTGATCATTTCAAAATTATAGGCAAGTGTTTCACCCAAAACGACATAATCCGGGTTGATATCAGTAATAATATAACCAATATTATGAATTGCTTCTGTCAGGCCGCTCTCACCTAATACAAATGCTTTGCCATCTGGTCTTTGTCGGTGCAGAAAAGACGCTGTTGCAAGGGCAGATGTGAAAATTTGGTCTTCTTGAATGCGGATACCATTTTCCTGCAATCGATGCGCTAAATCCCTGGGGGTGTAAACAGGGTTATTTGTCAGCAGAAGGAACTTTCGTTTCTGATCAATCAATTTTTTAATGAATTTATCCGCTCCGGGGATAATCAAATTTTCCTTTACAAGAACACCATCCATATCAATGATGAAGTTTTTCATTTTTATTCCTTTTTCTTAACTATGATGTCGTAATTTTACAGTATGTTCGAAAATTTTGATAGATAATTTTATTAAGTCACAGTTAATGATTGGTGTTAATGATGAGTATATTCAATTAATTCTATTAAAAATAAAAGCCACTGCATATTCAACCTGCAGTGGCTTTTTGTGGGTGACTATTGATTTACTTCTTTTTTAATATGATACGTGCATCAACAACTTTGACGCCCTGCCCCTGTTCATAGACCAGAACCGGGTTCGCATCAGACTCTGAAATTTCATCTGCAAGATCCGTGATCATGAAAGCATAATTTGTCAGGACTTTGGCTAAGGCATCTTTGTCGCGTGGGGCTTCACCACGAACGCCATCAAGAATAGGTGCGCTTTTAATCTCGTTTAACATGTTTTCAGCTTCTTTGGTAGAAATCGGCGCAACTCGGAAAGTAACATCCTTCAATACTTCAACAAAAATACCGCCAAGCCCAAACATCAAGGTGGCACCAAAGGTTGGGTCATTGACTGAGCCAACAATGGTTTCCGTTGCCCAGGGAGCCATTTCCTGGATCACAATGCCATGAATGTCAGCATCGGCTTTATATTTCTTAGCATTTTCGAGGATCGTATTATAGGTTTCCCGAACACCAGCTTCATCCTGGATATTAACTTTCACGCCACCTGCATCTGATTTGTGGAGGATGTCTGGTGAGACAATTTTCAGCACAACAGGATATCCGATTTCTTCAGCCATCCTGACGGCTTCTTCTTCGCTGGTTGCCAATTCAGTTTGAACTGTTGGTAACCCATAGGCCTTGAATATTTTCTTAGATTCAATCTCGGTTAGTGCTGTCCGACCGTTGGCACGAACATCCGCAATAATTTTGCGAGCTGATTCCTTGTCCGCATTGTGATTTTCCTCAACAGGTTCGGACTTCATGTCCTGCATCCGGGCATAATGACGTAACTTGCCCATGGCTTTAACTGCGAGATCTGGCGCATTGTAGGCAGGAATACCATTTTCTACGAGCCACTGCATGGCTTCATCGGAGCGTTCACCACCCACGAATGAAACCGTGATTGGTTTGTCGGTAATACCTGTTTCTGTGATAGCATTGTAAATTGATTTTGCGATTTCCATGGGGTTTGTCATTGCGGTTTCACAATAAAGCACCACAAGCCCGTCTACCCAATCATGGGCGAAGGAAAACTTGGTTGTATCAAAATACCAATCATTGCCAGCCATACCTGTCATGTCAACAGGATTTTTAGCAGAGCCAAAGGAGGGCATGTGCTTCTTGAGCTCTTCCTGTACGGATTCAGGGGCAAATTTCATCGGAACGCCAGCTTTTTCAGCTGCATCTGTGGCAAGAACGCCAACACCGCCGCCGTTTGTCAACACAAGAAGATTGTCCCCTCGCATTGGGGGCTCTAAAGAAAGCGCCAGAGTGCTGTCGAAGAGATCTGAGAGATCGGTCGATTCAATTACGCCCGCCTGTTGGAAAGCGGCGCCGTAAATTTTTTGCGCACCAGCCAATGAACCTGTATGGGAGGCAGCAGCGGCAGCGCCGTGCTCAGAAACGCCGGCTTTGAGGACAACAATCGGTTTTGAAGCTTTAGAACTCTCGTGGATAAATCGGCTGCCGTCTTTCAAACCCTCGATATAAAGTGAGATGCATTTGGTGTTCTCATCTTCGTTGAGCCATGCCACCATATCACCAAAGTTTACATCGGACATATTTCCAATTGAAACTAATTTATCAAAACCAATACGACGTGTGTAAGTAATCGCATCAATAGCAATGAGTAAGGCACCACTTTGAGATACAAGTGAAGCGGAACCTTCAAGCGGCAGGAATGGCGCAAATGAGGCATTCATGTCGTCGGAGTTAGAAAGCGTGCCGACAACATTCGGGCCCAAAACCCGCATGCCGTAACTATGTGAAAGCTTAACAAGCTGATTTTCAAGCTCAACATCACCAACTTCGCTAAATCCAGAAGTGATGACGATTAAGCCCTTGACTCCTTTTTCACCGCATTCTTTTGCAGCTTCCAATACATATTTTGCCGGGATTGTAATCGCTGCTGCATCGACAGGATCTGGAATATCAAGCATAGATTTATAGGCTTTTAAACCTAAAATCTCATCAGTGGATGGGTTGACGGGGTAAATGCCACCTTTATAACCACTCTCGATGAGATTTTTTACAACAGTATGACCAATTTTCCCTGGTGTCGCTGAGGCACCAACAATTGCGATCCCTTTTGGTCTGAGAAGACCGGTAATAACTTCGTCCACAAGATCCTCCTAATGATTAGATATTTTCTCTTTTTGATTCACAAATAATTTCATCAATGCCATCGGCTATTGTACCTTATAATTTGTTTTAATATGAATGATAGTGACAAATTGCAGATGAATTATTGAGGATTATCGTATGATGAAATATATAAATCAATTTACGCCTGATTTAATCAAGAATAAGGTCATTGAAAGAAATAAAAAAATAGGGCAGGATGCATGTGAGATCATTGCATCGGCAATTCAGGCTGCTGATCCTTATCAATGCGTCATCAATAACATTTCTAATGAAGGGGGTGTTATTAGAATTGGAAAGCGAGTAGTTTCAGAAGGTGAGTATGATCGGATTTTTGTCCTAGGTATGGGCAAAGCATCTCCGCCGATGGCAAAAGCTGTTATTGATGTCTTAAAAGATAAAATTGAATTTGCAGCAATTGTCACCAAAGATCAAGGGTTTTTATCAGAAAGTGGCTATGGTGGCTTGTTAAGTGTACTTATCGGTGACCATCCTCTACCATCAACCTCATCAATAGAAGCAACAAGGACAATACTTAAAAAAATACCGACCCTGACTTCGAAGGATTTAGTGATTGTCTTAATCTCAGGTGGGGGATCAGCACTGTTCACTCTACCTGCACCGGGTATCAGCTTGGGGGACATTCAGCGTATGACAGAATTATTGCTGAGATGCGGGGCGGACATTAGCGAGATTAATACGCTGCGAAAGCGATTGGACCTTGTAAAAGGCGGCGGTTTGGCTCTAAAGCTGCACCCAGCACAGGTACACACGCTCATTTTATCCGATGTTATCGGCGATCCTTTGGATATGATTGCATCTGGTCCGACCGTTCCGGATTCGACCAACATCGAAGATGCGTTAAATATAATTGAGAAATATAGCTTGGAAAGTGAATTACCCGATTCCATTTTACTTCATTTAAAAAATGAGAATGCTGGGGAGATTCTCAATTCAAAACAAGCTGGATCAGGAAATAGGTTTGAAGCAAATCATATATTGGTAGGATCCAACTTCACCTCAGCCAAAGCCGCTCACAAAAAAGCATTAGCCCTTGGTTATAACAGCCAGATCATTTCTACTCACCTGACAGGAATGACAAAAAATGTCGCTGAATTCTTAGACGGTATCATCGAATCAGAAATTGTTCAAAATGTCCCCATCCAGAAGCCAGCATGTTTAATTTTTGGTGGTGAAACCACTGTGAAGGTGACTGGAAGTGGATTGGGCGGGAGGAACCAGGATCTCGCTCTGAATATGGTACAGAGGCTGGCGGGAAAAGAGGGCATTTTGTTTATTTCCTTTGCCACCGATGGTGACGATGGACCGACAGATGCGGCAGGTGGGGCAGTCGATAATCTTCTTTATAGTGATGGTGCTTTAAAAAAATTGGATATTCAAAAATTTATAGAAAACAATGATGCCTATCATTATTTAGAACAAACCGGGGCATTAATAAAGACCGGTGCTACCGGGACAAATGTAAATGATCTGGTTGTGGCCCTTATAAATATGTAAGATTAACTCACATAATTTATTATTTTACAGCAATTCGTATAGCATCATAAAAATACTAAATATCATTGTCTTAATATGCTGGTTCCAATTGGTGTTAATCGATGGACACTATTCATTTAATAGGGGTGGGGTAAACTACAACTAACAAATACGACAAAGAAAAAAGTCGTTTTGGAGGATTTAATAATGAAAACAACAAAAAATAGAGCGAGAAAACAAATAATTTTAATCAGCTTTTTGTTTGTAATTTTTGTAATGACAATTGGTTTGATATACCTTGGAAGTACCGTCTTCCGGTCTCAACTTCCATTCTTCCAATTAATCGACAGTAAAGGAGAAGAATCGGTAATTGTTGGTCCTGAACCTACACCAAATGAAGGTGTTATCGACTTTGAAATGGAACCATCGGTAAGCTTGTACATGGTGCTTGGATCCGATTACCGTCCTCAATCCGGCTTCAGAACCGATGTCCTTTTAATGATTGCATTGGATAAAAGCTCCGGAAGAATGAGCTTTGTTTCCTTTCCAAGAGATTTGTGGGTGACGATCCCTGGTTATGGTGAACAGCGCATAAATACGGTTATGCAAACTGGCGGGTTTCAACTTTTAGCTGATACCTTGCAGTACAATTTTGGGGTTTATCCGACCCAATATGCAATGATTGACATGGAGGGTTTCCTTGATGTTATTGATGTATTGGGCGGCATTTCCTTTGAAACAGATTCCTACACAGCTGACGCCTGTGAAAAAGAACTTGACCCTGACAAATGGTGTGAAGTTGGTCCTGGAACGGTTACTTTGGACAGCCAACGGGCACTTTGGTACGTACGTGCACGTTACAATTCAAGCGATTTTGACCGAATGCGCCGCACCCAGGAGGTCGTTAAGGCTGTTATTGACAAAGTGGCGTCACCAACCGGTATGCTGAAAATTGCGGATCTGACAAGAATCTATGACACTGAGGTAGAGAGTAATATCAACCCTGATCAAATATTTGCCCTATCTCAAGCAGGTTTGAATTTCAACAGCGATCAGGATATTCGCCGTTTCACAATTGGCCCTGAAGTGGTCACAAGCTGGACGACGCCTGAAGGTGGGGCTGTTCTCTTACCCCACGTGGAAGCTATCCAGGGAATTTTGCAGGAAGCCTTGAATTTTGAAATCGCTCCTTAGGTCTGTTTATATAATTTGAAAAATATTTTTGTACATCAATCAAAAATCAAGTAAAATTGAATAGGAAGAACTTTTTTGTTCACCAAAACCTACCAGATTCAGGAGGATAAAATATGAAAGGCCAGCAAGAAGTAATCGATAAATTAAATGAGTTGTTAGCTGATGAGTTGACAGCAATCAATCAATATTTCCTTCATGCAGAAATGTGCGGCGATTGGGGATACGATAAATTGCATGAAACCTTAGAGGCTCGTTCTATCCAAGAAATGAAACATGCGGAAAAACTGATAGAGCGTATTTTGTTCCTTGAGGGTCGCCCGATTGTTTCTGAACTCAACAAAATCACAATTGGTGAAAACGTTTTGAAGCAGCTTCAGAATGATCATGAAGCTGAAAAAGATGCAATTAAAATGTACAATGATGCCGTTGCTTTGACTTCTCAACTCGGTGACAACGGTACCAAAATTTTAGCTGAATCAATCCTGACTGAAGAGGAAGAACATATTGATTGGATTGAAGAGCAGTTAGATCAGATCGAACAAATGGGTTACGAGCGTTACCTCAACAAACAAGCATAGTTATTTTAGAAGTAAGAGCGGTTCTAAACCACCGCTCTTTTTTTATTTAAATTTGGTCTTTCAACCACACCGAAACTGCATCAAGAAAAACAGTTGGGGTTTCCTGATGGGGTAGGTGCCCCGACTCGTGAACCATCACTTTAGCAGCATTTGCCTGTGCGTGTATTAGTGCATCTGCACTATTTTCAGAAAACAAGGGGTCAAATTGACCGCGAATAACCAGGGTTGGGAAATTGTGCAAGCTGAGCTTTTCTGCTAATCCCTTTTGAGAATTCTTTACCCATTTGGTCATAGCCCTCAGCGTGGAGAAGTAGGCTTGTCGTTGCTCATCACTCCATACGCGTTGATTAACCCGCTTGTATAAAAAATCCTTGTCTTCCTTGGGCATAGCATCCAGATCGTGATAAACATTTCGCATGGAATTAAATGCACCATCTGGATTTTTACGCAGCCTTGTGTACAGCCATTCGCCAATCAAAGGAATTTGCATTAACTTCACACTCAAATCAATGCTAGATTCTTCCTGAAGAAGCGACCCTCCAACAAGAATAAGCCCAATAATTTTGTCTGGGTGTGATAAAGCATATCCCTGCGCAAGCATTCCACCCAGTGAACTACCCATCAAAAAAGCCTTTTCGATATCAAGACTGGTTAGAAATTCATCTAGTGTCTCAATGAAAAATTGCGGTGAATAATCTCGTTCGGGTTTATCAGAGCGACCAAAACCAGGTAAATCAATCGCTAAATAGTGGTGTTCTTCGCTGAGAGGATTAATGACATGGCGCCATGTGTCAGCTTCGTCCCCCAGGCCATGGATCATGATGATATGATTTGGATTGCCCATCCCTGCTTCAAAATAATAAAGATTAAGCTGATTTCCCTCAAGAAATATTTTCTTTCCGAGCGGCTCAAGCTCAGACCAGGCTTCCATTGGGCTATGAAATTTTTCACTTTTGATCAAGTTTATTCCTCTTGAAGCTCTTATCTTTTCAAAAAGAAACAAATACAGGGATTACAACCTTGCATTTTGCTAATAGCCAGCTTCAATATCCACTTTATTTGGAATAGGTTCACCTCGGCTTGCCGAATTCAACAGGTTTGCAAGGGCTTTTGCCCACTGAATTTCAACTTCTTTTACCATACCGCCTCGATGCGGACTGAGGACGAAATTTTCAAGCTCTCCAAACGGCAGATCAGCTGGAGGTGTATTTTCTCGCTCCTGCTTCGATTTTGGATAGTTATACCAAACATCACTCCCTGCGCTGTGTAAGTGCCCGGACTTGAGAGCATTATACAGGGCGTGTTGATTTACAATTGGACCCCGGCCAATATTGATCAGAATGCTTCCCTCGGGCAATAGATTGATTTCGCTTTCACCTATCAGGTTCTCGGTCTCCTCTGTTAATGGTAGGGCAATCAACAAGACATCGGCTTTAGGAAGCAATTCTGCAAGTTTGTCATTGCCATAAATTTCAACATCTACATTGCCGGTAAAGGATTCCGGGTGTTTTTTAGTTGCGATCACGTTCATACCTAAACCTTTGCAATATGCTGCCAGGGCTTGACCGATTTCGCCAAAACCCAAAATCAGGGCTGTGCGCCCTCGAAGCATGATCGACTTTTGAGCATCGTACCTTGGCCGCCAATCGTTTTCACGCAATCTTTGATCGAGGGGAACAAGATATTTTGCTGCAGCTAATAGAAGGGCAAAACCCAACTCCGCTGTATTAAAGTTGTTATGATGTAGATTATGCAGGCTGATATCAGGGTACTCTGTGAGGATTTCCAGTGTCTTTTCGGGTATGCCTGTCCAGGGAACAACTACGGCTTTCAGATCAGGGCTAGCCTCCAACCAATCCTTTGAGGGTGTGGGGTGAACGAGCACCTCAAATTCAGCATTTGATGGTATGGCGCTGCCTTCCGTAGAAATAATATCTGCATCAATTAATGACTTGATTTCCTTTGAATAATCCAGAAAGTCAAATCGGTAGAAATGAACATTTAGGGGCATGAAATTATCCTTGTGCTGTTATTTTGTTAGTTTGATTGACATTATACTACCTTTACCATTTGAAATCGAAAAAAAGATTTGTCGAAATCCTTTGTGTGCAAAATGATTCTTGTTGAAAAACGCAGAAAACGTTAATCTTTTGTTATTCTATTTTCATTGACAGGATGTATTGTGGGGATTATAATCATTTCGCATTAACTAAATATATTATAAAAAATTATGTTTTTAGACAAATTTCAAGAGTTTCAGGCGCCTGTGCAAGATGACCCTGAAGGGAAACTTCAGGGCTAAAGCCGCACACAGAACAATCCTTGAAATTGGGTTTATCAAAAATGATCAGGGTCGCGGTTCTGTGACCCTGATTTTTATTTGGAAAAATTTATTATAAAGAGCGTGAGAGGCATAAAAAATGTTTGATTTTTTAGCTGATAGTTTAGGGCTGTTGATTTTATTTGGCACAATTTCAATTGCGACATTGGTTTTGAGCTCAAATGTTGCTGTTAAGAAACTGACTGGTTTAGCTGGTTATTTTCGACTATCAACAACATTCATGGGTGTAACCGTTGTGTCTATAGCGACCAGCATTCCAGAAATCGCAGCGCATTACACTGCATCATTTGGCATCTTGAGTGGTGCGCTGGATTTTGAAGTCAGTTCAGCTGTCGTGTTGGGCGCAAATATTGGATCAGATGTTGTTCAGCAGACACTAATCATGGCGATTGTGGTTTTAATGGCTGGCGGTCTGCATTTTAAACGCTATTTCCTATGGAAAAGCATGATCCCAATGATAGTCACAACCATCATGTGCATTATTTTGGGCGTCGATGGTATCTATTCTCGTGTAGACGGCTTAATCTTATTTGGTACATTTATTGCTTATATGTACTACCTTTATGCTGATGAACGAAAGCATTATAAAGAGGAAGACCATGGATTTACCGAAGAAGGGGAAACACCTGAAGGCGTGCCACAAAACAGCAAAGAAGCCTGGCGAGATGCTTTGATAGCGATTTTTGCTTTATTAATTACCGTTGGCAGCGCGATGATTGCCTTGCAGGCAACGGAAGTGGTCGTGGCTCGTACGGGCATCGGTGGATCGCTCATTGGTGTTATGACTCTTGGCGTTGCTTCCGCACTGCCAGAATTGATCACTGCAATTTCAGGTGTGCACCATGGTGACAGTGGTATTCCTTTAGGTACGCTCGTTGGCAGCAATATTACCAATCCCCTGGTTGCTATTGGCGGCGGTGCTATCATCAGCCGGTATTGGGTGCCTGGCCCCCTGGTTTTCTGGGATTTGCCCTGGGAAACCGTAACAGGTGCAATTTTATGGATGATCCTCTGGTTTAGCAAAGGAAAATTAGGAAAATGGGGTGCCTATTACCTGATTGCCCTCTACTTTATTTACATCACTTTCCGAATGGTTTTCTTCTCGGTTGACTAAATCTGATTAGAAAGTTTTAGAAATTAAAAAATGCGGATAATCCGCATTTTTTGTTATGATTTTTTGTATTCATAGATTATCGTGATGCTTTAGGAATAATTACCCACATGATGAAGTAGGGAATCAATCCAGGTAAGCCTCCGGGCAGTAAGAGGATTAGAAATAACAGCCGGAACCAAAATGCACTGATACCGAAGAATTCTCCTAAACCGCCGCAAATGCCAGCAATAACCCGGTTTCTTCTTGAACGCCTTAATTTATTACTTGAATTGACCATTTTTTCTCCTTTACTCTTACTACAACTTACGCAGTGAGTGAGAAAAAGTCGCGAAAAATCATCTCTACTCTCAAAAAATGTGCAGACGAATCCATATCAAGCTTTTCTCTATGAGTGAACCAGGTGAACACCGTCTGAGCTTTCTACGCTGAAGATATGCGGCTCAAAATTCGTGTTCATTTGATATTCATGATGAACATTGCGGATAAAAACATCCAGAAAGTGTTCATCAACCATAGCCAATGCACAACCTCCAAATCCTGCACCAGCCATCCTTGCCCCATAAGCGCCAGGCTGCGCTTTCGATATATCAACGATGACGTTCAATTCCTCGCTGGATACTTCAAAATCATCACGTAAACTTGTGTGACTTTCATTGAGAAGATGTCCCATTTTGTGAAGATCATAATCCTTCATGGCGTTGACAAATGTGTGAACGCGATCGTTTTCGGATATGACATGCCTGGCACGTCGGTAAATTTTGGAGGGAATTTTAACCTTTTCTTTTGTCAACATAGTGAGGGATGCATCACGAAGCGCAGGCACTTTCAGGAATTGCGCAGCCAATTCGATTTCTTCATGCCGTGTGTTATAGGCTGATTGACTTAATTCTCTGCGTGTACTGGTGTCAAGGACAACAAAACAAATTCCATCCGGAATTGGGATGTATTTCGATTCAAGTGTTCTGCAGTCAAGTTTAACAGCTTGACCTTGTTTTCCACAGGTGGAAATTAACTGATCCATGATGCCAACATTGACACTGACCCATTCGCGCTCAGCTCTCTGGCAAATTTTTGCCAATTCTGTATTTGAAAGATCAACGTCACTTGAAATACAAAATGCTTTTGCAGCGGCTACTTCCAGTGCGGCAGAGGATGATAAACCTGCGCCAATTGGCATGTTGCCAGCCACAACACCTTGAAAGCCTTTGGGTTGGACAATCTGATTTTTCAAAGCCCAGATAACGCCTTTAATGTAGGCAGTCCAATCGGCAGGACCTTTTGAATTTTTTGATATTTTTTGGCTAAATAATTGGTCGAAGTCTATGGCATGTATATCAATTTGGTCATTATTAGTTGGTGAAAACGCAAGGACGATTCCCAAATTGATCGCGAAGGGGAGTACAAAGCCATCTGAATAATCGGTGTGCTCACCAATCAGGTTAACCCGACCGGGAGCAAAAATCACAAATTCTGGGTCCGCACCAAATAAATTGCGAAATTTCTTTACTACTTTTTCTTTTAATATGTCTTCCATGGCTGTTTATTAACAGACGCTCTCTTCGATTTTGTACCAGAATAATGCAATTCTTTTTCCAGATGAGTCAAGACCACCCGCATAGCGGGTGGCTTGACCTGACCCTATAAGGGTCTTTTA
>JAENYZ010000001.1 GCA_016841525.1 Anaerolineaceae bacterium
TAGCCGGTGGTTTTTTGTTTCGGGCGTTCCGCCCTCAACCCCCTAAAGGGTTAATAAAATTTACTTATCTTCATCATAGAAGATTGGTTTTACCGGTCGCTGCTCTGGGAGTTTAACATCGAGAATATTGGGTGGATAGAAAAATTTTCGATGGAGTTGGGCATCAACTTTTCCTGAAAAGCGATAGCCCTTTAATGTGCCCAGGTACTGCATGAGTCGGAACATAAAGATTGATCCAATATTCTTCTTCAAGGTTCTGCTTCGGCGCGCATACATCATGTCTCTGATCGTAGACATATTCCATTTTTTAATAAAATCCCAAAATGAGAAGCTGCTGTTTGGTAGGATTTGTTTCATAGCGATCGCCTCACGCATATAGCGATTATGCACCTGCTTGTAGGTTTCTTTATGTAGATGGATAACCTCAGCTTCTGCAACGTAGGCGATTGAGTAACCCGATTCCATCGCCCAACTGCTCCAGGCGAGGTCTTCAAGACCTGTGAGGTTTTCGTTATAGTGGTGCTGTTCCCATAGAGATTTTCTAATTGCAGCATTGGCATTATGCGAGTAAGGATGCCCTTGCTTCAATACAGAATTTTCCGGGAAATACTTGTGGAATATTTGATGTTCAGAGTAGTGATTGCTTTCACCACCCCGTTGTTTGCCGTAACTTAATGCGTAGTTGTCATCCTTCAACGGGTTTGTAAGCTGCTCCAGCCAATCGGGAAAGACTGGGTAACAATGAGCGCTGATGATAACAACAAACTCCCCAGAGGCAGCTGCGATCCCATGATTCAAAGACCGTCCAAATGTAAAATCCTTTGGGTGAATGTGGACAATATTAACAGGAAATTGTGAAGCTACTGCAAGCGTTCCATCGGTTGAACCTGAATCCACAAGGATGATTTCAGGGTCTTTGATGGTCTGCTGCATGATGCCAAATAAGAGTTTCCCGATGTGTTCTTCTTCGTTTCTGGCGCGAACGACAATTGATATGGACATATTTATTTTCTAAGCTTGATCTTTCCTTTATTTTACAGCAATCGGTTGATTGGCAGCTTTATATTGCATCCCTAATAAACTCGTGAAGATCTTCCGACAGCTTGCCTAAAGACGGTTTGTGCAAATACATCATATGACCTGCTTCATAATAGGCCATCTTGATATTTTTTTGCAGTTCCTCTGGGAGTGGGATATGGTTGAAAGTATATTCGGTTGCCAAAAATGGTGTTGCAAGATCAAAATACCCATTGCAAACAATCGCTTTTAATCCAGGGTGCAGCTGAAAACCGACACGAAGATCTTCTGCAGTGTTCACATATTGATTCTGATAGTTGTCGTACTTCCAGGATTGATAGAGTGATTTCAGGATTTCATAAGGTAAATCGGTTTCATAATTTAAGTCACGCCGCAGGTAATCGTACATTGTTGCGGTATAAGGACCTAATATCGCAGCGTAACTTGGATCCAGTTCGTGGACTTCACCGACTGTATCCCGATCAAACCCCTTATATCGGCTGTCTAAACGTCCGATTGTCTCACCTTCTTCACGCAGGAGTTCTTTGCAAAAGCGGTGGATGTTGATCCGGAGATTCGTCCCTTCGATATATTTCTGCGACAACCCCGTCAAGCGGGTCAATTGTCGGATGATCCTTTCCCGTTCTTCTCCTGGTAGATTATTACCTTTCATTAATGCCAGGGTGTATTCATTCAAAGCAAATTCTCGGGCTTCTTTCAAGGCCAATTTAAGATCTGATTGCAGATCCTCGGGCAGCTTACCATGATACCAGGCAGAGGCAGTATAGCTGGGAAGGAACAATATAAAAGGCAGGTCATTTCCTTCGTTAAACCGGGCAGTGATGAAATTGAGAATAGAGGAAATAAACATGATCCCATTTAAGTACATGCCATGTTTTTGGTGCAAGTAACCTGCAAGACCGCCGGCTCGGGTGGTGCCATAGCTTTCCCCAATGATGAATTTTGGAGAGGTCCAGCGTTTATTGCGTGTGGTCCAAACTCGGATGAATTCACCCACAGTCTCAATATCTTTTTTAACATTATGAAATTGTTCAGGCTTTTCTTTGGGTACAGGTCGGCTGTAACCTGTACTGACCGGGTCAACAAAGACCAGGTCAGACTCATCAAACAGAGAAAATTCGTTATCGACCAGTTGATAAGGCGGACCAATGGGGAGGCCTTCATCATCCATTTTTACCCGTTTTGGACCCAATAAACCTAAATGCATCCATACTGAGGAAGAACCAGGCCCACCGTTGAAAGAAAAGGTGACAGGACGATTAATATCACCATCATCTTTAATGTAAGCGATATAAAAAATGCTTGCCTTTTGCTTTTCGCCTTCCTCGACATCCTCTTCTTTTAGCACGATGGTACCGGTCGTAACCGTGTAATTGATCTTTTCTCCATGTAACTCAATGCTGTGTTTGGTCTGTGAAGTGGTTTCTTCCACAGGGGTTTTGGAAGCATTTTCCTCTTCCGCTTTTTCAGTCACTTTTTTTTCTTCCGGCATGGTTTATATTCTCCAGTCATTGTTTGGTGGAAGTAATTGTAATATGGAAACAAATAATTTACAGAGAATCCCAGCAGATTTGATTTAAATTTTCAACAATGATATCAGCATGTGTTTCTAAAGCCTCAATCTTGATCGGGTTGTTCGAAATACCGACACACAATAAATCTAAATTGAAACCCTGGACATGTTATAAATCCACAACCCGACTGGGAGAAATCAAGCCTTTAGCAGAATCTTCAAAATTAAAAATTTTGTCATTGCCAAATTGGTGCCAGTTATTTCGATCTAGGATATTATTTAAAAGTACAACCGCAATTTTGATAGCCTCAAAAGGCTCAAGTCCAAGTCATATTCGCAGTAGTGCCAAACTGTGGGTTTCAGAAAGGTGTGAGCTTCATTACCTAGAAAGTTTTCAGAATACCACCTTAAGGTCCCGGAGCCTAAGACTAGAACAGGAAAGTGACTTGTAACTTTATTGAAAAAAAGCTGCTGGGATATGCCAGCAGCTTTTTGTGATCATTTGATTTTCAAATTATTCTTTTTCTTTCTTCCGTTCTTTTTTCGCTTTTTTCACACCCAATTTCAAAGCTTTGCGTATTTTCTTTTTTGCGTGGGATTTCGTTAAATTTTCATCAACGATGATCCATTCATTGATAAAGTACTTGCGCACTTTTTCCAGCATACTTTTTTCACTAAAACTTAATTTTTCAAGCTTCAAGCGGCCGTTGAGATCTCGCATTAATTTCGCTCGAGAGAGTAAATTACCATCCATCCAGCGATCATGAATTTTTTTCTTCCTGGATTTGTGATGCTGTGCAATCGGCTTGGGCTTTGATGAAAGTATTTCTAAAGCATCATCAAAATCTTGCTTTGATCGAACTGGTTCTAAGTGTTCAGAATCTGCATCTTCGATAGGGATCCAGTAATCAATCTCCCTTGTAGTGACTTTATAAAAGGTCTTCTCGTTCCCGTCCAAACCTTTTTCTACAATATCTTTCACCTGGCCAACACCATGATAGTAGTGAACGATCCAATCGCCAATATTGAATCGTAAGCTTTCCTTAGCGACCATAATCCTCCTGTAAGTTTTGGGTAATGACTTTAAAAAAGAATTTCTGTGAAAATATATTTACACTTAGGTAATTTAAATTTTTATAAAACCCAAGATTTTAGTTAAACCTTTGACAAAACGATATTTGTATAATGATTGTACCGGATGAAGGTGCATTTGTTAAGAAAACCATAAGAAGCGAATATCAGGAATATTTTCGGACCTTATCATTCAAAACTTGTATTTGGGTATTTTTTCTTTTCTTGATACTATTGGTAAAGTGCTCTGCGCATCCTTACTTTTTTATTGAATTATTTGTATATTCTCGAGCTAATACATTTGAAGAGCCATGATTAAATTTAAGAGATTTGTATTGATAGCAGCTTTTTCCATAATAGCCATTACCTTGGTTAGTTTTCTTCTAAGCTGTAAGGCTAATTTTGGGATTGAGAAAGAAATTGACGAATATTTAGCTGCCATCACTTCATCCGCGTCAACATTTACCCCAGAGAGTGAAATATTAACACCTGAGCCAACCCGGACAAATGCAGAAACATCGATTCCAAGCATAACCTCAAGCTCAACGACAACGATAACATCGACGGTCACAACAACGCCAAGCATTACATTGACCCCAACCTTTACTTTCCCTGATGTGGTCGTTAATGCGGCTGCAGCACATTGCCGATACGGCCCATCAAAAGCATATCTGCATGCTGCTGACCTTTATGAAGGTGATCACGGTGTCGTTCAGGGGCGTTTTCGTTACAGTGATTGGCTGTATGTCAAATGGGACAAAATTAATTATCGCTGCTGGGTATCGCGTTATGTCATTGACATTATAGGCGAAATTTCGACTATTGGATATGCGGAAATCGGTTTAGAGCGTATCCCATCGACGCTCTATAACCCACCTCAAAATGTACGGACAACTCGTGAGGGAGACAGGGTTACCATCACATGGGATCGGGTGAGCATGACAGACGATGATGATCGCGGGTATTTAATCGAAGCCTGGGTGTGTCAGAATGGCTCATATATCTGGTGGACTTTTTCGGTTCCCGACCAGTTTACGACAAGTTATTCAGTTATTGACGAGGCTGGCTGTCATTCTCCATCGTCAGGAAGAATTTTTACCGTTGAGAAACACGGTTACACACAGCCCACCGAAATTTCATGGCCGCAGCCTTAGGCTTTAAATGTCGCTGTATAATTCGATCTCATAAGGGTGGGGTCTTGATCGAACTGTTTTGTCCTCTTTATATTTCTTTATTAGCCATTGCTCAATCAGCGAAGTGGGGAAGATATTCTCCACCAGCAGGTAATCCATATCTTTTTCAAGGGCATTAAGCGCATCATGAAGCGATGTCGGCAGGCTCTTGATCGATTTCTGCTTTTGTAACGGCCAGGAGAAAATATCCTCATTAATCGGTCCAAATCCAGCTTCTGTAGGATCAATTTCCTTTTTTATTCCGTCCAATCCAGCAAGGAGCATTGCAGCCATGGCTAAATATGGATTACAGGTGGCATCGGGTGGGCGAAACTCAAAGCGCACCTGGTCAGGCTGTGTCGCGTATTTTGGAATGCGAATTGCAGCGCTGCGGTTTCCGCTCGAGAAAAATGCATTCACAGGCGCTTCAAAACCTGGTATAAGCCGGCGATATGAATTTGTACTTGGGTTTGTAAACGCTAATACAGATGCTGCATGCGTTAGTAAACCGCCGATGTAGTGGCGTGCAGTTTTGCTTAATAAAATTGGATCCGCTGCATCATAAAATACATTTTCGCCTTTCAATGTGAGTTGTTGGTGAAAATGCATTCCATTTCCTGCTTCTCCAAATAGCGGTTTTGGCAGAAAAGTGGCTATTTGCCCGTGCGCCTGGGCTGTCATGCGGGTGAAATATTTAATAAGCATGATTGAATCTGCGGCTTGCTGCAGTGGCATCATTGGTGTTTCGATTTCACATTGTCCAGGCCCGCCAACCTCATGGTGATGATATTTAACAGGAATACCAGCATTCTCAATGTTTAACGAAATCTCAGAGCGCAGGTTGTATAGTTTATCATTCGGAGGTATTGCATGATAGCCGCCCTGAAGGGGAAGGGTGTAGCCATTTCCATCAATGCCGCTGTTCCAATTTGCTTCAAAAGAATTGACATGATAACTGCTGGTGTTAATTTCATTGTGGAAACCAAGTTGATCAAAGACATAAAACTCAAATTCAGGACCCCACAAACTCTCATCCGCAAATTGGCTTTCTTTGAGATATTGATCCGCATTTTTCAAGATTTGCCGTGGGTCGCCCTCAAAAAGCACCCTCGTATCCGCCTCCACCGTGTTACAAATAAAACTCAGGGATGATTCCTGCCAGAAGGGGTCGATGAATGCGGTTGACAAATCAGGAATAAGGACCATGTCCCCGGAATGAACACTTTTAAAGCCGACACTAGAACCGTCAAAACCAATACCTTGCTCAAGAACTGCTTCATCAAAATGACTTGAAGGAACAGTAACATGACGCCAGTGCCCCCATAGATCACTGAATTTCAAATCAATCATGAGAATATGTTTCTGATTTATTAAGGTTTTAATATCCCCAAAATTAGAATATTTCTTCATTACACCTCGGTTTTTTAGTGAAATTATTATCCAAAAACGATTATACTATGAAGCTCACAAAGCACTTTGGGCTTTTATTTTTACTGTAAACTTACGCCTTTTCCCCCCACGCGAGATAAATCAATTGCAAAGGCGTTTCCTCTTCGTTCCAGAGGACATGGTCTGAATCGGGAGGAATGAAATATGCCTTTCCTGCACCAACCTCTTGAGTAATTTCGCGTTTTTTCGCATAGCCGTGACCCTGAATAATCACAAAAGCTTGCGAAAATGGGTTGGTATCACCTTCATTGTTTAATTTCTCGCCCTTATCTATTTGATACCAGCCGCTGCGAAAGCCTGTATGGTAGAACATTGGAATAGCATGCGCACCATGAACCTGGCGAGAATGAGATTTATCCAGGGTAATCGTTTCAGGGATTGTAGGATTGAAAAATTGCTGAATAAAGCCACACATTTTATCCATAAATGCTTCTGTCATTTGTGCTCCGGGAGCTAGTTCAAAATCCAAAGGTGTTTTGTCGCTGATGTTTTCCCGGCCAATTGCAGTAAAACCAGTCATTTTGCCTGAATAAATATCAAACAAAGTATTTTTTGTGAACGTGAAGACGATTTGTGGATCTTCTGCGCTTGTCTTTGTCAGCCTAGCAGTTTGACCGGTTTTCGAAGAGATGTACCAGCTCTTGTTTTGAGTTGTTTCGGTAAGCTTGAAAAGGAAACTTTGATTGTGACCAGCTTTTTCTGAGTATATTTTTGTCATTTCCTCTAAAATTTCCTCAACGTTTTTCATTTTGTTCTCCTGTACCTGAAATGGACGGATGATAATGGATATCGATACTAAATTTTATACCATCTTCACGCCAAAGATTATTGTATACTTTTAATCATGACACAAATTGAAGGAAGCGTTGAAAGAATTACTTACTACAACAAAGAAAATGGTTATACCGTTATCAGGATGCGCCCAAAATCGGGTCAAAATAAGAGAATACCTGGTTTGAACTTAGACGGTTTGCTAACGGTTGTTGGTAATTTACCTGAACTGTCACCAGGAGAAAACATTCGCCTTGAAGGGGACTATACAACCCACGCTAAACATGGACTGCAATTTAAGGCACTAAATTGTGAAAAGCTAACACCAGTTACCAGTACGGCTATCGAAAGATACCTTGGTTCGGGTCTTATCAAAGGGATTGGCCCCAAGCTGGCAAAACGGATTGTCGATGTTTTCCAGGAACAGACATTGGAAATCATCGAAAATGAGCCGCAAAGATTGAGTGATATTCCAGGGATCGGCGAGGACAGAACCGCAAAAATTAAATCAGCATGGGATGAACAGCAGAGGGTCAAGGAAATCATGCTTTTTCTGCATGGGCATGGTGTCAGCACAAATTTAGCAGTAAAGATTTTCAAAACTTATGGAGACCAATCCCTGGATATTCTCAAGGAAAATCCCTATCAACTTGAAGAAGATATCTACGGAGTCGGATTCAAAACAGCTGACAAATTAGCACAGGATCTGGGATTACCCCAGGATCATCCTTCAAGAATTGAAGCAGGCATCGTTTACGCGATAAACGAATCACTCAATGAGGGACATGTCTACCTGCCAGTTGATTTATTGACCCAGAGAGCCTCAGAATTACTCGAGGTGCCCTCAGATTTAGTTGGTTCTGGTTTGGACCGACTTTCAAAGGGGGATCGGATCAGATCAATCATTAATTTCCATGCTGGAGCAGAACGATCTGCCGGCGGTCCTGTTATTGCCGAGAATTCTATTGAATATGGCGACCAGATTGTTTATCTTACGCCCTTTTATCACAGTGAAAAAGGTGTGGCAGAAAAAATTAGCGAATTAAACGCCTATTCAGCCGGTCCAAGACAGGGCCAGCTGATTATTGAAGGAGAACACCTGTCAGACGAGCAGAAAAAAGCACTCCAAACATCTCTCGTCAACCCTGTTAGCGTAATCACTGGGGGACCGGGCACCGGCAAAACGACCTGCTTGAAGGCATTAATTCAATGTATAGAGCGTCAAAATATTCGGTATGCTTTAGCTTCACCTACAGGACGAGCTGCCAAACGCCTTTCAGAAGCCACAAGTAGACCTGCCAGCACGATTCACCGGCTGTTAGCTTACGCGCCGGGAACTGGGTACAAGTATCATAAAAAGAACCCCTTAAAAATCGATTTTCTGGTCATTGACGAAGCTTCAATGCTGGATATCTTGCTGGCACATCATCTTCTGCAAGCGCTGCGTCCAGGAACCCAACTTGTTTTTGTTGGTGATGTGGATCAACTACCACCTGTCGGTGCTGGCAATTTGTTAAGAGATATTATAGATAGTAATGCTGTTCCGATTTCTCGATTGACAAAAATCTATCGACAGGCTGAAGATTCAAAGATCATAACCAATGCGCACCGCATCAACAAAGGTGATTTACCTTCATTTTCTAAAACGACAGCAGGAGATTTTTTCATTTTCCCAGCAGAGAATGACGAGGAAGCAGCGGATTGGATCGTTGACCTGCTTTCCGCTCGTATCCCAAACCAATTTAATATGGACCCGGTTGATGATATTCAAGTGTTATCACCTATGTACAGGGGTAGGGCAGGGGTGAGTTCCCTCAATGAACTTTTACAAAATGCATTGAATCCTGTAGATAAACAAAAATCAGACGTCAAGTTGTTCGGCCAAACTTTCAGAGTTGGCGACAAAGTTATGCAGGTTAGAAATAATTATGATAAAGATGTTTTCAATGGTGATATTGGGCAGGTTAGTCAGATCAATAAAATTGACCAAAGCTTGTCGATTATTTTTGATAGTGTAAGAAAAGTAAGCTATGATTTTTCAGAACTTGATGAGGTTGTCCTTGCGTATGCAGTATCGGTCCACAAGTCGCAAGGTTCTGAATTCCCTGCAGTGGTTATGCCTGTGATTACGCAGCACTACATCATGCTGCAGCGGAATTTGATTTACACAGCAATTACCCGCGCTGAACAACTCTGCATCCTCGTTGGCAATTACAAAGCCCTTAGTATCGCCGTCAGGAACAATAAAATTACGCAAAGAAATTCAAAACTTGCTGAAAGATTAAAGATGCCGTATCTATAATGGCGGTTTATTGATTATCAAATTTTCCCCATTATAATTACTCCTGTTCCATATGGATGCAAAGGGTACATGGTAAATTCTATTCTGTAACGAGCCTGGAATCTAATAATTTTATTTATGTCAATACGTCATCTAATCATTTTAAGTCAGTTAAATCCTCCGGCACCAAACGTCAGGATTCTCCATCGGGACCGGATTGAAACGCGTTTGGATCAGGCTTTTAACTACCCATTGACAATCCTGCATGCGGGTACAGGCTATGGTAAAAGTACAGCAGTTATATCGTTCCTACAAACTCAAGAATCTCCTATTTATTGGTTTACAACCTCGGGTACCGATCGTGATCCAAAATTATTCCTGGCGAAATTGTTTACTGCCTTTAACCAGCTTGATAAACCATTAGGAGATGAGGCCCTCCGAATTTTGGATATGCCTGATGCAACTTATCAGGAAGCTCTGATTGCCTTGCTCAATCAAATCTCAAGGAATATCAAATCGCATACACTTTTTATCCTCGATGATTTTCATCAAGTTAGCGATGTTGAAGAAATAATTGGGTTCATTGATTGGATGATTGAGCGCCTCCCCCCTGAACTACACATCATTATTTCTTCTCGCTATTATCCAAGCTTTCCGTCGATAAACAAATGGGTAATAAAAGGAAAAGTTCTGGAAATAGATAAAAGCGACTTAATGTTTACCGAGAAAGAGATCAGGCAGCTGTTCGAGGGTCTATACGGTATTGTTTTGCATGATGAAAGTGTTTCATTGCTGCAAAAAAAGACAGAAGGGTGGGCAATTGGACTGCAAGTTGTGTGGAAAACACTGCAAAATCAGCCAAATATCAGCATCGCAAGAATTTTCGATGAAAGCCAACAGTCAAAAACCGCCTTATTTGAGTACCTTGCAGATGAAATCTTAAGTGGTTTGGACCCGAAAATTCAAAACTTCCTCATTCAAACCTCAATTCTTTCCAAACTCGATAGTTCAACCTGTGACTTTCTTTTGAATATCGACAACAGCGATAAATTGCTCACTCAAATTCAGAATGCAGGTCTCTTTATTGAAGAATTAAGGCCCGGTTTATGGCGTTATCATGAATTATTCCGTGAATTCTTAAACAATCACCTTCAAAGAAGTGAGATTTCTGTAAAAGATTTGCACTTGAAAATTGCCAGTTATTTCCGTGCACATGAATATTGGGAAGAAGCCATTTTTCATTTACTGATGGCATCAGAATTTCGCCAAGTTAACCAAATCTTGGAAAATATCGGTGAAAAATTGATCAATGATGGGCGTCACGAATCGATAAATTACTGGATTTGTGAAATTCCCGAATCAGTCAGAAAAGAATTTCCATACCTGGCGTTCCTACTGGGAGAAGTCAATCGTTATTTGGAAAAATTTGATGATGCTCTTGAATACTATCACATGGCAGAGCGACTTTATCGCCAAAACAATAATAAACCTGGAATATCGATGGCGCTTAAAGGACAGGCGCAGGTATTTTTAGATACGATCCGACCGATTAATGCTGATCAACTACTGCAAGATGCGCTGAAATTATTAGATCCAAAAGAGATGGGGGCTGAAGTATCAGATTTACTGGTACTTATTGCTGAGAATCAACTTAATTTAGGTTTTCCAGATCGTGCGCAAGCTTTTTTGGCGGAAGCAAAGCAATTTCGATCAGAATTTGATAGAGAAACCGACTTGATACAGGCTCGGATTCTCCTCAGATCGGGCTGCTTGCAGGAGGGGATCGATTTGTTGAACGCACGTGAAGCAAATAATCCCAGGTTACCAATTTCACGTCCTCAAAGATTTCATCGGGAAAGTACACTATTACTATCGTTGTTTTATGCCATTATTGGTGAAATCGATAAAGCTGAGCAATTTGCTAAACAGGGGATTGAGATCGGAAAAATTCTCCAATCAAAATTTGTCCAATCTGTTGGTTTTATGCGCTTGGGACATGCGATTTTGCTTCGATCGCAGCAGCCCTTTACACAAGATGGCTTTGAGCTTGCTATGGAGCACTTTCAAACTTCGATTGAGAATGTGGATGTTGTTCGCATTCATGTGGAACCATTGTGGGGTATGTGCCGTGCATTGGGTTATACCGGTCAAATTGAAAAAGCAGAAGATTTAGCACTCAAGTCACTGGCAATAGCCGAAAAAGCAGGCGATGAATGGATTGGCATCCTTATACGTCTGTCCCTCGGTGCAGGAGCGGTGCTTGGAGAAAAATTTGACGCGGCACAGGAATATTTAACAACAGCGGAGGTCACAGCACAAAAGGTAAAGGATCCTTTTACCTTATGTGTTGCAAGAATGTGGTTAGCGGTGAAAGCCTGGAAACAAGGTTACTCAAACACAGCATTCGGATATCTGGAAAAAATCCTTCCAATTCTCGAAAGTAAAAATTACGATTTCTTATTTGAACGTGAAACATTGTTGGGTTTGAAAGATCCTGAAATGATCTACCCCTTGTTACTGGCGGCACACGAGAATGGGATTGGAGGGAAGTATATCGAATCCTTGTTAAAGACAAGGAACCTCACCAAAAATTCATACCATCCAGGGTACACCATCTGGATTCGCACTCTTGGCGGATTCCGAGTTTGGCGTGGTGATCAAGTAATTGACCAACAATCATGGAAACGCGAGAAGGCGCGAGAGCTGCTTGAATTGCTGGTTCTAAATCGCGAAAGATGGCTCCACCGAGATCAGATAAATGCAATTTTATGGGCTGATACACCTGTGGAAAATGCGGCTAATTATCTCAAGGTTGTCTTTAACTCTTTGAATCAGGTTCTAGAGCCCAATAGACCTCGAGGAGCTCAAACTTTCTTTGTGGAGAGACGACAGGAAAGATACAGATTAAACCCAAAAGCAAGAATCATCATTGATACAGATCAATTTGTAGAAGCAATTAAAAGCGAGACACTTTCAGCCCTTGAATACGCCCTAAATCTTTACCAGGGAAAATATTTTGCAGATTGTTTTATCCAGGAATGGTGTGCGATTGAAGAACAATATTACCACCAGCAATATCTGCTTGCTTCAGAAAAATTAATTTCTATTTTATTGGATCAAAAAGCACTTGATAAAGCACTGGATATTACATACCAGGTTTTAAATAAGGATAACCTGTGGGAACCTGCATACCGATCTCAGATGAAAATATTTCACGAAATGGGGGAATACGCAATGATCCACAAGGTCTTCAGGCAGTGTCAGGAAGTATTCAAACAGCAGTTGGACAGTTTGGTGTCACCATCGACATTGGCGCTCTACGAAAAAATCACTTCTGGGTTTGAAATAAGTCATTAAATTTCCATTTGTAACCCATTTGTAACGCATTTGTAATTTCCTATTGTTATACTGAATTTGTAATTGTTTAAATTTTGTTAACAATAGTATTTGTTCATGCAGAACCAAGGAGAGGAAAAATGCGATTAAAGGATAAGGTTTGTCTGATAACTGGTGGCGCGTCTGGTATAGGTAAGGCGACTGCGATTAAATTTGCTTCCGAAGGTGCAAAAGTGATCATTTGCGACGTGGACAAAACAGCCGGACAGGCATTTGTCGAAGATTTGGGCAATGATTCAGTATTTTATAAAATCAATGTTGTGGATCGGGATGAAGTCCAGGGTTGGATAGATGACGTTGTTAAAAAATTCGGACGCATTGATGTGCTTGTCAATAATGCTGGCATTACAAGGGATGGGTTATTTGTAAAATATAAGAACGGCGAATTGGTCAGTCAAATGGACGAGAAAGATTTCGACCTTGTCATTGCCGTTAATCTCAAAGGTGTTTTCAATTGTACCCAGGCAGTCACCCCTAAGATGATCGAGCAGAGCGGCGGCGTTATTCTTAATGCCTCCTCAATCGTCGGGCTTTATGGAAATTTTGGCCAGACCAATTATGCTGCTACCAAATTCGGGGTGATCGGCATGACGAAAACCTGGTCACGAGAATTAGGCAAATTCAACATTAGGGTTAATGCCGTCTGTCCAGGTTTTATTCTGACCGAGATGGTCAAAAAGATGCCCGAAAAAATTCTTGAAGGACTGGCAGCCAAAACACCATTAGGGCGTATGGGTACCCCTGAAGATGTTGCAAATTTATATGCCTGGCTTGCAAGTGATGAAGCTGCGTATATTCACGGTGCTGCTATCAGTATTGATGGTGGAATGGTCCTTGGCACCTGATATTTTGTAATAAGTAATTTGACAGAGTAAACAAAGGATTGAGGCATATATGGAACGACATGCAAATATTATTGGAACAGGGCGATATGTACCTGAAAATGAAATTTCAAATGAAAAATTTTCTGAGTGGATGGGTGCGATCAGCCCAAAATTAGCAGAGGTTGTTGGGAAATTTGAAGACAGTTCAAATATCAAGACTCGCTTTTATGCTAATGAAGATACGACGACTTCGGATCTGGCTGTAGAAGCTGCCAAAGATGCAATGAAAGATGCGGGAATAACTGCTGATGACGTCGATTTGATCATCCTTGGAACGGATTCCCCGGATTATATTACTCCTGCTACATCTGTTGTTGTTCAGGAAAAATTAGGCGCGAAAAACGCCGGGACATTTGATGTCGGATGCGCCTGTGCAAGCTTTCCCACTGGTTTAGCACTGGCAGCGGGCTTGATTAAAACCAACCCTCACCTAAAGAATATTTTAGTCATCGGTGCTTACATGATGCATCGTTTTGCCGACTACAAACACGATGTTATTAGCTTTTTCTATGGCGACGGTGCAGGTGCAGCAGTTGTTGCTCCAGGTGATGAACCAGGCTTTATTTCTTCAACATTCTTTGCGGATGGCTCCTACTATAAACATTGGGGGATCTATGCGGGTGGTGCTGCTGAGCCAGCCACGGTCGAAAACGTCAAAAGTGGAAAGACCCAAGTCAAACTTGTGACAGCATTCCCTCCGGAAGTTAATAATGAAGGCTGGCCAAAACGCATTCGAGAAGTTGCCAGAAACGGCAATTTTGATATTCAAGATATCGATTTTGTAATTTTTACACAGGTTCGCCTGAACAGCATTAAATTGGTGATGGAAGAAATTGGTTTGCCCCTGGAAAAGGCTCACTGGATCATGGACAAATGGGGTTACACCGGTTCGGCTTGTTTACCCATGGCTTTTGATGATGCTCGTAAACTTGGAAAGATTAAATCAGGGGACCTGGTTGTTTTCATAGGATCTGGTGTTGGTTATAACCAGGCTGGTGTCGCCTTCAGAATGCCATAAGAGGGCAGAGAGAGAATGATATGGAAATAAAACAAAAATTTGGTGAGAAATACATCACAGCACAAGAAGCAGTTTCGAAAATAAAATCAAACCAAACGATCGGGGTTGGTATTGCGGGTGCTGAGCCCATTGGTTTATTGACTGCAATGGCTGATGCTGCCAAAAATGTTGAAGATGTACATTTTTGGACCTGTTTGCCCATGCGTGCATACGATATATTTGAAAAAGCTGAAATGGCTGGTCACATTTTCAATGAAAACTGGTTCTACAGCTACACAGATCGTCAAGTCCACAACGAGGGCAGGGTATCCTACATACCCAACAACCTGCATCGTGCTTCCACTGATAAGCTTTATTCCACCAATAATCACCTTGATGTCTTTTGGGGAACAGCAACACCGCCAAACAAAGACGGCTATATGTCTCTCTCAATCGGTCTCATTGTACAAAAAGACTTATTGGAATCAGCGGATCTTAAGATCCTGGAAATTAATGAAAACTTGCCATTTACATTTGGCGACACCTTAGTACATATATCAGAAGTTGATTATGTCGTTGAAAATCACGTTCCTCTCGTAGAGCTGCCGTCCTCACCTCCAAGCGAAATTGAACAACAAATTGGCGGTTACATTGCAGAGCTGATCGAAGATGGATCAACCATTCAATTAGGTATCGGCGGAATACCCAACGCGATTACAGCATTCATCATGGAACGAAAAGATTTGGGCATCCATACTGAAATGGTCATCGATGGGATGGTTGATCTCATCAATGCTGGTGTGGTCACCAACCGAAAGAAGACATTACATCCGGGAAAAACAATTGGCGCATTTGCACTGGGAACAAAAAAATTATACGACTACCTCGATAATAACAAAGATGTTGAAATGTACCGTGGGCATTACACCAATGATCCTTATATTATCGCTAAGAACAATAAGATGATCAGCGTCAATACGGCACTACAGGTGGATGTGATGGGGCAGGTATGTTCGCAAAGCATTGGCACCCGGCAGTTCAGCGGGACTGGTGGTCAGCTTGACACCCACAGAGGTGCGCAAATGTCACTGGGGGGCAGAGGCATCATTGCCCTGAGGTCGACAGCAAAAAATGGGAGCATTTCTACAATTGTCCCGACTTTAGCACCAGGTGCTGGCGTGACAGTGCCAAGCCAGGATGTTGACACCATCATCACGGAATACGGCGTGGCAGAATTACGAGGTCGGTGCATTAAAGATCGTATGGAGGCATTAATCCGTATTGCCCATCCAAATTTCCGTGAATGGATTCGCGATGAAGCACATCGATTGGGAATTGTCCCAAAAATGCAGTTTTAATTTTGGAGGTTGATATGAGCATTATCACAGGCAAATGGGTACAGGAAAAAGGGCAAGCCTTTGAAGGATTGTGGTTTGAATTCGAGTCAGACGGCACCTTCGAAGCCGCATATGATCCCATGGTTATTGAATCAGGCGGGACTTATCAGATTGATGGGAACCATATTGATATGGACCAAACTGCACATACCCTTGGCATGATTGGCTTCTTTAGAGGTTTATTTGAAATAAAGAATGAAAAATTATTCATGGCTTTATCTTCTGCCCCTGGTGGTGATCGCCCTGAAGATTTATCTGATGCCCGTGTCTATATTAAAGAAGAGAATTAAGGAATATTAATGACTGAAAAAAAGTGGTCAAGAAACGTCGCACTCGTAGGTACTGGGATGAGCAAATTCGGGGCATTTTCCGATAAAACATCTCGGGACCTCTTCGTTGAAGCATTTTGCGACTTAAAGAATTATGTGGATAAAGGCTTTGATCCCAAAAGAATAGAAGCACTTTATTTGGGCAATTTCAGCAGTGATCAATTTGAGAAGCAAGCACATTTAGCGCCAATCCTTGCAAGTTGGATTGGGATATCGCCTGTGCCAACCATGCGCATTGAGGACGCCTGCGCCAGCGGGGGCGTAGCACTACGTCAAGCAGCTCTAGCAATTGCTTCAGGTGAATATGATGTTGTTCTGGTGGGCGGCGTGGAGAAAATGACAGACCTTCATATTGCACAGGTTACAGAAGCCTTGGGGACCGCTGCGGATTCCCAGTTTGAAATTCCAGCAGGGTTTACTTTCCCAGGATTTTATGCGGCGATGGCTACCGCTTACATGGCAAAATATGATGCACCAAAAGAAGCCTTTTACCATGTCAGTATTAAAAATCACAAGAATGGTGCATTGAACGATAATGCCCAATATCAACTAACTATTCGCCAGATTATGGAGAGTAAAAAAGAACGGGCTGCGATAAAAGGCCGACCAGTCCCTGAGTGGGAAGATGAAATGGAATTTCTCAGTGACCCAAAAGGGAATCCAAATATTGCCTGGCCGATGGCTTTGTTTGATTGTTCACCAGTTTCTGACGGCGCTGCAGTAGCGCTGTTGGTTGCTGAAGATTTAGCACAAGAATTTACAGACAAACCGCTGTACCTTATTGGGAGCGGTCAGGCAAGCGATGGCGCATTACCTGATCGTGAGACCCTTGCATCCATTCCTGCGGCAAAATTGGCAGGCGCGCAAGCTTATCGTATGGCTGGCATTAATCCAGAAGATATTGATCTGGCTGAAGTACATGATTGTTTTACAATCGCTGAAATTATGGCTTCAGAGGACCTGGGTTTCTTCCCACACGGCGAGGGTTGGAAAGCTGCAATGCAAGGTAAAACCGCTAGAAATGGCGATCGTCCCATAAATACATCCGGTGGTTTGAAGGCAAAAGGACACCCGGTTGGTGCATCAGGAGTGGGGCAGGTGGTTGAAATTTGGAAACAATTACATGGTATTGCTGGAGAAAGGCAGATCGAAGGAGAGCCAAGGATTGGATTAACCCACAATGTTGGAGGATCTGGCCAAACATGTGTTGTGAATATTTTTGAGCGGAGGGATTAAAATGAGTGATTATACAATGAACAGTAAAGATTTTTACAAAGCTTTAGCTGACCAGAAACTCATCGGTTCACACTGCAAATTTTGCGATGCCTATGCTATCCCACAAAAATCGATTTGTCCTAAATGTCACCAACAAGAAAGCGAAATCATTGAATTTTCAGGTGATGGCAAACTTGTTGCCTATACTGTGATCAGCGTACCCCCGGTGATGATGGCTGAGGCGGGGTATGATGCAAAAAATCCTTATTGTGTTGGGATTGTTGAACTTGTAGAAGGCCCAAGAATATCAGCACAAATTCTGGATGTTGATATGCACCATCCGGAAAACATTAAGATTGGAACACAATTGAGGATGACTACAATCACTCGCGGTGAAGATGAGAAAAAAGTCACTTATTTAGCCTTTAGACCTATTTGAAACGAAGATAAAGTATAATGCCATACATTCACATCAAGGATACCAATATCTATTACGAAATTTCAGGACCAGAAAATGCCCCGGTTTTGGTTTTGTCCAATGGCATCATGATGAGCACAGCAAGTTGGGCGTTTCAAAATTCAGTCCTCAATCAGCAGCTGAGGGTTTTGTTATATGATTGCAGGGGCATGGGAAAATCCGATCATCCTGCTGGTCCTTATTCTATGGAACTGCATGCTGATGACCTTGCAGCGTTGTTGAAATCTCTTGATATCTCTACGGCACATATCGCTGGAATATCCTATGGTGCTGAAATTAGTATGGCTTTTGCAATTAGATATCCTGAACTGACAAAGTCTCTCATTGTAATAGATGGTGTCAGTGAAATTCATCCGCTTTTAAGAGCACAAACATATCCCTGGTTAATTGCTGCTGAAAGAAATGACCCAAAATTACTGTTAGAAACTTCATATCACATGAATTTCTCAGAGGAATGGATAAAAACAAATAAGATTTTTATTGACAGTGCTGTTGACCGATTTGCGCAATTGGATTTGAGGGCTTTTGCTGAACTGATGGCGGCTTTTTATCAAGTAAATCTAACCAGGGATCTTTCAAAAATATCATCGCCAACACTCGTCATTGTGGGGGAGAAAGATATTATTAAAGGACGAGAGTATGCTGAAATAATTGCGCGCGAAATTCCAGGCAGTGAATTTGCCCTTGTCCCAGGCGCTGGGCATGCGCTTTCACTGGAAAAACCAGCTTTGCTAAATACCTTGATGCTGGGTTTTGTGATAAAAAATCGATAAGCAACCATGAAGGAGGTATTTCTATCAGAGAGATAATCTTATTCAATATCACAACCACAATTTTCTAAACATTTAGAAGGAGTAATAGAATGAAAAAGTTTAAATTGATTATTGTTACTATGATGGTGATTATTCCATTACTGGTAACATCCTGTGTCCAGCAGGTCACCGAAGTTCCTGAAACTGAAGAACCTGTTGTCGAAGAAACTGAAGAAGTTGTAGAGGAACCAACAGAAGTAGTCGCTGAAGAAACCGAAGAAGAGGTTGTTGAGGAAGAAACCGAAGAATTAGGTCCAGTTCTCAAAATTGGGCAAATCGGAATGATGTCCGGTTCAATGGCTCTTTATGGTCTGCAGCAGCAGCGCGGTTTTGAGATGGGTCTCAAATATATGTCTGGCGGCGAAACAGATGACCAGGGACGCTATATCATAGCAAATCGTCCCGTGGAAGTTATCGTAAAAGACGATGAAGGTGATCCTGAAAAGGCTGTTGCTTTAGCACTCGAACTCATCGAAAAAGACGGCGTCGAATTAATCCAGGGTCCTGTATCTTCTGCAAGCGCGATTGCGTTGACGAATGTTGCTCTTGAGAATGAGATCATCTTGATGATTGATCCCGCAGCTTCTTATTTTATGACGGGTTTGTATTTCAATCCCTACGTCTTCCGAACATCACGCACCAGCTTTGATGACACACTCATCATTGCAAAGTATTTAGTTGAGAATGTCGGTCCTAGCTTTGCGCACATTGGTATTGACAACGCTTTTGGACAGGGCTCTGGCGCAGCGCTCAAGTATTCTGTTGAGCAATTTGGCGGCGAACTCGTTGCCGATATTTATGCACCTTTCGAAACAACGGACTTCACCCCCTACATCCAGCAAGCAATGGATTCAGGTGCTGAGAACCTTTTCCTTACATGGGCGGGTACTGGTTACATCACGCTTTTCCAGGCTCTTTCTGATATGGGCGCTCTTGAAACGATGACAGTCGGAACTGGCTTTGGCGATAATGCCTCCTTCACAGCGGTTTTTGGCGAAGATGTCGTAGGCCAGGTTGGTTTGAATGTTTATCATTACACTGTGCCTGAGAATGAAGTCAACGATTGGCTGGTTGAGAATCACTTCGAAGCTTATAAAGACGAAGCTGATGCTGCTATCAATGCCTATCCAGATCTCTTCACTGCCGGCGGCATGGCTTCAGCTATTGCCTTAGCCACGGCTCTTGAAGCAACAGGCGGCGACACCAGCGGTGATGCCATGATTCCCGCACTTGAGGGTTTGATCTTTGAAGGACCAAAGGGAACCTATCACATTCGCCCCGAAGATCATGTCTGTGAACAGCCAATGAACATCTTACGCCTGGTCAATCTTGATCCAGACCTTGACGATGACGGCATTAATGAATATGAGTTCTTTGAAACTGTTTACGTATCTGAATACGACGAATTGGGTGTCCCCTGCACCCTGGCCGGCGACTACGCAGAGCGATGCGGTGATCTGCCAACAGTTCCAGTTGAGTAATAAATAGCATTAAAACGCATGAGGAGAGGCTGAGCCTCTCCTCATAGATATCATCTGATTGAATATAAAATTAATCATTTTATAATTTAGATTTAATTATGTTAATATGGAATCATTCATTTTATTTTTATCCTATTAAGGAAATTATTTATGACTCAGGAAACTATTCTTGAAGCAAGAAATTTGTCCAAAGCTTTTGGCGGTTTAGTCGCTGTTGATAATGTTAACATTCAGATCCGCAAAGAAACCATGCATGCGATTATTGGGCCAAATGGGGCAGGGAAGACAACCCTTTTTAATTTATTGAGCGGTGTTATGCCCGTCACCCAGGGTAGGGTTCTATTCAAAGGTGAGGACATCACGAGCTTACCACCGCATAAGAGAGCTCATCTTGGCATTGGGCGCTCTTACCAAATTACAAATATTTTCCCCAATCTGAGTGTTTTAGAAAACATCAGGCTTGCTGCCCAGGCAAAAGGAAAAGATAATTTCAAGTTATTTTCTAAAGCAGATGACTTTCAGCAATACATTGATAAATCCGTTGAAGTAATCGACACGGTTGGGTTATCCGGAAGAGAATTTTTCCTGGCAAGGGATTTACCACATGGAGAAAAGCGTAAATTGGAACTGGGAATCATGCTTGCTTGTGACCCCGAGCTCCTGCTTTTTGATGAGCCAACCGCTGGCATGTCTTCCGAGCAGGTACCTGAATTAATCAATATTATCAGAAAAGTTGTCCAGCAAAAATCAAGGACGGCTATCCTGGTGGAACATCGTATGGATATGGTTATGTCTATTTCAGATGTCATCACTGTTATGAACCAGGGGCGTGTATTAGCTGAAGGTAGCCCACATGAAATCGCCAAAAATGAACAGGTTCAAATCGCATATCTTGGCGATTTGTATGGAGAGCTTACATGAATAATCAAAACACAGATGACAATATTCTAATTGTTGATAACATTCATACCTTTATTGGTCAATTCCACATTCTTGAAGGCGTCTCGGTGAAGGTCCCAAGGGGTTCAATCACTGTCTTATTGGGAAGAAATGGTGCCGGTAAAACAACAACTTTGAAATCAATATTAGGTCTGACGCCGCCGCAAGAAGGCAAAGTAATCTTTGATGGCATGGAAATCCAGGGAAAGCGTGCGTTCAATATTGCCTCGTTGGGCATTGGTTATGTACCTGAAAACCGCGCAATTTTTCGCGCACTTTCCGTCATGGAGAATCTAAAATTGGCGGAAAGGAAAAAGGGAGACTTTGCTCGAAATGAAGAATTTATCTTCAACCTTTTCCCGGACTTGAAACGCCTTTATAAGCTTCCTGGAAATCACCTTTCTGGCGGTCAGCAGCAAATGCTGGCTGTTGCACGAGCACTTGTTCCGGACAACAAATTACTGTTGATTGATGAACCAAGCGAAGGGTTAGCACCGATATTGATCCAGCAAATGATGGAGGCGATCCGATCATTGAGCGAAAAGACGACCATTCTCCTCGTCGAACAAAATTTCTTGATGGCAAGCCAGTTAGCACAACGTTTCACAATCATTGATGATGGTAAAAGCGTTGAAAATGGATTGATGAAAGACCTGACAAACAACGAAGAAATGATCCACCAATACCTGGGTGCATCCATCAAAACTCGAAAAGAATTGGAGCGACAGCATGAAAACTAAGAAAAACAAAGCAATTACGATTGCCATATGGGTTGTGATTAGTATCGTCGTTGTTGCAGGGCTTTATCTATATGCTGGTAAAGAACCCTTTATTAGGACAACATTATCAGGGTTAACGCTCGGTTCTTTATTCTTTATGGTTGCAGCCGGCTTAACCCTCATTTTTGGGCTGATGGATGTGCTGAATTTTGCTCACGGTACAATGTTCATGTTGGGGGCATATATGGGCTGGCAGCTTTATACTAACCCTACCTTCATATTTGGCTTGATGCCTTTTATCCTGGCTTTCTCGACGGGAATAATGATGACATCAGCCATTAAGCCCTACCTGATACGGTGGAAATTGCCAGTCAAATGGATTGAAATATTACCCAGGATTGGATATGCATTGGCGCTCATTGCTGCGTTCATTGGTTTTGCTGGCATCGATATTTTGGAATTGGCTGACACAGCGATGGTAGCTGCTTCAGTCGCAACAGCAAACAACCCCCTGGCTGAAATCAGTCCCCAGTTACCATTCCCACTCTTCTGGTATCGTCCGATATTATTGTTTTTGTCTGGTTTTTTCATCGCTTTTGCTTCTTCAAAACCAGGGGTCAAAACAGAATTTGCACTGAAAGATAATCTTATCAAAAAGCTTTTGGTGCCAGTAGGCTTATTTGTTTTGACAATCATCGCAATCATCGTTCGTGAATCTGCACCAGAAGCCATTTTGCTCATGAATGGGAATTGGCGGTTTCTGATCTCCATGCTTGTTGCCGTTGCATTTGGTTTTCTATTTGGAGCTGTTATTGAGATTGCCTTCATCCGGCCGCTTTACGAACGTGCATTTTTTATAGTGTTGATGACGCTTGGACTCAGTTTTGCAATAACGGAATTAGTTCAACTATTATGGGATCCACTTGCGTACCAGATGGTAAGACCGCCGCTTTTTGCCCAACCCGGGAAAGCGGCTAATCTACTTGAATGGCTTAGAAATGGTAATTCAACGATTGACATTTACGGTGTTACCTTTCCAACATATCGCTTGTTTGTCATCCTTTTAGGTTTGATTATGTTCACATTTATTACCCTTTTGATGACCAAAACTCGACTCGGCATGATCATTCGCGCAGGTGTACAGGACCCGCAAATGGTTGAAGCGCTTGGGATTAATGTGAAAAGGGTCTTCACTTTTGTCTTTGCCCTGGGAGTAGCAATGGCGGCTCTCGGTGGGATCGGCGCTGGGCCCTTTCTTCCCATTCAGCCGTTAATGGGTGATCAATTTCAAATGCAAGGATTTATCACCGTAGTGATCGGCGGCATGGGCAGTTATGTGGGTGCTTTTGTAGGCGCAATAATTTTAGGGATGGGACGCGCTTTTGGAGATTATTTTGCGCTTAAATTATCCCTCTCACCAGCAATTGCTGAGGCATCAACCGTCATTATCATGGTCATCGTCCTTCTCATCCGACCGCAAGGTCTTTTTGGGAAGAAGGAGTAAGAAGAATATGACAGAAAATATCAATCCAAAAAAGAATCGGTTCCTAACGAATTTTCAAGACGAACGTATTATTCTGGTTTTCCTGGTTTTGTTAATTGCCTTTCCCTTTGTGATGAATCTTATCACCGGGACCGGTTTGAACGAAGGCGTTACAAAATTTTGGCAAGGTCAGTTTATTGTCTTTTTTATTATGGCTGTCTTTGCAATGAGTTATGATCTCTTGATGGGGTATGGCGGCATTCTCTCCTTTGGACACGCTGCAAGTTTTGGTGGGGGGGCATACACATTTGCGCTATTGATGAAGCATTGGGCGCCAAATTTTATGAGTAATTATCGCATCATGGTGGGGAGCATCAATATCACGGAAGCCATTGTGCTAATTTTTGTATTTCTGGCAGTCCTTCTGATCTCAATTTTGATTGGCTTGCTCTTTAGCGCAACATCTGTCCGCTTAAAAGGCGCTTATTTTGCCATGCTCACCCTTGCTTTGGGATCAGCCTTGTATATCCTGGTCAAGGCGACGGACTTCCATCAATGGACTGGGGCAGACGAAGGCTTACACGGCGTGCCTGTACCTTTATGGTTAAATCCAACACAAAATCGTCTGACGATATATTTTATTTCGCTCATTTTTATGTTTGTGTGTTACATGGTAATGAAACGCATGGTCAATTCTCCGACAGGGCGAGTGATTATTGCAAACCGGGAAAATGAAGACCGCATGCGTATGATTGGTTACAACCCGGTTGTTTACCGAACGATCGCATTTGTTTCCTCTTCAATATTTGCTGGGCTTGCTGGTGCTTTGTATTCTATTTGGAACACAAGCGCATCGCCGACAATGATATCCGCAGTTATGACAATAAATGCCCTCATCATGACCATTTTAGGTGGAATAGGCACATTGATAGGTCCTATCCTCGGGGCAGCTATTATGCAGACAATCAGCCAATTTTTCTACACATGGTTTGGCGCAAGGTGGCCTTTAGTGTTCGGCATACTGTTCATCCTTATCGTTATGTTCCTGCCTTATGGGATTGTCGGCACATGGCGTCTGAAACGTCTTGATGTGAAGAATGGATGGAAGAGAATTACAGGGATGCTCTCAAGAAAAGAGTGAAATATTTTTCAACCTGTTAATCTAAGCCAGGTCACCTAACGACCAATCAAAAACTTAATAATATAAACATATTTACTATAATATTCAAGTATTATTCTGAAAACAGAATATATTTTAGTGTTTCGCATAGAATATCCAAGATTATTGTGGGAAATATGCAAAATTACCTTGTGATTTCGTGTAGTATATACTTGGGGGATTTTGTCTGATTGCCACCCAAGAGTCGGTAAATGTAAACCGCTGGTTGCGCATAAAGAGAGGGCGGGGTGTACGGTATTGTTGTGCTGCCGAGTAAGGATCAGATGTAGTTCTTATTTTGTCGCTTATGGAATAATTGATTGCGCTGTCTCCTGAGATAATCAAACGGAAAGAGTCGTGCAGCTCTATATTGCATCTGATATCATTCTGCAAAAATTATATATTCGCATATACGGTGGGAACCAGGCTGTCTTGTTAGGCAAGAATTATCCAAATTCTTGTCAGATCGCAAGTGAAATTATAGTAAGTGAATACGATGGATCATCTCGCAGATGTATTGATGTATTAGGGTAGAGCGTTAAATTGTGAAGATGCATAATCTATATGAATAAGAACCAACAGAACAAGGGTGACAGCCTGGAAAGGAAGAGAAAAAAGGATATTTTAGAGTAATAATAGTTTATGAGAATGCATATTTTCAAAAACTATGAATCGTTAACTGTGCCTAAAGGGATTTGTACAGAAATTTTTCCAGTTGTTCGCGCAAAAAGCAATCCTATACACACATCATCTCTGGTAGTTGTGTATCATCCCTTGAGCTGCTCGTCCTTATTAACTTGCAGGGTTTTAAGTTGCGATATTGTTGTCACACATATTATGGCCTTACTTATTCGCTTGTTGATTATTAGACATCTATCCCCTGTGCTCCTAAAAAGCTTTGGAAAAATTCTCACCAAAAATCAGTGTATAATATTCAAATTGTTTGATTGAATTGGTATATTTTATAATTTATATTTCAATTTGTGAATAAAATCTATTTATTCTACACCTAGGAGCCGTTAGATTCCTGGTTTATAGTAAAATTGGTTCATTATTCCATTTTAAAAAGTTTATAATTTCTGTTATGATTATAAACTGACGTTTGATTGCAACCCATTTATTAGTGAGTGGAGATTAGTTTTTTGATGAAATCCAGATTAAACGCCATACTCGATGCCTTACTTCCCCTTTTTGCAACATTAGCGGCACTATTAGTTGGTGCCATCATGTTAATCATTTTGGATGTCAACCCACTTGTGGCATACGGCGCCCTCCTTAATGGTGCTTTTGGCAGTTCGAATGCATTAGCTGAAACTCTGGTAAAAGCAACCCCCCTCCTGCTCGTAGGTTTAGGTATATGTATCGCTTATCGCGGAAACGTGATCAATATCGGCGGTGAAGGGCAGATGATTGTGGGGGCAATTGTAGCCACTTGGTTTGGACTCAGGTACACAAATATGCCCGGATGGTTGATGATAACCCTTGCAATGATGCTGGGTGCATTAGCTGGTGCCGTTTGGGGCGGCATCCCCGGTGTTTTGAAGGCATATTTTAATGTCAATGAAATATTGAGTACGGTGATGATGAACGCTATCGCAGTGCAGTTGCTCAATTTTGTGCTTACAGGACCAATGATTGATCCCATTCAATCGGAGAAAGCCTCACAGATCCCTCAAACAGCCCGTCTTGAAGAAGCATATCGTTTACCACGTCTGGTGCCCACACGTTTGCACCTGGGAGCGTTAATAGCAGTAGGTTTGGCAATACTGGTTTACTTCTTATTGTGGCGCACGACCCTGGGTTATCGGATTCGATCGGTTGGGCAAAATAAATTTGCCTCCCGCTATGCAGGTATCAAGGTTGAGCGATACATAATTATTGCGTTGATGCTAAGCGGAGCGCTTGCTGGCCTGGCAGGTGTCACCCAGGTATACGGGGTGAATTTTCGAATGATCACAGATGGTTCGACATCCGGATTTACAGGGAGGGCTGGCTACAACGGCATTGTTGCAGCTTTGTTCGGGTCACTGCACCCGATTATAACCATACCTGCATCAATTCTCTTTGGTGCTTTGCTGGTAGGTGCAAACACCATGCAAAGGGTTACACAAGTACCTTCTGCGTTAATTACAGCGCTAAATGGGCTCGTGGTGGTTTTCGTTGTCAGCAGTGAAATTTGGCGGAAGAAAAGGCAGCAAAAACGGCTCACAATTGCCATTGAAGATCAAGAATTTGATGAATTTTCTAATGAAATACCAGGTCATTCTGTGGAGGAAGCATCATGATTTCAGATCTTTTCAGCCTCACAGTACTCTTAGGTATTATCTCATCGGGTATCCGCCTGGCAACGCCCTACCTTTTTGCATCCATTGGTGAAGCCTTTAGCCAGCGAAGCGGTGTACTGAATTTAGGTGTAGAAGGACAGATGATCCTGGGTGCTTTCACAGCATTTTACGTTGTTATGAACACTGAGAATCTACTCTTAGGCGTTCTTGCTGCCATGGGTGTTGGCGCGTTAATGGGTTTAGCAATGGGGTTTGTTTCAATCACTTTACAGGCTCAACAGGGTATCAGCGGGATAGGTTTTTATCTCTTTGGTTTAGGGATGAGCAATCTGCTGTTTCAATTACTGGTTGGTACAGTTGAAACTGTAAGTGGTTTTCCAAAAGTACCCCTTCCAATTCTAAGTGACATACCGGTTATTGGAGAACTATTTTTTGATCATAACATTCTCGTTTATCTTGCATTTTTAATTGTTCCAATTGCTTCATTTGTATTAAATAAAACCAATCTTGGGTTAAAGATCCGTTCTGTTGGTGAAAATCCTGAAGCTGCTGATTCTCTCGGTGTGAGTGTATCTAAAGTTCGTTATTTCACAACAATTTTTGGCGGGGCAATGTCTGGCTTGAGCGGCGCATCTCTTTCTATCGCCTTGTTAAATGTGTTTCAATTAGGTATGACGGCGGGTCAGGGCTTTATCGCCGTGGCACTGGTCTATTTTGGCGCTTGGCGTCCATGGGGCGTCTTGGCTGGTGCGCTTCTATTCAGCCTGGTCAACGGCCTTCAGCTTTGGATTCAAGTCTTGGGAATAAATATACCCTCCGAGTTCGCAGTAATGATGCCTTATATTTTGACAATATTTGTTCTCACATTATCGAGGTCTAAATATGGCGCACCTTCAGCTCTTACAAAGCCCTTTGAACGTGAGGGATAAAGTAATTAACTTTTCTTTGTAATCGATCAAAAATTTAAAGGAGGTTGGAAATTCAATTTTGTTGTCAAGTTGTATAACGGAAGAGAAGTCGTCAATAACCAACTTATTAAAAATGGAGAAAACATGAAAAAGACAAAAATAATCCTAATATTTGCATTAATGCTGATGCTTATTTTTACAGCCTGCGCACAACAAACGCCTGTAGAAGAGCCTGATGTTGAAGAACCATCATCTGAGGAACCAGTTGAAGAACCTGAAGAAATAGAAAAATTAAGCATTGCTATTGTTTCACCAAGTTCAATCAATGACTTTGCTTTTACTCAAAGCATTTATGATGCAATGCTAGCATTGCAAGAAGAGTATGGTGAGGATACGATTGAATTTGTCTACTCTGAAAATATGTTCATCGTTGATGATGCAGCAGCTGCTATTCGTGATTATGCTGCCAGCGGTTATGATTTGGTCATTGCACATGGGTCGCAATATGGTTCTTCATTGCAAGAAATTGCTCCAGACTTTCCTGAAGTTAGCTTTGCTTGGGGAACAACAGTTGATACGTTTGGCCAGGATAACATTTTTGCATATGAAGCAGCCTCAGATGAAGGTGGTTATGTCAATGGTGTGATGGCTGCTATGCTTACGGAAAGTAAGGTAATCGGTGTGGTTGGTCCGGTGGAAACTGGTGATGCCAAATTATACGTTGACGGATTTGTCGAAGGTGTCAAAGCAACGGACCCTGAAATTGAAGTCCTCGTTACATATATCAACAATTTTTCAGATGTCGCTTTAGCCGCTGAAACCGCAGAGACACAAATCGCTGCTGGCGCTGATGTTATGACGGGAACCGCACAAATGGTCGTTGGTGCAATTGGAAAGATCCAGGAAAATGGTGGCTATTGGTTTGGAACGCAAGCAGACCAGGCAAATTTTGCTCCTGATACGGTTGTCGCAAGCCAGGTTTATCATTGGGAAGTCATTCTCAAAGAGATAATCGAGCTTCGCTCTCAGGGAATTCTTGGCGGACGCTCTTTTGTTGCCAATTTAGCAAATGGTGGCGAGGTTATGGCATTCAATCCTGAAATTGAAATTCCAGATGATGTCAAGGCAGCCGCAGACCAAACAATTGCTGAAATTAAAGCTGGTGGAGTCAGTGAATCACCTGAGATTGAACCGCTGGACATTGCCATTGTATCGCCAAGTTCAATTAATGATTTCGCTTTTACTCAAAGCATATACGACGCAATGCTCGCATTACAAGATGAATATGGGGAAGATACGATCAACTTTGTTTACTCTGAAAATATGTTCATTGTTGATGACGCAGCAGCAGCAATTCGAGATTATGCTGCCAGTGGATACAATATGGTGATTGCTCATGGTTCACAGTACGGCTCCTCATTGCAAGAAATTGCGCCAGATTTTCCTGAGGTTAGCTTTGCCTGGGGAACAACTGTAGATACGTTTGGACAGGATAATATTTACGCTTATGAGGCAGCGTCGCACGAAGGTGGTTATGTCAATGGCGTGATGGCTGCCATGTTGACGGAGAGTAAAGTGATTGGTGTTGTTGGTCCTGTAGAGACGGGTGATGCTAAGCTGTATGTTGATGGCTTTGTTGCCGGTGTGAAAGCAACTGACCCGGATATTGAAGTCCTTGTGACTTATATCAACAATTTTTCGGATGTTGCTTTAGCAGCTGAAACAGCAGAAACACAAATCGCTGCAGGTGCTGATGTAATGACGGGTACAGCCCAGATGGTGGTTGGTGCAATCGGAAAAATCCAGGAAAATGGCGGCTATTGGTTTGGAACGCAAGCAGACCAGGCAGATTTTGCTCCTGATACGGTTGTCGCAAGCCAGGTTTATCATTGGGAAGTCATCCTTAAAGAGATGATTGGATTGAGATCCGAAGGCACTTTAGGTGGACAATCTTTTGTTGCGAATTTAGCCAATGGCGGTCAGGTAATGGCCTTTAATCCAAACATTGATATTCCTGAGGAAGTGATGGAAGCTGCTCAAGCGACCATTCAAGGGATAATCGATGGCACAATTACAATCGAATTACCATAATAAGTTTAACTTACGTAATTTCGGAGGTTCAATTGAACCTCCGAAATTACAATATTCTTTAATTATTTGTGACCAGGTAAAAACATGACAGATCTGGAATTAAATTCAGGAAAGAAAGTTCGAATCGAATCAGTGACGATGCAAGGGATTACAAAGCGTTTTCCTGGCGTTCTTGCGAATGATCGTGTGGATTTTGATGTCAAGGCTTCCGAGGTTCACGCATTACTGGGTGAAAATGGCGCTGGGAAAAGCACTTTGATGAAAATTCTTTATGGTCTTTATCATCAAGACAGCGGTGAAATTTATATCAATGATGAACTTGTAAAAATCAACTCCCCCACTGATGCCATAAACCTGGGCATCGGAATGATACACCAGCATTTCATGCTTGTTCCCACACTCACTGTCACTGAAAATGTTGCTCTTGGTTTACCTTCTTCTCGTGGTCCCCTGACTGACCTAGACAGAGTTTCCAAACGGATTTTAGAATTGGCTGATCTTTATGGCCTGAGGATAGATCCAAATGCTTATATTTGGCAGTTGTCTGTTGGTCAGCAGCAGCGTGTAGAAATTATAAAAGCATTGTATCGCGGTGCTGATTTGCTCATACTGGATGAGCCAACAGCCGTCCTCACCCCACAGGAAGTGGATGAACTCTTTGGAATTATGCGGCAAATGGTGAACGATGGCTTTGGACTGATATTCATCTCCCATAAACTACACGAAGTTATTGAAATTAGTCATCGCGTGACCGTCTTGCGTAATGGAAAAAAGGTCGGCACCCGTCCCACATCTGAAGTTGACAAAAGTGAACTAGCCAAATGGATGGTTGGTCATGCCATCGATTTCATCACAACAACTGATCAAATTCAATGCGGTGAGGTTCGCTTGAAATTGGAAAATGTTTCTTGTGAAAGTGATCGGGGGGCAAAAGGATTGAAGGATATAAACCTTGAGCTGTGTTCTGGCGAAATCCTTGGCCTGGCTGGTGTCTCAGGTAACGGCCAGCGAGATTTAGCAGAGGTGATTGTGGGATTAAGAAAGGTTTCATCTGGCAAGATTTTTCTTGAAGATGAGGATATCACCGGCGCTGATGTCGATGTGCTGATCAAAAAGATGCTGTCTTATATTCCCGAAGAAAGAATGCGGGATGGCATGATTAAAGATTTTACTGTGGCAGAAAACTTGATACTTCGTGAGCATGATCAGCCAAAATATTCCGATAATGGATTTTTAAAGTTAAAATCCATAGAGAACCATGCAAAGGAATTGATCAAACTTTTTCAAATAAAAACACCATCTCACAAAACCATGGCGAAAAGCCTATCCGGAGGAAATATCCAAAAGATTGTTCTTGCACGTGAGTTGTCAAGAAAGCCTCGAACCATCATTGCCGCCCAACCCACTCGAGGTCTTGATATTGGAGCAGCAGAATATGTAAGAGAACAATTGATCATCCAGAGGAATAATGGAACAGCAGTATTATTGATCTCAGAAGACCTTGATGAAATTTTTGCATTGTCCGATCGAATTGCGGTGATCTACGAAGGAAAAATCATGGGTATCTTGTCCAGAGAAGATGCCACTAAAGAAAAAATTGGTTTATTGATGGCTGGTGTTCTGCCAGCGGAACAGGCATAATTCTCTTTATTATTGAATTTAACGATGGTAAGATAAAGTTATTCCATTGGTCAGGTGGTCGCTGAAGTATTTCTTCAGCGGCGTTGGGAAAACCCATCGAAAAGTACCGCCACTTAAGTTGAAAAGGAAACCACCTATGCACCTTTGGCAAGAATTTCGACAACCCATTTCCATTTCTGAAGCAATCGAAGACCTAATAAATGCTCCTTCCCCAGTTGTGCCTATAGCAGGCGGCACAGATCTCCTTTTAGAGATGCGGCAGGGTCGCCACGAAGCTGCAAACACCCTGATTGACCTTACAAGCGTTCCTGAAATGAATGTAATAGAGAAGCGAGGCGATTCTCTTTACATTGGGGCTTGCGTCCCTGTCAGTCAAATACTTGCAAGTACCCTTGTCAATAATAACGCGGAAGCACTCATCGAAGCATGTGATTTGATTGCAGGTCCACAGGTGCGCAATACAGCAACTTTGGGTGGCAACGTTGCCCATGCGCTTCCAGCAGCAGATGGCACCATCGCCCTGGCTGCCCTTGGTGCAAGTGCTGAAATCGCCAACCCGGATGGATTGCGAAAACTGCCCTTTCTTGAGCTTTTTTTAGGACCCGGGAAATCTGCAATCGACAAGACTTCCGAATTGATTGCCGGATTTTACATCCCACTTTCACATAAAGGACAGGCATCAGCATTTAAGAGAATCATGCGTCCTCAAGGTGTCGCCCTGCCAATATTAAATTGTGCTGTGTGGCTTGATGGTGATGAAAGAACGGTTAAAGATATTCGAATTGCGATCGGTCCCGGCGGACCAACACCTTTCCGTGCCACTGTTGCTGAATTATTGATGAAAAATAAAAAATTAGATGAAGAATTGATAAGAGAAGCAGTAAAAAAGGTATTGGAACAGGGCAGCTTCCGAACCAGTCCCCGTAGAGCGACATCCGAATATCGAAAACATGTCGTGGCTGGGCTTTTTAGCGACACCTTTAACCAGGCATGGGAACGATCGAATAATTCATAAATTAAATATTTTATCCGTGTGCAGTCAGACCTATAGAAGATTTCGTGGTGAATAATGAAAAAAACAGAAATAACATTTACTGTTAATAACAAAACCTACACATTGCCCGTTAAACCCAGTGAAACGCTTGCCAGCCTTCTCAGGGAACGCCTGAATTTAACAGGCACTAAAATCGGTTGTGATGAGGCTGAATGCGGCGCCTGCACTGTCCTTGTTAACGATCAACCTGTTTTATCATGTGTTTATCCTGCAGCCAGGGCTGACGGCAAGAAAATCATTACAGTTGAAGGCCTTGCGAAGATGGTTCATGATGTGATGAAATTACATCCCATTCAAGAAGCATTTGTCGAACATGGTGCAGTTCAATGCGGTTTTTGTATCCCCGGTCAAATCATGACTGCATTTGCATTATTAAAACGCAATCCAGATCCGACCCAGGAAGAAGTGCGGTACGCATTAAAAGATACCCTGTGCCGTTGTGCTGGTTATCCGATGATTGAAAATGCAATTCTTGCTGCTGCTCACACATTACGCACAGGTGACCCCCTACCCCTGCCCGAGATCTTCGAATCAATTCACAAGCAAGAGGTTGTCGGTCGCAAGCATTTACGCCCTGATGCCGTTGACAAGGTGACAGGGAATGCAGTATTCACTGATGACCTCAAGTTTGACGATATGCTCTACGCAAAAGTACGTCGAGCCATGGTACCGCATGCGATTTTGAAGAAATTGGATATCTCAAAAGCCAGGCAGCTTGAAGGCGTCAGTGCCGTTTTAACTGCAGAAGATATCCCAGGTGAACAAAACCATGGGCTTGTTATTCTTGACTGGCCAGCACTTATCGGTGTAGGCCAGCGTGTGCGTTATGTTGGTGATGCAATTGCAATTGTTGCCGCTGAGACACAAGAAATTGCAACACGAGCCGTTCAACTAATTGATGCTAAATTCGAATTATTACCGGTCATTACCAATCCTGTACAAGCGCTTGAAGAGGGGCAGCCGCAAATCCACGATAGTGGAAATTTGCTCAAACATATCAAGGTTCGCAAAGGCGATGTTTCTCAAGGATTTGAAGAATCAGACATCATCCTGGAGCACACTTTTCATACACAAACAACCGATCACGCCTTTATGGAACCAGAGTGCAGTATTGCTGTACCTCTGCCAGACGGTCGTATGGAGGTTTATGTAGGCTCCCAGATCCCGTACCAGGACCGCAGTCAAATCGCCCGGATCATGGGCTGGGATGAAAAACGTATTCGTATTGTTGGCCAGAAAATGGGCGGTGGATTTGGCGGCAAAGAGGATATCGCAGGTCAAATCCACGCGACATTGCTTGCTGATGCAACCCAGCGTCCGGTAAAACTCCTGTATGATCGACATGAGAGCTTGATCGCGCATCCCAAACGCCATGCAACACAAATACGTGTAAAAATGGGCGCAAAGAAGGATGGCAGGTTTGTAGCAGTAGAAACTGAGCTCTATGGCGATACGGGTGCATATGCATCATTGGGTGAAAAGGTGATGACACGAGCAACAACGCATTCTGCAGGACCCTATGATGTACCGCATGTCCGTAATGATTGCTACGCCATGTACACCAACAACCCACCTGCAGGTGCCTTTCGTGGATTTGGGGTGACCCAATCCGCCTTTGCAGTTGAATCGATGATGGACATGCTCGCAGAAAAACTTGACATCGACCCGATCAAACTGCGAGAACTAAACGCCTTACATGTTGGCAGTGTCACTAACACCGGGCAGGAATTGGATGAATCTGTTGGTTTGCTTGAATGTTTTGAGCGATTGGACGCTGAAATCAAGAAAAACAATCCAACACCTTTCAAGCCTGTCGTTAATCCAGATAAACCTCATCTCGTAAGATCCTGGGGGATCGCAGCGGCTTATAAAAATACAGGCTTAGGCGGCGGTGCACCTGACTTCTCAAATGCAGATATTGAGTTGTTTGAGGATGGGTCATTTGAAATCCGCAGTTCTGCTGCAGAACTGGGGCAGGGTCTGGTAGCTGTGATGCAAATGATTGTTGCTGAAGAAATGTCCGTTTCACCCGATTTGGTTCGTGTTTTAGTCATGGATACGGACTTATCACCAGACGGTGGTCCAACAACAGCATCACGCCAAACATATATCACAGGGAACGCTTCTCGATATGCGGCAAAGACTTTACGTACAGCAATTACATCCTTTATTGCTGAAAAATTCGACATCGAGCCGAGCAAGATAAAATTTAAGGATGGAACTGCATACGTAAATGGACACCGGTTATCTTATGCGTTAATCGCCAGAGAAATGAAAGCCTCAGGACAGGAGCCCCGGGTAGTATATAAATATAATGCGCCAAAAACACAAGCCCTGGGTACAGGTGGCGATATGCATTTCGCTTACTCTTATGCCGTTCAAGCTGCTGAAGTCGAAGTGAACACCTTCACTGGTGAGGTCAGTGTTTTGAACGTGATTTCAGCAAACGATGTCGGCATGGCGATCAACCCGCTTGGTTTACAAGGACAGATCGAAGGCGGCGTTATGATGGGCCTGGGCCATTGTTTAACGGAAGAATTTATAATGGAAGAAGGCCAAGTGGTCACAGATCAGCTAGCGCGGTATCGCATACCAGGCATTATGCTCACGCCAAATATAAAATCAATCATCATTGAACAACCAACAGCAGATGGCCCTTATGGTGCAAAGGGTGTCGGTGAAATCAGCAGTATCCCTACAACGCCCGCAATCACAAATGCAATCTACAATGCAATCGGCGTGAGAATCGATAGAACACCAGTCGATCAGGAAGTGATTTCTAAGGTCTTGCGCGAGAAGATCGTTTAGATCATAAATGCCAAATACGGAGTGAGGGGCTTTAGCCCGAATAGCTTTGGATTAGATAATAATCCTGCAATCTTCAAATTATTCAATGACCAGAAATATTTTCCTTAGATTTGAAGTATCGGCCTGAAGGCCTCGCTCCAATACTTTTTTTGATTAAGGTATATATTAAGTTCATTGCATATTCAAAATTTATTACTCCCCTCCCCCGGAAATTTTCATTTATCTTCTGCACACGTTTGAGAATATTAATACTATACGAAATTATGGGATATATTAATTATTGCTTACACTTAAGTAGGCACTTCACCAATTATTCCAACTTCCTTTTTTGCTAATGGACAAAAACACCACAATCTGCAAATCATGGCAGATTGTGGTGATGTTAAAAGAAATTTGTTTTATATGCGCTTATGTTTTGTCTTTGCGCGGCCATTTGATCAGCACGATCACCCCGATCACCATACCAATCCAGGTTATCCAGTAATCCAACGGCCCAGCAAAAACGCCTGGAACGTCAGCGCTCTTCTGTCGTTCGAGCAAGGTCTCAATGAATTGAGCTGCGGCATCAGGATTGTCAACATTGCCCATAGCGATAGTTATTGGCGCCACTCGCAGACCAGCTAATCGTTTCCAAAGCGTAAGTTTAAATTGCCCATCGTCTAATGAAGGACTGACATCATTGATATGCACCGGACCTGATAGACGCTCAATTGCTTTGTAAAGAGCAGAAACAGACTGGTTAGCCAGGAACGATTTAATCGCTGCCTTCTGTTCATCTTCTTCCATAACATCCGTTACATTGTCTAAAAGACCGGTTAAATTCACCTTGAGATAATTATCATAGACGGTAAAGGTAATCACCTTCTCTGGATTTCGTGCATTTCTTGCTGTGTAAGTATATGTGAATGGCATGTAAGAAACTCCTCTTCAATAAAAAACGAATTTAGTAGTAGTTCCGCAGTTTTTGCCTCACGTTTGGATGGCGCAATTTTCGCAGCGCTCCCTTTTGTATTTGGCGGATCCTTTCCCTTGTGATCCCAAAAATCTCGCCAAGCTCCTTTAAAGTGTGTTTTTGGGAACCATTCAATCCATAACGCAGGATAAGTATTTTTGCTTCTCGTTCGGTTAATTCGTTGAGCGCGTTGATGACATCTTCAGCAAGCAAATTTTGACGAACTTCAACAAAAGGATTAGGGGCATCCTTGTTTTCGATATAACTTTGTAAATCAGAATCCCCATCCTCCCCCACTGGCTGGTCCAATGAAATCGCTCTTTGTGCATACTCCAGTAATTTTCCCACTTCATCAGCGGACATATCCAGTTGTTTGGCAACTTCTTCATTTGTTGGTGTTCGTGAGAGGTCTGATGTCAACTCTTTTCGCACCCGATGTACCTTTCTTATTTTTGTTGAAAGATAATTTGGCAGCCTTATTGTCCGTTCTTTTTGGTTCAAATGGCGCAGGACGGATCTCCGTATCCACCACGTCGCATATGTGCTAAAACGGTTTCCCCGGGTGTAATCAAATTTATCAACTGCCCTGATCAAGCCTACATTGCCTGCTTGAATTAAATCAAGAAAAGACGAGCTGTACCGTCGATATTTTTTCGCAATATTTACAACTAAACGGATATTCGCTTTGATCAAATGGTCTCTTGCGTCTCGCCCCTTCTCCACTGCTTGTTTCAAAGTTTCGAATTCTTTGCTGTTATCATCATAGTCCAGCATCTTTTCCCGTGCTATCCGCCCTGTCTCCATTTGTTTTGCTAATTCAACTTCCTCTTCTTTCGTCAGCAGGGGCACCCGGTCCATTTCGTTCAGGTACAGGCTTACGGAATCATCTGGAATGATGCCGGTTTGGTCTGAAATTTTCTCGTAATACTTCAGGTCTTTTGTTTCAATTGTTTTTGTTCTGATAACCATTTTTTGTTCCTTTTTTTGTCGTTCTTTTATTCCATTATTGCAAAAATTGATCTATTAATCAATGGTTGCTCAGTTGTTCTCTTTTTTTTCGCACCTGCTTGATTACAGCGTTAAGAGCATTTTGCAGAGAATCACGAGCCGAAGTCATCACTTCAGTGGCAACCAGGTTATTTGGTCTTACATAAAGCACAACACGCGCCTGATATGCATGCGGGGTTTCATCAGAACTCAATTCCTCCAATGAGATTGAAGCACCTGTTATATCGGAGTGACCTTCAGCCGCATCCATAATTAGGGTATAGGCTGTGTCATAAAAATCCGCATCCGGTAAACTGGTTTTGTTGAAAAATGCGAAATCAAATGGGAAATCCTTGTTATTAGGCATAAAATCCTTTCTAATTATTGTTGACTTCTCCATGGATTTTGAATTTGATATTCTTAATCATTGTTTTTCATATAATTTTGATGCACTCTCCTTGATCCAGGTTACAAATTTGTACTGATAAGCAGTTTTTGTTCAATTAATTATTAGGGTCATAAAAATCAACTTGTACCTAAATTTCATGATCTAAATAATCAACTTCAATCGAGAAGAGAAACGCCTGCTTGCAATTTAACTATTTCTGACAATTTTCAACATTTAGTATCGCAGGATTGCTGCTGCGTTAGCTTTGTCTGGGACTTCTTCTTTTTAAGCATTAGGACATTTCCGCCATTTAATAAGGTATGGATGGCTGCATTATTCAAGAACCAACCAATTAAAATCAGCCAAACGCCATCGATAAGCCCTTGTCCAAAAAATGGTATTCGGATGCCAAAGATCATCGCCATCCCTGCCATTATCATTATCCATGCAATGGCTTGACCGATGTATGAAGCCCATTGAGTAGCTTTGCGTAAGTTGCCAATCATTCTCCATATGAGGGATCGCAAGACTCGTCCGCCATCCAATGGGAAACCAGGCACTAAGTTAAACAAGCCTAGAATAACGTTGACTGATCCAATCCACACCATTATTGTTCTAAATGCCCCAAGCTCTTCCAGGAACTGCATGATTTGAAGATCCCTCAAATTCTTCACTCTTAAACCAATACCTGAAAGCACTAATAATGAAAAACCAATCACCAGGCTGGCTACAGGACCCATGACTGCCATCGCGAACTCAGACCCAGGGGATTTTGGTTCCTCGCGGATATTTGAAACACCGCCAAAAAGAAACAAGGTGATGTCACTCACCGGAATGCCTTGAGATTTGGCAACCAGTGAATGCGCTAATTCATGTAATAACACAGATAAAAAGAACAGGATTGAAGCAATTAAGCCCATGCCAACTGAGAAAAGCATTTCCCACTCTGGATGAGCCTGTGAAAAAGCTGATGTCAGATTCCACACAATCAGCAAAAGAATTAATAACCAGCTCCAATCAATCCTAATATCGATACCAAAGAGCCTGGCAATCCGAATTCCTTTATTCATTGGCCGCTCCTGTTCTTTTTATTTAATATATTTCCCTTATCCTCTTGCTATATATTCAGCTAAATCAACACATCGGAGTGCGTAGCCCCATTCATTGTCATACCAAGCCAAAACCTTGACGGCTTGATCACCAACAGCCATAGTGGATTTTAAATCTACCAAAGCTGAATATTCTGAACCAATGATGTCGATGGAAACCAGCTCCTCTTCAGTAACGCCAAGAATACCCTTCATTCCCTCAGATTCTGCCGCGTCACGAAATGCCTGGTTCACACTTTCGACACTGATCGGTTTCTCAGTTTGGACAACAAAATCGATGATTGACCCCGCTGGGATAGGCACACGAATAGCCATGCCATCCATTTTTCCTTTGAGCTGAGGTAGAACAATTGTTGTTGCAATTGCGGCACCGGTGGTCGTTGGCACAATCGATTCTGAAGCAGCCCGACCCCTGCGCCATTTTTTACTTGGCGAATCCACTAATGCCTGGGAGCTTGTAAAAGCATGGATTGTCGTTAATAATCCAGATTCAATGCCAAAGTTCTCATCCAGGACCTTTGCAACTGGCGATAAACAATTTGTTGTACATGAGGCATTTGAAATGAGGAAATCCGTATCCGGATTGTACTTTTCCTCATTCACACCCATGCAAATTGTCTTATCAACTTCTTTGCCAGGCGCAGAAACAATCACACGTTTTGCGCCAGCTTTGATATGCTTCGAAGCGCCCTCCCGATCCCTGAAGAATCCGGTTGATTCAATGACAATTTCAACACCCAGTTCCTTCCAAGGCAGATCTGCTGGATCTCTCTCGCTTGTGAAAACAATCTCTTTACCCCCGAATTTAAAACCATTTTCCGCTTGTTTGATTGTCTCATTGGGGTTCGCTTGAACCGAATCGTACTTTAGTAGGTAAAGAAGATTATCCAGTGGTGCGATATCATTGACTGCAACCACATCTAATTCTTTATTTTCAATAAGATGGCGAAAAACAAGCCTTCCTATTCGGCCAAATCCGTTTATTGCAACTTTTGTCGTCATGTGCTTTCCTTTCTTTTCTGTTGAACATATTCATCAATTTAACATTAATGTAGATTGTCATAATTTACGCATGGGGAGTGTTTTGTAATGAATTGATATTCGTTGGTAAAGTTTGAAATTGGTTGGATAATTCATTGTTGTTTTATTTATCTAGCAACCTTTCCATTTCCAGTGCTTTTATCACATCGCGCCTGAAAAAATTAATTTCCAAAGGTTTCTCAATACAGTGGATATTTCCTAACTCTTCTTTTAGTTCCCTGAAAACATCACACCCCAGAACAGTTATCCAAATGATTTTTATTCCTGGCTTCGCATCTCTGGCATAGCGAGAGATCTCAAGACCAGCGGAGTTAAGACTATTCAATTCGGTAATTAACAAATCAACTTCGTTTTGATCAATGAATTTTTTAGCTTCTTTTTTCCAATGTGAGGATAGAATATTTACATAACGGTGATATTTCAAAAGGCTTCGCTCTAAAACAAACCTGACGCCATCATAATGTTCGAATAGAACAATGTTTTTTGCTTCCATGTGAAGAACCGTGCTTTCCTATTTTGGGAATGAGCACAAATAATTGAACAATCAATAATTATGATAAATCATCAACCCCATCAATCATGTTCGATTAACGCATGAATTTGGTTTGGACTATTGAAGGAAAGTTAGATTTTGGTTTGTGGTCATTAGTAATATGGAAAATAAGGGAAATTAAGGCGCAACCTTTATCCGATAACCAACACCCCTGACATTGATAATATATTTAGGATTTGATGAGTCTTGCTCAATTTTTTTTCGCAACCTGTGAATGTACCACTTGATGATCTGCCTTGCTTCAATCACATCTTCAGGTTTATAGCCCCTTACAGTTTCTACCAGTTCCTGAGGTGAAATAACACGATCGTCATTTCGTAATAAATGAAGAAGAAGGTCAAATTCACTGTTTGTCAGGTCAAGTCTTTCTCCTGACAATACAGCCTTGTGGAGCCCTTCATCAATCTGAAAGTCTCCTTTGCGAAATATTTTATTTTGGGAATTTTGCGCAATAATTTGTTCTGAAGATCGCTCACCAAGGACCTCATTGACAACCTCTCTTAATTCTTGCGGTGACAGCGGTTTTTGAACATATTTATTAACACCATAATCAATAGCTTTTACTGCGCTGTCCAGGCTGCCGTGAGCTGTAAATATGATCACAGTAGTATTTGGCCAACGCCATCGAATTGCCTCTAATACTTTGATCCCGTTCGTTTTTCCCCCCAATTTGAGATCCAAAATCACAAGATCAAAGGGTGTATTCCGCAGCAGTACTAGTGCATCTTCTCCCGATTTTGCTGTTGTTACATCATGTCCACTACGATGTAAAGTCTCTTCGACAAAAAACCGAATGCCAGGTTCGTCATCGACAACCAATGTATGCACCTTATCCATTCAACTCACTCCTCATTTAGTTCTTTTGGCATCCAAATAGTAAATGTTGTGCCCTGCCCTACCTGGCTGTTCATTTTAAGTGTGCCGTGATGATCTTCGATTATTTCTTTGCATATAAACAAGCCCAACCCCAAACCATCATCTTTCGTTGTAAAAAATGGATCAAACAGCTGGTTCATAACGTCTTTGCTCATGCCGTGCCCAGAATCTTTTACAGCGATTTCGATACCTTGTGGTTTTTCTGTGTGGTGAAGATCAATAAAAATTTTACCGCCTTCTGGCATTGCATCTATAGCATTCATCACCAGGTTCAATAGAACCTGCTGTAACTGATCTTTTGAAGCTAAGACAAGCGGCTCTTTATCAGCAAATTGAATTATCGGGATGATATTTTTATCCTCAAGTTGGTTCTTTGTTAACATCAAGACGCTTTCAACAACTTCCTTTAGATTAACGCATGTTTTTTCTGATAGATCCGTTCTCCTATTTAGATCACGTAATTTTTTTACGATTCTGGCGCTTCTTTTCAACTCGTCCATGGCTAATGAAATGTAAACGCCAAGGTCATCCTTTCTATCATGATCATTCAACATTTCATCTACAAGTCCCAGGCAGCCAATGGACGTTTGTAAAGGATTGTTTATCTCGTGCGCTAAAGATGCCGCCAATCTGCCAGTCAGTGCTAATTTCTCAGACCGGATTAAAGCTGCATGCGTGTCTGTTTGTTCTGTTATATCTTCGGAAATCATCAAGGTTTTATCAAAGTGCACCCCCGAATTCTTAAACTGGGAAAGAGAAATCTCGAACATCTGGTGACCAACTTCTTCGTTTCCAATTGATACAACATCTTTTACCAGTTGGTGTTTGCTTTTTTGAACCAACTCAAACAGTGTTTGAACTTTGTGTAATAATTCATCAGAAAAAATGTCCTGTATTAATTTCCCTGCCACATTCTCTTTGACTAACCCCATTTGATCAAGAATAGCCTGGTTAATCTCTTCGACACGCCCATGTCTATCAAAAAGGATCATGCCCATGATTGCATTGTCAAAAACTACCTGATATTTATTTGTATTAACTCCCTCCCTATCAATATTCTTAGGTGTGTCGTGTAAGGCCTTATTAAAAATAATTTCATCTACAGGAATTCCCACAATTATTGCTTGTGAAGTATTTTCAGAATTTAGGGTGTGGTGATCGAAGCTAAGCAGCAATCGCTTATTCGTGTCCTTGATAGTTATGAAGTCAAAAACCTGCCATTCTCTTTTATCACTGGACTTTTTGGTATCTTTGTAAAAGCTAATAAATTTATCCCACTCTGATTTAGATAAGAATCTTTTTAAGGAAATGACTGGATTCAAGTCATTAAGTGAAATTTTTAAAAATTCCGCCAGTTGGGGATTGAGGTATTCCAGTTCGAAATTATTATTCACAATCCCACAGGCAAGATGTAACATGTTAATGTTTGTGAAAATTTCTTCTTTTTCCGTCATATCATCCAAATCTATCTGTCTCTTCAAATTCTTAACGCATTACTCTGGGGGCAATCCATACGCCGCGGCTGTTTTCTGAGGATCCATTATTACCGACATAGAGAATGAGGTTAACCGTGTATCCAGCCAGGTCTGAGAGGTCTGTGGAAACAGAATGGTATATCCCATCATAATCTTCCTCCCAGGATTTAATGGTTCGCATTGCTTCTCCCTGAATAAGGTACCGTAATTCAAAGGTTACATCACAGCCAGGGCTGTCGAAACTGCATCCAATAACACTTCTGAACAAATCGCCCTTTCGGATCGTAATGCTGGGATAGATGCCGTAGATAAACCCATAATTTGTGCTGTCAGGTTTTGTTATTAATGCAGGCTCATTTTCAACGGAACCATCTTCACGAATAGGATTTTCTTGAAAAGAAATAAATCCGGTATCTACAGCGGTCTCGTTTCCGGGACAGGGCAAATCACCCTCAACACTGCTTTTCCAATCTGCCCTGCAAAAATTTTCGGTAAAATCGTAGAGAATCTCATCAGGCGTTTTTACGAAGATATCCACCCACAAGCGTCCGTCTGCATCAGCACCCGTGCCAAACCGCTCGCCTTGTCGATCAGCAAGCATAAAATAACCTCTGTAATTTCCTGGATATACAGGCGCTTCCATCAGTATTGTTATATCAACCATTTCACCTGGACCCACAAACGTGGGCATGCCAATTCGATTTGGTGCATTAAATGATTCGCCCCCGACAAAGACAATATTGTAATCTGTCGTCCAGGGGCACTCACCAATATTTCTCAACCGCCAGGTTTTCGAGAATGTTGCCCCACCGTTTAACTCGGTACCATCCGGGATGCTTATGTCTCTGACAAATTCAGCCCAATTGCAATTACGAAGGGTTGGTGTCATCCTGGGAGTCGGCACGGTTGTTGGTGGAATGGGCGTTACGGTTGATGTAGAGGTTACTGAAGGTTCAGGTGTGTATCCTGCAGTTTGAGTTAAGCCTGCCAATTGCGTTTCATAGGCAGCTATTGTTAAGCCCTGGTCTGGCGATGGTGATACTACTATTGAAGGTACTTGATCTGTAGGTCGTGAGGGAGGTAAATCAGAGTTACAGCCCTGGTTTAAAATAATAACAAAAGCAGTAATAAGAAAAGCAGGAATAATTTTAGCGATTCTTGACTTGCAAAAATTGGATTTCATTGATCATCCCTGTTTTTTTGGTTCCATAATTCCAAACGTCCTTCATCAAGCAAAATATTATTTCAATAGTTTTAAAGTCTTTCATCCTGGTTTTGTTTAATGAGCGTGTTCGCAATATAATAATTATACAAGGTATTATCATTACCTGCGAAATCAAGGCATCCTACATTAAGCCAACAAGTGGATTTAATGAAAATTAAAAATCAATCACTCATTGAGGAGCATTAATTATGTTCGAGCATATTTTACTACCTCTTGACGGATCTTCTCTGGCAGAGCTTGTCCTACCGCATGCGGTTGCTTTGTCAGAAGCATTCAATTCTAAATTAACCTTGCTGCGTGTGATTTATAAAGATAATGATGAAGAGCAGAATAATATTGTCAATCCCATGGCATGGCAGATAAAGAAATCAGAAGCTGAAGCTTATCTGAAATCTGTTCATAATCACCTTGCAGAGGTTAATGTAGACAGCAAAATAAAAATTATGGAAGGCAAACCAGCCCAGCAAATTATTGATTTTGCTCAAAACGAGGGCGTTGAATTAATAATTATGTCCAGTCATGGGAGCAGCGGGGTTTCTGCCTGGAACATCAATAGCAATGTTCAAAAAGTACTATTACGGGCTTTTGTGCCCGTAATGATTATTCGAGCTTACCAGGAACAAGCTGGTTCATTAACTGGATTAAAATATCAACGCTTATTCCTGCCTCTAGACGGTTCAAAGCGCGCAGAGTGCATACTGCCAATGGTGAAATCCATTTGCAGTGCACAGGACTCAAAGGTGTTCCTGACGCATATCATTGAAGAACCAAGGTTGCCTCGTCAAACACCCGTAAGTGATGAAGTTAAAAACATCATCGAACAATTGAAAGATCTCAATTTTAAAGAAGCGAAAACTTATCTCGCACAACTAAAAGAACAATTTGAACCTGATAGGGTGGAAACGATTATCGAATCATCTGAAAAACCTTCAATTACCATGCATAACATTATCGATCGGGAACAGATCGATCTTGTTATGTTGAGTGCACACGGTTATTCAGGTGAAAGCCGTTGGCCATATGGAAATATTGCGCTAAGCTTCATTGTCTATGGAACAACACCTTTGATCATAATGCAGGATCTTTCAATTGAAGAAGTAGGAAAAACTTTGGCAGAAAAGTTTGCAGAACAGTTAAAAGGCCATTAAGGCAAACCAGCTTTTTCATACAAGGAGCAGACCTCTCATATGAATTTTGAAAATTTTATTCGCCATGTAATCGAAGAGACAAAGATTACTCAGGAAAGATCCAATGATTACCAAATAATTGAAAACACACATAAACAATTTGAAAACTTAAAAAAAGCTTTTCTTTACCTGAGCAGCTCAGCTGGTGCGAAAAAAATTGCATCAAACGGCGTGGAATGGTTCCTTGATAATTATCATGTGATCCAGGAAGCCATCGAGATCATTCAAGATGACTTGCCAGAAAATTATTTCAATAAATTGCCGTCAGTTGGCGGGGCTCCGAACACCCCACGAATATATAATGTTGCTCGGCGCATGGTGGAATTTTATGAGATAGAACTTGTTCAAAATGACCTCCAAGAATTTCTGGAAGCATATCAAGAAGAAGTCCCATTAAAGATGAGTGAGTTGTGGGCTTTCCCGCTGATGCTTCGATTAAGCCTGATTGAAATCTTGTCCGGGACAATTTTCGACCTCATCGAAAATCAAAAGGCTGTTCACAGCACCAATAATATGACGTTTTCACAATTGAATCCGAGTGAAATCGTTGCGCGTTCCTTGAGAACGCTGATCCTACTGGACCATATTGAATGGAAATCTTTTTTTGAGATCCATTCTTTGGTCGAAAGAATTCTGAGCAAAGATCCTGCTGGCGTCTATTCTTCGATGGATTTCGAGTCGCGCGACCTCTATCGAAAAAAGGTTGAGCATTTTTCAGAACGGTCAAATTATGATGAGGAAGAAATTGCACAAACTGTTGTAAGTTTTGCAAAAGCTGCCAAGGATAAAAGTGAAAAATCCAGGCACATCGGGTGCTATCTCATCAGTGATGGTGAGCTCGAATTAAAAAAAGAAATTGACTATAAATACACAACTGCTGGGAGAATTCAGGCATTCTTTTTTAAGCATCGAACGGGTTTTTATCTGGGTTCAATTGCCATAACAACATTAATGGTAATGGCAGGTTTGCTTTATTTTAGCAGCAGTCTGACAAATCATTTGTGGCTGTTGATGATCATTGCTCTGGTTAGTTTTGTACCCACCTCAAGCGTGGCGACAAACCTGATCAATTCTATTCTTACAACGATACTTCCGCCCCGTATCTTACCCAAAATGGATTACAAGAACAAAATACCACGCAAATATCGATCAGTGGTTACAATACCTGCCATGTTGTCAGATTCAGAAGAAATTCAGTTTTTACTTGAGCAACTCGAACTACATTACCTTGCGAATAAAGAGCGAAATATTAGTTTTGTTTTGCTTTCTGATTTTAGCGATGCACCTGAGAAAACAATGCCTGAAGATGAAACTTTGCTTGAGGAAGCCATTGAAGGGATTAATCGCTTAAATAATCAATATCTTGGAGACCACGGGCAACGCCCATTTTACATTTTCCACCGCCGAAGACAATGGAACGCCAAAGAGGATTCATGGATCGGATGGGAAAGAAAGCGCGGGAAACTGGCTGACTTCAACAGGTATCTGCTGGAAGGTTTTAAGGATAGCTTCGACACCATAATTGGTGATCTCAAATTTTTAGAGGATGCAGCCTTTGTGATAACCGTTGATGCGGACACAGTCTTGCCACGTGATAGCGCAAAAGACTTGATTGCAACCCTGGCTCACCCTTTGAACCGCGCCGAATTTGATGAGGATACAGGAGAGCTTATCAGCGGCTACACAATTTTGCAGCCTCGTACAGAAGTAAAGCCCACCTCCGTTAACCGGTCTTTGTTTACGCGTGTGTTTGCCGGCGATTTAGGATTGGATTTATATACTCGTGCTGTTTCAGATATTTACATGGATTTATTTGGTGAAGGCATTTATGTGGGAAAGGGTATTTATGATGTCAAAGCCTTCCACCGAAGCCTTGAAGGAAAAGTACCGGACAATGCCTTATTGAGCCATGATTTATTTGAAGGCATTCAAGGCCGTGCAGCTTTAGTGACTGATATTGTCTTTTTTGAAGAATACCCTCCAAATTACGCAAGCCAGGTTCAACGCATGCACCGCTGGGTCCGTGGTGACTGGCAATTGCTGCCATGGTTATTTCCAAAAGTTCCAATGCGAGACGGGGATTTTAGCGAAAATCCCTTTTCTATCATTGATCTTTGGAAGATTTTTGATAATTTACGAAGAAGCCTTTTTTCTCCCATGACCTTGCTCCTTCTAACCATCGGCTGGCTCGTTTTTAAGGGATATGCTTGGTCTTGGACATTGATCGTTTTAACCATCTCGGCCTTTCCTCTTTTAAATAACATTGTAACTTCTCTTTCCTCTGGATTCATATCTGGTGCAAAGTTGAATCTTTTTAGAAACATTAGAATTGCCTTTTACCGTTGGTTATTATGGCTTATCTTCTTGCCTTATGAAGCAATTATTATGTTGGATGCAATTCTCACAACACTTACCAGGGTATTTATAAGCCATAAAAGATTATTACAATGGCAGACTGCTGCCCACACAATCCGAATGTTTGGGAAACAGCACAAAATCTCTATCATTTGGCAGCGAATGCTGGGTGCACCATTACTCAGCCTTGCTATTGGATTACTCGTTTACTTAATCCAACCCGGGTGCTTATTAACCTGTTTTCCGATATTATTCTTGTGGTTTTTCTCACCACAAGTTGCCTATTGGATAAGCTTGGAACGCAGCACATCTAAAATTGCGCCTCTAAAAACAGATGAAATTCGGAAACTCCGGATGCTTGCGCGAAAAACCTGGTTGTATTTTGAGCGGTTTATCGGACCGGAAGATCACTGGCTGCCGCCAGATCATTTTCAAGAAGATCCAAAAGGGATGGTTGCTCATAGAACGTCACCGACAAACATTGGGTTGATGATGCTCTCAACGTGTTCAGCCTATGACATGGGATACATTGCTATTCTCGATTTTGTTTATAGGATGACTTATACCTTTGAAACCCTGGACGGGATAGAGAAATATCGCGGTCACCTGCTTAACTGGTACGACACCGTAACACTTGATACCCTTTCACCAAGATATGTATCGACCGTTGACAGTGGAAATTATGCAACCAGTTTGATCGGCTTGTACCAAACTTTGGAAGATTTACCGGGGCACCAAATCAGCCACAGGAATCTATTCCAGGGCACGATTGATGGTTTGGATGTCTTTTGCTCTGTGGTCAATTCAATTGTTGAACCAAACCTTCAAAATACAGCAGAATCTCTGCGGGCACATTGTCGGAAAATTCAAAGCGACATCAATGAAGGTTCGCTATCAGATTCTAGGCAAATGGAACTTTTAGCAAGTTTTGAAAAGCGCCTGACAGAACCGATGAATTTACTTCTCAAAGAGATCTCCTTCATGGAAAACATGATTGATGCGGATATCATGAAGGACCTGCGTTATTGGTCAAATGTAAATTACCAACACCTGGTCAATATGCGCAGCCAGATTAATTTGCTGGCACCATGGATGGAAACCTGGCAAGAACGGCCAGAATTCCTGAACGGAATTGAAGATAAATTATGGTTTGACATTTTTCAACCTTGGGTTGATGGTAAGGCTTTGAAAACAGGCATTTCAGAAGTTCCTCCCTTGTGCGATAGAACAAGAGATGCGCTCTCAAATCTATTTCCAATTGAAGATAATGAGATTTTTACTGATTGTGATTTAATTCAAAGACAAAGAATTACAAAATGGATTAAAAAATTTATTAGCGATTTGGAGGATTCAAAATCACATGCACAGGAAACATTAGATCTCATAAAAAGTTTGCAAGAAAAAATTTCTTTTTACCTGGAAAGAATGGATTTTGATTTCCTGTTCGATGAGAGTAGAGAAGTGTTTTATCTAGGATACCAGGTTGGTTCCGGTCGCCTTGACAATAATCATTATGATTTACTAGCGTCTGAAGCACGTACCGCAAGTCTGTATGCGATCGCACAAAATGAAGTGCCGCGTTCTCACTGGCTTCATATGGGCAAACCTTTCACAACAGTCGATGGTATTCCAACTTTACTGTCCTGGAATGGCAGCATGTTTGAATACCTGATGCCAAACCTCTTCACAAAAATTTATCCTGAAACTTTACTGGAGCAAACCAGCAAAGGCGTGGTAAAGGCACAAATCAAATATGGAAACAAAAAAGCTGTTCCCTGGGGTATTTCCGAATCCAGTTATTATCGCTTTGATCAGGCAAAGAATTATCAATACCAGGGATTTGGTGTCCCAGGCTTGGGTCGCAAGAGAGGCTTAGAAAAAGATTTGGTAATTGCACCTTATGCGTCGCTTATGGCAGTTGGCATCGACCCACATGCTGTATTGAAGAATATTGACAACCTCGTAGATCAAGGCGCAATGGGACATTTTGGTTTCTATGAATCGATTGATTACACTCGATCACGACTGCCAGTTGGTCAGGACAAAGCTGTCATAAAATCCTACATGGCACATCACCAGGGGATGATTATGGTGGCTCTGGCTAATTTTCTTGCTTCAAATAACATTGTTGATCGAATCCACAAAGATCCTCGAATCAAAACTACCGAGTTGCTTTTACAGGAACAAATACCACAAACAAAACCCGTTCAAAAACCTGATCAACTGCAAGTTTCAACCCGCAGTAAGGACGCAACCGGCGTGATGGTCATTCCATGGCAGGTCAATGCAGAACCTTCGAAAAAAAGTGTGAATGTGATCTCTAACGGCAATCTAAGAATGATGATAACTGAATCAGGAAGCGGTTATCTTGAATGGGGAAAAACGGCACTCACTCGTTGGCGAAATGACGCTGCACTTGACCCCTGGGGATTATGGTACTTTATTCAGGATTTGGAAAAAGGCACAATGTGGTCAATAGGACGCGAGCCCGCCAAGACAGACACACAGGAATATCGTGTAATTTTCGGTCCGCACATGACTGAGATTCGCCGTGCAACGGATGATATTCGGGTGATATTGCAAACCACAATTACACCAAAAGATGATATTTGTGTTCAAAAGGTTTCAATTACAAATCAGTCTAATAAAAGGAGAATAATTCGCGTTCTCAGTTACGGCGAAGTTGTGTTGGCACCTCAAGCAACAGACCAGCAGCATCCAGCTTTTAACAAAATGTTTATTGAGAGCAGTTTCCACTCAGACTTAAATATGCTGCACTTCCAGAGAAGAAAGCGTTCGTCAGATGAAAAATCTCTGGGCATGGCACATTTGTTTGTTGGTGAGAGCAACAGTGATATTGAATATGAAACTGATCGCGAAAAATTTATTGGGCGAGGGCATGACATTTCAGAACCTATTGTGTTAATAAATCAATCAAACCTTGGCAAGAACACCGGGATTACGTTTGACCCAATATTCTCTTTGGGGAAGCATTTAGAATTGAAACCAAACGAAACGATACACCTTCATTTCTTAACAATAGCAGCAGAAAATCTCGAAGAAACAACACGTCTCGCTCAAAGCTATCGGAATCCTATCAAGGTTGAAAACGCTTTCTCTTCATCAGAGTCCAATTCTGAAAAACTATTGAGAGCAATGGATATTAACAACAATCAACTGTCGAAATATCAAAAGCTGCTGTCAAATTTGATATACCTGAACCCAAATTTGCGTCCTGATGCTTCTATTCTCAACACCAATTCGCTTGACCAATCTGGACTATGGCCTTTCAGTATTTCAGGTGATTATCCCATTTTGCTGGTCATGATTGATCACCAGAAAGAGCTGGAAGCCCTCCAGGAATGTCTCCTTGCCCATGCCTACTGGCTAAAATTAGGTTTAATGATTGATTTGGTTTTGCTAAATACAAAAGACACAGGTTATGAACATGAGTTAAATGAAAAAATTCAACGAGCGATTAATCAAATGGGCGGTCAAGATAAGCTGAATTTGCGAGGTGGGATATTTGTCCTGACTGCAAGCCAAATGAACAAAGAGTCCGTTAATTTGCTAAAAACCGCTGCGAATGTTGCAATCGATTTGAAATCAGCAAATCTTGAAACCCACCTGACAATGGCTGATCAAATCGAACCTCTTCTTCCATTTTTCATGTCAACCACAAGCGATGAAAAATTTCAAATTGATCAGTCTGTCGAGCGACCAGAAAACTTAATTTTTGACAACGGCATTGGTGGATTTTCTGATGATGGGAAAGAATACAAGATTTTTTTAGAAAAATATCCGAAATCTTCAATGGGAATAGGACAGCATACACCCGCACCCTGGATAAATGTTATTGCCAACAAAAACTTTGGTTTCCTTGTCACAGAAGCCGGCGGCGGGTACACCTGGTCTGAAAACAGCGGTGAAAACAGGCTCACACCCTGGACAAACGATCCGGTAACAGACTCATCTGGAGAAAGCCTGTATCTCAGGGATGAAATTACAGGAAGTGTCTGGTCACCAACACCTTTCCCATCAGGAAAGGACGTAAGTTACCTTGTCACGCATGGTCAGGGATACACCAAATTTAAATCTTTCAACAATGGATTTGAACAAGTACTAAAACTCTATGTTGATCCCACAGCACCTGTAAAATTCATTGAACTTAAACTAACCAATCACACCCAAGAAAACCGCAGAATAACTGCAACCTATTTTGCAGAGTGGGTCCTTGGACCAAATCGCGATAAATCGAAAAACTTTATTGTTCCTGGTTTTGACAATGAGAGTGGTGCATTGATTGCCCGTAACTCCTACAGCACTGAATTCTCAAGTCACACCGCTTTTCTTGTCTCTGACAAACCTGTACATGGGTTGACTACAGACCGGCAGGAATTTTTAGGCATGCCTGGCAGTCGATCCCACCCGGCCGGCTTGAAACGCATCGGTTTATCAGGAACGGTAAAATCAGGCGTAGACCCTTGTGCTGCATTGCAGTCGCATCACAATTTTGCGCCTGGTGAATCGCAAACAATTACTTTCGTTTTGGGACAAGGAGAAACGGAAGACAATGCAATGGATTTGATCCTTCGTTTCAGCAATAGGAAAGAAATTGAGCAAAGCTGGGAAGGATCAGTAGAAAAATGGGATTCTCTGCTGAACAAATTGCAGGTTTCAAGCCCGAACCCTATGATAGACGTTATTTTAAATCGATGGCTTCCCTATCAAGCTCTCAGCTGCCGAATTTGGGGACGCTCGGCTTTTTATCAGTCAAGCGGTGCATATGGATTTCGTGATCAATTGCAAGATGTGACCTCAATATTGGGAATTGATCCCCAGGAAAGTCGTGAGCATATTTTGCGTGCGGCAGAGCATCAATTTGAAGAAGGGGATGTACTTCACTGGTGGCATCCACCTTCTGGTCGAGGCGTTCGAACCCGAATTTCTGATGATTTACTTTGGCTTGTCTATGTAACCGCAGAATATATCGAAAAAACTGGTGACAAAACCATCCTTGATGAGCAAATACCCTTCAAATTAGGACAGCCCTTAGGCAGAGATGAAGAAGAAAGATATGACCATTATGAAACCAGCGGAGATAAATTCAGCTTGTTCGAACACTGCCGTCGAGCGCTGGCGCATGCAGATACCAGCGGTTCCCACGGTTTACCATTAATGGGCAGTGGGGATTGGAACGATGGTATGAACCGGGTCGGTATTGGTAGGAAAGGTGAAAGTGTTTGGCTCGGATGGTTCTTATACGAGAATCACAAACGATTTGCCTATTTGTGTGATCTTAAAGGAGAAGAAGGTCTTTCTGAGCAGCACAGGCAAAGGGCAGAAAAAATTAGAGAGATTGTTGATCAAGTTGCCTGGGATGGAGATTGGTATTTGAGAGCATTTTATGATGATGGCAGTCCTTTGGGTTCTCATCGAAACAAGGAATGCCAAATTGATTCTTTACCACAATCCTGGTCGATAATCACAGGCGGCGCACCTAAAGAAAGGCAATTCAAGGCTATTGACGCTGTCGATGAACATCTTGTCCAAAAAGAAGACAGGTTAATCCAGCTATTTACACCGCCCTTTGACAAAACCGAAAAGGACCCGGGCTATATCAAAGGTTATCCGCCTGGGATTCGGGAAAATGGCGGACAATATACCCATGCAGCGATATGGGCAGTCTGGGCTTTGACTGAACTTGGCATGGGATACAAGGCTTTCGAACAATTCAAACTGTTAAATCCCATAACTCACAGTCTAACAAATGAAGACGCTAACCGGTACGCTGTTGAACCTTATGTGGTCGCTGCGGATATTTACAGTAAAGCGCCCTACGTCGGTCGAGGCGGTTGGACGTGGTACACGGGTTCTTCTGGATGGCTGTACCGCCTCGGTATGGAAGCTATTCTGGGCTTCAAACTAAAAGGAGACCATTTTACAATTGACCCCTGCATTCCAGATAATTGGGATGGCTTTAATTTGACTTATAAAAATGGCAGTTCTGTTTTTCATATTGAAGTGAAAAATCCTGGCCACATTGAAAAAGGCGTCAAAGAAATGATATTGGATGGTGAGAAAATGCAAGATAATATAATTCCTTTTTTGCAGGACTCTAAAGATCACCATGTCATCGTACGAATGGGTTGATTGAATTGTTTTTCAATATTGCCCAAAAATTTACCATTCCTGATATGATTAGCCCGTGAAAAAACTGATTTCAATTAAGAATTTATCCTACCGCCCAACACCTTACCCGGTTGAGAAACCGGATATCCTGCAAACGATTAACCTTGAAATCGAGGATGGTGCATTTATTGGAATCATTGGTCGAAATGGCTCGGGTAAAACCACATTAATAAAGCACATCAACGGCTTATTAAGCCCAACAAGGGGAAGTGTTGAGGTTGCAGGCTTGAATACCAGCAAGCTGGAAAATCTTCTAGAATTACGCGCTTTGGTAGGGATGGTTTTTCAAAATCCTGCAGATCAAATCGTGGCATCCACAGTTGAAGAAGACATCGCTTTCGGGCTGGAGAACCTGAATTTGCCATCGAAGGAAATTCAAGAACGGGTTTACGAGCAATTAGAAAAAGCAGACCTTTTAGATGAGGCAAAACGACCCCCCCATCTTCTTTCGGGAGGTCAAATACAGCGCTTGGCATTAGCTGGCGTATTAGCTCGCAAGCCAAAGATCATCTTGTTTGATGAACCCACATCCATGTTAGACCCTTTGACACGGGACGCATTCCTGGATCGCATTTGCAGGCTTCACCGCGCTGGAATGACAATCCTGTACATCACCCACCATATGGAAGAAGCCTTTTTCGCGGATAAAATTGTCGTAATTGATCAGGGTAAAATTTTGTTGAGCGGAAAACCTGAGGAAATTTTTAGTCAAAGAAAGTTACTACACGAAATAGGTTTAGATATTCCCGATGCAGCAAAATATTCACAGTCATTCCTCGATCTTGGACTGTCAATTCCCGCAAATATTTATACATCAGAGGACTTATTAGCGGCTTTGCCAGAGTATCATGGTGAAAAACAGCGTAATAAGTCAAAATCATCGAATGGCAGACGGGAAAAAATTCTGATTGATATGCAGAATGTTCACTATACTTACCTGGCAAGATCACCGCTTGCAAAAAAAGCCCTTCAGGGTGCTGATCTAAAAGTTAATGAGGGCGTTATTCAGGGGCTTGCTGGCACAAACGGTTCGGGAAAATCCACCCTCTTGCAACACATTAATGGCATTTTACGTCCTTCCGAAGGCAAAGTACGAGTGGGGTCATTTTCAGTTGATAATCCGGATACATCCTTACAGGAAATTGTAAAAAAAGTAGGCCTTGTTTTTCAAAACCCTGAAGCACAATTCTTTGAAAGCTTTGTTGGCGACGAGATTGCCTTTGGACCAAAACAATTTGAGATGGACAATATTCGAGACCGTGTAAAGAATGCAATGACCCTGGTTGGCCTTGACTTTGATGATTACAAAGACCGCCGTTTAGAAACCTTGAGCGGGGGAGAAAAACGAAAAGTCGCATTGGCTTCCACATTAATCCTGGAGCAGGAAATTCTGTTATTTGACGAACCCACGGCCGGCATGGACCCAAAATCTCGTGACGAACTTTTAGCATTGTTCAAGGAATTGCAGAGGCAGGGCAAAACCATTCTCATCGCAAGTCATAGACTTGATGAGATTGCTGAAATCACGCAAGCACTCACTGTAATGAAATCTGGTCGAGCTGTGAGAACAGAGCCAACCCACGATCTTCTATTCAACAAGCAATTAATCAAAGACGCAGGCTTGTCCGTTCCTTTGATCATTGAAATTGTTCAAAAATTACAGAATAATGGCTGGCCGATTGATGAATGTGAATGCTTGGGGATTGATCGATTAATGGATGCCATGAAAGAGTGGATCCAATGAGCAGTCGATTTGAATTCCTTGGAAGTACAAGCCTCGGTCAATTTATCCCCAGGGATTCCTGGTTTCACGCCAGGGACCCAAGAGCCCGTCTGATCAGTTTTGTGATCGTCTTCACTGCGCTGATCTTCACACCTGAGATATGGGGCTTGGCATTAGGTATCGTCTTTGTCATTGGGCTTTATTTTCTTGCACAATTGCCAGTCAAATCAACTTTACAAGGGATCAAAAAAGCGCTGCCCTTTATTTTAATCCTCGCGGTCTTGCAAATCTTTTTTTATCAAAGGCCAGAAAACGCCAGGGTTATGATGGAAGTTTTTGGCTTTACCATAACAAGCGCAGCTGTATACAGTGCATTAAACTTAATCTTCAGATTTTTGGTTTTGATAATGCTGTTAAACGCATTTGTCATGAGCCTTTCGACTTCTCAGCTCACCGCTGCCCTATTTCACCTGTTGAAACCCTTTGAAAAAATCGGTTTGCCGGTCAATGATTTGACAATGGTGGTCCAGGTCACAATGCGTTATTTGCCCTTAATTGCACAAACTGCTGAAAAGACAGCGAAAGCTCAAGCTGCACGAGGTGCTGATTGGGAACAAAAGGGCTTTAACCCTATTAAACAAGCAAAACGAGTCATTCCATTGATTGTGCCGCTGATTGTCACCAGCCTCAAACGCGCTGAAACAATGGCTGTAGCAATGGAATCACGGGGTTTCAATGCTGCTCACAAGCGCAGCAGCTTCCACAGCCTTCACTATTCATGGCAGGACGGCGTATTAATTTTTGTTAGCCTTTTATTGAGCAGCCTGATGCTATTTTCCGGTGTGATTTTCTAAAAATCTGAGCCAGATTTTTCACCTTTTTTCCCAATTTGCTTCCAAATGCTGACAACCGCTACAACCAGCACCGCTGAAACAATGGATTCTGGTATGCCATTTGCCAAAATAATGGGCGGAATTGCTCCCCAAGGAACCAGCTGTAAGACACCAACCATTCCCAAGACAAGAACCGTGTTCGTCAGGCTTCCTCCAATACCGGCAGCGATCAATGCTGGAATCTCCCATCGTTTTATTCCCCGATAAATCAACCAGGCGACCGGTCCAATGAACAATCTTGGCAAAATTGATAATAAGGGGTTGGTGAACCATACATCTGCAGGACCTGTCGGTGCCACCGCTGCCTGGATCAGGCTGAATACACCAAATACGAGCCCAATCACAAAGCCCACAACTGGACCTTCAAGAACAGCGCCAATGATAACTGGAACTTGCATGATGGTGAGCGATGCACCACTCACCCAGGGAATAAATCCCAACCGGGTCATACCTAAAAAGATTGAAATTGCGCTAAGCATACCAATTATGACAATTTTTCGTGTTCTCTCTTGAACCATAATACTCCGTTGATTTTTAGTGATGGTGTTTGATTATACTTGCTTCAGAACAACTTGTCACAACATCCCACCACCATTTTGTCAAACATTAAAATAGATAACAAGTTATCAGGTAAAATTGCTTATGGATTTTACGATAGAAATCGTTCAACATACATAAACATGTTGCAAAGAGCGTAAATAAATTTAATTAATTACAAATCTTGGAGGATTTACATGAAAATAGCAGTTATTACAGATGACGGGAAAACAATAAGCCAGCATTTCGGTCGAGCCCGTTATTACCAAATTATTGAAGTTAAAAATGGAGAAGTTGTCGATCGCGAAATGCGTGATAAAGTGGGACACTCAGAATTTGCCCATCGAGAGCATCGTCACTCAGATTCAGTCGAGGGGAGCGGTATGGATCCTGCATCTCACAGTAAACACACTCGAATGGCTGAGACAATCAGCGACTGCAGTGCGTTGATTTGCGGCGGAATGGGAAGGGGAGCGTATCAAAGTATGGAGACAGTTGGTGTGAAACCCATTGTCACAAAAATTGAAAATATTGATGAAGCGATTGACGCGTACCTTAAAGGTGATCTTAAAGACCATATCGAAATGCTTCATTAAATACTCGGGTGGACCATTGGAATCAAGGACCATGCGAGACTCTTGATTCCAATTATTATTCAAAAACATTTAATTATTTATCGATCTAATTTGCTTTGAAAAAACCTTAGTAGATAAGTATTACAACCTTCACCAACATTGACCAAATTATGTCTCTTGAGATAATTTCACCGGAAGATCGAAAAAAACAAAACCAATTGCAAACGCAGGTACAGCGTTCGCACAACAAAAACCCTGTTGTCTCCTATTTAGCCAGCCTGGGCAGTAAAGACAGCCGACGTGTACAGAAAACTGCATTAGACCAAATTGCAAATGCCCTATCAAATGGAACGATTACGGATTGTTTGGTTTTCCCGTGGGAAAAGTTGGATTATGGGACTGTGAATGCGATTAAAGCCTGGCTCGATGCTAAATACGCTCCCTCAACTGTCAACCGTTACCTGTGTGCTGTCAGGCGCGTAATTAAAGAAGCCTGGCGTCACCAATTGATTTCAGCAGAGGAATATCAGCGTGCTACGGATGTCCAATCTGTTTCAGCCCAACGTCTGCCCACGGGTCGTGAACTTGAAAATAATGAGATACGACGATTAATTGATGCCTGCCTTTCTGACGAAGATAACCCAGTTCTCGGCTTGCGCGATGCAGCGATTATCAGCTTGATGTATTCCTCTGGGCTTCGGAGAGCAGAAGTCGTCACACTTGATCTTGAAGATATTGAATTGAATAAGGGTGAGCTTCGAGTTATTGGCAAAAGGAATAAAGAGCGGAAAGCATACCTGGCAAATGGTGCTGTTCGTGCGATCGAGAAATGGCTTGAAGTTCGCGGTATTGAACCTGGTCCCCTTTTTTACTCGGTCAATAAGGGAGGCAATATCATCCGGCATCGTAATGAACGTCTATCAAAAGATAAGAAAAAACAGGGTATACAGCCAAAAAAGATCGTTGCTCGTCTCAGCGATCAAACGGTATATCATCTGATTAATAAACGCGCGAAACAAGCAGGACTTATCAAGAAAACCACACCTCATGATATGCGCCGTACTTTTGTCAGTGATTTATTAGAGGTCGGTGTCGATCTTGCGACGGTGTCAAAAATGGCTGGACACGATGATACGAATACAACAAAAAGGTACGATCGACGCTCATCAAAGGTTATGCAGGAAGCGGTTGAAAAATTAGACGTTCCATATCCGGAAGATTAATGTTTTTGATCAAAAATCCTAAATAAAAGATTGACAGGCACAGGCATTTATTTTCCTGTAATTTCTCATCAACAACCCAACAAGAATAGCAATGTGAAACGAGTAATCGTCAATGTCATCGGTGAAATTAGAGGTCAACAAAGCCAATAGAGGATTTTTTATCGCACTGGCAAGTGCTGTGGTCTTATCATTTACCGGGATCATCATCAAATTAGTATCAGAGGATTACCACCTTCCCGCACTTATACTTGCCTTTTGGCGAGACTTTTTTGTCGTTTTATGTGCTTTCCCCTTTTTATTTTTTCTTAAACCAGACCTATTAAAAGTCCAAAAGAACAACAAAGTTTTCCTGGTAATTTTTGGGATAGCATTGGCATGCTTCAATATTGCGTGGACAATGGCTGTGACCTTATCAGGCGCTTCAATTGCAACAGTCCTTGTTTATTCTTCGGCAGGTTTCACCGCTTTGCTTGGTCATTTTATTTTTAAAGAATCTTTGGGTCTGAAAAAGATTGCATCGATTACACTCTGTTTAACAGGATGTGTTCTCGTCTCAGGCGCAACCAATTTAGAATCCTGGCAGCAAAACACCCTTGGTATTGTCTCCGGCATTTTTTCTGGTTTACTTTATGCAATTTACAGTCTATTTGGACGACACGCTACACACCGCGGGCTTAACCCCTGGACAACACTATTTTATACCTTCCTCGTAGCTGCTGTAACTTTATTGGCAATCAACCTGTTACCAGTCCATTTCATTCCAGAAACTGCAAAATCCTTTAAAGACTTATTTCAATTGGGAGAACAATGGCGAGCCTGGACTCTTCTTTTGTTATTAGCCGGCGGACCAACTTTGATCGGCTTTGGTCTTTACAATATTAGCCTGGGATTATTAGCATCCAGTACCGCCAATTTGATCCTGACCTTTGAACCCGTTCTGACGACAATTACCGCCTACTTTCTACTCGGTGAGCGTTTGACAATCACTGAATTAATTGGAAGCGGAATGATCATTGGAGCACTTATTCTGCTGCGGTATAGAAATAAAAACAAGGGAAGGATAAACAGAACATAAAAAACATCTCTTGACCTGGTTTAAGAAATTGACTAAGATAGAACCATCTATTCACCATCCAACCGGATGGTTATTACACACTTGGGAGCCTGAAATGTCAGAAACTGAAAAAATTACAGTGAATATTGGAAGTGTTGATCTCGGAAGAATTGACCTTCTCGTTCAGGAAGGTTTTTATTCCAGCCGGGCGGATTTCATAAGAACAGCTATTCGTAATCAACTGGATCGCCAGAAGTCAGCCGTTGACTCAATTTCTTCGCGAAAATCAATGGTGATCGGAACCCTGGGTTACACAAGAAAGGATCTGGAAAAATTACAATCAAAAGGTGAAATGGTCAATGTAAAGGTGATCGGCTTGTTAATTTTAAGCGATGATATCCCTCCCCAATTGGCACTTGAAACCATAAAATCGGTCACTGTGCGAGGTGTGTTCAAAGCACCTGAAGATGTCAAAAAAGCCCTGGCAGATCGAATCGATTAATGGGTTTAATGAAAATCAGAGAAGATTTCTGGTATGATAATCAGCACATAAATTAGACATTTGTCTAAAAACCAGTTGACCAGGAGAAATCACATAAATGGAAAAGACAACACTACCACGACGTAACGAGGTCCCTTTGGAAGAAACCTGGAACCTTGAAAACATCTTTAAAAACATTGAGGAATGGAAAACAACGAAAGATGAGGTTCTTTCAGCAGTTCCTGAGCTTGCCAAATACAAGGGCAAATTGGCGGAAAGTCCAGAAGTCTTAGGGGATTTCTTAGAACTTTACGAGAAAACATTGCGTCAGGCTTCAAAGGTGATGGTCTATGGTTCATTATCCATGGCAACAGATACCAGCGATCAAGCAGCCCAGGCACGTGCAGGTCAGGCACAAAGCGTTTTTGTCAAATTAAACGCATCGACTTCGTTTATCAACCCTGAATTAATGGAAATTGGTTTTGATATCCTGCGTGAATGGATCAAAAAGGATAGCCGTTTATCCGATATGGGACATATGATTGATGAGTTAGAGCGTGAAAAAGATCATGTTCGGTCCAATGAGATTGAACAGGTCCTGGCGCTTTCAGGCGAACCAATGAGCAATTTTTTCAAAGCCTACAACGCTTTAACCAACGCAGACCTTCAGTTTAAAAATGCAAGGACAAAAGATAAAAGCAAAATCGAAGTTGGTCAAAGCAGCATTGGCTCCATAATTACGCATAAAGACAGAAAGGCGCGCAAAACTGGATTCAATAATTATGCAGATGCCTATTTAGCAAACAAGAATACGCTCTCATCTATTCAGATGGGCGCAATCCATCGAGATGTTTTTAACGCTCGCACCAGAAATTACAATTCATCGCTTGAAGCATCGCTCGGCTCAAATAACATTCCCACGGATGTATTTTATGCGTTTATTGAAACCTTTAAAAAGAATTTACCAACCTGGCATCGTTACTGGCGTGTTAGGAAAAAAGCATTAGGGTACCAAAAATTTCATGTTTATGACATAAAAGCCCCTTTATCGAACGATAGTCCTGTCATCCCCTTTGAGCAGGCCGTGGATTGGATCAGTGAAGGTTTGGCACCGCTTGGTGAAGATTATGTCAACACTTTGAGAAAGGGCGCTTTAGAAGACCGTTGGGTTGATCGGGCGTGCAATAAAGGGAAACGTCAGGGTGCATTCTCGAGCGGCGTTTATGACACCAATCCTTTTGTGATGATGAGCTATGCTGATGATGTTTTCAGTCTCAGTACTTTAGCGCATGAATTGGGCCACTCCATGCACTCTTATATGACATGGAAAACGCAGCCTTTTATCTATGGACGTTATTCGCTTTTTGTCGCAGAAGTTGCCAGCAACTTTAACCAGGCGATGGTCAGGGATTACTTATTTAACACACAAAAGGATCCCGCATTTCAGCTGGCTTTGATTGAAGAGACAATGTCAAATTTCCATCGTTACTTTTTCATCATGCCAACCCTTGCCCGTTGGGAATTGGAAGTTCACGAAAGAGCAGAGGCTGGCAAGCCGCTCAGTGCTGATATCATGAGCGAGATCTGCAGCGAATATTTCGCCGAGGGTTACGGAGATGAAGTTAAATTCGACAAATCACGGGTTGGAATCACCTGGGCGCAATTTCAGCACATGTATATGAATTTCTATGTCTATCAATATGCTACGGGGATTTCTGCAGCCCACGCCCTTGCAAAGAATATTCAAGAGGGCGATCAAACTGCCGTTGAGCGCTATCTCAATTTTCTTGGCGCTGGAAGCTCTGTTTATCCATTGGACGCATTAAGAGCAGCCGGGGTTGATATGACCAGCTCTGAACCGGTTGATGCTGCCTTTGAAGTGATGGCTGCTTATGTTGATCGACTGGATAAACTGGTCGAAAATGATCTGGTCTGAGTAATAAATCTGAATCAAAAAAAAGCCTGGGTTTTGCAGTTACCCAGGCTTTTTTATTATTTTGTTTTACCAATTGATATTGGTTAATTCGCATGAGCGCTGCCACAATTTCTCTGCCAGATCTTTTTTTCTCGCATTAATGCTTGGGATTTCTGGTTCACAATTTCGATAAAAGTAACCGTGAGAGGTATTCACATTTTCAACACCGGCAAGATAGTTAATCGCCTCTGCAGGGATATCTGGTGATTCCCCATCTTTTCGACGTAAACGCCAGACCCAATCAGATATCCCGTCGCTTCCTTTAGATGCAATCGATGTGTCCACCAGCCCCGGGTCAAGAGCGATGGCAGTCACTTTGTTATCATACCTGCGATTGAATTCGTAAGAGAATAATATATTGCTCAATTTTGAACGTTTATAGGCTAGTAAACCGATATAAGGCCAGGGATTATCCAGTCGATTGACCATCAGAGGTGTATTACGATGTGCATATGAGCTTACTGTGATGATCCGCCCCTGGTTTGAGGCTTGTAGCAAAGGCATCAATTCATGACTTAGCAGAAAAGATGCCAGATGGTTAACTGCAAATGTCTGTTCAATGCCATCTTTTGTTGTTTGCTTCTTCTCCAGGTAGATGCCAGCATTGTTAACAAGCACATCCACAGCGTTTATCTCATGTCCTTGAAGTAAGACATTGATATTCTCTGCGAGTTTTTTTACCTGGTCTTGACTTGCCAAATCAGCAAATAAATAATCCACATGAGCCATAGGGAACTCGTTTTGAATTGCCTGCTGCGCGTTTTGGTTACGCATTTCAGATCGGCCAACCCCAATAACATAAGCCCCATTTGAGGCGAATTTCTTTGCAGAGGCAAAGCCTATCCCGGATGTCGCGCCTGTCAGGACAATTGTTTTCTCTGTCAGGACAATCTCTTGTTTACAACAAATCATTTCTACTTCCTAAGTTTATGATCCAGAACTGCTCAATTATACTCACTAAGGTATTGATGTATCCCAACAAAACATAATTTATACTGGTAAAAATCAAAAAAATGAGCCTTAAAGAGTTCACAAATAATACAGTGAATATTCCTCATCTCCACAAATCACAATTATAATAACTATTGTTTTGATCACCAATTACATAGGGAATAATGAAAACCAAAATATTTAATTACGATAGATTGGTAAAAAGCGAAGATTTAAATCACCACCGCACTTTATTTGCCGGCCGCTGCAGTGAATGGTTTGTCGAGGCTGGTTTTATTGCGGTTGCCAGTGTATTACCTGCCAACAATATTGTCTGCGTCAAAATTCATGGGCTCACCTTTACAAGTCCCCTCAAATCAGGAGATATCGCCTGCTTTGAAAGTAAAATCGTCTATACTGGACGCACTTCTATCATCGTTTACGTTGCTGTTAAAGACCAGAAAAATGGGCGTACGCTTGTCCGCGGCTTCATAACCTTTGTACATGTAGATCAAAACGGCAAATCATTACCCCATGGCTTATCCCTTGAATTGACAAATCCAGAAGACATTGAGCTGAACAAACAAGCGAAGTTATTGTAATTTCCAATCTCTTATCAATCATAATTTTTTCGAAATGAGCTTCTCTGAGATTGATTCAAAATACACAAATCACACAAAGATTTGAGTAATTGCAAATAAATCTATTAAAGATATACTTAGTCTTATGAAAAAACAAAGCTTGGAAAATATTTTCATTATCTTGATAAGCATTGGTGCTTTATGTTTTGTTCTTATCGGTGGATTATCAATTTGGGCTGATTTCGAAGCTTCGCTGTTCAATTCTGCGAGAAGAACAAATGAACGCTTATCGACATTCAACTGCCCATCATTTATCGCTGAGAATGAAGTTGGGATTGTTTCAGCAAGTTTCACGAACACATCGGACCGAGAAATTAAACCCCGAATTCAGACATTTGTTACAGACGGCTACGTTATTTTGATGCAGGAACAAATCGACACGCTCATTATTGCACCTGAAGAAACAGCGTCAGTTGAAGTAGAAGTAACAGCGGATAATGCCGTCTATAACCGGCTGATTTTAATAAGAATGCATCAATTCAATTATGGTCCGCTGCCCTATAGAAACGCCTCATGCGGTATTTTTGTTCTTGGCACCTCATTTATGACAGGCTCACAATTTATCACAATAGCAGTGATCACCGGCATAATCCTCTCACTTGCCGGCATTGCATTATGGCTGATTTCCTTCAAGCCGATAATTTGGGATCGCATGACGACCTTACATGAAATGATTGTCCTCGTGGGTCTTGCCCTCTTAATCATGATTGCGGGTTTAGCAAGCCTTTGGTTATTTGGCATTTTCCTGATCGTCATTTGGCTCTTACTCGTTGTCGGCATTATCAGCCAAAAGGTTTTATCTTCAAATAAGCGGTCAAACCAGGACAAACGTCACAGCATAGAATAGGTATTTTCTCTTGACAATTTGCCATTTCTAATTAATAATTTTCCATGACTCGGGTGGTTTCATTTGTACGAATCATCGATTTTAGACTATACTTATAAATGGAATTACCACATTCAACCCTAATATCTTTTAGAAGGAGTAAAAATGAAACGTAAAGCTTATTTTTTGATAGCCTTATTTGTCATAGCCAGTTTAACTTTAGCTGGTTGTGGTCAACAAGAGGCTGAACTCGGTACTGAAGAGAACCCACTGATCTGGGCGCTTGTACCGTCAAGTGAGTCTGACACGGTTCTGGCAAGTTTTGATGCTGTCGCTGACATCATCTATGATGAAACCGGCCTTGTCATCGATCCATTTGTTGCAACGGAGTATGCAGGTGTGATTGAAGCTCTCTCAGCCGATCCGCCAAAAGCCCACATCTCCTCCCTGGCAACCTTTGCTTACCTGGTTGCTGCGGAACGTGGTGTTGCAGAAGCAGAATTGGTTTCCGTACGTTACGGCAGCCCATCATACAACGGTCAGATCTTTGTCCGTGCAGACAGCGGTATTAATTCATTAGAAGAACTTGCTGGCAAGACCTTCTGCCGCCCTGACCCACTGAGCACCTCTGGCTGGATCATCCCCTCCATTGAACTTCAGGCTGCTGGTGTCAATCCTGAGACCGACCTCGCCGAAGTTGTCGATGCAGGCTCACACGATGCTTCTGTAGCTGGCGTTTACAACGGTGATTGTGATGCAGGCTCATCCTTCGTTGATGCTCGCTCATCACTCGAAGAAGACTATCCTGATATCATGGATGTCATCAAGATTATCAATGTTTCCGTTGAGATCCCCAATGATGGTGTTCAATATCATCCCAGCGTCCCTCGAGAAATCCGTGATCAGATCAATGCCGCCCTGATTGCAATGCCTGAGACCGAAGAAGGGGCTGAAGCCCTTGATCTCGCTTATGAGTGGAGTGAACTTGCTCCACGAACCGATGATTTCTATGATCCCTTCCGCCAGGTCCTCGATGCGGCAGGTGTCAATATTGAAGACTTCATGGGACAGTAATTCCAAAAATTGATCAATACCCCAAATGGGGGCTGGCAAAGCCAGCCCCCATATATGTAAATACTGATAGTCAGGGGATGATTAAAAGAAGCGAGGATACTAAGGATATGCTTGAAATTCGCAATTTAACAAAAATATATGAAGATGGTACCTTAGCTGTCGATAATGTAAGCTTCACCGTCCCTGATGGTGAATTTTTAGTGGTTATTGGCTTGTCTGGTTCTGGGAAATCGACTCTGCTGCGCTGCATTAACCGATTAATTGATCCAACGGAAGGGGAAATTATTTGGAATGGTGAAGACCTAGCTAAACTCGAAGGTGATGATTTGCGTCATGCAAGGCGAAAAATCGGCATGGTCTTTCAGCATTTTAACCTGGTCGACCGCTCTTCTGTATTGACGAACATTCTTACTGGTCGTCTGGGTTACTCAAAGACATGGCCGACAATGCTTCATCGATTCCCAAAAGTAGACAGGGAAAAAGCATGGCAAACCCTTGAAAGATTGGGGATAGAAGACCAGGCTCACAAGTTGGCTAGGGAGCTTTCTGGCGGTCAACAGCAGCGAGTTGGTATTGCCCGTGCACTGATGCAGGACCCAGAATTAATGCTGGCAGATGAACCGGTCGCCAGCCTTGACCCTGTTTTAGCACATTCTATTTTGCAGCACCTTGAAGATCTCAACCAAGAGGATGGATTAACCATTATTTGCAGTTTGCATTATCTTGATCTCGTCCAACGGTATTCAACATCTGTCATCGGCTTAAAGGAAGGTAAATTAGTTTACCAGGGAACGAAGAAAGATATTCGAAATATGACCGATGAAGAATTCAAATTGATCTATGGTGAAGAAGCCATTCGTATAAGCGATACATCACTTGAAGGCAGTCTAGGAGAGGTGGTGGAACAGTGAAATCAAAGAAAAGTCAAATTTACAAAGAAGCGTCCACCCTTCCAAGCATCGTTCCGCCCTGGCTTGCGGCAGTCCTATCTGCAATAGTACCCGGCTTAGGGCAAGCCCTTGCTCGTGCCATCCAACGAGGACTCGTCATATTTTTCAGCTTTATCTCAATCGTTGGATTGTTGATCTGGCGGTTTACAGATGCTGCGCCCAGGGATGAAGGTGCGTTTGATATCATCCGTAAAGCTTTCAGACTTGAACCGATATTTGTATTAATAAGCATTGTTTTTGTCATCTTTTACATCTGGATCATTATTGATGCCTATCAAATGGCAAAAATTGCTGGTAAACCTGAAAAAAGAAAACCAATCGTTGTAATGGTTTTTTTGATCCTGGTTTTCTTTGTTATCGGTTGGCAAATAGGGCAAATAGATGTTTATGCATTCGTCACCAAGTTTGGTGATGCCTTTCCTGCTATATCTCGAGTGCTTTGGCCATGGGAAAGGGCAATAACCTATCCCGAAGAGATGTGGATGGGTACAGCAGCCCTTGAAACGCCCTGTGATGATACGCAGCCGCCCCCAACAGAACCCTTGGATGATAAGCCCTACCTGATTGTTGATCCAACTTGCGGCATACCATCTATACAGGTAGATCAGGAGGATAATTCAATCGAGGTCATACCTGGCACGACAATCCATGTGGAAGGGTACAACTTTACTCCAGATAAAGAAGTTGAAATCTGGTGGAAAGACCCTGCAATATCCCAATTCCGACATCGGGAAGGCGGCGACATTCTACGTGTGATCCCGGATGAAAAGGGTTACTTCGAGACAGAAATCACCTGGCCTTACCGTCTGATTCCGGATTCTTATCTTGAAGGCGGGGCAAACTGGGAGCTTCAAGGCAGACAGGTCACGACAATTGGCGATTGGGAATTCAGTGCAGAGTTAAAGATGGCTATTGAAAAGATGATTGAGACCATCTTTATTGGTATGATGGCAACCTTTTTTGGCATCATCCTTGCGCTGCCATTCAGTTTCCTTGCTGCTCGCAACTTGATGAGAACAAATGCATTCACGCTTGGCATTTACTACCTTGTACGCGGTGTTCTTAACATAATCCGCTCTATTGAGCCTCTGATTTGGGCGATCATCGCCATCATTATTGTAGGTTTAGGTCCATTTGCAGGTATCCTTGCTTTGGTCGTCCACTCGATAGCCGCTCTCGGTAAACTTTATTCTGAGGCAATCGAATCCATCGATCCCGGTCCAATTGAGGCAGTAACGGCAACAGGTGCCAACTGGCTCCAAACCATCATGTACGGCGTTATCCCCCAAATAATTCCGCCGTTTGTATCCTTCACGATTTATCGGTGGGATATCAACATCCGCATGTCTACGGTCATTGGTTTGGTTGGCGGCGGTGGTATTGGCTACCTGCTGACCCAATGGATCCGTATGCTCGATTACAGTGCGGCTGGTATTGCTGTTTGGTTCATTGCAATCACCGTGGCTTTACTGGACTACATTAGTGCTGAGATCCGAGAGAGATTCGTTTAGACACTAATTCAGATCAGACTATCAAGAGGTTCCCAATCATCCGGGAACCTCTTTTTGTTTCTAATTGCTCTCAAAATACAGCTAATGCAAATATATATATACATACAAGAAACCCATAAAATAAATTAAATGCGTGTCTTTTCTCCAACGCGATTTGATGTGAGTAAAACGGAAATAAGTACCAACAGACCAATGCAGGCAGTTACGAATAAAGCTACCATGATGTAATAACTGCCTACAAAGTCAAATATCTGTCCCAATAACATGGGCATAATGATCCCGCCAAGACTCACACCAAGGAAAAACATACTGGTGACAGTCCCAGTAACTTTCATCCTGGTCTCAGATAAAGCCATGAGGGTCGGGAATACAGAGGAAAGCGCAAAACCCAGGCTGATAGAAACCAACCAGACAATATTTTTACTGGTAGGCCAAATTAAAATTAATCCCAAGGACAAAATCGCTAAGCTGAAGTTCCCAAGTAAAATTTTTGAAGGCTTCAATTTCTTTGCCAGATAGACCGACAGTAAACGTCCAAGGGTCAATGCCCCCCAGAAGAATGAGTTCATATAAGACGCAGATGTCTCACTGGCAACCTTAACTTCAGTTGCGTATGTAAAAATCCAACCCCCAAAGCCGCCCTCTACTGCGACATACAGGAAAAATAAAACCAACATCAAAACAACAAGCAATGTGTTTGATTTTCCAGATTTTTGAGAGTCATGGTCTTTCTCAGGATTTTCAGGTGCCTTTAATAAGGACAAGCCGATGATTCCCGGGATGAAAGCAAAGGCTAAAACCCGATAAGGCCAGGTCAAACCACCGTTGGTGAGGTTCATCACATTATGAATGATCATTGGTGATAAAAAAGCCCCAATTCCGAAGCAAAAATGCAAACCATTCATAAAAGGTCCAACCCTAGATTCAAACACCCATAAGAGATTGACGTTACCTCCAATATCTACAGAGCCGCTGCCAAGGCCTACAATAAACATCGCAATAAGAATCATATTAAACACCGGCAGCATTGGAATTAATAGATTAACAAGAAACATCAAAGCAAGAGCGATGATCATTAACTTATGACCATTCAGTCGATCGTATAAACGACCTCCACCTGTAGAACCCACCATGTACCCAAGGCTGGAAGCAGTGAATAAGAAACTGATCTGTGCCAATGAGGTCCCTGTGGTATCAGCCAGCGTCGGTAATAATGGTCCCAAAGATGCACTTCCCAAACCTAAAGCAATAAAACAAAGGCCATAAGTGAAAAAGTAATAGATTTCCATTTTCTTTTGATTCGTTCCTGGCTGCAATGCTTCTTGCATGATTTCTCCCATGATTGCATTGAATAATAACCTATCGTAACACGTAATTCTGGTATGGTTAATGTTAGGTTATTTTTTCTATTCCGCGATTGCCACAACAATTAAATTAGGAGATAAAAGCTCAGTAAACACTTCTCCTTCAAGATTCCCATAAAACAATAGGTTTTTAAACCCCGATTTTTCCAATGCCTTTACTACTGTTTCTTTTCTGATTGGCCAGAGGGTCGTGCTGATAATTTCCTGCTTAAAATCTTCACCTGCCTGGTTGTTCAATATTTGGATATTGAAAGTAAGTTGTTCATTATCCTCAAAGTCATAAAACCGAGAAAATATCCAGGTTTGATCCGCTTTACGATAGGTTTGAGGTTCCATCCAGCGAATTTTTTCAGTCATCACTTTGTCAAAATTGCGATTTTGGATAATGAGGAGACCGCCTTTTTTCAGAACCGCTCGGAAATCAGCCAAAGTTCTTAGCAGATTCTCTTCTCCTAAAGCATGGGGCAATGAATTCCCCAGGCACAACAAGCCGTCAAATCTCGCACTTCCAAATGCCGCTTTCAAATCACCAAAACCTGCTCGTTCAAAAACAATCTGGACATCACGATTTATTGCATTTTCTTTTGCAATGTCGATCATACCAGCGCTTGCATCTGCTCCAGTGCAGTTAAAACCTTTTTTAGCAAGAGCAATTGCATGGTGACCGGTACCACAGGCAGCATCCAATATCCATGGCTTTTGAGAATTTACACTTTTTATTGCAGATAATTTTGAAAGGAGAAAAGGGATTTCAGAAGATAATCGGGCATCCCAATCAACAAAACGATCGTAATTCTGACTGAATTTATCATACATATTTAATTCATTCATTTAATGGTCCCAAATATAATTTGAATTTACCGAAGTCTCTGTATTTCACTGCGATCAGGGCTGCCAAAGCTGTTGTGATCGGTACAGCAGCAAATAATCCTAATGAGCCCACAATTGTCCGAACTATTTCCTCTGCAATGTATTCAAGGTTGACAGCCAGGCCATAGTTTACATTTCCAAAAGAAAACAACAGCAGCATCGGTAAAGATGCACCGGCATAAGCAAGTACCAGCGTATTTACGGTCGCAGCGATATGGTCCTGACCAATGTTCATGGCAGATTTATAAAGCTTTTTATACGTTTGATCGGGTTGATTCTTGTAAAGCTCGAAAACCGCTGATGCCTGCGAGATCACCAGGTCATCCAGCACACCTAAAGTGCCGATAAGAATGCCTGCCAGGAGCAAGCTGCGAACATTCATCGTATTTTGGGTTAGCTGTGAGATATAAAACATATTCTCATCGCCATAACCTGTCAATCTTGTATTATTGACAAATACTAATGCCAATACCCCGGTGATAACAAGGGCCAGAAAAGAACCCAGCACTGCAGTATGTGTTTTGACGTTCCACCCATAGATAATGTATAGGCTGAAAGACACAAAGAAAAAAGCACCGAGAATGCTTACAGAAAGCGGATCTTTGCCGCTTTGAATTCCTGGCAATATTATAAGAATAATTACAGCCAAACTGAGTAAAATCCCTAATAAAGAACGGACACCCTTCCAGCCGCTTATAATCACACTTGCAAGAACAAATATAATCAGCAGCCACATTAAACTGCTTCGACGATAAAAATCAATAAAGTGAGCGGATAGAATGCCATCAGGTGTTGATGAAATATTCACCAAAATCCTATCACCCTCTTGCATCATGATCATATTGTTTCTGATTTGGCGTGTGCCGTAATCAATTTCAAAGGGAATGCCAGCATACTTTCCCTCTTCAGGTATGACTGAAAGAATTTGATACGGCTGCCTCACTTCCCCGAGTGTGATCTGCCCTTCTTCGATGATGCTGTCGACAATCGCAAAGACTGCATCCGAGCCGTACCCAACGACTGTCTCCTCTTCTTGTGGTTGATTGAAATAATCAATTAGTTTGGGGGTCAGAACCCCTGCAAGAACAACAAGACCTACAAGGCTAATGATTATTTGAAAAGTTTTTCGTGACATGAAATACCTATCCCTTTCAAAGAGGCTTCAAAGCAATTTAATCCACAAAATTACTGTGGCGTTGTCAAGAATATGACTATTGGCAAAAGGCTGTTACGATTAATTAATAAATACTATGCGAAACCATTATTTATTTTATTCATAGTAAATTAACGTTTTGAAAATGCCAATCATCAATGTAAAAGCCGAATATTTATGAGTGCAATTCTTTGTAATTCTCCCACAACCCATCTAAAACAGATGATAAGCGCTCGCCTAATGCATCTCCCTGGGCTGTTGTTACATCATCCGCATTGTCAAATACAGCAAATGGGACTTCGAAACTTTTTATAACCAATGTGTCTTTTTGGTTTTCCACAAGGTCATGCCAGTCAGTTTCACGATATAGTTTTTCAAGTTTTTCATCCGGCAGTCCATGCTCCAAAATACTATCAGGACGATCCGGATTAAAGCGTCTGCGATTTTTTCTTAGGGATTCTTCCCACGGAACATCGAGGTAAAGAATGGCTAATTTTTCCAAAATATCCTCAGAGAGGTGCTCAAAAGCGCTGCGGTAACCACCGTGCTCAGAACCGCGTGAAAATTCCAAAATAGTGGTATCCCCATCAAAATCACGCATCATTTTTTGGTATTCAAGGCTGATTCGTTCGATCAATAAATCCCACAAATAGCGGTACTTAAAATAGCCGTCAGTAGTTGTGTGCAGCCTCGCGTTTCCCATCCTCTCAAGCAGTGCATCTTCTTCAAACCATGCCCACAACATTGGGAAATCGTCAATTTCCTCAAATTCACCAATGTGAAACCGCTCTTTTCGGTTTTGTATTGGTGTATTTTTTAGGTAATTGATCACTTCGCTTTTGCCTGCTGCTGGTCTTGCTATCAACAAAAGAATTTTGAATGTATCCATTTTTAACCTCATTTATGATTTTTCAGAAATAACTATACCTTAATTGAATGGATTAATTAGTTCATATCGACCTTGCGGAAGAGCTGCATTTGCAGGATGAGCTATAAAATAATAAAATACTGCTTGTGAATTAAAACGAAGAATATTGAAAGGATTGTCCATGGAATGTAAAAAAGAACAAAATCTGCGACATTGTAATTGCTCCTACAACCCTTGCGCTCGCAAAGGAATTTGCTGTGAATGCATCAGTTATCACCTTAAAATGCGTGAACTACCTGGCTGTGCATTTCCAAAGGATGCAGAAGCAACCTACGATCGTTCTTTCGAAAATTTCGCACGGCTCGTAAACAGCGGGCAAATTTAACAACACGTTTTGATTTTTCCTTTTCATACTCTTTATGGCAAATTTTTAATTTCCCTCGTTCTTAACAAAATTTTGAAATCTTCTGGGGTCATTGAGTGCAATACGATCAAATCCCAATTCCTGAAGTCTGACATATGTTTCCTTATTTTCAACTTTTCCCATTGATTTTAATTTAATACTTTCTCCCTGGGTTTGCTTTATTAGAGAAATATAAGCTTCATCATCCTCTACTTTTCCCAAACCGGATGAGGGCGAAATCCAATGCGCCTCGGTTTCGGCAATGAATTTTGCTCCAGAAACAATTAAATCCTCTGGAAGAAATTGACAATTCAATATGATGTTAACAAATGCATAATTCATACGAGCTAAACAACAAATTGCTCGAATATCTTCCTCAAATAAATCATAATTATTATCTACAAGATACGCGGTGTTTGCAACGAGATTCAGTTCAAGAATACCTTCCGTCAAAGCCCGCTTTGCACCGGCAACTTTTACTGCTTTTGATTGATCACCAAATGGGTAACCTATAACCGTCGCTGGTTTTGTATCTGACCCCCTCAAAGTAAAAACGGCTTGATGCACATAACATGGTTTTACAACAACAGCTGCAAATCCAAGGCTTTTTGCCGCTTCACAAGCTTCAATCGTTTCTTTTTCAGCAATTTCTGGGGCAAGAAGATTTACTTCAATAGAAGCTTTTGACTGGTCAGCGTGAGAAGGATTTTCTTTTGGCATATATACTCCTTTGATATAATCAGAAGTCACATATCAATGATTGTATCAAATAATATGAATGTAAAAGAAAAAACACACAATAAGTAGGATTTGCTTACATATGGAAAAATTGAATATCGATAATTACAATATCGCCAAGGAGCTGTTGGATCAAATCCAATATCAAACCGTTCTTCATACGATTCTATCCGGACAGACCCCTGGATGGATATATGTCGATAACATTCGAGAACCGAAAGTTGCATTTGCCCAATTTAGACAACGAGTGTTTCTATCTGGTGCCCCTGATACCAATTTGGAAGTTTCTTGGGACAAATTTTTTCTCACCGAAGTTAAGAGCAATTGCGAAAAATCAAACGTAGCTTTCTTTAGATTAACGGTTAATGATCCCCGTTGGCTTGATATTTTGAGCAAGTCTCTGGCAAATAAAGACCCCATTCAAATGGCGTACCATATATACCAAAAGCAATTAAAAATCCCTGTAATTAACATTCAGATTCCTGACAGCTATCATCTGCTGCCTGTGAATCAATCTTTGATTCAGAAATCATTTCCAGGGAAAGATGAACTCCTAGAAGAAATCTGCTCCGAACGTGAGACGGTGGAGGCATTTCTCCAGAATAGTTTTGGCCTTGCAGCATTCAAGGACGGTTCATTGGCAGGTTGGTGTCTCTCAGAATACAATTTTCAAAATCAATGCGAGATTGGGATAGCGTCACTGCCAGAACACAGACAAATAGGTCTGGCAAAGGCCATGACACAAAAATTCCAGCTTCAAGCCATTGAAAATGGTGTTTACAACCTCCTCTGGCATTGTGCTGCATCAAACCAGGCTTCATGCCGTACCGCTCAAAGCGCAGGTTTCGAACTTGTGGATCATCACGATGTATTGATGCTGTTTTGGGACAGAACCCTCAATCTTGCTGTCCATGGCAACATAAATTTTGAAAACCAGGATTATGAAAAAGCAATTAACTGGTACGAAAGGGCTTTGTCCCAGGAAAACAAACAGGCCTGGATGGCCTGGAATGCTGCATGCGCGGCATCCCATTTGGAACAGCTTGACGCCGCTTTCAAGTACCTGGAACTTTCGATTAGTCTAGGTTTCGACAATTTTGATTTTATCAAAAATAGCGAGCATTTAACCCCATTAAAAAATGATCCACGCTGGGATGTTCTGATTAAACTTGCATAATGAAATTTAATCTGCTATTTCAGGCAGATAAATTGCAAATCGGCAAATCTCATCCCCATTGAGCACGCTTTGCAGTACTTCTGCTTTTATGCTTTGGCCAAAAATCATTTCATAAGGTTTCTTGTGAAATCCTGCAGAGCATTGACAGAAAGTTGCGCTCACTTTGAAAGAGCTATTTCTCAATGATTCTCGCGCCCAGGGGCAATGGCAATAATGGTAAGCTCTTTTACTTGGGTCCTTCTCCGCCAGAAATGCTTTTGTGTCATACGGGATTTTCGTTTCATAAATAATATTTCCTTCCCTGACCCCCTGCCCAATTTCCATATTTGCATCAACAAAAGCAATCACATCATCGTTAATTTCTTGCCCAAAGAATAATTTTTTAGCTTCCTGGTATTGACGTAAAGTTCCTATAAATCTTTGGCCCTTTTTCACCAAATAACAATCAATGTCACTATTACATTCTTCCCTGAAGATTTTTTGGTGTTCCTGGTACATCGAATCAGGCAAATCACGCAAGCAGTCTTTTAATACATCCCGGCAAGAATTTTCCTCAAAAATTTCTTCAAGCCGATTCATGATTCGGTAGGCATATATTGATTTCTCTCGGGCAGACATTCCTAAGGGCGGAAGCGTCATTTCGTCAAAGATAATATCCCGAAGGTCCTCACCGACGACCTCTGCTAATTTTGAATGCAAATTATTAAATGCTTCATAACCATCCAAATGCTGCAGCAGCAGGATATAAAGGGCTTTGTTGTCAATTGAAATCGCATAAAGAAGCAAAGTCTGAAGATTTTCAATGGTATTCTCGCCCCTATCGATCATATCTTCAACAATCGATTGCGAAGATGCACAGTTCACGTCCTCCAGGGTCCAGGTAGGAGCCTTCACTCTCAAAGCATCCTCAATTCCTTCGATGAAATTGATCCTTGCTTGTATTTCTTTATCATTCACACCCCTCGATGATAGAAAATCACGAAATGTATCTGCTTTCATCAGGACCTCCGCGGAAACCATGGTTGTTATTTAGAGCATACAACATTTTTGTCAATTTTACACGTGATTTTTAATACTTTATGGACATTAGTTTTTTATTACAATTCAATTTGGATTAAAATTTCGCCATAAAAAATAACCGGCATATGAATGATAAAGATTGGAAAGAATTCAATCTTTTGATCCATCACCATATTTTGGTTTTCCTTTTAACCCATTGCCAGTCAATGGGACAACAATAATATCAGTTCTATTAAAATATTCAGCAATGTTATTTAATGCTGCAATGGCTAGTGCACTGGTTGGTTCTATATAATATCCATGGCGAGCAAGATCCTGCTGAGCCATTAATATCGCATCCTCATCGATTGCTACGACCATTCCATTGGTATCCTTTATTACCTGTAATAACCTCTTCCCCCGTACTGGATGAGAGATCGCAACACCCTCAGCAACGGTAGGACCTGATGCTTCAATGGATTTTACTTCTTCCAAACCCTGGCACCAGGCATTGAACAACGGTGCAATCCGGGCTGGTTGGACGGCTACCATTCTAGGAATTCTATCAATCAAACCCACCTCGAGTAAGTGTTTGAAACCAAACCAAAGACCAAGAAATTGTCCTCCCTGTGCAACAGGGCTTATCACCCAATCTGGGACATGGCGATTGAGTTGTTCCCACAATTCCCATGCTGCTGTTATTTGCCCTGCAAGATATGCAGGATTATAGGCATGTGAAGCATAAATACCATCTTTTCCAACACATGCTTGGGCAGCATTTTCTGCCGCACTGCGCAATCCTTCAATGGGCACCACATCAACACCATAAATGCTTATCTGTGCAAGTTTATTTGGTGATGCATAGGCAGGCACAAATATTTTTGACTTTATTCCAAATCGAGCAGAATGAGCCGCCAGGGACGCACCGGCATTTCCGGATGAATCCTCAACCAACAAATTTGCCCCCATCTTGACCAGTTGATTGACCATCGCATTGACGCCGCGATCCTTAAATGACCCGGATGGAGATAGATACTCCAATTTCAGATGAATCTTTTGTCCCGATATTTCCACAGGAACAATTGGTGTCCACCCCACTCCCATCCTTTTAATTGGACGATCTATGTCCAAACCAAGCATTCTGCCATAACGCCAAATTGAAAAATCCTGAACAAAAATTCTTGAAGGATCAAATTCCGGAAGTCTTGCTGGTTCCCAAGCGCCACCGCAAGAACATCGCCACGCTGCCAGCTGGAATTCACCCTCAGTTCCACATTCGTTACAGCGAACGCGCATCGATCAACCCTTTGATTTTTTTAAATCGCTTAAGAAACTGGTACCAATCATTGGCGGCGTCAAACCAAAGTTTTCTGTGATCGTCGCGCCCACATCTGCAAATGTTTTTCTGATTCCAAGGTCAACAGCGCCGACACGTGGCCCAAATACAAGCAGTGGGACGTATTCCCTGGAATGGTCAGTGCTTTTAGTGGTTGGATCAACCCCATGGTCAGCTGAAACGATCACCAAATCATCATCCGACAATCGCTTTTGTATTTCAGGGATTGCATCATCGAATGTTTTAAGTGCCTCGTAATAACCCTGCGGATCGTTACGGTGCCCAAATATCATGTCGAATTCAATTAAGTTTATAAAGAGCAAACCTTTAAATGGTTCTTCTAAGAGCTCAATGGTCGCTTTTATGCTTTCCTTATTGTCTAATGTGTGATTCTTTCGTGTAATGCCGCGATGAACAAAAATATCATCGATTTTGCCAACTGACCAGACATCCAGCCCAGCAGCGTAACATTTATCAAGGACGGTGTCCGATTCCGGTGTTTTGGAAAAATCTCGCCTGCGATCTGTCCTTTTGAAATTCTCAGGGCTTGTGCCAATAAAAGGCCTGGCAATCACTCGACCAACCGCATGTTTTCCCTTCAAAATATCCCGTGCGACCAGGCACATTTCATACAGTTCTTCGATCGGTATGACGTCTTCATGTGCTGCTATCTGGAAAACGCTGTCTGCGGATGTGTACACAATCGGTTTGCCAGTCCGAATGTGTTCCTCACCTAATTCTTTGATAATTTCTGTACCTGAAGCAGGACGATTAGCTAAAGTTCCACGACCAATTTTCTCCTCAAAGACAGTCATGATCTCATCTGGAAAACCATTGGGATATGTCGGAGAAGGCTCGGGAAGGTGAATCCCCATCATCTCCCAGTGACCTTGAATTGTATCCTTACCAGCAGACAAAGGCTGCATTTTCCCATAACCACCTGTTGGGTGGTCTGTTGGTGGAACACCTTTAATTTCTTCGACATTGCCTAATCCTAGCTTTTCCATGTTGGGCAAATCAATGCCGCCCAATACTTTGGCAACATTGCCAATGGAGTTTGTACCTTCATCGCCATAATCCGCTGCATCAGGTGCAGCGCCAATGCCAACGCCATCCAATACAATCACTGAAATGCGATTAAACAAAGCACCTCCTATTTTTTATTTAAATTTCTATTAACATTTTACCTGTTCTTATACAACCAGAACGAATTCTTCGATGCAAAAATTTAATCTACAAGATTGTTATAATTATAAAATAGAATGATGAATAAGGAGGATTTATGTTGAAAGTAGCAGTGATTGGCGGCGGATCGACTTACACCCCGGAACTTATCAATGGTTTCATCGAAAGGCAAGATCAATTTCCATTAGACCAATTATGGTTGATGGATATCAATAGTAAAAGATTGGATATCGTTGGCCGATTCGCAAAGAGAATGGCTAAATCCAAACATGCCAAATTTTCGATCGTCTTAAGTAACAATCAAAAAGAAGCAATTGAAAATTCCTCCTATGTCATCACACAATTGCGTGTTGGTCAGATGGAAGCGCGCCGTGAAGACGAATATCTTGGAAAACGACATGGTTTGATTGGACAGGAAACAACCGGCGTTGGCGGGATGGCAAAGGCATTGCGAACAATTCCGATTATTTTGGAAGTCGCCAATGACATTGAAAAATATGCGCCAGGTGCATTGCTAGTAAACTTTGCCAATCCATCAGGTCTGGTGACTGAAGCTTTATTCAGGTTTGCACCGGGTGTTACATCAGTTGGCGTGTGTAATTCAGCACTGACAACAAAGATGGAGATGCTTGAAATTATAAACGAACGATTGGGTACCAATTTTTCACCATCGGAAGCAAAAATTAAGACCCTGGGCTTAAATCACCTCACCTGGTATTCCGGGTTTGAAATTCAGGGTCAGGATTATTGGCCAGTAATAATGGCAGAACTTATCAAAGAAATGAACAATCAAGAAGACCCTTACTTCGATCCACACACACTGGAAAGCCTTCAAATGCTCCCAAATTCTTACCTGCGCTATTACTATTACACTCCCAAAATGCTTGAGAAACAGGAGCACTGGCCTCCTTCCAGAGCGGAAGAGGTAATGGAAATTGAAGAGGATTTGCTTGAAAGTTATAAGGACGAAACCCTCTCCGACCCACCCGAGAATTTAATGAAACGCGGCGGTGCTTATTATTCAACTGTTGCAACCCAACTCTTAAACGCGCACTATAATGATCTGGACGAAGTTCATGTCGTCAATACTCAGAACAACGGGGCTGTTCCTTTCTGGAACAAGGATTGGGTATTGGAGATACCCTGTCATATTAATGCAAAAGGCGTTTTCCCAATAACAACGCCGCCGCTGCCTCTGGAATGTGAAAGCCTAATTACCACTATCAAAGCTTACGAAATCCTAACCGCACAAGCTGCAGTTAAGGGTGATCGTATCGCAGCCTACAAAGCACTATTAGTCCACCCTCTCGGCCCTTCTGTTGAAAATATTTCAACGGTACTGGATGACATGCTCGAAACAAATCGGCGATACTTGCCAAATTTCTTTATGGAGTGAACAAAATTGGATCGAAAATTCCAGCACAAAAATCAGGAAAAACCATATCTTCTGGGTGTGGATACTGGCTCCAGCAAAACCCATGCTTTGATATCGGATATGTCAGGAAGGATACTTGGGTTTGGTGAATCAGGATGCGGGAATTACGAAGTGGTTGGTGCAGATGGCTTTATTGAAGCTGTGAATGAAGCTGTGAATGAAGCTGTAAATAAAGCTTTGTCCTTCGCAGGTGTCAGCAAATCAGCAATTGCTGCGATGGGCTTTGGCTTTTCTGGATACGATTGGCCATCAGAAGCACCAATTATGATCAAAGCTATTCGCTCCCTTCAGATCAACAGTCGTTATCAATTCGTGAACGATGTTATGCTCGGTTTAATCGCCGGGTCCACAGAAGGATGGGGGGTTGCTGCGGATGCCGGTACAGGTAACAATATTATTGGACGGGATAAGTTTGGAAAGATTGGCCGCATTACTGGAAATAGTATACAGTTTGGCGAATTTGGTGGGGCAAGTGAAATGGTTTGGCGAGCGATGCTCGCTGTAACCTATGCCTGGTCAAAACGCGGACCAGAAACACGCCTTACCAAGTTGTTTATTGATCATGCCCAGGTTGAAAGTGAATTTGAGTTAATTGAAGCGCTTGCCACGGACAAAATCCATCTTGATCCAGCATTGGCAAAAAATATCATTCAACTCGCTCATGAGGGGGATTTACAAGCCCAGGAAGCAGTAAAATTCTCTGCCAATGAATTAGCTTTGAATGTAAATGCTGTAATCCGGCAGCTAAAATTTGAAACCATTGATTTTAAAGTTATCAAGATGGGAAGTGTCTTCAAAGCCGGGGATATTTATATTAAACCATTTCAAGAAACCATTCAACAATTTGCTCCAAAGGCAAAGTTCGTCCATCTACTTGTCCCGCCAGTCGTCGGTGCAGTGCTTCTGGCTGCCGAGGTATCAGGACTTCCTTCCGAATCGTTACGAAAGCAATTATTCCGGTCTGTGGGTGATATTTTATCTTAATGTCAATTGAACCATTTCTATTCAACAAATAACATGAATTTGCTGTATACTTGCAGTGAAGTCTGGCCAATCCAAGCAAATCCTCACTTATAACGGGTTGGCGAGATACCAATAGAAATTTCTAATGATCAGGAGAGAAATAATGGAAAAATTGGCAGTGCTTGGTGGTGAGCCAATCCGAAGTGAAAAGTATCCTGCCTGGCCAATTTTCGACGAGCGCGATATTGAGGCCGTCACAAGGACTGTGAAATCAGGACGTTGGGGTGGATTGCCATATCCAGGACCGAATACTGCAGAATTTGCAGTTAAATTTGCAGAAATGCAAGGAGGTGGTTACGCGGTACCCATGCTGAACGGCACCATCACAATGGAGGTGGCATTAAGGGCAGCAGGTATTGGTTGGGGTGAGGAGGTAATTGTGCCGGCCTACACTTTTCAAGCAACAGCATATGCACCAATGGCTGCAGGTGCCCTCCCTGTGCTTGTTGATATCGATCCAGAGACCTATTGCATCGATCCCAATAAAGTTGAAAAAGCCATAACCGAAAAAACAAAAGCGATTATTGTGGTCCACATTGCGGCCCAAATGGCGGATATGGATGCAATCATGGAGATTGCACGGACCCACAAACTGGTCGTCATTGAAGATAGCGCTCATGCACACGGGGCAAAATGGCGAGATATGGGTGCTGGTACCATTGGAGATTTTGGCTCATTCAGCCTCCAATCCGCAAAGAGCCTTACAACAGGAGAAGGCGGCGTCTTATTGTGTAAAGATCCTGTAATGGCACAGAGAGCGTCAAGCATCATTGATTGCGGACGCCCGAAAGATCCTGATGGATTAGAATACACCATGGGCGTTAACTATCGCTGGTCGGAGTTACATGCAGCACTGGGATTGGTTGCCCTCGAACGTTTTCCTGATCAACTAAAAGAGCGTGAGTCAATGGCAGATTACCTGGAGGAATCCTTAAGTGAAGTTCCCGGCGTGAAAATGTTAAAACGTGATTTGCGGCTTACAAGACGTAGTTTTTACCGTTACATCATAAAAATTGATCCGGATTTTTTTAGATGTAATAACGAAACCTTTTGTAAGGCTCTGACGGCTGAAGGTATTCCTGTGGACACAGGCTATCCCCCAATGAACAAGTACGAATTATTCCAGCCTGGACTCTCAAAATTACCTGTACCCTCCGCATTTCCGGAATATTTTGATTTTGAATCCATGTCTTTTCCAGCTGCCGAGCGCGCACGGTGGCAAGAATCCGTATGGATGGGTGAATATATATTCCGTTCAGGGAAGCAAGGTGTCGATGATTTAATTAACGGTCTAAATAAGTTGGTCAAGCATCGTGATGATCTCGACGCCGTAAACATAAATGCATAAAGCCCAATTAAAACAAAAAAACTGCCGCGTGTGAACGGGGCAGTTTTATCTTTTAATTGAATATGTCCATCAATATCCCATTGCAAAGCCATCTTTTCGCGGGTCAGAACCCGCTGCAAGAACGCCGGTTTTTGGATCACGTTGAATGACCTGTCCCCCGCCAAAAATAATCCGTTCCAGTCCGCTGATAGGCGTCACGTGATGACCCTTGCGGGATAGAGCAGCCATCTCTTCAAAACTAAATCCTCTTTCTAACAAAACTTTCCCACCAGAATCTTCGGCCCCAATGCCCTCTCCCGGTTGAACATCGATATTAAAGCGGGGCATATCCAGGGCTTGCTGCGGATTGTGTTTGAAATCCACGAGGTTTGATAATACTTGAAGATGTGCCTGGGGCTGCATAAAACCACCCATGATGCCAAAACTTGCAAATAATTCGTCATCCTTTGTAATCATCCCAGGGATAATTGTGTGATATGGGCGTTTTCCGCCTTCTAAAGCATTGGGATGTTTGTGATCCAGGCTGAACAAAGCCCCTCGATTTTGAAGCAAAACACCGGTGCCTGGGACCACCAGACCCGTACCGGGGCCTGTGTAAAGGCTGGCAATGAAAGAGCATGCATTTCCTTCACCATCCACGACACTTAAATAGACAGTATCTTCCCCTACAGCATGAATTCCCGATTGCAAATGCTTGGTGGTGTGCTGAGGATGAATCGCCTGTCTGAGATTTTGGATATTAGCTTCGGAAAATAGCTCCTCATAGGGAATATCAGCAAATTTTGGATCTGAGACCCAGTTGAAAGCTTCTGCAAAACCCAAACGTAAGCATTCAATTAATGTATGTGTCCGTTCCAAATTATCCATTCTTGCAATGTCAAATCCATTTGCGATTTTTGCAGCTACAATTGCTGCTAAACCCTGCCCGTTTGGGGGGCACTCGTACAAACGAACACCATGATAATCAGCGAAAATCGGATCCACCCATTCAGCTTCAAAACCCTCCAGATCCGATGGTTCCAACCATCCATCATATTTCCGCACATGCTCGCATAATTTTTTAGCAAATTCACCTGTGTAGACATAATCTTTTCCAAATGTTGCAATATTTGTCAGTGTTTCACCAAGTGTTGGCAAGGTGATGACTTCACCCACTTCCGGTGCTCTGCCGTTGATAAGGAATTCATTTCCGGAAGGTTGCGCTGGACCAGTGACTTGAAGATGTTTCGGTTTGGTCTCGTCTAAATTTTTGCGCAGCAATCGAGGAGCGCTTATCTTCCAGGTCGCACCAATCCATTCTGTGACGGGATAGCCTTCATAAGCATAACGAATTGCGCGGGCAAGTAATTCTTTAAATGACATTGTGCCAAATCGAGTTCGCAGTGCTTGCCATCCAGCAACAGCACCCGGAACGCTTACTGCTTGCCCGTTGAAAAGGGGTACTTCTTCATAACCTGCCCGTTTCAATTCATCGATCGATGCTTTCCTGGCACTTGGTCCGCTACCATTCAACGCAAACACCTTTTTGGCTTTCGCATCCCAGTATAAGGCAAAACAATCGCCACCCACACCGTTAGAAAAGGGCTCAACAACATTAAGCGCTGCCGCAATGGCAATCGCTGCATCTGCAGCATTGCCCCCTCTACGAAGAATGTCAAGTCCTGCAAGGCTTGCCAGGGGTTGGCTCGAACCTACCATTCCATTCTTGGCTAACACATTGCTGCGACGAGAACGAAATTCAAAATCATATTGCATTATAATCACCCATCTCATCTATAGGATATGCTGACCATAAATTATACATTAATAGGCTGGCTTTATCGGTTTAATTCTGTTCTTTGATTCAGATTTTGCAGGAGACAATTTCCAGATCGTTTAGCCCCCCAGTAGATAACGAATAACAAATGTCCCGAGAATACGACATTTTTCTTGAGCTAAATCAGGTGCCTTACAAAATGGGATTATTTTTTTTGTGATGCCACTACACCACACAATAATTTCTTATCCTTGTTCAGTTTGAGAACTAGAAATTACAGGATGTTGATATCGTAAATTTTGAAATAACATATCCACCCGGAACAAAATAGCGAATTGCCAAGAAACAGAAAAAAGAAGAGCACCACAACCCGAATTTGCTTTCCGGGTTGTGGTTATAGTTTTACTGGTTTTGTTCCATATCCCTCAAGCGTTGATTAACTGCGTCTAATTGCTGAGAGAGCCATTGTTTCTCAGAATCAAGTTGCGATTTTTCATCAGTTATGGTTGGCACTGCACGCCAGCGCGCAGGCCAAAATCCTCGACCGCCACCCCGTCTTCCGCGTCCAAATTCAAAAAATCCTCGATTTGTTCTTTGGTTTCCCTGGCCGCATGGGCCAAAACCTCTCCCGTTTGGACCAGATCCACCTGGTCCTGTACCATCAAATCCTGGCATAACAACCTCCGTTTCTAAAACTTTGCCAATATTTACTTATTCATTCTGATTGTTAATACTTTGCAATATCATTTTTATGCGATCCACAGTTTCACGTAAGGATATCTCCGCTCTCTTCAGTGCTGAACGACCTTCTTTTGTAAGTGCATATACTCTTCTTGGTGGCCCCTGGGTCCGTTCGTCTTCCCAGTCAGATTGCACCAAACCAATTTCTTCAAACTCACGTAAAATTCGGTAAACGACACTAGGGCTGATCGATTCAAGCCCCAGAGAAGCAAGCTTGTCCAATAAGCCATAACCATGCATTTTTTCTTCATTGAGAAAAGCGAGCAAAGCAGGTTCAATTAATCGAACATCCATGAGAGAATAATCCCCCATCCAACGCATGCCGCGCCCCAATCTCCTGCCAGGTCCTCGGCCGCGACCTAATCCTCTTCCATACCCATTTGTCCCAATATCTTTTATGTCGTCCTGCATAAGTTTTATCCTTTTAACTATATTATAAACATCTATTGTCAAATAGTCAATAGTGTGAGATAATGACTCAGTACTATAATTTCTGTCAATCTTTCAAATATAGGAGCAATTATGATTATCGTGATCTCAAGTTTAGGAAAAACTTTAGAAAGCCCACCAAACCCAAGGTTTGGAAGAACAGAATTCTTTATCAAATACAATTCTGAGGACAACACCTGGGAAGCACTTGAGAACCCTGCTGTAACCCAGCGAGGTGGTGCAGGTATAGCTGCCTCACAATTTTTGGTCAATCATAACATATCAGCTGCTATCAGCGGTCATTTTGGGCCTAATGCATACAGCGCTTTAAATTCAGCAAAAATTAAGATGTTTACATTCCAAAATAATTACGAAACGGTTAGTGATGTAATCCAGGCTTACGAACAAAATTCTTTAGAAGAAGCATAAATTCGGAAAAATTCTATGAAAATTGCGATCGCCAGTGGAAAAGGTGGGACCGGTAAAACAATGGTTGCTACCAGTATGGCAGCTGCCCTAGCGCCGATCCACAACATACAAATGTTAGATTGTGATGTTGAAGCACCAAATGCACATCTATTCTTAAATCCAACAATCAATGAAATTAAGCCAGCAAGTATAAATATACCCACTATCGATTATGAGCAATGTATTCTCTGCGGGCAATGCGTTGATATTTGTGAATTTAATGCATTGGCGTTGTTAGGGGATAAGATTGAGGTTTTTGAGCAGCTTTGCCATGGCTGCGGGAGCTGCTCAATTCACTGCCCTGTTAATGCAATCACAGAAACTCCCAGGAAAATTGGGGAATTGAAATTTGGCACGTTTAATAAAAATCGCCCGTTTTTATTTGGAGAATTAACAATCAGCGAGCCTATGTCAACACCCATTATTCGTCAATTAAAGTCAAATATGAAGGATGATGTTGAAGTCACAATTCTGGACTCGCCGCCTGGTGCTTCCTGTTCTGTTGTGGCTACACTTCATGATGCTGATTATGTAATCCTTGTTACTGAGCCCACACCTTTTGGATTACATGATCTAAAACAAATGATTGGGGTCATCTCTGAGACAGGATCCCTGGCAGGTGTCATAATCAATCGCGATGGCATCGGGGATTCGGCTGTTGAAGATTTTCTTTCAAAAAATGGCTATCCAATCTTAATGAAAATCCCGTATCAAGAGAATATTGCAGAAGGTCTGGCTTCAGGGAAACTATTAATAGATATCATCCCAGAATTTGAAGATGCTTTTTTAAACCTTTATGAGATGATCAAAGAGCAAATCCATGAGGAGATATATCATTGATGTCGTCTCTAAACAAAGTTGTAAAAGAATTAGTCATCCTGAGTGGAAAAGGCGGCACCGGGAAAACGAGTATAACAGCCGCCCTGGTTCACCTGGCTTCTCAATCGCCAACAAAGAGCATATTTGTTGATGCTGATGTTGATGCAGCCAATCTTGCGTTAGTCACCAGCGCAGAGCACCTGGAACAGCATGATTTTATCAGTAGTAAATTAGCGCAAATAGATCCAGAACGCTGTAATCTATGCAATGAATGCTATGAAGTATGCCGGTATGACGCGATCGAATTGCCCACAGAAGCAAATCCCACATATCGGGTCATTGATTTATTATGTGATGGATGTGTCTCTTGTGTATACAGCTGTCCACAATCAGCCATTAAGATGATCGACCAACAAGATGGCGTGTGGTTTTTTTCTTCCTCCCCTTATGGACCTCTCTTTCATGCAGAACTTTTCCCAGCAGCAGAAAATTCAGGAAAATTAGTTACCCTGATCCGACAACGTACAAAACAATTCGCTGAAAATAATGGGGGTCATCCCCTGATAATAATTGATGGGCCTCCTGGTATCGGCTGTCCAGTCATTGCTAGCAGCACAGGTGTTGATCTGGCTTTATTAGTTGCAGAACCTGGATTATCAGGAAGTCACGACTTGCGACGAGTGGTACAAACATTAGAACATTTTCAAATACCCCAGGTAATTTGCATCAATAAAGCCAACCTCTATAAAAAAGGTGTGGAAGAAATCAAGTATTTTGCAGAAGAAAATAATATCCAAATTATAGGTGAACTCCCCTTTGACACGTCTATACCAAAAGCCATGGTTCAGTCCAAACCCGTCACAGTATTTTCACCCAACAGCCCTGCTTCCAATGAAATTAAAAAGCTTTGGGAAAAACTTCAAAAAATATTATTTGATTAATAAACTTAGCAAGGGAATATTGATTAATGGACAATGAAGTCATTAAATTTCGAAAAATAGGCACATTGTATTCACCCCATAAAAATACCCAGGACATGCCTCGACAGCCAAAGTTTGCGAAGGGCATTCAAGGAAAAGTAGTCCTTGAACCAGAATTTATTGAAGGTTTACGTGATTTAGAGGGATTTTCACATATCTATTTGATTTGCTATCTTCACCAGGTTAAAGGCTATAAACTTACAGCAATTCCCCCATTAGATAACAAACCACACGGAGTATTTGCTTCGCGATCGCCTAATCGGCCTAATCCTATCGGTTTGTCTGTTGTGAAATTGATTTCAATTCAAGATAATGTTCTGACCGTTGAAGATGTTGATTTACTGGATGGCACGCCAGTACTGGATATTAAACCTTACAGTCCAACGTTTGATATAAATGAGAAAATGAGGTTTGGATGGATTGAAAACACGAATGAAAAAGAATAACTAATTTTTCACATCCTTAACCAACCTGAGAAAAAAGGTTAAAACATTGCTTGATTGAAAAATCTAAAGATTTTTATTCAAAATTCTTGACGAAAATAAGATATTATTTTTGATATAGGACGCTTTGCCATTAACCTGACAAACAAGGGAAACCGCTTCTTCATACCTCGCTCGCCCATTGTTTGCTGACAGGGATCGCATTTTCCACATGGAATTTCCCCAAGAATCGGCTGGTGACAGAACCAGGTTTTTTTCATAATACTGAGCCAACCATTTTGCCTGGCAGTATTTAACATATCTTGCTTGGTTATGTGGAGAATCGGAAATTCAAAGCGCATAAATAGAATATATTCAGGCTCACTTGATCTGGACTTTTTGTAGACAAGTTCGCCGCTTATTTCATCCATTTCAAAAAATGGGGAAAACCTGCAATTATGCTCAGGATTTCCTAATTTTTGAACGCATAATTCCATATTGGCGATGTTATTCTGTTTACAAAACCTTGCTAACCAATCATATTGACTGCCTAAATGATGCTTCTTATTTGCTTCTTCAAATGCTTTCCGAATAACAACATCATCTTTAATCTCGGATACTTTAGCAGAAACTGTTGGTAAAAATTGACCCTTTGTGAATGGGTATCTTTTGTAAATCAATTTTCTAATCTGATCCATCCTCTTCATTTCTATCTTATGAGACGGCCGATTTGGATCAATTATGTAAAATGTTTGGACAATTTCCCTTTCTTTTAAAAGGATCCACAACAGACGAAATGTCGAATCCCAACCTCCTGTCCAAAACAAGTTAATCTTTGATGCCCTGTTATTTATTTCCATGTATTACTTTCATGCAAGATTTAAATAGAAAAATTTTTGTCTTGTGAACTTTTTGGTTTTCTAATTATCTGACAAAGGTTCGCAAAAGTACCGAGTCATCACAAGCAGCAATCGTATAAGCACCCAGAGCAGCAGGCAGCAAAAAAAAATTGACTGGATCTAGCTCGATATCATTGATCTTTATACGTCCGCTTAAGACTCCCCACATCTCTAGGGTCGATCCATCACAAAAACCAGAATAGGTGCCGCCGTTTTCTATCCTTATGCGTTCAGATGTAAAATACCGGTTATCACACAAGCTCTCTGCGGTCCACCGATCACCATCATTTAATGTTTTCGCATCAGGTAAGGAAACACCGACCTGTGCAAAATTTATCACATCCAGCGCTTTGTCTACATGTAAATCACGAGGTTTGCCGCCTTCACCAAGGCGATTCCAATCGAAAACACGGTAAGTTGTGTTTGAATTTTGTTGAATTTCTGCAATTAATGCACCTTTTAAAATGGCATGAAGTGTTCTGGAGGGAACACAGATGTGATCGCCCTTTTTAATTGGAATGTGATGAAGGAATTCTCCCAAAATGCCTTTATCAACAGCTTTAAGAAATGTCTTTTTATCAATTTGCTCACGAAAGCCGTAAATGATTTCTGCCCCGGGTTCTGCATCGAGGATTACCCACATCTCAAATTTCCCAAGCTCATTGCCTTCATGCGCCATGGCATATTCATCATCGGGATGTACCTGAACGGAAAGGGGCTGATTGGCGTCAATCAACTTCACCAATAAGGGAAATTTTCCACGATCCAATGCCCATTGATTATTTGTTCCTACTAAGTCCACTCCAAGGCTTATCAATAAATCATCCAGCGTCTGTCCTTTGAATTTTCCATTTTTGATGATTGACATACCGCCATTATGGGCTGCAATCTCCCAACTTTCCGCTACTATAGTGTTCTCGGGGAGATCACGCCCTAATTTTTCTAAATTTCTACCGCCCCATAAATAGTGTTTCAGTACTGGTTCGAAAAGCAATGGATAATAATCTGACATTTTCATTTCCCTTTTTTATTTTTAAAAAGGATATATATAAAATTTTTTTAAGAATAAATGACTATACGAAATTATTGTTATTGTTGTTTTAAGATGTCTAATTTCTCCAAGTTTAATTACTGTGTGATAAATGTTTTTTTTACAAATTAGCCGCGCTCGTAATCAAGCGTCAATACTTTGGCCTTTTTTGTAAGCACTCCAGGCTGCCATCCCAACAATGCCCGCCTTCGTTCCAAGCTTAGCATTTAAGATCTCTACTTTTTCAACAGGCATCAGGAAGACACGCTCCTTCACCACTCTTTTGATCGGATCAAGCAGTAAATCTCCAGCTTTCCCAACGCCTCCGCCTATTACAACACGTTTTACGCCCACAGATATCAAAATATTGGCGACGCCAATGCCCAAATACATCCCTGCCCGTTCCCAGACCCCCAGGGCAAATTCATCTCCCATATTCGCCGCTTTAGCCACAACTTCCGATGTAAGCTTGTTTAAATCACCATCAATTAAATCAACTATTTTTGTAGCCCAACCTTGCCGAACACCCCTAGCTGCTTCTGCTGCAATTGCTGGTCCTGAAGCATAAACTTCGATACAGCCGTGATTACCGCAGCCGCAAATCGGACCGTTAATATCCACCGTTTGGTGACCAAGCTCGCCCGCAGCACCATCAATCCCCAGAACCAATTGATTATTAACAACCAGTCCACCGCCTACGCCGGTGCCAATAGCAAAACAAGCCATTGAATCAACGCCTTTACCTGCGCCAAATGCCCATTCACCATAGGTGATTGCCCGAACATCATTTAGCATTGAGATATCTAATCCTAAATGAGAAAACATCCTTTCACCAACGGGAATCCCACGCCATTCTCCATACAGGTTGGGCAAAAACAAAGTTGTGTTGGTATCCAAATCAATCAAGCCAGGTGCGCTTATGCCAACACCACCAATATCGCCTTTCGAAAATCCACCTTCGACGATCATGTCCAAAATCAACTGCGACATCCGCTTAAGGACCGATTCTGGACCTTTCCTTGAAGAGGTTGAAATCGAGTTTGATACCAGAACTTCGCCATTATCAACATCAACCAGCCCGGATTTAATATTTGTCCCCCCCAGATCGCATCCCACAAATACATTCATGTTAATATATCCTTCGAAATTCTATTTGGCTAATGAAGATCAATAATTGTCTATTGATCCCAGCCTTCAAAAATTAATAATTAACGTCAACCCATTTGTTTTCTTTTACGCTTTGCAATATCGCCTCATCAACCAGGATGGTATTGTGGCCATCTCTGAATGTTGGGAAATTCGGTGCTTGATTGAAATCTCCTTGTGCAATATAGCTGTAAAAAGCTGTTTGCAGCTGTTTAAAAGTGTCCGGGAAACCTTCCGCATGGCCACCAGGATAAGAAGCTGCCCACTGCGCTGACTTCGACATCAAAGAGGGGTCCTTGATCAGGTACTGGTTCGGTTCAGGGCGATGACCGATCATCATCTGGTTTGGCATTTCAGAATCCCAAATCAAAGAGGAATCTGACCCATTAATTTCAAAAAACAGGCGATTCTTGCGGCCGCTTGATACCTGGGAGACGCTCATCACACCACGCGTACCGCCCTCAAATTTGAAGAGAACTGCTGCATAATCTTCGGTTGTGATTTTCTTCTCCTCATATTGGACATCCATTTGCATCTTCCCACCAAAAGTATCAATCTTTTTCATTGGCTTTTTGCGGATCGGGAGAAATGTCTCAAAATCTGCAAATACAGAGGTGATTTTCTTACCAGTAATAAAAGTTACCAAATCCATCCAGTGAGACCCAATGTCAGCAATTGCACGCAATTCTCCGCCATATTCTGGTTCTAAGCGCCAATTCCAATCTGTCTCTAATAATAACCAATCCTGCAAATAAGACCCTTGAATGATATAAATTCTTTCTCCCAGTTCTCCAGCCTCTATGCGAGCCCTGGCATCCTGGATCAGAGGATAAAACCGCAAGTTGAAGTTAACCGCATTAACCAGATTTTTTTCTTCAGCAATTTTCACAAGCAATTCGGATTCTTTCGCAGTCATCGCTAATGGCTTCTCACAGATGACATGCTTGCCGGCTTCAAGGGCACCTTTTGCATGCTCAAAATGCAAGAAATTTGGTGAGGCGACATGAACAACATCAATATCAGGGTCAGCAACCAAATCCTTCCAGTCGCCATATGCCCTCGGAATTAATAGCCGCTCAGCAGCCTGTTCAGCTAATTCCTGGTTGCTTTCTGCAAGTGCCAGCACTTCAAACCCCTGCCGTCGAATAGCTTCCATATGTGCTGGACCAATAAAGCCTACGCCGATAACGCCTACCCTAAATTTTTTAGCCATTATTTATTCCTTTTGATCATTCTTTATTCTTATTGATTTTCTAATTACAAATTTTTTCATTTTTGATTGTAATTAAGATACCATAAATAAACCAGATTGAGATTCTTCGTTGTATTTATAAAGAAAATTTCCCAATTAACGCGCCAGCTAAACGAAACAATTGTTTTTGTTCCTCAGCTGTCGCATTATGTAATGTTAAATTTCTGACCTGCAAGCAGAATTGAGCCCACCAACACAATTGAGTCGCCTAACAAACATTGGCCTATCTGATAATTACCTTTGTTTATTAGGAACGCAAATTTTTCTGTGTACTCCTGGATTGGATTAATTAATACGTCTCCCATATTGGAAACGCCTCCGCCAAAGGCTATTCTCTCCACGCTGGTCAAACACAGAACATTTGCCAGCCCCAATCCGATTGAACTTGCAATGTTATCAATCTCTTGTAATGCGAAACGATCCCCACATCTTGCTGCTTCTCCCAGATCCTTTGTGGTTATACGTGAACCTTTTGAAAAAAGTAAAGAGTCTGAAGGCACATAGCCAGGCTTGTTTAACCTTGTTTCAATAGACCAGCCAGAACATAGTTTTTCAATCTCATCTACTGTTCCTGGAATTTCTGATGTCCAATCTGGAACAAGCGAATGCCCAAACTCACCTGCGCCAAACCCCTGCCCATCATAAAGAGTCCCATTAAATACAAAACCGCCGCCAACGCCACTGCCAATATTGGTATAAAAGAAATGCTGACATCCCCTACCAAATCCTCTGCAATATTCACCCCATGCAGCAGCATTCGAGTCATTTATCACCAGTGCTGGCAGTGAAAAAGTTTGCTGCAGCCAATCCTGGATTGGAAAATTCTGCCATCCCGAAATTTGGATGGATTTTAATACACACCCCTCATTTGAATTGATTGGACCGCCAAATCCACAGGCTAAAGCCTTTACTTTACCATAATTTCTTCCTGCCTTTTCAATGAACTCAGGAATAGATTCTTGTAACCACTCCCGAATACCCTGCCCCCCCATCTCAGGATCAACCTTTTCCTGAAGGATTTCCAATATATCACCTGACGGTGTACCCAAACCTAATTGCAATTTTGTGCCGCCAATTTCTATCCCCACAATCAAATCTCTCATTGTGTTTCTCCTTGAAGCGCCTGTTCATTTGGATTAATGTAAATGCATTATAACAAGGAAGCTGAAATAATATTTTTCACTTGTATTAACAAAAAAAACAAAAGTAAATAAAAATAACACCTTTAATCTCAATGAAATAGATTACAGAAAACATGCCATGATAGAACCAGACGTTAAATTCCTAAAAAATAATCTATTAAATAAGAAATTTACAAGTTATAATTAGATTAATTTTTCGAATTAATTAAATAATCCGTTGCATATTACTAATTAATTCAATTTTTCCAAAAAATTGAATTTTGAATTTTAATTGTTTAATTTGACCCCTTGCGCATTATCTCGTATAATCCAGACCTATTTGGTTTAATTATATGTGAACATCACGACAACGTATATTAACGCTGCTTAAAATTTAATTTATACGTAAAGTTCATTGCGAGCAGCACTGTAATTCCCGCTCTTTGAGTAAACAAACCAACGGAGTTTGGGGGTTATATAAAAGCCAATTGTGAGTGTTCTTCGGGCTTAAATCACAAGAAAGGAGTTCCAAGCCATCGATTCAATATCCATTTACGACTTTGATTAAACAAAAGTCAAAATGGGAAAAATTCGATAAAAAGATCAAACAATATCTGTACGAGAACACAATCTCAAATATCTGAAACATTCAGGTCGGAAAAATTGTGACAATTTATTGAGACAAACAGAAAAATTCTATTTGTTCCGAAAATTGGCTTTCTCTCTACTAAATCTAAATGACTAAACTGTTTAGAAAATTTATAAATATTTTACAGGAGATAAGAAAATGAAGAAGTTTTTTGTTGTAATATTAGCCGCTTTGATGGTCTTCGGCCTTGCCGCATGTGCAACGGATGATGACACCAAAGTCATGGGCATTGTTATGCCCAGTGCCACCCATGGTTTCACAGGCGAGAGCATTCAGCACGCTGAAGCAGCAGCCAAAGCATTAGCCGCAGAACATGGTTTCGAATATTTATTCCTAACCGCTGGTGAAGCTTCTGCTCAGAACAACCATATCGACACCCTGCTGAATGAACAGGTTGACGTTATCGTTCTGTGGCCGATGAACGGTGATGAATTACGTTCAGCTGCCCAAAAAGTTATGGATGCAGACATTCCCCTGGTTATTTATGACCGCTTGATCACTGACTTCACCCCTACTGTTGAATTCATGGGTGACAATGTCAAAATCGGTGAGATGAGTGGTGAATATTTCAATGATTATTTCGCCGATGAAATTGCAGCAGGCGAAACAATTAACATTCTTGAGTTCAAGGGTGACCTCTCAACCGTACCGCAGCAGCGCACCGACGGCTTCCTTTCCACCGCCTCTGAGAATTTCAACATTCTGCAGTCCTTCACCACCGACTGGCAGCGCGATAAAGCAATGTCCCAAATGGAAACTTTCCTGACAACAGCCAGCCCCGAAGAAATTTCAAGTGTAAAAGCTGTCTTCACCCATGACGACGAAGTCGTTCTGGGCGTTTTGGATGCCATTGCAAACTACAACGGTGAAACAGAATTGGACATCCGCTTGGTCTCAGGTGTTGGTGCCCGACGTGAGAACATCGATACCTTCGCACCAGTCAAAGAACAATATGGCATCGACCAGGTGACCTATGCCTTCTCACCTGCAATGATTCGCCAGGCTGTTGAATTAGGCGCTGACATTCTTGACGGTGAAACCCCCTCTGGTTTGATCCTCGGCGAAACCGTTGAGGTTGATAACGAGAATGGTGAAGAGTTCCGAAATCACGAAATCTATATCACCCGCTACAGCCTTGAAGGTGGCAACTAAATTAGATCGGGATAATTTGGTACTTTTCAAATTGCCCTGAGGTAAATCATTGGCTGAGCTCAAATGAGCTCAGCCAATGAAACAATTAAGTATGTGTTTTGAATAGATTATTTGGTGAAAATATTGGAATTGACAGCGAAAGTAAATTTTAAATTCTTGTTAATCAAATAATATTTAAAGCAGATTTTTAGTTGAAATAGCAATACAGAGCAAAGGCAGTCTCAAACTTATGCATATTGAAATGAAAGGCATCACAAAGTATTTTGGTGCAGTGAAGGCACTCGAAAACGTGAACTTCACAATAAATTCGCATGAGATACACGGCTTGATGGGAGAAAACGGCGCCGGTAAATCTACATTAATGAACATTCTCGGTGGTGCAATCCAACCAACAGAGGGTGAGATTTACATCAATGGGGATTTGATCGAAAAGATGACCATCAGCCTGGCGACAGAAAATGGCATCAGATTCATACATCAAGAATTAAACCTTGTAAACGACCTCAAAGTCTACGAAAATCTCTACCTGGGTGAGGAATTAACCAACAAAATCGGCATCCTCGATAAAAAGCAGATGATTGAAAACTCCAAAGACGTCCTTGAGAAGCTTAAACTGGATATTGACCCATCCATGCCAGTATCTGAATTAGAAACATCCCGCAAGCAGCTTGTAGAAATTGCAAAAGCTCTGTTATTTGAGTCTGAACTCATTATTATGGATGAGCCAACAACAGCACTCACAAATACAGAAATTGAAATTCTATTCAACATCATGCGCAAACTTCGGGATGAAGGTATATCGATTATTTTTATATCTCATAAAATGCCAGAGTTGTTCAGCATTTGTGATAAATATACAGTTCTTCGGGATGGGCTTTTCATTGAATCGGGTAATTTCAAAGACATCGATGAACATATCGCCACAAGTCTTTTGGTTGGTGACCGAGTAATCGATACGGAATGGATCAAAGAAGACAAACGTGAAGAAGTTATTTTGTCTGCCCGATCATTAACCTGTGCTGGTTTTTTCAACGATGTGAGTTTTGACTTGCACAAAGGGGAAGTACTTGCAATCACAGGCTTACATGGTGACGGGCGAAGTGAACTTTCTGAAGCATTATTCGGAGCTCGTCACCTAACCTCAGGAAAGATTTTTCTCAAGGGCAATGAATTGAAATTGACCAATATCGGTAGTGTCATGAAATCAGGGATTGGCATGATCCCTCGAAATAGAAAAGAACGCTCAATCATCAAAGATCTCAGTGTTGTCAACAATTTTTCGGTTGCCTATTTTGTGGCAAAACATAAAAAAGCATTCATCAATGATAAAAAGGAAATTAAGCGATTTAACCGCAGCAGGCAAATCATCGACATCAAAACAGATGATCCTAACAACTATATAACATCACTCAGCGGTGGCAATCAGCAAAAGGTTATTGTTTCCCGATGGCTTGAGTTGGATTCAGATGTTTATATCATGGACAACCCAACCCAGGGAATTGATGTCGGCACAAAGTTTGAAATTTACAGGTTGATTAATGAGCTCTCGCAGCGTGGAAAAAGCTTGATTATTTTTAGCGCTGAGTTTCCTGAAATCCACCGTATCGCTGACCGATGCTTTGTGATGTACAAAGGTCATATCAATGCTGAATTAAATCGAGATCAATTAACAGAGCGAAACGTTATGTATTATGCAACTGGATCAAACACAGAGGGCATCAATGGAAAAATTTCTTAAAAATATTACCTGGGAAAATTTTAAAAAGTTCAACACGAAATATTCTTACATCGTCTCTTTTGTATTACTGCTTACGCTGGCAACGATCATCAATCCCCGATATTTTTCATATCGAAACTTATCAACGCTTGCCCTTCAAGCATCAATCAAAGGCATCATCACCTTGGGAATGTCGCTTGTAATCATTGCGGGCTTAATAGACCTTAGTGTTGGTTCAATGGTAGCACTGACTTCTGGCCTTGGCGTCGTTGTTTTGAATCAAACAGGCAATGTTTGGATCATGCTTGCCTTCTGTGCAGCATTTGGAACCGTTTTAGGTGTGATTAACGGCCTCTTGGTAACAAAGGGAAAAATTGCCCCATTTATTGTAACGCTGGCGACGATGAGTGCCTACCGCTCCATAATTGTCCAGCTTGGCCAGGGCGGCCCTTTCAATGTCGATTCGGAAATTCTTGATAGTTTCCGCATGATAGCAGCCGGCGAGGTCTTTGGAATACCAAATCTTGCGATTATCTTTATTGTTATTACCATCATCATTTCATTATTGATGTCCAAAACCAAGTTCGGCCGCTATGTATATGCCGTCGGATCAAATGAACAAGCAGCCAGGCTCACAGGAATCAATGTTGATCTTGTCAAAACGCTTACCTTCACAATAACAGGTCTGCTTTCAGGTATTACTGCATTCTTACTCGCTTCTCGACTGACGTCGATAACTGCGCCAAACGCAGGCCAATCCTTTGAACTCGACGCAATTGCTGCCGTAGCAATTGGCGGCATAGCAATGACCGGTGGACGCGGTGTGATAGCAGGCTCCTTCCTCGGCGCAATAATGCTGCAAATGATTGAAGGTATTCTGATTATTGCAAAAATCCCACCCTTCTTAAACGGACTGGTGAAAGGTGTCATCATCATCTTCACCGTACTGCTCCAGCACCGCAGCGTTTTGAAGCGAAAGAAACGGCTAAAAACTGAAGCCACCAAAGCTGCTGCCACAGAGTAAATCTGAAAACGATTGTTAATTTAAATAATCTTAGATAAATTATTTATATAAAATTTATTTCCAACATCATGTTGATAAAAATCACCATGTTTATTGGTATCAATTTTTACAAAGAGATAATACACATAATTTACCAATATAAACAATCCAATAATAAGAGGAGATTCTTATGACAATCCGACTTGGTGTAATTGGCGCTGGTAAAATCGTGCGCGTTCGACATCTTCCTGAGGCAAAACAAAACCCTAATACAGAAATAATTGCTGTTTGCGATGCCGTTGAATCGCGTGCGCAAGAAATGGCTGAAGAATATCAATGCAAATCCTTTACAGATTATAAAGTAATGTTGAAAGACCCGGAAATTGACGCAGTTGTGGTTGCTGCTACAAATGCCACCCATGCTGTGATGACCATTGATGCACTCAATGCTGGTAAGCATGTCTTATGTGAAAAACCCATGTCAATCACGCTGGATGATGCACAAAAGATGATCGATGCAGCAGAACGGAATAATAAACAACTGATGATCGGGCATAATCAGCGTCTCGAAATTGGGCACCAAAAAGCAAGGGAAATCATCCAATCTGGGAAGTTAGGCAAGGTTTTAACCTTCAGCACGACATTTGGACACCCTGGGTCTGAGGATTGGGCAGTCGAGGGGAAGAAAACCTGGTTTTACCGAAAAGCCGTCGCTGGATTAGGTGTATTAGGAGACCTCGCGATCCACAAATTGGATCTTGTTAGATGGCTGCTTGATGATGATTACATCCAGGTCAGTGCATTTATGGATACGCTTAGCAAGACTTACACCGATGGCAGTTTGATTGATTTGGAGGACAATGCTTTGTGCCTGTTAAAAACTAAGAAAGGCGCATTAGGCACCCTGTCTGCTAGCTGGTCATATGCAAAAGAGAAAAATTCAACCACCATTTACTGCCAAAATGGTGTCTTAGAAATCTATACCGATCCTGAATTTCAGATCATCATTAATTACAACCACCAGCAAGGCGAGTTTCACAAGTTGGGCAAAAAATCAACGAATGTTGAACAGCTTAATTCTGGGGTAATGGATGCCTTCATCGATGCATTGGTCAACAATAAGGATGTGCCGATTGCAGGGATTGAAGGTTACAAGGCTCTTGAAGCTGTCCTGGCATGTCAGGAATCGGCGAAAACGGGTCGAGTTGTAAATTTATAAGTGTCAAACTCATTTATGAACCAAAAAATAAACAAAACTTCACAAAACCTACCCTTTGAATTAATCAATCCTAGCATTCCACGTGGGAGGATAAAGTTTTCAATTTTTGATTTCGACGGCACAATCTCACTCATCCGTGAGGGTTGGCAGCAAATCATGATCCCAATGATGGTTGAGATTCTAATGCAAACACCGCGCCATGAAAGCCGGGAAGAGGTCAGCCAGGTCGTTAAAACATTCGTGGCAAATACAACAGGGAAACAAACTATTTACCAGATGATCCACCTTTCAGAAGAAATAGCAAAACGTGGTGGTCAGCCAAAAGACCCACTGGTTTATAAAGAACACTACCACAACCTTTTAATGGAACGTATTGAAAACCGAATCAAAGGTTTGAGTGATGGGAAAATCAAACCCGGAGAGATGGTTGTACCTGGATCATTACAGGCGCTTGAGCTTCTAAGGCGAGATGGTATTAAATGCTTTCTGGCTTCAGGAACCGATGAAAAATATGTTTTCCATGAGGCTGAGCTTCTCGGAATAACGGACTATTTCGAAGGCATTCACGGTGCACTTGATGACTATGAAAACTTTTCAAAAAGAATGGTTATTCAAAAAATAATCCGGGAAAATCATCTCAGCGGACCAGAATTGATTGCTTTTGGAGATGGCTTTGTTGAAATCGAAGATATCAAAGCCGCTGGCGGTATAGCCATAGGCCTTGCGACCAATGAATCTGAACGCAGCGGTATTGATCACTGGAAGCAAAATCGATTAATTGCCTCAGGTGCTGACATAATTATGCCTGACTTTACTGAATTTGCTTCACTCTGGCAATATCTTATGGAGAAGGAATAAAACCATGCCCTATCCAATATTTGATAGAAGTAGATTACACCTCAAACCACTATCACAGCGAATCCATGATTTAGACCGCACAGTCATTTTGGAGCTCGAGGATCCGATCCCGCATTATGAAAACCCAAACCTTAACATACTTGCGGAAAGGATAATCGCTGCAAAAGCAAGAGGCGCTACAGTCATGATCATGATGGGTGCGCATGTGATACGCAGCGGCGTCAATAATTTTTTGATTGATCTGATGGAGAAAGGTTTCATCTCCCTGATCGGAACAAATGGCGCATGCACTATTCATGACATGGAATTTGCCATGATTGGGAAAACAACCGAAAGCGTTGCCCGATATATAAAAGAAGGTCAATTTGGATTATGGAATGAATCTGGTCGAGTTAACGATGCGGCTGATATTGCAAAACAAGAAGGATTGGGGCTGGGGGAAGCAGTCGGAAAGATGATCGTTGAAAATCCTGACGAATTCCCTTACGGCAAATCAAGTCTTTTTGCAGCAGCTTACAAGCTTGGCATACCGATAACCGTCCATGTAGGCATTGGACAGGACATTGTACATGAACATCCAAATTTTGACGGTGCCGCTGTAGGAGAATCAAGCTACAGAGATTTCTTGACCCTGGCACATTTTGTGGAAAACCTTGAAGGCGGTGTTATGCTTAATATCGGCACAGCCGTCATTGGACCCGAAGTTTATCTTAAAGCTTTATCTATGGCTCGAAATGTTGCTCATCAGGAAAATCGTGAGATCAAGAACTTTACAACCGCTGTTTTTGATATGGTGGATCTCGGGGATGATCCCCACACCGAAGCGGAAAAGTCAAATGCGATCTATTATTTCCGCCCTTACAAAACTGTCCTTGTTCGTACAGTCGCTGATGGCGGCGAAAGTTACTATGTTCGCGGTCTGCATCGTGAAACAATAACCAATCTTCACCGGCTGATTATGCAAAATTCATAAGGCTTAGTCAAAAAATGATAAAAAATGAGCGTTTTGAAGAAATCTTAGGAAACTTTTCCAAAACAAAAGTTGCGGTACTGGGAGATTTTTTCCTCGATCTTTACATCCAGTTAGACCGATCGCTGTCCGAATTTTCCCTTGAAACACACAAAGAAGCATTCCAGGCGATTGGTTTACGCGGTCAACCTGGTGCAGCCGGTGTCGTCACCAACAACTTGAGCGCATTGGGAGCGCAAACAGCTGCCATCAGTTTTATCGGCCAGGATGGCAACGGCTTCACCCTAAAAAAAGCGCTCGAAGCCAGAGGCGTAAACACAGAATATCTAATCGAAACTGATGAGCGGGTGACACCGACCTATACAAAACCGATGATGCTTGAGCTTGACGAGCAAAATATTGAGTTAAATCGTATTGACATCATCAACCGATCAGTTGGACCGTATGAAATTCAACAGGAATTGGCAGATAAAGTCCGGCAGGCATTGACAATTTATGAAGGCATCCTGGTTGTGGAACAGGTCAGCAATGATGGCTTTGGGACCATGTCTCCCCTGCTGCGAAGTCTTCTCAATGAATTGGGTAAACAAAATCCCGAAAAAATTATCATGGTTGACTCGAGGCACTTTGCTTCAGAATATCAAAATATATCTGTGAAAATGAATTTGTCCGAAGCCGTTAATGCTGCATTTTATCTTGATTCACAGTTAGATGACATTGATGAATCGGATTACATGCCCGCATCCGCACTGTGCTCAAATGCATTTTGGGAAGCCAATCAAAAGCCCGCCTTTATTACTCTGGGTGAAAAAGGGATTAGCGGAAATTATGAAGATCGCTTTTTCCTTTATCCCGCCTATAAAATAGATGGACCAATCGATATCGTCGGTGCTGGCGATTCCGTCCTGGCTGGCATTGGTTTAGCCATGTGCGCAGGAGCAACCCCAGCAGAGGCGGCTTTTATTGGTAACCTGGTAGGTTCAATTACCGTTCAACAAATTGGGACGACAGGGATAGCTACCCAGGATGCGCTACGTGGGCGTTATCATGACTACATCAAACAACAAAAGGAACAAAAACTAACATGAAAGATCCAAAACAAACTATTGGCCAATATTTTACAGCCATGAAAGCTGTGATTGATTCATTTCCATCCAATGATTTGATCCGCTTTTTAGAAGTTTTAGAAGATGCCCGCGAAAACGAGAAAACTATTTTTGTCTGCGGCAATGGCGGCAGCTGGGCAACAGCATCCCACATGGTATGTGACTTTGGCAAAAATACCAGGATACCCGGGCAGAAACGCATGATCGTCCTTGGGTTGGGAGATAATATTCCTTCGCTAACAGCTTATGCAAATGACGAAGGCTATGATCGCGTGTTTGCCGAACCTGCCATCAGCTTGATGAAAAAAGATGATGTTCTGATTGCCATTAGCGGCAGTGGAAACTCACCCAACGTATTACGGGCGGTAGATGTTGCAAACAATGTCGGCGGAACAACTTTGGGCTTAACCGGTTTTCAAGGTGGAAAACTGAAAGGGCTGGTTGATCATTGTCTCGTGGTACCATCCGACAGCATGGAAATGATTGAAGATTTTCATATGATCGTCGACCATATTTTAACGATTTGCCTTAGAGGATGAGAAATAACAGATGAAAAGATGACAAAAGCCCTGGCAATTCAGGGCTTGTTTTAATTAACTCGTCATAAAATGCCAACAATTTATATTTGTCCCCTGACAACGACTGCATTAGGCCACCGTTGGAGTGCTTTCGGAAGCAAGGATGAACGAACCACGACACAGGCGACCTCGAACTGCCCTTGATCAAGCCTTTCCAGACCAGCCAACAAACCCTTATTTCGCAAGAATTCCAGAGGTCCCAGCTCATCAATGATCAGCAGATCGCTTTCTGCGCTGTTCTGAAGCCTCTGGTTGCCCCAAACTAACACATCTGGATCAAATACCCATCTTGGCGTTGAAATTTCGCCTTGTCCCTCCTCACGCAACCTTGCTAAACGCTTTCGTTCACCACTTACTAAATCAACAACCTCGATCCCTGTTTTTCTCCCACTCTCAAAAATACCTGGTGAAAGGATTCCTTCGACAGAGTATCCTGATGCTGCCGCTTCTTTGATCATTTGTTTACACCAGCTAGTTTTTCCGCTGCCGCTCAAACCAGTTACTAAAATTATTTGAGGTTTTTCTTTGCGATTTTGGAAAACCATGTTCAAGAAACTGTCCTCTTCATGCAGTGAATCAGGTTTAACTGCTAGGGGTTGTCGCGGTAATACTGCCCTGGCCTTTTTAACGCCATTTTCGTTCTGGTAAATCACTTCCGTCTGGATGCCATATACTGCTGACATTAAAGGCTCTGTCAACACCTCCTGGGGTTCACCTACCTCAGTTACCCATCCCCCACTCAACAATAATACATTGTCAGCATAAGCAAGGGCGTCGTTGGGTTCATGAGAAGAGATGGTGAAAGATAAACCTTGCTGTCCCAATTGGTGGACAATCTCCATGACTCTGTGCTGGTTGCTGAGATCAAGATGGGCTGTTGGTTCATCCATCAATAATATGGGACATTTCTGAGCTAAACCCCTGGCAATCAAGACCAATTGCTGCTCCCCACCGCTGACCTCCGTATAAGGTCGATCTTGCAAATCAATTAAACCGACCTGTTCAAGTGCTTCTTCAACGATTAAGTGATCTTTTTCGGTTGGCGATCCCAACCAGGGTAAATGCGGTGCACGCCCCATCATCACCATTTGTCTGACCGTATATGCAAATGCAGGGGTATGCATCTGCGGAATCAGGCCAATCCTTTTTGCACGTTCTGCAGCTGAAAAATCTTCTATCCGTGTACCATCTAGATACACGCGCCCAGTATTTGGTTTAAGCAGTCCCGCAAGGCATGAAAGCAATGTGGTCTTTCCGCAGCCGTTCTTTCCCAAAATATATAAAGTTTCCCCTGCATTTAATTGGAGAGAAACATCATGTAATACTGTTTTCCCGGGTAGATAAGCATAGCTAATATTGGAGGCCTCTAAAAGCATGATTACCACCCTGTCCTGCTTCTTCTCATCAGTAGAACCAATATTGGCACACCAATCAAACCAGTTAATACGCCTAAAGGGATTTCGCCAGGCAGCAGCGTACGTGCCAGATCATCAATGATCATCAAGAAAGCAGCACCAAAGCTGATCGATACCGGTAACAATCGTTTGTGCTCTGGTCCAACGATCAAACGCCCTGCGTGCGGAATGACCAGGCCAACCCATCCAATGACACCGCTCACTGAAACCGCCACTGCGGTCATCAAAGTCGAAAACAGGATAATGCCAAGCTTCATCCTTGTTGGATCGACACCCAAAGCGGAAGCTTCAGCATCCCCAAGCGAAAGGATATTCAAGCGCCAACGAATGGTCCATAAATAAATCAAACCAAATATTGTCAGGATGATCAAAGGCATCAAGTTTTGCCAGGTGATGCCGGTCAAACTTCCTAATAGCCAAAAGGTGATTGCCGGCAGGCTGTCCAATGGATCAGCTGCATACTTCAACAAAGAGGTCAATGAGCCAAAAAATGAACCTACAAGGATCCCCATCAAGGTCAAAATGAGTAAAGGGCTTGTTCTGTACAATCGACTGCCAAAGAAAGATAAAAATACAGCCACCAATCCAAAAACAAAAGCAGATACCTGTACCAGCCATGGATCACCAAGAAACAGCAGTGCTAAAGCAGCGCCAAAACCTGCTCCCGATGTTACACCAAGGATATTTGAATCCACAAGGGGATTCTTAAAAATCGCTTGAAAAGCCGTCCCTGTTGCACCATAACTGGCACCTATCAATAAAGCCGCCAGAATGCGGGGAAGTCGAATATGAAAAATTAACTGTTTTGCAATATCTGGAATACCCTCTGCGATGGATGGGAATATCGGAGAAAGTATCACTTTTAATACATCAATTGGACCGATTTGATAACGTCCTAATGTAAGCGACAGGATTAATAAACCCAAAGGTAGTCCAATGAGAATTAGAAATAAGTAGGCTTTTTGTATTGAGTGTTTCTCTTTAATTGATGCTGCAGATTTTTGCAAGCTCTTCATCCATTATCTCATAATCAAAGAATGTATTATAGAAAAATTCTGCTTCAGTTGAGCAATCCAGGTCTATTCGTTCCGGATAAAGCTGCTGCGCCATCCAAATTATTCCCAAAACTGCATCGGGAGCAGGGGTGTCCCATGGTGCAACCAATTTTGGCATTCTGTAAACTTTGCCATCCTTAACAGCATCCAAAATTTGCCACTCCTGGCTCTCAGTGATTGCCTCCACACTTGCGCCACCGTAAGGAGGGACAATAATTACATCGGGGTTCCAAATAACAACCTGCTCGAGGTTGATGTTATTCCAATAGCCTTCTAGTTCTGAACTCGCAGAAATTCCGCCGGCACTCTCAATGATATAAGATTGGAACATATCCCCACTTGCAACACGCAGAGGTTCTGTGCCTGTAAAAAGCACTTTCACCCGATCTTCAATCGGGATTTCCGCCATTTTCTCTTCAATGGTTCCAACTATACTTTCATAATAGCGGACCCACGCTTCTGCCTGGGCAGTCGAATGGGGACCAAATATTTGCCCTGTTAATAAAACAGCTTCTTTCAATGCTTTAGGTGTTTCTGCATCAAACAAAAATACTGGAATATCTAACGCAGCAACTGTGTCAAGCCACCCTGAGCGAGCATTTCCAATAATCAAGTCCGGTTCGAGCATAGCGGCTTCTTCAATATTAAACTCACTTTGTGAAAAGGACTCATCACCTTGAATGCCCGGAAAACGAGAGTCCATCTTCTCCATCACTGATGATCCCAGTGGATCCCTTGCACCAAGATAACTTGCTGAAACCAAACGATCCTCAGCATCCACACTATAAATCATTGCGGTTACCGGTCCATAGGCTGAGAGCACATCGCGTATCGGTAAATTTAGGCTCACGGTATTTCCAGCCTGGTCCGTTAGTTCGATACTTTCAGGTAATAAACCAGCTTTTATCAGGGTTTGCTGTCCATCAGTAGACACAGCGAATTGAATAAAAGCTTCGAGTTCTTCACTAACATTTTTCGGATACATGGCACCGTCTGTCAAAAAGACCGCGGGTAGCTCATCATAAAAATTCTCATATTCTCCTGGCGGCTCGACCAATAGATCAGGATCACTCTGAACAAAAATAGGCGATTTGCCGTTAAAAAATGCCTCATAAAGCACGGTTACAGGCTCCATCAATTCCGGATCAGCCTTGATTAAAAAGCGGGATTGGTCGCCAATCGGCTCTTTGGTTTCAAGTTCAGAGGGTGCCTCATAATCGGATACAGTGATTTCCATGTTTGGTGTTTCTAAATCGCCAGTTGCACATGCCGTAATAACAAGGCTTGAAATGATCACCAACAAAATGATTGAGTACTTAAATTTATTCATTATTCCTCCCGCTTTTTGAATAGGATATTTACGACCATAATGTGATTACTCCACATCTTTGATGGAAGAAAGCGGAATGCTAATTTGATCTAACCAGGTAATGGCAGCATTCAGCTGACCAATAATAAAATCAACTGTTAAATTCTCAAAAGTATTACCTGTTTTTTTCCGCTCATCTAAAAATACATTTAGCTGATCTATACATGCTTTTTTTTGATTTCTAATGATTTTCTCTCTTTCCACCTCCAGTAAATCAGCGATATATAGACGGCTTAAGAATAAAACTCGGATGCGGTGTATACTCGCTGAAGGATCAGTATCGTATAACCAATTGTTCAGCCTAGATAATCCTTTACTGGTAACCGAATAAACGACCTTGACCGGCGCATCATCGGAATACACTTGTTCGCCAGTTATCTCACCGGCTTCTTCCAATCGCTTTAACACAGAGTAAAGCTGACTTGTGCTTAATGTCCACATTCGACCAAGCTGACTTGGTGATCTAAAACTATCCAGCAAATCATAGCCATGGGCAGGTTTAGATCGTAACAACCCAAGAATAACTTCATCAGGCACTGGTCGTTTCATAATGCTATTCTATCATGGAATAGTCACATTAGGCAACTTGGCTTCTAAATAAAAACCCAATTAACCAAGAAGGAGGCATTACGACAAAATTCGCACATTTGACCCCCAAGCATTCAATTATGAAATTTTGATATGCGAAAATTTCGAAAAATACTTAAATCTTCAAACATTCAATTAACATTAGAAATCAAATTCCCCCACCTTGACTCACACATGGATATCATGTAAAATTTATCTAGTGAAATTATTTTCACTAAACCACCTACAACCACTAGTAAATTGTAGGAAGATCCAGGGAAAGCCCGTTGCAGCGGGCTTTTCGCTTTAAGATTAAGTTGCTATACGAACCAAACCATAAAAATTACAAAAACACAAAAATTTCCCTCTGATATAGGATAGCTTTACAATTCTAGTCCTTTCAAATTCTCTCAAAATATAATGAAAATTTATCCCAAAATGGAAATAGAGAAAACTGAAACTATCAACCGATTGAATTATAATATTTAGTTAATTCTGTCATGATGCATAAATTGAAAGGAATCCACATGGAAAAGATTGCGTATGGTGGTTGGGAAAATTGTTATCAATTAGCCAACAATCAAATAGAACTGGTTGTTACAGCTGATGTTGGTCCCCGCATCATTCGATTTGGATTTATTGGTGGTGAAAATATGTTCCACGAATATCCACACCAAGTTGGGGTCACCTCATCTGATGAGTGGCTCAACTTTGGCGGGCACAGACTCTGGCATGCACCTGAATCTGTAGAGAGAACTTATTATCCTGATCTTGAGTCTGTTCATGTCCAGGAAATTGAAAATGGTCTCATTCTTACACAAAAGCCAGAACCCACCACGGGAATCCAAAAACAAATCCAGATTGTTCTTTCTTCAAACAAACCTGAAGTCCGGCTGACACATCACCTGATAAATCATAATCTATGGGCTATAGAAACAGCGCCCTGGTCAATTTCTGTGATGTCTCCAGGTGGTACCGCCATCCTTCCCTTACCACCGCGCGGCCCACACCCTGATTTCTTATTACCGACAAGCACCATTTCCATTTGGCCTTATACAAACTTTAAGGACTCACGCCTCCGATTAGGTAAGCATTTTATCATGGTAAAGCAAGATTCTCGTAGTACTTCACCTCAAAAAATTGGTATCTTCACTTCAGAAGGATGGGCTGCCTACGCAAATTATGACACTTATTTTGTCAAACAGGTACCAATACAATTTGATGGTATTTATCCTGATATGGGCACGAATTTTGAGGTTTTCACAGATAATGAAATGCTGGAATTGGAAGCTTTAGGTCCTTTCGAATCCATCCCACCAAAAGGAAAAATCGACCACATGGAACACTGGACCTTAGTCCCCAATGTATCAGAACCAAAATCTGAAGCGGATGTCTTTGAAGCCACCTCACACCTTTTATAAACAATTCTATTTTAAAACAAGCATCGTGCTGGCAAATACTCAGCACGATGCTTGTTCAATAAACAACAATTCAATTTTTAAAAATATTGGATAAGAGCTATCAGTCTCCCAAATATCATTCCAACGGTAAAACCAACAGCTGCCCAAATCAGTATCAACAGAAGAAATGTTCCAATTCGAGAGCCGCTGCTTTCCCTGGATTTATTTATGAGTTTCATAACTGGTCCTTCCTCTTGTGCAATCATTATCACGATATCCCAAAAGTGAATTTCACACTGCTGGGTAAATTTATCAAAGATCATTAGCGTCTCCTTACCGACTCATCGATGTTTTTACAATATTGCCATCTTCCGTTGCAACGACCCGTACTGTTTGCTGAATGGTCATCCCGTCAGGACTTTCTCCAGAACCAGAAAATATCAGCAAGTAATGGTTTTCACCTTGCTTGCTTACTCGGGGTCGTTTATCCTTAAGCGGTGGAAAACGCCGATAAATATTATTGCAAACTTTTTCTAAAGCTTTCTTTTCCATATTAACCCCTGATCCGTTTTCTCAAAAATGCAGGAACATCCAGATCCGCAGATGTCAATGTATGTCGCTCCGTGGAAAAAGAATAAGACTTCGTGATGTACTGGTCTTTTTCAATACGATTATTCGTATTTGGCCTTTGAGGTCTATTCTTTTCTTTGTCTTTCTCATTCTCCGGGTTTAATTCCGCCAGGAATTTCTCTGCCCCTGGAATGGCCTGTTCAATCGGAACTGCACCCAGGCCAGTCACGATCAATATCACCTGCGCACGATCTGATAAATTAGGGTCATTTATAACGCCAGGAATAATCTCTGTGTTCTCACCGGATTGATCGTGCAAATAGGTTAATGTGTCTGCAACCTCCGAGAAAGTCAAATCATCCCCACCGCTGAAATTCGCAATGATTCCAGCTGCTGAATCAATATTCACATCGTCCAGTAATGGATGATGCAGTGCTTGATCAAGTGCTTTCCTGGCTTTGTTTTCCCCTTCTCCTGTACCGATGGACATCAATGCACCCCCACCCAGTGCCATCACATGACGTATATGCGCAAAATCGACATTGATCAAACCGGTTTCTGTTAACAATTCCGAAATACCGCTGACACCCTGTCTGAGAACATCATCAGCCAATTTAAAAGCCATTTCCAACGGAAGATCATGGGGCGCAACTTCCAGTAATTTATCATTCGGAACAGTGATCATCGTATCTGTGTATTGACGTAATTTTTGCAACCCAATCGCTGCATTCTTCTGGCGTCGTCCCATTTCAAAAGAGAATGGCGTTGTGACAACAGCTATCGTAACCGCACCAATTGTTTTAGATACCCTTGCAGCAACTGGAATAGCGCCTGTACCGGTGCCGCCGCCCATACCTGCCGTCAAAAAGACCATATCCGCCCCTTCAAGGGCTTCGGCCAAAGATTGAAAACTTTCTTCAGCAGCTTTTTCACCAACTGTGGGGATCCCTCCTGCACCAAGTCCACGCGTACTTCTCGGCCCTAGCTGGATTTTAACATCAGCAAGGGAATTCAACAGCGCTTGTTGATCTGTATTGCATGCAATGAATTCAACACCCTTCATGCCAAAATCGATCATACGATTAACCGCATTACAGCCGCCACCGCCAAGTCCTACGACCTTAATAACGGGTAAATTGGCATTGATTGGTGTTCGTTTGCTGGATTCTGAATTTTGTAAGTAATCCATAATAACCTCTATCCTCTATCTCATAATCCTTGTAACATAGTTGCAATTTCTATTCCGGAATCAGGTAAAATCTCGACTTTGCACCCTGCTCTTCTCAATTTGTTAATGACTTCCTCGGGAAACAAAATCAAATCAGGGTAAATGCTAACTTTTTCAGCAAATGAAGCTTCAACCAACGAAAAGCCAACGGTTGGTCTAAACTTTTTTATTATCGGCCTTACTTTATTGAGAACAGCATCTGAAATGCTGTTTGCGTGGGTTGGAAGCAGCAGATAGTGTGAAATAATTTTTTGATTATCAAGATCAAAATCCTGAACATTTTTTGCAGCCTCAGGTTCGCCAAAGAGTTTAATTAAACTTTGAACAGACAATTCACCTTGCATAGACGTTTTTAATTTATCCAGAGAAAAATAGCAACCTTGTAACAACCTGTTAAACTTGATTCCATCAACAGAATTTCCCATATCCTGGTCTGTAGACAATGCCTGCATAATTTCTTTAATCGTTGCTTTGGTTCTTTCGAATGGTTCCTGTTTTGTACCAGTACCAGAGGAACCAGCTTCCAGTATGATTGCAGGAATTGGGCGCATTAACTCACGCTCAGCAATGGATTGATACCATTCAAAATTATTAAATCCCTTTTGATCTTCCTGGCCTTCGGGTGTGTTGTAGGGTTTCGATCCTGACCAGCGTTCAGGGCCACCTTTTCCCCATGATAAGGGTTTTCCAAAAGTATGCCCAAAACTGGAAATGATTAACTGGTTCAGAACACTATCCACCTGTCGACTTTTCAATCCAGAAAAAACCCGGGCTATGAATGAAGTGTCCCAGTAATCACCACCTGGTTGCAATGGGGGTAGGATAGGTTTGATACCGATTTGGACAGCATAGTGTGCTAAAGGGATAAAGCGGTCAAGAAATTGATCAACCAAATTTTCAAATTGCCAGCCGCTGGACGGCCATGCGCTTTTACCATTCGGTTGACTTCCCAATATCACCTTATTGACACCTCTTTTTGAATAGACATCAAGCAAAATGGAAGCCTTGTTAAAATCTTTTGCCTTTGGAAGTTCTGAAACAAAATGGACGATTGGGCTCAAACCATATTCATTAGCAATCAGGAAGGGGTCTTCTGGAATGGCTCGTGTAAAATCACTTTGAAAAATAATTGAAGAAGCACCTAAATTTCTAATGGCATGCAGCCATTCTGTCAAATGGGTGTTTAAATAGGATTTTGGTGTTGAAAAATATGTAAATCCTAAATTTTGCAACTTCTCTCTCATGTGAAACCTTTTTTAGCGGCAATAATTGTACAATGATCTGTGCAAGGGTCATGCCAACTTTTATTTCTTAATTCTGCTATAATTCCTCTGCGATGATATTAATTACCGGTGGCACTGGCTTTATTGGGAACGTATTAATCAGGCACCTTGTTGATCTTGGACACCCTGTTAAATTACTCATCCGCCCATCGAAAAAAACACCAAATCTTCCAAAGGGATTACCTTTAGAGGCCGCTGTTACGAGTTTAAACGATGTAAGAGGTCTGCAAGCAGCGCTTAAAGATGTCAATATCATCTATCACCTGGCAACCGCTGAATCCCTCGGTCGAAAAGCGGATCTTTCAGGGGTGGACATTAAAGGGACACAATCCCTGGTTGAAGCTGCATCGAAAGCAAATGTTAAGCAAATCTTCTATCTGAGTCATCTTGGTGCAGATCAGGCATCAGCCTACCCACTGCTAAAGGCTAAGGGCATTGCCGAGCAAGCCATCAAATCATCCAAGGTTCCGTATACGATCTTCCAGTCTTCCCTTGCATACGGTGAGAACGATCATTTCAGCAACAACCTTGCCTTTCTTTTAAGATTGTCACCCTACTTTGTTATGCTTTCAAACGAAGGGAAAACACTCTTTCAACCAATTTGGGTTGAAGATCTTGCAAGGGTGTTGACATGGTCCCTAGAGATGCCAGAAACCATCAATAAAACAATTAAATTGGGTGGTCCTGAATACTTGAGCTTTAAGGAAATTTGTGAAATAATTATTCGGGTTTTAGAAATTCGACGGCAATTCGTCAATGTCTCACCTGTTTATTTGAATGTTTTAACGGAGCTATTAGAAATTTTTATGCCAAATTTTCCAACATCGGTGTTTTGGCTGGATCAGCTTGCTGTTGATCATACTGCGGATTTAGATGTCCTTCCAAGGCAGTACAACCTCTTGCCGGCTCGAATGAGCCAACAAGTTAAATACATAAGAAACGCCAACTTCCGCAAAAATTTATCACGGATAATCCTAAAAAGAAAGCGAATAACCACACAATGGAATTAAATGCACTTTGCGTCCATGCACACTTCTACCAACCACCTCGCGAAGACCCACTTTCCGGGCTTATCCCAGATGAAGTTGGTGCAGAACCCTACCGAAATTGGAACGAACGCATCCACGCAGAGTGTTACCGACCCAATGCACTTTTGGGAAATTTTGAAAAGATAAGCTTTAATATAGGCCCCACCCTGTTTGGCTGGATGGAACACCATGATAAAGAAACTTATGATTTAATCATTGCGCAGGAACGAAAAAACTACCTGACCCATGGTGTGGGAAATGGAATGGCTCAAGCCTACAACCATATCATTTTGCCGCTTGCAAAAAAACAGGACAAGATCACGCAGATAAAGTGGGGAATTGCAGATTTCAAACATCGTTTTGGACATAAGCCAATGGGGATGTGGCTTCCTGAGACAGCAGTTGACCTGGAAACCCTGTCAATACTCGCTGACAACCAGATCAAATTCACCTTATTAGCGCCCTGGCAAATTCAATCTACTGAAAAACTGGAAAAGGACCAGGCATATTTAATCGCTCTTCCTGGCAATAGGGACCCGATGATTGTTTTCCTTTATGAGCGGAATCTAAGCACTGCGGTGAGCTTCAGACCTGAAACAACTCGCAATGCCGAATTCTTCATTGATCAATGCCTCATACCTTCTTTTGTTTCATCAAAAACCACTAGTGATCGAATGACTCTCATTGCATCAGATGGGGAACTTTATGGTCATCATCGGTCTTTCAGGGACAAATTTCTTGCTCATATCCTTAATGGCGCACTAAAACAGCGAAATGTGCAAATCACCTATCCCGGGCTATGGCTTCAAACCCATCAACCCCAAAAATTTATCAAACTCAACGAAAACACGTCCTGGAGCTGCCACCACGGCATCGTGCGATGGATGGGCGAATGCGGGTGTACGCCTGGCGCCAGTTGGAAAGCACCCCTGAGATACAGCCTTGAAAAATTAGCAGAAGAAATAGATCAAGAATACATCAGCTATATGAAACAATATACTGATGATGTTTGGAAAATTCGAAATGATTACATCGATGTATTCTTAGGAAAGCGAAGTCTAAAGGACCATCTTCAAGATCACATTACTCAAACCCTATCTCCTGATCAAATTACATGTATTGGCATGATTTTGGCAGCACAATACGAACGGCAACGAGTCTTCACGTCATGTGGTTGGTTCTTTGATAATTTCCACCGCATTGAGCCGCAGAACAACATTGCTTACGCTGCCCAGTCTGTTTGGCTAACAAAACAAGTGACCGGTGCAGATCTTAAGACTAAAGCCATAGCCTTGCTAAAAAACGTCAGGGATCCAAAAACTGGCTTACGCGGCGATACCGTATTTATGGAAAAATATCTGCGATCAGAAAATTTTTCTGAGGATAAAGTATCTTATTTCAATCCCTCAAGTAATTTTTCCAGCTGATATTCCGAGTTGGTCTCAGCCTTGAGAATGGATTTGACAAGAACCCAGGCGTCAAACAAATTTTCAATAGTACTTGTTAAACTCTTTTCCGGGTCAGAGGTTAATTGCAGCAATCCAGCTGTCATCATCCACCACATTAATGACTCAAAAGCCTCTTTATTAAACCATAATTTATCGCGATAGCGGTTTATTTTCAAAAAGTCTCGAACAACTTCTTTTGAGATCCATGCTTCCATGAGCATTAGCGGCGTTTTTTGTTCAATCTGATTGACCCAACTTTGCTGGTCTACAAGCAACTTCAAAATCTTCACGCCGTTTTTCGCCTGTTCAGCCTCAAAGCCCATCTCTTCTAACCGTTGTTGAATCAACCTTGAGATACCCCATTCATCGATCCAGCTTCTACTGATCTCAGCATATTGAGGTTCGGGTGTGATCACTTTTCCAATCAAGCGCAAATCATTCCACACGGTAAGTATGTGCCACACATATGGATATGCGTCCAAATTCTTTGAGATGTATTCCAGAACCTCCTGGTAGTCATTTGATCCAGGGAATGGATATCGATCTTCAAAAACGGGCAACTGCAAAACCGCCTCAAAACCTCTTTGCTGGCTTTTTACCAAAGATTCTGTTTCGGTATCAACGCTCACAAAATTCTTGAGGCTCTCAATAAAATTGGTGTAAGCTTCGTTATTTTGCGATAAAAGATCTGATTTTATCCTCCCTTTTTCATCAATAACCCTCTCGAGGAATACCCTTCGGAGCCTTTCGACATTAATTAAAGCATGAAGTGGTTTGAGTATTGGTGCTAACATCAATTCCTTTAGAGCAGTATCAATACTCGGAACCCCTCTGCCATCCAGATAATCATTCAATTGACTGTACTGGCCGTAACCATTCTCTTCAACTTCTCTAAAATCTAAAAATACATGACATTCGTAAGCGTTAAGATTAAAGAATAAGCCTTTTTCCTGAATCTCCCTGCTTGATCGAATAAATTCCATGCTAGAATCGCTGTCTCTAAAAATTGTGAACCGATTCGTTGAACCTGAAATATTTAATCCCTCGTGAAGCATCCGGTTTTCAAAATTTCCGGAATTTTTGTTCAAGTAACTGGCAGAAGTCCGAATCCAACCGCTTGTTGATCCAAAGCGATTATGGAACACCACCAAACCATTTTGGCGACCATTGCCATTCGAATAAGCAAATACATCTTCGTTCACGTGCCCGTCACTGGTGTAAAAATCATACAATAGGAAATTATTTACACCTGAAAATAAATCCCGTCGCTTCAATAAAGGAAATACAGCTTGCTGATGACGATGGATTAAATATTTATCGGGTTCCTCATCCCAGTATGGTCGATAATATTCCATCCCATATTTTTCGGCATAACCTTCAATTTGCCCATGGCCAAACATTGGCAAACCGGGCATGGTCGCCATCATCGTGCATATGCCAAAATACTTCTCGCCTTTACCAAATTGATCGACAGCGGTTTTTTCATCAGGATTGTTCATAAAGTTGACATAGCGTTTGAGGATTTCAGGATCAAATTCCAGTGTGTTCTTGATTAGATTGCGATACTTCGAATTTTCTTCATTCCGAAGCATATTCATGAAAGCACTGTTATAAACGCGATGCATCCCCAATGTGCGGACAAAATAACCTTCCATGAGCCAAAAAGCCTCAGCCAACAAAAGCGTTTCTGGTACTTCTTCAGCTACTCTATCGACCACTTCTCGCCAAAATTCCTTGGGAAAAACACGGTCGAAGTCGTCCCTCGTTAACCCATGCTCTGCACGGCTTGGAATCGCGCCGCCGCTGCCCGGTTGTGGAAACCACAACCGGTGATAGTGTTTCTTTGCCAGTGTCATCGCAGCATCAAACCGGATGATGGGAAATTTTCGAGCGACATGCAAAATTGTTTGGATAACCGCTTCCCTGACCTCTGAATTGAGATAGTCCAGTTGGGCAGTATCATTCCAGGGCATACTGGTTCCATCATTGCCGTGATAAATGTACCGGGTTACCCCTGTGCTGTGATCAACATGTTTAAAGACGACTGCCGCATCTGTTCGATCGTAATAGTGGTCTTCAATTAAGATAGCGACACGGTCCGTCGGGCTAAGATTGGGTCCGTTAAAAGAATAGGACGGGAAGGGGCTATAAGGTAAGGATACAAACCACTCAGGGTGATCGAGTACCCAATCTGAATCGATTCCCATGTGATTTGGTACCATATCACTTGCCAATCGTATGCCGCGTTGTGCTGCCCGATTTCGCAGGTTTTCATAAGCGGCTTCACCGCCCAAATCCCATGCTATCGAATAATTTTTTAAAGAATAGGCAGATGCAACCGCTTCCGGATTGCCGCAAAGTTGTTTGATCCGTTTCGAGGCATCACTGCGTTCCCACAAGCCGATCAACCAGAGTCCATTAAATCCCCATTGTGCTAATTTATCCAGTTCCTCATCCGGAATCTGGTCGAGGTGTTTGATCTCACGATTATAAGCCTGTGATAATTGATAAAGCCATACATAACTATTCTTAGCAATCATCACCGTTTTTGGCATCCAATCGCTGTCAGGACTGAAATTTTCTTCATCCGTCAACGAGTCAAAACTTGGCACTTCGGCTGGACCAGGGCCTCCAAAGATCAGCTTTGTTTCTTCTTTTATTAAATCAAGTGAATTTAATAGTCGATAAAGATAATCGCCGATCAATGATCCCCATTTTCGACGAATAAATTCTAGCTGTCCTGCTAAGGAATGGGGTTCTTCAACAGCTGGGCTTCGAAGCATGCTGATCAAATCCTGATTATCAGGTCCAAAATATGGTTTTTGCTTGAAATAATCCCTTAAGCTTTCAATAATTTCCCGGTAAATTGTGGCTTTGGTTAAATCAGAATCATCAAATAATTCCGAAAAGGATGAAACCGCTGGATTCATATTTGTCAGCCACAACATAAGCATTTCTTCAAGTACGATATGGGTGTTTGGCGTTCCATTGGATTCTGAACCCAGGTAATCTTTAACACTCATCTCGCCCTTATAAACGGCAAGCGGTGGAAACGTTTCAGTAAATCTCACAAAAGCCTTTTCAATTTTTTCTTCCCCATGCTGTTCATTCAGCGAATCCAAAGCTTCGCCAATAACATTTGGCGCTTCTGTTTTTCGATAAAGAGAGACAACAAGGTGCATGATTTCATCGATTAACCCAATTGCGTTGATATCGCCAGAACTCACCGCCCCCTCAGGGAAGCTAACCAGGTCTCTTTGTTGGTTAATTTTTTGAGAGAAGGTTCTTGCAGCATAAAAATTTGTGAATACAACATTGCCATCAAAACTGAACATTGAAAGGTCAAAATCATATTTATCTCTTGCTAAACGGGAAACATGAAATTCATACATTTCTTCTCTCCTCATAATGATAGATCTATGAATTTATTATACACTGACTAAATCAATAAATATGAAAAAACCACCTTTCGGTGGCTTTTTGGGGTTAATTTTCTCTTTTTAAAATGTGAGTGACAATATTGGAACCGCTGCCCCCAATATTTTGCGCTAAACCAAATGTCGCATTTTTGACCTGTGTCTCCCCAGCTTGACCACGTAATTGTTGCACAAGCTCAACAAGCTGGTACATTCCAGTTGCCCCCACGGGATGTCCTCGTGCTTTTAATCCACCGCGAGTTGCTACGGGAATTTCCCCATCAAGCTTGATCGCACCGTCTTTAGCCAGGCTTGGTCCCATTCCTGGTGCTGCAAAGCCGCAGGCTTCCAATGATAAAGCTGCCATAATTGTGAAAGCATCATGATATTCAAACAAATCGATATCCTCATGGCTGATCCCTGCTTGTTGATAGGCTTCTTTTGCCGATTTCTCCGCTGCGTAAAGCCATAATGGCGCTTTTCGATCATGGATGGAGATTGTGTCTGTAGCCCCCGATGAACCCGCAACGATAATTTTAGGGGAACTTTTTGATAGGCGACTCGCGGCGACAAGCACAGCTGCGGCAGCGCCATCCCCAATTGGCGAGGCGTCCATTAGATTGATCGGATCACAAATCATCGGAGAATTGATAAATCGTTCTTCTGTCAACTTCGTTCGAAACCTTGCAAAAGGATTGTGAACAGCATTAGCATGCGCGTTAATTGAGAACCCTGCAAAATCAATCCCCTTCCAACCATATTCATACATATATCGCTGCATGATTAAAGCATTTAAACCCACAAATGAAACCCCCTGGTCAACCTCCCAATCCGCATCCGCTGCTGTTGCTAAAGCTGCCGTAATTTCATTGCCTGGAGAATCTGTCATTTTTTCAACCCCAACAACAAGTGCTGCGTCGACCTCTCCTGAAGCAACCGCCAAATAGCCCATCCGAAAAGCTGCACTGCCAGAACTGCAAGCTGACTCAACCTTCACAGCATCGGTATAGCGTTGTCCAATCCAATCTGCGATCAAACTTCCAAGTTGAGCTTGCTGGTTTGCCGTCCCCGACATCATATTTCCGACATAAACACTGTCAACGTGGTCAACCTGTGCTTCAACCATAGCTGCCAGAGCAGCCTCACCTGCAAGTTCTCGTAATGACTTGTCCCAATGTTCATCAACTTTTGTTTGCCCAATACCAATTACAGCAACTTCGCGCATAGAATAACTGTCCTTTCACAGCAAATCATTCATAATGATTATATCGAATTTCTCTATCAAGTCCTATCAGCTTTCACAAATAGGACTAAAGTATAATCAAATAAGCCTTTAAAAATTATTAAAGAGTAGGATAAATGCAAAGAAATAAACAAAAACTAATGTTGATCACCCTATTAGGGGTAGTTTTATTGAGCGGATGTCGTTTGCCTTTGATTGGTGTCAAAGATCCTCCCCAATTTCAAGAAATGTATGTACAAATCCAACGCACCTTGGCATATTCAGAAACAGGTGATAATCCTTCCATTTTGAGTACACCTTTCCAACCCACAAGCCCACCTCTAAATGAAGAAAAGGATGATATATCCAATCAAATTTTCATTCAGGATGGACTGCCTGAAATCCTCCAGATTTTGATTAATAAAACTGATTATTCAATTTCCGACTCCAGGTCGGATGCGGATATACAAATTCTTATTAATCCTGAAGAAAGCTCACCAAACGCGATCCTTTCTAGCGAATGGACCTATGTACTGTCTGCTCCGTTCTACACAATTACAGACAATGTTTCACTTGAAAATTTACAAGCCTTCTGGCAGGGTCAGCAAAATTCAATACTAGGATTCTCAAAAATCCTAGTCACAGAACCAACCCTGGCTGCAGTAAACACAATATTAGGAAAAGCAGATCAGGTAACTGTTGAGGTTGTCAACAACGAAGAAATGATCTCTAAATCATTGGGAAATGAACAAGTTTTATTCATTACCCCTTTCGAAGAATTGGATAAAATGATGAAGGTCATACGAATCGATGGAAAATCGCCAATCGATTCAGACTTTGAAAAGAAAGATTATCCTTTATCTGCATCTATTTGGATTGTATCAAATGCTGCAGACTCTATTATCGACTTCCCACCCAGTAATTATGACCCGGATCTGCGAACAGTGTTAATCATGACGGGTGTAACAGCATTGACGAGAGCCACAGCCCACCGGATGGAAATTAACGGCAACAAGTTCCCGGGGCAAGATATTCACGATTGGTTAACTTCTGCAGACTTGACACATATCAGCAATGAAATACCTTTTGCCTCAAACTGCCCATCACCAGACCCAAACCAACCAGATTTGATCTTTTGTTCGTCACCGGATCGAATTGAATTATTAGAGTACATCGGTGCAGACATTATTGAGTTAACCGGAAACCACTTGTTGGATTATGGCCTTTCATCAATCAACTTAACTTTAGAAATGTATGAAGAAAGAGACTGGCATTATTATGCAGGCGGCTGGGATTTGAATGAAGCGCAGTCTCCAAGACTGATGTCCCACAATAAAAACAAATTCGCATTTATAGGCTGCAATCCAGTAGGACCGCCAAACGTCTGGGCAACAAACACAAGTCCAGGTGCTGCCCCATGTGGAGATTTCAGCTGGATGATTGAGGAAATTGAGAATCTGAAGGCAGAAGGCTATCTTCCCATTGTTACGATGCAATATGCAGAAGACTACACGGATTATCCAAGTGGAAAAATGGTATCAGACTTTGAGATGTTAGCAAATGCCGGGGCAGTTGTTGTCAATGGGAGTCAGGCTCACACGCCAAAAATGATGACGTTCAAAGGTGAGAGTTTCATCCATTATGGACTTGGCAATTTATTCTTCGATCAAATGGAAGTCTATTACGGTGATGTTTACATGCCGAATACAAGAGAAGAATTCTTAGATCGCCTTGTTTTCTATGATGGAGAACTGATCAGTATTGAACTGCTAACTGCAATGCTTGAGGACTACGCTCGACCGCGACCAATGACAGAATCGGAAAGAACATCCTTCCTGTCGCGCATCTTTTCAACAGCAGCAAATTTCGGAAGGTAAGCAAATTTATGAAAATCTATGACATTACTTTACCAATTTCTCCGGATATGGCAGTTTGGCCGGGTGATCCTTCTGTTAAAATTCAGCAATTATCATCCATTGAAAATGGTGAGGAAGCCAACGTTTCACAAATTCGTATGAGTGTTCACACTGGCACCCACATAGATGCTCCCAAACACTTTCTTCAAGAGGCTGGTTCAATTGATAAACTTCCATTAGAGAAATTAATGGGCGAAGCCCTTGTCTTACGTATCGACGATAAGGTTGATGTGATTGATGAAAAAACCTTGAAAAATCTTCCGAATGTTGACGATCTGGTGAATTGCAAAAAGGTTTTATTCAAAACCAGGAATTCTCAATATTGGGACGAAAATAAAACAAGGTTCAATGAAAATTATGTAGGATTGAACACATCCGCTGCAGCTTTTTTGGCTGAATTGAACCTGGATTTAATCGGTGTGGATTACCTGTCAATTGCAGCTTATGCAGATTCTGAAGCACCTCATAAAATACTTTTAGGTAAAGGGATCATCCTTCTGGAAGGGATCAACCTTCAAAGCGTGCCCCCGGGGATATATCATTTGATCTGCCTTCCCCTCCCCATTGTAGACAGTGATGGTTCTCCTGCAAGGGCAATTCTCACCAAGAGAGATTCATTCTGATAACTTGTGGTGCAGTACGGAACAAAATCAAATGCCTTCTCGTCTATTAAGTAGATGCACCACTAATATTTGGAGGAAATATGAGAAAATGGTTTAGTTTGTTTCTATTGATAACTATAATTTTGACAACAGGGTGCAATGCTGTTGATTTGAGTGATGGAGAAACACCAGTGGATAATAATGACTATGCGAAAAGCTCGATAAATAGGGAGACTGACCCGGGTATTAGCCTTGATAAAATCCAATCTTTGGCTCAGAATAACACAGATTTTGCACTATCTTTCTATGACAGGATCCGCGGTGAAAACGACAACATTATTTTCTCGCCAATCAGCCTATCCCTGGCATTGTCCATGACATTGGCTGGCGCCGAGTTGGAGACAGAGCAAGGCATGATCGAGGCACTGAAATTGAGTTTGCCGGAAAGCGAAATCTACCCCACATTCAACGCCCTTCTACTTGAAATTGAAAAATCCCAGAACAAAACAATGGAAGGCTCTGATGGCGATCAATTCCAGCTCAACATTGCTAATTCTCTTTGGGGACAGGCGGGTTATGAGTTTGAGTCGGATTTTCTTGATACATTGGCGAAAAATTTTGGTGCTGGCATGAATCTCGTCGATTACAAAACAAACCCCGAGGAATCACGAGAGATTATCAACCAGTGGGTTGAACAAGAAACCGAAGAGAAGATTCAGGATTTGATACCACCTGGTGCAATTGATACCCTTACAAGGTTGATCCTTGCAAACGCAATCTATTTCAAGGGATCCTGGCAATTGCCCTTTAGTGAATCAGACACTGAAAAAGCACCTTTTTACACGCTGGATGGGTCAGAGATAGAAGTTGACATGATGCAGCTCTTTGGAGAAAATTTGCGATATTATCGAGGAGAGAACTTCCAGGCATTTGACCTGCCTTACCTATCCAATGATTTCTCAATGAGAGTCATTTATCCTGACAAAGAGACATTTCTTGATTTTGAAGAAGAACTGGATTCAAACATCCTCATGGAGATTGAAGACAACCTAAGATCACAAAGAGTGAATTTGAGAATGCCAAAATTTGACTACGAATCTACAGTTAATGCAAATGAACCGCTGATCGCTATGGGAATGTCCGATGCTTTTGATCCCAACACCGCAGATTTTTCTGGCATCAACCTGGCTAACGAGTTATTTATCACAGAAGTTTTACACAAAGCCACGATCACGGTTGATGAAGAAGGTACAGAAGCTGCGGCAGCAACTGCAGTGATCATGGGATTGAAATCAATGGCTCCTGAAGACCCGGTTGAACTCACTATCGACCGCCCGTTCTTATACTTCATCCAGCATCATCCCACCGGGACAATTCTTTTCTTTGGTCGTGTTGCTCAACCTTAACATTGAGAAGGATTGATTAAGAATAAGTAATATCTTTCGATCAGAAGACAAGCACAAATAAATCCGCTGATTTGGTTGCATAAAGCAATGATCAGCGGATTTTGGATTACCTTCTCAATGTTTTGATAAAAAATTATGTCACAATTTCTGGCATTGTAATCAAATGATAAGCCAGGGTTTCAAGATCTCGGGCTTTTTTCGACGTGCCAATCTCCGCCAATATCTCTTCAAAATGGTTCCGAATAATTTGATTTTCACCAATATATGAAAATAAATCTTCCTCTCCCATAATGATATCCGTCAATCCCATCTTTGTGTACAGCTCACTGACTAATCCATAGCTCCATTGCTCAGATATCTTGAGTTCGTCTGCCAGGTCACGACGACCAAGGCTGAAAATAAATGCAAGTCTTGCAACTTCTGATTCATGGTCTGTAAAACCAGGGATTTTCTTCCTACCGTCCAGAATCAGCCTATTTTCAGGTATTACAAGGTTCAAATTATTAGCCAATGAAAAAGTGCCTGGTGTGAAAATCCAATGCCCTTCAAAAGCAAAAGAAATTATCCAGCTTAAAGAATAACCCACTTCACCCTTAAGAACATAACCCACAACTCTATCATTATCCAAAAGTTTTACAATTCTAGGGTTAGGTTCCACACCAGTCAACAAAATTTTGGCTGAATGCGCTTTATCTGATAACAGGTCACAAATGTCATCAACCGAATAAATCTCACCAAACAAATCCACGTCCATAATCAGGATATCAAATGGTGCATACTCCTTTTCTAAAAACTCACATAATTCAACCCTTGTTCCAAATTCAGCAATGACTCGTGTACGCCAATCGCGAACCAGTAATAATGCCATCCAATTCTGTGAAAACAAATCATCTTCAAGAATGGTGACAAGAATATCTTTATTCATTTTCTTTCTTTACTCCAACTTAGAGGTACAGAATGGGCAGCGAGTTGCTTCTACGGGGATAGCTTTCTTGCAGAATGGACAGTCTTTTTCTGTTGGCTCTGCTTCAGGTTCTTCTTTTTCACGTTGAAGTGCGTTAATTGCTTTGACAATTAAGAAAACGCCGAGTGCAAGGAGCAAGAAACTAAGCAAATCTGTAATAAATTGCCCATAGTTGAAAGTAACCGCGCCAACCTCTTTCGCCATTTCTAGAGTAGCGCCATCAGGGATAGCCTCAGAACCCCGCTTTAACACAACAAATAAATCTGCAAAATCCACATTCCCAAATAATAAACCTAACGGCGGCATGAGCAAGTTGTCCACCATCGATTTAACGATCGTGCTGAATGCGCCCCCGATGATCACCCCGATGGCAAGATCAATCACATTCCCTCTTGAAATAAATTCCTTAAATTCGTTGAATAGTTTTTTCATTTGTTTCCATCCTTATTGATAACTAATATATATGATCAATTTATGATTATAATATAATCATGCAAAGCCAATTCAATGTTATAAAAAATTTAATTGCCATTATAGAAGAGAGGTCAAAATGAAACGTGTTGCAGTATTAACCAGCGGTGGTGATGCTCCCGGAATGAACGCAGCAATTCGTTCCGTTGTCAGGTGTGGTGTATCAAAAGGATGGGACATGTACGGTGTCCGAAAGGGGTATGCTGGGCTTATTTCTGGCAACATCCAGCAACTGGGTACCCGTGATGTTGGCGGCATCCTTAATAAAGGCGGCACAATCTTGGGCTCTGCGAGATGTGAGGAATTCAAAACAGAGGAAGGACGTCTCAAAGCAATTAGGGGTTTGAGCCAGATGGGTATTGACGCCCTCGTAGTTATTGGTGGGAATGGTTCACAAACCGGATCCTATCTCCTGAGCGAGTTGGGGTTTCCAGTCGTTGGGATCGCCTCAACGATTGATAATGATCTTACTGGCACCGAAATGACCATTGGCGTGGATACTGCTTTGAACATCGCTTTAGAAGCCATTGACAGGCTCAAAGTGACGGCATCCTCACACCAACGCGCCTTCCTGATTGAGGTGATGGGACGAAAGTGCGGGTATATCGCCCTTATGGCTGGCATAGCTGGCGGCGCAGAATATATCCTTTTGCCTGAAGTCGAAACAGACCCTGAAGAGGTTGCTGAAAGCCTTCGCTTAGCCTACGAACATGGGAAAGCCCACGCCATCATCGTTGTAGCAGAAGGTGCTAAATATAACGCCGAAGCTCTGACAAATTATTTTGAAAAACACAAAGACAGGCTGGGATTTAAGATCAGGGCAACCATTCTTGGTCATGTTCAGCGCGGTGGTGACCCTGGTGCTTTCGATCGGATTTTAGCAAGCCGATTTGGAAATGGCGCCATTGAAGCAATCGATCGAGGTGAGTTTGGCGTACTGGTTGGATTAAATAAAGGCAAAATTACTACGACACCATTGAAGGACATTGTAGGGGGGACAAAACAAATCAGCCAGGAAATGGTCGAATTAGCACGAAAACTGGATTAATTAATCCAGTTTTCTCAAATATGCCTCAATAAAGGGATCAATTTCACCATCCAGAACTGCCTGGGTATTACCCATTTCAAAATCCGTGCGATGGTCTTTCACAAGCTGGTATGGATGCAGTACATATGAACGGATCTGTGATCCCCATTCTGCCTTTGTGTATTCACCACGCAATTCTGAAATTTGTTCATCCTGTTCTTCTTGTTTCATTTCGAGCAAACGCGCTTTGAGTACACGCATTGCATTCTCTTTATTTTGAACCAATGAACGCTCATTTTGGCATGTCACAACCATGCCAGTTGGGATGTGGGTCAGCCGAACGGCGGTGGCATTTTTCTGTACATTTTGTCCACCTGCACCAGATGACTTATATACATCCATCTTGATGTCATCCGCCGGAACTTTAATTTCGTTAAGGTCACCTAATTCCGGAAGAACTTCAACGAGAGCAAAAGATGTATGCCGACGATGGGCAGCATCAAAGGGAGATAGCCTGACTAATCGATGCACACCCTTTTCGGGGCGAAGATAACCATAAGCCAAAGGACCGCTGATTCCAATTGTCACACTTTTAATGCCGGCTTCTTCACCTGCAGTTCGATCTAAAACATCAGTTTTATAATTATGCGATTCAGCCCATCGAAGGTACAATCGTTCCAGCATTTCTGCCCAATCCTGCGAATCCGTTCCACCTGCGCCTGCGTGAATTGCTAAAATTGCATTTCCCCGGTCATACTTCCCTGATAACAGAGTCTTCAACTCAAGCCGATCAACTGCGGTTTCAATCTTTTCTATTTCATGGACTAATTCGGCTTCCATGGAGTCATCAGCAATTTGTGTTAATTCACGGGTATCTTCAGTTCGCTTTTTTAATGCCTCAAAGGATTCAATCTCATCCCGCAGTGCAGATTGTCTGATCATTATCCCCTGGGCACGCTCCCTGTTGTCCCACAAATCCGGGTTCTGTGCTTCTTTCTCTATATTTGCCAGTTCATCCTTCTTTTTAGCTAAGTCAAAGATGCTCCTGTAAGTTTAGGATCTTTTCATAGGTCTCATTTAATCGTTCTGTTAAATCAATAGCCATTAGTCCTCCATCGTACCTTCGAGAATGCCGCGTACAAAAGCAACCCGGTCAAATCGCTGTAAATCCTCAATACCCTCACCCAATCCTGCATAAAGTATAGGTAAGTCCAGTTGTTCCTTGATTGCAAATGCCATCCCACCTTTTGCAGAAGAATCCAGTTTCGCCAATATGACTCCGTCAATGTGTATGGCTTCCTGAAAGGCTTTAGCCTGTTGAAGGGCATTCTGCCCCGTTGTTGCATCCAAAACGAGCCACGAGGCGTGTGGAGCGCCCTGAAGCGCTTTCCCACTTACCCTGTGGACCTTCTTAATTTCTTCCATCAGGTTGTAACGGTTATGCAAGCGTCCAGCAGTATCGATAATAGCAAGATCCTTGTACCTTGTTACCGCAGCAGTAATGCCATCATAAGCCGCTGCGCCTGGATCTCCGCCCTCCTGGCCTGCAACCATTGGAATGTTAACCCGATCTGCCCAGATTTTAAGTTGGTCAATTGCTGCTGCTCGGTAAGTATCTGCAGCTACTAAAAGGACAGACCTACCATCTTGCTCGTATAAGTGTGCCAATTTTGCAGCAGATGTTGTTTTTCCGGATCCATTTACGCCAACCAACATGATCACAATCGGTTTTGTTGAAAAGTCAGGATAAACAGGTTCAGCTAACCGGTTAACCAACTCTTGCTCTAAGGCTTCAATAAGTTCAACGGATTGTGTGATCCCTTCCTGGTTAACTTTCTCACGCAGTGATTCAATGACATCCATGGTGGTGGCCATGCCCATATCTGCCTGTATTAATAGGGATTCAAGCTCATCCCAGGTTTCTTCATCCAATTCAGAGGTACCAAGAAAATTTGCTATCCTTCCAAAGGTAACTTTTCTTGTCTTTTCTAAACCTTTACGCCATTTTCCAAAAATATTCTCTGCCATAACCGCTCGACTATTTCATTTCTAAACCAATTATTAATACGATTCACCTTCTGTTGCCAACTGACCACAACCCGCTTGAATTTCAATGCCTCGGCGAAGCCTGACCGTACAGGAAATATTATGCGATTCCAATGTATCACAAAATATCTGAGCCTGATCTGCACTGGTTGCCTGTTCACCAAACTCTTTGGTGGGATTTAATGGGATCAGGTTTACATGGCATATCATACCGCGTATCTTTTTCGCCAGTGCAAGTGCATCTTCCACTGAATCATTCACCCCTTGAATCAATGCGTATTCAAAAGTAATGCGCCTGCTCGTCTTAAGAACGTAATATCGACAAGCTGAAATCAATTCATCGACAGGATACTTCTTGTTGATCGGTATCAACTTTGATCTTAAGGTATCGTCAACTGTATGCAAACTGATTGCCAGGTTGTACTGGTATCCCTCATCTGCAAATTGAATGATCTTTGGAACCAGTCCCACAGTACTGATTGTAAAACGGCGAGCACCCAGGCCAAAAGCCCTGGGGTCGTTCAAGCGGTTTATCGCAGTCATCACATTATCATAATTCTGGAAGGGTTCGCCCATCCCCATAACCACTACATTGGTGACATGTTCACCCATCTCATCAAGCAGACGGGCGTAATACAGAACCTGGGCAATGATCTCACCAGAACTCAGGTTGCGCTTGAACCCCATTTGTCCTGTTGCACAAAACGAGCATCCAATCCCACAACCAGATTGAGAGGAGATGCACAATGTGCGACGTTCATCATAGTACATTAAAACCGCTTCAATATAATTGCCATCATAGAGTTTAAACAAGGTTTTTACTGTTCGTCCATCCCTAGACTCGATGGCTTTCACCGGGTCTAACGCCTGAAATGAATAGGATTGGCTCAATTTTTCCCTGAAATCTTTAGGCAAAGTTGTGATCTCATCCGGAGAAACACGAAATGTTTGGTAAAGCGCTGTCCAAATTTGTTTCGCTCGAAACCCGGGTTGACCTAATGCTTTTAATTGAGATTCAAGCATTTCAAAATCAAGGTCATAAATAAGCGTTTGTTTTGTTTCCATCTAAAAAACCAATTCTGATAAATCCTGAGCAATGATCTCAGGCGGCGGGTTATAATTTTTCACTTCTTCCATTTGAGACACACCGGATAATACCAATGCGCTGTGAATCCCGGCAGCTTGCGCACCAGCAATATCGGTTTCTAATCGATCTCCAATAGCAAGCGTTTCTTCAGGTAAAGTGCCCAATCTTTTTAATGCCATTTCATAAAGCAAAGGTTCCGGTTTTCCAATGATCTTTGCCTTTTTCCCGGATGCAATCTCCAAGGCTCCAATAAGGGTTCCCGACCCGGGAATAAGGCCGTCAGGTGTTGGCAAAGTAGTATCTGAATTGGTTCCAATAAAATCACAACCGGATTGAAGTAATAGTGAAGCGGTTTTAAGCTTTTCATAAGACAAATGAAAATCAAGCGATACAACCACGACATCAATTTTACCACTTGCCATATCATAGACTTCCATCCCGAAGCCTTCAAGGGTCTTTCTCAAGCTTGGCTGTCCGATGAGATACAATCCTGTTCCCATTGGGTATTTACTTTGCAAATAGATACCTGTCGCCTGTGCCGAGTTTATCACCTTCTCATCCGATAAACGCACCCCGAACTTAGCAAGCTTTTCTACATATTCATCGATGGTTCGTGTGGCGTTATTCGTTGCAAGAATAAACTCTAAACCCAACCCCTTAATCCGATCAAAAATTGCTTTAAGATCACCTATGGGGACTGTATCGTGCCATAAGACACCATCCATGTCGATAATCAGACCTTTGATATTCGGGAGTAGATCATATAACATAATTTCATCCTGTTAAAAAATGCCGGAAAGCATGCTGCAATCCGGCATTAATTTCTGCTTTAAGTGGGTCTATTTCTCTGGAACTTCTAATACTTTATCCACAAGGCCGTATTTAACTGCTTCTTCAGCGCTCATGTAGAAGTCTCGTTCTGTGTCTTTGATAATAGTGTCCTCAGTTTGCCCGGTAGCCTCTGCTAAGATCTGGTTAATGCGTTCCTTCAACCGTAAGATCTCTTTTGCCTGGATTTCAATATCTGATGCCTGTCCCTGTGCACCGCCCAATGGTTGGTGCATATGGATCGTTGCGTGCGGTAAGGCATAACGCTGACCTTTGGTACCGGCAGCAAGCAGCACAGTCCCAAAACTGGCTGCGACACCAACAGCAACCGTGCTGATCTTATTTGGGATCATGCGCATCGTGTCATAAATTGCCATTCCTGAATATACCTGCCCCCCTGGGGAGTTGATATACATTTGAATACCGCTCTCAGGATCTTCTCTGCTCAGATAAAGAAGTTGGGCAACGATCAGGTTAGCGACCTGGTCATTTATGCCAGATCCTAAAAATATAATTCGGTTTTTTAGCAGTAGTGAGTAAATATCGTAGGCTCGTTCACCACGCCCCGAGGTTTCAATAACCATCGGAATAACTGAGGATATTTCTTTATTAAACATTTTCACCTTCTTTTTTCATTTATTTATCTATCTTTAATTAATTATTTTCTCGTCTTCTTCTGACGATTCTTCTTCTACTTCATTCATCTCTTCACTAAGAGGAGTTTCTTCGGTTACTTCCGATTCTTCATCAACAATTGCATCACTCGCTTCGGAAACGGAATCTTCTTGAGCATCTTCAATATCTTCAGAGATTTCAGTTAATTCTTCAACTGTTTCTGATTCCTGTGTATCCTCCGCATCATCATCGCTTTCCTCAGGAATTGGCTGTCCTGTACCAATCAACTTCAAACGCTCTTGAATTTGAGTATTCATCGTGCGATTGAAACCTTCCATGCTGATCGCCCGGGAAAATTCTTCCTTACCCATCTGCTTTTGCATATCCTCAAGATTCCCCGAATAGTAGATTTCTGTCATGACTTTGTTAATATGGTTATTAAACATTTCCTCATCAAGCTTTAAGCCTTCTGCTTCAATCAACTTATCAACAATCAAGGAGCGCTCTAATCTCTGTTTTGCAGCGGGTCTGATCTCCTGCTCAATAAATGCATCCTCTTCAATGCTTCGAAGCCGTAGATAGGTTTCATAGTCCATTTTTTGCTCTTCTAACCTGGACTTGATATCCTCAAGAACATGTTCTTCCTCATGCTCAAGCATTTGTGGAGGATAATTGATGCTTGCATTTTCGGTAATCTCATCAAGAATGGTGTTGACGTAATCCTGATTGTAAGATTCTTCATGGTCAGCACGCATACGTTCTTCTACAGACTTGCGAAAATCCTCGGGTGTTTCATATTCACCCAGTGTTTGAACAAATTCCTCATCCAACTCCGGCAGTTCTAATTCCTTAACAGATTGAACTTCAACCGTAAAGACTGCTGTTTTCCCCTGGAATTCCTCATCAACGTAATCTTCAGGATATTGATGCTGTAGTTCTTTTGTTTCCCCTGCTTCAACGCCAATCAATTCTCGCGAAAAACCCGGGTATGGCCATTCATGCTCTGAGGCTTCACCTTCTTCTGCAATAACAACCTGTTGGGGAGTCTTGTCTGTGATTGTGGTATCTTCGCCTTCTTCAAGATTTAAGAATTCTCCGCTCAAATTGAAATAAACCAGGTCGCCTTCGCCTGCAGGATGATCTGCAGGGACGATCGTTGCAGCATTGCGTCGCATTTTATCAATGAATGCATCTACCTGTTTCGTGTCAAATTCCTCAAGTTCAAAATCCTTCCGAATTTCACGGTATTCACCAAGGTCGATCTCTGGTTCAAGAGGGATCATAAAAACCAATTTTGGCGGATCATAAGACTCAATGGTTTCAAGGTTACCCGATCCAGATGGTTGGATATCTGCTTCATCCAGCATTTTTGCATAATCATCATCCAGCAAAATATCAAGAGCTTCCTGTATGATCGCACCTTCACCATAATGATTTAAGATGATATTATAGGGGGCTTTACCGGGGCGAAATCCGGGAATTTTGGAATTCTTTGATATTTTCTTAGCTGCCCGTCGTTTGTAACCTTCAAATTCTTGTTGGGTGTATTCAACTTCGAGCTTTGCCTGTCGATCCTCTTGGATGGTTTTTTCAATTTTCAATGTTAAGTCCTTTAAAATAAAAATTTTTTGTTATGGGGAAGGAGAGGGTCGAACTCTCACGCGTTGCCGCACGTGATCCTAAGTCACGCCTGTCTGCCAATTCCAGCACTTCCCCTGAGATAAAATGCACTGAAATTATACGCGAGCGATATTTTATCGTCAATAAGATCATCCTATTAAATTGTAAGAATTCCATTAATGACCGAGTATAATAATCAACCGTGAACTATTCAAACAACAAGGAGATTTTGTGACCCGGATTATTGCGACGTCGACACCAGGAAAAGAAAGAGCTCAGCTCAGCAAAGCAATTATCATCACCATTCGCGAATTTATGCAGCAGAAAGAGCCAGATAAAAGCACTCATGACATGATTGCCTTCATTATTCTCGCTTTAGAGGAAATTGCTGAAGGGATCGACAAGTCTGTTGCTGCCTGGGAAAAACGAGGCTACTGGGTAAAAGCTGATAAATATCGGCTGGAATGGCAGTGGGCTGGAATCTCAGCTAAGAAATTGAGACTTTCATTTCAGAAAAATAATTGGGGCGAAATAGCAAATATCTTATTAGAAATCATGGGAAAATTTCAGGATATTAAAGTCAGCAGCCGGCACCGTATGGGAAAACCCTGGCAAGAAGCACTGAAAATGTATAATAAAACGAATCAATAAGGTCAAAATTTCCAACCCAAGGATCCCTCAGTTTTTTTGTTTTCTATAAAATTTAGAATGATGATTGATGGTACTATTGGGGAGGGATGAAAGGCAATGGAAAGACTAAGGAAGCTTTAGTATAAATACTATTGATATAATTTCGGGAAACCTTACTCACCAAAAAAGCAAAGGAAGCATCCTCACCTATGCCGCAGAATCGAATAAATTCTCATCCGATATTAGAAATTCCAGAATCTATAACAATTGAATTTTTTTGGCAGGGTAAACCATTTCATGCCAAAGAAGGAGAGACAATTGCTTCAGCCCTGATTGCGAACGGGGTCAATATTTTTGGTCATCATCCAAAAGATGACGAACCATTGGGCATATTTTGTGCAAATGGTCAATGTTCACAGTGCATGGTATTGGTTGATGGCAAGCCCATCAAATCTTGCATGACAAAAGTAAAGCCGGGGTTGTCTGTAATGCCGGCGGATGGTTTGCCAGATATCTCGTCCTTACCAATCGAAGAAACGATATCCTCGAATGAACATAAATTAAATGAAATCATCAAAATCCCCGTCTTAATTATTGGCGGTGGGCCTGCCGGGCTATCCGCGGCTATTGAATTAGGAAACCTGGGGATAGATGTTTTACTTGTAGATGATAAACCGCAATTGGGCGGTAAGCTTGTCCTCCAAACACATCGCTTCTTTGGCTCTACTAAAGCAGTCTATGCCGGAACAAGAGGTGTGGACATTGCCAAAATTTTAACCGGACAGTTCGAAGCCCTGGACTCTGTAGAAGTTTGGTTAGAAACAACAGCTGTTGCCATCTTTGAAGAAAAGACGGTTGGTTTGTGGCGAGCAGAACAGGATAAATATGTTCTTGTAAAACCTGAGGTTTTAATGATTGCGACTGGCGCACGTGAGCGAAGTTTGCCCTTTAAAGGCAACACTTTACCGGGAATATTTGGCGCAGGCGCTTTTCAAACATTGGTCAATCGTGATTTAGTGAAACCTACGGACAACTTATTTATTATTGGCGGCGGTAATGTCGGGTTAATTGCTGGTTATCATGCCCTCCAGGCTGGCATTAATGTCGTCGGACTTGTTGAAGCAATGCCCCAATGCGGCGGCTACAAAGTCCATGAAGATAAATTGGCACGTTTTGGCGTGCCCATCCTTACTTCTCACACGATATTGGAAGCAAAGGGCAAGGATCATGTAAAAAGTGTTGTTATTGCGGAGATTGATAAGAATTTTCAACCCATCCAGGGTACAGAAAAAGAAATCCCCTGTGATTGTGTGTTAATTGCGGTTGGTCTCAATCCGGTGGACGAGTTTATTCAGAAAGCAAAAGAAGTGAAAATGCCTGTTTTTGCTGCAGGTGATGCCGAAGAAATCGCAGAAGCTTCAGCAGCGATGTACGCCGGGAAAATAAAAGGTATAGAAATCGCACAGTACCTCGGATACGACACTCAAAAAATCCCGGAACAATGGCGAGAATTTGAAATCATCTTAAAATCACATCCCGGCGAAGTCATTTCGATCGATGAAGATATACATCATGGTGATGTTTTTCCTGTGATGCATTGTCGACAGGAGATTCCCTGTGATCCCTGCGCATCAGTTTGTCCAAACAATCTTATCCATATCAACCCGGATGATATTCGGGGAATCCCAGAATTTTGTTTGCTAGACGGGAAAAATTGCATCGCCTGTGAGCGCTGCGTTGCAATTTGCCCAGGTTTAGCGATAACATTGGTTGATTATCGGAAGGACCCACTGCATCCAATTGTTTCTATCCCACTGGAGTTTCCTCAAGACAAAATAAAAATAGGTGATACCCTTCCGGTCACCGATGTAGATGGCAATATCCTGGCACATGTTCTCGTGAAGTATATACGCACACTCCGGCAGTTCTCCCACACCTTAATTGTTCGCGTCCAGGCACCAGCTGAAGTAGCTACCAGGATAGCCGGAATCAGGATTCCCACAGGATGGACCCAAGAAGAAGACAGTCTGGATAAATATCATCAACAAACAGAACAGGAAAACATCGTTTGTCGCTGTGAACATATTTCCGCTGACACCATAAGAGACCTGGTACAAAGTGGCGTCAGAGATATTAACCAGATTAAAGCTGCAACAAAAGCGACAATGGGGGCATGTGGTGGAAAAACCTGTTTATCCCTCATCAAAAAAATATTCAGAGAAGAGGGTGTTTCCACTGATGAAATTACAGAGCCAACACAACGGCCTGTGTTCGTAGAGATTTCTTTGGAAACTCTTGCAAATAATCGCCAGGAAGTGCAGCAATGATGCCATCAGAAAACCGGAAGGTTTATGACGTCATTATCATTGGTGCTGGGTCAATCGGCGTTCCGACTGCATATTTCATGGCCAAAGCCGGCTTGAAAGTTCTCGTCATTGAGATGTATCCCAGTGTTGGGCAGGCATCAAATAAACATGCCATCGGGGGTATCCGGGCAACGCATTCAGACCCCGCAAAAATTAACCTTGGCAAACGCAGTATTGATGTTTTTTCAAAATGGCAAAACCTTCATGGTGATGATATTGAATGGCGGCAAGGCGGTTACTCATACGTCGCTTACCAGGAGGAGCATGCCAATCTTCTACAAAACCTGGTCATCTGGCAGCAAGAACACAACCTCAATATCACCTGGCTCGGGAAACAAGATCTGCTTGAAGTTTTGCCAAACCTCAATCCTGACCAATTGATTGGCGGCACCTTTTCTCCCGGGGATGGCAGCGCTTCACCCCTAATTTCTGCTTTTGCATTTCATAAACGGGCTGTCGAGGCTGGCGCTGCCTTCCACTTCAATGAGTCAGTTTTGGATTTTATTTTCGATGGCAGTCGAGTGTCAGGGATTATCACTGACAAAGAAAAGTACTACAGCAAAGTTGTTATCAATGCCGCTGGCGGATGGGCAAAGCCATTATCAGAAAAAATTGGGCTGGAAATCCCCGTTGAACCTGATTCACATGAGGCGGCGATCACAGAGCCAGTTATGCCGCTGTTCGATCCGATGATCGTTGATATGCGAGCCTACCCCGGATCGGCGAACTTCTATTTCTATCAACATCCAACTGGTAAAATCATCTTCTGTATGACCCCTGATCCCCCAATTTGGGGAACCCATACGATTGCTTCAAGTGAGTTTTTACCCAGAGCAGCACGACGACTGATTGAACTCATGCCGGTTTTAAAATACATCAGGGTTCGTAGAGTGTGGCGAGGAACTTATCCTATGACACCGGATGGGTCTCCAATTATTGGTAATGTTGATGGTTTGGAAGGATACCTATTAGCAGCTGGAATGTGCGGTCAGGGATTTATGTTCGGGCCAGGTGTAGGGCAGCTTCTAACAAATATGGTGTTTGATAATCTCGTTGAATCTGATCGGGTGATTTTAGACAACCTATCATTCCATCGGAATTTTGACGTTGTAGAAAGGCTAAAATAATGGTAGAGGCAATTGTTCTTGATTTTGGCGGCGTAATAATCCGTACAGAAGACCATACAGGTCGTAGAGAAATAGAGAAAAAATACGGTCTGCCAGAAGGCAGCATTCACAATCTAGTTTTCGAATCAGTTGTTTCGCAGTCCGCAAGCGTTGGTGAGCTTGATTCCAGTAAAATATGGGATTTTATTGCCGGTGAACTGTCGCTTTCTGAAGATGAGCTAAATCAATTTAAAGACAAGTTTTGGGCTGGCGATTATATTGACCATGAATTGATTGAATTTATGAAGTCATGCAGACCAAGCTATAAAACCGCAATTCTGAGCAACGCATGGAATAACCTGAGAAGCACACTGGCTGAAGCATATAACATAAAAGAAGGTGAAACAGTAGACCATATCCTGGTATCCGCAGAACTTGGCGTTGTGAAACCAGATCCAAAGATTTATCAAATTTTAGCTGAAACAATCGACTGCGATTTTAATGACATTCTCTTTGTTGATGATTTTATTGAAAATATCGAAGGTGCAAATTCATTGGGAATTCAAACAATTCATTATAGACCAGGTTTAGACTTGATTAATGAGATAAAATCAAGGTTGGTATAACTCAAATTTTTACGCGATGAAAGAAGACACGCGATGCAGCTTGAACAATTTCTGGAAAAATTACCAGAAAATTATTCCGTTTTTGACATAGAACAAATAAAAAAGGCCTATCAGATTGCACAGAAAGCGCATGAGGGGCAAACCCTCGCGAGCGGACTGCCTTATATCTCCCATTGTGTTGCTGTAGCGACAATTCTGGCAGAAATGACGGTGCCTCCTGAGTTGATAATTACAGCCTTATTACATGACGCTGTCGAAGACACAAACATCACCCTTGAAGATATTCGAAAAGAATTCAACCAAGAAGTTGCCACGCTTGTTGACGGGGTTACAAAATTAACACACTTACCTAATCTTTTACGTGGGGACCAACACAAAGACATCCCTGGAAAAGAAAAAGGGCAAATACCCCATCGAAAAGTACGAGAAGATGAAATTGCAGAAACCTTAAGAAAAACATTTCTTGCAATGAGCGATGATATTCGGGTGGTTTTGGTTAAACTTGCCGATCGCCTCCATAATATGCGGACGCTCTCTTATCTTGAAGAAGACATTCAAAAACGCATTGCCCAGGAAACCCTCGATATTTTTGCGCCGTTAGCAAACCGATTAGGCATTTGGCAAATCAAGTGGGAGCTAGAGGATCTTGCCTTCAGATATGTTTCCCCGAAAGAATACAAAAGTATTGCTGAAAAATTAGCAAATCGCAGAGCTGATCGAGAAAATCAGATCCAGGAAATTATTAACCGGTTGCATAAAGAACTCGGAGCAGAAGGCATCAAAGCTAAGATTTCTGGAAGACCCAAACACATCTATTCCATTTATCAGAAAATGGTCCAAAAAGAAAAACCATTTGAAATGTTAATGGACTTAAGGGGCGTTCGATTGATTGTTGAGGATGTGGCAGCTTGTTACAAAGCTTTGGGTGTGGTTCACATGAAATGGCGACCGATCCCAGGCGAATTCGATGACTATATTGCAGCAAAAAAAGACAACAATTATCAATCCTTACATACGGCTGTAATCTTTGATGACGGCAAGCCCCTTGAAGTTCAAATTCGAACCCAGGATATGCATGAAAGCGCTGAATATGGTATTGCTGCCCACTGGCGTTACAAAGAAGACCAGAGCAATATTAAAGAATCATACCAACAAAAAATTAGCTGGTTGAGAAGTCTATTTGCCTGGCAACAAGATGAAGAAAACGCCGATGACCTTGTTGACAGCTGGAAATCTGACGTCTTCAAGGATCGGGTCTACGTTCTCACACCCCAGGGAGACATCATTGATTTGCCTGCGGGTTCAACACCAATCGATTTTGCTTATCATGTCCATACCGAAATCGGCCATCGGTGTCGCGGTGCAAAAATCAACGGTAAACTGGTCTCATTGGACTATGTATTACAAACGGGAGATCAGGTTGAAATCCTGACGGCTAAACGCGGCGGTCCATCCCGCGACTGGTTGAACACAACCCTGGGATTGGTCCACACAAGTCGCGCACGATCAAAAATAAAACAATGGTTCAAGAAACAAGACCGGGACTTGAATTTGACGCAGGGGAAAGTCATCCTTGAGAAAGAATTTAAACGCCTTGGCCTTAAATCAGTAAATCTTGATGAAATCCTGCCAGAACTCAATGTAAAAACGCTCGATGACCTTTACGTTGCGATTGGATGCGGTGATATCGGCTCTGGTCGAGTGATAAACAAGCTCGCAGAGATAGAAGAAGAGGACCTTGAACCAGAATTAGAATTTGAGCTGATTGAAGCACCTTCATCAATTGTTCCATCGGATGCGGTTAAAGTGATGGGACTAAAGGGCATCGCAACCACTATGGCGAAATGCTGCAACCCGATGCCAGGTGATGAAATTATCGGTTACATCACCCGCGGAAGAGGAGCAACCATCCACCGGGCAGATTGCCCAAATATTTTACGTGTTACCGAAAAAGAACGCCTTGTAGAAGTTTCTTGGGGACAACCCGGGAAAACCTTCACTGTACCTATTCAAATCAAAGCTTACGATCGCCAGGGTTTAATGGGAGATATCTCCAATGTCATCTCTGACGAATCAATAAACCTGATTGACATGAGCTTGAAAATGAATCAACATTTAGCTGTGATAAAAATTGTGCTCGGCGTGCAGGGAATTTCTCAACTCAGCAGGGTTTTAACAAAGCTCGAAAACCTGCCCAATGTATTTGAAGCCAAACGGCAGCGACCCGGCTAAAACGAGATATGATATTCAGCGCAAAAGACTGATTTGCCCTGACAAAAGACTGATTTGCCCTTTACTATTTAAAATTTATAGTGTAAAATCTCGACCGAGCAACCACTATGAAATCTTAATCAGGAGGAATTATGCCTCGAATTCATTGCCATTATCTTGATTGTGTTTTCCTTGATGGAAAATATTGCAGTGCAGCTGCAATTGAATTAGATCCGGATACTGGATGTAAAACCTACCAACCCAATGAAGATGTTGAAATTGAGGATTGGGATGAGCCAGAAGACATCGATGAGTGGGATGAAATGGAAGACGATGAAGAAGAAGATCTCTGGTTAGACGACGATGATGATTTACTCGATCTCGAATTAGATGACGAGGATGACTTTTAATCAAAGTCTCCAAGCCAATTCACCTTCATAATTAACGGCACCAGCGCTATTGTTGATTATGATTTTCATAAAATAAAAACTGAAGGCTTAATTGAGCCTTCTGTTGTTTAAATTACCCATAAACCACCATAAGCATCATATTGAGTATAATTCTACATATAAAATCAAAACTGCGTTATCCTTAACATTTAATATAGAGAAAGCAGAAAATTATGACTGAAAATGAATATCTTCCTTATAAAGCAATCAACGTTTACATCGAGAGCGATTTCTTGCGAAAAACCCTCGAGTTCATTTTGAAGAATATCAATAGCTTACCAAAAGAAGACCAAATATCTTTTGTAAAGTTATTCAGAGAATTTGTCAATATACTTGGATTTCGCAATCCAATGCGAGCCCCCCTTACACTCCAGGTAAACGCTTATATTAAAGCCTTTGAAGAAAAAGATGAGGTCATCCCATTTACACTCTCCACCTGGGCGAAAATCAAATCAGATTTTGCATCTAAAGTGAAATCCTGGCTTGAATCTGAAGGATGGGATCAATTAAGCACAGAAAAGAATTTTGACGAAAATGAGGGTTTTCTCAACAAATGGCCGGAGGGATTATCATTTGAAAAAATTATCGAAGACTTTAAAAAAGCTCATCCAAAATTTGATTTTGACGAGGACAACTTAATCCTGATGGTTTTATGGATCTCAGGAAGATTACCCCAGGAAGATTCTGGTTTATAATTTTAGCTGCACACACTTTTAACCGTTTGACGGGAGTTATTATGGATACCTCTGCGACACAAGAAGATGTCGGAAAGACAACGATATCAACTGAAGTACTGCACAAAATTGCCCGCCTCACCACACTCAGCGTAGATGGTGTTTGTCGTATGGCAAGTTTTAAGGGCAGCTTTGAAAAAATTTTAGGTAAAGAAGAATACGAGGGGGTTAAGGTTCAGATCAGAGATAATATGGTATTTGCAGAGATATTTGTTGTTCTAATTAGCGGTTTGAATGTTCGTGATATTTCAAGAGAGATACAATCACGGGTTTCAAGAGCAATATCGGAGATCGTAGGTATGGAAGTCGGCGGTGTCAACATCCATATTATGGATATCGATTTCAGTGCATAAATAATAATCAAAAAGAAGACATTTAATATGAAATCACGCACTAAAGCCCGAAGTATCGCCTTACAGGTTCTTTACGAAGTGGATATCAGCGGGCACAAACCCGGGAAAGTCCTTGAAGAACATTTCCTGCGTTTAAAAATGGACAATACTCATAAAAAATTTATCAGTGAGATTGTTTCTGGCGTGACTTCTTATAAAGAAGTTCTTGATGAATTTATTGCTGATTTTGCGCCAGAGTGGCCGCTGGACCAGGTCGCATTTATTGATCGCAACCTGTTAAGGATTGCATTATGGGAAATGGGCGTCTACAAGAATACCCCTGTTAAAGTTGTTATTAATGAAGCTGTGGAGCTGGCTAAATTATATGGTGCTGAGGGATCACCAAGATTTATTAACGGTGTTTTAGGGGGATTTATTGATAACCTGCAAGAAATCAAATTTAACATGGAGATCATTCAGGACAATGAAGAAGAGCAATAAGGGCTCATTTCACAAAAAACGAAATTTTAATAGAATAATTCTTTTATTTATTCTGCCTGTTTTGCTTTACTCTTGTAATCTCCCAACATCAGAAAATACACTCATACAGGATCGCTCGCAGAGTTTGCAAGCTTATGCAACCCCATTTGTCAAAGTTCAATTCACCGTAAGCTTACCTGCGCCTCTATCGGAGGGAGAAGTTGTTACCATTGTTATCCTCGATGAGGTCACCGGGTTACCTTACAACCGCCAGACTTACGAGATGAACGAAGTTAATCCCTTATCTTACACAGCCGCACTTTCCATTCCAATGCAATCGGTTGTCAAGTATCGCTATGAGAAAATCGGTACGGAGAACATGCCCGAAATCAGTCCAAACGGAGGGCATATTCGTTATCGTATGTTCTATGTGGAAGGCAATACCGAGCACAACGATGAAATCATTTCTTGGGAAAATAATAAGACAGATTTTGAAGTGGGACGCTTTGAAGGTGTCGTTCTCGATCAAAACACAGGTTTGCCCATCCCGGATATTCTAATCAACGTTGGCGGTATAACGCGATTTACAGATGCAAATGGTCTTTTTGTTTTTGCCAATTTACCCGCAGGAACGCACAATACTGTCTTCTATGCCATTGATGGGAAATATAAAGTCCATCAACAAGGGGCTGTAATCGCCATAGACAAAACAACACCCGCAAATATTAAATTGAGCCCAAACACCGCTGTTGAGGTCACATTTCTTGTATCTCCCCCTGACGATGCAATGGGCGCACCAGTGTATATTGTAGGAAACCTGGCCCAGTTTGGAAACACCTTTACAGATTTAATGGGCTCAATGAGTATTGAAACCAGTCGAATGCCTCTGCTGGAACCGCAAGCTGATGGAACATTAAGGAAAACGATAAGTTTATACACGGGCACAGATCTTCGCTTTAAGTTCACCCTTGGAGACGGTTATTGGAATACAGAACAAAAAGCTGAAGGCGGAAATATTACCAGGCAGTTGATCGTGCCAAATCAAAATATTACAGTGGATCTGCAAATTAATTCGTGGCGTTCTACTGTTTTTGAGCCAATCTCATTCAGTACATTTATACATCCAGGCTTTGGTTACCCAGGAGAAAGGTACATCCAATTTAAGCTCGACGATTGGACCGAACCCCTGCGAATGTGGCCTATTGGAAATGGGAATTATCTTTACATTCTGTATTCACCATTTGAGATGGCTTCACCGATCACCTATCGCGTGTGCCTGGATACTGTCTGCAATTCCCCAACAACAAGTTCTCTGGTCAGCCAGGAGGAACAGATTGAACCAAACGACCAACCAATAAGCCGAACGATCTCGGTTGACTCGTGGTTAAACGAATTAACCCAGGAACCTTACCCGGAGATTTACCGTATTCCTTTTCCCTACAAATCACAGGATTATAAAACAATTATTGAATTGAGTCCGAGCATAAGACCAAGCAAATCAGCCTTAATCTCTATAGGGATAGAAGAAATCAAAGAATTGAATGCCAACACAGTGATTTTCACGCCTCAATGGTTCCAAAATGGTGCTGAGGACTTATTACACCCTGAAATAGGTAAAACACCTTTTTATTTTGAATTATTCAGCTACATCAATTCCACCAAAGAAAATGGTTTTTCTGTTGGACTTTATCCGCAGATGAAATTATTGGCTGCCGGTGATGCGGACAATTTTTCAAATCGAAATAAATCCTGGCAGCAATCCTGGTTTGATTCTTACCGACAATTTACTCTTAGCTATGCGAAGTTAGCCGAAATTACAAACACAGAATACCTTCTCATTGGGGGGAAGAATCTTCTCACAAGCTTGCCCGACCAAAATTCTTATAACGCTGACCAGGTCGAGGATCAATGGCTGAGTTTAATTACTGATATTCGAAGTGAATTTGGGGGCAAGCTTATATGGGCAGCGAATGCAGGGACCGAAATGGATCCATTGCCAGAATTTATTGACTCTTTTGATGAGATTTACGTCAGCATGGACAGCCCTCTTTCAGATGGAACGAGTGCCTCATTTGACCAAATTGCGTATGGTTTTACAAGAAATTTGGACAATTTTCTTTACGAAGTTTATAGAAGCACATTAAAACCTGTCACCCTGGCTTTTGCTTACCCATCTGTAGATGGGGCCGCTCAAGGCTGCCAGCTTCTCAATAATAATTGTAATAATGATGGTCTATTTATTGAAGAAGAAGTCTCAGATCAAACCCTCGATCTTTTTGAGCAAGCAGAAATTTACAATGCGATTCTCCCTACTGCCGCAAGCCGAGAATGGATTACAGGCATTTCCATACGCGGTTACATCCCCGGCAGCACATCCGATGACCTGACTTCATCAATTGCTGGAAAACCCTCAAAAGATGTTATTCAACACTGGTATTCAGGACTGGACCAATAATAATAGAATCTAATCTATACGAAATCTAATAATATTTTAGGAGGAAACAGGAATTACTCATGTCTCACCAACTAAACAATTGGCTTACAGAAATCGGCATCACCCATCAATCGAAGATTAATCACAATCCCTCACGCTCAGAGCTTGTCACCCAGGCGCTGCTCAACAACGAGGGTATTCTCTCCAATGATGGTGCATTAAGAGTTCTCACCGGGGCATACACGGGTCGCTCACCAAACGATAAGTACATTGTAAACCATCAAAACCGATCCGATCTCTGGTGGGGAGACGTGAACCAGCAGATTACACCCAACCTATTCAATCAACTCCAAAACCGCATGACAGCCTACCTTAACAATCGGACACTATATGTCGTCGATTGTTTCATTGGCGCTGACCCCGATTATCGCCTTTCAGTCAGAGTCGTTTCTGAACTTGCCTGGCTTGCACTTGCTTCACAAAATATGTTTATTTACGATGGGCAATGTCATACCAACGAACCAGACATGACGATTATCGCTGCACCCGATTTTCACACCCAGCCTGAGATTGACCAGGTTCGCTCTAAAGCCGCAATTTGCATTGACATCAGTCAGAAGCTTGTTCTCATTGCAGGCTCAAAATACGCTGGCGAAGTAAAAAAGTCCGCCTTCACAGTAATGAACGCCATTTTGCCTGATTCAGGCGTTCTTCCAATGCATTGCTCTGCCAACGTCGGTGAAAAAGGGGATGTTGCACTTTATTTCGGTCTTTCTGGAACCGGTAAAACGACCCTGTCATCCACCCCAGACCGCAAACTGGTTGGTGATGATGAACACGGATGGGGAAATAATGGTGTCTTCAACTTTGAGGGAGGATGTTACGCAAAAACAATACGTCTCAAACCCGATTTAGAGCCTGTTATCTGGAAGGCCGCCAATCAATATGGAAGTATCCTGGAAAACGTGGTGCTTTCTGAAGAAAACCAAATTCCGGACTTTGATGATGCCGCTTATACGGAAAACACCCGCGCGTCCTATTCTATTGAAAAGGTTGACAACATCATGCCGGACGGCATGGCAGGTCACCCATCAAATGTCTTTTTCCTTACAGCAGATGCCTTTGGCGTTATGCCCCCGATTGCAAGGCTGACCCAGGATCAAGCGGTTTTTTATTTCCTTTCTGGCTATACCTCCAAAGTAGCAGGAACAGAACGCGGCCTGGGACAAATGCCTTCCGCAACCTTCTCTACAGGGTTTGCCGAACCCTTCCTGCCTCTGACCCCCGATGTTTATGCTGACCTGCTCAAAAAGAAAATCAAATTGCACAACACAAATATTTGGCTGATAAACACTGGTTGGACAGGCGGTGATTATAACAGCGGTTACAGAATGCCGCTGCCCCATACACGGCGGATGATCAACTGGATACTGAACAATGAGCACATCAACGCTGCCTTCCATATGGATCCAGTCTTCAATATTTCAGTTCCTGATCAAATCGAAGGGGTTCCGGAAGATATTCTTTATCCTGAACGGACCTGGGAAGATAAAAACGCTTTCCGGGAAATTGCCAACAAGTTGCTAGCTGATTTTGTTGAAAATGCAAAGAAATTTGAGTCATATCTGAGTAAAGAAGGGTGAAGTAGTAAAAATCCAATCGGTCATGCGATTTTAAAATAAGGACTTAATTAAGGGCATGATAATAGGATTTCTCTGCTTGCCATGCTTTTGAAATTGCTCATACAGTGCTTAAAGAGTGAAGTTCTTATGATAAACTTGGTTAAATGACATAAATACTTGCAAACGCATCAGCAAATAACGAAATCTTACAGCAAATACATTGTTAGAAATTACAATCCAGAAATAATTGAGGAGTTCAAATGGAAGAATTCATCATTCAAGGCGGAATCCCTTTACACGGGGAACTTATTCCCTCCGGAAATAAAAATGCAGTTCTACCACTTCTCGCATCATCATTATTAACCGCTGAGCCGGTTATTTTTCACAACGTCCCAAATATTTTGGACGTTCAAACGATGATCAGGCTTCTGAAAAGCCTGAATGTTGATATTACCGAAATTGGTGAGAATTCAATCCGCATCGATGCCAGTGATATTCGCCCTGCGGATCTTAATCCAGACCTTTGCAGAAAGATCAGGGCATCTATTCTTTTAGCCGGCCCCTTGATTAGCCGTGTTGGTGAAATTTATTTACCGCCACCTGGCGGCGATGTGATCGGCAGGCGTCGTGTGGACACCCATATTTTAGCTTTTTCAAACCTTGGTGTTGAAACAACCTATGCCGACAATCAATTCCACATAAAAACTAAAGGTTTAGCTGGCGCAGAGATCCTGATGGACGAGGCTTCCGTGACTGCCACGGAAAATGCAATTATGGCTTCAGTTTTAGCCAAAGGTCACAGCATAATAAAAAATGCCGCAAGTGAACCGCATATCCAGCAGTTATGCCACTTCTTAAACAGCCTAGGTGCAAAAATTGAAAACATTGGTTCCAATACATTGCATATTCAGGGGGTGGACCATCTCACTGGTGGTGAATGTACAATTGGCCCGGATTATCTTGAAGTTGTGAGTTACATCGGGGCGGCTGTTGTTACCAAAGGTTCAATCAGGATCAAAAATGCAGGTATTAAACATTTAGATATGATCCGCCTTGTAATGAAAAGATTGGGTGTTAGATGGGAAGTCGAGGGAAACGATATCATCGTTCCAGAAAACCAGGTACTTGAAATTGAACCGGATTTAGGGAATGCTATTCCAGAAATTTCAGTGATGCCGTGGCCTGCATTCCCAACGGACTTAATGAGTATTGCCATCGTTGTAGCAACACAATCAAAGGGAAGCATCCTCTTCCATGATTGGATGTACCCTTCTCGAATGTATTTTACGGATAAACTGGTTGGCATGGGCGCTCAAATTGTCCTCTGCGATCCCCATCGCTGTATTGTCCAGGGTCCTACCCGCCTTAATGGAGAGCATCTTGAAAGCCCGGACATTCGAGCCGGTATGGCTTTGTTAATCGCTGCCTTATCAGCAAAGGGGGAAAGTGTAATTCGAAATGTTAGCCAGATTGACCGCGGCTACCAGGAAGTTGATAAAAAATTAAAAGCCCTTGGGGCTAAAATAAAACGAAGAACAGTCTGAATCATAAAAGAGACTGTCTAAGAAAGGCAGTCTCTTTTGTTTTTAAATCTACAGGTAAATTTAATTATTATGGTCGTTTACAGCTTCAATAAATTCGTCAACAATATCTCGAAGCATCGGCTCGGGTAATGCACCAACCTGACGATTCACGATCTTGCCATCATAAACCAACAACATTGTGGGGATACCCTGAACGCCGTATTTCATTGCCCATTGAGGATTTTCATCCGTGTTGACCTTGGCAACCAGCAGCTTTCCAGCGTATTCCTTAGCAAGTTTCTCCAAAGTAGGTGCAACCATTTTGCAAGGTCCACACCATGGTGCCCAAAAATCGACTATGACAGGTAATGATGATGCCAATACTGTTTTCTCAAATGCTGCATCCGTAACCTTAACAGGTTCATTGATCATATCTAACTCCTCATAAATATTTGTTATCTTACTATTCTAACCAATATTATTAACTTAACATATACAATTCGAAATATCTAACAATTTTCATATAATTCCTACTAAAAAACGCCTATGGTTACCCCAAGAGCATGAAGTTTGTCAATTAAAGGTGGACCTAAAATAATAATGCCAATGATCACAGCAGAACTCGCAGCAATCAACACTGCAGCAGCACCAACGTCCTTCCCTGCTCTTGCAAGTGGATGCAAATCAGGGCTGGCTAAATCAACCACAATTTCAAGGGCTGTATTCAAGAATTCAGCGGTCCAAACCATGGCAATTGTCGTGGATAATACTGCCCAATCACGCAAGGGTAATCCCAACCACAAACCAAGAATAATAACTGTAATTGTTGCTACAGCATGAATCCAGGCGTTCTGTTGAGATCTTATGACATGCCATAACCCAATAAACGCATTTTGGAAACTCTTTAATCTTGACTGTATGAATTTCAGGATAATCTACTTCCTTTCAATGAACATTTCTTGAAGTCTGATTTTGTTCTGATGTTGATTAAGGCAAATTAATTTTATTATAATCTTCCTTTTTCGTCTAAAGAAAAAGCAATACCCAGCGGATACGGACCTGAGTGAGATGCCAACACACATCCGATTTTCGTAATCAGGATTTCCTTTTGATAGCCAAGCGCTTTAATCTTATCCTTCAATTGCTTTGCTTCTTCAATACAATCATGATGACCGATGCTGATATGGTCAATTTCATGACGCAAATATTGGTCCTTAAAATAATTAAATAATTCTTTGACTGCTTTATTTCTTGATCCGCGCACCTTTTTCAAAACGCCCAAAGTGCCATCGGGTTTAATATTCAGAAAGGGGCGAATTTTCAATAAGCTTGAAGCAAAGTGGTCAATAGCTGAGCATCGACCGCCATGATAAAGATATTCCAAAGAGTTTAAAATAAAGACACCTCGTGATACGGTGACAAGCTCCCTTATCTTTTGAACCAGTTCGTCATAACCAAAGCCCTCGTCGCGCCATTTTGATGCTTGCAATACAATCTGTCCGTACCCAATCGAGATACTCCGTGAATCGATTACTTCAACGTCTTTCTTGCCCAATTCCTGTTTTCCTACCAGAGCATTTTTAATAGTTGCGGAAAGCTGTCCAGAAACCCCGATGAATATTGATTGCTCGTTTCGTTCAAAAAATTCAATGAAATCGGATGGCGGCGGCGCAGATGTGGTGGGATACTTTCCCGTCTTTTCAACGTTTTTAAAAATTTCATCCGGGGTTATGGTCTCACCATCTGAATAAACACTGCCATTCAATTGCACATACATTGGGATGGTCTTGATACAATATTTCGCAAGGAGATCTTTGGGAATATCAGCAATGGAGTCGGTCAGGATATTTATCATTAATGCTTCATCCATGTTTCATTGTTAGCTTGGAAAAACCTTCATTGATTATACCAACGATTATCATATAAATATTACACATGTTTTTTTACATTTTGCCAATTAAGGTATAATCTTTATTCGCTAATAAATTATTTTTAATCAAACCGGTTGAGGCAAGTAAATGGTATTTGTTGAAATAGAATTAAGTGAATCGTATTGGAAATCGCTGGAAATCACCCAGAAGGATATTGAATATATTTATTCTTATCTACTGGAAAAAGAAACACCCCTTCCATCAGACAGTTTAGCTGAAGCGCTTATCAACCAAAGAATTCGGTCGGAGAAAGAGAGGCTTCAGGAAAAACAACGGCAAAATGGTGAAATCTATTTACCAAAGTCGAGTTTTGAGGTTGGTGATAAAGTTCAATTTCCTGCTGTAAATTGGATCAGCGGGATCGTTAAGCAGGTTCGTGAAGGTCACAATCCAGAACTCCCTGAGTTCAATGTCATCACAGTAGATTTAGAAAACGGCCGTCAGCGTCAATTTGCAGCGAATCTTGAGGATCATCAGCTTAATCAGGTGACAACAACAATAGATAGCAGCGAAAAACAAGATGCGAAAGCAATAATTGAGGAATTCGGTCCTGAAATCACTGAGAAATTGCTTGAGAAGCTTGATGAAAACAAAGATCTTGTCCGCATTGGGCCAAACTGGTTTCCAAAATCACTCTTAATTGAATTCAATGTAGGTCATTTGAACCTTGCTGAAGCTGTTTTGGATATGCACCAAGGTGGGCCTTTAGGTGTTGACGCACTCCTCAAGGAAATTGATGTTGACACAGACGATCCACAAGACCTCGTCCGCTTCTCATTAAATTACGCACTTAATGAAGATCCACGTTTTGATGAAGTGGGACCAAGCGGTCATGTACAGTGGTTTTTGAATAGGCTCGAACCAGAATATGTAAGAGAAAAACCCATCCAGCTTATGCCCATTTCTTCCGACTACGATCCATCTTCCATAACTGAAGAAATGAGAAACGCTGTACAACGCCTAGATGATGAGCTGGTTGAGCCATTTGAAGAATATAAGACCAAATCACCGCCTAAAGAAGTTGCAATTGCCTTAAATTACCCACATTGGCGAGTTGGCAGCATCCCAATAACATCCTTAACTCGTCCATTTTTCCCTACTGCGCTCGAATCCCCACGGGTGAAATTTAAAGTTATTGCCCCTGATGGTCAGGAAATATCCGCATGGGTTGTCCGCCCTTTCAACTATATTTACGGGCTTAAAGATTACTACGAGGAATTTGAATTGATGCCTGGCAGCATTATCACCATCAAACCTGGTAAAGAACCCGGGGAAGTTCTCATCCAGCCAAAAAAGAAGCGGTCGAATCGTGAATGGATTCGCACTTTATTAATCGGCGCTGATGGCGGCGTTGTTTTTGCAATGCTTAAACAAACAATAACAGCTGATTACAACGAACGCATGGCGATTGCCGTACCATCAACAGATGCCTTGGATGAATTGTGGGAAAAACGATCTAAGAACCCCCACCCACTCAAAAAAGTTATGGTTACAACCATGCGAGAATTAGCGAAATTGAATCCACAAGGGCATGTTCACAGTGTTGAATTATATTCAGCAGTGAATTGTATTCAACGTTTTGCACCTGGAGCAATTTTCAGTACCCTTGCCACAGATCCAGATTTCACTTCTGTTGGAGACCTTTACTATCGCCTAAGTGAGAATTCCTAAGGGAGATTGTTTAAATGAATTTGAAGCGCAGCAGTCTGATCAAACCAAAAAGCACAACGCCGTTCAAAATTGATTTTGATTGGTGGAAGAAACATGACCGGGACTGGCGTGTTTATTTAAGAAGTTTTTTGTGTGAAGAACACCAATCAATGTTCGAAACGATGGACAATGATGAGATAATTGATTGGGTCGATCCAGAAACCGGTGAAGTTACCCAGGTAGATGGGCTGTTTCACATTTTGATGACCCACTGCGCAAAACAAGAAGATTTTCTAAACAACCGGATGGCACTTGTCGATTCTGTATTTAGAATTTTACTTGCGAATGGCAACCGACCGACAACGCCGGAAGAATTGGGGGAACGCCTAAATCGCCCAGCATCCACTATCCTCAGAACATTATCGGGAATTCGAGTTTACAAGGGAATTCGACCTATTTCAGAAGAATAAAAGTGGTAAAATAAGTGCGTTAAAATTTGCCCCTGTAGCTCAAATGGACAGAGCACTGGACTTCTAATCCAATGGTTGCAGGTTCGAGTCCTGTCAGGGGCGCTAATTTATCCCCTCAAATACATTTCAAGATAAATTTTATTAATGACCATGCTTTTGGTACAATACTAATAGTTATTACTACTTCAAGAGAAAGGCAATCTGATGAAATTCATACTTCGCTGGCTCATTATCGCCATTTCCCTTTACGTTGCAGTCTTGGTTGTACCCGGCATTCGGGTTGAAGGAGATGCATGGGTTGTATTTTCAGTGATGGCAATCATTCTTGCGCTTGTTAATGCTACCATTCGCCCCTTCTTAAAATTCTTGTCATGCGGCTTGATCATCCTCACCCTGGGTCTTTTTGCACTGGTAATAAACGCAGGGACATTCTTGCTCGCATCAAACATCGCCCAAAACTGGTTCAATGTTGGTTTTTATGTCGACGGTTTTGTTCCAGCCCTCCTGGGTTCGATCATTGTAAGCATTGTTTCTGTCGTTTTATCCAAAATTTTAATTGAAGAAGAAAAAAAGTAAATTTTGTTTGGAAAGCAACAAAAGATGTGAAATCAGCCTTCTCATCTCAAAGTCACCAACAAAGACAATTTTTTTTATTTAATCTTGCACATTGTTACAAAGTCGAGTATACTTGCACGCTGTGTTGATGAGGAAACATCAACATAAAAAGAAGCCAAATACAAATAATCCGGTTTCTTTCCGCTGCCCAGCTATCAAAGATGGTCAAGAGCAGCTATCCCGAGGAAAGGAGAATCCAAATGCGACAGTATGAATTAATACTCATTGTCCAACCCGATCTGGACGAAGAGGCCACAAATGCAGTCGTTGATCGCGTCAAAGACATGATCACTGCAAACGATGGCCAAATCTTAAAAACAGATGTCTGGGGTTCCAAGCGTCTTGCTTACGAAATCCAGGACTTCAGGGAAGGCTTTTATGTATACATGGATGTTGAGTTCGCGCCTGAGTTTGGGACTGAATTAACACAAAACCTGCGCTACATCGAACCCATCATTCGCTACATGCTTACAAAAAAAGAAGCATAAATTTCTTAATCACTGAAAGAGATAATTTCAATGGCTCGTGGATTAAATAAAGTCATGGTAATTGGAAAACTTCCCAGGGATCCTGAAATGCGATTCACGCCAAGTGGCAAATCCGTTTCAAGTTTCTGTATAGGATGTGATCGATCATGGCGTGACTCAGAAAACCGGGCACACTCAGAGACAGATTGGTTTAACGTGGTTGCCTGGGGTAACCTTGCAGAGTTTTCAAAACAAACTTTGCACAAAGGCGACCTTGTTTATGTTGAGGGTAGATTAAAGACACGAACCTGGCAAGATAGTGAAGGTAAACTGCAAAAATCCATCGAAATCATTGCCCGGGAAATTCTATTGCTCAGTGATAAAAACAGTCAAAATAACGAAGAGGATTTTGATTTTGATAATGAAGGACATGATCATTACTGATCAATATACCTAAAAAATAGGAGAAATAATGGCAAATTACAGATCAAATCATTATTACACACGTTCAAAAGTCTGCCAATTTTGTACGGATAAAAGCATTGAAATTGATTATAAAAACACTGAACTTCTTCAACGCTACATTGATGATACAGGCAAAATCCGTCCACGACGTCAGACTGGGACATGTGCAAAGCATCAGCGTGCAGTGGCAAAAGCAATCAAGAATGCCAGGCATATTGCCTTGTTGCCCTTCGTTGGCAACTAATAGTTCATTGTAATCAAGAAAAAGCCGGAATATATATGCCAAACACAAATAGAAAAATTAAAACAAAAAAACACCTGGCAAGAGAACAAAGAGAAGCAAAACAAACAAGACTTATTATTATTGGAACAATTGCAATAGGTGTGGCTATTTTAGGGCTTGTGATCTACGGAGCAATTTCTCAATTTATCATTCGACCTAACGTGAAAATAGCGCAAGTTGGTGATACTGATATTAAAGTCAGAGAATTTGAAAAACGAGTCGAATACAGTCGTGTTCAAATGCTTAATCAGGCATACCAGTATTACACTTATTATCAACAGTTTGGACAAATGGGGCAAAGCTTTTTAGAAACATCCCAACAGATCGTTTCTGAACTCATGAGTCCAACAACGCTGGGCAGTGATGTATTGGATGGGATGATTGATGATATTATAATCCGAGATGAAGCAAGTGCTCGGGGTATTACTGTAAGTGAACAAGAAATTGATGAAGGCGTTCAAATGGCATTTGGCTTTTACCCGAATGGCACACCAACCCCAACGGTAACTGCCACAATTCAATCAACACCTACGCTTTCTGAGACACAACTTTCACTGGTTACATCGACAAGCACCCCAACAGAGACCAGTGTCCCGACAGAAACACCGGAGATATCACCGACGCCATCAGAAGAAACACAAACCGAAGACAGTGAACAACAAAACCCTGACGAAACAGAAGTCGAAGAACCATCGGAAAGCGAAACCGAGGATCAAAACGCGACCCCTGAACCTGAGCTTTCACCAACGATCACGCTGACCCCCACCATAACCTCAACACCTACGCCATATACTACAGAGGTGTTTGCAGAAAACATCGATGACTTCCAGGATGTTTACAAAGAATACAACTTCAATTTACAGGATTTACGTGAATTAATTGAGGTTCAATTATTACGCGAAAAATTGCTATCGGAAGTGACTGCAGACCTTCAACCTGTCAAAGACGAAGTTTGGGCACGACACATCTTAGTTGAGACAGAAGAAGAAGCACTTCAAATCCTCACTGAACTCGAAGAAGGCGGTGATTTTGCGCTGCTGGCTGCCAAACATTCAACCGATGAATCTAATAAAGATTCTGGTGGTGATTTAGGATGGTTTGACCGCGAAAGAATGGTAGAGGAATTTTCTGAAGCCGCATTCAACCTCGAAATCGGCGAAATTAGTGATCCAATAGAAACTTCCTTTGGCTATCACATTATCCAGGTCCTGGGAAAACGGGAAAGCCAGATTCTTCCAAACGAATTCGAAGCTGATAAGCAAGAAGCATTCAACGTCTGGCTGTCTGAAATTCGCAGCGAACGAGACGACATTGAAATCTATGACATTTGGGAAGAGTACGTGTCCACAAATCCTGAGGTACCGCAAGAATTGTTGTTTGCACTATATCAGCAATTTGAGTAGTCCCGATAGGATGAAGAGAAATAGTAAAGGCGCCGAAATGGCGCCTTTTTTTCATTTCCATTCAATTTGATTATTCAATACCCGATTGAATTCATGGAGTATCTAATTATTCAAGATAAGTTTCATCAACATCTTCAAGCTTCAGGCTTATCATTTGGCTCGCTGAATCTCGTCCCATCGTCACACCATAAATGACATCCGCTGCTTGAACAGTGTTACGGTTGTGAGTGATTATAACAAATTGTGTTTTCTTTGAAAGCTCCCGCAAAAGGTCGATAAAACGCCCAACATTGGACTCATCCAACATCGCATCAACCTCGTCAAGAATACAGAAGGGAGTCGGTGAAACTTTCAGCAAGGCAAAAATCAGGGCGACAGCTGTAAGGCTCCGTTCACCACCTGATAACAAGGCTAAGCCCTGCTGCCGGCGTCCAGGCAGCCTTGCAATGATATCTACACCGCCTTCAACCGGGTTTTCTTCATCGATAAAGACCAGTTTTGCTTCTCCCCCATTGAATAATGCTGAAAAATATTCTGAAAACTCATGATCAACAGCCTTAAAGGTTTTAATGAAATCCTGTTCCATCAAATGGTCTAAAGTTCGAATAACTTCCCTCAAATTTGCGCTGGCTTTTTCAAGGTCATCGATTTGTTGTGTTAGGAATTCATGACGCTCTTTGACTTCCAGATATTCTCGTTGTGCCTCTGGATTGATTGCACCAATTCTGCGAATCTGGCTTTTTAGCCGTTTAATATTTTCTTCGCAATCTTTTGACAGGGTTTGCTGCCGAGGTAAATTCTCTACAAAATCACCATCAAAAGGCAGGGGTTTTGGTCCATCAACATTTTCTTCATATTCAAAAGAGACCAATCCAAAATCATCCTCAATTCTTTCTCGCAAGTTATTTAATTGGTCTTTTCTGCGGCTCAATTCAAGCTCTAATTGTGCAAAATGTCGCTCAGCAATCACCACTTGTTTATGAGAATGATCTTGCATTTTTTCTAAGGCAGATAATTCTTTCTCGTTTTGTGTCGTGCTCTCACTTAAAGGTTTGATCTTGTCTGAATCAACCTGTTCAATTCTTGTTTCGATTTGGGATACCTGGTTTTTCAGAACTTCTGTTTGTTCTCTTGTTTCAAACAAGCCCTCTTCAATCCCTTGAAAACGCGCTTGGTAGGTTTCAAATCGCTGAAGTGCTTCCTGAAGGCGAGATTTATGTTCATCGTAACGCTGCTGGGCTGACGCTAGGGCATTTTTAGTGACAATTCGATGTGTCTGCCAGTGGTTTAAGGATTGCTGTGTCTCAAAAAGAGGAATGGATTTGACACTTTCACGGATGCTTCTTTCTTCCTTAAAATAGTTTTCAATACGGCCATCAAATTCTGCCAGCTTAGCATCGGCAGAAGAAATCTCTGAATTCGTATTGTCGATATTTTCTTCAATATCTTTAAGTCTCTGATAATGCCAGGATAACTGCTCACTGATCCTAGTCAAGCCATCTTTCAAACCCTGGAGCTGCTGCTTAGCCTGGTCTCCCTCTTCCTCAGCATGCGCCAATTTTTCTTGAAGTCCTTGGTAATCGACCTGTTCTGACGACAGTGTCCCCGATAAATTACCCTTTTTTGTTTTCAGGGAATTAATTTTCTGGTCAAGCTGGCTTAATTCTTGCGTCATTTCATTTTTTTGACGTGTTCTGCCAATCCGTTTGCCAGATGTATGATTGCCAGAAATCATGACGCCATTCGCATGAAAAACCATGCCTTTTAATGTGACGGCTTTCATTGTACCAACCAGTGAAGATTGAATAGATTGAGCGCTCTTTCGGTCTCTTACAATCAGAATGTCAGAAAAAAGCTCGTCAACCAAACGACGGTATTTGTTGTCCACCTGGATCAGCTCATTTGCAAATCCAAAGATACCATCCTTCATGGAAATTTGGTTCTTATTTTGTGTCCTGATACGATCCAGTGCAACAAGTGCAACGCGATCCCGATCTTTTGATTCAAGATATTCGATGACGAGTTCACTATCACCAGCGGGGACCACCAGTAGATCTGCCAGTTCCCCTAATGCTGCACTGATCGCAATCTCATACTTTTCATCCACAACAATGTGTTTTGACAGTGGTTCAATGCCGCCTGGCAGCCGCCCTTTTCTCGAATCTTCAACAACGGACTTTGAACCTTCTGAATATCCCGCCAGCGCAGCTTCAGCCTGCTTGAGCACATCTAATTGTGCGGCAAGCTTGGATTCCTTTGTTTCCTCTTCTGAGATCTTAATCTCAAGATTCCGCAAGTCCATCCGAAGCTGATCGATTTCTTTTTGTTTACTTATTACAATTTCTTTGATTTGATCTTTTTTATCAATTAATTTGGTAAGCGATTCACCAATAACTTCAACCTGATTTTTAATTGGATTTTCTTCATCCTGTAATTTTCTGATAGCAGATTGAACTTTATTCTTTTCTTCGTTTAACGAGCCCAAACGTGAGCGCCATTCTTCCAAATGCGCTAAAATCTGGACCTTATCTGTCTCAACAGCGACGCGTGCCTGACGCAATTGGGTCAGTTTCGAATCCTGTGTTTCTTTTTGGGCTGATATCGTATCAAATTCTTCCTGCGCATCCGTAAAAGCTTTTTCAGCAGCTTCGAATTCTGAAGCGTGACGTTCAATTTCCGCTTTATAGGCCGTTTCTTGCGATTTTAATTGGGAGATTTCTTCCTGAAGATGAGCAATGTCAATTTCGAGATTGCTTTTTTGCTGATTATGAGACCGTTGTCGCTCCTCAATGATTGCCAGCTGACGGGTTGCCTTTTCCAGTTGGTGATGATATTCAGCCGATTCTCGATGTGCTTCTTCCAATGACTTACGATTCAGTTGAAGAGTCTTTCGAGCTTCCTCAACACTATGTTCAGATTCTGAATGTTTTTGTCTTAAGGCATTTAGTCGCTTTTCCTGGTCATGGTAATCAATGCTTACAATCCTGATATCTTGCTGCCGTTGGTACCAATGATAGCCATACCACTCCAGGAGAAGTGCTTCTAAATCTGTGCGCAAACCTTGAAATTCCTCAAACCTTTTTGATTGTCGCTCAAGGCTGCGTAAGCGAGGACGAATTTCTGTCATAATGTCCAGAATACGATCCAGGTTTTTCCGGGTGCTTTCTAAACGGCGAAGCGCATCTTCCTTTCGTGACCTGTAAAGGCCGATTCCTGCAGCTTCTTCAAACAATTGCCGCCGCTCATCAGGCTTAAGCGCCAGGGCAACATCCACAAGGCCTTGCCCAATAATTGTATAGTTCCTTTCAGATAAACCTGTCTGAGAAAGCAGTTCCGAAATATCCTTCAAGCGAACTTTTTGTCCGTTCAAAAGATATTCATTTTGGCCGTCTCTATAAGCACGACGAGAGATTGCGACTTCTGAATAATCTATCGGCAGCCATCCATCCTCATTGTTAAAAGTTATCGTCGATGAAGCCATCCCTGAACGTGATCGCTGTTGTGAACCTGAGAAGATCATATCCTCAGTCCTTTTTGCTCTCAACAAGGAAAATGATTGTTCTCCAAGGACCCAGCGTACACTGTCCGCAATGTTGGATTTTCCCGATCCATTCGGTCCAACGATTGCTGTAACCTGACCAGGGAATTCCAAACGTGTATGTATAGCAAAGGTTTTGTACCCCTGCATTTCCAGTGATTTAAGGCGTCGTATCATAGATCAGTTAAGCTCCAATACCCCAAGATTTTGCAATGCTTCCTTTGCTGCTGCCTTTTCTGCCAATTGTTTACTTAAACCCGATCCGCTGCCATATGATTTTTGCCCAATTCTGACCTCCATTTCAAAAATTTTATTATGGTCAGGTCCTTTTTCAGAGATCAAAACATATTTAGGCGAGCTAAAGCCGTGCCCCTGTGCCCATTCTTGAAGACGGCTCTTGGTGTCTTCATCAAGGTGGTTCATAAAAATAAAATCAACCACTTCTTTAAGCAATGGGAAGAGAAAATCATTGACAGCTGGAATGCCGCCATCCAGATACAGGGCACCAATCAAAGCTTCAAAAGCGTCACAGAGCAATGTTGAACGTTCTCTTCCTCCCGCCTGAACCTCTCCCCTTCCCAATCGCAATGCCTGGCCAAGGTCAATTTCCTTCGCAAAATTTGCCAACTGGTCAGTGTGCACCAGTGCGGCACGCAAGCGTGTTAGATCACCTTCTGGCTTTTCCGGATAATGGTTATATAACCAATCCGCAACAACAAAATCAAGAACAGCATCACCTAAAAATTCCAGGCGTTCATTATCTTCTATGGCGTCCTTATATTCATTCAAATAGGAACGATGTGTAAGCGCCCTCGACAGCAAGAAATAATTCGTGAAGGGCAGTCCTAATCGATTAGAAAAATGTTCGGGGGATTCCGTCGTAAAAACATCCATTATTGTTCTGGATCCTTTCTCCAGAACTATCGATGCGCGAGCCATTCTCGAGAAATGGCTTGCGCATCAACAGTTCAACTAACTTCATTAACCTGTTGATAAATCGAACATGATTGTAACTGATTTCATTAAAAATGACAAAACATTGCTTCTTGTTCTCTGATGTGAAAACCGGTATATGCAACTGCTTAATATTTTCATTTTTCATTTTGGTAAACCAACTTCTCATGAATCAAAATCGCAAGGGTATAATAAATGTCAGGAAAAAATTATGGAATATGTCAATACACCTGGTGCCAGTTATACAATTCATACGGATGTCTATGAGGGGCCTCTCGATCTGCTTCTGGATTTGATAACAAAAGCAGAACTTGAGATAACTCACCTTGCCCTGGCAAAAGTGACAGACCAATACCTCTTGCATCTTGAGAGAATGCCGGAAAAATCTGCCGTTGAGGTTTCGGGGTTTTTAATTGTCGCTGCAAAGCTGATCCAAATCAAGTCAGAAGCACTCTTACCCAGGCCGCCCGTCAGGGAAGAGGGCGAGGAAGATCCGGCTGAAAGCCTGGCAAGACAACTCAGGATCTATCGAGAGATAAAAAACGCTGCCAGTTGGCTCCAAAATATGGAAGAAAAAGGACAGCATACTTACATTCGCTTAGCGCCCCCACCCGTCATCGATGAACAGCTTGATCTAAGGGGGATCTCGATTGATGATCTTGTAGAAATGCTTAAAACCTTGTATCGCTACGAAGAGGAGGCTGCACCCTTAACCTCCGTTGTGACAATTCCACGAAGAACGATCAAAGATAAAATACGCGAGCTTATCAATCATCTTAGAAAGACGGATAGACTGTCTTATCGTAATCTTCTGAACAAGGATGCAGACAGAATTGATGCCATTGTTCTTTTCCTGGCAATCCTTGAAATGATAAAACAGAATTACGCCTTTGCTGAGCAGGAGAGTCTTTTCTCAGACATCAACATAAAAGCTACGGAGAATACTTTTCGTGAAGATGAGTTGCAATTGGCACTCGATGATTAAATCCGTTATAATTAACTTCAAATGGTATCCCTAAATAATTGAATATTATTAGAATTTGATCAGGTAATATCTATGACAGATGAAATAAAAGTTAAACAACTGCAAGAAGAAATCAGCATTGAACAAAAAGCTGAGAATAAAAATAATAAGTACCTGATTATTGGCATTATTGCAGGCGTACTGATCATTGCAGCAGTCGTTGTTGCGACTATTTTTTTGGTCAGAGCTGACAACGATGTGACAGCACAAATCAGGGACATCTTCATAATTTTTATGGCATTAGCATCCCTGGTCCTTGGGATCGCTTTAGTTGTTTTGATTGCACAACTTGCCATCCTGATCAACCTCCTTCAGAACGAAATCCGTCCTATCCTGGATTCGACGACTGAAACCGTCAACACCCTCAAAGGGACAACACAATTTCTCAGCAACAATCTGACGGAACCAGTGATCAAACTCAATGAATACTTAGCAATGTTCAAAAAGATCATCAAACCATCAAAGAAATAGTGCAATAATTAGTTATAATAAATAAAATTAATTAGTTAAAAAGGAGAAAGACATGTCAGAAAATAATGATTTTGGTGCATTCTTAATAGGTTTCCTTGTTGGAGGTCTTACTGGCGCTGCGGTGTCACTGCTGTTTGCCCCCCAGGCTGGTGAAGAGACCCGCACTTTAATTCACGATAAAGCAATTGAACTTCGCGATCGTGCTTCTGAATCTGTTGAAGAAGCAAGGTTGAAGGCAGAAGAAGCCCTCAAAGAAGCAAAAGTAAAAACAGATGAATGGACAAGGCTTGCTAAACAACAAGCCGAGGAACTGAAGGTTAAGGGCGAAAAAACATTAGAAGAAAGTCGTGAAAAAATCGCCGGGGCAGTCAAACCCAAAGAACAAGAAGTCAGCGAATCAGAAATCTAAACGCAAAAGAGGCCGGCAAACACCGGCCTCTTTTTTTTGCTTATTTCCTATTATCAGAGCATATTTATCATACTTTTTCAAATTAAACCAAAAGCTTTGGGAATTGCATCCAAAATATCCACCGCGGTAACACATCTATCCGAACCAAGTTCTGCTTTTGCTAAAATTCCAGCCTGACCGTGCAGCCAAACGCTTGCAACTGCTGCTTTATTTTGTAATGGTCCTTGAGCTAACAAGCCGCCAATTAACCCGGAAAGAACGTCGCCGCTGCCGGCAGTGGCTAAAGCCGGTTCACTGACTGGGTTAACCCAGATACTGCCTTCATGATCAGCCACAACAGTTTCAGCACCTTTTAACACCAGGCACACACGCCACTTTTCTGCATACTCCCTTGCAATTTCCCAACGATTGGATTGAATTTCATTGATTTCCAAATCGGTGAGAATGGACATTTCCCCAGGATGCGGCGTTAGTACCGATCGTTCAGGTAACATTTGCCACCATTCGGGAATTCGCCGCAATAACTTCAAACCATCTGCATCGAAAACCGTGGGAAGATCGCTGGGGATGCTTTCTAACAAAGCTGTGAGAAAAGGTATGTTACTATCCTCCAGACCCCATCCTGGGCCGATGACCATAGAATCAGCCTTTGAAATCATCTTCAAAAGGTTCTCAATACCTTTTACCCCATAACCACCGTCAATGTCTGGCAGGAAAGTCCACACGGCTTCTGGCAGATGTCCAGCAATGCTTTGATGTACAACAGCTGGTGTTGCAATGTGAACCAGGCCACAGCCTGCACGATAAGCCGCCTTTCCTGTTAAATAGGCTGCACCTGTGTAAGATTGTGTACCTGCAATCACAAAGCACGTGCCAAAGGTTCCCTTGTGAGATTTGTAAGGTCTTTCAGGAAGATATTTCTCAACAATCTCACGGGTGATCATTTCCGGTAATCGTTGAGAAATATAATTTGAAATTTCACCAATGCCAATGTCTATTGAATGCAATTCGCCGGCTTTTTCCCTTGCAGGATGTTTCAATAGACCTTGCTTCATCGCTGCCATACACAGCGTATCATCGGCAGTTAATGTGACATCCGATACCTCCCCTGTATCGCAGTCGACCCCTGAAGGGCAGTCTAGAGCTACCAGGCGCACCCCAGAACGATTTTCAAGCACAGCATACACCCTACCCATAACAGCCTGTAAAGCGCCCCTGAGAGGCAGTTTTAGCCCCGTTCCCAAAATACCATCCAATTCAATCGTTCCAGGCTCAATTGCAGCTTCCAAATAATCAATGTTTTCTCCCCTTGAAATGTTAACGATGCTGCCGCCTGTATGTAGATAGGACTCTACCAGCCCATCGCTTTGCCTTTCTTTTGCCAGGAAGACAATCGTTCTTAAACCCCAACTCGACAACCACGTCATGGCAATCAGCGTGTCGCCCCCGTTATTCCCGGATCCCACCAAACCCACAACATTCACTGCTTCCGGAAAAGTTTCATGGATCCATGTTGCGACCCCTAGGCCGGCTGTTTGCATCATTTTCTGGGAAGATATGCCAGATTCATCAGCGTCTTTTTCAATTGATTGCATTTGTTGGACAGAAACGATTTTCATGGCTTCCCTTTCATTGCTATTCATAAATCTATTATAAGAGATTCTCAAATTTCTCTTGACTTTTAATATCCCATGTGATAAGATATCTTTCGCTTGGGGGCGTGGTGTAGTGGTTCAACATGCGGCCCTGTCAAGGCCGAGACCGCGGGTTCGAATCCCGTCGCTCCCGCTAAAAGTGCAAGGTTATCCTTGCACTTTTGCATTTAAATCATCAGATATCTTAGCATAAAAAAAGAGGCGAAGTTCTAATCGCCTCTGTGATTTTCTCCGTTTTCTCCGATTTAATCATGCATCCCGTTGATGATTTTCGCCCTTTCTGCCATCATGTTTCTTAATTTTTCTGAGTCTTTAGGGTAGGTAATATAAAACAAACTGAACAAAGCAGCGCAAATGATCCAGGGAAAGGGCACTGTCCACAGTAATGCCTGGGTTAAACCCATCCGGTCTGCCAGTGACCCTGCAATTACACCCGCAATTGCTGCAAAACCACTCTCAATGAAAGTTGTCATCGAAAAAGCCGTGCCGCGCAATTCTGGGGGAACAACACCCTGCATCATCGGTTCTTTGGCACCCTTTCCTGGCCAACTGATCATCAAAGCTGTAAAAAAGCTCAGGGCAATAATTCCCCAAAGAGACCAATTCTCTGTTCGTGTGAAAAGAATAAAAGTCAGGGGGATGCCGCTGACAATCGAGATTTGGCCTATGATGGTTCTGCCGTATTTTGGATTGACCTGTTCAGCCCAATCGCCTAAGTACCCACCAATAATATTTGAGATGACCGTCCCTACCACAATCCCAGCAAAAACCATGGTCGCATTTTCTGCTGGAATATTCCGACCGTTTACAAGCCAGGTGATCAAGAAAGATCCCATCACAACCCAGGGCATTGATCCCGCCAAACCCTGCCCAATAGCCACCCAAATCGTTGGGATCTTTAAAACCTTCGGGAGATCAGAAAGCTGCAAGCCAAATTTTTTGGCGTCTTCTCGGGTGATCTTTCCTGCCAGCTCGGGTTCTGCTTCACCACGCACAGGCTCTTCCACCAAAAACCAGACCATCAACCCGCTCAAAACGCTGAACGCACCTAACAGAAAGAATCCCCATCGCCACAAATCCGGTGTTGCTAAAAAGCCTAAACCAAGCGTGGCGATGATTATTCCAAATACGCCTGTCGCCTCCATTAAACCCAGGGCTTTTCCCCGGTCTTTAGGTGGAAATGTATCCGACATAATCGAAAAGGTCGCTGGCATCAGGCAACCCAATCCAATACCTGAAATTGCCCGAATGACCAATAATTGACCAAAGTTTTGAGTAAAACCAACCGCAACAGTCCATAACCCCCATATCCCGGTCCCGAAAAGAATGACGGTTTTTCGTGAGACCTTATCAGAAATATATCCCCAAAACGGTGAAGAGATTGATTGAAGTAAATTCCGAATGGTGCTGATAACCCCTAAATTGCTGTAAGATAAACCCCAGATTGCCTGCAAAGTAGGGAATAAAACCGATAATGCCTGCCCTTCTCCCTGGTCAATAAAATAACCAAAGGAAAGTGCAAATAGAGTCCGGCCTTTTTGGTTCTTCTTCTGAACTGAAATTTTTTCCTTTTCAATTTTTCTTTCCATTTCGACGATTTGTTCCATCTTCTCTCCTTTTTATAGACCAATTTAAAAATCGGCTCATGATAATCGTTGTTTTATGAATTATTTTTATTCAAAATTTCTGCAGTTCCTTCACCTTCTCCTGTCTATTTCAATATGTATATACGAAATTTTAATTATTGTTGATAAAAACTCAAATTTAGCATTTATTCGTTTGACTCCCCACTTTCAAATCTGTTCTGATTCCACCGAGGTTCTAAAACCCATCGATTCATCATCACCAATCCAACCATGGTGATAATCGCACAAATCCCAAATAAGACGCCATAATCAGCTCTCGACGCAATCAGGGACGCCAGAAGAGGTGCCACAAGTCCGGTGATGCCCTTTGCGGTATTTGACAGTCCTGAATATGTCGGTACACGAGAGATTGCACAAAACTCCCAAACCATCAGCATGCCTGAAATAATACCAGAGCTAATGTAAATGCCATAAAGAAAAAACACAATTAAATAAAATTCTGGTGAAGGCATCACTACGGCGATTATAAAAGCCAGTAAATTTGCGAGAACTCCAATTTCCATGGACTGTTTGTGCCCATGTTTATCAGCTAGTTTGCCTAAAATCAAATTACCAATCGATTGACCAAATAATAAGGCAAAAGTGTATAAACCAACTGTTGCGTCTGAGACAGTAAATCGCCTGATCGCACTGATCGTAAAAAATCCAGCCCCCATTGCACCTAAAGTAATGATCACATTGGATAGGACATATCTTCGAAAATTTTGATCAGAATTAAAGATTTGCCACAAATCCTTTCGGTAGCTTTGCCAATCCTGCTCAACAATATCAGCTTCAGAAGTCGGTTCGCGAGTTAAACCCAAAAATATCCAGCTCAAAAAGAAAAATGCTGCCGCAATAACAAAGTGAATAATAAATGAATTGGGAAATGCAAAAGTTCTCAAGAACCATGCGCTCAAAAGTGAACCGAAAATGCCCATACCGTTCCCGATAAACATTGTCAAACCCATAAAAGATCCGCGTTTTTCTGCTGAGAAAATTTTTGCTACCAATGCCATCCATGCAGGCGCTACAACCCCAGCACCCAAGGCATTCCACAACACACATAAAAAGAACAATGCTAATGCCCATGAAGGATGGGATCTAGCCAAAACGCCGCTGAATATCATTAAAATTATTGGCAATCTTTCAAGGAAAAACCCCCAACCAACAGCTATTTTCTTTACGCGCAATTGTGCTTCTGTAATCCTTGCAGATAACAACTGGGGTAAAAACCAGCCTGCAGAAATAACAACACTAACAAGGGCGATAGGGATCAACGAGGATGTTAATTTACTGATGAAGAGAGGGTAAATTGTCGCGGCAGAAATAAAACTGCTGCCAAACCAGTAGGAAGCGCCATCCAATAAATTTACTGTAAAATTCCAGCGATAATTTTTACTTTGGGATCGATGTGGCATTTATGTTAACCCATTTACCTTTTTTGTTTTGAAAATATTAAGAATCTACTAAACCACGAATTATTGAGGTAATGCTAAGAATTATAGTAGAAGTTAATAAATGGTGGCAGGTTAAATTTTTATCGTGCTTAGCAGAAACTCTATAATACACAAAAAGAACCATTTACAAAATCTGTAAATGGTTCTCTAAATATTGAATTATTACAAAAAGTAAATGCTCATCCCTTTACAGAGCCAGCCATCAAACCACGGACAAAGTACCTTTGTAAACTTAAAAAGACAACCAGTGGGAGAATCATACTAACAAAAGCTGCAGATGTCATCAGTTGCCAGTCCTGACCTTTTTCACCAACGAGTTCCGCAACTGCAATTGTGACAGTCTTATTCTTTTCTCCCAGGAAAACTAGGGCAACAAGATAGTCGTTCCACAACCAGAGGAATTGAAAAATCGCAAAGGACGCTAGAGCAGGTACAGATAGTGGGAGAATCAACCTTGTGAAAATCGTAAAGTTTGACGCACCATCAATATAGGCTGATTCCAGTATCTCTCTGGGTATTGTACTGATGTAGTTGAATAAAAGATATGTAGCCAGTGGCAAGCCAAATCCAGCATGAGCTAGCCAAATACCCAGAAAAGTACCATTCAGACCCATACGCACATAGTCCTGCAATATTGGTACTAAGGCAATTTGCAACGGAACAACAAGTAAGGCAACAATGATAGTAAAAAGGATATTCCGTCCAGGAAAATTTAACCACGCAAATCCGAAGGCTGCAAAGGCAGCAATGAGAATTGGGATGATTGTGCCAGGAATAGAAACTGCTAAGGAATTCAAAAACGCGCCGCCAAGGTTATTTCCATACCTGGTTATTGTATTTCCCTGACCATCTTTATAGGTTATAGTCTTCCCACCAATAACATCCGAATAGTTCTTCAAGGTCAGGTCGGTATTAAATCCAACCCATTGTTCATCATAAACGACCAGTTCACGATTGCGTTTGTTGCCATACCATTGAATAAAACGCCCATCATCCAATTCGATACCAGTACGCCACTCATCAAAGGTCGCTGTTATACCTTCAATTGTAATAGGGCCATCCACATCAACCGAATCAGCTATGGATATCCGATCAACCTCAATATTCTCTTTATGTGGCAGTATCGTCCACCAACCCGATGTAAAAACTTCTTGACTTGGTCGGAAAGAAGTAATCAAAATACCTAAAATCGGCACCAACCAGATGATGGAAATAATGATTAATATGAAGTTCGTCCAAAATTGTTGAGATCTCTTTTGAGATTTTGCGCTCGTAGCCATCAGAACCCCTTTCTTTCCTTATTGAATTGACGCAAGTTGTAAATGATAACCGGGGTAACCGCAATCAGGAGAACAATGGCAATTGCAGAAGCGCGACCCTTATGTGTATAAGTAAAACTTTGTAAGTAAAATTCATTCGCAATTACATTCGTGCCATTATTTCCCCCTGTCATCACTCGTACAATATCAAAGGTTTTCAAGCTAAAAATGACAATAGTTGTGACAACTGTAATTATCGTCCCTTTAATATACGGAATCGTTATGTTGAAAAAGGCACGTACTTCTGAAGCACCGTCAATTCTTGCTGCTTCCAGTAATTCTGCAGGAACACCCTTTATTGCAGAGGAAAGGATCACCATAGCGTAACCCGTCTGCAACCAAACCATAATAATAATTAGGAAGAAGTTATTCCATGGAGGAATATTTAACCAGGGTTGAGGGTTTCCTCCTAATGCTGTCACGATTGCGTTGAGTAAACCAATCTCCTGAATATTTAGACCAACACCTTTGTAAGTGTAAATAAATTTCCAAATAACACCCGCACCAACGAATGAAATTGCCATTGGTGTGAATATAATCGACTTGTAAATCACTTCACCATGAGTTCGGTCTGCCAACACAGCAATCAGTAAACCCACAGCAACACTGAAAAATGTACCAAAAACCAACCAAAGGAGATTATTGCGGAAGGTCTCAAGCATTCGAGGGTTAGTGAAAGCAAAGACAAAATTATCAAAACCTACAAACTCCTGACCTAATCGATCTTGAAAACTTGCAACAAATGAACGAACAACTGGAACTGCCAGGAACCAGCCCATAATTGCAATTGCTGGTCCTACAAAAACAAAGGGCTGTAATCGCGAGGACCAGGGTTTCGGCAATTTCAAGACCAACCAGTTGGCAACCACGTACAATAAAGCAACGCCGCCCACTCCCCAGACAATGGCAACAAGCACCTGAATGATTTGTGGAGCTTGAGCTCTTTGTAAAAAGAGATAGCCCTGCCAAAGAACCAAAAATGTCACAATGGGAACGAAGAGAGAAATCAGTATTTGGCCAAGGGTTGAACTGAACCAGCTTAAAATTCCCCCTTGTTCAGTATCGGTGTTTTGTGTATTAGCCATGCACACACCTCCAAAAATAATTATTTGAGAGACGGGCAGGAAAAATTCCTGCTCGTCTCCAGTTGTATTTTTACAACACCCTTATTACTTAATCGCTGATTACATCAATTTGAGTTAAGTAATGCAATAGAAAACCTTTGCATAGGCGTTGAAAGCTAAGCGCTAGTTCTCAGGCCAGGAAGCATCAATTTGCTGTAGTGCTTCTTCGCGTGTGATCGTGCCGCTCACGTAATCGGTCATGTACTTCCAGAATGTGCCAGCACCAACTTCGCCTGGCATCAGGTCAGACGCATCAAAACGGAAAGTGGTTGCATTGCGAAGGGTTTCAGCGACACCACGGGTGACGGGATCCTGATACCAATCAAGATCCGCGTCGTTGTGGGTCAGGATAGCGCCGCCTTGTTCAACCCACACTCGGAGTGATTCACCTGTTGAGAAGTACTGGATTACAGCACGCACTTCAGGTCGATCATTGAAGACACCGTAAATGTCTCCAGCACCAAGTACAGGCTTTCCGTATTCTTCCTTAATGGGTGGGAAATAGAAGAAGTCATAATCTACACCTGAAACAGCTTCTTCAGGGAAGAAAGTCGTTACAAAGTTGCCCTGTCGGTTGAACCAGCATTGTGGCGGATCTTCGAACATCGGTTTGGGGGCATCACCAAAGTTGATAGTCGGGATAGCTGCACGGCCACCATAAACATAATCATCATTGAACCAGATGGATTCAATATAATCCAAAGCTTCATTTATCTGAGGTGAATCGAATTTCAAATCGCCAGCAATCCAGGCATCATAATCTTCTGGTGGTGCAACACGCAATAGTGTATCTTCTATCCAGTCAGTCATCGTCCAGCCAGTGGCTGCGCCAGATTCAATGCCGATGCACCAGGGGGTGTCACCATCAGATGCGATTTGCTCTGTCAGTGTCATCATTTCATCCCAGGTGGTCGGTACTGTATAACCAGCTTCATCAAATTTTGCTTTGGGATAAAAGACAAAGGATTTTCCATTGGCACGCGCCCAAATACCAGCAACAATTGGACCATCAGGACCATCCATGGTTGCAAGATTCTGCAATCCCTCGCTGTAGTTTTGTTTAATCCAGTCCGGGTTGATGAGTGTTTCCATGTCGATCGCATAACCTTTTTCGACTGCATATTGGAGTAAGCCAGGCTGCGGATAGTCCACAATATCGGGTCGATCGCCGCCGTCCAAACGGATGTTGATGTTGGCTTCAAATTCTTTGGAGCCCTCATATTGAATATCAATCCCGGTGGCCTCTTCAAAACCGGCGATTGAATCATTGAAGACCACCTCATCCTGATCGGTGAATGGACCCGCCATAGTTACAACAGTTCCGTCATACATGCCGTCATAGGCATTAGCCAGTTCTTGTCCCTGGGGTAAAGCTTCAACAGCAGGTTCTTCTTCCATAGGGGGTTCAGTAGGTTCAGCTTCTTGTGTACATGCGCCTAAAATCAGCGAAAATACAACCAAAACTGCAACTAATAGAAATTTCTTTTTCATCTTAGATCAATCTCCTTCTTATATCTTTGTATAGGGTAAACAATTGTTTTCTTTGATACTAACCTTTTCTTGATAGAAACACCTCCTTTAGAATTATAAAACCCGAATAATTTCAATTGATAGTGTTATAAAAAACAAAACCCACAATAATTTCCAGTTCAATAAACCTCAATCACTGTATAAGTAATCGTTCTTAAATCTTGAAATACCTAAGTACGCTTTAATTCAGAGTAACGTAATAATATTTTAATTAAAATCCATTTTAATATCACTACATTTTCCCTGTCAAGTGTTAATCAATTACTAATGATTTCATAATAAAACTGCTTCTATGGAAGCACTTTCATACTATAGTCAAACCTAATCACCTCTCAAATAGATAAATTTATTATAATTTCGCTTTTATTTTATGTCAAATGAATTTTTTAGAGAATTATTGGTAATAAATGTTTTACAACTCAATTGCCCCAAATCAACGGCAGAAAATATTCAAATAAGTCAGTTTGTGGTATTGGCATTGGGGTCGCTGTCGGGTAAATGCCGCTTTCGTAGATAGCTTGTTAAGATTGATTTACATCCGCCCCGGATGTCTGATCTGATAATCCAAGTTAGCTATTCCCCATTATACTTAGAGGCATCATTCATCAATATTTCTTGACACGAGGGCTTATGCTTGATTTCCTAAAAACTAAGTTTAAATCAAAAGCAAATATGGATTCAATTGTTCAAAAAGGACCGATTAGGATTACAATCCTGACATCACAACTGATTCGTTTGGAATACGATCCATCCTGTATTTTCGAAGATCGCCCAACCCAGGTTGTTTGGCATCGACAATTCCCGATGCCGAAATTCAAAAAATCAGTCGATGAAAGTACGATTCTCATCGAAACCAGCGATCTGGTTTTACGATACGAAATCAATGAATTTGGATTTCACGAGGATTTCCTCCAAATCACGATAAAAGAAAATCAACAAACCTGGTTTTATGGGCAAGAAAACAACACCAATTTAAAAGGCACGGTTCGAACTTTGGATCGGGTTAATGGCGCTATCCCCTTGAACCCCGGATTAATCTCAAGGTCAGGGTGGGCGCTTGTAGATGACAGCAATTCCCTAATCATCAATCGTGAAGGATGGATCGAGTATCGTTCATCACCCTCAGGAACAAAAGATTTATATTTTCTGGGATATGGCAGCAATTTCACACAATGTATTATCGATTTTCAAAAACTTTCCGGTCGTATACCCATCCTTCCCCGCTTTGCCCTCGGAAACTGGTGGAGTAGATACTGGGCTTATCACCAGGATGAACTGCTTGAGCTGATGAACGACTTTAAAGAACGAGATATTCCCCTGTCTGTATGCATTGTTGATATGGATTGGCATATCGTCGACACTGGAAACGAAAGCTCAGGTTGGACTGGTTACTCCTGGAATCCAGAGCTCTTCCCAGACCCCGAAAGCTTCATCAAAGAAATTCATCAAATGGGCTTAAAAACTGCCCTCAACCTTCATCCTGCTTTAGGTGTCTACCCCCATGAATCAGGGTATGAGGAAATGGCAATCAGGCTGGGTATTGATCCCGAATCACAAGAACCAATACCATTCGATATTGCAGACCAGGAGTTCACAAAAGCCTACTTCGGGGTTCTCCATTATCCCCTTGAAGATATGGGGGTCGATTTTTGGTGGTTGGATTGGCAGCAAGGAACCCAAACTGCTATTCAAGGGTTGGATCCCCTATTCTGGTTAAACCACCTCCACTTCTTTAATCGTGCAAGAGATGGGAAAACAAGACCCTTCATCTTTTCACGCTGGGGCGGCCTGGGAAGCCAGAGGTACCCGATTGGTTTCTCAGGAGATACCTATGTCACGTGGGATACAATCCAATTTCAACCCTATTTCACAGCGACCGCTGCAAACGTTGGTTACGGTTGGTGGAGTCATGATATCGGTGGGCATATGGGCGGCGTTGAAGAGCCGGAACTTTTCACACGTTGGGTTCAATATGGGGTTTTCAGCCCAATATTCAGAATGCACTGCACCAACAACCCCTACCACGAACGTCGTCCGTGGGGATATGATGCCGAAACAGAACGCATCACAAAACAAGCCATGCAATTAAGACACGCCTTCATCCCTTATCTCTATACTGCGGCGTGGAAAAATTACAAAGAAGGCATTTTACCCATTCGCCCAATGTACCATCTGTATCCTCACGACGAGAGCGCTTATCAATGCCCAAATCAATACACTTTTGGGAGCGAACTAATTGCAGCACCTTTCACCACACCGCGTGATGATGATACGCGCCTCAGCCGCAACATTGTCTGGCTCCCTGAAGGAGATTGGTTTGACTTTTTCACCGATGAATACTACTCAGGCGGCGGTTGGTATGCAGTTTATGGTGATTTACATCGCATCCCCGTTTTTGCAAAAGCAGGTGCCATTATCCCTTTATGCCCAAGCCTTGGGAGGGCGAGCATCGAACTGCCTGACACCCTGACGATCAACATTTTCCCGGGCGCAGGTAATAAATTCACACTTTATGAAGACGATGGCGAAACACTGGCATATCAGGATGGCAAATATGCGTTAACCAACTTCTTTCTGAATTGGCATCAAAGTGAATGCGAATTTACCATTGATCCTGTCGTTGGCGAAAAAGACCTCCTTTCCCCCAAAAGGATCTTCAAACTAATTTTTCATGCGATCAAAGCGCCTGATAATATTCAAATAGAGGTCAACAACAAGGCAATCGAGACCTCAATCCATTACAACGACGATACAGAACAATTAATTCTCACAGACATCGTTTTATCTGTTAATGACCAGTTAAATGTCAGAATTATCGGATCTAATGGATTGTTCTCAAAAGGGGATCGCAAAAAAGAAACCATGTTAAACATGCTGAAGACATTCAAGATGAATTCATATATCAAACAAGCATTGGACTGGCGAATTGATCAATTATTGATCAATCCTGTGATCCTTCTTGAATTTGCAGACCGTATGGCAGACAGTCACATCCTCGCCCTTGTTGAAACATGGTTGGGCAGGCAGGATGAAAAAATCATTTCTAATCCTGAAGAAGCCTTTCAAAAAATCATAAACACCCTTTACCATTCTAAATAAAGGCAATCACAAAAAGCGCATTGGGTTCAAGCCCCAATGCGCTTGGCTTTTTTAATCTTATCTATTTTTCATTTATTAATTTAAAGGGATCCTTGGAGTAAGGGGCTCAAGTCCTGAGCCCGTAGGGCGTGAGGATTAGCCCAATAGATTTCGATTAATTGATTATTCATTTTAAGACTGGAAGATTTTCGAAAGGATGACCTTTCCTAATAATTATCCTTTTAACACAATGTAATCGGCCTAAAGGCCTCACTCCAATTCACATTAAGAATTCAACGCACTTTGAATTTGTGAATATCACGCTGGCGACTTAAAAATTTCTCATGAATCCCAGGGTTTCGTTTCCATTCGCTTTCTGATCAAGTTTTGATAAAACTCAAACAGGTCTTTATCCTGCGCCTGTCCCCAAACCATAGCACTCCTGCTGGCTTCAAGTCCGACAGCGGAAGTCTTGCTCATTTTTTGACGTAACCCAACCTCGGTCCCATAATAAATTATTGGCGGACCTGGCATTTGGAACTGTATTTCAGCAGCCTTTTTAAGTTTTTCAACCTCATCCCCTGCAATATACAGAAAACGATCCATATCATGATTGTCCAAAAAACTCATCATTAGAAAATCATCCGGGAAATATGTCTTATGATTCGATAAGAAATTTTCAAACTGTGCCTCTGTCCAATATCCTGTGCCGACACCCTTACGCACAGCTTCACAAAGGTGGAAATCCAGAAGGCCATCCATTCGCCCTGAGTATTGAAGCTGTACATCTGGGGGTTCAACAATCTCCCCAAAACATATGCTTTCCGGCCTCGCTTTTTTACATGTCTGCCAGAACTCACCCCAAAAACCTGGCCCCGGACCGTTGGCATGATCAAGCCTGTATCCGTCAACATCAAATTCCTCGAGCCAGTAGCGCGCAATATCAAGCATCCAGTTGCGTGCCGCTGGATGGTTCAAATTAACTTGCGGCATGGAGCGAACACCAAAAAAGGTGCGGTAACCAATTTCATCCTCTGGATCAAAGAAGAACCAGTCGCGATAGGTACTTTTCGTATTGCTTAAGGCATCCAGGAAGTAAGGGTGTTTGCATGAAATATGATTGCATACCAGGTCAAGAATGACCTTTATTCCCCGCTGATGCGCCTCGTCAACAAGTTCTGCAAGCGCAACATTACCGCCCAATTCATCTGCAACATGATAGTAATCCGTGGCATCGTAACGGTGAATACTCGGGCTTTCAAAGATTGGGCTCAGCCAAATTGCCGTTGCACCTAACGAATGGAGATAATCCAGCTTATCTTTGACACCATGCAAGGTGCCGCCAAATGTTTTCTTCAGATTTTTTATTTGAATCCAATCCTGACCATTGCCAGGGAAGAAGCGATCCACAAATATATGGTAAATGACGGCTTCTTTTGCCCATTTTGGGGGCTTTAGTTCATCGACATAAATAGAAAATACTTTACCTGCAGAAGGGTCACCCAGAAATTTAACCGGGGGCAGTTTTTTTGTGTCAAAATAAACCTTGGCAGCATTTTCAATGGTTAATTTGACATCCGGCCAATCAGCATATATTTCATCCCCGTTTTCATTCCAACCGCTGATCATGTACCGCAATTCCGTTCCGTCTGGATGTGGAGGTAGGCCTGCTTCCCACCTTTGTAGGTAACCCCAATTGAGCGTGTCCCAAACCATGCTCACTTTATGAAAATTTACGACATACCCCTTTTCTGCTTTACCTCGAGAACCAAGCGGGTTCTGCCCATCCAACGTGTAATAGCAGGCGATTTGATCGATCGCCACATCCGGCCCAGACTGGACAATGAGTATAATAGGTTCAATCGGTTCAGGGTCTTGTGGAATCGCAGCATAAGCATGCTGAATGCCTCTTTGGGTCGTTCGTTGATAGAGCAGCTTCAACGGATCCGTTGATAAAGTACCAAAGATAAAGTCTTCCATAATTAAAAAATCTATCCTTATTATGTGTGCTGAATTAAATAAAATACCTCTACTGACTCTCCTGCAAAAGAATTTGAAAGTCAGTAGAGGTAATTGCTTACAAAACTAACCTTTCACAGCACCAGCTGTTAAACCGCCTACAATCTGGTCCTGTAAAACAAGGTAAATGATCATGATTGGGAGTGCGGCAATCAAAGCACCCGCCGAAAATACACCCCAGTTTTGGGTATATTGACCTGAGGTATAAATCTGCAATCCAACCATTACAGTCTGAAGTTCACGCTTGGTTAACAATGTTCGTGCAATGATGAATTCGCCGTAGGTGCCAATGAAGCTCAAAATCCCAATCACAACCAAAATGGGCCGTAATAATGGGAGGATTAGCTTGGAAAACACCTGCCAATCATTTGCACCATCGACATGGGCAGATTCATCGATATCTCGGGGAATCGTATCCATATACCCTTTCATCAACCAGATGTTCATACCCATTGCGCCGCCCAAATAGACGAGGATTAATCCGGCATGTGTGTTGAGACCAAGCGCTGCAAACACATCACCAATTTGCTTACTGATTGAGAATAAAGCGACAATCGCTAATAAATTGGGGAAGCTTTGAACAAGCAAAATCGTCTTTAGCAGCTCCTGGCGGCCTTTAAAACGGAAGCGGGAAAACGCAAAGGCTGCCATCGTTGTCAATGATAAGGTTAACACAGTCGTGATTGTAGAGATTTTAATTGAATTCCACAACCAGGTAAAAAATGGGAAAATGGGGTTATTGATAAGCTCTCGAAAATTCTCAAATCCAGCATTATCAGGGATCAATTTTTGCGTCGCCAGGTTATTGACTGGGTCAATAGAAGCAGAAACAATCCAAATTACAGGGAATATGCTAAATATGACTAGAACCGCTGCCAATATCAACCGTAGGATCAATCCAAGACGGCGCTGTTGGGTAATTGTCTTTGTTTTCTTGGCTTTAGTTTGATCAGACATTTTCTCCAACCTCCTCCCACATATTGGTGAACCTGAATTGAATCAATGACATGACGGCGATCAGCATAAACAACACAACAGATATCGCTGACGCATAACCATATTGAACACCGCGACCACTGGCAAAGGCTAAATTGTAGACATAACTGATGATAATGTCCGTATAGCCTGCAGTAGTTGTTGCAGTTGGTATTGGCGGTCCACCATTGATGAAGATGTATATAAGGTTAAAGTTATTAAAGTTGAAGATAAAAGAAGCAATCATCAACGGGCCAACTGAAACCAATAGTAATGGCAGTGTAATCCGCCAGAAACGTTGAAAACCTGTCGCACCGTCCACCTCTGCTGCTTCATAGATGTCACTTGGGATCGATTGCAAAGCGCCGCTTGTCACCAACATCCAATATGGATATCCCAACCAGGTGTTCACCGTCAAAATAGCAATTCTTGCTAAAGTGGGCACATTAAACCAATCTGGTGATATGCCGAGAACGCTTTCCAACAAACGATTGACGATCCCCAAATCCGGGTTTAACATACCTCGCCAAATCAAAATTGTGATCAAGCTTGGGATGGTGTAAGGAATGATCAAAAACGACCGTAATAGTTTCTTTCCCTTAAAGTGAGGATCGCCATAAATCACGGAAATTAATAGGCCCAAGGAAAAAGTTAGCAGCAGGCTCATTGCCGCAAATATGAAGTTCCATGTGACAATGGTCACCAGGGGTCCTCGCAAACCAGGACTGGTTGCAAATTCCACGAAATTATCAAAGCCAATCACGGCATTGTAACCAGGAATGAGCTGCGTTCCATCCCTTGCAGTCCATGTACCTTCCTGGTTGTAGTAAATTTTTCCGGTTTGTTGGTTTGTAAAGGTATTGTCGTCCGGGTTATATTCATAGAGCGGGAGTAGTTCAGCCGCCTCAGAAGGTGATCTGACCTGAATTGTTTTTTCCGGATCACCAAATTTAATGTTTGTGAGGTTTTGATCCGTGGCAGCAAGAATCCTGTTCAAACGAGTGTAACCTTCAATTGTTACTGGCGCGCCTTCATCATCAATCTCACCAATACCATTTTCACCCGGCACAACATCAAAAATGCGGGTCTCGCCTTCAGATTCAACCGGTCTCGCAATAAAAGTGTTTCCTTCATTATCCTTCACCCACAAAAGGTAATCATTATCATCTGACCGGTAGGCAACCCATTCGTAGGCTTTGCCTGTTTCAGGCAAATAAGTCTGGTTGGTTATCTGTTCAATCGCCTGGGTTTGCGATATTAAGTGCCCATCGCCATAATTCGTGAAGGCGTTATAAATTGTGAACAGAATTGGAAAAATTGAAAAAAGCAACCAGGCAGACAGGCCAACAACTATCCATCGTAAGTGACTTAACTTTGGAATTAAGAACGCTGCTGAAATTAGTAGAATAATAATGATAAAAACAACGGTGAGAGGAATGTAGCCCATACTGGCTAACTGGTACGTGATGTATCCAAGCAAAACATCCACTGCTATAATAATGAATGTGGTTATGAAGGAAGAAAGGCTTGAAATTGACTTCTTTGCCACAGTTCCTATGGAACCATTCTTATTTTCCATACCCTGCTTCTCCTTTCAATGATTACAAAAGGAGACCAGGCAAACCTGGTCTCCTTTGATTTTAGTTTTTCAAACTAATCCTGGACAATCTCAAGTAAGTGAGTTTCCGGATCGTAGATGAATTGAACTTCACCCTCTTCCTCAACGGTAAAGGTAATGTTGTCGCCGCCAGCAACGCCGTCAACACCATAGTTGGTGTCCCAACCGCCGTCGTGGGCAACTTTGATTTCGTAATCGCCTGCAGGAATGGTAAAGGTTGCATAGTACAAACCATCATCACCCAATTCCATTGCTGTATCGGCACACGCAGGATCCCATTCACAGTCAGAAACTGTCGACTGCCACGAGCCTGGCAGGTTAATCATGCCTGTCGTATCGGAGGAAATCGCTGCAACAATTGCTTCTTGTGCAAATGTGTAAGCTTCTTCAGGGGTCTTCTCGCCATTCAAAATAAAGGTGAGTGCATTACCCCAGTCACCCCAGACTTTGCCCATTTCAGGAATAGCGGGCATTGGCTGGGCATTGGCACCAGCTTCAGCAATTGCCTGTAAATCAGGATCATCCATGGCTTCCAGTGCAGGAACATAGGCTGGTACGCGGGGATCAACTTCGTAGAATTTCAGCATTGTTTCCTGTGTAGCAACATATTCGGTTAAGAATGCTTGCGCAAGGAGGATATTATCACTGAAAGCGTTGATCATGAAGCCCTGAACCCCCATGAAGGGTTGGCCGCCATCGGGGAATGCAGCAACAGCATAGGGTGTGCCGGCTTCGCGCAGGTTGTTAAGCTCCCACGGACCGTTCATGAAGAAGGCGACATCGCCATTCAGGAACATGGACTTGGCTGTCGTGTTATCGGTATTGTCAGAAAGAATGCCGTCCTCTACCCACTGGAGTGCCATCTCACCAAACTGGATCATACCTTCGCTGCCAACACCAACATCGGTCGGATCGTAGTCACCGTTCTCATCTGTGCCGAAGATGTAACCGCCCTGAGAGGTCATCCAGGGATAGGCATCATAGGAGGTGCCGGCTAAAACGATACCATATTGAATGGTGCCTGCATCGATCAGCTCCTGGCTGATTTCCTTAACACCTTCCCAGGTTGTTGGTACTTCTTCAACATAGTCTGTGTTGTAGAAAAAGCCCAGGTTTTCTGTCGCATAGGGCATACCGTAAAGTTCACCCCCATAAGTAAAAGCATTCAGAGCTTCTTCAACAAACTCGTCAGCCTTTGGTCCCAGGTCAATCGGGGCAACCAGACCGCTGGCAACCAGCGCTGCTGCTTGGTCATGGGCCAGGATGATGATGTCAGGACCTTCACCCGCGGGTGCAGCCACAGAGAATTGATCGCGAATACCTGAAATGTTTTCAACAACAAGCTCCACGCCGTATTCTGCCAGGAAATCAGGTGCAAGTTCACTTAAAACTGGTGCACGCTGCTCATCTGCCCAAATGCGGATGGATGCTGAAGGCTCAACAACTTCTTCTGTTGGTTCAACAACTTCTTCAGTCTCTTCGGTTTCTTCCACAACCGGTTCTTCGGTTTCTTCCACAACCGGTTCTTCGGTTTCTGGCTCGGGGGTTGCTTCAGGTGCGCATGCCCCGAGAACAAAACTGGCGATTAGTATCACCGCTAATAAAATAAACCTTTTCTTCATTTTTTACTCCTTTGAATTGTAATTAAGATATTTTCCTGCGTGATGTTGAATCTCAGCTGATGTTCAGCTATAGACTGCGCTCGACAGTTCTTTTTCGATGCTGCTGCTAATTTTCGTGAATACTTCCAGCTGATCTTCGTTCAGTTTTGATAACATTTCTTTAACGTATTCCTTGTATTCTAAACTCACCTCCTTATATATTTGTTCACCTTGTTTTGAAAGATAGAGCTGGAAACTCCTGCGATCTTCTGGATTTTCCAGTCGGTAAATCAAGTCATCATTTAACATCCCCTGGATAATTCTGGATGTATTTCCCTTTGTGCACAATAATTTTTCACTCAGGTCCATGTAATTTATTCCCGGATGATCATTCAAATGTTTTAACACAAAAAATCGGGATGTCGTCAAACCAAATTTTGAAAATAGCGATTTTTCTCCATTATCGAGATGCAGCCCGATGGATTTCATTGACTGATATACTATTTGATAATTGTCCGATGACGACATTACCATTTCCCAGATATAGTTGATGTGTAAACCCAATTATAATACTTTTTTTGATTTGTCAATATGAACTTTAAACAATTTTAATTAATAATCAGTTTATCATCAATTAAATGCTGTTAGAAACCTTATACAAAGGAAATAATTTTTTCAAAAAGCAATAAAAATAAGTCGAACTGAACGAAAATCATCAATAAAATGCATCGTTATAAAATTGGTAATAATGACAAAAAAACAAGAACACAGTATGATTAAATCATGATTTTATTGTGGAAATCAAAATTTTTATGACGACTTATAAAAATGCCCAACTGTTCTATAATTCGGATTCCGGCCAAAGCAAAAAAGGCCGACAATTAGAACCTATCAGGGAATATTTTGAGCAGCACGGCATCCCACTAAAGATAACAAAGTTTCCTGCTAAGGGCGAAGACATAAAAACGGCTGTCGATCAAATTTCCGTGGAAGATGTAGATTTGTTTGTTGCAGCGGGTGGAGATGGCACAATTTCATTGATAAGCAACAAATTGATCGGCACAGAAATCCCCCTGGCAATCCTTCCCCTTGGGACGGGAAACCTCCTGGCACAGGAATTACAAATCCCTCTAAATCTTGAAAAAGCACTTTCCTTGCTAACGAACGATCAATCAAAAACAATCTTGATGGATACAATGAAATTGGAGGATCGTTCTTGTCTTCTTAATGTCAGTGTAGGTGTAACGTCAAAGGTAATGAAAAATACGCTGGCAGTAGAAAAACAAAGGTATGGCATTTTTGCCTATATTGTGCACTTTATTCAACAATTTTTAGGCCTCAAACTTAATCGTTACTTTGTGGAATATGACGACAAAAATATCACTTTTCGTGCATCAGAGGTGCTTATTACAAATGGACAATCCACAGGTGTCGAAAATCTTAAATGGTCAAATAAAATCGCGATTAATGACGGGAGATTGGACCTGTTCATCATTCGTGCGACCAATTTCATGGATGTCATTAGACTCGTTTTCTCAATTTTTCAAAAGAAGAGTGAACAAAACAATGTGATGAAATACCTTCAATTTTCTGACTACTGTCGCATTGAAACACAAACACCAACACCAACGCAAGCTGATGGAGACACCATTGGAGAAACACCCATCGAAATCCATATCAAACCAAAATCATTAAAAGTAATTGTTGGAGAAAACTATAATAATTAGAATAAATGTAAGGAGGAAATTATGAAAGAATACAAATATATTATCGTTGGTGGTGGCATGACAGGGTCATCAGCCGTAATGGGGATTCGGAAAAATGATCCTGATGGAACAATTGCCGTTATCTCAAAAGAACCCTACAAGCCATACAATCGCCCACCTCTCTCTAAAGGGCTCTGGGACGGCAAGGATATTGAGGGCATCATGCGCCCTATCGAAAAATATGATGTTGATCTCTTCCTTGAAACCCGGGTTGAAAAAATCGAACCTGATGAAAAGTGGATTCTAACAGATAAAGATGAAACCTTTAAATACGGAAAAATATTAATTGCAACCGGAGGGGAGCCCATCCAGTTGCCCGGTGCACCTGAAGGTGTAATTTCCTATCGAACCCGTGCTGATTACGAAGAGCTCAATGAACTCGCGAAAACAAAACAAACCTTTTGCGTCATAGGCGGCGGTTTCATTGGGTCCGAGATTGCTGCAGCGCTCACAAAGAATGATAAAGATGTGACAATGATCTTTCCAGAAATAGGTATTTCTGGCCTGCTTTTCCCAGATGATCTCTCAAAATTCCTAGATAATTATTATCGCGAGCAAGGTGTAAACATTCTAAATGGATGCCTTGTCGATTCAATATCAAAATCGGGAGACGAATACAAGGTTGAATTCCACAATATCGACACTGCGGAAGTCAGCAAAAGCGAATTTGATGTCATTGTTGTTGGTATTGGTTTAAAACCTAATCTTGATTTAGCAAAGGACGCTGGCCTGGAAGTTGATGACGGAATCCTTGTCAACGAGTTCCTTCAGACAAGCAAGCCTGACATCTACGCTGCCGGAGATGTCGCCAATTTTATGAATTATGGCCTGAAAAAACGGATGCGCGTGGAACATGAGGATAATGCAAACACTATGGGTTTGATTGTGGGCAAGAATATGGCAGGAGATAAAATAAAATACGACCACATGCCATTCTTCTATTCCGATCTTTTTGATCTCGGCTATGAAGCCGTTGGTGAAATGAACAAGGATTTCACAATCGTCTCAGATTGGATTGAACCCTACAAAAAAGGAACAATTTATTACCTGGATGACAACAAGATTGTAGGTTTAATTTTCTGGAATCTCTGGGGCAAAGTTGACCAGGGACGAGAAATTATTCAAGAAGGTAAAGAATACAAGGACAAAGATTTAAAGGGGTTGTTTACAGAGTAAATCCGATAATTCAATTAAAACGGTCTGGAGATATCCAGGCCGTTTTGTCATTTTTTTATTAACCTGTTAAAAAACACTGCCCTGAAAACTTATAAATTTAAACCTTCTTCATACTCCGTCAACATTTTCAACATCACTTTTTGTGATATCCAATTTTTCATCTTGCTCTGGGTTCAATTCTTGTTCTATATCCATGCTGGATTCCCGAAATGTGTTCCTGATCTCCCCCGTGGATCTGTCTAAATCTGCAATCGTCTTCTGTATCTCCGCGTCTTCCATCAATTTCTTGGGGATATCCTGAATCTCTCTTGATGTAGAAACAAGATCTTTCCAGAATTGTGAGCTGGTCAGCCCCTTGATCCAGCGCGCCACATCACCCGCTGCCTTAATCGCCTTTTCGGGACCCAGCACAATAAAAGCAAGAAGCAGAATAAAAACGAATTCAAGCGAGCCAACATTAAAGAGCTTCATCTAATAACAATAAACTTTACTGATCATCGTTTTCTGATAAGTCTTGTTCCTCAGAATTTTTTTCGTTCTTCTTATCACCGGTCAAACCATCTTTGAAAGCACGGATGCCCTCACCCATTTCTCCAGCAATTTTGCTAATTCTTCCGACTCCAAAAACAAGCAAAACAATCACTAAAACGATAATTAACTCAGGCCAACCAACCCATTTTGGCATTTTATTCTCCTTTTTTTTCTTTCTTTGCTAATGCTGCTAAAAGTATACCTAACAAATATAATCCAAACAACGGCGCCATCAATATCGCCATATTGATCGGGTCTGGGGTCGGTGTTGCAACTGCAGCGATCACCGCGATGATGATGATCGCAATGCGCCATTGCTTCGCCAGCCCCTTTGCGTCAATAATTCCCAGTTTCGCTAGAAGATACATCACCAACGGTGTCTCGAAACTCAAACCTATCCAAAAAATCAGGTTCGTCACAAAATTGACATAATCTTTCCACTTTGGCAGCACATCTGGTCCCGGAAATTCAACCAAAAATGGAAGGGCTGTCGGCAGCATGACAAAGTAAGCAAAGACTGCACCGCCAAGAAATAACAATGTCGCAATTGGGATTGCCCATAGTACCCATTTTCTTTCTTTTGTGGTCAATCCTGGTGAAATAAACAACATAATTTGGATTAAGATAAAGGGCAAAGCGATAATAAATCCAGCTAACATTGTCACCCGGAAATAAACGCTGATATTTTCGGTAACCTGGATGGACAAAAGGTTTTCCAGTCCTCCGATTGGACGCGCTACCCATTCAAGTAATTGATCCCCAAAGATAAACCCAACGACAACACCCACAATCAATGCCGCGACTGAATAGAACAAGCGCTTACGTAACTCGTTGAGGTGCCCCCAAATAGTCATTTCCCGGCTTTGTTCACTCATATCCATTTCTCAGTATCAATAGACGATGTTTCGTAAGTAATTTTATCACTTGCCATGAAGGATACCAAATCACACTTTAAATTACGAAAAAGCAATCCGAGAAGGATCAAATATCAAAGATTTAGAGTTATTTTGCTAATTACTTTGCCTACATCTTCTCAATAATTCATCATATGTAAACGACTACACGAAACGGATTTAAATGCCTTCTTCTCCATCCTCGCAAAAAAATCGAATATTGATGCGTAATTTGGATATGTGTGATAATTAAGCGCAAATGGACAAATATGTGAAGATTTCAAGAAAATTCATTGCCCCTTTCATTTTGGCACTCTTCCTTCTTTCTGCTTGCACCGCTGGGACGAAGGAAGAGTATTTGGTTATTGACTATCCCACCCTGGAAAAAACAACTGCCTCTACAATATCCTCAGGTACTGAGGTGTGGACCAACACCCCCACAAAAACGCCACAGGAATTCTTTGCCACATCCACAGCATTGCCCCACATAGGCTTAGCATGCAAAAAACCATCTGAGGACTATTCCCGTATAGATATCAATGGGTATCAACTTAACCAACGAACATTCGAGATGCTTCAATTAGCACAAACACTTTATGATGGAATCATTGATATCACCGGTGACGCGATCACACAGGGTTCTTACACATCAGCAGTTGAAGCAAGTTTTGGGACACATGCGGGCGGCGGGGTTGTCGACCTATCAGTGATGGCACCAGGCACATATACTATTCTCTATGAGGATATCGATCCCCTTATTAAAGCGCTTCGCTCAGCCGGTTTCGCTGCCTGGTACCGGGATCTGGATGAGCTTTACGATGGCTCCCCTTCCCACATCCATGCCGTGGCAATAGGCGATCGAGAGCTTTCCACAGCCGCCAGGGAGCAGCTTGCCGGGCAATTCGGCTATTTTTGGGGCTACAACGGGCTGCCCACTACAGACAAGAAACCTATTCGGGATCCTCATGGTGGTCCTGTCCTTTGTGATTGGATGATCGAAAAGGGATATCCCAACAAAACTGCCACCCCACCACCTGGTGAAACGGCCCCATGAGTATAAAGTTTCCCTGTTAATAGAGTTTTATAAGTTTCTTATATTTGTTTCCTTGACAAAGTCAGGTAAATAAAATAAAATGCTTATCCTGATGCGGGGTAGAGCAGTGGTAGCTCGTCGGGCTCATAACCCGGAGGTCCTTGGTTCGAATCCAAGCCCCGCTACTAAACCAAAACGCCAGAATCTAAATCTGGCGTTTTTTTGTTTCGAACGCTTCGCTGTCCCTGCTGGAGGCTACGCACACCCCCGCTACTAACTTAAAGGTCGCTCAAACGAATGGCCCTTTTTGGTACAAATCCACCCTACAAATCAATAGAAAATCTCTGGAAAAATTCCCACAACAATCGCGTGGCATCGATCTCCTGGCTGGTCTTTCCGGTAATTCTTTCTGGCAAAGGCGAGCCACCCGGCCAGGTATGTCCACCATCTTCGATGCTGAAGAAGAGGACGTCGGCATTATCTCTGCAGCCTGAGTAATAAATTCCACGAACATTGGCTGTTTTCAACACTGTTCGTGGGATTAAATCACACGCATTTTTCTGTGCATAAGAATGAACGAATTCCGGGATATTTGGGAATGGCAACTCAAACCGTTCTGAAGGACCACCGTCATATGGCACAATCTGGTCGGCTTTGCCATGAAAAAAGATGGCTGGTACAGAACGTTGTGGACTGCAGTCGCCAAAATCAAAAAGGTATGCCCCTGCAACACCGCCAACAGCGGTTATGCGATCAGATAGTTCACAGGCAAGCAGCAAGGACATACCCCCGCCGTTAGAAAGACCATTGGCATACACGTGAGAAGAATCGATGTTGTATTCATCAGACAGTTTGTCGATGAGGTCGGAAATGAAAGCGACCTCTTTCTCAGGTCCTCCAGGGTTCTCAGGATCCTCTGATACTCGCCATCGCAGAGGGAAACCCATGCCTGAAGGGTAAACCACAATAAATCCTTTATCATCTGCCAGTTCGTTCCACTGGCTTACACGCATCTGGTTTGCCGGCCATTGTGCAAAGCCGTGAATGTTGATCACCAGTGGCGTGGCTTCAGATGGATCGTAACTTTCAGGAACATACAGCAGATATCTTCTTGTTTCGCCGCCAGAGATGATCTTTCCATTGGTTCTATTTATAGCAAACCAAAGGATAATGCCAATTACAAATAGAAGTGATAAAACAACCAGGAAATAAGAAAGGACTCTAAACATTTTTTTCGCAAACATTACCAAATTATAGTGTGATTTTCGTTCTAGGTGTGGGGCTCTGTCCTTACCCTCCGCTATAGATAAAAAAAAACAAAGCAAATTGTGTCTATTGAATTTACGATCGACTTAATGAATAACTAACGCGATCGCCTTGACGTTCATTATTAATAAGGTTACGATATTCTTCTGTTTGATGCCTCTGGACATCAAAAATTATTATTGTGACGATCCTCGTTGATGGATTACAAGAAAAAACAGATAACTAAAGAAATACAAAAGAATAGAATGGTTCCTCCTGCACATCAAAGAAATCAAAGTTGTCAACGTCAGGCTAAAGAATGATATTTCGAAATAGTATAAAAAGCATTTTCCGTTCAAAAGGAAAAACAGCCTTATTTACGCTGGTCATATTCTCTCTTACACTTGCGCTCACATTAGCAGGCAGTGTTTGGGCATCCGTAACTCAATTCCTGGACGATTGCGATGATTATTACACAACTGTCGCCTTAGTTGAATTTATGGGCACAAAATATCCGGATGATGATATCTATGATCCAGCCATGGTTGATGGCCTTAAATCATTTGACATTTCATCGATCAAAAACAATGACGCAGTCTTATCCTGGGAAACGCCTTCACGCACCTTCGGATATGTCAAAGAATTTTGGCGTACGGATAATTTCATGCCAGATAAAATGCTATCTGTACTCGTTATCGGCAACGTTTCATTCAATGAGGAACATCAATTATTCAGTGCTACGGTCTATAAAACCCTTTATTCTTCAAAAATCAAGGAAAACAAATATATCCATATGGATGCAGATTTCGGTCCTTTTGAGCAGGGGCATTACTACCTCATATTTGGAGAAGTCTACCACGGATACTCACCCATCCTTCATTTGCGCCCTGCCGCTTTCGAGAATGCCATCGCAGAAGCAGATGGCGCTGAAATACCCGATAAGATAGATATCACTTCTGATACACCTGATAACAAATTTTATAATATCCCTGAAGATTCGATACTCATTCAAATTGCAGATACACTTTCTGTGACAAACAACAGCGTCCTTGTTGAGAGTACTGACAACCTAATGGCACTGCTTCCTTTCCACCAGGAAGAACTTTACTTTGTCGAAGGCCGCCCGTTTTCAGAAGAAGAGTACACCCTTGGCAGTCATGTTGCAGTCATTTCTGAACTGATGGCAGCCCGTCTGGGTATACACATCGGTGATACCATCACCCTTTCTTTAGCTATCTCAGATCGTCCTGGATTCTATAACACTTATTGGGCTGGAGACGGTTTCACAGTCGAGGAAACTTTTACCGTTGTGGGCATTACAAATACGCTTATGGATAAAAGCTGGTATGTGTACATACCAAGAGCCGCAAACATTCCAGCTTCCCGGTATCCAATTGGTTATACTGCAGGGCAAGCAGTATTATCTAACGATGAAGCTGTAAAATTTTGGGCACAAATGGCACCGCAAATTCCCGGTCGGTTTCAGCTAAAAATTTACGACCAGGGATATTCTTCTGTCACCATCCCCTATCAAACCATTTTAAGCACTGCAATAATCGTGACAGCCATCTGTTCACTTCTGGAATTATCAGTCATCCTCCTTTTTGGATTCATCTTTGTCTTTCGTCAGCGTGATGCTAGTGAAACAATGCTGATGATCGGTGCTGGAAAAACCCGGGTCGTAGTATATTTCTTGATCAGCGCTGGCTTGATCGCTCTTATTGCCTCAATTGCTGGAGCAACAGCGGGTTATTGGCTGCACGATAATATCCTGACAATGGTCGCCAGAACTGCTGAGAATTCTACCCTGATTGACAACCGTTACAGCAATGGGAACCTGACAATATCCAGGACGCTGGCATTCGCGCCACAATTGGAAATGGGTTTCTTTTTCACACTTGGAGCAATAATTTTTCTGCTTATCATTATTACATGTTTGGTCTTTACCCTCTTTACCTTCACAAAACGAAAAATCACGAAACGCAAGCAGCCAAAGGTCAAGAAGAAAGTAAGCACATCCAAACTCCCGGGTGGTTTAATGAAGTACACCACCCTATCCGTCATTCGAGGTGGTGCAAAAAGTTTAATTGTGCCGCTACTGGCTGCTACCGTGGTTCTTTTCTTTGGACACCTCTCCAGAACCGCTCAGCAATACAAAATCCAGCTTGAAGATGTTTATGACAATACACAAATCCATGGGTATTACACAGACATTAACGGAAAACAAGTCGGGAATCTCGTTGTAAATGCCTACGATGTAGCTACTTTATATTACACAGGTGAATTAAACGATCTGGATGTTTCAAGGGGAACCCCTTATTACTTCACAGGTATTACTGAATTTGCAGATGGAACAAAACAAAATATTTCTCCAATATATGTGCCGTCAAATGGATACCAACTTGAGTCTTTGATTGCAAAAATCCAACGCGGGCCTGACCTGACCGCTGCAAACGACATCAATTCCTCACCCGAATTCTATTATTCGGATGATATTTCAATTTCCTTTCTCAAAGGATATGATCAAACAGTCCTGTCTGTACCCGAAAACGATGCAAATGTATTTAGCTGCATCATTCCCACGGATCTGATGGAAGAACATCAAATATCTCTTGGTGATATTATCCGCCTGTCGCTTGAGCACATGATAAGAAACCCAATCGATAATGAGAAAATATTCGCTTATTATGACCTGCGGGTCGTCGGCAGCTATGAGAAACAGGGTACCGAAAATACAATTTATGCACCGCTTTCTCTCTTCTTCAATACAGGTTTGATCTGGGGTGAAGGACAACCAGCTGTTGATGGTAAAAGCAATGTGATCAATAAACCTGATTTCTTGTCCGCCAAACAGAAAGATAGTCTTTTATCAAACGTTTTTCACAGTGCTAACTTTCAGCTCAAAGATTCACACAATTTGATCAAATTTAAAGATTTCCTCACAGAGTACGGCTATTCACAGGTACGTGAGGCTGGAAAAGTTCGCGAATTTATAATCCTGAGAGATGCTTCCTTCAACAATGCAGTCGCAAGTATCAAACAACAAAACCACTACATCAACATCCTTTATCCATTTCTTTATGCCCTGGTTGGTATCATTTCGGTCACCATGGCATATCTGCTTATTACCAGCCGCAAATTTGAGTTCGCCACAATGCGTGGGTTAGGCGTACCGCGTACACGAACCTTTTTCAGTTTTTTTTCAGAGCAATTTTTCCTTTGCCTGGCAGGAACATTCGTTGGTGCAACCATTTGGCACCTTTTCTGGGGTGTTCCAAGCCTTGCTCACCTTGTACTTTCGATTGGGTTCCTGATATGTTACTTTGTTGGTTCAGCAATCTCAATCGTGATCATGAATCACGCCGACGTATTAAAGATCCTGTTAGATAGGGAATAAGGAGTTTCATTGAATATATTAGAACTAAATGACGTCTCTTATACGTATGACAGCAAAGATCAACCAATCGAAGCAGTTAAACATGTCGATTGTTCCTTTAAGCAAGGGAAAGTTTACGCAATTGTTGGAAAATCTGGAAGTGGTAAAAGTACATTATTGTCTTTACTGGCAGGGCTTGATCTACCTACATCAGGGCAAATCCTTTTCGAAGGAAGGCCAACCTCAACGATGGACTTGGCAAAATACCGTCGAGAATGTGCGCCAATGATTTATCAGAGTTTCAGGCTGCTGCCTTTATTAACAGTATCAGAAAACATCACATTTCCAATGGAACTCCGTAAATTTAGGGGCAAAAAAGCGCGTAATCGAGCTCGAAAACTTGTGGAACGAGTCGCGCTCCCCGAGTCTGTATTGGATCGTTTTCCCAATATGCTTTCAGGGGGTGAACAGCAGCGAGTCGGCATTGCCCGTGCATTATCTATGGATTCAAAACTGCTTCTTGCGGACGAACCAACAGGAAACCTCGACGAAGAAAACAGTCACAACATTATCGACATACTGGTCAGTCTTTCACATGATGACGGGTACTGCATTGTCGTTGCGACACACGACTTGAGTATTTTGCCAAAGATGGATGTTATATATCATATGAATAGCGGTGTCCTTAAGCTGGAAAATTCCTGGTAATAAACCTAACCAATTTTTGAGCATTTATAAGAGTTTCTTTGCGCCTGAATATATTTCCTCAATCCTGATAACAGCTGCTACATGCCCTGGACGATGAGGTGGATTCCATCTTTTCATGTCATTAAATATCTCTCCTTCAGTGTGGTATTCAATTTCTCCCTTGATCTGGTAAGATCGACGTCCTTTTGTTATAAAAAGGAGTGAGCCTTTACTGCCTGATAAGATATTTTTCCGCGTTTTATTAAAATAATTGTCAGCAACCACCAGCGTCTCATCGTCATATCTGCGCACGCAGCTGGCGTAGATTGAATTTGGGGTGCCTTGTTCATCCACTGTTGTAAAAACAACCGGACCATCTCAATTTTCCCATGCTGTCATTACTTCCTTTGTAACACCTGTCATTTCTCAATGTCCTTGTATCACAAAAATAAGCCAATGTAATTTCATTGAGAATTTTACAATAATTTAAGCATAAAATGCCTGAACTAATTAATCAGGCATCTACGTAAATGATTTTCTTTGTCTCTCTATTTTACATAATCCATCAGATAACCGTACCCTTGGCTTTCCAATTCTTCTGCAGGGATGAAATACAGGGCAGCACCATTGATACAGTAACGTGTGCCACTGGGTGAGCTTGGATCGTCATAAAATACATGCCCAAGATGCGAATTGCCTGCACGGCTGCGAACTTCAATACGCCTCATACCTAAGGATTTGTCCTCTATTAATCTGACCGTATTCCCATCAATGGGTTTGGTAAAGCTCGGCCAACCGGTCCCGCTTTCAAATTTATCCTTAGAAGAGAATAAAGGCTCGCCGGTAACGATATCCACATAGATCCCTGGCTTATCATTGGTATAATATTCATGGCTAAAGGCTCTCTCAGTGCCCGCTTCCTGGGTCACTGAATATTGGAGAGTTGTGAGTTTGCTTTTGATTTCCTCTTGAGATGGACGTTGATAATCACCGGGGTCAACAATCATTTTACTGGCAGTCTGCATCTCAGTTGGTGAAATGTGGCAGTATCCCAGGGGATTTTTATCAAGGTAATTCTGGTGATACTCCTCAGCATCGAAAAACCGCTCTAAGGCTTCGACCTCAACAACAAATCTTTCATTGCGCGCTTTTTCAATCGCAGTAATGCGCTCAACTGTTGCCTGGCTTGCTTCATCGGCGTAATAAACGCCTGTCTGATATTGGCTTCCCCTGTCATTGCCCTGGGCATTCTCAATTGTTGGATCAATAACATGATAGTAAGCAAAGATTAGTGCATCAAGGCTTACCATTGATGGGTCATATTCAACCCGTACAGTCTCACGATAACCAGTATTACCACCAATCACCTTGTTATAAGTCGGCACAAGGTCAGTACGACCGTTAGCATAACCGCTCACGACATCAACCACGCCAGGTATGGATTGCATTAACTTTTCCAAACCCCAAAAGCAGCCGCCTGCCAGGTAAATAACTTCAATACCATCTTTCTTTACATAATTTGGATCGTATGGTGCTTGTGTTATCATACTTTCATCTTCCTTTCCATTTTCATTAAGCGCTTCTGATAATTCTCCACTTTTCGTATTGCATGCACTGAGCAAGAGAACAATCAAAATGAGCCATATTTTAATTTTTTGATTTCTCATGATCGTACTTTCCTAAACCAATTTTTCTTTGGTCATTATTCTTATGAGACTTAATAATACAATTAATTTCTATAAATTATATAAATATTATCTTATTCACTCGTTTGAATTTTTACCAAAACCTCGTTTCGGGCAAGAAACCACGGCACCCATGGTGGATTGTAGCGGGCTACAATAAATTCGCCTATGGGTTGATACCCCTCTTTTTCGACCCAATTTGCCAATTGTTTCTTAGCCTTGCTGACTTTTCTTTCACTGAAATAACCTGAAAAACGAAGTGCTGCCATTGTTCTTGATTCAACCCGAGTTATCTTGACATCCGGGTTTGTCGGTTCAGGTAGGGATTCAAGTGTGTATTCCGATGGCATAATAAAAGCAACCGAAAATAGCCCTTCCCCGCTGACAATAACTGGTTTGGTCATAGCAATTTTTGTAGATTCTGAAACCTGGACAGGTGAAGTCATATCTATCTTCTTTGAACTGCGGTTGCCTCCAAATATGTATCCTGCGAGGAGACTGAATCCCTTATATATCGCTTTTTGATAGCTCGTATCCCTTACCGCTACCTGCGCTTTAAGGTGCGCTGGATACTCCCGCAGCTCATAGTCGTTATATTTTTTTATCACTGAATAATTGAGTGTTTCGGCCATTTATTTCCTCTTTTAATTAAAGATACAACAAAGGTTCGACACAATCAAGGACAAGCTTATACAAATAAATATTTAGATGAGTCAAATCGAAAAACATTTGCAAGGCATGATACAATCCAATTAATCAAGAAGATAAGATGGATTTATGAACACTAATGAAATTGCCGGGAAAGAATGCACATCTTTCGGGGCACAAGACCTCACTTTTGACGCCTACACGAATCGCAGGACAAATTTAGGTGAACTTGGCATTTCAAGAGCTTTACCAATTCGCGATCGACGAATGATAGGACCCTGGTGTTTTCTTGATCGCTTTGGTCCCATGACCTTCTCTGCTGGCAAACCCATGAATGTCCCACCCCACCCGCATATTGGGCTTCAAACTGTCACCTGGTTGCTGGAAGGAGAGATTTTACATACCGACAGTATTGATTCTGAAGCTGTCGTGAGACCCGGCGGTGTCAATGTGATGACTGCCGGTGCAGGGATCGCTCACGCTGAAGAGACACCCCTAAAAAATAGCGGCGTTCTAAATGGGGTTCAACTCTGGGTGGCTTTGCCTGATTCACACAGGCACACCTCCCCCTCATTTGCCAGTATCGAAAAGGTGCCGGTAATTGAAAGTCAAGCTGGCATCCTTCAATTAATTGCAGGAAAATTTTCAGATGCCGACTTATCAACGCCTTACTATTCTGAAATTATAGGTCTTGGCATCAATATTCATCCAGGAAAGTCATTCGAAATTAATGTGGACCCAACATTTGAACATGCAATGCTGGTTTTGGAAGGCGATTGTTCCTTTGAAGGTCAACAACTAGAACAAGAAACGCTGTATTACCTCGGTACTTGTCGAAACAACATCAGCATAAGCACTCAAATTGGCAGCCAATTGCTCCTGGTAGGTGGTCCGCCATTTCCAGAAAAGATCTTGATGTGGTGGAATTTCGTGGCACGTACATCGGATGAGATTGCTAAAGCACGGGCGGATTGGGAAGAGACCAATAGCTTTGGAACGGTGAGGGGCTTTCATCAAACCAGGTTGTCAGCCCCCAGCCTTGCCCGTTTTGCACAACCCAACCCCGCCAGTTAATGAAGTATAGAAAATAATTGTTTTATCATTTGTGAAGGAGAACCGATGCCAAAAATACGAAAAATTCGCCAAACGATCCGCAGTAAGCCAACAATGGAAGGTGCAGGTGTGCATTTGCACCGTGCCTTTGGAAGTCCCCGTGAAGCGTTTATATTTGATCCATTTCTCCTGCTCGATGACTTCAGAAACGATAAGCCGCAGCATTATGTCTCCGGTTTCCCATGGCATCCTCATCGCGGGATTGAAACCATCACTTATGTTCTGAAAGGTACCGTTGCTCATGGTGACAGCATGGGCAATGATGGTGAGATCACGGCTGGTGACGTTCAGTGGATGACTGCAGGCAGCGGCGTTAAACACCAGGAAATGCCCAAAGGAGACCCTGAAGGCCGCATGTCAGGTTTCCAGCTCTGGGCTAACCTCCCCCGTTCACATAAAATGATGGATCCGCGTTATCAGGATATCAAAAGTTCTCAAATTCCAGAACTTTCCCTGGAAGTCGACGTCAAAGTTCGTGTGATTTGCGGTGAGTTTGAGGGGATAAGGGGTCCGGTAGAAAACGTCGTCATCGACCCATTGTATTTAGATATCACAATTCCGGCAAAATCAAATTTCACATTTCCCGTTCACCCAGCTTATACCGCCTTTGCTTATGTGATCGATGGAAAAGCATCATTTTGTGAAGAATCAGACCCCTTTGCATTTCAACGGGAAGGCAGTAATTATTTCGACATGGATCAGAGCAGCCTTTTGGGAGACAGGACCTTAATTCTTTTTGAGGACGGCGATCAAATCAGGGTTGTCACAAAGAATGACCTTGTCAGATTTTTGTTTGTCTCCGGTCGGCCGCTTCACGAACCAATTGCCTGGTATGGACCCATCGTCATGAATTCTGAGCAGGAACTGCGACTGGCTTTCTCAGAATTACAAAATGGGACCTTCATCAAAACCTCTGCATAATCTATACGCTGCACCAGATGATGAGTAAACAATAATTGAGGGCTGAAACAATCATTCCTGGTTCCAGCCCTCGGAATAGTTCAGTTTGGTTTCACAAATCTAGCTGGAGATGTCATTCAAATTACATTGGATCTCATTTGAGATGTAAAATCAAAACCCATCCCTCACCCTCTTGCATAGCGCCATCTTCGAGGGGTAAATTAACAGTCATTTGAGGGACACCTGACCAGGGATAATTTGAAGTGGTACCCTCAACGTTTACTTCAAGATTCTGTTCTCCGATCAATTCGACATTGACATTCAACACACCGCCGTTATCTCCTAACACACAATCACCTCTGATAACAGCATCCCCATCAAATGTAACCGTGTAAGTACCCCACTCATAGCGTTCGGTTTCAACAAAATAATCCATCGGTCCCCCTCCCGATATTGTAAAGATTTCACCATCAGCAATGACATCAAATGGGATTTCTCCTACACTGGTAGGTTTAAGTCCTGCAACCTCCGACGGTCCAATCAGTATCTGCAACTCAAGGGTTCCTGAAAGGTCGTCACAAGGATGTTTTTCTGGTATATCTGTGATAATTACACCACCCGCCATTGTGGAAGTTGCTGTTGGGGATCGCCCAGCATCAGGGTTGACGTTCGAGAAAACGCTGCATCCAACCAGTGACACACATAATATCACCATGCCAAACAAACAGAAGGATTTTTTTCGATTGATCATTTATTACTCCTTTTCCATCCAACACCTTTTTCCAAATCCCATCTACTATAATAGCAAATTTTTCAGCATTTTGCTACAGGAAAATCCTTATTAATCACCCATCTTGTAATAAATATAATTTTCAACCTCCTTCATTAATGCCTTATACTTATTCTGTCTTTTAAATGAATTCATTTGGATTGGCTTGCCGGCAATAAATAACCAGAATTGAATTTTTTGATGGGAAATATTTTGGAACCAATTAAGAATAAAGAACAACAACTATCAGAACTAGCTCAACATGTCGAGGCTTTAGATTCTTCCCCGCTTTATAAGTTTAGAATTGAAAACAATTACAAGTCTGTTTTTGGCGAAGGGAATCCTGATGCGGATATCATGTTTATTGGTGAAGCACCGGGCGCCCAGGAAGCAGAAACTGGCAGGCCTTTTGTCGGAAAAGCAGGAAAACATCTCGATTCGCTGCTTTGCTCTATAGATCTTCAACGTGAAGATGTGTATATTACCAACATCGTTAAAGATCGGCCGCCGAATAACCGCAACCCTCACGTGTCAGAAATTGAGGTTTATTCACCGTTCTTACGTGAGCAAATTGCAATCATTCAGCCGAAGATCATTGCAACCCTGGGGCGATTCGCCATGGAGTACATAATTGATTTATACCAGATTCCAGTTATTGATAAAAAAATTGGTGAAATTCATGGCACTTCGATGCTAATTCCAACTGAATTTGGCAAAATTATCTTTTTTCCTCTTTATCACCCTGCTGCAGTTTTTTACAATAGAAATCTTGAGGCAGTCCTCGATATAGATTTTAAAATATTAAAAAAGCTGGCTTAGTCAAACAAATATTGAAATTTGTTAATAATCAAAAATACTTCGTCCTTGACCCTGAAGGGATTAGTTGATACACTAAAAATGTGAAAAAACTTTATTTAAAGAAAGGATGTAAAAATGGCTTATTCATTTACGAACTCAAAAGGGAAAACCTATTTCCTTCATCGAAAAGAAGTTAAATCGAAATCTGGAACACGTGATTTATATTTCTTTGCTGGTGATCTACGACCCGACTTTGCTGTTGACGAAGTTCCCGCAGGAAAACAGGTTGTTGAAATGAAATCCGGATTGCCGGTATTGAAAAAGGTTGAGTAAGTAAAACCCTGAACTAAAAAACACCGCTGCTCAAAACGAGCAGCGGTGTTTTCGTTAATTAAGAAATTATCTAATCTATGCTCTTTGTTTTCTGGTCGCTACATCAAATACCACTGCTGCAACCAACACTGCGCCTCTTACAATGTACTGCGTAGAAATATCAATCCCCATCAAGTTCATGCCGTTGGTCAGGGATATCATAACAATCGCTCCAATTAATGAACCGGTCACTTTGCCAACACCACCTGCTGATGAAACCCCACCGACAAATGCAGCGGCAATTGCATCCAGCTCAAAACCTTGACCGGCGGTTGTGGTCGCAGATTGTAAACGTGAAGCAAACAACATGCCTGAAAGGGCTGATAACATTCCCATTGACCCAAAGACCACATAAGTGATCTTGCTCACGCTGATACCACTCAATTCTGCTGCCTCTGGGTTACCCCCGACTGCATAAATATGGCGGCCCAAAAAAGTCTGCGTTGTCAAAAAATGATAAATCAAAGTGATGCTCAATACAATCACAGTTGTCCATGAAAGCCCATTGTAGCCAGCTAAAACGTAAGTCACTGCCCCAAGCAAGATAATCATAAATATCGTTTTTACAATAAACATATTCTTGGAAAGGACTTCGAAATCATAAGCCATTTTCTTTTTTCGGCCCCGAATTTCAGAAATAACAAGTACTGCTGCACCGATGATACCTAGCAATAAGGTTAGTTTATGCGTGCCTGGTAGAAATCCTTCAAGCGGAAGGTCTGGAATATAGCCGTTCCCTATTGCGTTAAATGTATCGTTTGGGATTACTATTGTTCCGGTTTTTAAGGTTGCCCTTAGTAAGGCTCCCCGATAAATTAACCAACCTGCCAGGGTTGCTACAAAAGAAGGAATTCCAAATTTCGCAACGGTAACTGCAGCAATCAATCCTGCAGCAACGCCAAAGGCCAGGACAAGTGGGATCATAACCAATACTGGCAAATTCCAGGAAGTCAATGCAATTGCTGCAAGCGCACCAAGGAAACCAGCCAGATATCCAACCGAGAGGTCAATATGACGGATGACAATTACCAATGTCATCCCAATTGCCAGAACAGCAATATAACCCATTTGATTCATCAAATTGCTGATATTACGAGACGATATAAAAATCCCGTCAGTTGCAATGGTAAAGTAAGCCATAATCACAAATAAGGCAATGTACATACCATAATCACGGATATTCTTTTTTAGTAGTGTTAGAAACTCTTTGAAAAATGACATTTTTTTACCCTCACATTGTAGCATATCGCATAACAATTTCCTGGTCAGCATCTTCGGTCGATAACTCTCCTGTTATCCTTCCATCAGAAACAACATAGATACGATCAGTCATGCCCAATATCTCTGGTAACTCAGAAGATATCATGATAATGCTCATACCTTGTTCAACCAGTTTGTTCATAATCGTAAATATTTCAAATTTTGCGCCAACATCAATTCCACGTGTTGGCTCATCCAGGATCATAATATCAGGCCTCACATATAACCATTTCGCCAATGATACTTTCTGCTGATTACCACCGCTTAAATAAAGCACTTTCTGCTCAATACTTGGCGTTTTTATACCAAGCGAATCAGTGTATTCTCTTGCATCCTTTATCTCAGCATTAGCATCAATAACACCATACTTAAGAATTCTCTTTAAGTTAGCAATTGTGATATTAGATTTTACATCCTGTATCAGGATCAAACCATCACCCTTGCGGTCCTCAGTGACATAAGCCAAACCGGCTTTGATTGCATTTTGAGGGTGATTGAATTTAACAGGTTCACCTCCAATGCGCATTTCACCATCTAACCGATAATTATCCGGGTTTCCGAAAAGACTTAATGCCAGTTCTGTCCGACCAGCACCCATTAATCCTGTAATTCCAAGAACCTCCCCTTTTCTAAGCTCAAGGTTTACATCTTTTAGGATTTGCCTCTCACGAGCAGGGTCGTAGGCATTCCAATTTCGGACTTCGAAGACAACCTCACCTGATTCCTTCTTTTTCCGCTCAGGATAAATATTCTCAATTGAACGACCGACCATATGCTTTATCAGAACGTCCTCATTTACCTCGCCATTATGAGCATCAAGAGTAACAACACTGGTACCATCTCGCAATACAGTAACCTTATCAGCAACGGCAATAACTTCTTTCAGTTTGTGAGAAATTAAGATTGATGTGACGCCCTGTTCTTTTAATTCTCTCAGTAAATCGAGCAAGTTGTCACTATCTGCCTCATTTAATGCTGACGTAGGTTCATCCAAAACTAATAATTTTGCATCCCGGCTCAAAGCTTTTGCTATTTCGACCAGTTGTTGTTTGCCAATGCCCAATTGTTTTACCGGTGTTGCTGGATTTACATCCAAACGAACTTTTTTAAGAATTTCTACCGTCTGCTTTATCGTTTCATTGGTATCAACATTAATGCCTTTGCGAATCTCATGACCTAAAAACACATTATCATAAACAGTCATTTCAGGCACAAGTGCTAATTCCTGGTAAATAACAGCAATGCCTGCTTGTTCACTGTCCCGGGTATTCTTAAACTCTTGAAGCTTATCATCAAAATAAATTTCCCCATCGTAAGAACCAAAAGGATGCACGCCGCTCAATACCTTCATTAATGTCGATTTACCTGCACCATTTTCTCCAACAAGACAATGAATTTTTTTGCGTTCCACTTTAAAACTAACATTATCGAGTGCTTTTACACCTGGAAATTCCTTGGTGATGGTCTTCATTTCAAGAATTGGAACACTCATCTTCACTCCAAAATTATAATGAATAAATAAATCCAAATTTGGGATAGTGATTGTAATATAACCATCACTATCCCTTTACTTTGTCTAAATTTTCACAAGCTTATTCAAGCCCTGTGAATTCACTGGCATCCCAATAACCAGAGTCAATGATCGCTTCAACGACATTGTCCTGGTCAACGGAAATTACTTCAGATTGTTTGGCGGGAACCATGATCACACCATTGTCGTACTCACCGGTGGTCTCAACAGTCTCACCCAGGACAACTGAAATTGCCATAGCAATAGCGTCATCTACCAGGTTTCGAACGTCCTTCAGGACTGTCATGGACTGCTTGCCGTCAATAATATATTGAACGGAGGCTATCTCAGCGTCCTGTCCGGTCACCACGTAGCTGGTGATATCGGTGTCAGCGCCAAATGCATCTGCAATCGCCCTTGCGGTGCCATCGTTTGGTGCAAGGATGAACACATCGCCCTTATCCTCTGCAGAGGCAGCGGTCAAGTTCGCTTCAGCAAGGCTCTTGGCATCATCAAAGTCCCAGTTGGTTGTTACCTGGCCGATAATTTGTCCCATTTCATCTCGGGTCAATTCAGCCTTATCCTGTAAATCAACCGCAGCGCTGGAATTTACAATGTAGAAGGTTCCGTCTGCAATCATTGGCTGTAAAACGTTCCAGGCGCCTTCAAAGAACAGGAAAGCGTTGTTATCGGTCGCAGCACCTGCATACAGGTACAGCGGATTTCCTTCGCCTTCAGCTTTATCAACAAGGTATTGTGCCTGGGCTTCACCAACAGCAACACTGTCGAAGGTCACATAATAATCCACAGCATCGGTGTCCGTAATCAGGCGGTCATAGGAAATGATCGTCACGCCTGCTTCACGTGCGGCTTCTGCGGATGCGGCTGCAGCTGCGCTGTCATGCGGGCAAAGGATGATAACTTCAACACCCTTGGTGATCAAAGCTTCAACATTTGCTTTTTCCTGTGAGGGATCTGCCTGGCTGAATAAGATCTCAACATCATAACCAGCTTCGTTGAGTTTTGCCTCGAACCGAGTTTGGTCCTGGATCCAGCGGGGTTCGTCCTTTGTGGGAAGTACAATACCTACAGAAAGTTCAGCAGGTGCTTCCGGCTCTTCTGCAACGCCCTCTAAACCTGTGAACTCACTGGCATCCCAGTAACCGGAGTCAATGATCGCTTCAACGACATTATCCTGATCAACAGAAATAACTTCAGATTGTTTGGCGGGAACCATGGTCACACCATTGTCATACTCGCCGGTGGTCTCAACGGTCTCACCCTTGACGACTGAAATTGCCATTGCAATAGCATCATCAACCAGGTTTCGGACATCCTTCAGAACTGTCATGGACTGCTTGCCGTCAATAATATATTGAACGGAGGCAATCTCAGCGTCCTGTCCGGTCACCACGTAGCTGGTGATATCGGTGTCAGCGCCAAATGCATCTGCAATCGCCCTTGCGGTGCCATCGTTTGGTGCAAGGATGAACACATCGCCCTTATCCTCTGCAGAGGCAGCGGTCAAGTTCGCTTCAGCAAGGCTCTTGGCATCATCAAAGTCCCAGTTGGTTGTTACCTGGCCGATAATTTGTCCCATTTCATCTCGGGTCAATTCAGCCTTATCCTGTAAATCAACCGCAGCGCTGGAATTTACAATGTAGAAGGTTCCGTCTGCAATCATTGGCTGTAAAACGTTCCAGGCGCCTTCAAAGAACAGGAAAGCGTTGTTATCGGTCGCAGCACCTGCATACAGGTACAGCGGATTTCCTTCGCCTTCAGCTTTATCAACAAGGTATTGTGCCTGGGCTTCACCAACAGCAACACTGTCGAAGGTCACATAATAATCCACAGCATCGGTGTCCGTAATCAGGCGGTCATAGGAAATGATCGTCACGCCTGCTTCACGTGCGGCTTCTGCGGATGCGGCTGCAGCTGCGCTGTCATGCGGGCAAAGGATGATAACTTCAACACCCTTGGTGATCAAAGATTCAACATTCGCCTTTTCCTGTGAAGGATCTGCCTGGCTGAACAGGATTTCAACATCATAACCAGCCTCGTTAAGTTTTGCCTCAAAACGAGTCTGATCCTGGATCCAGCGGGGTTCGTCCTTTGTGGGAAGCACAATGCCCACAGCCAATTCCGAAGGTTCACCAGGTTCTTCTCCGGCTGGCGGTTCGGCAGGTTCTTCTTCCTGGGGTGTACATGCAGCAAATACCATAGAAAAAACTAACAGCATACTTAACAAAATTAACAACTTTTTCTTCATTTTCTTATCTCCTTATAGTGATTGGGGTTTTTCCAAACAAAAAATTTTCTCCTCAATAAACCTCCTTACTGTGACATGAGTAAATTTATATCTTTAATATAAAAGTCTCAATCAGGCTTATTCTGTCAGTTATTTACCGACATTAATCAATTTTATCTTAATCTTTTGTTAAACTGTTAAAAGACTTTCCCCTATTGGCTATAGGGGGAAATCCCCTATGCTTATTGAGGAAAATTTCTTCGGTCTGTCGAATTGTATTGCGTGAATGTTATAATGAATCTCATGAGGAAATATAAAGTACTTTTAGCAGACGATCATGCAATTGTGCGTTCTGGCATTCGAAGTGCAATCGAAAATTTGCCTTCGATCAATGTTGTTGGGGAAGCAGAAGATGGCCCATCCTTATTATCTTCGTTGAAAGAATTAAACCCAGATATTTTAATGTTAGATGTAACAATGCCAAATTTCCAACCAATTTCCACCATCCAGTCCATTCGTGCTAATTATCCAAGTATGAAAATCCTGGTAATCAGCGCCTATGATGATGATGTTTATGTGCAGGGTCTTTTGGGCGCCGGGGTCGATGGTTATCATCTAAAAGACCAGCCGCTTCATGATCTTACATTAGCTGTAGAGAGGATCCTGGAAGGCGAACGATGGATATCCAGCCCCCTGGTGGACAAACTTGTCAATATTTCAAGTCCGAAAGAGCAAACACCTTCGCTCACTTCGCGACAGCGAGAGATTCTGTCATTACTTAAAAAGGGTTGGAATAACCAGAAAATCGCCTATGAATTAGGATTGAGTATAAAAACCATTGAGAATCACTTAACTCGCATTTATCGCAGTTTAAATGTACAAAGCCGACTTGAAGCAGTAAATTTTGTTACTGGCAATCCACAAGTCCTTGGCACAAATGGTAAATCCGAAAACAATCTACAAAACAATCTTTACGTAAAAAATGTGCCTGCTAACATTTTAATTGTGGATGACAATCCAAGGTTCAGGTATCACTTAAGCCGCATCATTAATAAATTGTTTCCAAACATAAGCATTCATGAAGCTGAATCCTTTAATGAAGTACTGAAGGCGATCAAATCAAATAATTTTGACTTATTGTTCATTGATGTGATTTTAGGCGATCAAAATGGTATTTCATTAGTAAAAAAGCTTTTCAAAATTTCAGATGACATGAGGATCATTTTGATTAGCGCATACCCCGATAAAGAATTTCATCGTCAGGGGATTGAAGCTGGGGCAACAGCATTTATAGATAAAAAGATGTTGGATACAGCAACAATTAAACAAATTATTGGGGATTCCATCCACAGCCAGTTTACAGGATAATCCAATGATGGAGCCATTACTAAAAGCAGAGAATTTGACCAAGCGATTTGGCAGCCTTTCTGCATTACGCTGCATCAATTTAAACCTTTATCCAGGACAGGTTTTGGGAATTACAGGACAAAGTGGATCAGGAAAATCGACGCTGGCTATGATCCTGGCTGGCATATATCTGCCTGACGAAGGACAAATTAGTTTTGATGGAAAGATAATTACAAACTCTGAAAACGTCCGGTCATTAGGGATAGAGGTTATCCATCAAAGCCCTCGTTTAGCCGAAAACCTGGATATCACCAGCAATATTTTTTTGGGCAATGAAATCCCTCTTCCAATAATTAATAAATTTATAAAAATTCCCGATCAACATAAGATGGATCAAAAAGCAATTAAGCTTTTAAAACAGCTTGATGTTGATTTTGACAGTCTCAGGGAAGAGGTTTTTAACCTGAGCCTGGAAAAGCGCCAGATGATTGCTATTGCCCAGGTAATGACCAGCAAGCCAAAGCTCATCATCATTGATGAACCAACGCAGGTGTTAAGTTACCCCTATCAAAAAAAATTACTGAACTTAATTTCTCAATGGCAAAAGCAAGGCATATCGATACTATTTTTCACCAGTAATCTTGACCATCTATTAGATGTAACCGACAAGATCATTGTTATGAGAGAAGGATATTGTGCCGCCGAATTTAAGACTGAGGACGCAGATCGAGAAGAAATCATAGCTTCAATGGTTGGAACAACAGATTATCAACAACTCTTACCGATAATTTGGGCTTTGGACAATTACTACGAAGTTCGTGATCATGCCAATAAACTTCAAATGAGCCAGATGCTTATCGACCAGGACACAATTAAACCCGAGTCTTTGTATAACCAGCTTGTTCACCGGTTGAACGAACAAATTACTGCTTTAGATAGTGCTAACCAATCTCTGCAAAATGCCCAAAGGCGATTGATCACAGATTCAGAAGAAGAAAGGAAGGCGCTGGCAAGGGAAATCCATGATCAAATAATCCAGGATCTTCTGAGCACCAATTACCAGCTGGAAGAGATTGAATCACACCAACATTCTTCAGATCAAATTCACAACGACTTATTTCAAATTCGCGAAAATATCCGGAGCATGATTGACGAATTGCGCAACATTTGTGGGAATTTACGCCCCCCAACCATCGACAGCCTGGGTCTAAATGCTGCCATACAATCATTCGCACAGGAGTGGTCAAAACGATCTGGCGTAAAAATTAATTTAGAACTTGACCCCTTGGTTGGTCGATTTTCTGAAATTGTTGAATTATCCATTTATCGGATTGTCCAGGAAGGATTAAATAATATTTATAAGCATGCTTCTGCAGAGCATGCAATTATTGTTCTAAAAAGAACATCTCCCAGGGCAATCATGATTTCGATTGAAGACGATGGCAAAGGACTTAATAAAAATCTTGCACTGTCAAACTTTTCAAAGGATGGGCACTATGGTTTGATAGGGATTGAAGAGCGAGTTAAATTGCTCGGCGGACGTTTGCGAATCCAAAATAAAGATGATGGCGGTATGATCCTTCAGGCAGAAATACCTCACCCAAGAATTTAATTGGCACTTAAAATAACTCAGATATAACAATTGATTAAAGAAAAATTTTATAGAAAAATAAGTTATGAACAACCAAACAATTTTTGCTATCATTGGCTATATCGCATCAATAATTTTAGCAATTTCACTATTGATGAAATCCCTGATCCGTTTACGGGTACTGAATGGGATTGGCGCTCTGATTTATATCATTTATGGGATTTTAATCGAAGCTTATCCAGTTGCTGTACTGAATGGCATCATCTTTTTCATTGACTTATATTTTTTGGTGCAAATGCTCCAACGTCGAGATTACTTCACATTGATGGCTGTTGAACCAGAAAGCGCATATTTAAATCATTTTATTCAGTTTCATGATTTGGATATTCAAAAATTTTTTCCAAATTTCAATTACCAGCCACATCAAAATGACCTTATCTATTTTGTTTTGAGAAACACTGTTCCAGCCGGCCTGGTAATTATCCGGAAAGAAGAGAATCACGGAGAAATAATTTTAGATTATGCCCTCAAAGATTACCGTGATTTTAGAATCGGGGGGTTCATCTTCAACGAAAATGCAAAAGTTTTAACAGATCATGGCATAAAATATCTGACTATTGAGAGCAAAGTCCCTTCACATATTCGATATTTACACCAGGTGGGATTCTCGGAGGCCCAGGGAGAGAAGTTCATAAAAGAGCTGAATCCTAAAATTATTCGGGACAAAGGTTTTTAATACTTTTACCTTACCTGACAGAAAACCTAACAATCGCTTTACTAATTTTCAGGCAATAAACATGTTAGGCTATTCGAAAGCCCTCTGGAACAATGCAATAAACCTTTCCAAATCAACTTTTTGGACAATGTTAACATTGGGCGTCTTTTGAGAGGACCCCCACCAATCCACAACGGTCATCCCCCGACTGAGATGACCAAAACGTTCAATTTGAACATATTTATCAATTGACTCCACAACAATATCCGGTTCCAACATAACAGCCATAGCCAGAGGATCTGCAAAGTAACTCAGTTTTGTTTTTTGATTCTTCTTATAAATTTCCACCCGACTCATCAATTTATTCAAAAACTTGCTGCGAGGATTGTCGTTATGACTTAGCTTCAAGATAGTCTCAGAAGGGATACCATGAGCTAAAGTTGTTTCCCATGTAACCATTCTAAATCCGTGCCATTTCTCAAACACGACATGAGCAGCGTCCGGATCAGCTAAAATATTAAATTCAGCAGGATAATTCTTAGTATTTCCCTTGCTCAAATAAGCCCCACCCATGATAACCAGCTCTTTATAAAGCTTTGGCAAATTGGGTTCTAAATGTATGGATAATGCAAGATTTGTCAAAGGACCAATTGCAATCAAAGATAAATCACCGGGATTTTCTTTTGCCAGTTTTATCAATGCAACAGCTGCTGGCATTTCTTCGACCTTCCGAGATGAATTTGGAAGACCAATATCCCCCATACCGTCTTCGCCATGAACAAAGCTTGCATTTTCACTTTTTTCTACCAGCGCAGAATATGCGCCAGCATATAAAGGGATCGCATCAGCATTCAGAATGTCCAGGACTTTAAGCACATTAGAAGTCGTATGTTTAACATCAACATTTCCCGAAACCGAGGTTATCGCTTCAATATTTACCTCTGGGTGGACATAAGCCATCATTATCGCCTGGGCATCATCTATCCCCGGATCACAATCAATAACCAATCGTTTCAATGATTTTTCCTTTTCCTAAATTTATTGATTAAACACATGGTACAATTTTACGATGATTTTTATAATTGATCATCAAGAATAATTGGATATATGGAGAGAGGATACCTATGAAATCAAAACTAAATATTACCGTCAGCCACCCAGCAGGATTACATGCTCGTCCTGCCTCATTATTTGTACAAACCGCAAACAAATTTAGCAGCGATATCCAGGTTCAAAACTTGACTGATAATTCAGACCTTGCAAATGCGAAGAGTATTTTAAGTATATTAACCCTCGGTGTCTGCGAGGATCATGAAATTGAGATCACTGCAGATGGTGATGACGCAGAAGACGCGCTTAAGGCACTCGAAGCCCTCATCGAGGACAACTTCGGCGAGGAGTAAAAAAAGCATTCAGAACCATCTGTTTATATTTATTAATTAAAAAATCCTTTTCAGCATATTGCGCTGAAAAGGATTTTTACTTATGTTTATTGATAATTTAATTGAAAGGAATATTCGATCAATTCATTATGAGATTTTTACTACTCAGTCAAAATTCTTTTGTCTCATTTTTCGAATAGCCTTCTTTTTTGCTATTCGTTGCTCTTCACTCTTAGAAGTAAAGAACCTTCGTTTGCGATGTTCAGATAATACCTTCGATCTGGTTACCTTTTTTCGAAATCGCCGCATCAATTGTGAGAAGGATTCGTTATCACGTTTTTTTACTTTTACCAATTTAATTCACCTCCTTGGTATCACCCGGGATTAAAATACTGAATGCCTATCGGAAAATTATCCACAGTGGGAGAACGATTTGTTTATCATCCTGTCCAATAATTACTTCCATTGACAAGCTAACAAGTTTTCGGATGTTATTTTCTATTTTTGAACTCACAAGTAAATTTCCTGCAAATTCAACCCCTATAAATCACAGGCATTATACCGGTTATGTACATAATTCGCAAATTCATAACACAACAAGCTAAAAATTTTCGGACCAAAACACTCTTACATTTAATTGAAATCGGTTGTTTAATTCTTCTTCAATCTTCATAAGTTTTGCTGGTGAAACACAAACCACGTCTTCGTGCGCTGTTGGTCGCTCTGATGAATAAATATGCACTTCCTGTGGGTTTATCTCCCGCAAGATATCAACCCAGGAATTAAATGCTGCACCTCGAACATTGGAAACCGCCCCATCGATCAAGATGCTTTGAATAATGAGATTGGGGATTTCTTTAAGGCCGTCAATAATATCTTCAAAGCAGATATTCCCAACGGTCTGGTTTATGGCAAGAAAAGTATCTTCATCGCCTGCATCCAGTTTCATCATTGGCGCATCAAACAAGCAAATCGCTGAAAGTATCTCAGGCACCATGACCCGGGAAGAATTCGATAATAAAGCCAATTTTGCATTAGGTCTTAATCGACTGGCGATTTCCTTGACACGGCGCACAATTGCAGGAAATTTTGGGTGAATACTGGGTTCGCCATTTCCAGAAAAAGTTATGAAATCAAGCGCCCTTGGCTTTGTCAAGGCTCTTTCAACAGCAGAAATCAACTGGGAAATTGTTGGCAATTCTTCAATTTCTGGTGACAAACATAAATCAATGGTTTGTCCATACTGACAATAAATACAATCGAAGGAACAAGCTTTGTAACTTGTTGGGAGTAGATTAACCCCTAAAGATCTACCCAACCGTCGAGAAAAAACTGGGCCATAGATTATTCCATTTTGCAGTGAAATTTGAGCCATGATTCACTCAATTCTTTGTGAAAATTAATCATCACCCTGACTGAATCTAAACACTGCCATTGTGAATTTGTTTTAATCCCTATCATCTAATCAACAATAATAGCCGATCATTTCCCATTCAAATTTTGTAGTAAAACTGTCTGAACGGGATATGGTAAATTGATATTGTGCTTATCCGATGCTTCTTTGACAGCAGTTACAACATCTGAATGAATTCCAAAAAGATTATTGTCTTGCTGGTCAACCCAAAACAATGCTTCAAGGGTTAACGATGAATCGCCAAGCGCTTTTGCCCGGATAGTAGGTTCTGGTTGACTTTCGACACCAGGTACATTCTTTATCACATCCAGGAAGATTTGTGTTACCCTGGCAACATCCTCTTCATATCCAAGGCCGATTGTGAAAGAACTGCGGCGTAAGCGAGAGTGTGTGTAATTTGTGATTGGATTTTCAAATACTTTCTGATTGGGGATTATCACAATCTCACCATCAAGGGTTTCAACAACAGTATCTCTAACATTGATTTCCTTGACAGTGCCGCTGTAATCGTTGACCTTAATATAATCGCCAATACTGAAAGGCTGTCTTGAGAGCAGCAATATACCGGAGATGAAGTTCTTTGCGATATCCTGTAGAGCAAAACCGATTGTAAAACCAGCAACACCGAGACCAGCAATAAATCCTGTTACATCAAAATTCACCTGGGATAAAGCAAAAATGGTCCCAAGTATGATCACCGTCCAGCGAGTCAACAAAAATATCAGGTGAAGCATTTCATTATTCTCTATTTTCTTTTTAGCAATTCGCTTCACCCATTTTGCTAAAAAGTCAGAGGCAATGATTGTCACAAAAAAAATTACGATTGCCGTAATTAAATTTGGTAACAATTGTACTAAGGACGTAAACCATTCCTGAAATGCTTGTTGTATTTCCATAAACGATTAAATCTCCATAAAAATAAACTTTATAAACAAAAATCCTGACTAATCTGAAATAAAAAAGGCCATTAATTAATGACCTTTTTAAATTCAACGGAAATTAGTTCTTACAGATAGTTGCGCAACCTTGTCTGGTTCTGAGGGCTTCGTAATTTTCGCAGTGCCTTCTGTTGTATCTGGCGAATTCTCTCACGTGTCACGCCGAATATCTCGCCTAATTCTTTAAGTGTATGGCTTCGATTACCTTCCAGACCAAAACGCAATTTGATGATGCTGGCTTCTCGTTCAGAAAGCTCATTTAATGCGTTTCCAATATCTTCTTCAAGAAGCCTTTGCTGAACAGAGTTGAACGGAATAACTGCATTCTCATTTTCAATGAAGTGAAGCAATTCGCTTTCGCCATCTTCACCCACAGGTTTATCAAGTGAAATCGGCAATCGTGCATAATGTATCAACTGCCGCAGTTCCTCTGGATCTTGTTCAACATGCTCTGAAATTTCTTCAAGCGTGGGCTGCCTGCCCAGTTGTTGTGATAAGTCGCGGGTGACATGACGGACCTTTCGCAGCCGGTTGCTGAGATAGTTGGGCAGTCGGATGGTACGTTCCTTTTGGTTAAGGAACCGCAATACCGATCGCCGGATCCACCAGGTTGCGTAAGTGCTGAAGCGATTTCCGCGAGTATAGTCAAACTTATCCACTGCACGGATCAAGCCAACATTTCCAGCCTGGATCAAGTCTAAGAAAGAAGAGCCGTATTGCCTATATTTTTTAGCAATACTCACCACCAGCCGAATATTTGCTTTAATCAAATATTCACGGGCTTCCTTTCCTTCACGGATTAACTCCTTAATTTCTTCAATGTTTTCAAGATCCCCTTCGCTTTCAATCATGGTCAAGCGTGCTTGTCGACCAATCACCATCTTTTTGGCGAGTGTAATTTCTTCTTCCCGGGTCAATAAAGGCACCCGGCTCATTTCGTTCAGATACAAACTTACTGAGTCATCTGAGGTTATACCAGTATGGTCAGAAATATGCTCTTCATAATCCATTTCCGATTCTTCTGTTTCTTTTTCAGCTTCCTCGAGAAATGTTGAAAGATTATTTTCTTCCATTTGTTCCTCAGAAATATTTGGATTAGATGTCATTTGTGTTATTCACTCCTACTAATTACGTACTATCTTATTGTCTCTCACGCGATAAAAAAGCCATTGACTTGATATCCATTTCGTCAATGGGCTTTAATCAACAAAAACACACCCCGCATGGGGATATACCATATTCTTTAAGTCCATTATATACCAAACTTATAATAAAAATAGCATTTAATTGTTAAATTTTGATAAACATTTCTAAATGATCAGTTAAGAGACAGCGCATTATGGATATTTGATTTCTCAGCCATGATGATTAGCTAATCCCACACCGTCCAACATAACACCGCATTTTTTACATTGACCTGAAGCATCAAGCCCAATAAGACGAGTGGAATAACCACTTCGAGAAATCAATTTATTGCCGCAATTTTTGCAATTGGTGTCATTGTTGCCAAAAACATTACCTATGTAAATATAATTTAAACCAATCCTTTCCGCCATTTTTTTTGTATCATACAATAAATCTTCATGGGTAGGATCCCGATCTCTCATTTTATAATGCGGGAAAAAGCGACTTAAGTGCCAGGGCGTGTCCGGTCCTAAATCTTCAAAGATAAATTTTGCTAATTCTTTTAACTCATCGGGGTCATCATTGACACCTGGCACAATCAATGTTGTAATTTCCAACCAAATCCCCAGGGACTTCATCGATCGACAGCTTTCCAAGACAGGCTCAAGTCTGCCACCCATCAAGCGGCGATAAGGCTCGTCCTGAAAAGCTTTAATATCCACATTGGCAGCATCCAGATACGGAGAAATTATTTCCAGACTTTCGGGGGTCATAAACCCGTTGGTAACATAAATGTTCTTGATGTCTGCTTCCCTTGCAAGTTTTGCAGTATCCAGGCTGTATTCAAAAAAGATGGTCGGTTCGGTGTAAGTATAAGCAATGGATCTGCAATGGTTTCGAGATGCTTCATTGACAATTTCATCAGGAAGCATTCTCTGACCATGAGGCATGTTCATAACTTTCGGCATCTGAGAAATTTGCCAATTTTGGCACCACTCACATCGAAAATTACATCCTGGGGTTGCTATAGAGTAGGCTTGAGACCCCGGATAAAAATGATATAGCGGTTTCTTCTCAATCGGGTCAATGTTTTTTGAAATCAGGTTCCCATAAACCAGCGTGAACAATTTTCCATCGCGATTCTCCCGAACCCGACAAATACCACGGCTGCCATCTTTAATCTTGCATCGATGGGCACATAAATTACATTGAACCTGCTGATCTGGAAGTTCATCGTATAATAAAGCTTCATGAAGCATACGGAAGCTCCTTCATTGATAGCTGTCTATAATTAATCATATTCGAAATACTTTGCCAATTCAAATTTAAAATAAGATGAGGAGATATGGACTTTACAATCGCCCTTTTGCAGTTCAAACCTACACGAAAGAGTGTTGAAAAGAATATCCAAATAATCCATCAAGCATTGGAAGGAATAAAAGCGGATTTGATTGTCCTTCCCGAGTTATCGAATTCCGGTTATCTTTACAAAAATGCTGAAGATCTAAAATCTTTCAGTGAGGGAAATGATGGTCATGGTCCATTTCTCAGAGCGTTAATTGATCTTGCAAAGACAATTAATGGTGTGATAGTAACCGGATATGCCGAAAAGGAAGGTTCATATTTATATAACTCGGCGATCGCCCTTTCACCGCAAGGACCAATCACAAACTACAGAAAAACGCACCTGTTTGATCACGAGAAAATGCTGTTCCATCCAGGTGATTCGGGTTTCAAAGTTTTCGATTGGAATAACACCAAAATTGGGATGATGATTTGTTTTGATTGGATATTCCCTGAAGCATGCCGCTGTCTTGCATTGGAAGGTGCGCAGATCATAGCGCATCCAGCTAACCTTGTTCTGCCCTATTGCCAGAATGCAATGGTGACCCGATCAATTGAAAACAGGGTCTTCACCATCACTGCAAATCGAATTGGGACCGAAAAATTAGACGATATGAGGTTAAGCTTTACTGGTACGTCACAAGTCACAGATCCTTCAGGTGCAATTCGTTACAGAGGTCCGAAAGAAAAAGTGACAGTTCATGTTTTGACCATAGATCCCAATGATGCTCTCGATAAAAATTTGAATCCTCAAAATGATTTGTTCGAAGACAGACGACCGGAAATGTATCAATTGGTATGATCCCGAGAATAGTAGATCCAGACATATTTAATTTTCTAGAAGGAAAAGGACCAGCGGATCTCTTGCTGGTCCTATCGTTTTGCCAGTATGCTACTTAACATAAGTTAACTAAGCGCCAAATTTCTCCAGCCTGTTGGCATGAGCTAAGGCTAACGGCATTAACTCGTATGCAGGGAATCGTGAACCCAAGCCGCCCTTTAAGCAGGCGCGTTCTCCAAAGCTATCAATCCCGTCAGGTCGACTTAATTTTGAATAGAATAATACGGGTACTGGATGCCAGCTGTGGTATTTCATCGCACAGGGTGTGCTGTGATCGCCGGTAATGATCAGCACAGAAGGATCAAGCGCAAGTATTCTTGGCAGCAAGGCATCTACCTTTTCGATCTCACCTACTTTATTTTCAAAGTTGCCATCTTCCCCATAACTATCCGTCTTCTTTATATGAACAAAGAAGAAATCGTAGTTTTCCCAATCTTTCTCAAGCAAATCGAATTCTTCTTCGTAAGAATGGGAAGCAGGTGGGCTGTCCATGCCTACCAGTTTGGCAACCCCACGATACATGGGATACATGGCAATCGCAAGAGATTTCAGCCCAAATACTTCAGGAAACATTGGCCAATCCGGCCATTGAGCAAATCCCCGTAAAAGAAGCATGTTAGCGGGACTTTCATCTGCCAAAATTTCCTCAGCCTGACGCACAAATTCTCGAACGATTTCTGCAGCCTTTTCAGATGCTTTATCCACTGCTTTAGCAGGCAATGGCTTCTCCCCGGTAATTTGGGGATCTGTCTCCTCAATATTCCCACTCAATCCCTCACCGCGAATTACCAGGAGAAAACGATATTCCTTTACAACCCTCACAAAAACTTCAACACCCGGGATACTGACCTTTTCGTTCAATAAATCGCACAAACGCTCAGACACCTCGGTGGGAATTCTCCCGGCGCGACGGTCAGTTATACGTCCTTGTTCGTCAACGGTGCAGAAATTACCTCGAGCAGCAACATCAGTTCTTTGTAAATCAAAATCTATACCTAATGCCGAGAGTACCCCACGTCCAACTTTATACTGCAGAGGGTCGTAGCCAAACAAAGATAAATGAGCTGGTCCACTTCCAGGCGTAATCCCAGTCCGGATACCCTGGTGGAGACCTAACATACTCTTCTTTGCTAAAGCATCCATATTGGGCGTATGTGCAGCTTCTAATTCTGTCTTTCCTCCCTCCTCCATGGGTAAACCACCCAGACCATCCATTACCAATAGAACAATTTTTCCTTTTTCACCATGTTTCATAAGCGATTGTATCAAATCAAAATCCATCATATTTCTCCATTCACTTGTGTTGTTTAACAATACTAAATGATTCCCAATAAATAATTATAGACTGAATTACATTTTATTGACAAACCAATCACGAATTTATATCCAGCCTGGATTCATATTTGAGCATGCTTTAGTCAGAATTTTCAAGCCGTAAATTCTGAAAAACCATATTAGCAGAATATTTACTATCATTTCATGCAATTAACTTGACTTTAATTTGGATATTGTTTATAATATTGACCATTATAGTCTTATTTAATGAATTGCATATCCTGAGCGCAATGTCCATTAATTATCAATATAATAGCAAGCTAAATTTTCTCAATCAGAAAAATAGAAACCAAATAAAAAAAATTAAAGAAATGGAGAAAATAAGATGGACAAGATAAATTTCAAATTAGTTCGAAAATGGGGAATTGTTTTTGCAGCATTCTTAATTCTTTTTGCAACACCAATCGGCCTCTTGAGCGATGTGTTTGCGCAAGGTCAGGAAACATGTCCTGCTTCAGGGGGGTGGATTAAAGTTGACGGTCTTTCAGGTAAGACCTACACATACACAGCACCAGAAGGAAAATTGATTGCAGAAACCTGTTATAAAGCATCAACATTTGTAATAAATGACATAATTAACCCACCCCAAAAATCGGTGACTGTTGTTTCAACTGTGGGTCATGATTTGAGCCACGCTAGCTTCAGGCTTGTTGATGAACCCACCCCTACCCCTACAAAAACCTTCACACCAACAGCTACTTTCACACCGACTTTTACTCCAACACCAACCTTTACACCAACTTTTACTCCCACACCAACCTTCACGCCTACATCAACCTTTACACCCACGCCAACATTCACACCCACACCAACTGAAGAGCTGGAATATTATCCTCTAACCTTAGAAGGTCTTTGCTCAGGCAGCGTTGCAGGCACCACTTTTACTCAAGCGGATGAAAACACAATCACGTGGCGGGTGAGTAATTCAAATAGTGAAGTAGTCTCGTTTAATTGGACCGCTAATAACGGCCAGAGCGGATCTGGAACTGCACCAGCAAATGGAAGCACAAGTTTCATCACGGAAATCGATGGTTATTCTGTTTCTTTGGAATACACTTTAAATAACGAACCGATAGAAGAACTTGCTTCTGTTGTTCCCTGTGAACCCCAACAGGAAACCGAAGAACCCACGCCAACACCCACGGCGACTGAAGAGCCCACGCCTGCCCCTACAGATTCAGAACCTGATCAGCCCGCAGGCGGCAGCGGACCATCAGCTATTAGAACCTTTGCACCTATCGTTTTCGGCCTCGCAGGCGTTGCAACAATGATCACAATTGCCGTTGATTCTAAAATTAAACAACGAATAAATAAATAAACTAAATAAATAGGTCCGTCGCAATACCTCCGGTTTTAGATTTCGCCGGAGGTATTGCCCAATGAAAATTAACGCGTATGAAACAATTGCGAATTATTTCCTTCTTAATAATCCCACTCCTCTTAATCGGATGTTATTATCCGCCAGAATCTGCCAGCATCTCTGAAGTCAGTGAACAAGAGAGTTTGCCTTCACCAATAATCATAACGACCGAAGACGAAGAAGCAGCAGCGGCAGTAAGCAGAAGTGAAAAACCTTCAAGACTGAGTTCAAGAATTCGGGAATTACCACCGCTTATCACACCAACACCCGATCCCTTACCAGACCTGTATGGTTGCAGTATGAAAATTGAATTTATTACTGGTCCCTTAGAAAACCAAACTAGCGAATTTTCTGTTCTTGACAGGTCTTACTTTTTGGATAAGGGAGATAAATTTGCAGTTGGAAAAGGAACCGCTGTCTATTACGAAGACCAACCCTATATGATACTTCATTCGTCTTATGTCAATGGAAACATCCTTAAGCCGATGGAAGCTGAATTTATTCGAAAATATCTGGAACATTGGGGAAACAAGGATGATGAATATATCCAAAAGCAAATTGATGATCTGGCCGGAACCCAGGTTAATTGGTATTGCAACGATGACCTGGTTTTAGAAACGACGATTAACAGTGCTGTCAGGTTATCTCATGATGCCTCTGAACGGTTATGGTTGGAGCCTCTTGAGATTGTTGATATCCTTGAGGATAAGCAGGGATTGGCATCAGAATGGATAGGGGAAATTTTACCAACCGACCAACCGTCACTATTCCTTGGATTCTGCGGTTGGGGGCCATCATCGGTCGGTAGCGGAAGATACACATATTATCGCTATCTGTTAAATTTCGTTATCAAAACACCATAGCTGAAGTTTTTAAGGAAAATATCCCACATTGACACAATACCTGATTTAAGGTAACCTTTTGGCTGTCAATTACACCACTTTAAAAGAGTTCATGACAACAATATACGACAGCGCCAAACGAAAACATCCTGCCGTTGAAGAGCTGGTCTCCTTATGGAAATACCGGGACCTTATCTATCAACTGGTTCGCAGGGATATCGTTGCGCGATACAAGCGCTCGGTTCTGGGCGTCGCGTGGACCATGCTCAACCCACTCGGCACAATGTTGATCATGGTCGTCGTTTTCTCACGTGTTTTTCGTGGAACTGAAAATTATGCCGCCTATGTCCTGACCGGGATCATATGCTGGACAATGTTTTCTCAATCGACATCCATGGCGATGAATTCTATGGTTTGGGGCAGTCAGTTAATTAAACAAATTTATGTGCCGCGCTCAAGCTTTGTCGTATCAACAATCATGGCAAGCATGGTCAATTTTGTTTTATCCCTTGTGCCCCTGTTCTTGATCTTTGCGATAACAGGCGTCCAGCTTAAATCATCAGCACTCTTGTTGCCCGTTTTCATGCTTTTATTATTTTCATTTTCGCTTGGTATAGCTTTATTGATTTCCACACTTGCAGTGTTCTTTCCTGATGTTGCTGATTTATATCCGGTTGTTCTGACGGCATGGATGTATCTGACGCCAATTATTATGCCCCTGGAATTTTATCGTGAGATACTGGATGGCCTTCTTTTGTATATCAATCCTTTCTACTATATTGTTAATTTATTCCGAATCCTTATGCTTGATGGATTTGTCCCGCATTTACAAACCTGGGTGGCAACTGCAGTTTCATCCTTTGGGGTACTCATCATCGGATGGATTTTCTTTTGCTTAAAAGCTGACGATTTTGCATATCACATCTAATTCAATGACAAGAGAACCTCAACCCGATAGTGCAATCTTTCTAAATAATATTTCAGTTCGTTATCGGATTCCGACCGAAGCTATCCATACATTTAAAGAATACATGATCAAACTCTTAAAACGAGAAATTGATCATAAATCCTTTTCAGCATTGAAAGAAATCGACCTTGATGTCAAGCGGGGTGAGATTTTTGGAATCATCGGGCGGAATGGTGCGGGCAAATCCACCCTGATGAAAGTCATCTCAAAAGTCTTAATCCCGACGGATGGAAGGGTTTGGGTTAAAGGTCATGTCAGCCCTTTGCTGCAGCTTGGAGCTGGTTTTCACCCAGAATTGACCGGGCGAGAAAATATTTACTTAAACGCGACACTTTTAGGTCATTCCCACATAGAGATTGAAAGCAAATTGGATGAGATCATCGAATTTGCAGAAATTGGCAGCTTTATTGAAGCACCGCTGAGAACCTATTCCTCGGGCATGCAATCCAGGTTAGGATTTGCTGTCGCAACAGCCTGGCAGCCAGATATCCTCATCCTCGATGAAGTCCTGTCCGTAGGTGATACTGCTTTCCAAAAAAAATGTATTCATCGCATGGGAAAATTCCGGGATAGTGGGGCAACAGTATTAATGGTTTCACACTCAATTGACCAGGTAAGAGAAATTTGCGAACGAGCGCTTTGGCTCAACAAAGGCCAAATCGAAAGCCTTGGCTCAGCTGACGAAGTTTGCACCATGTACCAGAATGCAATGAGCAGCTAATTTATGAGTAAACTAAAAATTCCAGTAAAAAATCAGTGAAAATTCATTAAATAAGAAACAAACCCCTTCCACTCTCAGCTGGTCTGTTATAATTCAAGCTGAAAATTATTACTTGAGTCGAAAATTATGGAATTTATACCGACAGCCATACCCGATGTAATTATTATAAAGCCCAAAGTCTTTACAGATGATCGCGGCTTTTTTATGGAGTCTTATCAAAAACAGGCATTTTTTGAAGCCGGCTTACCCCCTGAATTTGTTCAGGATAACCACTCATCCTCTCAGTTGGGTACGCTCAGAGGTCTGCATTACCAGCTCACCCACACACAGGGAAAATTAGTGAGAGTGGTCATCGGAGAGATTTATGATGTGGCAGTAGACTTACGTAAAAGCTCCCCTTATTTTGGCAAATGGGTTGGGGCGTATCTCTCGGCAGAAAACAAACACCAGCTTTGGATTCCACCGGGGTTTGGACATGGCTTTTTCGCAACGACTTCTCAAGCAGATGTTCTTTACAAAGCCACGGATTACTATGACAAACAAGGTGAGCGCTGCATATTATGGAATGATCCTGATTTGGCGATCGATTGGCCTATCCCAGACGACCTCACACCATTGATCTCCGAAAAGGATACATCCGCACCAAAATTTAAAGAAGCAGAGGTATTTTCATGACACGAAAACTCCTGGTAACAGGCGGCGCAGGATTCATTGGCTCTAATTTTGTTCGGTACATACAGAATGTTTCGCCAGAGACGCAAATCACCAACCTAGATTTGCTGACTTATGCCGGTAGTCTCGAAAACTTAAGAGACCTTCCTGTGCCACAAAATCACCATTTTGTACATGCAGACATTCGAGATCAATCCCAGGTAGAGAATTTACTCAGGCAAAATCAAATTGACACGATTGTCCATTTTGCCGCAGAATCCCATGTGGATCGCTCTTTGCAAGGACCTTCCGCCTTCATCCAAACCAATATTGACGGGACTTTCTTATTGCTTGAAGCAGCACGTAAAGTCTGGCTTGAAGAAAAAGCAGTTGACTCAACAATTATTCGCTTTCACCACATTTCAACCGATGAGGTTTACGGTACTTTAGCCCCTGAAGATCCCGCTTTTGAGGAAACAACACCTTACGCACCCAATTCGCCCTACGCAGCTTCCAAAGCCAGCAGTGACCACCTGGTGCGATCTTACAACCATTCCTTTGGCTTACCTGTCACCATCTCTAACTGCTCCAATAACTACGGACCATATCAATTTCCCGAAAAATTGATTCCTTTGATGATCCTGAATGCGCTAACAGGAAGACCGCTGCCCATTTACGGAGACGGCATGCAAATCAGGGACTGGCTGTATGTTGAAGACCACTGCGAAGCCATCTGGACCATTATCGAAAAAGGAAGAGATGGCGAGAGTTATAACATTGGCGGAGAAAATCAACCACCAAATATCGAAATTGTCAAAACCATTTGTCAGATCCTCGATGAAAAGGGATTGCAAAATAGACCTCATGAGCAATTAATCACATATGTACAGGATCGCCCGGGTCACGATCGGCGATATGCGATGAATATTAATAAAATCCATAATGAATTGGGGTGGCAGCCCAAGCATGATTTAGCACAGGGTCTCAGAGATACTGTGGATTGGTACATTGAAAACACCGATTGGTTAAATGCCATAATAAAAGAAAAAGATTACCAGCAATGGGTTCAAATCAACTATCAACAGAGAGGTAATGCATGAAAGGTATTATCCTTGCGGGGGGAAAAGGCTCCCGTCTTTATCCACTCACACTTGGCGTCAGTAAACAGCTGCTGCCAGTGTACGATAAACCAATGGTTTATTATCCCCTTTCAATGTTGATGCTCGCAGGCATCATGGAGATATTGATCATCACCACCCCTGAAGATGCTTCACAATACGAGCGCCTTCTGGGTGATGGGATGCAGTGGGGGTTGAAATTTGATTATGCTATCCAGGAAAAACCCAGGGGACTGGCGGACGCCTTTATCGTTGGAGAAAAATTTATCCAGGACGACTCTGTTGCGCTTATCCTGGGGGACAACATCTTTTATGGTCAGGGCATGCCCCCCACCTTAAGAAAAGCTGCCAATTTGAAAAAGGGTGCGGTTGTTTTTGCCTATCCCGTGCACGATCCAGAGCGTTATGGTGTTGTTGAATTCGATAAGCAAGGAAATGCCCTCAGCCTGGAAGAAAAACCTAAAAATCCGCGATCACAATATGCGGTACCCGGCATTTACTTTTATGACAATTGTGTTGTCGAATATGCCAAAAACTTAGAACCATCTGCAAGGGGCGAGATCGAAATTACCGATCTTAATAAAGTATACATGTCTCAAGGTGAGCTTAGTGTTGAGGTGCTCGGCCGCGGCGTTGCCTGGCTGGATGCAGGGATGCATCACTCACTTTTGCAAGCTTCAAATTTTGTGCAAGCGATTGAAGAACGCCAGGGAATGATGATTTCATGCCCTGAGGAAATAGCTTATCGGATGGGCTTTATAGACGAAAAACAACTCAGGCATTTGGCGCAAATCTTCAATGGTAATCGCTATGGTGAATATCTCCTACGGTTGGCGGATAAAAAAATTGATTAATGATGTAATTAGAAATTGACTATGAAAATTCTTCTTTTAGGTAACACAGGTCAGCTTGGATATGAACTCAATCGCACCCTTCTCAGTTTGGGTAATTTGGTAGCACTTGATTTCCCACAAGTTGATATGTCAGATCCTGATAATATTCGGTCAATGGTTAGGGAGCATCAACCAAACCTGATTATCAATGCCACTGCCTATACGAATGTAGACAAAGCTGAAAGCGAAACAGAGCTCGCAAAGGCAATCAATGTGACAGGCCCTGGTATCTTAGCAGAAGAAGTAAAAAAAATTCGTGGTGCCTTGATTCACTATTCAACAGATTACGTATTTGATGGCACCAAAGGTGATGCCTACATTGAGAGTGACAAACCAACACCGCTGAGCATCTATGGGGAGACCAAAGAGGCAGGAGAGCAAGCTGTTCAATCTGTGGGCGGCGCATATTTGATCTTTCGAACAAGTTGGGTTTATTCCATGAGACGCCCCTGCTTTGTGACCAAGGTTTTGGAATGGGCAAGGAAGCATGAAACGCTTCGAATTGTTGATGACCAAATATCCACACCAACCTGGGCGCGGGAACTGGCAGAAACGACCACGCATATAATCGCCCATGGAAAAGACCAATTTGTCGAATACGTCGCTGAAAATTCTGGCTTATATCATTTGTCTGGTAATGGCTCTTGCAGTCGTTTTGAGTGGGCACAATCCATATTGGCGCTGGACCCTGAAAAAGAAACTCAAGTAACAAAAGAGCTGCTGACTGCATCCTCAAGTGACTTCGACACTGCGGCGCAAAGGCCATTGAGATCAACTTTGTCATGTGAAAAGTTTGAAAGCACATTTAGTTTAAGGCTTCCATACTGGCAAGATGTGCTCCAATTGGCTATGCAAAGTTAAAGAACATTAAGTCAACAAAGAGTCTATGCGAAATTATTTTGTGCTTCTCAAAGACTACTTACTTATACAACGAAGTGGTCTTTTTGATTCCGAGTACTATTTCTACAATTACCCCGATGTTCGCCAGGAAAAAATCAACCCGATTTGGCATTTCATCCAATTTGGTTGGCGTGAAGGAAGAAACCCCTCGCTGTATTTTGACACGAAGTATTACCTCGCTAATAATGAAGACGTGCAACAAGCAGGGATAAATCCACTTTCCCATTGGCTTTTAACAGGCTTGTATCAACAAAGAGAGCCGTCTCCCTTTTTTCAGTCACCTAAAGCATTTAACAAACAAAATATTGAGGGTGATAATAAAGGATTATTATCCAGATACCTGACTTGCATTCTGAAAAACAAAAACAAAATATTAAAGCCTGAACCACGAGATTTCTCTTTTCAAGAAGATAAGGATTTTATAGATCGACTTTATCAAAAAAAACATGGGCATGTGATAAATTATGTAAATCCACGCAAATTCACCGAAAAGATGCAAATTTACAAGTTGTATTATCGAGAACCAATCCTGCAGACTTTAGCAAATAAATTTCTTCTCAGACAATTTATAGCCGATAAATTGGGTGAAGAATACCTGGTTCCACTGATCGCTGTTTATGATGATATTGATTCAATGTCAATTAATAATCTCACCAATCAATTCGTCATCAAGGTCAATCATGGGTCAGGTTGGAATATCATCTGCAGAGATAAATCCCAGCTCGATTGGGATCATGCAAAATTTAATTTGAATCAATGGTTACATACAAACTATTATTGGAAGTTTCGTGAGTGGTGCTATAAAAATATTCCGCCAAAAATCATTGTCGAAGCATTGCTTTTGGATGAAAAGGGTAAAATACCTTCCGATTATAAAGTTCATTGTTTTAATGGCTTGCCCAAAATGATCGAGGTTCATTTCGATAGGTTTTCTAATCATAGAATCCTGTATTTGGATTTAGACTGGAACATCCTCCCATTTCATAAATCTTATAAGCAAAGTTCTGAAAAACCCCCAAAACCCGCCAATATTCAAAAAATTATTGAGTTTGCAGGGAAACTTTCTAAAGGACTCCCCTTTGTTAGGGTAGATTTTTACCTTATAAACGAAAAACCATATATTGGGGAGATGACATTTCACCCCGGTTCAGGGTTTTCAATATTCCATCCTCAAGAATGGGACGAAATCATCGGCGCTTGGTTTGATATCTCGGATTTTTATCAAGAAAAATAATTTCCAACTAAAAAGAAAATCCTTCGCTCCAGTGAGTATGATACAATTGCAAAAAATCAAATAAATATCTCATCAATGATTCTGCTTATCGGTCAAATCCCTGTTTCTTTTTAATAAATAGCCAGCAGGGAAGGTGAGCACTTTCGCAAAGTTGAGATTGTCGAGAAGGAAGATTGAATTGAACACCAACAGACGCTGCGTTTTCACCACACTCATTGGCGATTATGAAGCATTAAATGAGCAAGAAGTTTCAAGAAAATCCGCTTTGGATTTCATTTGCTTCACAGACAACCAAAACTTAAAGAGCGACACCTGGAAAATCATTCCAATTGACCCGGTCCTGCCCTATGACAGTGTGAGAAGCGCAAAAGCAATCAAAATTTGCGCGCATCAGTACTTGCCCAATTATGATACATCGCTTTATATCGACAACAGCGTGACTTTAAACGTAAAACCAGAGGATATTTTTACCGATCTTCATTCAGAAGCATTCGATATGATTTGTTTTGAACACAGCTTCAGAAAAAATCTGATGGAGGAATTTGCACTCGTTCTCAAGCATGAATACGACAAACCCAATATCATCATTGAACAACTGAATGCCTACAGCCTGATTGATTCGAGGTTGGTTTTTCAAAAGCCTTACTGGGCAGGATTCATGATCAGAAATCACAATGCGCCATCGATCATCAAGGCCATGGAAGATTGGATGGTGCAAATCATGCGTTATTCAAGGCGCGACCAGCTATCGCTGAATTACATTTTACAAAAACACAGCCTTAATTTTAAAGGTTTAGAGATCGACAACCGTCATTCCCAGTATCATGATTGGCCGACATCTACCCGGTATGGAGATGTTTCCTTAAAACAAAGCCTGTTTACGAACATTGAAAGCAACCTCAGGGTCATTGCGCAAGAAAAGGAAATCAATCGTTTAAAGCAGCTGGTTTGGGAGCAAAATCGGAAAATCGATCTGCTGCAAGAGCAAATTAAGTTTTATTCCGAAAGTAAGAGCTGGTTGATCACAAAGCCGCTGAGGGCAACATTCAATTTATTCAGGAAGAATAAACCTGAAAACTATGATGAAAAATGATAAATTGAGGTTCTAAAGTTTTTATTATGGAACAATTACGATTTATATTAGAGCAGAACGATAAGTTTCAATACTCTGAATTTATTCTGGAATTTTTTCAGACAAATCGTTTGTTGAAAATATTGGTTTTGCTTTTTGGGAGAATTGATGGAGCCGATTAAAGTCGTCTTTTTTACACACGAAGTAATAAATAGCCCCCTTAAACATTTAAGAGTTGTAGGTCCAATCTCATTTACAAATATGGAATTCAAAGCTGTAACTGATACAAAAGAGGACATTTACAATTATATCGATGACGCAAATATTATCGTTATTCAGAGAACCTTTCCTGCTGATGTTCCCCTTTTTACAAGAATATATGAAGCTTCAAGAAAACTAAGAAAGCCTTTGGTTTATGATCTTGATGACAATTTGCTGATTTTGCCAAAAACCCATCCGGATAGAGAAAATTATTCGATCTCAAGGGGATTACTGCCAATGCTGCATGCTGCCTTTGCTGCAGATTATTTAACAGTATCAAGTGAATGCCTAAAACAAAACTTCTCAAATGTAAATCCAAATATTTTTATCCTGCCAAACTTGATAGATGATAAAATTTGGAAATTCAAGTCACCCACAATTGAAGATCATGATTCAAAGCTTACCATCGGTTACATGGGAGGAGATTCCCACACATCAGACCTTGATTATATCGCTCCAGTGTTGACTAAAATTAAAGAGCAGCATCCAAATAAGGTTAGGTACCACATTTACGGCGTCAAACCGCCGGAAGCACTTTTAGCCTTTAACGATACAGCTTGGACACCGATAAAAACATACCAGTACGAAGATTTTGCTAAAGAATTTCAAAAAATATCTTTTGATATTTTTATTGCCCCTTTGTTAGATAATGAATTTAACCGTTGTAAAAGCCCAATCAAATTTCTTGAATATACGACATTAGGCGTCCCTGTTATTTGCAGTCAGGTATCACCATATTCTGAAGTAATAACTGACGGGGAAAATGGCTTGCTAGCAAACGACCCTGATCAATGGGATGAAAAAATAAATTTGCTGGTTTTAGATCCCGAGCTTCGTTACCGATTAGCCGTTAACGCGCAAACGCTTGCTGAAGACAAATATCTAATGTCCAAAAATTCAGACCAATGGCTTAATACTTATCGGAAAATCAATGAACATGGCATTTCTTCTCCTAACCAGAAAGATCTTTCCGAGAATTTTATTCAATCCATTTCAGATCAATTATGTGAATATCACGCTCATATCGATGCTGAATTGGCAGAACAAAGGATTAACATAGATAGGAAAAACAAAACCCTGGCCAGACATAAAGAAGAAATCCATGACCTGAAAATTAGGATCCAGAACATGGAAAACAAAATAAAAGATCTTCAGGGTGGAATAAATTGTTTACAATCAGAATACCAAACACTTCAAACAGAATATCAAAATCTTCAAAGAAATCTAGAAGCTTGTGAACAACAACTTTTACAGTACGCACTCAGTAAAAGTTGGCGGTATACAAGGCCGTTCAGAAAATTAAAACGCCGAATTTTGGGTGATAAAAATGATTAAAGACATTTATCACTACATTATCATCGAAAGAAGCAAATTATTCGATAAGGCTTATTATTTACAAAATTACCCCGATGTGCTCTACGCTGATGTTGACTCCTTGTGGCATTACATTCGGATTGGATGGAAAGAGGGAAGAAATCCATCTCAAAGTTTTAACACAAATTATTATCTTAATGAAAACGCAGATGTTAAACGGGCCAACATCAACCCACTAATCCACTACATTAAATTCGGACAAAAAGAAGGGAGAGCGGCGAACCCGGTGCCGCAGCCTGGCACTGGAAAGTATAATTTTGAGCCTGAAAAGAGCAGCCCTGAAACAGAGATCCCAATATTTGATAAAGAGTATATCCAAACCCACACAAAGAAATTAGATGAGGATTTGGGATTTAAAAAGATAAAAATTTACGGTTCTGAGATTAATTTGGATGATAAATCAAGAAATGATTCTGAAGACATCACACTTTATGACACAAAAATCTCCATAATCATACCGACAATTAATGCTGGTGACGATTTTGATTTTTTAATCAAGATGCTGCTAAACCAAAAGGGTTTTCGTGAAATCGAAATCGTGATTGTAGATTCTGGGAGCTGTGACCAAACACTTGAAATCGCCAATCGATATAAGGCAAAAATAATTGAAATTCCAAATGAAGAATTTTCTCACTCACATGCAAGGAACCTCGGTGCAAAGAACGCTTCAGGAGAATATCTTCTATTTACAGTTCAGGATGCCCTGCCTCCTTCACTGACCTGGCTAAATGAATTGGTGACAGCATTGAAGACGAAAGATGTCAGCGCGGTCTCATGCGCCGAATTGCCTCGCGAAGATGCAGATCTTTTTTACCGTGTAATCAGTTGGAACCATTATGAATTCCTTGGTGTCAACAAAGATGATCGCATCCTTTCAATGCCTGAGGAAACAAATCATTTCAACCTGCGGAAAAATGGGCAATTATCTGATTTAGCATGCCTGATACCGGCTGAGCTTTTCAGAAAGTACCAATACCGATTTTCTTATGCGGAAGATCTTGATTTGGGAATTCGATTGATCAAAGATGGTTTGAAGATTGCTTTTTTAGGCTCAACACGAATCATCCATTCCCATAATCGACCTGCGTATTACTTTTTAAAGCGCGGATATGTGGATAATATTTTCCTCTCCGATATTTTCGAAGATTTCAAAATTCCACAAGTGACCCTTATAAATGTCATCGAAGACATTGCTTTCAGTTATAACTTTTTAATTAAAAATGTGTTTACTAAGATTCAGGCGTTGATTTTCCCAATTCAATTATCCACACTTCATATGGAAGTCAAGCAATACCTTGGTGAGGCTAAAACTTTTCAGTACCCAATAAAGACCTCATATCAGGAAAATATAAACCTTGACCCTGATTTGTCTGGTTTTATTGAATTAATAATTAATGAATCCGGATATACCCAGATAAATGGCAACTATCAAGGTAATCTGATTGAAGCCATGTTTGGATTTGTCAATGTTACATTCGAATATCTCAAGACAACGCATGACATCATTGATAAACCTTTTATTGAATCGTTGACAGCGTGTTTGACTAAAGAAATTTCAATCCTGGCTGGTGCACATTTAGCATATGCATTTATCAATCGATCTGATGAGGATCAAGAGTTGGCAGCTTTATTACATTCAATCTTGAAGGCAAACGTATGAGAAATGCTTTTCACAATGTTTGTAACATGAAGGTAATTACTGTGAATATTTGGAATGTCAATTTATGAAGATTTTATTCTTGACCCATCAATTTTTTCCTGAGTACCAAACTGGGACTGAGAGGTTTGTCCTAAATAATGCTTTGATGGCGCAAAAGTTTGGCAACAAAGTAAAAGTAGTCACATACAGCTACTACGAAAACGCCTTTTATGATCAAGAGATCCACGGGATATTATATAAAGAATTTTTCTATGAAGGAATCCCTGTTCTAGCATACAAATTAAAAAGAATTCCCGAAAACATCAACCTCGTTCTTGAGAATAAAGACCTGTCACCATTTGCAAAATCGGTATTGGATGTTGAAGCACCCGATATCATCCATGTTGGGCACTCAATGAGAATGCATGAATTCATCTGGTCGGCAATAGACCTGGGAATTCCTTATATTATTACGCTAACTGATTTTTTCCTTCTTTGCCCGAAAGTCAATCTGACACCTGATAAATTCAGCCTTTGCAGCGGTCCTGGAGGGGGGAAAGCATGCGCTGAATTATGCCCGGAATTAGGGGGGAAGTTTATTTTTTACCGACTCTCCAAATCAAAAGAAATCCTAGAAAACGCAATGAAGGTTATTTCCCCATCCAACTTCGTTGCAAACATCTTCCAAAATGAGTATCCTAATATTTCGGTACAAATAATTCCTCACGGTCTTTCTTCCACCCACATTAAACAAAACAATAATTATTTGGATTTTGATGACAAGATTGTTTTCGGATACACTGGCAGCTTAATACATCACAAAGGTGTGCATATCTTAGCAAAAGCATTTTCAAAAACTAAATCAAATAACGTCAGACTGGTTATTTATGGATCAGGCCAAGACGACTACATGAAACTCCTAAATGAAATCCTTGATGAGGAAAAACGGGTAACCTATTATGGTAAATACACTTCAAATGATCTGGGCAAAATATTCGGTAATATGGATGTATTAGTTGCTCCATCAATTTGTTATGAAAATTACCCCTTTGTTGTTCATGAGGCTCTAGCAAGTAATGTGCCAGTAATTGCACCTAATTTAGGAGGCATGGCAGAAAAAATCAAAGATAATTTCAATGGATTCACTTTTTTACCTGGTGATGTCAACGATCTGGCTCAAAAAATGGAGGAAATTATTAAGAATCCTGTTATTCTCAACGATTTAAAACAAAACATCAAAAATCAGATTATTGTTCCGACCATAGAACAAGAAGCTTATGCCTATTTCAAAATTTACAAAGACATAAAATGAATAGGTAAAATTTATCCACAATCAAATTTTGATTATTTCAGTTGGTAATGTTTATCCATGTGGAAAAAATAGAGTTTTGTTTTTCCAAGTGAATTTATACATCAACAAGATTTAATTTTCATTTTCAGGTTTAGTCTTTCGCTTGTCCACTGAGGATTTAAATTCTCTAATTAGGCATCTGGCATCTGCCAATTAACCAATTCTGAGAAATTGTTTTCCTTTCAAAAAATCAACAAGTGCCCAGCCTAAAACATATATGATTTTTGCAGTTAATCTCACATTTCAATCGCTCGAGAGGATTAAGATAATGATTTCGGTAAATGATACATTTCACTACCCCTGATGATTCATGAAAATCAATGCTGGTATAATTATCGAAATTTTCAAATCTAAATTTAAGAGGGACTAAAATTCTGAAATCATTCATTGTTCGTCAACTCAGACTTATCCAAGACTATTTCACCATTCGCAGGAGTGGTCTTTTTTATCCTGCCTACTACCAAAACACAAATCCCGACAGCAAACGTGCAAAACGAAACCCGATCCTCCATTATCTTATTTCTGGCGCAAATCTAGGCAAAGACCCTTCCCCAGAATTCAGCACCAGTTATTATTTGCATCAATATCCAGATGTACAGAAATCCGGCATCAACCCTTTCGTACATTACATCCTTTACGGCAAAGATGAAGGCAGGATCATTCACCCTATTGAATCCTCAAAGTACCAGGGCTACGCAAACTGGGTAAAGAAGTACGATTCGCTCACATTGGACGATTATGATTTGATACATTCTCACATTGCCTCCTTTGGGAAACGTCCACGTATTTTAATTGCGTTGGTAATACCAGAGGATTTCAAGAATTTCGATTGGGTTAAACACTCGATTTCTTCTGTCATTTTCCAAATTTATCCTCACTGGCAGTTGAATATTTTCTGTGATGACGAACACAAATCAAAACTTGAACCAATTCTCATGGAATTCGGTAAAAAGACACACAAAATTGCGATTTCTTATATCAACACCAATCAAGATTTAGCACTACATCTAGACGAAGTCATTAATTCCGAACAGGGTGGATTCTTCATACACCTTTTACCTGGTACGGTTTTGCGAGAACACACCCTTTACCTGATCGCAAACGAGATCAACCACTTCCCTGAAGCTGAAGTTATTTACACTGATGAAGACCAGCTCAATGAGCAAGGAGAAAGATCCTGGCCGTTTTTCAAGCCCGACTGGAATCCTGATCTGATATTTTCACTTAATCTATTATCTAACGTTGCAGTTTTTAAAACTGACTCCCTGAGAAGAATTGGCGGAATGCCATCCGGACAAAATAAGGATATTGATTTGGATTTGGCTTTGCGCATCTCCGAAGTTATCCCGGGTTCACGCATCCAACACATAACCCACGTAGGTGCACATCGTCTTTATCAAAAGGACAAACAAGCGACCAAAGAAGCCCACTTCCAGACCATCAAATCACATTTTAACAGCCTAGGAAAAGACATCACCTTAATTAAAACGGACAGCCCTTATTGGCGTATAAGCTATCCAATTCCAGCCCCCGCTCCCCTTGTGAGCATCCTGATACCCACTAAAAATCAGTATGATCTGGTTAAAAATTGCCTCGAAAGCATAAGACAAAAAACATATTACTCGAATTACGAAGTACTGATCATCAACAATCAAGTAGAAAAATCGGAAAGCGGCAGCGCATTCGAATATATCGAAAGAGAATTTAAGGCACAACTCTTAGACTACAATCACCCGTTCAACTATTCTGCAATAAACAATTTCGCTGCCAAGCATGCAAATGGTGACATATTCTTATTCTTAAATGACGATATTGAAGTCATTGCCCCAGATTGGCTCGATGAAATGGTCAGCCATGCGGTAAGAAAGGAGATTGGCGCTGTTGGGGCAATGCTTTATTTTCCAAACAACGCGATTCAACATGCCGGTATCGTTTTGCACCCGGATAGGATTGCAGGCCATGCCTTTTACTTACAGGCGAGAGGTTCCCATGGGCAGAATGATCGGGCTCGTCTCGTTCAGAATTATTCAGCCGTAACCGGTGCATGCATGGCAATTGAAAGGACAAAATTCCACCAGGTCGGCGGCTTTGACGAAGAGAACCTGCCTGTAGCATATAACGATGTCGATCTTTGCCTCAAGTTGATGCTGGCAGGTTACCGTAATTTATGGACGCCGTATGCAGAGCTTTATCACTATGAGTCAGTCACACGAGGGCTTGATAACACAGAAGAAAAACTGAACCGCTTGAGAATGGAAGCCAGGTACATGCTCAACAAATGGGGTTCATTTATTTTGAATGACCCAGCTTACCACCCAAATTTGAAAAGCTATCCATTTTTCTCATTAGCAGAACCGCCTCGCGCCCCAAAGCCCTGGCTATCCCAGGATTCAATCAATTAATATTTTCTCCCCGATTTTCTGAATTCAACAATCGGAGATTTCCAGAGGCTGTCTAAAAAGATGGCCTCTTTTCTATTAAAAAGATAAAAAACAAAAATTTGGAAAAAAACACAAAAAAAGTAGCAACTATTGAGCTGCTACTTTAGCGATATTATGCGCTATACAGAGGATCCCCCACTCTGTTTTCACCTTATCTAAACCCCTCAACATAAATCTTCTGAACCCCCAATTCTGCTTCAACCTGCCAAAAACAGCCTCAACTTCCACAGGTCTTTGAGATCGGACTTCTTTTCCTTTGGGTGACAAAAGCCGTTCATGGGCGGCTTTCTTCATTTTCAATAATTCAACGCCCACCCACAACCTACGTTGATATTTTGATCTGGTACATTCCCTCATGACCGGACAGCTCTGGCAAGCAGCACCGCCATAGATCCGCCGTTGGGTCTCATAACCGTTGTCTGTGACATATTTTTTGGTATACAGATAGGTCAGTCGCTGGCCTTGAGGGCACTCATATTGATCTTTGTCTGAAAGATATTTGAAATTCTCCGGTCGATATTTGGTCATGTTTTTACTGTAATGCCGCTTTTGTTCATAATGGAAGGTGTTGTATTTCACATAGGCTGTCACCTGATTTTCTTGTAGGTAAGCATAGTTCTCCTCACTGCCATACCCTGCGTCAGCAATCAAGCTCTCAGGATATTCTCCTAACCACTCCCTAACATGGTCCAGATGTGGCTTCAAACAACTCGTATCACCAGCCCGTTGATGGACGCTGTAACCAATAACAAATTGATTTTGTGTTCCCATTTGGATGTTGTAACCAGCCTTCAATTGGCCATTAAGCATGTGATCTTCTTTCATCCGCATGAAGGTTGCATCGTGATCGATTTTTGAATAGCTATTGCGCCCCTCGAAAGTCTTTTCTTGTTCCTCATATTTCTCTTGGCGTGGGATGAAGTCTTTCTCTAAGCTGCGTTTGGCTTTCTTCAGTGTCTTGTTCTTGGGATCCTTTTTCAATTTCTGATTGATCTTGTCCGCCACCTGTTTCAGCTCTTCAGAATCAATTTCTTTTCCTTCCCCGACCTCTTCCAGATCCTTATCGCCATACTCTGCTTCTTCTTCAGCTTCCAGTTCATCAATTTCATCTAATAAAGCCCTGACTTTCTCCTGCAGACTGGCTTTGTATTTCTCCGTGCTCTTTCGCCATACGAAGCTGTATTTATTGGCATTTGCTTCTATCTTTGTCCCATCGATAAAATACTTTTCTAAATCGATATATCCCTGATCCAGTAGCTGTTCCACAACAGCATAAAACACCTCATCAATCACCGCCTTCATGATCTTTCCACGAAATCGATTGATGGTCCTGAAATCGGGCCGATTCATTCCACTCAACCACATGAAGTTGATTTTCTCTCTCAGTGCTTTGGCTATCTGCCTGGAGGAAAAGATCCGCTGGGTATAGCCATACACAATCACTTTTATCAACATTTTAGGGTGATAGGCGCTTGTACCGCCACCTTTGTATTGCCTGATGAGTGGCTCGATATCTATGCGTTCTATGATTTCATCCACCACTCTTACCAGATGACCAGAGGGTATCAGCTCTTCCAGGTTGGGCGGAAGAAGCATTGGTTGGTTTTGTTCGTATGGTTTGAAGATTTGTTTTTTCATACCCCCTATTGAATCATACTTTTCAATCTTTGTGAAGAGGGGCTATCCCTGACTTTTGGGACAGCCCCTGATTTTTTCTAGGAATGTTCGGAATGATATAATCATGCATAATGGATAAAATCGTATTGCAAACCTTTTAAGAAAGACATTTTCTGAATGAATGTTATCGAAATCATAATCCAATACTTTACAATAAAAAGCAGTGGTTATTTTGACAAGAACTTTTATATTACTGCTATTCCCAATGCTGATGGAATAAAACACTCTCCATTAATGCATTTCATAACAAAAGGCTGGCAGGATAATCTCGACCCCGGTCCTGATTTTGACACATCCTGGTACCTGAAAACTTATCCAGATGTCAAGGAATCCAAAGTCAATCCGCTTTTTCATTACCTGAAGTATGGGAAAAAAGAAGGGCGTCAAATTAAAAAACCTTATTTGCCTCAAGAGAGAACACCCCAAATTGTCACTCAAAACGTGGTTGATTTCATGGTCATCGGGGCTCAACGTGCAGGCACAACCAGTTTGTATAAATTTTTAGACTTACTGCCATCTTTCTGTGGATCGGATGATAAAGAGGTTGGGTATTTCTCAATCGATAGCAACTACAAAAAAGGCACGGATTGGTACCATCAGCAATTCAACACCTGCGCCAGGGAACAGCTAAAATTCGAAGCCACACCAGAATACCTTTATTACTCGTTTGTCCCGGAGAGAATCAAAAAATACAGAAGCGATATGAAGTTCATCGTCCTTTTACGAGACCCTGTTAATCGATGTTATTCAGCCTGGAAGTTGTTTAAGAATATTTACGAACACGACCAGGCAAGCAGACAAAGAATTATTGAATACTCAAATGATACAAGAAATGACGCGCTTGCCAATTTGATGTCCGGAAAAGATTTTCCACATTTTTCAGAAGTTGTTATAGAAGATCTGGAACGTTTTTACACAAATAGTACAATCCTCGAACCATCATTTGTGCGTAGAGGCTTGTATTACCAACAAATAACTCACTGGCTGAATTTTATTGACAGGTCACAATTTTTATTTTTAGAGATAAGTGAACTGAATCAACCCGAAAAACTTCTGATGAAACTGCAAAATTTCCTGGCGGTCGATCTTGAGTTAGAAGTCCTTGATTTAAACATGCCAGAATATAATAAGCTGAATGGAAAGAAGATTATTGAGGTTGACCCTGAAACCCTGAAGCTATTGCAGAATTTTTATCATCAGCATAACATAAACTTGTATCGACTGATCAATAAAGCTTACGACTGGCGCTCGAGCAATCAACCTTCAGATTGAGTGATGCTTGATCAGAAATAACAAATCAACAATAATTAATTGACAAGGAAATCAGGGCCAAAAAATATTTATGAAATTAGCATTGATGCAGCCTTACTTCTTCCCATACATTGGTTATTTTCAACTGATTCACGCGGTTGATACTTTCATCGTGTACGACACGGTGACTTATATTAAAAATGGCTGGATAAAACGAAACAGGTATTTGTTGAACGATTCCGTTAAATATTTCAGTCTGAGTATCAAAAGTGCAAGTTCTCATAAATTGATCATCGACACAAATATTGCGGATGAAGATGATTTGCATTCAAAAGAGAAAGTTACGAAAACCATCAAAATGGCATATTCGAAAGCCCCCTATTTTGACCAGGTTTTTCCACTGCTGGACATGCTGATTCGAGATGAAGAACAAAATATTGCTAACTACAATACGCAAATTCTTCGCGAATTATGCGCATATCTCGAGATAAATACAAAAATACTTCAAGGTTCCAATGTTTTGTCTGCAAGCGAATTGACAGGACAGGACCGCGTCATTGAAATTTGCAAGATTTTCGATGCAGATCACTATGTAAACCCCATTGGCGGCGTAGACCTATACGAAAGCGCATTATTTAATGAGCAGGGCATCAAGCTTTCATTTCTACAAACAAGTGACAAAATCAAATACCACCAGTGGAATGATACATTCACCTCCAACCTATCCATCATTGATATTCTCATGTTTAATTCAAAAAGCAAAGTAATATCACTCCTTGAAGCATTTAGCCTTATAGGAAGCTGAAAAATATATCACTTATGTTTCAACCCATTCATATTCTTGTAGTTTGAAGACAATCTTTCTTATTGATGGTATTTTTATTAGCGCAAATTTAGACACGGAAAAAAATTGGGAGCACTGCATGCCAAAATTTAATGTCCTCGTTTTCCCGGCTGGGGAGATAAATTCAGTCGAGCTTCATACTGCCTTATCCTCAAATGTGAATATTAACCTTTTTGGTGCTTCTTCAATCGACAGGCATGGTCCCTTTGTTTTCAAGAACTACATTTCAGGTTTGCCTATGATCACAGACGGTGGCTTTGTTGAAGCATTAAACAAAATCGTTGATGAGAACACTATCGATTTGATCATTCCAACCCATGATACCGTTGCCCTTTATTTTGCAGAACACAATCAGGAAATTTCGACGAAGGTCCTCACGCCGGATCATGAAACTGCCAAAATATGCCGAAGTAAAAAAGAGACTTATGCACACTTTAAAGATTGTTCCTTCTTGCCGCGTTTGTATATGGCTGAGGAACAGCTCGATTTTCCAATATTCATAAAGCCAGATAAAAGCGAAGGCAGCAAAGGGACAAAATTTATTCGATCGAAAGCAGAACTGTTAGAAGTCGATAGGCTTGAGGATTACGTCATCAGTGAATATTTACCGGGTGAAGAACTGACAGTGGATTGCATTACGGATCATAAAGGCGACCTCAAAGGCATTTTTCCCAGGACCCGTCAAAGGACCTATTGCGGTGTATCTGTAGCGGGAAAGGCTTTACCTGCAACGTCGGATATAATGGAAATTGCCAGTGTGATCAATACAAGGCTCAAATTTCTTGGCATGTGGTTTTTCCAACTTAAAAAAGACAAACAGGGAGAATATAAATTGATGGAGGTCGCAACCAGGGTTCCCTGCGGCATGTGTCTGACCAGGGCACGCGGCGTCAATTTGCCGCTCTTAAGTGTTTACGCTGCGATGGGATTGGACATTGAGGTTTTCAGCAATAATTACGCCATCCAGATGGACCGCACATTGACAAACCGCTACTTCACTGATTTGAATTATGAACACGTTTATTTGGATTTTGATGATACCCTGATCAATGAAGACATCGTCAACCTCGATGTGATTCGCTTTCTTTATCAATGCATGAACAAAGGGAAAAAGGTATATCTCCTTACCAAACACGAGCTCGATATTCAAGAATCGCTGCAGCACTTTCACATCGACCCAACCCTTTTTCACGAAATCCTTCAAATTCCTGTAGATGACGAGAAATATAAATATATCCAACCGAATGGAGCAATATTCATCGACAATGCTTACCGTGAAAGGCAGGCTGTCATGATAAAATGTGGCATACCGGTATTTGATATTGATACGATTGAAGTATTACTTGATTGGAGAAAATAAGTCCGCGTGAAAAGGATTTGCCTGTTTGCTGCTTATGATCCTGATGGCATCATCGATGATTATGTCATTCATTATCTGAAAGAATTATCGCAATATGCCGACATTCACTACCTGGCGGACTGCGATATGTCGGGTCAACAACTCTCAAAAATTGCGCCGTTCACCCTTTCTGCGTCAGCTTACAAACACGGAAAATATGATTTCGGTGCCTGGTCTGAGCTCATCAATAATATCGGTTGGGAAAAGATAGAGAAGTATGATGAACTGATCCTGGCCAATGATTCTCAGTATCTTGTCGGGGATATCGGTCCTTATCTTACAACGATGGAAAACCGCAAGCTTGATTTTTGGGCGGGGCTGACTGTGTGCGAAGAATATCTCGGGGGTCGGATTCCACTTGAACAATTCATTGAGTCAAGGAATATTCTAACAATCCCATTCACCTTTGTCAGTAGTTTTCTCGTTCTCTCCAAAGAGCTTTTTTCGAAAGCATTTATTCAAAACTTCTTCGCTGAAATAACCCCTGTTGAAAATCGACTGCAGGTCTATGAGAAATATGAACTGGGACTGTCAAGGCTGATTCTCCGACACAAGATTAAGTACGGGACATATATTGAGGATCTATATACGCATTCTTCAATCTACAAAAACAGTGCCTTTTATTTTTTAAGCCTTGGTTATCCATTTATAAAAATCAAAGTCTTCTTTAGCAAGTACTATCCCATCATTGCACCAACGGAGCGCTTTGACTTTATCAAGAACCACCATCCGAACTTTAATAAAGACATCCTGATTCGGCATCTGAACCGGGTGAACCCCTTCGAAAAACCAAATGAAGGTAGTTCTGGAGACTCGTCAAAATTCTCAATCGATCGAGTCTTTAGAAGCCTTTCAAAAATCATCTATAACATCTCACCAAAGTTCCTGGCACCACATTTCAAATGGCTGATCGACCAGTATGATGTCTACATGTTTGAGACCCAATTCTTCAAATCAAAACTGGCATACTTCTCAAAATTTTTAACGACCATCCCCAAGCAAAAAAAACTCGCAAAGCAATTAAAGGGAAAGAAAAAACTGATCATCCATTTTATTGACGCGCGAGACATCATCAGCGGTGGGATGTTATCGATAAATCGTCTCGTCAAACAAACTAAAAAGATCCCGTTTTTATCCGACCATGAATTAGTCCTCTCGGGTTTGCCGCTATACAACCCCCCGGTTGAATACCGTTACTTTGAACAGGCAAGTCCCCAGATAAAATTTTCAAAGATTGTGAAAAATAGTCAGCCAGATGAAGTGATTATCCACTTGCCAGAAGTGCTTGCACCGGTATTCCATGAAAATCTCTCTGAAAAACAAAAGGCATGGCTGGTCAAAATACCCAGACTCCAAATCAATATTCTCGATCAAAACAACACATTGATGCCAGGTAGAGATTTTGTTAGGAATCAACTTGCAGAGCTGACCGAGAATATTACCATCACCACAGCCCACAGCACTTACGCAACCCAGGAATTATCAAATAAGTATTCAACGCCCGTTCATCAATTGACCCCATTTTTACCTGAATTCTTTGATGTCAATTTTGAAAACAAAGAAAAAACCATTCTAATATCAAACGATAATAATTTGTATGGATCTACAAAGGTTACAAAAGGGGATGTCCTTGATAAGCTCAGGCGTGAACTACCAGATTACAAAATCATCGAAATAAAAAACCTGAGTTTGGAAGACTACAAAAACCTCATCGCAAATTCCTTATTTACCATTAGCTTTGGTGAGGGATTTGATGGCTATTTTATAGAACCAATCTTAAGCAAATCCCTTTCATTTGCCGTCTTTAATCCTTACTTCTTCCCTTCTGAATTTGCAGACAGCCAACTAGTTTACAGAAGTTGGGACGATTTATTCGACAACATTGTTGATGATATCAAAACCTACACTCGTAACAAAGAAACTTACGAAAATTTATCATCAAAAAATCGAGAGCAAATCAAACAACATTATTCAAACGAAAAATCAAGACAGGAATTAGAAAATTTTTACAAAAAGAATTACGATTTTGTCCCAGGACCTGTTGAATACAAGCTTTTTGGGGATGTTAGGGAAAAATTAATGGCAGAAGAAGATTTCGAATTCCTGGGGGATGTAAAGGACGAGCAATTTGTCATTACGCCTGATAATAATATTTTCATCAATATGCGAGGGGATTTTTACTCGGTTCTGAACGAAATTTATATTCAAGAATTATATCAATTTGATATTGATGAGGATTTCATCCTGATTGATATTGGCTTTCATACCGGCATTGCCTCAACCTATCTCAAGACTACCCACAACAACCTGCGGCAAATTTATGGTTTTGAGGCGTTTTTACCCACATATCAATACGCAATTCAAAATATTAAAAACAACCATCTTGATAAGGATGTCCTGCTAAAACCGCTGGGCTTATCGGATCATTTTGCCCTGAAACAAATCCCCTATATCCCAGATTGGGCAGCAAACATGTCAATTGAGGGCAGACCCAATTTTCATGACATGTATGCTTCATCCGAGGTGAAGAGTGACATCCAATACGTTGAAACAGAAATTGTCCCCGCCCACTCAGAACTTGAAGAAATAATTTCCGGATCACATTATAAAATTGCTTTAAAATGCAATGTCAACGGGGTTGAACTTGCGATTTTCAGAAATTTGGATGCACATGGATTACTTGGCAAGATTGATCTCCTCGAGATGAAACTATCCTCAGATGTAAGGGAGCAAATCCAAAACCTGCTTGTAAAAAATAAATTCAAAATCATTGAAAAATTGCCTTTTGCGACAAAAAACACATTAATGATCACAGCCAGGAAAAACAACAAATAATAATGATTAAACCATTTGAAAATCCCATTTACATCACCCGGCCAATAATGCCTGATTACGAAGATTTGGCCAGCAGAATCCAAAGTTTATATGATTCAAGGATGCTGACGAACCTGGGTCCCTATCACCAAAAGCTTGAAGAGAAATTACAGGAATTCTTACAGGTGGCATACCTGTCCTTGTTCAATAATGCCACAATCGGTTTAATTACTGCACTTAAAGCCCTGGACTTACCCTTTGTCAGCGAGGTCATCACCACGCCCTTCACTTTTGCCGCAACCCCCCATGCTATTGTCTGGAATGGATTGAAACCTGTTTTTTGTGATATTGAACCAAAAACAATGACCATTGATCCGGAAAAAATCGAAGCTCACATCACTTCCAATACTTCAGCAATTTTGGGTGTTCATGTTTACGGTTTTCCATGTAAAGTTGACCAAATATCGGATATTTCTATAGCCCATAACCTCAAGGTGATGTATGATGGTGCCCATGCTTTTTCCACAAAAATCGACCAGGAAAGTATCTGCAGCTATGGTGATATCACTGTCCTATCCTTCCATGCAACAAAACTATTCCACACCCTGGAAGGCGGCGCGCTTGTGTACAATGACCATTCATTGCATAAGAAGGTGAAAAATCTCAGGAACTTCGGTATCCAGGATGAATTTAAAGTGACAGATATCGGCATCAATGGGAAAATGAACGAGGTTCAGGCGATGTTTGGCTTGCTAAACCTGTCCCTGGTCAGGGAAGAACAAAATAAAAGAAAATTGATTGCAGATATTTATCGCAACAGACTGACAGTGCACGATGCAATACACATCCCAGAAATGCCGGAATGCACCACTGATTCTTTACAGTATTTCCCAATTTTAATAGAAGACCATCGCGACCTGGTTTACAAAGTCCTCAGAGAATACAACATTCATGCAAGAAAATATTTCTATCCACCCTGTACAGATTATGACTGCTATCAACACCTGGGAAGCAGAGAATCATTACCGGTGACCTATGACATCGCTGATAAGGTATTGTGCCTGCCATTCTATGGTTCACTGGGTTATGAAAATGCAAATATTATTTGCGATGTCATTGAAATTGCTTTAAATAAGGCTTCGTGAGGTTTTCTCAAAATTCAATTATCGATAAACAAAACTCCAGACTACACGATTCTTATAAGCTTCTGAAAAGAAGTCCCCATGGAATTCAACCAAAAAACTTGACCGTTATTCTGGAGTCTTTAGGCATATATTCGGCCAAGATTATTTGAATAGTAGAGATGATATAATGTGAGCAGTTCATAAGTAGTCGGAACAGAAATCGAAAATATAAACTGCTCACAAATTAATTTATGCTCACAAAAAAAACTTTTCAATCACTAAATATAAAGGGTCCAGGCATTGCCCTGGCCATTATACTGCTGATTTTTCTTTCCTTCTCAGTTTATATGGCTTTGAATCTCAAGCCGGGCATCATTCCCGATGAACCTGCACACTTCGCCTTTTCCAGGCATTTTTCCAGAACATGGGGTCTACCCCCTGACAATGCAGATACTTTCAATTTGGGAATTTACATTGAACAAAATCCTTTTTTATATTATTGGATAAATGGCCGCATAATAAATCTGATTGACCTCATTAAACCAGGGGCGACTGAGTGGCAAACCCTGGTGATTTTACGTATTATCAATGTTATTTTTGCCACAGGGACCGTCCTGATCTGTTTCCTACTGTCGAAAGAACTCATCAAACACCCCTGGTGGCAGCTCATCCCCGTATTCTTATTGACAAACACACTCATGTTCGTTTTCTTAGCTGCTGGCGTTAATTATGACAATCTCGCCAACCTATTGACGATGGCTGGACTTCTTTTTTTCACCCAGGTATTCACCCGGGAGGATTTTTTTATTAATAGTTCAATTTGGATGATTTATATTTCCCTGGGTACCCTGGTTAAATACACCATCCTTCCTTTGGCTCTGGCGATGGGAATTGCCTGGCTCATTTACATCTTCATTCATCGCAAAGAGGTTTTCCCTGTACACTTTTACGGCGTAAAAACACTGCTACTTCTCCTGATGCTTTTTACATTATTTACAGGGAACTTTTTGATTTACGGTATCAATCTGATCCGCTATGAAGGTCTTCTCCCGGAGTGTGAGGAAATCCTTCTCGAATCTCAATGTGCGCTCAGTCCCCTTGAACAGCGTTACCAGGAAAAAGCGATCAAACCGAAAATGACAATACAGGAGAGCATCGAAAAGGGCTACCCCAATCCCTTTTCTTATGCTGTAAATACGTGGGTGCACAACATGCTTCTGCGAACCTTTGGCATGATTGGTCATCAATCTTATTTCCCACTTGAACTTGTTCGATATTATAAAATTCTTTTTTATGGCGCAGTCCTCATGGGATTGTTCTTTCTAAAGCCAAAATCGGCATTGACTTACAGCCTGGTAGGCATCAGCATCTTTTATGCCCTTGTGCTACTTTACTCGAATTACAATAACGAACTTTTATATGGTTTTATACACATTGGTTTTCAAGGGCGCTACATTTTCCCTGTTATTGGTCCAATTTTCGTCCTGTTTACATTAATCACCAAGAATATTCCCGTTCGGTTGCTCCGCGTGGCTTTTCTTGGTTTCACCCTTGGTTTGTTCTTCATTGGTGGCCCAATTACAATTCTGCTACAATATCAAGTGATCTTATCAAGCTGGTTTATCTGACCGCAGCGCATATAAACCCAAAGGCTCTTATCAAATCATGAAACTTATTTCAAAAATCAGGCATTTTCTGAAACCGGCAAGCATCTACCAGAAATTAAAGAACGCCTATTTCAAAGTTGCCCCCGAAGACAGCCGGATATATCGATTGACGAATGCAGCTATCCGTCGGTTTTTGAAGAAATTCCAATTGCTCAATATCTACTACAATCGATGGATCAAAGCTTTTGACACATTATCTGAAGAAGAGCGCAAGCAAATCGAACTCGAGATCAGGGCGATGTTAAATAAACCTCTCATTTCAATTGTCATGCCTGTTTACAACCCTGAAATAGCTTTCTTTGAAGCTGCAATTCAATCTGTCAAAGATCAGCTTTATCCGCACTGGGAGCTGTGTATTGCTGATGATGCATCAACCGACCCTCACATCCCAAATCTGATTAAGGATTTAGCCCGTGAAGACCAAAGGATCAAATTTGTTATTCGTGAAGAGAACGGGCACATATCGGCGTGCAGCAATTCTGCCTTATCCCTGGCGAAAGGTGATTACATCGCCCTCCTGGATCATGACGACAAACTGCATCCATCTGCCCTTTTCCATGTCGCTTGTGCAATCAACGACAACCCGAACTGCCGTATCATTTATTCAGACGAGGATAAGATCACAAAGCGCGGGAAACGCCTTGATCCTTACTTTAAACCAGACTTCGATTATGAGCTTCTTCTCAGCCAAAACATGATCTCGCATCTGGGTGTCTATAGAGCAGATGTCCTTCGCAAAATTGGGGGATTCAGGGTGGGGCTGGAGGGCTCGCAAGACTATGACCTGCTCTTGAGGGCACTCGAACAAATCGAACCAGGGAAAATCCACCATATCCCAAAGATCTTGTACCACTGGCGCATCTCAAAACACAGTGTGGCTGAAAGCCTGAATATCAAACCCTATGCCGTCCAGGCTGGTGAACGTGCAATCAATGAACACCTGGAGAGACAAGCTGTCGATGGGAAGGCTGAATTCCTCGAAAAATCTGCTGGCTACAGGATTAATTATGCGCTTTCAAAACCTGGACCCAGTGTTGCCCTGATCTTACCTGCAGTTTATGGACCGGGATTGCATGAAAACTTCATCAAAGATATTTTTAATTACACATCCTATCAAAATTATCAGGTCATCATCGTTGACCAATCTGACAATCTGGAAAAATTGAGACTCGATTTGCAGGAATTTGATGATCATCTTTCAAGTAATCAAATCACTGAGGGCAAATCCACCGCCCTAACAATCAATGAAATCATCCGTGAAACGCCTGTGGATTTTGTTGGCATCTTGAGCCCGAACCTCTCTGGTTATTCGCCAGGCTGGTTGACCACCTTAATCAGCCAGGCAATGCAAAAAAATGTGGGTGCTGTTGCGCCAAAACTATTGAATCACAAAAGAGAGGTTTTTTCCAACGGGCTCATCCTGACACCTGATAATAAAGTCAACCATTTATTTCAAGGAAAACCTGAAGAATTTATCGGCTACTTTGGCTGGGGAAAATTGCGAAAGGGCTATTCTGCGTTCTCGGAAAAATGCATTTTAGTCAAAAGATCACATTTCATGTCGGTTGAAGGCTTCGACCAGGATTTTACACTCCCAAGCACCTGGACAATGGATATCTGCCTGAAGTTCAAAGAAGCAGGGCTGAGAAACGTTCTTTGCCCTTCTGTGAAACTTTACATTCAGGATGATAAAGATTACAATAGCGAACACGATAAAACTGGCAATGGTAATTACCTGATCGACAAAAATTTATTGACAAGCAGATGGGAAAAGTATTTTAAACACGACCCTGGATTCAATCCAAATTTAACCATTGCAGATGATGGAGAGATCCTGGTCAACCTTTCCCCAGTGACGAATAAAACCGGAACCTGATTTTGATGCTCAATCAACTTTCAAAGCGAACTATCAATATCATTACTATTCTATTTTCCCTGGCAATCGGAATTTGTCTGTCTGCATTGATTCTATTTAACCTTATTGGATTTTATGAACAAAATCCTGGTCGCCAGGTCACAATTTTCCTGATTGCGTTCCTTGTTGTTGCCATACTTGTCCTATTTTCAATGAGAGCATTTATTCTGCCGAATATTGATAAATTCAAAGCGTGGAATAATTTAATTTTTATCGCTTCAGTCACAATTATTTTGATCCTGGCGCTGTCTTTAGGTGCAAAACACTACTGGGATATGCCGTTGGTGCATAAAATTCAGGTTTGTTTTGATGCTGAAGACGGGACTGGCAGTGTGACCATTGATGAAATCATCGATCCCAACACCAATCGGCAATACTCGCCCTTCGCTTTTGGCGATTCAAGATATCCTCTCAACCTGGAATCCGGGAATTGCATCAACGGCAGCCTGGTGAATATGATTTCCCGATCAAATCAATGGTGGATTGTTCCCCGGGTTCGGTTCTTGATCAAAACAACGCCGCCTGATGGTCGGTTCTATGCTGCCGTTAACGACGTACCCTCGGTCGTTTACTTCGATAAAGATGCTGAAGAACCCTTCCCGGGAGAAGTCATCATCGATGAGGGTTTCGATCAAGGGTCAAAAATCACAATCCCCTGGCACAAAGCCTGGTTCTTAGCGATAAAAGCTGGCATGCTTTTCCTAAGCGCAATTTTCTTATCTTTCTTCTTCTTTGGCTTAACTGAACAAATCATTACCTTTTCTGATGACAAATCCAACCCTGAAAATGGAAAATCAGATGTCATGGATTAAAAAGTTAAATCTCAAATACATTCCAACTCACAAAATCTTACTGATTCTTGTCCTGGTTTATTTTTTTGTTTTTGGTGTATTCATGGCATATACTGCAGGGCAGCCTGACCAGGGACCCCACCAGTATTTCTCAAAAAGATTTTCGGAAACATGGGGATTCCCTGAAGAAGATATGGAAGTCGGTTATTACATCGTCACCGGGCAACCCTATCTGTACTATTGGCTAAACGGTGCGATAACAAAAATTTATGAGTTCATTTTCCCAAATACGCCGCCAATAAGGACCGTTATCCTTTGGCGTTTGTTTTCCGTGCTCCTGTCAATGTTTACCGTCTATTACAGCTACAAATTAGCGAAAAAGGTTACAGGAAATCCTTATGCGGGAGTTTTGGCTGCCTTTTTCCTTTCAAACACATTGATGTTTGTATTTGTCAGCGGTGCGGTTAACTACGACAATCTCATGAATTTGGCTGCCATGGCGGCAATATACCATCTTGTGAATGTTTACAAAGGCGAAAACTTCGTCAAACAAACAGCCCTGACCGGCACCTGGGTGATCATTGGATCGCTTACTAAAGAGCAGTTCCTGCTCTTAACATTGATCATTTTTATTTCCTGGATTTATTATGTGATCCGAAACTTTAGAAGTCTTAAACTCTCATTCACAAAAACAAATATTCTCGTCGTTTCAATTTTCGTCGTTTTTTTAGCCCTTTTCATTGGTTTATATGGCGTGAACCTGATCCGCTACTCAAGGACAACACCTATCTGCCTGCAAATCAAAGACCCTGAAAACTGCGGCGGGTTTGTTAACAGGAGAGAATTTTATTCGCCATTCAGCCTCAGGGTATTCTGGTTTCAAAGGGATAACACCACGAATTTTATTCAGTATGCACAGCAATTCTGGTTCTTCAAAATGGCTGAATCAATCTGGGGAATTATTTCACACAATACCTTTGTTCCGCTGCTCTCAGTTGCGCTTCACACCTTGCTGACCTTTTGGGGATTTATCAACCTGGTTCGCTATTGGAAACCTCAGGACAAAATTGCAAACCTATTGATCTTCATCCTTTTAGCCTACAGTGCATATATTTTCCGAATGAATTTCAGAAATGAAGTCAACTATAGTTTTCAGCATTTTGGGATATCTGGCAGATATCTCTCTCCTGTGTACGGTGTCTTATTTACACTGATGATTCACTACTTTTTGAAAATAAAATCAACCCTTCTTCAAAAGGTGACATTGACTTTGTCGATCATGCTTTATTTCAGCGGGGGTTTGTGGATGTATGTTTCACGCTATGCAGAGCGATTTGTTCACTGGCGTTTTTACCAGTGATCGAAAGTTATAAATAATATCTGCTGCATTTGGGTGAATGAATAAATTGTTGTCAGGCCAAACTGCCTGATGATATAATGAAATTTAAGAATTAATAGTAATTATAAGTATCAGGCAAAAAACCATGAAGCTTCTCCACTCCACATCACACATTCTATCCAAAACCATTATCCTTCTCCTGCTAATTTTGCAGCTAATATCCGGTGCATCAGTTTCAGTGACAGCACAAACGGATTTCGCCCTAGATTACAATGTGCTTAATGCTGAGCACGCAATTGGTCTATCACAGAGGCTTGAACCCATCCCACCCCATCAATTTGAGATTTTTTCTCTTAATATGCCGCAATTGGATAACAGAGAAAAGAATATCCTCCTTTACCTGCCTTCTGAATACGGCAAAGGTTCTACCGCCTACCCGGTGATCTATGTTAATGAAACAAAAGAGTCGCTGATTGAATATGATCCAATGCTGGAAAGTTGGGTTCTGAATCGACCCTTATTTGATTTCTATACGAAAGACTTTTCCAATGAAGTGATCATTGTTGCCCTGCAAAACAAAACAAATAAATTCTGGGATGAATATTCGCCCTGGGTCAAAGAAGACATGTATTACTGGGTTGATCCCTATGAAGGCAACCGGGTCGAAGGCGGCGAAGGTGATGCTTACCTGGATTTTGTTGTTCAGACCTTGAAGCCGATTATCGACAGCCGTTATCGCACCCATCCAGATCAGGCAAATACCGGTATCGCCGGTGCGGGGATGGGCGGCCTGATTTCTCTATACGCCGGTCTGACCCGGTCCGAAATCTTCTCACAAGTCGCCGCTTCATCCCCGGCAATCTGGTTCGCGGAAAATGGCGGACCATGGCTGTCAAAAAACCGGCTGCTGTCCTTGATTGAAACTTCAAGTGTCCCTCAAAGTGTAAGCTTTTCCATTGAAATCCCTTCTGAGGATAGAACAGTAAATCAGAACTTCTATCCGGTGATCAAGGATTCTTACGGGAGTAAGATTTCTTATCCGCAAGCCTACCTGGAAGGTACTCAAAGTTTTGTTAAATCACTTGTGACCGGTGGACTTCCAGCAGCAAACTTCTCTGGCAGCCTTTCTTATCCTGGCGAGTGGACGGATTGGCTGGCTGAGGCGTCAGACAGGGAGACTCGAGTGACATTTATGATGTATTTCCCACTGATCATGACGCCCCCACCAAAGCCTCCGCAAATCACCAGCGTCCCGGCCACGACCTTCGTCACCGGTCATAATAACGAATTTACAATCACAGCAACGGGCTTTCCTGCGCCAAAAATAACCAAATCAGCCACACCCATCGATGGTCAACTAAAATTTTTTGATTACAGCAACGGCACTGCAACATTAGAGTTCAATAATCCACCAATTGACACAGTGGGCGTTTATCCAATCAAGATTACTGCAGATAATGGTATCGATCCGCCAGCCATACAATATTTTGAGCTCAGGATTGCCAGACCGGATGGTTTAGCCTGCCCAACAAATGACAGCTGCATTCTGAACTTTGACATGTCCATGACGCCATTTTTAGAGCGTACAAGAAGAATTTGGGTTTATCTGCCCCCAAATTACAACACCAGCGGGCTTGATTACCAGGTGATTTACCTCCTTGATGCGCAACATATCTTTGGCGATCAGGCGGATGTGCCGCTTGATTATCCCTGGGATTGGGAATTCGATGAAACTTTAGATGATCTTTTTCTTAGAAGCGGGAAAGGAACAATTGCGGTTGGTGTTGAACTCGATGCAGATTATCCCTGGGATGAATACACTCCCTGGGATAACAATAACATGGACAACTGGATGAGTTCTCCTACAACGCTTCAAGGGGAGGGTGATAATTTTTTACACTTCATCGTTTATGAACTGAAAAGCATCGTTGATGCAAGCTACCGAACGCTCCCCGACAGGGATCACACAGCAATAGGCGGAGGTAGCCGCTGCGGTCTTTTTTCAATTTATGCAGGGTTGCGGGAATCCCGAAATTTTTCAAAAGTGATGGCAATGTCCCCAGCAGTCTGGATGGCTGAGGACGGACCAGAACAGCCTTTGTTTTATCCGTATTGGTTAACGACAAATCAACTTTCAGTCTGGTTTAACACCTATCAAGCGCCCACCAATGTTTTTCATTACCTGTACGTTGGAACGAATGAGAGCGGCGCTGGCGGTTACCCCAAGGTTTTGAAGACTAATGGAGATTTATTAACCTGGTCGACAGCCTATAGAGAGGGCGCCGACAAGGTGAAGCAAAAATACGAGGCTGATGGCGTGCCCTATTACTACAGGATCAAATTGGGTGGCACGCATTATCCAGGGGTATGGCGGGATTATGTTGAAGAAGCCCTGACAAAGTTTGGGTTCTACTAAACTAGTAAACAAAATAATTTCATTTAATTTCCTAACCTCAATAATTGATATTAGGTATAATGGCATCTTGCTATTATAAAAACGACATTATTCCAGCTGAAAGGGACTAAATGCCATTTTCGAGTATCACATTTATCTTTTTATTTTTACCAATCACACTGATCGCTTTTTACGTCCTCCCACGGAAGGGATGGCGTAATCTCGTTCTTGTCCTTACCTCCCTTGTTTTCTTTGCCTGGTCAGACCCCACCCACATACACATCTTATTTCTATCGATAATCATTAATTACCTATGGGGCCGTTTCATCGGCAGGGCACAAACGCAAAATGCCACTAAAAGCGCGAAAACGCAGATGTGGATTGGTATTCTTCTCAACCTTGGTCTTCTGGGTTTCTATAAATACACCGGCTTTTTTCTCGACATTTTGAATTCAGGTCTCCCAACATCGATTGATTACACTCAAAAAGCGCTGCCGCTTGGGATTTCCTTTTTCACTTTTTCCGGCATTTCGTACCTCCTGGACATTTACAATGAAATCCACCTGCCTGAGAAAAACCTGGTCCGTTTCAGTTCTTATTTGATCATGTTCCCAAAACTGGTACAGGGGCCAATCACCCGGTTTATCACGGTCAGAGACGAGCTGCTTCAACCAAAATTTATCCCATTGGGCATCATGGAAGGCGTTCGCAGATTTATTGGGGGATTGGCAAAAAAAGTTATTTTAGCTGACAGCCTGGGTATGGCAACCAATAAGGTTTTTGCGGCAGAATTCAACGAAATGGGTGCAAGCCTAGCCTGGTTTGGGTTGATCGCCTATACCCTCCAAATTTATCTCGATTTTTCAGGATATACCGACATGGCTATTGGGATTGGTCAGATGCTGGGGTTCAAACTGCCTGAAAATTTCAACTTCCCCTATGTCAGCCGGAGCATCTCAGACTTTTGGCGTCGATGGCATATCACCCTCGGTGCATGGTTCAGAACCTATTTATTCATCCCGCTTGAGTTCGCCCGTAAAAAAGCAAAGGTCCTCCGCCAGCAATCAAACCTGATGATTGTTTTCCTGTTAACTGGTCTCTGGCACGGTGCCAGCTGGAATTTTGTCATATGGGGAGCTTATTACGGCTTCATACTTGCCATCGAAGCCAGCGGTTTTGGAAAAAAGCTAAAGAAAGCTGCACCTTTTTTCCAGTATGCCTATGCAATCATCTTAATCATGATCGGCTGGATTTTCTTCAGAATTACCGATGTGAGCGAATGGGGATCCTTCTTCAGCGCTTTGTTTGGGGCAAATGGATGGACAAATTTGGTGACATTCAGGTCACTAAACATCCTTTTTTATCTTCCCTTCTTGATTCCGGCGATATTATTCAGCCTGCCCTTTTTGCACCAATTTGGCGAGAAAATGAAAGCCAAAGGTGGGAAAGCTTTATTAGCTTTGGACATAGGGTACATTGCCTTATTCTTGTTCACCATCACCTTTATTCTTTCTAAAGGCTTCACTGCTTTTATGTATGTTGAATTCTAAGTATGAAAAAATTCAGCCTGTATTTTCTAGTCATATTTTTTATACTCCTGGTTTCTGTTCCCGGTTATTGGCTCCTCAGAGGGAAACCTGCTGCTGAGGTATCCATTATCGAAGGAAGGGTATTGGGATTACCTGAGAAATCCTATCCCACATTAAAGATTGCCTTGGATTATATTCAGCAAGGAGAACCCGAAAAAGCAATCAGCCTTGTTTGGGACCTTTATACAGGCGGATCATTACAAAAGAAATTCGATGGTGCAGTCACCGATCAGTTTCCCTTCAGAATGCCTCTGATTATATTTGCTAAAGCTGTTGATCGCCAGATCATTAATCTTTCATATCGTTTCTCGGATGATGATGTCATCCCGGCAGATATGACCTCGGAGATTTACATCATGCTTAAGCACGATGCCCTCATTGTGCCGCCTGGCAGCTTTGATCAGAATATACGCAATAATATTGACCACCGGTTAGCGAATTACAAAGATATTGCTTCAAGATACCCTGATCTTAACATTTACATTTATTACCTTGAAACCCTGCCATATTCCCAGTATCATCCACTCAATGCATATTTTTCAAATGCGGATCAGGGACAGGGATTTGAGTATTTTCAATCCAATCTGCCTGAAAAAATTAACCTTGACTTTATGCCGCTCGATAACGTTGAAGGGCACCTAAAAAATTATTACCGCACCGATCACCACTGGAATGTCAATGGCATACTAGGAGCCTATAAAGGGATTTATGATTTAATCTCAAACGATAAAACGGATTTTCCTCGAAAATTATCATCAACAACTTTGATCCCATTCCCGGATATCGAATTTTTAGGCTCATATGCCAGGAAAACCCTCTACCCATTAAAGGGTGATGATTTCATCGGTTACGAAGCGGAATTCCCTATTTGTGTTATAAAAGACCAGGGCGTTCCAGGTGATTATGATTTTCGAGATGAATATGCTGCCGGGAATTATCCAACCACGGCCTACACGGATCATTACGGCACGTATTTTGGCTCGCAAAAAGGTCTGTTGGAGTACATTTGTGAAACTCAAACCGATCGGAATATCCTCATCATTGGCGATTCTTATACACGACCCCTGGTTGCTTTGATTGCTTCACATTATCATCACACCTTTTTTGTAGATCTCAGACAAAACATAGATTTCACAATGTCGGACTTCACACAGAACCACACCATTGATGACTTTCTAATTGTTAGTGATTACGAAGTTGTTTTTATGGACACAGACCAATGGATGATACAACCTTAGCTACTGAGCTCAGCTTTGAATAGATCCTGACGAATAAATATATATGATAATTACCAGTAAAAGGATAGATTTTTGAAGAAATTCACACAATACTTCTTGGTCTTGTTTTTCTTAATATTGCTTTTTGTGCCTGTTTCCTGGCTGACAAATATCGGCGCTTCCCCCGAGGAATCGGTGGTCGAGGCAAGGACCCTGATCGCCTTAGAACCTGCGTCCAATCCGAACCTTGGTCGTGCCCTTGATTTCATTGAACAGGGAAACTATCGCGATGCTGCTGAAATTCTGATCAACCTTTACACCAGTGCTTCTTTTGTCAACAAATTTGAACGTGCAACAAGCGATCAATTCCCCTTCCGAATGCCAATTATCCAGTTTTCAAAAGCCCTTGATAGAGGGATCATAAAAATTGCTTACGGCTTCCTCAAAGACTCAGCCATACCGGCGGATATGACTTCGGATATTTATTATGATAAAACAAATAACCAGCTGGTATTTTCACCAAATCTTTTTGATGATGTTACAAAGGAGGCAATTGACAAACGCATCATTAATTACGAAGAGATCATTCAATCACATCCCGATAAAAATTTTTATCTGTATTACCATCAAACCCTTGAAAATTCCGAGTTCCATCCTTTAAGCGCCAGCTTTGCTTATGCAGATAAGAGTCAATCCATCGGCTATTTCGAAGAGAACTTACCTGAGAATTTGGTTTTGAAGAAGTTTATGCTTGAAGGAATGGAAGATCATCTAGAAAATTATTATCGGACAGATCACCATTGGAATGTGTATGGCATTTTAAAAGCCTATGGGGATATCCATGACATGCTCGCTTCTAATTACCCCGGCATTTCACCGATGCTTGAGTACAAAGACATCCTTAAATTCCCGGATATTGAATTTTTAGGATTGATGGCGCGCCGAACTTTTTATCCTATCAAAGGTGATGATTTTGCTGTGGAAATTGTGGACTTTCCAGCCTATGAGATGAAAGTCAACGACCAGCTCATCGAACAGAACCAGAGGCAAGCCTATTTCGAGGGAAATTATTCAAACGTGCCTTACACCAACCACTACAATGAGTTTTACGGCTATGTCACCAATTACACAGAATACACCTTTGAAAACGACTCAAACCGCAATTTGTTATTCATTGGTTCATCGTACAGATATGCATTGGACCCACTGGTTGCATCGCATTATAAAAAGACATACTGTATCGATTTGCGTTATTTCACAGATTTCTCTTTTTCAGAATTTTTGGCTGAGCATGACGTGGATGATATACTAATAATTGGTGATAACGATGTCGCCTTTGAAGATCTTGAATATTGGAAGATTAACCCTTAAAAAAGGACCTGACCATGATCGTAAAAAACATAGCGTACGCCTGCCTCACACAGCATTGTGAAAATGGGTATGAAGAAAAAGAAATAATTAACTGGATCCATAATGACCTCTCAGAAACCAGGTTCACTTATGGTGAATTTGAACGTGAATCTAACCAGATTGCCAATATTTTGAAGGATTTAGGCATCCATGCGCAAGAAGTTGTCAGTATTTTCCTCCCAAGAAGTCCAAAATTAATCACAAGCTTCTTTGGTATCCAAAAATTGCAGGCAATGTCCTGTATTCTATTCTCAACTTTAGGTGAGGATGCCTTACTTGACAGGTTGGGGAACAGCCAGGCAAAAGTCATCATTACAAAAAACAGCCTTGTCAGAAAGATACTGGCAATTAAAGATCAATTGCCTGAATTAGAAAAAATACTTGTCGTTGATAAAGAGGAACATCGTGACGATTTTATCTTCAGCCTGCCAGCATTGCTGAAAGATGCTGATCCAGAATTTGACTATCCGTATCAAGTAGATGCAGAAACACCGGCTTTCTTGCAGTACACCTCGGGGTCAACGGGCAAGCCCAAAGGCGCCTTGCATGTTCACGGGGCAATCCTGGATATTATTCAATCCTTTCAAGAAATTTTATTGCCTGAATCTGATGATCTGTATTGGTGCACAGCAGATCCCGCTTGGATTACCGGTTTATCATACGGCATCATCGCACCACTGAGCACAATGACAGACAGCATACAATTCGGTGGGACCTACAATGCTGACAATTGGTTGAAAATTCTTAAAGACAAACAGGTAAACATCTGGTACACCGCGCCAACAGCGCTCAGGATGTTGATGCAAGAAGATGATGAAAAATTTGACGAGATTCGATCCAACTGCTTAAAGCGGATTTACAGCGTTGGTGAGCCATTAAACCCTGAAATTTATCATTGGGGAAAAAAGGTGTTTGATACCGAAGTGTATGATAACTGGTTCCAATCTGAAACAGGTAGCATCATGATTGCAAACCGCCCAGAACTGGCGGTAAAACCCGGTTCAATGGGCAAACCCAGGTCCGGTATTGAGGTCTTCATCTTGGATGATGATATGCAAGAACGTCCAGTTGGCTTACAGGGTCACCTGACCTTGAAGAAGGGCTGGCGGTCCATGTTCAGAACTTATTTCCACAAAGAAGATGCGTATGCGGATAAATTCCGTGGTGAATTTTATATTACTGGCGATCTTGCCTACCGGGATGAGGAGGGGTATTTCTGGTACGTGAGCCGTTCTGATGATGTTATAAACACCGCTGGCCACCTGGTAGGCCCATTTGAGGTCGAAAGCGCACTGCTGGAAATTGAGGAAATCGCAGACGCTGCGGTCATTGGTGCTGACGATCCGCTCTTGCACAAAAAAATTGTTGCCTACATCGTCCTGCCAGAAGATGTAAAATGGGATCGCTCCCTCGAGTTGAAATGCCGAATTTATATATCCAACAAGGTATCAACGGTGGCAATCCCTTCTGAATTCATTATTACTGACAAAATACCAAAAAATCAAAGTGGGAAAATTCTTCGGCGCGTACTCAAAGCCTATTACGAAGGCGAAGACCCCGGTGATATTTCTACAATGGAGTAAACAAAATGGCGATTACAGAAAAATTGACACAGGTTTTTAGGGAAGTCTTTGATGACAATACTTTGGTCCTGACAGATGAAATGACTGCCGACGATGTGGATGCCTGGGATTCTCTCTCGCATGTAAACCTGATGATTGCAATTGAGATTGCTTTCGGGATTGAATTCAAACAAAACGAGATTCAAAGTTTTGCAAATGTTGGAGAATTACGTCAGAGCATTGAAGAAAAGCTGGGAAAATAAAGGATAGAACACGAAATTCTACCGCCCTCTAAATTTCCAAGTGTTTTTGCCGATTTCTCGACCGATAATCGGAACTTAGCGTACGCCGCTCAGTGTATCTTTCCAGGCATGATATGCTTTTGATTCTTGAACTTCAACATCCTCAAATGCAAGCATCTGCCCAGGTTCAACCTTATGCTTAATAACAACATCATAAATCAACCCAATCGGAATGTGATTGGGGGCATCCGCAATAGGAATTGCTTCTCCACGAACGTGGAAATTCCGGTCTTCACGCTTGATGACCGTCCCAGGTTTTAACACATGTTTCGCGATTGTGCACACACTTGCCTTCGGTTTCAATCCATTGTTCAACAAAACCCCCTTTCCTTGCAGCACCTGTCGAATCGTCACTGGGATCTCCAGGTAGATCAGGTGAAAACTTTGAAGCATCGTGTAAAACGGTCCTTCCCCCAATTTCAGATACTCAAATGTTGGTGCTTCAACTGAATCATATTCAACGGTGATAAACACTCCCGCAGGAAACCTCCGTTTTGCTTTTTGACTGCACAGCAAGTAATCACTGATGGGCTGCCCGATTTCTTTTGCGCGTAGGGCAAGTTTTTGCGCACCTTCAGAGATGTCCATACTTTCGTATCCATACAATCCCTGCTTGCCAATAACGGCACCCAAACCATTTGCGACAAAAACCTGTTCAATCTGGATCTTTGTCCCATCCGTTGCACCAGTCACCTGTTCCACAGAAATGCCCTGCTTCTCTGCCCAATATGCCATTTCATCAGGTGTCGGGGTCAGATTCAGAAAACCTTTTAAATTCCCGTAAACAAGGGGTTTAAAACCAACTTCAAGGAGCTTTCTATTCAATGCCGCAAGTGCACCAGGTTGATCCCCCTCCGCCTCTGTGATCAAGCCTTTCTCAGCCAGGTAGGTGCCGGTTGTAACATGGAGCTCGGCATCCATGGTGACTACAGGAAGCCCAGCATCCATCACCTGGCAGAGCACTTCTGTTACATAAACCGGGTTGCCATTGCATTCCACAACCAAATCGCTGTGTTCAATCAAATCCTGGACCGAATGGGTGTGAACGCCTCCATCAGGAAAGTCCGTCAAATCCCTTTGTGTTAGGATGCGGGAAACTTCCATGTCAGGCAACCTGTCTATAGTTCGCTGCAGTCCGCTGCCAATGAACCCTGTGCCAATTATTCCGATTTTGTAAATTTCTTTTGATTTCATGCTTGCCGCTGTTCGAATACTTTGTTGATTTGAGTTCTCATATACTTTCCAATAGTTCAAACCCAAATTAAATATACCATTCTAATACAGGCGAGGTGCATTATTGATTGTACGAACAGTCTCTTCAAAATCAACTCCGACCTGGTCGCAATACCATTGAATAGCATTGAACCGTGGAAGGTTTTCCCTCTTAAGAAGGCGCAGTGCTTGCTCCCTTGTAATTCGACCTTCACGGATTTGATTGCTTCGAAAAGTGTCATTGATGGTTAAACCAGACATCATATAGTACATATAATCAGACAGTGGCACCGTTCCATCATCAATTCGCCAGGTGCTAGGTGTTTCATCTGATGTTTCCCAGCCGTATTCTTCGATCAGGGTTTTGTTAACCACTTCTTCATCCCAACGAAGGTAATCAAATAGACGTAGATAATTATGCGGAATGACATAAAAAGAAAGATAGCCGCCAATTGTATCAATCAATGACCTGTTGATGTAAGAGGGATTATCGACATACTTCCTGAGATAGCTGAAAATCATATTCAATTTGTCTGCTGCCGAATTATCTGAGCTTTCAAAATGTGGTTTAATACCCGAAAATCCAGCTTTGAAATATGTATGTTCAAAGGGGGTTGCACATAAGACAATCAGGTCTCGCCCAAGTTTCTTGCCAACCTGGTTCGCGTGGTAGAAAAATTGTTGGCCGACGCTGGTTAATAATGGGATTGTTCCCAAATCGGGCTTTTTCAGCCAAGCCAGAAGGTTCGCTTTGATGTTCGCTTTCTTTCGGTCAAGGTCAGCTTTAATCACAATTTGCTCAACGCCAAGTGTTTCACACATCCGTTTCTGGTTTCTGTGTGCCATATCGGTGGCAACACCCCAATCATACGTAAAGGCAACAGCATCGAGTCCCAAAACCTTTTTAACAAGATGCAAACCATAACTGCTGTCACGCCCGCCGCTAAAGGACACCACACATTTAACATTGCCATCAGAGTCTCTATTGTTGTCAAGTAAGGCTTGCAGGGCATCCATCCCTAAAAGATTTTTCTTTTCATAATGATGACAAAAATTACAGACACCATCTTCATCAAATTCAACAAATGGAAATGTTTCGGGTAGTACACATCTCGTACATCGCTGCAGTTGGTCCACCTTTTCTTTTGCTTTCATAAATTCATCAACAAGCACCTGGTTGTGAAAATTTTCGTAGCTTATAGATGCAGGAATTTGTCGATTTCCACTCAATTCTTCAATTGTCATTGGGTTACTCCACTCTCTATTAATAAACCTAAGTAATACTTGTATAAAAAGATCTAGATAAATTTCTGTAAATCCAGAGCATTGATTTTACTTGATTTTGACTCTCATGGCATCCTGATTTTATCTTTGCTCTCCTCAGATTCACACGGCAATTGATTAAAGCCATTATAATGAATAAAGCAAAATATGAGCAGAAGAACCCGATCATTGCAATGTTTGAATCTCAAAACTTTTGCTGTTTTTGCTTAGAACTGTAAATTTGACTTAGAATATTGAATGCGTATAATAATTACCTATTATGAAAATTACTCATTGTCCGATTAGCGGCAGCTCAAGAGGGGTCACCTACCTCGATCTTGGAAAAGTCCCCCTGGTTAACAATCTATGCGATACACGGGAAGAATCCCTTGAAGTTGAGCGATTCCCGCTTGCAATCCAATTATTCCCTGAGAGCAAACTAACATGCTTAACCGATGTTGTCGACAAAGATAAATTATTTCAAAATTATCTTTATCGGTCCAATGTCAATAAACCATATTTACAACATTGTTCTCAAATGTTTGATTATTTGACTGGGTATGTTGATTTGAAACCAGGGGACATTGTTGTCGATATTGGCGGCAACGATGGTTCATTGCTTTTAGAGTTTCGAAAGAAAAATACGGATCTGAAATTGATCAACGTTGACGCGAGCCAGAGTTTTAAGGAAATCAACATTGAAGCTGGCATTGCGTATTTCAATGAGTACTTTGGTGAAGATACCGTTTTGCCTCAGAAAGCAAAATTGATCACCTCAACCAATGTCTTTCAGCATACCCAACCCATACGTTCTTTTGTGAAAGGCATTTACAACAACCTGGAAAACAACGGCATTTGGAGTCTTGAATTCCCTTACATCCTTACAACCCTGCTCAACGATAATTACGACCAGATTTACCATGAACATGTATATTATTTTAACCTTCAGAACATTATGGACCTGGCTAACCAGGAAGGCTTGAAAGTAATCAATGTGTCCTACCATGATATGCACGCCGGCACACTGAGGGTATTGATGACAAAAAAATCGTCTCACAGAAACCAGGACATCACCATCCCATCTTTCTTAAATTTGGAGAAAACGATCACTGAAGAATCATGCGTTCGCTGGGGAAAGCGAACCCATGAAAAGATCGATGAATTCAAAAATTACATCAAGGATCTGGTTTCACAAAAGAAGCGCATAGCTGGATTTGGCGCGGCAGCGAAAGGCTGTGTGTTTTTAAACTCAGTTGGGATCGACGACTCAATGATTGAATTTATTATTGACGACACCCCTTTCAAGCAGGGAAAATATGTCCCTGGCACGGGCATCAAGGTCGTGTCAAGGGAAGCACTCAAGGAAAACAAAATCGATTACATTCTCATCCTTGCCCATAATTTCAAAGATTACATTATTGATTCACTGAAAGGGCAATATGATGGCGAATTCATTGTCATGTTCCCGGACATCAAGAAGTACTGAGGATTTTCAAAAACTTTGCAAAGCGCCTAAAGGATAAAGATATGCAATTTGAATATGAATATGGGACAGATTCTCTTGGCAAACGGAATTGGCATGAAGAAGATGATCCCTGGAAAGCACAAAATATTTATAAAATTTTAGACAAAAACAAGATCCAGCCCAATAACATTTGCGAAATTGGTTATGGCGCTGGCGGTCTGCTTGTAAGTTTAGCAAATTATTATGACAAAAACGTTGATTTTTATGGGTACGAAACCTCGGAACAAGCATTTGAAATTGCCAAATTAAGAGAACAAGAAAATATTCATTATTATCTCAAAGATTTACTCAAAACCGATGCCCATTACGACGTTGTGATGGCGATCAATGTGTTCACGCATGTCAGGGATTACCTGGGTTTCTTAAGTCGACTTCGATCAAAGGGAGAATACAAAGTCTTCCATATTCCACTGCAAATTACTTTTTATTCCGTGTTAAGAAGCCGTTATTTTGCAAATAAAGAGTACATGCGCAGCAGTCTGCATCACTTTAACAAAGACACGGCTCTTGGTACATTGCAAGGCACGGGCTATGAAATCATTGATTATATATTTACTTCCCGCTCACTGGACCTGTCTGATCCTGAAGGAAAAGATAAGCTTTGGAAATTCCCCAGGAAAATCATGCATGCAATCAACCCCAATCTTGCGGCGAAATTGCTAGGTGGTTTCTCACTGATGATTTTAGCCAGGTAGTTAGAACTAGCCGCTGTTTGGAATAAGCGATTTGGGGGAAAATTTAGAAAAATTCTTTTTATTCAGACAGCGATTATTTTTGATAGATTAAAGTTGATGGAAAATTTCTTAGTGCAGAAAAAATTAGAGTTTTATCTTACTGCTGCGATTATCAATTGGATTATTGAATGTCAGAACTAAAGCAAAAAACAATCAACGGCATGGTCTGGTCGGTTTCAGAACGTATCAGCCTCCAGGTGATGCATATGCTCGTCTCAATCATTCTTGCCCGTTTGCTTGGCCCATCGGAATTCGGGCTTTTGGGCATGCTGGCGATTTTCACGAGTATTGCCCAATCGGTTTTAGACAGCGGTTTTGGCAGCGCATTGATCCAAAAGAAAGATGCAACCCAAACAGATTCCTCCTCAATCTTCTACTTCAATTTATTGATTGGCATCTTTCTAGCAAGCATCTTTTTCTTTTCCGCCCCATTAATTGCTGACTTCTATCAACAGCCCATCCTCAAGCCGATCACACGTGTTCTCTCGCTGAACATGATCATCAATGCCTTCAGCCTCGTTCAGTTTTCCATCTTGAGAAAGAAAATGGAATTTAAAAACCATTTCATCGTCAGCATGATCGCCGTCCTTTTCTCAGGGGTTGCTGGCATTATTGCTGCTTATAATGGACTGGGAGTCTGGAGCCTTGTTATTCAAACTTTGTCCCACAGCTTGGCCCAGGCAATCGCCTTGTGGATCCTGAGTAAATGGCGTCCTATCGGGCATTTTTCATTCGAATCTCTCAAGACAATGTTCTCTTTTGGATCACGGCTTCTCGTGGCAGGGATTATTGAGACAGTCTTCAAGAACTTATACCAAACCTTTATTGGCAAAGTCTATTCTCCAAGTGACGTCGGTTATTATTCCAGGGCTTCCACTATGGAGTCTGCTGCCTCTGTTGCGACAAGTATGGCACTCGGCACAGTGGTTTTTGCTGCTTTCTCTCCCTATCAGGATGATGATACAACCTTAAGAAAAGTGCATAGTAAAACCATCAAAATGTCAATGTTTGTTCTGATGCCGGTCATGATCGGCTTGATCGCAATTGCCGAACCCTTGTTCCTTTTCCTTCTGACCGAAAAATGGGCGGACAGCATTCCTTATTTCCAGCTGCTTTGTGTGATCGGCCTGCTCTTCCCAATCGTGGTGCAGAACTACAATTTGCTTCGCATCAAAGGGCGGACGGATTTGCATCTGCGCTTAGAAATTTTTAAATACGTCATCACGGTGATTGCTATCGCATTAACCTACAAACACGGCATTATCGCTTTAATTTACGGACAAATTACAGTCGCTGTCATATCTCATTTCGTCGTCAGTTATTTCGTTGGCAGATTGGTTGATTACACCTTGTTTGACCAATTAAAAGCTTTATTCCCCCAGGGGATCATTTCCCTGATCATGGGCGGCAGTATCTATTTTGTTGGTAATTTATTGAACACCGACAGTAATCTACTCATTTTCTCAACTCAAATTGTTCTAGGGGTGGTCATTTATTTCCTGTTGAATAGACTCATCAAAGCCCCGGAACTAGAAGAATTCCTGTCCATCATTAGGAATTTCACCAAAACACTATTATCAAAACTGAAAGGCAAACGATGAGTAATCCTTTGGTCACTGTCAGTTTGGTTGCCTTCAATCAAGCTGCTTTCATCCGTGAAGCAATTAAGAGCTGTTTGATTCAAAAGACGCAGTTTGACTACGAGATTATCATCCATGATGATGCATCTGGGGATAATACAGCTGAAATCATTTTGGAATATGCAAAAAAATACCCTGAAATCATCCGCCCAATTATTCAGACGGAAAACCAATTTTCAAAGGGGACAGAAATCAATGCAAAAATCACCATTCCCCAAGCAAAAGGCAAATACATCGCCTTTTTAGAAGCTGATGATTATTGGATTGATCCGGGAAAATTGCAATACCAGGTTGACTTCATGGAATCGCACCCGGAAGTCTCAATGTGTTTTACAGCAACCAAAACCGTGGACGCCGCCAATCCCGAGGAATACTCGATCAGGCGCTATAAAAATACCGACAGCCCTGTCAGCGCAGAAAATGTGATCTTGATCGGCGGCCATTTGCTGGATATGGGCTCGGCGGTTGCGAAAAAATCAGTTTTTGACGAGGTCCCTGATTGGTATTATTTTTCACAGATGTGGGACAATACCGTTCCGCTGTTATCAACACTGCATGGGGAAATTTATTATCTGAACAAAGTCACTTCTGCATATCGCGTAAACACACCTGGCTCCTATATGCAAAAAAATGTTAAAGTCCTGGAAAAAAGAAAATCCCATATTCTCAAAACACTGAAATTATTAGAGGGATACAACCAGGCAACAGAGAATAAGTACGAAAAATTAATTCGTCGCAAGACAAATTTGATCAGCGTTGGTGCACTCTTGTTAATGGAACAGGATTTGCCGTTATTCAAAAAATACTATTCGCAATTGACCCCTTTGTTAAAACTTGAGTACAAAATATTTCATTTTATCGGGCGCTACGGGCTGTGGAAAAAATATCGTCAATTTTTGAGCATGTTCCGAAAGATCAAGTACGTATAAATCCTAAAATTCATCAAGGATCTTAAACGCTTTAACGCACTTCTCCCCAAAAGTATTGGGTCAATTCCTTTCTCAAATCTTCACGATTGGTTGCATTAATCGGGATCATTCGCGCTTCATATTTTTTTATATAATCTTCCAGACTGGAGATCATTCTTGCCGGCACACCCGCCACCACTGAATTCGACGGCACATCTTTTACGACCACGGATCCAGCGCCAATAATACTGTTTGGCCCAATGCTCACACCTGGCAGAATGATGCTGTTGACCCCGATAAAGCAGTTATCCTGAACACGGATTGCGCCAAAACGGTTGCCAAATGGCGATGAATCCGGGATTGACTCCCGAAACAAACGGCTTGATGCATCGTGCGTGAGAAAGAACACACCATAGGTGATCGTCACCTTGTTCCCAATCTCAATCAACCAGGGTTCTGAGCCGTAGTTATGCGGATGATTTAATATCTGGCAATGTTCACCAATCCTCACGCCCATCGATCGCAAATATTTAACCTTGTTTCCCCGATAAACCAGGTAATACTTAATCTGTTCAATAATCTTATTAAGAATATTTTTTATCATCATCACCCTGAATCCTGATTCTCTAAAGCCTGATAAATTTCAACATAGGCATTGATCATTTTTTCCATATTGAATTTCTCAATAAGTATGGCTTTTCCCACCCGCCCCATCTCTTGAGCCCGTACTGCATCTGCCAGGAGATAATTAACATGCTTTCCTATTTCTTCCGGGGATCCTGGCTTGATCACAAAACCGCTTTCACCGTCCTTCACGACTTCCCTGTTGCCGCCATTATCCGAAACCACAACAGGTTTAGATAATGCCATGTATTCCAGCAGCGCATTTGCTGTCCCTTCGCCGTGAACCGTTTCATTAGTTGACAGAATGCCAATCCGTGATTTTGCAATATAAGGCTCCGGGTGCAGGGTATCAGTAATATATTCTACATGCGATTCCACGCCAATTTCCGAGGCGTAAGCCTTGACTGCATCTAATGTGCCTGCATTATGACCCACAAGCAGCAGACGGGCATCAGGAAATGATGTTAGAATGACGGGCATAGCTGCCACCAGGCTGATGTGATCCTTCTTATTACTGAAATTTGCAACCATGCATAAATTTTTATGTTTTTCAGGTGGGTACTCTTCCAGTCCTTCGAAACGGCTCATGTCCACGCCATTATATATCACTCGTGATCGAGGGTCAGCTGCAAGACCAAAAGCTTGCAATCCGGATTGCGAATTAGCCACGATGGCATCCGCTTTTTGAGCACTCCACTTTGTGAGACGATTAGAAAAATCCAAGCGAGAAGGCGATAATCGAATGCCCCCATGCAGTATTGGTACACGACAAAATTTTGCCACCATCAAACCAACCAGATCCCAAATGCCGCTCCCCCAGGTATGAATGACTTGAATATTCTCACGTCTACCAAGCCTGACCAACTTGATTACAGGGCTCAACAGATCAAACTCAAACATCCGACTGACATTGATAAGGCTGTTGGCAAATTGGCTTGCTTCAGATTCTCGCAATCCATTTGGGTTCATTACAGCAACAATCGTCGAAATATGCTTTCTTTCTTTTAGACCTTTTAATAAGGCGATCAGCTGTCTTTCTTTGCCGCCTGCATCTAAATTACCAATCAGCATCAATACTCTAATCTGATCGTTTCTATTTGCATTTTGTTTCTTGGGCGATCCCATACGATTATTATTCCCAGTCAGATATTTATTGATTTAACTTTGCACTTTTCATGCCTTGATTTCTAAAAGAATTTCATGCCAGGATCTTTTCACATTCTCCAGGGAATACTCAGCTATAAACTTTTCTCGAGTCTCAAGTGCACCTTGAACTAAATCTCCATAAAGTGCCTGGTTCGTTATTAGTTCAGAGAGCGCCTCCACATATGAATCCAGGCTGATTTTGTCGATTAACAACGCATTGTAACCATCAACGGCAATATCGCTGATATCGCCAATATTGGGCATGACAACAGGCAGTCCGCAGCTTAATGCCTCAATCATTGCTACCGGTAAACCCTCAAAAGCGGATGCCATGATGAAAACTCGCGATTGGTTCAAGAAAGTCGGAATATCCTCGTATTTTTGATTACCAGCAAAATGCACACTTTCGGTAATCACATATTCAGCGACTTTATTCAGCAGATTGGATCTTTCAGGTCCATCACCGACAATAAGTAATTTGATATCAGGATTTTGCTGTTGGAGGGCATGGAAAGCATCAACAATCAGGTGAACCTGCTTGTTTTGGTCTAACCGTCCAACATAAACAAAATCAAAAATCTTCTGAACCTGATCAGGCTGAAACAAATCAAAATCAATCGCATTCACTGCCTTAGAAATGAAAAATTTCTCATCAGGCAAACCAAGATATGAAAGATCTTTTTTTGATGACTTGCCCCTGACACCAATCCGCTCAGCCTGCGCAAGCAAGCCTTGATAAAATTTTGATTTGTTAACTAGAGGCCGATCTGTCCCGATCAGTTCCTGAATGACTGGAATTTTTAAAAGGCGCCCGATGATAGCAGCATAGACGCCGTGGGGAACAAAATAGATAGCATAAATGCGGTCCGGTTTTTCTTTTACACAAACAGCGAATAAAGCAATAAAACGGTACACCTCTGTCAGGAATAAAGACCAGCTGAGTAATTTAGGTGGTGAATAGGACTCAACTTTCGCCATAGCTACCGGTGAACGCCTGACAAGAAAGATTTTTTCTACAGTTTCCAATGCCGCCAGGGGAAGCAAGCTTGCCCTGACCTTGTCTTCACTCATCCCGCAAATTGTGACTATTTTCATCCGCTCTCACCAAATCAATCGAGATTTTCTATAAGATCCACCATCCAGCGGGTTAAATCAATTTTCTTTTCCAGCAAACGATTCCTCTTCATCTGGAATTTTTTCCTTAATTCACCATCCTCCAGCCAAGTGTTGAGCAAGGCGAAGATTTCTTCTTCCTGTTTTGGAAAAAACGCGAAGGTTAATTGATATTCATTCTGCAAATCCTGCAAGATGGAACATCGGTCAGCAAAAGAATTAATGCGGATCGATGGCACACCAAGCACTGCTGCCTCTACGGTCATAGATTGACTGTCGCCAATAAAAACATCAGCAAAAGCCAGCACATGGTGCATGTTCGCAGGATCAATTTGAATGCGATATGGCTCAAACTCGGGGAGCAGCGCCCCCTCACTGGTGATAAACACTTTGCCATATCGTGTTAATAATTTTATCAATTTTCGCTGCAAGGCGAGCCCCATGCCAAACTCCCCCTGGTCATGTGCTGCTTTCAGGTTGACAAAACGCAGCAAGAAGTATCTTTCACCAGGACCCACACCTAATTGATCAAAAATTTTTCGATCAGGTGCGAATTGGCTGGGATGTAAATAGGCTAATTTTTGAATGCCTTCATAGGTAATATGTTTCTTGCCATGATTTTCGTTCAATACTTTTGGTGTGACAATTCTATGCGCCATTGGGTAAGAAAGCCTGACAAAAGATTTAGCAACGCTGGCATCGTCTTCATTGAATACAATGGATTTTGCGCCAATAAACGGGGCAACATGTGCAATTGAAACAGAGGTGCCAACTAATATCTTGCTCCGATGCCGAAGGGCGGCTGTTAACACACCAAAATCATGCTCCAGCATCTCGTAAGCAAGCCCCAGCGTGCCCTTACGGGCTTTTGAGACCACATCATAGGTAAAGCCATAGGAATCCAATAAATCAAGCGTTACGTCCTTCTCACGGGTTGTAATGGCGACCTCATGGCCATGAGACTGCCAAATCTTTATCGCATTTCGAAATAAATGGACGTGCGCAGGATGCCCGATATCAACAAGAATGCGCTTGTGTTCTGAAGCAATCAATTAAAAACCACTCCGTTTAATCACGCCAATGAGCATAATATTAATTATTTTAGAGTAAATTTCACAATGATATTACCATCAATGAGGTTTCTTAGTTAATTAGCAGGCAGGATATTGAACCAGACAATCAATAATTTTTCGCGCTGCTTTTCCATCGCCGTAAAATTCAGGATGATTTTCAGGAACCTTAAAATGCAAGACTTTTTCCAATATTGTTTCTTTATTCCCACCAGCTAAAACATTCCACCCTGATTGCACGGTTTCAACCCACTCGGTCTCATCGCGCAAGGTTACACATGGGACATGCAGCCAATAAGCCTCTTTTTGAATGCCGCCAGAATCCGTCAGGATCTTCCTGGCAGAGGCTTCAAGCCGAACCATGTCGAGATACCCCAGTGGATCAATCAGTTCAATGTTTGGTGCAGATAAATAACCTTGAAAGCGATAATTTTCAACTGCCTGTTTTGTTCTGGGATGGATCGGGAAGACGACCTTTTTATCCAAAGATGTCAATGCATCCAGGATATTTTCCAGCCGTAATGGATCATCCGTGTTTTCAGCGCGATGTACTGTCGCCAAATAATATTGACCAGGTTCTAGGCCTAGAATCTCAAGAATACCCGATTGCTTTTCTGCTTTTTCTGCAGCGTATGAAAGTGAGTTCGCCATGACATCGCCGACAATAACAACCTTTTCAGTGATGCCTTCATTGGCTAAATTTTCAACGGCAACATTGCTTGGGCAAAAAAGGAAATCAGAGATGTGATCTGTAAGAACCCTGTTGATCTCTTCTGGCATCAAGCGATTGTAACTTCGCAACCCAGCTTCGATATGCGCAACTTTAATATGCAATTTTGCCGCAGCTAACGCACCTGCCAAAGTTGAATTTGTATCGCCATAAACAATCACCCAATCTGGCTGTGTATCAATTAACACAGCTTCAATTTTTGCCAGCATTTCACCCGTCTGGACACCGTGAGTACCGGAGCCAACCCCCAGATTGTATTGGGGGGTGGGAATATCAAGTTCATCAAAGAAAACTTTTGAAAGATTCTCATCGTAATGCTGACCTGTATGCAAAATGATTTCATCAGCTTCATCCCGCAGCAGCCGGCTAACCGCCGCCGCTTTAATAAATTGCGGGCGTGCACCAATGATTGTCAAAATCTTCAATTTCTTTTCCGATGAATTTTTCATGAGTCTCAGGCTTAAATCATTTCTTGATATGCTGCTACTTCAGATACTTATTTGAATCCATATCAAACCACATCGCAAAAAATAGGGATTGCATTCCAGTGATGATCAAAAAAATAGCGACGATGGTGCTGGTTGCAGCGACTGGACCTGTTGTAATCCGGACAATGAATAAATACAGACCCAGCAGCCACCCAATTATAGAAAATGCAAATCCTGAAAAATAGAAGAAAATTAATGGGTGAAAGTCTCGAATGACGTATTTTTGGATCATACGATAGAAAAACAAGCGTGAAAGAAGCCAGGTAAATTTTGGGATTACCAGCAAAGGTTTAATGCCCGATTTCTCACCAATCCCGTAAATGGGCTGAATTTCAACATCGCGAACTCTAAAATTATAAATATTCAATTTCACAAGCATATCATTTGGCATGCCATAACGCTTGTAAATCCCTCCCAAATCAAGCGTCGAGAGCACTTTGTGATTTGCCACAGTGAAACCGGTCTGAGAATCCGCCACATGCCAGTACCCGGAAGCAATTTTTGTTAATAAAGACAGCGCTGCGTTGCCCATATATCGCGCTTTAGGGATCTTATGCCAGGCTTCACCAGTAAATAGCCGGTTCCCTTTAGTGTAGTCTGCCTCATCATTGACAATCGGGTCCAACAATGCAGGAAGATCTGATGGGTCCATCTGTGCATCCCCTGCCATGACAGCCGTCGCATCAATTTGATGATCCCGACACCACTTGTATCCTTCAGCGATTGCGCCGCCGACACCAACATTCTTTTCCATACATATCAGTACAATTCGGCTGTCAGGGGCGTCGACATAAGCATTGACAACATCAACGGTCTTATCCTTGCTCAGGTCATCCACGATCACAACATAATCAACGTAATCCGGCGTTGTTTCGATCACCTTTCCGATCAATTTTTCTTCATTGTAAGCTGGAACAACGACTGCAACAGATTTGCCTTTATACATCTTCCACCTTATTTATCTTTCTAAACTTTATTTGCCGTAACCAATACCGTAATAATCCAGACCTGCATTTTTTGCTTTGAGCGGATCAACCACACGTCGTCCATCAATCATAATTGGCAAATGCATCTTCTGCTTGACTTCAAGCAAATCCAATTTCTTGTACGCTTCGTGTGCAACCATAATAATGACGGCATCGCAATTTTCAATACAATCGAGGATATTTTGCTGATAAGGAGAAACATAAGGATCCTGAACCACGACATCAATGCTTTCAGCATTTAGCAAATTAAGCAGCGCATCACTGGGACTATTGCGAGTGTCATCACTCTCTTCAAGGTAAGCGTAACCCAGGATTGCAATTTTTGCGTCTGTTAATGGTTTCTGATGTGCTTCGAGTGCGCTCTTCAAAATCTTTACTATCCCGGCAGGCATTGAATCATTCACAGACCTGGCAGCCGGGATGAGCTTCAAGTCTGCTTGCCCCTTTGCGCCATATGCCAGCAGCCATGGATCCTTGGGGATACAGTGACCTCCGACACCAGCCCCGGCAAACAAAACGTTCCGCCCCGGTGATTTATTCACCAATTCTCTAACTTTGAGAAAATCAGCCCCAACAGATTGGCAAATCAATGCTAACTCATTTGCAAAAGCAATATTTACATCTCTATACGCATTTTCTGCCGTTTTTGTTATTTCAGCAGTGATCAGATCCGCCGTATCTAAATCCGATTGGACAATATGCGAATAAAACTTCTTCATCGTCTCAGCGACTTCCGGCGTATCGCCGCCGCAAACCCTGCTCATATTCCTCAGGTTTGCCAGTAATTTCCCTGGCATAACCCGCTCTGGACAGGCACCCAGGAAAAAGTCCTCACCAGACTTCTTTCCACTTGATGCTTCAATCAAAGGACGTACAAGAGTTTCCATCGTTCCAGGTGCAATGGTTGATTCAACAATCACCAGGACGCCATCTTTCATGACCTGACCCAGGCTTTGACAGGCTGATCGCAAAGCCACATACTGCGGGATGTGATCATCGTCGATCGGTGTTTCAACATCAATCAGCACAATATCCGCGTCCGCCAATGCTCCATAACTTGTTGTCGCTTCAAAATTGCCAAGGTGAAAAACAAGCTTCAACAAGTCAGCTAAACCTGGTTCCTTGCCTTCGATCGGTGAAATCCCCTGGTTTATTAAATCAATGCGGTCTTGTTTGATGTCGACACCGGTCACTTTAAAGCCGGCGTCAGCAAGCATACAGGCAACCGGCAGGCCAACATAACCAAGCCCAATCACGGCTACCTTTGCCTGTTTATTTTGAATTTTTTCATTGAGTGATTGCAAAAATCTCATATTAATTCACTTCTGTGCTGATGATACGATGGTCAGTGCCGGATTTAACAATTGTCTTTGCCAGCTCAAGCGCTCGTAAGCCATCCTCGCCAGAAACCGCAACAGGTTTGTCATTCTCAACTGCGTCGAGGAATGCCTCTTGCTCTGAGCGCAAGGGTTCTTTTTTGGCTATGATATGTCGTACCATCTGACCTTCTCTAACACCGCGTAAGACTCGCAGGTTATCCCACTCACTTCCAGATGAAACCGGGTTTTCAAAGAAAAACAAATCCTGGGTAAGGTAATCACATCGATACAAACCACGCTCACCTGTGACAATAAATTCCCTAATCTTGGTGGGGGTTAGCCAGTTAATCACCAAAGTCCCGATGATCCCATCCGAAAAACGCACCAAACCCGTTAACAAATCCTCGTATTTGCTGTGAATGTGCTTCTCAGTCTCGGCATAGACACGTATGACTTCCTTTTGGGATACAAAACGCATCACATCCAGGTCGTGTACAGCGAGGTCCACGACCACACCCACATCAGCAATGCGCGCCGGGAAAGGCCCCTGACGGTGGGCGTCCATCTGGAAAATACGACCAAGTTTGCCCTGGCTGACGTGCTCTTTCAAAGTAATGATAGCCGGATTGAATCGTTCAATATGACCGATCATCAACTTGACATTTTTCTTTTTGGCAGCGTCGATAATTGATTGGCCTTCTTCAATCGTGAATGCGATGGGCTTTTCGATGAGCAGCGGAATCCCTCGATCAATAATTTCAAGGGCAATATCACGGTGATAAATCGTTGGTACTGCCAGAGTGACTGCATCGGGCTTTGCTTCATCCAGAAGGACCTTGTAATCGTAATAAGCTTTTGTCCCATACTTATTCGCTATTGAATCGGCTGTGTCCTTGTCAAAATCAGCCACACCAACCAGGTCAGCGTTAGGCAATTCCCAGTAAATCCGGGCATGGTTCTTCCCCATGGACCCAACACCGATAACAGCTGTTTTTAATGTCATAGTTTATTGACCTCAGTAACAATCTTTTCTAAATCTTCCTGGCTGACCTGCGGATGGATCGGGAGAGAAATGACTTCTTTTGCCAATCGCTCTGCTACCGGCAGGTGAAAATCGCCAACAATTTCACGCATGTATCCCTGCTGATGAACAGGTACTGGGTAAAAAATTCCAGTGCCAATTCCAGCCGCATTGAGTTGTTTCACAGCAGCATCACGATCCCTGCCGCCATCCACCCGAACAGTGTATTGATGCCAAACATGTTCATAACCAGGTCTGACCTCGGGTGTAACGACGGAAGTAATATGCTCATTCAGGTATTTTGCGTTATTCTGCCGGATCGCCATGAACGCTTCCAAACGCTGCATTTGCGCAAGACCAATTGCAGCGTGCAGGTCGCTCATGCGATAGTTGTATCCCAGCATATCATGATAATAACGCACCTTCATCCCATGGCTGCGAATTAAGCGGCATTTTTCTGCAATTTCATCATCGTCCGTGGTGATCATACCTCCTTCACCGGACATCACGTTTTTCGTGGCGTAGAGAGAAAATGTCCCGGTGCCAAAACTTCCTGCGACTTTTCCATTGAATTTTGCACCAACCGCCTGGCAGGCATCTTCGATGACCACCAAATTATGACGTTCTGCAATGTCCATGATCGCATCCATGTCGCATACATAGCCGTAGAGGTGAATTGGCAAGATCGCTTTTGTTTTCGGTGTTATCGCATCTTCAATTTGCGCAGGATCGATATTGAAGGTTTTGGGGTCAATATCAACAAAAACAGGCCTTGCACCTGTAAACAGGACGCTGTTTGCAGAGGCAATAAAGGTGAAGGGTGAAGTGATCACTTCATCCCCAGGACCTATGTCGTGCGCCAGGAGTGCTGCATGCAGTGCAGTCGTCCCGGAGGTGGTTGCAATTGCGTGTTTGACATTGCATAATGCCGCAAATGCCTCTTCCAGTGCGGCCACTTTTGGACCCTGTGCCAGCATTCCGGAATCAAGCACTTCCATAACCAGTTTCTTCTCTTCATCCCCAATATAGGGTTTTGCAATTGAGATCATTGAATTTTGCTCCTGTTCAAATTGAATAATTATGACAATTTTCGAAATTCAGCATACGGAATTGTAATTTCCGTTTTACATTTTGGGCAAATCATGTGGACATTTTCAATGGGACGCCCTTTATCAACGGTTTCCTGAGATTCTTCAGATATACCCAGCTTTTCACCGCAAGGACAGACAAAACCGATCAGACGGGCTGGATTCCCCACAACCAGACCGTAATCAGGCACATCCTTGGTAACAACTGCACCAGCCCCAACCATTGCCCATTTGCCCAAAACAGTCCCGCAAATGATGGTCGCATGGGCACCAATGGATGCCCCTTTTTTGACAAGCGTTTCACTGACTTCCCAATCATCCCCGCCCTTCAATGAGCCATCCGGGTTGATTGACCGCGGCCGCTTGTCGTTTGTAAACACACAATGGGGACCGCAGAAGACCCCATCCTCGAGCCTGACACCATGATAAACGGAAATCCCATTCTGGATTTTTACATTGCTGCCAATCTTTACACCGGTATCAATGTAAACACCCTTGCTTAAAATGCAGTTCGATCCAATTTCAGCATTCTCTCGAACCTGGCAATGCTGCCAAATTTTTGTACCCGACCCAATTTTTGCATCAGGTGACACATCTGAAGTGGGATGAACATAGAAGCCTCCAGCCATAAAAACACCTCGTTATTAAATGGATGATCCTGAATTAAAACTATGGATTATTTTACCAGACATTGCAGATATCAATTAGTCATCCTCAAAAATTACTCATGGTTGAAGGGCAATACTAATTTCCTGGATTAAGTTCATTCGATTGGGGAAAAAGCAGCTTGTGGTAAAATCGAAAAGAAATCAAGTGTGCCAATATTTATCAAAAATCACTTTGCACTGCTCGGCCTTTAATGAATTCAAAATTTCTTTTCAAACTGCGTTCCACATTCCTTTCACCAAATTCCAAATTGGAACTCTGGCTTCGAACACAATACCATCAATTTAATAAAACGCGAGCAGCCTTCAAAATAAACAATTGGCTTGCAAAAAACTCATTTATTCGCTGGCGAAAAGCCCAGGAAGAAAATCCTGTGCCAGATATCAAGGATATGAATTATCAGCCCAAAGTCACTTTTCTTGTATCCTACTTTGATGGCAAAAAATCGGACCTTCTCGAAACCCTGAATTCTATCCAAAATCTTGTGGGGGACAAATGGGAAGTAGCTGTTATAACTGATCGTGACAAGGATGTGCCTGAGTTTTCAGAAAATCTCAAATCGGATGCCAGCATCAGTTTCTCAGCTCTGAATAAACTAAACTTTGATCATGCAATCAATGGTGAATTTGTCGTCTTCTGTAAGGCAGGCGATCAATTCAAAAAAAGTTTGCTGCATTATTTTTATGCTTCACTATCTGAAGATGACACAGCCGATTGGATTTACTACGATTGTGAATTTCATAGTAACAAAACCAGCGTTACTCACCCTATGTTCAAGCCGCCCTCCCTTTCACCATCAATGCTGCTTTCAGTCAATTATCTTTCCCGGGGGTTCGTAAGAGCATCCTTTGTTAAAGAAAGCTTCGAGAAATATCAAAACAAACACCGTCCCGTGGCTATCGAATACGCCCTCGCATTACAGCTACACGAAACCAATAGAAAAGTAAGGCATGTTCCAAAACTTTTAATCATCCAAATGGATTTTTCCACCCCTGAAACACCTGAAATCAGTACGATAATAGGCAGTCATTTATCCGATCTGGGTTTAGAAAACGTTTCCGTCCAGTCAAACACTTATGGCACGCGATTTACCTGGCAGAACAATAATTCATCGGTGGCTGTTATCATTCCGACCAAGAACAATCGAAATTTGTTAGAGCCATGGATAGATTCCCTGCTCAACAAAACAAGTTACACAAACTTTAAAATCCACCTGGTTGATAACAACTCCGACGAAATTGAGACCCTCAATTATTACGATCAAATTGAATCAAACCCAAAAGTTCAAATCCATCCTTACCACAAGGAATTTAATTACTCTGAGGCAAATAACCTGGGCGCAGCAAGATCGGACTCAGACCTGCTGTTGTTTTTGAACGATGATATGGCGGTTACCGACCCTCAATGGCTAACAGAACTTGTCCAATGGGCAGAACGTCCTGAGATTGGACTTATTGGGACCAAGCTAATCCGCACAAATCGCACCATCCAGCACGCGGGGATTATCATGGGGCTCAACGGCTTTGCAGGGCACATCTATCTTAACGCACCAGAACATTATCATGGGCTTTTTGGATCCGTGGACTGGTACCGGGATTACCTTGCTGTAACAGGCGCCTGTCAAATGATGCGGTGGGACATTTTCAATGACATTGGCGGCTTCGATGAAGGATTTAAACTAGCCTTTGGGGACATTGACATCTGCCTTCGAATTCACGAAAAAGGCTACCGCATTGTGTATACCCCCTTCGCAAGCCTTTTCCATTACGAAGGACAATCAAGAGGTTATGCGACACCGCCTGAAGACATCATCAGAAGTTACCAGAAAATGGAAACGGCCTTATCAAAGCCTGATCCATATTTTTCACCAAATTTAACCCTTACTCGCATCCCAAAATGTACTGTGAAAAATAATTTGGGTAATAGCATAGATGCACAATTCAAAACACGAAGGAAGTTCTATTCAAAACAATAATCGTTTTCTATTTGTTGTTTCTTCTCATGGTAAAAGCCCCAGAATCACAAGGTGAATGAAAACAATTTTGCAATTCGAATAGCCAATTATGACAATATTGGTTAAACTTGGTAATATTACCTGTGCAAATATTTTCCATCCTGACTGATAAAATGGATGGAAATTAACTGGCAAAAATATCCTTATCAATTGATCGAATTAATTTCAATGAAAAAAATTCATAAACGCAGTCACGAGGAATCTTATGTGGGATGAAATAATCAATATCATTCAAAGAGCTTTTACGAGTATGGCATTAACCAGTGAAGATATCTTTAACATCATCTTCTCGTTAATCGTGTCCATCATCATTGGGCTTGTTATCTCGCAAACCTATAAACTCACGCATCGCGGTGTAAATTATGAGAGCACGTTTATGACATCCCTGGTGATGCTTGCGCCGATCGTTGCCGTCGTGATGTTTTTTATTCAGGGCAACCTGGTCTTGTCTTTGGGTTTGGTGGGGTCGTTATCGATCATCCGGTTCCGCACACCCATCAAAGACACAAGGGACATGGTTTACCTTTTCTGGGTAATTGCTGTTGGCCTCGGTGCAGGCACCTATCATTGGGGAATTGTGATCATCTCTTCCCTGGCTATTCTGGCTTTGATCATCATTTTATATTTCTTGAATTACGGTCAATCGCAAAATCATGACTATATTCTAATCATCAGCGGTGGAAACCAGCTTGAACAAGAAGCGATCAAGACAGTGCTGAATCAATATACAACCAATCCCAAAATGCGGTCTCAAACTAGCAACAAAGACAGCTGGGAAGTTGTTTACGAACTACACCTGGTGAAAATCGACCCGGTTGTTGATAATTTATTAAAAGATTTAAACAACATCGAATCGATCAGCAATGTTTCACTGCTGGCACCTCAGTTGGCATTACCTGCTTAACATCATATTCCTGAGCCATGAATATTGACGAGCGCTTCATTGAAACATCCCGTTTTGAACGGAAATATCGCTGCCCGATTAATCAATATTTTTCCGTAAAAAGCGCCCTTTATCCCTATCTAAAAAAAGACCTGTTCACAGATAAATCGCCGGACAAGAAGTATTTGGTGAGAAGCTTGTATTACGACACCTACGATTACAGGCTATTTATGGAAAAAGTCAACGGCAACAGCGACCGGATCAAATTTCGGATTCGAACCTATGGCAATGACGCTGTTGAGTCACCAGACATTCGTGTTGAGATGAAGGTCAGGCAAGCCAACCTGACAACCAAATATGGCGCTTACATCACCTGGGAAGATTGTGACTCCTTTCTACATCATCGCCAATGGGACAATCGTAACGACCCGGTGCTGGTGGAATTTGAACGCCAAAGCCATTTGCTAAACCTGTTCCCGAAAACCCTAGTTGAATACCAGAGAGAGGGCTACCACACCATTGATGGGAATGATATCAGGATTACATTCGATCACAGAATAAAGAGCGCCTCCACAAATCAGCTCTTTCCGGAGCACATCTTTTGGCACATCCACCACGACCAGATGGTTGTAATGGAGATCAAACACCAGAGCAGCATCCCTGCATGGTTGAACAAGGTCATCAAGGATTACGGATTGCGTCTAGTCGCCAACAGTAAGTTTGTTTACGGTGTTCAAGCAAGCCAACCGGATTTGATCCATCCAGCATGGAGTCATCGGTAAAATGACCATCACAAGGAGAGTTATCTTATTCTTTGCCCTGGGCATGGTATTAATTGGCTTATTCATTGCGGCAACTTTTCTTGATGAACCAGTCACTTTTGCTGACCCGAATTTCGAATTTGCTGTCAGAGAAAAATTGAACTACTTTTCCAAACCGATTTACAAAAGTCAGTTATTAAGTTTTGTCCAACTGGATTTGGGCACAAAAGACATTCGGGATATTTCCGGCATTGAACATTTTAGAAATCTTGAGGTCCTCAACCTTCGAGAGAATAAGATAAGTGATGTACGTCCCCTGGGATCTCTTAAGAAATTACAAAGCCTCGATCTAGGCTACAACCACCTGGTCGATCTTGAAACTGCTAACTTTGATCAACTAACCAATCTCAATCTGACAGCCCTAAACCTTGACCACAACACCCTCGAATTGGAGGATAAGTCTGAAATCCGCCTCTCAGATTTGAGTGTGCTTGTAGACTTTAAAAGCCTGGAGACCTTGAGCCTGGTTGATAACCACGTCACAGATCTGATCCCCCTTACAAATTTATCAAATCTCAAAACCCTGAACCTCACAGAAAACCACATTGTAGATTTAGAAGGGCTTGAGACGCTTTCAAAGCTTGAGAAATTAAATCTCAGGCAGAATTACTTGCAGGATATTTCCGGGATAAGAGATTTAACAGGATTAAGGTACCTGAACTTGCATTCCAATCCCGAAACAAATGATATTTCGCCAATCAGCGGGCTTGTTAACCTTGAAACATTAATCCTCAGAAATGTGCCTATTGGCGATCAAATAGACTCCCTGGAAGCCCTGACCAATCTACAAAGATTGAACCTGAGAAATTGCGGCATCAGGGATATCTCCGTGCTCGTCCAGTTAATGTCACAGGGTGCCCTGCAGGACGACCCCGAAAATAATGTCAAAGCCTATCTGGATATCCTGGAGAACAAGATCCCCAACGATCCTCAAAAATTAAGTGAACTCAATCCTTATTGGGAAAACATCAACACCAAATACCCGCTTTATATCAATACCTCAGTGCTCGCAGCGCCTGAATTTTCTCATGATTCTGGTTTCTATGAGGAAGCTTTTTACCTGAAACTGGAAAGCAATCTGCCAAACGCGTCAATTTATTACACCCTTGACGGCACGGTGCCATCCAGGGAATCTCATAAATATACAGGGCCGATTTTGATCAATAGCAGAACCTTTGACAGCATAGAAACAACCAGTGCTGATGTTGTTCGGGCAAGGATCATCACGGATGATGGTCTTGAAACCAGCCTGGTCATCACCAGGTCATACCTGGTCGGACCATCAAGCAGTGAGGCATTCACATTGCCAACCATATCCCTGGTGACAGACCCTGACAACCTTTATGACCCTGAAATTGGCATTGCTACAACGGGCAATTACCGACGGCGAGGGAAAAAATGGGAGCGTCCCCTCCATATCGATTATTTCAAAACCAATGACGATCTGAGCTACACATCAGAGGTCCTGTTCAGACTTCACGGGCAAACATCGAGGAATTTGTCTCAAAAGTCATTCAGGCTCTATGGTGAGAATAATTATGACCAGTTCGAGACCATGGACAATGAATTCTTCCCAGGTCTGATAGGAACCGGCACGGGGATACCAATTGATCAATTTAAAACGTTGATCTTGCGAAATTCTGGCAACGATTGGAATTTGGCATTTTTCCGGGATGCCCTGATGCACAGGCTGGTTGACCACACCAGCATGGATACCCAGGCTTATCAACCCGTAAACGTTTTCTTGAATGGAAATTATTGGGGGATATTGAACGTTCGTGAGCGAATGGATGAATACTACATTGAAAATCATTATGGCATTGACCCTGACAGCGTGCTGATTTACGAGGTCAGTAAGTACGAAGACTTTTACAGCCAAAACCCTGCCGAAAATGAATTTTTAGGTCTGCTGGAATTCATAAAAGGACTGGATGATCTTAATGAAGATTTCTATGAATCCCTCGAAGAACAAATAGACATTGAGAATTTCATTGAGAACCAGATTATGTACATGTATGCCGCCAATGATGATTGGTTGGAAAACAACGTCAAATTCTGGAAGACGAAGACAGATAATCCGGATCCTGATACCCCCTATGGACAGGATGGGCGTTGGCGCTGGATGATCATCGATTTTGATTCAGCGTTCATAAAATATGAAAAGAACATGACGGAGTTCATCTCATTGGAAAGAGATTACACGCTAATTCTGAATACCTTGATGAAGAACCCCGATTACCAAATTGCATTTATCAACAAGTATGCTGATCTGCTAAACACGACCTTTTTACCCGAGCGAGTCGGCTCTGAAATTGACAGCATAGCGTCAGCCCTTGAAGGGGATATCGAGAAACACATCCTTCGTTGGTCCAGCATGAACAATTCTATTGATCAATGGCATGCCAATATCGATGTGATGCGGGAATTTGCAATAAAAAGGCCGGATATTGTTCGAAGTCACATCCTTGAGACCTTCGACCTCGACGGAACATCCGTAATCGACTTAATAAGCAATCCCGAACAGGGCTATGTCCGCATCAACTCAATTGATATTGTCAATATGACGCCGGGTATAGAAGAGCCGTCATCATGGTCAGGAATTTATTTCAACGAGATACCAATAAGCCTGGCTGCGATTCCACAACCAGGCTATGAATTTTCACATTGGGTTGGCGTTGACCCAAGCATTGCAGAGGATGAAACAATCAGCATTCTCCTGGAAAACGACCTTGAAATCACCGCCGTTTTCGAGGAATCTGAACCAGATTAACTTAACTTCGTCTTAAGCTCTGTCCCTGCAAGTTTCTCAATCACACCCAGCACAGCAGAATTGTCCAGTTCAGCCATCCCCATCTCTAACATGGCATTATAAAGCTGCGTATGAACAGCAGCAGATGGGAGCGGAATGCCGTATTCCCGTGCAGTATCCATAATAATACCGAGGTCCTTCGCCTGCATATATGCCTTAAAACCAGGACCGCGATTCCCACTGAACAACCGCTGTGGTTTGTTATCCAACGTCCAGCACCCTGCAGCACCGCCCCTGATCGCCTGCACGACCTTCTCAGGGTCTGCACCGGCTTTTTGAGCCAGCACCAAGAGCTCCCCCATGGCAACCATTTGTGCAGCAACCATGATCTGGTTGGCGGCTTTAGCAATTTGACCGTCTCCTGCGCCGCCCACATGTGTGATGGTCTTGCCCATTGCCTTCAGGACAGGCATGACTTTTTCCAGGGCTTCTTCAGCGCCGCCCACCATAATTGTCAGCGTACCCTGTTGTGCACCCACATCCCCACCGCTGACAGGTGCATCCAGCATCAAAACGCCTTTCGCAACCAGTTTCTCGCCAACCTTCCTGGCAGTCGCAGGTTTGATTGTGGAGTTATCAACATAGATCAAACCTTCGTGCGCGCCTTCGATAATGCCGTCTTTCCCTAAAGCGACCAATTCAACATCAGGTGAATCAGGGAGATTGGTAAAGACAACATCCACCTGCGAAGCAATATCTGCTGGTGAATGCCCTTCAATCGCCCCTTCGCCGACCAGTTCATTAACACTCTCACGGCTGCGGTTATGGACAACGACATCGTATCCCGCTTTCATGATATTCCGAGCCATGGACTTCCCCATAATACCTAAACCAATATAGCCAACTTTCAACATATAAGTTTCATCCCTTCATTTGTGGTTTGAATAATAAGATCGACATGATCAAAATTTTAGCATCTCTCACAATCCATGGTCAACAGATCACTTGAAGGCTAAAAAAAGATCGCTAAATTATAGCATGCTTTAATCTTGCACATTTTTCCAGCGATGGAGCGGTGGTTAATAAATAGAAACTGGCAGCAGCAAATTTGCGATTTTCAACTTTTTTCTCATGATTAAATAAAAAGGAGCTGTGCTCAGTCACAGCTCCGGAAGTCAATTCGGAAAAATTTACTTAGACAAACATGGGATCTGATGCAATAACCATTGTGTCGTTTGACATATTATCGCTGACAGGACATCGCGACTTGATGAATGCCATAAATTTCTGGACATCCTCTTCTGATGAACTGGTTTTTATATGCGGGACTACGCGAACTTCATGAAATCCATTTCGCACACCAGGCTTTCCCTTCAGAAAGCCGTCCGGGTCCAGATCGCCTTCAAGTTCGACCCAAAATTCTTGCAAATCGATATTGTGTTGTTTGGCAAAAGCAGCAGCAACAATGGTTAAACACGAGCCTAAAGCGGCTAATTGTGCTTCAACCGGGTTCATGCCGGTATCTGAACCGCCAAGGTTCGTCGGCTCATCCATGCGAATTGAAAAATCTCGCACTTTTGTATCCACTTTTAATCCCTCTACCCACTTACTGCTTGCTTTGAATGTTGCGACAGGCATTTTTACTCCTTTATACTGATAAAATTTTTGGTTGTGAAGAATTTCACATATAGAAATTTACCTTTTATTATCTATATTGTCAAAAATATCATAGTTAAGGCTTTATTAAGAAAAATTAAATGCGAATATTAACGATCACGCCTTTAAAATCAATTTGCAAAACCACCCATTCGGGGTAAAATATATGCCTGTAAGACTGCGGGCGTAGCCAAGTGGTAAGGCAGTAGCTTCCCAAGCTACCATTCGCGAGTTCGAATCTCGTCGCCCGCTTTGAAAAGGCAAAATCACGGCAATTTTACCCGTAAAACCACCTACTCTACTGCAGAAAGGTGGTTTTTTCATGTCTCAGAAAGCCGATTTACAGCAAAGATGGGCAGTAGCTTCGTATCAATTGCAGGACGCATATACGGACTTTGTCCTATCCAGACAAGTGATGTTATGTAGCCCTAGACTATCAGGTTTTATCATTTCACAGCCGGCAGGTTTGTAAAGTACTTGGAGGATAGTGGTGTTATCGAACCCGAAGGAGTCTCTGCAAGATATATCCGTGCTTATCTAGCTTCATTAGCAGCTCAGAATTTAAGTGATTCATTATCAATAGTCATGCTAGGGCAATTAACACATTAGTCAAATTCTGGCACAAAGAAAAATACATCACTGAAGTACCAACTTTCAATATGCCAACAATCGCTAAGAAACGCTTACCCGTTCTGACAGCTAAACAAGTCAAACAAGCAATAGATTTAGCAAAAAGAATATGACGTAAAAAATACACCCTAATCAAAGACAAAAAAACCATATATGGTTCAAGCCCACACTTGGTTTTCGTTCTGGATAGCTTTTCTGATTGATATTCTATTTACATATTAACGGCAGAAAGACATCGAATATCGTTAGGATTTCAATTGTCACTAATTCATAATCCTCCTGTCCAGGCAATGTGGATGCATCTGGTGCTGGACTTGGCTATGCAGTATTAGTGTCGTAATCATCATATGTAATTTGTAGTCCTAATATACTTCCCCCTGTAAGGCAGAAATCATCGGTGTCACCACTGCATAAAGGGAAGGCGAGTTCAAAATGGTTGTAACTGCCTTGTCTGGCAAGGTTACCATTACCGTCTTGCTGAGCATCTTCAAGACTACTACCTGAAGTGTTAACAAAGTGTGCATCACGATATGGCGTGACAGCATCTATTGTGACTCTATTCTCGCCTACCTCAAACAGTGTGTCACTATTATTATCATCAAAATCAATTTCTAGTGTATCTCCAAGTAACCCATACCAGTCTCCAAGGGTTAATTCATCGTCATCGATTATAAAACCCAAGTAGAGATTTTCCCTGTCCTGTAACACATATAGTGTGCCGGTCAAACCTGTGTCAGAGCCGAACATAACTTGAGTATAAGTATCAGCGGCAGCCCATTCATTGGTTTCAACATTGCCATCGATTATTGGCGTCCCATAGCCGGGATGGAACAAATAGGAGGATGTTGCAGAGACCAAAGAAAGCTGATGTGGAAATTATGAATTTTGCAGCATTCCTATAATAAATTTATACAATAATTCAATTCTAATATCAAATATTTATCACATAAAGCATGCTAAACTTTGATAAATACAGAAATTCCGTAAACTAAATTTATTTGTCACCGCCCCATATAATCATCTTTTCATATTCTATTATCATATAATACAAACTGTGAGGAAGTGTAAAGGTTTTCGATAATAAAGTGATAAGGGTAATGACCAGACTGATAATTACAAATATTTTCTGTCACCCTAATCCAACCTTACTAATGTATATAAATTAGTCTATCTTATAGCTTTGCATAATTTAAGGGGCTGGGCCACCTTTATTTGGATAAGTCAATGCGCAAAATTACACTGCAATTGGACTTTCAGCAAAACACTGCAAAGAATCTCATCGTTATTCATCAATCCTATTAAACTCATTAACAGCCGTAAAGACCAGACCAATCAAAATCAATAAAACACTCAAACACAGAAAACACACTTTAATCAATGTGGAGAATGCGGCAAGCCAGGGAACAGCAATGGGCCGGGAAGGAGAGAAGGTAAACAAAGTTACAATAATGTAATGCTACATTTTAACTCAAATTGGATTAATCAAAGTGAGTACGAATGCCAAGCTCATCCCTAGCCCAAATGAAAGCCAGACTGCTCGTGATGATGGTATTACTGGTTCCGTATTGGTAAATCTAGATAAGAATTTTAGGATTGGTTTAAAGGGAAGCGCTGTGAATACAGCCAGGATAACACCAAGGATAAGCAAGCTCGTAGGTCCAGTGCTTTCTACACCATGAAAGACCTGATAGAAAAGCCGGATTAGCAGGTAAAGAGGCCAGGTAAAGAGATTCAAGACCAAGACCTTCCAAAATGGTTCGCTAATACCTGTTCCTGCCAGAGGAACCAGCAAATTCATCAGAATAATTCCCAGCACCAGAGATACAAAACCTATCAGCTTTATAATGGATGGGGAAATACCGATTTGGAGCATCCAACCATAATCAAATATATGACCAGGATAATTTAGCATTGAATCGAGAACTCCAAGGAAGTTTCCGATAAGGACTACCGGTGCTGACATCAACAGGGGTAACAACACAGGTCTCCTTTTACGCCACAATAGTAAGGTAATCGCAATAGAAATCGGCAATCCAAATATTGGCCCGCCCATTCCTTGTAAAAACCTGCCGGTCGGACCCATCGTCAATGAGCTGGGACATCTGGACTCCCAACTGCCTGTACCAAACGGATTGATGTAGAGCTCCTCAATTTTGCAGCCAAAGAGCATTCCCCCAAATGCATGACCAGCTTCATGGATAACATAAGAGTTTAGAATAAAGGCGAGCATGAAAGCCCCAAAGAATAATAGCAATGAGCGGGCAAATTGAGTTCCGGTAAGATTTTGAGAGGCGGTATTCATTGCTTTCTCCACACTCTTATTATTGCAGAAATTGACTGCTAAAAATATCAAAACGTTATAGCTTTACACTCCCTCAATACAAGATTGTGAGGAAGTGTAAAGGTTTTGTTCAGCTATACAACCTCAAAAAGTCAATGAGCTTGACTAAGCAACCATTTTTATTACGTTTCTCAGGAAGTTTTATTTCTTTTCCACGATTAGGAAATACTTCACAACGGAAGTCGCACCCATCGCAAGGAATTTTGGAGTTGTTATAGGAGTGACTGCTAGGATTTCTCCCTCCAGCCGATTTAAAAAGTTCTCCAACTTTTCCTGAGCTGTTTTTTCGTCAACTTCAATGCGATGAACCAGGTATTTCATGATGCCTCCTATTGAGATTTTCGAGATTGATTATTCTCCAATACCCATAAATACTTTTAGTCGTCTTGTAGAGTTATTATATACTATAATAATTAGATATTGTTACAAAATGACAACAATCTGATGCGAACTTAGTTAAGTATTTATTCACTGTATTTTGCTATAAGTGAGGTACTGTCAGTTTTTATGTATAATTAATAAGACAGGCTGATAAGTGCAGTAACACCTAGCAGCCCTGACAAAACCTCTGAATAGAACAGCGGTTCAGCTAAAGAAATTATAACATTCTCGTAAGCAAGAAACGCTCTCTGTCATTGAATAGAGAGCGTATTTTTGAACATTAACTCAAATTAATTAAGGCAGTAGCTTCCGTGAGTTTTATGGAAATTTCTCATGGTAAATAGCCAATTTTCTCCGTTTTCATGCGGGCGTAGCCAAGTGGTAAGGCAGTAGCTTCCCAAGCTACCATTCGCGAGTTCGAATCTCGTCGCCCGCTTTATTAACAAAGCAAGCTTCCTATGCCCTTAAAACGCCCCTTAGAGCGAAGGAGGCGTTTTTTGATGCAAAACCTTAGTAAGAAATGCCCAAAAAGGATATTAGCTTCGAATCATTTCAATGAGCTGCTTTTGGACTGTTTATTAGCCCGTCAGGCAATGATGTGCACCAAAAGAACCATTGATTGGTATAAGAGCGGGTTTGGAGCAAGTTGTCTAGGGACTGACTCCATTGAGGATCAGCGGCAAGGCGCTGATGGAAGGGCTATATTGGTAACGGACGCGCACGCCGCAGATCTCTAGAAGATCGTTTGAACTTTCTTGAAAGTCCAGGCGTAGCGATAGAGCTTCTGCAGAGTTGTCTACACTATGCAAAAAAGGATCACTGTCCAGGTAGCCTTGGCCCGGGGTTCCCGCAGTTTGCAGGTCGACGAGTTTCTCATTCGTACCGTCTCCGGGGAAGGCATACAGCTGCAATTCGGCGTTGTAGATCGAATTGCTGTCCCTGAAGTACAGTCGCACCTGGGAAATCTCTGCCCCCTGGGGCAGTACCAGGCTATGTTCCATGTATGATGCACCGCCGGTCCGGTAGACGCAACCACCGCCACCGTAGTTGTAAGTCATGTCGTCATCATACGGCACAAAGGTGTTGGCCGAAAGGAATAGAAAGTAGGATATTGCATCGGTGGCGTCTGGATTGGGGACAAGCTCGACCTGTGCACCCTCCGTGCTCGTGTCGATGGTGTCAATAACCGGCTCGCCATCATCTGTAGCATCCTGAGCGACGACGACCAGCGTCAAGGCGATGCCCAATATGGCAGTTAGCCCCAGGCCATAGGCGACACTACGTGGGGATAAACGTATGTTAAACATGTTTAGCTCCTTTGGTATAGAATTTTGAAGAATCAGCTTTTGTTTCTCAAATTTTATTCTTAAGTATTGGTCGGAATTACCAAGAATCAAAACTGTTATTGCAATCCCAATCATTTCGCTATGAATATTCTCATAGAAATTGTGCCACACTGAATTATACCGAATCAGGCCATTTTTCATTAATGGATTTAATCAATTCTCTTATGTATGGCTATAATACGATTTCATCGAGATTCAGATTTATAAGCGTTTTGCTGTCGGATAATCTTTTTATTGTCAATAATAAACAATTTTCTAAATAAACCAGCTTATCGTCCTTATCTATTTGTGGGCTTAGTGTAATTATAAATTAATCATTTTCCTCGGGAATTGTTATTTTCCTTGGGTTCCATTTACTTTTTGGGATTGGAATCATTTCAAGGTGTAGCACTTTGCTATATATCGGAAACAATCTGTTTATATATAAAAAAATATCTCTATTTTCTTCTGGTTTATAATTTACTAACAAATTTTCAAAAGTTTCCTGGTCAACATCTATGATTATCTCAGGAATTGCTGCCACCTTCCCCTCCTTTCTTTATTTGAAAAAACGTTTGATGAAACACCTCAATGATGTATAATATGTGTTGAATTGTAAAAGTTTTTAAAATTTTCAATACTAAGCCAAATTATATATCAAGGATATTAGCATAGAAAAATTTCTTGTCCAAAAGAATTTTTAATAGCGTTTTAGGGGTAATCAAAGCGATTTATTGAAACAAGTAAGCAATATGGTAGATTTGGCTTCCCAAGCTACCATTCGCGGATTCGAATACCCACAGGGGGTAGAATCTCTCGTCGGCCGCTTTATTAAGGCAAAATCAGGGCAAATTTACCCGTAAAACCACCTAAACTACTACAGAAAGGTGGTTTTTTCATGTCTTGCAATACTGATTTACAATAAAGATGGGCAGTAGCTTCGTATGAATTGCAGGATGCGTATACAGACTTTTTCTAATCCAGGCAAGCGATGTTATGCAAACAAAAGACGAAACTTCGCTATCATTTCATAATCAAAGGCAGAAATATTATTTCAGATTTCTCTTCACTCAATAATAGTAAAGAGAGATTGGCAGAAACTGCAGATATTTGGTTGGTGGTTGCCCGGTTTTCATCTTGCTTAAACCACCCTGCGTCAACTGAAATTGTTCCAGCAAGAAATGATAAAGCCATTACAAATACCAGCACCAGGGTTAATAAAACATGCCTGAAATTTATCTTGTTTGCTTTGTTCATTTGCTCCCCGAAAGAGCCTCTAATTTGCGGCAATCTCCAGTATTACAACCAGGCGGGTTGCTGGATGACAATGTTTCATAAAACACCCAAACACTCCTGTTCATTGACATATTGGTCAGACCAATTGCCATCACACGGTTTATAAAGGACTGATTTTCGGGAGTGTTGGCGACAGCAAAATAAGCAATACCATTTTCAGGATTAGCGCATCTTATATGCGCCCGATTATCAAATATTGCCACCTGGTTGATATCGCAATTGAAACTTGTCATATATCGCGTTTCATCCCCTATAATGTCTTGAGCCTGGACCTTTGATTGTCTATTGAATAACCGACCTGCCAAAAAACTGGCAAACAGTAGTAAAACAACAGCCACGGCATATACAACTTTTTTAATAATTTCATTAGACATGAAGAACTCCTTTGAATAGGGAATCTAATACTTTTCCATCGAAGAGAATTAAATATATATTAGCAGAAACTCCAATCTTATTTCAATATTTTGGCCCCTAATGATAAAGATTTATCCATGCTTTAAATTTGTCCATATGTAAAACACACCCAAAAAATGAAAAGCTTTATCCATCCCTAGAAAAAGCGCATTAAAATGCTAATTTCACGCTAGTCAAGCTGTATACCTTGACATTCTAGATAAGCTACAAAGAGATCTTCATTAATTTTGATCTTTTATATGTGTTGCTCTTAACCTCTTAAAAATTTTTCAATCATCACTTCATTCAACCCTATGTATTTCCAATATATCCTTGAAACCAACCAATTACCAAGCTTTCATTTGCAATCCCGAATCAAGTCGCCTGTTTTTCTCTAATGAAACATCGAGTTCAAATATACATTTGCCCACCTCTGCTTTGCTTCGGGTGACCCGCTTTACTCAAGAAAATAATCTCTCGCCGCCCGTTTCTTCTATCTCGTAAATAACAATTAAAAACTAAAGGTTAAAAATCCCAACATCCTTTGAGGACAATCCTGACCACTGTCCAAATTTTCCAATACCCATTCATCTGCTTTTTTCGAAATTCAGGAAAAAATTACATAAGAATTGAGTTTCTTGATGTATAATAAATTAAATTAATATAATTCCCCAAAACACAATAAGAACATCGCATCCTTCACCAATCAACACAGGAGCAATATACAACTAAAAAAGACCTTCAGAAAGGAAGGGAGCCATGAAACGTTATTATATTCTGGTTTTGTTAGCTTTTATTCTGCTCGTCCCCCTGGTGTCGTCCGAAGCTGAGCGTGCCTACCCCACCTTGCCCGGCTCAATCTCCTCCCCGAGCTTCGGATATGTAGTTCACTATGATGACACAGATCCACTTTCAGCGGATTACATGCCAGCTGCCCAGGCACAATTTATGGTGGACACGGGCAACAACGATGATACGCCATCAGTTGGAAATCCGAATGGCCTTCATGTCGGCTATACTGATGTCGGCTTTAAAGCGCCGGACTTTCTCAGTTCAACCCGGAATTTATATACCTATGCCTGCACCAACTGTGACAGCGGCTGCGCGCCAGCTGACGCAATCCTAATGCCAGCATCTATGTACGACACATCGGGTGAGCAGTGCATCCGATCAGTACTCGGTCACGAGCTTTTCCACCATGTCCAATTTGCTTATATCACGTTCAACAAATGGCCAAATTGGGTCCACCCCCTGGAAGGCACCGCGCGCATGTTTCAGGATAAATTTTACAACGACCTGGATGCCTGGAATGGGGCAGGATGCTGCTGTGGGTATGTCGGTGAGATAAACGGTTACCTGGCTAATCCTAATCGAACTATTTGGGACCTGAGTTACCCTTCGGTGCTGTGGTGGACCTATCTCACAGAACAGCTTGGCACCCTGAACGCTGAACCCAATGCCGGGGCTGATTTTGTCGTTGAGCTGTGGGAACGGGCCGAGGCAAACAACAGCCCGGTGGATGTCGTCAAAGCAGTGCGCGAAGCCATCGCTGCCTTTACCAGCAGGAGCATGGAATCCATGTTCCAGGATTTCACCATCACAAACTATACCAAGCAATTGGACCTTTCCCTGCTGCCATCCCCCGCTCGATATCGGTACCGTGATGAAAGCGACGGCAATGGTTTGATTTTCAACTCTGTTGCCTGGACCTGGGGTGGATTAGCGCCGCATACTGCATCATCGGATGTTAAACGCTGGGGCGCTCGTTATTTTGAGGCAGATGTATCAAGCTGCGGCGACGGCGTGGTCGGTTTTCATTCAGAAGGCGACCAGGCTGGTTACGCCCTGATCCCAATCAAAGGCACGGACAAAGTCCAATCGATCAACAAAGCCACTGTTGCAAATTATTCACGCGCACTGCTGCAGACAAGCGCTTCCCCTTTTAAAAAATTGGGGGTTGTGGTGACCGGCGGCAACACGGATGCTGATTTCACCTACACCTTTGACTGCGGCCAGGTGGATATGTATATCCGGGAACCTAAACATCCAGATCCGATCGCCTATGTCGGTGCGTATAACGAACCTGAGCGTTTCCTGGTCAAAGTGCGCGTCCAGGGTCCCGCTTCCTTAGGAACACCCTCTGTAGAAGGATTGGATAGTGATGATTTTACAGTATTCGTCGGCAATCACAGTGACCCGGCTAATGAAGCTGAGGTGATCAACGGCGCATATGTCCAGGGAGAGTATTGGCTTGTGGTGCAAGCGCCAGAAAAGGAGAGCCCTGAACCAGATACCTATAACCTGACCGTCAAACTCGGTAACATCGCCATTGCATCCAATGAAGCTGCCGTCGTCTATGCGACTAAAAGTGTTGATCAAATGCTGGTCATCGATAAGTCAGGCAGCATGGACTATCCAACGGGCTACTCGAAAATTGATGCGGCTAAGGAAGCTGGCAAGCTGTTTGTCGATTCCGCACGCCGCAGCGATTACACCGGCGTGGTCAGTTTTAGCGGTGACATGAGTGAACCAAATGATGATGCAACTCTTGAATACAAGCTGCAGCCGGTCACAGAGGACAGCCGGCTGGAAGCCAAGGAGGCGATCCAGCTTATTGAAACTGAAAACATGACCTCCATCGGGGATGGCATGTACCTGGCTTACGATGAAATTGTTAACTCAGGTAACGGCCGACCAGCGCCACCAACAGAACGCTGGATTATCCTGTTGAGCGACGGGATGGAAAATGAAGCGGCTTACTGGGATAACGTAAAGAACTATGTCCATGATAACAATATCAAAGTTAACGCCATAGCCCTGGGACCCATGAGCGATCAACCTTTAATGCAGTCGATTGCAGCCTATACTGGCGGACGCTACTACTACGTGGATCTCCCCCCAGCCACAACAAGCACTGCAGAATTCGAGGGTAGAGCCATAAGTGAAGTGCTAATGGAACTCGGCGATGCCTATGCCTTATCCGCCGAACGCATCCAAACCCATGAGCGCCTGTGGGAAAACCAGGGTTGGTTATCTGCCGGTGAAGTTGTTGAGCTTTATGTTGATGTGCGTGAAGAAAGCGTCGAAGACCCCCTATTCACTTTATCCTGGAGCGGCGGTGTGATGGGTGATTACAACATTTATGACCCGGATGGCACTTCTATTGGCAATCTTCCAGATGTCGAAATCAACCGGGATGAATACCACGCCACCTTCCGACTGCCCAGACTGGCACCGGGCACCTGGACGATCTATTTACGTGCGTATAACGAGCTGGGATACAGGGCGACGCTGTCCGGCATCAACCGTTATGGCGCTCAGCTGCAGCTGTTTTTCGGGGCATACGGTATGACCTATGAATTAGACACCAACCAGTTTTTGCTCAATCAACCCGTGCCGATCATTGCCAGCCTGACTGATATGAAAGGTTCAGTTTTGGAAGCGCAGGTCAGGGCAAGCATTGAACATCCTGACGAATCAAATATGTCCATATCTCTTTACGATGACGGCAACCATGGTGACGGCTTCCCAGCCGATGGCATCTACGGGGGCTTATACTACCGCACGACTGTAGGAAGCAAAACCAGTCAAACTGACGAGAAATATGAAAAGCGGGGGAGTTACATTGTCACCCTGCTGGCAGAAGGCAAAGACAATATTGGGGGCGAATTCCAGAGGGTTGCAAGAGGGTCTTTCAGTGTGATCGAACCGCTGGAACCAACTTTTGAATTTGAGGATACGGATGAGGACGGTCTGATCAATCTCTATGAAAATCTATATCCCTGCATGGCTTATGACGCTAAAGACAGCCATCTGGACCCGGATTTCGATGATTTGGCCAGCCTGGATGAGTTCAACTTGGGAACCAACCCCTGCAATCCAGATACGGATAACGGGGGCGAAAATGACCAGTCAGAAATCAAACGAAATGCAAATCCGCTGGATGGATCCGACGATTTACTGCCGCAACCGATCGATGTCGGTGTGATCAGCCAGGTATCCCATGACCTGGGCGATCCCGGGTTGAAACCTTACGCCAACCTGATCCGCTACCCCGCCAGCCTGGCATATCAGCGAATCCTGCTCTTCCGCCGAACCAGTTTGAGTGATCCTTATATCCTTATCGATGAATTCGACGCACAGGCTGAGGGAGGCTTATATTACGATGAAGGGTTAACTGCTGGCATCCGCTATTATTACCGCCTTATTGGGGTCAATGGAGAAACGATGAGCGCACCCAGTGGGGAATTCAGCGGTATACCCCGTGCAAACCCCATCCCACCTGTAGGCGGTATCGTCATTAACAACCACGCGATGTTTGTAACATCCATCTACGTCAGGCTCCACCTGCCCCTGGACCTCCCTTATACCATAACAGGGGAGGGGCTTGAAGAAAACCGAGCAGGTATCGAAATGCTCATCGGTAATGACCCGTTGTTTACAGAAAGAGGATGGCAGCCTTACGACCCTGATCCCGAATGGACGCTCAGCCCTGACGGGGAAGGGAATGCTGACGTGTATGTCAAATTCAGAGATGAAGAAGGTAGTGAATCGGAAACCTACCATGCAAATGTAATTGTCCTTTCACCTGATGAGCTGGGCGGGATCCAGCTGCGTGTTTTGCTTCAAGATTATCTTGCGAGAGATGCCAGAGCGACACTGATTACGCAAGCTGGTGTCGTGGTGATACCTGAGGGTGAAACCGGTCTGCCGCCCGCCTACACTGATGCCGAAGGCAATGCCATCCTGGAGAACCTGCCCCCGGGTTTATACAAGTTAATTGTTCAATTCCATGGATATATACCGCTGATTATTGAAGACATCGAGGTGATAGGCGGCGAGATCAACTGGTTGGGCGAAGTAATTCTGGTCCCCTGGCAAACCTTTTTGCCGATAATTATAAAATAGTCCAGTTGACTTGATATTCCTTGGACCAATAGATCAACACCGGATCAATGCTACATTGATCCGGTGTTTTTTCTGGAAAATATTTCATTGAAATAGGAGAAGACCGGGCGTTCTGAAAAGCAAATTTATAATGTCCAGATTAAACCCTTGAGTAAATGGAGAGGTCTTATGATCAAGAAAAAAAATGTTGACTAATCGCCGCTAATGCGTATTAACTATTCACCCTTATCCTCCAGCGCCTTCTTAATTCTATCCTGGGTTGCCGGCAGGGCTCGCACCCACACACCCGCCGCATCATGGATCGCATTGATCACCGCCGGTGCGGTTGGTGAAAGCGCCAATTCGCCCATGCCCTTGGCACCAAAGGGCCCCTTCGGGTGTGGATCAGTAATCGGAATCGCCACAATTTCAGGAATGTCCCTGAAGCGCAGCAGCCCTAAATCCCTTAGCTGTCTTGTCTTTGGCACGCCCTCTTCGATAATAAAATTTTCGCTCAATGCATACCCCAGCCCTTGAACAACCGCCCCTTCGATTTGCCCGATCACATTTTTATAAATAATGGGCTCACCTGAGTCATGCGCTGCAATAATCTTATGCACTTTTACTACGCCGGTTTCCAGGTTCACCGCCAGGATCGCGGCTTGCACCCCAAAGTCATAGGCGAAGTGCAGCGGCGCTTCCGGCACACCAGGGTAAGCTGGGATTTCCTCAAAGGGTGCCTGGGTCTTTGGCGCTTCATAATCTGCCTTATTTACAAACTCGCTTGCACCGGATGCCAGAATTTTCAGGAGGATGATCTCGCCGCCTGTCTCTTTATTAATAAAACGACCGTCCCGAATTTCAATCAAATCTTCCGAAATCCCAAACTCATCTGAAACGGTTTCCCAGAGCATCGCTCGCAAACCCTCAGCAGCTAATTTTGCTGCGTTTCCCGTCACGAAAGTGGCTCGGGAGGCTGTTGTGATGCCCCCGTGCGGATCTTCACGGGTATCCCCCGTGTGAACGCGAATATCCTTCAAAGGAACCCCTAACACCCGGGATGAAATCGTCGCCACAACCTGGTTCGAGCCCTGCCCCATATCCGTGCCGCCGTGTCGAACTAAAAAACTGCCGTCTTTTTCAAGGCTCACCTGCGCGCTGGATCGGTCTGGGACGCTGATACCAAGCCCGACGTTCTTATACGCACAGGCAATTCCCACACCCAGTTTTTCTTTCTCGCCGACTTGCGGCATCTCTGTTTTCGCCAATGTCTCCTTCACAGCATTCAAGCACTGAATCATGCCGGCACCGACATCCTCCGTCAGCACATCGCCAGTGATGGTCGCCTTGCCGTAATCAAGTGCATTCATCAGCCTTGTTTCAATGGGATCCAATCCCAATGTGTCAATCATGTGCTGAATGTGTGTTTCTGCTGCAAAGGCAACCTGCGGGCTGCCGTAACCTCGAAACGCACCAGCCGGGTTGTTGTTGGTGTGAACAGCGTAGGTGTTTACTTCAACATTGGGCACCTCGTATGGACCGCAGGCAAATGCCATCATGCGGAACAGCACCGTCTCCCCTGCTGAGGCATAGGCACCGGTATCGCCGTAAACCTTCACATCTGCTGCCACGAGTTTCCCGTCCCTGGTCATGCCCATTTTGTAATAAAGTTCTGCTGCATGGCGCTTATAACTGACGAAAATCGATTCTTCACGGCTCCAATGCACCTTAACCGGTCTGCCTGTGTGATATGCCGCTAAAGCAGCATGGATCTGACCGGCGATGTCTTCCTTGCCGCCAAACCCACCGCCCAAATAGACATGGGCAACCTGCACCCTCTCCTCATCCATACCCAGCACACGGGCGAGCTGTTCCCTGTCCTCAACAGGGCCCTGGCTCCCCACATAAACCTTGACCGTGCCATCCGCCTCCAAAAGGCCAATGCTCGTCTCGGGTTCCATATAAGCATGTTCTACAAGGGGGACGCTGTAACGCTGCTCGTAGATCAAATCGGCTTCTGCAAAGCCCTTTTCTGGGTCTCCTTTGCGAACGTGAAAATGCTTCAATACGTTGGGCATGTCTGGGTAAGTATCCTTCAGCCTGGGATGCAACACTGGCGCGTCGCCTTTTAATGCGTCCTCGATTGTGGCAACAACCGGTAATGGTTCAATTTCCACTTTTACAGCCTCAACCGCCGCCTGCACCTGTTCTTCGGATTCGCCAATCACCAGGGCTAAAGTATCACCAACATACCGGACCACATCATCGCAAAAAACCTGTTGATCCAGCAGGACCAGACCATATATATTCTCGCCGGGGATATCCTTGCTGGTTAAGACCTTCACGATCCCGGGCATTTTTTCAGCTTTACTGATATCAATTTTCTTAACTTTCCCATGGGGTATGTTTGCCCGAACTGCTTTTGCAACCAGCATCCCTTCAAACCGCAAATCATCGGTGTAGATTTTCTGACCGGTTAATTTTTCGATGGTCATATATTCATTGGCTGTGTCTTCTTCCGTCCATGTGCTTGCTACCTCTCCCCTCAAAATTGCGGCAGCGCGTTTGATCGATTGATTCATTCGGTACAGACCTGCACAGCGGCATAAGGTGCCGGAAATGGCACGCTCAATTGCTTCATCCGAAGGATTCAGTGTCTCATCCAGTAAAGCTTTTGCCGACAAAATTGCCCCGGATGCACAAAAACCGCATTGAAAAATACCATCCTCAATCACGGTCTGGATCAAGGGATGCGGGATGCCGTCACGGATAGCCAGGTTCTCAATGGTTTCGATGACAGCACCATCCAGCCTTGACATCTTTCCAACGCAGGAGATTCTAGCTTTGCCATTGATGATCACCTTGCATAAACCACAGGTGCCTTTGCTGTCACAACCTTGTTTTGTCCCCGTCAGACGAAGTCCTTCCCGCAGGAATTTTACCAAAGGCCAATCAAAATACTTTTGGTCTACTCGGACATCTTTACCGTTAACAACAATATTAATTTCTTTTTCCATTGGTGGTTCCTTGTAAAAATGGTGACAAACTACTTATAAATAATGCATGGCACTTTAAACCCAGTTTAGTAATAAGTTAACATCAAGCTCTAGTCATTCAAATACAACTTGCTGATACCCAAGGGTATTAAACAGCCGCTCCATGTAAACCTCTGCGTTTTGTTGTGCTTGTGCTAAAATGCCGTCCTCAATAGCAGCCTTCAGGATCTCCGCCTCAGCTACCTGGCGTGCATTTGTCTCTAAATCCTGGTCGCTTTTCCGCAAGATGCCGGTAGTGCGGTCGTAAACGAAGGAGTCATCATTATTGAGTGTTGCCACAAACACTTCCGCATCGGGAAGCGCAGCATACAGGACCCCATCTTCTAAACGCATATCTTCTGTGCCAATTTTAGAAAGATCAACCCCAGCAATAACATACCCTCGTGCAACAAACAACAAACGATCACCAAATAGCGGTCCAAAAACGCCCTGGTTGATCTCAGCAGTGATCACTTTTTCGATTGAATATTGGATGGTTTCCAGCCGTGCCAGGGATTGAACTTCCCGAATAATCGTTACTGGATCCGGGATAATCGTTGGCGTGGGATTGAGTAATTTTGAAACCTGAGTGCTGATCGAGCTGTTTAAATTTTGAATGGGCGAAACCGCTGCATTTATAGTTTGGTTGATCGTGAATGCAAAAAACAGGATCGAACCGATAACCGTTATTAATAAAATGATCAATAAAATTTTTATTAAACTGATCGATGATTTTTCTTTTTCCATCTTATTTCTCCTTCACTACGAATAAAACCCATAGGATGAATATCAGTTTAGATATCCCGCTGATAAACCCGGTGGTTTTTATAGAATTTAACACCCAGATTTTTCAGATCCTTGCGCATTTGTTCAGCCGTTTCAGCTACCTGGGTCAATTCTGCGTGAATAAACTGATCGGTCGTATGCATTGATTTTTCAAGTTCAGCATACATGATGGCATTCCCGCCCAAGCCCTGGTATTCCGGCAAAATACCGACACCATTAAATGAAATCCAATTCGTCTTTTTAATTTCCATCAGCAGCCTTAATATCGCGAAAGGCCCTAACTTCCCCTTGTTTTTCTGCATGGCGGCGGACACATCTGGAAACGGGAATACAAACCCGACAACTTCGTCATTTTTGGTGATGATTTTCATCAGGTCCGGGTCGACGATGGTCATGACATTCTTCACAACAAAATCGATCTCATTTTGAGAGAGCGGATAATATTCCCAATTGTCAACAAAAGCCTTATTATATGCTTGTCCAATCCGCCCCGCCCATTTGACCAATTCACGTTTATTCTCAAAATCCACAACTGTAAATGAGCCGCGCTTTTTTGCAATTCCGGCAGCCTTCCGAACCTTAGGTGGAAGCTGAAAGTTTTGAGGCTGAATATAACTCGAGACAAAATCCACAATTTTGGTGAATCCCAGGTTTTCAACCAGGTCACGATAATAAGGGTAGTTGTAATTCATCATATTCATCATCTGGCGGTGTTCAAAGCCCTCAATTTGTATGCCGTAGCCATCCAGTGGACCAAAACCTTTCGGTCCAACCAACTTATTCAAATCCCTTTCCCGTGCCCAATTGATGACCGTATCAAAAAGCGCGTTGGCAACTTCCTGGTCATTGATGCACTCAAAAAGGTAAAACTCGGCATCCTTCTTGTTATGGTACTTATTGAAAGGTTTGTTCTCAAGCGCAGCAATCCTGCCCACAACCTCGCCTTCTCTCTCTGCAATAAAAAATTCTGCTTCTGAGTGCTCGTAATAAGGATGTTTCTCGGGGTTTAACATGGTTCGCACATCGGAAATAAAAGGCGGCACCCATTGGGGATGACCCTCATATAAATCGAAGGGGAACTGGACAAAACGGTCGATCTCTGATTTTGAATTTAAGTTAATTTTCTTTACTGTAATCATCATGTCCTCTCAAATAAATCGATAATATCACTTAGATTAACCTTTAGGCATCCAATTGGTTGCGATAAGGCAGCACCCAGGCGTATCATATAATTAAAAAATCCAATAAAATTATAATGCAGATTACCATTAAAGCTCTTTACAATAGCAACAAATAAAGTTCTTTTTGCCCAGGACCATATTCAAGAGAAAAATTTATGTCAAATAGATTGAAAAATGCATTCTCCCCTTACCTCCGTCAGCACCAGGACAATCCTGTAGATTGGTACACCTGGGGTGAAGAAGCGTTAACAAAAGCAAAAACTGAAAATAAGCCTATCTTTCTGAGCATTGGGTATGCTGCATGCCATTGGTGTCATGTCATGGCACATGAATCCTTTGAAGACCCACTCACTGCTTCGATTCTCAACGAGCATTTCATCAGCATCAAAGTGGATCGCGAAGAACGCCCCGACTTGGATGATATTTATATGCGCGCTGTCGTCGCTTTGACAGGTCAGGGGGGATGGCCGATGAGCGTGTTTTTAACCCCGGGACTCAAACCATTTTACGGCGGCACATACTTTCCTCCTATGCCCTCATATGGAAGGCCTTCATTCACACAGGTATTAAAGTCTGTGATTGATGTATGGCATAACAATCCTCAGGCAGTGCAAAAAAATGCGCAGGTGCTAACTAACGCAGTCCAATCCCAATTTCAGGTACCTGACGATTCTGACCAAAAGATTAACCTGGATTCGATCATAAAGGTTCTTAATCAAAATTATGACTGGCAAAAGGGCGGATGGGGAAACGCACCTAAATTCCCTCAAGCCATGCTCATCCAATTCTTGATACAACGGGCAATGAAAGGGGACCATCTTGCTGAAAAAATGGCAGCCCATGTGCTTGACCACATGTCTCAGGGCGGCATGTATGACATTGTTGGCGGCGGCTTTCATCGTTACAGCACGGATGCCATCTGGTTGATCCCCCATTTCGAAAAGATGCTGTATGACAATGCTTTACTTGCCCAGGTTTATTTACACGCCTTTGCATTAACCAGGGACCCGGTTTACAAACACATTGTCACAAACACTTTAGATTTTATCCTGCGGGAATTGGCGCACCCTGATGGCGGTTTTTATGCCAGTCTGGATGCTGATACCGTTGATGGAGAAGGTCGATACTACGCCTGGCGAATGGATGCCCTTAAGGATAGCTTATCTCGAGACCAGTTTACATTGCTGCAAAACACAATGGAATTGCCTGGAGAAGGAAACTTTGAAGATGGTTTATTGATCCTTCGATACAAAGACAACCTGCATGTGCTGGCAGAAAAACTGGATATGACGATAGAGAACCTGCTTGAAGAATTATCTAAATATTTCCTAATTCTGAGAGAGACCAGAAATAGTCTCACCCCACCCACAAAGGATGATAAGATCATAACCTCCTGGAATGCCATGGTGATCCAGGCCTTTGCAGAAGCAGGTTTGCTTTTTGAGCAAGAAAGGTATCTGACTGCGGCAAAGGATGCGCTAAATTTCCTGCTTACCAATCTTCAAGACGAAAGTGGAAGCTTAATGCGGTCATGGAGCCAGGGGAAAGCAAACAATCCTGGCACCCTTGCAGATTACGCCGGCCTGGTTTTAGCATTGCGTTCAGTTTATGAGATTGATTTCTCGCCATCCATTTTTACAGAGATAAGGGAAGTTTTCAAGATCATGCGCTCTGAATTCAAAGGAGAGGGGCATCTTTACTATGATACACATGCAAACCTTTCTGATTTGCTCCTCCGCCCAACTAATCTGCAAGATAATGCTGTTCCCTCAGGCAATGCCCTTGCCGCGCACACCCACTGGCTTATGGCGCAATATGACCACAATATAGAATACGAAGAACAATTCGCCGTCATGGTCAATAGGGTCTATCCCCAAGCCGGTGAATACCCCTTTGGTTTTGGCTATTGGTTAGAAATGGCTGAACTCATGGGACATCCCGCTCAGCAGATTGCCCTGGTCAGCAGCGGGGGCGTGGAAACAATTGAGCCCTTCCTCAGGATTCATCGAAAGGAATACCGACCTGACTGCGTGATTGCAGCAAGGTATGCCAGCATGAGTGAAACCAAAGAACTCCCAAGCCTACTGGAGGACCGCACCAGGATTGAAGATCTCCCAACAGCCTATGTGTGTTTGGGGCATACCTGTCAACAACCCACCAATGATGTTAATTGCTTCAAGCAGCAGCTAGACAGTAAAAATCGTCCATTTCCATGATAATTTATACTGCAAATTGCCCACCGGAGGAGACAAACAACTTGTAAAGCTTTCGTGAGTGCGCTATAATCCTTTTGCTATTTTTATTTGAAGACTAAAGGAAGAACAAACACATGATCGATGTAAATGAATTACGCAAAGGTGTAACCTTTGAACAAGATGGCAGTCTTTATAAGGTTGTGGATTATGCCCACAACAAACCAGGCCGAGGGCAGGCGACGATTCGCATTAAAGCCAAGGATCTGCGCAAAGGCACGAACCTTGATATGACCTTCAACTCGGGCAATCGCGTGCAGGATGTGCGGCTGGATTATCACAACGCCCAGTTCTTATATGCGGACGACCGGTTTTTCTATTTTATGGACAATCAAACCTACGAGCAATATCCAGTAAATAAGGAGATCGTTGGTGACCAGGCTGAATTCTTAAAACCCAACATGGATGTAAAGCTCATGTTTTACGGCACGGAAGCCCTCGATGTCGAATTGCCCACCTCCGTAGACCTTCTGATCACAAGAGCTGAACCCTCCGTTCGCGGCGATACTGCCACGGGTGTGACCAAAAAGGTCATTACAGAAACAGGCTTAGAGGTTCAGGTGCCCTCCTTTGTGGAACAAGGGGATATAATCCGCGTCGACACACGCAACGGCGAATACGTTACTCGCGTCTAAACTGGCAATTTCACCACTCGGGATCTACTAACCAGGGGATCCGATTGTAAGTGAGGCAGTTCATGAGAGTCCCAACAACAGGCAAAGAATGTCCCTACTTCTATGGTGACTATCATCGCGGCCGACACCATGAAGAATGCCGCTTAATTGTTGATTCGAACCCGCCCTGGGAAATCAAGCACTGCAAGACCTGCCCGGTTCCGGACATTGTCAAGGCAAACACCTGCCCCCATATGATCCTCTCTGGTGAAATAAAATCGGGCTTTTTAGGCATTGGTCAGAAAGTAAAAATTTCTGCATACTGTACGAAAAGCCACCAGGTCGTTGATAATCCCTACGTCGGCTGCAGTGAATGCCATCCAATCTTAAACCAGTTTACAGAATTACCGGAATAAGCAAGCTGATCTGCCATCAAAACACCTCATTTGCCCAATTCTATAATTTTTATTAATTATTATACAAAATACTGGTAAACCCCTATTCCGGTTGGTATAATACCAAAGTCATTATTTAAGATAGAAAAATTTTTATCTGGAGGACTAAGTGAAATCAGGAAACCAATCGTTTATCATCTACATAATGCTTTTTATAGCAATTATTGCGATGGTATTCTTTACTGTAAATCAACAAGCTGCAGGCACGGATGAAATCCCTATCAACCAGGTTGCTACCGATCTGAAAGCTGGCAAAATCGACTCAATTATTGAGGATGACAGCTTCTTAGAGATCACCTATAAAAACAGCGATACCATTAAGACGTCTACAAAAGATCCAAATTCGCCGTTAATTGAGCAATTGGTTGAACTCGGTGTCCAGCCAGAAGATCTTTCTGCAGATAAAGTATCCATTGACATCAAATTGCCCAGCCCGGTTTTGGGAATCGTTTCAATTGCCAGCTACATCCTACCGTTCCTGCTTTTGATTGGCATGTTCTGGTTCATTTTCAGGCAGGCGCAGGGAAGCAATAACGCAGCCATGTCTTTTGGAAAATCCAAAGCTCGCATGTTTTCCGGTGATCACCCAACGGTGACATTTGAGGACGTGGCAGGCGTTGATGAAGCAAAGGAAGAACTGCAAGAAGTTGTAGAATTTTTGCGTGAACCTCAAAAATTCATAGCACTTGGCGCTCGCATCCCCAAAGGTGTTCTGCTTGTCGGTGCACCCGGTACAGGAAAAACCCTCATGGCAAAAGCGGTATCCGGCGAAGCGGGGGTACCTTTCTTTTCGATTTCCGGTTCTGAGTTCGTTGAAATGTTTGTCGGTGTCGGTGCCAGCCGTGTTCGCGATCTTTTTGAACAGGCAAAACGTCATTCACCCGCCATTGTCTTCGTCGATGAAATTGATGCTGTCGGTCGGCATCGCGGTGCAGGTTTGGGCGGCAGCCATGATGAACGTGAGCAAACCCTGAACCAGCTGCTGGTCGAAATGGACGGCTTTGACACAGACACCAATGTGATCATAATTGCAGCGACAAACCGCCCCGACATCCTCGACCCCGCCCTTCTCCGCCCAGGTCGTTTTGACCGGCGGGTTGTTCTGGATCGTCCCGATATCAAAGGCAGAGAGCAAATTCTCAAAGTCCATGTCAAAGGAAAACCCGTATCTCCTGATGTTGATCTATATGATATTGCCCGGTCAACCCCCGGTTTTGTTGGCGCAGATATTGAAAACCTTGTCAACGAAGCAGCCATCCTGGCAGCACGCCGTGACAAGAAAATCATTGAACACCCTGAATTTATGGAAGCCATCGAACGCGTCATTGCCGGTCCTGAGCGAAAAAGCCGCTTGATTAATGAGGACGAGAAAAAGATCATCGCCTACCACGAAGCAGGTCACGCCGTGGTTCTCAACGCACTCCCCGAAGCGGACACGGTGCAAAAGGTTTCAATCATATCCCGTGGGGACGCCGGCGGTTACACAATGGCTTTCCCTGAAGAAGATCGCGTGCTGAAATCACGCCGTCAGATCATGAGCGATATGATTGGCCTCCTGGGTGGGCGCGCTGCTGAGGAAGTCGTTTTCAATGACATCACCTCAGGTGCCTCGAACGACCTTGAACGTGTCACAAAGCTGGCACGGACGATGGTCATGCGTTTGGGCATGAGCGAAGAATTAGGCCAGATGGTCTATGGGAAAAAAGAGGAGCTGGTCTTCCTTGGTCGTGAGATTTCAGAACAACGAGACTACTCAGAACATATTGCTGAGAAAATTGACACAGCGATTCAAAATATTGTTCAGGATGCTTACAAGCGAGCAAAGGACATCTTGCTCCAGTATCGGGAAGAATTGGATAAAATTGCTAAGAAACTCCTGGAAGTTGAAACTCTGGACGCAGATGCTTTCTATGAAATCTTCCCAACGCCCGTTGAGAAAAATGGCGGCATTCCAGAAATTATCAGCCTCTAAAAAAATTAAGATTACAAAAATGGCTGCGAAAAAAATCGCAGCCATTTTTTTATGTCATTGACCGGTAATGTTCGGCAACAAGCTCCCGCCTGAGGACCTTCCCTACCCTTGTTCGGGGCAGACTTTCTCGAAATTCAAAGTACCTGGGAATCTTATACCTTGTCAGGAAACGATCGCAAAATGAAACAAGTTCCTCCGCAGTCGCACTTTGCCCTTCATGTAAGACCACCCAGGCTTTTGGAACTTCTGACCCATCTGTCTCCGTAATCCCGGCAACGGCTGCCTCACGAATTTTCGGATGCTGAAACAAGACCGCTTCTATTTCGTTAGGCCAAACCTGGAATCCCCCAACTTTAATCACATCCTTCTTGCGGTCAACGATGTAAAAATAACCATCCGCATCCATGCGCACAACATCCCCTGTGCGCAACCAGCCGCTAACGAGTGCATATGTTGTCTCTTCAGGGCGCTGATGGTATCCTGCCATCACCTGCGGACCCTTGACCCATAACTCCCCTGCTTCACCAATCTCGCATTCTCTTTCCCCTGTTTCAATATCGACGATCCTACAGTCAACATTCGGTAGAGGCAGTCCAATAGAGCCATCCCGGTTCTCTCCTAAAACCGGGTTGCAGTGCGTCGCGGTAGGTGCTTCAGACAAGCCATATCCTTCAACCAGATGGCCATGCGTCAGAGCTTCAAATTCTTGTTTAACCTTCAAAGGTAAAGTGGCAGAACCTGAAATGCAGGCTTTTATCGAAGAAAGGTCATATTTACCTTCGAGTACAGGTGGATAATGGTTTATTGCGGCATAAAGATTGGGGACTCCCGGGAAAACCGTTGCATGGTGTTCTTCAGCTGCCTTCAGCAAGACGTCCAAATCTCTTGCATCAGGGATCAATACCATCCTTGCGCCCATCTTAATTGCCAGGTTCATACCTAAAACCATGCCGTAAACGTGGTAAATGGGGATCGCAACCAGGACAGTTTCCTTTCCGGGTTCTGTATTGACCAACCATTGATTAAACTGGTAAACATTTGCCACAAGGTTGCGATGTAAACCAATTGCACATTTCGGTGTCCCGGTAGTTCCACCCGAGTACTGAAATATGGCAGGGTCGTCAGGGCTCACCTGAACATCAATTGGACCCGCGCCCGCATAAGCTTTAATTAATTGTTCCCAAGCAATGTCATCTGCAGACAGCCCGGGCAATCTCGAACCAACAACAACCAATTTTTCAATTTGCGTATTTCTTTGTATGCTCTTAATTTCTCCATAGACAGTTTCCGGAAGCACTAAAAACTTGATCTCCGATTCGGCGGATAATCGATCGATTTCTGGAATTCGATAAGCCGGGTTTAGTGCCATGACAACACCCCCAGCCTTCAATATCCCATAATAGGCAATCACAAAAGAAGTCGAATTTGGCAGTGAAATCCCAACCCGGTCTCCTTTTTGCAGACCTTTATCCAGCAAATAACTGGCAAACCTATTCGAAAAATCATCGATCTGCCGATAGGAAAAAGCTTCAGAATCGCAGATAGTGCAGGTGGAATCGCCAAATTTGAGGACTGCTTCATGGTAGAGATCAACCAGGGAAATCCTCGGAATGGAAATTTCTCTTGGCACGCCTTCATCGTAATGCGCAAACCAGGGCTTATTCTTCATTGTTTAATCTTCTCCTGATAAAGCTTTCCATCTTCACTGCTAAGTCTGGCGATGCATCAAACCATTGGATGCGTGGATCGTCAGGCTTAAACCAGTTTGTTTGCCGCCTGACAAAGTTTCGTGTATTCCGTTTAATCAAAGTAACGGCGTCCTCATAACTGATTTCCCTTACTAAATATTGGATGATCTCTCCATAACCGATAGCTGACATTGTGGATAAATTTGGTGAATACCCGGCGTCGAGCAATCCTTGCACTTCTTCCACCAAGCCGTCGTTTAACATGATTTCAATACGCTGATCAACCCGTTCATAGAGCTCCTCACGAGAACGCTCAATCCCTAAAATGATGGGTTGATATGTGCATTCTTGTTTGCGCCGCAAGTCAGAAAACCGCTGGCCTGTCTTAAAGATCACTTCCAAAGCACGCACAGTCCTGCGTTGATTGCGGTAATCAATTTTTTGTGCAGCTTCAGGGTCGAGTAATCTCAAGCCTTCGTAAATACCCTCAGCGCCTATCCTGTCTGCCCAGGCGTTTAAAGCTTCTCTTAAAGCATAATCTGGCCGCAGGGGCGGAATATGCCATCCTTCGATAATTGAACGAATATATTGCCCGGTGCCCCCAACCAAAAAAGGCATTTTATCCCTGGCATGAATGTCGTTTATGATCCGGTATGCCTCACGCTGATAGATTGCCAGACTCCATCGTTCATTGGGATTTGCCACATCAATCAAATGGTGTGGAACGCCTGCTTGCTCATCTTTGCTTGGTTTTGCTGTACCAATGTCCATCCCCCGATATAGCAAACGCGAATCCGCGGAAACGATTTCACCGTTTAATCTTTTAGCAAGATCAACAGAAACACTTGTCTTTCCAACGGCTGTTGGTCCAACAATAACAATCAGGGGTTTTTTCTTGTGTTCAGTCATAAATTAATGTTTATGAAATGCCGAATATCTCGAATTTTTCCATTTTTCTGCATAAGAATGCTGACAGCATCCATACGCCAATCATCCGGTGATTCCGGGTGGGCTTGCAGCCACAACAGCCCTGCGTTTTGAAGATGCTCCAACTTTAAGCTCGTAATGCTCTCTTCAGGGGCGCCAAAGCTTGCCGAGGTTCTGGTTTTTACTTCCACAAAGACGATCATCCCGTTTTCAAACATAACAAGGTCCAATTCGCCATATCGGGTATGAAAATTTCGGTCTAATAGTATATAGCCTTTATCAATCAGGTAATCTGCTGCAATTTTCTCACCCTTATTTCCGATTTCTTGCCGATAGGTCATAAGACACCTTTATGTCGAATGGATTAATCCTACAATAAAGACCCTGCAGCGTCAAGAAAAGCTGAAGATCATTCATCATTAATAACAAATATCGGTTAAAATCGTTTAAGAGGAGATTATGCCAATATTAGAAATCATCACAATCGGTACCGAACTATTACTGGGTGAAATCACAGACACCAATTCAACCTACATCGCTCGAACACTGAGAGATCATGGAATAGACATATTTAGAATAATCACAATCGGTGACAACCCCACCAGGATCGCATCGACAATCAGTGAGTCCCTGACTCGGGCAGATATTATCATCACAACAGGAGGGCTTGGTCCTACCGTTGATGACCCCACTCGCCTTGCAGTTGCAAAAGCTACAGACCGTGAACTGGTATTTGATCCCAAGCTTTGGGAAGAAATCCTGAACCATTTCACAGTCTACGGGAGGCAACCAACAGACAACAACCGCCGCCAGGCATTCATTCCAGAAGGCGCAATTGAAGTTCACAATCCAGTAGGCACTGCCCCGTGCTTCATTGTTGAGGTCGGGAATTCCTGCGTCATTTCTTTGCCTGGCGTTCCCCGTGAGATGGAATTCATTTTACATGAATCGATCATCCCCTATTTGAGCCAGAAATACGTTCTAAAGAATCAAATCATTAAAGCGACTGTTATGCACGCAGCCTCCATCGGTGAATCAATGATCGACGAGATCATTGATGATCTTGAACAAATGTCAAACCCCACAGTAGGTTTGCTTGCCCACCCAGGTCAGGTGGATATCAGGGTCACCGCTAAAGCAGAATCTTTAGATGAAGCTAAAAGATTAAGCGACCCCATCACCCAGGAACTGAAAGCCCGATTAGGCGAAAACATTTACGGACAGGACGAGGAAACCTTAGCATTCGTCATAAGCCAAATCACTAATCAACATGGTATCAAAATCGGGGTATTAGAATACGGACTTGACGGAAAATTCACTGAACAGTTGAAATTAGGACAGCCTGACCAGCTTCATGCAAGTATATTGAATGAAAAACCCGAAAACATAATCGATTTTGAAAGAACCTTAGACGATTTCAAAGAGGATGCTGGCTGTGATGTTTGGTTGGGGATTGCAGTCAATCTAAACGAAGCCAACACAGCGCACTTGTATTTTCAAAATTCAAGACAAAAAGTATCCAAAACTCGCAAATATGGCGGTCCAAAAGAATATATCCCCTTATGGGCACAAAATATTGGTTTAGATTTTTTACGACGGCAGTTGATTACAAGTATCAAAAATGAAGAGATAGGAGAAAAATGAAACAAGCTGATTGGATTTTCCATAACGCTATTGTGCTCACCATGGACAAGGATTTCAATATCTATGACCCTGGTGCGGTTGTTGTAGAAGGTGACAGCATTGTTGCTGTCGGCCATGAGGAAAAAATACTAAAAGAATTCCAGTCCGACGATCTTGTCGATTGCAAACAAAAAATCCTGATGCCCGGGTTAATCAATGCTCACACGCATGTCCCCATGACCCTTCTTCGAGGACTGGCTGACGATCTGCGCCTTGATGTATGGTTAATGGGCTACATGATGCCCGTTGAGCGTGAATTTGTCTCGCCGGAATTCGTTCGTTTGGGTACAAAATTAGCCTGTGCCGAGTGCATTCGCTCCGGTGTAACAACATTTGTGGACATGTATTATTATGAGTCTGATGTGGCAAAAGCCACTGCAGAGGCAGGCTTAAGAGCCATTTGTTCACAATCTGTCCTTAAATTCCCTTCTCCTGATGCCACATACTACGAAGAAGCATTGGCTGATGCTGAGGAATTTATCAAAACCTGGAAAGATCATCCCCTGATCGTTCCTTCAATCGCACCGCATGCGCCATACACTTGCACTGATGAAATTTATCGTGCGAGTACGGAACTTGCCGTTAAATACGACGTTCCGCTGCACACCCACATAGCAGAAACAGCCGGTGAAGTTGAGGATATCCGAGAGGAATTTGGCATGCCTGTTGTGCCATATGTAAGAAAGCGCGGCATTTTTGATGCAAAAGTAATAGCTGCACACTGTGTGCACATCGATGAAGGTGAAATGCGAGAACTGAAAAAACACAAGGCTGGCGTGGCGCATAATCCTTCATCCAACCTGAAATTGGCTTCAGGTTTTGCAAATGTCACCAGAATGCTCGAGTTGGGGGTGAACGTCGGGATTGGCACTGATGGCCCAGCTTCTAATAATGATTTGGATATGGTTGAGGAAATGCGGTTAGCTTCGATGATTGCAAAAGCCTCCTCTGGTGATCCAACTGCCTTGCCCGCCAGGCAAACGCTGGCAATGGCAACCAGTATGGGTGCAAAAGCCGTACACATGAACCACATTACAGGCTCTCTTGTCCCCGGCAAGCGTGCAGATATGATCCTTATCGACATCAATAAATTGCATAATTCGCCAAAATTTGAACGTGACCAGGAAGGACTTTACGCACAGGTTATTTATGCATCAAAATCAACAGATATCAGCGATATGATGGTCAATGGAAAGTGGTTAATGCGAGATCATGTTTTGCTAACCCTTGACGAAGCGCAGTTAATGAACGAAGCGCAAGATTATGCCAAGAAAATCGATGCATTCTTGATTGAACGTGAGCAATCTGTTCTGTCCAAACTGGTTGCCATCGGCGGCGCAATGCAAGAAGAGAGCTTTGAAGTTCAGGCAAAAGTCCGCATTACAGATCCAGATAAAATCATTGAAGCCTTGGATCAGGATGGCGTTGATATCATCTATACCCGCCATTACCATGAATATGACACCTATTTCTACTTCGATAAAAAGAAACAAGGGCTTTTACGTTACAGGGAGGATGAGTTCATCGGCAAAAAAGGTGAAGTCACCAATGTGCGCGGGCGCTTAACCCTTGTTGGTGTGACTCGTGAAGCTTCCTTTGAACGAGATGTGATGCTCTCACGCAGTCGGTATTATGCGCCTGCGACCCATTCTCTACGCTTTTATCGGGAATATTTCGAGCCAGCCAGCGAAATTGACATCGAAAAGGATCGAAAACGGTTCAAAATTCAATATAAAGGTGTTGATTTCTACATCAACATTGATACGCTCATCAATCCTGATTTGGGTCATTTCCTTGAGGTAAAAAGCCGGACCTGGAGCCGTGAAGATGCAGAGCTGAAATCCAGTTTAATTGCGGAATTGATCGAGTATCTTGGTGCGTCCTCTGACATGGCAGAAACACATGACTATATCGAAATCGTCAAAAAATACTTAAAAAACAAATAGAAGGTGAGAAATAAAATGACCCTCAATGTTCTTTTTCTAACAGTTGAAGCAGAACCCTTTGTCAAAGTTGGGGGTTTAGGAGATGTTGCTGGTGCATTGCCAGATGCGATTCGCAATCTCTCAAAAACCCTGCCAAAATCAAAAAACGTGGATATCAGGGTTGTTTTGCCTTTTCATTTTGCTGTCAAACAGAAAGGTTTTAAACCAGAACTCCTGGGTGAATTTGGGGTCAATAGTTCAGAGGGTCTGGTTAACTGCCAGGTTTACTATTACGATAAAGATGGATTGCCAGTCTATTTATTAGATGGCGATCCGATTGACGAAAAATCACCGGTATACTCACTGGAACCCATTCACGACGGCTATAAATTTGTATTTTTCTCCCTCGCTTGTTTGGGTTTAGCCAAATTCCTTGACTTTAGAGTCGATATACTCCAGGCTAACGACTGGCATACTGCCACAGCGATTTATGCATTAAAAACAAGAAAAATCCCCTCACCGCATCTTTCCAGGACAAAAACCATTTTGTCCCTCCACAATTTGCCGTTTATGGGTTTTGGCGTTCAAAAAGCCCTTTCCGATTACGGACTCCCACCATCAGAAGATACTGGTCTTCCAGAATGGGCAAGGCACGCTCCCCTTCCCCTTGGGCTTCTACATGCAGATAGAATTATTGCCGTTTCTCCGCATTATGCTGAAGAGATTCTCACGCCAGAATTCGGATGCGGCCTGGAAAACTTCTTGAAGACCAGGGAATCTGCAATTCAAGGCATTGTCAATGGGCTGGACCTTGATTTATGGGATCCAGAAACAGATAAAGTCATTGCACAAAATTTCTCGATTAACGATTTATCCAAACGATCGATCAACAAAGTAGATTTACTACAAGAATTTAACCTTTTACAAAATGAAAATATCCCGTTGTTAACATTAATCAGCCGTATGGATGCACAAAAAGGTATTGATATCGCTTTGAAAGGATTGAAATATTTAAAAGATTCACCCTGGCAGGCGATCATTCTTGGGACAGGAAATCCAACCATTGAGCAAATGGCGGTTGATTTAGAAAATGAATTTCCCAAGAGGGTTCGTTCAATTATCGATTTTGACGGGAAATTAGCGCATCGGCTATACGCAGGCGCAGATATTTTTATGATGCCCTCACGGTACGAACCCTGCGGACTTTCGCAAATGATTTCAATGCGTTACGGCTGCGTGCCCGTTGCCAGGGCAACAGGCGGGTTGGTGGATACAATCACACCTGTTTCTCACAAAGTGGATGGCGGTACAGGCTTCTTGTTTGATAAACCATACCCCTCTGTCTTTGCCACCACCATGAAGCGTGCGATTCGCCTTTATCAAAAGCCCACATTGTGGAAAAAAATTCAGCACAATGGGATGAAAATTGATTTCTCATGGGAAAATTCAGCCCAAAAGTATATCGATACCTATTACAGTTTGGTTAATAATAAATAATTTTGTAAGGAGCTGCTTATGAAACAAGAACGAGCATCAGGTATCCTTCTTCACCCGACCAGTCTGCCAGGTCCTGATGGTATTGGAGATTTAGGTCCCGAAGCCTACCGTTGGATCGATTTCCTTGCTCGAACGGGTACCCAATTCTGGCAGGTTTTGCCCTTGGGACCCACTGGCTATGGCGATTCCCCCTATCAGTGCTTTTCTGCTTTTGCTGGCAATCCTTACATTATCAGTGCTGCTCGATTGCTGGACCAGGGGCTTCTAACGAAATCCGATCTTGTTGATAGACCTGATTTTCCTGTTGAAAAAGTGGATTATGGTCCCGTCATTGAATGGAAAATCAAACTCCTCAAAAGGTCTTATAAACAGTTCAGGTCAATTAAGCAAAAAAAATACCTGGAGGCTTTTTCAAGTTTTAAAGAATCTCAAAAGGAGTGGTTAGAACCCTTTGCAACCTTCATGGCCATCAAAGCTGAACACGGGTATGCCTCATGGAGCGAATGGCCAGAATCCCTTCGGAAAAGAGACCCTGAAATATTACAAAACTTTGTCGCTAAACATCAAGAGGACATTGAATTCCAGAATTACCTGCAATTTATTTTCAATGAACAATGGCAAAGCTTGCGCTCTTATGCCAAAAAGAAAGGCATTCGCATTATCGGCGATATTCCAATCTTTGTTGCTTATGATAGTGCCGATGTGTGGGCTAATAAGGACCTTTTTTACCTGGATCGAGAAGGATTACCGACCATTGTTGCTGGCGTTCCACCAGATTATTTCTCAAAAACAGGTCAGTTGTGGGGGAACCCGCTGTACAAGTGGGACGTTCACAAAAAGAACAATTACCAATGGTGGCTTAAGCGAATGGCGTCAGTACTGAACCAGGTTGACATCATCAGGCTTGACCATTTTCGTGGGTTTGAAGCCTATTGGGAAATCCCATTTGGCAATGAGACCGCCGAAGAGGGAAGATGGGTCAATGGCCCCGGGCACGATTTCTTAAGTGCGATCAAAACCCAATTAGGAGAACTTCCCGTTATCGCAGAGGACCTTGGTGTTATCACAACCAAGGTCAGACAAATGCGGGATGATTTTAATCTGCCTGGAATGAAAATTTTGCAATTTGCTTTTGCTTCCGATCCGGATGATGATTTCCTCCCCCATAATTACCCTTTCAATTGTGTTGCCTACACCGGTACACATGATAATGATACAAGCTTAGGTTGGTACACGACTGCGCCGGAAAGAGAAAAGGATTTTTGCCGGCGTTACCTGGCTCGGTCAGGCAATGATATATCATGGTCAATGATCCGCACATTGTGGCGATCGACCGCCGGATGGGTCCTTGCACCCATGCAGGATTTTCTAAGCCTGGGCAACTGGGCACGCATGAATTATCCCGGGACTGCATCAGGAAATTGGGATTGGCGAATGCACCCCGATGCCATTAATGAAAGTCTTGTAAACCGGCTGCACGAAACGAACTATCTATATGGACGCTTACCTGAAGAAGAAAAGGAAGGCATTCGAAAGAAACTTGAAGAACAAACTTCAGGACAGGTCATGCCCCATTAATTTTTTTATCACGCCAAAATGAGGCGATGACAATCCCAGCCAAAATTAAAACAGCCCCAATTCCCTCAAGGAATGTGGGGCTTTCTTTAAGAAAAATCAAGGCTAAAATCACTGTTCCAATCGGTTCGCCCAGAAGAGTCAGGGAAACGTAAGCTGCCGATATGTATTTAAGTGCTAAATTTAGCAGTGAATGTCCCATCAACTGTGGGACGATACCCAGGGCTGCCAGCCAAAAATACGTTTGACGCGAATAAGAGAAAACAGGTTCCTTTCGGAGGAAAACAATCACGATAAGGACAAGAGCAGCAATCCCATACACCAATCCAGCATAGGACAGCGTCGTGAGGTTTTTTCGCAATTGGCGTCCCATTAATATGTATCCTGCCGCCATCCAAGCGCCGGTTAAGGCCAAAAGGTTCCCCAACATAGAACCTTCCCTGGAAAGCTGTCCACTACATGTTAAGATGCCTCCCTGAAATTGACAGGTGTTTGCCAAACCAACAACAATGCTTCCAGCCATTGATACCACCAAGCCTGCAATGACCGATTTTCTAATGGGTTCTTTCAGAACAATGGGGGATAAAAGCGCAACCCAAAGTGGGGTTGTGGTGACCAATACAATTGAACTTGCTATGGATGTTAAGCGAAGCGAGCTGATCCATGTCGTAAAATGTAAAGCCAGGAATACTCCTGATAATATTGCCTTGCCAAACTCCTTTCGTGAAAGTAGTGCCCATTCACCCCTATGTTTGATCAAAATAATTGGCACAAGAATTAAGCTTGCCACGATTAATCGCGAAGCAGCAATCACGATTGCAGAGGCCTCATCCTGGGCAAATCTTATAAAAATCGATGCTGTGGAAACACATAAAATTCCCAGGGTGGTTGCAAGAACCGGATGGATTTGCTTTTGAAGATTCTGGTCGCTCATAGAGATATATTGTAATGTAAACCATCAACTTGACAAAGCCCAAATGGACGACTAAAATCTCGTAAATAACGAATTGGAGGAATCATGACTCACATCATCACAAGTTTATGCGTACGTGAAGGCAGCTGTGTGACCGTTTGTCCGGTTGAGTGTATTGTGCCAGGGAAACCACAAGAAGAGTGGCCCTGGTTTTATATCGATCCGAACACTTGCATCGACTGCGGCGCTTGCATCCCCGAGTGTCCATTTCATGCAATATTCCCGGAAGATGAGGTTCCTCAAGCCTACTTAGCAATGGGAGGCGAAGTCCAGGTCATGCCTTTAGGTACGCCAGGCTTCGAAGACGATTTCGATGGTCACAATTACCTGGGAAACCCGGTTTACATTGAATCAACACGCATTTTAGAACCAGATGAAGAGGTTGATTTGACAAAGGACATTCAATCCAATTATGACTATTTCTCAGAAGGTCTGGGTTACACTGCTCTGATGGAAGATTAAAAGATAAAGAGGCTGTTCAAGAAGACGGCCTCTTTCTTATTTAATTACCATCACGTTTATTACTATGCTGAATTATGAATTCCGAAAGATAACCATTGACTTTCGGAGAGCGGATTTTCATCCGCTTTTTTTATTTTTATCTGAAGATGATTTGCAAACCAACACCAATATTGTTCATGACTCAAGTTCTGCAGGCTAAAGCATGCGCTCAAAAAGTATTTCCAATTTCTTGATCAATCAAAAATAATCGATTCTGCGGCCGCCATTGCTGCGCCCACAATGCCTGCCTGGTTTCTCAAGACAGCAGGGATCACCTCTACCTCAATACTCTTAAGGTATTTCCCATAGTTCTCAAATTTCTTGCTGACACCGCCTCCGAGGATGATAACGTCAGGATTAAGTAGAAAATCATATGTTTTTAAAACCTTATCCAAACGTTTTCCCCATTTTTTCCAGGAGAGATTCTTTTCAGTCCTTACCCCATCACCGGCTATCCTTTCAGCATCTTTACCGCGGATTTTGAGGTGACCAAGCTCTGAATTTGGCCAAAGCTCACGCTTTACAAACAAGGCTGATCCAATACCAGTACCGATGGTCAGGAATAAAACAAACTCATCCTCATACTTCTTACCGCTTCCAAATCGCATCTCCGCCAGACCTGCGGCATCCGCATCATTCAGGACGGTCGTTTTGCTTCCAGTAGCGTCCTTGATCAATTTCGCTAGGTTTTGTCCAATCCAATCCTTGCTGACATTTGCAGCTGTTCCAATCACACCACGCCGAACAACGCCTGGAAATCCTGCGCCGATTTTACCTTCCCAATTAAAATGATCAACAATTTGTTTGATGACTTCAATTACCTGCTCAGGTTTACCAGGAGAAGGCGTCGGAATTCGATAACGTTCTATTAAAAATTCGCCAGTTTTCACATCAACCGGTGCCCCTTTGATTCCTGAACCACCAATATCAATTCCTAAAACTGTCATCTCAGCTCCTTTTATAAATCAAATTAATCACAGGCATTATTGAGGTGTTCCTCAAAAGTAATCGAAAAATTATGCCGACCTGACCCATCACAGGCTGCCCTGAAATATAAATAGGGCGTTTCAGCCGGAAAAGCAACAGCTCGAAGTGAGCCTAAATCAGGGTTACAAATGGGTGTCGGCGGCAAGCCGTAAACGAGATAAGTGTTATAAGGGGATTCAACCCCAAGATCAGCGCTTGACAGCGGGGATTTCCACCACGTGGACCACGCCTCACTAAAACCCAGCGCGTATTGCACCGTCGGATCTGTTTCCAATCGCATACCCTGTGCCAGGCGGTTATAAAAAACCGAAGCAATCAGCGGTTTCTCATCATCTACTACTGCCTCTTTCTCAACAATGGAGGCTAAGGTCATTGCCTCATAAATCGAAACGCCCTGTCTTTCGAAACCATTCAGGAGATCTTCATCCATATTGGCGCTAAATTCACTCAAAATTTCGCTTAACACATAGGCTATGCCTTCTTCACGAGGAATCATGTAGGTACCTGGGAATAAAAAACCTTCTAAAGTCGGCGAATTATCAATGGGCAAAAAAGAAAAATATACCGACGAAGGTGCATAGGACTCTGAAATAAATTCCTCTTGGGAAATGGCCAAACCACTACCCGCCACGTTTACTGCAACCTCTTCGATCCGCCAGCCTGGCAAAATGCTGACAACCACCTCAGTAGGGGTCGCATCCATCAAAGTTGAAGCGATTTGGATGGAGGACATGGATGGAGTAAGCACAAATTGACCTGATTGCAACTGCCGATCCAAACCAGTGTAAATGAGATAAGTTCGAAGCAATTCCGCATCCTCAATTAATCCGGATTGCTCCAATCGTATGCAAATCATCGAGACAGACTCGCCCTGGGCAATTGTAAAAGGCTGGTCAACCGCTGAGCTGTTTTTAGGATTGGTCAGTGCTTCTCGATGAAGAAATAACTCGATCGGGTAAAGAATTCTCTGGGTAAGGGAGAGATTTTTCGTCGGTTTCCCAAATTCACTGGTTATCACCTGGTTAATACTAAAAATGCCAACAATCAACACGGCTAAAATTAACAGGAAAAGCAAAATAAATAGCGGTAAAATTCGAACTTTTCTCTTTTTAACCATGGGTGTCCTCTATATTTTTTACAATGTCTTCGTTGTGAATTAAGAAATCCTGCAGCAGAATACTTGCCGCAAGATCATCAAGATGCCCTGATCGTTTTTTCCGAGAAACTCCCATCGCAATCCTTGAATTTATCGCATCCCGTGTTGTACCGCTTTCATCCCACATTTTGACAGGTAAATCACAATGATCACGAATAACATCTGCCAAACGTTGAGATTTCCTGGCGCTGTGGCCAACCTCTCCCTGAGAATCGAGTGCCCATCCAACCACAATCATCGCTGCACCTTGTTCAATTGCCGCTTCAATAATTTTCTGTGCGTCCTTTTCCCGCGCTTGATGCTTAATGACACACAAGGGCCTTGAAATCGTCCCCGTTGGGTCGCTGATTGCCAGACCGATGCGCTTGTCTCCAGGATCGACGCCGAGCACTCTCATTGATTATCCATCTCCGCATTACCTTGTGGGTAGCTTAACGCTTTCAAAAATAATATCACTCCAAAATTATACCAATAAGAATGCACAAACAAAAAAATTCCCGGGATTTACCCGGGAATTCAATTTTAATCTGATATTGATGGTTAAACCTCAATCATATCCTCTGGACCTAAATGGATGCGAATAGCACGCCGATCACGAGCCAGCAAGGCTTCCAAATCACCAAGCGCTTGTGCTCTTGCCAGGACACCAAAGGAATAATCCAGGCCTGGAATTGGCAAATCAGATGGGTCATCCTGAGTGATCTGGATAAAAACGCCGGTGTTTGCTCCGCCCTTATGTAGCTGACCGGTTGAGTGCAAGAAACGGGGTCCAAATCCCAGGGTTGTTGCCCTACCAGATTCCTGCAAGATATGGTTCCGCAGGATTTGAAGCTTTTCTTTTGTATTCTCATTGCGTGGAAGATACGCGTTCAATGCAATATAATCACCATCTTTAGACAGCTTGATAAATTTTTCAATTACCTCACCGACCGATTCGCAAGTTGAAAGCCCTTCAAAGTCGACGCCAAAGACCTTCGTTCCACCCCTCTCCCAGATCGCTTCTGGCTCTGCTAATACACCAGTTTCTAGATATCTGGCAATCTTTTCTTTTGTACGATTCTTGTTATCCTGAACATCAGGCTGGTCGAATGCATTCACCCCAATAATTCCACAGGCAACAGCAATGACAATCTCCCATAGATAGAATTGTGCAGCTAAATCATAAGGATCCGAAACATCCAGCGAAACGACAGTATGACCCTTATTTTCCAATCCAGCAAAAAAGTCGTCATGCTCACCTGTTTCTCGCAGGTAAACAAACAAACGATCCATTCGATAATTTTCCGGGGCAAGAAGGCTTTCTTCATTGATTGGGACAATCCCCCTGCCCCGTTTGCCGCTGCTCTCAGCAATGAGCTGCTCGAGCCAGGCACCCACAGGCACCAGTCTTTCATCCGCCAAAATAGTTAATTTGTCCTTCCCGTTGCTGTCACCAAGTCCTACGACAATGCCAAGCAGCGCACCCAAGTTTAATTCAACAGGGATTGATGCTGAACAATTTTCAGCCATTTCCTGTGCCTGACACAAAAATCGTTCCAAGTCCACACCCATCAATGCGGCTGGCACCAGTCCAAAATGGCTCAAAGCAGAATACCGACCGCCCACATTTGGGTTAGCAGCAAAAACAGCTCGAAAACCTGAAGCCTGTCCCATTTTTGCAAGTTTGCTGCCGGGATCTGTTACCGCAATGAAGTGCAGAGGTCGCTTGTCACCAAGAACAATTTCAGATTTTTCCCAAAAATAATGGTAGAGGGAGAGAGTCTCTGTTGTCGTGCCGGATTTACTTGCGACGATGAACACGGTTTTCTCGTAATCAACCCAGGCTTCTGCCTCTCTGACCTGGGTTGGAATCGTTGAATCTAAAATCTTTAGAGACAATCCGTCGATTTTATCACTTAAAACAAGGCTGATTGTTTCTGGTGCCAAAGAGGAACCGCCCATTCCTAAAAGTAATACTTTTTCGTACCCTTCTGAGCGGCAATCCGTAAGGAGCTTATTCAGTGAGGCTGTCAATGCCATACCTTCAGCTGGCAGCCCAAGCCACCCTAAACGCGTTTGAACAACCTTTTGTCCATCAGGATCCTCAGTCCAGATTGTGGGATCTGTACGATGCATTCTTCCAATCACATCATAGGACTTAAAAGCTTCCACCTCTGTTGGGACCTTTTCAGCCAGGATGCCAAGATTTTTCCTAAATTTATTTTTTTGTTCTTCAATGACAGCCAGGAGCTTATTGAAGGATTCAGCAAATTTTTGTACGCCTTCATCTTCAAGTTCTTTGGTGATTTCATCAATCGAGATACCCAATTCCGCCAAAATCTCGAAATCCTTTTCAGCCTGGTCGAGATCATCGTAGATTGTGATTTTCGGATCGCCATGGTCAATAAAAGCGTCCAGCGTCTCTGGGGGAACGGTGTTAATTGAGTTTTCAGCAACCAGTGACTCTACGTATTTAATATCGCTGTAATTCGGATTTTTTGTGCTGGTTGAAGCCCAAAGCGGCCTTTGCTTCATAGCACCTGCTTCAGCTAAATTTTTATAGCGGTCTGAACTGAAGAAATCCTCATAATCCCGGTAGGCAAGCTTTGTGTTTGCCACGGCAATTTTCCCCAGCAAGGATTTTGCATTTTCTGCATTCTCTCCGCCCTGGTCAATGATTTTTTGTAATCGACCGTCCGCTTTATTTTCAAGGCGTGAAACAAAAAACGATCCGACAGACGCAATATTAGAAATGTCTTCGTCAGCCTCTAATCGCTTTTCAAGACCTTGCATGTAGGCGTCCATGACCTCAATATATCTCTTTCGAGAAAAAATCAATGTCACATTGACGTTCACACCTGCGGCGATCACCTCAGTGATTGCTGGTAAACCTTCCTTCGTTGCTGGAATTTTTACCAGCAGGTTCGGTCGGTCCACAGTTTCCCATAACCAAAGCGCCTCATCAATTGTCCGTTGTGTGTCATAAGCAAGCTTCGGATTGACCTCTAAACTCACAAAACCATCTTTGCCGCCTGTTGATTCAAAGTATGGCATGAATAAATCTGCCAGGTCCTGAATATCTTTAATGGCTAATCGGTAGAACATTTCCTCAGCTGACAATCCAGCCCAGGACATCGTTTGCAAATCATCATGATAGTCTTTAGATGATGAGATGGCTTTTTCAAAGATACTTGGGTTTGATGTTACACCCAAAATTTCACGCTTTTCTATCCTGTTTTTGAGGGTGCCATCTTGAATTAATGACCTTTGGAGATTGTCATACCAAATAGATTGTCCTAATAGACCTAATTTAATTACGCTGCTCATTGTCGTCCTTTCATTTCTTTCGCTTCAATCGTTCGAGTTTTCCCAACTCTTCTCAAATGTCTTGGTTCATCTGAAGGCTCAGCCGTTATGAAGGCTTCCACAATCTTTTTTGCCAATTCATCACCGATCACCCTTGCACCCAAACACAACATGTTCATATGGTCGTGCTCCACTCCCTGGGCAGCAGAATAGGTGTCATGACACAGGCAAGCATAAACACCATTTATCTTATTGCCTGCGATACAAACGCCAACACCTGAGCCGCAAATTGCGACCGCTCGATCCGCCTCTCCATTAACAATGGCTTTTCCAGCAAGTTCGGCAAAATCTGGGTAGTCCACACTTGCTGATGAAAATGTACCCAGGTCAATTGGGGTATGCCCCAACTGCTTGAGGGTATTGATAACCACATCTTTCAAAGGAAATCCACCATGGTCTGCAGCAACTGCTACTCTCATTTTCAAATACCTTTCTTTATTTTTTGCCGTTATTTCGGTTCAATTCATCAAGATGTACTGATTTTAATAAATCAAACGCTGTTTCAATCACATTTGCAACTGTAAACCCATATTTTTCCATAACAATGTCACCTGGTGCTGAAGCACCAAATTTATCGATGCCAATGACTCTGCCCATATCGCCAACCCAACGATGCCAGCCCATAGAGCTGCCCGCTTCTACTGCGATGCGTGCCTTGACATTTGGTGGTATTACTTGATCTTTGTATGCCTGATCCTGTTGTGAAAAAATCTCCCAACTTGGGAAGGACACAACACGGACATTGACACCTTCTGCTGCCAGGTTGCTGGCGGCGCGAAGGATCAAATCAACTTCTGAGCCGGATGCCATTAAAATCAACTCAGGGTCATCCTGACCCATATCTGCTAAGATATAAGCCCCTTTAAGTAAGCCTTCCGCTTCAGAAAAGGTATTACGGTCAATGGTGGGTAAATTTTGACGTGAGAGCAACAAAGCTACCGGGCCGTGATGCTTAATTGCAAAACGCCACGCCTGGGCTGTTTCGTTTGCATCAGCAGGCCTGATTGTAACCAAATTAGGGATAATTCGAAGACTACCGGCATGCTCAACGGGTTGATGAGTTGGTCCATCTTCACCGACGCCGATCGAGTCATGGGTAAAGACCCAAATCGTTGGATATTCTGAAAGCGCAGAAAGCCTTACAGCGCCGCGCATATAATCTGAAAACACGAGGAAAGTGCCGCCATAAGGAATCAAACCCCCGTGAACAGACATACCATTGACAATTGCACCCATGGCATGCTCTCGTACGCCAAAATGCATATTTCGTCCCTGGGGTGTGTCGGGCTGGAAAGCTAATTCACCGTTAATCCAGGTTTTATTCGATGGCGCAAGATCAGCTGAACCCCCCATCAATTCTGGTAAAGCTTTTGCTAAAGCATTCAATACTTTCCCTGAGGCGGCTCTTGTTGCCATGCCCTTCTCGTTTCCAGGGAAAATAGGGAGTGATTCTTCCCAATTCTCAGGAAGCGTGCCATTAATTCGTCGTTTTAATTCTTTTGCCAGCTCTGGAAATGCCTCTTCATATTCAATAAATTGATGCTCCCAGGTCTCTTCACTTTCTCGCCCTGCTTCAATTCTTGTTGAAAAGTGTGCACGCACATCATCCGGCACATAAAATTTTTTATCAACTGGCCACCCAACGTTTTGCTTTGCCGTTGCGATTTCGTCCCAACCAGGAGGAGAGCCATGCGCTTCCTCAGTACCTTCAACAGAAGGCAAACCGTGGCCAATCGTTGTCCTGACGATAATCAAAGACGGTCGTTCATCTGCTTTTGCAACTTCAACGGCTGCCACTATCGCATCAACATCAAAAGGATCATCCACATGGCTTACATGCCAACCATAAGCCTCAAATCGCATGGCTCGATCCTCAGTGAAGGCGAGGTTTGTGGGACCATCGATTGAAATACGATTGTCATCATAAAAATAAATCAGCTTTCCAAGTTTGAGATGCCCAGCTAAGGAGGCTGCTTCAGATGCAACACCCTCCATCAAGTCGCCATCGGTGACAATCGAATAAACATAGTGATCCACCGGGGTATATCCAGGTCGGTTAAACTCTGCTGCCAAATGCGCCTCAGCTATTGCCATACCGACCCCGTTGGCAAACCCCTGCCCTAAAGGACCCGTTGTGACCTCAACACCAGGGGTCATGCCGTATTCAGGATGCCCGGGGGTGATGCTTCCCCATTGGCGAAATGATTTCAAATCATCCATTAAGACCTCGTAGCCTGTAAGGTGCAGCATGGTGTATAACAACATTGACCCATGCCCACCTGAAAGGACAAACCGATCCCTGTTAAACCATTTTGGATTTTTTGGGTTGTATTTAAGAATTTTCATCCACAATGCATAGGCAATGCCGGAACACCCAAGGGGTAAACCCGGATGCCCGGAATTAGCATTTTGTACCCCATCAACGGATAAAAATTTTATTGTATTAATTGACTTTTCTTCTATTGAACGATTTTTCATGGAGTAATCCTTTCAGCTTAAGTATCCAGTTCATTTTACCACGCCGCCTTCTCAATCGACGAATTGAAGCGTATCGCTATTGAATAAATTGGTAGAATTTTTAATAATCAAAACCTTTTAGAATAATCACAAAATTTCGACGACTTCAACCCGTAGACGCTTTGACATGTTAATAACTTACAAAGCTTTGACAATTTTCCCATGACTGCTTTTTGGGTATTATCATTAATGAAAGTATTAAGAAACAAAAATATGTTTTAAAAAGTTATCCAAAGAAAATCGAGAAGTATTGATTTATGAGTAAAAAAATATTTACAATTATTGTCGTCTCTGTAGTTTTATTGAGCCTGAGCTGGATCATTGTGACTCCCACCCTTTTCCCTATCGTTCAAGCTAAAACAGACACCGCTGCTGTTCACAAAGGATTCCAGGCTCCGGATTTCACACTTCAAACACCAGATGGTCAAAGTATTTCTCTATCTGATTACGAAGGGCGGCCCGTACTGGTGTTTTTATGGGCATCCTGGTGTTCCATCTGTAAAAGAACCATGCCGGGGCTGCAATCCATTTATGAAGAATTCGCCCCTGAAGGATTTGAGTTACTTGCAATCAACACAAGTTTCCAGGACAGCCTTACGAATGCTATCAGTTATTTCGAATCCCAGGGTTATACCTATACAATGCTGCTAGACCAGGACGGCAGTTTATCCCGGGACTACCAGCTGCACGCCGTCCCTTTGTCGGTCTTAGTTGGACCTGAAGGAGAAGTGATTGATGTCATAATCGGTTCGGGTATGAGCGAAGCTTATTTGCGAGCAAAGCTGACTGACATTTACGGTGAAAGGGATTGAGGTAAGCAAATGTTCCCTATGATCAATATCGGTCCACTCTCAATTCAAGCAGCAGGCTTTATTCTGATAGCAAGCTTATTCATTGGATTATGGACGACAACTTACTTTTCGAAAAATCTCGGCACCAACGGAAATCTGATTGAGAACAGCATCCTTTTAGGACTGATCGCCGGTCTCATTACCGCTCGAGTAGGCTTTATCCTTCAAAATCCATCTGCTTTAGCGGGAAATCTCCTGGCAATGTTCTCATTAACGCCATCGATGTTAAATCCCAGCTTTGGCATATTTGTAGGTTCACTGACTGCCTTTATCTTTGCACAAAAAAAGCATCTTCCTTTGTGGCCAAGCCTGGATACCCTAACACCTTTGTTCATATTTCTGTTTGCAGGCAAACACCTTTCAAATTTCGCTATCGGCAATGGCTATGGTTTGCCTACCGAATTCCCCTGGGGTATCCAATTGTGGAACGAGACCAGGCATCCAGTGAACCTGTATGCACTCATCTTGGTAGCCATTTATTTACTGTGGATGATTATTCACACGAAGGTTTTTAAAACCACTGGCTTTCTTAGGAGTGGGACATTGTTAAATCTCAGCCTGGGAGTTGTTGGACTTATCACCCTCCTCACACGTGCCTTTGTCGCAGAGAAAAGCCTGATTGGAAGATTTGATATTTGGCAGCTTTTGGGATTTACCTTACTGATGCTTGGGATTGCATTGATATACAAGAAGCGTTATCAGGTTCACAAGCATATCCCAGTGTTTATCAGCGTTGGTTCAAATCACAATCATGAAAGAAATCTGACTGAAGCAATTAAAAAACTGAAAGATTTTTCGAAACTCCGAGGGATTTCCCATACTTACAAATCGAAAGACGTCCAAAAGGAATCAGATCCAACTTTCTTTTACAACAAGGTTATTGAGATTGACACCAGTCTTTCCTACAATGAATTGCGCTCACGACTAAAAAGCATCGAAGTTGATTTAGGCAGGGAACCCGGTAATAAAGTCCAAGTACCAATAGATTTGGATATCCTCACCTATGACAATGACGCATTTTTTAATCAAGGTAAACAAATACCCGATCCTAATCTGATAAAATATAATTACATCGCTATCCCGCTAAAAGAGCTTGCACCTGATTTCAGGCATCCAGCAAGCGGCATTTCGATTGAAGATATCATTGATCAGTTGACAGACAACCAGAAGATCCAAATCTTGAAAGAGGTGGAAAATGGATTTGAAGCATAAGACGGCACTTGTTACAGGTGGTGGGGTCCGATTAGGCCGAGCATTTGCCCTCGCCTTAGCAAATGAGGGCGCAAATCTTGTAATTCACTACAACAGCTCCCAGGACCCAGCTGAAGAAACAGCAGAACTTGCGCGAGAAGCAGGTGTTGAAGCAATCACAATTGGTGCAAACTTCAATCATTCAGATGCGGTTAACAACATTTTTCCGCAAATTCACAATCATTTTGATTGTGTGGATATCCTTATAAACAACGCTGCCCTCTACCTCAGTGGAAGCGGTTTAGAAACCAACCGAGAAAATTGGGAAAAACAATTTCGTGTTAACTTAAAGACCCCCTTTTTCTTGATCCAGGCATTCGCCAAACAATTACCATCTGATCGACAAGGACGGGTTTTGAACATCGCAGATGCCCAAATAATTCAACACAAACCAGATCATTTTGCTTATCGACTGACAAAACTCGCCCTGGTTGAAATGACCCGAATGTACGCCATTGAACTTGCACCGCTCATCACAGTCAACGCACTTGGGCTTGGAATTATGCTGCCTTTAGCAGGTAAAGAAGATGTCGATTTAGAAGCCTATGCCAATAAACATGTTCCCTTAAAAAGGACAGGCAGCCCCGATATTGCTGCTGCAAACGCCATCCACCTGATAAAAAGCGATTTCACTACAGGCGCTTTTTTGCGTGTTGACGGCGGTCAATACCTTTAAAACCTACAACCTTCCGTACACAGGGAGTGTCGCCCCGCTGATTCCATCTGCAGAGGATGAGGCTAAAAACATAATGGCATCAGTCACCTGTTCAGGCCTCACCCACTTATCAAAATCAGCATTGGGCATATCCTTACGATTTTGTGGTGTATCAATAATTCCCGGAACAACAGTATTGACTTGAATATTTTTCTGCTTCAATTCGACCGCCATACTTTCAGTTAAGCGAAGCAATGCGGCTTTTGCTGCTGAATAAGCCCCTGCGTTTGCCATCCCGAGCAAGGCGGCTTTAGCGCCAATCGATATCACCTTTCCCCCGCCGGTTTCTATCATCATCGGGACAAATGCCGCTGCAGCATTCAGAAAAGACGTGACATTCAAACTCATCATGCGCTGCCATGTTTCTTCTGTTATGCCGTATACTGTCTCGCCCATACTGAACCCGCCAACGGTGTTCACAAGGATATTCACGACACCTACTTCAGACCTTATCCGTTCTGCAAGAGAAAGCATTTTTGTTTTATCCGTCAGATCAATTTCATCAAAAGCATAAAATGATCCACCACTTTCTTTTGAACTCTTAAATTTAACCAAACGACCAGATCGATGATCCAAACCACAAACAGTTCCATTATTTTTTAAAAAGCCTTTCACCACTGCCTGGCCCAAATTGCCTGCAGCGCCAGTAACTACAATAATCTTGCCTGCAAAATCAAACATATAACGACTCCTCTTTAAGACCTTCTGGAATAATCCAGCTTTTCCTTATCCATTCTTGCCACATCTCCTGAGATATCCCTTCATGCAAGGCCGCCTCTTCACTGAATTTATCTGATCCCCTTACCAAATTCGCCAATTCTGAAGCATTTTCGAATTTTCCATGGAAATCATGGTAAATATAATCCTCTTTAAAATACACCCACGGCGGTAATTTATAAGTCGTTTCTCCCGATGAATCAGCTGGTGCGAATGTTAATGGTTTCAGTTTTTCGCAATTGGTAATTATTTCGCTGTAAGATTGAACTTGTTTTTGGATGTCCATTTTGGTTCTTAATGCTTCCAATACCCTGTCAGGATGCCAATCCTTACCATCAAGGATCGCAAAAATACGTTCTACGACCCCATCAACATCCCCAAAATGTACCTTCTCAATCAATTCATCAGGAAAAAGTGTTCGGTGAACGCCAACACGGCTGACGATACTGGGTGTACCACAAGCGAGGGATTCGTAGGCAACATTCCCAAATGCCTCTACAATATTCCCCAAACACAGTGTTACATCGCCCAGACTGTAGAGCTCAGGCATTCGTTCAACGGGCAGCCAGGGAACAAACTTGAAGTTATCAATCAGTTCAAAATCCTGTATCAAATGCATCATTTCGTTATAAAAGATTGAATCGCCTGAGCTAACCATTGAACCAATCCATTCAGGAATCAACACTTTTATCTGGCTCAAACCATGCTTATGGACCAGCCGATTCGCCACACGAATGGTCTCAGCCAACCCTTTTCCTTGTTCTGGTCGATGTGGGTGTAAGAGGATGATATCTTTTTCAGGATCCAAGCCTAATCGCTTTGCCAGGTTTGAAGAATCAACATGTTTGAAAAAATCAAAATCAATCCCATTTGTAACGGTATGCATGCGTTTTGATAAACCAGGGAAGAATAAACCTGCTGTATTTTTTATAACATCGCTGGAATAATCTGACACGCTGATAATTGCATCAGGTTTGCCAACAAAGGTTCCTAAAACCGATTCCGGGTAAATATTGTCACGAAATGAAGTAATTGTTGGAATACTCTCGTAAACATCAGGGATCAGCCACTCCCCATCATGAATATACAATCGATCTGCATTATTCAAACGCTTGCTGATTCGGCTCACGATAATTGATAAGTCTGGCGGACTGACAGCATAGGGCTGGGGAAATGGCAAATTAAACGGCAGTTCTGGAAAGACTTCCACATTGTCGTGCAATACAAATGAAGATCCTAATTCATCTGATTCCGGACATAAGACCTCAACTTGGTGTCCCTGATTGCCTAAAAATCTTGTAATATAATAAAGATGTTTAGAAGCACCGCCGGTAACCTTATCCGGAAATATAGGGTTGATCGTAAATACTGTGATTTTCATACAACCTCTAATTCAATTTTTGTCTACTAATTCAATTATATTGGAAAGAAGGTTAAAATGGACAAAATAATTATTCAAAACCTCAAAGTATTTGGTATCCTTGGAATTCATCCCCATGAACAACGTAAAAAGCAAGAGATTCGTGTCAGCGTCGAAATAAAAACAGATATCAAAGAGGCTGCAAAAGGCGATGATGTCAATAAGACCATTGATTACTCTGCGCTGTCCGACGACATCATCCAATTTATTGATGACAGCAACTTTGGAACCATTGAAGCGCTAATCACTGCTCTGGCTGACAGAATTCTCAAGAATGAGAAAATAAACAGCGTCTGGCTAAAAATTGAAAAACCAAACGCTGTTCCACAAGCTGATTCCGTTGGTGTGGAAATAAAACGGTCAAAATAGATTTAAATATGTAAGCTATTTGCACCTCGTGATATATTGTCCAGGAACTCTATCCTGGTACTGTTATCATCACGAAATACTCCCAGCATTGCTGAAGTCGTCATCCGCGCGTCTTGCTTTTTGACTCCACGCAGCATCATGCACATGTGCAAACCTTCTACGACAACTGCCACCCCTTGCGGCTGCAGCACCACATTTATAAATTCAGCAATTTGCGTGGTCATGCGTTCCTGCACTTGCAAACGCTTTGAAAACAAATCTACTATTCTGGGGATCTTTGAAAGACCGATGACCTTATCAGATGGGATATACGCTACGTGCGCCCTGCCTATGAAAGGCAGCATGTGGTGTTCGCACATACTGCTAAATTCGATATCTCTTACAATCACCATTTCATCATAAGCGACATCAAAGACTGCATTATTGATCAAGGCCTTGGGGTCCATCCGGTAGCCTGCCAGCAATTCGGCGTAACTCTTTGCCACTCTGTGTGGTGTTCTGACCAAACCCTCACGGTCCGGGTCTTCGCCAATTGCCTTAAGTATCTTCCCAACTGAGGATTCAATCGTATCTAAATCCATATCTTCTTCACAAAATAAATCCGCTGCTTGCGCCAAGGGATCATAACAATCATCAACCATAATAAACCTCCTACGTTTTATAAATATTTTTCTTTAATCATTAAACCAGACTTCAAACAAAAAGAAAACGGCTTGTACAGGGTATGCTGCACAAGCCGTTTCCAAACTTGTAAAACTTACCCAATTTCAGGAATGATAATCCCATAAGAGCCATCCCGACGTTTGTATAGGACATTAAATTCGCTGGTATTGGCATTATAAAAAACGAAAAAGTCTTCATGACCGAGCAATTTCATTTGTTCGACAGCTTCCAACTCATCCATTGGCACCAGAATGAAGCGTTTTCGACGAGCAATGACAGGGCTTTCTTCAGCTTCTGTCTCGATTTCTTCTGGATAGCCCAAATCGATGGCTTCTGCAATTGTTTGTCCATCTCCCCGACCTCGCGCACGCTTACCTTTATAACGCCTTATTTGACGCCGCATTTTATCCAGGGCTGCATCAACAGCAGAGAACATACTGTCAGAGCGTTCCTCAGATCGCAGAATAAAACCCCTTCCCCGCAAGGTTATCTGTGCAACATGCCGATCGTTGGCATTTCTTGCTGTCTTAATATACGAAAGATCTACCCGACACTCATCTACTTCGTCCAGAAATTTTTCAAGTTTTTCTACTTTTGTTACAACGTAATCATTCAGACGATCACTTAACTCGAGGTTTTTGGTAAAGATATCGATTTTGACAGTCATTTTTTGCCTCCATTTAATATTTGATAATCAAATTATACTTGAAACAAATGTCCTTATCATCAATGATTAATTCTTAAAAACCTGGCGATCGTGATGCAGTAAACCTTACCAGAACCTGCATCCTTTAATGCCTTTACACAGGATTCCATAGTTGACCCTGTAGTCATTACATCGTCAATCAGCAAAATATTTTTACCACTTACTAATTCTGGAACCGCTCTAAAAGCACCAACAACATTGAGCCGACGCTGTTCACCTGAAAGGCCAACCTGCGACATTGTGTCGCGAATTTGTACCAAACCGAAGGGATTGAATGGCTTTTTTAATCCTAAAGCCAGGGGACGAGCAATCGCTGCCGCCTGATTGTATCCGCGCTCTTTGTATCTTTCACGACTCAACGGCACCGGCATCACAATGTCAACATGCCATGTCGCATTCATCACAACAGGAAGCATTAACTCTGAAAAATACCTCCCAAGGCTCTGATTATTTTGATATTTCAGAGCGTGAATGCACTCTCTGACAACCCCACCGTAGAAGGCGACATTACGCATGCCATCATAAGCTGGTCGATGCTCGCAGCATTCCTGGCAAACATCCCGATTTCCATGGATTGGTACACCGCAAATAGAGCAGACATTCCCTGATATAAATAAGATTTCTTTGCTGCAGTTCAAACACAAAACGTATCCAGGCTGCCCACAAACAGCACACGAAGGTGGATATACCCAATCAAGAGCAGTCCAAAAACCCTGATAAAGCCTAGTTGCAATTTGGTTTTTTAGCACTGGTTATCACCTGAATATTTATTTATTGAAGTGACTGAAAAAAATTTTGAATCATGACTGACAATGCAGGTTTCAACAATAAATAAGATGTGATTAAGACCATAATTGCCAAAATAAAGATCAAAATCCACTCGATCCATCCTTGCCCCCGCTCGTCAGGGAATTTTGCCATAGGTCCTCCTTCTGATAATTTAATCCAATTATATACTATCTCAAAGATACTTTATAATAGATATAGGATAAAAGAGCGAAAATCCCTTAGATTTTCTATTGCTTATCTATTTTGTATTTTATATAATTATAATGAAAGTAAATCAGGGAAAAAACCCTAAATTAGTCCTATTAAACCATAAATGGAGGAACTATGAGTGATATATTAGAAAAAGTGACCGGTGATCAGGATTTTTTCAAAAAAATCTTAGCGAAGATCCCGGGATTCAAAGGCTACATCGAAAGAGGAGATCGACGTCTTTCTGATAAGATCTTACGAGAAAAGATTGCTGATGAATTTGAGGTCCACTATCAACGGGTTTCCAGCTTGCAAAGAGATCTCATAAGCCAGGGGGAGCTTCAATACATTGACGACCTTGAAGCCAGTGCGTTGAAGCTCAGGCAATTCATCGATCGTGTCAGGACTGCATCCTACGGTTATGCCGGTATTTTTGATGCCATCAAGATCAAACAAGATGAACTTGACCAGGTCTATCAATATGATTATGCCCTCTTAGCCCTTTCAGACGAGGTGGCTTCAGCTGTCGACAACGTTGAGACTTCCATTGGTACTGAAGGCCTGGATGCTGCCCTCAGACATCTGAGGACAGTTAGCCAGCAATGTGTTGATGCATTCAACAAGCGTTCGGAAGTTATGCAAGGTATTACGACCGAAGCATAAGTATAATTACTAGATATGTTTGAAAATTAGAATAAGAATTGGAGTGAATTAATATGGCCAGAATTTTTGATGTCGTTGAATATCCAAAAGAGATGAAGGACGAGATTGTACATCGTTTTCCGGAAACCGGCGTTGCCGACTTGCGGATTGGGTCACAAGTCATCGTCCGTGAATCACAAAATGTTGTCTTTATGCGAGATGGTCGGGCTTTAGATGTCCTTGGTCCAGGTCGACACACGATCACGACCGCAAACATTCCTTTGATAACCGACTTTATTGGCAAAGCCTTTGGCGATCGCACACCTTTTACCGCTGAAGTTTTCTATGTCTCGATGAAAGAATTTGCCGATCGCAAATGGGGCACTCCCCAACCCATCATTGTCAGAAATCCTGGCGTTGGTCTGGGTGTTGCCTTATTGCAAGGTTTTGGAACTTACAGCTTCCAGGTGAGCGACCCACAGCAATTTGTCAATCAGATCGTAGGTGCCCAGGGTTACTATCGCACAAGCGATATTGAAAATCGTTTGCGCACCATGCTGCTCTCAAAATTACAGGACCTCCTGGGCGAAACAACAGCCAAGAGCAATGTCCTCGAATTGATTGGCCTGACGGATGAATTGTCTGCCGGTGTTCGAGCCAAGACACAGGATGATTTCCTGGCAATCGGTTTACAGCTTAAATCCTTCTATATCGGAAACTTGAAGCCCTCTGATAAATCTGCTGAGGAACTGCGGGCAATGGGTATGCTGGACATGCAAACCTACACACAGCTCCAGGCTGCAGATGCCATGCGAGATGCTGCTCAAAATCCTTCTGGCGGTGCCGGCTTAACAGCAGGCATTGGCGCTGGAATGGGGATTGGGGATGCACTCAGTTCTGCACTGCGAAATCGAGACCAGCAGGATAGTGCTGGTACGCCAACTGGTGCTGCTGCAGGTGCGATGCCCGATGTTATGACCCCTGCTGAAGCTGCACAATTTCTAAAAGTTGCTGCCGAGGATGTGGTAGCAGCCATTGAAGCTGGCGATTTGAAAGCACGCAAAATTGGCAGTGCTTATCGCATCAGCAAAGAATCTTTACAGGACTTCCTTAAGGGCTAAATTTCTAAACAACAATAACGACGAAAGGATGCCAAAGTTGAAAAATGGCATCCTTTTTCTTTAATAAAACAATCATGAACATATCGGCACAACGACCACATGGTATAATGCTTTAACAATCTATTAACAACACAAAAAACCTATGAGACTTCACGAATACCAATCCAAAGAAATTTTTGCCAACCACCAGATTCCTGTACCACGGGGGCGATTAGCTTCCTCACCAGAAGATGCAAAATTAATAGCAGAAGAATTAAATCGACCAGTTGTATTAAAAGCCCAGGTGCTTGTAGGCGGCAGGGGAAAATCTGGCGGAATCCGTTTGGTAAAATCTCCTGGAGAAGCCAGTGATGAAGCCTCAAAAATCCTTGGCAGCAAAATAAAAGAGATCCCTGTCAGGCGTCTGCTGGTTGAAGAAGCCGTCAACATCCAGCAAGAAATTTACATCGGAATGACAATCGATCGAGATTCTGCATCGACCTTATTGATCGCCAGCGGAGAAGGCGGCGTCGATATTGAAGAAATAGCAAAAATGTGTCCAGAAAAAATTGCCAGGGTTTGTGTTGACCCCTTATTAGGCTTAAAAGATTACCAGGCACGCAATTTGGCTGCAGAAATAGAATTACCAAGGCCGCTTTGGCGTTCATTCATCAGCATTATTAAAGGTCTGTATCAATCCTACCAGGAATTGGATGCTACCCTTGCGGAGATCAACCCGCTCGTGATTACTGCAGATGGACGTTTGATCGCACTTGATGGAAAAATGATCATCGATGATAATGCCCTGTTCCGCCACCCTGACCTGGTTGAAAAGCGGGATTTATCTGCAGAAGCACCGGAAGAAATCGAAGCGCACAAATTCTCCCTGGAATACATCAAGCTTCCTGGCGATATCGGCTGCCTTGTCAACGGCGCAGGCCTGGCAATGGCTACCATGGATATTATTCAACACAACGGCGGTCAGCCAGCAAATTTCCTTGATATTGGGGGCGGTGCAAGCGCTGAAAAGGTCGCAGCTGCGCTGAGAATTATTCTTCAGGACCCACAAGTTAAAACCGTCCTGATCAACATTTTTGGTGGGATCACTCGCTGTGACGAGGTGGCAATTGGCATAAAGAAAATCCTTGATCAGATAAAAACAGATATACCTTTCATCATTCGCCTGGTCGGCACCAACGAAAAAGAAGGTCGGGAGATATTGGCAAGCGCAAACCTTGAAACAGCAGACACATTACAGGAAGCAGCGGAAAAAGCTGTTCAAAAATCCCTGGAGTATGCACCATGAGTATTTTAGTTAACACGGAAACAAGGCTGCTGGTTCAGGGGATTACAGGTCACGAGGGCGGCTTTCACGCCGTTCAAATGCTCAAATACGGTACCAACATCGTAGCAGGTGTGACACCTGGAAAAGGCGGTGAATGGGTCTTAAACGGCAAAATTCCCGTGTTCGATTCCGTTCAAACCGCAGCAGAGTTCACAGGTGCTGATGCCAGCATCATCTTTGTGCCTGCCCGTTTTGCAGGGGATGCCATCCTTGAAGCCGCAGATGCAGACATCAAATTGATCGTATGCATTACCGAAGGACTCCCTGTCAAAGAAATGCTTCAAATCAAACGTGCCATCAGCCACAAAGACGTCCGATTAATTGGGCCGAACTCACCTGGCATTATCTCACCACCTTTCACAAAAGTTGGCATTATTCCAGGGAGCATCACCAAACCTGGAAATGTGGGAGTCGTATCACGTTCTGGCACACTGACTTACGAAGTCGTTTACGCCCTCAAACAAGCGGATATTGGTACGAGCACCTGTGTGGGAATCGGGGGCGACCCTATTGTAGGCACAGATTTTATTGACATCCTTTCACACTTTGAGGGTGATTCCCAAACGGATGTGGTCGTGATGATTGGTGAAATCGGGGGTTCTGAGGAGGAAAAGGCAGCAGCTTATGTTGCGAACCACATGACAAAACCGGTGATTGGTTTCATTGCCGGTCAGGCAGCACCACCGAATAAACGCATGGGGCACGCTGGGGCAATCATCGAAGGCGGCGTTGGCACGGCGGAATCCAAAATCACAGCCTTGAAAAATGCAGGCATACAAGTTGCCCATTATCCAGAAGAAATCCCTGAATTAATCAAAAAATTATAAACAGGCAATTAATTTCATATAACAAGTAGTGATTAAATAAAAAAACCCACCTTGTAGATGGGCTTTTTTTGGATTTGCTAAACTTCAGAATTTAATTCTTATACATGCTGAAGACTTTTTGATTAATCGTTGTCATCGTCATACATGTCGTCGGTATCATCGTCATCGTCGTACATGTCATCATCGTCATCGTCATACATGTCGTCGGCATCATCGTCCATGTCGTCATCATCATCGTCATACATGTCGTCATCATCATCGTCCATGTCGTCATCATCATCGTCATACATGTCGTCGGCATCATCGTCATCGTCGTACATGTCATCATCATCGTCGTCTATGACGTCGTCATCATCATCGTCGTCTATGACGTCGTCATCATCGTCCATGTCGTCGTCATCGTCGTCGTACATGTCGTCGTAATCATCCTCGATCTCAATTTCTACGATATAGAAGACACCGTTCCCAAGCATGCCCCCTTCGACTTTTACAAAATCACCAACTTCGATGTCATCTTCAATCTCTGAGTTTGGTGTGAGTTCAAAGCGCATACCGTTGATCATTAAGTAGCCATCCCCAACTTCACTGACGATGCCTTTGACTTCATATTCGCCTTTGTAGGACATTTCATCGTCTGTTTCATGTCCAATCTCTTTAGCAAATATCGTGCCCTGGTCATCAACCCAGGCTTCAACTTTTACGAAATCATCGACACTGATTTGCCCTTCAATTTCCGTTGCTGATGTCACAATTATTTGATACCCTGAGATTGTCCAAAGATTGCCGCTTACATTTTCAACATAGCCCTTGAATTCAATTTCTCCGCTGTAAGCACCGGCCGATTCAGAAAATCGGATAACATCATCAAAGGACGGAAGCTCGTTGCTCTGTGAACTTCCGGAAACGTTCTCAAAAGCCATTGCAAAGGATTTCAATGAACTGGCAATTTGGCTGAATAATACTTGTGCCCGTTCAGGATCTGATTGGCTCAGTTTTCCCAATTCTGAAAGTGCTCTTTGAATATATTGTTCATAGGCTTTCACAGCTTCACCAATATCGTTGAATCTTCCCTGACCGATCAATGATTGAATCTCTACTAATCGCATTTGTGCGTATTGGAGATTGAGCTGAACCTTATCTTCAGTTTCACCTGCCAGCTGAACTCTGGCTTTTTCAATGCCAGACTTTACGGCATATAAGCGATCCCCCGGCAGAGAATTCGAGGAAGCTGCAGCTGTAATCCCTGCGCCACCGAACAATAGTGCGACAACGACAATCGCAATTGCTGCTGTTTGATATACTTTTTTCATTTTTGGTGTTGCCATTTTAAAATACTCCTTTATTTGTCTTACAAAATTCGTTTGATTTTCTTGAGCGCTAATTCGCTCTTCTTTATTGATTTTTTCAATTTCTGCTAAAAATCTGGCTTTTGATTTTTCAGCTTTTTCCGGGTCACGTTGTGGAACTTGCCGCAGCTCTGCAAGCATTGCTTCAAGCTCCGGATCGATATGATTGTTTTGATACTCGTAATCTTTCATCGTTTCCACTTCCCGATACCATCTAATGTTTTTCGCAATTGTTTGACTGCTCGATACTGCATTGCTCTGCTTGCTTCAACTGTTTTGCCAAGATGTTCAGCCACTTCTTCATGTGACCATTCTTCCATAATTCGCAACTCGATCACCATTCTTTGTTCTTCAGGCAGCTTTAGCAAGGCTTTCCGTAACCGTTCTTGCATTTGTTTATTTGAGAAAAGCAGTTCCGGGTTTGTTTTTTGATCTGGTACAAGGTCCTCGCCGACATTTTCATCGGGCTTTCTTTTTCGGTAATAGTCAACGATCCAATTATGTGCTATTCGATAAAGATAAGCCTTCGTGTGTCCATTTGGAGATTTTCCAGACTGTAGAACTTGTAAATATCTTGTAAAAACCTCAGAAACACATTCCTCAGCCAGATCCTGGTTACTTAAGTAACGGTATGCATATCTATAAAGCGCTTCATTGTTTTCTTCATACAGCTTGATAAGTTTTTCCTTATCAAGCTGACCTGTTTGATCTTTGTTTTTTTCCATAGCTGCTATCTCACTTATTACAACGTAATCCCACCTAAAACGTGACGGGGTAATTTTATTTCCATTATAAACTTCAAACGCTCATACTCAATATTCATAAGATGATGTTTCTGGAATAAAAGTAACTCGCGAGGGGTAATTATCTGGGATTTGTTTAATGTTAAACAAGAATAAATTCGGCTATTAAATGCAAAAAGAGGTTAGCGCTCCTCTCTTTTTGACGAGTTGCTAACCTCTTTTAATTCAAATTCGAATTGAGTATTACAACTTACCTTCTATAAAGGTCACTGCATCGCCAACAGTCTGGATCTGCCGTGCTTCCTCATCAGTGATGGTGATGTCAAATTTCTCGCAAAAACCGTCAATCAAAAAGAACTGGTCCATTGAATCAGCTTTTAAATCTTCAATGAAACGGGTTTCCGCGGTAATATTATCATCATTGACCTTTAAAACATCTACTATGACTTCTTTGACCTCATTTAATGTGTCTGACATAAAGCCTCCTATCTGAAAAAGTGTTACTCACATTCTAACGCGCCTTGAAAAACTGTCAAGGATTATACCGTAATTCATATATAATAAACACAGACTGATGAGAAAAGATACGAATATTTCCAATCGCAAAGACGACCACATCCGGATTAATTTGGAAGAGGATGTGAAATCTTCATTGTCTACGGGGCTTGAAAAATATCAGCTCGTTCATCAGGCACTGCCTGAGATTTCTCTATCAGATGTCGACATGAACCAGAACCTTTTTGGAAAAGTTCTACCTGTGCCCTTGCTGATATCCTCCATGACGGGCGGCACAGATCAGGCTGACCAAATCAATCGCAATCTCGCCACAGCAGCGCAGGAAATCGGCTGCTGCATGGGTGTGGGATCCCAGCGAGCAGCAATCGAAAACCCGGAAGTCACAGATACATTCAACATTCGCAAGTATGCCCCTGGTATTCTCGCTTTTGCAAATATCGGTGCAGTTCAGCTAAACTATGATTATGGGGTCGACCAGTGCCAGAAAGCCGTGGATATGATTGAAGCGGATGCCCTGGTGCTTCACCTCAATCCTTTACAAGAAGCTCTCCAATTGGAAGGGAATACCAATTTCAGTAAGCTGGCAATGAAGATCGCTGAGATTAAAAAAAGCCTGACTGTTCCACTGATCGTTAAAGAAGTCGGTTGGGGCATATCCAAGGAGACAGCAAAACGTCTCTTTGAAGCAGGGGTTGACGCGATTGATGTGGCGGGTGCAGGTGGAACATCCTGGTCACAGGTTGAGATGCACCGTATGAAGGACCCTTACCAAGGTCAAACAGCTGCTGCTTTTAGGGACTGGGGAATACCAACAGCAATTTCAATTGAAAATGCACGTTGGGCTAGTGAAGATTGGCCGATTTTTGCATCTGGGGGGTTGCGCACCGGCGTAGATATTACAAAATGCCTGGCTTTAGGCGCGACATTAGGCGGTATGGCGGGAGTCTTCTTGAAGGCAGCAAACCAAAATCTTGAAACGACCATTAATGTGATGAAGATGATTGTCGAGCAAATAAGAATCGCAATGTTTGCCTCCGGTTCAAAAGACCTTCGGTCCCTAAATCGGGATAAAATTCAAGAAATTAACTGAAGGTAAAATTTATGTCCCTGACTGTTTTACAAAAGCAGCTCCTCCCAGAAATCGAAACCCACCTAAAAATTTTTCTGCAGTCACTGGATTTCGGACAAAGTCAGACTTTATATGAAATGATCAGCTACCATATGGGTTGGGAAGATGTCGGAGCAAACCATGGGAAACGGATTCGTCCATTTTTAAGCTTGCTGTGTGCAGGTGCCCTGAATGGGACCATCCAAAACACGATGCCCGGTGCCGTTGCAATCGAGTACCTGCATAATTTCACCCTGATTCACGATGATATTGAAGACAATTCGCCTATTCGACACGGCAAGCCAACCCTCTGGCGAAAATGGGGATTAGCCCAGGCTGTAAACGCAGGGGATGCCTTATTCAGCATTGCTCAACTTTCGATGCTTTCCCTGAATGAAACCTGTGATGAAGCGATTGCCCTGAAGGCGCTAGAGGCTTTTAATCACACCTGCCTGAATCTGACGCAGGGACAATACCTGGATATTGCCTTTGAATCATCACAGGATATTGATATAAGCACGTATTTGGATATGATCGGTGGGAAAACAGCCGCTTTAATTGGATTCTCTACCTTTCTGGGTGGTTTAACCGCACATGTGGGGGAAAGGCAATTAGAATTACTGGAGGCGTTTGGTTCAAGTTTAGGAATGGCTTTTCAAATTCAGGATGATTACCTTGGCATTTGGGGTGATCCCCAGGAAACTGGAAAATCTGCTGCAACAGATTTATTGACCAGGAAAAAGTCCCTGCCGATATTATTCGGTTTGAAGCAGAGCGATGATTTCAAGAACTTTTGGAATAACGAAGAAATTTCACCAGAAAATGTTGATACATTAGCCCATATGTTAATTGCCTGCGGCGCCCAGGATTTTGTCCAAACCAAAGCGGGACAATTCACAGAAAAAGCCTTCAAAGCTCTTGATCAGCTTTTTCCAGTAAAAAATGACTATAACATCGCGTTACACGAATTGACTGAAACACTGCTAAACCGGAATTATTAACATCCATCAAACTTCATCCCCCTGCCAGCACTCGACGCTGCTTTCGGCTTCGCATCATCAACCACAAGGTTTGTGTCAGGTGTGCCGCTGAATAGGCAACAGCTGCAAAATATACGCCCTTAGCAATGTTTGTAATCACACCAATTAAAAGCAAGATGCTGATCGTTGCCAGGAAAACAGCAACTGCCTCTGCGACTGGGCCGGTTTTTTCCCGATCAACAATGATCCCCTGGTAAAAACTGATATAAAACGACAGAAATGCCAGCGGAAGGCCTAAAATCATCGTATTTCTGGCAATAGGCACATCCAAAGCCTGAATATTTGCGCCATAAGTAAACCACAAGCTAGACAGCGGTGTCGCGACAAACAAAATCGCAATCCCAATCGATACGAATGATCCTATCCGTGCAAATTTCTTTAGCATTGTGAAGGATTTTGGTTCCTCAAGTAAAGCCACAACAGCCTCATTGAAGGCAACACCAGGGCTGCGAAACATAAATAATAAGCCAGTAACAACTGACCAGATAGCCAGGGACTCAATCGGATCTGGCATCCGGGACAATGAACCGCTCATGATGGGCTGCCACAACAACCAGAGCGTTGAGGTAAGCGCCAGTGGTGCATAGAAAACAATGAATCGGTTTATTGTCAGTTGTTTTTCCGGTTTGGGGGCAGTTTTCATTTCTGGAATGATCTTTCGAATTCTTATACCTGCATAGATCGCCTCGGAAGTTACCCCCAGGCCTTGTGCAAGACCCGCCAGAACAGCCCCAGGTAAGGCTTTTGTCGTGATGCCAACCGCCAGAACGATCGAAACTGTGATCAAACGAATGAATGTCGTTTCCCCAACCGCTCGTGAATGGCCAAATCGAATCATCGCCCCCTGCTGGAATCGCCGGTAAGCTATAGAAAATGTCCAGGGCGTCAGCATCAAAAAAGCAGAACGACCCGGTTCCACAAGAGCAGGCGGCACTCTCAGAATGACATTGGCAATAAAATCAAATAAGGGTGTGAGTGCAATCACCAGGTGTAACAAAGACAAACCCCCACCCATCCAGATGGTAATCTTCCTCAGTCGGCGATACGACTGCCAGTCTCTGCTCAAAGCTGTGGAACCCGCCAGCAGCATGATGATCGGTGCTTCGATAGTCAGGGCAATGGGATAAACAAAACCACCATAAGCAGCCAGGTTGGTCTCTGGGTTGGATAAACGAGCAATGATCGCATTGACAACCGGTATTTCCAGGCTCATCAACGTCCAGCTGGCAACCAGGGGCAGCCAGGTCACCAATACTTTTTTTATGCTTAATTTTTCCGATGGAATTTGGTCGCTCTCAAGCTCATTCAATGATGATTTCCTTGTCCAATATTAATTAAAAGGTATAAAAAATCACTATTTGACGCGATAAACAAAAGAGGATTATACCCTCTTGGTAAACCCCAAAAACAAAAAACCTGGTCATTTGAATTAATGTCCAGGTCGATTTTTGGATTTTAAGTTTACTATTTTGATTTTGGATGTTTACTAAGGATGTCTACCGCTCCACTTGCAAGTATTGCAACCGCGTAAGGCAGACATGCTTCATCAATGTCAAATTTTGGGTGGTGATGACCATAATTCAGACCCATCTCAGGATTCGCCGATCCAATCATTACAAAACAACCTGGAATTTCATGCATCATAAAGGAGAAATCTTCTGAACCCATGGTCTGAAGTGAAAAATCAATCACGGCATCAGCATCCACAGCATGGACGGCATTTGCCATCAGGTCAACCAGTGTCGGGTCATTGACCACAGGATAGGTAATGCGCTTGATAGAAATGTCAGCCTGGCAGTCAAATGCCCTGGCAACATCATTCACGATCGATGTAAAGCGTTGTTTGACCCTTTCAAAAACTTCCGGTTTAAAGGTCCGAATTGTGCCTGAGAAATTTGCCTGCTGAGGGATGATATTGAAGGCTGTTCCCGAATCCACCTGGCAGACTGATACCACGACACTTTCCAAAGGCGGCACATTCCTTGATAAGATCGTTTGTAAGGCTGTAATGATTTGTGCAGCAGCCACCACCGGGTCAACGCCCTGGTGCGGTGAAGCTGCATGCGCACCCTTACCTTCCAATTTGACTGAAAATATTTCAGCCCCAGCCATAACTGGACCTTTTGTAAGCCCATACCAACCGACAGGTTTATCATTCCAAACGTGAACACCCATGGAATAATCAGGTTTTGGATTTTCCAGTACACCTTCATCAAGCATCCGTTCTGCACCACCGCCCCCTTCTTCAGCTGGTTGAAAAACAAATTTCACCGTTCCCTGGAGTGTTTCGCGTTTTGCTGCAAGTAGTTTTGCCACACTTAAACCAATCGCCACATGGCTGTCATGTCCGCAAGCGTGCATTACCCCTGGATTTTGCGAAGCATAATCCACATCATTCTCTTCAAGTATGGGAAGCGCATCCATGTCAAAGCGAAGTAAAAGCACAGGGGTGTCCTTTTTGCCTTCCAGGATCCCGACAACACCAGTTTCAGCAATACCTCGCGTGACCGTCAAGCCAAGAGATTCAAGCCTATCAGCAACAATTTTTGAGGTTCTTTTTTCCTCAAAGCCCAGTTCTGGGTGACTGTGAATATCACGTCGAAGCGCAATAATTTCTTCTTTGATCTTAAATGCTTCGTCAAGAAAGGTCATTCTGGTTTTCTCCTGAATTTAATCACTCTGAATTTTTCCTCGTACTTAAATGGCTCCCCTTCAGGGATGCCCAGTCGCGCCAGCATATATTCTTCAAATGCCTGGGGCTCGCCAACTTGTGATGCGTGCTTTTTAAGCGCATAAAGCCGAGCCTGCCAATATTCTGTAACGTCCAGCACATGATCCGGCTGTATCGTTAAGCTCATCCAAACTTCTTCGACTTCGTGAGGGTTATACCCTTCAGACAAAAGTTCCGGGAAAAAGAAATGGTTCCCCGCTGCAGGAAAGACAGCATCAATAACAGCCTGCCCAGTATAACGGTGATCTGGATGGTTAATATACCGTTCGCTTGGGAAAATATTGGTCGGATCACAGGTAACCAGGATATCAGGCCGCAGCTTTCGAATTTCACGAACGATCATCTTTCTCAGGGCAAGGTCCGGGTAGATGTAACCATCTTCATAATCGAGATATTCAACGGACTTGACACCAAGGGACCTGGCTGCGTTTCCTTGCTCACTGATTCGTGTCCTTGCGATGGCATCAAAATCAAGGTTAATATCATTTGCCCCCTTATCCCCCTTCGTCAACAACAGGTAACGGACTTGATGCCCAGCTTTTATCCACCTGGCTATGGCGCCACCAAGAAAAAATTCCGGGTCATCTGGGTGGGCTAATATCACAAGTATTTCTTTAGATCCTACCCATCCTTCAATATTTTCCATACGCTGTGAGTCCTCTTTGCTGGAAATTTTCTTTCTTTTAACTATCTTTAGACCACCGAGATGACCGTCCGCGCCGCTTTCGGGAGGCGTGTTGATCACCCTCCTTAGTAGAGGATTGTGTCCTATCGGGATCATCAGGTCGACCCATTTGACCCCCGTGTTTAGGTTTGTCATCAGGAAGAGGCTCAACCGCTTCACCCCTGGCAATCTTTTCTGCACGATCAAGGTCTTCTATGGTGAATTGTCGGGGGCCTATCTCAGGGATGTCTACAATCACAGACTGCCGCAAAGGCAAAATCTGCACAACCCTTCCCTCACCCATCGGCGTTTGGACTTTACGCTTTCGTTTTGGTAAGGTTTTAATCGCTTCAACATATTGATCGTATTCGTACATCAAACAGCAGCGAAGCCGGCCGCACATACCCGTTATTTCAGACGGAGTCAGAGAAATATCCTGCGTTTTCGCCATTCGAATCGAAATTGAGCTGAATTCAGTCAGGAATTTCGAACAGCACCGGGTTTCCATACCGCAGGCACCCATGCCCCCTATCAATTTCGCTGCATCCCTGGGACCAATCTGACGAAGCTCAAGTTGTACATCCTTCAACATCTTCTGGATATCCTGGTGGACGCGCTTGATGTTGTAATTGATTGAGGATTCACTATTAATTAACACAAATAAGCGATTCCCATCAAGGGAATATTCAGCAGAAACGACTTTTACTGCGCTCAAATTGTTTTCATTAAAATAGTTTCGAATTTGCACTTTCGTTTCTTCTTCCTGTATCGACAGCGCTTTTCGCTGCAGCAAATCCCTGGGCGTCGCGGGTCGCTCAACGGACTTAAATGAATTAAAGTCCAGATCGTCAACGTCGATCCTGACCTGGGAAATCGTCGCCAATTGAAGTCCGCGGCTCGTGCGAACAACAACCGGGTCGCCAATCTTTAAATCAGGATAGCGGGAAGCATCAAAGTAATAGATCTTCCCAACTTCTTCAAATTGAACACCAATAATATTGTTTTGAGTCATGAATGTATTATAACACGCAGCAAATCTGCGAATTATTGATAGATCTCCATACTCATTCGCGCGGCAATGGATTGGGCGAGGCTGTTCATAGCCAAAGCGCCGGGGGACTCAGGCATTGCTATCACCACTGGGTCACCCTGGTCACCGCCAGCCTGAATGTTCTCATCAATCGGGATATTGCTCAGAAGCGGCGCCCCTGCCATTTGCGCCAGTTTTTCACCGCCGCCTTCACCAAAAATCCGACGCCTGGTGCCATCCTCCATTTCGAGGTAGCTCATATTTTCAACAATACCCAAGATGGGTACGTCCATCTTCTTGAACATGGATACTGCACGTGCAGCGTCGTCAAATGAAACTTGCTGGGGCATAGTCACGACCACACCACCGCTCAAGGGCACTGTCTGAACCAAAGAAAGCTGAACATCACCCGTTCCGGGGGGCAGGTCCACAATCAGGTAATCAAGTTCGCCCCAATCGACATCCATCAAAAACTGCTTGATGGCTGAATGGAGCATGGGTCCACGCCAGATCAAAGGCTGACCGGGGGTGACCATAAAGCCAATGGACATCACTTTTACGCCGTATGCCATGGCTGGTTGAATTTTCATATTTTGCGGGGTTGGCGGCAAGCCCTCCACACCCATCATCATCGGCACATTCGGGCCGTAGATATCCGCATCCATTAAACCAACTTTTGCACCCTGTTTTGCCAGTGCAACAGCCAAATTAACAGCAATTGTGGATTTACCAACACCACCCTTGCCGGAGCCAACAGCAATGATATTTTTAATATCTAAATCCTTAATTTTTTCATCTTTGGGGACTCTTGCACCCATCGTAATATCCACCGATGCTACACCATCGATTGCTAAAACAGCGTTTTCGGCATCTTGTTTGATTTGTGCCTTCAAGGGGCAGGCGGGGGTGGTCAGTTCGATAGTAAAGCTAACTTTTGAATCCTGGACCTGAACATCCTTGATCATATTTAGCGTTACCAGGTCTTTTCGCAGTTCCGGGTCCTGGACATTACCCAGGGCTTTTAATACAGTTTCTTTTGTCACAATAGACATCAAAAATTTCCTTTCGAAATTCATGTATGATTGTTTTGGTTTGAATGAAGAAACTTTACTCCTGAAGCGTTTTGATATTCCACATTCAATACCTACCCAATTTTACCCACTCCTATCAAAAACACCAATCCTGAAGAAGCTTAAGTGACTTCGATCTCCAAAATAGAGAAAATCTCTAAAAGTACTTCTGATTTTTGGTAGGAAAGCTAAGCTTAGACAAAATTATTATTAGCAATTCCTAATTTGGTAGAATTTATTGAACAAATCAAAAAATTACATCTAAGAAAAATTCTTAATTTCTTCAGTGTAATTATAAAAAAGGATCATTATCTACTTATGGAAAACAATCATTGGTCATTAAAAGACAAAAATATTCTGATTACAGGCAGCAGTCGGGGAATAGGTTTTTACACAGCCCTGGGATTAGCAGATAAAGGTGCCCATGTAATTATCGTCAGCCATGATGAAGAACGTAGCAAGCAGGCTGTTGATGAAATTAATAATAAATGTAAAACAGGATCAGCCTGTTATTATGTAGCTGATCTTTCCTCGCAAAGAGAAGTTCGAGAATTAGAAGAAAAAGTGAAACAGGACTACGATCAACTGGATGTGCTGATTAATAATGTGGGCGGATGGTTCAGCCGACATCATGAGAGTTCAGATGGCATCGAAAAAACCTTCGCCCTCAATCATCTCAGTTACTTTTTGCTGACCGGTTTATTATTAGATTTATTAAAAAAGAGTACACCTGCTCGGATTATTAACGTCTCTTCAGATGCACATAGAGCCATCGACAGGATCCATTTTGAAGATCTTGGTTTCGAAAAAGGCTACCGCCCCTTCCTTACCTATGCCCAATCTAAATTAGCAAACCTGATGTTCACTTACGAATTATCAGAACGATTAGAAGCCACAAATATCACGGTGAATGCCCTACATCCAGGCGCGGTCGCCTCTAAACTTTACAGAAATTTTGGCATATTGGAACCACTGATCAATCTGTGGATAAAAATTGCAGGGAAAACCTCGGAAGAAGGAGCTAAAACTTCCATCTATCTTTCCAGCTCAGCGAATGTTTCAGATATTACCGGCAAGTATTTTGCAGATGAAGAACAAAAACGCTCAACAGACGCATCTCATGATAAAGAAAGCTGGCAGTGGTTGTGGAAGCTTAGTGAAGAGATGACGGGATTTGAATATCCAATTTAGCCAAATCAACCTGCCTCAAGTGAGCAGAGCATAGGTAAAAAGAAAGTTGATCGCTGACCAAGAATTCATATAATAGCTCATCACTGGCATACTTATGGGTACAAACTCAGAAGTAAACATGTTCATTTGCCAAGTTTGGATATTGCAATTTTTCCTTGTGACAATTTGCAATTATTAATTTATTCAACCGTGACGCTTTTTGCTAAATTTCGAGGTTGATCAACATCCAGCCCCAACAAAGCGGCGATATGATAGGCAAATAACTGCAAGGGGATACTGGTCACCACCGGACTCAACAACCAGGGTGTTTTCGGAACCCACAGAATATTTTCCGTCAAATCGGGAATGCGCTGATCGCCATCCGTAGCCACAGCAATCACTTCCCCACCGCGTGCCATCGCCTGTTCGATCTGGCTGATCATCTTGTCGTACCAGGGATCCATAGGCGCAAGCGCCATTACAGGCATACTTTTATCAATCAAGGCAATCGGTCCGTGCTTCATCTCCCCGGCAGGATAACCCTCAGCATGAATATACGAAATTTCCTTAAGTTTCAGGGCACCTTCATAAGCAATGGGCATATTGATCCCACGACCCAAATAGAGCATGTGGCTGGTATCCTTGAATTTATGCGCTAATTCAATGACGTCCTTTTCACGGCTTAAACATTCGCCCACAAGGGCAGGGATTCCCATCAAATCATTCACCAATGAATAACGTTTGTCCTCACCCAGGGAGCCGCGTTTGTCGCCCAGGTAAACTGCCAGCAAGTACATGTCAATTAAAGGTGCTGTAAATGCTTTTGTCGATGCAACCCCTATCTCCGGTCCGACCTGCATCGAAATACAGCCGTCTGCGACCCGCATTGCCTGGGAGCCAATTGCGTTAACATTCGACCACAGAATAGCGCCTTTTTTGCGCCCCTCTTCCATCGCCGCCAGGGTATCTGCAGTCTCCCCTGACTGACTGATGGCAAGCACAACGGTATCCTTATCCACAATTGGATCCGCATAGCGGAATTCTGAGGCAATTGCCACCTCAACGGGTATCCTGGCAATCCTTTCAATCAAAATCTTACCGACCATACCCGCATGGGCTGCTGTTCCGCAGGCTGTGATAATTATATTTTTAATGCGCTTTGCTTTTCCATTATCCAGATTTAATTCGTGAAGGTAAACTTCGCCCCGGTCAAAATCCACCCTGCCAGCCAGGGTATCGGTAAGTGAGCGAACCTGCTCGTGAATTTCTTTTTGCATAAAATGTCGGTATTCACCCTTCTCAGCAGCCACCGGGTCCCATGCAATGTTCTGAACTTGAAGTTTGACCGGATTCCCTTGAATATCCGACACCTCCACTTTATCCTTGGTGATCAAAGCCATTTGGTGTGATTCAAGGAAAACGGCGCGGCGTGTATGCTGGAGGATGGCAGGCAAATCAGATGCCACAAAATTTTCTCCCTCACCCAATCCAATCACGACACCGCCTGCATTTCCGACACGGGCAGCAACAATTTTGTCCGGCTCGCGCGAAGACATCACGACGATGCCGTGCGCACCCTTCAACTGCCGCAATGTTTTCCTGACAGCCTCAATCAGGGACCCCTCGTTTGAATAAAACTTTTCAACCAGGTGGACAATGGTCTCGGTATCTGTTTCAGATTTAAAAACCGTGCCTTCAGCAACCAATTCCTCTTTGAGGGCAAGGTAATTTTCAACAATGCCATTGTGGACGACAACAAAATCACCCGTGCTGCCGATATGCGGGTGCGCATTTCGAGCGTTGGGTTCGCCGTGTGTCGCCCATCGTGTGTGACCGATCCCAATTTTGCCATGCAGTGGCGTTTCGCTGACCAGGGCTTCCAGGTGGGCTAACTTACCTGCATCACGCCGGATCTCGATGTGTCCGTTAGCCAAAACAGCAATGCCCGCCGAATCATACCCGCGGTATTCAAGCCGTTTCAATCCTTTTAAAATAATCGGGGTTGAATCTTGTTCACCAATGTAACCAACAATACCGCACATAGACGAATGCCTCCAATGCTCATAACTGAGCTTAAGATCTGAAAATCAATAAAGACATTGACCGCTTCAGACTTTTTGAAATTTTTATCGCTATGGGAATCCAACTGCACTTTGCAGCGGGAGGCATCCGCCGATCTCTCGATTTTCCTGGAACCGTTCCAGTTAGCCCTGGTTCGCACCAGGGAACCTCCATCCTCGTCACCACTCCCACAAGGGATTGGCCAGGCGCTTTTATCCCATTAATTAATCCATTATAATGCACCGAGTTCAAGCATCAGTATAATGGAATGAAAATATTATACCTGATTCAGAAAAACAAGAAAGTAAAGAGATGAATAAAACAAATCTTCCAGAAAATATAAAACAATGGCTTTTCATGGGACTTCAAGTGATGATCGTGCTTCTAGCCATGGCGATCGGTTATTTTGGGCATCGCTATATTTTGCAATCTGAGGAAGATTTGGGCATATTGAAACAAGCTCGAAGCATTATAAAAGAAAATGCGATCTTTGAATTACCATCGGATGAAAAATTAAAGCACGGGATGGTGCGTGGTATGCTTGAAACCCTCAATGACCCTTATACCTTCTTTGTCGAACCTGCAGCACACGAAATTCAAACGGATGAATTGGCTGGAAGCTTTGGCGGCATCGGTGTCCGGCTGGAGAGAGATACAGAACTGAACTGGCGCCTTTTCCCATTTCCAGACTCCCCGGCGGTCCAAGCAGGTGTTCATGATGGTGACATCCTGATAGAAGTTGACAATCTTGCCATCACAACAAGCACAGATGACATCAGGTTACTTGCCGCACTTCGCGGACCAATTGGCGAGCAAGTCCAAATTTCTGTCAGACGAGGATCGCAAACATTAAATTTCGCCATTAACCGGCAGGACTTCCCTCTACCCACGGTCAGCTGGAATCTCTTACCAGAAGCTGCAGATATCGGTTTGTTAAAGGTTAATCACATTGCAGAAACCACTGCCGATGAGATGCGTGAAGCAATCAAAGATCTCCAGGATCGTGGGGGAAAATATCTCATTCTTGACCTGAGGGATAATGGCGGCGGGTTGGTTGAAGCTGGTGTTGATATGGTGAGGTTATTCCTGAACGACGGAGAGGTTCTTTACCAGCAATTCAAAGATCAAGAAGTTGAAATCTTCGAGGTGCGCGAAGAAGGTGAATTTTCTCACATTCCATTAGTTCTCCTGGTCAATGGGAACACAGCCAGTTCTGCGGAAATCGTCGCCGGTGCATTGAAAAAACATGAGCGTGCACAAGTTATCGGTGTACCGACCTATGGAAAAACCAGTATTCAATACATCTTCGATCTGCAAGATGGCTCCAGCATCCATGTGACAAGCGGACGCTGGTGGATACCCGGGGTGAGCTTTCCCCTGGTGCCCGATTACCCCGTGACAGAGGATCTTTCTGGTATTGCTGCATTACAAAAGGCAGTCGAAATTCTTCGAGACGAATAATTTAATCAGCTAATCAACTGCTTTTTTCAACTTAATTTCTTCTGGACAGCTCGGGTTATCCGTTTGTGAACGTTGGTAGATTACAAAACCAAGAGAATAATAAAAAGCTCTGGTTGAATCATAAGGCTCATACGCCACCGATTCACCAAGGGTATAGGTGGCTAATTCTTCAATCCCCTTCTGCTTACAATAATCCTCTGCGGCTCCTATTAAAGCGCTCCCAACGCCCTGGTGATGATAATCAGGATGAACTCCCATACAGCCGATATTAACACGTCCTTCCGCAACGAACAGGGTGATAAACCCAATCACCTGCTTACCTTTCAACGCAACAAAACCATCCTGATACCATAAATCGGTAGGAATTGCCCGTCGGCGAGAATCCGCATCAAACCAGGCTGGCAGAGATTCTGCTACCGCAGCAGCACCATTAACATATTTTTGTGACAGTTCTTTGACTTCAAAATTCAATATTAGTACCCTCCCTATTCGGATATCGCATATGCATTCAAGAGCCGCTCGTAATCTCCTGCCTGATCCACATCCAGTAAAATCCTGCGATCCTCCCAGGGCAGCCAATCCACCTCAAACTGGTTGATCACAGCTCTCCCTCCACGATCGCCTTTGACTTCAGCAAGGGCAGGGAAAGCCGATCGGTCAAATAACAAAGGATTTCCGCGCTGACCATTCACCATCGGTGCGGTTATAGCTTTTCTGTTTTGAAAATAACGATCCGTTAATTGTTTAATCAATTCAGATGAGATTTGCGGCTGGTCACTCAACAGGAATATCACGCTTTCACATCTCTCAGGGAGCGATTTCAGACCTGCTTTCACCGATATCGATTGTCCTTGCTGCCAATCAGGGTTGTGAACAATTTCTACCGGCAAACCCGCAAGAGCTTGCACAACCTGGTCGTGGTAAGCGCCTGTGACCACGATTAGCGGCGCTAAGCCGGCATCTAAGGCTTGTTGTGCCACATGATAAGCAAAGGGTTTCCCCTGCCAATCTAAGAGCTGCTTGGGGGTACTCAAGCGTTCGCTTCCACCTGCTGCCAGGATAATACCTGCTGTTTGGCTGAAAACGCTGAAGATCTCACCTGAAGCGCCGGGGTACTCTAATGATCCTACAAGAACCCGGTCAAATCTATCTAAGAGGTTCTTTGCAATCCAACCGCCTTCCGACTGCAGAACCAGGTCATCAGCCTGGTTGAGAAACAAGACCTTCATGCAATTATCGGGAACCCCTTTCAAACCTCCCTGTTCAGAACCCAATAAAGCCACAAGCTCCTCCGCTTGGATAATTTCGTTCTCTTTTTGACCGGTGACGTGTGTAAAATTTTCAGGACGGTGAACAACAGTATCATTCATCCGCTTTCCTAATGCTGCCAGGCCTGCAAGCATAACCACACAATCCACATCTTTGGGAATAACAGGTTCATAATGCGCTGGTGCTTTTACAGGCCGCTGGTTCGCACCATCGGCTTCAATTAATAAATGCACTTTGGATTGCTTACATAACAATTGCAATTTCTCTAAAGATTCCCCGCTTAAACCATGCAGACGATCATCATCCCCTGCCGGACCGGTGACAAGAATAATTTTCTTTCCCTTTGGGAGACCAGGAAGAATATCTTCCGGTTTAGTGACGACTAGATGGAAATCAGCAAAATCAGCCTGCCACACGCCTAAATGGGTGGTTGTGGTCAGGACAACTGGCGGACTAAGTTCTATTGCAAGTGCAATCATGGCGCTTGTTTTGCCACCCGCACCTGCGAAGGCAACCGAGTCGCCAGAGCTTAAATTCAATGCTTTGGCAAGCTTCATCGAAAATTACCTGTTCCAAATTTTCGATCGAATCGTTTCTTTGGTCAGAATAGCTTCCAGAACACCACCGCCGATAGCAAGAGATTTTTCGGAAACAGTCCAGCAGCGGAAGGTCTCAGGTCTTGGGTCAATATCGCCAACCTTCATCCCCTCTCGGACCTTGATTCCCTCGTGAATCAGTCCCCTAACGACGCCATCGAATGGTGCTCTTACGTTAGCTCCTTCAACGGATAAAATGACAGCCCCTTGCTCAACAAGTTCACCAATTTTGACATGGGTTGTCACTTTCCCTTCAGCCGGCGCATGCAAAACTCGTTCCTTTGTGTATGACTGAACCTTACCGGGGATCCCTGTATCCGCTTCAGGACTGCCTTCCCTGTAAACCCGTCCTAAAAAATGTCCCCTGTTAGTTTCCACCGCCGCATGGCAATTCTCCCCAACCACAAATCCCGGACCGAGACCAACAACCATTTCTGCCATATCCAGTGGTAGATCAACATACCTTTTTCGCATCCGGGCATCGACGATTACAACCGGCTGAAATTCTTCTACCAAATCCAAAAACGGATCAACAATCACCGGGATAATACCATTATTCCAATATGTGGACATTTCCGACGGCTCCCCGATCAGTTTACCTTTCACGCCTTCAATTTGTGTTTCACCATCATAAACCGCTTGCGCAAATGATACAGATCGACGGACTGCCAAAGGTTGATTTGTTTCAACAACCAGCACTCGAATGCCTGATCGGTATAATCTCAGGGCTACACCAGTGGCAAGATCTCCGCCGCCCCATATCAAGACATAGGACGTCATTTTATCTTTCCCAAACCTCGTAAAACTCTTTCAGGTGTCAACGGGAAATCGTGGAACCAAACACCCGTCGCGTCAAAAAGGGCATGAACAATCGCAGGGGCTAAAGGAAGATAGGGCATCTCAGCCATACCGCGTGCGCCGTATGGGCCAAGCGGATCTGCCAATTCCAAGAGAATGGATTCAACCTCAAAAGGAATGTCCTTGACCGTTGGAATCAAGTATTTAGACAGCATGTCCGTCACCACGTAACCATCTTTTTCGATGAAGTTTTCCATCAAAACATAGCCCGCAGCCTGAACAATGCAGCCTTCAATTTGACCTACAACCTGCATCGGGTTGATCGCTTTCCCTACATCATCAGCACAGTACACTTTTAACAACCGGATTTCTCCCGTTTCCGTATCAACTTCTAAATCAACTGCCTCAGCCACGTAACCATAAGTGATATTTGGATAACATTCGCCGGTTACAGGGTCCATATGAGTTGTGGGCGGCGCGTGATAGGTGTATTCAGCGATAACCGGACGTTCCTCAGCCCGCCATTTTTCTAATGCCTTTTCTGCTGCACCTTTGATTGAATTGCCAGCCATAAATGTCATTCTTGAAGCGGAGGTGCTGCCAGAATTTCCCGTAAATGCCGTATCGGATGCGATTAAATCGATTTTTTCTGGGGGCACATTCAAGGCTTCTGCTGCAAATTGCTTAAAAGCCATATGCGCACCCTGTCCCACATCAGCACCAGCATGATGCAAAATGACACGTTCTATCTCTTCATCACCGTACAATTCAATAATCGCATGGCATGTCTCAACCCCACCATATGAAAAACCAACGTTTTTGTAAGCGGCTGCAATACCTCGCCCGCGCTTGATGCTGCCTTCGCTCTTCACTCGCTGAGGCGCCTGCCAACCATCCTCGCCATGAATCCAGCCGGAATGCACTGCACATGCTTTTAAAACGGGTCGAATGGTTACTCCTTTGGGCAATTCTGAATTCAGCGAAAGAATTGATCCCTCTTTAAATAAATTTCTCATCCGAAATTCAACCGGGTCCATACCCAAGGCTTCGGCCAATTTTGATATTTGAAGTTCAGCCTCAAATGTACCCTGTGGTCCACCAAAACCGCGGAAGGCACCACCGGGCACATGATTGGTATAAATTGAATCTGCATCAACCCAAACATTGGGAATTTCATAAGGCCCTGTACATTGCAAGAATGCGTTTGCCATAACTTTTGTTGAAGTATAGGCATAGGCGCCGCCATCTGCATCAATTTTCACCTTTGCAGCAAGGATTTTCCCATCTTTTGTTGCACCCCATTTCCCCTTAAGTCGATACGCATGCCTTTTATGATGCCCAATGATGGATTGCTCGCGGCTCCACACGATCTTGACCGGACGATCAATGCCGCGTTCATGCAGTCGCATCACGGCCAATGCGAGGACAATCTGCACAGACATATCTTCTCGACCCCCAAAAGCACCGCCAATGGCTGGATAAATCACACGTACTTTTTCTTCCGGGAGGTTCAGTGCGTGCGAGATTTGTTCACGATCTTCATGTGCCCATTGTCCCGCTACAACAACGGTGATTCTATCCTGTTCATCGAGATATGCAATGCCTGCTTCAGGCTGTAGATAGGCATGCTCCTGAACCGGTGTGTGGTATTCACCTTCAACAATGACATCACATTGGTCAAAAGCCTTATCAACATCTCCATAACGAATTTGATAATGACAGAAAATGTTAGATTTTTGATCAGGATGAAGTAAAACAGGATCCTCTGCAAGGGCTTTATCGATGCTGTCTACGAGCGGCAGGTCTTCATAAGAAACCTTGATCAGATCTCGCGCATGGTCGGCGATTTCTTCAGTTTCAGCAACCACCAGGGCGACCTGGTCGCCAACAAATCGCACACGATCGGCATAAGGTTTGGAGGATCCGGGTCCGCACAAAACGGGTTGATCTGGCATGATCAAACCATACTCGTTTACAGGGATGTCTTTGGCTGTCAAAACTGCCAATACACCCGGGTACGCCTCTGCCTCAGATGTATCAATTGATTTGATGATCGCGTGAGGGCGATTGGCAAAAAGAATTTTCATATGAAGCTGGTCAGGCAGGTTGTAATCACCCGGATAAAGGGCTTCGCCTGTCGCTTTATCTTTGACGTCAAATCTTTTAAAGGATTTCCCGATATAAGCCATCTCTACTCCTCTTGATCCTTTTCTGATACCAACATCGCCTGACTGGCGTGTTCGATTGCTTCAATGATTTTATAGTAACCCGTACAGCGGCATAAATTGCCTGAGATTGCCAGTCGAATCTCCTCCTGCGAAGGTGTGCGCCTTTCTTCCAGGAGCTTTGTCGCAGACATAATAAAGCCAGGCGTGCAAAATCCGCATTGAATTGCTCCGTATTCTACAAAAGCCTCCTGCATGGGATGCAGTTGATCTTCCGAATGCAGTCCTTCAATCGTAATGATTTCTGAGCCGTGTGCCCTTTCTGCAGGTACAAGGCAGCTCATCACGGCACGTCCATCAAGAAATACTGTACAGGCGCCGCATTCACCTTCGCCGCAGCCTTCTTTTGTGCCGGAAAGACTAGCTTCATCACGGATCAAATTCAACAGCGTTTTATTGAAACCTGTCGTAAAGCGAAATTCTCGGCCGTTAATCCAGGTATGAATTTCTTCCCCCGTCCAGGCTTCTTTAAGTGATTTTGTTTCCACACCAGTACCCATCAAAAGGACTGGATTTTCTGGAATCTCGTTCTTATCAACACCCTTTTGAATTGCAATTAACGCTCGCTTCGCGATCACCCCGACCATGTAACTTCGATAATCCGCAGATCCCCTCAAATCCGAAATCGGGCTGGCTGCTTGCGCTGTTAATGAAGCAGTTTCAGCAATGACTTCATCTGTCAGGTCTTTTCCAACAATGAACTCTTCTGCACCCTCAGCATGGATGATTGTGGGTGCAGTGGCACCTAAAGTGATTTTTGCATCCTTTGCTATTCCGTTTTCGAGATCAACCAGCACGCTGATGTTGATAACGGATATTGCCTGCGCTTTGCGTAATGCAGTCTTAATAAAATATGAATGTTCAGATGGACCTGGGGCATCAAAGAAAATATTGGTGACAATTTCATCCGCTTCCATCACGGTTTTTCGCACGCCAAGGTAAAAATCATCCAGAGCAACAATCCGTTCACCGCGAACCGATTGTAAAACCAGCTTTGCATCCAATGCCATCAATGGGCTGATAGCATCATTTGCTGGCGAAGCAGTGATCAGGTTGCCAACAACGGTGCCCCGATTCCGGATTTGCGGAGAACCGATCTCCCAGCAAGCTTGTAACAAGCAAAAGGCTTTTTTTCGGATCAGTGGCGAAGCAACAATATGATTGTGAGTGACAAGCGGTCCAATGTGAATAAGACCATCCTCATCCTCCATAATCCTGTCCAATCCCGGGATTTTCGTGATGTCAATGATCGTGGAGATTCCTTTTCGTGTGCCGCGTTTCAGTTCCAAAATCAGATCAGTACCACCTGCAATGATGCGCCCTTTTTCACCCGCTTCTGCAAGTATTGTGACGGCTTCTTCAATTGATTCAGCTAAATGGTAATTCTGCCACATAATTGATATACTCCAAATTCTCATTATTTGCCCAAATGGCGTTTGTCTTCATTTCGCCGACTGACAATTTCAGCCATAATGCTGACTGCAATCTCCTCCGGCGTTTCAGCATTGATGTCCAGCCCAATCGGAGATTTAATCCGTCCGATATCTTTTTGTGATACGCCGATTTCATGTAATTTTTCTTTCGTGTGAGACCAGCGGCGTTTTGATCCAATCAAACCAATGTAAGGGGTATCTGTTTTCAAGATTGAAGGCAAACCTGCAACATCCACATCCACGCTCCGTGTCACAAGCACCATATAAGTCTGTGAATCGATCCTCATTTCATCAGGAAGACTAGCCATTGAAGTGGGCAAATAGACATCACCGCCAGGTGAATTCTCTGGTGTGCATAAGTCCTTGCGGTCGTCAGAGATCACAACCCGAAAACCCAACCAGGACGCCAGGTGAGCAACAGCTCTTCCCACATGACCAGCCCCCACAACCACCAGTGTCGCTGGATGCAAATAAGGTTCCACAAAAATCGAAACCGATCCACCGCATAAACCTGGGTCACCCTTTTCAACATCGATCAGATCATAATTTAAGAAGCGGGTTTTACCATCTTTAATGGCATCAAGCGCTTCCTTAAGAACGAGATTTTCCACCTCGCCTCCACCAACAGTACCTTCTGCGGTGCCGTCCCTGTACACAATCATTTTCGTTCCGGCATGCCTTGGCACTGCACCTTTTGTATTTACAACCGTACATAATGCAACGTGTTTATCTTCTGCAACTGCTTTATTTAACTGGTCAAGAATTTCCATATCAATCTTTCACAGAACCACATAGTTCAATTCACATCGTGACATCAAAAGAAACAAATGGATCTAAATATTTAATTTTCTTCCAGCCCTTGCAATTTTCGCCAAATTCTTTCGGGTATCGCAGGAATGGTCGTCAGAGATGCACCACAAGCATCCAAAATCGCATTTCCTACTGCCGGGGCAACACCATCCAAAGGAATCTCAGCCACAGCTTTCGCCCCGTAGGGGTGTGAAGGCTCATAAGTTTCCACAAAAATTGTAGTTAAATCTGGCATTTCATCTGATCTAAAAATATGATAGTTATCGAAATCTTTCTCTCTTGGCTGCCCTTTTTCGTTATAAACCATTTCCTCACTCACAGCATAACCCAAAGCCTGCGCCATCCCACCCTCAATCTGGCCTGAGGCTGTCACAGGATTAATGATGACGCCAGAATCCACAGCCATTACCAATTTATCAACCACCACCATACCTGTTTCTGTATCAACAGTCACTTCTGCAAATTGTGCAGCAAAAGGCGGCGGCGCAACGGGTGAGACATGGGAAGCAACAGCCATAATTTGTTCCTGGTTTGTTTGATGAAGGGCATTAAGTGCGATCTCTTCCATTGTATAAAACTTACCATCAGGCGCAATTGCCTTTCGGTCTTCCAGAACAATTTCCGATGGGTCAACTTCAATGCCGTCTTCACGCAGCATCATAGCTGCCCGAACCCTGATTCGCTCAGCCACTTTTTCAGCGGCTTTAACCGTTGCGGTTCCTGAAATATAGGTTGTACTTGAGGCATAAGCCCCTTTGTCAAAAGGTGTGAAATCTGTATCTGACGAATACACAAGCATATCCTCAAGAGGGACACCCAGCGTTTCCGCTGCCATCTGTGCCAGAACAGTGTCTGAACCCGTACCAAGATCCGTGGCGCCGACCAGCAGGTTGAATGAGCCGTCATCGTTCATCTTGATGCTGGCACCGCCCATATCAAGGTAAGGAATTGCCGTTCCCTGCATGACCATCGCAACACCGATGCCCTTTCGCAAGTGCTTTTTGCCGGGGACAATGTGCCACTGGTCAATGTTGAATTTTTCATCCCAACCAATCACCATTCGCCCCTGGTCCACACATTCTTCCAGGCCAATCGTAAAGAGGGTTTCTGGTTGAGGCTCTCTACCTTCACTCCAAACCTTACTGAATGGATGAATTTCTCCGGGTCGTATTGCATTTTTCAAGCGAAACGCCAACGGATCCAACTTTAATTCACGGGCAATTTTTTCCATATGACGTTCCACCGGCCAAAATCCCTGGGGAACACCGTAACCGCGATACGCACCAGAGGGAACGGTGTTGGTATACACTACGTCTGAATAGAAACGAATATTGGGCGATTCCCGATATGGTCCATCACCAACATACAGCGCCATGGCTTTATGCCCGGTGTTACCCGCAACGGTTAGCGCGTGACAGCCGTAAGCACCTGTATCACTCAAACAGTACATTTCATTGGCTGTAATTGTGCCGTCGTTTTTCACACCCGTGCGCATTTTTATTCGCATCGGGTGCCGGGTCCGGGCAGCAGTAAATTCTTCTTCACGTGTCATTTCGTAAAGCACCGGGCGTCCTGTTGCAATCGTCAGGTGGGCAGCGACATCTTCAACCAATACTTCCTGTTTTCCTCCAAATCCTCCACCGGTGCGCGGCTTGATCACACGGATACGCTTTATCGGCAGCCCTAAAACCGGTGCAATTTGCCGACGAACATGGAAGGGTACCTGCGTACTGGTGCGAATGACGAGACGATCATCTTCATCCCAATAGGTTACCACCACATGGGGTTCAATATGAGCCATCTGTACTTTTGGTACTTCATACTCTTCCTCAAAAATATGATCCGCTTCAGAAAAGCCCTTATTTATATCACCTATGTCTATTCGGATTTCAGCAGCTAGATTTCTCGAAGGGTCAGAATTATCAAAGTTAACATATTCAGGTTCATCATGAATAATGGGTGCACCATCATCCATGGCTTGTTCTGGATCCAAAACAGTGGGCAAAACCTCATAATCAACATTGATCAACTTTAGTGCTGCCTCGGCAATCTCCGCTGTCTCAGCAGCAACAAAAGCCACACGGTCCCCAACAAATCGGACTTTTCGGTCAAGGGAGAACATGTCTAAGGGCCCTGGGATCGGATGTGATTGCCCTGCAGTTGAATAAACAACCCTTGGAAGGTCTTTCCAGGTCAGTACTGCCGCCACCCCTTCCAACGCTTCCGCTTCGGAAGTGTCAATATTCTTGATCAAAGCATGTGCGTGGGGGCTGTGCAAAACCTTGGCGACCAGCATGTCCCGTTTTTCAAAATCAGCTGTAAAAGCGGGTTTTCCCTGCACTAGTTTAATGGCATCGACTTTAGGCTCTGGATGGCCAACCGTTTTCAGCTTTTCAGGACGATCAACAACTTTCAGTCTTGGGAAAACCTTTGTCTCTGTTAATACGCCTCCGCTGCCTGATGCAGGCGTTCCTTTACCATCATCATCTTTGTTAAAATCAATAACATCGGTAATTTCAAAAGGTTCATCAATCGGTGGCACTTGTTCCCCACGTAATATTGCAGCAGCACGCAATACTGCCTGAACTGGCTTGAGATAGCCGGTACAACGGCATAAAACACCTGACAGCGCATCGCGAACCTGCTCTTCACTTGGGTAAGGTTCTTTTTCAAGCAAGGCTTTGGCAACAAGCACCATGGCAGGGGTGCAGTAACCACATTGAATAGCGCCAGTTTCAACAAAAGCTTGCTGAATGACATGCAAGCCTTCTGATTCCTTCCATCCATGTTGAGGATGTTCTCCCATATTTTCAACGGTCTCAATGCGATGCCCTTCAGCCTGCGCCGTTAACATCGTACAGCTGTTGACCGGACGTCCATCAAACAAAATCGTGCAGGCACCGCACTCACCTTTTTCACAGCCGCCGCTCTTGATACTAAAAAATCCTAACCGTCGTAAAGTATCCAACAAACGTTCACTTTCTGGCACTTTCAAAGGATAATCTTGATGATTAATATTCAGGGTGATCTTCACCTTAAACCTCGCTTTCCCTAATTGCATCAATGCGGTCCAGACACCGAAGCGCCAGCTTGGCCGCAACTTGTATACGGTATTGCGCTGAAGCCCACTCATCTTCCGCTTCAGAATAAGCATCCCGACAAGCCACATCCACACCCATGTCATTCGGCCCATCCATTGCAACAATCGGATTTTTTCCATAGCCGCCCAAAACAACCCTGGTCCTACCTGAGCCCCATTGAGCAACAGCAGCTATTAATATCGACTTGTCTTTGGGTGACCTGGCGACATATTCAAAGGCAAGATGCGGCCGAAGCCACCATTCTGCTTCGGTCATCAATACACCTGGTGGTTCTATTTCACGCAAAGGCAGCCAATTCCCCATGCGAACCCGGTTGTTTCCCGGCTCCCATGTCAGGCTTGTGTCTAAAGCAAGCAAAAGACTCGATGTAATTGACCGCCCAGACGAGCTGATCAACCAGCCGCCCAATGTCGCCATATTCCGGATATTCTCACTGGCATCGATCATGATGGCTCTTTGTATTTCAGGGTGAATATCAGGGTGACCAACCAGGTCATTTAGCCGCACCATCGCGCCTACCTGGATCCTTTGTCCCTGAATTTTGATCTGGTCCAGATCGGCCTCCTGCAAGTCAACGACACCTTGATATTCGTGACGCTGGCGGCTAATCGTGGTTCCACCCCCAAGAGGTGTTAACCCCTTTTTGGAATCCATTAATAAATCCAATACCTCTTCCACACTTTGAGGCCGAAAATATTTTTCGATCATGCTTCCTCCTTATCAGGGTAAACACGCCAGCCTAATTCTTCAGGGTCTATACCCTCAAACTTTTCTTCAGGGATGTCCACCAGAACTAATTCCGCTTCAGCAAGCACATCACCATCTAATGTTTGTATTTCACTATGGGCATTTGAAACCCTGCCCTTCCTACCAGTGGCTTTTCCTAAAACAATCAACGGCGTTTTAATCGGAACAGGTTTACGATAACGCACATTTAATTGACCTGTCACCATAAAAGGATGAGAACCATCCATGTAAGCTCTACCCCCGGTTTCATCTAAAATTGCAGCTATGATTCCCCCATGGACAATGCCAGGATATCCCTCGTACTTAATAGGAACAATGATCTCCGTACGCACCTGTCCTTGTGCAGTTGTAAAAAAATCCAGCTTCAATCCCGCAGGGTTTTCCCTGCCGCACACAAAACAATTTTTAGAGCCAGGTTGTTTCTTATGCATTTTATTTTATAGCAAATGTATCGATTAATACCTTCACATTGCCGCCAACCGGGTAAAGAATTGGGCAGGTTGCACCATTGTCGATGTACTGCTGAACCTTTGCCCGAGCTTCATCCGGCGTGCCGCTGGCTGTAATGCGATGAACAAGATCATCAGGCACAAGATATTTCGCCTTTTGAATTTGCTCATGAGTTGCAGGCCAACCAAGGATCGATTGAATTTCTTTTACGACATCCATTGAAACACCGGATGCCTTTGCAATATGAGGCTGCTGAGCCAAATACTGGGTAAGTAATTCCCGACTGGTATCAATTGCTTTATCGCCATCCTCATCAACAGAGCAAACAACAAGCTGTGGGCGGTCAAGGTCATCAAAGCTTCGTCCAGATTCTTTTAAGCCTTTTTTCAGTTCATCAAGTGCTTTTTCGTTGTATGCAGGCGGCACACAATAATTCAGTACAACGCCATCCGCAATCCTGCCTGTTAACTGAAGCATTTTGGGGCCTGTTGCACCGATATAAATCGGTACGTTGCGGGGTTCTCTTCGTCCGTGAACGACATCTAACTCAATGCCGTTGACGTGTACAAAATCGCCGTCAAAACTCACACGTTCCATATTTAACAACCGTCTCAAAACAATAACTGTTTCTTCCATCGCTGTTAACGGGCTTTCCCGGTTGATGCCTACATTTTTTGCTAAAGGATCCCACCAGGCGCCAATCCCACAAATGATCCGGTCTGGCGCAAGATCATCCAATGTCAAAAAGGTCGCAGCCAGCAAGCCAATATTACGCGTCCAGTTATTGATCACACCAGAGCCAACCTGGATCTCATCTGTTACCGCTGCATATGCTGCCATTGGGACGATTGCATCACGGACCAGCCTGCTTTCAGCCTGCCAAACTGCTTCAAAACCACGATCTTCAGCATATTTGACATAATCCAATCCATCTCTAAGGTCATGCGCATCCTGTAAATATAAAGCAACTCTCTCAATCATTTTGATATTTTCCTTTTAACTAGAGACCGATCATCAGGGGAAAACCGGGAGTACCGCTTTTTCCCTTAAAATAGTGTAATCTTCCGGCACATCCAGATCTAAAGCAATTCGCTCGTTTTCATAAACAACCAGCCTTGCCCCCTTTTCCTCCACAAGCGCACAGTGAATATCAAAGGATGCCTGCCCAAAAGAGAAGGTAATCAAATCTGCCGGGTCAATCAGCAGCATATTTGTGCCTTCCCGCCTTCGATCGGGTGAAATCACACCAGAAGGCGGTGTAGGCTTGCTATCCAAAAAACCATTGACGTCATCAGGCGTTAGCAAAGGTAAGTCAGCTGGAACGATCAAAACACCTTCCGTTGAAAAGACCGTTGAAAATAACGAGGCACGCCTTAACGCGTTGTTTAACTCCGGTGTGCCATTTTCTGTAACCGTACGTACATCCAGATCCCTTGCTTCAGTCAGCACATCAGAATCGCGGCTGACAACAAGGATATCGGAAATACCCTCTACCTTTTTCAGTACATCAATTGTGTGAATAAATAAAAAGTGATTAAGTTGGTAACGCTCGTCTTCTGATAAAATTTCTGAAAGTCGGGACTTCCCCCGACGAAGGGGTTTTACGGGGACAATTGCCCAAAGGCTCATTTGGTTATCGGCTCCTGTTGAGGATCGTTTCGCAAAACCTGAGCACCTCTTCAGCTAAACGAAACCGATCCTGATCATTTTTCATTAATATGTCAGTAACTAAGGCAATTATACGCCATCGCTCAATTTTTTCCAATTCATGATGGTCTTGTTCATCAAAAATAAAACCTGTCAGGATGTCCTTATAATGTGACGCGACAGCCCATGCTGAAGGGGTTACACCCAACTCTGCGTATATCTTTGCAGCAGGCCCTTTTAGTGCTTTGCCGCCGATTAGAGGTGACACAGCAACCAAAGGTTTTTCTCGAATTGATTCGACATATCCCGGGATCTTCAAAATCGGGTCGATGCTCACCCAGGGATTGGATGGGCTGATGACCACAACATCGCATGCTTCGATTGCATTAATTGCCTGGGGAAGAGGGCGGGCATCTTCAATGCCCACAAACTCAAAATGCTCGACCACTGGTTCACAAGCCTGATGCACGAAATATTCTTGAAATCCCAAAGCCTCACCCTCTGCTGTATGGACCACCGTCCGCACCGATTGATCACTCATTGGGAAAACAGGGTGCTTTACACCCCAGCACCTGCAAAATTCGGCAGTAATCTCAGATAGTGTGAGACCTTGATTTAATTTGTAAGTTCTAAGGATGTGTGTTGCCAGATCTTTATCGCCAATATGAAACCACTTCGGACCATCTAATGCAGCTATTTCTTGATAAATCGTCCAGCATTCATCTTTTCTTCCCCATCCTGTTACCGGGTTAGCCAGCTCTGCCAGGGTGTAACAAACTGTATCCAGATCAGGGCTGATATTCAATCCCAGGTATTCAAAATCATCCCCGGTATTGACGATCACGCTTAATTCATCTGGCGGTAAAAGCTTTGCCAGCCCATGGATTAATTTCGCGCCACCGACACCACCTGCTAAAGCTGCTATTTTCAAAGATTCCTGCCTTTAGTTTTTCACCGGGAACCGCTCAAGGATGGTCCCAATTTTTTCATCCTCATGTTCTGCAATTGCTAAGCTGGTCATTGAAACATTTAATTCAATCTTCTCAAAACCAATTTCATTAATTGCGCAGGCGAGATTTTCCCGGTTGATATCTTTTAATGCCAAAGTGATATGGGGCAGCCAAAAGTCAGAAGAATAATACATGTTCAGATCTTTGCAGTGAGGTGAAATTTTATCCCAAATTCGTTGATGAATGTTGATCATCTCAATCGTCTTGACCAACGGGAGAAAAAGGACCGGATGTACACCAGAAAATATTCCTATGCCAAAAGTATGCGTGCTGATATCCGGTGAATTTTTTGCTAATGTTGATAAAATTAATTTTGTTTTTTCAACATCCAATTCTTCAGCCGTAAGCCATGTGAAATGGGGCGTTGGTGTTGCATAAATGGCGCCCAAACCGCATGCCTCGCACAATTTTTGCCATATGTGGTTGACCTTTTCACCCGATTGTTCATCAATTTCACTGATAATTGCATACATATCTCACCTGAATAAATCCCTCTCCTTTGGTCGGATCAATTCATCCAAATGGCTTTCACGCAAGGGATAAGGAAAACCCCTTACTAAAACAACCGGCGTGCCCTCATGTGCCTGCCCCATCATCAAAGAAGCACCAGCTGCCAACTCATCCGCTGCAGCGACCTGTGTTACCCGCAGGCGATAATTGAACAGGTCTGATTCCCCTCGCAAATCCACCAGCGCTGGCAGTCCTGATAAGCCAATGGTCACACCAACGGTGCCATTTCGCCAGGCACGCCCATGGGAATCAATGATCAGAACCCCAATTTTTACCTCAAAACGGTCTTCAAGTGCTTGCCGGATCGCCCTTGCAGAAGCGTCTGGATTTTCAGGCAGCAGCAGCACCCAATCATCAGGATCGCCCCAGGGACCATCCACATTGGAATGGTCGATACCGGCATTGGCACTGATAAAGCCCAGCTTATGCTGAACGATGATGATGCCCTTCTGTGCGCGCAGAACTTCCTGGCTCTCAGACAATATCAACTCGATCAGACGGGGATTTTTATCCGTAATCGCTGCATAATGGAGAGCTTCCTCAGAAAGTTTGACACTCGACAGGTTAACCAATCGCCCTTCGGATTTCGAAACAATCTTCTGAGCAAGAACAAGGATGTCCCCATTCAGTAATGCTAATCCATTATTTTCCAAGGCCGCTGCAATAATTTCGGGCAGCTTATCCCCGGGATGAATTAATGGAAATCCCTGTAAAGGGATCAAACTCAATGTCATCTCAGTCCTGGTCCGGGATGCCCGTTATACGAATGCCAGAAGCATGAACATGATGTTGAATATTCAAACCGATTAAAACCGACGTCAAACCCTCAACAATAACACAATTCTCAATGACGCCAGCATCCCAGCCTTTCAGACCGGTGTCTTCAACCAGCCCCAGAACAAGCTGCCGTGCCGCTTTGCCCTTGCCAGCAACCAGCACATCACAATCCACATCCCCATCTGATAACAATCGCTCATGAGAAATATTTTGGAAGGCATCGACCACATTGCAGCTGTCGCCCAATATCGCCTGTGCTTCCTGTGCGACGGACCCTTCCGGGGGCATTTGTACCTTGGTTACCTTTGGTGGGACAATCGGCACAACCACATCAACCACAATTTTACCGGCTAAAACATCCTTCAAAGATTCAAGCGTCAGCCTGTGTGCTGAATAGGGCACCGTGATTACTGCAATATCACAGGCCTCAACAGCATCTCGATTTTCCATCCCCTTCAATAATTCTGATTCCTCGCCCAATAATTCTTTGACAGTTTCGACAGCTTTTTGTGCCTTCTCATATTGCCTTGAGCCGATAATCACCTTATGCCCTGCCAGCACCCAGCGATACGCCAGGCCTTTGCCTTCCTTACCCGTGCCGCCGACAATCCCTATCCGATAAAATTGTTTCGTGTCTTCTGTCATTTAAAGATCCTCATTTCTTATTTGCTATCATTCTAAAATGCTCCCAGGTGTTTTCAGATATCACCAGGGCTTTTGCCATAATTTCTTTTTCATCAAGGGTCAATAATTCTCGGTGATACATCAAAGGTTTGCCGGCCACAATCGTAGCGGTGACCATGCTTTCCTGGAAGCCAAACAAAATATGCCATGGTAAATTATCCGCGCTCATCGGGGTAAAGGGTGAATAATCAACAAAGATCAGGTCTGCTGCAGCCCCCTCACTGATCTCACCAACTGGCAATCCATTGAAAATGCTTGTAATCAAGGATCCATTGTTTTCAACAGCAATTTTCCGAACGGCATACCCGCCCATGCGCTGAGGATCACCATGCGCACTCTTGTGAAGTAAATAAGCTGTCTTCCATTCCTGCCACATGGTATTCGAAAAGCCGTCATTCCCCATGCCAACACGAACACCAGCATCAAGCATATTCTCAATTGGGGCAACGCCCACAGCATTATTCATATTCGACCTTGGCTGATGTGTTAGCCAGGAACCTCGTTCTGCCAAGAGTTCAATCTCACCCTCATCAAGGTGGACGCCGTGGGCAAGGATTGTCTCTGGGCGTAAAATGTCAAATTGGTCCAATCGGTGAAGAACACGCTTTCCAGACTTCTTAAGACTATCCTCCTGATCTGCCTCGCCCTCAGCAGCATGGATATGAAAACCAATGCCTTCCGGGCAAAGTTCAGCAACTCGCTTCAGGGTTTCATCGGAAAGCGTCAGGCTTGCATGAAGTCCAAAATGCGCCCTCAGATTCCGATCTGACGATGCTTTTTCCTTTATTCTATGGATAAATCGGAGGTTTTCCTGGATACCCGCCTCCGCCTTTTCAGGACCATCCCGATCCGTCACCTCGTAACACAGCGACGCCCTCAAGCCCGATTGGTTGACCGCGTCTGCAATGACGTCCAGTGAATTTTCAATCGCATTTGGTGAGGCATGATGGTCAATCAATGTCGTTGTGCCGTGCCGGATCGCATCAACAAGGAAAACCAGAGCAGAATAACGGACCCCATCCTCATCTAATGCCTTATCTAAATTCCACCACAATTTATCAAGGATTTCAGTAAAGGTTCGTGGCGCATCGCCAGGAATGCCCAAGCCCCGGGAAAAAGCCCCATAAAAATGCGTATGCGCACAAATATTTCCGGGCATAATATATTGCCCTTCAGCATCAAGCTGCTCTTCCTCAGGATATGCTTTAACCAGTTCTGATTGCGGCGCGATTTTCTCAATGATGCCGCCACGAACCAGCAATCCCCAATCATCTGTTAATATTTGGTTTGCCGTCCCCCAGGTAATCAATTTTCCATTGATAATGAGCATAATCTCCTCTTGTTCACAAATGGTCGCAAGTAACAATTTGGATATTTGAAAATTATAGCACAAGCCTAATAAGACATTCGAAATTCCACAGCTCCAAAGTACCCAAAATGATCCCTCCTGTACCGGTTAGGATGCTATAATCAAAAAACAAAATTAAGGATTTCAATGACAAAAAGAAAAGAAGAATATCCACGGGAAGTCAACGAAGGAATTCAACTTCTCAATCAAGATCAATTTTATGAAGCGCATGAAGCCTTTGAGACGGCCTGGCGAAGGACGCAAGACCCTTCGAAAGAGTTTTATCGCGCTTTACTGCAGGTCAGCGGCGGCTTTTTCCGATTGAGCCAGGGCAAACCGCAAGCTGCAAAGAAATTTTTCACACTCGCACTGAAATGGTTGGCCACTTTTCCAAGTCCACACCTCGGATTTGATACAGAAACCCTTATTAAAGATATCCAAAAGATCATCCTTGAAATCGAAAATAATCACCTGGATATCCAAGAACTAAAAGAAATGCTGCATATGCTAGACAAATCAGAAATGAGCACAAAATGAAAATCCTTTTAACAGGCTTTGAACCCTTCGGAGATAACCCAATCAATGCAAGCCAAAGATTAATAGAAGCCCTCCCCATTACCCTGAATGAAAACATTCATCTTCAAAAACTGATCCTGCCCGTTGACGAAAAACGAGCCCCTGAGATTGTGAAGCAGGCAATGGACGAAGGGAAGCCAGACGGGGTGATGGCATTCGGATTGGCAGCTGGACGGACAGATATATCCATTGAACGTGTTGCAATCAATCTGATGGACTTTCAAATTCCTGACAATACGGGTGCAAGCATTTCAGACACAGCGGTGGTGCAAAATGGACCTGCAGCTTACTTCAGCACACTCCCCGTTCGTAATATGCTCAATAAACTGACAAAGGTTGGAATACCAGCGAGTTTATCCTTGAGCGCTGGCGCATTCCTTTGCAACCAGGTTTTTTATTCAGTCATGCATCAAATTACCATCAACAAGTGGGGGATTTCAGCAGGCTTCATTCACCTTCCCACATTGCCCGAAGCTGCAGCACAGAACAAGAAACCCACACCGTCGATGAGTTTGGATTTGATGCTTAAAGCGGCAAAGATCATGATCACATGTTTATATGAAGAAATAACGCTTCTCAATAATGACCCAAAATAATCACCAAGCTGGAGGTAAGCAATGAACCGGATCGTCTTAGAAAAAACAAATCAAATCAAATCAATTCTTTCTGACCTTGGTATTGATCTCTGGCTGACCTTTGTACGCGAAACCAGCGCAAATATGGACCCAATCCTACCGTTGATCTACGGAGATTCGGATCTGACCTGGCAGAGCGTACTGCTTTTCACACCTGAAGGTGATAAGCTTGCCATTGTCGGCCGTTTTGAGCTTGAGACCGCTCAAAACACGGGTGCTTTCGACCAGGTCATTCCTTATGATGAAGGGATCAAATCTGTTTTATTAAAGGAACTTCATCGTATCAATCCCCAAAAAATTGCCGTCAATTTTTCAATAAATGACGTACTGGCTGACGGACTTTCCCACGGCATGTACCTTGTTCTGATGGAAATGCTCGAAGGCACGCCTTTTGAAGATCGAATCGTGCCGGCCGAATCGATCATCCGTGCCCTTCGAGGGAAAAAGACAAATACCGAAATTGAGCGAATCAAAAAAGCCATCGGTTCCACCCTTGAAATTTATGAAGACACCTTTATCAAGCTAAAAACAGGAATGCGAGAAATAGATGTTGCTGAATTAATGCACACCGAGGTTGAAAGGCTTGGTCTGGATTATGCCTGGCCAAAAAACAACAACCCCGCAGTAAATACCGGCCCCGATTCCCCGGTCGGACATAATGCACCGACCGATCTGCGTATCGAACCGGGTCATTTACTGCATTTTGATTTTGGTATTAAAGAAAATGATTATTGTGCAGATATTCAACGCATGGTTTATTTCACCAAACCCGGTGAAAAACATGTCCCCGACCCGGTTAATAAAGGATTTGAAACGATTGTCAAAGCTGTACAGGCTGCCTTTTCAAGCATCAAACCAGGTGTGCCAGGGATTGAAGTAGATACGACTGCACGAAAAGTGGTTACAGATGCCGGTTATCCGGAATACAAGTACGCAACCGGGCACCAATTAGGACGCCTTGCGCATGATGGCGGCGGCCTGCTTGGACCAGCCTGGCCGAGGTACGGGAGCACACCTTTTATGCCTGTTGAGGTGAACCAGGTCTACACGATAGAACCCGGTTTAATGGTGCCAGGTTATGGATATATTGGCCTGGAAGAAGACATCCTTGTCACGGAGAATGGCGCCCTTTTTCTCTCACCACCACAAACGGAATTGATCATCATCGAATAAATACACAGCTTAGTTAGAACAGTGATCAAAAAAGAGAGACTTGACTGTGAGTTAAGTCTCTCTTCATAGTATCGAAAAAACTCGATTAAGCTTCAATGATATCAATAGAATTAATCGTTATGCCATCATATTCAGGGTGGATAGGGTCGCGTTGAGGAATTGAAAAAACAACTTCCATTCCCTCTTCAACCTCACCAAACACAGCATGTTTATCGTCCAACCAGGGTGTAGGCACATGGGTTATGAAAAATTGTGAGCCGTTCGTATTCGGCCCTGCATTTGCCATTGAAAGGATCCCCGGTTTGTTATGCCGAAGGTCGGGGTGGAATTCATCCTTGAATCGATAACCAGGACCGCCAGATCCCGTACCTGTAGGATCACCGCCCTGTACCATAAAGTTCATAATCACACGATGGAATATCGTGTTGTCGTAAAATCCTTCTCGTGATAAAAATACAAAATTGTTGACAGTCCTTGGCGCTTTATCTTGAAATAAATCGACTTTAAAATCACCCTTTTCTGTGTGGAATACTGCTTTGTAATCTTTTTCCGGATCAATAATCATTTCCGGCGGGGCTGCCCATCTTTTCTTTTCATTTAGCATAATAACCTTTCTTCGTAATTTGATTTGAGAGTAGGGTCTTATTCAATAATTTCATATAATTCTATCAGAACACCATTGGCAGCTTTTGGGTGAATAAAAGCCATTCGCCGCCCTGGTAGATCCACCGGGCTTTCATTGATCAGCCTGACGTCCTTTTCTTTAAGCAAATCAAGCATAGCCTCGATATCATCGACTTGAAAACACAGATGATGCATCCCTTCACCGCGTTTTTCAAGATATTTCGCCAGCCCGGATTCAGGATCAGTGGGTTCAACCAGCTCGACCTCCCCTTCTCCAACCGGTAAAAATGCAACTTTAGAAGCTTGAGATGGCACATCTTCGATATGGTCCAGGGTCAAACCAAGTTGACCCTGCCAAAACTCAAGCGCATTCTCAATGTTTTCAACAACGATCGCGATATGATTCACCTTTTTTATTTGTGACATAAAAATTACTCCCTGTTAAATAAATGTTGGTGGTCGGTATTGTCCCCAAACATCCCTGAGAACATTGCAAATTTCGCCCAGTGTCACATCGTTCTCCGCACAGGTAATGAACAACGGCATTAAAGGCTCATCGCCTCTTGCAGCCGATTCCAGTTGTGAAAGAAGGGCATTAACTTTTTGTTCATCCCGGGATTCACGTAATTCAGCTAATTTCTGTATTTGGTTTTCTTCGACCTTGGGGTCCACCTTAAGCGCTTCAAGATCAATTTCTTCATCCACCTGGAAATCATTAACACCAACAACGATATCTTCCCCTGTTTCAATCGCTCGCTGGGCATGGTAAGCTGCCTCCTGGATTTCACGCTGCATGAATCCATGTTTTATCGCTGGCAAAGCACCGCCAAGCGTGTCAATTTTCTCAATATAGTCATTTGCAATTGACTCAATCTGGTCTGTGAGGGATTCGATCACATAAGAACCACCAAGGGGATCAACAGTATCAGCAACGCCCGATTCATGGGCAATGATTTGCTGGGTACGCAGCGCTATGCGCACCGATTTTTCCGTCGGCAGCCACAGGGCTTCATCCATACTATTGGTATGTAAGGATTGGGTTCCCCCTAACACCGCTGCAAGCGCCTGTAATGTAACACGAACAATATTATTCTCTGGCTGCTGCGCTGTCAGTGTTGAACCGGCAGTCTGGGTGTGAAAACGCAGCCGGCAGGATTTTTCATCCTGCGCATTAAACCGCTCTTTCATGATCCTGGCATATAAACGCCGCGCTGCCCTGAATTTTGCAACTTCTTCAAGGAAATTATTATGCGCATTAAAGAAGAAGGAGAGTTGACCAGCGAAATCATCCACGGCTAAACCTACATCGATTGCAGCCTGGATATAAGCAATCGCATTTGCCAATGTGAACGCAACCTCCTGCGCTGCCGTCGAACCAGCCTCACGAATGTGATACCCGGAAATACTGATCGTATTCCATCGAGGGACATTATCTTTACAGAATTTAAACACATCCGTGATTAAACGCATCGATGGTTCAGGAGGGAAAATATAGGTTCCCCGGGCGACATATTCCTTCAGGATGTCATTTTGTATCGTTCCCCGCAGTTTATTCAGAGATACGCCCTGTTTCTTCGCAACAGCAATATAAAATGCCAGAAGAATTGATGCAGGCGCATTGATGGTCATACTCGTCGAGACCTTATCCAGCGGGATGTCTTTAAAGAGTGTTTCCATATCATGGACTGAAGAAATCGAAACGCCAACCTTGCCCACCTCACCCTGCGCCATTGGGTCATCTGCGTCATAGCCTATCTGGGTAGGCAGGTCAAAAGCAACGGACAGTCCTGTTTGACCCTGGTCTAAAAGATAGCGGTAACGTTCATTTGATTCTTCCGCTGTTGCATAACCTGCGTATTGCCGCATAGTCCACAAACGTCCGCGGTACATATTTGCCTGAACACCGCGGGTGAAAGGATATTCTCCCGGAAAGCCAGAATCCTCAAGATACTCTTCAGCCCCAGATGGAACCAATACTGGCGGTAGTTCAATGCCAGAAGAGGTTTTAAAAGCTGGCTTCCTTTCTGGGAAACGTTCCACAAGGGGTTCAAAGGTTTCTTTTTCCCAACGATGTTGTTCTTTTTCCAATGACATTTGCACCTCAAAATTAAATCAGTGAATTCTCAAATAGTATACCCGAATTCGGCATTCTCTCCTGAAGCAAATCAAAATTCCAGAATTTTCCTTTCTTAAGAATTTAGCAAAAAGATTGCCGATCACTTGCATTAAGGGTAAAATCTTTTAGCTTGTCCGTTGTACCCTTCGGGCAAGACTAATCTACGAAAGCAGAAAGGGCTTGAAAAATGAAAGTACTGTTAATTAAAGATGTTTATAAATTAGGTCGAGCTGGCGAAATCAAAAAGGTTGCTGCTGGCTATGGCCGCAACTACCTCATCCCCAAGGGCTTTGCACTTCCAGCAACGCCGGGTGCGTTCCAGCAAGCTGAACGGATTAAGGTAAAAGCCACAGAACGTCGAGCTGCCCTCAATGAAGAACTTGGCGATGTTGCCGAAGTTCTCGATGGCAAGAAGCTCACTTTTGCCGTCAAAGCTGGCGAAACAGGTCGATTATACGGCTCTGTCAGTGATGATGACATCATTGAAGCCATTCAAGCTAATTTTGAAATCGAGCTTGAAAAACGACAGGTGGAAACAGAACCCATCCGTCAATTAGGCACTTACAAGGTTCCGATTCACCTGACCATGGACTTGATGCCGGAAATCACCGTCATCGTCCACAGAGAAGGCGAAGCACCTGAAGATCAGGTAGAAACCAAAGAAGCAATGCCTGAAAAAGCTGAAACAACAACCGTTTTGGAGGATTCTGACTCCCTTGCCATTGAAAATGTTGGCATTGTTGAGGAAAGCTTCGAACAAACGGAAGTAGAAGAGAGCACCGAAGCCGAATAATTCTTCACAATACAAGTTTCAACGATAACCGGCCATTGAATTATCGATTCTTCAGGCCGGTTTTCTTATAGAATATAATACATTCATGTCACAGACACCTGGACAAAAATTAAAACAAATACGCGAGTCTCTGGGGATTTCTCTTGAGGAAATTGCTCAAAAGACGCGCATACGCTTGAATTATCTTGAAGCAATTGAAACTGATGACGACGATACACTCCCTTCCAAAGTTCATAAACGCGGATTCTTAAGGCTTTATGCTGCTGAGCTGGGGATAAACCTGGAGGAACTTCAGATACAAGCGGATTACCATGTAACTGCAAGCGATCTGTCCAAAACTTCGGAAGATTTGTCAGCCCCACAGGATGAAGAATCCATACTTGAAAATGAGATTGAGCAAAGCTTCGACAGCGACGATGAAGATGCAATTGAAAAAGAAATCTCTCAAGACATCGAAGATGAATCCCACCCCAAACCAAAATCACGCGAAACAAATATTCCTAACTTTAAACCCCATGCACAACCAGAAACCAAAAAGACAGAACATGCGACCGCGATTTTTAAAGCTATCGGGGCAAAATTACAGGCTCGCCGAAGATTGCTGAGCCTTTCCTACGAGGACCTTGCCAATCATCTTCATATACGTCAAACATTCTTAAAAGCTCTTGATGCTGGAGAATTCGAAGCACTGCCGTCACATGTGCAGGCTCGAGGGATGCTGGCAAATTATGCTGAGTTTCTCAATTTGGATGTCGATGCCATCTTGCTGGAATACGCGGATGGATTACAGGTGAAAAGACTGGAGAAACAAAGTCAAGAAGAGTCACAGAACAAAAAAGCTTCAAAAGAATTATCACCAACGGGCCTCCGATTAAAGAACTTCTTTTCGCTTGATTTGCTTGTCATTACAGGGTTAATCTTTGGCTTTGCAGGATTTCTAATCTGGGGTGTAAATCGCATCATGAATACAGACAATCCCAATATCGAAGCAACGGATATTCCGGAGGTTGCAGATGTCCTGCTCGCCACCGGATCCCCCACACCTCAAATCACCATGACCACGGATGGCGATCAGGTTAATCAAGAAATAATTGAAACATCCGAAATTGAACCGACACCCATCTTCACTCCCCTGCCCGGTAACAATCAAATCAACATTGTTATCATCCCAAGACAAAGAACCTGGGTTCAGATAACAGAGGACGGTCAAATTACCTTTGAGGGACGCCTGATCTCAGGAAATGTTTATGATTTTTCAGGTGATGATTCGGTTGAAATTCTAACTGGCAACGCCGGCGCCCTGCAAATTTATTTCAATGACCAGGATATGGGATCACCAGGTTTAATCGGGCAGGTGATCAACCTGGTTTTTACAGAATCAGGTCTGGTCCTGCCAACCCCCACCAACACACCAACCATAACTGAAACCCCAAGACCATCACCCTCGTCTACAGCGACGCCAACGCCGACCCAGACGAGAATGCCCACACTTACACCAACGGAATAATATGATAAAACGCGCAAAAGGAACCTATCACCTGATATCCCTTGGATGTCCTAAGAACCTGGTTGATTCAGAATCAATGGCACAAATTCTCAACAAGGAGGGTTATGTCCCTGCCAGCAGCCCGGAAGATGCCGCTTTTCTAATTGTAAACACCTGCGGCTTTTTGAAAGCTGCTCGAGAAGAAGCCATCATGGTCCTGACGGACTTAGCCAGTGAAAAATTACCATGGCAAAAATTGATTGCTGCAGGCTGCATGACTGAACTTCATCGAAACGAAATACTCGAAGCGGTACCCGGAATAGATGGCCTGATTGGTACTCGTCGCTGGATGGATATCCTGAACCTGATCAAGGAAATGGACGATAAACGTCAGCAAATTCCGTACAGCTACTTCCCTGAGGTCTCAACCGTTGGACAGAACGAAAAAGGCACGAACCGTGCTGCAGTTCAGGGCGGCAGCGCATACTTAAAAATTGCCGACGGCTGCCGACGAAGCTGTGCTTACTGCATGATCCCGTTAATCAAGGGAAGCCTGGTCAGCCGCCCTGTTGACAAAATTGTCCATGACGCAAAAACCTTGCAGGATAGTGGGATGAAAGAAATCATCCTGATTGCACAGGATATCACAGACTATGGACATGATCTCAACCTGCGGGATGGCATAACGACTCTGCTCGAAAACATACTCAAAGCGGTACCGGACATCCCATGGATTCGCCTGATGTACACCTTCCCGGGATACGTGACTGAACCCTTGATCCAATTGATGCACGACGAGTCTCAAATTTTGCCATATCTCGATATGCCCTTGCAGCATGCCGATCCGGAAATACTTCGTTCAATGCGCCGCCCAAGCGACATTTCTGGTGTCAGAAAAACACTCTCATACATTCGCTCGATTATGCCTGATATCACGCTGCGAACAACATTTATCGTCGGTTATCCTGGTGAAGATGAAAAGGCTTTTCAAAACCTGGTCAACTTCGTTCAAGAAGTCAGATTTGATCACATGGGCGTCTTTCCCTATTCTTTCGAAACTGGTTCTCCTGCAGAATCCCTTGGCGATCCCATCCCGGAACATGTCAAAATCGAACGTATTGAACACCTGATGCAAATCCAGGGTGAAATATCTCTGGAAGGCAACCAGCGGTTTATTGGCAAAACTTTGGATGTATTGATCGAAGGTGTGGATGAAGAAAACCAGATTTCAATTGGGCGATCTTACCGGGATGCGCCAGAAATCGACGGCCTGGTAATTATTGAGGGACTGGCACCGATTGGTGAGATCGTTCCAGTAAAAATCAACAGTGCAATAACACATGACCTGGTTGGGGAATTAGCAGGGAAAAATTAACAAAAAAAGCCATCCGATTTCACTAGATGGCTAATAAAAATTTATATTTCAGTTAAGGTGTTGGTGTTGGCGTCGGGGTCGGTTCTACCGTCGGTTCTGAAGTAGGTTCCGCTGTTGGTTCAATTGTGGGCTCCTGGGTTGGCACAGCCGTCGGATTGGCTGTTGTCGGTGCCGGTGTGGGGGTATTTTTCGGTTCTTCACGCTCAGGCTTGCTTTCTTCCTCACATTCCTCAGCAACCCATTGTGCCGTTGGTTGAACTACTGGGTCTGGTGCGATCTCAAAAGACAATTCAAAATATTCCAATGCTTCACACACCTCACCGTTATTTGCCAGCTGCGTGCCGTATTCATACAGGGCAATCCGGTAGCGTTCGATGGTGGTCATATTAGTGCCGTCACGTAAGTATGGCAATTGGGGATAAACCTGCTCAAAATAAAAAATGACCTGTGCCCAATCCACATTCCAATAACTTGCGCCTGTCAAATACATGCGGGTCCATGTTCGCACACCCTCAGCACTCGAATCGAGAGGGGCAAAACCTTCAGCCAATGTCAAATCATAGATCCCCGGCTCAAGATTTCCTTCAATCAGGATCTTATCCAAGCCACGATTACGTAATGCCACATAAAGCATCCCATCCACCTGAACCGTCCGATAGGATAAATTCTTTTGCCTTAATGTTTCCAATGTTTTTATTGCTTCGTCCCAGGACTCTTCAGCGAGTAGTTGTTTTGCAGTTTCAAATAAATCTTCCTCGCCCCTTAAGTCTGGCGTTGGTGTAAAAGGAGGCTCAGTCGGTGTCTGTGATGGCTCTGGTGTTGGTGTGCGATAAGTTGAAATACGCAACAAGGTTTGGCTGTATAATTCGCCAACTTCTTCTACTTCTTCTTCGCTGAGGTAAGGGGACATTTCTTCCAGGATCCAGTCCAAACGGTCCAGGGCTACTTCGTAACGTCCTTCTTCAATATCTTGTTTAGCATTCATTAATTGCGACTGGATTTTCGGCGCGGCTTGTGTCTCTGCCAAATTGACCCTTTGGTTGATGCCGCGTTGAATACCTGCAATCGCCCCAATGAAAACAATCAAAAGGGCGAGAAGAATCCCCAATATGTACCATGAGGAGCGCCGTTCAAGGAATTTTTTCTTCTTTTTATCAACTGTTTCTTCATAAACAGTATCTGTTTTCGCAATCTCTTTTTCATCCATAGGGTGAAATTATACCTTTATTGAATGGAAAGGTGAAACAGAGGAGATTGCAAGAAAGTTATATGCTTTATGAGATTTAATTTTGTGGTTTTGGAACAGGTGAATGGTGATTGGTGAAAAGTAAATAAATTTTTTACAGATGTTCTGTTGAAATTAGTTCTCTAAAATATGTTTTATAAATTCACCAGAGATCGAATTTCAGGCCAAATCGGGATTACACCAATCAGCCCCCCCACCGTCATCCCCACAATAGACAAGAACAGCGGCGAAAGGGGAATCGGGAGCACAGAAAGCATCAGCCATACACCTAATCCCGCACCGATGCCGCTCAATAAACTGCGTAAAAAGGTGCTTCCCAAATTGAATTTTTGTGGGAGTGTTCTGTTTAATAAGACAAACAACAACAAGCCTTGAATACTATACGAAATGGAATTCGCCAATGCAATCCCCCCTGCCCCTAAAGGTGATATCAGGGTAACAGCCAGGCCGATATACATCAACAAACCCAAGCCTGAGACCATCATCGGCACACGTGCATTCTGCCTGGCATAAAATGAGCGAACGCCCAATTCAACAAGGCTGTGGCCCAACAAGCCAACCAGATATCCCTGGCTTGCCCACAGGATCATTTGGGCATCTTCGATCGAAAATCCAAAGGCAAACTGGATTAAAGGCAAACTTGCCAGTGAAAGGATGACGGTGATCGGGAGAGACAATGCAATCATCACTTTTAAGGATCTTTCAATTGTGTCTTTGAACCTGCCGTGATCTTCTGAAGCGATATGCTCCGAGAGTGTTGGTAATAAAGCGGTGGCAATCGCTGTGCCGATCAGGGTTTCTGGCACCTGTTGAATCCACCAACCGTAACTCAAAGCCGTGACAGACCCGACTGGCAGCCTTGAAGCCAAATTGTCCCTTGCTAAAAAGATCAGCTGGATAAATCCCATACTAACCAGGCGCGGTCCCATCAAACGCAGCACTTTCTGAAATGCGGCATCCTTAAGGTCAATTTTCGCAAACCAGCGAAAACGGTATTTGATCAAACCTGGGATTTGGATCAACAAATGCAGCGTTGCACCAATGATCACGCCATAGACCAGTCCATGGATACCCAATCCAAAAGCTGGCAGTCGAAAACCAGCAATCCGGTATCCTTCCGCTGGTGCCAAGACAACAGCGCCAAATATTTGTCCCAGGTCATAAAGGAGCGGTGCTAAAGCAGGCAGTAAAAAATGTTGATTTGCCTGAAGACCAGCCATGACAAGGCCGCTGATAGAAAATAATAAAGTCGAGACCAGGTTATAACGCATCAACTCGATCGCTAAATCTTGCTGACCGGGGCTGAACCCGGGTGCAATTCCTAATTGACCGCGGACCAAAGGCCCCGCAAGCAAAGCAACTAGAATTGCCAACCCACCTGTGACGATGAAGGCTAAATTTGCAACACCGGAGAACAAACGCCAGGAGGACTCACGTCCCTCTTTTGATAAGACCGCTGATAGAACCGGGATAAAAGCGATCGCCAGCGCACCGCCGGAGATCAACGCAAACAGCATATCAGGCAGATTATTGGCTGCGTTAAACACATCTAATTCTTCTGAAAGACCAAATTGGCGGCCAATTATCACCGTTCGCAAAACCCCCAATAATTTATCTGCGCCAAACAGGACGGCCAGCATCAACGAGATGCGCGTCAGCCGGCTGGTTTTCTTCATAGATACCCTTTCAATCGATACCTTGCAATATGTAGATTATGCCATAATCCTGATTGACTGACCAGTACTGCAAAAATGCTGCAAATGCCCCTTCCGTTTAAAGAGGTGTCAGAGGCAGGTTCAGATTTGTCTTTGATCCACATTGGAAAAAGCATTGGGTTTAGAACCCCTTCCATTCAGGGAGGGGGTCAGGGGGTAGGTAAGAATTAAGAACCAAAGTCGCTTACATAATGGATTTCAACAATGATTTAAGTAACAAATTATCCTCTTCCCAACTATCCACGCAATTCTCTTTTCTTATTAAAGCCGGGGATGTTACAATTAACAAAATGGAAAAACAGACGAAACCAGGCAGACTTTATATCGTCGCCACACCCATCGGCAATCCAAAAGACATCACCCTCAGGGCATTGGACGTGCTCAAGAAGGTTGATGCTGTCATCTGCGAAGAATTCCGCCAGGGCAGCCGGCTGCTGCATAAATTGGATATTGAAAATGAATTGATCCCCCTCAACGAACACAACGAAGCTGAAGAAGCGCAAAACATCATGGTGCGTTTAGCTAAAGGCGAGACCATGGCGATCATCTCTGACGCTGGCACCCCGGTGTTCGCTGATCCGGGACAGCACTTACTTGAACTGCTTTATCAGATGAAGATCCCTGTTTCACCGGTGCCCGGGCCAGCTTCCCTGACCTCAGCCCTTTCTCTTTGCGATTTTTCCATCGAACGCTTCGTATTCGCCGGTTTTCCTCCCCGAAAAAGCGAACAGCGCGAGGGATTCCTGGCGAAATATCGCAGCGAATCAGTACCTGTCATCCTGATGGATACACCCTATCGATTGACTAAACTCCTGGAAGAAGTCACATCAGTATTTGGTAAAAACCAGGACATCCTGCTGGCATGTGACATGACACTGAAGAAAGAAGCTATCTTTCGCGGTCCCGTTTCAGAAATTTTGCCAAAAGTGTCCGGGCAAAAACGGGAATTCATGCTGATACTCAATATGAACAAAGGCAGAAGGCATCATTAAGATGATCAAACCCGAATTATTGAACATCAGGGACAAAACACTGAAACTGCCTGCCTTCCTGCCAGACGCAACCTCCGGTTACGTCCGTGCTGTCGACTCACAGGATCTTCAGAACGTGAAAATTCAAGCATTGGTGATGAACACATTCCACCTGATGCAAAAACCAGGTTCTAGCACCATCCAGGCTTTCAACGGACTGCACCAATTTGCAGACTGGCCCGGCGTGATTGTGACCGACTCAGGCGGGTTTCAAGCCTATTCCCTGATCCATCAATCCGATCAATTTGGCACACTCAGCGACCGCGGCATTATCTTTCGCCCGGAAGGGAAAAATCGCAAATTCATTCTTTCCCCCGAGAAAAGTGTCCAGCTCCAGGTCAGCTATGATACCGATGTGGTCATCTGCCTGGACGATTGCACCCATGTCGATGCTTCCCGGGAGGAACAGGAACTTTCTGTAGAGCGCACCCTGGATTGGGCAGCCCGCTGCAAAAAGGAATACCTGCATCAAATGGACCAGCGGCAAGTCGATAATGACAAACGCCCGCTCATCTTCGGCGTCATCCAGGGCGGCGGCTACCCCGATTTGCGGAAAAAATGCGCAGAGGGCCTTTTGGAAATTGGCTTTGACGGCTTCGGGTACGGAGGTTGGCCGCTGGACTCACAGGGCAATCTCCTGGAGGAAATGGTCTCCCTCACACGAATTTTGGTGCCGGAGGAATTCACCATGCACGCCCTTGGCATCGGTCACCCCCTCAACCTAAAACGCACTTATGAGTTGGGGTATGTGATCTTCGACTGCGCCCTTCCCACACGGGATGCGCGCCACGGTCGCCTGATGCGTTATACGGTACCCCCTGGAACAGCTCTTTCCGGGAATAAATGGCTGGAATATGTTTACATGCAGGATAAAAAACACATCAAAGACAGCCGTCCAATTTCAGAATATTGCGATTGTCCTGTGTGCTCTCATTACAGCCTGGGCTACCTTCATCACCTCTTCAAAACGGGGGATTGGCTCTATCAGCGCCTGGCAACCCTGCATAACTTGCGGTTCATGACGCAATTGACAGAACGGCTCCGCAACAATGATTGATCGACCTGACATTGAAAATCTGGTAAAAAAAGTCCAGGCAAACAAAAAATACGAAGCAATCACACCCAAGCTTGTCAGGAGGCTTTCTAAATCTGCAATTGCCAGGGGGTTGAGCGGAAAATCCGCTGTCAAAGATGTTCGGAATAAATTGCACCAAATCGGCGGCGCATACTTCAAACAGAAGATCGATTATTCTCAATGCCTGAATGAGCTCAAAGAAACTGACAAAAGCCTCAACTCTGATCAACTTCAACAATTTTGTGCCAGGATGATGGGCTTGCATGCCTCCACAGCTGAGCGACTGCCCATCCTTGAGGATTTTTTTAGGACCTGTCTCGAACCGATAGCCCCCGTTAAAAGCATCCTGGATTTAGCCTGCGGATTAAACCCGCTGGCAATCTCATGGATGCCTTTACAAACTGGCTTTACCTACCATGCCTGCGATATCTACATGGATATGTTAAGCCTGGTTCAATCCTTTTTCGATCACCTAGGGATTGACGGCACGACTGAAGCCTGTGACCTGGTTGGTGAAGTCCCCACAAAACCTGCACAAATTGCCTTCTTGCTCAAATCCATCCCTTGCCTTGAACAGGTCGATAAAGATATCGGAATCATGCTTTTAGAAAAAATTCAGGCGGACCATATTCTGGTCTCTTTCCCTGTGCAGAGCCTTGGCGGGCGGAATAAAGGCATGCCAGATTTTTACCAGGATCATTTCTACGAGATGATCTCGGGCAAAGCCTGGGGGATAAAAAAATTTACTTTTCAAACCGAGTTGGCTTTCCTGGTGACCAAATGATCACAATTGATATCGATGTAGATTCGCTGATCAAGCGCATCCTTGAAATGAAAAAATACCGGGGTTCAGGTCTTAACCCGGATACCATCCGTGATCTGATCCTCCAGGAAGCACCGCATCAAGCCTCATCCAAAAAACTGCTAAAGGCTGTCAAACGCAAACTTCACAATATCGTTGCCCCCTACCTGGGTGAACCGGATTATGAAAAACTGAGGGATGAGCTCAAACAAATTAAAAACACCACACCTGATTCTCCAGAAATTAGATCATTCTGTGAAAGAGTCCTTTCAGAGCATGCTTCAACTTCAGAGCGCCTGCCGTATATGGAAGATTTCTACAATCAGCTATTTCAGCAGACTGGCATCCCTCACACCATACTAGACCTGGCGTGCGGACTGCATCCACTGGCTTTGCCATGGATGGGACTGCCCCTCAGCGTCCAATACCATGCTTACGATATCATCCAGCCGCGTGTTGATTTCATCAATGATTTTTTCAAAACAATCGGATTGGCACCCCTTGCGGAAAACCGGGATATTTTGGTAAATCCGCCTGAAATTAAAGCGGACCTTGCATTGATTTTCAAAGAAGCCCACCGTATGGAGAAACGCCAGCCAGGCTGCAGCCGTGGTTTATGGGCAGAACTGGATGTAAAAACCCTGGCAGTCTCACTTCCCACTCAGGACCTTTCAGGGACCCACAGCCTTTTAGAACAGCACCGTACGCTCGTTCTCGACAACTTGCCTGAGGACCATAGGCTTGAAGAAATCGCTATTGAAAATGAGATTGTCTTTTTGATCAGGAAAGTCCAGGCTTGAGATCATGGCGCTTGACACATCCAATAAGCTCAATCAGAGTTTGCAAAGATTTTCACATATTCTCTCACAGGCGGATATTCAAGGCCTTCTCGATATTCAAGAAGGACCCCTTCATACAGGCATCCGCTTAAATCCCCTAAAAACATCACCGGATGAAGCAATTAGAGATTTAAGCGAGCGCTATGGTTGGAAGATTGAACCGATTCACTTCTGCAATAATGCTTGGAAAATCATCAATGCCGAAACCTCGCCTGGCGGAACGATTGAGCATCGCATGGGTGCTTATTATCTGCAGGACGCTGCATCAATGGTGCCGGTAAGCTTGTTTGAGATCAATGAACCCGAGCCATTAATTCTTGATCTGGCAGCCTCTCCGGGTGGAAAAACGACCCATTTGATTGACCGATCAGGGGATAAGGGCTTAATTATTGCAAACGACGGCAGCCAGGGACGAATCACGGCATTGCGTGCTGTGCTAGAGACGTGGGGAGGCATCAACCAGGTGATCACCAACTACCCGGGAGAATCCTTTGGGGGATGGTTCCCGGAAACTTTTGATATCGTGCTTCTGGATGCCCCTTGTAGTATGGAAAATTTGCGTCCGACCCCTAACCATCCGCTTCGAGAAACAACCACCGATGAACGTCTGCGATTGAAAGAACGGCAAATCCAATTGTTAACCAGCGGTTTACAAGCGCTTAAAACTGGCGGGCAGCTTGTTTACGCAACCTGCTCCCTTGCTCCGGAAGAGGACGAAGCTGTCATAAATGCCCTATTCGATAAATATCCAGAGACTTTTAAAATCGAGGATGTGTCAAGCCAGTTTCAATTCAAGGCACCCGGTTTAACAGCCTTTGATGGCGAAACCTATCACCCACAGCTAATCAAAGCCCTGCGACTCTGGCCGCATCTGACGAATATGTCTGGTTTTTTCTGCACATTAATAACGAAACTTCGAGGGATGGATACAAACAGAGAAACACCACCCAATCGGGACTTCTCAGCAACGCACCTTGAACCGCTGAAGAAAAATAACAAAACTCAAATTCATGATCAAGTAGAAACAAATTATGGCCTGGAGCTGGAGAATATCTTAGCAGCGTTTAGTTTAGAATTGTTCCAACGGTTTGACCAATTGTTCTTGATCCCCCAAAAATACACGGAGCACTTCATCACCCTGCCCTTTGAATACATTGGCATGCCCCTGGGTCAGTGGCACCAGAACATACTGATCCCTTCGCATACCTTTGCCAGCCGTTTTGGCACAGAATTTACCCGAGGGAAAATTGTCATCGAAGAATCCCTTGTCGGGTTGTGGATTTCAGGCCGGGATATACGCCACCCACAGACTGAACTGACGCCAAAGGGTCAGTATTTATTGGTTAATGATCTAGATGGAAGAAATTTAGGCTTGGGAAAATTGCTGCCAAAACGGCTGCGAAACATGCTCCCGAGAGGGCTAATCTAAGAACTGGATCAAGCCTTCATCATTGACATTGATTTCGGAATAAACCCCATGATATTTTTCAGGTAATAATTTTTTAATTTCAAGCATAACGGCATCTGCTGCATCTTGCATCAATTCTTTACTCTTTGATTTGCCGCTGAAATTTAGACGGAACGGCCTACCCACCTTGATATTCATTGGGGTTCGTTTTAAGCGCTTGAAATTCTGAATAAAATTTTCATGACCAAAATAAGCTATAGGTATAATGGGTGCTTCTGTTTGAGTGGCAAGGATTGATATACCAGGTTTCCCCCGAAGAAGTTGACCATCTTCACTGCGTGTGCCCTCCGGTGCAACCGCCAGGATTTTCTTATCCTTCAGGGCTTGTTTCGCTTGTTTGAATGCAGCAAAATCTGCAATGTCCCGATCAATCGGGATACCTTCCCATAAATTAAACAAAAAGGCTAAAAATGGCTTTTCCCATGTCTCCTTTTTAACCAGGCCCGTGGTCTTTCGTGGATAAAGATGGGTAATGAGAACCGGGGCATCCAGAAAATTAACATGATTCGCCGCTGCAATCAATGGACCTTCATCTGGCACCATTGCCAGCTCAGCATCATCAATTTTCAATATCAAATTAGTAATACACTTGATAATTTTATTGACTACCCAAAGAAGCATTGAATTACTCACACACCATTTCTAATTGTTGTTTCAATATTGTCACTTCTAAATTTTTACCTGCAACGCAAATGGTTTCACCGTCAGCGTGTACCGGCAAGCTGCCAGAAATGGCTTCAATATGGATATTCTTACCAACCGGCATCAGGATAGCTTCGTGGTCCCTCTGTGTGCCTGACATGACCTTTGGGAACAAGCCCAAAACACCTATTCGAGACACCTGCCCCGCAATACATAAATTCAACAAGCCGTCATCCGGTTCAGACTCGGGTGCAAACATAAATGCACCTCCCATCCGTTTACCGTTCATTAATGAGACGATCAGGCAGGCTTGTTGGAGGACCTCCCCATCAATATCTAACCTCAATTCAGGTGCTTTGAAATACAAGAAGATCGTTTTCAATGCGGCAATCAGGTAAGCCGGCATACCGGTGATAAATCGAGGCAATTTCGCTGCTTCAAAGCCGACCACAGCATCGAAACCAATGCCAACCCCATTCCCAAAATAGCGTCCTTCAGGGTAATCGCCCCCCTTAACAAATCCCACATCAATCATCCTGGTATGCCCATCCCCTAAAAGCTTACAGGCTGCTTCAAGATCTTGCGGGACACCCATCCCATAAGAGAAATCATTGCCCCTGCCGACGGGTAATACAGCCAGCCGTGATGAAAGTTTGCCGTTGTTCTTTGCTTGCATTAAGCCGTTGATGACTTCATTCGCTGTCCCATCCCCGCCTGCAGCGACAACAGTATCATAACCATTCGACCCCGCTTCCTCAGCCAATCTGATCCCATGGCCAGGTTCATTTGTCACAAGCAAATCATAATCAATGCCAAAGGCATTTAGAAAGGATTCAATCTCAGGGATCGCCTTTTTACCAGCGCCTCTGCCTGCAATCGGATTGACGATAATACAATGTTTGGACAAATCATTCTCCTGTCAATAATTTATTAAGATACCTGTAAGCCGCTGGTTAAGCTGTAAAATCATAACACATTCTAATTGTAAACCACTAAAGCTCGCCCAAATCATGAAGTACAACTGCCGGAAAAACAATCGCAGCGGTCTCCATTCGCAAAATCCGGTCACCCAGTGTCACCACCCGGCATCCAGACTCCTTCGCCAAATGAATTTCCTCCTCAGAAAATCCACCTTCGGGTCCAACATAAAGAGCGATGCTGCTGCCGTCGAACTCCTCAAGGCTTTGCGAGACCTGAACCTGGTTTGCATCATCTTCTTCCCAGGCAATCAAGGACAGACTGGTGGTTGCAGCACTTGAATTCAAACAAGCCTCAAATTCCTGCGGCTGATTTAGCTTCGGTAAGCGTCCCCGATGAGACTGTTCCGCTGCTTCCTGGATGATCCTTTCCCATCGTACCAATTTCTTTTCTGATAAGTCTGCGGACTGAACCAGGGTTCGTGAGGAAATGAATGGCGAAAACTCAGAAATGCCAATTTCTGTCCCCTTTTGCAAAATCCATTCGAACTTGTCCCGGCTTGTCATGCCGAAACACAACGTAATTTTCACGGCAGGCTCCGTTGAAGCAACTTCTTGAGTCATCACTTGTCCTATAACCGATCTCTTCTCTAAATCCACTTCAAGGGATACGCGATAAAGGCAGCCCTGGTTGTCCAGCACTTCCACAATATCGCCTGATCGCAATCGCAGCACAGAAATGATCTGGTGTTCAACAGTTTCAGGAAAATTAACACGCTCATCTGATATTAGATACGGCTCTAAAAAGAAACGGTTCATATCCGGGTTTACTTTACCTAATCAGTCCATCGTTCTATAATTATTCACATGAATCAAGAAAAAGCAAAATCGCAAATAGTGGGTTTCAAATTCCTCGATATTATCATGGTGACTTATGTCACCGTGCTCGTCCTGAGCAACATTGCATCATCAGCCAAAATCATCGATTGGGGCGTCAGCATTGGAAGAATCCCTTTAAGCTTTGATGCTGGTACGCTGCTCTTCCCAATCAGCTACATTCTGGGCGATGTTATCACCGAAGTTTACGGTTTCAAACGCTCCCGCAGAATCATCTGGATTGGATTTGGAACGCTCATCTTCAGCGCGCTTGTATTTTGGCTTGTTCAAGTTCTGCCGGGCGAAGCCACATGGCAAAACCAGGTCGGGCAGGAAACATACAACCAGATTCTAGGTAGCATGAGTTCTGGCGGCATCATCCTTGCCAGCCTCGCCGGCTATTTCGCAGGCTCCTTTTCAAACGCCATACTGATGTCTTTATTGAAATTCCTGACTAAGGGCAAACATCTCTGGACCAGAACCATCGGCAGTACGATCGTTGGGGAAGCTGTTGATACTTTTACTTTCATTTTTGTCGCTTCCCTCGTCGGCGTTTTTCCATGGAGCCTCTTCTGGAGCCTGACGATCACCAATTATATCTTCAAAGTCACCTTTGAAACCCTTGTCACACCCTTCACCTACCTGCTTGTCAACAATCTTAAGCGTTCTGAAGGGATCGATGTCTTTGAAGAGCCGCAAAACCTGAACCCATTTAAATTTTAAAGAACTTAATCTCTTTTGCCTTCAATAACCACAGAATACTCACCCCGGGGCTGTTCTGCTTTAAATCTCTCAATTAAGTCACTCAATTTTCCGCGATAAAGGCTTTCAAATTTCTTCGTCAGATCGTTTGCCACAACCGCTTCACGATCACCGAGCACAGCAAGGGCGTCTTCTAAAAAGGCTTGAATGCGATAAGGGCTTTCATAAAAAATTTGAGTATGGGCTGACTCCCCATCTTCAGCGATAAAACGCTGGCGAGCGCCTGACTTGCGCGGGGGAAACCCTTTGAAAGTAAAGCTGTGTGCAGGTAAGCCAGAAAGAGTCAGTGCCATAATCACGGCTGATGGTCCCGGGATTGCGGTAACCGTGATGTCATTATCAATCGCAGCCCGAACAAGGGAATAGCCCGGGTCAGAAATTGCCGGTGTGCCGGCGTTGGTCACAACAGCAATCGATTCGCCTTCAAGCATCTTCTCAATCAGCTTGGGGACAACTTTCTTCTCGTTGAAAGCATGATAACTTTTCTGCGGTTTGTGGATATCGTAATGATTCAATAAAATGGAGGTCTTGCGAGTGTCCTCACTGGCAATTAAATCAACAGCACGTAAAACCTCTAAAGCGCGCATTGTGATATCGCCAAGATTGCCAATCGGTGTTGAAACAAGGTAAAGCAAATTTCAGCCCTCCTCCCTGAGAAGCTCGCGTATCATGGGAATAGCCTGCTCATTATCTTTGAACTGGATGGCTTTCATGCCAAAATCAACAGCAGCTTTAACATTTTTGTCATAATCGTCCAAAAAAAGGGAGTCTTCCGGTTTGGTTTCCAAACGCGCCATCGCAATTTGATAAATCGCAGCATCCGGTTTGATGAAGCCCTCCTCAGCCGAGATGATGATCTCATCCACCACTTGATCTAAATGAAAAACATCCGTCATTAATGAACGCGATTGATCACCTGCGTTGCTCAAGATTCCCAATTGATATTCTTCATTTAATTCATCCATAAACCGTACCAACTGCTGGTTTAAATGTCGTTTGGAGATAAATTGATTTCGAAAGCGACGAATGGTTTCCGGTTTGATGCGCCATTTGGTATGCATCATGCGCCATGCTTCGTCCTCAGGAATCTTTCCCAAACAAATGTCATTAACCAATTGAGACTCATTCGGGTTAGCTAACATTTCCAGGACTTCAGGGTCCTGGTTAAATCCGAAAATCTTCATCCATTTGCTGACTCGTTTTGGATCAGGCATGTTGTAAAGCACACCGCCAAAATCAAAAATTATCGTCCTGATCGTCATAAATTCCCTTACTATTAAACACAATCCATAAATCATGCTAATTATATCAGTTGTAAGGTCGCCAAAACCACAAATCATACCAAAACACTGTAAATTATCAGAAAAGATTCATAAAAACAGGTAAAATTATCAGCATCAAAGACAAAAAATAACCGCTGAAGGAAGAGGACCCGAATGGAAAGAACCGTCCCAACACTTGCATCTGAAGAAATCGATCTTTATATCCGCACCATTTACTCCCTGCTGCGCTCAACCACCCGAGTGCGAATTCGCACACTGGAAGAAGTTCATGCGGGTATCAATTCTTCATTACACATCCTGGCGCGGACGGAAACTCCGGATATCTCTTCTTTCATCTATGCCAATCTTCGACTGCCCGATTGTATGCCGCAGGTGCAGGCGGTACTCCTGGGTCAGAGCGCAACCGTCTTTGAGCAATCTGGTCTCAAGAATATTGAAGACTGGCAAGAAGTCGCAGCAAGGGCACGCCGGCGGCGATGTTTTTATAACGGCAAGGGCTTACTTGCCTGTTACATCGCATCTCGATCGGATATTGATGACGTTGTCCCAATAATGACAGCCTACCAGATTGAATGGAACAAATTGAATGCTTTGTTATTGGATTGGCCTGAACAAGAATTCAACCAACTTTCGCCTGAATCTGCAGAAGATTTGGAAAAACTGGCAGAACGCCTGCGTATTTCCCTGGAAGATCTTCTGCGATTGAAAACAATTTGGGGCGATCGTTTCATCCCCATGCTGCATGACATTCGTTACAGGAAATTAGACCTGGAAGTACAGCTTTTCAGCGGTTCCTTAAATGAATATCGGCGTGCAACCCGGTATTGGTGGGACAACATCGAGGAAAAATTTCCTGATATAACTGAGCGTCCCGTATATCTCATCTCCAGCAACCCGCACAGCATCCCCAATCTGCTCTCAGGTTTTGCCCTGATACAGCAGGATCGCTTGACGCAATTTCTTCAAATGGAAGGCGATGAAGATCTGCTGGCTGAATGGCGGGATATCAGCAAGGAAGAAGTCCCCTCACGCCCTGAAAATTTCCTTTATTACATTTTGAAGAAATACCAGTCCACCTCCCGGGGAAAGGATTTAATCCAGGCACAGGCAGACTATGAAAAGGAATATGGTATCCACCGTATCCCAAGCGAACATGCCTTTGATGTTGAAGCGCAAATCATCGCCTTATCAGACCTCAACCCGAATACAATCGATCCCCGCCTGACGCCCGAAACCTTTGTCGGCGAGGATGCCGACTGGTCCTTTCTTGCCCAAAGCAATGCTTTAATTTTGAACATTGACTATCCCCTTGGGCTGGCGGCTTATAACCTCCTGGTGAAGATCGCTGAGCACACCTGCCCCATGCTGGGAATTTACATCATGGGTAAAGCAGCCACATTGAACGGACGACGGGGTGATGTGATCATCCCTAATGTGACATACGACGAGCATTCCCACAATACCTTTATCTATAACAATTGTTTCTCAGCTTCGGATGTCAGCCCTTATTTAGTTTACGGTACCGTGCTAGACAACCAGAAATCCGTCTCGGTTTTGGGTACCTACCTGCAAAACGCCGGTGTGATGGAAGTCATTTACCGTGAAGGTTACACCGATATTGAAATGGAAGCCGGTCCTTATATGTCTGCTGTTTATGAGCTATTCCGCCCCAAACGCCACCCGGTTGATGAGATCGTCAATCTTTACGGCTTACCCTTTGATATGGGCATCCTGCATTATGCATCAGACACCCCCCTCACTAAAGGTGAAAACCTGGGTGCCGGCACCCTGTCATACTTTGGCGTCGATTCAACCTATGCCACATCTTTGGCAATCCTACGGCGCATCATGCAGCGTGAATATGACCGGGTGACCAATCATCGCTAAATAACGCTTCTTCTACTGAAAATCAACTCATTCCTTAAACAAATAAAGCCAGAGCAATTAGAAATACGTCTGCTCTGGCTTTTATGATTTTTGATGATTATCCTAATTGCTGCCTGATCTTTTCTGCCGTGTCCCGGTAAGTCGCCAATTTTTCGCGTTCCTTTTCAACAACTTCAGCAGGGGCTTTTTCAGCAAAGGGACTGGCGAGCAATTTCTCCAATCGTTTGATCTGACTTTCAGCTTCTTCAAGCTCTTTCTCAAGCCTTTCACGTTCAGCCTCAACGTCCACCAGGCCAGCTAAGGGCAGTGAAATCTCAACCGGCGTAATCACCAGGCTGATCGCGTCATCGCTTGGGGCTAAGGGCTCAACAATGATCTTCAAATTGTTCGGGTCTATCCCAGCCAGTGAGACAAAGCTTTGCCGCTGTGCCTGTATCATATCAAACGTATCTCCTGCGCTGATCGTGCAGGCAATTTTGTGACCGGGCTGAACCTTATACTCTGCACGAATATTGCGAATCGCGCGTACCATCTCCTGGATCAGCGTAAAGTCTTCCACAGCCTGGCCTTCCCATCCCTCAAATGCCATCCTTTCAGGCCATTGAGCGATGATCAGGGCATCTTCCCATCCGCCTTCAGGTGCCAGTTCTGGTGAGACCTCACGGGCTGCTTCCTTCAGGTGTCCCCACAAGGCTTCAGTCACAAATGGCGTAAAGGGGTGCAGAAACCGCAAGCATATATCAAAGACTTTCACCAGCGTTTGAATGGTCGTGTAAGCCCGATCCCCCCCCTCAGCAATCTGGTCCTTAGCAATTTCCAAATACCAGTCAGCAAATTCTGTCCAGAAAAAGTCATAAATCTGACGTCCTGCTTCGCCAAATTGATAGGATTCAAATAAGCGGTTAACCGTCTCACTCAATTGTTTGGTGTGAGCCCAGATCCAGCTGTCCGGGAGGGTCCAATCCGGTTCACATTTCATCTCAGCAGGCATTTTGTCGATATTGCCGATTAAAAAGCGGCCGGCATTCCAGAGCTTGTTTGCAAAGTTACGATTGGCTTCGACCTTTTTCAGAGAAAGGTTGGTATCGTTTCCGGGTGTTGACCCGACCAGCAGCGTAAACCGCAATGCATCCGTGCCCAATTCATCCATCACCTCCAGCGGGTCGATGACATTGTTCTTGGTCTTGCTCATCTTCTGACCGTTCTCATCACGAATCAGCCCATGAAGATAGACGGTGTGGAAAGGCACCTCACCGGTGAATTCCAGTCCTGCCATGATCATCCGTGCCACCCAGAAAAACAGGATGTCGTAAGCTGTTTCCATCACTGTGGTTGGATAAAAATAAGCCAGGTCAGGGGTTTGATCTGGCCACCCCAGGGTCGAGAAAGGCCACAATGCCGATGAGAACCAGGTATCCAGCACATCCGGGTCCTGGCGCAACCTGGTGCTCCCGCAGTGCTGGCATTTATCCGGGTCTTCACGAGCCACAGTCATCTCGTCACAATCATCGCAATACCATACCGGGATCGGATGCCCCCACCATAACTGCCGGCTGATGCACCAGTCGCGGATGTTTTCCATCCAGTTGTAATACACCTTTTTGAAGCGCCCAGGGATGATCTCAATCCTGCCGTCCTTCACAGCATCCAGAGCTGCTTCAGCCATGTCATTGACATCCACAAACCACTGGGTAGAGATCATCGGTTCTATGATCTCACCGCCGCGCTGCGAGCGCGGCACCTTCATCAAATAGGGCTCTACCTTGATCACCAAACCCGCTTCTTCCATATCCGCCCACAAGGTCTCCCGGCATTCAAATCGATCCATGCCTTCATAGGGTCCACCCTTCGCATTGATCGTGGCGTCCTTGTTGAGAACGTTGATAAATGCCAGGTTATGGCGCGTACCAATCTCATAGTCGTTGGGGTCATGTGCAGGGGTGATCTTCAGCGCACCAGTGCCGAATTCCCGGTCCACATATTCATCCGATATCACAGGGATCTCACGACCCAGCATGGGCACCACAGCTTTCTTCCCGATGAATTTCATAAATCGCTCATCTTCAGGATGCACCGCCACAGCCGAATCCCCCAGAATGGTCTCAGGGCGTGTTGTGGCAACCGGGATATAGTCATCGCTCCCTGCAATCATGTACTTAAAGAAATATAGCTTACCGGGTTCCTGGGTGTACTCCACTTCCAAGTCTGATACGGCAGTTTGCAATCCTGGGGACCAATTGATCATCCGCGGTCCACGATAGATCCACCCCTTCCGGTAAAGGGTCACAAAAGATTCACGCACTGCTTTGGACAAACCCTCATCCATGGTGAAGCGCTCCCGGGTCCAATCACAGGAGGCACCCAGACGGCGAATTTGCTGGGTGATGATCCCGCCGTATTCTTCTTTCCAGGCCCAGGTTCGCTCCAAAAACTTTTCCCTTCCCAATTCTTTTCGGCTTGTGCCCTCTTCGCGCAGCTTATTCTCGACCTGCAATTGTGTGGCAATGCCGGCATGATCCACGCCGGGAACCCACAGGCTTGGTTCACCTTTCATCCTGTGATAACGGATCATCAAATCTTGCAGTGAGACCACAATGGCGTGCCCCAGGTGTAACCGTCCTGTAACATTCGCCGGGGGAATCGAAATCACAAAAGGTTTCTTATCCGGGTCAAAACCGGGTTTATTGGGATCGTTAGCGGGTTGAAAATAACCCGATTCCCACCACCAGCGATAAAGCCGGTCTTCCGTCTTGTTAAAATCATATGCTTTTGGCAGTTCTTGCACCATCGAAAATACCTCCAGATCAAATTAAATTAAAAACCTCTCGTCACAGAGGACGAAAGGTCAACTTCCGCGGTACCACCTCATTTCGCTGACCTGGGTCAGCGCACTCAGCCTGGACGATCATCCAGTGTCGCTGTAACGGGCGCGCCCGTGCCGTTCTACTCACCCAAAAGGGTTTTCTTCAGCAATTCATTGCGGTGACTTCAGGCATAACCTGGTCTGCGGCTGCTCTCAGCCATGGCAAGCCTTCTCTTTCAGGGGTTAATGCCTTACTCTTCCGCAAGTTTTTAGTAAGTAAATTATAGCCATTTTTAAAAGATAATTCAACTATAATTTCTGAGAAGGTATTCGGGAATAATAATCTCATTATCTCTCTGGTATTCCCAATGCGCAGCCTCGTGTAAGAAGCAGAGAAAAAACCAGCTTTAACAATATATACTAAATGAATTCTCTTTATTATTCTAGCTTGCAACTACCGAAATTGATAAGACAAACTTACAGCCAATCGCACTGGTGAGGACAGCATTGCTATCGGAATTTATTGACATTGCTACGTAACATGTTAAGTTTTGATTATTTAAATTGAAATGCTGAGCAGTTTATTGTCCCATCGAGACGACCTAGTCTACAGCGGTACAGGTTTCTCCCCAACGAACATTGAGGAGAAACCTGTTCTAAACATGCGCTGTATATCAACCAGCCTATTTACAGCCTACTTCAAAATTTGCGGCAGATAAATCATGTTATCAAATTCCACATGCTCTGAGACCGTAATGCTGAAAGATTGTGTATCAAACAACCCACCATCATCAGTCACCGTCAATTCCACAAAATGGTCTCCGAGCTCAGCCATGCTAGGCGTACCTGTCAGCACAGCGGTGCCGTCCCCATTGTCCACAAAGGTCAACCAGGTGGGCTTTGTTACTATGATCGTAAGTTCATCTTCATCTGTGTCAGCAGCGGCGATATTATAGGTATACAGCTCATCCACAACCGCAGATGTGATCGGCACACTGGTGAAGGAAGGCGCTTCGTTTACAACAACGCCGCCCGGGTTTTCAGTGCTGAGCAGGTAAGTGCCGGTTTGGCAAATCGGGACAGCCAGCATATTATCCGCCAAAAAGTGGATCGGTTCGTAACCGGGGCAGCTTGCTTCTACCCAACCGGGATCATCGTAACGATAGAGCTGCAGGTCATTTTCCGCGCCGCTCAAATCTTCATCCCGGTATTTTGCGATCAAGGCAGCAGGGATGCTGCCAATAACATGATCCGGAAGTTCCAAACCACCGCGATAAGCCACAATCTCCAAAGGTGTGCCTACAACACCTGCACCAGAAATGTCTGTTGAGATCAGTTCGTAACGGATACTCTCGTTACTGTTGTTTGTAGGAAGGTATAAACCGTAACCCAAACCAGGGGCTTCTTCATATTGGATGTCATAATAAGCCTGCTTTAGCCTAAGCCCCGGGTCAAGGTAATCAGCGTTGGCAATGTAGATCAAGCCATAACCAATATTGTTATTGATCATGGTCTTTTCATCATGCATTTCATCAAGAGCATCAGTATAATCAATCACAGCGTAGATCTTTTCTTCACCTGACCCGCGATCGACAACCCAGCTTGTGCTGCACTGCTCAGGACCATTCTGCCTGTCCAAAGCTGTTGTGGTCGTGCAGTTTCCAATTTCATTTTCAGCGGCGGGAATTCCCAAAAAGAAGTGTACGCTCACAGGGCTGGTTGATGTCTCATAACTGAAGTTGCGAACGGTTGCCGTCATGATCAGCGTATCACCATATTGTACATAGCCGGGGTCAAGCTTTATGTCATGTGAAAAGAGTTGTTTAGCCAGGCCGCAGGGGGGACCATCGAGTTCTCCAGTCGATGGAAAAATCCCAGTTTCATGGTCCGGAAAGCCGTACCACGGCAGCGTAAACGCAGGATCCGGTTTTTCATAAGCCATCCAATAACCGCCCTCAGTAGGTTGGGTTTGATAATCCATAACCAGGTAACCCGCCTGTGCCCAATAAAGCAGGCTTCTGGTTGTATATGCATTCCCAATCACTTCTGGTGGAGGAATATGTACCATTACGCTGGTAAGTTTTGAAAAAGCGCTGCTCATAGTAGATAAGCCTTCGATACCATAGGTGCCTTCAACTGAGGCACGGAAGCTAAAATCAAAGACTTTCCCAACCAACGGGATGCTTAGCTCGTTTTCGTAGCTGTATTCAACGCCAGCGCTGACCTGGTTGGAAAAACTGCTGGAATACTCCTTGGTGATGGAATTCTGCATTATCAAGGTCAGGTCAGTGCTGCCTGTCGTAGATTTATCAAACAAAAACAACCTGTCGGGATTATAATCATCAGGGACCAACGATCCAGTCATTGCATCATCATAAGACCAGACATTATTAACCTGGTGGCTTGGCGCATAGAAAGATTCATCACAATGTGAACCATTCTTCGTTTCCGGTGAATTTGTTTGGCTGATATTGAGTGGGAAAGCAACAACAATCGTGTAAGGATCCTCAGGCATTTCACCTTCAGCCCCATAAACAGGGTACTCCCAAACACCATACTTGGTGCTGTTGTAAATCACCTGGTCATCGATTTCTGCGGAATTCTCCTCTGTCAGGGTGTAAGCATTAATTTCCTGAGCTGCCTTGGAAAAAGACTCCCCATAGGTATTGCTCAGGCTGGTCGATACGGTGTGCCCCATTGCACTAGCGCTGGTCTCCAAACTGGTAGATAAACTCCAGTCCCGCTTTGATTCAACCATGGACGAGTCCTCAGTTGTGCTTTCGTAGACATGCGTAGCGTAGGCACCTGCACCCACTTCAAATAGGATAGGGTCGTCGCTGTTTTCAAGAATATCCCTATGGATGGGCGGCCTGTTCAGAAAAACCACCGGCGTGATCATCTTTTCCTGCACCCGGTATGAGGGCGTTCCCACACGCAGTCCCTCACCGGTGAAATCATCCGAAACAAGTCGTGGATAATAACGTATTTCACCTTCAAATTGATTTAAAATACGCTCATAATCATCTTTTTCAGTATCAAGCTTAAACACTTTAAATTCTTGTCCAGAATTGGTTCCTGCTTGAAGGAGAAACTCACCCATCATATCACGGTCAAAATCACCTATAACCACTCGGTCCCGGAAAGAATTAGCATTTGCACTCACAGTTCCATCCGACGCATCAGTAATAGTAAATTTACCAGTGTCAATCTGCCCATCTACCGGGTCAATATCCCAGCTATTTGACCGCCAGTCCTCATTATGAGCTAAATCTATTACTTGAACTTTACGTATGAACTTTTCTGAATCGTTTTTTGCTACAGTAAATAATGCATAACACCAATAACTGGAATCCGCAAAAGAGTGTGGCCAAGTTCTTACGATTTCATCCATCCCATCATTGTCCACATCACCTGATGTTATTGTAAGACCCACTGAATTCACTGATGCATCAAGAGAAGCAGTATCATGCCAAAAATTTTCCACATTATAAGCGTTGATTTCAGGCTCGTCTGTTAATGGATCAAAATCAATGTCGTAAACGCGCGTCATAAATAAAAATCGATTGCCGTCACACAAGCCTTCCCATTCCCCATCATACTTTGTCCAACTTGAAATTACTGCTAACTCTTCAAGCCCATCACCGTCATAATCACCGGGAGCGATTTCAAGCGTTCCTGTAAAGGTAAAACCGGAAAGGGTGGTGAGGGTTGTAATTGAGGTTTCCTTGGTGAATGCAGGGGAGTCAGGATCCCTGTTGAAGCTCAGGATATCTACAGCATACTCTGTTTCGGCCCCATTTATCCTAAGAAGTGCAATCTCATCCACACCATCACGATTAAGAAAATCACCTGCTGCAATTCGGAAAAAACTTACCTCATCGGATGTGGGTGTTACATAAGATGTGATCAGGTTTTGCGTGAACCCAACCTGATCTGGATTAGAAGAGGTGTCAAAAAGGCTGAAGGTCACCTGGTTTCCAGCCGAGGCATAAGCTGCCACTGTTTGACTGCGCCCATCTCCCCAGAAATAACCCGTTTCCACATCCAAAGATAAATCCCAATAGGCACCTTGATTGCGCGTTTCACCTAAAAAACCAGTGTCAACATTTGTTGGTATTGAGGGTAAGCCATCAGCCAGATTTTCCCACCCAGTGCTGGCCCGGCTAATCTGCAAACCGCCAGTTTCGGTCTGAGCAGCAATATAAGGCAGGTGACCTTCCATCAATGACGCACCTGGCGCAGATGCCAAAATGCCATCCTGATCAATCCAATCATCGTAAGATTCATCAAAGTAAGTCATCTTCCAGAGCTGGTTATCAGACCCCCGAACATAAAGGAAATTCTGCATCGCAGGAAGAGATATCACCGCAGGAGCAGATGCAATATGCACATCCAGCGGCATCCCACCCAGGTCCAATCGCTGCCAGCTTTCCCAACCAGCGTTGAAAATCCGTGTCCACAGGGCATTGTCAGCCCCAGAGGCAAAGACCTGGATGTGGTCTGTCCCCATGGAAATTGCTGCCGGACCAGAAGCCAGCATCCCACCCAGGTTATGCCATGCCTCCCAGGTGCTGCCGTTAAAGTGACGCCAGCGCAGGGTGTTGTCCGGTGCCAAACGGAACAGGTCAATCATCCCCTCACGGGCAACGACAGCTGGTGCTGCCAATTCCGGCACCGGGACCAAATTCTCCAATGGCTGCCAGTAGGCAGGGTCATCAACAAGTTCCCACCCCCCACCAGACCAGTCACCATCACTCCATGAGCGCCTGTAAACCAGGTTATTCGCCAGGATAGAATAAACATCAAAAGCGTTTGGTCCTGTTGAGACAATAGCTGGCGCCGAAAGGAGCATGCCGCCCCCACCATCTTTATCCCAGGCAAGAGCAGGATTATCAACATCCTCCAGGTGCCACAGCGTATGATCGTATCCTCGAACCAGCAGATGAACAATTGAATTAGCCGTCACCAATCCTGGTGCGGAAGTTGTTCTGCCTATGTAACCCGGCATCTCAGTTGTGTAAAGATTCAAGCTTGGTTCTCCATCAAGCCATGCCAGGATCTGTTCTGCCTGGCCATCATTGTTCAGATCACCAGCCGCTATATCATCGTGGGGATATTTCCCATAATCATCATAACTTCCTGGGATTGCTGCAATCGCAGCAGGATTTGTATTGATTTCAAAGGATTCAAATGCAAAATTGTAGTAAGGACCGGTACCTGGGACTGATGCGCTCCTAAAAATTTTATCCAGGCTGACCATGTTGTAATTGCCTGCAAAGGGGTCGCTCCCGTCCGCTGCCAAAGCATCCACCCCGCTGAGCTGGACCGTTTCAACCATGCGTGTTTCTGGATTGATCACATCCACATCGGTTGTGTAATCTAACGCGGGTGAGACATGTCCAACATCGTGGTGCGGAATGGGCTTTTCGGGCATTGGCCACGCCCATTCTGGGTCATATTCTAATGCAGACGCAGTTTGATTCGCCTCAGAGGTTGCAAGTTCCTCCCTCTTAATCGCCAAGGCTGATTGCGGGGCACACAGTGTAAAAACACTCACCAAAATTAAGAACACGTTGAAATATCGAACAATTGCTTTCATAACTTTTCTCCATTCTTGAAATTAATATCCTCATTTAATCAATCACACTTATTTACAACAACAAAAGGTTTTTTCCTTTCGTGCAGACACATAAATGAAAAAAAGTTTTACTGGTAAAGTTACAATAAAGAAAAAAATTAAACACAAAGCCGCCAACAACCTGTCAGCGGCTATTATTGTTTGTGATTTTTCCAGATGACCCCCAAAGTGACTTACAAACGCTCTGTAGCTTTCAGTCCTAAAAATATTTTACAATATTCTAAAATAAAATACAATAGGTAAAAATATAAATTACCGCCCCATCGAAACGACCTGGTCCTCCCAGCGGTGCCAACCGGAGAACTTTTCCTGGATAATCTTCCTGCCGTCGCCGGGCGCTTCAAGACCAACCAATTCCATATCTGCGTCCACCATGATCCTAACCAGCTCATGAAACTTGATTTTTGGTTCCCAACCAAGCTGCTCTCTCGCCTTGCTCATGTCTGCCTCAAGGAAATCTACCTCAGTTGGTCGATAATAACGGGGATCAATGCGGACGTAATCATGCCAGTCCATGTCCACATAGCCAAAGGCTTCGTCGAGGAATTCACTGATCTTATGGGCTTCACCCGTCCCAACCACGTAATCTTCAGCCTTGTCTTGCTGCAGCATGAGATGCATCATCTCAACGTATTCCGGCGCGTAACCCCAGTCACGACGAGACTCAAGGTTGCCAAGATACAGGTATTTTTGATTGCCTGCCATGATGTTAGCCAAAGCTTGAGTGATTTTACGGGTCACAAAGGTCTCACCTCTGCGGGGGGACTCGTGGTTGAACAGGATCCCGTTAACGGAGAACATGCCGTAACCCTCACGGTAATTATTCGCCATCCAGTAGGCATATAACTTCGCGGCGGCATAAGGACTTCGGGGACGGAAGGGTGTGTTTTCATTCTGGGGCGGTTTTGAATCGCCGTACAACTCACTGGAGGAAGCCTGGTAAAATCTTGATTTCATACCGGCTTTGCGGATCGCTTCCAGAATGCGCGTGGTGCCCAATCCTGTCACGTCCCCGGTATATTCGGGCATGTCAAAACTGACACGAACATGGCTTTGGGCTGCCAGGTGATAGACCTCATCCGGTTTCACATTGTAAAGCACGTCCAGCAAGGTATCCCCTGCCGTCACATCACCGTAGTGTAAATACATCTTAATCTTGCCGCCGTTGCCGTGGGGATCACGGTAAATGTGGTCAATGCGGCGGGTATTAAAGGTGCTCGCCCTCCGGATCAAGCCGTGGACTTCATAACCTTCATGTAAAAGCAATTCAGCCAGGTAAGATCCATCTTGCCCGGTAATGCCAGTAATTAACGCTGTTTTCAAAGCTTACCTCCAACAAATTTCATCAAAAATCGACTTGATAGTATATCCCTTCGCACGGATGGTGTCAAACGGAGTACAACCAGCATCATGGACCCTTACACCAAACATCGTACACGTAGAACATATTTTACCAGAGGAAAAATTTTTATTTATAAGGACTAAATGTCGAAAATAATTCAACCATTTTAGCTGTAGACCAGGTTGTATTATTATAAATCATTGACCTATAACGCTTTCGAAGAAAAAATTTGTGCTATGATTAGCTGATTGATTTAAAGAGAAGTGGAGCAAAAATTTGAAACACTTAGCGGTGGGCGATCTCGCCCCTGATTTTTCACTGCCGGATAAAGACGGCAATCTGATCCGACTATCAGAGGTTAACAGCAAAAAAAATGTTCTGCTGGTGTTCAACATCGGCTTTGCCTGACCACATTGCACTAACCATATGGCGCAGTTGCGTCATGACAGTGAGAAATTTAACGCCTTGAATACTGAAATTATGATACTGGTTCCCAACGGACCCTTTATGATAAAACGTTATCTCAATAAGCATCCCTCAGATTTCACAATTTTGACGGACAAAGGGGCAAAGGTCGCAGCACAATATTTTCAAGTCAAACAATTTTTCGCCGTTGGCACCCCCACCGTGTTTGTTATTGATCAAACCGGGAAAATCATATACGCTTACTATGCGAAATCCGCGCTAGAAGAACCGGACAACGAAGGCCCCCTGGCTGCTTTATCCGCTATGAAATAGCTTTCTATCCGTTCGAATTCTTCAATTCTTTATATCCAAGAGGAAAAGGTGGAACTTCGTCTTCCCAATTCTGGGTCAAGCAGCTTAATTTTCTTTTATCCGAATTATTTCAGCTCCTCTTTGTACAGATCAACAAATATTAAGTACAATAGACGGGATGATTAGAAGAAGAAACTTCCCAATTTTCAGATGGGCAGCAATCCTATTTCTGCTGATAACCCTTATTCTGACAACAATACAGCTTGTAAGCTACAGCCGAATCCGCAACAACTTCCCCCAGGGGATGCTTGTTGCTGGCGTTCCAATTGGGGGTTTGGATTTTACCCAGGCATCCGAACGCTTATACACCATTTTCCGCTCCCCAATTGAACTGCGCTATGACGGAAAACCCATCCAGGTGCGCCCTGCAGTTTTGGGTTTTGAACCCGAAGTTGAAAGAATGCTGGCTGTTGCTGACAATCAACGCATCACTGAGCCCTTCTGGGAAGGTTTCTGGGGTTTTCTCTGGAATCAATCTATCAGAACAATTAACATCCCTCTTGACGCAGATTATGACGAGGGTCGCATCCAGGAATACCTTCGACTTGAAATCGCTCCCCGGTACGACAATCCACCCACACCGCCGCAACCCATACCAGGAACAACACGCTTTGAAACAGGCTCACCGGGTACACAACTGGATTATGACCGGGCGGCCTTGCAAATCATCGATGCACTCCTGTCTCCAACCCGCAGGACAGTCAATTTATCATTGAACCAGGCTTCGGTGCCCAGACCTTCCATCGCAGATCTCGAAATTATGCTCAAACAAATCATCGACGTCTCCGGGTTTGACGGCATCGTCGAGCTCTATCTGCAAGATTTATCAACGGCGAGGAATATCTCATTTGCCTACCAGCCTGATGGCAATGAGCTCCCACCCAATATTGCCTTTTCATCCTGGAGCACAGTAAAAATCCCTGTAATGGTTTCCGCATTTCGAGAAATGGACCCTCCCTATCCTCCTGAATATCTTGAATTGATGGATGAAATGATCGAACAATCTGAAAACAGCAGCACCGATGAATTAGCCATGTCTGTTTTGGATGACAATCTTTCGCCTTTAATTGTTACAGAAGATATGCAGCGCCTGGGTCTTGAAAACACCTTTTGGGCTGGTCATTTCTATGTAGGAGCGCCCTTGCTTCAACGCTTTGAAACCCCTGCAAACCAGCGTGAGGACATCAGCACCGACCCGGATGTTTACAACCAGACCACACCAGCGGATATGGGTATGTTAATGGAAGACATCTACCAGTGTGCAGAATTAGGCGGCGGTGCATTGATCGCAGCCTTTCCAGACCAGATCACCCAGGAAGAATGCGAGATAATGATCAGCACCATGGCGCGAAATCAAATTGCTGTGCTCATCCAGGCTGGGGTACCCTCAGGGACAATTGTTGCTCACAAGCATGGTTGGGCAAACGAGAATGACGGCTTAATTCATACCATTGGTGATACTGCAATCGTTTACACACCTGGCGGCAATTACGTCCTGACAATCTTTGTTCACCATCCGGTACAGGCGGTATTCGACCCCGTCAACGCCCTCTTTGCGGATCTAAGCGCGGCAATCTACAATTTCTACAATAACTAAGACAAATTAAAAACCGGCTTCTGTAAAAAAGCCGGTTGAGTAAACAAATCTATGACAATTAGCCAATAAAAACTTCTACTTCCTCGCCATCACCCTCATCGACATGCACATAAAATGGGTCCTCAGGCGAAATGCCTTTCAAAATTTCTGAGTATTCAGAAACAGGCTGGTCCTTCAAACCTGGGATACGATCACCAAAGGTAGAGATAACCCATCGAGTCAGGCTAAGGGGAATTGGCAAACTGATTACGATACGCTGCGGCGACTCCCCGGGCTTTTGTTTGATGCGCACATGCAGCCAAACCCCATGACTGGATTGGTAGCTGACGGCAGTAATAAAAATCCCTAATAAAAACGGGATCCATGCCAACCAGAACCCGAATCCAAATCCTTTGGCAGTGTAACCCATGTACATCCATATGGCGCCGAGTGTGGTGATCACCAAACCAACCGCAAAAGGCAGTACCCACCAGCGTTTGAGGTGCTTCATCCTATCCAGTTCTTCCTGGGGGATTTGAGGGCGAGCCGCTGCTTCTTCTGCCTTGATTTCAATCAATTTCTGGTCAGCTGAACTTGCTTCAGAATCTGTTGATTCTAAAGGCTTTTCACCCTGCCCGCCCATCGCATTGATCAAACGCAAGCCTTCTTCAGCAGAAATTTGCCCCTGTTCGACCATATCCAATACTTTTCTTTCAGCCTGGTTAACCATCGCAACCTCAATCCTCTAAAGCTTTAAACAAGGTCTCTGCTTCATCAACGCTGATCTTTTTATCCTGCAGCATCTGTAAAATCATCAACCGTTCTTCATCCGAGGCCCCTTTCTTACCCGCTTTTCGGTGAACATGGTGAATGGGTTCTTTAACGCCTGTAAACATGGTGTCGAGATCACTCAAATCTACTTCAGGGATTACTCCCCGGTTTTTTTCAAGCTTCTCTCTTATCTGGTCAAGACGAATTTCTGCCGATTTAATTTTTGCTTCAGCCATCTTAGTTGCTGAATCAATTCTACTCTGGATCATTTCGCTGTAAGCCGATTCTTCAAATTCAAATTTATCGGATAAATCACCCACGATATCTTCAGTCAAACCTGGTTGGTCTGTTAAGGAAACCCGCCCGCCAGCAGCCATTGTGACAGAGATGTTGCCCTCGCCCATTTGGTAATCATAGATGCCACCTCGATGCTCAATATCATCAGCTTTAACCTTAATCCTGATTTTATCATCACCAGACCTTAACATGAACGCTGTGTCCGACTGGGATTCATTTAATATAACATCAATATCCCCCCCCGCTCGCAAATTTTGATGATCTGTAAAATAGGCATTTTTCAACTTGATATTACCGCCAACATTGATATCGCCGCTTAACTGAACATTATTGACCGTCAGTGAACCACCAATTTTTGAGATACCCGCAAGTCCTGTGATTTCTTGACCCAGGAACTTGCCCCCTATTTTTTCAATAACCAAGGCTTCAGTCACACTTTTAATCCGGCAGTTCCCGCCAACCTTCTCACACTTAAATGAAGCAACCTCCTCAACAGTCAAATTGCCAGCTACTTTTTCTGCTTGAACCTGGATCGGCGCTTTTCGCACAGAAAGATTACCGCCGACTTTGCCAATCTCAGCCTTTTCAATATCATTTAAGACAAGGTTTCCCAGCACCTTTTCTATATCAATTTTATTATGGATATTCTTTATTTTTACTGATCCCATTCCCTTTTCAATGACAAGAGATGAATTAGATGGCACTTCCACCGTACACGAAGCATTGACCGTCACATACACTTGGCCGTCTTCTTCAACCAGGGTGGCCAGCTGCGAAGAATTAATATCACAGCGAACTTCAGGCTGATCAATGCCGTAAACCTGTACGCCGCTGTAAGCTTTCAGGTGGATTACAGGTTCCATTTGGGTAAGTTCCAGTTTGTGTGTCATCTCCAGATCCTTTCAAAATAAAGAAATTAATCGTTATTGCAATTATCTTAAAAGGATGATATCATATATTTTAGTTTTGTCAAGACAATAATTAAGATTATTGAAGTTAAATATTATATTTTATTGATTTATGTAACAGAAGCAAGGAAAAAAAGATTAATTCATTCAGGAAATAAAAGGGTAATTCTAGGGAATTAACCATGTGTTAAAATAACAATAATATTATCATGATAAATATCTACTATTAAATTTGGAAATATGATAAACTAGTAATAATAAATTGTAAATTTTTCTAAAAATCAATCGCTGGAAAAATGAAAACATGCCATTGATGACCACTGGTACAGGGATTAATTTATCACTTATTTCGGCCCCAATTATTGGTTAATTCAATTAGAAATCATCCTTTTAATTTATCTTTTTTTCATTATTTAAAGGAGGTGAAACTGGAACCCAAAAAACAATCGTTTTCACTTGTAAGAATCGAAACAAACTAGTTTTGAAGGAGAAGTATAAAAAATGAAGAAGAAATATCTATTACTTATTGTTGTGCTGCTGCTCTCAAGCTTCGTGCTTGGTGCCTGCCAACAAGCAACAGAAGAACCTGTTGAAGAAACTGAAGAACCTGTTGTTGAAGAAACTGAAGAATCCATGGAACCCGAATATCTTTGGACCACGAATCTCCGTGAGGCGATTGCCGCAGCTATTGACCGAGAGGTCATCGTTGACCGTGTGTTTGAAGGCCGCAACGTTCCTGCCTATCACATGGTTCCTGTAGGTTACCCCTACGCCACCCAGCCTTTCTTTGACAAATACGGCACACGGGACCTTGACATGGCGATTTCATTGTTAGAAGCCGAAGGTTACACAGCGGACAATCCTTTTGTCTTTGACCTGTGGTTCCCCCCAGAGCACTACGGCACAACCACCGCTGATGTTATGCAAGTCATCAAAGAGCAGCTTGAAGAAACCGGTTTGATAGTTGTTAATCTCAACAGCATGAACTGGGCTGAATATGTCGACGGCTTTGTCGCTGGTGACCTGCCCTTCTTCATGCTGGGTTGGTTCCCGGACTTTGCTGACCCAGAGAACTGGTTGTCACCCTTTGCTTCCTGCCTGCAATCACCGGATAACGGCGTGAACTACTGCAATGAAGAAATGGATTCACTCTTACAGTCAGCAGCTGCCTCCGCAGATCCTGCTGAAAGAGAATCTCTCTACCAGCAAATCGGGGAGCTCTATGCTGAAGAAGTCCCAACCATCCCCTTGTTCTGGGAACCCGAGTTCGTTTCCTATCGAACTGGTGTTGAAGGTGTAGTTGTTGGACCGCCATTCGAATTCAACTACGATGTATTGAGTTTTGGTGATGACGCCGACCCTGCCTCTGGCAACACGGACACCATCATCATCGGAACCACCGATGAGGTCAACAGCCTTGACGCTAGCGATGCTTATGCAACCCATGACTGGGAAATCATCAAGAACACGGGCGCTGCCCTGCTCTCCTACACACCCGGAACATCGGAGCTTATACCTGGCGCAGCAGCAGCTATGCCTGAGGTCAGCGACGATGGCCTGACATATACATTCACTCTCAGGGATAATCTGGCATTTGCTGACGGCACTCCGGTATCAGCACAAAATTATGTTGACTCCTGGAACCGTCTCAACACCCTCGAAGGTCAGGTTTCCGGATTGATTCAGCTCTACGTTGAAAGCGTTGAAGCTGTTGATGATCTGACGGTAGCCTATCACCTGAAAGATACCTTTGGTTTCTTCCCGGCATTGTCAGCCACAGCACCTTTCGTGGTCACCAACCCGGCAACCTTTGTTGAAGATGAGATCGTCCAATTCCCGGATGTTCTTGATGGGATTGGTCCCTATCGTATGGTCTCCCATTCAGTTGGTGAGCAAATGGTTCTCGAAGCCAATCCTGAGTACTTTGGTGAAGCACCACTCATCCCCAATGTGATCATCCGATACTTCGCAGATCCAACCACCATGTCCAATGCGGTTGAAAGCGGCGAGATTGATGTCGCTTGGCGCACACTTGGGCCCGTTGAAGCTGTTCGTCTGCAGGAAGTTGATGGTGTCACTGTCGATACTGTTGATGCCCCAGCCTTGCGCTACATGGTCTTCAACCACACTTATGAAGTTCAAGAGTAAAAATATCTAAGAAACCAGCTTTACTTTTGTTGAGAGATGAACTGCATTTCTCACGAACTTTGTAAAGCCCAACAAATTGTAAGTAACAGCTGGGGGCGAGGGAAACCTTGCCCCCATTTGCTAATTCTTCATTAAGCAATCATAGGAAGTGCCATTATGTCCTCTTCACTGCGTAGATTCTTAATCACTCGCATACTACTGACAATCCCAATGGTTCTGATCCTGGTGACGATGATCTTTTTTATTATGCGAGTGCTGCCAGGTGATCCCATACGTTCTCAGCTAGGACCTCGTGTGAGCGAAGAGCAAGCGGATGCCCTCCGTGAACGCCTTGGCTTGAACAGACCACTCTATATTCAATATTTTGATTTCCTTTGGGATATGGTGACTCTGGATTTTGGGACTGCTTTAACCCAGGGGGAGCGACCAATCAGAGATGAACTGGGAGAAAGGTTGCCAGCCACAATCGAGTTAACCATCCCGGCGATTGCTATCACAGCATTGATCGGGATCCTATCCGGTGCATTTGCCGCAAAGAATCGGAAAAAGCCAATCGATTACAGTATACGACTGTTGAGCATCGCCATTTATTCAATCCCAATTTTTTTCATGGGATTAATCTTTCAGATTATTTTTGCTGTCAGAATTCCCATTCTACCCCTATCAGGCAGGATGGACACCCTTTTACTGACCCAGTTTGAATCGATTACCAACTTCTATGTGATCGATGCCATCCTGACAGGAAATTGGCCCGCTCTTAGATCAGCACTAACCCATCTAATCATGCCCTCAATCACCCTGGGACTGGCATTAACTGGCGTTTTTGTCAGGTTAACCCGGGTCAATATGATTGAAATGCTTCAATCTGATTTTATTACTGCAGGCAGAGCCAGGGGAATCCCGGAAAGACGGCTGGTATATAAACATGCACTGCGGAATACCTTTATACCCATTTTGACTTTGCTTGGACTGCAATTTGCCATTCTGCTGGCTGGGGCGGTTCTGACTGAAACGACATTTTCATGGCCGGGTGTTGGACGGTACCTTGTTGACCGCATCGAGCTGAGAGATTATACAGCTGTCCAGGCGACCATCGGTGTTTTCGCATTGTTTGTTGCCCTGATCAGTTTGTTAATGGATATCATTTACGCGCTTATCGATCCTCGTATCAGGTATTAAAAATACAAAAGATATGGAGTAATACTTTATGGAATCAGAAAAAATCAATAAAGAAATCGCCCCAACACCTGAGGAAGTACCAGAATGGCTGCTTGATCTTGATAAGGTTGGGTTTGTCCGAAGATTATTTCTTGCACGTAAATGGTACGGCGGGGATTGGTGGTTTGTTGCCATCAGCGCAGTTCTTTTACTCTTTTTTATTATTGTCGGGATTTTCCCACAGTGGTTTGCCCCTTATGACCCAAGGGCAGAAGTAGGCCCTTCTTTATTAGCCCCTGGTGAGCCTCCCGCAAGTTACCTATTAATAACACCCCTTGAAAGTGGTGATATTCGCTTCAGGGATATTTCCGATCGAACGAATAACATCGGCTTTATTATCGGCAGTGCTGCCAGCCAGGCGATGCGAGAAGCCACAGACGAGCTGAATGAGGACGCGCCGGAAGGTGTGCGCTACCAACCTCGGCAGCAGCGCTATGAAACTTTAGAAGAAGGGCTCCAATCCCTGGCAGATGGTGAAATTGATGGCTTCATCGCCTCTCCTGAGGAACTTGGTGGAACCCTCGAGGATTTCCCAACCCTTCAGGTTGTGAGTACCCTTAGGGAAGTAGGCGAAAGCGGTTTTATTTTTGGTACAAACCAGATCGGTCAGGACATCCTGAGCCGAATTATTTGGGGTACACGCATCGCTTTAATTGTCGGACTGAGCTCTGCTGTGGTTTCCTTTTTGATAGGCGTTCCCCTTGGTTTGGTGAGTGGCTTTGTTGGTGGGCCATTTGACCGGATTCTAACCCTCCTGATGGACAGCCTCTATTCTTTTCCTGGCTTGATATTGGCAATCTCGATCGCCGCTGTTCTGGGCGCTGGCATTGGTAATATCATCGTATCAATTGCTGTGCTTTATGTGCCCACTTACTACCGGATCGTCAGGGGTCAGACCCTGGCTGTTAGAGAAGAGCTTTATGTTGAAGCAGCCCGCAGCATTGGGACCAAGTGGACAACCATCTTGCGGAAATACATTTTTCCCAATGTCATCCCCTCTGTAGTGATCATTTTTTCTGTCAATGTCGGTGATGCAATTTTGACAGAAGCTGGATTGAGCTTCCTTGGTTTTGGCCTCCCGCCTGATACACCGGACTGGGGAATCGACCTGGCTCGAGGTCAGGACTATGTCCGAAGAGCATGGTGGTTGATCACCTATCCTGGCTTAATGGTGACCATGGTCACCCTTTCATTCAGTATGCTCGGTGAAAGCTTATCGGAAATTCTCAACCCCCGTCTTACGGAGCGATAATATGGCTGAAAAAGAATTACTTTCACAAATCCGAAATTTGTCGGTTGAATATAAAACACGTTTAGGTCAGGTCAGCGCGGTTGACAGTGTTTCCTTTGATATTTACAAAGGCGAAATTCTCGGCCTGGTTGGAGAAAGCGGCTGCGGGAAGAGCACCATGGGGAAAGCCCTCATGCGCATGATCCAACCCCCCGGCAAGATTACTGGCGGACAGATCATCTTCCAGGGAGAAGATATCATGACCTATGACGACAACCAGATGCGCGACTTCCGTGGTCGCAAAGTCAGCATGATCTTCCAGGACCCGATGACTTCCTTGAATCCCACTCAAAGGGTTGATGAGCACATCATCGAGGCCATTCAGGTTCATGAGCCGCAAGTAAAAATTGAAGAGGCTTTGAAACTTGCGGAAAAGATGATCAGGAAACTTGGCATGCAAAAGCGCCGTATGAACAGTTATCCGCACCAGCTTTCAGGCGGCATGCGCCAAAGAGTTATGGTCGGCTTGGGGCTGGTCCTGAATGCGGACTTAATTGTGGCGGATGAAGCCACGACCTCACTGGACGTGATCGTTGAAGCCCAACTGGCGGACCAACTCAAGGATATCCGGGAAGAATTTGGCGTCTCCTTGTTGGTGATCACCCATAATATTGCCCTGGTTGCTGAGATCTCCGATCGCATTGTTGTTATGTATGCCGGTCATGTGATGGAAATTGCTAATGTCGAACCGATCTTTGACAACCCGCTCCATCCCTATACGAGAGGATTGCTCAAATCGATCCCGAACATCAAACTTAACGACACCGAAGAACTCTATAAGATGCCGGGAGAGCCGCCCAACCTGACCCATCCGCCCAGCGGATGCCGATTTCACCCGCGCTGCCCACGTGTTATGCCCATTTGTAAAGTCCATGGGCCCGATCTGACAGAGGTAAGCCCGGGCAGGTTCGTCAAATGCTGGTTGTATATTGACCACCCTGAAAAAGAATCTGAAACCATAAAGGTGGAAGCATGACAAATGAAATCATAAAAAACAACGGACACGATAAGGACTTCCTGGTTGAAATCAAGAACCTGAAAAAATGGTTTCCTGTTCAAACCAGTTTTATTGACCAGTTATTTGTTAAAGAGCGCGATTTTGTAAGGGCTGTCGACGGCGTCTCATTTAATATCCAACGGGGAGAAGTTTTGGGGCTGGCTGGCGAGAGCGGCAGCGGCAAAACCACCATTGGCCGCCTGACCATCGGTCTCGAAGAGAAGACCGAAGGAGACGTGGTCTTCGACGGCATTGACCTCTCCACCCTATCCGCAGAGGAACTGCGAAAAATGCGCCGCCGAATGCAAGTCATCTTCCAGGACCCTTTAGCGTCACTCAACCCCCGCATGTCCTTGGGTGATGCCATCAAACAGGGTTTGGAAATTCATTACCCGGAAACCTCCGACCAGCATCGAAATATTGTGATAGACATCATGGAAAAAGTTGGCCTGAGCCCTGCCCAATTCTTTTACAATAAATTCCCCCACCAGATTTCTGGGGGTCAGCGCCAGCGCGTGGTGATCGCCCGGGCCCTGGTCACGAAACCCGACCTTATTTTGGCAGACGAACCGATTGCCATGGCGGATGTAAGTGTGCGAGCGCTTTTGCTGGATTTGATGGTGCAGCTGAAGAACGAATTCAACCTGACTTACCTGTTCATCACCCACGATTTAGCAACTGCAAAGTACATTTGCGACCGGATTGCCATTTTGTACCTGGGTAAGATTGTGGAGATTAGCACCCTGCCAGAAGTCTATGGGCACCCCCTGCACCCCTACACCAACGCTCTCCTGGCAGCCGTACCCGTACCTAACCCGCACGAACGCCGTAAGGAACCGATGCCCAAAGGCGAAATCCCTAACCCGATCAACCCACCACCCGGCTGCCGATTCCACCCCCGCTGTACTTATGCGCAAGCAATTTGTTCTGAGGAGGAACCTCTGCTGCGTGAACTGCGCCCGGGGCATGAGGTTGCCTGCCACTTTGCAGAGCAGTTTTTAAAAGAATAAGAAAAATTAACCTACCCCCAGCCCCCTCCCTGAAGGGAAGGGGATTTAGGGGTAGGTTTACCTACACAGTACGGCTTTCAGCATCTCAATCAAGCCCTCATGCGAGGATATCCCCAAAATCGAACAAATCTCACCACTCAAATCCCAAATTGGCATTTCCGCCTTTTGCATCGCTACCATGTATTCCGGATATCGTGTTCTGAGTGCTGCCAGACGCTGATCAAAGGGCACAATCCCATCTCCCTCAACAAGTTTGTCGCAGAAAAACACCAGCCTGACCTCCCATCCCCAATCCTGTGCCTCAGGGCGCATCACACGTGTCATGATATGCTCTCGAAGGATTTCAGCCAGGCGTGGATAACCCTGTGCATCCAAGAATTCCGCCCCCATCCGCCCATGGGCACCGTCCATCTTCAGGGTCGCGATTTTGTCGATATCGTGCAGCAGTCCCCCGCGATGGGTCAGCACCGGGTCCACCAATATGCCCCGATTGCGCATCAACACCGCCAGCACGTACGCTGAATTGGCGACAACAGCCGAATGCGCACGCACATTATCGGGCACATCCCACTCGTCCAGCCATGCCAGGCATTGCCCCAGGCTGGGCTTATGCAGGCCTGAATTGATGTTGATCAACTCGCTGACATCCTGAATTTCCGCGTCATGACGTGGGAAAGCATCTACGGCAAGCGCACCCGCCGGGTTGAACCATATTGTAAGGAAATGTCTTTGAGAGAAACTGCGTAAATTTTCATATGATTGGTCAAGATAGGCGGAATCCGTGTTCGGGTTGCCGCTTTCAAGAAGGTCGATCGCCACCCGGGAAGATGACGATTCAAGCAAGTTGAAACAAATCCTGCCATCATAGGAGAATTTACCGGGAATGTCCGCAGCACTCAAATCACCATTTAAAGACACACAAAATCGCTCAAAAAGATCGGGGGAAGTCAGGAAAATTTTCAAAGCATTCATCATTGAGCTCCGTGTGTTGACAAAGCAATGTCTGAGTATACGCCAAACCAAAAATGAGCGCAAATCGTGATTAGTTATTATTGACCCCAGAGGGATTTTGGCGGTATAATCATCACTGCTCGCCCCCGTAGCTCAATGGACAGAGTACCTGACTTCGAATCAGTAGGTTGCGCGTTCGAGTCGCGCCGGGGGCGCCAAATATGGCGGTAAATCCACCGAACACCCCCATATATAGGGGTAAAAAGAGCCCTCGATTTTTGAGGGCTATATTTTTACTGCAACCTTACTGCAACCCGGTTATAATCTTATACCATCCGAGATTGAGAACATGAATATAGATCATGGTTGTATTAAGGTATAATCATGTTTGAAGAAGTTTTGTCAGGGAAACATCTCGCATAGCACCCCATTGGGTGCTTCACTTTCTTAATATACCAAAATCTAACTAAGTTATTCAAGGAGTCGGAAATGATCGATAGAAACAAGACAACCAAGAAGGCAGCTAAGACTGCTAGCCAGAAAGAAAAGTCTACCAATAAGCAATATGCAAAGGCTGTCGAGAAAACAAAGAGCAAAGCAGAAGAATATTTACGTGATCCAAAGAAGACCAAGAAACTTCTTGAAGATGCTGCCAAAAAGTCAAACCGTTACGAAAAGAACCGAGGTCCTTTAGACAAAGTTTGGAGCTATCTAACCGCGCTTTACCGACTTTTAAGAGCTTATTTCCGTGGAGAGTATAGAGACATCCCTTGGACATCGATTGTGCTTGCCACTGTTGGAATTATCTACTTTGTTTCTCCGATTGACCTAATACCCGATTTTATCCCTGTTGTTGGGCTTGTAGACGACGCAGGAGTGATTTTTCTTGTGGTAAAACAGATAAAAGCTGATCTCGACAACTTTTTAGCTTGGGAAATTACTCAAGGTGAAGACGAAGATGATGAATCTACTATCACGGAGTAATTGACCTGACGCCCAATAAATGGTTCAAATACTCCAATAGTATCTAGAGACACACAGCTGGTAGATTGATATTGATTTATCTTTCAAACTTACTACAACCTTACTGCAACCCATTCCGACCCTCTGTAGTCTCAATTAGCTCATTAATTTCATATATGGCTGTAATTTCATCCATTTTTTGAGCAGCTTCCTTCTGCATACCTGGGATTACATGGGAATAGACATTCAATGTCAAGCCTGCATCGCTATGACCAAGACGTTCCTGAACAACCTTAACAGAGACGCCTTGTTTCAACATCAAACTTTCAGCGGTATGGCGCAAATCATGGAAGCGGATATTGGGAAGATTCGCCTCTCTTAACAACTGCTTATATTGTCGATTAAGATTACTTTGGTCTAATGGGGTTCCAATTGAAGATGGAAATATCAGGTTATTATCTTGCCACTTAGCACCCTTGAACTCTCTTTCAACCATTTGTCGCTTTAAATGTTCCTTCAAATACATAATTGTATCTGGACCTAAAACAATCATCCTCTTGCCAGCCGCTGTCTTAGGTTCTGAAAAGACTAACCCCTTTTCAGGTACCCGCTGAACCTGACGTTTAATATTAAGTTGGTAAGTATCCCAATCCAAATCTCCCCATTTCAAACCAAGTATCTCTCCCTGACGCAGCCCGGTTGTGATTGCGACCTTAAATAGCACCTCGAGTCTTTTCCCTCTTGCGGCAATGAGCAGCGCTTTTACCTGATTTTCATCCAAAACACTCATCTCATGCTTTGTTACTTTCGGCTTATAAATCGCATCGGAAGGATTTCGATAGATTATCCCTAACTTAAGGGCATGGTTTAAGGCACAGTGAAGAACGGAATGCATTAACCTTACCGTTCTCACCCCAGTCCCTGATTCAACCTTGATATTGTAAAATGCTTGGATCTGTGATGGTTGAAGATCATTTAACTTTATCTTTCCCAGAATGGGGTTGATATGCATCTCTACTATTCTTCGATACTGGAAAAGTGTTTTGTGTTTAATAGAGCCCTGGCGTGCTTTCAACCATTCCTCTAAATATTCAGCTAAAGTAATTTTCTTGCCAGGGTAGAATAAGCCCCTTTGAACTTTATGCAAGGTGTCAATACGCCATTTGTTCGCTTCTTTCTTTGTCTTAAAGTACTTTGTTACTCTCTTGCCATTCACAGAGAGTTGGACCATATAGGTTCCATTTTTTCTCTTCGTAATACTTCCTTCGTTCTGACCTCTTTTTTTAGCCATCTTACCTCCTTTCTTTTAGGTGTCGGATCAAAATACTAGTGATAGTTACAGGTATGAATATCATAAAAGGTTGAGATAATGGATCAATGATCCATTATTAAGGTCCACTATCCATTGCTAATGTGCTTCGATCAATAAAATCTTCAATGACAGATTCACGAGCTCGAACCAATCGTCCCATTTTTACGACGGGGAAATCACCTCGACGCATCATCAAATAGACTTGAGGTTTACTGACTTTTAAAATTCTTGCTATATCCTGTGCGTTCAGTAATCGATCTTTTCGATTACTGTTGATTGAGAAATTTTCCATCATATTTCTTTCTATCTGAATTATCTATTTCTTATCAGGATGACATACACTGCAATACCATCCGCCACCCTGACTTGATGATCACTTTTTCCAAGCGATTTGACCACATGCATCACAGGGCTTTGACATTCCACTACTCGCATCTCCATCATTTATAAACATCAATGATTCTTGCTGTCTTGTGCCATTAGTGCCATCTATGCCGTTTGTGCCATCATATTTATGTATATCAAGTTGAGCAGGAAAATTTATCCCATAAACAGAACAATTTCGTTGCAAATCTTGAAGGGAGACATCCCACCCACGCGGCCCATTCCCATCTGGTCGTCTTGATTGGAACCTTAGAGATTGCATTACTTTCCCAACAAATCTTGAGGTGATCTTACTTATATCCACATCAGCTTCTTCAATTTTTGCGATGGAAATCACAGCGTTTTTAATTTGCTTTGTTGGGAACCATATAGTTTTTTCAATGGCACAATTGGCACTAATGGCACTCATGGCACATGAAACCAAACCTTTAATAACCAATACTGTCAAATCATCGCTTTCGAGATTAGGCTTCTCTTCATTAAAATACACCCAAGACAAATTTTCCATTTGACTAAACAGTCCCTCAACTCCATTTTTCTCCAGCCACAAGGCAATAGCAAGAGGTGCCCTCCATGGCTCCAGATCACGGCCACTTAGTCTAGAACGACTAACCGCTTCTCTTTCACATGCCTTAATTTCAGGGAGGCGTGATAATCCTAACGCCCACAAATCATCCAAAAGTTTTCGTCGATCAGTCTTCCAAAGGTCATAATCACTAGGATCAGAATTGCGTTTGAGATCATCATCGGACCTTATTAGGGGGATTATTATTGTCCGGCTGGCTAGGGTAGGATCGGGTAAATTTATCGCAGAAAATAACCTGGGACAAAAGGTATTTACATATCGCGTAGACCATTTTTTCCCATCAAATTGTTTTACACCAACCTGACTGCCCTTTCGATTGCCAGCCAATAGAAGCGCCCTTTTATCACCATTCAATTTATCTGGTCCAGAATAGTTTTCAGCATCATCGAAAGCAAGTGTCGCGCCATAATCTGCCATGTCGCGAAGGCTGGCATAAGTGCTACCAGCAAGGATCAATTCCCCAAGATAGCTTAATTCTGCTATCAGAGAAATAAGCTGCGTTTTTCCGCTTCCTCTTTGGCCATTAGGCCAGAGATAACCAATCACGGTAAACGCGTCCAAAAACCAAGTTGCGAGAATATAACATGCAATTAGCTCAGCTGTTTCTTTTTGAGATCCTAAACTTTTATTGAAGTCGATGAAACTACTGACAATTTCAACCAATCGTTCAAACACATCTTGGGGTTCTGGTCGATCACCATTCAGATATCTTATAACTCCACCGGATGACCAAGTTTGTTCCGGTTTAGGCATGATAGGCAACTCAACTTTTGCTCCCAGGAACCTAAGCGAGGTTATACCCTCCGCATCCAATTCGCCGAAGATAGTCCCATCATCACGAATGATGAACCTTTCCCGCTTGTAAGTTTTATTGGGCTCTTGGCTTTCACTATCTTCAGAATCTGGATTTATGTTTTCCTCAATAATTTCAACATAAGCCCAAACAGCTGCATAGGCATGACAGTCCAAAAGGGTTAATGGTCTTCGGATAAAAGCTGGCGGTTTCTCCATAAATCGCACCTTACGGACAACCTGATTTTCGCCTTGTTCTTTATTTTCAGCGCCCATTGAATTCACCCCCCTTAGAGAAAATGGTATAATCTAAACAGACACAATTCGTTTTTAACCAGAAGCGCATTGTTTGTCTAATATCTACCCACCGTCTATCACACGGTGGGTTTTTTGCTGTAATCATTTTTTCATCTCCTTATCTTCGAAAATTTTTTCATTAATTTTTTCATCTTCCTCGACGAAACAGGCTTTCTTCTGACAATCTCGAGACGTAAGATAAGGCGCAACTCATCTGTGGGATCCCGTAAAAACAGATCATTTAAGAAAAGTTTTGCGCTCTATCTCCATCTATTAACAACTAGAAAGATTTGAAATTCACCTAACTCGCAAAATTCAATGAAATTCTTGATTACCTTGTTCTTTTTGTTCAACAAATACATAGCAGAATTTCGAGGCCGAATCACAAAGAATGCATCTATAGTTCGAATAACATTGCTTGCAGTATCACAAGAATTCCAGAAATCATCAAAATCTGAACTTTTTAGATCTATGTGATTGTGAATCTCTACTTCAAACTCGTCACAAGACATAAATTTATCTGCATGATTTATGTTTGACTGCAAAGCTTTTGCGATGCCCTTCGCATCTTTCTCTGAAACACAGCCAAATTCCGGATAAGTCATTTGAAGTTCTAGATCATCAGCAAATAAACATTTTGGCGAAAATGAGGCTGTTTGATCATTGTAAGGTTCCCATCCATTCCTATTTGCTTCCCGCAAAAAATATGCGTAATCTTCAAGTGAAAGTTTAAAATATCTTCCACTATTTCTTGCAAGAACAATTAGTGGTTTCCTATTTGATTCAAATTCAATTTGATAAGCCATTTTTATCTCCTTCATAAGTTTTGTGATTTGATATGTATTCGTTTAGATCTTCAACACTTATTCGAACATTTTTGCCAATTGTTACAGTTGGTATTTCTTTCAGACGCATCATTTCATATACTTTAGATCGACTTACCCCTAAAACATTGGCAACTTCATCTGCTGTCATTAGTTTTTCTGTAATCATTGATCCTCCTTGGAACAAAAAAATCGTGGATACTGTTTGGTCCACGATCATTATGTCATAAGATTTAATTCAAAACTATGGAAAAAATAAATTTATTTTTCCCACCCTGGTGGTGTCGGATAAAATTCTTTCATGTGGAGAAGCATATCACTAATAATCAAATTTCGAAGGTCATACCATTTATCAAATAATTGTTTTTCTTTTATTGTTACCTTATAAGTTCTTTCATATAACTCCATTAAGAATTCCCATGAACCCATTAAAATAAACGGATCAAATAACCTCTCAATTGTCCTGTCAATAATTAAGTTCTCTTCATTTACTTTTTTGTTAAAATATTTAATCCTATCTCGAATAGTATCAGCAGCAATAGGTCCTTTGCTAAGCTTCCATGGAAATTTGCCATTATTTAAATCTTTTTTTACTTCTTTGTAATATGCATCTGCATCATCAGTTTTATATCCAAATGCCATTAGAAACTGATAAAAAAAGATTCTAAAAATATTTGGTTCCTCCATACCGGGTAGTTGAACCAATCCGAAATCTATGCATAAATATATTAAAATCTGAAAATTTAAATATTTGGCAATTTCTCCATAAGACAAATTAAAATCATTATGTAATCTATATACAGATTGATGATAAGAAAACAGTGGGTTTTTTAATTTCCCATAATTACCTTTGAGTTTTTCACGGAATTCTAAAATTCCCTGCCAGTCATCAAGAATATCACTCTGCGTTGTTCCAGATTCTAAAATTATTATTGAATAAATATTTGAGACACCCAAAAGAGGACAAACACAACTGGCTATTTTCACATTATTTAATTCTTTAATATTACTGACATTTGCATTCCAATAATCATCCTCCTTAGGAAACTTACTCACATCTGGATAACCTTCTCCACCAACAATTGTTATATGTTCCATTATTTCTTCCTTCTTTAAGTCCCTAATTATCATTTATTCGGTCAAAAATCCAATAGTAGTTACTAATCAGATGAAATAGATTTAATTATCCGTGATGCACAATTATGAATATTTTGGAAATTTGCAAGAACAATCTCTGAGGAAATTCCATAGAGAGATAAATAATTAGCACATGCTAATTTATCAATTCCAAAATACCTCGAAACTACAAAACCAACTGCTTCGGCTTCCATTTCTTTTTCAACCCTGGATAATTGATTGTTTTTAACCTGGTGGAGTAATTCATGGGCAATCTCATGGATAAATGTTTTTGTTCCAGCTTCTGGAGATAAAACAATGCTTCCTCCCATGCTAACTCCTTGAGTATCACCAGCTAATGGTTCAATTGTAACCTTAATTCCATTGTTTTCAGCAAATTCAATCAATTTTTCCTGTAACTCCAGATTCTTCCCTGGGCTTTTCCAATTTGGTTGTTCTGGTAATGGTTCACCATCGGTTTGACTTACATCAAATACATGTGCAACATGGAAACCAACTCGCTCAATTATATTCCCTTCACTATCCTCTTCTTTCCAATAATGTGGCGCTAAAATTGGTATCCCTTTTTCACCTCGCTTTACATATCGACCTAATTTCTTCCAAGCTTTGAAGCCTGCCACATGTGATGCATTAGGCAGCGATAAAAGAATCAACCAGACATTACCTGCAGAATATTGGTGAAATTTCGCACAAAAATCCAAATAACGAAGCATCTCTTCGCTAGTGCTAGCTTCATCTGTCAGTTTGGCTAATTCTTCTAGATGGTGCTCAATCTGCTTGTTCAACTCTTTGGCTGAAGTTTTTGATTTTTGTATAGTTTTCATTTCAATTTCCTTTCTTAAATGAATGGAGCAGGTATAAACCCGCTCCATTCCTATTAATATTTGCCTGCTATTTTTAAAGGTAAGAGCCCATAGGCAATTCCCCATCTCTAAACATTTGAGCCAACTTCTTTGCCGTTTCGATTGCTTGGGCATTGCGAGGATCGGAATAATCCTGCTCACTTAGTCCAACAATCAATCCCAGGGAAAAGCAGACAGCTAGACGCTGCAGGGTTCTATGGGTATGCCGTAGATGCAACCCTATCAACCGCCCTTCCTGAAATTGCTTGCCGCCCAAGTTGAGAAAATCTTCAAAGAGCTTGGCAAAGTTCTCAGCGCTCATCGACTTGGCAACCTTATAGATGCTGATTTCCTCCCCTGTGAGCTCCCGCGATGAAGTTTTGGCATTCCATTCCTTGATTTGTATGGTGTTGTTATTCATCTTTTCTCCTTTTTCTAGAAGTTCCAATCATCTTCCCAACTTTCAAATGTTGAGGTGTGACCATTGTTATTTGTCCGTTTTGGTGTTGGCAGCTTGAAGGCAATGACAACCCCCAGCGAATAGCCATCCCAACGGCTGCCGGTTAGCATGGAAACCTTGCCTTGCACTGGATATCCATAAGCCCGGAAGTAGTGGACAATATCAGCAGCCAGATGACGATTGATATAGCCAATTTGCTCTCCATTTTCACGGCAAACCTTTATGGCATTGTTGTCATAGGGATTATCAGGTTCCATCTCGAGCCAGACTTTATCCCCCATCTGCAATCGGGCGACGACCTCTTGCCTACCTTCAAAAGTCACGCCAACCACCTTCGTTTGGATATTCCGTCCAAATATTGTCGTGAAGGGGTAATAAACTTTTAAATTTGGTAAGCTTATCTTTTGTTCAGGTTTTCCAATTTTCTCAATAACTAGATTTTCCATCTTTAAGCCTCCTTGTGCTTAAATAAATAAAGGGCAGCCTCAAAAGACTGCCCTCTAGATTTTGTTTATGGCCTATACTCTAGGCTCTTTAGGATCAACACCCCCGGTTGGGGGTTAGTGACCTGAACCTGTTTGCCAGGCTGTAGTCCTGCGGCTAACAGCCATTTTCCCTGAATTCTTATTGCCGGTCTCACCTCCTTTTTGGAAAAATCACCAGTATCCTGCACCTTGAGCACTCGGAACTTTTTCATTGCTTCTTCCCATTGCACCAGCTGTCATTCCAGCGATGGGAGTACCAGGTGCGTCCATTCTTAGCCCATTTTTGCATCTCCACACCGTGGAGAGGGCACACAGGATTCTTACCATCCGATTTAACCAAGACAGTTCGCCCGGAACCGTTGCCATTATCCTTCTCATTGGCATTGTGAGCCTCTTTACGGACAGGTGTGCATTTACCTTCAACAAGGTGTGATAAGGTGCTCTCTGCCTTAATAAGAGCCTCTGAGCCCGTCCCAGCTTGAATGGACAGGATGCACTCAAACCCAGACGGATCTAGATAGCGCACGGACCATGTAGAAATAGTTTCCGAGAATCCACTCATGATCTCTGAATTTTTAGGATTTTCTGTCATATTTAACTCCTTTCTTAAATTAAAAAAGAGCGCCCTCCCAAATGAATGGAAGAGTGCTCATTGAATAAAATAGTGGCTATGTTTTTAATCCAGGACCTCGTCGCAATCGCTGCATACATCCTGAATGTCATCCCAGAGCTCACCAGCCGAGAAGTGATGCCCACCATTTCGTACGACATGCTCATGTGGGCATTGAGCCTGCTCGAGTAATTGCTGGAATTCGGTTAAGTTAATCCACTTTCCGGAAAGACCAGAGCCATGGCACTTTGGGCAAGGAAAGAAACGTTGATACTTTTCCCCTTTGGTATCGACATCCATCCCCGCTGGGAGATAAGCCTTGCCATCACAATACGAACACTTGCTCAAGATTTTGACTTTGATAATCATATGCCTCCTTTGGTATTTAAAACAAAAATCCCGCCGTCGTTGGCGGGTTCAATGCCTGCGCCAGCTGGTCACAGGTGGAAAAATTAATTAACCCCCAGGTTCACTTTGGAGTATATCTCCTCTATATATCACTCAAACAAACTCAAGCAGAGGTGTTTTGTTCTGAAAACCTTTTCATAGACTCTACGCGTGTAGAGTGAGGTTTTCGTAACATTTCGTACCTAATTTACGGGGTATTATCATTTTTACTGAAATGGTTATCTCATGAAAATTTATAAATAAACCTTTCACGGAGATATTATGTTAAACTTGCTAATGACATTCTGAACAATTTTTTCTCTGGTTCATACGGTATTTTTTCTTGGATGACTTAATATTGAGTTGATTTGAACAGTATCTAAATGTCAATAAAATTTAAGATTTTCAGAAAAAGCCATTAAAAAATTCGATAATGTCAGACGAATCTGAATAGACTACGAAAATAACTCCACCGGTGTACACCCCTATTTTTCAAACAAATTCATACAGATTTACGTGGTTTTGAGATTTTTCCGAAAAGAGTAATAAAGCATATAGAATTGATAGGGCTTTCACGGGGATATTATTTTTAGCTTTCCGTTGACAATCTGGAATTTTCCTCCACTGGTGGAGAAGGCGGTTTTTCTTACTTTTTCTCATATTGGGCTATTGGTTTTGAGAAAAATAAAATAAAGGAGTTGGGAATACAAAATAGGCTTTCACGGGGGTATAGTTTATGCTCAATCAGCCGATTCAAATCCTTTAATCCTAAGCAGATAGCGAGTACCAGTGCGCCACTTCCTAGAATATGAGAATCACAGATTCCGCAAATTATTGAGAACTTGGTTATATTAAATTCTCTTGTATGGGGATATATTGAAAAGTTGTTTTGGTTAGATCTATTAATTTCTACACGGTGTATAAAAAATAATAAAGAAATAATCTCCTTTAGCTAAGAAGAATCAATATTTTATAATTCAAATCCTAATGATTAATCACAATAGTTTGGAAAAAATTCGCTAGAAATTCTGAGGTCTAAAATTGAAGAATGATTAAGAACAAGCTTTGAAAGAATTAATTTAGATTTTTAAGACAGAGTCAAAGAAGAACTAAATTATTTATGAAAAATGGAATTTGGTTATTTTGAATACAATAAAATATCTTAACATCAGTTTCTCAGATTTTTTATACTATAATTCATTAAATCCTTTAAAAATAGAGTGGTGGAATGAGTCTAAACGAAGCAGATACCAGAGCACAATTGATTGATCCAAAACTCCAAATTGCAGGCTGGAGTGGCGATAAAATTCGAAGAGAACATTATTACGATCGAAATCATCAGTATACGGATGGTCGAATTGTGCTGCGCGGAAACAATGCCAAGCATCACGAAGGACGTAAGGTTGATTATTTGTTGCGACTAACTTCAGGTATGCCCATTGCTGTCATCGAAGCCAAAGAGGAAAATTTATCCGCTGAGGTTGGATTTAAACAAGCCAAAGATTACGCGGAAGACCTAAATCTCCCTTTTGCCTATGCAACCAATGGCCATGCCATCATTGAATACGATTTTTTCACAAGATCTAGTGATAATGTCGAGCAATTCCCAACACCAGATTATTTATGGAAACGTTACCAGTTAAATTTTGGGCTTTTAGAGAAGACCAGGACTGGAACATCAGAGCCACCAGCTCCATATGTTACACCTGGAGAAAAAGACGCTTTTCGGAAAAATCCCTTAACACATTCTTATTTCTCTGAACCGGGTGGAAAAACACCTCGCTATTATCAAGAAGCTGCGATCCAATCAGTACTGACAAGAATGATGAAGGGGCAGCAAAGAATTCTTTTGACAATGGCTACGGGTACAGGAAAAACGTTTACCGCGATGCAGATAGTTTGGAAACTGATCCAATCAAATTGGTTAAAACGAAGAAACGGAGGTCAGCAGGCAAGGGTTTTGTTTCTTGCTGACCGCGTAGCCCTAAGAGATCAAGCCTATAATGCATTTTCTCCATTTGCATCAGATACCAGTGATCCCCGATGGATAATCGAAGGCTTTGACAAATTTAGTTTGAACCGAATGTTATATTTTGGGATCTATCAAAGCCTGTGGGTGGAGAACTCTGAAGGTGAAAGACTATTCCAACAATTTCCTCAGGATTTCTTTGACCTCGTTATCATAGACGAGGCACATCGTTCTGGCTTTGGAACCTGGCGAGATATCCTGGATCACTTTGGTCAAGCCATCCATCTAGGGATGACTGCAACGCCTAAAAGAACTGATAATATTGACACCTACGCTTATTTTTGCGAGGAAGAGCCAGATATCCCTATCAATGAAAATGAGCCCTCTCAAGGCTCTCGAAAAAAAGCTGCCTATGAATACAGCCTCGGGCAGGGGATTGAAGATGGCTTTCTCTCGACTTATAAGGTTCATCGGGTTCGTACAACAGTCGATGCAACAGGGCTTCAATTGGAGGATGCCTTTGAACAGGGGGCTGAGGTTTTCATCCCCGAAGATATTGTAATACGAGAGACCTATAATACACCACAGTTTGAACGGCAAATTACATTGCCAGATCGCACCCAAGTGATGGTTGACCACCTTGCGAAATTGTTACGCCAATTAGGGCCAGAAGAAAAAACAATGGTGTTTTGTGTTGATATTCCACATGCACAGTCGGTGGCACGTTTATTAAATAACCATTTTGAAAATAGCTTACGACTTCCTGGGTATGCAGCAGCAATTGTTTCTAGTGAACCCAGAGTAGAACAATTATTAACTCAGTTCCAAACGGGTATTTCTCGCACGCCAATTGTTGCGACTACTGCTGAGTTATTATCCACTGGTATTGATGTTCCTGCTTGCCGCAATATTGTTTTCATGAAAACTGTTTCGTCCACGGTACTTTTCAAACAAATTGTTGGTCGAGGCACACGTGTAGATCCTTCGACAAAGAAACTCTGGTTCCGAATCATTGACTACACCGGGGCTACCACTCTCTTTGATGAATGGGATCGCCCACCAGGGGCTGCACCTGAAGAGCTTGATGGGCCTTTCACAGGAATCCTCAAAGGAACTGTACTAAAAGCTGAAACCGATATTGTCATTCAAGGTGCTACAGTGAGTTTGCTGTTAGCCCCAAATCAACAACGTGGTCCAATTTATACGGATGCAAAGGGTGTTTTCACATTTGAAAACCTGCCATCGGGTGTGTTTACTTTGATAGTGGATGGCCCAGGATTTCATCGAAAACAAATGGGGGTTGAAGTCAATGTTGAGGAAGGAACTCACGTTGATGTTGCACTAAAACCTCAAGGAGAAAAAGTCGGAAAAATCCGGGTGAGGGGACTAGATGTTGAAATTGCCGATGAAGCAATTTTCATAATTCACAATACTAGCGAGCAACTCAGTTTAGAGCAATATCTTGAATACACAAGTGAAAAGGTCAAGAAAATCAGCGGGGCAAAATCAATCGATGATTTACGGGATGTATGGGTAGACCCATCAACACGAACTGATTTTCGAAATCGTTTGGAAGATTCTTCCGTTTATGTTGATGTGCTAGCCGAGATACAAAATCAAACTGACATGGATCAGTTTGATCTTTTAGGAAATATTGCATTTGAAGCCCCCTTATTAACTCGCAGTGATCGAGTCACCGCATTTAAAAACCGGCAATCGGGTTATTTACAGCGAACTGCATCCAACCGACGGGATGTGATTTTGGCTTTATTGGAGAAATACCGCGTATACGGGATTGATGAAATTATGGATGCCCACATCTTTAATTTGCCGCCATTCGAAAGTATGGGGCGAGCTCCCGGGGTATTAAGACGATTTGGATCAGCTGAGAAATACCAAAATACAATGCGGGAGATGCAGCGACGCTTGTACCAATAATCTCAAATTATCCAGTAATATTAACAATTGCGTGTCATCAACCTAAACTTTAATCAAATCATGAATTTTCCACTACAAGAAGAAAGAAACAACCTTTGAGCAATCTCTCCAATTCAAATCCAACACTTGAAAGTGATATCAACGAGGCCTGCAATTTATTATGGCGAGATAACAACTGCACTTCCCGCCTGGATTATGTTGAACACATTGCCTGGTTACTTTTTTTGAAATTCCTGGATGCTCAGGAGGAAATCTGGCAGGCTGAAGCAAAATTGATGGGTGAAGATTATGAACCTTTATTGCCAGACGATTTGCGCTGGACGGAATGGACATCAATTTCAGCCGAAGACATAGTTCAATTTATTCATGAAAGATTGTTGGCTTATTTACAAAATTTGGAAGGTGATTCCTTCCGTGATAATGTTGCGCGGATTTTTTCTGATCGCACAGTCATTGTGGCTGCATCTGGTTATATCCTCAAGGATGTACTGGAAATATTAGACAAGATTGACTTCACCCATGAAGACGATGTATTCATCGTCTCAAAAGTATTTGAAGATCAACTTGCCAGGTTGGGCAGTGAGAAGCAAAACATGGGTGAGGTATATACCCCGCGGTGTGTGGTGCGTTTCATTGTAGATGTGGTTGATCCAAGGTTGAGTGAAAAAATCTACGATCCTGCCTGCGGAACGGGTGGTTTTCTAGCTGAGGCTTATCTACATATTCGTAAACATAATACCGAACTAAACGTTGATCAATATGATTATTTGCAAAATGATGCCTTCTGGGGAAACGAAAAAGGCTCTCGGGAAGCACTTCTTGGACTAATCAATGTTATCCTGCATGGGGTCAGTGGTGTCAATATACGTCGCCACAACACCCTCGAAGAGAATGTCAAATATCCCGACCCGGAATTTGATGTTGTGTTAACCAATCCACCTTTTAGCGGGCGTGAAAACCCACAAATTCGCAACAATTTCCCCATTGATGCCAGCGCAACAGAACTTCTTTTCATTGAACACATCATCGCAAAACTGAAACAAACGTCTGGCGCTCGCTGTGGCATGGTTGTACCTGAGGGTATTTTGTTTGGTAATGGTGCCTTTGCAGATGTTAAGAAAGTTCTTTTAGAGCAGTTCAATTTACAAATGGTTGTCAGCCTACCCCCAGGCACATTTTCACCATACTCGGATGTGAAAACGGCGTTGTTGTTTTTTACGCGCCCGGGTCCTACAGAAAAAGTGTTATTTTATGACCTGCCTTTAAGGGAAGGATTACAGAAATTTAACAAGGGAAATCCAATCGGTGATGAAGATTTTGCAGAAGTGCGCGAACTTTGGCCTGTTTGGAAAAATTATATTCAAGGAAATATGATGGAGGATCTTCCATTCCCAATGGGTGAACAACGTCGGTTGGATTGGCAGGCTTATTGGCAGTGGGAGGATTATAATGCGGATGAAAGTGGGCAACTACAAACACCAGAACTACCAGAAACGACCCTTCCTGAAAAGCCATACACAGTTTGGGTGGAAACCATTGAGGAAATTCAGTCTAAAGATTACGATATTTCCGCCAATAATCCCAATCGGCCAGAACGTGATATGCTACCAGATCCTTCCGAAATCACCCAGCATATGATTGAAGAGATTGAACAGATGTTACAAATACTCATTGATATACATGAAAATCTGATCGACAAAGGCAAAGAATAATGTTTGGTTCAAGAAAACTGGGTTCATTAGTAACCATCTTTGATCGCCAAAGAAAACCGGTAACAAAGAGAGATAGAGTTCCAGGGAAAACTCCTTATTGTGGTGCCAATGGTATTGTAGATTATGTGTCGGGCTTTACTCATGAAGGTAAATTTGTCTTAATAGCAGAAGATGGGGGAAATTATGGACCAGGAGAGAAGAGTGCTTACATAATGGAAGGACGGTTTTGGGCAAACAACCATGTTCATGTGGTGAAAACAAACCCTTCTATTCTGCCAGAATATTTACTATACAATCTAATTTTCTTGGATCTTACTCCATACACAAGAGGTGCTACTCGAAAAAAAATAAACCAAGGTCAACTCAAGGACATTGACATTCTTGTTCCTCATCCTAGTAATCCAGAAAAATCTTTACAAGAACAACATCGAATTGTTGCACGCATTGAATCCCTTCTTACTGAAGTGAAACAGGCGAAAAAGCTGCATTCTTCAATTGTGAAAGATACTGAGCAGTTAATAGATTCTGTATTGGGAGAGGTGTTTGGAAATTTCAATAATTTAAATTCTGATAATTGGCAAATTCTCAAAGTATCTGATATATGTGAAAAGCCTCAGTATGGCTACACACAATCTTCTTCAAATGAACAAGTAGGCCCAAAATTTTTGCGAATCACTGATATACAAAATGGGAAAGTTGATTGGTCGTTAGTTCCTTATTGTGAATGTGAAGATAAAAATTTCAAGAAATATAGAGTTAAAGAAGGTGATATTTTCTTTACAAGAACAGGAGCAACAACTGGAAAAACTTATTTAGCAAAAGGTGAAATTCCTGACGCAGTTTTTGCATCCTATCTAATTCGTCTTGTAGTCAAAAATGATGATACTAATTCTGTTGAACCAGAATATCTTTATGTTTTTTTTCAATCTCCACAATATTGGAAACAAATTATTCCTCGTGGTGGCGCACAACCAAATATGAATGCAACACTATTAGGTAAAGTAAGAGTACCAATTCCAAGTAATAAGAAACAACAATGTAAAATAATTAATGAATATTTTTTACTAAAAGAAAATATAGATTCCATTAGAATAACTCTTCAGAAACAAAAGGATTCACTACAAACTCTAGAACAATCAATCTTGTCCCAAGCGTTCAAAGGGGAGCTATAGGAGGGAGAATGGTAGATTGCAAAAATATTCAACCACAACTAAATCTGGTTTGGAGCGAATTTAGGCAATTAGGGATCACTGATGATTTAACTATTTTTGAGAACCTTGCTGCAATCTTTTTGTTTCATCATTATGGAATACTGGATGAGTTTGTTAATGAGATTCGAAAAACATCCCTGGAGAGCTTTAAAGATTTCCCAACAATTGTTGAAACTATAATTCTTCCTTTTGCTAATAATGAGAAGGCAAAAAATCTCATCCCAAGATTTTCATCTAGTATTAATTTTAGATTCCTTGAAACCCTAATTATTATTATTCAAGATGTTCTGAAATTTAATGATGCCGGCGAGATTTTTAATGAATGTGTTATTAAACGTCAAGACGCTATGCACCGTGGAGGAAGATATCCAACGCCACGCCATATCACTTCATTATTAGTAGCACTGGCCGAAGTTTACCCAGGTATGCAAATTGCTGATTTGGCATGCGGCACAGGCGGTATATTAGTTGCCTTGGGCGAAAACCAATCAAAAGTAATGGGGATAGAAATATCTCCAAACCTTGCTAGAATCGCTTGGACAAACTTAATTCTAAATGGATTTGAAAAGCCTGAAATTTATATTACAAATACGTATGATTGGGTTAGAAAAATTCTTATAAACAAAAATTTATCAGAAATTGATCCTCAAAGCCAGGTGGATCGAATAATCATGAACCCACCTTTTGGCGAAAAAGTATCTGGGGATTATGCTATAAATAAAATAGCAGCCTCAAGTCGTAGTGAAGCTGTCTTTTCATCACTCGGGTTAGATATGTTGAAACCTGGTGGACGTTTGGTGACATTGGTGCCAACTGGTATACTTTTTTCTAATAGCATAGGTGAACGATCGCTACGAGAGAGGCTCATACAAGAACATCAAATTCAGGCGATAATAAGTTTACCAATAGATGCTTTCCAACCCTACAGCTCACTAAAAATACACATACTTGTTGCAGATAAATCTAATTCAATCAATCTATGCAAAAATGTTTGGTTTTATGATGTTCGCCATGATGGCTTTACTTCTGGCCGCAACCGCATAGCGGAACCAAATTTAGATGAGATCCCAAGGTTATTATTTGCTTTTCTTCATCAGCATGATGAAGCATCTCACAAGTTCACAATTGATTCCAAAAACACTTTTGACGTACTTCCCCTTATCAGTGAAAAACAAGACAATTTTGGGTATCGGTTTTCATGGGATAAATCCCAAGATATCTTGATTGAGAAATTAGATTTTAACAAAAAAAGCACTCCCAATTTTCGAATTAAAGTTGGTTCAATGTGTCTATATATAAGCAGCAATGCAGAATATCTTGAGGGAATTTCAAAACAACAAGCAGGTTTACAACTTCCAGAACCTACTGTTTCTGCACCTGTTTCTTGCCATATCCAAACGGATAGTGATACTGAAATCTCTCTAAATATAGATGAGGAACATGAAACTTTAAAATCTGGTCGAACGACTCGCCAGCTTCAACCTCATGATGCTATGAACTTCAATCAACCCAAAATCATGTTAATTGATCTTAATGGAATGGTTTTTGCAGGTCCTTATACACTTCCCTTGCAGGAAATTCCACGAGCTATTCGACCAAATCCATTTTCAATTTGGGACTTGCAAAACGATGATGACGAAATTATTGGGTATATAATATTGCTTCGCAGCTTGAAAATTCAAACAGAACAATTTAGATCTCGGACAAGTCAACTGCATTTAATTAAAAATGAACACACCTATTTATCTCTTTGGTTTGAAAAGGATAATTCTCTGGGAAAAATCAAATATGCGGAAGTCACATCGGTTTACAAATCAGTAGCTGAACACACCGGCATCATATTGGATATAGAAGGTGAGTGGTATGGAGTAAGGGTTTCTAAAAATGCCATAATCGATCAAAAATATAACCTCGAACCTGAAAGATATTTCCCCCAAGAAGAAGTCGCAGAAACTTTAGAAAGCCCAGCAAAAATATTGGCCGACATAAAAACAAAACAAGTCGAAATGGGACAACGACTGAATTTTCTCCTAGGTGTGATTGGAAAAAGGAAAATAAGTAAACATCGCATCCCCCCTGCTGTTGCCACAGACTTAACACTTTTAGGGAGTTTAACTCTTTATCAAAAACAAATTTGGGAGGAAATAAAAATCAAAACAGACCTTATAGGTATAAGAAATGAACAATACGAAACGCCTCAATTGTTCCAACCTAAAGATTTAGAAGAAGTACCAACTATAGACCTGTTGAAAACACTCGAACTCTTGGAGCGAATGGGGCTGATTGTCTCAGTAACAATAGATAATGCGCCGTATTTTCGTCTTCTTTCGGAAGCAGACATCGAGGGGGAAGAATGAGATTATCAAGGTTATATATTCAGAATCACTTAATGCTACAAGACCTTGATCTTCGCTTTAATCGGGAAGGGCGATTAGGTTTATGCAATTATGCTCTTGATTTCCTTGTTGGTCTTAACGGATCAGGAAAAAGCACAATATTTCGTGCACTGGTGCAAATATTCTCTAACCTTCAAGCTAACCGGGATACAGAGTTCAATTATATTCTTGAATATTTTTTAGGTTCACAGGAATCTGAAATGCTCATAACAGTCAGCCAATTAAGAGATTCTGAGAATAAATTGACTAAGCGAATGTTGGTCACAAGGGATGGAGAAAAGAAACCATTGTATGATGATTCATCAAGTGATCGAAATTTTTTGCCACGGAACATTATTGCTTATACAACTGGTCTTGAAAATGATTGGGAAAAATTATTTGATAATTTATTGAATGATTGGGATTCTGAAATCGCTAATGAGGAAATCCTTTCAAATCCTATAGATAGAGCTATAAGAGAGTTGCCTGGTCATTTACAAAAAAGAAAAAACCAAAAAGATAGTGAGACACCCCCATTTTATTTGCTCCGCTATTCTAGACTTAAAGCAATAACATTGTGTGGAATATTGTCAAATCTAGCAGAAGATGAGCAACCCGATAGTCAGCCTTTACGGGCGGTTTATAAATCACTTGGGTTGAATTATTTTTGTGGTTTCACCCTACGTTTTGAAATCCATCCCAAATTGACTAATGAAGAGACATTCAATCGTCTAGTTGATTTGGCAGACATTCATATAAGCCAAGGTTCAGAACACCTTTTAAAATTTGACTTTGGGATTGAAGGTCATTCAAAAGCCAAAAAGATAATAAAATCCTTTGGGAACAGTTTCATCCTTTTCCAGAACCTAGATAAATTATACGAGCCAATAATTACAGGAAAACCTACTCTTAAGCAAGTCAATTTATTCTTTGAACGAGTTACAGAAGATAAAGATGAGAGCATTGAAGGAATAACAAAAATATTACTTTTCGATTGGCTAAGTGATGGTGAACAAAGCTTTTTAGGACGTATGGCTCTGCTAGTCATGTTGGATATTGGTGAAAGCTTGATATTGCTTGATGAACCAGAAGTTCATTTTAATGATTTTTGGAAAAGAGAGGTTGTTAATTTACTCAATGTAGTTATGCGAGACCAAAACAATCATCTTCTGATTACTACTCATTCAAGCATATTATTATCCGACGTTACTGAAAAACAGGTCAAACTTTTTGTTAAAGATCAAGAGGGAAAAACTCAAATACGAACTCCTGGAATCAAAACATTTGCCGCTGATCCAAGTGAAATTATGGTTTCAACTTTTGATATAGATATACCAGCTGGAAGACGTTCTATAGAGATACTTCAAAAGGCACTTGATGAAGGTAATCAAGATGAACTCGAGAAGTTGCTTAAAATAATAGGTCCAGGCATGTGGCGTTTTCGCTTGAGAGGGAAACTGGAGGAAGATGATGCTTCATAAAGTTAATCCTCCAGATTGCCAAGCTGAATTGAATGAGTTGATAGGATATCAACGTAAAGTTTTACAATTTGCTGTACGTAATACTGCATATTCAGATCAAGGATTTCGAGCTGTAATGGGGAATGATTTTGTTGATTGGATTAACAAAGGATGGAATCACTCTTTAAGGAGAGTTCATAGAGTATTTCGAACATTTCTTCAAAATATCCAAATGTTAACAAAGCAACCACGATTAGAGAAAGAACAAGTTCTCACCCAATTTGAAAACGATCAAGATTATTTTGATAATTTGGATAACCCCCATTTTGTATTTTCTTTTGATGTGAATTCAAAGCAAACTCATGAAATCGCCAGAGATGTCTTGGTTGGATTTTATAACCTGCTTGGTATTGGTTTTCCCCAGGTGCTTTTTCCTTTCTCAATTGAAGATGGTATATTCAGAAAAATTAATGTGGTTGAAGGATTTAAGAATACAAACGCGTTTATCCAATATGTTTGTCCATGTTGTGACAACAACTTTGCAGATACAATAAGGGCAAATATTGAAGGCTACACACTTGAGCATTACTTCCCAAAATCACTTTATCCTGCAATTTGCTTACATCCACTAAACTTGATACCAATGTGTGAGGGATGCAATAGTAGAAAGAGCGATGATGATCCAATTCGCCCATCGGCTCTTGCACCAGCTACGATCCCCCTACCAGAATTATTTCATCCAATAAAAAGACCTGTTAGTACAAAGGTAAATTTGGTTTTTTCGAGTAGAAAACCAAAGTTAGATTTTAAGGCAATATATCCTCCACCAGATTATCGGCCCTCAATTGATTCATATGATGCATTTTATGGTATCCCCTCCCGGTGGGAAAATGTTTGGTTCCGCATAGAAGGGAGAATGGATAGATGTATAAAACAGGCAATAAGATATTTTAAAATGCAAGGAAAAATCATCACTCAAGAGAATTTTAACTATATCATTGAAGTTGCGTTGGAGGAATTACAGATAGAAATCGGTCGAGAGCAATTTGCATACCCAGCTTTTCATTGGCTCAACTGGCAATTGAAAACTAGCTTTGAGAATTTATACTGTAGTTACTTAAGCGAAGGATAGTTATTGTAATCACATGGTTTGGCGGAATGATTGTTCAACAAGGTGCATGACTTGATCAATCTCAGATAATTTTGTCAATTTCAGATCAACAAAACCTGTTCCATAATGTCCAATATTGGTGACATCCCGGGTCAATTGATAAGGATCATTTAGTTCTGATTGATGGATATCCAGCCAGATCCATAAAGCTTTGCTTTGAACTCTAATTTCACAAAAATTCTTCCCATGTTTATAACTGATGTACATCTTATTAGCTTTTTCTATGATTGATTGGTCATCAGCCAGATCAAATATCCGCTCTCTTATTTGTTCAAACAACTCTATTGTGGTTTCGGACTTGCCACTTAAGTGATCTTCAACGGTGTACACAGGTGTATCAATTTCTTCTTGTATGTCTGATTCATTATCTGTTCTTTCATGTTTTGAATCTCTTTGATTTGTTATAAATATTGGATCTAGAAATAAGAAATCCTCACCATACCGGCGATAGGTCCACAATTCAATATTCGCCCCAATTCTGTTAACTGCATATTTATCATATCCAGAAAAGGATTCTGCTATTAAAATCAACCTCGGCGATGACCATTCAATCTGTATGTCTTCCCCCAAAGCTTCTTGGGCAGCAAGAGTGAAATCTCCCTTATGATCAACCAGCCAATCCAAATAAAATAAACCCTGATTAATCACGTTTTCTTTACTTGATTTTTTATATTCAATTATGGTTGGGAAATTATCTTGGTCTAAACCGAGGGTATCAATCCTTCCTCTTTGTCTATCCCCGGTTGTAAATTCACTTGCTATGAACCGAACCCCGATAAGCTTTTCTAAATTCCCTTCAAAAAGCCGTTGCAGTTCTCTTTCACTCTGAAATGAGGAAGGTTTTATCTGACTAACTTCTGATTTTGATTTCAAGCAATATAAAGGCACCGTTTTCTCCCTTCTTGATCTCTCCCTTGATTATAAGGTCGTTTTATATCAATAAACCAAAGAAAAGTCACTGACCTTAATTTTCTCTTCAGCTTGCCTAGCAATTTCTTTCAGCTCTTCAATGCGGTTATCCAAAACTATGTTTTTGTAAGGAGTCAAAGTTTTAATATCTACATCGATTCCTTTCTCGCGATGAACATATAGTCCCTTTTTAAATACCCTATCGTAGAGAAAAAGTATCATTCCCTGTGTATCAGTAATTCGATAGAAGTCCATCAGTTGATAGCTCATCCATATTCGGCATACCATCTCAACGCTTTCTTGATTATCAATTCCTGTTATATCATTGAACTCTAATTGCCGGATTTGTATAACCTCCCTGACAGCAGGTCGCATTACACTGACTGGCATTGGGGAAAATCGACATCCTTCTTCTCTTATTCCAACTTTTTTTTCAAGATTTCTCAAAAATAAGTCATGGGTTTCCCAATTCGCTAATATATCAAGTCGGGCAATAATATCAGAGGGTATTGGTGGATTATAGATAAACATTGATCCGAGAAACACCCAAGCCTCCATCAAAATCTCATTTGTGATTTCAATTGGTTTTGACACTAAAATATGTCTTAGGAAATTCCGTAATTCCAATCTACAATCTTTTTTATCGGTTTGATTTAAAAGATAATCAATATAATAAACAATCGCAATTAATCTCCCAAAGCCTTGTGATTTTCCAATAATATCTCTGCACAACGTCTTCCCCTCTTCGTCTAATCGATGAAAATATCCCTTCTTTGAATTTCCATCACCCCACATAAATTGCAGCATTGCTAAGGCTGATTTCGCAACAAACTCATCATCCATCCAATCAAAGCTGAAAAGCCGCCATAAAACATGCGAAAATATGACATAATTATTAGCAATCACATCATAATCAACGATTTTCAGAAATTCAGTACTGCTGATACCTTTGAGATACCTGCGAATAAATGATCGCATGATATTTCGTTTTCTTGCATCGCTACTCCACTTCCGCTTTTCCCGTTCCCCTTCTTCTTCTTCAGCCTCTTCAGGATTTTCTGGACCAGAATCACTTTGATCAGGTCTAATTTCAGGTTCCGCTGATTTTTGTTTACCCTGCGCTGTATCGATCAGCCCCTGAAAGTGAGAGGTAATAGAGGATAAAATAACCTGTAAATCTGTCTTACGAGTTGAACCACTACCATGGCTCCAAGTGCGATATTGCTCTAGTTTTGGATGTGATCGTAATAAATCATAATCAATCTCTTCATATGCTATTCTTACTGCATTATCATCGTCCCAATCTATGTCTTCAGTTTTATTTCCAATTGCTTGCCAGAGATTAACAACACTTTTGCCATCTATGATCAAGGATCCGTCCAACTCATGTAATAAAGCTTCGAAATCCTTATCATCAAGGTCCAAATCTCCCACCTTATTCAGGTTTTCTCCATCCTCGCTGACATTAATGGATTTATCTAATTCTTTTACATTAAATGGCAATATTGGAGCTGACTTATATTCGCCATCAAATAAAAATCTGATAGTAAAATTTCTCGACAATAAATTTTGAACCTCAATTGATAACTCGGCTTGAATTGAATTGGCCTCGAACTCTTTTACATTTAGAGGGTATTGAACATCAACTATTTCCATTACCACATTACTGGGTTCTTCTAATTGTCCTTTGAAAAAGATTGTAAATCGATCATCTTCCCATTCTGCTCCAACAACCCAAAATGGTGATGATGCATAAAATTCTTGGATCTCATCCTCAACCCCCCTGTCAATTTTCAAATTTAATTGGCTTACCGGACATGAAATATCCGTGATGCTCAACCGTTCAAACAGCGGATTATATTCATCTCGTTGGCCAACTAAAATATTCCCTAATTCAAAATTTCCTTCTGGTGGCATCCTCAAAAAAGCACTGATTGACAGATTTGGAGAACCTTGTAAGCAAATTGCCTTGTGTTTTGTCGTTGCCACATATAACTTATTGTGGATATAAGTATTATCTTCATCAACCTCTATAAGTTTGACCACAATTTTATTGTCTGACGTTTTGATCAATTCTTGAAGAACATTCGGATCGATTGAAGTCTGTCCCTCTTGTAATAAAATCTCTGTATATTTAGGGTTTAACTCTTTGATTAATCGTTTTAGAGCAATAAGTTTTTCATCATAAAAGGGGGTGAGGATACGTAAGGACTCGACAGGATCTTCATCAATCTTATTTATAAAGTGTTCCATAAAAGGTTTCTCAGAGTTGGATCGAACTGATTCAGATTCAGATCCAAAACCATGGTAAAGCCATGGCGAATCCTCAAACAGCTTCTCCAATTGTTTTTCTGTTCTAGGTCTTAAATAATGGCCTGAAATTAATTCATCAAGATACCCTCTCGCATAATTGAAAGCTGAAATAAATTCCGTGTGTTCTGGATCATAATCATATTGGACAAACATTTCTCCCCCAGAGGCATAACCGGAAAAGCCTAAATTACCACTACCGATGAACATTCTTCCAGAATTGGGGGTCGTTAACAAAATCATTTTAGGATGATATGTTGTGCCATAAACACCATCGACTACATATTTTCGATTTGCCCAGCGCACATCATCTCCCCCCTTACAACTTTGAAGGGAACGGAATAATTGTTGCCCATCTCCTATGATTATGATATTACGCCAGTTGTCTTGCCAAACGACTCTCTCAAAAAAAAGAAGATCCACACCATAGGTTAGAAATACTGCGTTCTTCCATTTTCCCACGAGTTGCTTTGGAAGCTCTAAGAGATCAAACTTCATTCCTCCCCCACAAGTAATTTCTCACCATACTGGGATAAAGAATGATTGGGAAGATGTAAATCATCACAATAACCTAACTCGAAAACCGTGGTGGATATGGAATCAAATCGAGCACTCATGAAACTTATACTGTTATCATGGTGAAAGAAACGTAATCGGTTGCCCTCTCTCCTAAACCGAAAAGAATTGTCTGGGAGTTTTCGAGTAGCAACAATTATATGTTGTTGAATTATATAGTTTTCAAAAATCCTTTTGAGTATTTCGAAAATCGTCAAACCATCAGCTGTCATTCTTTTAGTTTGACGGATGAAACCATCCAAACTCAGGCGACCGTCTGACCCCATTTTTGAGATCTTCCATTCAGGCTCCTGCCATAAATTAATGTCACAAAATCGTAAATATATGATGGCTAACATTGTTAACATTCCTGAAATCACAAGCTTTCCATCACGTCTATTTGATCGTCCAATTTGATACAATTTATCTTCGTTAATCTTACAGTTGAAACTACACTTCTGATCAAAACTTCGCTCTTCTGAGCCAGTAATAAGCAAAAGATTTTCTAATAACTTTAAAAAACTTGTTCCCGAGATTAACCCATTTAAATCAATTGATAAAGATTTAGATAAGTAATCAATGTCTATTATGGATTCTAAATAATCCCAAAAAATCGAAACCTCTATAGGTTTATGATCACCATTATTTTCAATTCCCCAAATGCAAAATTGATCCCAAAGCATATTTAAAGCAAATGAATAATATTCTCTTGCCTGATATAAACGCCACATTTTTGAAATGGAAATTAAATTCATACTAGGGACAAAGCGCTGTCCATTTTCCTCTTCACCAAAATAAATTAGCTGCCTAAATGAATCCTCATTTAATCCTTGTTCCTGAGTTTGTTTTGCAATATCCAAGAACATCCTCATTGTTAATTTTCGATATTGGGCTGATTTTCCTGCCCCACCTTTTTCAAATACATCACGCAAATAACTTCTGTCATGAGCTTTACTGGTTTTTAATTGACATAAACAAGCCTCGTGTATATAGTCCTGAATTACTTGTCTCGGAACTTCTGTTTGATCAAATTGAAAATAATTACGATAGTAGCTCGTATCCTGAACAGATTCTCGGAATGCAGCAGCAATATCCTTACCTAAAGGTTCTGTAGGAACATCAACAGGATAGGGTAAACCTCTGCCGCCTGGATGCAATAGTCCGAGTTCTGCCATCACGGTACGATAATAAAGACCGTATCCACCTAAAGAAGTTTTTATATAATTTGTTGAGGTGTTATAAGTCTCCTGTTCCTTAGCTGCTAAAGGCCCTGTCTTTTGACCACCAACGATATTCCCCATCTCTCCATGTTCAGGCTGATTGCACAAATAGCAACCAACTGAAAAAATAAATTCTCTTGGCCGATAATATCTTGCCCATGATGACATGTTCCGTGGTAAGTCTTTTCGCCAAAATTCATCTAAAAGAAAGATATAAAAACTATGATAGCGGGGATGGAATGTAAGCACATTGATACTTGGAGACAGACTTGGTAAGATCTGGTCAGAAGAAACACTACCTAATCCCAGATGATCTCTACCTCTAGTCTTATAACCCATTTTGGCTGTCCATTGAGGGTAGGGCGATTGATAGTTTCCAATTTTTTCCATCTAAGCCTTAATCCTCCTAATTTCAATACATCTAGTAAATAATTGGTTAAATTGCAGCTTTCACTCGACCCTTATTTTAACCGTTTCTTTGGTAGAGTACTTCCTACCTAGCCTCTATTTTCCAATATATCCCATCGCTGGTTGATAGTCCATTTTCATCACACCGCGTTACTTTATACAAAATGTCTGGCTTTGGAATAGCCAACCAGAAAAAATCGTCCTTTGATTTCATCCATTTCGGCCATTTATCAATCTCTAATCTTATCGGCTTTGTTGGTGATAAACATACAAAATGAGGAATAACGTTTTCCCAGAAATCACCTTTATCACCAAAAATCTCTCGATATCTTGTGGCTTTTGAATCCATTTGTGTATTTTTCCATGGTGAGGTCAATTTTGTTTCTATAAGAATTATGTGATAAATTTTTTGCAGTTCGAACGCAATTAACCAATCTGTATCTTCTTGTTGGCCTTTAATTATTCGATCCTCATTGAGATAGGCTTTTTTTGAATCCTCATTATTTGCTAGGTATAAGCTGGCATAAATCCAATCTATATGATAATCCATGGCTGAAAATGCATTAGGTGGAATTTTCACATTAATTAAATCGCTTATATTCTGGCGAAAACATGGACCGAGTGAAAAATTAGGATTCCCGAGCAAATAACCAAGCAAATAGAATCGTTCCTTAGAATTAAATAATTTTAAATAATCGATTAATTGATTCATATTCTAACCACCTCTCAATTAACTTGAACTATTAGAAATTATTGATGATAATTTCGAAACTCTGACTTATGGAAATTTAGTATTTCTATTCAATTTGCTCAAAACTTTTGTTTCTTAAAGATTTCGATTTTAATTTATTATCTCAAATGGATAAGTAGCTAATATTTCTCCGGTGGTATTATTAGATATTTCACAGACACCTTGACCTGTAAGAAAACTCAAAGAGCTAAAAATTTTTTTATAATTTGCCCCTATGGAGACATCTTTATGAATAAATGGTTGAATTGCCCAATTGTCTCCATAACATAGAATTTTTAGATCAATAGTCATACATGAGCTTTCTCCTAATAATCCATATTCAATAATGATAGCTTCACCTGGCTCATATATTTGCTTGGACATTTCCCCATCAAACGACCAGTCCAGTTCCTTATAATATTCCATTATAGACGTACTATTCTTATAACCTTCAAGATTTTCCAATATATTAATGGCTTCATTGCAATCAATCTCATCCTCTATCATAGTAATTGCTTTTTGATACTTGGTTTCATTAATTAATTCATCTGTATCCTGATAGTCGACAAGACTATTGAATATGGATAATGCATCGTCAAATTGTTTGTCTTCTAATAAGGCTTTCCCTTTCTGCAACTTTGCATCATTAGATAATTCTTTTGAGTCCTTAAGGTCAACAAGAGTGTCAAAAATCGCTATTGCCTCATCATACTGTTTTCTCCTCAGAAAATCTTCCCCCTTTTCATAAAGTGCTTCTTTAGTCAATTTCTCAGAATCTTTATAATCATCCAAAGATTCAAAAATCGCTATTGCCTCATCATACTGTTTTCTCCTCAGAAAATCTTCCCCCTTTTCATAAAGTGCTTCTTTAGTCAATTTCTCAGAATCTTTATAATCATCCAAAGATTCAAAAATCGCTATTGCTTGATCGTATTTTAATTTATCAAATAGATTTAAAGCTTGTCTATACTTAATGAATGGAAATAAATAATTAATAATTAAAACCCCAGCAAAAGCTATACCGATCAAAGATATTGAAACAAATCGAATTATTTTCCTTTTCTTTCTTTTCTGGACCTCTGAAGTTTCTCTAAAATTTTTTAGGTTTTCCCGCAGAAAATCATTATCAGTAACCTCAAAAATAGTTCGTTTTTCTAAACCACACCGCACACAATTATTATCTTGATTTCTATTGGACCTACCGCAAGTGCAAAACCAAAAGTCATCTTGTTTCAAAGGGAGAAATTTAAAATTCTTTGTCTTTGTAAAATCAAGCTTATTGATTTCTCGATTAAACTGCTCATAAAGGTCATCAGGCAAGGATTCAATCAGTTGCTGTATTGGAGATGTAAACTTTTGTTTTGGTGGACGCCAAATATTACCATTTGATAACACTATCTTATCAATTTCTACTTCAACTTTTCGCACCTTGTAATCCAATACTATTGGCGTTTTTTCACCAAAAGTTTTTTGATCTAATAGGTTAATGTCCATAAATGTATAGTAGGAGTATCCTTCTTTTTTTACATTTTCACCTGAATCAGTTAAACCTCTAATCTTTAACGTAATGGATGAAATCTCACTCAATTTAAGGTTTAAAATATTCAATCTAAGCTGGAGTAAAACGGACTTTGTTTTTGTGTCTAATAGAAGTGCACCTTTTTCAATCTCTGCAGGCGCATCAAGAACAAAGGAGTCATATTGAATTTCCTGTAAGCGAATATATCTTTGATTACTCATGGCTATTTACAATTTTGGTAGGTCATCAAAAATATCAGGATCTTGCAATTTTTCTTTATCAGTTCTTTTCTTTTTTGAAGCATGAATTCCACTTATTATCAAAGATAAAGCTGGCCATAAAATCCCAAAGGATATAACATATCTTGATAAAATAATGAAGAGTGCGGTTGTTGCCAACTCTGAATCAGCTTCTGTTACAGATGTAGTGATAATTTCAAAGATTGATGGTCCATAACCATAAGGTCCCCATGAGTATCTTAAAAAATAATTTACAACCCAAATTGTTGATATTAGAAATGTAATTTGTGCTGCTAAGATATATGATGGCGTTGTATTTTCCTGTTTCATGTGATTTTCTCCTTTTAGTTTTTATGTGATAATAATTTAAATGTAACAAACTAAATTACATCCTATTAATACTTCCCACCATTATTAAAGTTCTTCTCTTTTTATTTGAGTTTATGATTTTCATTTTGTCCCACCTTCTATTTAGATAATCGCTTGGAAGATTTTAGAACGCAATTTTCCCTAGTAATTCATAAAAACCGTAGAGGCCTGATAGTATTTACCATTATAATACGAAACACTTCAAACAAATCATAGAAACCTGGATATTTAAATTTTCATTTTGACTTCTGAATCGCAATAATTGACATACTAATCAACCAGATCATATCTCTTTTTAATTAGTAAATCCTAGCTGTTATGAATACTTACTGCAACCTTACTGCAACCCAGTAATATTTCTTATACATATTATCAAGAATATACAAGATTTTCCCCTATATATAGGGGTGATGATATTCTATAACACTATATATACGGAATATAAATCAACAGGTACTTCTTCCATATCCAATCGTAGAAATTTGTCACGGATCACCTCGACAGCAAAATCACAAATAAAACGGTAAGTCTTACAAACAGCCAACCATAACAATTGCTTTTGCTCTTTGGCATTGGTGTTAACTAATAATTCAAGCTCTTCTTCTTCAAGATTATACAAACGTTTCAGGATTTCCTGCAGTGACCGTATTGATGAGCTAACCTTTCTGAATTGTAAAATATTCTCTTCCAAAGCTCTTTCTTTTACAGAATCCCAATCATGGTCTTGGAGATACAATTCTGCAATTTCCACGGATTCACGCAAGAATAATCCCCCTGTAGTAAAAGACATATTGTAATTTTCATTTTTCATGTAAAGATGTACTCTTTCATGTTATTGACTTATTATATTATATGAGGAAAATCCTTTTTGGACTCAGGACAAAGATAAGATAATACTTTTTTGCATAACTAGTGTTGGGAAGCTATATATGAACTATCTCTTAGAGAATCACTTAAAATTATTTTTAGTCACAAATTGAATACGTAGTTATTTAAGTTGAAATTTTTCTTTGATCAAATCAGTAAAAAGAATTGATAATTCTCTCTGCCATTCACCCAAATTGACATCATCATCCACTTTGCCATTATGGGTTATTTCACTTCTAACATTATAAATTTCATTAATAAATTTCTCCGGTGAAAGACCTTTATATTCGTATCCATGAAGGTATTTTCCCACCAATTTCCTTATGCTAGATCCAATAGACTCCGATTTCAACCGACCGATTCTACTAACTAAGGAATGCTTTAATTTTTTTTCTTCATCCTTCTTTTTTTTTCCATTTTCTAAATCACTAGCGTTATTAATTAGATCTCTATCATTTATTTCTTTTATTAATTCATCAATCATTACTTGGACTTTTTTATTCAGTGGATCTTGTACAGCCATATATTCCAGCGCCGAAACATATATTAAGAAATGTGATCTAGCTGAAGACTCAAAAGAAGCAGAGGAAGCTAATTCTAATGCCAAAGAATCTTTCTCGGAGAGTTGAATATTTAAGAATTCCATTTTTACTATATCGTTCATAATAATTCTAGCCGATTTGCTAGGTCCTGAAACAGTTCCCTCAGCATATAAGTCAACTCGGATTCCCACATCCTCATAAACTTCGATACCTTTTTGAGCCTCCCCCATTTTTATTCCCAATTGATTAATAACGCTTGAAATTAATAAGGCTTTCTTAATCTTTAATGCCGTACTCATTGCTTCAGATTCATCTAAATATCCTGTAGAAAATAAGTAAAAAACATTTGAATCTACAATATTTTCCGGTTTTCTAGATTTGAGTATGATGGGATGCCCTAATGGATTTTCAAATTGAATTTTGTCGACATCATCATTAAGAAGGCCGGTAGATTCTATAATAAAATGGATTTTTAATGCAAATTTGGACATAAATACTCCTTATAAATAAAAACTATTACCAACTTTTTATTCACTTCATGAAATAATAATCTCTCTACTACAATCAATAATACAGTCTATATAAAGAAAACAAAACTGATCTTGAATTGTCAGTAGATCAATAGCTATTGTTCTAGATTATTTTTCTAATTTAACACCTTTAATCTTTGAAGAATACGACAGAGAAAACCCTTTTCAATCATTGCGCCCCAATGACCGTCGCAAAAACGCTCCCCTCGCACATAATAGGTTATAAGCGACTTTATGTCAGCTACTGAACTTTCCTCTATGTAGTTTTCTTGTGATAGCTTCTCTGCAATCTCTTTTGGTTGGTAATTATAATCACACCATTGTTCCTGTGAGACTAACCGAAAAAATTCATCGACAACAGGATCATATTCAGGGTATGGAAAATGCCGTACCCCATTCTCGTCGGGCTCAGCCCCATGCCACTTAATGATTGGTTTGAAATCTTTAGCGCATAATTTCGGAATGTTCGATGTTAATTGCTTAATCTCTTGTCTGGTTGGTAATCTTTTTTCGTTGGACAAGTTATTTCACTCCTAATATATTATTTGACGAATTGTCAGCTAAAAATACATGAAAATATTTCTCAGTCTATGTAAATTGAATTTTCTCTTATGCAAATATATAATTGCCAATAGTACTATCAAAATTATGAGAGTATAAATACAATCAACTTGAGATGAACAAACCTAATTTCATGACAAAAGAATAAAATTCATAATTTCTCCACCTTGTAGAGAAAAACCAACCGTAGAGTGAAGACAGTTTAATAAATTAACAAAACCAAAATCAGTAATTCACATATAAATTGGAAATAATATGTGATAAATAATAATGAAAAATATGTTTCATTACTTAAATTAAAGATAAACTTTTGAATTATTATTATAACTAAGATAATTTAGAGGATTTAGAAAATTTCAAATAATCGCAGTCGAAAGAGGGAAAATGGAAGCCAATAAAGAAATACCATCAATATCCATTGAAGACAATCTATTCTCCTGGTTTGCTGAAACTATAAACGAATTCTTCACATCTGAGAATTATAGTTCTGGCGAACGCGATATGGAAATATTGGCGTATAGGAAGGGTCTTTTTGGTCACAATCAATTAACACTCGAATAAATTGGGATCATTATTGATAGTATTACTCGCGAAAGGGTAAGGCAACTCGAAAAACGTGCGTTTAATAATTTATCAGAACTTCTAAACACGGGTGTAAATGAATCAATGAAACTCATGTTACGCCAAGAAGATTTCGCTGAATTGTCTGATTTTAAATCAAACTTGATTAAACTAAATTCAATTATTGATGAGGAAGAAATTCAAATGCATGTAACGGACTATTTCTCACTTATTAATGTAGATATTTATTCTTTGAGATTGCTATTAGAAATATTTGGCTTCAATCCGATTGTTCTTGAGTGTGCATCTTCCGAGACATACTATGTTTGGGCTAAAGAAGAAATCAATTCTAAGAAAGTTATCCGAATCATAAATGAAATTGTAGGTTATCTACAGAAAACCGTTGCACCACAATCAATACAAGACATTATTCTTCAAATCAACAAACGAAAAAAGAGAAATTCAAGATTCTCTACCGATGAAATCCAACAGGCAATTGAGGTTTGTCGAGATATTGAACAATTGCCAAATAAAACTTTTCAAGTTAATTATTCATGTCTGAGAACATATGAGGATAAATTATTTCGAATTTTGTTTAATGAAAAAAGGCCAATGCATATTCAACAACTGGCAATCATATTGAATCTAAATGCTACAAAATATGGTGAAAGATCTGGTATCACCCCACACCATATAGGAAGTCGGCTATCAAGTGATGAACGTTTTCAACCCATTGGCCGGAGTGGTGAATGGAAGTTGGCTTCCTGGGATCATATTTCTACAGATTATGTATTAGATTTAATGGAAGAAGCACTTCACTCCTCAGGAAGTCCTTTATCCCTTGAAGATATATTTAATTATGTGAAATCAAAAAGACCGGTTGAAATTAACGCAATAGCGGCTTACCTTAGTCAGGATAATAGATTTTCAAGGGTAGGCACAAATTTATTTGGTTTGAGCAACTGGGGTATGAAATCAGAAACCACGTTCAGAGAAAAAACTTCTGAACCAATAAGTAAAGCAAAGCTTTGTGAATTATTAGAAGAAACCTATTCAAAATTTAGGGTGGACACCGCATTTGTTTCCGATTTATCCCATGAAATTGCAAATCAGACAGATAGGAGCGAGCAAGCAATTTACCACAGAATCCTTGAGTCACCGGCAGTCAAAGTCTTTGATAAATACTTTGGTAATAAAAAACGAAAAATGGCTACATTTATTCCGGGATATCGGTCAAAACTCACAAAATTAGAAATTCTAACCAAAGAAATATCTGTGCGTGAATTAATCCAGAAAACTGTCAATGAAATTTTAGTTTCTTCTGAGAATCAATCACTTGAGTTGCAAACCATCCGTGACCAAGTTGCACAGAAAACTGGCTGCCCAAAATCATCGGTATATGGTGCTATAAATCTAATGGAAGAGATAAAAAAATCGAAGAACGATAAAGGTCAAGTTGTTCTTACTTTAGTGACACACAAAAAGAAATTTAAAGAAGTTTATAAAACTTTATCTGATCAGAAATTAATTATTGAAATCGAGAGGGCATTAGATTTGATAAAAATTGATTCTGTGGATTTGGGACTATTTCAATTAGGAAAAATATTCGAAGCAACATTAAAGAAATATATGAAGGAAATTCAGAAATCAAAACAATATACAGTTACTTCAAATGACTTTAAAAAACTGTTTTCCATGATTCAATGGGTGGAACGAAATGGAATTATTACAGACAGAAGAGCTCTAGATATTCTACGATTAGAACGAAATGAGCGTGCCCATGGATCTACACCAGACCTGGATGAACGAGAAACTCTGATGAATAATTCAGAAACACTGGTGAATTATTATTTGGATTATATTGTTTTATTTGAAAAACGCAGAGAGAAATTTATCTGATCCAACTATTAAATCGCTTTAATAGGTGACAAAAATTTGTAATTGCACTTGCTGTCTTGTTATTGTCAATTTTATGAAATTAAAAGAAAATAATTTCTACATCCCATGAATTTGATATACATTAAATCATCAAAATTTTTCCATAAATTGTAGTGAACCCTATTTCCTAGAGCACATCAAGGATCTCCTATTGTACAAGTTCTTTCCATTCATCATCGATCCATACACTTAGTAAATACTCTTGAAAATCTAACTCGTGTGATAAGATTAAGAACTCGGGTAGTTGAAATCTTCCCGGATAGCTCTTTCTTCATTAAATTAGTTGATACTTTGTATGTAAATATTGATGAGGGATAGCAATGTGGAAAATGCTCCACGGTAAAATAAATGAACTTGTTCTAGAATATGTGTTAATTATCCCGAAAGTATTGGTCGATTTCAGCAGAAAATGATTTTCTACTTTTCAAATAAGCATTAATCAATGGTAATCAACTAGTATCAAATCTGGTTGTCTTGTCAATTTTACTTCAAGGAGGAAAATAATTATGTCAGAGAAAATCCCCGTGGATATTTACATCGAATGGCCCGACCAGTACGGCTTACATAAAGCTTCAATTGACGATGATCTACAGAAGTTAAAAGAGAAAGCGCAAAAGGGTTTAAACATTGCAATGGGCACCATACAGGATATGGCTAACCGTGTCTCAAGCGCCATCAGGGAGATTAATGAAGATGTCTGCCCTGATGAGGTGGAGGTTGAATTCAGCATCAAGCTGGAACTGGAAGGTGGGACTGTGCTGCCGTTGGTAGCCAAGACCACTTCGGGTGGGCAGTTCAATGTCAAATTCATATGGAAGATGGAAGAACCGCCCCAGACAAAGATATTCGTCCGTCCAGGAACCCCATAATCGGCTAAGGGTAAAAAAAATGGTACAGAACTTAAATAGGATTGTCTTCCGGGTGCAGGACCCGAAGGGTAAAACCATAGGGGCAGGCTTCCTACTTTCGGAAACCTTGGCGGTCACCTGTGCGCACACGGTTAAGGATGCCAAAAGCCAGCCCGGTGAGGCTGTCAGTATACGATTTGATTGGGACGGCAGCGACCACTCTGCCACTGTCCTAACCGAAGGTTGGTCACCTTATCAAGAATATGACATTGCTTTTCTTTCCTTAGAAGATTCACCCGTTTCCTTGGTAGCACCTGTTGCCCTGGGAACGGCGAAACACCGCGAAAACCATAATTACCTGACTCTCGGGTACCCTGAATTTGGTATTGTGGAAGCCCGTTCTCCTCGGGGTACACTGGGGCTGGTGGTGCCGGTGGCCGGGCAGAACCGCTTGGAAATCCAGGGGGCGGGGATTGCCGAGGGGATCAGCGGTGCGCCCATTCTAGATACAAACGCAGATCGCGTGGTGGGAATGCTGACCGGCTTTAAAGACGACAGCACACAACAAATGCGGCATGCCTACGCCATCCCAGCGGATCAAATTACCAGACATGCTAAATCAACCGTGGCAATCAAAGGCCTGCGCTTATGGCCGGATGCTTTTGGCCCCGTGGAATGGAGCAATTATCTTAACCACCTGATAATGACTCATAGCGAATTGGAACTGCCCGACGGCCGCCGGACAGCGCTTGAACAGATTTACGTTTCCCTACGTGCCGACGCCATGAATGCCGCTGAACGCGCAGCAGAGCACCAGTTGTTTATCAAGGATGTCAATGACTTGATTATGAAAAGCCCAGGAACGCCTGACCCATATACTCGCCACCAGGTTGTGAGCCGGGCTATCACCCAGAGGCCCAAGATGCAGATGCACAACACGCGTGATTGGGAGAGGATTTTAACCACTGCAGCCCCGCAGTCGATCAACCTTGCCGAGGTGGTCCAAAGGCATCCCGTTGTGGTGCTGCTGGGCGACCCTGGCAGTGGGAAGACCACTCTGGGCCGCTGGCTAACACTTCAGCATGCCCGGGCGCTCCGGGACCGACGCTCTGAAGTTCAGGTCCCATTGGACGAGGTGCAGGTGAAAGCAGAGGAAAATGAAACAACACCTGGCACGCACATGGTGATCTTGGGTGATTCACACCTACCGATCTTTGTTCGCATAGGGGCTTATGCCCAGGCACGCTGGCCTAAGGATGCACCGGCCGAAGGCAATGGTCTACTATTCGAGGATTTTATCCGCACCGGAAAGATCGATGATCGCGCTAAGCTCCCCACAAGCTTACCGGCTGATGCTGCAGGCGCGATCTGTCTGGAAGCCATTAGAGATGGCCGGGCTTTGCTCATCATGGATGGCCTAGATGAAGTGGCTGACCCCGACCAGAGGCGGGGGGTGATGTATACGCTCAATGAATTTATCAAGTCACAAGACAATACTGAAAACCTTCTAGTGCTGACCTCGCGCATAGTGGGCTACCAGTTCCAGCCGCTCACACACCTACCGCATTACACTGTGGAAGATATGGCTGAACCTGCCGTGCGTGCCTTTTGCCGTGCCTGGATGGGCATAACCCAACCTCCGGAAGCCGCTGCTCAGGCGGGCCAGGAACTGGCGGATGCGATATACAAACACGGCCACCCGGGTGTGCGCGAATTAGCCGGCAACCCGCTACTACTCACCCTGCTGGCTCAAGTATACCAGGAGAGTAAAACGAAAACCCTGCCTTCGCGAAGGGTGGATCTGTTTGAAGCCGCCCTGCATTTGTTCTACCGTCGGCGTGAACATCTGTGGGATAAAAAGCAGATCACCGAGCTGCGCCTGCGTCGCGCCTTAGGTGCAGTAGCTTTTTACATCCATGCGAATGAACCTACCGGCTGCACCGATGCCGGGCAGGCAGCAGCCTGCCTGGGCAGTATCCTGACCAATGAAGACCAGGTCAAAGAGATCCTCCGGGTAGCGGATGAAGCAACAGGTTTCCTGGTCTCCCGAGGGGAAGGTGTGTACGCCTTTCTACACCGGGCGCTGCAAGAATACTTCACTGCGGTCTACCTGGTGCGGGATCCCGAGCAGGTCATCCAGTATCTAACGACATACGCCCTGGACCCAACTTGGCGTGAACCGCTTGCTCTAGCCATTGGCCTACTAAGCCATGTCAATTACCCGACCACAGACAAAAAACTGCTTGATAAAATCCTGACGGCGCTGCTGGCTGTTGAAGATCTGGTGGGGGATCTAGTGCCGCGCCGTGAACTGCTATTAGCGGCAGGGTTGGCCGAATGCGAATCTATGCCGCAGCAGCCCGTCCAACAGGCTGCTGAGAACCTGCTGGAGGTTTACGCCCGCCGCAACTCAGCTGTAATGCAGAAACGCATCCAGCTCGCGTTCCGAGAGCTGCGTCGCAGCCAGGGCGCAGAAGCTGTCCGGGAGGTAATCGGCGCTGCAATACTGGGACCGGACTACAACATCCGCTGGGCCGCAGCAGATCTGATCCTGAAAACGGAGTGGTTTGATCCGTCCTTTACCGTACCCCTGCTGCAGGCCTGGCGGACCTTTGACGGCCCTTGTGGGGTTTTCCTGGCTGCAGTGGAGAAGCTATCTACAACACAACCCGACAGCTTTACTGATGTTCTACTGCCATTCCGGGCGGCAGTGCAGGAGGAACCACAGATTTGGGCGACAATTACAAATTCAACAGACTGGCAAGCAATCGTCCAAGCGCTTTACCTGCTGCCCAAAAGCGAATTTAAATCCGAGAACATCCTGCGAGATTCACCACTGACGCCGGCCCTGCTTGCTGCACTGCGCAGCGATGATGAGTCACCAGAAGGGCTGAAGGATCGCCTGCAAGGCCAGCTGCTGCCGCCTGGCACACCGCAGAGCCGTGATGCCGCCCTGGCCCTGACCGCCCTGGGGGATGAAAGCTGGATTGACGCCTGGCTGACAAATGGTGGGCTTAGACAAAGTAGCCACCAGCTGGCGGCTGCTCTAGCCCGGTTTTTCTCCGATGACTATACACGCGCCGATGAGCGTGACAGTGACTTAGCCGGTGATTTATACGTTGACCGTGATAGTAATATTTTTGGTGACCGTGACTATAGCATAGCACGAGAACTTGCTTGTGAACTTGACCTTAATCTTCCACGTGCCAGTGTCGGTGCCCTTGCCCATGCCCTTGACATTGCTCATGCAAAAGCCCATCAGGAAAACCTTGGCATTGATATTGCCCATGTCCATGAGATTAACTATGGCCTTAACATGGCCCTTACAAATGCCAATAACCTTGCCCGTGCTATTGCCATTACCAACAATGTTGCCCGTTACATTGACGCTTTACGCAACCTTGCATTTTCCAACGCCCATATTGCTACACTCAACCTTTCCCTTGATCTTCTCAGTGCCAGTATAATTGACAGAGACGATACCAGTACCAGATCAGATGTCTATAACCATGCCTTAGACCGGGACCGTGCCCTTGCCAGTGGCCATGACCTATACCAACAGACAAAGGCTGAATTTCAAGAAATTAGTATTCTTATTAGAAAAAACCAAGAACGCTGGGCAGATGAACCTGAGGTCATTGATTGCCTAATGCGCAGTCAGCACTCCATTGAGCAGTTGATGATTGCTCTGGATATACCCCAGTTAGGCATTCTCCAGCGTTTTTTTTCTGCCCTGCACGAAAGTCAGCCGCAATCCGGCGCAGTGCAGACTGAAGTTCCAGACATCAGCCTGGATGACATCGAGGTCCTGGTTGCGGCGTTGGCTAGTGCAGATAACCCGACTCGTTTCGCTGCCGTTCAATCCCTCAAAAAACCAGGCTTGGCGTCTGAAGTTGGGCGTACAGCGCTGGAATCCCTGGCAGAACAGGCCGCAGTCACTCATTCCCACCCTGATGTCAATACGCTGCTAATATGGTGTCTGGGCCAGGTGGAGCACGACCAACCCGGCTGGCTGGAAGCTTGGGCCGCTAAGCTGGCAGACCAGCCAGAACACAACCCGGCGAAAACCATCCTCAGCCATGTGGATAACATCCAGTTATCATCCGCCCACGTGTTGCTAGATCTGTTGCCCCACCCTTCTGAGGCCGTCAACCTTGCTCTGCTCAACTCCCTGCGCTGGCTTGAATCCCCAAAACCCTTACCTATAGGATGGTTCCCGGACACCTTGCAAAAGCTGGCTGCGTGGAGGCAGGACACCATGCAAAAGCTGGTTGCGTGGTGGCAATTGGAACCCAACCCGAAAACACAATCCGCCCTGCTAGCAGTACTGAGCCATTGGAGAATTAGTACAGCAAGCGCTGGCGCAGCTGTGCTGGCTAAACAACCGCACCAAGAAGCCTATAAAGATTGGCTTACTGCCCTTGCTCGTCTTTCTGTTTTAAACAAGGCGATGCAGGCCGACACCCTGCCCATCCTCAAAGCCGGGCTACCCGAACCTTGCGCCGCGGCAGCCCTGGTGAGGCTGGAAGCAGCCTTGGTGAGGGCACCGCTCCCGCTCGATCATCATGACAGCCCTAAGGAAAGACTTGAAAAGCACGCGCTAAAGGGTAAAGCGCTGCTGACCAAACTGCAGAATACTGATTTAGAACTTGTAGCTTTGTTTACAGCACTGCTGGATGCCGGGGTAGATGATGACGCCTGGCAAGACAGCTATCATGGTGTATTGGCAGCTGCCGCGGCATCCCTGGTATGCGAACAACCCGAGAACCTGGGACAATTGCTGCTCAAAAACCTACTGCACCGTCTGAATAACGCCATCACCTCGCAAGGCTGGCCTCAACGGCGTATCGCGCTAGCGGCTGCCGCGGCATGTGCAGAGCAAATGCCCACCCTGCTCCAACAAGTTGCAGGGGGCCCTCTCCATTTAGAACAACTCTTAATCCAGGGTAGCCAGGATTATGAAAGTTATAATTCCCGCCGTTTCGCTATCCAGGCATTGGGTTACCTTCGCCGGGTGACCTTGGATGTCGTTCCTGTTCTGATCGCTGGCTTCCGTGAGAATATCGAAATCGTCCAACAAGATGCCATCCGCTCGGCAGGTCATTTCCAGCAGGTGGAGGCAGAAGTAATCGAGAGCTTTATTCCACATCTCACTGGTGAAAGTCTGGTTACCGCCTACGGCGTGGCCAGGTTATTAGGCGCTGTGGGCATCTCTCCTGCTGCTGATGTGGCCATCCTGCGCCCTCGTATACTGACTGCCCTGGTTGAGGCCATCCGCCACCCCAACAGCCAGAAAGAGGTTAAAATGTTGAAAAACAACGAAGAACTTGAAACAAAAGGCATGCTGGTCGATACGCTCTATGAAGAGTTGCTGCGTGTGACGGGGTGGCTGTGATTTCTAAGTCTGTTCGCTTAAGTACTATTCTGGGGCCAAACGAAGTCTTTATCAGGTCAGATTTCTTTGCCAAGGCTGATATTTTCCTAACCTGTTCACATGTAGTAAAAATTACGAGTACATAATCAGGCAGTCAATAAAATTTTCAGATGGATAAGTATGGGTAAGTTTTGATCGCTGCATGCTATGTAAATTACTGAAAGTCAATTTTCAAAGCAAACAATTTAGATCGGCGATTTACTTGAGCAATCGGTACGAAAAAATGTTCAGTTTTAGTTATGATACACTTACCCGATTTCCTATAGAACGCATACAGGTGGAATAAGACTTCCATCTCACAAGTAAAATTAAACTGCAGAAGATCAAACGAACTGGCAACAGAGTAGATCGTAGGAAGGAAAATGTCTAAGTTGACAAAATGATGAGTGACAATTGGGTTTCTGAATATTATTAAAAATAAAAATAAATTAGGTAATAGACAACAAGCTCAAGGTTCTACCAAAGCGGTGAGCGGGCTTTTTTAGGCATAACACAAATCAGCACCCGGCGAATTTACAATTGACTGGGTGTTTTTCTTTCAGATAAAATCTCGGTAAAGTCTCATAAAGTAGTGAAAAAAAGGTTGATGAAATAATCATCGTATGCTTCCATAAAGTTAAACACAATATTACTTTGAAAAGGAAACCAATAAAAGGGTGATGAGACTAGGCATCGTTGCTTAGGTGGATCCGAAAATGCCCATTTCAAGATTGTACTAAATTAGGGCTGTTGGCCCAATAAATGAGATAAAAACAGATGTGGTGGTTTGAACATGAATAAAACTCCAAATATCCATAAAATTTTCAAGCTGGATTCAATCATGAGAAAACCATATCCGAAATTTGCCACATTCAAGACATGAAATGGATCTTAGATTATAATCTTGGTATATTGTCTGAGTAACAAAACTTATTATTTTTGTTTTATTCTTTAGTCGAATGCAAAAATGACAAAAGATTTTCAGTTTGGAAAAAAGGATCTTCAAAATATTCCTCTACCAAAAATTCAGTGGAGAAAAGAATTTTGGTTAGCCTTTATTCCATATGTGATCAGCTTTATTCTCTTTTTTGTTCCAAATTTAGTAAATGCGGAAGAATACAGAATATCAAGAAATATTATAGGATTCATTTTACTTTTATGTCCATTATTTGTTACCCTCCTATTTTGGATTGTAAATTGGCTCAAGGCGGTTGAAAAAAGAGTAAATAATTACGATCATTTACACAAGTGACTTTTCTGTTTTTTATCCAATGCGGTATATCGGAGGCATATATTTAGAAAACCGACCAATGATTCCGAAAATAAAACGGATATTAACTTATAAAGATGTGGAAAAGGGTTGACGAAATAGTCACCATTTGCTTCTCTCTAGGCAGATAAAAACCTGCTTCGGATAGAAAGCCTTACTTAGGCATGATGATACTATACGTCAGCAACGGTAGTGTCTTGATAGGTAACGTCTTGTCAAGTGGTGTAAATTGAATTTTATACTTCCAGGTTAATTTGGGCGCTTTTAAGAATAAACCCCCTAGATTCAAGAATCAAGTTCACCAATGTTTTTCTAAGAATACCACAGCTTGAAGGGGCCTTATTCTACCGCAGCTTACCTTTCTGCTACCAGCGTTGTTACACTTGCGAGTTGAATCCAAGTTTATAAATGACCCATTATTTCAACTGGTTGATGAGAATAATACTTCACTCTAATCGTGGTTTGTTGCTATGTTATGTAAGAAAATGAGATAAACACATTGTTGACATAGGTCAAAACTAATACTCATAAAACCCCAAATTCAATGTTGGAGTTTGGATTTCCTCACTGTTCTCAAGAATGAATATATAGGTAGCCTCAAGAGGAGAATATCCTTCTCTATAATAAGTGGTACCACTATAGCCGTAAACATCAAATCCGAAGAAAACAATATATAACAAAGAATATACTTCATAACTTTCCCCTGCTTTGATTGTAAATGGCATTTCTTGTAACAAACTATAAGGAGGCTGAGGTTCAGTTTTTAGTTGTGAAACACCTTTATATTCGTCGTTGAGTAACCTAATTGATACATACTGCATATTAGGTAGTTGACTCATAGATTTAGATATCGTATTTGTTTGACTTACTACCAGTTTTGAGTTGCTAGCAAAGGATATTCTTGTTTTAAACCCAATTATATTTACATCTTTATTCCCAAGATTCTTCAAAAGAAAATATACATTACGTTCTGATTGATAATGCCTTTCACTTCCTATAGAAGAACCGCCAGAAACACTTGAATCAACAACTACTAGACGAGAAGGAATCAAATCTTTTGAAATTTCATTTGCTTCTTTTGCATAATTATTTGCAATAATTGAGATAACGAGTGAAGAAAATGCAACCAATAATGCTAATATTTCTATAATTCGCTTTGGTTTATCCTTCATTTTTCCTCTAAATCATCATGCGGCTATATTAAGCTAACCAACAATAATAAGTAGATTAGCAATGCTTAATTTTATCATCATGTTACTAACAAAAGTGTAGCAAACTAGATAATATCTTATAAAGTGGTGTAAAAAGTCGACGAATAAGTCATCTTGTGCTTCTATTTAGGTAGATAAAAACCTGCTTCGGATAGAAAGTCTTAATTAGACATAATGCGACTGTGCGTCAGTGGTCCATTGGGTATTGATCATCCAGAGATCTTTGAATAAATAGGGAACGCATCCTTCAAAAGCGTACACCTCCTCATAATCCCCATCTCCGACCGAAACAAACAGACCTGAGAAATTGAAAGGATCATCGTCGTCAAGGGCTGGGTAACCAAGATAATCCAGGATATATTTAACCTCCTTGGCGTCTGTAATTAACATTAGGTCCCTGCGATCTTGGATTCCCTTAATTATTCCAACACAAGTATTACTTGGTTTTAACATGGTATATCTCCTTTCTGCTGGATATATGGTCTCCAGCATGGTATAATGGGCAATGGGAATAAAAATTTCCTCCCCACCTTTTAAGGCTAATCGCCAATGTTTGATTGTTAATAAGCTTAGAAATGGGAAGGTTTTTGATTTATAATTAAGTAAAAAAGGGAAATTTCACCTCCGGTGGAGAAACCACCAAATTATCTACCCCAAACTTACTGCAATCTTACTGCAACCCAGTGATAATCCTTATACATATTACACCAAATGTACAAAAACACCTCTATATACAGGGGTTAACAGAACATGTTAACCCCATATATACGGGTTATACTCCCGTATGTACTCCTTCGAATCAGTAGGTTGCGCGTTCGAGTCGCGCCGGGGGCGCCATTTATTTAATTAGGTTCGAGTCGCTCACGCCCAAAGGGGGCTTCGCACGTGGCGCTATTTATTTAATTAGGTTCGAGTCGCGCACGCCCAAAGGGGGCTTCGCACGGGGCTCTATTTTATTTAACTTGGTTCGAGTCGCTCACGCCCAAAGGGGGCTCCGCACGGGGCGCTATTTATTTAATTAGGATCGAGTCGCGCACGCTCAAAGGGGGCTTCGCACGGTCGAAGAGGTCTGCGCACGGGCACTGTTTTTTGTCACCGCGAACAAAGTGAAGCGATCTCTTTCTTCAGACTGGGGACCGGGCTGAATTCCAATGAATTCAGCACTCGCAAAGCGGCTGGTGGCCGTTCATGCTAGGACGGGGGACGGAGGAGATAGCTCATAGCTGATAGTCGGTCTTCGGTCATCCGTCTTCGGTCATCCGACTTAGGTCATCCTTCTCAGGCACTCACAACTTGCAGCGATATCTGATGCGTTGTTTCGGAGCTGCCGCCGACCATCAGAACAAATTCGCCGAGTTCTACCGTCATCTGCATGTCTTCATCCAGGTATTGCAGTTGTTCGCGGCCAATTTTGAAGCTCAGCGTGCTGGTCTCACCCGGTTGGAGGGTGATGCGCTCGAAGCCCTTGAGCAGTTTCACCGGGCGGGTAACACAGTTGCTGAGCACATCGCGCACATACAGCTGCACAACCTCGTCGCCGGCTCTTTCGCCGGTGTTGGTCACCTCCAAAGAGAGGGTGGCGGTTTCACCTGGGCGGATGGACGCTTTATCCAGGCGCAGGTTCTTGTAACTAAAGGTCGTGTAACTGAGCCCATGCCCGAAAGGAAACAGTGGACTGACATCGGCGAACAAATAGCCGCGCCGAGCGGAAGGCTTGTGGTAGTAATAAGCCGGGATCTGTCCCACCGAACGCGGGAAGGTGATCGGCAGCTTGCCACCGGGATTTGTCTCACCGAAGAGCACTTCAGCGACGGCATGACCGCCTGCCTCCCCCAGGTACCAGCCCTCCAGGATGGCCGGGATGTGCTCAGCTGCAAAGTTGATGCTGGCCGGGCGCCCGTTGATCAGCAGCAGGATGACGGGTTTGCCGGTCGCAGCCACCGCGCGCATCAGTTCCTCCTGCCGGCCGGGCAGGTCCAGGCTGTCACGATCGCCAAGATGGTCCTTTGACCAACCCTCGCGGCAGGTCTGTTCGTTATCCCCCAAAACCAGCAGGACCGCATCAGCTTTCTCAGCGACTGCCACGGCTTCAGCGATTAAGACTGCATCACGGGCCGGATCGGCGGGTAGGACTTCGTCCCTGAACCACAAATCGAGGGCAGTGCCTTCAGCCTGGGTCAGCCCACAGCCTTCAGCATAGCGGATCTCGAGAGTGTCACCGGCCTTTTGGCGCAGCCCATCCAGCACCGAAACCGGCTTAAGCGGGTCGCCACTGTAACCGCCGAGGCGCACCGCTGCAGCATTCGGACCAATCACGGCTAATGAGCCCAGGCGATCCATGTCAAGCGGCAGCAGGCCGCCTTCATTTTTGAGCAGAACAATCGCTTTGCGTGCCGCCTCCAGCGCCAGGGCGCGGTGTTCGGCGCTGTTGATGATTGCCACCGCTGCCTCTTCATCCACGTAGGGATCCTCGAATAAGCCGAGCATGAACTTAACCCGCAGCACCTTTGCCACCGCCCGGTCAAGGTCGGATTCAGGGATGCGCCCAGCCTCGACCGCCGCCGCCAGGTGACGTAAGCAGGTCCCCAATTCGGCTTCGACGCCGCTGGTGAAGGCTTTTTCCGCTGCCTCAGCCGCATCAGCAGCCACAAAGTGCAGACGGTACAGGTCATCCACGCCCCAGCCATCCGAAATGACGAAACCGGTAAAGCCCCATTCGCCGCACAGCACATCCCTCAGCAGCCACTCGTTGATGTGCACCGGGATGCCGTTGATCTCGTTATAGGATGCCATCACCGAACCGACACCCCCCTCGCTCACTGCCGCCTCAAAGGGCGCAAACAGCTCCTCCCGCAGCATCCGCTCGGCATAGTTGGCTGGCGCGCTGTTTGTGCCGCCTTCGGGCTGCCCGTGGGCACTGAAGTGTTTGGCGGTTGCCAGCACCTTATCGGGTGCACCGGTAAAAGCCTCACCCTGGAAGCCGCGCACCGCAGCCACCCCCAGCCGGGAGATCAAGTACGGGTCCTCGCCGTAGGTCTCCTCGGTACGCCCCCACCGGGGGTCACGGGCAACATCCAGCACCGGTGAGAGGACGTAGTGGGCGCCGCGCGCCCGCATTTCACGGGCTGCTGTACTGAAGACACGCTCGTGGAGGTCCGGGTCCCAAGCGCTTGCCAGGGCGATCGCCTGGGGAAAGCTGGTTGCTTCATTCGCCATGAAACCGTGCAGCCCCTCGCCAATCCCCAGGGCCGGGATGCCCAGCCGGGTTTCCTCGCGCAGGAATTTCTGCGCCGCATTCAAAAAGCGCACCGCCGCCCGCGTCCCACGGGGTCTTTGGCGTGCACTTAGGTAGGCCACCCCATCCTTCCAGTGCTGACGCGCCTTTTCAACTGAAAAGGGTTCGCCCTCTGCCAGCCCGGTGGTACTGACCAGCTGGGCGCATTTTTCGGCCAGGGTCATGCGGGATATGAGGTCTGCCAGGCGCTCGTCGATTGATAAATTGGGGTTTTGGTAAGGGTGCGGTTTGGGCATGGTAGGTCCTTTTTATTAGGTGATCAAAGGTGAGGTTCCTTCTATTATCGGAAAATTATACTGTAGGTTGTAGCTGTTAGCTGATCACAGATTTTTCATAAAATCTGTGTACGCCTGATGCGACCTGAAGCCGCTCAGGCTAAGCTGATCCCACTCGCTTCGCTTCAGCCCCCTGAAGGGAGTTCCGTTTCGCTCCAGGACTTTGTAGCTGGAAATTGATAGATTTTTTATTTGATCTACTCCTCCTTTGAGTTGATAACACCCGAAGGGTGCTTCGGACGCTTGAAAAAGGATTCGTCAGGTATTTTGTGATTCTAATTTTGTCTTGCGCATGTCATTCCTAAATCATCAAAATCAAAGGCCAGAAAATTGTGTGCGTTGTATGTGAAGCATAGATTATAATTAACATATCTACAAAACGCTATGTGACAACTCCGCTGCTATCCACTGAAGTCAACATTCATCATCCTATACTAAATCTTGTTTCACACCCCCATATATCTGTTTAGCTTGTTCAGGATGATTAAGGATCCTTTCATCCGGAATAAAGACATCAAGGAGATACATATGTCCAAAGTTGCCGTTGTTATTGAAAGCACTACCCAACTTCCTGAAGAATTGTCAGCCAGGTACAAACTCCCATCTCCCCCCGCCATCATCATCTGGGGAGATGAAGAGCTTCGAGATGGGATTGACATCCAGCCGAAGGAATTCTATGAACGTCTCGCCACCGCAAAGGAACACCCCAGTACATCGCAGGCAACGCCAATCATGTTCAAAGAAGCTTTTGAACCCCTCGTAGCTGCTGGGAAAGATATCCTAACAATTACAATCTCCTCAAAGTTATCTGGGATGTATTCCTCTGCTGTTCAGGCAAAAAAGATGTTTCCCGATGCCAACATCGAAGTCGTTGATTCACTCACCGGCGCTCTCGGGATCATCTGGCCATTACAAAAAACCCTCGAAGCTGCAGAAAGTGGGGCTTCCCTGGCCGAGTGCAAAAGCATTATCGAGAAATGTGTGAAGCCTATTGGCTTGCTGCTGGTCCCGGAAAACCTCGAATACCTGTATAAAGGGGGAAGGATCGGGGCTGCCTCAAAATTCATCGGTACTGCCCTCAAATTCAAACCCATTCTCGAAGTCAGGGATGGTGCTTTCGAAGGGCTCGAAAAGGTACGCACCCAAAAGAAAGCCCTCACCCGCATGATCGAAATTCTTGTCGATAAGATCGATGGACGGACACCAGTTTACCTTTGTGTAGCTCACGCCAACGCACCTGATTTAGCTACACAATTGCTGGCAGATGCGGAAGCTGTGATAGAGTCCAAAGGAAGTTACATCACCGCTGTCAGCCCAGCTATTGGTGTTCACCTGGGCCCCGGCACTGTCGGTATCGCCTTCATGGCCGGGATTGAATAGATCGTCAACCACCTAAGCCTGGAACAATTGTGGTGAAATTACCTCATTTGCGCTACTGCCCCCTGAAGGGGGTTCCGCTTCGCTCCAGGACGATGAAGCAGGTGGCTTGTAGCTGGTAGGGCGTAGCAAGAAGACAGAGGACCGAGGACAGGAGACGGAAAAGAAAGCTGATCACAGATTTTTCATAAAATACCCTACGGGCACCTTGTCTGTGTACGCCTGATGCAACCTGAAGCCGCTCAGGCTAAGCTGATCCCACTCGCTTCGATCCAGTTCACCCTTGCGGATTCGTTCCTACTCCCTTCGCTACGCTCCAGCCCCCTGAAGGGGGTTCCGCTACGCTTCAGGAGTTCCACTTCGTTCCAAAGGAAATCGAACCGAAACGAATAATACTTTGCAGCTCGTAGCTGGTAGGTGGTAGCTCGTAGCATTTTTCCGTCATTGCGAGGCACGAAGCAATCTCAGAATAGGGAATCAGGTACCAGGCGATCAGGTATTGGGGAAATAATGTTAAATTGTCACCAGTGCTAATTCTGTCATCAGCCATTTTAATTACATCCTCGTTGAGATTGCTTCCTTTCATAACAGGACACATCGTAGATTGGTAGTTGGTAGTTCAAAGTCTTTTGTAGGGCGGGATGCGTTTTCATCCCGCCATTTTGATTACTTGCGTCGGTTAAGCTCACCTTTACGGATTAATTCCTACTCCCTTCGCTACGCTTCTGCCTCCTGAAGGGGGTTCTGCTACGCTTCAGCCCCCTAACGGGGGTTTTGCTCTGCTTCAGGAGTTCCACTTCGTTCCAAGGGAAAACGAACCGAAACGAATAAAACTTTGTAGCTCGTAGCTGGTAGGTGGTAGATCGTAGCATTTTTCCGTCATTGCGAGGGACGAAGCAATCTCAGAATTGGGAATCAGGTACCAGGCGATCAGGTATTGGGGAAATAATGTTAAATTGTCACCAGTGCTAATTCTGTCATCAGCCATTTTAATTACATCCTCGTTGAGATTGCTTCCTTTCATAACAGGACACATCGTAGATTGGTAGTTGGTAGTTCAAAGTCTTTTGTAGGGCGGGATGCGTTTTCATCCCGCCATTTTGATTACTTGCGTCGGTTAAGCTCACCTTTACGGATTCGTTCCTACTCCCTTCGCTACTCTTCTGCCCCCTGAAGGGGGTTCCGCTACGCTTCTGCCCCCTGAAGGGGGTTCCGCTACGCTCCAGAGGTTCCACTTTGTTCCAGCAGAGGCGGAGCATGGCTTCGCTGATCACCGCCAGGTGCTGGGGGAACACCGATGTGTTCGCCACTGCGCTGAGGCGGCTTGCAGCCACTTCAGCTTGATGCATTAGTATTACCGGTTTAGGCCAGCGCCCCATGGCGCTCGGCACTTCGCTGGCGCAGCATGAGGCTGCCCAGCTTGTGACCGCCGCGTTTTCTTATTGCCGGCTCTTTGGCACTGCGCTGGTGTGCCTGGCTCGGTCGGTCAAAGACCGCTCTTTGAGCGAGACCGCTCTTTGAGCGAGAGCACTCTTTGAGCAAGGCACCCAGCTTGATAACAGCATTTGGTTCTGTAGACATGTTTAATACTCCTTTCGATGTGGGCGCGCGTGAAAAACGAACGTATGTTCTAATCCATTGAAAGGATAGCATACTGCGTGCGAGATTTCAAGCCGTTAAAAGCGGCGAAAAAAGGGCGGATTTTTGCCGGAAGCGGCAAAGATCGCGAGCCTCTGAGGGGCGAGGCGATCTCATTCTTAAAACCGGGGACAGAGGACGGGAGATAGGTAAAAAAGTGCAAAGCTGAAGGCTGAAAGTTGAAAGTTTTTTTATTTATCCTGCGCGTTCGAGTTGATAACACCCAAAGGGTGTTGCGCAAGGAGCGCGATTTATTTATTTAACCAACAACATCTTAACACTTCGAGACCTAACAGATGTCATAATAGACCGCGAAACAAATGGTATGGTAGATGAATATTAAGGATTTCAATGATTTTTAAAGAACAATTTCATTTGGGTTTTCTACTTCAATAAATTTTTCAATTACACCACAAAGCCTTACAATCTTGGCAGCATCAACACTTTTCTCAACAACAATTTGATAGAGTACATGTTGTGGCTTACGATGTGAACTAACCTTATTAATCCCCAGGTATGTTTCAAGACAATTGTCAAAAAATATTATATTCCCGCTATACTCATTTCTCTGATCCTTGATGAAATCATTTATTTTTATTTGATCTGCATCAGATTTGTCTGTATCCATTATGATTGAATGGTTAATTTTGAGCTTACCTAAAATACTCATAAATCTGTGGATGTTAAATTTACCTATACAATCCACGACAAAAAATTCCTTATTTATATCATTAATCAAACCGGTTTCAATAAAATAGTTAATTAATGCACATTCGCTCATACCTTCGACTAATATGACGTGATTTGCAAAAAACATACCACAGCGATTTGGGTCAAACCATAAAGCATACTTAATTGCTTCCATTTCAGGTGCTAACCCCTCACGATCAGTTTCAAATTTTGTTCCAGCAAGGAAATCATTAACTTTCTGGTTATCGTTAATTAAATTATCTAGGTCAGAGTCGTTTATATAACCGATTGTTGTAGCCTCTGAGTTTCTTGTTAAGTGAATTATTGATGATAAATCTAAAATATTATTCGAAACAAAATGAGGGGAATGAGTTGATACTAAGACTTGAAGATTGTCTGCCTCATTTCTAACAATTGAACGTAAGCTGTCGGCGATTAGTAATTGTTGAGATGGGTGCAAGAAAACTTCGGGCTCTTCGAATAAAATTAATGTAAATTCAGGCCTAAATACACCCTCTCGATTGGTGGGTAATTCTTTTGAATACTCAGAACTTAATTTTATAAGCGTGTAAATCAGATGCCGTTGCAATCCAGCGCCGTGTTTTTCTACATCAATAATTGAATTAATAATTTTATCTTTAGTTGCATATTTTACAGATTGTTTGATGATATCATCCTCAGATGGGGGAGCAAAATCAACCTCGAACTCTACTTGCCAACTTGATAAAGACGCATTTATATCCCGTTGAAGGGACCCGATTGAAAAACCCTTTTCTGTCTCCTCTTTGCATATAGAATCATAAAATTGCTGATAGTCTTCGACAAATCTCGTATAAGCCTGACTATTTTGGATAAGTGGTCTCAACACTTGATGGATCAAATCGCGAAAAGGGGACGGACCTGTTAGTTTTAATTGATCAGAAATCCTGCTAACAGCTGGAATGTAAATAACTTTTCCAATTTTTCCTTTTTGAACAAAACCATAAAATTCATTTTGTGAAAGATTTTCACCTTCATACGCATAAATTTTATTATCTTTATGGTCACCATCCTTTGCAATAAAATACTTCCGCAATGTAATGCAGTTTGGTTTTGTCTTGTATTCATTTTTTAATAAATCATATTCAGAATCGGGAACATAGTATTCTAATTCGATCCAGCTTTCCTCATCGGTTACGGCAAATTTTGGAAAGTCTCTTTCAAAATCAAATTTTTCCCCAAAAAAACATCTGAGGCAATCTATGACATTTGTTTTTCCTGAATTATTTTGCCCAACCAAAAGTGAATATTCACGTAACTCAAACTTAACATCTTTTATTGATCGAAAATTATGGATCTTTACCTTATCAATTCTCATAGAAATTCCTCAAATATTTATAAAAGATAATTTTTGGGTATAACAAGCAATCAAATCTAATTTCATCTCAATGATTAATAGATGAAAACAATACACAAATGATTTTATCTTGAAACAACCATAGCACTTTATGGATCAAGGATTAATTTATTGATTTTTGTTTTTCGGTTTTATTCATTTACCTCCCATATTTAATATTCATTTTCCCGCTATTTTTGAATTCTGAATATATTATACATTATTTATTGACATATGCATTTCAAAATACTTTTATGACTTTGGACGGGTCTGATAAAGAAAGAAGATCTCTTCTTATCCAGGGAGCATCTCACCTAAAGCTTTAAAAACAATATTATTACTGCTTTCGGGTTGAAATGTTCTTTTTGCCTGATGCATGTGAATAATCTCTACCCCAATATCTGTATTGTAGACACAAGAGGCAAGGCGGGTGGCTCGTAGATTGTAGCTAATGGCCCATAGCTGAAAGCTAGTAGTTTAAGACACGAATCTAAAATGGTTGTCATTGCTATTATCATGAAATTGTCAAGGGTCGTTTTAAAGTTAACAAATGTGATTGGTTAGAGCATAATTAGGGACATATAGTGGCCTTGTTCTGGCGATGGCACAAAAAATCTTCAATAATTTATTAGCAATATTATTCACTATTAATTGTTTTTATTTTCCTTCAGCTAATTTTCTTTGAAAGCAGCGTTCAAACAAAGAGGAATAATGTCGGAGGGACATGGCCACCAGCGGCCCGATATGACCTACAGATTATTGGGTTAAAGCAAAAGAACGCGTTGCCGCGTTCATATTGCCTATGATAGGAATGGTGGACCTTATAAATTTTGTTTACTCTGCGGTAATCGTTGCAACTGCTTTTCCCTGCGGCTGTTCCTCACCACGAGGGGTTATAGTCAACCTAATAGCAGTACGGACTTTCCCATCGATCTCTACATCAACGAATCTCGGCACACACACAATTTCAATCCCGTCATTTACCAGGTATTTATTTGCAAGAATAATCGCCTTAATGGCTTGATTGATAGCCCCAGCGCCAATTGATTGAACTTCTGCATAACGATGCTCGCGCATGACACCTGCAATTGCTCCTGCGACAGCAGCGGTGTGGGAGTTCAATGAAACTTTAATGATACTCATGCCCTTCTCCCTTTTTATAGTGATTTAGTTTCAAAGCTTACAATTGTTTGATGCTATGGTGTCTTATCGGACACCATTTTACAGGAAAATCAAAATTAATTCAAGATTTGTTTATGGAGTATGTTGAATGACATTTTGAAAAGATCATTTTTGGGGAGATGGGGTTGAAGGATGCTTCTACCCTACTGTATTAATGCTATTGGAATAGAAAAATGGGAGGAGAAAAAAATAAAATTTTATTTGATTTTCTATAACTTAACACACTTTGATTGAATAAATAATCTATTAGACTATTGCTCAAAAATCAATCAGAAGTTGGGTTTCTTTGGTAGAATTCCTTACGCTAATAAACAAAGAAGAATTAACAAACAATATACTTTATTTGAGATAAACCAGATATTCTCATAAAATATAAAAGTGACGATAGTTTAGATTTTCTGTTATAATAAAAGTAAGAAAATAGCACGTATGTTCTGGTAGGTATACTAATTACTTATTTATCTCAGATAAATTAAACCTAACCTATAGTGACAGAGGTATTCGCTTCGCCGGCTCCGACCTCCTCGCACATACCACGATCTTTGATATCTACAAGGCACTCACCCCATACCCCTCAATTCTCACAACCAATGCCATCATTATCTCCATCGAATCTATGCGGATCTGAACCTGTTACGCGGAAATTTCGATACGGAATATCTTTACAATCTAAATCTGGAGGTGGGTAAGGTATACATACATCAGGGTATGAGGGATGACAATTGCTACTTGGGGGTTGAGTTGGAGCAGGGGCATCTGATGTTGGTGCTCTTGTGGCTGTCGGAGCAGGAGTCGGAATCCACATACCCAAGTATCTGTTTTGAGCTTCATCTTCTGCTGCTCGAAATGAACTGTCACAAGCGGTATCAGGAGAATAGGAAACTTGTTCTGCTAACCCTACCCGAACTAAATAATCATTAACAAATATATTTCCAACGACTACATAACGTAACAACCTATCATATCTATCTGCCTCCGAAACATCTTTAATCAATAGAACTTCTTTACCTAAAACTAAACTGCTGTTTTCATTTGCCGAAAAGGTAGCCAAATCTCCAGATTCAGGTGCATCCATACCGATATAACGAACTCGATATTCAGCCCCATCAATCTCCACTACGATAGTATCTCCATCAGTTACTTTTGTAACAATACCAACTTCTCGTTTTGTATCAGTTGGAATACAAGCACCATTTGTGATTGCATGTAATGTTGCTGTTGGTGTTGGTGTAATTGTGGGTGTAAATGTAATAGTTGGCGTGAATGTAATTGTAGGAGTTGGTGTTTCTGTTGGTGTTGGTGTTTCTGTTGGTGTTGGTGTTTCTGTTGGTGTTGGTGTTTCTGCTGGTGTTGGTGTTTCTGTTGGTGTGAAAGTTAATGTGGATGTACTTGTGTTAGTTGGTGTGTATGTTTGTGTGAAAGTTGGAGTGTTCGTTGGAATCAATGAAACTATAAACGACCCTGCAGCTGTACTACCAAGTAAGCATTGAGATATTATGGTAAGAACCAAAAAACCAATTCCAATTACTGCACGATTTGCTTTCGCAAATTTGTTTTCGGGTAGAATATTCCCAAGTGATTTTTTCACGTAATTAAAGAATGTTATCCTGGAAAATGGTTCGGTTTTTCTCTCAGCAACTTCCAATTCACCTAATAATGGTGATAATTGCTCTTTTAGTAGGGCTTCATCCTCATCATTCTGTTCATGTTTATGAACTGAATTTTCTTTAATCTGCTGAATATCAATTACATAGTTTTTATTCTCAAGAGTAAGTGTCTCATCCAATTGCTGATATTGCTTAATGTAGTAATTTCTAATGCTCTCTTCTTTTTCGGTGGGAAGTTTTGTCGGTCCCTTGGCATACAATTCACTTTCGATAGATTTTTTCCATGCGACAAGCGAGTTTGCTTTGGACTCCCCAAATCCGAAAATACTTTTCACCCTATCAAATGTAATATCGTAAGCACAAGAAATTCCATTGTTAACTAACTTTTGTTTTCGTAATTTTCCAAATCCACGAATATCTGAGTCTAGAATACTTTTATTTTTCAATCCCTCTATAACAAATGCCTGCTGTAAATCCTCTAGCTCATTTGTAATCTCACGAGTTTCTTTTTGCTTGAATTGTTCTCGATTTCCTTTTACATCTGAATGAACTTTTTCGTGTTTTGCTTCTCTTCGGTGTAATTGTTTTGTCTCTTCTTTTGCAATTTGATTACGGATTTTGTCACATTCAGAAATTGAATCCTGAATCTGTTTTATTTCATCCTCAACTTCTTTTTTCTGTTCAACAAAGATTGATTTTTCCTGGACAACCGGAATTTTCTTATATTTGAGATACAGGAAAATGGCAATTGAAACCAAAAGCAGAAATGAAATGCCAAGAGTAAAGATTGTGCCAACATTCATAAATCTTGACGCAATTAATCCAATAAGCAAAGTTAGAAATAAAATAACTAATTGAGAGATAAAGAAAATTCGGAGGAATTTAGGAACTTGTGTGCCAACAGGAGGCAATTCAACAAGATTTTCGTTTTCTATTCGGCTATTCATAAGTACCCCATCCATTTATATTGGGATTATTCAAAGAAACAGCTGAGGATTCCCCTCATTGACAAAATAATTTTAACAGAGTTTTCAATATTCAACTAATGACTTGATCAATTTCATTTGAGGATTATTCATTAATCCCTAGGTGTAAACGACGTACTCACTCCATAACCTTCAATACTCACATCAATCGTCACCGTATACCCCACCGTCGCCCTGCTGATATACCTTTGGCAGCTCGCCACGCCATCCGAATTCGTTAAATTCCCATCGCAATACGAAGTCGTTGTTTTATAATGCCAGGTTGAATACATCGGCTTTCCCTCTTGTCCGACGCCATCAATCAGCAGCCGGCCGTAAACAGTGACATAAGAGTATTGTTCTGGATTAGCATTTGAAACCGAAGCACAAATTTGCGTATTTCCGATCGTGTTGCACTGCACATTCTGTCCAGGCATAGGTTCAGGTGTGGGTTCAGGTGTGGGTTCTGGTGTAGGCTCGGGTGTAGGTTCAGGAGTTGGTTCTGGTGTGGGTTCCGGGGTTGGCTCACTCTTCAGAATTAATGGCAGGTAAACGTAGGCCTCTCCTTGATTATCAGGCCCATAAAATGTAAATGTCACATTTCCATCTTGATCAGTTCGGTATAGCGCAGCACCTGAAGCAGTTATTCGACTCAATGTGTCAGGACTTGGGTGGCCATAACTATTATCACCAACAGAAATGACAGCGTTTAATGGATTTACGGCATTCAGAAAATCCGAACTCGTGCTATAAGAGCTCCCATGATGGGCAACTTTAAGCACATCCACCGGTGAAGTCAACACGCCATCAAAAATCAGAGTATTTTCTGTAGAAAAACCTATGTCCCCTGTATAAAGTAGTTCAGTATCATAGAACGACAAGTGCATTACGATAGAATCTTCATTCTCATCACCAGTTGCTGAGGTTTGTGGATTAAGTATCGCTGTTGAAAGAGATCCCCACTGGAAGGTATCCCCTTCTTTAACATATGTAGGTGTAATACCCCTTTGGCTCATAGCATTCCATACATTATTGCAGATATCTGTCGTGCAGCTATTCCCGTTATACAAAACAACATCTATCGGGATCTCAGATTGAAATACATCCAGCAATCCCCCAATGTGATCAGCATGTTGATGGCTGATAACCACAATTTCAATATCATCAATCCCCTGAGAATTAATGTAAGAAAGAACTGTCTGGCCAGCACTTGTTGGTCCGCCATCAATAAGCACATCGATACCATTGCTTGTGCTCAATAGGCTGCTGTCTCCTTGACCGACATCAATAAAGGTCACATGCAGTTCATCATTAGTTTGTGCTGCAACGGGAATATTGGTTTGTACGGAAAGAAGGATAAAAATAAATTGGATGATAATAGAGCAGACAAAAATTCTTACATTCCCTTTATAAGTTTTTCTAATCATTGTGAAGGTCTCCCGCCATTACCCTGAATCATATACTTATGAATTAATTTATATCATGAATATTGCTTTCCAATCAATTTTTGTTTGACCGAGTGATTGAATCTGATTATAATAGCACAAACGGTCGATTATTATTACTTCAAAGAAGATCCTTATGACTCAAACATCTCGTGATAATCACTTTATTCCACAGTTTTATCTTAGAAATTGGAGTGATGATGGTAAGCATATTTGGGCTTATAGAATACTGATATCTCATAAAAATGTCCCGGAATGGGAATATCGATCAATAGAAAAAACAGCGTATTTGAGAGATCTGTATACAACTTACATGGATGAAAAAGAAATTGATGATTATGAAAGATGGTTAGGTGAAGAAATAGAGAATCCAGCAATTAACACCCTGAAAAAAGTATTGAAAAATAATCCTTTAAACTCAAGGGATTGGGAAAGTCTGATTATGTTATTAGCAGCCCAAGACATTAGGACTCCATTGAGTTATTTGGAAAGCATTGAGAGGTGGGGAAAAACATTTCCAGAAATCCTACAATCATCTGTTGAAAAATCTCTTGAAAGATATCAACAGTATCTACAGCAAAACAGAGGTATCGAGTCACCTGATCAGAAAGAAAATTTTTGTGGTGATAACTTAAAGGTTGAGGTTAATCGGGATAACAACTCAGTGTCTGGGGGAGGATATGTTAAGGTTGATTTACAACTTGGAAGAAGTTTATGGGTTCAAAGCCAAAAATGGCTACTTTCAAATACAGTGAAGGCATTAAAATTTCACAAATGGAGTATTGTTAGGCCCTCATCAGGCTATAGCTGGTTCACAAGCGATCATCCAGTCGTAAAATTAAATTTCAATGATGAAAACAACTACGATTTGAGAGGAGGATGGGGGTCAGAAAATACAGATATCTTTATGCCACTCTCACCGAAACATTTATTATTTACACAAATTGGGAGTGATATTCCTGAAAAATTAAAACTCAGTTCTAAAGAAACGAAATTTTTTCAGAAATGTATTGCAGAAAGAGCCCTAAGGTGGATATTCGGTAAGGATCGTTTGTATGTTATTAATAAATTACGACCTCGACATATCGACCCTGATCTTTTTAAAAGGGAAGAAGAGCAATGGGAGAATTGGAATCTTTACCAGAGTGGCGCAGAAAAATCCTAAAGTCCGACTTTGATTTCCAAAAGTCGAAACCTTGTTTTGTAGGAAAAATATTGAAAAAATTCGTGTGTGAGTTATTTTCATAAAAAATTTCCATTTATTTAGAACAGGAGACATTAAAAATTGTTGGCATAATCCCCTGATGAATGAATATCAATTATCTATAGATAACCTATGATATACTTTTTTTATGTCTGAGCTTGATCCTCAAAATATTGGGCAATTAATTACAGGGCTTGTTGCTATCATCAGTTCTGTTGTAACTATATTATTAACGCATTTTTTACAGTTTTCTGGAAAAATATCCATTTCAATTGATTGGCTTGATATTTATATGTATTCTGATGTCTCAGGCGCTTCAAGAGAGGTTGATAATTTTTCTGATTCAAAGAGCATTTCTTTTTATTTTAACATGTCAATTTGGAATTCAGCTATTGTACCAAAATGGTTGAGACTGCCAACAATAAAAATAAAATCTACAAAGACTCGTGAAATTTTAGAGATTCCAGTTCAAATATTAAAAAGAATTGATGATATAAAGCTTCCTTATGATTCATCTAGTAAGCCTTTATGGGTAATCAATCTTCCATCAAGAGAAGCAATAGAATATAAATTTAATTTTAAAGTGGAAGAAAAGTATTACCACATATTAGCTGGTGAAGCGGAATTCTTCTTAAAGGCGAAAATCGGAAAAAGTAGAAGATATAATTTTTCAAGAAAGTTAATGACAAAGGATTTTAATTCAAGGTGTTGATTTTTTGAATAATCAAAGACTTGATTAATTTTCGATGCATTAAATCAAGAAAATGAAGACTAAAGGCAAAAATGGGAAATTTAACCGATAGAGATAGAATAAGAATAATCGAATTATTATCAAAGGGCGAGACACTTCCTCAATCATTCCAATCAAAGTTGTTCGAAAGTGACGATATTGATTACTTTGAGGCGACTAAGGATTACAAAATATATTACAAAGGGAAAACACCTGAGCAAAAAGTAATATCTGAGACACCCTCAGCACCTCTACAAGAGCATAGGATATTTAATGCAGAGAACCCATTTAATGATAATTGGTCGAACCTGTTAATATTTGGTGATAATCTATATGCTCTTAAAGCGATATACGAGGACCAGCGTGGCGCAAATATATTAGGTACAAAACAAAAGATAAAAATGATTTACATCGATCCACCTTTTTCGACTAAGCAAGATTTTATGCAGGATCGAGAAAAAGCATATAGGGATAAGATTATTGGGGCAGAATTCATTGAATTTTTGCGTAAAAGGTTAATTTTATTAAGAGAAATATTGGCAGATGACGGATCCATATATGTACACCTAGATTGGAAAATGGGGCATTATATCAAAGCTATTTTGGATGAGATTTTTGGAGAGCACAACTTTCTTAATGAGATTGTTTGGAAAAGAACTACAGCTCATAGTGATTCAACCAAATTTGGTCGTATCCATGACAATATTTTTTTTTACAAAAGAAGTGATTATTATATATGGAATAAGGTTTTTACACAATATTCATCTCATTATCTCGAGACTCACTATCAGTACGTAGAGCCAGATGGTAGAAGGTATGATACCGTCGCAATGCATGCAGCGGGAGGCAGCTCTACACAACGACTGTTTCGTGGCAAACTATTATCTCCTCCACCTGGTACTCACTGGAGATTCACCCAAGAAAAAATTGATGAATTAGAAGCTGCAGGAAAACTAGTGTATGGAACAAAAGATTATCCTAGATACAAAAAATATCTCGATGAAAGTGAAGGCGTTTCAGTTCAATCAATAATAGATGATATTAACTCAATAAATTCTGGGTCAAGTGAAAGGGTAGATTATCCGACTCAAAAACCCGAGAACCTTTTGCAACGTTTGATAAGTGTATCTTCCAATGAAAATGATATTGTATTAGATGCATTTATTGGAAGTGGTACAACCCTTGCAGTTGCTGAGAAGTTAGGTAGGCGTTGGATTGGAATTGATTCGGGCAAATTATCGATTTATACAACACAAAAGAGATTATTAAATCTCACCAGTAGAATCGGTACTGAAAATGAAGACACATCGAGAAGTTATGAACGTGTTAATGATTTCAAAGATCACACAAAATCCTATTCACGGGCACTCTTTATGGTTTATGAAAAGGCAAGAAAAGGAGATTTGATAATAACAGATGAGTTCTTAACTTCATTAGCTACACTTCTTTCAAGCAATTTAAAAGGAAACGATCAGCAAAAAATTTCTCTGATCATTCCAGAGGAAAAACTCCAATTAGAGAACTTAGAATATTATGAGAATGACGGATTAAATGGAGATAAAGAGCGCGCTGGTCAGATTATAGTTGATGTTGAACGAATAAAATTCTTAATTTCTTTTATTAACCCAAAAGTGGAGATAGATTCACCCGAACCACTAAAAGTAAAAGAGTTCAAACAATTAAGTGTAGGAGCTTATGATAATAGCCTCATTTTGAACATGAATTGGGATGTATATAGGCCTTTTGTTGCACAGCTTTTTGGGGTTCGATTAAGTCCACATAAAATAAGAGGATTTAACCTTGATGGTTTTATTGACACATTTTCCGCATATATATGGAATTATCCTGATAATAAAACATTAGAAATTGACGAAGAATATGTCGATGAATTACATAATGCTTTAGGCGGTCGTGGTGGTGATAAATTTTACATAGTTGCTCCTATATGTGCAATGGGATTCATGCAAGATGAAATTAAGAAAGACAGCACTATTTATAGCTTTTTAAAAGTTCCGTTATCAATTCTTAAATCACTCATAAAAAACAATAAACCTGGTGCCCTGCCACAACCTGTTTCTGAACAAGATGTCAATGAAGTAATTGATGCAGTTGGATTTGATTTTATTTCACAACCAATCGTTAAAGCAGAGTTTACAAGAGATAATGAGGGATTTAATATCACGATTAGTGAATTTAGGTCAAATACATTGACTTATGCACCTGATGAGTTTGAAAATTTTGAGACTCTCTCTATGGTTTTGATTGATTTTAATTACGATGATGAATCCAAAGTTTTCGATCTTGATAAAGTGTATTGGTCAGACAAAATAATAAATTCAGATCGTACAATGGGGAAAATTAGTATTAAGACCGAAGAATTCATTGGTGACAAAATGATGATAATTTTCATGGATAAATATGGTAATGAATATAAAGTCATAAAGACAAAGAAAGAGTTCAAATAGATGGAATATAAAAACGATGATTTTGTCTTGAAAGTACAGGATTTTAGTCAATCTACCGAATCGATCATCCATAAATATGATGCTTTCCTAAACGCTATTACAGACGAAAAGTTTAACCATATACGCGAGGCGGTAAGAGAAGCTGTCAGGTTTTTTGTTAGTAATAAATATCCCACGACAGAGTTTCTGGCACGCGAACATTACTTGAGTTCAACAAAAATGCGGTCAAAATATCCTAGGATTGAGGAATATTTATCAAAATTTGAGATACCTGATAAAAAGTCTGTTTCTATAGATTTAGCAACCGGGACAGGGAAAAGTTGGGTTATTTATTCTGTCGCGATCATTATGCTTGGTGAAGGATTTGTCGATAAAGTACTTGTTTTATGTCCATCACTGACAATAGAAGAGGAATTAAAGAAAAAATTTATTGAATTATCTGGCAATGGGACATACACTAAGATCTTGCAGGAAATAGGGGCATTATATCCTTCTCCTGAAATAAAGAGCGCAAATGATCCAATATTGACTGGGGATATTTGCGTTGAAAACATTCATGCGGTTTATGATAGAACTGGTTCTTCAATCAGGGATAGTTTTTTGAATAAAGGTGATCGAACAATAGTAATAAATGACGAAGCTCATCATATCTATAGCCCTGAGGAAAGTTCTGTCAGACGTTGGAAAGAATTCTTAACCAATGACGAGTATGGATTTCAATATCTTCTTGGGTTGACAGGCACTGCATATATAAGCAATAGTGATAATGATTACTTTCACGACATTATTTTTCGGTATGGTATAAAGAAAGCCACTGAAAATGGCATTATAAAGACTATTGATTATATTACAGAGAGATCATTTGAAAACGACGAAGATGGTTATGATCTTACTTACATGAATCATAGTCGGTTAAAAGAAAAATATTCTGGCCTATTAAAACCGATCACGATTGTCATTACTGCTAGTATTTTCGATTGTATTAATGAATGGGATATTCTAGTAAAGGATATTGCTGAGCGTGAGGGGTGTTCCGAGGAGTTAATTGCTAAAAAAGTGATCTGGGTTACCTCTGGACTACCTTCTAATGATCAAGAAAAAGAAATTATTAAAACACGTTTTCCAGATGCTGAGAAAATCAGGAAAGAAAACCTACAATTATTGAAGACAGTTGATGATGATGATAATCCTGTAGAATGGATTATCTCAGTGGCAATGCTTACAGAAGGTTGGGATGTTAAAAATGTCTTTCAAATCGTCCCCAATAGCCATAGAGCATTTAACTCTAAGCTGCTTATTGCTCAAGTATTGGGTAGGGGACTTCGTGTTCCTAAATGCCTAGAACCACCTGTCCTTTTAACAATAAATAACCATACTAAATGGACCAGCGCGATAAGCAAGTTGTATCAGGAGGTTTTAGAAATAGAAAATCGGGTTTCTTGGGGCTTTTGTGAATTAAGGCGAAATTATTTGTTTCACTTATTTAATTTCGAATATTCTCAGGAACAATATGCAACAGAGAGCAAAGAGAAACCAGCTGACGAACCAAATATCAGGGTATTACATCCTCAAAAAAGAACAAGAACAGAATACTTTACTTATTCACAAAGCGGCACCCGTAGTTACGAAGTTGAGGTTAAGGGTAATTTAGAGATTGAAGATGCAGCACGAGAAATGTCTCTTTTCTTTCGAGATAAAGATCCTAAATTGGCTAAAGATTGGCCGATCACAAAAATAAAGGATTATATTGTAGAACAATTAGATAGTCGTGGATATGATTCGTCTTTTATTAGTAAAGAAAATCTAACTATCATAAAGCAAAGTTTTGGTCCTATGTTGAGATCACTTGGTACGGATGTGCCTAGGATAAGGTTGGTTCCTGATACGCTTATTGAGGTTTCAATTGATAACATGAGGGATCAGTTTTTTAGTGAGGATTCGATAAAGTTTAATGGTTATTTATTTTTCGATGATTTATCTATAGAGACTCTATCAGGGGAAGAAAAAGAAATAATTGGAAAATATTTATCAAACCGAATGTTATTAAATGAGAGTAATGTCTTACCTGAGATTGCATATCTTTTGGTGCATTTATTCCCTATAGAAAACAGTAATTTCATAACTCCTCTTAATTTTGTTTACGTGTCCTATCGGCCAGAAAAGGATTTTGTCAAAAATATCTTTAGAAATAGCAATTTATTTATGTCGTTTATAAAATCCCCCGATGTCGGATTCTATGAGATACCATACTCATATAAACCAACAGAAATTGGCTCTACCCATGTGGCACGGAAAACATTTAACCCTGATTTTTTCTTGGTAGTCAAGGATACAAATGATATTCTTGCTGTTGAGATAAAAGATGATTCAGATACAAGCCAAGAAAATAAAGCAAAATTACGTGATGCGATCGAGCATTTCAAGGAGTTAAATTCTCGATTATTGGCAAATAATCAAACCTGGCAATATTATTTCTACTTTCTTTCACCAACAAATTATGATGCATTTTTTGAGGCAATAAAGGCTGGTTCATATAAAAGGTGGAAATCAGAATTAATGCAAGAACTAGAATAAGTAAGTTAGTATCAAACAATTTCGTTATAAATATTAACTAAGAAAGAACCCGAACATAAAGGCTCTCTAAACTCACATTTACACTTTCCAGCTATACCCACAATTTTGACATACGGCAATCTTTCTTGTTTTGGATTTAATTCTATATTTATCGCGCTTGAAAAGTGCATAAATCAATCTTGGCAACGTCAAGAACAACCATAAGAAAAGCTCGATAATCCATCCAATAGTGAGAAAGTATAACCACCAAATAAGCCCTTTACCTTTTCTTTTTATCCTTGTTTCAGTTAGCATTTCGATTTTTACATCCGTCGAACCACATTTTTTACACTGCATTTAGAACTCCTTTTTTCAGAATCGATATTCTAATATATTAAGTATAACAAAAGAGCCGCCATTCTGCAGGCGGCTCATGATAGAAACCCCATAAAACCCAAATTACTTCACCAACTCCCCCTTCCCGTTCTTATTCTCCGCGTATTCCACCAGCACATTCGTCATCATCGCCCATCGCTGTTCTGGATCACCAGCTGCGCCTTCAGGGTAAAGGACCTAAAGGACTCACCAAAGCCGGCCTTTTTTGTATTCGGAAGTATGGTCGTTTTTCCGTGCGCAGATCCGTTTGTTTATCCGAAGAGATATTGAATAGCGTACCACTGATTCTTGAGGAGATTAGAAAAAATAACAAAAGTGAAATTGAGCAATCTAATGATTGTTCAAACTTAGAGAGAAAATTATTTTGATGAGAAGTGGGACACGGTTAGCTGAAATCCTGAATAAAGGTTCGTATTAGCCGCGTTGCGGCGTGCAGGGGAACAACATCGGCTGCATACCCTGGTTAGGTGACAGCGGACTTTCCGATTCTGTACCACCGCACATCGTCAATGCTACTCACAACCTGATAGGCGTGGACGATAACACATACGAACTCGCAGTCAGGCGAGATGAGAAATTCCTCAAGGTTCGGGTGCCGCGCCAGATGTGTCATGATGTGCGCCTGTCGATTTTCCGCCGGCGTTTTGATCGCTTCACCATGTGCTGTGAGGACCAGCCTCTGATCTGAACGCCTAGTGGCGTCGCCCTCTCTGTTCTCAATGAAAATCGCCACCCGTTGATCCTCCAGGATGCTCTTGTACTTGCGTGTGTTACGATAGGTTGCGAACGCGAGGATCCGCAGGCCATCCAACGGCGTGAAGGCAATGAGGCTGGTGTGAGGCTGACCGTTAAGTTGGGTAGCCAGCACAGCGAGCCGGTTCTGCTCAAGCACGCGCCGGATGGTGTCTTGAATCTCGCTAGATTCCTGTGTCATGCTGTCGTTCATGCAGCCGTTTGCTCCTTGCCTCCAGATATTACTGCCGTCCAACGGTTTACGTAAGCGGCGGGGCGAATTGGCGGGAAAAGCTACCAGATACTAAAACCGTCCTTGGGGCTGAGCCCCAAAAGTGCGGCGGAACGCCCGCACTTGTCCAGCGTACACGGTGTTGGGCAGTTTTTCACTTCAATATCTCCTTCATATCGGAGATGTAATCCTCGTCCTTATTCTACTTCAACTCAAGTTCCAATACTTAGTGAGTAATTGGTCTCGTGATTTGCCAATCAAGTTCGTAAACCATGTCATGTCATATATCATCTAAGCGAACAGACAAAATATGCCTAAAAATACTTTTTGCGGTTGGATTAGAATGAAATTATTGAATAATTTACTTCATCATCACCCACTTATCACAAGGTAATTTCGCATCCATACAGCTCAATAAAAGAATTATAAAATAGAATCCTTTTAAGGGGTGTTTTTTCTATGTTCAAATCAGGACAATCACAAAATCAGAAGATTTGAAAAAACTTTAATGGTGCTTCACTCGAAAAATCGATTAGAAAGGGCATCGTGACCAATTTCTACCTAACCCTAAATCCCTTCCCTGAAGGGAAGGGACTTTAAACCGCTTTCTTAAGGGAGGAATTAGGGTGGGACTTAAGATTTCACGCACTCCCTGAAAGGAAGGGACTTTAAACCGCTTTCTTCAGGGCGGAATTGGGGTGGGACTTAAGATTTCACACACTCCCTGAAGGGAAGGGACTTTAAGCCGCTTTCTTCAGGGAGGAATTGGGGTGGGACTTAAGATTTCCCATACTGATTTTTTGTGATTTGGCCAAAGCGAAAAAGCGAACACATTGGCACTATTATTTGTCATCGCATGCAACACATACATCGCACTACGTTTGGTGCAGTGCAAATGAGCACGGCAATCATAATTCAGCCTACCCAATTTCAGCCGGTTGGACTATCAAAAAGGTTGGTACAACTTATGGGGTCAGGTCACAGGTCAGAAGAGGGTTGGATTATGAAAAAATGTATTGACTGACCATCTTTTAGGCCATGACCAGTATAGGAACAAGATACAAACCTTATACAGATTATTGAATGTTTAGACACTTTACCATAAACTATATATACAGAAACAAAATAAAACAAATATAAAAAAGGAGTAATACAATGTCTAAATTTTCAAAACTTTCTATGTTCGCTATCGTTATAGCAATTGCAGTCGGCTTCGCCTTCAGCATTAGCCCAGTACAAGCCAATGGTGAAATGGTTTATCTGAGAGTATCTCACCGGATCAATGGCCGAGCCTTAGGGTTAGATAAAGAATTACCCGTTGATATTTGGGTCAATGGTGAACCATTCCTCACAAGCGTACCCTTTGGTACAAGCGCAAGGTTCGAAGTGGCACCTGGCCAATACAATATTAAAATTTACTTAGCAGGTTCCAATCCAGCGGAAGAATCTCCTATCATGAGCCTTAGTGCATTTCTTGAAGGCGGTTTAAAAGTTGACCTGACCGCAACGCTTGGTGAAGGTAAAGCCCCAATCCTGCGTGCTGTAGTTCGGTAAGATCTGCTCTTTTAGCAGTTAGTTTGTTTACGTTTATCTAAATAGTCGAGAGCCGGTATTCGTATCGGCTCTCTGTTTTGTTTTATGTACCTATAGGGGGTTACTGGTTTAGACTAACGGCTTTAAAGACCATTGGTCTACGAACTCGTCACAGAAATATTTTCTTTTTGATCCAGTGACTAATAATGAATCCGACGTCGGATTTATTTTAAGACTCGATTTTCTGATGCCTTAGTGTTTTTCACTTTTATCACATAATAATCGGTAAAAATGAGTCCTGTTGAGTTTGGGAGTCAATTAGCGCGACTTTTTAAAAAAAAGGCTTGCAATTTCTCGCAGACCCTTTCTTATTTAGCATCAATCCATATATCAAACTACAGAGAATGACCCCGAAGAAGATTAACATAATGATGCCCACAATCCCATCTGCTATGCTTACGCTACCTCCCCATTCGAGGATCAGCCTCGACAAACCGATCCTAAAACGGGAAGGATAGCTTATAACTGGCAGCACACAACGAACTGCCCTTCATTTAAGAAACTTTTTTATTATCGCGAAGGAAGTATGAAATTCTCTGGTCAACCTTTCAATTCTCCCCCGGTTGGGCTATTATAAGAACCGGAAAAAATTTTTATACGATATTATCAGTATCAAATGGTGGGCGACGTATTTACCATTGCAATGGATCATATGAAAGGAAAATAAAAAAAATGAAAAATTCTCAAGATCTTGTGCCGCTTGGAAAAACGGACATCATGATCACAACCGTGGGTGTGGGCACCTGGGCGTGGGGCGACAGGCTGTTCTGGGGATACAACGGCAGCAGTTATGATGACGCAGATATCCGGGAGGCTTTTGAAGTCAGTTTAGAAAACGGCGCAAACTGGTTTGACACTGCTGAAGTCTATGGGATGGGTAAATCGGAAGGATTTTTAGGTAAATTTTTGCCCTCAGCTTCAGAAGAAGTACTGGTTGCAACCAAATTTTTCCCATTTCCATGGCGTGTGCGCAAAAAAGCCATGTTTCGTGCCCTCAAAAAAAGCTTAAAGCGACTGCAGCTCAACCGTGTTGACCTCTATCAAATCCATACACCTCTTGGCTGGTGGAGCAAGCCGAAGTATGTTTCTACGCTTGCGGACGCCGTGAGGGCAGGCCTCACCCGGGCTGTGGGCGTTTCCAATTTCAACACAGAAAAGACCAAACTGGCAAATGAAACACTTCAAGCCGAAGGGGTGCCCCTTGCTTCCAATCAAGTCGAATACAGCCTTTTTGACCGGAGTATCGAGAAAAATGGGCTGCTTGATTACTGCCTTGAAAATGACATCACAGTCATTGCTTATAGTCCGCTTGCGAAAGGGATGGCAACTGGCAAATATGGCCTTGAGAACCCACCGCCAGGTCCACGTAAACGGCTGTACCCACCGGAAAAATTACAGCAGTTTGAGCCTTTGATCACCCTGCTAAAGAAAATTGGCGCTGAGCACGGGAAAACACCTGCCCAGGTTGCCCTGAACTGGACAATATGCAAAGGGACTGTTCCAATCCCTGGCGCAAAAAATGCAAAACAAGCCGCCGAAAACCTTGGGGCGATGGGATGGCGGCTGAAACCAGAAGAGGTCATTGCCCTTGATGAGGCCAGTGATCTACCCGATTGATGGATTGGATTTTCGTGGAACTTCCTTTGGTAGGCGTTGAATTTACGGACGAGTAAAATCATTGACCCCTCATTTTCCCCCAGTAGTAACGGCACCGCCCAGGATCGATCCCGGGCGGTTTTTCTTATGATGTGGTCAATCCCTGGATTGGAACCTCCCAAAGACAAAATCTTTTTATTTGTAGATCCGAAAGGATTGGAGCTTAGGAACACAGCATCATAATCTAATTGGATAAAGACCTGATGAAATCCAGCATAATTTCTGCGACACGTTCATGCTGTTCGGCTAAGCTAATAGAGGCAACAACATCCCCTTTTTGGGGGCCATAATCGCCAAATTGGGCATGGTTTGCACCTTCAATTGCGACAAATATTGTATCGTCTGGTAACAGGGCCCTTTTGTCATCAAAATTTTCGGTGTTAGGGAAATTATTTGTGGTTCCATAGATAGAAATTGCTGAAATAGAATTGTTGGATAAATCGGCAGTGTTGGGGGGATAAGAGTCCCAAAATGCAATCCCATCAATTTTCGTCGGATTATTTTCTGCAAATATCCCTGCCGTGGCACCCCCCAGTGAATGCCCCGCAAGGATCCATCTAGAGATTTGTGGATACGTCTCAATGACAGCATTTGCAGCACCTGGATTGAAAATTGCTAAGTTCAAAGGCATCGGAACAATAATCACTAGGACACCTTCTTCTGCAATTTTTTGCAAAATCGGTGCGTAGGCCGTTGGCTCTACCAAGCCGCCCGGATAAAAAATCAAGCCTGTCTCCCGCATCCTGACTGGGGTAAATGTGATCCATTTGTCCTGTGTGACGGTTACCTTGCTCGTTGATTCAAGTGCGGATATTGCCACCTCTCTTGCAGGGTAAGTCCCGGTTTTTGACCAAACAAGCATCCCCAGAATGCCGATAATGAGTATTGTCAGTACACCTAATAGAATAAATTTTGCAGTTTTTCTTATTTTCACAATCACTCCTGAACATATTTGCAAAAGAAAAATATTTTAAATTCTTTCCAATTAGAAAATATTAGGGTACCCCATCCTAAGAAATTGCACTATAAGGAGGACGAGATTCCACTGCATTGACCGAATATTAGGCTGATCATCTGGCATCCGGAAGCTGCCTTTGATCAAATATCTTTACGGGATATGAAAAGACATTGCGTTCGCGGTACAGGGCAATCGCCATGTGGCTATTTATTGGGTATATGATGGTTTTTACATCCTGGATGATGTATTTTTCAATGTCTTGTGTTTTGACCAGGGCAGCCACTGCCCCCGGCGGGGGTTTTGGGAAGGGCTGGCGCTACAGAAAGAATATCTTTGCATAAGATAGGCAGCCACTGCCCCCGGCGGGGGTTTTGGGAAGGGCTGCCCCTACAGATAGATAATCATTGCATAAGATAGGCAGCCACTGCCCCCGGCGGGGGTTTTGGGAAGGGCTACCCCTACAGAAAGAAAATCATTGCATGAGATAGGCAACCCCAGAGGGCTGTCCCTCCACACCTAAAGGTATTCCGCTGCGCTCCAGGGGAAGGCTTTAGTGCCTTCAATTTTTCGAATTAAGTATGGTTTGATTAAGTACACCGACTTTGCGATTGCCCTGACTAAGGTCTGTGAATCAATGTGGGAATGCGGTCAAAGATCTTATAATAAAGTAGCAAACCTTGAAAATTTCTATCCCCGCCGCAAGCAGCTGGGGCATTACAAAAGTTTCTCCTTCGGATCAGGTTTTGCCTTATCCATGGAACCCACGCAGCAAGCTGCGGGGTATTCTGCTTCGCAGAATAAAATAGTATACTGAGACAAAGCATTTATTAATCGACATCAATTCAGAAGGAGTAGGGATGACTAAAAGATTGAAAGAAGCGCTCATTGGCGGCGCCTTACTGGGGATTGTTTGCGTGGTGGGGGCTTATATTCGCTCTGGTTCAACCGCCTCACCTGTTTTTGTGTTCTCACTTTGGTACAATCGCGTGATTATCGGTTTGGCGGTGGGCGCACCATGGAAGGAAACAAGTAGAAGGAATGCCTTGCTACGTGGCGCCATTTTGGGGCTTCTGGTTTCCTTTGCTTTCTACAATGCTACAGGATTTCAGGATCCGGTAAGTTTTGTGGCTGGGATTTTGTATGGGGCGATAATTGAAGGATGGCTCACCAGATCCAAAAAATGAGTTGATTACTGCATTTAAACCTGCCAGAGGTCCTAATATAAATAGGGAACGCATCCCCCAAATGTAATTAGCTTCTCATCATCACTATCCATCATAATCACAAACAGACCGGGGATTTCTAATGTACCGTCATAATTGGCTGCTGGATTCTCAAGATGGTCGAAAGATCCAAACAATCTCCATAGATACACCTGTAATGGTTTGTTTACTACAAAATTTGCTCTAATTAACAATTATCCCCAAAAAATAACAGGGAAAGCGGTAATTTTTTGATGGGAATAATCGAACTTGAATTGAGAGCCTCACAAAACCGGATTGTGCGTTTTTCCAACTGGGGTACACCCAGAAAAAATTATTTGATAAATCGACTGAAAATGTAAATAATTATTTAAAGACAAGCCTGTTTTCCAGTTTAGGCTTGATGTTTTGATGATTTCTTAAGTATTCTTCCATTACATCTTGAACGGATGTTGAAATGACCCTTGAACACTTTTCACTCAGCAATTCCTTCTCCGTTATGTTTAAAAAGTCTTTGCAATTGGATAGATGATAATCCTGCAGGCAGATTGAGTAGATTCTGTCTTTATTGATCTCTTCATTTCCAACTTTTAGTAGTTCGAGTCTTTTTTCCTTATCATTATAGATCGCTTGAACACCAGCGTTAATCTGATAACATTCTCCTTCACCATCCCTGTTTTCAATCCTCATGATATGTGCAAATATGTTTTGAAGCTTATTACCATTGATATAGAACTTGGATAGCGTATCGTCAAATGGAAAACAACTTAAAAAGTCTTTTAGCGTTACTAAAGGTCCTAATTTCTCTAATCTAATTGATCCGCTACCCAAAAGCATAACATCACATTCAGCAGATGAAGCCAAAGCATCTGCAAAAATATTTCCTAAACTTGTTTCAATCTCTCTTTCTGGATGCGTTGCTTCTTCAGTAAATTTGGTAATTAAAGTATTGTATTTTCTATCCACGTTTTCTTTGAAAGAAGCAATAAATGCCAGTAGTTTTTCATCTGGTTTCGCAATTTCGTTATTAATGGGTATTAATTTCCATTCATAATTGACAATGGAATTGGTGTCATCATCAACTGTAATATCGAATCGCCCTATTTGATTTGTTCCAACGCCTGCTTGAGCGATCAAAATATTATTAATTTCTGTTGGTTTATCTAAGAAAGTATGAGAGTGTCCTCCTAAGATCATATCAACACCCCATTCAGGTTTTAGAAGTTTTGCCAATTTCAAATCTGATTCATATCCAATGTGTGTAAGTAACACAGTTAGGTCAATATCATCGTTTCTATAAGCATTGCAGATTTTTCCCACTTCCTCTGCTGCTTCTTCTACAGAGATAAAGCTTCCTACTAATTCCTCCATCTTTAGAGAATCGATAATCTTTTCTGTAATTATTCCTGTAAATAAAATATGCAAACCAGCTTTTTTTATGATTAAGTGTGGTTGCATTAGACGCTTATTGTATTTTTTTATGTAGAGATTTGCATTCACTATTGGAAAATTTGCTATTTTTTCTAAGAATAATAAATGAGACAATCCATAATCAATTTCGTGATTACCTATTGTAACGACGTCTGGCGCAAGGTAATTCATTAATTCAATGGTTGATAATCCTTTATACTCTGCGTCAATTAGCGATCCCTGAAGCATATCACCTGCTATTACAAAGAGAACATTTTCTTCTTTTTTTCTTACATCATTTATATAGCCGGATAGTAATGCTAAACCACCTATTAAATCCCCTTCCGCTCCAGATGCTTCTGCAAGGAAATCCCCATGCATGTCATTCGAATGTAAGATTGTGAATTTTTTTGTATTCATAATAATTTCCTAACACTGGGATAAGTCATTGTTTGAAAAGGGTGACTGTTTTTCTTATAAAGAGATTTTATTGACTTTAAATAAAGAAATTTCATCCATGAAAGATAAGAATTTCTGGACACTATTATAGCATCCTTCTTAATAGAAAAAGCTATAGAAACCAGGAAGTAAGTTTTATTCCTTTCTCACGCGAAAAGTGATCAGACCCTTAAATAAAATACCTATCACAAAAACAACCCAATCAACTAATTTGAGCAAACGTAAGTATTAATCCTGGTTTATTACACTATCTATATTAAAGGATTACCTTTTACTGAACTGCAGAAGCATGAACAGCAAAGCATAAATTACTATGTGAAGAAATGGTTTCAATCATATCTACATGGTGTGTAAAATTCTTATTTTCTTTAAATCTCCGCAGTATACAAGAAAGGAGTCGTATTATTCTAAAGCTACCGTACAGCTACAACAATAAACATAATGGAAAAAACGAACAATATACACAAATTACTGCGCATAAATCACATAATGGACACTGTACCCCCATACATAGGCATAGAACGCATGTTGACAGAACTTCGAATCAACCCATTTATTTTCTGTGTTGTCTTTTCGTCTGCATAAATTCAATGCTTTTTATCCCAAAAGCGAAACCTGAATCCTGAAATGAGGAGACCTTCTTGCGAGGTTCTCCTCATTTCAATTCATTTCTTTCTACTCCACAATCACCCAATCACTCCCGCTTCTCCCAAAGACCTCGGGGGAGTACATCTCTTCTGCCTTCGCCGGTGGCACGATGAAGGTGCCCGGTGTCGTTGCACGGGCGATATAAGAATAATCATAAACCCCGTCCCAGAGCAAGGAAGTAAATGCCTCGGCGCGTTCGTCGCGCAGGTTTTGATGCTCGTACCAGGTTCCCCACCACCACCAGCCATAACGCATTTCGAAAGGATTGGGATTCTCATCTGGTGGGATGGTGGAAACTGCCAGATCAGGATTGATTATTTCCAGCCCGGCTGGGAGCGGATCGACCAATGCAACATGATAACGTCTATTGTCTGCTACCATTTTAATTTTGACGCGCACTCTTGCGCCTGCTTTGATATGCCAAATACCATCTTCATCACGCCAGACATCATCAGGGTCATCCACACCTTCGTATTCACGGGTGACGACAAATCCCATATCCAGCGGTTGGAGATTAAGATCAATAGGGGCATATTTTAATCCCAGCCGATAATATAGTCTGCCAATACCCTCTTTACTGAGGGTCAAATCTAAGGAATCAGTCCCATCCACGAGATAGGCCATCGGGATAATTGTCTCGTGCCGTTCGGTAGAATAGCCTTCGTAGGCGTGCTCGCCCGCGTAGGTCTCTCCCAGCCAAATCCGCGCTACAAAATCAGGAGTCTGCGATTCGTAGGTGTTAAAATAACGATCCATTGCTAAAAGCACGAAAACGTTCTCCTGGGTGCTGCCCCAGCGTCCCCGGGTACGATGCGCCAATAAACCTTTGACCAATTTTGGAATCAGGTCGTTCTTCGGATCGTCGTTAATCAAGGCGTCCAACAGGACCGCGTCCGCTCTTCTATCTGATGAGAGGATCAGGTAAGTTTGGTCATCGTAACTGGTCGTGAAATTCGCCGCCCCTGCGGTTTCCACAACATGATTATTTATATATCGTCGAATTTCAGCTAACTTGGCTGTAGCATTCGGGTCATCTATCAAGACCTGCCAGAGCCAACCAATTGCCTCGAAAGAAAGTTCATTAAGCGGCGCATCTTCGAGCAATGCAAGCGCTTTTGCGGCATCCTTATCGCCCATCAAATCACGCACATACAGGGCATACGAACTCAGTACGCGGCGTGTTGTTTCGCTGTACCAATAGGGGTAGTGGCTTTCAATATCGGTCAGATAATAGAGCACATTTTCCTGCATTTCGATGGGGATAATGAAGCCCTTTTCCTTCGCACGCTGTAAAGCATGAGCAACATGGATGGTATTAAACGGAATGGAATCTTGCCCGCGCCGCCAATATGGGAAACCACCATCATAATTTTGGATACCTTGCAGGCGGGTCACATCCTGAATGATGCTTGCTACCATTTCATCAGTGGATGGCAATCCTTCAGCCTGGAAGGCGGTCAATACATCCTTCATCGCCGCAATGCCTAGAATGCGAGAGGCAAGCTGCGCTGTGCTAGCATAGGGGTATTTCGCGAGATACATCACCGCATCTGTGAGGGTTTGCAGGGCTGTAGACGATGTCTGGATTTCCAGCCCGCCAAATTGAGTATACACGTCGCTTGGTTTGGCGATAGGTTGATTGATTACACCAGAATCGACCACGCCATAAGCAGCGAAGGCTTCTGAGGTGGCTGGTGTGTAGACGGGTATTTCAAGAGTCGCCGCATCGGCATAAGAACCGGATACCGCCCCAATCTGGATTTGGGCGATTCCCGCCATTTCGGTTTTAGCGAAAAATCGCACTTCAAGCCTATCGTTGGCGGGGACAGTCACACGTTGGCCTGCACCATCGGGAAGTGTGATATTTGTTGTCTGCAAAGCAACGTCTACTTCCATTGGATTATCTGTCTGGTTTTGGATCAGAATGGGGAATTCGAATGTATCACCAAAGTTCAAGAAGCGCGGCGCAGAGGGGCGTACCATCAATGGTAATCGGGCGGTGAGATTGGTCTCTGTTTTGCCAAATTGCCTGCCTCCGGCATCCACCGCGACGACCATCACCCGATATCGCGTTAAATTATCAGGAACTTCAATTTGAACACTTGCTTTGCCATTTACGTCTGTATTCACTTCGGCTTCAAAGGTGGCGAGGGGATTGAAATCGCTGCGAACTGCAATTTGCGACGTATCTGCCCTGCCGGCGCCCATGCCATCTGCTTCCATTTCAGCCATTGGAGCTGCGTTAAACGTTTCCATCGCTTCATCCATTGTTGCGTCTTCACCAACCGCTTTTAAGATCTCAGCAGATTGGATTGCCAATGCTTGCAACTCGTCTCCCGTAGCAGCTTCTGTTAATGCGAGCGGATTCGCCAGCACAATGCTCGCACGTCCGTACATGCTGCTTAATTCGGAGGGGCGTTGGAAGTAGAAGGTAGAAATTGGATCAGCAAGTTGGTAGTTAGTGAGGGCTAAGATGGATTCGTCGACCACCATAACCGCTAACTCTGCATTTGCGACTGGGTTTCCTTCGGAGTCTTTTACTGCAAGGTCCAAGGTAGTTTTGCCGCCGGGTTCAATCTCTTCGTTTGCGAGCTTAGCATCCACTTCTAAAGTACGGGTTAATGGCGGGATGCTTAGATTAAGTTGACCGCTAGCATAGGCTGGGCGGGCAGGCACGCCCACAACGGAAGCACCTGCATCGTCCACGCGCTGCGCGGCGCCAACTGCATCCACCTGCACGTAGATATTGGGAATCTGCTCATCACTTATGGGCACGGATAGAGTCAGCGTCCCCTCTTCAATTAAATGCCGCTCGGTGTATAAAATCCCACTGCGGGAAACAGTTAGTAAAATTTCGGCAGGGGTAAAGGGCGTTTGTACAAGAATTTCTGCTATGTCGCCGGGCTGATACTCATCTTTATCCGGGATGAGCAAGATTTCTTCTTGTTCCACTTCGCGGGAGGGTGGAATCTGCCCACCACTGACCCAGCGTGTGAAGCGGCTCTCGTTTTGCCTACCCTGGTCATCGGTCACAAGAGCGCTGATGCGATAACGGCCACCAATGGAGGTATCAAAGGTGCAGGTAATCGGATCCAAAGCGGAGATGATTTCGCAGGTTTGCGGATCCATCAATTCTTCGTGCCAGCCTCCCTGAAACTTCCATTGGATGCGAGATGCCACCACCGTAACAGGTCGACCGGCAACGGCAATGCCATCAATGTCAGTGACGATAAGCTCGATATCCATGGGGTCACCGCGCTCTACGAAATAACGCTCAGAACGCAAACCAACATACACATCGGCGGGATGTAAAAGTAGACTGGTGCTGCTCGTCCATGCCTGACGATTGAGATCCTTCACGGTCGCTTCAGCGATGATGCTGCTTGGGCGCTTGGCTTCGCCATCAAAATCTATTCTGAGGAAATGCGTACCAGTCGAATCAGTCATGCTGTTAAAACTCTCGCTTTGGGGTTCTTCGCCGTCCTCACCATCGAAAAACCACCAGGGCGTAAAGAAACCAAAAGTGAATTCATCCCAATTTGGCGGGGAATAATTTGTCACTCTCGAATTCACCAACCAATTTGTTTCAGCATTCGGCAGCACGCCACCGGCATAATACTTCGCTTCAACTGCGAAAATAGCGTGATCACCCAAAAAATATGGGGCTTCAGTCTCATTGCGAGCTGTTACTTCAAACTCTGGCCGCCGGAATTCTTGAATTTGGAAGGCATGCGTGAAATTGCTGCTCTTCAACAGCCCATTATTATATTGCGCTTGAAGATTTATTTGGGCATATCCTAAGTTTACATTTTCAGGGATAGTAAGCGCGATATCGAATCCACCAAGCGAATTGACATTTACACGCCCTGTTGCCAGCTCATTTCCCTGTGGGCCAATCAGTGAATAATCCACACCTGTCAACGCGTCGCCAACGAGACCGATATCTCCCAATTGCCCGCCCCCAATTTGGCGAATCCAGCCTTTGAGATGGACTTCTTCTCCTGGGCGGTACATGGCACGGTCGTCATAGACAAACCAACGCATATAGTCAGATACTGAGCGAGGTTTCCATCCGTTTTCATCCCTTAAATAATAGGTATCGTACGGAAGCATCGCCACATCATCGCCTGATAGGGCAAGTAAATATTGTGTACCCTCATCAGATAGTTCGAATCTCGCGACCCCATCTTTATCTGTTACTGCGCTAATTTGGCCAAAACTGTCTCCAATCTTGACCCCGGATAGCGGCACGCCATCGGCTAATGCGGTCGCCCAGACAACAAGCTCACTCTGGTCAAAAAAAGCATCCATGCCAATTTGTGTCACCTGTGCCCAGACCTGCACTGTCTCCCAATAATTTTCTTCTTCAAAAAATCCCCTATGCGGTTTCACAATGACGATAAAATGACCGAAGTCGCCATCCATAAACTTACTCAGATCAAGATTGACTTCGCTCAAAATATCAGTGACCGTATCCACATTGCGCGTTTCATCCAGAAGCAATTTCCCGGGCGGATCTTGCTGTTCATCCGTCCATCGATATTCATCCAGATAAGTCAGGAAACCCTGCCAATCCCTTGGCTGGACACTATAAATCTGCACGTCTAATTTTTTATAGTTCATCACATAAAGGGATATGGATGGATCGCTTGCGGCAGGGTCAAGGGTGATAAAGCGTTCCTCAGGTCCAACCAAGAAAGGCTCCGCTGATCCGACCTCAAACCGAACTTGCTCATCACGCTCTAACTTCTGCCCGAAAATATCTTTTATCTCTCCATTTACCTTTACCTTATAGGTAGTACGCCCTTCTGTCATGCCAGTGATCTGAATGGCATACCCATAAACATCCACTGAAACACCAGGAAGTTCTGGCGAAATTTCGAGCATCCCCTCAGTAAAGCTTTCTGTATCAATGGGATTATTGAACTCTATCGTCAAAGGCATTAGCGGGCGGCACTCATCGCCCCATCCACAATGATGATCGGTCAATTTAAGCGGCGCATAGGTATAAAAAGAATAACTTTGCTCCTCTGTGGTCAAAAGCGGACCCTCCGCTGAGGGAGCACCTTTTTCAACTGTGACAACAATCTTCGCATCTGCGGGGAGCAGATCAACCGCCCGAAAAACCAAATATCGGCTGTCCTGGGTATTCTCCACTAAGTTGCTGACAGTTTCATCATCTGCAATCTCGTTTTCTGTCGCTAATTTAATAGTTACTTTTTGGTTATCTGCATTGACTGTTATTTTCTCTAACATCTTAGCTGGGTCAATCCGTTGGTCAAAGGAAATAAAAAAGAGCGGGTCCAATGGCTGCGGATCTCCCCAGGGATGATATTGCTGCATTTTCAGAGCAGGTGTGTAAAAACTGAAACTCACACTCTCTGCCAAAACACCCCCTACGGCAGATTCTGTCCCTGCCGGGATGAAAACCTCATATTCCGTTGCCATCGGCAAACGGTCGATTAGCTCAGAATCATATTGAAAATTGAGTGTTTTTGTTCCCAGCCAACGCCACGTCCCCGGCAGCGTAGGAGAAATTTGCGCCGGTACATCCATTTCAGATAAATCTTCAATGGTCGTTATTGGCACCATTGGTTGATTGAATGTGATATTTACAAAAGGAGCGATCGGGATTTCACCCTCAGGAGCGTAGCGCAAAACTTCGAGCGCGCCATATTCCACATCCATTATCGGCGTGTCTATTTCAGGTGGAAAAGATTCTTCAATCGTTTCCCCCGGTTGCGGTGGTGGGATGACTTCGCCTGGAAATTTAAAATCAGTCGTTTCAGAAGGCCCAGCTACGAAGGTGGAAAGCCGGTTGAGAAGGGAAGCAAGTTCTTCGTCCGTCAAGGATTCACCCCGTACATAAGTTGGAGGGGAAAAGATATCTACATTTCCCTTTCCCTCACTAAGGGTAAAAGTCAGGGGATTGCTTTCTTCCTCATTCAAAGGCACACCTTCACTTTCTTCCCCATCCAAAGGTACACCTTCCCTTTCTCTGGGTGTGGGTAGAGGTGTTGGCGTTTCAATCCCAGGTGAACAAGCTGAAATCCAAAATGACAATAATACAATGACATTGATACCCAGATGCAACCTTTTCATGACTTTCTCCTTCTGCCAATTCTATCCTAACTTGAAGTGTAGACGTTTATACACGCCAATTAGTTCCACCCTGTGTCTGAATTAGAACCCGGCATCCGGGTCGATCATCATCCTGATTGACCATTCCCAATCCAACCACAATGCCTGACCGATCCTGTTTGGTACCGATGGCTATCTGGATATCGCCCTGGGCGATGGCAGTGGTGGTAGGGAGATGACGCCGGCCATAGTGTAAGATTGTAAATCAATATCTTTATAAAGATTTGTCATTTTTGATCAAGTATGCCACATGTTTCAAGTGAAAATTATAGTCCTCTTCTACAAACGATTGAATATTATGATATTTAAGACTAAAAAGATGAGTAGAAAAGGATCAAATGCGAATTATCCAAAATCAAATCAATAAAAGAAAAATCAAGTACCTTTCTCTTGTATTTTTATTGATTGGACTGCTTACTTTCGCCATCTCCTTCGCCGTCAACCGATACGTGCCAGCTATGGCCCTGGCGAAAGATTCTAAACTCTACATCACCCTATCTCAAATTGCAGAAGGCTTGAACCGCCCGGTCAGCCTGACCAATACCAACGACAGCAGCGGTCGGTTGTTCATCGTTGAGCATCGTGGACGGATCACTATCATGAATAACAACATCCTTCCCAATCCCTTCCTGAAGATTGAAGACCGAATCAAATCACCCGGTACTAGCGGCGGGAACGAACAGGGGCTGCTTGGTTTGGCTTTCCCTCCCGGCTTCAGTGAGAAAAGATATTTCTACGTTTACTACACCATGCTCAGCGGTGATAATGGGGTCGCACGTTTTTCAGTGAGCGACAACCTGATTGCCGCTGACCCTGCCTCCGAAGAGCAAATCCTAGCACTGCCCCACCCCACTTACACTAACCATAACGGTGGGCAGCTCAATTTTGGCCCGGATGGCTTTATATCAGCACTGGTGATGGCGGCAGCGTGTTATCCATATAACTGCGAATATTGAGGTTCCAATAATGTTCGTTCTCAATCTCTGTAATACCGACCATCCGATAATAGTTGGGTACCTCTAGTTTATTTGAAAGACATTATCAATCTTTTCGATATCTTCAGGTCGCAGAAAATTCTTATTTTTCCCCTCTCCAGATTATGCATCAGCATTAATGATTAATACTATGATGCACAGAATGTCTGGTTTGTTTTTATTGATGACAAGAATTGCTGCAGGAAACCCAGTTCCACAAAACAACTTCGGGGATAAGCTAATTATCCCCTCAATTATTGAGCCATTATCCTGAAGAATCTTCTTACTAATTTCAAGTTCTTTATTTCCTCGGAAAAGCACTCCCCTCAGGGTACAAAAAGGGAACGATCCACTGAAGGGACTTTATCTATAGGTTGCGCATATTCCCCTAAAGGGGACAGACGAGTTGATAATACCCCAAGGTCGCTGCGCCCTATGCATTTTGAAAGTTGAAAGTAGGTATTTAAGGTGGGTAAACAGAAATTGATAGGAATCTTTCCTCTTTTTTACCAAGAGCACCTCTTATTGCCTTAAAAAGCCATTAAACGAAACCGCCCTCATATATCTCCTAATCAAAATATATGTGATGGAGACTGAAAATAAATAACTGATTTTATTGAATTCGTAATGCTGAATAATAGGAGCGTGAGAATGCTTTAAAAACAATCCAACTTCGAAGCACAATATTCCATTTGTACTTCTTCACATAAGCCTACCCACAATGCCTGATCCATCAGATAATCAATCAAGAATCCTTTCTACCAACAAAAATCCCATATCCAAAATACGCATTGAAGTCTTCAGGAACGAGACCTCCCTGGTTGACTTCCTTGACAAATTGGCGGTAATTCGGGTTTCTCAGGTACAACTGGAATGCCCTGGTCACTATGGATAACATACCTCCAATACCATACCTTTTGAGGATTCCACGACTTTCGGCCTTTACATCGATATTCATAAGGATCACAACAATGTCTTGCAAGCCTGCTTTGACCAACAGGTCTTTCCAACCTTCCACTGTCAATGGCTCCACGGTTGCGCCGACATCCTGTCGTACCCATTCAACCAATTCTTGCGGTGGGGGCACTTTCAACCAGGTAGATTCAATCAAGCCAACAAATCCACCGGGTTTGATCACCCGAGTGTATTCGTTAACAGCCTGCTGCTTATCCTTCGGAAAAGAAGTAACAGACTCGGTAATGACCACGTCGAAACGTCCATCTTCGAACGGTAAGTCCTGTGCATCAGCAACCTGGAATTCGACGCTTTCCAACAATCTCATTTTCACCCCCCTTTCTTTGGATCGTTCCACCATTTTTGGAAGAATATCCACCCCTAACACCCGACAACCATATTTTTTCGCCAAGTAACAAGGTGTTGCCCCCACCCCACAACCCACATCCAGAACATAAGATGTCGGATCAATATGGCAAAGTTCGGCCATTTTATCTGTGGATTCTACGCTTCCAAAGTGCTTAGTCAAGCCTGCCTCAGCTGCAAAATCAAAGAAATGCTGTTCTTGCATCATTTGATCACCTCATTTATCAATTAATTTTATTGAACTATTTTTAACTAAACATCCGACAAAAATGGCTAACTAATATTGGATAACCCTATCACCAAATATCCCTTAATAGATAGAAATTTGGTTATCCATGTCCTTACCCACTCAATAATATTTCTTATCGAATTATTGACGTCTCTTTTATTCCTGATCTAATTTGATGTCATTTTGCTTTTATCCCAATTACGAACCACCCCTTGCTAATTGTGGAAGCCATCTGGACGGATAAAATTTGGTCCATAGAATCATCAGTGTTGTTGGGAGGATACCAAAGAAAAACAGCACTCCATATATAGCTTGAACTTCAACCGAAGCGCGATTTTGAAAATACATTGTAATGGAACCAATAAAGGCATTTCCAAGGTAATGCACGATCATCGATGGCAGCAGACTTTGTGTTTTGACAAAAACGTAGCCATAGAAAAGACCAATCGAAAAAGCCCAAATGACCTGGCCAATGACCCATATCAGTTCGCTCCCCATCAAGAGATTTAAGGCGTGAATAAGCCCAAAAGCAAGTGATGAGAAAATGATTGACTTTCGTGATGAATATCGCTGTAGGAAAACCGCCAAAATAATGCCTCGAAAGGTCATTTCCTCAAATATCGATGGGATCGAGACAAGCAAGCTTGCTGATTTCGGAGGCAGGTCCCCTGATAGGTCAAGGACCTGTTTAATAAACCCTAAAGTGATGGGGAACCTTTCCATACTTCTAAATATTAATGTGCCAGTAACCTGCGATAACGCCAGGAGTAGATAACAAGAGAGCGCTAACAGGACCAGTCTTACAAAGGGCTTAAATCGAGTCAAACCGATATCTTCTAAATATTGCTTGAACGTCCTCTTACCCTTTGGGAGACGCAGAACGAAGGGAACCAGGACAAAGATGGTCAGGACATGATAAGCAGTTCCCTGCACAAATTGGACTAAGGGCTGGGATTCTGGCAATTCCAAAAATCCAAAAATTATTGTTCCAACAACTGCCAACGATATTATTATTGCAGCATAAACGGCGAGAACCGATAACCATGGATGCCTGTAAAGCTGGAACTTTTTCTTATTCACAAACTTCTTTTTGGGTAAAACTTTCATGACATGCTCCTTCATGAAATTAATGGGATCTTATATTGAGTACCATCGCAACCACATACAAAACGGTATAGATAGACCACAAGAGACGGCTGATGGGCCAGAGAGGCCACCAATAAAACATGATCGTCGCCAGGTACAAAATCACATAAGGGATGCCAACCAATGGCTGAAACGGATTCCGGAAGTTGATTTTTGCCACGTAATCCACCCAAAATCCAAATATGGCATAAACCAGGAAGATGAATCCCGCCACCCAGTATGTCCAGTCTTTCCCACCACGGATCAACACCACGCTGATGATGACGGCAGGGATACAAAGCGTATAAACAATCCAGCCGTATTTTTCAGTATAAGTCTCAAAAAAAGGCTTGCGGATGGCAAAGTGGACGATCAACACAATCTGGAATACGAAAGCCCAGATGACAAATATTTTCTCTAAGGTATCAAGCGTTTTCCAAAAAGACATTTCTCACATCCAATTCAATAGTTTAAAGATTGATTGTTCAGAATTTTTTATCTTGAAAGACATCTACCATTGCCACCGCCTTCTCGCCAACCTATCGACAGTCTTGAGAAACCCATGTGAAAGGAGATTTTAATCATCAGGTTCAACTGCCATGAAGAAGGAAATATAGGTGAACCTTCCAATATCCTACTCGGCACCTCGACAGATATGATGAAGAGAGAATGCCGATAACCCTATCGACGAAGATCACACGCAAGCATCAATCGTAGCTGTAGCCAGTTGTTGTTCGCGGGTCAAACCAGTAATAACTAACTCCTACTAATTCACCAAACACAAATATCCCTAAAAGAATCAACTCCCGATCCGGATTTTCCTCGATTTTGGAGGACCAATTTGTGGGGATGATATCCCGCAGATCTTTAGTAGTAGATAGAGCGATACTTTTCCCGTTCTTGTTCACGGGAATCTGGTAAATTTCAACACTTTTTTTCGTTTTCATGTCTTAACCTCTTTCGTGGTATACCGTTGGATGTACCAACAGAATCTTGGGCCGGATGTAAAGGGATAAAGCCACGTCTTTATCCCGCCTCACTAAGAAGTTTCACATTTAATAAGGGGTAATTTAAGCTGTTCAATCGGTTAAGGACCCCAAGCAATTCTGATTGGTCTCTAACTCGGCAATTTACTGTGGTTAACGGTCTGCCAGATTGGTGTCTTTTTATTTGGACCTTCGTGCCGTCAAACCAATCTTCCCAGCCCTGGTCCAATCGACCGATAAGCACAATCTGATAAGTTGCTGCTGAGGTCATCCCAATATTCATTGCTTGTTCTTCATCCATTTTTATTCTCCTGAACCCAAAGGTTCAATAATTCATGCATTCTCAATCATGGTTTTCAAAAGACTTTTCTTCTTCTCCTTTACCAAGTTTACATATATTGTAAAGATTCTTAAGATCCAAACAAACACTCTTAAGGATGAGAAAAGGATGATTAATGGCGTGATTATCACAGTGGTGATCTTTTGACGCTGGGTCAAAAGTAAAGGAGGGGGGTTATCAAGGACCGTGATGAATCGATCAGCAGTGAAGCTGCCGAGTCCAAAGATTTTCATGGCAGAAGCCCATTTGATTGGTCCCTGCTTCAATTCTGTTTAAAGATTCAACTCAATGGATGCTTGTTACCTTATTCCAATAATCCCAGCAATCTCGCTCGGACGACAGCCTCGGTGCGATTCTTCACCCCCAACTTACCATATATGTTCCTGGCATGCGATTTAATTGTATTCAAAGACAGGACCAGTTCCTGGGCAATTTCCATGTTTGTGCACCCACTCGCCATCCACCGCAGCACTTCAAGCTCGCGATCACTGAGTGATTCTAACAATTTTTCGTCAGCGAGTCTGTTTGCGATCTGATCTGCCATTAGCACAGGTTTTGTGATTTCTTTGCCTTCAATGTTTGCTAATAGTTCCAATATAAACTCTTGATGCTGGCCGTTTTTTATAACCTGACGAAGCAATGGAACCAATCCTTCACCAAATTGGATAAAACAGCGTTTGTAACCTTCCGGCTCTGCAGAAGATAAGGCTTGTTCAAGCGATTTGATCGCTTTTTCCTGTTCCCCCATCTTGGATAAAATCATACTTTTTAACGGCAGAAGTTCAAGATGAACTCCCATAATTCCTGAACTTTCACAATCCACTAGCAGCCTATCTAGAAGTTTCAGGGCCTCCAGGGTCCGACCCTCAATAAAAAGCAGCCTGGCATAATTGATGTATGTTTGCTGTTTGGTTGGATGAATTATGTCACGATAATCCAACCCTTTATTCAAAGCCAATTTCGAGACTGATTTAATATCTCCTGTGCTTATCAGGTAATTAACTTCGGTGTCTTCGATGATATCCTCGAACCATGGCGAAAAACCCAGGGTCCGTTCTTTAACCTGATTCAATACCTCCCCTGCCTGATCAAACTCCCCCCTGGCCATAAGCGTTTCTATCAGGTAGATGTAGCCAAGTGTTTCTGTATCAATCTGATTCCAATTGCTGCTTATTTCCAATCCTTTTTTCGCCAACGACAGAGCTTGATCCAATTGAAATCGTTTCGTATGAATATCTGAAAGCAGCGTGAATATTTGAGCGATGGCAGGAGATACTTGTGTTTTCGTATGTGCATACTGAGTGAGTATCAATTGACAGACTCGTTCTGCTTCAGAATATTTCGCCTGGTTGATCAGTAAAAAAACAAGGTGGCTTGAAGAAAGGATGTGGATGTGATCATTTCCTGTTTTGATTGCCAGGTCAATACTTATGTTCAGCATACGTCTTGCTTCTTCAAACGCATGCCGTTGGATGCAGGATGCACCCAGGATCATGGCGCTAAATGCGCGTAAAACACTTTCCTCTTCTGGAATCAAAGCTAGCGCTTGATAGGCTAATTCATATGACTTTTCAGTATTGCCTTTTATCCAGAGAGAATATGCCCTAATCGCATACACATAAGCCATAACCTGGCTCAACTTCTCCGATTCCAACCTTTCGAGAGTTTTTTCTGCTAAAATAAGTTCCTTTTCACTTAAATCCAGTTCTCCAGCATAAACCAGGACCAACGCATGTGCGATATTTAACCAGGGACGGTTATCTTTGTATTCTCCTGGGATCGATGACAACCAATTTTGAAGCGTCCGAATTTTACCTTGATCCAATATGGTAAAAATGTTGCTTTCAATTAATCTCACAATTTTTGGCACATCATCCGCTTTAAAAGCATGGTGGATGGCATCAATGATCTGGTCCCTGGATAGAAACCATTTACATGCCCGTTGGTGAAGTTCTTTAATTTCCTCAGCCTGGAAATTTTGATGCAAGCGTCGCAGCAATAGATCCTGAAAGAGGTTATGGTAGCGGTACCATTCACGCACATTATCTTGAGGAATAAGAAAAAGATTTGATTGTTCAAGCTTGTTCAGGATTTCTACTGCATCCACCCTGGTAGTTATCGCATCACATAAAGGGGCACTGAGTTGTTCCAGTATCGCCGTTTTCAGTAAAAAATCTTGGATTCTAGCAGTCTGCTGGGCAATGGCTTCATCCACCAAATAGTCAGCGATATGGCGATCATCCCCGGCAAAGGCAGCAATAAATGACTCTTTATCGGGGTTGTCTTTTAATGATATCGCTGCCAACTGAAGTCCAGTGATCCATCCCTCTGTTTTCCAAGTCAAGGCGTTGGCATCAGATAATTCCAATCCGAGTTTCATGCTTTGGTTAAGAAAGGTGATCGATTCAGATTCTGAGAATCGTAAATTTTCAGCACGTATTTCGCACAACTCTCCCCGAGCTCGCAGTCTTGCAAGTTGCAAAGGCGGGTCAATACGGGTCGCAATCATAAGTTTGATTTTTATTGGGAGGTTTTCCAAAAGATAACTTACTGTGCTATGAACCTGCTCATCCTTAACTCGATGGTAATCATCAAGGATCAGGACAAAACCAGGATCGAATGAGGCGATATCATTAATAAGTGAAACTAAGACACTAGGATCAAGAATGCTATTGGGATGAGCTTGGTTGAGCGATTTGTTTTTTATCTCAATCCCACTTTTCCGCAAACTGGAAATTAAATACTCAAAGAAGCGTAATATGTCGTTATCATATCGATCCAGGGAGAGCCATATGCAAGGGATGTGCAATCGGCTGGACCAATCACTGAGCAAAGATGTTTTTCCATAACCAGCAGGAGCAGAAAGCAGGGTTAGTTTGCACGCCAAACCCATATCAAGCATCGCATTCAAACGTGATCTTGTAACATACTCTCGCCTGACTGGAGGTATGTCCAGCTTAGTTTGAAGCAGATGAGAATTCATAATAATATCATAGCGTGAATGGTTTGGAGATGCAAGAAAACCTTTTCGTATAAAATTATACAGATTTCCATGATCCTTATGAGGGTTGCGCACAACGCTTTTTTTTTAGTCAAGATTGGCGCGTAGCGATCTCATTCATCTGATCGGAGACAGCTTACTGAAGAAATTCCTTCAAAATGAAAAAATCTAAATCTAACCGGTTCCTCCTTTGAGTTGATAGCTCATAAATGGTGCTGCAAACACGCAAAGGAGCTACTTCCGCATGCGTTTTTATCATAGTTAGTAGCAGTACGAAAATCAGCATCTTAATAAAGATTCGTCATTTTTGATCATGTGTGGCCCCCCCCGTTTCAAGTGAAAAATATTGTCCTCTTCTCTAAACGATTGAAAATTATGATATTTTAGACTAAAATAATCATATATCAAGAAAGTTCAGGAGAAGAGGTCATTTAATGTGGATTCAAAATCAAGTTAGTAAAGAAACAATTATGCGCGTTGTCCTGGTTTTGTTTGTTATCATATTACTTACTTTCAGCATCGCTTTCGTTGTCAGTCGATCCGTGCTAGCTAATGCCCAGGCGGAAAATTCAAACCGCAAAATCACGCTGTTTCAGGCTGCAGAAGGCCTGGACCGTCCGGTCAGCCTGACCAATGCCAACGACAGCAGCGGTCGGTTGTTCATCGTTGAGCAGCGCGGGCGGATCTACATTATGAATAACGACATCCTCTCCGACCCCTTCTTGAACATTGAAGACCGCGTCATGTCAACCGCTGATGGCGGCGGGAACGAAGAGGGACTGCTTGGTTTGGCGTTCCCTCCTGGCTACAGTGAGAAAGGGTATTTCTACGTTTACTACACCATGCTCAGCGGCGATAACGTCCTCGCACGTTTTTCGTTGGGCGAAAATCCGAATTCCGCTGACCCTGCGTCAGAAGAGCAGATCCTGGTGCTGCCCCATCCCACTTATACCAACCACAACGGCGGACAACTCAATTTTGGCCCGGATGGCTACCTTTATATCAGCACTGGTGATGGGGGCGGCGGCGGTGACCCGCAAGATAACGCCCAGGATCCAAGCTCGCTGTACGGCAAAATCCTCCGGATTGATGTGGAAAATGAGCCCCCTGATGGTGAAAACTACGCCATTCCAGGGGACAATCCCTTTGTCGGCGACGCAGCCTATCTGCCGGAAATTTGGGCCCTTGGCTTGCGCAATCCCTGGCGCTTTTCCTTTGACCGGCTGACGGGGGATCTCTACATCGCCGATGTCGGTCAGAACAGTCTCGAGGAGGTTAATTTCCAACCAGCAGACAGTCCAGGAGGAGAGAACTACGGCTGGAATATCTTCGAAGGTGATCAATGCTATTCAGGCGGCACCTGTGACCCCACCGGGATGACCATGCCGGTTCATACCTATCCCACCATAACCCCCGAGTGCGCCATCACCGGCGGCTATGTCTACCGGGGATCCGAGTATCCTAATCTGCAGGGGCTGTATATTTTTGGCGATTTTTGCAGCGGTAAGATCTGGGAATTACATAAAAACAATGACGCCTGGGAGCATGAGCTTCTAATAGATACCGATTTGCGGATAAGCACATTTGGGGAAGATGAGGAAGGCAAGCTCTATGTAGCGGACATGGTTACTGGCATCCTGTATAAAATTGTGGCAATCCAGTTTGACTACAGCTATTTCTTACCGATGATCCGGAAATGATCGCTTGGAGATGGAAGCTGAAAGCTGAAAGTTGAAAGGTGAAAGCGGGTAGCTGGTAGTTGGTGGTTGGTAGTATTAAGCTGATAGCTCATAGCTGATCCCTGTCGCTGCGCTACTGCCCCCTACTGGGGGTTCCGCTTCGTTTCAGGACTTCGTAGCTCATAGCTGTTAGTAATGTTGCGGTGGGTTGGTTAAAATTGCTCGATTTGGTTTTATTGCTCCCACAAATATCACCTCATAGCTGTACTTGTGCTTTATGGCCAACCCACCCTACAAAGATTGCATTAAGAGGAATTTACTACTTATCTCAAGCTTGTTCTGAATAAACGACGTAGGAGTTTAATTCCTGACATGATGATAGCACACACCAAACCGGCTATCACGCCCATCACAGCCGCCTCAGTGCCAGTGAAAAGCACCTTGCTGTCTTGAAAGTTGGCATCTCCTTTACCCAGCAAGATCCCGATCTTGCTGTTCTCAATATGAGCCTGGTTCCCCGTGATAAGCACACCGTTGACTCCGTTTTGTAGATGCAGATCACGGCCTGCAACGCCTATCTGGCATATGCTGTTGGTGGCGATCAAATCACGTCCGGCAGCAATCCCAGCTGCTGCACTGTCGACAAGGTGGGCATCCTGCTCAGGCGCAAGATAGCCAATGATTTTCTTTTCCATCTTTATTTGCCTTTCAAATCTTATTTACAATTTCTTGTGATTAGCTTACGTCACTATTAATATTATTACAGGATTCTTCTATGCATTCAATGTGATCTGGACCCAATCGCAGACCCCTGCAGTTTGCTGCCCAATGGCAGGGGTTCAGGGGAAAAATAGAAATAAATTTGCAGCTCGTGGTGGTTAACTGGTAGGTGGTAGTTGGTAGCTGGTAGTTGGTAGCAAGAAAACGGGAGACTGAGCACCCTCTGTTTCACTTTGGGTGTTCCGCTTCGCTCCAGAATGGGAGGGTTTTTGGGATACTCAACAGCTTCAGTCTTTAACCGCCTTTACATCGTGATCACAAAAGCCAGCAGAATGAAATTATCATCCGATCCATGTTGGCTGCTCAAAAGCATATATTTCAGCAAGGAGACTTAAAGTTTAATTCAATCAGGGCTCGTTGGATCAGCACACAGCGGGAGGTCGTCCATAGAGATCTCAAGGTAGATTGACGGCGCTAAGGAGATAGAAAAGAGACAGCCTATCTCTGATCCCGGATAAGCTCGTAGAGGATGTTTGTCTCGAGAGAGGGCTCAGCATCCAGCTCTTCCTTCAGCACGAGACGGCACTTGACATATTGCGCCAGGGCTTCGCTTCTGCGTCCGGTGAGGGCCAGGAGCCGGATCACCTGCTGGTAGGCTTCCTCGCACCAGGGCTCCAGATCCAATTGCCTCCGGGCCAGTGCCAGTGCCTGTTCATATTCACCCTGCCTTGTATACGCTTGAACAAGGAGATTGAGAGTTTCTATCATCAAACGCTTGTACCGTTCTCGGCACAGGAGCATCCATTGCTCACAGGCTGAACTGTCGGCAATGTTGAAACCCTCCAGGAAGTCCCCTCTGTAGAGGCGGATTGCTTCTTCTAGCCGGGTGGTGGGTTGCTGTCCAAGCGGATTGATCAGGCTTGCAAAAGCTAAACTGTCAACCCAGACGTCGCAGGCCGGATTGAGGCAGACCGTTTTTTCAGTGACGAGCAGGAAAGGGGGGCCAGTTGGGGTACGGTCTCCGAGCAAGCGGCGTAGATTACAAAGCACACGCCGAAGGTTGTTGCGGGCTGCCGCTTCCGTGCGTTCGGGCCACAGGAGGCAAGCCAGCTTCTCACGGTGGTGCGGCTGCTGGGATTCCTCGATCAGGTATGCCAGAAACATCCTCTCCTTATCCGATTCAAAGCCGGTGAGAGGGGTTCTGTCCAGGTTGACTTGCATGGTGCCAAGCAAATAGACCGACAGACGAACCATTCTCAGCTCCTCTTAACACGCAAGCCAGTGTTTTTGGATGTAATTTAATTATACAACAGGTGTTATCCGGCTGCAATTTTCTGTCTATTGGCGAAGATTGAGGCCGCTTTCCGAACGTTTTCCGAACGCACAAATGGTAGACTATTCTCATTCGAGCGCTTGGGAGCTGCAATGACCCACGAAAGGATAGGGGCTGGAGAGGCACAGGACGATTTCGCCTTCCTACTGCACATGTGGTGGTAGATGGAGAGCGAATTGCCCTTTTTGCGCGTTCCTGTTCAGAATCCCCACTCGGGTGAGAAGGTAGGTTTGCCAGCCTGGAATAGTGCTTCGATTATCTGCTGCAAGAGGTGACTGTGGAACCTGATTCTGAGGGGGAGCTGAGATGTCATGACCAACACTGGATACTGTGAATGATCACCGAGTTTAGATGGAGCAATGACCTAGGGAGGGCGATCAATGGAAAGGAGGTAATAGGCTTTTTACTGGTCATGGCCAGGCCAAGGTTACAAAGCACAATCTTGAGAAAGCATGAAAGGAGTCAAAATGAGCACGCGAGTACGTTCGATAATGACTGTTTTTATTCTCCTGGTCCTGCTAGGTGTGACTGCGGGGCCAGCGTCTGCTGGAACAAAGACCTATATTACCGCCTACGAGTGCTGCGAGGTCAGTGAATTTGCGGGCAAGGAATTCTTTCCCGATGGCAGGTATCACATCCGAGGGGCCATCTCTACTTTTACTTTCTGGTCTGAAGATCCCCGCCTCGATGATGCCATAAATCGAATCACCCTGAATGCAAACTTTGTCTTGATGGATCCGCCGATCTATGCAGCCGGTAATATGTGGGGCAAATTTGTCATCACCAATGATGGGGGATGGTGGGAAGGCACGTGGACTGGGGTAAGGGAGAAGAACGGCTTCTCGTACTTCCACTTCGTGGGTCATGGCGGCGGCGGTTACGAAGGCCTGGAGCTTCGCATTCGAGGAGAACGGCTGGACCCGGACCCATCGGTCACGGAGATCTATCACGGCTATATCCTCGAAAAGGGCGGCTAAGGTCGCCGTACGTCAAAGATCCATGCATGGAACCTGGAACACTGCCGAGCCGCAACATAGTCAGTTGCGAGGCGGCTTCCAGCGAGCTGGTAGTATTTAGCTGTCACAGATTTTCAGTAAAATACCCTACGGGCACTTTGTCTGTGTACGCCTGATGCTACCTGAAGCCGCTCAGGCTAAGCTGGTAGCTGAAAACAAGAAGATAGAAGAATTGGCACAATCTTGAGAAAGCGTGAAAGGAGTCAATAAATGAGCACGCGAGTACGTTCGATAATGATTGTTTTTATCCTCCTGGTCCTGCTAGGTGTGACTGCCGGACCAGTGGCTGCCGGAACCAAGACCTACTTCACCGGCACCGAGTATCTTGTGGAGGATACTGATCCGGGCGAAGAGTTCTTCCCGGACAACAGATATCACCTCCGAGGAGGGGCGTCAATAACGCTATGGGAAACAACCGATTCTCGCCTCGATGGGGGCGATGGGATGTTCACCATTAACTGGAACTTTGCGTTTGCCCCAGAGCCAGTGTACTTCTACGGTCCGATGTGGGGCACCTTTGTGATCACCACTGATGGCGGAACCTGGATGGGCACCTGGACCGGTGTCAGAGAGGAGAACGGCGATTCCTTCTTCCACTATGTCGGACGCGGCAGTGGCGGCTATGAGGGTTTGCAGCTCCGTATGTGGGGCGAGCGGCTGGATCCCAATCCCTATATAGTGCCGACCAGTTGGAGCGGCTATATCCTCGAAAAGGGCGGCTAGCGCTTCTGTACGTCACAAATCTAAAGATGAGATCTAGAAAACTGCCGACCCGCGCCTGATCCGGGTGCGGGTCGGCTTCCAGCGAGCTGGTAGTATTTAGCTGTCACAGATTTTCAGTAAAATACCCTACGGGCACTTTGTCTGTGTACGCCTGATGCTACCTGAAGCCGCTCAGGCTAAGCTGAAAGACTTTCGTAGGGCGGGATGCGTTTTCATCCCGCCGATTTAACTAAATCCTCGCTGAGATTGCTTCACTTCGTTCGCAATGACATCGTGGGGGGACAGGGGATCGAGCACCCTCTGTTTCACTTTGGGTGTTCCGCTTTGCTCCTACTCCCTGCGGGTGTTCCGCTTCGCTCCTACTCCCTGCGGGAGTTCCGCTTCGCTCCAGGACGGGGGACAGGAAAGAAAGTATATAGCTGGAGGTTAAAATGGCGGTATGCGTTTCTTTGCCCTGAGGTGGTACGACGTGAGGGTCATCCCGCCATTTTAATTACATCTACGCTGAGATTGCTTCGCTTCCCTCGCAATGACAACAAATTGTGTATGCTCTCTTTGATTTCCCTGAGAAGCATTCTTAGTGCCCCTCCGAGGGATGGATTAGCTGGATAATTGTAGCTATAAGCTCATAGTTGATCCCACTCGCTTCGCTACTGCCCCCTGAAGGGGGTTCTGCTTTGCTTCAGGACCTCGTAGCTCATAGTTGGTAGTTGGTAGCTTGTAGTTAGTAGCTGGTAGTTAGTAGCTGTCACAGATTTTTCGGAAAATACCCTGCGGGCACTTTGTCTGTGTACACCCGATACCACAAGGGTACAATGTGCGGCTTGCTCGGTCGGTCGAAGACCGCTCTTTGAGTGACGCCGTTCAGACTAGGACGGGGGAAAGAGAATAGCTTGTAGTCAGTAGCTGGTAGTTGGTAGCTAAAGGCTATAAAAAAAGTTCAACCTTGTACAAATTAAAATTTTCTGCAAAAGATGACTATAATTAGATATGAAATAATTAACAATTAATTGGAGACGTAGAGGTTTCCACCAAGTTAAGGAGATATTCAAATGAAAGACCAAGTTTTAAAGAAGTTACGAAAATTTAATATGTTTATGGGGGCGCTTCACTTAGTTCAGGGGATTGCCATGCTTATCCTGGCAACGACGGTTATCCAAACCATTGCTGAGTTTTCACCTACCATCACGCAAAATTATCTTTCCTTTAATGAGCAAACCCGTTCATTAGAGCTTGCAAATGACCCATTGTTTGAGCTTCCCTTCGGCATTTTAGTGGCCTCATTCCTGTTGATCTCAGCGCTTGCCCATGCCATCATTTCCCTTCCGAAAAAGACCAATGATATTTATAATGCTGATTTGAAGAAGGGCATCAATAAATTCCGCTGGTTTGAGTATTCTATCAGCTCATCAATTATGATTGTCCTGATCTCAACCCTATTTGGCATCTATGACATTGCATCCCTGATCCTCATCTTCATTGTCAACGCTTCAATGAACCTGTTCGGTCTGGTGATGGAACAGCTCAACGCTGGCAGTCAAAAAGAAGGAAAAATCAAATGGGGTCCTTTCGTGTGGGGTTCGATCGCTGGTATCGCACCATGGATTGCGATCCTGCTGTATATGTTCGGCACCGGCAATTTTGACATGGTACCGTGGTTCGTCTGGGCAATCGTTGGCACCTATTTTGTTGCCTTCAACACCTTCCCGATCAACATGATCCTGCAGTACAAGGGCGTCGGCAAGTGGAAAGATTATCTTTATGGCGAACGGACCTATATTGTCCTGAGCCTGGTTGCCAAATCATTTTTGGCGTGGCTCGTTTTATTCGGCGCGATGCAGCCGTAATTTATTATCCTGTGCGTTCAGTCTCTGACACAAACAAAACCGGTTCTTCAATTGGGAGGAGCGGTTTTTGTTTTTTAGATTGTAGTTGGTAGCTGGTGGTTGGTGGTATAAGACTAAATAACGAGATCGCCACGCTACGCTCACGATGACAGGATCGGTTTTAGACAGAAGAACGAGCACCCACTGTTTCACTTTGGGAGTTCCGCTTTGCTCCAGGATGGCGGGTGGGAAGATACAGCGTTTGTTGAATAAATCAATCAAAATTAATATGGGTTTTGTGGATTTTCTTGCTGTTCCTCAGATCAGCCAGGTGAAGGCGGGCCTTGCATGACGCGGTCTCTCAAAACGGTATATGCCTGTGGGTCTGTCGGGTTGAGGCCATATACCTCCGGCATAAGCAGTTCCAACCACCATGTCGCACCCCCCTTGACTGCAGCGTTAATGCGAGCAATGGCTTCCCCAGGCTCATCACCTGGGGACATCCCCATTTTGATCACATCAAAGGGCGCATCTATTCCAAGTCTTTCACGCTCCTCCATCACAAAGGCAACTGCCTCTGCAAAAACAGGTTCCTGATCGGGGCCAAATACATCAAACAAAGGGAACATGCCATCCCAACGTGCCATTCTGAGAAGTGGTTTTTTGTTCGGCCAGAATCCACCGACCCATATCGGGATACGCGGCTGTTGTATTGGGCGCGGTAGAAATTGGGTTCCTTTAATATGAAAGTACTCTCCTTCAAATTGAAAAGGTTCACCAGACCACAGCCCAGTCAGAACATCCAGGCCTTCATCAAGCATTTGTCCCTGGGCGCGCAGGTCTATCTCTTCACCCAGGTGATCATACTCCCTCTTTCCTCCACCAATCCCCACGCTCAAAATAAGGCGCCCACCCGAGAGCCGGTCAAGTGTGACGGTTTCGCGGGCTAACTTGTGTGGTCGGCGGCGCGGCAGGGGAGTGACCGTTGTGCCCAGCATGATAGATTTTGTCTTTAAAGCGGCAGCAGTCAGTGCTAACCAGGGATCAACACATGGCAGTGCGCCGCCATCAAAATCATCATTGTAGGGTGCAATATGATCCCAAAGAAAGAAACCATCCCAGCCGGCCGCTTCAGCATCACGGGCTAGGTCAGCAAGGACACGGGTATCACCGAATGGGCCGTAGTTAGGAAGATAAATGGCAGTTTTTACCATGGGGGACATGATTGGATTCCTTTTCTGAGAGGATTAAGGGACATTTCCATTATAGCCGCGAAACCCCGGTAAATGATACAATAATGAGCATGCAGTAAAAGTTAAGCCATTTCTACTGCTTTTACCCTTGATAATATATGTTGTTAATTTCCCTGGGAGATAAAATGCGAAATTCATTTATTCTTATTTTACTGATCCCTATCCTGACAGCATGTTCAGCACCGGCAACCGAACCGGTCATAACCCCAACTTTAACACAAACCCAGGCACCATCCATCACGCCCTCAAAGGTACCTTCAGCCGCTGAGACACTGAAACTGGCAATTACTTCTATCGATCAAGATTTACCTGGTGCAGCACCGCAAAGGTTTGGCGAGGAATTTTTCAGCGGGTCGTTTCATTCCGCGCCCGTGTTTGCACCTGATGGGAACACTGTTTGGTGGGGCGGCGAATTTGGTTCGGCGACGATATATACCAGTCAATATATCTTTGGAGACTGGACGGAACCGGCAACGATCAGCTTTTCAGATTCGATTGACACCTACCGTGATCCTTTCATTTCTCCAGACGGCACCAAATTCTATTTCATTTCGACAGCAGCCATCCCGGGTGCATCGCTTACCAGCAAGGAGAACCTGTGGATGATGGAAAAGGAGGGTGAAGCTTGGGCGGAACCACAGCCACTGCCAATTTCTATCAACACCCTTGCTCTGCATTGGACTGTCTCGGTTGGGGATAATTATGATCTGTACTTCTCAGCACAACAAGACGGCAATACGGATATTTTCCTTTCCCGGTATCTCGAGGGCGCCTACACGGATCCAATTCGGCTTGATGCACCCATCAACACACAGGAGATTGAGATCACGCCAAATATTGCACCAGATGGCAGTTATTTACTTTTCACACGCATCGAAAGCAGAACTGCCCCACCCCATTTATACATCACTTATGCAGATGACTCAGGTTGGTCTGAACCTGTAAAAGTAGAAAATGTCCCCTACTGCATCAGTCCCATTGTGACACCAGATAGAGCATATGTCATTTTTCTCAGCAGTCCATCTTCCTTTAGCTGGCGAGATACAACTTTCATTGAGGAACTGCATCCGAATAATCGTTAGCAACAAGCGTAATCAGCGATGATCACAAAACGAAACGAATAGCTAAGGGAATCATTGTTTAATTCCAAATCGATGCCAAAAAGCTAAGCTTATACCCAGCACCAGAACTGCAAAACTCCCACCAATACAGATCCATTTAATTGCAGTGAAAACACCTGCAATCTGGGGCAATATCGGTGTGAGGTCAGGATAGCGAGCCATAACCACCACCACTGCTCCATTCTCAAGGTAATCAAAGAGCAGCCCAAAGACCGGAACCAGGTTCAATCGCTTCCAAATCTCCCCCCTCAGACTGGACTTTTGAAAAATCCAGGAGATCACCGTGCCAAGAAAAGCGAGATACACAAGGGGCCAAACTACGTCAAAAGTAAGCCGCGCTCGGATGTAAGTGCTCCGTCCCTGGGGTCCATAGGCTTCTGCAAACTCATAAAGTGCTTCTGATGAATAATAGAAAGATGTGTCGGGTGACCCGATATTCCCGCTGTAAGCTTCTGCCCCTGCTGCCTGGGAAGGTAGCACCAGGGCAGTAAAAAACAAAAAGATCACCAGACAGGCTAAGGTGACCCAACCATTGCTGATTTTATTAATCCATTCAGATATTTTTTTCATCCTTGTTCCCTGCAAATTAGATTATTTCTCAATTATACAATGCAAGCGTGGAAAGCATGCATAATCTTATTTTCGTATTTGACATCTTTCATAAATCTGATATAATAGATTTGAATTGTCGTATTTATAATTTGAGGAAAATATAAAAGAAATTTCTAATCTCTTTAAAATCCTTTTCTCTAAATCCTTCTCTAGCAAAAATAATCACAGCTGCCCATCAGGAAGCCTTTAGATATATACCAAATCAGGTAAAACTGGAGGTCAATCGCATGTTAAACCAAATAGACACAATTATTGTAGGTGGGGGTCAGGCAGGCCTTTCAACAAGCTACTACCTGAAAAAGCAGGGGCGTGAGCATATCATTTTCGAGAAAGCCCATCAGCCTGCCCAGGTTTGGCGCAATCGCTGGGATTCCTTTACCCTGATCACCCCTAACTGGATGATCCGCCTGCCCGGTGCCTCCTACTCAGGGGATAAACCGGACGATTTTATGTCGCGCGATGCGCTGGTTCAATATTTTGAGGCTTATATTGAAGAGTACCAGCTGCCAGTCCGTTATGGGGTCACAGTCAATTCCGTTGAATACCTGGGCGATGGCTACCTCGTTCGAACATCGGAGGGCGATTATAAAGCACTCAACCTGGTGGTTGCCTGCGGTTTGCACCAAAAGCCCAAGGTTCCGCCTTTCAGCTGCAATCTCCCCTCAAACATCCATCAATTACATTCCAGCCAGTACAAAAACCCCGAATCACTTCCACCAGGTGCCGTGCTTGTTGTGGGTTCTGCACAATCCGGCAGCCAGATTGCCGAAGAGCTCTACCAGAACGGCCGTAAGGTTTATCTCTCGGTAAGCACCGCCGGACGCTTCCCGCGACGTTATAGGGGAAAGGATGCCAACTACTGGATGGAGAAAATGGGTTATTTTGCCAGGACGGTCAATGGCCTGAAATCCCCAAAGGATAAATTTGCACCCAGCGCCCACGGCACCGGTAAGGACGGCGGTCACACCATTAACCTGCATCAATTCGCTAAAGATGCGGTGATGCTGCTGGGTCATGTACAGAATGTCAAAGATGGGAAAATCCACTTAGCGCCTGACCTGAAAGAAAATCTGGCAAGGGCTGACCAATTTGAGCAGAATTTCACCAGGGAAGTGGATGCCTATATCGAGAGTGAAGAGCAGAATATTCCCGAAGAGACGCTACCCAAGCTGACGGACGGTTATAATGTGGATGAGATCCTAGTGATGGACATTCAGCAAGCAGGCATCACCAGCGTTATCTGGGCAACTGGCTATGCCTTTGATTTCAGCTGGATCAATATCCCGGTATTTGACCAGGACGGCTACCCCATCCAGGACTGCGGCATTAGCCGTTTCCCCGGGCTGTACTTTGTCGGGATGACTTTCTTATGCACCGGCATTTCGGGTCTGCTTGCCGGCGTCAGCAAGGACGCACGTCACATCGCCATAACAATCCAGGAACAATCCTGGCTTCGTTCCTATCAGCATAACCATCATGCTGTCTTGTAGCACATAATTCGTCAATATTCTGCGTAAATTTCTATCGTCTGTTTCAACATGCTGCTTTGCTGCATCAATTTTCAGGTTTAATTAAATGCAAAATTAAAAGGTTTTAAAACTGTTTTTAATAATTTTCGATTTCCCCATAGGGGCAAACCATTATGGATCCCAGGTACTGACTCGAAACCTGTAGATAGACGTTTTGAATACAAACAGAAATTAAAACATATTGATAATATCAGATACATTAATCATCTGAAGTGCAGATTCCAACCCGCTTTAGAAAAAATTATCCGGAAATATATTGTCATAATAGTAAGTTTATTATCAGGAAAAAATTGCGGACTGAAGTCGGCGTTCCGATTAATAAAAAATTTTAGATCTACTCCACAAGATGCATGGGCGATGCATGCATCGCCCCTACGAATTAATTAGAAAATATTCCTTTATAATAGAAAAAACGGGCAGATTATGGTGAAACCTGCTTTGAATTTCAATTAACGAACACCCTCATCATTAACATTATTTTGAGTTCAAATTAAACATCACATAAGATTTTTGAGCAACCTTCCTTTTTCAACATTCTCTATTATTGGCATGAGCCGAAATTTATGCTATTGTATTAAGAGGAGGTGTTGTTATGGAAACCCTAATTGGTTATGTCACGCATTTTTATAATCGGATCAGTGTTGCCGTGCTTTCGCTCACATCACATTTAGAACTGGGGGATAAGGTTCACTTTTTGGGCCACACCACGGACTTTGAACAAAATGTCTCATCCATGGAGATTGAGCACAAGAAGGTAACCACTGTCGGTCCCGGTGACGAGGTTGCACTGAAGGTCATTGAACCTGTCAGAAATGGGGACGAGATTTATAAAATCACCGAAACAGATTGAATTTGATCAATGCAATGCCGCTCTGATTTTCACCGAGACAATCATCCCCCTGCCAAACCCGCCAGTTTCTCGATCCTTTAACCAGCTTTAGACTGCCGATATTCTTCAATAATCTCCACTGCAACTCGCGCGCCAAGCCGGTTGGCACCTGTATTGATCATCCGCATTGCATCATCCAGACTGTGGATCCCCCCTGCTGCCTTGACACCCATTTCCTCCGGCGGTCCGACAACGCGCCGCATCAGGTCCACGTCCTCTATCGTTGCGCCGCCTTTGCTGAAGCCCGTCGAGGTCTTAACAAAATCCGCCCCGGCTGCTTTACTGATCAGGCAAGCCAGAATTTTCTCATAACGCGTCAGGACAGCCGTTTCCAAAATTACTTTGAGCAATTTTCCACGTTCATGAACGATTTCAGCAACCTGCTGGATATCCTCGTAAACATGTTCGACCTCACCCCCCTTGAGCATCCCAACCGCCATGACCATATCGATCTCATCCGCGCCTGCCTCAATATAGGACCGGGCTTCTTCCACCTTGATTTTTGTCGGGAAAGCGCCTAACGGGAAACCTGCAATTGAGCCAACGTTCACGCCAGAACCCTCGAGCGCGCCTTTCACCAGGGGCAGGAACACCGGGTTGGTGAACACTGTGGCGAACTTGAATTTCACCGCGTCAGCGCATAAGGCTTTGATCATCGCGGGGGTTGCTTCCGTGTTGTGCAGGGCAATATCGAGGTATGATGCCAGCGGCTGCTGGCGGGTACCCATCGCAGGTTTAGGAGGTAGTTGCTCTTCATAAGCTTTTGCCGTATCAAGGAGGTGTTTCAGACTTTGTTCCATGCTTCTCACTCTTCTATATGTTGATTTCAGCTCGTATAGTTACTTTCAGACAGAAAAAACGCGCCTCACCAAAAGAAGATCTTCTCCTTTGAGAGCGCAGGTAGAGTCATTCAAACCTGATTGATACACGCGCTTAAACTATAATCGATAAATGATCGGTTCTGCTTTTATCAATTATGACTCTTTAAATTTTTTTAATACTTTTATTTACCGGGCAGTTTATCCCCTTCGCGCCACTCAAGGCGTACGCCGCAAACCTTGCACTCGGCGATGTTCAAGCCTGTGTCGTCTTTCTTGATGGCAACGTCACCGCCGCAAGAGCAGCGTCGGTAAACGCTGAGAATTTTGCCGCCAAAATCCAGTACCTTTAATTCACCTTGTTCGGGTTTCTTTTCCTCTGTCATTTCATGAACCTCTCATTCATTTTAAATTAATTCCGATTTACAAAAATGTGGGCGTAAATCATTACGCCCACATTTGATTTTCTTACGCTATCCCATTCAGCAATTATTTAAGCAGGTTGCCGATGAAGGAAAGGATGTTGCCGAGAACACCAAAGTCGGTGTCACCAAAGGATGACCCAACCCATTCGGGGTTCAGACCGCCGAAGGAGGTGTAGGTTGTTCCTGCAAGCAGTGTGAAGATCAAACCGTTCAGGAAACCACCCAGGATCGCGCCTTTGCGACCGCCGGTTGAGTTGCCGAACACGCCGGCTGTACCGCCAACGAAGAAGTGCACAATCATCGAGGGCAGGATCACACCGCCCAGGGCACCGCCAGCAACCAGCTGGAGCACCATGGCGACCAAACCACCAACAACTGAGGACAGATAACCAACCAGAACGGCATTGGGGGCATAGGGGAATACCACCGGGCAGTCCAGGGCAGGTTTCGCATCTGGGACGATTTTCTCAGCGATACCGCGGAAGGCGGGGACGATCTCAGCCAAGACGGTGCGAACACCGAGCAGGATGATCGCAATACCAGCAGCGAACCTGAGGGAGTTCATTAATGCGCCGACGACCCAGTATTGACCCAGTGCTTCACCAGCGGTTGCGCCGCTTAGAAGACCAAGGATAACGTAGATAACCAACATAACCGAACCCATAGCAACCAGCGGCTCTTTCATGAAGCCGATCCAGTCCGGGAACGTCATATCTTCGGTGGAGTCCTCGGGATCACCAACAAACTGTCCCAGGAAACCAGAAAGGGCATAGGTTGTGATGCCGAAGTGACCCATCGCAAAACCATCGGTGCCAGTGATCTTCTTCATGAAAGGCATTGAGAGCGCAGGCATAACGGTCATCATGAAGCCGGAGATCAAGGTCGCCAGCAGGATGACCAGCCAGGTGTTGCCAGCAAAAACAGGCATCACTGAGAGCATACCGGTCGTGAGGGTGGCGATAAACAGGGTGTGATGCCCTGTCAGCCAGATGTACTTAAACTTGGTCAGCCGGGCGAGCAAGATGTTGAAAAGGAATGCGAACAGGAAGACCAGCGCAACCTGCTGTCCGAGGGACTGCTGCACAATGGAAACAAACACTTCGTTGACAGGCAAAGCAGCATTGGGGATGTTCAAAACAGAATTGAACAAAGTGCCCAGGGGGCTGATTGAGTCAACCACAACACCAGCGCCAGCACCCAGGACGAGAAAACCAAGAATACTCTTGATTGTGCCGCTTACAACTTCCTCAAAGGGTTTACGCAGTGCTAAAAGGCCTAACAATGCCATCAAACCGACGAGGATAGATGCATCACTCAGGAAAAATTGAAGAAAATTAAGAATTGCCATTTTAAATCCTTTCGAAATAAATTATTATCTTTTCTTTGATTCAAGAATTTGTTCAAAAACACCCAGGAGGGCTTCCTCTATTTCACTCTCATCAAAGAGGTTTCGAACTGTAATGACTTCAGCGTCGACCTCCCTTAATGATTTAGCGAATTCGGAAGTTGTCACAAAGATGTCCGGAGAGGTCGATCGCGCAGTGGAAATGTCAGCAACTTCAACTCGAAAGTCCTTTCGGCCGTAGCCGTTTCTTTCCAGCACACGTTCTATACCCATCTTTACCAACAAACCACTGCCTAACCCCATGCCACAAACTGCAGAAATTTTTATCATAATTAACTCCTCTTTCTACATAAAAATCTGACTAAGGGTTACTGCGCTAACAAACCGAGCACAAAAGCAGCAACTATCAGGATAATCGAAACTATCCCTTCAGTCTTTCCAACAACGCCTTTTTTCTCTTCTTCCATTTTGTTCACCTCCTTTCATAAGAATTTATGAACTGCCGGTATGATGTGGAAATCATCTCACGTTTAATAACACCAAAACCAAATAAAAGTTTTGATTTACACATCCAAAAAGATATCTAATAGTTCTTCCTTGACTGTGGCTTCCTTAATAGCTGCAATTTTTTCTTTGTTTCCCAAAACCTTTGAAAGCTGTTTTAAGCCTTCAATATGCTGCTTTTGGTCAACGGCAGCCAGGGCAACCACCAGGTACACCGGGTCATTATCCTCATTACCGAAATCCACCGGCGTCTTCAAACGAAGAATCGCAATACTGGCAGTAATCACACCATCTTCAGGGCGTGCATGGGGAAGGGCAATGCCGGGCGCAACGACGATATAGGGGCCAAATTCCTTGGCAACCCTGATCATTGCATCGACAAAACGTTCTTCAACTGCGCCATCTTCAACAAGCAATTTCCCGGCTGCACGAATAGCCCCCTGCCAGTCTTCTACAGATACATCAAGATCAACGAGATTCTTTCGAATCAGATTCTTAACATCCATGAATTAAAAATTCCTTCCGTAAAAGATAAGAATATATAATTACAACTTGAACCCAATTATAGTAGTTTTCCCCTTAAAATCAAGGTTTGATTTAATAGAATTTCTACCGAATATACCCAATATTGATGGTCAAAATTGTGATAACATAAAGCCATCAAACAGTAGCTTGAGACATACAGCATTCAATCAAATGAAAGGACTGGTAAATGACCGTACCGTTTCTAGAACCTTTTCGCATCAAAGTTGTCGAACCGATCAAGATGACCACCAAAGCCGAGCGGGTAGCAATCCTTAAAAGCGCGCACAACAACCTCTTCAAGGTTCCCGCTGAAGATGTGTTCATTGACCTGCTCACCGACAGTGGGACCAACGCCATGAGCGACCGGCAGTGGTCTGCTATGATGCTCGGTGACGAATCCTACGCCGGCGCAAAAAGTTTCCTGAAATTTGAAAAAGCCGTGGCTGATATCCTCGGTTTTCCGCATGTACTCCCCACCCACCAGGGTCGGGCAGCGGAAGGCATGCTCTTTGGCACACTGGTCAAGCCCGGGCAGTACGTCCCCAACAACCGCCACTTCGACACCACCCAGGCGAATATCGCAGAGATTGGTGCCTACCCGGTGGACCTCGTCGTCCCGGAGGCGGAAGATTCCGCCATTGACCTGCCCTTTAAGGGAAATATGGACCTTGAAAGATTGGAAGCCTTCATCAATGAAGTCGGCGCGGAGAACATCCCCATGGGGATGATCACCATCACCAACAATTCTGCCGCCGGTCAGCCCGTCTCGATGGGTAATATCCGCCAGACAGGGGAAATTTATCACAAATATGGCATCCCCTTTTTCATCGACGCCTGCCGCTTTGCCGAAAACGCCTGGTTCATCAAACAGCGTGATCAAGACTATGCGAAAAAATCCATTCATGAAATCGTCCGGGAGATGTTCTCCTACGCCGACGGCTGTACCATGAGCGCTAAGAAGGACGCCATCGTCAACATCGGCGGCTTCATCGGGCTGCGGGACGAGGAATTGAAGCTCAGGATTGCTCAAAAGCTGATCATCCACGAGGGCTTTATCACCTATGGCGGTCTTGCCGGGCGTGACCTTGAAGCCGTCGCCCAGGGCTTATACGAAGGGATCGACCCGGATTACCTTAATTACCGCGAGAGCCACACCCGCTACCTCGGGGAGGTCCTTGAGGCGGCTGGCATGGCTGTCTACAAACCGACGGGCGGGCACGCGGTGTATGTGGATGCCGGGGTAACCCTGCCGCACATTCCGCCATCGCAGTTCCCTGGCGCTGCCCTGGCGAACGCGCTCTATATTGAAGGCGGCGTGCGCACCGTGGAAATCGGCAGCCTGATGTTCGGTCACGACGACCCCGATACCGGCGAGCCGGTCTATGCCCCTAACGAGCTGCTGCGCTTCGCCATCCCCAGGCGCGTCTACACACGCAGCCACCTGGATTACGTCGGCAAGGTCGCCAAAGAATTGATGAAGAATACCGATTCGATACGGGGATTGAAGATCACCTGGCAGCCGGAACTTCTGAGACATTTCCTGGCAGAATTGGAATGGGTATAAAAATTAGGGGCAATTCGGCAGGCAGGCTTCCAGTTCATCGAGGTTTGCGTTGAGAGAGTCCCAGTAATACCCCGCTCGCTCCGTCCGTTCCGCCGCAGCCTGGTAAGCACCCCATGAGGAAAACAAACCAATAAAATATACGTCATCCAGGTACTCAACCAGGTCTACTTTTGCAGGTTCAAGGCAGGGGTGAACAGGGATCGATTCCGCTTCGTTCTTATAAGCCCGGAGCATGCTCAATTCCCTTGAAAATAAAATTTCACTCCGCAGGATATTCCGGGTTTCCTTGTAGTAATCATTTACGATTCTTTCAAAGCGGTTCAGGCTGGTCTGCGAGCATTCTGCCGGGTCAGGGGGAAGCAAGGGGATGGCATTATAGATTGCCAAACCCAATAGAGAGAGGATCAGAATTATGAGGAAGATCCTGGTCTCGGAAAAAAACATCCGCCACCGATCGTATTCAAATTCAGTACCGCAGCGCTGGCAGTATTTCGCGCCGTTATCCGTGAGTTTATTACATTGTGGACAGCGTTTCATGGTTGTTTAATGAGTCTAGTGAATTTCATATCCCACCTATTATACCTTCTTGAGAGCGGTTGTTTGTGAGTGGTGAATGGTGGGTGGTGAGTAGATAATAGGCTGGAAATGTAATCATTACAAGCAGAGCGAAGTAATCTTGCATTATCCGACATGATGACCGGGAACAGAAGACCGAAGACTAGGGAAAAATTCTCTGTCCTCGTTCTACGTACTGTGTAAAAAATCTACTTCAGTTCAAAAATAAACATGAGATTGCTTCGTTTTGAAGCCATCGGCTCCTGCCGCTTGGCACTTCGCTGATGCGCCTTGAAGGCGCTCAGTTCGTCGCAATGACGGATTCAAAATTATCTGCTATCAGCTACCAACTACCAGCCACAAACTACCAGCATCTTTTAGCTTTTAGCTTTAAGCTACTCTATAATTCCTCATCATCCCCATATCCTCGTGCTCAAGGTTATGGCAGTGATACATATATAAACCCTCAAAATCAGTGAAGCGCATCAAAAGACGCACACGTTCACCGGGAGTCACCAGCACCGTGTCGTGCCAGCCAGCATCGACAAAGCCATCCTTCAGGCTGTCATAAACTTGCGCACCGCGCGGATCCACCTGCCGACCCAGGACCTTGAACTGCAATCCGTGGATATGCATCGGGTGCGCCTGGTTCATGCCACCCATCATCCCGCCGCCCATGCCCTGATTGACAAATTCCCAGACCTCTGCATCCCCCAGCCGGACGCGTTCATCCCGCGCGACATCGGTCATCTCAAAGGTGCGCCCATTGATCATCCAGCGCATGCCCATGCCCATCCCCAGCACAAAGACGCGCGGTTCATTCGCATTGACCGCATCGCCGAGCTCCAGGGCATCATGACGCGGGAAAACCTCCAGCAGACGGGCATCCTCCCGCTCAGACTCTCGCACCTTTGCGGTGAAGATCGGGAAGCCCTCGTCCCCACCCACCGCCGATGAAGGCAGGTTGACCATGCTGACCGTTTCGCCCGCATTCCAGCGTCCAAAATCGACCCACAGCTCCAGCCGCTGCGCCGGCGCCAAAGTGATGACCTTCTTCTCAATCGGCGCTTCCAGCAAGCCCCCCTCCGTACCGATCACCTGCAGCGGCGTGCCGTCCTCCCAGGCAAGTTTGTAGATGCGTGCGTTCGAGCCGTTCAGCAAGCGCAGGCGGTAAGCCCCACGATCCACATCCAGTTCATAATCCGGGGTGCCGTTCACCAAAATCCGGTCGCCGTACATGCCCATCACCGATGGATCATAGACCAGCTGGTTTTCTGCGTCAAACACTCGGTCCTGGATCACCATCGGCAGGTCCCTGTCCCCATCAGGCAAACCCAATGCCCTCTCCTGGTCGTCGTGGATCAGGAACAAGCCTGCCAATCCTCGGTGCACCTGCGGCCCCGTGATTCCATGGGGGTGCGGATGGTACCAGTAAGTGCCGGCGCGGTCCATCACCGTGAAGTTGTAGGTATAGGTCTCGCTGCCAGGTATCGCCAGGCGCGGGTGCCCATCGGCATGGTCCGGGACGTGCAGTCCGTGCCAGTGCACCACTGACTCCTCCGGGAGCTCGTTGGCAAAATGCACGCGCAGATTGGTGCCGGTCTTCAGGTTGAAGATCGGCCCCAGGTAAGAACCCGGAATGGTTTGGATGCTCTCGGCAGGACCCATCTGCACCACAGCCTCATAACGCCAGACATTTGTGGGAGCGCCAGGGAAGATCGGCACCTGCCCGGGTTTGGCGGTCAGGCGGATTTCCACGTCGGGCTCACCCTCGAAAGGCCTTGGGGATGTCTGAGGTAAAAAGGTATTGCACGCGCTCAGCAGATGCGCTCCTGCGAAGGACGCTGCGCCATAGCCCAGCGTGCGGAGAAATTCCCTGCGGTTGATGGGTTTCATAAAGACACCTCGATTAAATGGTGAAATTTGTAATTCGGACAATTCTAATCCAATATTATGATACCGCATCAGAATAAAAAAGAAACTCAATCTTAAAAGAAATCTAATGGTAAAAAATGTCATTTCTAGGAAAATGGGCAGAGATTTTTTCTGGTGGAATATTTCTAGTGTTACAATAAAATATCCACAAGAAAGAGGAAACCATGCCGCTAAATGAACTAACATCAGACTCAGACGTTCAACAAATCAAACCCTCATCATTCCAGAGCGAAAAACAATTATAAAAATTATTTGAGGCGAACTTCAGAAACTATTAGGTATCAGATTTATTAATTGATAAATCAATTGAATTCAAAAACCAAATATCCAAAAGCCGAAATAAATAAAATGAAATCTGTATCCAACAAAGACCTGCGCGTCCAGGATATCCCCACAGATGCCTCAAACCATAAAGAATTAATTGATTTTGCCCTGACCTTCAACGGCTACGAAGCTGCCGGCTCACGTGAAAAATGTGTTGAGATTGGCGAAGCACATAAAGATGATACGTTGACGGATCTGAGGATCTGCTTATTTTATGAAGCACGGAAAAATTACTGGACAGGTGGGTATGGTCCCAGGGGTTACGATTTTGATGATGAAACGGTGCTGTATATCAATGAGGTACTTGAAAAAATCCGCCGCAAAGTTAAAAACGGGGACATTGATTGATCATAAAGCGTGAGGGTTCAATTTATAAATAAAACAAATATCCAGACCTCCTCCTTATAGTAAAATTGTCAAATAATTAATTGAAAGTGGAGTCTACCAATGAATTTCTATGTGCGTCGCTCATACAATCTTGACCTGCTGAACTTCTTCAACATCCTCACAGGAGAAAAATTTTATTGTGATCGTCACCCTGGGATGTACGAGCTTTTTGGCGAATCCCTCAGCATTGATTCTAAAAGCCGGATTAAAGAAGCAGTCCAAATAAACGGCAGTGCTATGCTCGGACCCTTATTTAGCCTGGTTATCTCGGCTGTGCCGAATTTTGAGAAACGCAACATCATTCGAATGTTTGAGGATCCAGTTCAGTTAGAATATTACCTGAAACAATACCCATATTATGATCAGGCATTGTGGTCTGAAAGAGCCCCCATTTTTGATATGTTGATACCAGTCATCCACGAACTGCAAGAAAATGGATTTAAAAGCTATTGGCAGAGAGAAAAACTGCCTAAAATAAAAAAGGTTCAACGCCAATTACGAACCTTTGCACAGACGTTTCAATTGGACAAGGAAATCGAAGCAATGCTGGGCAAGGGACAGGCACCGGAGAACATCACGGTCTATCTATGCGCTTTCGCCGCACCCCACGGCATAAAAATTTGTGGACCGAAATACATCTCGGACATTACGTTCTCATTAGAATCCACATTAGGTATTGCAGTCCATGAGATTTTCCATCCACCCTATGATATCAAGCACCTGGAAGCAGAACTGCAAAAACTGGGGGAGGATCCACTGCTTCAGCATGCTTTCAAGACCAAGGATCCGAAATATGGCTATGCAACGATGACGGGTTTCATCGAAGAAAACGTGGTCGAGGCAATGGCGATCTCAATCTGTCACAAAATCGGTCTGGAGGATGATCCATTGGGATACTTTGAAAAACACGATGAGGGATCGCATATGCTTTCCGTCGTTTTGTTTGACGCGTTTAGCAAGCATCCCAAGTCGATTGAGCAGCCTTTTGAGGATTATTTTCGTGATTTATTAGACCTGCTGCCAGTTGGTTCTTTGGATCGCGAGTATGAAGCGATAATGAATATGTAAGTGCTCGTATCCAGGCTATAAGCCTTCAATAATCAATACTATGCAGGGTGACTTCGGATGGAATGGTGGGCTTATTATGTTTTCCACCCTCACCTCAATCCTCTTCCTCAGAGAGGGCGAGGAGGTTAAGATTTTCCTGTGGATGCTGGTGTCCACTTTTTCCTGCACCTTCTTCAATCAGAAAATAATTTGACGATTATTTTTTCATGTCTCAGAAATCTCGAAAATTCCACCTCAATTCAGCCTGCAATAGGACTTAATTAGGACCTACCCCCTGCCCCCTCCCTGAAGGGAAGGGGATTTTTTGCTTATCAATTACAAGCTTCAATCCTTCAATTTTTAGTTTTGAACTACAAGCTACCAACCACAAGCTACAAGCTCCTTTCCCTTCCTCAATGTGCTAAAATAACGGTCATGGAACATTCTGATCACCTCCAGGCTGTCCTGGATACCCTCCCCGATAAGACCGGCTGCTACTTGATGAAGAACGCCTCCGGGCGAATCATCTACGTCGGTAAGGCGGTCAATCTACGCAGCCGTGTGCGCTCCTATTTCCACGCCGCTGCCCAATCGGACACCAAAACGCGACGCTTAGTGCGTGAGATCGTCGACATCGAATGGATCGTGGTCAGCTCCGAGCTGGAAGCCCTGATCCTCGAGATGACCCTGATCAAGCGTCACAAGCCGCGCTTCAACGTGCGCCTTAAGGACGATAAGCGCTACCCCTACATCAAAGTCCACTGGGCGGATCCCTTCCCCAAGGTGACCGTCACCCGCCAGATGAAGGACGACGGCTCGCGCTATTTCGGCCCCTACACCAGCGTCTGGGCAGTCCATCAAACCCTGGATCTCTTACGCAAGATCTTCCCCTACCTGACCTGCAACCGTGACATTACCGGGCAGGATAAGCGCGCCTGCCTGTATTACGACATCAAGCTGTGCACCGCCCCCTGCATCGGCGCCATCAACCAGGCGGACTACCGGCAGATCATCGATGACCTGTGCAAGTTCCTTGAGGGGCGTACAGATCCGGTGGTGGCGCGCCTGTCCAAAGAGATGGAAAAAGCCGCCAGCGAACTGCGCTATGAAAAGGCAGCTGCCATCCGCGATCAGCTCCAGGCAATTGACAGGGTGGTCGAACGGCAGAAGGTGGTCAGCACCGATCAGACCGACTCCGATGTGATCGCCATGGCACGTGAGGACGGTGAAGCTTGCGTGCAGGTGTTCTTCATCCGGGGAGGCAAGCTGATCGGGCGGGAGTATTTCGTGCTGGAGGGAACGGAAGAGGAGGCCGACGAGGAAGTGTTGAGTGAGTTCGTCAAGCAGTTCTACGCCCAGGCTGCCTTTATTCCTGAGAAGGTGCTGCTGCCCAATGAGCTGGAAGAAGCCCTGATCATCAACCAATGGCTCAACAGCCGCAAACCGGGCGACAAGGTTGAGATCACCGTGCCCCATGGTGAACTGAACAAGGAACTGGTCGAGATGGCAGCAGAAAATGCCGTCGAGACCCTCAACGCGCTCAAAACCCGTTGGGAAGCCGATAAGAACCGCCAGACCGGTGCATTGACGGAGCTGCAAGAAGCCCTCGATCTGCCAGAGCCGCCCAGCCGTATCGAGTGCTACGATATCTCCACCACCCAGGGCGTCGCCAGCGTGGGGTCGATGGTGGTCTTCGAGCAGGGCACCCCCAACAAGAAGCTCTACAGGCGCTTCAACATCAAAACTGTCCTCGGGCAGGATGATTTTGCCAGCATGGAAGAGGTACTTCGGCGGCGTTTCCGGCGATGGAAAGCCGCCCACGAAGAAGGCGAAAAGGTCGGCAAGAAACCCGACCTGGCATTCTCGATCCTGCCGGATCTGCTGCTGGTGGACGGCGGCAAGGGTCAGTTGAGCAGGGCGGTGGCAGTGTTGGTGGATTTCAACCTGCTAGACAGCGTCCCTGTTGCCGGGCTTGCAAAACAAGAAGAAGAGTTGTTTGTGCCTGATCAGGTACAATCAATCTACCTGGATCGACATTCTCAGGGTCTGTACCTCGTGCAGCGTATCCGGGATGAAGCCCACCGCTTCGCTATCACCGCGCATCGCAAGCGGCGGCGCAACCAGGGCCTGGCATCCCGGTTAGATGTGATCCCCGGAGTTGGTCCGGCGCGCCGGCGGGCATTATTACAGAAATTCGGCTCGATCGATGGGATCAAGGCTGCAGCGCCGGAAGCTATCGCCGAGATCAAGGGCATTACTCTCGAGATGGCGCAATCAATCAAAGTTCAATTGGAGTAAGGAATTTTATGAGCAAGAAAAACAAATCAAACCGTGTTTACCAGGTCTTACTGGCCGTTATGGCCATCATAATGATCATCTCGATGATCGCTGCCGCCATTCGATTTTAGGGAGGTTCAAATGTCATCCCTCGGATGGCTGGACGTTAGCGAGATCGATTTCAACGCGCTACTTCTTTTAGAGCCCCTGCATGTGTGTTGCATTGCAGAGCGGGAACCCGACCCGAAGATGGGTACCGCGATTAAGGCACACCCGGCGGTTGCCTGGTACCTGCGGCAGATCTACCCTCCCATTGCAGGCTACATCGAAAAATGCCTGTCGCTGGGGATGGACAAACCCTCTGCTAAAGAACTCAGGGCAGCGGAATTAGCGGTGCTGGATTCCATGCACGACTGGCTGATCTACGTCCTCGACCCGGCTAAGTATGACAAACTGGCATTCCTGGGCTGGGACGACCGCTCCCTGGTTGAGATGGCAGTCTTTGAAGACAAGATTGTCCTCGACATCGGTTCGGGTACCGGGCGTTTGGCATTCACCGTGGCACCTCTGGCACGAACAGTCTACGCAGTGGAACCCGTCGCAAACCTCAGGCGCTATCTATACGAAAAGCGTGAGCGGCTTGGGGTGGAGAATCTCTATCCGCTGGATGGCTCAATCACACAAATCCCCCTGGCAGATGATTTTGCCGATATCCTCATGGCAGGACATGTCTTCGGGGATGATTTTGAGGCAGAATATTCGGAGATGGCGCGCGTGGTGCGCGAAGGCGGGATGATCCTGCTTCACCCGGGCAGCAGTACTGTCGGTGAAGATCCAGCCCACGATTTTTTGGTCGCAAAGGGTTTTGACTTTGATGTCTTTGAAGAACCCGTTGACGGCTTGAAGCGCAAATACTGGAAGAAAATACACAAATAAGGAAAGGGCATAACAAAACATGTTGAAGAAAGATGGTTACGAATTCGTCGAACAGACAAAATACCTCAATATCAGCGAATCCGACCAGCGGCAGGGAAAACCCCAACCGCCCTATGAGCTGCCGCTGGAAGAAGGCAAACCGCTGATTGACCTGCCCAATCCAGAGAAAATTGACCTCGGGACCTACGACCTTCGCAAGGCGATCGAGATCAGGCGATCCCTCCGACGCTACACCGAAGATGCACTCTCACTGGAGGAACTCTCCTACTTGCTGTGGCTGACCCAGGGCGTGAAAAAATTCGATGAGAAGCGCAATGTGGTCTGGCGCACGGTGCCCTCGGCGGGCTGCCGGCACCCCTTTGAGACCCATCTTTCGGTCAACCGTGTGGACGGATTGGCACCCGGGCTATACCGCTTTGCTGCCGGCCAGCACAAGCTGGTTGCCCTGGATATGGACCCAACCTTCAACGACCGCCTGACGGAAGCCTGCATGAACCAGCGGCAGGTGTTGACGAGCGCGGTGACCTTCATCTGGGCAGCGGTGCCCTACCGCACCGTTTGGCGCTATTCCGAGCGCAGCTACCGCTACCTGTACCTGGATGCCGGCCACGTCTGCCAAAACCTGCACCTAGCTGCCGAATCGATCAACTGCGGGATCTGTGCCATCGGGGCATATGATGACGATGCCGCTGACAGGCTGATGGGCTTCAACCCGCCGGAGATGTTCGTCATCTACATGGCATCCCTAGGGCGGCGAGGTTAAAACAAATTGGTTGATAAAGCGGACATTTGCATCCTGGTTTCGGCCGGGGCTGAGTGGCGCGCCCTCTTACCCCACTACCCGGGGGTCGATATTGAAAAATCGCCCTATGGGGAATGTTTCTATGCAAAAATTGGGGACCAGCACGCCTGGTTTCTGCACGGCGGCTGGGGTAAGGTCGCCGCGGCAGGTTCAACGCAGTACGCCATCGACCGCTGGCACCCCGAACGAGTGATCAACATCGGCACCTGCGGGGGATTCAAAGGCATGATAGCACAGGGTGAGGTGATCCTTACGCAAAGGACATTGATTTACGACATTTTCGAGCAGATGACGGACCCTGCCCAGGCAATTGAGCGCTATGCCGTTGATTTCGACCTATCCTGGCTGCCTGATCTCCCACCGCAGCCGGTGCGTATCGGGACGCTGGTTTCAGCAGATCGGGATATTGATCCACGGGATATCCCGGGGCTAATCAAGAAATATGGCGCATTCGCCGCCGACTGGGAATCGGGGGCTATCGCCTGGGCGGCACGTCGCAACGGCCTGCCCTGCCTGGTCTTGCGAGCGGTCTCCGACGTGGTGGATGTTGACACTTCGGAAGCTTACGGGAATTATGCCTTCTTCGAAGCGCAGTGCGGCGAGATTATGGCGAATTTTGTCCAGCACCTTCCTGCGTGGATTGAAGCGTTTCATAATGACTGGGGACGGGGGACAGAAGACCGGTGAGCCTCACCTAATCCGCAAGAACTCTTGTTAATACGTAGGTCACGTCCTACGATGGATTGATTTGTTTTGGTTGGGAGAATTTATTTTGAGGTTTGATTTTTTGTCACGCAGGTTGACCTGTCCCCGAAGCGCAGCGGAGCGGGATGGCGCAACCATACGTGACCTACGATGGATTGTGTTCTTAAATTTATGGTGGGTTGGTCAAAAACACGACGAAAGGACAATAACCTGATAGTCCTTCAATAACTCAAAATCGAACGCCTATTACCCAACCCACCCTACTAAACCATAATCCAGCAAATTTGAGACTGCTTCCCTTTGGTCGCAATGACAAGCAAAATAAATTGCAAGCTACCAACTACCAGCAATGAGCTGCTTTCTTCTCCAACAACTCCTGCTTGTCCTCCTCGGATAAAAACGCGACCTTCACCGCATTCTCCTGGGCTTTGCGTGTATCCTCTGCTGTCAAACCAGCCATTTTCGCTGCGACCTCAAATTCATACCGCAGAGTCACCGGGCTGATTCCCGGGTCATCGGTGTTGATCGTCGCTAACAAACCCAAATCCAGCTGCTTTTTCAAGGGGTGCGCTTCATAACTCGGCACCGTATTGGTATGCACGTTGCTGGTCAGGTTAGCCTCAATCCCAATGCTTTTCTCCCGCATAAAATCGATCAATGCTTCATCCCCCATAATATTAACAGCATGCCCAATACGGCTGGCACCCAAATCCTTTATGGCATGCCAAACGCTCTCCGGTCCAGCGGACTCGCCGGCATGCACAGTGATCCCCCAACCAGCATCCCGAGCTTTTTGATAATGGGGAATGAATAAATCCGGCGGGTAATTGGCTTCATCCCCAGCCAGGTCCAAGCCGACAATATTTTCCTTATACGCCAGCAAAGCATCCAGCTCCTTATGAGCGATATCCATACCATAGGTGCGGCTGATGATCCCCAGCAGGTTAACCTGAGTTTCCTCCACCTCTGCAATACCCGCATGCACCCCATCGACCACTGCCTCAACCACCCCGACGGGGTCCAAATGATGGGGCTCCGCCATGAACCAGGGGCTGAAGCGCAGTTCAATGTAATCAATTCCCTCAGCAAAGGCATCCAGCACATTTTCATACGCCACCCGACGGCAGGCATCATAATCGGCAAAGATTGACACCATGATGCTGAATTTCTGGAAATACGCCAAGATATCCGTTTGCGGTTCCGTTACCTGGACGTGCGGGCGCAGTCCTTCCAGGGTGTCTGCGGGTAGAGCGATGTTATGTTTCCGTCCCAAGTCAAGGATGGTTGACAGGCGCACATTCCCATCAAGATGGCGGTGCAGGTCAATTAAAGGCAAATCATCATGGATCATATTAAACCCCTTTATTCATCGATTTCAAGGTGAACAAAATTATAGCTGAAAAGGGCATTTTCTGACATGAAACCTGAACTCGCATTATAATGAAGGCTGTCATTTCACACTAAAAACAGGAGCTTTTGGATGTCGGAAATTCACCGTTTCACAGGCAAACCATCGGAAGATATTTTTTCCTGGGAGAATGTTGAGACCAAAATTTACAATACGGAAGATGTAAAAGGTGTGATCAAGAACGTTTTAGTCGGACCGCAGGACGGCGCGCCAAACTTCATCATTCGTTTTTTCCAGGTGCCGACCGGGGAGAGCACCTTCAACCATGCCCATCCCCACGAGCACGGCATCGTCATCCTTCATGGAAAAGCCCGCGTCAACATTGAAAATATGAGCTTTGATTTGAAGCCACTGGATTCCGTGTTTATCACCGGCGGTGATCACCACCAGGTAAACAACACTGGTGATACCTCCCTGGGTTTCATCTGCGTGATCCCTGCTGGGGCAGAATAAACAATGGAAACCTATCAGGCTGAACATTTATTCAGGGTATTAAATGCCCTTGGCGAGGGGCCCTTATGGCATCCAATCGAAAAACGGCTGTATTGGACGGACATTCTCACCGGGACCCTGTATCGTACAAATACTGACCTGACCATCCTTGAAAAAACATTTTTAGATATCCAGGTTGGTGCCTTTGCCTTCCGAAGAAATGGCGGCTTGATCCTGGCGTCAGACCATGGCTTTATGGAATGGTCCTTTGAAGATCACCAAATTACCTACCTCTGGAACCCACTCATCGGTCAAATGGGTGTCCGCTTAAATGACGGAAAGGTTGACCCCGCCGGGCGATTTTGGGCAGGAAGTATGGACATCAAACATCAAAAAGCGAAACTTTACCGTCTCGATCCGGATGGCGAACATCATACCATGCTTAAAGGTATCGGCATCTCTAACGGTATTGGTTGGAGCCCGGACCACAAGCGGATGTATTACACGGATTCCTACCAGTACACCATTTATGAATTTGATTACGATTTAGCATCAGGGGATATCACCAATCAAAAGCCCTTCGTTGTCCTGCCAAAAGATGAAAGGGAGATCGTTCCGGACGGATTGTGCGTTGATGCCGATGGCTATATTTGGAGCGCACAGTGGAACGGATGGGGAATTACGCGGTACAATCCCCAGGGTGAAGCAGTGGTACACGTCGAAGTACCGGCACAGCGAGTGACATCCTGCTGCTTTGGCGGCGAAAATCTTGACATGTTAATAATCACAACATCTCGGGCGGATCTCAGTGAAGAGGCATTGTCGAACCAGCCATATGCCGGAGATGTTTTTGTCTGCAAGGTCCCGGTACAGGGACAGGAAACAAATTTATTTGGATAAAAAGGAGAAAACATGCAAATTGGTGTATTGACCGTCTTATACAGTCAAATGAAGTTCACGGATGTCCTTGATAAAGTCAAAGGTCTGGGCGTATCCGCCGTAGAGATTGGCACAGGCGGTTATCCTGGTGACGCGCACCTCAATCTTGATAAACTCCTGGATGATAAAAGTGCCAGGGAAGCCTATTTAAAAGAACTCAGCGACCGAGAGATGATCATCAGCGCTTTTAGCTGCCACGGTAACCCAATCCATCCCAATCCTGAAACAGCTCAAAAAGCGGACGATACCTTTCGCAAGACTGTACAACTGGCACAATTGATGAAGGTACCCGTTGTCAATACCTTCTCCGGTCTGCCAGCAGGCACCAATGGGGACAAAATGCCCAACTGGGTCACCTGCCCCTGGCCGCCGCATTTCCTTGAGATCCTCAAATACCAGTGGGACGACGTCGCCATCCCGTATTGGAAAGATACCAGCGCCTTTGCTGAGGATCACGGCGTGAAGATCGGCATCGAAATTCACCCAGGGATGCTGATCTACAATGTGGAAACCATGCTGCGCATGCGCAGTGAAACTGGACCAGCGCTCGGCGCGAATTTTGATCCATCGCACCTGTTCTGGAACGGCGTTGATCCAATTGCAGCGATCCGAAAACTTGGCGATGCGATCCATCATGTGCACGGCAAAGATTGTTATGTTGACCCGCTGAATACCCGCATCAACGGCTGCAACGATCACACACCCTATGACCAGATACCAAAACGCTCCTGGACTTTCCGCACAATTGGCTACGGCCATGACCTAAAATTCTGGAAGGATTTTGTCAGCGCGCTGCGCCTGGTCGGTTACGACCATGTCATCTCCATCGAACACGAGGATGCAATGATGTCCACAGATGAGGGTTTACAAAAGGCGATCAGCGTTCTAAAAGAAGCGGTGATCACAGAAAAACCCGGGGAGATGTACTGGGCGTAAGATGGTGTCGAAAATCAAAGCCGTCCTTTGCCTGGATATCGATGGCACCCTGACCGATCATGATATGAAAATCCATCCCAATGATATTGGGATCATCCAGAATTTTCCTGAGTCTGTTCTACCCATCCTGGCAACAGGGAGAGATCTGGTATCCGCAAAAAAGATCCTTGTAGAAAATCAAGTCTTTGAGAATACCAGCCTTCCCCTGCCAGGTATTTTTATGAATGGTGGTGCTTCTTATCTGCCGGGGGAAAAACTGCTCTTATCCCACAATTTTTCTCCTGAGACGCTAAAAACGTTGATAAACCTGGTCAAAGCTTATCCAGACTCAATATTTGGCTTCTTTGGGACCTCGTCGGTTTATTTTTTAAACCGCCTCCCAGAGATCCACAGGAATCCAAGGATCCAAATTTTGTCTCCCCAGGAACTCGATGACAAGGCTTTGCCAGAGACCATCGTAAAAATGATCGTGGTTGAAAAGGATAAAAGCAAGATAAAAGCGATCGAGAAAAGTGCGGTTGAATTAAAGGCTGAAATCGTTTACAGCCTGCCGTACATCCTTGAATTCACTCCCCCTGGGATCAACAAGGCTGTGGGATTACCTCCAATACTTCAAGCATTACACCTGGAACACGTCCCTGTTTACACTGCAGGTGACGGTCAGAATGATCTTGGATTGTTTAATTACGCAGTGAAATCATTTGCGCCATCTTATGCGCATCCGACCATCCTGGAGAAGGCAGATCACATCATTGATCGCGAAAAAGAAGGGATGCTAACACCCATCCTGAACATCATTGCTCAGCAGACATCCTAAATAAAAAACCTTACCCAAACCTGCCGGAGATGTAATTTTCTGTCAACTTCTCACCTGGAAAAGTAAATATCCTTGCCGTTTCCCCATGTTCGACTAAATAACCCGCCCGATCCTCATCCATATTGAAAAAAGCTGTAAAATCAGATGCCCTGGCGGCTTGCTGCATATTGTGGGTCACAATGATGATTGTCACCTGGGATTTGAGGTCCTGCATCAGGTCTTCAATCTTCAAGCTGGCTATCGGGTCAAGTGCAGATGCGGGTTCATCCATCAACAGCACATCCGGGTTAACCGCCAATGCCCGGGCTATGCACAAGCGCTGCTGCTGCCCGCCGGAAAGTGATAAAGCAGATTTATCAAGCCTGTCCTTGACCTCATCCCATAAGGCAGATAATCTTAAACTCTTTTCAACGATATCTTCGAGTTCTACCATCGCTTTGACCCCATGTGCCTTGGGTCCAAAAGCAACATTTTCAAAAATTGATTTTGGGAAGGGATTGGGGCGCTGGAAGATCATCCCCACAGATTTTCGCAAAGCAACAATATCAATATCACAAATATCCTGTGTATCCTTTATAATGCGGCCTTCCGAACTCACGTGCGGAATTAAATCATTCATACGGTTAAAAGCCCGTAAAAATGTGGATTTACCGCAACCCGAAGGGCCAATAATCGATGTGATCTGGTTGCATTTTATTGGCAGGGTTATATTATTCAGCGCACGAAAATCATCATAATAAACCGACAGGTTTTCAACTTGAAATTTTTCGCAGTTAGCGTCAATGTCCATTGGTTTATTCATTTCCAATCATTCGTGCGGTCAAGCTTCGGGAGAGAATATTAATCGACAAATTCAATAGGATGATAATGATAATCAGGATGGAAGCGGTGCCCATGGCTTTATCAAAAGCACGCGTCTCAGATGCCAGCATATAAACATGTAATGCCATCGATCTTCCAGAGTTCATAATCGTCTTTGGTAAATAATAACTTCCCCCCAAAGTAACCCAAAAAATTGCTGTCTCAGCAATAATCCTGCCAACACTCAGAACAATCCCTGTCACAATCCCAGGAATGGCTGAAGGCAAAACAACATTAAAGACGGTATGCCATTTTGTCGCCCCCAGGGACAGGCTGCCTTCACGATAAGATCGCGGCACGGTATGCAGCGCTTCCTCACTGGTTCGAATAATGGTCGGGAGGATCAAGGCAGCACCACTCAGAGAAGCAGAAAGCAAAGAAAATCCCAGCTTAAGGTAGGAAACAAATAACGCGAAACCAAAAAGGCCGAAGATAATCGAGGGAACACCTGCCAAAATCTCAACGCCTGTTCTTGCAGCCTTCACTAAAAAAGCTACCAATTTACTCTCGCGGGAGGCATCACCCGCATATTCAACCAAATAGATTGCAGCCCCAACGCCCAGTGGTGTAGCAATAACAATCGTAAGGATCACCAGGTACAGGGTTGTAACAATGGTTGTCGACATACCGCCTTCACCAGAAACACCCCCAGCGGGCTTGGTTGTGAGAAATTCTAAATTGATCACACCCAAACCTTGAGAAAGCACATATCCAATAATCCAGAAGACGACAGCCACTGCAATGATTCCGCAAAGCCAAACCAATATGTACCCAAACACCTGTACAGTGTTTTGACGTTTCAGATTTCGTTTATTTTTAGCCTGCGCAAGGATCGATTCGGTCTGATTTGACACGTTTATTTTCCCCTTCGTGAATTCAAGAAGAAGCGAGCGCTGCTGTTAACCACCATGATCATGATGAAAAGAAGTACTCCTGTAAAAAATAATGCAGACCGGTGGGCACCTGCCGCATAATTTATCTCAACGGCGATATTTCCCGTCAGGGTTCGGGCAGTGTTCAGAAATAAAGTCAAGGGGTTTTGGGTTAGCGGCTCAGGCATTGCAATCGAATTTCCAATCACCATGATCATCGCCATGGTCTCACCAAGTGCTCGACCTACGCCGAGAATAACTGCCGCAGCAATCCCCGAGCGCGCTGCCGGCAAAATGACTCTCACAATCGTCTGCCAGTGCGTACCGCCCAAAGCCAGCGAGCCTTCTTTGAATTCACGGGGAACTGCCCGAATGGCATCTTCTGCAATATTGGTGATTGTAGGGATGATCATCACAGCCAGAATAATGCTTGCGTTCAATAAGCCAAAACCCGTATTCCTGGGCACATCTATATTTCGAATTAAGGGTGCCAGCACAACCATGCCGAATAAGCCGTAGACGACCGAAGGGATACCTGCCAGCAATTCAATTGCAGGCCGTACAGTCTCCCGTACAACACGCGGCGCAACTTCAGCCAGTAAAACCGCAGTGCCCACGGATAGGGGCACACCAATGACAATCGCGCCAAAAGTTGAAAGAATTGAACCAAGGATCATCGGTAACAAGCCAAATTGTGCTTCCGACGTGCCAATGATCGAACCCGGGCGCCAGATCGTCCCCAGCAACATGGTATCCAGGCCAATCTCTTCAACCGCCTGCCATGATTCAGTCATCGTAAATATAAATATCAGAAAGACAATAATAATGCAGCTTAATGCTGTACCCAGCAAAATATAGCGAATGGTTTTATCAATAAAATCCCGTTGGCGTGGGCTTTCTTCAAAGTACTGGTCGATCTTTAACAGCATATAAATCAAACCGGCTGGGATTATTGCGTAGGCTGCAAAGTACAGCAAAGCTTGGCCAACGACCTTCAAGATGGAGGCAATTGGAACAATCATTTCACCAGCAAAAATGCTGGAAAAAATAGCAAAAATTATATTTATGAAAGAGTAAAGGACAAAAATAATCAGAGCAACCAATACAAGCGTTTTCGACCAATTTTTATAGTGCCAAAGACCTCTTGCAATTAATCCTAAGAAGACAGCAATCAGGATTACGCTCGCGCCATAATAAATCGTATTTATCCCCTGTAAAGAAAAACCAATCGATTGCAGTCTGTCCGGGAAAAAAATTAAGAAAACGGCGGTTAGAAAAGCAGCAACACCACCAATGCCGATGATCGTTGAGAGTAATTTTGTGAAAATATCAACATAAATTGGTTTTTTGTTTTTCAGTAAAAATCTATTTGTCATGTGCCATTATTTTCTGTGTTAAAGGCGCACCTTTGATCAATTCAGTACGCCTTCAACATTTTAGCATCAAATCAAGTCTTTTGGGGATACTTTATTCAACAACTGTGATATATTCCTCAGCGACAATTGCCTGTCCTTCTGCGCTAAGAATAAAATCAAGAAAAGCTTTTGCAAGTGGGTCGGGGTCACCGTTGGTCAGCATGTTGAGCGGTCGGAAAACCGGATAAGATCCATTTTTCACATTGGCAACAGAGGGCTCGAAACCATCAATGCTGACGATATTCACGCTTTCATCCAGGAAGCCAAAAGAAATGTAGCCTATCGCATTGGGCGTTGTTGACACAGTTGTGCGAATTTGTCCATTCGACTGCTGCAATAAGGCGTCTTCTGAAATCTCACCAGCTTCTTCCCCCGATTCCATCACCAATTCCTCAAAGGCTGCCCGGGTCCCAGAACCTTCTTCCCTGGAAACAACAATGATCTCTGCATCTGCGCCGCCAACTTCTGTGTAATTAGTAATTTCACCTGCAAAGATCGCTTTAACCTGCGATAATGAGAGTGAAGGCAATTCGAGATCCGGATTGGTTACAACTGCAATACCGTCATAGGCAATGGTGTAAACCTGCAGCTCTGGAAATTCTTCAAACTCTGATTCCTTTACATTTCGGGAGGCATTACCAATCGCAACAGTGCCTTCGCCTGCTGAAGTAATCCCAACACTCGAGCCGCCACCCTGCACCTCAATCATCACCCCGGGATTGTCAGCCATAAATGCTTCTGCCAGCACCTCTGACAATGGTTGGACAGTGGTTGAACCAGCAATCTGGATCTGTCCTGAAAGACCATCTGCAGAAATTTCATCCTGTTCGCCCGCATCGGATGGTTCAGACTGCTCAAGATCTAAACTGAGATCCGGCTGACAACCAGCGGTCAAAATACCTACCACCAAAATCAGGATAACAAAAATAAAACTTTTACGACGCATTTTTTCTCCTTTTTGAGGAATAAAAAAATCTATTGACAATACCCATCATAACAAAGGGCGATTAACAGAGAAAAAAGCATTAATTAACGTCGTATGAAATACAAGTTAAATTTCTTTACCAGTTCTCTTCCCAGATGAAGATTTTACGTTCTTGTTATTGAATTTTCTTTAATAAGTGTTATAATATGAGTTATATTATCTAAATAAGCAAATATGAAAGACAAAAAAAGGACGTACAAATGAAGAAGTATAAAGCTGTCATTATTGGCGCTGGCCCAGCAGGGCACAGCTGCGCAGTTCGGATTGCCGAGATGGGCGGGAGAGTTGCCATTGTCGAACGGGATTATATCGGCGGGATATGCACCAACTGGGGATGTACACCCAGCAAAGCCATGATAGAATCCGCAAAAGTCGCACGAGAGGTTGAAAACAGTGCCCATTACGGGATCAAGGTTCAGGATTTTTCGATTGACTTCCCCCTCGTCGCTGAGCGGCGCAATGCTGTCGTCCTCAATACCCGGGAATTTATCACCGATCTCTTAAATCATCACAATATCGACATTTACCAGGGTGAGGCATTCGTTGAAGCCCCTGATAAGGTTAAAATCCGCTACGGCAAGCTCGATGACGAAACCTACCAGATGATTTACTCAGGCGAAGAGGAGAGCATTGAAACCGAAAATATCGTCCTTGCTACGGGTTCCAAACCCTTAATTCCTGGATTTATTGACCAAGATGACCCAACAATCGTCAGCAGCCACCGCTTGATCACCATCAACGAACTGCCTGAAAAATTGACGATCGTCGGCGGTGGGGTGATTGGCCTGGAATTCGCAACCATCTTTTCAAATCTGGGCAGCCAGGTCACGATCTTGGAACTGCTACCAAGGGTGCTGGCAATGATGGATGAGGATATTTCATATGAAATCACCCGGATTATGGAAGAAAAAGGCGTCAGAATTCTTACCAACCATAAAGTCACAGAGCTCCAAAATGGGGTTCTGAAAGCCATCAACCAGGACACCGGTGAAACCGTTGAAATTCATTCTGAAATGAACCTGATCGCTATCGGCAGGAGCGCTGTTCTCCAGGAAGAGCTCTATGATCGATTGGGAATTGAATATACTCGTAAAGGTATCCAGGTCGACGACACCCTGCAAACATCTGTCAAAGGTGTTTGGGCAGTTGGCGATGCAACAGGAAAATCCATCCTCGCGCACTGCGGCATCCAGCAAGGCGTGATCTGCGGAGAAAATATTATGCGAGATGAGGGTGCTGAACCCCGACTGATGGATTATAACGTCATCCCTGCCATCGTTTACAGCCTTCCCGAAATCTTCAGCATTGGGCAGGTGCCGCAAGACCTGACGAATGTGAAAGTCGTCAAAGTTCCTTTTTCAATTAATTTGCGCGCAAACATCGAAGACCACACCGAAGGCTTTGTTAAATTATGGCTTCGCGACAACAAGGTCATCGCAGCCCAGGCAATTGGCTTTATGGTATCCGAAATCCAGCAAGAATTAGCCAACATGATCGCCCTGGAAACAGATATCGACGAGGTAACAAAAATTGTCCACGCACATCCCAGTTATAACGAAATAATCCGATCTGCACTGGAATATGCTGAAAACAAGGCGGTTGATTTTTACATCTAAACGAAAAAAGCAGCAAGTCTTATTAAATCTAAAATCCCGAGAAAAATTGCAATTCTCGGGATTTTTTTGTCTTTCTATTTCTCAATTAAGCTTCCCACTCAGTGTGGAAAGAGCCCTCTTTATCCAAACGACGGTAGGTATGTGCACCAAAGTAGTCTCGCTGCGCCTGGGTCAGGTTAGCAGGAAGCCTGGCTGTTCTGAAAGAATCAAAATAGCCCAATGCAGCACTGAGGGCATACACCGGGATGCCCATACCAACAGCCGTAGTAATCACATACCGCATTGCTCCCTGCCGCCTGACAACTTGCTCGCGGAAATAATCATCGAACAAGAGATTTGTTAAACCCGGATCCCGGTCGTAGGCAGCCATAATATCATCCAGCAGTTCTGCCCGGATGATGCAGCCGGCACGCCAGATTTTGGCAACAGACTTCAAGTTGAGATTGTATTGATATTCATCTGAAGCAGCCTTAAGCAGCCCAAAACCCTGTGCATAAGATATGATCTTGCTAGCAAACAAAGCATGTTTCGCTGCTTCGATAAATTGACCTCTCTTATCCGCCTTGAATGTGGGCAATGGTCCCTTGAGCCACTGGCTGGCTTCCACCCGCTGCTCCTTCATCCCTGAAATGATCCGGCTGACAACTGCGGCGTTGATTGTGTGCGTGGGCATGCCTAAATCCAGGGCATTCTGGCTTGTCCACCGCCCGGTCCCTTTTTGCTTTGCCTCATCAACAATAATATCCAAAATGGGCTTTCCTGTTTCAGGGTCGTCCGTCTTCAAGATATCTGCTGTAATTTCAATCAAATAAGAAGACAAGAAATCCTGGTTCCATTCATCAAATAATTCACCAAGTTCCTGGTGGGTTAATCCCAAACCACGGTGCAGCAGATCATAAATCTCAGCAATCAACTGCATATCGCCGTATTCTATGCCATTGTGCACCATCTTAACATAGTGTCCCGCACCGCCTGGACCCATATAATCCACACAAGCCTCTCCATCACTGGCTTTAGCCGCTGATGCAATCAAAATCTCCTTAACCGACTCCCAGGCTTGCCGATCTCCGCCGGGCATGATGCTGGGCCCCTTCAATGCACCTTCTTCACCGCCTGAAACCCCTGCGCCAAGATACAAGAAGCCGTTTTTATTCAAAGCCCTGGTGCGTCTTTCCGTATCTTCAAAGAATGAATTGCCGCCGTCAATCAGAATATCGCCTTCATCAAGAAATGGCTTTAAATCCTCAATAACTGCATCGACAGCCGGTCCGGCTTTCACCATTAATAAGATTCTGCGCGGCCGCTCAAGAAGTTCGACAAAAGTTTCATAAGAATAAGCACCAAGAACAGACTTTCCTTTCCCTTCACCATCTAATAATTCCTTCGTTTTCGATTCTGTGCGGTTATAAACAGCAACGGTGTAACCGCGACTTTCAACATTTAGAGCCAGGTTGCGCCCCATAACGCCCAAACCAACAACCCCAAATTGTGCTTTTTTCATCATCACTCCTTTTTATTTCTTTTTATTTATTGTACTCGATAGCTTTCTGTGACTGCGCCTAAACCTCTAATTTTAGATTTTAGTTGGAAATTATTTATGAATATTTTGCCCAAGATTCAAATTGCCAAATTTTACAAACCTATTTAATTAACAAAAAAACCCCTGAACTCGCCAGGGGTTTTAATCGTCACGAATGATTGCTAAGATAGCTGGATAACAGAATTTTCTGTACCGGTTTCGTTCTTTACGTAAGCATCTGCTTCCCAATCATTTTCCCATCTTTGCTTATCTAATAAATAGCGAAATTGATAATCGCGTCCGGTTTCAAGGGTCAGCGCTATATAGTATGTACCGTCCTTTTTCACCTTCATTGGATGTGCATTCTCATCCCAATCATTAAAGTCACCAACCAGGTGAACTGAATCAGCCTTTACTTCTGAAGGGAGATAAAACCAAACCCGACAATTATTGCCACCTTGATAAAATCGTTTCTTTAACATATTTGCCTCTCTTTCCTGTAAAGTGGACAGAAAGATCCTACCATTAAGACAAACAAAGTATCAAATGAACGAAAATAGTTTTACAAAGTGTTAATAAAAATACCTGAAAGGATTAACATCAATCGACAAGCCCGTAAAACAAAGGCAATGGCGCAACCTCTTCTTTTCCAATTTTTACTGCATTCTTCAGTTGCTGTTTCGCTTCACCCACGGCAACATCGCTGCGAGCGTGAATCACAAATAATGGCTGCCCAATCTCAACAGCATCGCCGACCTTTACCATCACTGAAATGCCAACTGCAGGATCGACAGAATCACCCTTCTTCATGCGACCTGCACCCAAAACAACAGCGGTCTCGCCAACGGTTCGGGCATGGACTTCGGAGATATAACCACTTTCCTGCGCTTCAATCACCGTCTTTACAGGTGCTTCTGGCAGCAGCTCGGGATGATCAATTACACGCACATCACCCTCCTGTGCCTGTACAAGTTTTTTGAGATACTCAAATCCGCTGCCTGAAGAAATCGAGTCTTCTGCCATTTTTCTTGCTTGAGACTTTGTTTCGGCTCGTTTTCCCAAGACCAGCATCTGGCTGGCAATTTCCAGGCAGTGTTCCGTGAAATCTTTGGGTCCTTCTCCCTTTAAGGTTTGGATCGCCTCTTTTACCTCAAGAGCATTACCGACAGCAACCCCCAATGGTTGGTTCATATCGGAAAGCAAGGCGGCAACATCGCGCCCGCTCAACTCCCCAATCGACACCATGAGATTAGCCAACTCTCGAGCCTGGCCAAGGTTCTCCATAAACGCGCCGTTGCCAACTTTCACATCCAGAACAATTGCCTGTGCACCAGCAGCGATTTTCTTACTCATAATGGATGATGCTATCAAGGGTATCGACTGTACCGTGCCGGTCACATCCCGTAACGCATATAGTTTGCCGTCAGCAGGTGCTAAGTCCATGCTCTGGCCTGTCAACACCATGCCGAGGCTGCCCAATTGGGATAAAAACTCGTCTTTCGTTAGATCCGTTCGGAATCCAGGGATGGCTTCCAATTTATCAAGAGTGCCCCCGCTGAAACCCAATCCTCGCCCGGACATCTTGCCAACAGGCAAACCACAAGCACGAACCATTGGGACAACGGCAATTGAGGTCTTATCACCGACACCACCGGACGAATGTTTATCTACTGCGATATCCACAACACCGCTCAAATCCAATCTTTCGCCGCTGTTTGCCATCGCCAGGGTCAAGTAGGTTGTCTCTTCTGCCGTCATACCATTCAGCAACACAGCCATTGCCCAGGCTGATGCCTGATAATCTGGAATTTCATCGTTCGTGTAATTTTCAATAAAATAATTAATTTCTTGTTCGGTTAAGACTTTCCCGTCTCTCTTTTTAATGATGATATCAACTGCTCGCATAGCACACCTCCAAAATTAATTCTACCGTAAAAGAAAAAACCGTAAGGTTATAAGGCAAATACAATCACCCATATCCTTACGGCTTAATTTCCATGCTTTATTAAAATAATTACTTGAGTCTGACGGTCACCTTACGTTTCGGATCTTCCCCGACACTTTCTGTTTCAACATCAGGATTGTCTCGCAATTCAATATGCACAATACGCCGTTCATTTGGCGGCATAGGCTCAAGAGCCTGCTTACGACCGGTGCTGACCACCTGATCCGCAATCCTACGTGCAAGTTTCCTTAATTCATCTTCACGACGCTGCCGATAGTGCTGAACATCAATCTGTAAGGGTACCCAGCGTCCCAATTCACGGCCGACGATCAGGCTGGTGACAAATTGCAGCGCATTTATGGTCTCAGCTTTACGCCCAATCAAAAAGCTGAGGTCTTTTCCTTCAATGTCAATCAATACCGGTTGAACCCGGTTGTCATCGCTTTCACCCAAACGGACGGAAACGTCGGCAGTGACGCGCATCTTTTCGAGGATGATATTGATGGTTTCACGCGCAATACTGACCTCTTCAGGTTCAGCACCCATTTTCTTGCTTTCATCGACCTCTTCGGGAAGCACTTCACGTGTTTTCACCAATTCTTGATTCTTTTCAGCTTTGTCCTTCTTTTTAGAAGCGCCTTTGATCTTTAAGGCAATCCGTGCCTGGCGTGAGCCCAAGCCCAGCAAACCTTTCTTGCCTTCATCTAAGACCTCAATATCAACATCATCTTCCGTTAAACCCAGGTCGCGCAAACCCTTTTCCACCGCCTCTTCAACTGAGGGGGCGATGATCTCAAGCTTTGTTCTTTCTTCTGACATAAATCCCTCGCTATAAATTACCGGTTAATAATGAAAAAATTTGATTAATTCTTTTTGCGTTTCGGACGCTTCCGTTTAGGCATTCGCATCTTATCGCTGGTTGAATCATTGGAATTATCATCAAAGTCTACTTCTTCAGTAATATCCTCCGCTTCAGCCTCAACAATAACTGGCTTTTGTTTATCAGGTGCGCTTTCCTGTTCGTCTTTCTTTTTCAAGAACGGCAAAATATTAGACCAGTTCGAGCGACCCAACAATGAATATTGGACGATACCGAAGATATTGCTCGCCAGGAAATAAAGTGCTAAACCCGATGCCAGCGAATAGGACATATAACCCATCAATAAGGGCATATAAATGCTCATCGATTTGGTCATCATTGCAGCCTGGTCATTTCCACCGTCTGAAGGCGGCTGAATCAACTTGGACTGCAAATAAGTTGTGATGACTACCAGGATTGCTAACAAGGGTATAGCCACCCCAAAGACATTAATTCGCTCAGGTTGTCCCAAATCCATCCAAAGGAATTGGTTTTCAAGGGGTAACAGCTTGGCAGCATTGTTCAACCAGGGGTAAACAATGCGTTCCAAACGAAATAGTTCGTAAGGAGAAGCAGCCATCGCCCTGATCACACTTTGATAAAGACCTATGATCAAAGGAAATTGAATTAAGGTTGGTAAGCAAGAACCCATAGGATTGACGCCGTGCTCTTTATAGAGCTTCATCTGCTCCTGGGCAAGGCGTTCCTTGTCGTTTTTATATTTTTCCTGCATCTTTTTGTAACGGGGGTCCTCTTGCAATTTCTGCATCGACTTCGTTGCTTTAAACTGCTGAACCGTCAGGGGATGCGTCAACAAACGGATGAGAATCGTGAAAAGAATGATTGAAACGCCAAAATTATGCACCAGCGAATTGATCAATAAGAGTACGTTTACAAAAGGTTGGATGACGATCGTAGTCCACATATCAGTTTCCTTTAATTCTCAGGGGTTGTTGACCAGCGCTGAACACCAGCCAAATTGAACGCATAAACAAGGTTTTCACCATTGATCGTTCCCACAACAATGTATTTGTCATTCACAACAGGTGCCTGGAAAATTTCACCTGCCAGGCTATCTTCCCATAATGAACCACCCTCAAAGTTGAAGGCTCTCAGACCACCTTGTTCTGTGGCGAGCACAATCCCGTCTTCTAAAACTGCAACGCCGCCAACAGCAGCACCTTCAAACTCTGATTTGAAGGAAAGTGCACCGCTTGCTGGATCCAATGCATATAAATTGCCACCAGCGTCAGCAAAGTATAAAAGATCATTGGCAATGGCTGGGCTGCCCCAAATGCTGTCCTCTGATTCAAAAGACCAGAGCTGTTCACCGCTGTTTGTATCAATGGCGACCATGTCATTCCCGATTGAGCCAGCAAATAAGGCGCTTCCATCCTCATTTAACACCGGGGAACCGACAACTGCCCCTTCAAGTTCTAAAGACCAAATCTCTGAGCCATCTTTTGAAAGGGCATAAACATTGTGATCCATTGATCCTAAGTAGATGGCAACATCAGCAACCACAGGTTGAGACCAAAGGTAATGACCTGTTTTAAATGACCATGCTAAATTGCCGTTTTCATCAATTGCATAGAGATTACCATCATCGGAGGGGGCATAAACAACGCCATCACCTTCTGCAGCCTGACCGACAAAATATCCTTTAGCTTCCGAGAAAGTCCATTCGGCATTCCCTGACTCAATGTCAATTTTATGGAAATTATTCGCCAGATCACCCACATAAACGAAGTTTTCGGTGACAAGCGGCTGGGAATAAAACATCACCTGGTTGTTTGCTTCTTCCGGGAAATGCCAATCCACAGCGCCGGATTCGGCGTTCAAGCGATAAACGAAGTTACGATATGCTACAAAAACATGTTCATCAGAAAGGGCAACACCCGGGCTTCCAGTCACTCTTGGGCCAGGGGCACATGCACTCAGGATAAACATCATTCCTAAAAGGAGGGTAAGCATTATTAAATGGGATTTCTTCATTTTTTCTCTTCTCAGGTTAAATCAGGGTAAAGGATCAAAACCGCCCGGATTGAAAGGATTACACCGAAAGACCCGCTTTACTGCCATCCAACCGCCTTTAAGAGCGCCATATTTATAAATTGCCTGATACCCATAATGGGAGCAGCTTGGATAGAACCGGCAGGTATCTGCGGGCAGTAGGGGTGAAATGATCAACTGGTACAGTCGTATCAGAGCAAGTAAAATCCAACGAGGGAACGTATTTAAACGGATCGGTAGATCCCTTAATTCTGGTTCACTATTCGGTTGATGACAAGAATCGCAATTCACTGTCAATTCACTTTGTCTTTCATCAAGCCCGCCCTGTCAAGAAGTGATTGAAGCGCATCCACCAATGATTGATATTCAATTTCTAAAATGGGTTTTCTGGCGATAATGACAACATCAAAGCCATTGTGCAAATTATCTTGAAAACCCTGGAAGGCAGACCTAATCCTTCTTTTAGCTAAATTACGCTGGACAGCTCCCCCAACGGACCGTCCAGCAATGACTGCTATTCGATTTTTTTCTAAATTATTCGATAAAAAACCTACAACAATCGCTTTGTGTGCACTGGATAGACCATCTTGCCGCACACGTTTGATATCTTCACTGCGGGTTAATCGTGAACTTCGCTTCAATCAACTTCCTGTTCAGCGGGACAACTAACTTCGTTGAATTTCATATGTCCTGGTATTCTACCAGCGGACCTTTTTCACGTGGTTATTCGCCGTTTTGGCCAGTTGATGTCGACCCTTTGCTCGGCGTCGTTTCAATACATTTTGACCGCCCTTGCTCTTCATTCGCGCACGGAAACCGTGAACTCGAACGCGTCGTTTTCGCTTGGGCTGATATGTTCGCTTTGGCATTTTTCAATGAGTCCTTTCTTTAATGTTTTTCTTTCTTTCCTAATACTCGCGCATTAAGGACAGCCACCAATTATACCGTAAGCCCATATCATGGTCAAACAAAGCAAGGCCGCTGTCAATGAGCATGTTGATTTTAACAGATCAAGCCAAAAGGTCAAGCTACTCGCAAAAAAGCAGACTCCAAAGTGAGCGATAATGCAAATTCCAGCTCAATTACTCACTAAGGCTGGTAAGGCTTCCTATTAATGCACTTCGGGCCGGGTGATCTCTATCCAAAACAACCGGTGTGATCCTGTTCCACAGGTCATCCCCTGCTTCAGTGTAAACACGGATGTAATTGCCCGTCAATCCAGTGAGGTCCCAGCCTCCATCCTGATTTGGCCGGCTGGATTCCCATAAGACCTTCATGTTTGTTCCGATGAACTGCCCCCGGTATTCCCGTCCTGCGTCGGCAAAGATCGTGCGCAAAGCAGCATTTCGTGCCTTTGCAGTTTGCATGGGGATATGATCTTTCATTTTGAACGCAGCGGTGCCCGGTCGAGGCGAATAGGTGAACACATGCCCGCCTGCAAAGCCGATCGATTGTATGAATTCTGCTGTTTGCGCAAAGTCCTGATCAGTTTCACCGGGGAAACCTGCAATCACATCGGTCGTGAAGGCAATATCAGGCACAGAATTGCGGATCGCATCGATTAGCTGGCGGTATTCACCCGTACCTATCGGCCTGCCCATCGCTTTTAATATTGCATCCTTTCCTGCCTGCAGTGGAATGTGCAGGTGACGGCACAGGCGCTCATCCGACCAAAAAGACAGCAATTTCGGGTCAAAATCCCATGGCTCGATGGATGACAAACGCAGCCTGGCATACCCGTTCAGGGTCAACACTCCCTCAAGCAAATCCGCTATGCTTTTTACACCGAGCAAATCACCACCCCATCCTCCCAGCTGGACGCCGGTTAAGACAATTTCCTTCGCCCCGCCGTCAACAGCAGCCTTGATATCTCGAGAAATCTCGGTAAGCGGGCGGGAGCGAGATCTTCCCCTTGCAATCCTCGTCAGGCAGTATGTGCAGTGGTTATCGCAGCCTTCCTGCACCTTGATAAAAGCCCGTGTACGTCCCCGATCACCAGGTAACGGCTCCCGAACAAGGTCTAATTTGCTGATCACTTCTGGTGACAAACCCAGGATTTTTGACACAAGGTTCTCTTTTTCATCATTGTCAACAACATCGGTGACCCCTTCAAGCCCAAGGGCTTTTTCCGGGTAAAGCGTCGCCCAGCAGCCCGTGGCAACTACCCTGGATGCACCTTCACGCGCAGTACGCCGCAATTTCTTCCGTGAATCTGCTGCTGCCTGGACCGTCACCGCACAGGTGTTGACAATTGCAAGATCAGCCTCTGCCGGATCCCCCACAATTTGATGACCTAATGCTCGGAAGATATTCGCCAGGGATTCAACCTCGCTCTGGTTTAATCGACAACCAATGCTATCAAAAAATATTTTCATAAACGGAAATCAGGGTTTAATAACAATAAAATCATCAAATAAAATATCAACGCCGGCTTCAACGAAGTTACCAACAATCAAACCGACATCGCCATTCTTGAAATCAGTGTCCTCAACCTGGATCAGCGGGGTGTCATTGACAACAAGTGCCAATTGATTCCCCTTACACATGGCGATAATTTCATTTTCTTCGCCACCCCGATGAATTTTCTCGCTAAAATCCATATGCGCCTGGTCAATCAAACTTTGCTGACCGGATGCCATCTTATAGATGCCATAATAGCCATCCGAGCCAATCACCAATGCATAATAATTGGCTGAATCCTGGTAGCGGCAAAGCACACCGTACATGTTGTCACTCGGACCGCCCAGCTGCCACGCCTTTGTGTAAATCAAGGTATCAGAAAAATTCAAGCCGGGGGTACTCCAGAATTGATATTGGGGCACATTCGACCACAACCGAAAGCCACCAGATTGATTCCCAGCAAAACTTATAGAATCTTCATAGGTGCGCCAGCCGCCCGTTTGGTGGGAAAAATCATCTTTAAACAAAACGCTTTCGTCTCCAACCCAGGGCAATTTGTCAGCAGCGAGGGATTCAGCCTGGCACCCACCCAGTAAAAACGAAAGAATGATCATCATAAGAAAAATTATTCGTTTCATCTCAAAGATCCGGCTCAATATCATTATTGAAGCATACCTCAGTTGGCAAGCAATTGTTTCATCAGAAATTATAACCCACACACAAGTATGTTTTAAGTTTTCACAATGTCCATAAATGAAACGACTTTACTGTACTTGAAGTAGTAATACTTTACAGTTGGGACGATCTTTTTTTGTGCTTTTGAAAAATGAATGATTTACCAATAGCAAAGAAATCAAACTACCGGAGCGAGGGTTTTAACCCGCTCATAAGAATTTCTACTAAATACTCATTAAAATAATCCACAATTAATTTGCATTGCAAAAATCTGCGGACTGACCCTAACGCCCATAGGGCTCAGGGCAGGGTCCGCACTCCGGACTTTTAATATTTTTCCAAAACTTAAGTGTTTTATAGTAAACCTTTTTCAACATCATCTTCTGGTTTCTTATGACCCCACAATAAGCTGAGGTTTTTTAACAACAAATAGGCTGCCTATTGAGACAACCTATCTAATCAATTGTTTATTTTTCTATAATAACTACCCCGCCGTGCCGTGTGGAGCTGAGTTTTGAACCTGCGTAAGCAGGTTTGTCGTACCCATCAGATCTGCCTTGACGTAAGTCTATCGCATCACTAGATGGAGTTCTGACGTTAGTAAAGGGTGTTGGCCCAAAACTGGTGTGCTGCATCACGAACACAGCAGGGTAAATTACTTATACCATAAATCCAAATCAATGAAAAGAAGCGAAATGTTAAGGATCTCAGCAGATGAATACTCTATAATCAATTTTTTTCATTTGTAAAAAATTATGGTAATCTAAATGAGAAACCGCATTATCTGAAGAGAGATTCCATGAGAACCTTTGTTGCGATTGATTTTTCCCCTGAAATAAGAAAGAAAATTGGCGAGATTATAGAATACTTCAAAACACAAACCCCGGATTACGCGCTGAAATGGGTGGAACCGCAAAACTTGCACATGACCATCAAGTTCCTTGGAGAATTATCTGAAGGGCACCTCCGAACCATCAAGGATGTGCTCTCAGACACCCTTGAGGGAAGAAGCGCGTTTGAAATTGAGGTGACAGGCATGGGCATGTATCCCAGCACCCAGAAACCGCGAGTGATCTGGTTGGGCGTTGAGGGCAGTGAACCTTTGAAGGACATCCATCAAAGCCTTGACCAGGCTTTGCAAAAAGCGTCCATTCCACCGGATAAACGCGGATTAAGCCCTCATCTCACCATCGCCCGAGTTCGAAGAAATGTGGAAACGCTGATTGTGCAGGATATTGGGAAAACGCTTTCCCAATTCAAGATCGACTCATTGGGAAAATGCACCATTGATAGAATCGTCCTTTATAAAAGCACATTGACACCGAGCGGTCCAATTTATGATCCCTTATTGTCCATCCCGCTGGATAAAGTATAATTTGGTAGATCAATGATTTCTATAGTACAGAGAGGTGACATCTGGAAGCAATAAATTTAGCAAGAAACATCGCAAATTACCTGGAACAAAAAAAGGGGGAAGACATCGTTGTCCTGGACATTAAAGACATCGCATCATTTACGGACTATTTTGTTATCGCCAGCGGCACAAGCAAACGCATGCTTCAAAGTCTGGCAAGCAGTCTGGGTAGAGAAGTAAAGACAAATTACCACCTGACCAACCAACCGCAAGGCAGCCCTGATTCTGGCTGGATTGTCCTGGATTACGGTGATGTGGTTGTGCATTTGTTCTCTCCCAAAGAGAGGGATTATTACCTACTGGAAGACCTGTGGTCCGAGGGAAATGTTGTATTGCGATTGATGTAAATAACGTAATCACTCTGGATAGATTTAGTATCCAGACATCAGAAAAAACAATACAGAAAATGAAAAGCGCTGCTTCAATTTGAGGCAGCGCTTATTAAATTTTCTTCCAAAGCCATTTAGGCTGCAATGGCTTCCAAAACTTCCTGGCTGTGATCGGACGGTTTAACATTTTCAAAGACGCGTTTAATATAACCTTCAGGACCAATCACATAGGTCGTTCGAAAAACGCCTTCATATTCCCTGCCAAAAGACTTTTTCAAACCCCAAACTCCATATGCTTCACAGACCGCATGACCAGGATCGGCAAGTAATGTGAAGGGCAGTGCATATTTTTCTTTGAATTTCTTATGGGACTCGACCTTGTCCGGGCTGATGCCAATAATCGTCACTCCTGCCTTCTTAAAATCCGCATAGGAATCCCTGAACGAGCAGGCTTCCTTCGTACAGCCAGGAGTATCATCCTTGGGATAAAAATAGACAACGATTGTCTCACCCGCATAATCCGATAATTTATGGATCATCCCTTCACTGTCCTGCAGTTCAAAACCCGGTGCTTTCACACCTTCTGATAAAACCATTTCATTCCTCCTTTAATTTTTAATTATTATTTATAAGTCCAGTATAGACCTAAGCAAAAACCAGTGCAATTTTTTGTCTAACGAATCCAAAAAGCAAAGCCCAATAAATAAATCGGGATAAACAAAACACAGGCGGTTGCAAATTGCATTAAACCCCATAGGGGTTTTTTGCCCCGACGCACCCCTTCCATCAGCCAGATTTCAACCAGTCCAATTGGCAAAGTCAAGAAAACTGGCCACAATATGAACCAGGGAAATCCAAGCAGGGCAATCATTGCAAAAATCAGGTAAGCCAGTAAGATCAGGGCATTGTGAAAGACCATAGCTTTTTCCCAGCCCACATGGGTTACTATGGTCAGCTTCTCGGTGCGCAGGTCCTCATGGAAAGTCTTTAGATCAGTCAGCAAACGGTAAGCAAGGTAAACGGGGATCAATCCAGGTACAACCAGGGTCAATAAACGATGAGGTTCAGTGGATTGGGTGAAATACGCAATAGCGGGTGGAAAAATCACAAACAGCAGCGCTTCAATCAGCATTTTATACGGGCGAAGGGCTTGCCTGACATCAGACAGGTAGTAAACCCCGCCCAAAATAACAAAACCAAGGAATAAAAAGGACAAACCATCCCACAAGAAACGTCGAATCATCCAATCGACAAAGATTGTTATCGATGCCGTTAAAAAGGTCGCGATCACCAGGGCAATCACCCACCGCAGCCGTTTGATTTCATTTAATTTGCTGTCTTCCGGCCAGTTTTTAATGTCTCGCAGTTGCCCAAGGACTTTCAATAATTCTATGCTCAAGATCACAAATAATAGGAACAAACCACCCTGGATCAAAGCTCCCCAATTTTTCAAATGGCGAACATATTGAACCAAACCTGCCCCCAAAGCATAAGTTGCAAGCATGCTCCCCAATCGAAAGGGTTTAATAGCTTTCAACAGGTATTTAACAATCATTACTGGCTCCAATCGGGGTGGTTATTGTCATTCGAAATCCTTATTCAATAAATAATTTTAGCTAAATGGTATAATGGTGGCAAGTCTCAATTATCGAGCATTACTATGCGAAAACATTTTAAGCGCACAGCTTTCATTATTCTCCTGATTCCCATTCTGTTCTTCTTCTCCGTTCTTTCAACAGCGGACTTTGAAGGAGAAAATGAATTAATCTCGTCATTTCTTAAAACTTTTACAAACAGCAAGGCCAAGGCACAGGCACCGCAGAGGGTGTATGTTGCCACATCCCCCGCCGAATGCGGGGATTTTACCCCATGCTACATCAACACCGACGGGGTTGATGAACCAAACGGCACCGGCACCGGGCTGCGCGATGCCGTCAACGCCCTCAACCCGGGCGATGAAATTGTCGTCCTCGGAAACTACCTGGTCAAAGACCACACGGTTCTGATTGACAAAAACCTGATAATCCTGGGTCAGGACAATTCCCTGATTACCTACAATGGAACAAACTGCAGCGTCCCAATGCTCAACTTCACAGCCGGCGGGATATTGAAAGACCTGACCATTGTCGGCGCAGATTGCAGCGGCGTTTCCCGTAACCTGGTTTCAATCAACAGCCAGATTGACCTAAGCATCGAGCATACAACGCTCACAGATGGCGGTCGCGCTGTGGATATCAAGAGTGGGGACGGTACGGTGACTCTTGCCTTCAACCACATCACGGGCAACCAGGACTACGCCCTTTACCAGGGCAAGGGGCTCGGTTCAGGTACCGTCAAAATTTATGCTAACAACATCCATTCAAACCGAGTTGGTGCACAGGTTAACTGCAACAACCTGGGTACCGCCGACCATAACTTCTGGGGCGAGGGCGTCCTGGCATCAAGCGGGTCGGAATTCTGCACCGTCAGCGAAGCGAAAACCCTCGGTGCCCCCATCCTGACCAGTGCGAATGCGCCCGGTGCACAGGCACTGATGCAAACTGTGACTGACATCTTCGCGGCTGCCTTTGATAATAATATTGCCCTCAAACGCAATTCCGGGGGCAATTATGATCTCGTGATCGTCAATCACGGCCAGGGGACAACGGAGAACATCCCCTTCCTCGGTGTGGGTACAACCCCGATCATTGCCTGTTCCAACATCTATGATATCTTCCTGGCTGAAGGTGCAATTGCCTCCGACCTTGTACTGTCAATAAAATACGACCTGAACGCTGACTGCATCAGCAAGATTGAATCCGTGGACTTTTGCGGGAGTAACGACAGCAGCAAAATCCCCTTGTGGTGGTACGACCCCCTCAATAACCTGACCGATGGCTGGGACCGCACCGGGCAAATCCCGGCGGGTGACAACCCGCTCAACGAAGGCGGTCAATTGACAAGCTGCAATACGGTTGAAGACAGGCTGGAGGTGGTGATCGATACTTCTGGCCGCCCCGGAATCAGCAAAGACCTGAATTTCACACCCTTCCTGGCTGGCTTGCCGATTGGCAGCAGCGACATCAAGACCTTTGGCGCTGTTCTCGACATTGATGAGGTTAATCTTTCATGGGAGACGGGCATTGAGAGCAGCATTTCTGGATATCATGTCCTCAGAGCCAGTTCAGAAACCGGACCTTACAGCCGCATCTCCCCGTTCATCAGCGCAATCGGGTCAAATGCCCTCTACCAGTACACTGATGTATTAAACACCAGCGACTTCAACAAAAATTTTTATTACAAAATAGAGATCATCAACAGCTATGGAGATACCATTCGAACCCATGGGCCGCAAAGCATCCTGACATCGACACCCACCCCAACCTTTACAGCCACAATCACCCCCACGCCGACGCGCACCCTGTACCCCACCCGAACGCCCTATCCAACCAGCACGCCGGGTCCTACCAGGACGGCAACACTTTACTACTACCGATCCCCGACTTCCTTTTATCGACCCAGGACCTCAACACCCTTCAATACACCCACACAGGTTCGTACAGAACGTCCGACGTCCACAATAACGCCCACTATCGACGAAACTTCCCTGGCAGCTCAAAGCCCTTCAGCGGAATTCGTCACAGTTACACCGACCAAAAGCAGGACACCTTTTCCGACAACCACATTGCAGCCAACAACGACGCCAACACAGGTTCCAACACAGGAACCCATTATCAATGACCAGGAACAAAATCCCTGGATCTATTTATTGATTGGCACCAGCTCTGGCCTTGGTTTCTTAGGTTTAGCAAGTTTTTATCTTTCCAAAAAATTTTTTCAATAATCCTTCCTGGGCTCATTTCCACATGTTAATGACTGCAAATTACCTTGTTCAAGAAAATGCCAATTATTCGTCCATAAAATGCGTTTTTCAAAAAACAGTTAACAAACCAAATTTAGTCATAAAAAATATTTATTAATTGATTCTTTTTGACTTTTCCTTATCCTTTAATTAAATCACGTCTTATAAGCCATAGAATTGATAACATTCGCCGGTTTGCAATTCATCTTTTATTTTTAATCCATATTCCTATAAATTAAACCTTAAAATATGTAAAAGACACCTTGACTCTACAAAAAGTCAATCTATAATTATTTAAGTGAATTTAATATCACAAACTTTTACTGGTAATTATTGATGAGGTGGAGTGGGAGAAAGGGGCCATATTGAATTGAATAGTCCATGATTTTCACATTAATGTCGTCCTTTGGATGGTGTTTATATTTAATACCATGCCACTGAATTACAGGTATAACTTCGACCCCCTTTACTGGTATCAACATGTCCTTCGGAACCTGTCCTTTTTTATTCACAATTGAATAACGCAAACTGCATTTCTCTTTGTGATATTGATAAATGTTAATTTGTTAAAACTTTTAAAGTAATTGACTTCAAGGAGTTTAAAATGAAAAAACGATTTTTGTTTATCACGACCTTGTTAATCATGCTCGGTATCACCTTTTCTGCGGTGGTTGCTGATGACGGGGTCATTGTCCGGAAGACCCTATCCCGGCTGCCAGAAGCCACGGTTCCGGGGTATCTGGACGAAGCGGAACATGCCTTCATCCAGATGATGAATTTTTACGTCCCTGCCCAGCAAGCAAACGGAACTGTTGCCCCCATAGAATACTACAACGCAGATAATGTACTTGAAGAAACCCGGGAACTTGCCAAACCATTGGTAAGCGTTTTTATGTACGGACCCAGTGAAGGTGTGGACGGCGTTGGTTTTGTCGGTCACGGCAGGCGCGATGCCTATGGCGCTGTCAGTTTGGATGACGGCGAGACATGGAAAAACACCAACCTATCCGAATCTGCTGAGGAATCCTCATCCGATGTTATCCGAACGGACATCGAACTTTTCGCAGATTTAGATTACAACTATCCCGGTGACGTGATCAATATGTTCCATGCTGTTGCTGGCAATAAAGTCCTGGTTGCCTGGCCCAGCCGCTACTGTTCAAGCGGACAGCCGAACTATGCGCTGGATACAGCCGAGCCTTCTCCTGAACAAGAAGCTCGCCGAACTGCTATTGCCACTTACCTGGGTATCGACCTTGCCACGGCTTCCCCCGATGACTTGTACCTGATCGATATGTACGATGTGGGCGGACAGCAGGGTTTTGTCGACTATGCTGAAGATAAGTTCGAACAGAATCAGGCTGTCGGAGTCGTCCCTTATTCCTGCTTGTGGACTGCTCGCGGTGAGTTAGTCATTGGCGATGACCCCCGCACTGACGCTCTAGAAGAATCCTTCATGCGCTGGTTCAAAGCCGAACGCCTGACCTCCGGCAAGCGCGATGTCAACCGTGTCGAAACCGTGTGTGTGGCTGGCGCCGGCTGTGCCATCACCTGGCAGGAAGACCCCGATGGCCTGCGCGGCGGACAGGGTGAAGGCCCCGGTGAGGGCTGGAGCGGTGCGGTAGCCAACAGCGGCACCGATGTGTGGTATTCCTATATCGATTGGGAGAATTTTAACGTCGTGCAGGACCCATCCGATGAGACCGGTGCCACACCGATGCAATTGGTGGATTACGAAATTGCAGCACTCGATACAGAAAATGTTACCCAGAAACCCAAGCCCTTTGTGCCATTTGCTATGCCCATGCGCCTGACGGACAACGCCAAGTGCAATGTTGCAAACCCGCAGCCTTACTGCATTGGTGCAGCAAACCTGGAAAATGCTGCAGATGAAGATCCAATCCCGGCAGATTACGGCTTGAAGGATATGTGCGCTGTAACGGTAGATATTCCCACCGGTCCCCAGAACACACCTTCCCCGATTTGTATTACTGAAGATGGCATGCCATTGGTCGGAAATACCGCCGCCACCCGCCCACGACTGGGCTTGTACGGCTATGATTCCACCGGTGAAGTAAAACTGGATAAATCTGTGACTGACAGCGCTTTCGTTATTGTGGTGGCTGAAGAGGACAAGGGCCTGGGCGCCTTTGGCTTCACAGATGACACCTACGCCACAGCCTGCGATCCAAAAGAAAATCCTGATACCTGCATCCCCTTCGATTCAGGTAAGAACAACAAGTATTTCTCCTTCAGCATGTCCATCATGGACGAAGTCGGCGGCAATCCTGAAGACGGCTTGCTTGCCAACCTGACCCAGCCGGGTGACCAGCTTAACCAGCCCGAGGTCAACTGGATGACCGGTGAATTCTTCCCGGTCGCCAACACCGCGACCATGTGGGACTTCGGCGACTATAACTTTGATATCTACAACACCGAAATCGCCCGTCGCGGCAGCCTGCTCGCGCAGGATATTGTCAAAGTCCATCAAACTACATCTAAAGCCAAGGGCGGCCTGATTGCATTGCCCACCTGGAAGCAGGGCATTATGAACCAGGGCGGACCTGCCGATGTGATGGCACGCCAGATCATCATCCCCAAGAACTGGAAGATTGAAAAAGACGGCAACCCTTATGCCTTCCGCAACATGGACTGCGAGACCTGGGCATATGATGACGGCTCCAACCCCTATTACCCGGACGGCATCTGCCTGGATTCAGCGACCAACATCTCAGGCACGATCCCGGACACTTGTTATGACACAGAAACGAATCAACCCGTTGCATGTCCGGCGATGGACTTCACTGTAGGAACATTTGGTGTTAGTGATACCAACCCGGTTCTGCAGGGCGATGTTCAGGGTGAGGGCAATACCCAAAAGGTTCTCACCTGGCATTCCTGCCCGGCAGAGTTCACCAATGTCAGCGGCACAGATGGCCTGACAACGGTGACCTGTGAAGCAGATGACTGGATTGACGATGACAGCACCCTCAATGACCAGTCCTGGTACAACCCGCTGGATGTCGCCAAAGGTCACCGCGGCTTCCTGGATGGCGACTTTGTGATGATCCTGTATGCCTGGTCACCCAACTGGCGCCTGAACGCCAAGGGCTCCGATCGGTACGAGCTGTATGTCCGTCGTTCCTTCGATGGTGCCGAAACCTGGACCACCCTGCCCAAGAACTTCACGACATGGGACAACCTCAAATTTGATGGCGACGGCACAGTCACTTGCGAGACATACCGCACGGATGTGACAGGCACTGGTGATACCATTGAACCCATTGTGTGCAATTCATATGACACGGGGGCGGCAGAGCAGCCACGCAATGTGACCCAGCTCAAATCGATGCGCTTCACCACACTCGACCCACGTTATGCCATCAGCGGCTCACCCAAGGGCTACAGCATTACTGCCGATCCCTTCGGATTTGGTTTCCCTGACTATGGTGATGGTGTTGATGAGGATCTTCGTGATCCCTCACGCTATTTCATCGTCTACGAGACGGGCGACAACACCACAACAGCAGAAGGTGAACCGGAACCCCTGGACCTATTCTACAGCCGGGCGATCAACTTCGGCGATGACTACGTCGTCTGGGCGGATGAAATTTTAGACCCCGAACTGAGCGAATGCTATCCCTCCGACCCCCATGAAAACGAGGTACCCCTAGAATGGGTTGACTCGGGCTTCTGCAACGAGTTTGACCAGATGGAGCAGGGCACACCCGGCCTGGAAGCCAGCGAATCAAGCATGACAGCCAACCCCGGCGGTCAGTTCCTGTACGGTGCCTGGACTCAGCTTCAGCTCGATGATTTTGGCGAGGCGATAGACTCCGACGCCATGGCACGCAGAGTCTGGTGGCTTGACGGATTTATCCCCTTAAATGCCTGGGAATTTGGCGGGGGACCTAGCGGGGAGTAGAAAATTCTATAACCGGCTTTTCAGCCTTATTAAACGGTCGGCTCCGATGTTTGGAGCCGACCGATTTCTTGTAAATGAGAAACCAAACTATTGATGAAGGAAGCGCCTTAAAGTCCCTTCCCTTCAGGGAAGGGATTTAGGGTTAGGTAAGGAGAAACCTGGTAAATAGCTCAATTTATCAACCAGATTTAATGCCTACCGTTGTCTATGGGTGAAAAGCCTTATCCAGTTAAGACATGGCGCGATGAGAATAACGATGCCTTTTACAAGAAAATGACACCTACCCCCTGCCCCCTCCCTGAAGGGAAGGGGAAAAAGAGCATTCCTTGATAAATTTATGAACCCATTTTTCAGCAATCATTTCTATATTAATACGATTTAGACCTTTGACAGTAATCCGCTTATTACTCACGGAGAAAAAATGCAATTCAAATCCCGCCGCCAAATTTTTACTTTTCTGATCATCCTGGTCTTGAGCCTGGCTCCAATCCATACAGCTGCCGGGAACACGCCACTCGCCAAACCAGACCGTGCTGAGACTGCTGCCACTACGACCATCTCAGGCGTTGTAACCGATGGCGGCGTCCCCGAATACGGTTCCCACGGCTACCCGTTGTATGCCCGTATCCGGGTTACCGCCAGCGGGTTTGACCAGACAATCTTCACCGACCCCATCACCGGCACCTATTCCATTGACCTCGAACAGGGTATCGAATACACCTTCACCATCAATGCCTTCCCGGAAGGCTATCAAACACTCGTCCAAACCATCACACCTGCCGTTGATAACACCACCCTGGATTTTGCGCTCCTGGTGGACCCCCTGACATGCACTGCGCCGGGATATCAGCAGGACTATGACATTTTTTACGATTTTGAAGCAAGCAGTCAAGGTTTTACGCCGGGGGCCACAACCAGCTTTGCCTGGGGAGACATCAACAGCGGTCCTTTGGCTGGTCACAGCGGCACAAAGGGCATCGCCACCAACCTCAGCGGCGATTACGCCCCGAACGAATCCGGCTATATGCTCTCCCCCCACATTGACCTGAGTCCTTATGGGGATGACCCTGCCATCCTTCAGTGGTGGGATTGGAAGGACCTTGAAATTGCCACCTACGATTCAGCCCGCCTGGAAGCCACCTATGACGGCGGCGCCACATGGACGACCCTCTGGGGACCGATCGGCGGGGACCATGACACGACCTATCATCAGCAGACAGTTTTATTGGACCCTATTTATAATGTGACAAATTTCCAGTTCCGATTTTTCTTTGAAAGTGACGGCACCCTTCAATACACTGGATGGTACATTGATGACATAGGCATCCTGCGAATCCCGATCACGGCAATGCCTTATTTTTCAACGGACTTTGACCTGGATAAAGGCGGTTTCAGCATCAGCGGGACCAATCCCTCCTGGGCATGGGGCGCGCCGACCTCCGGTCCCGGCACAGCTCATTCCGCACCCAATGTTTGGGCAACCAACCTGGCAGGAGACTACAATACATCAGAGTCGAGCTGGCTCACGTCCCCATTAATCGACCTCAGCGCGTATTCAGGACAAATGCCGGTCCTCTCATTCTTCCATTGGAATGATATTGAACACATCAATTATGATTGGGGTGCGGTTGAAGCATCAAAGGATGGTGGTATCACCTGGCAGAACATCTCAGGCAATATCGGCGATATCAATACCTGGACACCCAAAACCATCATACTGGACCCGGCATACGCCGTCAGCAATTTTACCTTCCGCTTCTATTTTCGAAGTGACACTTCAACGAACTTCCCGGGCTGGTATATTGATGACCTGAGACTCAGCATTGCAGAACCCGCGCTTTTAAGTGCTCGCTGTATCCCGGAACCGGGCGGTGTGCTTGCTGGCTATGTTTACGACGAGAACACCGGCTCCCCCCTGGTGGGGGCAGAGATAACCAGCTCAAGCATCATCTCCCAAAGCCTCCAATGGGAGTCCGATGCTGCCCATGCCGGCGTTTACTGGGCTTTCCAGCCCACACTGACGGACCCCGAAGTGATTGACCTCACCGCTGCCATGGATTTGTACAGCAGCCGAACAGTGGCTGTCAGCCTCATCCAGGATGCCGTCAACCCGCAGAACTTCAACCTCAGCGCAGGTGAGCTCGGCTTTGACCCAACTGCCTTCACCATTCCGATGACCATGGGTGATCTGCCAAGCGACCACCTTCTGACACTGGAAAACAGCGGCAATAAGGATGTTAACTTCACCCTGAGCACAGCGGATTTCGGCTACGAAATCCCCATGGATATGCTCCCGGCTGAGGGCGAGTCACAGCTGGCGCGCGTTCCCTATGATGGTATTGAATGGGACCCGGACATGGTGCAATTGCTGCTCGAGGGTGAAACCGCAACGCGCAATGCATCTGTCAGCTGGCTCACTTTGGACCCCATCAGCGGCATGGTGCCTGGTGCAAGCTCGCAAGCCGTCATCCTGAACCTTAACCCTGCCGATCTGCCCCAGCCGGGTGATTATAAGGCTGAGATCAGCATCGCACACGACACACCTTACACCTACGAAAGAATCCCCGTCACCCTGCAGCTTGCCGCCCCACCGGACTGGGGCACCTTCAAAGGGACGGTCACGGGCATGCAAGCCTGTGACATCAACCCGGCACCCATAGCGGGAGCGACCATCTCCTTCTGGCAGGACGGGACACAGAAAGGCAGTTTCACAACAACGGAAACCGGGTACTACACCTACAGCCTGCCCAATGGAACATATGATATCCGCGTCAGCATGGACGGCTTTTTAGATATCAAGCTGCCAGAACTGTCCCTGCCAGCTGGGACAACACAAACACAGGATTTCAGCCTGCGATTGCTGGCACCCTGCCTGGTTGTGACCCCTGAAAGCCTGGAACAAACCATGCCCCCAAGCGGCAGGGCGACCCAGACTTTACGCCTGACCAATACCGGCGCAGCGGAAGCAAGCGTTGAAATTCTCGAAGCAGGCTCAAATCGGGATGCGATGATCGTCTATGAAAATTTCGAGATCGGACGGATGCCCCCTGACGGCTGGTACACCATCCACAATGGGCTGACTAACCAGCGCTGGATGGTCACCAGTGATCCCAAGTATGTTTATGAAGGTGATTTTTCAGCCTGGAAGAAATTTGACCAGACACTCAATTCTGATGAATGGCTGGTTTCCCCGCTGATCGATGCGACTTTACTAACCGACCTCAAGCTGAATTTCATGGCATTTTCAGACACCAATTACCCCGGTGCGACGGTCAAACTGTGGGTGACAGACGATGCCGGCACGCCGCTGACAACGGAACCCCTATGGGACCTGATCCGGGATGAGAGCTGGGCAGACCTGGACTATCGCTTAATCACGCCTGACATATCGTTATATAACCGTTATGGCCCCTTCCGGCTCGCCTGGCAGTATGTCGGCTTGAATGGGCAGAGCTTTGGCCTGGACCTGGTCCAGGTGACGGGCAATGTGGATGTGACCTGGCTGACCCGGGAACCCACCCATGGCGTGATCGCCCCTGATGGCGGTGAATTCGAGATCCATGTCGGTTTTGATGCAACTGGGATGGAAGACGGCGATTATTTTGCCGCTTTATCCGTCATAACGTCGTCTGCACCAATGCTCACAATCCCGGTTGCCCTGCATGTCGAAACCACAACGACCCCCTTTGTGTCGGACATTCCCGATCAGACCGTTTTCCCGGGCCAGAGCTTTACAGAAATCGCCCTGGATGACTACCTTATCGACAGTGACCACACATCAGACCAGATTTTGTGGTCCTTCAGCGGTAACCTCCAATTGATCGTCACCATTGATGAAAACCGCGTGGTAAGGATCACCCTCCCTGATGAGGATTGGGCTGGGTCTGAGACCATCACCTTCATCGCCCAGGACCCGGATGGCCACACCGGTCAGGACGGGGTGAGCTTCACCGTGATTTCAGCAGATGAAAGCTCAACTATGTTCTTACCCTTAATATTGAGATAGATTCCCATCAATTTTATCGGGCTGGCTAAAATCCAGCCCGTTTTTTATTTAAAATCCCCAAATTTACCCTTGACAGGGTAGCGAGTCCCTTATAAAATAGACTCAATATAGTTAATAATATATTAATGGTGCGATAATAAATTTAATATTCAATTAAATGCATATATTATTAAGGGTGATATTCCAGGAATAATGAAAAAATCTCATAATAACTTAAAGGTATTTAAAAAGGAGGGTGTTATCGAATAATCTTTCCAGGGTGATATTTTTAATTTATTTTGGGATAGGTGATCATTGACCAAGGCGGGGACCCCAAGGGCAACCCTTTATGACAGGCACCCAAAACAAGATTCCTTATCCTCGAGGAACCGATACTCCTTTAGCCTGTCAGAATAGGAAAAATAAATCATGCATCACCTGAGATTGAAAAAGTTGTTTGTTTTGATCTTTCTGCTGGTCCTGCTTGCCCCCAGTCTGGCAGCAGGAGCGGAGACGATTCTCCCCGAGCCTTATAAAGGGGGAAGGCAAACCGGGATACTGATTGGCGATGAGGGGGAGCGAATTGGCACAGCAACTTACTGGAACCGGCGAAACCATTTCCATGTTGAGCTGAATTTTGACGATGAAAATACAATCGTCAAGGAAGCCCAGGTTTATCTGGGAAGGGAAGAGCCCCTCTACGATCCGCTCTTCAAAAACGGAAAACCAGTCCCAGGGAAATTCCCTTGCAAAGTAGAAGGCACAACCTTGCTCTCCTGCGATCTTGAGCAAGATTTTGCTTTTAAATGGGGGCAAAACCGTTCTCGCTGGGTAGCTGTGCATGGCGACCTGACCAATAATTCCTTTTGGCTGCTGCCAATGGATGAATTTGGCAATGCAGACAGTTACGTCCCCTATCCAAAACTGAAACACGGCGGCTATTTTGACGCGATGATGACCCACCCTGCACGCGGCCACTTCATTGATTCTCCGGTGTTTGGTTTGGGCTATCAGACCCCCACACAATGGGGCGTCACCGATATCGCCGGCGGTTTTGATTACTTCCCCAGCGAATTTGTTGACTTCTGGATTGGCTCCTATCATTTGGGCAGCGCAATTGGTGATCAAAAAGTGTCGCCGCTGGATATCTTTACGGGTTACGACACGACAATTTATATTACCGATCCGGAAACAGGTATCCAAACCCTGAACACTGAGAACCCGGTAATTAACATGGCCCGTTTCCTCCAAAGCCTGGATGCTGACGGCGAACCCAAGCAAGGCATCAGCATTACCGAACCCGTTGTCGTCTGCCTTGAAACGGCTATGGGAAACCTGGGATATACCGAGCTTTACTTCAACTTGGGAGGATATATTGAAGATATCCTGGTGGAGACAGTCTTCGTCTGTGAAGGCGTTGAAGGGGTGAACCTCAACATCGTCACCTATGAAGAAGCTAAAGAAAATCTGGATAAATCGCAAAGCAGCATGCTGCGTAAGAACATATCCCGTACACCTGACCTGGGCAGCTCAAAATCCAAGCTGAACATTATGCCAATGTACTTCCCAGCCCTGCGGGCTAATGGCGACCCCGCTTATTACACCGATGAAACCGGTCAGATTGTGTATGATGAAATACCATACTACGATGAAAACCTACAATTGGCCTATACCCGGACTGAAGCGAAACCAATCGTGGCAGTTTACACTGATGCGGTCCAGGGCGAAGATGGCACTGTTTATGGTGAAGATGTCTTTGCAGCCATCTCCCGGGATGACGGCAACACCTTCAAACGTAAGAATATTGCGCGTGCCGCAGACAGATCCTCCTTTGACGTCACGGTGAAAGAATATGACGAATTAGGGAATGTTGTTGATGAATATTTGGCACCCTATTACGGTGAAGCCAAAAAACCAGTTTTCCAGGTTAAAGGCAACAAGATTTTAGTCGCCTGGACCAGCAAGTATTGCAACGGCGGCCGCCCAACCTATGCTATAAAAACCGAAGATACACCGGATGACCCAACCACGCCAGAAAATGAGTTTGAGGAAAACTATCCCTATGATGACCCCTATTTTGAAGAGGACATCTGGGGCGTCTCCGGCCCGCAGCGCTCGGTGGATTACACCGACCAGGGCTTCCCGGAAGTCGGTGAAGTGCCCTATTCCTGCGTGTGGACTGCCCGCGGCACTCTTGTGACAGAGGAAATGCTTGCTGACACTGAAGGTTACTGGGCAACTGCCCTTAAAGATCCGCTGGATCCTGAAAGCACCTATTCTGTCGGCGATATCGTCTGGTACAAACCTGAACGATTGACCTCCGGACGACGGGATGCTAACCAGGTCTTCATGGGTGCTGCCGACGACGCTGGCTTTGCCATCGCCTGGCAGGAAGACCCCGAAGGACTGCGACCCGGCCAAGCCAAGGGTCCAGGACCCGGCTGGGGCGGCGCGACCACCAACCACAAGACCGACATCTGGTATTCCTACATTACCTGGGATGACTTCCTGGTGGTAGATGAGAATTTTGAATCCCACGGCGAAAACCAATCCGGCCTAACAGGACGCCCCAAGGCATTGGTGCCCATGTCCCTGCCGGTGCGAGTCAGCGACAACGACGTGGTCAACACCGACAACCTCAAGATCGAGGTGGACCCTGAAACCAAACTGCCGGAAAAAGATTCTGAGGGTAACTATATCTTTACAAAACTCCCACCTGTAGATGATCCTGATTCCAATGGCGATCATATGGGTTCCCACGATTATGCCCTCCCGGATAATAATCCCGGTTTGTGCGTGGACTTCTATTACAAGATCCCCTATTCGCAGAGAGATCTGGAAGAAGGTGAGGAACCGGACTTCAAACAGGTCTGCATCACCGCGGACGGCCGCCTGCTGGACGGCAACACCGGTGCTTCACGACCGAACCTGTTCTTGCAGAAGTACAAGAAACCCGACGGCACATTCAGCGCTTATGCCATCTTTGCTTACGAAGAATCCAAGGGCATGGGTTCTGGTCCACCCGACCATGTGGAAGGCGAAGGCCCCTACGGCGATGAATACCTGGCAGAACAGGGCAAGAATTCGATTTATCACAGCTTTGACTTCCAGAATCCTGATTTAGTTAGCGCAGGCACCCTCATCAACCTACCAGAGAAACAATTTGAGGTTGATGAAGAAGGAAATCCTGTTTTTGTTGATGCAGAAGGAAATCCTGTAGAAGTTGATGAATATGGCCTCCCACTCGTGGAAGGCGCAACGCCTAATATTTTAAGTGATTTCACTTTTGTAATGGATGAAGTGGTAGATGAATCGGGTAATGTCACCTATGAACCAAGGCTTGACCACAATGGTTTGATGCAGCTCAACTATGAGAACGCCCGCCGCCCGCGCTTCATCATGCAGGGCAAGAGCGGCGTCGGCGACTCCGGCACCATCATGATGATCCTCTACAAAGAAGGACAGGAGGGCAGCGGACGTCCCTCGGACATCATGCTGCGGCGCGTGGTCGTGGATGGTCCCGGAAATCCATACAGCCCAAATAACATCCTCTGTACAGCAACAGAAACCGTTGACCTCGATCCCACAGATGAAGGCATTCATAATGTCGAGGTTTGTGTGGGCGGCGCTCAGAACATGAGCACGGTTCAACCCAAGGTCGTCACGCCATCTATGGGAGATTCCGAACAGGAAGACCCCTATGGCGCCATCAAAGTGGTGGAATACAAGCAAACCTTGGAGACTCTGGACTGGCCTTCGGGTATCAATCCATACGAGGATGCCCGCGCCCACCGCGGCGCCCTGATGGGTGACTTGGTGATCATGGGTTATTCCTACACACCCAATTGGGCAGCCTACCGCAACGGCAACGACAAGTACGACTTCTTCATCCGCCGCTCCTTCGACGGCGGGCAAACCTGGACAACGGATCCACTCGGTGTTAAGGCATTCGATATTGTAACAAATACTGAAACAGGGCAGCCAGAGGCGGTACCGGGGGACACCTTCTCCGTGGTCAACTGCGACACCTACACAGATCCGACCCTAGATGAAGGCGGTAATCCCGTTGGTGAGATCACCACCGGTCCGCATTATCATTACACGGTTTGTGACGGCTACCTGCCTGGCGAGTTTGAACAGGCACGGAACCTCTCGCAGTTACCCAATGCCAAGAGCAGCGTGATCGAGCCCCGCATCGTGAAAGCTCCAGGAACAATTAAGCTACCTAATGGTGACCCAACAGGTTATCCAGAGGATATCAACACCTTCGGGATGTACTACGTCAGCTACGGCACCGCCACCAACCCCAAGAAGGAAAAGGCAGTGGATCCTGAAACAGGAGAACCTTTGCTGGATGAAGACGGTAAGCAAATCTTCATCCATGAAGAACCCGCCCCGATGGACCTGTACTACAGCTTTAGCCTCGATTACGGTGAGACCCATGAGCTGGTTGAATGGGTCGTCAACCCCGAAAGCGAAGGAAATTACGCTGGAGAAACTGTCACCCGCTGGGATTGGCTGGCGAAGGGCGATCAGGAGCAGGGCGAAGCGCAGCTGCGCATGACCCCCGACGGCTCCCGCTTCTATGCCACCTGGGTGCAGGAAGGTTATGACAATAAAGGTGATTACGGCTCCGATATCTGGTTCCGCCGGATTATGCGGTCAGAGTTCCCGAATAACGTGGCACCAACCACAACACCAATTGTCCCAGAATAATGTATTGAATTGAGGTTTTAACACCTTAAACGAATGAGATACTGGAGGCTGCTCTCGGGCAGCCTCCTTTGATTCCCAGCCTTCCCCTGGAGCAAAGCAGAACACCTTTAGGTGCGAGGAGAAGCCTTAAAAGCCACCCCAGTTGAGTTACATTATGATAGATTAGGAACTAAAGACCTCTTTATAAATTCAGTTTAAGATAATCCATGATACAATCCACACAACAAAAATTTAAAAACCAGCTAACACCAAAGAATCATCATGCGCCTCCCGAAAAACAAACACCTGAACAAGAATGCACAAAAACTACGAAGAAACATGACCAAAGAAGAACGTCACCTTTGGTAAGACTTCCTCAAAAACTACCCCGTTCAATTCAACAGACAAAAAGTGGTTGGTAATTATATCGTTGATTTTTTCTGCCATAAAGCAAAACTTATCATCGAATTGGATGGATCACAACATTTCGACACAACTCAACCTAATTACGACCATCAAAGAACTGATTACCTTAGGAGCCTTGGCCTGATTGTTCTGCGAATACCTAATAACGAAATACATGACAATTTCCCCGGAGTATGCGAATTTATCGACCACGAAGTAAAGACAAGGATTATCCCTCATCATTCAGCTTTCAGCTGACAGCTTCTACTGGAACGGAGTGTAACACCTTAAAATGCGAGAAGAAGCCTTAAAAGCCTTCCCTAGGGGGAAGGTGGCACGCCGCCAGTCGTGACGAATAAGGGAATAGTATAGTAAAAGCTCATTATTTCTTATACAAAATATAATTTAATTTTGATTTTTAAAAACAACCTCATCAGTCAGCTTTCAGCTGCCAGCTTCTCCAAGGAGAAGCCTTAAAATCCTTCCCTGAAACGGAGTGAAACCCTTTCAGGTGCGAGGAGAAACCTTCAATAGCCTTCTCTTGAAGCGCAGCGAAACGCCTTCAACGTGTGAGAAGTAAAAGCCTTCCCTAGGGGGAAGGTGGCACGCCGCAAGGCGTGACGGATGAGGGATAAGTGTGTGCTTTGAAAACTACTTGATGAAAATAAAACTACATCATTCTTTTGACATTGACCTATTCTCCTCAACTGCCCCGTTAATTTAATCACTTAATGGAGCGTTAAGGTAATCCCTCATCAGTCAGCTGCGCTGACAGCTTCTCCTGGAACGGAGTGGAACACCTTCAGGTGCTAGGAGAAGCCTTAAATCATATCCCCCAAAACTAAAATCCCATTTGCCAAAATCGGGATATTAATTTAAAATTAGAGCAATTATTATTTCATTAACAATAATTAAGTCCTATCGGTTGATCAATATTCTTAAACCAGGGACCGCAACCTATGAAAATTAAATTTCTACGACTGCTGAATGCCCTCTTACTCTTTAATTTCATCATTACACCCCGGGCAGCTGCACAAGCGCCTGCACCGCAAGACCCACGCGCTGCGGGATTAACCGACTCCTTTTCCATCCCCGATCAAGACATCATTATCCACCGCTCTCCTGCCGTCCTTGAGCCCTATCAAATCTGGTTCCAGCTCCAACCCAACACAGTTAACTCTGATCAGACCCAGCAAACACAGAACGATTACTTATCAGTGGCTGAAGCTGCACTCGGCAGAAACCTTGAGGTCATACCCACTGACATTAACCAGAACGACACCCTCACCCTCAGGCTGTTCAAATCCGAAGCCAAACAGCTGTTAAACCTGCCCGAGGTGCTGCGCGTTGCCCCGCTGGAGATCTCTAAGGAAATCGATCATGAATCTCCCAATCTGTCTGATGAAAGCCTAACCAGCACCACCCGGGAAGCGCCCCTGCCCGTCAACCACACCGTCAGCCAGGATCTGGCAAACCCGGGCGATATGCTGACCTATACCATCACCATCCCCGCCAACCACACCGGCGCTGATCTCAATTACGCCATCACGGACGCATTACCGCCGGGTGTCACATACTACCCTGGCTCCTTGTACACCACCGGCAGCGACACCCTCGCTGTTTATGATGACCTTTCACCCACAATCTCCTGGTCAGACACGGTCCCCAATTTTGATTTTCATTACCTGATGAGTGACAATGTCACCAACCCGACCTACTGCAAAATGCCCTTATTCGACGGCGATTATGTAGATATCCTCACCCGGTACGGTACACCGCCAAACCCCTCTGTCTACGGAGATCAAATCGCCATAAAGTTGGGAATTTTAGGGCTCGGCACGGAATATTTCGGAGAGGTCATTCAAAATGTACCTTTCTTCACCGATGACGGCTATGTGCTGATGAACGAGGCTGAGAATTATGTTCATCCCACAAATTACATCACAAATTCCCCATTTCCAGCAGTGAGCGATCCCAATGGACTGCTTTCGCTTTGGTGGCGGGATATGCTGATCGATTATGATGCAAGCCTGAATAAAGGGGTGACTGCCAGATATTTTACGGATGCCTGGCTGGTGGAATTTGATGATCTCGAAGAATTCTGGCAGGGTTACACCATGGACTTCGAGGTCTTTAGCTGGCAAAAACCTGACCCGGAGCCCGGCTGGCAAGACATCATCTTTGCCTATGATAACGTGGTGGGCGAATGGTTTGACGATCCGCTGTATAACCCTGTGATCACGGGCAGCACCGGGATTGAGGATGCCGCCGGCAGCATGGGGTATACCTATGCCTATAACAACTGGGTGCCCCAAAACGGGGACATCGTCTGCTTTGATTATGTTGAGGTGGGCAGGGATCCAGTCGTGATCACTTTTGCAGCCACTGTGGATCTGGACCAGATCCCGGGGACGGTGATCACCAACTCCGTCGCCCACACTATCGATGGGGTAGCCCAGGCACCATTGCCGGCCAGTTTCCTGGTCAACGATACGCCCGTCGCCTATCCTCAAAGCCTGGCCACAAACGAAGATACCCCGATTGATATCATCCTGGACGGTACAGACACCTACCCGGGCGGACCTTTGGATTATGACATAACTCTCAATCCTCCCCATGGGTCCTTATCCGGGACGATCTCTGCCCCAACCTATACCCCGGATCTGCATTACTATGGCACGGATTATTTTTATTACACCGTCAGTGACGGTGCGGCGACCAGCCTGGAAGCACTGATCCTGATCAATGTCTTTCCTGTCAATGATGCGCCGGTACTCCTGGACATCCCTGATCAAATAATCAATGAAGGCGAAACATTTCCCACAATCAATCTTGATCCTTTCGTCAGTGATGTGGAAACACCAGATCACCTGATAAGCTGGACATATTCGGGAAATACAGATTTAGGCGTGGATCTCTCCAATCGCATCATCACCATCAGCATCCCCCATGAGGATTGGTACGGTGCCGAGACGATCACATTCAGGGCAACGGACGCTGACCCAACAGACCCATTATTTGCAGAAGAAACTGTCACCTTCACGGTCAACCCCGTCAATGATGCCCCTATCGCTGTGGATGATGATTTTGGCACGGAGATCAATATCTCCTTGCCAATCAACGACTCCGGTCTGCTCGCCAATGACATCGATGTCGACAATGCCGAAGACCTTGTAGTGACAGACATCAACAATCTCCTGGGCGGCAGTGTCACAAGAGCAGAGGGGGTGATCACCTTCACACCGATCACCAATTACATCGGCCTGGCCGGCTTTGAGTACACTGTCAGTGATGGTTTCCTCACGGATGTCGGGCGAGTAAACATCATGATCACTGATGAAAACAACACAGCGCCGACAACCATGCCGGATGCCTATACAATGAACGAATACGGTTTGCTGTCTGTTGATGCGCCCGGGATTTTAGGGAACGATCTTGATAACGAGAACAATGTGCTCCGGACGATTTTGGTCTCACCAAGCTCAAACGGCAGCCTGAATCTAAACATTGACGGTTCATTTACATATGCGCCAACACCCGGCTATATCGGTGACGACAGTTTTGTCTATCGCGTGACCGATGGGATTTTGGACGGCGCAGATGTGATGGTGACGATTACCATCAATGAATTGCCCACTATCCAGCAAACCCTCTCCCTCTATCAAGGCTGGAACCTGGTTTCATTTAACCTGATGCCGCCGCCGGGCACGCCGGTTGCTGATATATTGACATCGATTTCAGGCAATTACAGCCTTGTTTATGCCTGGGATACCGATTTGGGCGAGTGGCAGCTTTATGATCCGACCGTACCCCCTTATGCCAGTGATTTACAAACGTTAGACCAAACCAGGGGCTTTTGGATCAATATGACCGCCCCCGATGACCTGGTTATTTTAGGGAAGCCGGTTGAACGGGCAGAAATCCCACTGACTCCTGGCTGGAACCTGGTAGGCTATCCTTCGATTGATATTTTAGCCTTACCCGGCGCACTCACAAACAATGGGGTAGAACAATTCAACACTGTGATTGCTTACTATGCAGAACAAGCCCTCACACCCTGGAAGGTTTTTGATCCCCTTGCACCGATTTTCTTCAATTCCCTTCAGGCAATGACTCCAACCCGGGGATACTGGATCGATTTGGATTCGCCAAGCAACTGGACCGTCATTTATGACATGCCTTAAAGTAGTGAAAAAGGTTTCTTCGGTAATTGACCTGAGTAGATGCTTTTACAAAATAAGGATTTGCTAATTGTGATTTAATTAATCTATTCGAAGTGGAAATGCTTATGCGACAATCAAAAATCATCAAAATCATTCTCGTGCTGATCAGTTTTCTCCTAATTTATCAACCTTTGGCTTTTGCAGACACGCCGCCACCACCACCCTGTTATTTTTATGGAACGGTCAAAGTAAATGGGGAATATATCATCCCTGGTACGCCTATCACTGCGAAGATGGCCAATGTGGTTGTTGCCGAAACAAACGCAGTTGAATATGAAGGGAAGATAATGTACGGTTTGGAAATTCCGGGGGATTTAAGTATGCAAGGCGATCTCATTGAGTTTTTTATAGGTAATCAACAGGTTCCACAAACCGCTATTTGGGAAAGCGGTATAACAAATGTATTGAACTTTTCAGTATGGCTAAACTATTTGCCTTTGATCGTACGCTAAATCTTTCAATGTGTCGGACAGCTTAATAAGGCATCTGAGCAATGGAAAGGACTTATTCCACATTCGCTCAGGATTTGAGAATTATGTTTATCTGGTAAAATCTTAATCGGCTGAACAGGAAAATATGAAAATAAATCGCGTATTCATCATCATCTTTATCGTCGTTATTGGGGGTATTTTTGGCTTAGTCTTCCTGTCGCTCAGATTGTCAGATCAACAAAAATCCCGGGCGATATCCGCCCGCAGCACCGAGAATGCTTTACTTACACTAACCCCACTCGCCGACAAAGACCCGGTGGAACCAACAACAATAAAACCCACAGACATTCTTTTGCCTGAGCCTTCGCCAAGCCCAGTGATGACCGATCCAGGCATGCCACCAGAAGCAGCTGAGGAAATGCCACCGACAATCACCCATAGCCAAACGCAGCAAACCGGGGACGCCATAACATACCCTGCAGCGACCGCCTGGGAGCCAGTAGTCGAAACACCGGGGCCTACCAGCACCAGCGAAGCCGACCAGGCACCAACCCCCACCACGGAAAATATTTTCACCCCTGTCGAGTGGACCGGGAACTGGACCGCATTTTACGGCGACAAAGGTGGGTTGCTCTTCAGGGCAATGCTGGTCGTCACCAGAGACAGCAACACCATCACCGGTGTCCACTCCACCCAAATCTTCACCGGGATCCTCAGCGAAGACGGGCAAACCGTGAGCGGCACATGGGTCAACCCGCCCTCTACCGGCACCTTCAGCTGGACCATCGTCGGCGAAAACCAGTTCTGCGGCAATACCGACCGGGCTTTTGCCTACTGCGGCGCTCGAGGTGGGGCATCAAGACCTGATCCATGCTTATGCCGCGAACCTGTTCAATGATCCTAAAATATTGTTAACACAGTTCCAACCTCAAACAATAAAATAAAATAATTATATCCTGCCTAAATTTTATATTAATTTTCCATTTTATTTATTGCTTTAGGTTCATATTTTCTTGTATAATAATCATAGGATGGATTTTCAAACAAATATTCATCGGTGCATTGTCCTGGGAATATAAACCAGGCCATGGTACTTTACTTGCATCGACGACAAGCCGTTGGTCACAGCAGCCTTTTCAGACCAGGCATAATCTGCAGCGATGAGAAAGGAGGTACTCATGAAGAAAGTGCTTGTCATGCTCACCTTAATGCTCGTGATGACAGCGATTCTGCTTGCAGCGATGCCAGCAGCCCCCGTCTCAGCAGATTGGCCCGGCGCCCCCTGCGGTGCTGTCGGCGGCGATCCACCAGGATGGTCGCAGGTCAGCAAAGGTGAAGGTGGCAGCGGCAGCCCTGGCATTGGTCCCGGTGCGCCTTAACCAATCAATCCCCCTAAGAAAAATGATGGCTTTTGTACCTCGAACCATTTGATGATTTGCACCCGGTCTGCAACCTTGCCTTTAGCCCAGATCGTATCAACAAAAACAAAAGCCATCACGCCAAAATTTTTCTATTTCCACTGCCCTTGAGGCTAAATCAGCACAACTTATTTTTACTTGATTTGGAGTCGACATTAATAATATAAAATCTATCTAATTTGCCTACTTATTAATTTTACATAAAAATTATTCGTTTTTACCATTGACAGTAAATTAAATTACTATTAAAATGGTATTGATAGGGATAAAGGAACCACTCATCATCTCTTGAGAACAGTTAGGGGGAGGAACACAACGAAAAATTATCTCTACCGTAAGCCATTCAAAGAAATCATCGTCGACATCCATCAAAACATGCAGCATTTATTATTGTTGTCGTTTAGTTAAGAAGGGAGAATTATATCAAGAACAAGTTAGGTTCCAACTTGCACTAGAAATGAAAAATGTCCCGAAGTCGAGGGGAAATTGGCCCTTGTGCCCTTTCGGACAGGTAACAGAAAAACCCATTACAACTGAAGCGTTCAACACAAAGACTGTCACCTGGTAAAGATCGTCATAATCAATAGATAAGCTTTTACCAAAGGAGAGTGGTCATGAAAGCGTTAAAAGGAATTTTAAGGCGAAGGTTCAAAGGCGGATTAAAGACACTGGTAACCTTTGCCGTTTTATGTATGATGGTGCTGCCGACAGTCCTCGTTCTGGCAGATGACGGCACCATCTTCCGGCGGAATGTGTCCCGCACACCCGATTATGAAACCGAGCATGCCGGCCTGCGCATGCTGCCTTTGTATGTGCCCCCACAAAATGCAGCTGGAGAATTAGTTTATGAGGGAATAGATATTTATAATGCTGATGACGGTTTGTACGAAGAACGCGATTACGTCCAGCCGTTGATTGTGCATTATGTGGACGGTCCCGTGGAGGTACCCGAAGATTCAGGCGGATTCCCCGGTCACGGCGAGCGGGATGCCTTTGCAGGCGTTAGTCTGGATGGCGGACTGACCTGGAAAACGACCAACCTGTCCAAGTCTGCAGATCTGTCGTCCTTCAAATTTAAAGACGGAAAAACAGTGGTGAAATACCCCGGCGATGTCGGCCGCTCTTTCATTTCGTCTGACGGCAACCAGGTGCTGGTAGTATGGGTCTCGCGTTACGCGGGCGGCGGCAGCCCGGCTTATGCCATGAGCGATGAAGAACGCGCTGCTGTTGCTGATTACCTTGTTACCAAGCGTGTCATCACAGATGCCGCAGCCTGCACCGACGGCGACTTGATCACCACACCCTGCCCCTACCTGGAAGACCACTTTGGCGTTTCCGGTTCCCAGGGCTCTTCTGACCTGGCGGATGAGGGTTACCCAACCGTCGGGATCTTGCCCTACGCCGCCTTATGGACGGCACGCGGCGTCTTGATGCCCCCTGTTGCCGAAGGCGAAGCAAGCACATTTGTTTGGTTCAAACCTGAGCGACTGAGTTCTGCCAGGCGCGATGCCAATCGCCCTGAAGTTGCCTGTGTGAAAGGTGCTGGTTGTGCCATCACCTGGCAGGAAGACCCGGATGGAATCCGCCCCGGCGGCGGTGAAGGGCCTGGTGAGGGTTGGAGTGGTGCCGTCGCCCACCATGAAACCGATATCTGGTATTCCTATATTGACTGGGAAGATTTCCCACTGGTAGCGGATGCAACTGCTGGCTATGGAACTTTATACAACACAACCGGCGACCTTGCAGAATGGATTGCTGCTAACCCAACTGGTTCCCCCAGTGCAGCCATACCAATGGCAATGCCCGTGCGCGTCAGCGATGATGCCATGTGCCAAATTGGAGACAGCGACCCCTACTGTCAGATTGACTTTGATGGTAACGAAATAGCCGATTTCTGCGCTGACTCAGTACAGGTCACTATCGAAACTCCTGAGGGACCCACCCAGGATGTCGACATGTGCATCACCGAAGACGGCCGCCTGATGCGCGGCAACACCGCTTCCACCCGCGCCCGGCTGGGGCTGCACGGCTATTCCTCAGAATGTTTATATGACCCTGCTGACCCAACAGCCTGTCCGATTGACAGCGCCTGGTTTTACACCCTCTATGAAGAGAGCAAAGGCCTGGGTGATGAGGGCGAAGACGAGGATGTCCCAGAGGACCTGATCGATAAAGTCGATATGGGCAAGAACGTCTGGTACCACACCTTTGATATGAACACACCTGAAATGGTCTCGCAGGGTTTGATCATGAACCAACCAGCGGTTTACATGGATGACTTCAGCAACCCTGAGGGTTTCCTGACGGCCTACGGCGACCTGGGTTACAACTTCTACCAGATCGACCCCGACCCGGTCTACGAAACACTAGCAGGAATCACTACCACAACATTACTTCAATCTGAGATTGCCCGGCGCCCCAGCAACATCTCACAGGATTGGTATGATGCCGGCGAAACCGGCACAGTGGCTTTCCAGACCTGGAAGCAGGGTATCATCCGGCGCGGCGGCCCAGCAGACGTGATGGCACGACGCTTTGTGATGCCAGTGGAAGAGGGTGAAGAAGAATGCCATGACGAATATGAGTACTGCACAGATGAATATTTTGAATTGACGACCACCTACGAGTACCTGACCATCACGCAAGACTGTCATCTGGAGGAAGGGTATGTCTATTATGAACTGAATCCGGCTTATAAGCCAAATGCCTCCTGCAGTTTCAAACCAGATCAGTTGAAATGCTACCAATATATTGACCTGGACGGCAACCCAACTCATGAAGAGGGCATTTATCTCATCGAGGAAATTTGTGAGGATGTCGAAACCTGGGAGACCGTTGAGTTCTGTGAGCTAGAAGATCCAATGTGTGATATCACAGAAACCTTGAATCCGGTGGAATCCTGCGATGAAGGACCGACTTGTTCTATAGAAACCACCTGCGAACCGGTTGAAACCTGTGATACAGAAGATCCAAACTGCCATGTGACAGAAGTCTGCACAGGCGGAGGCACGATTGATTACAAAGCGAACCCCTACGACTATACCAATATGGTCTGTGAAGATGCTGATGGTAACGATGCCTGGGCTTTCACTGATGGATTGAACCCACGCTATGTCAAGGGACTGTGTGCGGCGCCCGCCCTCAACATGTCCGGCAATACCATCCTGACCAGTGAGACCTGCGGCGATGCCACCACCTGCCTGGATGCCTTCCCCTTCAACGAGTACTTTGACGATAAGGACATGACTGATGAAACAGAGGGCATTTCCAAAATATATGAATGGGAAATGACCGGCCCTGGCTATGGTGAAACCATTTCCGATACAACTATGACCAACCTGGATGACACCACCTGGGAGAACCCCTATGATATGGCTAAGGGTCACCGCGGCTTTATGACCGGCGACATGGTCATGCTGTTATATGCCTGGACGCCCAACTGGAATGCCCTCACCGGCGGCCACGACGTCGTCAATCTGTATATCCGCCGCTCCTTCGACGGCGGCGTTACCTGGAGCACTTTGCCAGCATCCTTTACCCATACTAACGACATCCCCTACAGCGGCGATGGTACCACCACCTGCGAGTGGATGGATCCTGAAGGTGAGGAAACCCCGGTTTGTGTCGATTATGCTGCCGGCGCATTCGAGCAGGCACGCAACGTCTCACAGCTGCTGGGCTCACAGGTTACGGTTATCGACCCACGCTATGCCCCCACAACCCGCAGCATCACGGAAGTCTCTGTTAACACCGCCTCGCTGCCTGTTGGCTTTACAGCGCCGCTTTATCCAGATGATACCCGTGACCCCTCTCGCTATTTCATCGTCTATGAAACAGGCCTCAACAGCGCTTATGATGAGGGTGAAGCCACCCCGCTGGATCTATTCTACAGCCGGGCGGTCGATTGGGGTGATGACTACCTGGTCTGGCAGGATATTGCTGACACCTCCGCCTGCCTCCCCTCTGCCGACACTGAAGATGATTTCGATCTGACCGGTTTCTGCAACGAGTTTGACGCCCTGGAAGGCGATCGCCTGAACGAATCCGGTGAAGCCGCCATTATGGGCTCACCGGGCGGTATGTTCCTGCAGGCCACCTGGAACCAGATTGACTTCACCAAGGAGGGCCTCGAGATCCTTTCAGATGCCATCTGGCGGCGTGTGCTGTTCCTGGATGATTACATCGCACCGCTGGATTGACCCTAACAACGCAGCGAGCATGGCAGCTTTAGAGCACTGAACAACTATTACTAAATCGGATTAACTGCCGGCTCCCCGAAATAGGAGCCGGCAATCCGTATCCTGGCACCAAAAAAAGAGGAAAGCATATGCGATTTAAACTTTGGCATGCATTGACCATAACACTATTCTTAATCTCCCTGTCCAGCGCTGCCTTTGCGGCACATATACCCCAGGAAGATGTCGCCGAAATCCTGCTGATCGGCGATGCGACAGCCTCAGCCTGCAGCGGCCTGACTCACACTTATTACCTGGAAGTCGTCAACGCCACAGCCCAGGAAGAGACGGTGAATTTCAGCACCGATGGAAATACCTGGCAGACCACCATTGAACCCACCACACTGCTTTTGTCAGCTGGCGAGTCCGAATTTGTCGCGGTGACGGTCCTGGTACCCCTCACAGCCCTTCCGGGTGATGTGGATGAGGCTGTGATCACCGCAACCGGTCTATCCACCGAGTTATCGGATACTGCTACGTTGACCACCCGCACTGCTCTTGCCCAGGGTTGGGAGGATGCTGCCGGCAGCCCCGAGGGACGCGGTACCTATGGGCACTCCATGGTTTACTGGGATGGAAAATTATACAAAATTGGTGGGACTGGTTATGTGGATGACGTACGTGGCGACCGTCCCTGGCTGGATATTTATGATATATCAACAGATAGCTGGAGTCAGGGATCGGATATGGATACCGGGCGCTCTTTCATCGACTGTCAGGCGATCGATCTGACCGGTTCGGAGCCAAAGATCTACTGTGCAGGTGGTTACCGCTCTTCTGCCAAAAAAGCTTTGTTTATCTATGATATCAACACTGACAATTGGAGTACTGGGGAAGAGCTTCCAGACCCGCGCTACAGCTATGCCAGCATTGTCCATGATAACAAGTACTATATCATCGGTGGCATAAATACAACAGCGACCGGTACGGTGTTTGTTTATGACCCTGCGATGGATACCTGGGACACTACAAAGTCCCCAATGGCAGCCCCACGAAGTTACTTTTCAGCTGGATTTATAGATGGAATGATTGTAGCTGTCGGTGGCTTTGACTCAGCCCCCTTATCTTCTGTGGAACTTTATGATATTGCTGCGGATGAATGGTCTGCCGCTGAACCCTTACCAACTACCTGGGTCAATGCAGCTGATGGTGTCATCGCTGACCGATTTCTGCTCATTGTCGGCGGCGGAGAGACAGGGACTACCTCAGGATCCAACCGTGCTCATCTTTACGATATAGAACAGGACAGCTGGAGTTTGCTGCCTTTGTTCAATCACAGCGTTTATGGATCTGAAGGTGCTGGCGATGGAAATGATTTTTGGGTGGTGTCTGGCAGAATCTATGAAGATGATGCTTTTTCCAACAGTACCTATAACACCCACATGGTCAGGTGCGGCGGCTCATGTACACCGGTAAGTGGGGTCGATTTTACATGGGAACCGCTAATGCCCCAAGGAGGTGAGCTGGTCACGTTTACAGCCACTGTGGCTGAAGGGTCACCACCCTTTAGTTATCTATGGGATTTTGGCGATGGAACCTATGGAAGCACTGATGTGATTGACCATACTTACATCACAAACGGTACATTCACCGTAGATTTAGCTGTCACGAACTGCTATGGGTCTTCAACAACCTTTGCAACTCATGAAGTAAATGTTCTTGGGGGACCAGCGTATGAGATTTATTTGCCATTAATTCTCAGATAAAGTTTTCTGAAATATCTGCAAAATAAGGGCTGCTCACAGACGGTGAGCAGCCCTCTCCATTTGATATTTATTGGGTTATGAACAATAATTTTGACCAACAATAGTTTCCCTTGTAAATTACCAGAATTTTCAATACAAGACTGTCGTTTATAATATAATGAAACCATATCCTTTACATCTTTGGATACGAAAAATCTATTAAGTTACTATTCAATATTTGTAACAAAAACCGACCTTATCCGTCTTAAAAGGTAGCAATATGCAAAAAATGGATGAAAATCCAGAAAACCACCTATTGTCTTTGGCGGCCCAAGGAGATAAGCTGGCGTACGGGATGTTATACACAAAGTATTTAGACGAAATCTATCGCTTTGTGCTGTTTAAAGTCGGTTCAGAGCTGACTGCTGAGGACATAACAGAGGAAGCCTTTTTAAAGACCTGGGAAAGATTGCCCAAGATCTACAAAAAGGACGGAAAAATCGATAATTTTCGTGCCTGGCTGTACCGTACGGCGAATAACCTCGTGATTGATCATTACCGCAAGAAAAAACCAGCCGATAACATCGAAGATACAAGGCCAAGTTTTGCCCCCAGGCCAGAAGATATTGCTCAAAGACACGAGATATCAAGAGAACTGACGCAGTCAATCAAAGAACTGGACCCGGAATATCAGCAGATTATCCTACTGAGGGTGGTCAATGAGCTACCGCACAAGGAAATCGCTGCAATCATGAACATCACTGAAGGAAACGCCCGGGTCTTATTATTTCGAGCCTTGAAGAAGTTGAAAGAAATTTTGAAAGAGAAGGAAGGCAGTCATGCCTGAAATGAAAATAGAAGAAGCTTTAGAAATTTGTATTGAAAAACTGAATAAAAAAACAGCCTCGGTTGAAGAGTGTTTGGCTGAATTTCCAGAACATGCGGCTGAGCTCAGCGAATTGCTCCCACTATCCTATTCATTAAAAAATTTGCAGGGTATCAAGCCCTCAGCGCGCTTCACCGTCAATGCCAATCATCGGCTGGCAGCAAAATTATCGGATCATCCTGTAACGTTTGGGGCATTTGTACGTCATATATTTCAGAAACAAACGAATCAACCAACCAGGAGTTTTGGTATGTCCCAAATAATTGTATCCATAATTTTAGCGGTATCCTTGCTATTAGGCGGTTCTGCAGCTGTTAACGCCTCAGGTCCCGGTGACTTGCTCTATGAAATTGACCGAAGCGTTGAACTTATTCGCTTACGATTGACAGGCAACCCGGAAAAAGCTGCTGCCCTTCGAGTGGAATACGCCACCGAACGTCTCGAAGAAGCAGAGATGAAGCTGAGAAGAGGCGATATGGAGAACGCCTTAAAAGCTATGGACGCCTACAGTTCAATGGTCGATGAAGTCATTGACGAGAAACAAGTTTTGAACCGTGAAGAAGTCAGAACGATGACCCAGGAAGAGGGCGCACTGCAGGCAGGCACATTAGATCGGATCAGGCTCAGCCAACCCGAAGATGCCCAGGCACGCAGCGCCTTCCAGAAGGCTCTTCAAAGAGCAAACATGGGTGTTGATGCCCTCTTTGGCCCATTTGAAGGCGCACCGCAGGGTCCATCAGAAGACGTGCCGCAAGGCCCAGCTTCCGATGATGCCCAGGGTCCCACTGAAGATGGACCCCAGGCTCCTCCAGAGGATGCGCCTCAAGGCCCCACAGATAGCCCACCCTACGGTCCAAAGCCATAGTCACTAGACAACAGAGATATCAATACAAAGGATCAAACGAACATATTGAATGATTGATTGACAAATAAAAAATTTATATAGGTACCTCCATCCTCATTAGGAAACCTTAACCCCCTTGACAGGTTTCCAACCAAACCTAGAGACGCATCCCCCCTGTGCGTCTCTATGGTTTTAATAACACTTAATCATTTCAAATACCAGTCTAGTGAGAATTTTTATATTCAGATGTTTCGCCTAAATATGTGAAATAATCAAACAGAAGGTGTCCAATAACATTGTGAAACGATGATTTTTCGGGGATTGGGGCTCAGCATGCTGAGCCCCTACAAATTAATTTAATTTATTTTATTATGCTAAAATATTGAGGGATGAAGATGAATTTCCTTTGATTTTGTATTAAAAACACCCTCTGAACAACAAGGGCACGACTGTCTTCGAAATCTCGATACTACATGCCGTGCCCTTGCGTTTGTTATTAACAATTTCCCGTGAATACTAACTAACGGTAAATATCGTTTCTGCACTGCCTCCCAAATAACCATCCTTTGTAGCAATAACAAAGACATTGTATTGACCGTTCCCGCTCTTCCGCACGTTTATGCGGTAGTTGAAACTCACCATGCCATCGGCAACGGTAATGCCTTTAAAAGTCTGGGGCTTGAACTGGTTGGTTTGAATGGTAACAGCCACCGCTGCACCCTGAACCGGGTGAATGCCGTCGGTCACCTTGACAGTGATCAACACCGTATCCTTGTCTGTAAATTGGGCGGCGTGTTCAGGACTGAGGATTTCCACCACAAGCTGGTCTTCCTGAGGGGGCGGCGGGGTCAGACCTTCAAGGTAGGCGAGCGCATCCGCAGCCTGGACCAGGCCAAAGCCAAACATCACATCCCGGCCTTCTTCACCAAGGTCAACCGCGGTTGATACCAGAGCTTTACGGATTTGTACGTTTGTCCAGGTGGGTTCTGCAGACCAGATCAGGGCAGCCACACCAGAAACATGGGGAGTAGCCATGGATGTGCCGCCCCAGGCTTCGTAGCCGTTCAGTGGCTCGTCAAGGACAAAGGTTGAAACTGTAGCAAGAGAGTCAACTTTTGACAATAATAATTGTCCATTCTCCAGCGTTGTTGATACAGCAACAATCTCTGATGTATTACCATCACCAAGTGTTGCATACAGATCTTCATTTTCAACGTTATTGTAGATGATTGCCGCCACACCGCCGCTGTCCTGGACGTTCATCACCTTGTCATAGAAGGAGATATCGCCCCTCTTGCACAGGACAACATCATCAGCCCAATCACCGGTACTTAAGCACAAGCCGCCATCGACCAGAGTACCTGCTGCGTTGCCATAGGCTGCAAATTCCACATGGTTGACGCTCAAATCAAGATCATCAACAACAACTATATTCATCTCCCATTTAGGTATCGTGGAAAGTACATTAACACCAGGTGCAGCAATTTCAACTTTGTCATTGCGCTGTGAAAAATCAGCAATTTCAAGGCTGGAATCAAGGGCGGCCACGGATACAACGGAATCGTAAGACGCCGGGTAATGATAGGGGTCAATCTCAGCCCCTTCTACATGATCATTGCTTGCTGCAGCGATATGCAAAATACCCGCTTCGTACAATTCGTTAAAGGCACTTTCTTCCTTTGTGTTACTGCCCGTGCCACTCAGACTCATGCTGATCACATTTGCGCCCGCTGCCTGGCATTCATAAATGGCTGCAGTCAGGTCGGAGGCATGGGCTTTACTTACCCACAATCCGCTGTCATCAAAGATCTTGACGATATGCAGATCAACGGTTCCGGGGCTGACGCCAACAACGCCCAAGCCGTTATTTAAAGCAGAAATTGTGCCGGCGACATGGGATCCGTGAGCACCACCATCATTCGTCCAGTCATCATCCACCTGGGACATGCCGGTTACGCCATCACCCACATCCTTTAGGTCCTCGTGCCCACCGTAGTAACCGGTGTCAATGATGCAGACTTTAATCCCTTCTCCCGTTGGGACGCCTTCATCAGCAATGCCATCATCATCCTGATCCCAAATTTGTCTTGCCTGGACTGCTTCAAGCCCCCATGGAATGACTTCATCCCCATATAGATTGATGTCTTCAAACGGAAGCTCGAAAGACATCGGCACGGGTTCAACTGGGATACGTTCCGGGTCAGCTTCAACGCTGACGACAAAGGGGTTATTCAGGATGCCATTCAATGCCGCTGCTGGCAGTGAAACAACATAAGCATCCAGCCTTGGAAAGTCATAATGCAAGCTGCCTTTAGCCTTGGTTATCGCCTGGAATACCTCAGCCTTCCTTTCACTCTGATAGGATACCCACACACGGACCATCTCCTGATTTTGTCCGCGTACCGGGCTCACAGCAAGAACAACAAAAACAACCAACAACACCAACGAGAAAACCACTCTTATTTTTGAAAATTTCATTTCAGCCTCCTGGGATTGTGACAATAATTAATTATAATCTTATTTTTGGTGGATTTAATAACATTTTGAACGAAATTCCCGATGAATTTCTTAAAATGCAATAGCAAATCCGCAGACAAAACCTGGTCAAGATGCATGAAGAAGTGCAATTAAGAACAGGTGCTTTTTAACAAATTTTTGGTGGAATTTTTGACTTTTAACTCCATTTGTGCTATTCTTTGCTGAACTTTGGTGAAGGATAAGGATCAATTATATGCAGCGTGAACGTGTATCTGAAAATGTTTACTGGTTCCAGAGCGACATGTATGCACAGGTCTCAGCAGGGGTCGTTGCTGGGCCGCAATTTGCTGTCATTATCGACACGTTGATGCCGCAGGAAAGCCTCGAAATTCGTGACTTTGTCGAAAACAGGCTTAATTTATCAATCAGATATGTGATCAACACCCACCACCACGCCGACCACAGCTGGGGTAATTGTTTTTTCCCAGGTGCAACCGTTGTTGCGCACGAACAATGCCGGCAATTGCTCCTGGAACGCGGACCACAAGCCCTTGAAGTAGCAGGACAGGATAACTCGTTTTATAGTCAGCTAAAAATCATTCCCCCGCATATTACGTTCAGCCAGGGCAGCTTTAATATCCAGGTTGGCAAGAAAACCCTCCGGTTATTTTCAGCTCCAGGGCATTCTGAGGATGGTATCGCTGTCCTAATTGAAGAAGATCGGATCCTGTTTTCAGGGGATGTGTTTATGCCGCTGCCCTTTATCGTTGAGGGGAACATTGAACAAATGATAAAGACGATTCAAGGCTTTAATGATTTAGGACTTGAAAACATCATTCAGGGACACGGCGATATTATTCTCAGGGGTGAAATTGAAGAGAAGATCAAGGAAAACGTAACCTACCTTAAGGCAATCCAAAAAGCTGTCCTCACTGCAAACCGACGAAAAAACCCCCTGGAAGTTCTAGACAGCATCGGTGTTGAAGCCTGCGGTAAAAGCCGGATATTGTTGGGCGGTTTGGCAAGCCAGCTGCACAAGCGAAACTTGCGTTACCTGTATCGTCAAAGCATCGACAACCAGGAACAAACCCAGGTAACTTCTGAATTGTTTTAACGCCAAATCAGGCTGACAAAAATCATTAAAATAAGCATTGCTGCAGGTTCACCCCAAAGCCCCCACTTTCTTCGTGATTCTTTAATACCTGTCACAAGACTGGTCAGGCTGTAAGCTGTTCCCACAAGAATTAATCCCGACTGAATAGGTGAAAGCGGCAGGTAGTGAAAACCAACAACGATCTGGGATAATGCAAGACTGTTGATTAAAGCCCAAAGGGGAAGCCAGCGTCCTAATCTCAGTTGAAGAGAACGAGAAATTGCCATCAAAGCGCCAATACCAAGAAGGGGAAGCCGAATAAATAGCCGCAAGTTTGACGAAAAAACAGCCACCGATAAAAGGAAATAAAGGGCAAAAGACAAGCCTGTTAAACCAATAACCGCCAGGGGAAGTTTGTTTTCCTCAGGAGGGACCACGTTGTATTCCCCAATAAAAACTGCAACCAGCAGAACGCTGCCCAGGCCGTAAATCACCCACCAGTATGCGCCGCCCGCAAAGGAATTCAATACAACGCCGATCACAAAGGTTGTAAGAATCGGTACAACCCAATGACGCGAATAGGAAAGGAATGAAGCATCCTTTTCTTTTTCTGGATGGGATTGTATCAGCCAATCCATCCCTGCTGCAGCTAATATTGCAGTGAAAATTGTTGTTATCGTGCTGAAATCCACCAAAATCGCAATCAGAATGCCAAAAATTGTAAAAGAAATTCTTTGGGCAGGAAAAGAAACAATTTGCGTCAAAGCAAAAGCCAGCATGATCGCAGCAGACACAATTGACAGGCGGTTGATCTCTGGCAAGGACTGTTTATTTAACATGGCAATATTTTACCATGCACCCAAAAAATCAATTCTTGTACCCGGAAAAATCAGTCAGCCGTCGTAATTCTGACTGGAAAAATCCACCTCCTGTCGGGTCAGGGCAATGACAAGGTCGGTGTATCTAATCAAACCATACTCAAATCTATAAATTGAAGGCACTAAAGCCTTCTCCTGGAGGGGAAGGTGGCGCAAAGCGCCGGATGAGGTGTCACAAATTATATTCAACAGATAACTTGGTGTTGTTGTTGCGCCATCACTGTTATATTATTACTCTTGTTATTCTGAACAGATCAAAATTGAGTTATATTCCCCATTTTTCACCTCATCAGTCTGCTTCGCAGACAGCTTCCCCTGGAGGGGAAGCCTTTAAATCGCGCTAAATTTGCTTATTAAAAGGAAATTTGTGTATAAAAAATTATTTGACTGTCCAAACTAAAAATGTAAATAATTATCCAGGGAATAGGTTGGAAGATAAAATATCCAGCGGTTTTTCTGAACTTTATTTTGATAACGAATTATTGTTTTGACTTTCCTATTGCCCTGCCTCTCGGGTTCGTTTTATAGCCTTCGGGAGCCTGATGTGGTAAAATTACAGATTGTATGAACACAAGTTCTGAAAATAAGATCAAAAGACCAAAAATCATTGACGCGCTTAAAGCAGGGTTTAACACCATCGCCAATAAGCCGTACCTGATGATCCCCCCTATTTTGCTGGACCTATTTCTCTGGTTTGGTCCAGCCTGGCGTGTGGATTCATTTTTTCGTCCAATGATACAAAATTTTTCTTCACTACCCGGCATAGACAATCCTGAGTACGCTGAATTATTTGAGAGTTTCCAATCCATTTGGACAGATATCTTTTCAAGCTTAAACCTTGCACGATCAATTCGTACAATACCGATCGGCGTCCCAAGCTTGATCATATCAAAGCAGCCTTTTTTAAACCCATTAGGCAGCCCATTGGTTTTTAATCTCGACTCCAGCGGAAGCATTATCGGTCTCTGGTTGATCTTCCTGCTGGTTGGTTTCTTTTTAGGAAGCCTGTATTTTAACAACATTTCGAACCAAATTGTCGATATTCACAGCGACAAAGATCGCAGCATTAAGGGCTTATTTACCGCATATCTCCAGGTAATCCTGATGCCGATTTTGATCCTGGTTATTTTATTAATTGCCAGCATTCCCCTGGTCTTGATCCTGGGAGCCATCTCATTGATCAGTCCTGCGGTCAGTCAATTTATATTTTTGGTGATGGGTTTTGTTTTATTGTGGATTATCCTCCCCCTGGTATTTACACCTCATGGGATTTTCCTTTACAAGCAAAACCTGATTTCAGCCATGATGACCAGCATCAGCGTTGTGCGAACATCGATGAGCCAAACGACATGGTTCATCTTTTCAGCCTTTGTTTTAATTGAAGGTCTGAATTATCTCTGGTCATCCCCCGCAGTTGACAATTGGTTCTTGATTGTGGGTATCTTTGGACATGCCTTCATCGCCTCAGCGGTTATTGCAGCATCCTTTCATTACTTTCTTGATGCCACAGCATTTACACAGTCAGTAATGAACAAGAATATGATGCCCATAAAAGAAAGTATGAAAAAATCATAAAGAAAACGGAGTAATCGATTGGCTAAACAAGCTGTTTCTTACAATGCAAATGATATTCAAGTCCTCGAAGGTCTTGAAGCCGTTCGACGCCGCCCAGGTATGTATGTTGGCGGCACGGACATTAAAGCGCTTCATCACTTAATCTACGAGGTGGTGGACAACTCCATTGATGAAGCACTGGCAGGTGAATGCGACAACATCAGTGTGGTCATTGGGAAGGACGAAAGCGTAACGATCACCGATAATGGTCGCGGCATCCCGGTTGATATTCACCCCGAGAAAAAGGTCTCTGCCTTAGAGGTTGTCATGACAACGCTGCACGCTGGCGGCAAGTTCGGCGGCGGCAGTTATAAGGTTTCCGGTGGCCTTCACGGTGTGGGTTCCTCTGCTGTCAACGCTCTTTCTGAGTGGTGCGAGGTCAAGGTCTATCGCAACGGAAAGATCTATTACCAACGCTACGAAAAAGGTATTCCGCAAGCCCGTGTAAAAGTCATCGGTAGTGTACCAAAAACCCAAACCGGAACTATAACAAGTTTCCGGTACGACCAAACTATTTTCAAAGGGGACGAAACCTACAAATTTGAAACCCTTGCGCAGCGCTTCCGTGAAATGGCCTTCGTGACCCGTGCAGTAACCCTGAAGCTCATCGATGAACGTGAAGACAAAGAAATTTCCTTTCACTTTGAAGGCGGTATTTCCTCCTTTGTAAAATATCTCAACCGAAATCGAGATACGCTTCACGACGTGGTTTACATTGAAAAAGAAGTTGAGGACATCGGTATTGAAGTAGCTTTGCAGTACACAGATGCTTATTCCGAAGCAGTTTATGCCTTTGCCAACACCATCCACACCATTGACGGCGGTACCCATTTAACCGGTTTGCGCATGGCTTTAACCAGGTCAATCAATGATTATGCTCGTAAAAACAGCATTCTCAAAGATTCCGACCCAAACTTTTCCGGGGATGATACTCGCGAGGGCTTAACAGGCATTGTCAGCATCAAGCATCCTGACCCACAATTTGAAAGTCAGACCAAGGTCAAACTAATGAACGCTGAAGTTCAGACCTACGTCCAGCAGGTGGTTAGCGACGGCTTCTTCAGTTTCATGGAGCAAAACTCTTCAACGGCAAGAAAGATCATACAGAAATGTCTGACATCTGCTCGAGCCCGTGCTGCCGCTCGTAAAGCGCGCGACCTGGTGATCCGAAAATCCGCTCTTGAAAGCATGACACTGCCGGGTAAACTGGCGGATTGTTCTGAACGAGATCCTCAAAAAACTGAACTTTATATCGTTGAGGGTGACTCGGCTGGTGGGTCCGCTAAACAAGGCAGGGACCGTCATTTCCAGGCAATTCTTCCCCTCCGCGGCAAGATTCTGAATACCGAGCGAGCTCGGCTTGACAAAATCCTCAACAACCGTGAGGTCAAATCACTGATCTCTGCGCTGGGCACCGGTATCGGTGAAGGTTTTGATCTCAGCGGATTGCGCTACGGCAGGATCGTGATCATGACAGATGCCGACGTTGATGGTTCACACATCCGCACGCTGCTGTTGACCTTCTTCTTCAGATACATGCAGCCATTAATTGATGAGGGGCACCTTTACATCGCACAACCGCCGCTTTATCTCATCACCCACGGTCGAGAAAAGGACTATGTCTATTCAGAAGAAGAGCGAGAAAAGTTGGTCAAAGAAATTACGAAAAACGGCGGGCGCTTCTCTTTGCAGCGTTATAAGGGTTTAGGTGAAATGAACCCGGATCAGCTCTGGGAAACCACTATGAACCCTGAAAACCGGACTTTACTTGTCGTCAACATCGAAGATGCTGCAGAAGCTGACCGCACCTTTGACATGTTGATGGGCTCCAAAGTACCCCCGCGCCGACGTTTCATCCAGACACATGCCAAGGAAGTCCGCAATCTGGATGTGTAATCTTCTATAAACAAATAATCATGAGGTTGTATCCTGCCAGGATGCAGCCTCTTTTTTTGTGATTGGAGAATAGTGAGTAGTGAGTGGGGAATGGTGTGTTGTGTGTCGTCCTGAAATATGTTTACAAAATAAGTTTGCTATTAGGAATTGGGTACTAGGAATCAGGGATTTGCAGAATTCGAGTTTCAAAGATAGCTCGTCTCAAGCTGCAATAAAAACCTTAGATCACACTCAGGTAGGGTAAAATCAGCAGGTGATCAAAGCTTACCCATGTTATAATCAACAATCCTGTTCGCAACACAGAATTAATTCAAGCCCATGAATGCTTTTTTTGCCACAATTCACACATCCTTTCGAAGGCAGCTCACCTATCGCGCTGCCAACCTATCAGGGCTGTTTACAAACCTGATGTTCGGATTTTTTCGCGCAGCGGTTTTGATTGCTTTATACAAGGAACAAACCAGCGTAAATGGCCTCTCAATTAACGGCGCTGTCACCTATGCTGGTTTAACCCAATCCCTGATCGGCGTGATGAGTTTTTTTCATTGGTACGACCTGATGCATACCGTGTACGACGGACGGGTTGGCGCAGACCTTCTCAGACCCATCAATTACTTTTCATACTGGTTAGGGATCGACATTGGACGTGCCCTTGGCGCTTTGATCATTCGTGGTCTTCCCTTGTTCCTGGTTTTCTCCGTTTTCTATGACATCACTCTGCCAGAGTCGCTCATCCAATGGAACCTGTTTGCTTTGTCCATCCTGTTTGCCCTGCTGATTAGTTTTTCGTGGCGTTTTTTGGTCAACCTGGCATCCTTCTGGACGCCAAACGCCCTCGGAATTGGGCGTTTCGCATTTGGTTTGAGCTGGACCCTTTCAGGCTTTTATTTTCCCTTAGCTTTATTCCCTGATTGGCTGGCAAATTTCTGCCGGTTAACACCTTTTGGCGCAAGTCTTTATTTTCCCATCCAGGTTTTTATCGGGAATGTCCAGGGAGCTGAAATTATGCAAGGGTTCTTTATCCAGGTTTTTTGGGTTGTTACACTGATCATCCTTGGGCACATCGTTCTTGCCCAGGGTGTAAAAAAATTGGTGATCCAGGGTGGTTAAGATGCGTCGAAATTTATCCCTATTGTTCAGGTTATTGAGAATCCAGATCCGCTCACAACTGCAATATCCGGCATCTTTTGTCATGGAGGTCCTCAGCCAGGCAATGATCCTGGGCTTTTTCTTTGTGGCTTTTGCTGTGACATTAAGCCAGTTTGGAGATATTGGCGGCTGGACTCTTGGCGAGGTTGCACTCCTGTGGGGCTTGGCGGAATTCAGTTTTGGCATGATGGATATGATCTTCAGCGGTTTTGATTATGATGCCTTTGGTCCCTTAGTTATCAAAGGCACTTTTGACCAGCTGCTATTAAGACCAGTTAATATCACCATGCAGGTATTGGGATCACGCTTTGTTTTACGCCGATTGGGGAAAATCATTGAGGGATTGATCATCTTCATCATTGGACTGAGCCTGGCCAATGTGGACTGGACGCTGGGAAGGATTCTCTACATCCCGGTGCTGATATTCTGCCAGGTTCTGTTCTTTGGGAGCCTGTTCATTTTCGGTGCCACCACAACATTCTGGACAAAGGAGCGCCTTGAAATTTTGAATGTGTTTACTTATGGCGGCAGTGAAATTATGTCCTATCCCATGCATATTTTCCCCAGGGCGATTCGGCTGCTTTTCTCATTTGTTGTCCCGGCTATTTTTCTAAGTTACTTTCCTATGGTCTACATATTAGACAAACCCAACCCGTTAAATATGCCGGTATTCACTTCATTTTTAGCGCCATTCATTGCGATAAGCATGTTTTGGCTCTCATTGAAATTCTGGCGTTTTGGTATTAAAAACTACCAAAGCACAGGGAGTTAGATTATGGAAGCAATCATCAAGGCTGACCGTTTATCTAAAGATTATAAAATTTATAAGGACCACAAGGGTTATCTCGGTGCTTTACGAAACTTATTTGACCGCCGTTTTACTTTGGTCCATGCTGTCAATGATGTCAGCTTTAGAATCTACCCGGGTGAATTGATAGGTTATATCGGCCCAAATGGTGCAGGAAAATCCACAACCATTAAAATGCTGACAGGATTGCTGGTGCCAACATCAGGCGAGGTTCAGGTCAACGAATTCATCCCCTGGAAAGACCGCAAGGACTATGTCAAACACATCGGGGCTGTTTTTGGACAGCGCACCACATTATGGTGGGATTTGCCCGTTCGGGACTCTCTTGAGCTTTTGAAACACATCTACGAGATACCCTCAGACCGGTTCAAGCAAAATTTAGATTCCTTTCGTGCAATCCTTGAACTGGATGCCTTCATGGATACGCCCGTCCGCTCTCTTTCTTTAGGGCAGAGAATGCGGGCTGATCTTTGTGCGGCTTTACTGCACGATCCAAAATTGATTTTTTTAGACGAACCCACCATCGGATTGGATGTCGTTGCAAAACAAAGGGTGCGGGAATTTATTCAATTTATCAATGCCAAAAGGGGAACGACCATCCTGTTAACAACCCATGACACTGCGGATATTGCCAAACTTTGCAAACGCATTATGATCATTGATCATGGAAAAATCCTATACGACGGTGAATTCGATGAATTGATCAAATACTACGGGGGAAGCAGGGTGCTGAGTGTTGAATTTGCCGAGTTTTATCAAGACCCAACGATTGACCAGGCTAAAATTATCCAAAGAGATGGGGTGAATGTGATCTATTCATTCAAAAGGGAAGACATTTCTGCATCAAAACTCATTCATCAACTCTCAGAGAAATACCGCATTCGTGACCTTGAAGTGCAGGACCAGGCAATTGAGGACGTCATTCGGGATATCTACGAAAATCAATTGCTATATAATTAATCTTATGAACCGGAAAATACTGCATCTTGATCTCGATGCCTTCTTCTGTGCTGTGGAAGAATTACATGACCCCTCTCTGAAAGGTAAAGCTTTTGCTGTAGGCGGGAGGGCAGACCAGCGAGGCGTGGTTGCCTCCTGTTCCTACGCCGCCCGAATGTTTGGTGTCCGTTCTGCTATGCCAATGAGCCGGGCAAAACAACTTTGTCCTGACCTGATCGTTGTGTCCTCTCGCCATGGCAATTACAGCGAAGTCTCCAAAAAAGTGATGAAAGCCATTGAGATCACACCCTTCATTGAGAAAATCTCCATTGATGAAGCCTTCATCGATGTGACCGGGGTTGGGGAGCCCATTGAAAAAGTCGCCCGGGATTTACAACACAAAGTCAACACACAATGCCAGCTTCCGATCTCAATTGGTGGGGCGACCAACAAACTCGTCGCTAAAATCGCCAACGATTGGGGAAAATCTCAAAAACGCAGCACCGAACCCCCCAACGCCATCACCATTATCTCCCCTGGCGTTGAAGCCAAATTCCTTGCACCGCTGCCTGTTCAATCGCTCTGGGGGATCGGGCCTAAAACGGCAGGAAAACTCGCTGCCATCGGCATCACAACAATTGGCGACCTGGCTAAAACCTCACCAGCAAGCCTCGAAGCGCTTTTAGGACGTTTTGGACCTGAGCTAATCGATCGTGCAAAGGGGATTGATAACCGTCCGATCGAAATGGAGCACGAAACTAAATCGATCAGCAATGAGGTTACCTTTGCAAAAGATGTCAACGATAAAGAACATCTCCTAGAAACTCTCCGTGGTCTTTCTGAAAAGGTTGGGGGACGGCTTAGGAAAGAATCTCTGGCAGGGTCAACCATACAAATTAAAATGCGATGGGCAGATTTTTCAACCAACACCCGTCAGACAACACTCCTATCAGTAACAAATTTAGACCAGGAAATATATTCTGCAGCCAGCGCACTTTTCCATGAAAATTGGCCGAAAGGCAAACCGGTCAGGTTAATTGGTGTGGGTGTCAGCAACCTCGGTCCACCTGTTTACCAGTTAAACCTGTGGGATGATGATCACCAAAAGGAAGAAAATTTATTACATGCCGTTGACGAATTAAGGGAAAGATTTGGCAGGGACATCATCAAACGCGCTGGGCAGGTTATCCGAAAAGAAAAATTTGATAAGCCCGAAGAATCCGGGGAATAAATTTCCTTTATAAAGATAAATTAACCAGGATCGTGCTACTTTGAATCAGGTATCCAGCCATGATAAACGCTGAGCATCTGCCTGGTAATCTCCTCCCAGCAAAAGTCCTGTGCATAATCAGCAGCACGCGCACCAATCTGATCTCGCAATTCATGGTTCACAAAAATCAAACGTAATTTCTCAGCAAGGGCTTCAGCGTCTTGCGCCGGCACAAAAAATCCTGTTTCACCATCCCTGATCAAATGCGCCAAGCCTCCAACCCTTGATGCGATCACAGGTGTGCCGCATGCCATCGCCTCCAAGGCAACCATACCAAAACTCTCATAGTGAGATGGCATTACAACCACTTCTGCAGCCGAGTAATAATACGGCAAGGTGTCCTGGCCCCGCTTCCCAAGAAAAACGACCATTTCATCCAGGTCAAGTGCCTTGCATAAATTTTGCAGCCTTTCCATCTCTGTCGAAAGTTCTTCCGTCTTGCCTTCAGGATCACCACCAATGATGATCAGGTAGTGGGGACAAATAAAGGAATGGCAGTTCTTTTTGACGATCGACATCGCCTTTATCAGGGTATCCACGCCCTTAAGGGGTTCAATTCTACCAACGAATAAAGCCATCCGATCCCTGGGCGATATCCCGATTGCTTCCTTTGCTTCATCTGATGGGATAGGATAGAAATGATGCGTGTTGACCCCGGGTGGAATCACCGTTATCTTTTGAGGTTCAACCCCATATAAATCATGCAATTGTGATTTTTCTGCGTCTGTTGCAGCAATGATCTTATCAGCAGCCTCCATCACATTGCCTTCGCCATTAATCCGGTATTGTCCCTCTCTCTCTTCAGGCGTCCTGCCAATGCGTTGTTTCATCTTACCCAGTGTATGAAACATTTGCAGCATCGGCACCTGCCAGGCTTCTTTTAACAAATTCCCCGCCATCCCTGATAACCAGTAATGGGAATGCACAAGGTCATACTGGATTTGCTTATGCCTGGCAAAATCAAGGATGCCGTTGGCAAAGGTTTCTGTATATTCTGCCAGGACCTCTTTAGGCAAAAAAACTTCGGGTCCAGCCGGGATATGCACAACCCTGTTGAAATAACCGAGGTCGTGTGAAACCGAAGGAACGTGTTCATTTTCAGACCGGGTGAAAACATCCACATGGACACCCTCCCGTCCTAAAAACCGCGTCAATTCTCTGACGTAAACATTCATACCGCCGGTGTTCTTTCCGCCCAGTATTGCCAGGGGGCAGGTGTGATAGGAAAGCATGGCAATATTCATTCAAATCTCCATTAAAAAATTCTTGTAAAATCCATTTGCTTACTGGTATAATGTTCTGCACGCCAACGTAGCTCAGCTGGTAGAGCAGACGCTTCGTAAGCGCCAGGTCGAGGGTTCGAATCCCTCCGTTGGCTCAATAAGTTCCAAACAAAACAGCTCACCAGGCTGTTTTAATTTTAACAGAAAAACCAGACTTTTACCTTTGTGGTTATAATAGGAATGGCAAATCTGCAGTTGAATGAACAAAAAAATCTGGAGGTTATTGGATGGCAAAAATTTGCGTGATTGGAACAGGCTACGTCGGTTTGGTCACAGGGACATGTTTTTCTGATATGGGACACAGGGTGACATGCCTGGATATCAATGATAAAAGGATCGAAAAGCTGAAGAATGGGATCATGCCCATTTATGAACCCGGCTTAAAGCAAATCGTCGATCAAAATGTTGAGGCAGGGCGCCTTGATTTCACAACAAGCTACCAGGAAGCCCTGGAAAATGCCGAATTCGCTTTTATTGCTGTCGGGACACCATCCAGTGTGGAAGGCGATGCCGATATGCAATATGTTAAAATGGCTGCAGAAACGATTGCATCCCACCTCGACCATCCTATCATTATCGTCAATAAATCCACGGTACCTGTTGGCACAGGCGATTGGGTTTCTGAAATCATTAAAGACATGAACGGCGGCACAACACCTCCCTTCTGCGTCGTTTCTAACCCCGAATTCTTGCGAGAAGGCTCAGCAGTCAATGACTTCATGGAGCCGGACCGGGTGGTTCTCGGCTCAACAAATCGTGAGGCGGCTGAGAAAGTTGCTGATCTCTACGAAGCACTGCGCGCACCAATAATGATCACAGACCTCCGAACAGCAGAAATGATCAAATATGCGTCAAATGCATTTTTAGCTACACGAATTTCCTTTATCAATGAAATCGCAAATATATGCGAATCCCTGGGTGCGGACGTCAAAGAGGTCGCTCGGGGAATGGGGATGGACAAACGCATTGGACCGTCCTTCCTTGACGCAGGTTTGGGCTGGGGCGGCAGTTGTTTCCCAAAGGATGTAAAAGCCCTGGCACATATGGCTGAAACCAGGGGCTCCCACCCGCAATTGCTCCAGGCTGTGATGGATATCAACCAAAACCAGCGGAAGCGCGCCGTTCAAAAGGTGGAAAAAGCTTTGGGCGGTTTGAAGGGAAAAACCATTGGTTTATTGGGGCTGAGCTTCAAACCCAATACCGACGACACACGAGATGCACCGGCGCTTGACATTGCCCGGATGCTCCTCGATGCTGGCGCTGTCGTCCAGGCATTCGACCCACAGGCAATGGAAGTCAGCAAAAAAGAAATTCCTCAATTGCAATTGCGAAAGAACCCTTACGAAACTGCCGAAGCTGTGGACGCACTCATTCTGGCAACCGAATGGAATGAATTTAAATCGCTTGATTTCGAGCGGATCAAAGCAAATATGAAGGGGAATGTAATTTTAGACGGCCGCAATATTTGGGACGGCACTGAGCTGTACGAAATGGGCTTCACCTATTTTGGGATGGGTGTCCCGCAGCCCGGGGAATAGAAAGTAAACCAAAAAAACAAAAAAGATCCCATCGCTAATTTTGATGGGTTCTTTTTATTTGCTTAAAGATCTTGAATTACGGAGTGTTTCCAGCATCCTATTTTGTCAGCGCGGATTTGGTAATGTCAATATCAAAACCATGCAATCGATAAATGATCACCAGGTTGCCAAGCATCAGAATCACCCCTATCAAGATCACCCAACCATAATGCAAACCTGCTTCAGACAAGCCAACAACCAGCCCGTTGATAAGCATTTCCAGACCTACTGCAGCACCCAACCAGGCTGGCTGGTTTCGTTTAAATACCTGGAAGATCAACAAGGTTACGCTGATATGCATTATAAATGCTGTGATTCTCTCAAGTGCTGTTGCCAAAGGGATAAAAAATTCAAGCGCCCAAAGTTCTTCTATCTGGGCAATCATTTCCGGCTCCAAAGCACTTGTTCGGGGGTCTATATTAATATTGGTCAACATTGTGATAAATGTCATTAATAAAGGTAGCCCGACAAGCATGATGCTTTCTGCACCGGCGTAACCAACACCAAGGCCGTAAGCGTCTTCGAGATTCTCTATTTTCAAAAACTTCATTCCACCCCAACGTATCAAAACGCCTATGATCACACCGAGGAAAACATTGGTGAGAATTTGAGACGGGCGAAAATTGTCTCCGGCTGCTGCAACACTCCAGTCTGGTATGATGGATGTCAAACCGCTGAAAATGAGGGAAACCAAGACCTGGACGATAAAATAGCCCAGAACACCAAAGGTGATTGTTCGCCACGAAACGCCCAACTTATCCTTCAGCCAATATCCTGCAATAATTGGCAACCCAATGATCACCAATAATGCAATTACAATTGATATGCTCAATAAAATCATCGTTAGCTCTCTTTATTTGTCTGCCATAATTATGCGCGCATCCAATACGATTCCGCCCTCACCTTCTGGTAAGACCAGCAAGGGGTTAATTTCAATCTCCGAAACCTGTGGGAAGTCCAAAGATAACTGGCTTAACCTGCCGATCACCTCAACGACCGCACCGAGATCATAAACGGGTCCGCCCCTGAAACCCTGTAAAAGCCTGCCTGCCTTCGTCGAAAAGATCATCTCTTTTGCATACTCAGGCGAAAGAGGCGCAACACCAAAACCAACATCCTTGAACAACTCAACATAGACACCACCCAAGCCAAACATCATCAAAGGTCCAAAAGTCGGGTCACGACGCATCCCAACGATAACCTCAAGCCCCTTGGGTGCCATTTTTTCCACCAGGTAACCATCTATTATCGCATCTTTTGCCCCAGCAGTAATTTTCTCTTTCATTGCCTCTATGGCATTTTTCAGAGCGCTGTCAGAATCAATATTGAGTGCAATCCCCCCCATATCAGATTTGTGCAGTATTTGTTCAGACACCACCTTCAAGGCAACAGGATACCCGATTTCCCCAGCAATTTCCGCGGCTTGCTCAAAATCCTCCGCAAATCCACCCGGGACAAGCGCCATGCCGTATGCATCCAGTATCGGGCGTGTATCCGCTTCGCCAAGCGCTGCTTTGTTGATCCAGGAAAAAGCCCTTGCAACTTCAGAACGATAAATGTCGCTAAAAGAAAATGCCTCTGATTTCAGCTTATCTTTCCAGCTTTTGTACCTTGCCATTGCCCCCAATACCTGTCCTGGAACTTCCGGGAAAATCGTCATTGGGACTTTATTCTGATGCAGCACCATCCGGGCTTCATCCAAGCTCTTTTCACCGACCATGCAAGCAAGAACGGTTTTCTGAGTCTTGTTTGCATTTTCAACGATTGCCCGGGCAACATCCCCCGGGTCAACCAGGGCTTGTGGGACTAAAATTGGTAAAAATGCATCCACACCGGGGTCATCCAGCAGCGTCGATAGACAATGAGAGAATTCCTCTGGCTCTGCACCGCCCAGCATATCCACAGGGTTGGAAACCTGTGCACTCGGATTGAGTTTTTCTGCCAGTTGTTTCTGCTTTTCCTCGCCAAAGTTTGCCAGGGTAAACCCGTTCGCAGCCAGCGAATCTGAAGCCAGTGCAGCCGGGCCGCCAGCATTTGTAAAAATTGCTACACGATTTCCCTCGGGCAGTGACTGACAGCTCAATGCCCAGGCAACATCAAATAACGAAGCTAAATCCGGAACCTCGATCACACCAGCTTGCTTGAAGGCAGCCTGGTAAGCTGTGTAAGCACCTGCCAGGGACCCGGTATGCGAGGAGACTGCTCGGGCACCAGCATCTGACCTGCCAGCTTTTAGCAGGACGATTGGCTTTTCTTTTGATACCTGGCTGGCAACTTCCAAAAACTTTTGCCCGTCCTGGATACCTTCAACATAAGCGGCTATCACCTTCACCCGGGGATGCTCGCCAAAATAAGCGATCATATCGGTTTCATCAACATCCAGTTCATTCCCCAAACTGGCAAAATGAGAAAAACCAATGTGTTTGTTGGCAATGTAATCCACCACGCCGCCGCAAACCGCCCCGGACTGTGAAAGGAAACCAATCGCACCTTTATCGGGAACACCTTCAATGAAGGTTGTATTCAAACCCGTATGTAAATCCATGGTACCAACGCAGTTAGGACCAATCAATCGCATGCCGTATTCTGCTGCGATCTGGCTGCATTCCTGCTCTAATTGGAGCCCATTCTCGCCAATCTCTCGGAAACCACCTGAGATGATGATCACGGCTTTGATCCCCCGTTCACCGCAATCACGCAATACTTTGGGTGTCATTGGCGCCGGTAAAACAATCACTGCAAGGTCAACAGGGTCAGGCACAAGCGAAACGTCAGGAAAGCTTTTTAATCCCAGGATCTGATCTGCACCTGGATTAACAGGATAAATCCCGCCTTCAAACCCGTATAAGCTCAAATTTTTTAAAATGCCATGACTTAACTTCCGGGGATTTGTGGAAGCGCCAATGATTGCTACCCCTTTTGGTGAGAAAAAAGGTGCCAGGTCACTTGTCATTCGATCATTTCCTTTCGATTTCTGTCAGATTATCACAATTGGATATTATACCCGAGATGCCTTCTTCGAAATTCAATCTTTTCGGCTATAATTCAACCATGCCCTTAACAGCGGACCAGGAAAAGCTCTTAAAGCAGGATATAAAATCAAAGTACTTCTTACAAGGCCCTGCAGGTTCCGGGAAGACAAGAGCTGGGACCCATTGGCTTATGAAGTTAATCCAGGCGGGTATTCCCCCTCATCAGATATTGATATTTACCCCCCAACGGACCTTATCCTTAGCCTATCAAAATGCCCTATATCAAGAAGAGGTGCAAGCCCCTGGACCTGTCAATTCCCTCACACTGGGCGGTTTGGCACGCCGCATGGTGGACTTGTTCTGGCCACTTGTAGGCGTTGATGCCGGCTTTGGTGCACCCAACAAAGCACCCAACTTCCTGACCCTCGAGACCGCCCAGTATTACATGGCACACCTGGTGCAACCCTTGATCGAAGAAAAAGGCTTGTTTGACAGCCTGACAATTAATCGAAACCGCATCTATGCCCAGATCCTGGACAACCTGAATAAAGCCGCTGTGGTCGGTTTCCCTTACGAGGAAATCGGAGGACGTTTAAAGTCTGCATGGGTGGGCGATATTGAACAACTGCACATTTATGATGATGTGCAATTTTGTGCAGATCAATTCAGGTCTTTTTGCCTGGAGAACAATTTACTCGACTTTTCCCTTCAGGTAGAGGTCTTTTTGAAATACCTGTGGACATCCCCGATGTGCCGCGCTTATCTATCCCAATCCTATCGACACCTGATCGTGGATAACATTGAGGAAGATACCCCCGTCACCCATGACATCTTGAAAGAATGGCTGCCTGATTTTGAATCAGCCCTGATCATCTTTGATCAGGATGCAGGCTACCGATCCTTCCTGGGGGCAGATGTTGAAAGTGCCCGATCCCTCAAAGATTCCTGTGATAAAATCATCAATTTCGATAAAAACCTCGTCTCCGGAGATGGCATCAGGCAGGTCACCCTCGGGATCAACAATGCCATCGCTCGATTAAAAGGAACCCCCCAGCCAAATCCAGAACCCTCATTTGAAGCAGTGCGCACTGCTATTGTCTCGCCTGCAGAGAATCCTAAATATTTTCCGGGGATGGTTGCCTGGGTTGCTGACCAGATTGCCAACCTGATAAGTAACGACGTCCCACCGGGTGAAATCGTTGTCCTGGCACCCTTTATGCCCGATGTGCTCCGTTTCACCCTCACTAACCGGCTGGACGAATTGGGCATTCCTAACCGGTCACACCGTCCATCTCGATCACTGAGGGATGAACCCGCAACCCAAACCATGTTGACCCTGGCACAGATTGCTTTCCAATCATGGGAGACGCTCCCGGAACGAATTAACCTCGCCTATGCACTTGTACAGGCAATCGATGGGCTTGACCTTGTGCGCGCACAGCTTCTAACAGCCTATGCCTATAAAAAATCGGAGTCTGATTTTCCGCTGCAGCCATTTGAAGCAATCCCTCCCCGTGTGCGGGACCGGGTCACCTTCAGAGTGGGAGAACGTTACGACCACTTGCGAAACTGGCTGGAAAAGGTCAATGAACAGGCAGAACTTCCCCTCGATTTCTTTCTCAACAAGCTATTCGGTGAGGTTCTCAGCCAACCCGGGTACGGCTTTCATGATCAATTAGACAGCGGCAATACCGTTGCCATGCTGATTGAGTCCATCCAAAAATTTCGCTGGGCATTTGGCGAACAGCTAATTTCAGATGAAATTTCTATTGGAAAAGAATACATCCAGATGGTCAACGAAGGGGTTATCGCCGCACAATACGTGCAGAGCTGGGAAACAGCGGATGAGGATGCCGTTTTGCTCTCACCAGCTTATACTTTCTTGATCAGTAACCGCCCCGTCGATGTTCAATTTTGGCTGGATGTTGGCAGCCCAAGCTGGTACCAGCGTTTGAATCAACCCCTGACCCACCCCTACGTCCTCAGCAGGACCTGGGAGCATGGTGAGTTTTGGGATTCTGAAGATGAACTTGCTGCCTCTTACCAAACCCTCCAGCGTCTCTCCATTGGGCTGCTCAACCGGTGCCGGAAAAAAGTTTACCTCGGCATGAGCGACCTGGATGTGCGCGGTTATGAAAACCGTGGATTGCTGATCCGTATCGTCCAGAATATTTTGCAGCACGCCAGGCGGGAAACATCATGACGCCAGCGGTAACCGTACTCAGACCCGGGCAGGAAAAAATCCTCCAGTACCATTCCGGGAAAATGGGCATCAGTGCTGTCCCTGGCAGCGGAAAAACATGGACCCTCTCCTACCTGGCTTCAAAATTGATCCGTGAAAGTGCAATTGATATCAACCAGGAAATTCTGATCGTGACTTTGGTCAACGCTGCCGTTGACAATTTTTCCATTCGGATTTCGCACCAATTACTGGCTGAAGACCTGCTGCCAGGCTTTGGATACCGCATCCGCACCCTTCACGGTCTTGCCAACGACATTGTTCGTGAAAGACCCGACCTGGCAGGATTGAGCACAGGCTATCAAATCATTGATGAGGTCGAAGCAAATCGTATCAAGCAAAGCATTGCCAGGGACTGGTTGAACGCTCACATTGATTTTTTTGAACCCTATTTGCAATACGAAGACTATCAAAAAGATCGACTATACGAAAATAAAAATAACCTGCCCTATTTAGTCGAATCAATCGCAAGCGCCTTCATTCGTCTTTCAAAGGATCGGCAGCTCACACCCAAAGCCCTGCGAGAAAAGCTTGGTCAAAGTCAAATTTCACTGCCACTGGTTGAAATGGGCATAGAAATCTACAGCGATTACCAGGATGCCCTCAACTACCGCGGCAGTGTTGACTTTGATGACCTGATACGCCTTGCTTTGCGCTGCCTCAAATCAGACCCTTCGCTGGTTGATATTCTGCGGCAGCGATGGCCGTATATTTTAGAAGACGAAGCACAGGATTCAAGTTTGCTGCAGCAGGAGATCCTTTCACTCCTGGCGGGCGAAAACGGCAACTGGGTGCGAGTTGGCGACCCTAACCAGGCAATCTATGAGACCTTTACCACAGCCAGCCCTCAGTACCTGCTCGATTTCTTAAAAAGAAAGGACGTTGAAGAACGCTCCCTGCCAGAAAGCGGTCGCTCAACATTGAGCATCATTGATCTTGCCAACCATCTGATAAACTGGACGCAGAACGAACATCCCAATCCTGAAGCTAGAATTGCTCTCAACCCACCTTTGATCAAACCCACCCCATCGGGTGACCCGCAGCCAAATCCGGATGACTGCCCATCCTGCATTAAATTGATCGAGAAAGCCCTCAGCCCGGAGCAGGAAATCCGTTTTGTGGCAGACGCCGTTGAAGCATTTTTGCAGGATCATCCCGATAAAACCATCGCAATTCTTGCACCAAGGAATAACCGCGGCTTTAAGTTCGTGGATGAGCTCGAAAAACGGAAGATCCCTACGGTGGACAGCTTGCTGCAATCAACAAGTGCGACGCGATTATCGACCGGTGCAATTGCAAATATCCTGCATTACCTGGGCGATCCTGAATCCAGCCATAAGCTGTCACTGGCATATAAAGTTTGGCGGCGTGCTGAACGATCAGATGAGGAAAACTGGGCTTTTTACAAAGGAAATATCAGCCTGATTAGAGGGATTGACCACGTGGAAGATTATTTGTGGCCGGGGATCACCGAGGATTGGCTTGATTCTCTTCAACAAGAGGAAGAAGATCCACAAATCATTGGAGAATTGGAATCCTTCAGAGAAGTGGTCAGACGCTGGCAAAACGCCGTCTTCTTACCCATTGACCAGTTAATCCTGACGATTTCACAGGACCTGTTCCTGGACCCATCCGAGTTAGCTCTGGCTCATAAGCTTTCCTCATTACTACGCCAATTAGGCGATGCACACCCAGACTGGCGATTGCCAGAATTTACAGATGAGCTGGCAAATATCGCTAAAAATGAACGCAAATTCCTTGGTTTCTCCCAGGAGGATGAGGCTTTCAACCCCGATCTCTACCCGGGTAAGGTGGTCGTTGCCACCATGCACAAAGCGAAGGGATTGGAATGGGACTGCGTTTTCATAACCGCCGTCAACAATTACAATTTCCCTTCTGGTGCAGAATTTGACAACTTCCAATCCGAAAAATGGTTTGTCAAAGACCATCTCAATATGGAAGCAGAGCTCATCAACCAGCTTAAAACACTGATCGAGGCTGATCCCTTTGACTGGTACCTACCCGGACGGGCATCCATGGATGCACGGCATGAATTCATTCGTGAAAGGCTAAGGCTGCTCTTTGTTGGCATCACCCGGGCACGAAAATTCCTGACGATCACCTGGAATACCGGTCGGGTTTCGAACCGCAACTTCCCTGCGCTTGCTTTGCTGGAATTGATCAACGCTGTGGAGAAAAAGCAATGAAACTACCCGAAGATTTTGATTTCACTCAGAGCAATCTCAAAGATTACCTGGATTGTCCCTATCGCTTTTATTTAAAATATATTTTGCATACAAAATGGCCGGCACTGCTGGTTGATGACGCACTTGTGTTTGAAGAAAGAAGCAAAGCAGGTGCCCGCTTCCACCGTTTGATCCAGCAGTATTTACTAGGTATCCCACAATCCCGCCTGGATGCAATCGCTGAAATTGATCCTAATCCTGACCTTATCAAATGGTGGGAGAATTTTCTTGAGAATGTTCCCCATTTGCTTGAGGGGCAGCGATATGTAGAAACAAGCCTGAGCACGCCGATGCTCAACCAGCGGCTTGTCGCCAAATATGACCTGGTTTTAGTGCAGGATCAGTCACAACTTGTCATTTTCGACTGGAAGACATCGGGCAAGCGGCAGCGAAAAGAATGGCTGCTCGACCGGGTCCAAACCCGGCTATATCGCTACATCCTCGCAAGAGCGGGGGGCAGCCTGACAGGTACAGCTGAAATCAGTCCCCAGCAAATCACGATGAATTACTGGTTTGCGCCGCATCCAGAGGCACCAATATCCTTGCCCTACAACCAAAAAGCCTTTCAAGCGGATCAAACCTTTTTCGAAAATTGCATACAAGAAATCCTTGATCGAAACGAAGAAAATTTTTTCCGCACCGATGACGAGCGGAAATGCCGCTACTGCCTCTACCGCTCCCATTGTGATCGTGGGGTCAATGCAGGTGATCTGCAAGGTTTCGATGCCTTCGAGTTGGATGCGGAAGATTTCGAATTCGATCTCGATTTTGACCAAATACAGGAAATTGAATTTTAATGCCGCCTCAAAAAAACTGGGTATTCAGAAAGAAATTGAGCGTACCTGATGACTTTCAAAAAGCAATCGGCGGTCATCCCCTGGTTGCTCAAACCCTCTACAGGCGCGGCATTCGTACAATTGAAGAAGCACAAGCATTCCTTCATCCTGAGAATGTCACCCCCACCCCGTCAGAGCAGCTCCCCGATATTAAAATTGCCCTCCCCTTGTTAATCGATGCCGTCAATAAACAAAAACACATCCTGGTTTGGGGAGATTTTGATGTTGATGGGCAGACAGCCACAACCATCCTGGTTGAGGGGCTGCGTGAACTCAGCGGTTTTGTCAGCTATCATATCCCGGTCAGGGGAGAAGAATCCCATGGGATAAGCAGGAAAGTCCTTGAGCAATATCTCGGAGAGGGGTTTGATCTTTTGCTAACCTGCGACACGGGCATATCCGAGCTTGAAAACATTCAATTTGCTCGCAACGCGGGGAAAACCGTGATCGTCACCGACCATCACAGCCTGGGAGAAAGCCTGCCGCCAGCCAATGCTGTGGTTAACCCCCAGCGTCTGCCTGAAGACCATCCCCTGGCAACCTTGCCGGGCGTCGGTGTTGCATATAAGCTAATGGAAGCCCTCTTCAACGCGGAAAACAAGGCATTTGAGGAAGGCAGGTATCAGGAGTTGGCAGCCCTGGGGATTGTGTCTGACGTCGCTCGACTGAAAGGCGATGCACGATACATCCTTCAAAAAGGGCTGGAACATTTACGCAGCACAGGGCGATTAGGATTGCAAACCCTGTTTCGGGCAGCGGATCTGAACCCACAGAACCTGACCGAAACCCACATTGGCTTTCAGATCGCACCGAGGATGAACGCAGTTGGTCGATTGGGAAACGCCAACATGATGGTCGAGTTTCTAACCACAGAGGACAATGCACGGGCGCGGGTTTTGGGGATGCGCATTGAAGCCCTGAATGCCAAACGACGTTCTGCCACCCGCCAGGTGGATCAAGCGGCTGAAGCGATGCTGCAAATGTCACCGGACGACCGCCGTGCGGATGCAATCGTGCTGCATTATCCCGATTGGCCCGGAGGTGTAGTGGGGATCGTCGCCAGCCGCCTGGTTGAACGATACGGGAAGCCTGTGCTCTTATTGACCGGCAATGACCCCATCCACGGCTCTGCACGTTCCGTTGAAGGATTGAATATCACAGGGGCGATTGCTGCACAATCAGATCTGCTCAATGCTTTCGGCGGACACCCAATGGCGGCTGGGCTCTCCATGGCGCCTGAGCATTATCCGGCATTCAAAAACCGGTTTATCAGTACCGTTGGCGAATTGCTCAAAGGTATTGAAATTACCCCCAAATTGTTAATCGATGATGTCATCAGCCCTGACCAGGTCACTTTGGACATGGTGGAACAAATCGACCGCCTGGCACCCTTCGGTCCTGACAACCCACCGCTGAATTTCATGATACCCAGGCTGGACCTGGTCACAACTAAGGCAGTCGGTGCTTATGATGAACACCGGCAGGTATCAGCCGTGGACCAAGAAAAGAACGAAGCCCGTTTTATCTGGTGGAACGGTGGGGACGAACTGCCGCCTGACGCCCAATTTGACCTGGTCTGCCGGCTTTCGAGGACGGATTACAAAGGCTCGCCGCAGGTGAGTGCTGAATGGGTGGACTACCGCATTTCTGAACAAGGGTTGGTAGAAATTAAGCAACGCCATTTCGAAATTGTGGACCGACGCAGCATTCTTAATCCCTTACAGGAAGTTCTGGAATTCATTAAGGACAACCCTGATTCGCTGGTGTGGGCGGAAGGGATCTATCCCGACAGCCTACTGGGCAAGAGGCGTGATGAGTTATGGCGCACAAAAAACCTGGTTGTCTGGACAAGCCCACCCTCTCAAACTGTCTTGCAATCGGTCATTCGACGGACGAAACCAGAGAAGATCTACGTTTATGGGCGAAGCACTGGTTTGAACACTGAAAAAGCTTTTCTGCAAAGATTGGGCGGCTTGATCAAGTACACAATTAATCACAAAAATGGTGAAACCTCACTGGATGACCTCGCCGCTGCCTGTGCTGGAACAAAAGCAGCCGTTCAGTTTGGGCTTTCCTACTGGGAAGCTGCAGGAAGGATAATTTTAGATTTTCAGGAAGAAAAAGTGAACCTTAAACTATCGAAGGATGAACCTGACGACGCTGCTGCTGACATTTATGAGACATTGATCAATCAAGCAGTGAAAGAAAGCAATGCCTACAGGGCTTATTTTCGATCAGGTGATCTTAACACGTATCTCCAAGACATTTAAAAATATCCTTATAAAGCATGATGATTCACATTCGACCTGAATGGGGCAAAAAGCCCTGTTATGGAATTTAATTCCTAACTTCTTGATTTTTAGATCAATAAAATTTCGAAGCGCAATCCGTAAGTTGGTGATGTTCTGTTTGAATAAATTTTCAAATTGGTAAAATGGTAATTCACTTAATTTGTCGGATAAAATGTTCAAAAGCGGGTTGAAACTTACACTCCGGCAGTTCACTTAATCTGCTGTTTGGGAATTAATCCACTAATTAATCATAAAACAGGGCTTCTCAGTGATGAGAAGCCCTGTTTGTGTTTACGAATTGGTGAATTTATGGTGAAAAAATGATTGGCAGGTACAGATCGAAGGTAGGACCTTCCACAAAACTTAATGAAACGATGACCGGGTCATGGTCGCTGGATCGGTAGGCATCGGGTGCATAAAGTGCATCCTGTGCATCCTGTTTGAAGGTCATATCATAATCGATCAGATCAGGCTCATCGGCATTGATATGCCAGATCGCCACATCCACCACAGCACTTTGCATCTTTTTATTTGTCAAAGCGTAGTCGAGATAACCAATGTGCCCGTCAAAGACATAGCCATAAGCCTCTTCTCCTAAGACTTGATGGATCAGATCAACATAGTCGTCACCGGTCCCTACTAAATCATCGGAACCCAGTTTGATGGCATCAATTGGGTCCTCTTTATCGTAAGAGTTCAGGTCACCAATGATCAGCACATTATCAACATCAGGGAAAATGGCGGGGTCTGCCAACCAATCAACCATGACTTCAGCCGCTGCTAAACGTGTCAGGTTACAATTGCCAGCACCATCACCCAAATCAGGGTCACCTACACATGCAGAACCTTTGGATTTTAAGTGATTGACAGCAACAATAAAGTCTTCTCCGGTTAATGGATCTTCAAAAACCTGCGCCAATGTCGGTCGGTTCTTCGTATCATCGAAACCAGTATCATACGCAGATGTGAGTGCCTTGAATGTTCCGATTGGGGTGACATTGGCAGGTTTGTAGATGATGGCTTGCTTAATCGCATCCGTACCAATTGCACCTGTGGGGATGTAATCATAAACGCCAGCGCCTGCAATATCGTTTAATCCCGCAACCAAGTCAGCGACAGCATAATCGGATGTGGATGCGCCTAATCGATCATTTTCAATTTCCATCAACCCAAAGACGTCCGCATCAATCTCTACCATGGCTGCCAGGATCTTGTCACGCTGACGGGTTAATTCGTCCGCTGTATCGGCGCCGCGGCATTCCATATCACCTGAAGGACCGCATATCCAGTCGCCTGTATCAATGGTTGTGAAGTAATTGAGCACGTTGAAACTGGCAACCTTCAAATCGCCCTCAACCAAATCGGGCGCAAGTGGACGGTCGTTCATCGGTGTATAATCAGCACCCTGGGTGGGTTGAATTCGATAAAGACTGAAGGCGTAGTCCATAACACCGGTCACATTGGCAACCAGGTCCCCACCACGGAAAAGATTATCCAAGGTGAATTCTTGCCCATTGGGATGAATCGCTGGGTCCGGATTCTGTACAGTCAGTCCATCATCCAATGTAATTTTGTTCAAGAAATATTCTTCAATGGATGCTTGATAAGCATCAAAGTCTGGCTCATGCAGAGCAGTAAAGGTCATATAACGTTCAGTACTCAAAACAATCTCGCCATAACGGTCAAAATTAAAGTATTCGGCAATCACCAGGTTCTGTGGGATAGTGACCAGCATACCTTCAAGCTTTTCAAATCCCAACGCATCTGCCACCGGTAAGGAAAGTTCTGATGGTTCAGGTAATGTCACACCAGTTGCACATAACCATGATTGGCTGGCACTGATTTGTGTCATGCCACTATATTCTGAAACCGTACCGCTTATTCGAACATGATCACCCACGTTTACATCAATGATATCCGAACCATAGGGTTCATAAATGAAAATGCCATCAGAGGTACTAGCATCCGAGTCTCCTGATAGATCCTGTATAAAGAAGCCGTATCTGGTCGTATCCTGGTAATCGCCTACAACAACACCTTCCGTTGAATGAGCTTCACCAGAAAGGGTGGTTTCTAATCCACTACCCTGGATAGTATATATGGGTGTATATGGATCCCCACATACTTCGGCAGGAGGTGTATAAATTTCATTGGGATCTCCTGGCGTGTTATATGCTTCCCCTTCTGTTATTGTGCCAGCAAAACCGGGGATACCTGCCAAGTCAAAGTCGTTACGTATCCAATCTGTAACGGCATCGGTATCAAATCCGTCTGGAAATCGAGAGGCTCCGCCAGGTGGGAGCGTGCTAACGCCATCATAATTTCCATATAGCTCTGTCGTACCATAGGTGTAATCCCCTATACCACCATCATTGACAGCTACAGAATCAACTAATTCAGCCCATGGTTCTACATCCAAAACACCATCATCATTGGTGTCTAGATCATCGCTAAATGCGCCGGTGAAATCTTTCACAAGCAGCAATGATATTGATCCATTTTCCAAATTACCATTTATCAAGCTGGCAAGATATAGACCATTGACATCTGTAGTCCCAACTTCAATCACCTCATCAATGACACCAGGAGCGGTGCTATCCCCTTCAATTTCTAACACTGTGTATGCTGAGTAATCAGTCTCAGGATCACCAAAGATTTCGACATATTCAACATCATCGCCATCTGTACTCGCTGAAAATTCATTAACTACAGGGTCAGATATATTAGAAACACAATTCTCATTCCCTGGTGTAGGCACAAATTGAATATATGTATCTGTGTTGCGCAAACCCCCGCTGCCATTTGGACAGCGCTGGTTAGAGTGAAGTGTGCTATCACCTCCACCACCCTCATTTACTTGTAATTGGCCTGCGTTTAAGAGAACCAGCAAGCCTGGATCATCGTCATCATTAGTATCATAAACGAGAGCATCTATCAAATTGGTTGTGGTGACAGGCGTTCCACTAGTAAAATCAACAGCATCACCTGCGTATAAAGCAACAGCATCTTGACCATTTTGTAAACTGCTAGTGGAAATTATTATTGAAGGTTCTGGAATTACACCAATATTTCCTACTAAAAAATATCCGTTTTCGTCAGTTGAAAAACCATCTAAATCATAAGCGGCGTAAGAAATATCACCATTTCCATTGAAAAAAACAAGGACCAACCCATCCAATGCCGTATTTCCCACTCCTCCATCATACAATTCAACAAATTCTGCTACATCTGTTCCCAATGTATCTGCATCAACTTCATTGATCAGAACAGTAGTGGTTTGAGCTAATGTGTTTGGTATCGGTAACACGCCCAGCGTACCGAATAAAAATACAAACACCAGTATTAAATTGAGCATTCTTGGTTTCCTCTTCATTTTGTAAAACCTCCTTCAGGTTTTCAATAATTGTAAATAGAGACGCCTTAAATTTTATCATAAACCACGAGCATGGCGGTCTAACATTATGTCATTCCTTTCTCAAATTAACATTCATTCTCAAGAAAATGACAAAGTTTGTTAATATCAAAAATTGTGAATTAATCATCCCCAAAAAATTCATTGGAAAAATATTTTTAACTATTGAATTGAATCCTGAATTTCACCCCTCGGTATAGCCACACAAAGCCAATGCGCCCGGACCGGTATTAATCCCCAGAACAGGACCGGTGATGTTGATGACCAACTCAACCGGGTCGAATTCTTCTTTGATCCGCTCTGCTAATTTTTGGGCTTCTTCCAGGGCATCCCCATGCAGTACAGCAATATGCAGTTTCTTTCCCACCTCAATCCCCTCAAAAAAATTTTTATACAGCATCTTAACCATTGATTTGTAGGTGCGGGCTAATCCTGCCGGCTCTACACGACCGGTCTTATGATTAATCGTCACCACGGGTTTGACTTTTAATAAGGTCCCCACCCATTTTGCAGCATCACCAATCCGGCCGCCGGTTTCCAAATAGTCGAGGGTTTGCATGGCAACCACCTGCACCATCTTGTCGCGAACTTCAGCAACTTTTTCGACGATCTCTTCGCGGCTCGCGCCCTCACCACGAGCCCTGGCAGCCGCCAGCACCTGCCAGCCAAGTGTCATGGTCGGTCCTTTTGAGTCGATCACGGATATCGGGATTGGTGCTGCATCCGCTGCCCGTTTTGCAATCTCATAGGTGCCGCTCATCGCACTGGAAACCGTCAGGATGATCGCTTCCGAAGCACCATTTTCTACGATGTTGTCGATCAGTTTTTGAAAATCACCAAGGGTTGCTTGGGAGGTAGTTGGTCGCACCTTATCTGAAACAAGCCGTTGATAAAATTCTTGGGGCTGGATATCAACACGGTCCCGGTATTGCTCTTCATCCCAAATGACGTATTGTGGAACGACATGAATATCATAATCCTCTATCAAAGTTTTAGGGATATCGCAGGTGCTATCACAGATTACTGCCAGCATTAAATTCTCCTGTTAAAAATTTCTTTATATTATAAAGCAATTTTTACCCAGAACTTATAAAATTTTTATTTGATAGGCTTTAAATAAACAGTAAGCCTTTATTTTCCTTGTCCAAGAACCAGAGCGAAGGCGATCACACCCGAGCCTGTGTGAACCGATAAGCCTGGCGTGAACTCTGTAAGGATTGGCACCAGGTTTATATCTAGCGCCGCTTTAAGATCTTCATACAATCCAAGGACGCCTTCTTCATTATTAACATGGATCAATCCGACACGTTCAATCTCGTAGCCCTGTGCGTTTTCACTGGCTAATTGGATCAGCCGTGCTTTTGCTTTCTTCCAGGTGCGCACCTTTTCTAAAAGGTCCAATTTCCCATCTCGCAAAGTCAACACTGGCTTAATTTCCAGCGTGTTGCCAAAACCTGCTGCAAATTTTCCCATTCGACCGCCCATCGCCAGGTATTTCAGCGTCGGCAATGCACCATAAACAACCATTCGATTTCGAATGCTGTCGATCCCGGAAAAAATTTCATCCAGTTCTTTCCCCTCGGCAATATCTTCGACCGCCGATAAGACTTGAAAGCCCTCAGCCAGGCTTAGCTGCTGAGAGTCAACCACACTAATATCAGCTTCTGGAAATTTTTCTTTTGCCAGACATGCTGCATTATAAGTAGCGCTGACTGCACTTGAGCAGCAAATGCAAATAATATGTTCTGCTCCCTGGTCAAAAGCCTTCTGGTAAGCCCCTTCAAAGGCAGAGGGTGATGGTGCAGCCGTTGTCGGTATCACCTGACGCTCATCAATCAACCTGAACAACTTGGCATCATCAATGCTGACGCCTGTAACAAAGGTCTCCTCAGCAAATTGGATGTTGATTGGGACTTGAATGATCCCAAATTTTTCAATGAGATCTTTGGGTAAACTGGCATTGGTATCCGTAATAACTGTAATATTTTTCATTTCGCATCTTTCGATAAAAATAAGGAATGAACAATTGCAAGCAAAAAATTAATTTAAGACTATTCGTGAAATTTATTATAAAAATTGATTTTACCCAGGGCAGCTAACTGCCTTGAGTAAAACAGCAATGCTATAATTTTTTCAATAATCTAATACAAAACAGGATTTATTGTACCTGCACTTGCAGAAAAGCTTGAGTCATATTGCCGTCAAGATCGCTGACTAAAAAGCCAACCAGGTAATCACCATCTGGCGCATACACCTGCTCCCACTCAAAGGGAGAACTGCCAAAGACCAGGGTATCACCATCTTCATAAACTACCTCGGTCACTTTACCCGAAGAATCCGGATCCATCCATTTATACCAGATCGTAAAACTGTCGCCTGCGGTCGGTGTAATTTCTGTCGGCGCACCGGCAGTTTCACTGCCATTATAACCAAACACCTGGAATAATTTTCCGTCTTTGAATAACATCTCAGCTTTTCGTGATTCACCCGTTTGTCTGAAGGTGTACGTCCCTTCCACGGCATAGAGGGCATCCTCAGTGCTGGCGCCATAGGTAACCGGGTTGAAAAGGGCTATCGCAGATTGTGTGCCGTCGGTGATGGTGAACAAAACCGGGTCCCAATCAAAGTTCATTCGAAATGAGTCAGCATCCGGCCATACGGGGTAATAAACACCATTCTGTGATTGTGTGTCCGGGCTTTCCAGGTAATCCGTATCTACAACGAGGATGCTGTTTGAATCCGGGTCATAAAGTCCGGTGAATAAAAACACATACCCGATGTTCTCACCTGAAATATCCGCACTGAGTTCAATAAATTCGCCTGGTGACACGCTTCGCGATGATGCTTCGATTCCCGAGATTTTAATTTCACTGCCGCCAGGGGCACGAGTAATTGTTGAAGTCGAGGGGCTGACCGTCTCAAAGGCGTCCGAGTCAAAACTTCGGTTGGCGTAATGGAATCCCATAAAATCATCCCATAAAGACACCCGTGTGAAGCGTTCAGCAATTTGTGTATATGACTCGATACCCGTCGCGGGGTTCTTATACAAAGTTGAATTGGGGAAGTAAATCGCGATCCCAGTAGACCCGGGTTTGCTCCTGCCGTGACGCTCTGCAATGACAACGTCATCAAGGGCATCCAGCACATCTTCCGCAGCATCTTGAATAACTGTATCATTGCTGTATTTGACAACCAGCTGGACAAAATGACCCAGGTCAATATAGGATGCCGGTACATTACGGCCAAAGATACTGGTGTAGGACTGGGCGTAGCTGCGTGCCATGGCAACTTCCCGCTGATCAATCGACTGCATCGCATAGGAGAAAGCATTAAAACGCTCATTTAAAGCAGGTAATGCCGTCAGATCAACGGCGGTCAATGTGATGTTTTGTTCCAATTGACCTGCCAATTGTGCTGCACTCACACGAGAAAAGCCAAAGAAACCACCCGTGCTCCCATTCTGCTGCAGAAACGCATCCCGTGCCTGGTCATCAACAATGCGTTCGTCCTGGTCGATATAGGTATCTACAATATTGGTCGCCAACTGTGCTGTCTCTATCGAGGGATCATAAACAAGCAGCGATAAAAAGGCAGCGTATGCCCACCCCAAGCCGGGTTCGGTTTCTTCTGATGCAACAGCATAACGCGCATAGGGCTGCAGGGCTGAATAAATCTCAAGCTGGCTCATTAAACAAGCATCCATGCCGATCAACTCGAACTTATCAATCCCGGTATTCGCCTGGATCTGTGCTAAAGCATCATCCAGCTCAGAGAGAAAGATCGAATCATGACCCAGCTGCCTGATAATCGGGGCAGAACCGCTGTCCATACCGCCTGGTGCCGGGTCACTCCAGCCCCCAGGCCATCCCATGCCGTGGTCGGACATGATCAGGACATGCTTATCCGCCGGATATTCCCGAACTGCCCAGGTAACAAAATCAACCAGGGAGTCCCCATCCGCCATGTTAACTTCGCCAACTTCATCCACCAGTTCTGAACCAACAGCGTTCAGGTCATCATCATACAAAACAAGATAACGTCGCGTTGAATACCAATTGCCATCGCCTGAAAAACCGCCGCGAAAACGGTCAATCTGACTGACAATTTTCACATTTTCGGTGGAACCAATGCGTTCCATCTCATTCAGGTCAATAAAAATATCCTGTTCCAATGCCTGGTCGTCTGCATCCTGGTAAACCATCACCAGCCAGGTGTCTGCATCGCCAGTGGGAGGAGCGTCCGATGTCGGCCAGGGTGTGCGTGACGGCTCAGAGACCACGGGGGCTTCATAATCATCCGGGATGGTACCAGGTGATTCTGATGAAAGGTCACCCAAACCGCCCCCAAAAACAACGTAAAGGATCACAAACAGACCAACCAGCAGGATGCCGCCGCATCCCATCTTGCCCCCACTACTTTGCATTAAAGATCCGCCAGGGATACCCCCGGCACTGCCGCCAGGAACCCCACCGCCAGTCAATCCGCCTGATGGCTTACTCGAACGAGAAGACTCTCTGCGACCTGGTCTTTCAACCTGGCGTGTGGGCTTTTCCCCTTTTCGCCTGCGCTGGACATCGATTTCTGGTTTATCGGACATTATCCCTCCCATTTAAAGAAATCAAAGTGCTGTTACATTATAAATCAATAATGATTTTAGCAAAATTCTTGCAAAGCAGAAGCGTATATGTTGAACAAATATTCAGCTGCAGCAATCATTTAATCCTGATTTTTATCCCAATTGGTCCTTAAACTTGTGGCTTATGATATATTTAGACCTTGACAATTTGTATAGTTAACTATATACTATGTATAGTTTACTATACACTATTTATAACGAGGTTTTGTGAAATTAGAAAATAATCTACGAGAATACCGCTTTCACCATAATGAGATCTCTCAACAGGATCTTGCGGATGCTGTGGGTGTGACACGTCTCACCATTCATTCCATTGAAACCGGGAAGTTCAATCCCTCCACACTGCTGGCTTTGAAGATCGCTAAATATTTTAATGCCAAACTCGAGGATCTATTTTTCTTAGTTGAGGATAACAAAAATAATGAAAAAAAATAAGCAACATCTCCAGGCGATGAACGTCTTTTTAGGATTCTTATCGATTGCCATTTTTGTCTTCATATTTTATACATTGTATCGATTAAGACCGAATATGCTGATTTTTGAGCGCTTGACCAGCATGGAAGATGCGCTTCTAACTGGTGTAGGGCTTGGACTGCTTGTGATTTTTGGATTCTATTTATTTTCCTTATGGCAAATCGCGAAACACATTAAACAAGCACAAGAAATTAAACCTATTCCCCTTATCTCAATCATTCTTGGCGTCCTTTCCCTGTTATTCATTTTTAGCGATATTGCCTTGCTTTCAGATATTCATAAACAATATCGTTTAGGTTTATCCCAACCCGAGTGGGTGATGGTATTCCCAATCATGGGCGTTCAATTTTTTACCGTAATCTTGTTCCTGTTTTTCCACCTCACCAGCAGGTTTGTTTATAATAATTCTGATCAACCAGCCAGGGATATCAATATCTTTCTTATTCTGCAATATGTGGGTGTGATTTCCGGTCTGATGGGTCTGGGTTTGGCAGGCATGGGATTTATTTACGCAAGCGGTTGGAATCCGACCACCCACAGCCTCCTTGGGGGAATCACGATTTTGTCACCCTATGGATTAGCGCTCTTTTACTGGTTGATCACTAAATTTCAAGAAAAGGATCGGCAATGGTTTGATGAAAAGCAAAGCCAGGATATTGGCAAATCAGCATTACTAACCCTTGCTGTAAATACGATGCTGCTGATACTCCTGTTTGTCGTCAATTTTAAACATCTGAATGGTATCATCAGCATGCTGTGGCTGCCCATTTATCTATTTTCTGCCCTCTTATTATTTTCTCTTGGCAATATCTTTTTCAGCAAAAAAACGTGAAAGTTTTATCCCTGGTTTAGAGGGTCATTTTTTCCTACCGCGCATTGAACGCTGCGTTTGGTAAGCATTATAAACAGAGTTCTTAGCCATTGGTGAACCGCTTCTGACAGAGTGCAGGTCTGCATCCATTTCTTCAATCAATTCTTTTTGTAAGGGTTCATCCAGCATACTCACATATTCTCGCAGTCGATTTCGTTCCTGCTCCGCATCGCGAATCTGGGCTTCATCAGCCTGGTTATATGCCCGGGAAAAGTTCAAAACCTGTTTAGCATGCATCTGCCTGGCGATTCTTTCTGCCACTGGTTTTACGAGGCCTAATTCTTTCTGATATTGCTTCCCTTGAATAAATCGAACTGTGACACGGTTCATCTGTGCCTTCAATTTTTCCCCAGATGGCGTCGTATAGGTAATCTCGCCGTCAACTCCCAGGCGCTCACCCTCTGTACCTGCAAACATGGTTAACCGCAGCGGCACTTCAACTTCAAGGTCAATGGGGATATCCCCAATCGACACAATTGCTTCGCTATCGATTATTTCACACCTATAAGCTGCAGAAAGCGGGATTAATGCAGCACCCTCAGGCAAATGGATGTGGAGCTTCACATCCCTGGCAGCAATATCAGCAGCTTCTCCCAATTCTGCAGACATCGTTTGAGCAATTTCCACGGCGTCCTTGACATGATAGAAGCGGCCTTTACCCTGGGTTGCGATCTCGGTCATCAAGGCTTCGTTGTAATCCATACCAACGCCCAATGTCGAAACAACTAACCCACGATCTGCGCCTTCTTTTGCCAGATTGCCCACTATCTCAAGGTTGGTTTCACCAACGTTTGCCTGTCCGTCACTTAGAAGGAGCGTCAGGTGATTATCCGAATGCATCGTATCGGCTTGTTGTAAACCCAGATCCAGTCCGTCATATAATGCGGTCATACCGCCCGGACGCAATTCATCGATCACGCTTTCAAATACACGCCTGGTTTTCTCGTTATAGGATGTTGGCGGTAAAACAAGCCTGGCTGAATCGGAAAATACTGACATTGCGAGATTATCCCCCACACGCAATATTCGAGCTGCCATGCGCAGGGCTTGTTTTGTGTTCTCAATTTTCATGCCGTGCATTGACCCTGACACATCCAGAACCACATGTAAACTTAAAGCCTGGCGACCGCTTTCGGTATCTGCAAGAAATTTTTCAGGTACGTTCTCAGGCGTTTTGATTGTGATGAGTAAGTGGCGGTCAACCATCTGGCCGGCAGGCGCATTGACCTGGTCAAGCTCCATTTGTGTCTGCAAATAATTTCCATTCGTTTCAGGCTCGGGACCTGCTTCGAAAACAAGCTCACCGCCGCATCGCTGGCACTGCTTTACACCTTCTGGCTCATCCTGTAACAATCCGCAAAACAAACACCGCATTAACCCTTTCATCTGTCCTCCTGACCGACATTCATTTCATTGACAATTACTTTTATTGTATCTTATTAGCTTTTTATTGTTTTTGATTATATAACTTCGACGGAACCATCACGGCATTCTGTTAAAAAACCTCATGCAAAATTTCTCCTTATCCAAAACTATATATAACCTGGTTCCTAATACCTCCTCATGCTTGATTTTTCATCTCTTAGCGGCTAAAATTCAATGTCGCTGGAAAAACCAGCACTATCAACCAAATTAATCATAGAGCGAAGGTAACCCAATCATAAAGGGTGAGAGGCGCTCGAAGGACGGAAGAATGACTGACAAAATCGTATTAGAAGCACAAAAAAGAACTCTCAAAGGGAAAAAGGTCAAAGCCTTACGGCGAGAGGGCTTTCTTCCCGGAATCATTTATGGGCGATTAGCAAAAAATCAAATTGACCCCATCGCAATCCAGCTTGACCTGCACGAAGCATCCAAGACCATCAACAAGCTGACAGGCTCTAGTCTTGTTAGGTTAATAGTCGACGACAAGGAATACCCCGTTGTGCTCCGTGAAGCACAAAAAGACGTGATTTACGGCACATTGAAACATGTCGATTTCATGGCTGTTTCTCTCACAGAGAAACTCCAAACCGCAGTTCCGATCGAGCTCATCGGGCAGGCGCCTGCAGAGATCAGCATGGCTGCAGTCGTGGTGACCGGTATCTCCGAATTGGAAATCGAATGTCTGCCCCAGGACATGCCTGAACGTATTGAAGTTGATGCCACTGTGCTGGTTGATATCGACAGTGCCATTTACGTCAAAGACCTTGACCTGCCGGACACCTACGAAGTCCTCACGGATCCTGAAGAACTCATTGCTGGTGTGACCTATGTGACCATCGAAGAGGAAGAGGAAGAAGAGGAAGAAGACGAATTGGCTGAACTCCTCGACGAAGATATGGAACCTGAAGTCATCGAGAAGGGTAAGAAAGACGAAGATATCGAAGAGGAAGAAGACTAATTTCCTCATCATAGCGAATCAAAAAGAGAGATGCAACAGTGCGCATCTCTCTTTTTTGTTAAAAAGGATCCTAACCGTTCAAATCAAGTGCAGAAAGCAAAGCCAGAGTCATCTCTGCGCTGGCACCCCATAATTGATAGCCATCATACTGGTCAAAATAGATCACCGGAATTTCTCTGCCTGCATAGTTTCTGTATTTAATTGTGTGATGTACCGGGTCAGCCAGCCAAACGAGCGGAACAATAAATGCGCTTTCAACCTCGTTCGAATTGAAATTTAATGTATAAGGCCAGGGAATCTCCCCAACAAACAAGCGCACCATGTAGCCAGTAATAACGGGCATATCCCCCAAACAACCCAAAATTCTGACATCAAGGGGATCAACCCCTACCTCTTCATGCATTTCTCTTAAGGCTGTCCATTGAAGATTTTCATCATCCTCTTCTCTTGCGCCACCTGGAAAGGCAACCTGGCCGCGGTGCTCAACCAGCTCTTGTGAACGCTGGGTTAGAAGGACATGCCAATGTCCATCCTTTTCTAAGAGCGGAATGATAACTGCCGCTTGCCTGTAATTCTTTAAGTTTTCTGCTTTTAAAATCTCAGCGTACCTGCTGTTTTGTTGAATTTGATAAGCGGATAAAGCATCCGAAATTTCTTTACTTGTAAATTTGACCATAGGTCTGATAATTCTCTGCCTTAATTACTGACTAATATAATCTTATTCCTCTTCAGGTCTTTCCATCACAGAACGGGCAAAAACTAGATAGCCAGTGTGCGCCACCATGCGATCTGTAGGACGTAAACGTTCCCAATCTGGCTTGTAAAAGCGCAGCATCAATTCACATACTTCAACAAATGCAAAATTATTTATGAGTAATTCAGGCAAAACTTTATTAACCTGGTTGGTCGTGGGAAGGATCATCCCTAAAAAACCTCCCAACTTCAGGGAAGCTTTTGCCTGTGAAATGTAATCATGAGGATTGGGTAAATCATAAAAAACCGCATCAACACCTCGTTCTTCAAATCCATTTGCCGCATCACCAAGTTTTAATTCAACCCGATCCAGCAGTCCAACACGCCGTAAATTATTCCGTGCCAGATTCTGCATTTGTTCCCGCTGTTCGTAGGAGATAACTTTGCCTGAATCGCCCACCAGGTAAGCAAAAGCCGTGGCGAGGGCACCGGACCCTGTCCCAGCTTCCAGCACTTGAATACCCGGACCAATGCCCATCACCATCGCAATGTAACCAATATCTTTAGGATAGATGATTTGTGTGTTCCGTTTGATCTCAGTGATCAAATCCGCCAAACCGGGACGCATTAAGAAGAAGGGACTGCCCGTATGACTGTAAAGCCGGCTGCCCCAGGGTTTACCAATAATATCATCGTGCATGATCTCGCCACGATGCGTCTGAAAGATAGCACCGGCTTTCAGAGTAATAAACTGGCTTTTGTGGCGGCGACCTAAAAGCTGCACCAGGTCGCCGTCACGAGCAACCGCCTCATAGTTTTTCATGGTTTTTGTCCAAAATGATTAATCAGAATCCTAAGGTTTCAGGGTCTTCTTGAAGAAATCAGTGATCCTGTTGTAGCAAACCACCTTGTTCTCGTACTTCTCAACACCGTGGCCTTCATTTTCAAACAGCAGGATTTCAACATCCCTTCCAATTTCCTGGAGATGATTGACCAGGTCTTCGGATTCTTCCGCCACCACTCGAGGATCATTCCGACCCTGGATCACCACCATCGGGAAATCAATATTCTCAATATAGGTCTTGGGCGATCGATCTTTGAGGAAGGCAAGATCCTCCGGGTTTTCTGGATTACCCAACGCCACATAGAAATAAGGCTTCCACGTGGGCGGGATTCGTTCAACAAATGTTTCCAAATCATAAGGTCCGAACATATCAACGGCAGCCGACCATAAATCAGGATGGCGCCCTGCCAGTGTTAATGTCATGTAACCGCCATATGAACGTCCCACGACACCCGCACGACTGACATCCAACCGCGCATTTTCAGGTAAGACATGCTTCATTGCATGAACATGGTCCAAACGATCCTGCCCGCCCCAATCACGGTCAACATGTTTAGTAAAGTTCAAGCCGTAACCTGTGCTCCCCCGCACATTGGGGACAAAAACAGCAAAACCCTGCAATGTCAAAAACTGGATCAAGGGCATTGAAAACCAGGAAAAATCCGGGCGTTCCTGTCCTTGTGGTCCGCCGTGCAGGTAATAAACCACAGGTCGTTTGCCTTCAAATCCCAGGTTGGGTGAAGGCATGTAAAGCCTGGAAGAAACCCGCAAGCCGTCAAAACTGGTGTAGGACAAATCCTCCCCTCGTGAAAGCAGTGACTGCGGAATGCCCAGGATTGATTCGCGCGTATGCTGCACAATTCTGTCCCGGTCCTTACCCTCAATTGTGTAAATTTGAGTGGGTGAAACAGCTGTTGAAAATGCGAGGGCAAATGTATCACTGTCCATGTCATACTTAATCGCTTCAAGCACACCTTCTGAAAGATGACCCTTGCCGACCAAAACATTAAGCGCCCGCATCACCTTTTGCTCAGCATCATATTCAGCTTCGTATGCCCAACTGACACCGTCAATATTAAATTCCAGCAAGTAACGTCCATTTTCCAATCGTTCCAGGCCGTCAAACTCACCCATACCGCTGTGGGCTAAATCAGCAAATGGGACTTCAACAACATTATCTGGTGAATCAAAAGCTAAGTAACCCAAGCCATAAGTATCCTGGAAAATAGCATTTGCAAACACCAAACCCTTGCCATCCTCGGTGAAAAACCCACCGCCAAAAGCAATCAGGGGGACTTCCTCGCCCTCCTCACGATCTTCCAGCGGTTTACCATAAAGCCGTTTAATTTCCCTGTCCCGTTCCCACAGGTATGTGACTGTATCGCCTACCAAATAACCTTCAACAAGAACAATGCGTGAGGCATCTTCGCTGATTGCTGCCGGGTAACCGCCGTAAGGGCTGGCATAAATCTCTTCAACTTCATTGCTGTCTAAATGGCAGAGATAAGTGCGCAGCATACCCTCTTCGCGAGATTCGGCAACAATCAGGCAAAGGTTCTTGCGAGGATCCACATCCCCAAGATGACAGCGTGTGTTCTCGAAAAAGTTATTAAAGGCAGGTTCCGGGAAACCGCCGTTGATGGGGATCATCATCGGTAGGTAATTTTCATCGCCATCCTGATCGATCATCACCAATATTTTCCCCAAATCCTTTAGAACGGCAAATGAAGCGCCGCCTATTAAATGCGGGTTTTGCAGCACAATATTTGGCGGCAGCAGCGGCTCGGGCACACTTCCGCCATGATCCATAGCATACAAACTATTATGTCCGCTGATGTTTGAAATAAAGTAAATCCGGTCTCCTACAACTTCAGGTCGTAAGAACAATCGAGCAGATAATAATGCTTCAATTCTGTAATTCATTTATACAATCTCCTATTCATTTTCTAAATCAACCAGGCTCAGCCAATAAACAAGTGCCAACAATAATAAGGATCCTAAAATTCCCATACCGAGGTGAATCGTGCCAAGGTCAAGAAATTCAATTCCCAGTAAGCCTGCCAGGAAATGACCAGCAAAAAAGCCAATAAGGCTAAAGACCAGATACAAAACCAGACGGCCCAAGCTTCCACCCCGCCACACATGCAAAAGACTGCCAAACATCATCGCAATAAAAAATGAGAACACTACAGCTGGAAAAGTCATTGATCCTTACTCCTTCATTTCTTTACACTAAGCAGCTCAAGCAAAATGCTTGATAATGCCGCCGCCCAGGCATTCCTCACCCCGATATAAGACCGCAACTTGCCCGGGTGTAATCCCGCGTAAGGGGTTCTTGAATTCTAATCGAAATTCGGTATCTGTGACCATGGCTAAGATCGCTTCTTGCGGCTTAGCACGATATCGAATCATCACCTCAAATACCTGACCCGGCTCGGGCGCTTCACCTGAAATCCAGCGAGGCTGTACCCCAATTAATCCGTTTTTGCCCGTTTGTTCAGCAAAGCCGACGATCAATCGATTCTTTTCAACATCTTTATCAATCACATAATAAGGCTCTGCAGCAGCGATACGAATACCTTTTCTCTGACCAATGGTATACAATGCCAAACCTTCATGCTGTCCTAAAACATTTCCATGGGGGTCAACAATCTCTCCCTGTTCGTAGGACTCTGGCGCATAACGCTGCAAGAAGTCACGATAATCCACACTGCCTAAAAAACATAAATCCTGGCTGTCCTGACGCTCCGCCACTGGCAATGACATTGCTTGTGCCTGCGCGCGCACGCTATCCTTAGTCATATCCCCCAACGGAAGCAGGCTGTGACTGAGTTGATATTGAGAGAGCATCGAAAGAACATAAGACTGGTCCTTTGATCGGTCAACCCCTCGTAAAAGCCGCACTTTGCCAGGGGAAAACTGCTCAATGCGGGCATAGTGACCGGTAGCAAAGAAATTTGCTCCCTGCGCCATGGCATAAGCTTGCAAAATACCCCATTTCACCTGGGGATTACAAAACAAGCAGGGATTGGGTGTCAGTCCATTTAAATATTCACTTAAGAATTTTTGAACAACGGATTGGTAAAACTTTTCTCGAATATCGAGCAGCACAAAGGAGATACCAAGGGCATTTGCAGAAGTTTCAGCAAGTTTTTCAGGTGCGGGCAAATCTTCGATCGCCGCTTGCCATTTTGGATCCTTCCAGGTATGCATATGAATGCCTGTTACAGCGTATCCTTGCGCTAATAATTTAGCGACAGCGACAGCGCTGTCCACACCCCCGCTCATTGCCACAAAAACATGCTGTTTTGCATCCATGCAGTCTATTTTACCTTATCCATCCCTGTTTGCCTGCTATAATTAAGCGGCAGTTATGCTTCCAAAAAGGAATATTTTATGACCTATTTTACAGACACCCATTGTCACATTGATTTTGACCGTTTCGACAAAGATCGAGTAGAAGTCCTCATTAGAGCCTGGGACGCTGGCCTGGTTTGGATCCTGAACCCTGGAATCGACATTGAGACGAGCAAGGCAGCCATTGACTTATCAAAAAGCAATCCCGGAAAAATTAATGCAGCAGTCGGAATCCATCCGAATTACGGTAAGACCTGGTCTGCAGAAATGCTTGAAGAATTACGGGAATTATCCACAGAACCAGAGGTTGTCGCCATCGGCGAAATCGGCCTGGATTATTACCGTGAGCACACACCGCATGACCAGCAGCGAAAGATGTTTGAAGCGCAATTATCTTTGGCTGAAGAAAGAAAACTGCCGATTGTGATCCACAATCGTGAATCCACGCAAGACATATTAAACATTCTGAGAATCTGGGTCGAGGGCTTAAGGCAGTCAAACAATCCACTAGCCAGCCATCCTGGTGTGCTTCACAGCTTCAGTGCAGACCTTGAAACTGCAATCAACGCTGTCAAGTTGAATTTTTTCATTGGGATTTCTGGCCCGGTCACCTTCACCAATGCCCCCGATCGAAAAGCAATAACTGCCGAAATTCCACTTGAACACCTGCTGCTTGAAACGGATGCCCCTTTTCTTGCCCCACATCCGCATCGCGGGAAACGCAATGAGCCTGCTTTTATCCCATTGATTGCTGAAGAAATTGCGCGCTTACATAAAACCAGCGTTGTAAATGTTGCTGAAACAACCTTTCGTAACGCGATGAGACTTTTCAAACCAGCACTTATTACATAATATAAAAATAGCATGGTGCAGGGAATACCATGCTGTTTTTATCGATTTAAATTTGATTTGATAAATTCTATAGATTAACTGTATCCATCGATATATTCTTTCAAACTATGTGCCACAGCATAAGCTGCCGCCTCTGCGCGATTGCTGACACTGAGTTTTGAAAGAATGCTGCTCACGTAATTTCTCACCGTGCCTTCGCCTAAAAACAGCGCTTCGGCAATTTCACGATTGGTCTTTCCCTCAGAAACCAGCGCGAGTACGTGCTTTTCTTGCTGACTCAGGTTCGCAAAAGCCGCTGCTTCTTCTTCTTTCACTGCACGGCGAACCTCCTGGAAAACACGTTGTGTTACTGCGGGGTCCAATAAAGCCTCGCCGCGACACGCCGCTTCGATAGCTGCAATCAAGCCTTCTGCGCCAATTTGCTTAAGGACATAGCCGCTTGCCCCAGCACGAATCGCTGAGAAAAGCATATCATCCTCCGCATAAGAAGTCAGTATAACCACGCGCACGTCCGGCCAGCGCTTCGTGATCTCTTCCGTGGCATCAATACCAGAAGGACCTGGCAAGCGAATATCCATCAATACAGCATCCGGATGGTATTTTTCCACCATCTCAACAGCTTCAGTTGCCGTTCCCGCTTCTGCAACAACCTCAAACTTGTCGTTGTGTTCCAGCAAAGACTTCAAGCCAATTCGAACAACTTCGTGATCGTCTACCAATAAAATCTTCTTTTTTGTCATTCCTTTGCCCTTCTTTAAGGGGTTTCTTCTCGCTTATAATCCACAAAGCGATAGCCAACACCTCGTTCTGTGAGGATATATTTTGGATCCGACGGATCCTCTTCGATCTTCTTGCGTAAATAATTGATATAAAGTCGCACATAATGGGGTTCGTCCCTGTATTCATAACCCCAAACTTTGGTTAATATCTGATCGTGTGTCAGCACCCAGCCGGCATTCTGTACAAGATGGTACAGCAGGCGATATTCTGTTGGGCGCAATTTGACTAATTCGTCGTCAACCCACACTTCTCGTTTGCCAAAATCAATTTTGAGGCGGTCATCAACTTCAATCACACCTTCGTCTTCTTCTTCAAATGTTGATCCTCTTCGAAGAACAGCCTTTACACGGCTTACGAGCTCCCTTGGGCTGAATGGTTTTGTGACATAGTCATCCGCCCCCAATTCCAGTCCTTTGACTTTATCATCTTCTTCACCTTTTGCTGTCAGCATGATCACTGGCACCTGGCTGATCTCTCGTATCATCCGTAAAACTTCAAAGCCGTCAATATCCGGCATCATGACATCTAAAAGGATCAGATCTGGCAGAGAATCCCGCAGCCTGTCCAGTGCTTCAGTGCCATTAAAAGCTTCAATCACTTCAAATCCATCCTGCTCAAGGTTAAGACGGATGAAGCCAACCATACGGCGTTCATCGTCCACGACCAATATTCGATATTTTCGTGATGTCGTATCAAACATAATTTCTCCTGAATTCTCCTTTTATTAGATTAGCCTTTCAACCAGGACCACACTGATATTGTCTGGTCCGCCAGATTCATTTGCGGCGTCGACCAGACTGCAAACGCTCTTCTCAAAATTCAAATGTCTATCATTTAATATTTCACTCATTTCATTCTCTTCTAGGACGCCCCATAATCCATCAGAGCAAATCAACAAACGTTCACCTTTTTTGAGGATCAAATGATCGATATCTGCTTCAAAGGGATCATTCTGTCCCAAAGCCCGGTACAAAACATTCCTTTGAGGATGAAAACTTGCCTCATTTTCTGTTATTTCACCCAGGTCAATCAGACGCTTCACCAGGGAATGATCCTTTGTTTTGAGAGTCAATTGCCCTTTAAGCCCAATCACATATAAGCGGCAGTCCCCAACATGAGCAAAAAACAATCGGTCACCTAAAATCAGTACAAGTGTGAGTGTTGTCCCCCCACCAGGAACCCTTTGGCTGATTAATTTCTGCGCAGCACCAACTGCATTGGTTAGATGCTGCCTTACTTCTTCGTCGGTGAAATTTTTCCGATCATACACAAAATCGTAGTAAAAGTTTTCCATTAAGTAGCGGGTTGCTGCTTGTGCGGCTAAACTGCTGGCGATCTCCCCGCTTTGATGCCCACCCATCCCATCTGCAACGAGATAAATGCCAAAAGACATCGGGGAATCAAAACCATCGATAAGGTTATTGAGGGTAAAAATCGTGTCTTCGTTATGCGTCCGTGCTCTACCAATCGATTGACAGCTTGCAACCCTGAAAACGGTTTTGGTTTTAGGTTCTGAAATAGCTGTGACATCCTCGAAATCATCTGCATGGGGTAAGGATTCGCCCCTAGCGACACCCTCATTTTTTTCTGAAAATAACGATTTGAAGAACTCAAACACAGCTTTTTTGCTCCAAAATAAACTTATCGATCAAATTCATTTTACTGGAAAAGGTCATACGGATGAAATCCGCGAATGGCACATATTCCGTAACAAATAAATTTATTGATCGACATCTTCCTCAATTGTGGTTAAGAAGTCTCCGGCTGACCATCCATTCCGTGTTTGATCATAAGGTGCCTCAAGATGCCACCATGTATAACCATCTACCTCAACGGGTCCGTCGATAACCAGAAACACCTCTGAGTCCATTGCTGTAAAATTCACCTGGCTTGCTAAACCAGGTTCAGAACGCATTCGCAGTCCTGCGCCATCGGTTCCAGAAACCTGAACGTAAGCGCCCACGCCAATCACGCCCTCAGGTAAAAAGAAAATCGTTGTTGGTGTTGGTGAGGGAACCATTGTTGGCGGTACCGGGCTTGGGGTTAAGGTTGGTGCGGGTATGATTGTTACGATTGGGGTTGCATTTGCTGCAGGTGATTGGTTTCGTCCCAAAAAAATAACCGCCATCGCAGCAAGGACCAATCCCGCGATAAGGATGATGCTGGTTAATAATGTAACCGGGTTCCATAATGCTTTTAAGCTAAATTTACCCATTAGCAAATTCCAAATCCTATAATCTTTGACTTTGGTAATTATAGCCCATCCTGGTTGTTGTTGAAAATTCTAAAATATTTTTTGGATATTTTATAAAGGTGGATTAATTGTTAAGACCCTCTATGTTATAATCAGTTCAGGAAAAACGCTTGATTATGGAAGAAAATGCCTTACTGAACAACCGCTATCGTTTGTTACAGCCCCTTGGCTCCGGGGGGATGGCTGTCGTGTATAAAGCTCTCGATGAAATGCTTGAAAGGACTGTGGCGGTAAAAATCTTACGCGAAGATTACACAAACGACCGTGATTTTCGTGAACAATTCAAGCAAGAAGCAAAGGCAGCAGCAAATCTCTCACATCCAAATATCGTGACCGTTCATGACTTCGGTTTGGATGAGTCCCAGGTTTTCATCGTGATCGAATACATTGATGGCACTGATCTCAAATCCCTGATTCGTGAAAAAAAGCGTTTCAGTATTGAAGATACGGTGAGTTTGATGACTCAAGCCTGTGCTGGCATTGGTTACGCACACCGTGCAGGTTTGGTTCATTGCGATGTCAAACCACACAATATGCTCGTTTCAAATGATTTCCGTCTCAAGGTTACTGATTTTGGGATTGCACGGGCTCTGGCAACCATCCATCCTGATGAAAAAAGCGACGTCGTCTGGGGATCTCCCCATTATTTCTCACCTGAGCAGGCTGCTGGACAAGCGCCGTCACCAGCTTCAGATGTTTATTCGTTAGGTGTCATACTATACGAAATGTTAACTGGTCAGCTTCCTTTTGAAGCCAGCGAATCAACTGAATTAGCAAGATTGCATCGCATTCAGGAACCCATTCCACCACGGCGAATTAACCCAAGCATCCCTGAAGCCCTTGAAGAAATAACGCTAAAAGTCCTCTCAAAAGAACCCTCTGCCCGATACCGAACAGCAGACCAATTGGGACGTGTCCTGTTATCTTTTGGCAGTATCAACCAAGAGAAAACGGGACCCATTGTGCTCCCACAAGCTAACAAAACCAATAATGACTATCAAGCTGCTGTCAAACCGAAAACAGACACATTTTACAGCACTGAGGAAGAGGAAGCCGAACCAGAAGAGCTGATCGAAGAAGTTGGATCCATTGATTGGGTCACATGGATCCTTGGCTTATTAGCATTCACCGCTGTTTTTGGTTTAATCCCTTTCTGGCTTTATATTTACTTCTCGATCAACCCATAACTTTCGATAAAGGAAAACAATGTCAATCATTATCGCCCCATCCATTCTCTCTGCAGACTTAACCCGCCTGGGAGAACAGGTGAAACAAGCCGAAGAAGGTGGTGCGGATTGGATCCACGTGGATGTGATGGACGGACGTTTTGTTCCCAATATCACCTTTGGACCCAATGTCGTCAAAGCTGTAAGACGATCAACCAATCTGCCGATTGATGTCCATTTGATGATTGTCGAACCCGAGAAACACTTGCAAGCCTTTGCTGATGCGGGTACAAATCATATCACTGTTCATTACGAGACCTGTCCCCATATTCATCGCACCCTTCAAACCATCCAGGAATTGGGTATGTCCCCGGGAATCGTGATCAATCCGGGAACCCCGGTCGACACACTCATTGAGTTAACAGCATATGTCAATAAAGTGTTGATTATGACAGTTAACCCAGGGTTCGGTGGACAATCCTTTATTGAATCGATGGTCGACAAGATTCGCCGAACAAAGCATTTACTTGACACAAGCGGTTCGAAGGCGAGCATCCAGGTTGATGGCGGTATCAGCAGCAAAACGATCAAAGCCTGTTACGATGCTGGGGCAAGGAATTTTATTGCCGGGTCTGCAATATTTGGACACGAAGACGGCATTGCTGCAGGAATTGCAGCACTGCGAAATGCATTGAATTTGTAGCCCTTAAAAGGAAAAATCGCGGCATAAAACCGCGACTTTAGCCTTCTAAAAGTGTTATAACTATTTAGTGGATTTGGTTAATGTACGGATGCAACGGGTGCACAAAGTCTTACGAACCATTCGTCCGTTTTCAAATACCGTGACCTTTTGAAGGTTTGGTTTGAATTGTCGTTTTGTTGCTCGCATGGAGTGGCTTCGGCTTTGACCAAAGGTGGTCTTTTTTCCGCACTTTTCACAGATCGCCATGATGTCGTCCTTTCAAATACTTTAAAGTATAATTACCAGGTTTGGGTACTTCTTTATCCCAAACAAGGAATGATTTTACCACACAGAAATTAAAGCATCAAGCAAGTTGGTGAGGAAAATATGGCAGAAATTGAAAACAAACACAACGAATTAGGAAGCATTCTGATACAAAAAGATGCAATTGCTTCGATTGCACGGCAAACAACGCTTCAGTCCTATGGTGTTGTTGGATTGTCTCCCAAGAACCTCATAGAAAATATTCGTCGGCTATTCAACAAAGATGCCAAATTTGGCGTAGAAGTCGAATTTGAGCACGATGGATTGGTGATCGATATTTATATCGTTGTCGAATATGGCACGCGTATCAAAAGCATCACCAATAGTGTTGTGAATAGTGTAAAATACAACGTCGAAAAAACGGTAGGTTTACCCGTTCGACGGATCAATGTGCATGTTCGCGGCTTGCGTATCAGCAACATGGATTAATTTATTTTATTTAATTGAAAGATTGAAGTTATTGTGTTTTTATTTATTGGAGAATTATGAGTGCTCCCGAACTAACAAAATTATCGACAGCTGAAAGACATAAGCTGGTATCTGTCCCGATTGATGGACAGGGTTTGAAAACACTGCTTGAAGCAGGCATGATATGGCTGAAGACAAACCAGCAAACAGTCAACAGTTTGAATGTTTTTCCTGTGCCGGATGGGGATACCGGCACAAATATGGTCCTAACCATGCAAGCTGCTTTTGATGAGGTCTCAACCTCAGGTTCATCAAATGTAGGGCAGCTTGCCCACAGCATTGCCCGGGGTGCATTAATGGGCGCCAGGGGCAATTCAGGCGTTATCCTGTCACAAATTTGGCGAGGTTTTGCCCGCGCATTAAATGACCACCCCACTATGGATGTCAAACTCCTGGCTGATGCCCTTGAAGAAGCCAGGGCAACCGCTTATAAAGGCGTTGTTCGACCCGTAGAAGGAACCATCCTGACGGTTATCAAAGATATCGCCGCTCAGGCAGCTGTCTCTGTTCAACGAACCTCCAGTTTCACGGAAGTTCTGTGGGATATCGTTGAAGCAGCTAACGCCTCTGTGGAACGAACACCGGACCTCCTGCCGATCCTCAAGCAAGCCGGCGTTGTGGATTCGGGCGGTAAAGGTCTGATGTTCCTTTTTGAAGGCATGTGGCGTTTCATCAATGACGACTCCCTTGATAAGGCTGTAACTGAGGTTTTACCATTGTCAGAAATGGACCTGGAAAACGCAATGGAAACCGTTGAAGAGGGACAGGATTATGAAGTGGTGATTGACTTCACCCCACAAGAATCCTTTAACCTTGAAGAATATTATGATGAACTATCAAAAATTGGCACATCCATTCAGGTGGGTGAAGGGGATGGCATGTACCGGATGCACATCCACGTGCCTTTAGAAAGTCGTTATCAGCCGATCGATCACACAATGAATTTAGGCACCATTCAAAAGGTGATGATGGAAAACCTTGTGGCTCAGATGGATGAGCGTAAAAACAATAAAAACCCAAAGATAAAGCTGACGCCTGTTCAACCCGATGAGATTGCTGTTGTAGCCGTATCTCCCGGGCCGGGATTATCTCGCATCTTCGCAAGCCTTGGCGTTGCTGCACTTGTTCACGGCGGGCAAACCATGAACCCGAGCATCAAGGAACTCCTGGCGGCTTTCGAAAACTTGCCAACAGATAAAATCATCATCCTGCCGAATAATAAAAATATCATCATGGCAGCCAAGGAAGCAGCATCCATGACCGTTAAAAACGTTGCTGTTATCCCCACCATTAGCGTCCCCCAGGGATTATCAGCGATGTTCCGATTAATCCCGGACAATGATTTTGATGAGATTGTTGAAGCAATGAATGAGGCGGTTACTGAAGTTGAAACTGGTGAGATCACGACAGCCACCCGGACTGTTGAAATTGACGGCGTCCAGGTTGAAAATGGACAGGTGATTGCCCTTCACAATGGAAAATTGATCACATCGACACACTCCATCGAAGAGGCATGTGAGTCCTTATTAGTCGCTGCGGATACGAGTGATTATGAACGCATTACCCTGTTCTATGGCGAAGACATCCAATTAAACCGGGTGAACGAACTTGCTGATAAAATTCGATCGATCTACCCAAGCCATGAAATTGAGGTCCATGAAGGTGGTCAACCCCATTATCAATTAATTATTTCAATCGAATAATTGCATAAAGGTGGTTGGATCTGTTATTATTTTAACCCCGGCAGCCGGGGTTTTCTTTATTAAATCCTTTACAAGGCTCGCTCTCAACATCAGCATCAATCATTAATGCTGATGATACAATAAATGAGGTCATCCTCGTCGAGGAAATAATATGATAAACAAAGAAATTACGTTAAAATTAAAGTAATTCATAATTCGAAGGTTATTTAGAAACAATGCAACGATCCACAGAAAAACTATATAAAATTTTTAAACTTGAGGCTGAATTTGGCTATGCCAATAAAGCGGTTGTCGGTGGTCTGGAAAAATTAACCGACTCCTGGGTAGGTGAAGCTCGAGCGGACGGCTTATCAGAAGATGATATTCAAAAAGTGACCGCTGCGCTCAACAAGTATCCCAGCATGGATATCCAGGGCAGAGTCCAATCGCTCAGAGAAATTGGGCATATTTTAGATATCCCGGGTATCAAATACCTGGAAAGCCCGAACCAAACTGAACAAAAATCTGTGCATGAAGAACCTCCCCAAGCAATTGAGAAGGCTATAGATAGTCAGGGGCACAGTCAAACGCAGCTTCGAAGTTCCACACGAAAGCGGTCCAACAGTCCTTTACCAATCCCGGATGAAGCTTCGCCTGCAGGGTTAAAAGCGCCGGTGACATCCGTGAGAGGCATTGGGCAAAAACAATCACAATTGCTGGCGAAATTAAACCTTCACACGGTTGAAGATATGCTGTATTACTTCCCCCGCCGTTATGATGATTATTCCGAGCTTAAGCTCATCAAAGATCTGAAGTATGGCGAAGAAGTTACTGTATTAGCCTACGTAAAAAGCATCACGACATTTAATACGCGAAATAAGAACCGAAAAATAATCCAGGCAATCGTATCTGATGATACCGGCAGCATTCAACTGATGTGGTTCAACCAGGAGTACCACCTGCGATATCTGCGGAAAAATATGTTTCTTTCCATCTCGGGCAAAGTCGAGCAATACATGGGACGCCATGTGATGTATCACCCTGATTATGAACAGGTTGAGAAAGACCAGCTAAATACCAAACGCATCGTACCGGTCTACGCCCTGACCGCTCGATTAAGCCAAAAATGGCTTCGCAGGATGATTTTCAACGTCGTCAATGAATGGGCACCTAAAATCCCGGAATTTATGACAGAGTATATCCTTAAAGACGCAGACCTGATTGACCTATCGTCTGCGTTGAAAGAAATCCATTTTCCTGAAACCGTGCCAGACCTCAAGAAAGCCCGTTATCGCCTTGCCTTTGACGAAATTTTCTTGCTTCAACTGGGCGTATTAAAGCAGAAATATGAATGGTCTATTCAAAAAGGACATACCTATGCAGTTGAGGACGAGTGGCTTGTAGATCGTATTCAAAACCTGGATTTTTCCCTGACCCACGCCCAAATGCGTGTCCTTTCTGAATTTCGAAAAGACCTCAACTCGGGTCAACCGATGAACCGCCTCTTACAGGGTGATGTCGGCTCAGGTAAAACAGTAGTCGCCGCACTTGCAGTGAGCATTGTCGTCAAACATGGTGCCCAGGGCGCAGTGATGGCACCAACCAGCATTCTGGCAGAACAGCATTATGCCAGTCTGAAGCGCCAATTAGCAAATCCAGAAGATGAAGGAGCAGTCCTAAAAGAAGACCAGATCCGCCTGCTGATTGGGGACACATCAGCCAGGGAACGAGAGGAAATTCTTTCAGGATTAGCTGACGGCAGCATTAAATTGGTGATTGGCACACACGCATTAATTGAAGATCCGGTAGTCTTTCAAAACCTGCAAATTGTGATCGTCGATGAGCAGCATCGTTTTGGCGTCGCGCAACGTGCAGCCTTAAGAGATAAAGGGGACAACCCGCACCTGATCGTAATGACAGCGACACCGATTCCCAGGTCTCTTGCACTGACCATTTATGGCGATCTCGATGTCAGTGTGATGGACGAAATGCCGCCTGGACGCCAACCAGTGGAGACTCACATTGTTTATCCAACCGAAAGGGAACGTGTTTATACGCTGATCCGTTCACAAGTTGAGAATGGACACCAGGCTTTCATCATCTATCCTCTTGTTGAGCAGGGAGACAATGAAGAGAGCAAAGCTGCCGTTGAAGAACAAGAACGCCTTCAACAGGAAATTTTTCCGGATCTCAGCATCGGTCTGCTGCATGGACGATTACGTCCTGATGAAAAAGAAGAAGGTATGCGAAAATTCAGGGACAAAGACTACGATATCCTTGTTTCAACCTCTGTTGTTGAGGTCGGTGTTGATATCCCCAATGCAACTGTGATGGTAATCGAGGGAGCAAATCGATTTGGCTTGGCCCAATTACATCAATTCCGAGGAAGGGTTGGAAGAAGTCCCGAGAAATCCTATTGTCTTCTGATTCCTGAAACCAACGAAGCAGCTGAAAACGAGCGATTATTAGCCATGGAAAGCACCAATGATGGATTTGTGCTGGCAGAACACGATCTCAATCAACGCGGACCTGGTGAATTTCTTGGGACGCGCCAATCTGGCTATACTAATTTACGTTTGGCGAATATCACCGATATCCATTTGATTGAAAAAGCACAGCGTTATGCCCATCAAGTGCTCGAAAATGATCCCACCCTCTCTGCCAACGAACATCAATTAATGCGGGATGCCATGGAGAAATTTTGGCCAACTGCAGAAGGAGATATTAGCTGAAATGACCACTGTACTTTTTCCCGGTACTTTTGACCCGATCCACTATGGGCATATCAACATTGCTAAACGAGCAGCAAATATGTTTGATGAAGTTGTCGTGGCTGTTTACGCCAGGGAGCAGGATAACATCCTCTTTTCACCTGAAGAACGCCTCTCGCTTGCTCAAGAAGCATTTAAAAATATGGGCAATATCAGTGTCACAACCTATCAAGGGCTGACGGTTCAGTTTGCCAAAAAAATCGGTGCCCGAGCTATCGTTCGGGGCTTGCGCGTATTTTCTGATTTTGAATATGAATTCAGAATGGCACTGGCAAACAATCGGCTTGCACCTGAGATTGATGTGATCGCATTAATCACCAGTGAGGAACACACTTTTCTTTCATCAACAACCGTTCGTGAAATTTCTGCATTAGGTGGGGATGTCTCAAGTATGGTGCCGCCCCATGTACAAAAAGCACTGGAAAAAAGGTTCAATGTTTTAGGGGACGACCAGGACATTGTTCGGCTAACGTCTTTAAGAGATTGAAGCCACAAAAATTAAAATATATGTTAAGATTGGTACAAGGATTGCAACAAAATCAGATGTGTATTCAAATCGGAGGAAGTAATGGATATTTTACATCTCGTTGATCGGCTCGAGGAATTATTCAATGACAGCCGCCCAATTTGGCTGACACACAGCGTCATTGTTGACGAAGATCGCATGCTGGACCTTATCGATCAAATGCGGGTTGCTATCCCTGAGGAAATAAAAAAAGCCCAACAGATCATCACGCAGCGAGATCGGATTTTGGCTCAGGCTAAAGAAGAAGCAAATCGAACAATTTCACTTGCTCGCGAAAAGGCTGAAAAACAACTGGAAGACGATGAACTGATCCTTTCAGCCAAAGCCAAGGCTGAGCAAATTGTGGACCAGGCACATAAAGATGCTGCCGTCACCCAGCGCGAAGCGGATAAGTACATCCTAGAAACATTGACAAACCTGGAAATGCACATGGACCGGCTGTTAAACCAGGTGCGTAATGGCATTAAAACCCTGCAAAGCGACACCTACCCAATCGCACCAAAGCTGGATACACAGGATCAAGAAAAAGACATATCCTGAAAATTTATTGACAAAGCTAATTCAAAACAGCCCCTTATTTCTCAGGGGCTGTTTTTTTTGAACTTCGGCGTTTTACAGTTTTTTCTTCGGATTTTGGTGGGTGAAGCGCAACCGGCAGCACTTCATCCATGTGTTTGACCGTGACAATCTCCATTTCCTTTAAAACACTTTTAGGTACATCTTCCAGGTCTTTTTCATTACGTATTGGAATGATCACTTTTTTCAATCCAGCTCGGTGAGAGGCAAGGACTTTTTCCTTAATACCCCCTACCGGCAGAACACGACCTCTTAATGTGATTTCACCGGTCATGCCAACCAAATGAAAACTAGGTCGTTCTGTAAGCGCAGAAATCATAGCTGTTGTTATCGTGATACCGGCACTCGGACCGTCCTTGGGGATGCCGCCTTCAGGAACGTGCAGGTGGACGTCCACATTTTCAAAAATATCAGCATCGATTTCAAGCAATTCTGCCCGAGATTTTATGTAAGATAAAGCAGCCTGCGCAGATTCCTGCATGACCTCCCCGATTTGCCCGGTTATCTGAAGGTTTCCCTTACCATCTAAAATCAAAACTTCAACCGGCATGATTTCTCCGCCGTTTTCAGTCCATGCTAAGGCCGTTGCAACGCCAACCTCATCCTCCATCTCAGCTTCAGTTTCAAAATACTGCTGCGGTCCGAGATACTTCCGGATAGCCTGGGGGGTGATTCGCTTTGGATAAGTTTTCTTTTCGGTTTTTAATCGGGCAATCTTCCGTAAGACACTGCCAATTTCTCTCTCAAAATTACGTACACCAGCTTCATAGGTGTATTCCCGGATAATTTTCATCAAGGAAGCATCCTGAAAAATAATTTGCTCGTCCGAAAGACCATTTTCTTCCATCTGCCGAGGGATCAAGAATCGCTTTGCAATTTCCAGCTTTTCCTCTTCAATGTAACCGGAAAACTCAATGATCTCCATCCGGTCTAACAAGGCGGGTGGAATTGTGCTGAGACTGTTAGCGGTTGTAATAAATATGACTTTGGAAAGGTCATAACTGACTTCTAAATAATGGTCAGAGAACGCATTATTTTGTTCTGGGTCAAGTACTTCCAAAAGCGCAGATGATGGGTCTCCGCGAAAGTCCGCACCAAGCTTATCAATCTCATCCAGCATGAATAACGGGTTGGATGTCTCTGCTCGCCGCATGGTTTGAATGATCCGCCCGGGCAGTGCCCCGATATAAGTCCGACGATGACCGCGAATTTCCGCTTCGTCCCTGACCCCACCTAATGAGAGTCGAACAAACTTTCGCCCCAGGGCATTGGCGATTGATTTTCCAAGGGATGTTTTGCCCGTTCCCGGAGGACCTACAAAACACAATATTGGCTGCCGAAGACGTTTGGGATTCAAGCTCCGGATAGCAATGTATTCAATAATGCGATCTTTGGCTTTTTTCAAGCCATAGTGTTCCCGCTCCAGCACTTCATTGGCGTGCAGCACATCCAGGTTATCTTCGCTTGCCTCTTCCCAGGGGAGATCCAAAAGCCAATCCAAATAGGTGCGAATGATGCCCACTTCCGGTGCCATTGGCGGCATTTGTTCCAACCGCGATAATTCTCGGAATGCCTGTGCCTTAACTTCTTCAGGGAATTTCTTTTCGTCAATTCTTTCACTGAGTTCGACGATTTCCTGGTTCCAGATATCACCTTCACCAAGCTCAGTCTGGATGGCTTTCATCTGTTCACGCAGGTAAAACTCACGATGAGATCGATCTACTTCTGTCTGGACTTGCGCCTGGATTTCACCTTCCAATTCCAATACGTCCAATTCTTCTGCAAGGATCTGATTCAACTTCTTCAACCGATCTCCTGGATGAGTCAGGATCATCAATTCTTTCCGGGTGTCATTGGGGAGAGAAAGCGAGGATGCAATCATATCCGCCAGCCAACCCGGATCATTGATGTTCATTGAAAAAAGATGTGCCTCTTCCGGTAAACTGTCATTCAATTCAACGCAGCTCTCAAACAAGCTCCTTGTTGTCCGCATGAGTGCCGTCAGGCGTTTCGTGCTTCGAAATTCATCAGGAACATTGCGGGCTTCAACGATAATGTAAGGTTCTGTTTGCAAGATGTTGATTATTTCAACCCTGCGTCTGCCCTGGACAAGGGCTGAATGACTGCCCCCCTGCATCGATAACATTCGACCAACAGCCAATTCGATGCCTACCGGTAGAAAATCACTCTGGAAATCGCCGTCAACACCCTGGTCCGATAAAAATAAAGCGACCAGGGTTTTGTTCTGTCCTTGAGCAGCTTCGATTGCTTTTTGGCTGTTATCGTCACTTATGAAAATCGGTGAGATCATGCGTGGAAAAACAACCACATCCTTTAAAATAAAGGCTGGGCTGATAAAAACGCCGCTGTCATCGCTTTCGCGGTTCACAATCCGATAGAGTTCATCTGTTCTTTGGTGAATGTTCCCAAAAAGACCTTCCTCACCATCAGATGGCGGGAACCATTGTTCATCACTCATTTTGACTCCAGTCGATTTTATACACAAATATCAATTAGACCCCTTAAATTTTATTTTGGGGATTGATCCTGGGTTTGTTTAGAAAAGATATCACGGATAGCTGCCACAACAAATACACTTCCAGTCACCAGCACAACAGCTTCCTGGCCAGCCTCCTGCATGGCTAAATCAAATGCATCCTCAATGGGGGTTACTGCCCGGCCAGACCTACCAAAACGGTGGGCTAATTCGACAAGTTCACCAGCATCAATTGCCCGAGGATGGGTCGATTGGGTTGTTATCACGCGCCGAACTCTGGGCAGCAGTTCCTGGTACATACCTTCAATATCCTTATCCTCAGAGGCACCAAAAAGCATGATCACAGGCAATCCGGGGAAATAATCATCCAGTGCCTGTCGCAGCCTGAGGGCTGAATAGCGGTTGTGCGCTGAATCAATAACGATTGTAGGATGGTTTTGCAAGACCTCCATCCTGCCAGGCCACTTAACATTAGAAAATCCCTTACGATAGGCTTCCTGTGAAAGCCTCAAGCCGAGCTTTTCTGCTGTTTTCAAAGCGGCATAAGCTGTCGCCGCATTTTCAACCTGGTGAAAGCCCAGGAGGGGAATGCGCAAACGTAAGGGGCTCCAAATATCTCTGCCCCCTGATTCAATGAACTCGTCAACCATGGGTTGTTCATCGGGCGTCCACACCAGGAAATGCTGGCTGTCCAGACTATGTGAATCAGCGGCATAAAGATAATCCCGCCCAACCTGGATCAAAGGAGACATTCGTTCTTGCGCAATTTGTTCGAGTTTGAGTCGTGCTTCCTCTTTTTGAGGCGCAACAACTACCGGAACGCCTTCTTTTATAATGCCGCCCTTTTCTCCTGCAATTTCGCTGAGGGTATCACCTAATATTTTGACATGGTCATAAGAAATCGAAGTGATCACCGAAACCAAAGGCGTAACAATATTCGTCGCATCAAGCCTACCGCCTAAACCGACTTCAAATACGCTGTAATTTACCTTCTGCTGAGAAAAATACAAAAATGCCATGGCTGTCATTAATTCAAATGTGGTAATTTCTGGCACTTTCTCTGTGATCGGTTTCAACTGGTCAATTATTTCAACAACATCTGCTTTTGAGATTTCCTGATCGTTGATTTTGATTCGCTCTGTAAAACGGACCATATGCGGCGACGTGTAAAGACCGACACGATGGCCTTCAGCCATCAGTACACTGGCACACATGGATGAAACCGAGCCTTTGCCTTTTGTGCCGGCCACGTGAATGATGTCATAATCTTTTTGGGGGTCTCCCAACAGCGCCATGAATTTATACATGCGATCAAGATTAAATTTTTCTGCAGCGTTCCTGAAATTGCGCTTCAAGCTGTAATCAATAAAGCTATACAGAAAATCTAAAGCCTCTTCATATTTTTGTTCAATTTCCTGCATGATAAGGGTCCATTCATTTTTGAATAAATTATTTAATAAAGCTTACCTCAAAATCTCATCCTTCCGGTTGGCTTTTATTTTGCAAATTAATTTGACGGCAATAATTATATCCCTTCTTGGGTCGAGGATTGGAATTACTAAATTCTACAGAGAAGATTATTACCCTTGGCAGGAAATAATAAAAGATTCAACAAATACAATTAATTTTTCTTTTTCAAAAGCGATTTTTCCCTTAATTGTCAAAAACCGTTACCTATGTCTCCGAACATGTATTAGCTGTGTCTCCTATCGATATACCCTATCTTAAGAGAAGAGTTTTTTAATCTCTTCCAAGCAAGTAAGTGATTCAGGTTTTTAGAAAACAAGAAGCAAAAAAATGAGGCTGTCAAAAAAACAGCCTCATAACAGATTATTAATTAATGAAGAATTATTGATATTTAAGCTTCTGATCCTATCCTTGATCTCGCCTCACGAATTGCATCTTCAATTTGCCGGGTATGTTCTTGTATGTGCCTGAGAGTATTCAGCAATTCCGTTCCCAAACGCCAGTAACTCGATTTTCTGCGGGTAAAACTTTGATCCAGGAATGCAACGCTTGCGACGGTTTCCTTCAAACTTCGCCTTAATTCCGCCATCAAATCATCCACTGTTGGGTAGGTTGTCAGGGTTGCACGTATTCGGAAAAGCTGATCGCCAGACCAGTCGTCCTGGAAACGTTCCTGCCCTGCCACAACGTCGTTGATATGGGTATGCAATTCACGTTCGCTGTGAATCAGGTGAACCAGGGTTTCTTTTGCAGACCACTCGTCGGGACCCGGAGAGAAAGAGGCTTCTGCATCGGTAACATCTGCCAAAACGCCCTCCAGGGCTTCTAAAGATTTGGATATAAAATTCTCCAATTCCTTGGCTAATTTCTCTGGTGTTTCCGGTATATCCTCAAATTTTTGAGGTTTAGTGTCAATCGAAAAAGTCTTTTTTGTATGTTCACGATAAGCTGTAACAGTAATCTCATCCCCTGCAACAAATTCCAACATCAAACCTAACAATGCCCTGACCCCATCAATGGTTTGATCGTTTACTGCAACGATCACGTCGCCTTCTTGAATACCTGCCAGGTCAGCACCGTAACCAGGCACCAATTCCTTCACCTTTACACCTTTATCAACAGGAACATTCAGCTCTTCCAGCTCAGTCGTGGTCAGATCCGATAAATCGTCTGGATAAATGCCAATCAAAGGCCGCTCAACAAAGCGCAAATCCTTACCAACTTCCAGGGTGGATTTCAAATTCTTTAATCCGAACGCCCATCCTTTGGAAATTTCTTCACGAGCCTTTGTCCATTCATCGCCTTCGCCAATCCCTGAATGACTGACCCTGACATTATAAAGATCTTCATCATCAAGGGGTGTAATAATTACATCAACATCCGTCCAGCCTGGCTCATCCTTGCCAATCCATTTAAATGAAATCGCCTTATCAGGGATCAATTTGGTGTAGTGCCCACTCGCAAAATAACCGCGATTCCAAACCAAAAAAATCCAACCCCCTTCTTCAGGATTTGTCGTGGCAATATCACACAGCCATTCTCGTAAAGCAGTACTGGAAGTAAAAGCACGATAAATTAATTCAACCGGGGCATTAATAGTTTTCTCAAAAACAAAGGCTTTTTCAAGAGACATATGCATCCTCCATGAGGATAAATTTTCAGTGTTATTGTAATTAAGTATACCTTGGTTGAAAATTTACGACAACGAAGGTCTTTTATGCCCTGGTTTTAGCTCCTTCGACGGTCCTTAAAATAAATCAAGGGATCGCAAACCAATCCGCTAAGAAGCAGGCCAATGTCTTCATATAATCCCATATTCTTCATCTAAAATATTGCGGTACCTCCTTTAAATTTCTGGAGAATGTCCTTGCATTGTTGATACAATTGGGAAACAATCATATTTTTCAAAAAAATTTTCCAAATTTCAATGATTAATAACATAGAGACATGTTTTTCGTTTTTCTTAATTTAGAAAAGCTAATTTTTTTGTGACTATGCGTCAGGCACAAGAAAAGGTATCATCTAACAGATATTCGATTACAATTAAATGCGGATTTATTGACAATTCCGCAAATAACAGGAAGACATTATGGCTGGATTATCACATGAACTTGGCATTGACCTGGGTACGTTAAACACCAGGATAGCTGAAGGCAGTAACATTCTGCTTCAGGAACCGACTATTGTCGCTATACTGATGGAAGAACTAAAAATCGTGGAAATCGGACAGTCCGCCCTGGACATGTTAGGCCGCGTCCCCGAATCCATTGAGGTTTCCCGACCAATGCGCAACGGTGTTATTGCAGAATTTGAAATTACCGAAAATTTGCTCCGGCACATGGTGAGAAAAGTCACTGGGCGGATGCTTTTGTTCCGCCCAAAGCTGATGATCACTGTCCCCTATGGCGTTACAAGCGTTGAAAGGCGTGCAGCCTATGAAGCTGGTCTAGGTGCCGGCAGCCGTGAAGTCAACCTGATCCAGCAGCCTCTCGCGGGCGCAATCGGCATCGACCTGCCCATCGGCACCCCAACAGGAAACATGATTGTTTGTCTGGGCGGTGGGACTACACAGGCTGCTGTACTTGCCATGCACGGCATTGTTTCGGCGGATACCAGCACAATTGCAGGGCTTAGACTCGATGATGCCATCATCGATTATGTGCGTAGAAAATACGGCCTGATTATCGGGCAGCCAACAGCAGAGCAGCTGAAGATTCGCATTGGCGCAGCAGTGGATCAGGATGAACAGGAATCCATGGACATCCAGGCGCAGGACCAGGTTTCTGGACTGCCCAAACCCGCAACACTGACTACCGATGAGATTGTAGAAGCACTGCAGCCCCCACTTGAAGAAATTGCGAGCACAATTCGTCGTGTTTTAGAGAAGACACCACCCGAATTGATCTCCGACATTATTGATCGGGGTGTTGCGCTGTGCGGCGGCACTTCTTTACTGCGCGGCATAGACAGGTATCTGACCAAAGCGCTGGGCATCCCTGCTTACCTGGTTGATAACCCCACTACCTGCGTGGTTGAAGGTGCAGCAAAATCATTTTCTATGCTTGAAGTTCTGAGCCGAAGTCTTCCACGAGGAATCTGATCGATCGAGGCTTTCCAATGTCAGCTGAAAGTCCACAAAATAAATTGAATAAAGAGAATGAGATAAAGGTGTTCTTTCCGAAAGATCACTACCTCAAACGATGGGTCATGCTCCTTTCAGGAGGTATGCTGATCCTCGCTGCTTCAGTATTTGGGACCTTGATTGCGCTCAACACTTATACGAGCGTCCTCAGACATGGGCGTGCAATTCTGCTAAATAAAATCACAGCCATATTGCCCATGGTGCTTATCTTGATACCGATTGGACTATTGTTAATCTTGTGGACGAAAAACCACTGGGAAGATCGTCTTATCCTGAGCGAATCAGGTTTATTCCAGAAAAAAGGGAAAAAAGAACAATCCTGGCTCTGGGATGAAACAGAAAAATTAGATACGATCATCACCGAAATTCAATTTGGGGGATCAAGCGTTGCAACAAGGCTTAAGCTCCTGTTAACTGGCACGAATAAAAAATGGCTTATTCGCAATCGCTATGAAAATATTTTAGACCTTGTTGACCATATTCGGGAAAAAGTCCTGCCTGGAATTTACAACGAGGCAAAACAAAATTTAGCACATGATCAAGAAATTGAATTCCACACCGGCCTGTCTGCAAGCAAAGAAGGGCTTAGAATTGGCGATCAACAGATACCCTGGGATGAGAGAATCATTTCACTAGTAAAAAATAACAAATTGATCATTAAGGATCATGAAAACCAGGAAACCTTATTCAAAACAAAACTCACAAAAATCAAAAATCTTGATTTGTTATTATGCCTGGTTGAAAATCCCCCAGACCCCTCGATTTAGTCTTCACCCAAATAATACATCATCGTCTGTAACTGCAATACAGGATCGATATGCTGTGCATGTACCGTTTCAGGCAAAATCAAGGAAACAGGTGCATAATTCAAAATCCCCTCGATCCCAGCCTTAACCATTCGGTCAGCAATTTTTTGAGCGTATTCGGCAGGCACTGCGAGAACGCCAATTTTTATGTCATGATGCCGAATTTCTTTTTCTAAATAATCAACATGCTGAATGGTGATAGGTCCGACTTTCGTTCCAACGAGTTTTGGATCAACATCAAACAAGAGCTTGATTTCAATCCCTCTTCTCGGAAAACCCTGATAACGCGTTAAGGCACGTCCCAGGTCCCCTGCGCCTACTACAGCAACCTGCCAGATACGATCCAGGTTCAATATTTCCTGTAAAGCTTCAATCAGACTGTAAATGGGATAACCCGATCCCTGCTTGCCAAAGCCGCCAAAATAAGAAAGGTCTTTTCGTATTTGGGCAGCGGTTGTCCCAAGTCGTTCAGCCAAAACCCCGGAGGAAACGGTGTGCAATCCTTCCTTTGCCATTAAATTGAGACATTGTAAATATCGTGGTAAACGGGCAATCACGATGTCTGGAACGACTTCTTTTGTCATAGAGCAGTATCCTGTATAATAGTAATTGTTTTACTTTGCTTATCAAACGATCCTTATTGATTATACGTCAAGCCTGAAATGCCTGCTTTGGAAATGAAAAGACTAATAAAATCTACGGTTCCTTTGGCAAAGTTAAGTTAAAATTATCATAACATCAGACATTAGATATACTGGAGGACCCATGCGTGCAGGAAGAATCATTGCCTTTATTACTGCTGCGATTTTTATCATACTTGCTTTTCTGTTCATATTAGGCGCATTCAGCCCTGAAGGATCCCCAAGCTGGATCATTGTGGGTATTATTGGGCTGGTGATTGGCTTTGTTCTGATTTTTGTTGGGACAAAGCTCAGTCCACCCGTCAAAGCTGGCGACCAGGTTGTCAACCTGAATATCGACCTTCCTGGAGAGGTGGGAATGGACACCATCAAATGCCAATCTTGCGGTGCGCCACTTTCTTCAGAAGATGTTAAAATGGTTGCCGGAGCGCCAGTTGTTGAGTGCCCCAATTGCGGCACTACCTATCAATTAACCGAAGAACCAAAGTGGTGAGATATGAAAAAATTTAGACTTTTCCTTCTAAGCCTGTTTATTATCGGTCTGTTTATGCTGCCTGCTGCAGTAATAGCACAGGACCTGCGCTTTGAAGTCCCTGCATCAGAAGTTGAAGTCTATGTTGAGGAAGATGGGACCCTTTCCATCTGGTATTACATTGAATTTCAAAACAGGACGGGGGCAGCACCTATTGATTTTGTTGATATCGGTATGCCAACATCTGCCTATAACCTGAACAATATTGAAGCAGAAGTGAACGGGCAATCCATCAATGATATTGAAAGTTCACCCTATGCAACCAATGGATTTGCATTGGGTTTGGGTGATAATGCCATTCAGGCTGGCCAATTTGGGACGGTCACTGCCTGGATCCCAGGCGTTCAAAATGTGCTCAGGCCTTACGACGACGCAGATCGGGAAAATTATGTCAGCTTCCAATTCAGCCCGAACTGGTTCGGACCGGAATTCGATAAAAGTACAAATACCGAATACCGGGTGACGATCATTCTCCCACCAGGCGTCGGAAGTGAAGAAGGCGTTTACTATTACCCAAATAATTGGCCTGGTCCTGATGAGCCAGATGACATTGGATTCACCGCTGAAGGAGACCGTGTCTACTATTCATGGTTTACTGACAATGCTGACGCCCATACACAGTATATTTTTGGGGGCGCATTCCCCAGCCAATATGTGCCAGAGGATTCGATCGTAACTGAACCTGAGCCTTCCTCCCCTTCTGAGCCATCAGGGAGTGTTACCGGTTTTATACCGGCGATATTAGGAATCCTTGGCCAAAATTTTTGCTGCTTTGGCTTTGGTTTATTCTTCATTGCCATCTTCGGGTTCAGCATCTACCAGGGTACTGTTGGTGCACAGAAGCGTAAAATGAGCTACCTCCCACCCAAGATGAAAATTGAGGGCAATGGTATCAAACGCGGCCTGACAGCCGTTGAAGCGGCAATCCTGATGGAACAGCCCATGGATAAAGTTTTGACCATGATTCTCTTTGGCGTCCTTAAGAAGGAAGCTGCCATCGTCACCAAGGAAGATCCCCTCGAACTCGAGGTTTCAGAACCCATCCCTGACGACCTGCACCTTTATGAAAAACAGTTCCTGGATGCTTTTAAACAACCTGAAAAATTACGCCGGACAGCCATTCAAAACATGATGGTCTCACTCGTTACTAGCGTTACAGGAAAAATGAAGGGCTTTTCACGCAAAGAAACGATAGCCTACTACGAGGACATCATGCGGCGAGCCTGGACGATGGTTGAAGAAGCGGAAACGCCAGAGGTTAAAAGCGAGAATTACAACCAGACCCTCGAGTGGACCATGCTGGACGACGATTACCAGGAGCGGACACGCCGCACCTTCACCGGTGGACCTGTCTACGTCCCCATTTGGTGGCCGCGTTATTCACCCAGTTATCGCCGTTCGATCGGGGGCGGCGTACCAACCACCGCCAGCAGACCTGCAGTTTCAACAGGTAGACCCTCCAGCGGTGGTGGGGGCGTTTCCTTGCCAAGCATTCCTGGCTCGACATTTGCTGCTAATGTGATCAATGGCGCAACAGGGATGGCAGCCGGTGTGGTCGGCAACCTGACATCCTTCACTGACCGTATCACCAGCCGAACCAATCCGATCCCTGTATCCACCAGCACAAAAAGCGGATCTGGCGGCTTCCGAGGAGGTGGTGGGGGCGGCGGAAGTTCCTGTGCCTGTGCTTGCGCCTGTGCCGGTTGTGCTTGCGCCTGTGCTGGCGGCGGCCGGTAAAAACAAAGGAAAAACTTTCGCTCCTGGCGTGATTGACGCCAGGAGCGAGGTTCGTATTTATGACAAATTCAAACACATTTATCTCTAAAATTAAAAACTTATTCAGAGGTACAAACCTGCCCCAATCCGGGCTTTATCATTACCGGCGTGAGGAACAGGACGGGAAAACTCGCATCCATTTGAGGATTGATCCCGACAGCAGTGGATTACTGATCCTCAACGCCAATCGCGTGGTGCACCTCAACCCTTCTGCAGCCTTTTTGGCTTACCTGCACCTTGAAGGCAATGACCCCGTTCAAATCGGGAGAGCCATGCAAAAGCAATTTCGCGTTACTGCTGCCCAGGCACAGCAAGATTACATGGATTTCAGCCTGCAAATGGAAGAACTTCTTGATCCTAACGGCGGCTGTCCCGTTTGTGATTTACAACTTGAAACAACAGCACCCTTCAGCGCAAAACCCAGTGCACCCTACCGCATGGACCTGGCGATCACCTATCGTTGTAACAACAATTGCAGCCACTGCTACAACGCGCGTCCGCGTAATTACCCAGAAATGCCGGTGGAACAGTGGAAAAAAGTGATCGACAAAGTATGGGATTTGCGCATCCCGCATCTGGTTTTCACCGGCGGTGAGCCGACCCTGTACAACGGCCTGGTAGAGCTCGTTGCTTATGCCGAAGAAAAAGGGCTGATCACCGGCCTCAACACCAACGGGCGTAAGCTGGCGGATAAGGATTTTGTTGACTCACTGGTGAGTGCAGGGTTGGACCATGTTCAGATCACCTTCGAGTCCCATGATGCAGGTATTCATAATTCAATGGTCGCCGCGAAGGATGCCTGGGGAGAAACCGTGACAGGGCTTAAGAACACACTGGCATCAAAGCTGTATGTGATGACCAACACAACCCTCCTCACCCATAATAAGGACTCAATTCGAGAAACCCTGGCATTTTTAGCTGAGATTGGCGTACCAACGGTTGGAGTAAATGCCCTAATTTATGCCGGCAAAGGTAAGGATGTGGGCACAGGATTGCATGAAGAAGAACTACCGCCCCTGCTTGAAGACGCAAGGGCAATAACCCAGGCGAATGGGCAGCGCTTGATCTGGTATACGCCGACGCAATACTGTCATTTCAACCCGCTTCAGCTCGACCTCGGAGTCAAAGGCTGTACAGCTGCACTGTACAATATGTGCGTGGAACCCAATGGTGACGTTATTCCATGTCAATCTTATTACCAATCGCTAGGGAACTTATTGGACAAACCCTGGAATGAGATTTGGGAACATCCACTGGCATTATCTCTGCGAAATCGCGCAGATGTTCCAGAAGGATGCAGAACCTGTGATTACTTAATTGAATGCGGCGGGGGCTGCCCATTAGCCAGGGAGCACCAGGTCATTCATCCCATCAGAAAAGACATTTTTAATTGATTTTTCTTCAACGGAGGAGCCATGCCAAACATAATTCAGAGAATTAAAGAATTATTTTCAAAGAAAGAGACCTTATCGGCAGGTATTTACAGCTACCAATCCCCACGAGATGCTGACCAGCAATATCGACTGCACTTACGCATTGAACCGGATGGCAGGGGTTTGCTGGTGATCAACGCATCAACAGTGCTGCACCTGAACCAGACTGCGGCTGAATATGCATACCACCTGATCAGAGAATCAAGCCCAAGCGATGTTATCAAAGAAATATCAAATCGCTACCAGGTAAGCAAAGTCACCGCCTACCAGGATTTTGATTCCTTTAAGGAGAAAATTCAGACACTCATCAACACGCCAGATTTAGATCCGGTAACTTACCTAGATATTGAGCGGCAGGAACCCTACAGCGGTTATATGACTGCCCCTTACCGACTGGACTGTGCCCTGACCTATCAAGTGGGACAGGGCAGCTTGCAGGAAGATGCACCCACAGATCGCGTGGAAAGAGAACTCTCAACAGAAGAATGGGTAACTATCCTGCACAAAACTTACAATGTGGGCATCCCCCACGTGGTTTTCACCGGTGGCGAGCCCACCCTGCGTGATGATTTGCCCAAGCTTATTGAACACGCTGAAGAATTAGGTCTTGTCACCGGGCTTCTCACCGATGGACTTAAACTTGTAGAAGACAATTTTCGGAATGACCTGCTGCAAAAAGGGCTCGATCACCTGATGATCATCCTCGACCCTGAAAACGAAGATCAATGGCACTCACTCGGAAAAGTATTACCGGAAGATATATTCACCACGGTGCACCTGACATACACCGGAGAAGAATTCCTTCAACCACACATTGACCGATTGGCAAAAATGGGCGCCAATGCCCTCTCGCTGAGTACACCTAATGAGGACCTGGAAGAGAAGTTACAGGATCTTCGAGATTTAGCTGCCATGCACGGACTTGAACTGGTTTGGGATATCCCCGTGCCTTATTCCCGAAACAATCCCGTCACCCTTGAATTGGAAGGTAAAGGATATGACGAGTCACCGGAAGGCGCAGGAAAAGCGTGGCTCTACATTGAGCCCGATGGCGATGTCCTACCCGCCCAGGGGCTTTACGACCAGGTGATGGGAAATATGCTGACGGACACCTGGGAAGAAATCTGGAAGCAATAAAATTGTGAACGAAAAGCTTGGTCTGGCCCTCTGGCACCGGCGTTATACCCAGCAAGCCAAATGGTCACAGGAAATCCGCCGGTATCTTTTGGGGAAAATCACCTTAGCAGAAGGCGACAAAATCCTGGAAGTTGGCTCGGGGACAGGCGCTGTTTTGAGCCTGCTCTCAGAAGAGACCCACGCCCAATGTTACGGCATTGACATTGACTTTGCCAGCCTGGCATTTTCTGCAAAACTTGGTTATCCCTTAGCCCTTGCAGCGGGAGATGCTTATTCCCTTCCATTCTCTGATGATAGTTTCAATCTCACTTACTGCCATTACTTACTTTTATGGATAAAAAATCCCCTGGCAGTGATTGCCGAGATGGTCCGTGTCACAAGACCGGGAGGGTTCGTGATCGCTCTGGCGGAACCTGACTACCAGGCGCGTATCGACCAACCAACAATCCTTGCACAATTAGGGAAAATCCAAACCCAATCGTTGGGAGAACAAGGCGCTGAAACTGCCATGGGCAGAAAACTTTCAGGCTTATTTCACGATGCCGGTTTGCAAAACATTATCTCCGGCATATTAGGCGCGCAATGGGATCCATCAGAAACACGGGAAATGGATGAAACCGAATGGTTAATGATCCAGTCGGATACTGGGGATCGCCTTTCACCAGAAGCCCTTGAAGCCTACCGTAAAGAAGAAATTAATACCCGAAGAGAAGAAAATCGGGTGCTTTTTATTCCCACATTTTATGCGGCTGGGATCGCACGCTGAACAAAATGCATGATTGAAAGCTCAAAAAGGGGAACATCGCAGCTCCAAAGTAAGATAAATTGACAATAAAATTCGCTTATTAACAAATTAATAACCAAATTTCAAAAATTCCCCCCTTGATTGTTCCAAAATTTTCTGAAATTTCGTTTATAATCGAAAAATGAGTCTTCGCTCTCATACCACAAATCCATTTCAAAGTTGTCAAGGAGACAAACATGAAAAAATCAAGAGTCGGTTTAATATTGTCGGTATTATTAGTGATGACGGTTCTCCTCACCGCGTTTAAGCCCGTGAGTGCTGAACCAACAAACCCAGTGCGAGTTTGGGTGACCTATCAAAAAGGCGGAAAGATAGCCGTCCTCAGCGCGCTTCAACGACAGGATGCGGAAATTCATTATGATTTTCCTGAGCTTGATGCCTATGTCGTGACCGTACCTGAAGCAGCGCTGAATGGCATCTGGCGAAACCCCTTCGTCCTCGATATCGAGCCTGATCCGGTGCGCTACCCGATTGAGCCAGTGAAAGTGGAATTGGATGCTTTTTATTCAGATACCACGGATGGAAATGGGCAAACCATTCCCTGGGGCATCGATGCCGTCCAGGCGCGCGATGTTTGGGATGCTAATCGTGATGCGGTTGTAGATCCCGACGCACCAGCAGGCGCGGGTATTAAAGTTTGTATTGTTGATACAGGATACTATACTGGCCATGAAGACCTCAAAGACACTGATGTTACTGGCAAAGCACAAATCAGTGGTGAAACCTGGGACTATGATGGTGCCGGCCACGGCTCACATGTTGCAGGAACAATTGGCGCCCTCAACAACAGCCTTGGTGTGGTTGGCGTCAGCCCTGGGGCAGTGAGTTATCATATCGTTAAAATCTTCAATGATGATGGCGTTTGGGCAACCGGGTCTGACCTGGTTGCTGCTATTTATGAATGTCAGAATGCTGGGGCAAAAGTAATCAGCATGAGCCTTGGGGGTACCTTCAAAAGTAGAACAGAAGAAAAAGCCTTCGATGCCCTCTATAACGCAGGCATTCTTCATGTTGCATCCGCAGGAAACGACGGCAACACCAGGCTTTCTTACCCTGCCTCTTACAGTTCAGTTATATCGGTTGCAGCTGTCGATTCAGATAAGCTTGTCGCCGATTTTTCGCAGCAAAATTCTGCAGTTGAATTATCTGCCCCTGGCGTCAGTGTACTTTCAACCGTTCCCTTCGTTGATCAAACTACGCTTACTGTCAATGACGTACCTTACAATGCCATTCGTGTTGAATACAGCCAGGGTAATACATCAGCCAGCGGCGCTTTAGTGGATGGTGGGTTATGCACATCCACCGGCAGTTGGGCAGGAAAAGTTGTTCTCTGCCAGCGAGGCGATATTTCATTCTATGACAAAGTCATGAATGTGCAAAACAGCGGGGGTGCGGCTGCGGTCATTTATAATAACGAACCTGGAGACTTGTTAGCAACTCTGGGTGAAGGCGCTTCTTCAGAAATCCTTGCTGTTGGGATCACTCAAACTTTGGGTGAAGACCTTGTTGCAACGGCATTAAGCAGCGTTGCCACTGTTACCAACACTTATACTAAACCAGGATCCGGTTATGAAGCCTGGGATGGCACCTCCATGGCTGTCCCACATGTATCAGGTGTAGCTGCGCTTATCTGGTCTGCTAACCCAGGATGGACAAACGCACAGATCCGGAATGCAATGAGTACTTCCGCTATGGATCTAGGAGTTGCTGGTAAGGATAATGCCTATGGCTACGGCCTGGTTCAGGCTAAAGCAGCACTGGTTTATCTTGGATGGGTTCCTCAACCAACTCCAACAGAGACTCCAACTGATACACCAACCCCAACACCTACAGAAACAGCGACACCAACACCAACTGAAACAACCACACCTGAACCGACAGAGACACCAACGCCCAGCACAATTGTTTTGTCTGCAAACGGTTACAAAGTGAGGGGCGCAGGTTATGTTGATCTGGAATGGTTCGGTGCTACTTCCAGTAATGTTGATATATATCGTGATGGCAGCCTATTGGTGACAACTGAAAATAATGGTATTTACACCGATGCCCAAATTGTTCAGGGTGGCGGCAGCGCAACTTATAAGGTCTGCGAGGAAGGTACCAATGTTTGCTCGAACGAGGTGACAGCTATCTGGTAACAATAGAATTTTGTAAGTAACTAATAACTCTAGAGGCTGTTCTCAAACAAGGACCAGCCTCTTTGTTGTATGTTGCGTATTCATTGCGAAAAAATCAATAATCAAAAAAACCTTGTTCCTGCCTGGCATATGATTTCGGATAATCGAGCAAGATGTGTCACGTAGGTTGACCTGTCCCCGAAGCCCAGCGGAGTGGGATGACGCAACCATACCTGACCTACGATGTTCACAAACCCACTATAATAAAGATGAGAATATTATTGCCTTTATCGCTGGAACTTTTTATTCCTAAACAAGATTGAGGTCTGATTAATTTCATGTTCATAATTTTCATGGGCGTCTCAGGATGCGGAAAAACGACCATTGGCAAACAAACAGCCAGGGCACTTAATCTGCCCTACTACGAAGGCGACGATTTCCACCCTAAATCAAATATTAAAAAGATGTCCCAGGGCAATCCTCTCACCGATGAGGACCGTGATGCTTGGCTCGAAAAGCTGTCCCAACTCATCCAATCAAAACTTGATCATGGGGAATCCGGCGTTTTATCCTGCTCAGCGCTCAAACAACAATACCGTGAACGGCTCAACGTTGACCCTCAAAAGGTCCATTTTATTTACCTCAAAGGGTCCTATGACCTGATCCTCAAACGGCTATCGGCAAGAACAGATCATTACATGCCGCCAGCGCTTTTGCGAAGCCAATTCGAGACCCTGGAAGAACCGCAAAATATATTTACAATCAACATTGATCAAGCTCCTGAAGCAATACTCCAACAAGCACTTGCATATATTTCTCAGCTTAGAGATAAACTCAATAACTGATCGCCTAATACCTGATTGCCTGATACCTGATACCTGGTATCCCTCCCTTTCACCCAGCTAATATCGGGTAAAATAAAGTAAATAATCAAAAATATTCCAAACCTCAAGAGAAGAGGAACGCCATGAATCAAGAAAATGATGAATTTGAAATTGAAGAAGGAAAACCTTTATCTGAAGAAACATCCGAAACAGAACCTTTCAGTGAAGAACCTGTAATGGATGAGACGCCTGAGCCTGTTCTGACATCAGAAGTTGTTGACCAACCCGCCATCAAAGAACCGCTGCCAGAAAAACCTGGAAAACCAGAGAAAAAAGAGCCAGGTAAATTCAAGAAATTCCTCAACAAAGCCTTGATCTGGCTGGCTGTGATTGTGATCGCCTTTGGTGCCGGCTTCCTGCTGGATCACTTCCTGCGATACCAGCCTCTTTTAGAAGACTTACGTCAAGCCCAGGCAGACCAGGTGCTCCTCCAGGAAGACCTGGATGAAATACAAAATCAAATCGAGCAAATCACACCAAAATTAGAAGCCTCCAACGCCAGGGTTGAAAGCCTGGAAGAAGAGCTCAAAATGGCAAATGCTCGCCTGCAGTTCTACCAGGTACTGGTAGATGTCAGCAATGCACAGCTGAAATTGTTCCTGGAAGATATCGAAGCGGCTGAAATAGCTTTGGCAGACACCCAGATAAGCCTGGAGAAATTAGGGCCCGTCATAGAAGAAATTGACCCTGATCTTGCAGTAAGCTTACCCCGCAGGCTGGAACTGATTGTTGCCGGTCTTGCAAGAGATCCTGAAACTGCCAGAATTGACCTTGAACTCTTCACCAAGGATTTGCTGGCGCTCGAACCCCTCTTATTTGAAGATTAACTTCTATATTTTATTTCCATAAAGGTCCTGGATTAGAACTTAAAATCCAGGACCTTTAACTACCCCAAAATAAAAGCTGAACAAGATGCAAAAACAGCATGGGAGAAATATTGCCATCATATCCGGAAGCATTCTTCTAATCTTAGCGGCTGCTTTGCTGCTCTACTTTCAGGACATACCCGCGTTATGGTCCCTTTCGATACTGGCTATTGTGGCTGCTGTCGCCATTATTGGGTACCTTATGGGCTTCTTGTTGACCAAGCGTAAGAAATAAATATCAATACAATAGTAAGAAAAGAGGTAAGTATGTTGAATACATTCGCCGGGATCTTTGTCATCCTCCACGGCCTTGTTCATCTATGGTATGTTGTCCTGAGTTACCAGGTTGTAGAATTCCAGCCTGACATGGGTTGGACAGGAAAATCCTGGTTGTTTTCTGCCTTTTTGCAAGAGTCAAGTGTGCGTTCGCTGGCTGGCATCCTGTTTATTATCGCCGCGATTTTGTTCATCATCAGCGGGATAGGCATAATAACCAACGCAGGATGGCTCAGCTCTGTCATCCTAATTTCGAGCATCTTCTCCTCCATCATTTTGATTTTATTCTGGGATGGCAGCATGGCGATGATCGTTCAAAAAGGGATCATCGGCGTGATCATCAACCTGGTATTGATCGCCATTTATGCCTTATAAGGCTAAAAACTTCCTCAGTTAAAAATTGCTTCCCCAAGCGCAAGAAAATTAGAATGGAGAAAACTATGGAAAAATATGAGATATCACCAATCGGATTTATCCGACGAATTAACGACCAAACATTTATCGAAATCCTGTCGGAATACAAACCAGCACTAAAGGAACTGGAAACATTCAGTCACATCCAAATTATCTGGTGGTTCAATAAATTTGACGATGCGAATTCACGAAAAACGACCCAATTTGATAAGATGCCATTCGAAGCACCGCCGCTTGGCGTTTTCTCCAGTCGCTCGCCTATGCGTCCGAATCCCCTTGGCTTATCAACTGCAAAGATCCTGGGAATTCAACACTCAGAAGGCATGATCAGGATTGCGGATATTGATGCCTATGAGGGCACCCCCGTACTGGATATCAAAGCCTATATGCCGTCTATTGACAGGGTTAAAGAGGTGAAAGTCCCGGATTGGATGTCTGATTGGCCGGAATGGCTGCCCGATGAGGGTTTAGGGCTTGAGGATTGACCCGAAAATTTGCCATTAGAAATAATTGAAAAGTCGCATTGTAATTTTCAGATTCTGCCTCATCTCCCCCATGGTTTTACAGTATAATCCTTGCAGATTAAATGCAAAATGGGCGGAACAGGGCTCGAACCTGCGACCTCATCTAGGTACTCTAGCACCTAATTAATTCTCATCTGAATTGAAAGATTAATCCTTCACATAAAAACATCTGCTTGTAAATTTGCATTTTAATCGTTTTGAAAAAGATTTTTGATCTCAGGCATATTCAACAATAAATTTTAATTATGCTAATTTAGCAAAATTCAATATTTTGATATTATGATTAGTTTTAAATCAATACACCATTACAATATAGATGCAATGGTGTATTGAAAAACAAAAATAGAATTTCTACTGAACAGACATGTAAAACTTGTCTCCAAAGAACGGTTCGTAAAGAAATATTAAATCCGAATCAGTTTCTTTTATCATGAAAGGCAAAGATCCAGTAACTACACCCCCACCGTAAAACTCCTCGCTTTCTAATAAACCATCAACGCCTGAGATAAACCATTCAGCATCATATGTGACACCTTCATCACCAATGAGTTTAAAACTAGACTCAAAAATATTGCAGGTGTCGTCCACATCCTTCATACACTCAATCTGTAACTCAATTAGTATATATTCTTCCCCCTCCTCTGGTTCTGTATTGAACATATTACCTGACTTTATAATTTCATCCGCAGGTCTGGTGAGTCCTAAAATTTTAAACTGCATATTGTCAGCAGTAATCACTGAACCCACAGGAGCTGGATTGCTTCTAGCAGTTCCAACCTCTTTGGTAGGCGCTTCCTCAGGTTCAGAAACATTGTCTGAATCTGATTCTGAAGGCTCTTCAACCGACACACCGTTTGAACTTGATCCACATGCTAAAGAAACTAATAATAAAACCAATAATGCAACGAAGAATTCTTTTTTGATTTTCACAAAGCACCTCCCTTAATTAATGACAGTTAAATACATTATATCATAAAAATTTATAAATCAATCCAAGGGGTATAATAATTTAATTTAAAACAAAAATGGGCGGAACAGGGCTCGAACCTGCGACCTCATCTGTGTAAGAGATGCGCTCTAACCAACTGAGCTATCCGCCCGGAGAACAATATTATACCGCAATTACGCATAAGGGGAACACCATACTTATGAAAATATTACGCTTTTCCACCCCAGATCTCAGTCCCCGATACGGCTGGCTTCATGAAGACAAAATTGGTTTTATCGATGGTGACCCCTTTGATGCCTATCGCCGTTTTGACCCTGACCTTTCAGTCGACTCGGTCAGGCTCCTGCCCCCTGTCTTGCCAGGCAAAATTGTATGCGTTGGACGAAATTACCAGGCACATGCCAAAGAGCATAACACAGAGGTGGGCGAGATTCCCACATTATTCCTCAAACCTAACAGCAGCCTGATCGGGCCGGGCGATCCGATCCTCCTGCCGCCGCAATCCAAGCAGGTAGAACATGAAGCTGAATTAGCTGTGGTCATCGGTAAGCGCGGACGCTGGATCCAGCCAGAGAACGCCATGGACCATGTCTTTGGATACACCATCGCCAACGACGTCACCGCCCGTGATTTGCAGCGCAGTGATGTGCAGTGGACCCGCGGCAAGGGCTTTGACACATTTTGCCCAATCGGCCCGTGGATTGAGACGGATTTTGATCCCGCAGACGCCCTCATCACCTGCCATGTGGGTGACCAGCTGCGCCAGATGGCATCCACCCGGGACATGGTCTTTAGCGTGCCGCAGCTGGTGGTTTTTATCTCCTCTGTGATGACCCTTGAGCCAGGCGACCTGATACTGACCGGCACCCCTGCCGGTGTGGGTGAACTTGTCCCCGGCTTAAATGTGTCCATCAACATTGAAGGGCTGGGCACATTGGTTAATCCGGTGGCGAATGAATCCATTCATGCGTAGTTGAAGGACAAGATAATCTATCAAGCACCTGCTTTTCGATCAAGATTTCTGAACACCAGAAAGCAATGGGATTATCCAGAATAAATAGACCTACGCCATTTCAAATTCCACCTGGAATTATTTTCACCCCCCCTGGCCCCCCGCAAGGGGGGGAATCATCTCGACATATTTTTTTCTATCCAGTCAACGTATTTCAAGACGGGTCACTACTTCCTGATTCCTACTTCCTAATTCCTAATAACTGCTACCTGATCTCCAATTGACTTTTATCCCTTACAGGGTTTAATTAAGACCATGAGTGTCGGAATTTTAACCCTTACTCTCTACTTGCCAGATTGCCACTCTCTGAAAGCCAAACGCCGCCTGGTCAAACCCATCCTGGCTAGGCTTCATAAGGAGTTCAATATCTCCGTGGTAGAATACGATCACCTTGATTCGTGGCAGTCCTGCCAGTTACTGGTAGCCTGTGCGTCAAGCCAGGGCGTTCAGGCAGAACGAACCCTATTGCAGGTGATTGAGTTTTATGAAAGCCACTGGCCAGACCTGCCATTGACCGACGAAAAAATCGAAATCATTATCTAAAAAAGGAAGTTATTACTCAGGCCAAATTAGGGGTGCTTATACGAGAGAGAGAGAGAGATTAAGGCTTCCCCTCGAGGGGAAGCTGTCCGCGAAGCGGACTGATGAGGTGGATTGTTCTAATCAGAGTAATTATTAATCACGATTAATCCTTAACACCTCATCCGGCGCTGTGCGCCGCCTTCTCCTCAAGGAGAAGGCTTTAAAATACTGCTAAGTTCTGAGAAACAATAATGGAAACTGACAAAGCCTGAGCAGTTACAAAAGGAATATTATGGATTTAGGACTCAAAGAAAAAGTTGCCCTCCTCACTGGCGCCAGTCGCGGGCTGGGTTTTGCGGCAGCAGAAGCGCTGGCTAAAGAAGGCGTGGATATTGCCATCAACAGCCGGGATGAAAAGACATTATTCAGAGCTGGAGATAAACTGGCTAAATACGGCACGCGGGTTGTCTCGCTGCCAGGCGATGTTACCGATCCCAACCAGGCTGAAATGCTGGTGGGGGCAACAATCGCAACCCTTGGCAAACTGGATTTGCTGTTCACCAATGCGGGTGGGCCGCCTCCCGGTGCCTTTGAATCGTTCACCGATGAGGACTGGCAGCATGCCATCGATCTTTCATTCATGAGCCACGTACGCCTGATCCGGGCAGCGCTGCCTTTATTGCGGAAGTCAGAATCCCCAGCTGTGCTGACGGTTACATCTATTTCCGTAAAGCAGCCCATTCCAAACCTGGTGCTTTCCAACAGCATCCGGGCTGCAACCATTGGCTTAACTAAAACCCTGGCTTTGGAACTTGGTGAGGAAGGCATTCGCTTCAATTCCATCCTGCCTTCATGGACAGACACCGAGCGTGTCAATAGCTTACTCTCGGATCGTGCTAAACGCAAAGGCACCAGTCTCAAAGATGAAATCCGGGTGCAGAATGAACAAAGCCCACTGGGACGCATGGCAAAGCCTGAGGAATTTGGCAAAGCCGCTGCCTTCTTACTTTCACCTGCCGCATCCTACATCACCGGTGTCATGCTGAGTGTCGACGGCGGCACATATAAGGGGCTTTTGTGAGCGAATTAAACTCAAAACAGGAAAACCTCCGACGGCGAGTTGAGCGTATTCTCCCAACCGTGGTCAAACCCGGCCGCTATGTGGGCGGCGAGCTTAACCAGGTTCACAAAGCCTGGGATTCGGTGCGCACGCACTTTGCCCTCGTTTTCCCTGATATTTATGACCTGGGTCAATCCAATTTAGGCATCGCATTGCTGTATGATATTCTCAATAAGCGTGCGGATGTTGCAGCAGAGCGCGCCTTTGCCCCCTGGATCGATATGGAAGCAGCAATGCGCGACGCGGGGATCCCCCTTTTCAGCCTTGAAAACAAGCGCGCCCTGTCCGATTTTGACATTATCGGTTTCAGCCTGCCCTACGAAACCGTTTACACGAACTTTATAAATTTACTCGACCTCTCAAACATCCCCATCTTCAGCAAAGATCGCACCGTTGAAATGCCCCTGGTGATTGCTGGCGGCCAGGCTATCTACAACCCTGAGCCTGTCGCTCCCTTTGTGGACGCATTCGCGCTCGGTGAGGGTGAAGAGGCAGTGCTGGATGTCGTCAATGCTTACCAGGCATGGGAAGACAAAGGTGGTTCACGAGAAGACCTGCTGATTCGCCTTGCTGAGGTTCCCGGTGTCTATGTCCCAAGCCTATACGAAGTCAACTACCATGGAGACGGCCGTATCGCCAGCATTCAGCCAACACATCCCAGTGCTTCTTTGCCGATTGATAAACGCATTATGGCAGAATTACCCCCACCCCTAACCCATTTCATGGTGCCTAACGTAGAAGTCGTCCAGGAACGTGTCAGCGTTGAGATCATGCGCGGCTGCACCCGGGGATGCCGTTTTTGCCACGCTGGGATGGTCAACCGCCCTATTCGCGAGCGATCTGTGAACGACATTCTTGACACCCTTCGTGAAGGCATCAGGCAGACAGGCTACGAAGAAGTCAGCCTGCTGTCATTGTCCTCCTCAGATTATTCGCAGATCATTCCCTTGATCAACGGCTTGGGTGATTTGTTGAGAGAACAGCAGGTCAACATCACCCTGCCCTCTTTGCGAATCGAGTCCTTCTCCGGTGAGATCATGGATGCACTGCAGGATCTCTCCCCTGGCGGCGGTTTTACTCTGGCGCCAGAAGCCGGCACAGAGCGCATGCGCAATGTCATCAACAAACCTATCAGCGATGCTGAATTTTTCGACACCGTGCGTGAAATCTTTGAACACGACTGGAACACTGTAAAATTGTATTTTATGATCGGCCATCCCCAGGAGACCCTCGAGGATGTGGCTGCCATCGCTGAGCTTGCAAAAGAGACGTTGCAAATCGGGCGCAGAATTGTCGGTGGTCGAGCCCGTATACACCTGGGGGTCAGCACCTTTATCCCCAAACCTCACACGCCGTTTCAATGGGCTGCCTTCGATGATCCCGTCAGCATCCAGGAAAAAATATCCCTCCTGCATGACCGTCTTCACGGGAGCAAGGTCAAAATGACATGGAACGATCCAATGGCATCACAGCATGAAGCCTGGCTTTCTCGTGGTGATCGCCGGATCGCCGATGTGATCTACAAAGCATGGCAAAATGGCGCGCGTTTTGACGCCTGGCGTGAACATTTCAACATCGAAATTTGGCAAAATGCCTTTGAGGACTGCGACCTCGACCCCGATTTTTACGGTAAACGAGCACGGGACCTCGATGAAGTGCTTCCCTGGGATCACATCAACGCCGGTGTGAAGAAAAGTTTCTTAAAACGGGATTACGAATGGAGTATGGAAGGAAGGATCCGTCCCGACTGCCGCCAGCAGTGTTACAGCTGCGGCATCCTGAGCAGCTTCAGTGAATTACGATTAGCCCACCCTGATGGTGGATGGAAGTGCCCCTGATATGAACCCACAAGAAGATATCACCCGCATTCGTGTTTTATATACCAAAGGCGAAAGCTTACGGTTCACCGGGCACCTGGATATGCAGCGCATTTGGGAAAGACTTTTGCGACGTAGCAGCTTGCCCGTTCGCTATTCCCAGGGTTTTCACCCGCGTGCACGCCTGAACCTGGCATCGGCGCTGCCACTGGGTTTTGTCAGCCAATCAGAGCTGCTCGATTTTTGGATGAATGAGCCTTTGCCAATCAACGAGATCCATTCCAGGTTGAGCAATACCGCCCCACCCGGACTGGAAATAAAAGAAGTGTCACAAGCCACTTTAAGCGAAGATGCACTCCAGGTACAAATGGCTGCCAGTGAATTCGAAGTCGAATTTTTTGATCCACAAGATCCGGAAGAACTGAAAGAGAAGGTGGATGACTTTCTGGCACAGGACACGATCATGCGCAGACGCCGCAAAAAGCTTTATGACCTGCGTCCCCTGGTATTGGAAATTAATGTTCTTAATCGTGAAAATGATGAGCCTGCTCTTCAGATGAAATTAAAAGCAGAAGAAGGCGCAACAGGCCGCCCGGATGAAGTCATGCATGAACTTGGGTATGAGAACACCGAATACCTGGTTTGTCGGACAAAGTTGATATTATCGAATACATTAGCCAAAGTGTCGATTACTCAATAAATTAATTTACACTCCTACCTAACCCTAAATGCCTTCCCTAAAAGGAAGGGACTTTTATTCCCCTTCCCTTCAGGGAGGGGGCAGGGGGTAGGTAAAACTTGCTGAATTGAAAAATTCTTGGGTATAATTGTTTTGCTTGGGAAATCCAAACCCAGCACGTTCCCGTGGCCTAATGGATAAGGCGACGGCCTCCGGAGCCGTACATGTGAGTTCGAATCTCACCGGGAATATTTTCATTTAAAGCCCCCTTTTCGTGTAAAATTTAACATAACCACAAGGCAAAAGAAGGGCGATCATGTCAGAACTACAACAAGAATACCAGCAGCTCAAAGATGAAATTCGATACCACCGCTATCGTTATTATGTCCTCAATAATCCCGTCGTCAGCGATTATGAGTTCGACAAAAAGATGGGGAGATTGGAAGAAATCGAGCGGGAGCATCCAGATTGGATCGCACCGGATTCCCCAAGCCAACGAGCCGGTGCAGAACCCCTGGATAAATTTGAAAAGGTCGAGCATCCAGCCCCAATCCTCAGCCTGGGTAATGCCTTCAGCCCACAGGACCTTCGGGATTGGTTTGACCGCATTGCCAGGCTAGACGACCGGGTCTCAAATGCAGATTTCACAATTGAACCCAAGCTGGACGGCCTGACCGTGGTCCTCCTTTACCGGAATGGCATTTTTATCCAGGGAGCCACGCGCGGCAATGGCGAAATCGGGGAGGATATCACAGAGAACCTCCGCACGATCAATGCCCTGCCCCTTCACATCCCGGTCAAAAAAGACGGGCCGCAAGTGCCAGAAGTGCTGGTCGTTCGGGGAGAAGCATTAATTACAAAAGCAGATTTCGAAGCCCTCAATCAGCGCCTTGAAGAGGAAGGCAAAAAAACCTATTTGAACCCGCGCAATACCGCAGCAGGTTCCTTGCGCCAGCTGGATTCCAGAGTCACTGCTCAACGACCGTTAACCATCCTGGTGTATGCCATTGTCCACAGCGAAAATGGCGATATCCCATCAACACAATGGGAAACGCTCAACTATCTTAAAGGTCTTGGATTCCCGGTGGCTGAAAGCTCACAGTACTGCCAAAACCTTGATGAAGCTATCAAAATTTGCCAAGAAACCAACCCGGAACAATTCCCCTTTGAAATCGACGGGATGGTGATCAAGATCAATGACCTTGACCTGGCAAATGACCTCGGAGTCGTTGGCAAAGATCCGCGCGGTGCCATCGCCTACAAATTCCCGGCGGAAGAGGTCACCACCAGGCTGGATGACATCCGCGTCAACGTCGGGCGGACAGGCGTGATCACACCTTACGCCGTCCTTGAAGCAGTGGAAATTGGCGGCGTGATCGTCAGGCAGGCGACCCTGCACAATTTTGATTTCATCAAAGATAAGGACATCCGCATCGGCGACCGCGTGCTGGTAAAGCGAGCTGGCGAGGTGATCCCCTATGTCATTGGTCCGATCGAAGACGTCCGCACGGGTGACGAAGCCCCTTACACGCCTCCGGAAACCTGCCCTTCCTGCGGCGAGCCCATCGTGAACCCCGAGGGTGAGGTCGCCTTTTATTGCACCAACAACGCCTGCCCTGCTCAATTGGTGCGCAACCTTGAACACTTTGTTTCCCGTGGCGCTATGGATATCGTCGGTTTGGGGATTAGCACCGTGGAGCAATTGGTGGAGGAGGATTTGATCAAAGATATCGCTGACCTATACACCTTGAAAAAGCAGGATTTATTAAACTTGGAAGGTTTTGGCGAAAAGAAAACGGATAACCTGCTTATGGCTATCCAGGAATCAAAATCCCAACCCCTCTACCGCTTGATCACCGGTTTAGGTATTCGTGGCGTCGGCGAAGTGGCTGCACAGGACCTGGCTGATCGCTACAAAGACCTGGACGTACTGAAAAAAGCAAGTAAAACAGAAATTGAGTCTTTAGAAGGATTCGGCCCCAATATCGCAGAATCAGTTGTCGAATGGTTCGAGAATGAAGAAAACCAGCTTATCCTCCAAAAGCTCAAGGAAATCGGGCTCTGGCCTGTGGCAGAAAAAGAAGAAAAAGCAGGTCCTCAGCCGCTGGAAGGCTTGACCTTTGTGGTAACTGGGACGCTGCCAAGCTTATCGCGCACCGAAGTTAAGGACCTGATCGAGTCACATGGGGGTAAGGTGACCGGCAATATCAGCGGCAATACGAGTTACCTCGTGCTCGGTGAAGATCCGGGGTCAAAATATGGCCAGGCGCAAAAACGGGGTGTGCCGATAATTTCAGAAGATGACCTCAAAACGCTAATCGAAAAAGGATCCTGATGGTTACATTAACGCTCAAAAAAGGCCGTGAAAAAGCCGTCCTGCGGCATCACCCATGGATATTCTCCGGTGCTGTTCAATCCTTATCGGGGGAACCAGGGTCAGGGGAAACAGTCGCTGTACGTGATTCAGGTGGAAACTTCCTTGCCTGGGGGGCGTACAGCCCCAAATCACAAATACGAGCGCGCATCTGGAGCTGGGATGAGGGTCAGTCCATCAACCCTTCCTTTTTCGAAGAACGTATCCGAACAGCAATCAAACTGCGTGAAACATTGATTGACCCGCAAAGCACTTCAGCCTACCGTTTGATCCATGCTGAATCTGACCGACTTCCCGGGCTAATCGTGGACCGATACAACGAAACCCTGGTCATGCAAATCCTCTCTGCTGGTATTGAACACTGGCGAGAGGAAATTACAGACATCCTAATCAAGCTGATCAATCCCAACGGAATCTATGAACGTTCGGATGTCGCTGTGAGGGGATTGGAAGGATTGGAAGAAAGAGTCGGGGCGCTGTGTGGAAAGATACCACAGCGACCGATCTTGATCAATGAAAATGGGATCAAATTCAAAGTTGACCTTCTGGGTGGACAGAAAACCGGCTTTTATCTTGACCAGCGTGATAACCGCCAATTCTGTAGGGCAATCGCCCAGGATAAATCGGTCTTAAATTGCTTCGCATATACTGGCGGCTTTACCGCCTATGCCCTTGCCGGCGGCGCTGAGTCTGTACTCTCCATCGATTCCTCAGTAGAAGCAATTCACCTGGCAAAGGAAAATGTGCTTCTCAACCAGGGCTCGCTCGAAAATTGTGAATGGATCGTCGGTGATGTTTTCAAAGAACTACGCACCCTGCGTGACGGGGGTCGGCAGTTCGACCTGGTGATCCTTGACCCTCCCAAATTCGCCCCAACCGCCTCACAGGCAAAGCAGGCAGCCAGAGGCTACAAGGACATCAACCTGTACGGCTTCAAGCTGCTCAAACCTGGCGGCACATTGATGAGCTTCTCCTGCTCCGGCGGGATCGACGAACTCTTCTTCCAGAAGATCGTCGCCGACGCCGCCCTGGATGCGGAAGTGGATGCTCAAATCCTCTACCGCCTGAGCCAATCACCTGACCACCCCACCCACCTCGCCTTCCCTGAAGGGAGTTATCTGAAGGGATTGGTGGTGAGGACAGGAAATTAGGTAACAGGTGATCAGGTGTTAGGCAACCAGTTATTATGAAATCCACTTGATCGCGCAGGTGTCCCCACCTGAGCCCATGATCGCGCAGGTGTCCTCACCTGCGCATTGACAAGTGATCAGGTATCAGGCAAGCAGGTATTAGGGGAGCAGGAATCAGGCAGCATAGCGCGTGGCACACAATTATCTTTGAAATAAGAAATTAAAATGATTAAAAATATATCTGGACGACACATACCAAATAACCAATACCCAATACCTACTACCTGACACTTTTCCCCCATTCACCAACACAAAAACCGCCCGTTTGGGCGGTTTTTGGTTTCAGTGGAGATGGCGGGAATCGAACCCGCGTCCGAAAGATTCGACCCTCGAATATCTACGAGTGTAGTTGACTTATTCAATCTCGCTTGAGGTTAGCCAGCCAACCGGGCGACCCTCTCGCCAGCCGTTAGAGCCCGAAAGCTCCTCTTTCATGCATTAAACGGCGTCCTGCATGGCATCCTGACTTTATGTCGCCACACCCACTCCCGGCCAGGAAAACGAAAAATGGGGGACGAGGTTTCTCTAGGAAACCGTAGCTCTTAGCCTACAGCTTACGCTGCGAGGGGGAGAGCTGCATATTCAGTGCGATTGGCACTTAATTGTTGTACTGATTTTACGAGGTCGGTACCTCTCGACTCGCAATCCGGGACCAGCCTCTCCCGTCGAAGCCGATCATCCCCGAATGGATTTATATTATACACCATGATTATTAACAGTGTATAAAATCATTTTTACGCACTCAATTGAAGTCAAAGGTCGCAACTAGCGGATCGTGATCACTGAAACGAGAGGTGTATTCAAATTCACTGTTGATATGCATAATATCAAATGAGACCAGGTTTTGCGCCAATTCATCCGAAACAAGGATGTGATCCAATGTCTGTGAATTACCCTCAAAAATATACGAGTACCGCGCTTCTTCAGGCAAAGTTAACATCAGATTTTGCAGTACGTCACCCGCCAGCAGCCTGATCGGGTTTGAAAACTGGAAGTCGTTCAGGTCACCCAAAACAACCACGCGACTGTCGGGATTAATTACTAATATCTCAGCAACAAAATCATGCACAATCTGTGCTTGTTCTATACGCTGAATTTCAGAATCAAGGATTGGCGGCTGGAATTCGCCAAACAAATCGCGGTCCTCACCCTTGGAATTAAAGTGATTATTGATCACAAACAAAGGCTGTCCCTGGTAATTAAAAGAGATCACCAGCGGTTTACGGCTGGAATAAAACGCCGGATCCCTCGGGTCAATCCGCCCAGGGTTCAATGAAAGCACTGGGGTGCCGTTGTTATTATTAATCTCCACAGTTGTCTTTGCATCGCCACTTGGGGCAGCAGCCAGGCTCAAACCCCGATCCAGCCGATAAAGAAAACCCTGGCGGATGTTCCCCAGCGGGATACCTCCATCAGTACCCGGGATGGGGTCAATATCCGCATAAGCATAATGCGGACCGCCGGCATCCAGAATGGCGTCGATGATACCCTGGTAGGTAAGATCGGACGAAACAGCAACCTGACCCACACTCCCATCATCATCTTGAATTTCTTGCAGTCCAATGATATCCGGCGAACCCATTTGGTTCACGATCTGTGCACCTAAACGCGAGAGCCTTTGGGGTTCAATCGCCGAAAGATTCAACACATTATAACTGGCGATTCTCAGTTCGCCTTCCTCAGCAGGAGAAAGGGGTGATTGCGCTTGCAAGTATCCTGAAACGAAATCCAAATCTGAGGTCACCTGAACTTTGTAAAAACCAAAATCATAATCCATCACACCAATGATCGGACTTTTGGCAAAATCCCCCACATTAACAAAAGGCGTTTCTTGAAATTTATCATCGAGCATAATCCGTTCAGGATTGTAATCATTTTCCCGAATGACAATGCCGCCTCTTGGGCTGCGGATGCCAGCATTCACGCCCATGTCTGCCAAAACAACAATCTCTTTATAGCTGTTGGTTGGTCCCACCACCACCGCATCATTGACCTGCACGAGCATGCTTTCGAGGCTTTCGTAAAAATCTATGCCGTCATTTTGCGGGTCAAACAGCACGTTTTCTGTAATAAACCCGTTGGTGTCATCATCAATAACCTCTGTGGGGGCTATTCGTCCTCCCTCGCCAATGATTATTGGGGCAGGCAAGTCGTTGCCGCTGGATATAACACTGACCTCCGGGTTTCTTATTTGGGTAATTGAGAGGTTGCCATAGCCGCCGCCGGGGATCATCTCTTCAACCATGCCGTCAACCCTGACCTCATCCCCAGGTCTGACACTGGGGATAAATTCCGTGAACACAAATAATCCCTCTGAAGTATCAGGATTCTGATCGGGCACCAGGCTTTGCATGTAAAATCCATCAAAATCCACGACTGTAACAATACCAGGTAGGCCGCTCACATCCTGACCGCGGTAAGGAGAAATATGCGCAGCAGCTTGAATTTTAGCTATTGAAATCCCTTCCGGTGTGGCAGTAGATTCAGGCTGTTTTGTTTGTGCTATTTCCGATGGCGTTTTTCCTATCGTTGGGGTTAACTCTGGTTCCTGGTTCTGGCAGCTGCTCAGCAGCATTAAGAAAATTACCGCCAGGATAAACCATCGAAACATTGAAGATTGGCTGTTTTTTGCAGGCATCGAATGATTATTTCTCCTTGAACCTAATAAAATCAACTAAAGAATTATAGCCCAAGTCTCAATGCTTCCAAATAATTCAGTGGATTCACGAAATAAAGCTGTGACAATCTTTCCAAAGGGATAAAAAATTGAAGTAAAATTGTACCTATGGAAATTAAAATTGCAGTTGTGAAAATTGATAAGCATCAATCCGACAAAAGTGGGGACACCGTTGAAACGATTGAACGCCCCAACGGCGGCTTTTCAATTGTCCTTGCCGACGGGCAAATTGATGGCATGGATGACAAATCCATTTCCACCAAGGTCAGTCACCGCGTGCTTTACCATATCAGTGAGGGCAAACGGGACAGCACTGCCATACGACAGGCATCCAACAGCATTTTTGAGGAACATCAAGGTCGTGTCAAAGCCAACCTGACGCTCCTGACAGTTGACTCTCAATCGAACACCATGATCATCTCCCGAAATAATCCGGTACCCGTTTTCCTGGTGACGGATGAGAAAGTCGACTGCTTATCCACAGACAGTGAACCCATCGGCACAAAGATGGAGATCAGGCCTTCAATCGTCGAATTGCCCATCAAACCTGGCATGGCAGTCATTGCCTTCTCTGATGGCGTCTACCAGGCTGGTAGCGAAGACATCCAGAGTGGTGATATTTGCATCACCATTGAAGCGCTCTTTGAGGAACAGGAGCCAACCGCCCGAGAAGTAGCAGATTTCCTGCTCAGCCGGGCAATTCGCCTGGATCAAGGTCGCCCAGAAGACGATATGAGCATCATCGTCTTGCTGGTTTCACCAGAATCAAAAGACAAAATCAGGCGTATGAACATCTCCATCAGCCTGGACGAGTAATTTTATCCAGTAAGTTCAAACTTAAACCCCAATCTTTTAGAGATTTGATACAATTGAAGCGATCTCAGTTCATTTTGCCACCACTCAGGAGGAGCTTATGCGTCAAAAGGTCGTTTTAATTACCGGAGCCAATGGAGAGATTGGACACGGCTTAATTCATCACCTTGCTAACAATACAGATGCCAACATTGTTGCACTCGATATCAACCCACTGGACAAATCTTTGCGTGATCTGTGCAAAACTTACATTGTTGGGGACATCCTCGACCAGATGCTGTTAGGCAGGCTGGTCGTCGAGCATGAAATATCCACCATTTATCACCTCGCTTCAATTCTTTCTACCAAAGCTGAATACAATCCAGAAACCGCGCACCGTATCAATGTCGAAGGGACCATGAACCTGCTTCGTCTGGCCGTTGAGCAGTCTCAATGGCAGGGAAATCCGGTGAAATTCATCTATCCAAGCTCTATTGCTGCCTATGGGCTCCCGGACTTGAAACATAAATCAGAAGCAGGCGCTGTTAAAGAATGGGAATGGAATTACCCAACGACCATGTACGGCTGCAATAAATTATATTGTGAACACCTGGGACGTTATTACAGCTCTTATTACCGCCAATTAGCCATAGATTGCGGTGGAACAGAAACCGTGGATTTTCGCAGTATCCGCTTCCCGGGATTGATCAGTGCAGAAACCACACCAACTGGCGGCACCAGCGATTTTGGACCTGAAATGCTCCACGCAGCAGCTAAAGGTGAGGAATACAAGTGCTTTGTAAGACCAGAAACGACCATTCCCTTTATGGTCATGCCAGATGCTGTCAAAGCGCTGGTCTATTTGGAAAAAGTTGACAAAAGCAGATTGTCCCAACTGGTTTACAATGTGACCAGTTTCAGCATCTCAGCGCAGGATATTTTCAATATTGTCCTTGAAGCTTTCCCTGATGCAAAGATCAAGTTTGATGTCGATGACTGCCGACAGCGCATTGTGGATACTTGGCCGGAAAGCGTGGACGATTCAGCAGCATGTGAAGACTGGGATTGGCACCCGGATTATAATTGCGAGCGATCATTCCATGAATACCTGATCCCTGCCATTCAGAAAAGATACCTGTAAACTTATTCGACTAAAAACGAACAAGTACGAAAGCTGAATAACTGATATAAACCTTCGTTGATGAGGTCAGACACCGCTTTCAACAAAGTTGTATCAGCCTGCAGACATCTTAATAAGTAATCAGGAATCCGATCTAACCTGGAGTAATCAGATAATGAATTCCAAAAACAGGAGACCTAAAATGGATGCGACGACCCAAATCCTCTTCGTATTATCCGGCGCGTTGTTAATTTTCATGCTGCTGAAGGATAAAACAATGGCTTTCAATGGCATCAAAATGGCAGGTTCTACCCTTTGGAACAACCTGGACATCCTGTTGGTCGGGTTTTTGTTAGCGGGATTAATTCAAGTGCTGATTCCCAAAGAAATGATCACAAATTGGCTGGGTAATAAAGCGGGGGTCAAAGCTGTGCTCTTTGGCTGTCTGGCAGGCGGATTGATCCCTGGTTCACCATACGCCGCCTTCCCAATTGCTGCTGGCTTTTATAAAGCTGGGGCAGGCTTAGGGGCAATGGTCGGGTTCATCACTGCCTGGTCCTTATGGTCTGTAACCCGCCTTCCTGTCGAAATTGCTTTGATTGACCCAAAAGTCGCATTGATCCGCTATGGGATCACTTTCATTGTCCCACCAGCAGCGGGGTTATTAGCCTTTTTCCTTGAAAAAAGTATCATCTAATAAGGTTGACCTGCCTTTACCAGTGCGCTAAAATAATGCTGATTTATTCATAACATCAGGTAAAAAATCTATGCCTATATACGAATACACGTGCCAGGACTGCAAGGCTAATTTCGAAATGATACGCCCCATGAAAGATGCGGACGCAAGCCTGAACTGTACCAACTGCCAATCTCAGAATGTCAAACGGCGAATTTCACTGTTCAACGCATCAAGTGAAGGCAGAACAATTGCAGGCGGCAGCACATGCAGCGGATGTTCTGGCGGCACCTGCGCCACTTGCGGGACTCATTAAATGAAAAAATATCAACTTGCACTTATCACCGGGGGATCCAGCGGAATTGGCCTGGCGCTCGCCAAAGCATTGATCCAGGAGGGGCTCAACCTTTGTCTGCTAGCCCGAGACATTCCAAAACTCGAAAAAGCACAGGCGGAAGTAGCTGCTTTGGCCATCGACAGCGGTCAAAAGGTTGACATCATCTCCTGTGATGCGACCAATTATGAAGATTTATCCCTAAAATTGACCCAATGGACGGCAACAGCAGGTGTCCCCGACCTGGTGATCAACTCCGCCGGTGTGACCTACCCGGGTTATTTTCAGGATTTAGACCTGGACATCTTTCACTGGCAGATGGATGTTAATTATTTTGGCACCATACATGTGATCAAATCCCTGATCGAAGATATGATTCAACGGGGCTCTGGAACAATTGTCAATATTTCATCACAAGCAGGCTTTGCAGGCGTTTTTGGCTATTCTGCTTACGGCCCATCAAAATATGCTGTTCGGGGGCTGACGGATGTGCTGCGTTCAGAGATGAAACCCCTGGGGATTGACTGCCATATCGTATTTCCCCCGGACACAGATACACCCCAGCTCGAATTTGAGAAAGAACTTAAACCCCCTGAAACCAAAGCCATTGCCAGTGCTTCCAGCGTGATGTCCGCTGAAAAAGTTGCGGAATCCATCCTGAAAGGCATAAAAAAGGGGAAATATGTCATCATTCCCGGTTTCGAGGGAAAATTGATCTACATCCTGATCGGGTTTATGGGCGATCTCGTCTATCCCCTGGTCGATTGGATGATCCGGTCAGCGCAAAAGAAAAAATAACTGCAGTTAATATCTCAAATGTAGAGCGCGATATCAATATTTAAGGTGTTGGGGTAGGTGCGACAAAACCTACCCCATATTATAGGTTTATTTCATGATCATTGGTAAATAAACATGCCAGGGCAGCCATAGTCCAGTATATTTATCCGAAAGTCCAGAATAACTAAATCCACCTGTTGATCCACCGACATGGTAAACACTGCCATCCAAGTGGACGGCGCTTGTACGATAGAACGTGCCGCTCTCCAGGGGGCCTTTATCAATCCATTTATTTGAATTTACATCAAAAGCCAAGGAGCCAGGATAGAGAGCAAAAGAATCATCAGCACCATTAATTAACCAGAGCTGATCGCCTACGGCAGTATCTGCCTTTGTAAAGCCCATACCCCACAATGGTGTGGGCAGACTTCCCATGTCCAGGTTTTCTGAATGCCAAACACCGCTAGGAAACTCGTAACATTGGGTCGAAGCAAATACGACGCTGTCTATATTGGTTCCACCAGCGATGCATAACATTTTGTACCCGTCTGCAGGTCTAGAATAAATAAATGCGGCATGGAAATCCCGGGGGGATGTAAACCCTGGTAAGGGTGTTAACCATTGATTTGAGAATGCATCATACACAAACACTGTATTCAATGTGCCGCCACCAGGGGCTGTTCCTCCACCTGTCAGGTAACAGCAACCGGTATCAGGGTCCGCTGCCCAGGCTGGTGCCCAAATACCAGTGTGAGGAGGGGGTGTCCCTGCAGGAGTTAGTTGTGACCATGTATTGGACGACATGCTGTAACGCCAGAGTCCAGTAAAACCGGCTGTAGCTGCATCACCATATACATAGACCTGATCCGCAACCTGGCAGCCAGATCTTACATAATTAACGCCAAAGGGGGGTTCGGATCCCGGTACAAGTGTCCACGACTTGGTTAGCGGTGTATAGTAACTCACCCGCATATCGATCCCGTAACCTGTGATGGACCACACTTTTCCATCATAAGCTGCCAAAACGCTATCCATTCTTGGGATCGGGTCTGTAGAAATTTCCACCCAATTGCTGTAAAGCCAGTGAATGGCATTGTGAAGGATGTCATCCATCTGGCCTGTCCAGAGATGATAAATACCTACATAACCATTAATCGTAACGACACTCCGATCATTCTTAACTGCGACAAATTTTTCACCATCTGACCAGCTGGCAATTTCAACTGTATCTGCTGTAAGGTAAGTCTCCCCAATATAGTAATACTCACAAACATTCCCAATTCCTGCCATAATTGGATGGGAGCTGTCATAATTTTCGAGACATACATTTGAATAATTCTGTGTAATTCCATTGATTGCAGTGTAATTTTCATCCATAAAACGTCCCTGCATTTCCCAGCCTGTTACTCCAAGGGAAAACATCATGTTAATAACCTTGCCGCCTAGGTCAACGTAATCCGCCAGCACATTCCCAATACCAACTGGATCACCAAACACATAATTATTCCAGGTAACCACAATATCATAGGCTTGCAATTGAGTAATTGTGGGTGGTGATGACTTCACGTCGATCAAATCCACTGTACCCAAATCGTCATAATCAAGAAGGGCTTCTTGAATAGGAGAGCCTCCTGGAATATCATCATCGGCTTCAAGCAGCAGCACTTGTGGACCTGCAGGTACACCAAAATTATCCATTCGGGATATGCCGGATAAACCTGCAATGCCAATGCCAGTCCCTTCAGGTGCAGGCGCTCCCGTGCAGACATAGGTCTGGTCAGCCTGGATGCCACCATCGATGTTACTGAACGTGATCGTGACTGTATCTCCGAGGCGGCTGGCTTTCATATGCGCTGTCGTGAAAGGAGAGGATAGTGGAAAAAAGCCCAAACCAAATGGGGCTTCAGCATTATTGTTGCCCGTATAGCAGGCAGCTTTATTAAATTTTCCTACCCCATCTTGCTGCTGAACCTTTACAAAGACATTATTGACGCCAGCACCATAATTCAACACCAATCCAGCATATTGCACATTGATACCCACCGAGGCTACATCCACATCAGCAGTATTGCCGCCCCCCGGTGAATTCTTAAATGTCGCCAGGCCGTAACTGCTGCATATTGCTGCGTGGCTGCTTACATTACAAAAGCCGGCATGCATCGTCCAGGAAGATCCAATGGGACCGTCAGCCCGATCAAAACTGTCCATAACAAAGGTGCGTGTCCCCAATGAAGTGCTTGCATATCCCCGTTCCAGATTAGGGATTGTTGATGTCGAGGTTAGATCATTATCTGGAGCAATACTTTCACCGCTTTCTTGCAAATCCCCCACAAGCTCAGATGGTGGTAAAACCCCGATTGATTTATCTTCCACCTCCTGGGTAATACCTTCAGCTAAACGCGGCCCATAATTGGGTTCTATAGGATTGTTCACACCTGGCTCGTCAATAAATAAATCGCCACCATCCGTCGCCTTTGGTGGGTCAGCCTCTTCTGCATTAACGATTCGGGTATTCCCCAATTCTCCTAATGGAATCATTAACAGGCTAAATAAAACAAGAATTGATAAAATCTTTTTTGCATGCATCCCTGACCTCCATACCAAATTCAAAATATCAACACAATTAAAGATTATCAAAAAGGCACATTTACATACCTCCCCCTTTTCTAAAAAATCCATCTGTCATGCAAAAATCACAAATTTGAGGCATGATCACCTCTTTCCAAAGATGAGGTGGAGAAATACAAGAAAGGTACCATGTAAACTAATGTAAAAATAATTCTCGATGCTGCAGTGATGTAGATTGATGTGAGTGTGGAAAAATCAAAATTGCCGTATAAGCCAGGAAGCTTACGCCGATATTCTTTGTTAAATTTAGTTTATATCTAAAATTTTTGTATGTCAATAAGAACTTTTCAAAAAAATATTTCAAAAGGATATTGCATACTTGTTGCAATCAGATTATGATAAATAAAACAAATATTCGAAGAATCCTATGCCTGATAAGATCAAAACCATTCTCAGCCGCTGGCGCAGCCATCAAACCATCGCCGAAAACGTGGTCGAATGGCGCGTGTTGGCAGCAAAACCTGCCGAGCTTACCGAATTTCCAGAAAGCCTTTCCCCACAACTTGCAGAACAGCTGCGATTAATGGGGATTAACGCTTTGTATGCACATCAAACCCAAGCTTTCCAAAACGTGTGGGAAGGCTATAACGTGGCGATTGTGTCAGGGACGGCAAGCGGGAAGACCCTGTGCTACAACCTGCCAGTGATCGACAGAATGATCAAGGCACCGGGCGGCAAAGCCTTGTACCTGTTTCCTACAAAAGCGCTCGCCCAGGATCAGCTCAAAAATTTACAGGAAACGGTCCACAATATCGAGATCAGCGGGATGAACAGTGTCAATATTTATGACGGCGATACACCTCAACACCTCCGTTCAGCAATCCGGCGTGAAAGCAGCATCATCCTGACCAACCCGGATATGCTCCACACCGGCATCCTCCCCCACCACACCGCCTGGAAGGACTTTTTTGCCGCTCTGAGCTTCGTCGTCATCGATGAAATGCACGCCTATCGCGGCGTTTTTGGCTCCCATGTTGCCAACGTCATTCGAAGGTTAAAACGGATATGCCGTTTTTACGGCAGTCAGCCCCAATTCATCCTGACCTCAGCCACCATTGCCAATCCAAAAGCCCTGGCGGAAGGTTTGATCGAGAAACCTGTCACGGTCATTGACCAGGACGGCTCACCCCACGGTGAAAAGCATTTTCTAATCTACAATCCCCCTTTCATCGACAAAAAACTGGGGATACGTCAAAGTTCACTTTTAGATGGTTCCTACTTAGCGGGTGAACTTATCGAAGAAAATATTCAGACCATTGTTTTTGGCCGCACGCGTCGGTCAATCGAACTCATCCTGACATACCTCCGTCAGAGGGATTCCAGCCAAAATCCCAATCGTGTCCGCGGTTATCGCAGCGGCTATCTCTCCAAAGAGCGACGGGCGATTGAAGAAGGTTTGCGTCGTGGGGACGTCCAGGGCGTTGTGGCAACATCCGCTTTGGAATTGGGGATCGACATCGGCAGCATGGATGCAGCGGTCTTAATTGGCTACCCCGGAAGCATTGCGGGGGCACGTCAGCAGGCAGGACGAGCTGGGCGAAAGCTTGCCCCCTCACTGGCGGTGATGGTTACCTCAGCAACGGCAATGGACCAATACCTTGCACGTCACCCGGACTATTTCTTTGATCGCTCACCTGAGCGCGCATTAATTGCACCCAACAACCTTTTGATCCTGCTGCAGCACATTCGATGCGCTGCATTCGAACTCCCCTTCCAATTGGACGAAGGATTTGGCGCTATTCCAGCAGAAAGACTGGCTGCTTTTCTTGAGCTGCTCTCTCAGAATGGGCAGCTCCATCATCAGGGCGACCGCTATTTCTGGATGGCAGACCAGTACCCTGCTGCTGATATCTCGTTAAGGAATGCAACACCGGATAACATCAGCCTGATCGTCAAAGGAACCTATAAAAACAAAACCATCGGGCAGGTGGACCTGAACAGTGCCTATTGGATGGTGCATCCAGAGGCGATTTACCTGCATGAGGGCACTGCCTACCAGGTGGAAGATCTGGATCTCGAATCCGGTGTGGCATATCTGCGTCAGACCGCCGTGGACTACTACACCCAGGCACAAAAAGAAACCAGTGTTGAAGAAAAAAGTCGGATCAAGCAAACCCAGCTAATGGGTACGCAAAAATCTTTAGGGGAAATCCTTGTGACCACAAAAGTTGTTGGTTATCGAAAGATCCGCTGGTTCACACATGAATTTTTGGGCGGCGGTAAGGTTGATCTCCCCCCCACGCACCTCAATACCATCGGTTACTGGATTTCAATAAATGAAGAAACGGTGAACAATCTAAAAGACCAGATGCTCTGGAATTCTGAGCACAACGATTATGGTTCAGATTGGGATAAAATTCGTCAACACGTTTTGAACCGTGATGGTCGCCGCTGCCAGGTTTGCGGTGCAGCGGATTCGGTTCGACCATTGCATGTTCATCATATTCAACCCTTCCGCAGGTTTACAAATCTAGAGTCTGCAAACCAATTACAAAACCTGATCACCTTATGCCCAACCTGCCATCGAAAAGCCGAATCCAGCGTCCGAATTCGCAGCGGCATGGCTGGTTTGAGCTACATATTACACAGCTTAGCTCCACTGATGTTGATGTGCGACGGGGAAGATATCGATGTGCACTACGATCCGAACTCAATCCTGGGTGAGGGAAGACCGACGGTTGTTTTGTATGATAATATCCCCGGCGGATTGGGATTATCAGAAAACCTGTACGAGATGCATGAACAATTGATCTCACAAGCATTCGAAACCATCACTTATTGTGAATGTGAAGACGGCTGCCCTTCCTGCGTCGGGCCAATTGGAGAGGAGGCTTCCGGCGGCAAAGCAGAAACCCTGGCAATTCTTGAGGCGTTGATTCGAAATGACTGATTGGAAATCGCTCTCCGAACAATTAAAAGGCCTTGGGGTCACGATTGGGAAAGAGACAAAATTTAAGAAAAACCATGCCAATAAACGTCCCATTGAGTCAGTGGTTGACGGCAGTTTCCGCGAGTTAATTTACGGACAGGTCTTTTGCCACGAAGAAATTTATCAGCAAGACCACACTCACGGTGAGAAACCCCTTTACCCAAAACAACCTATCAAAACCCTTTGCGAATGGGCTGGAGCGACAGCCTTAACACCAGGTGATATTCAAGATTTCATCTTTCTAGATACCGAAACCAGCGGCCTTGCAGGTGGCACCGGGACATATGCCTTCGAGGTTGGTTTGGGGCGTTTCACTGAAAAGGGCTTTCACTTAGCACAATTCTTTATGCGTCACCCTGGAGAAGAACCTGCCCTCCTGGCAGGTCTATCGGAATTCATGGATGGCATGAAAGCTGTCGTGACCTACAATGGGAAATCCTTTGATATTCCATTACTTAACACGCGCTATACCTTAATGGGAATGACCAGCCCCTTTACAGATATTGATCATTTCGACCTTCTTCCCTTAGCACGCAGACTGTGGCGCATACGTTTGGAAAGCCGAACTTTAGCCAATGTTGAAAATCAAATCCTGGGGGTGCAGCGAGGTGAAGAAGAGGTGCCTGGTTATTTGATTCCGGAGATGTATTTTGAATACCTCAAATCCCAGGATGCCAGCTCGATGAAGGGGATTTTTTATCACAACGCCATCGATATTCTCAGCCTTGCAGGACTCTTCAGTCACATGGCATATCTGCTGAGTGAGCCGCATTCAGATAAGATCGATCACATTGAAGATGTCGTCGCTTTGGCACGCTTTTTTGAGTCGATGGGCGACATCCCCCAGGCACAGAAGCTGTATCAGAAAGCACTGGCGGCTGATATGCCCGAAGACCTTTATTGGGACACGCTTGAGCGTTATTCCTTCCTTCTGAAGCGCCAGGATAATTGGGACACTGCCATTTCATTATGGGAATTAGCAGCGAAAAACAACGCCCTTTATGCCATCGAGGAATTAGCAAAATACTATGAGCATCGTGCAAAAGAGTTGGAAACAGCCAAAGAATGGACATTAAAGGGGATAAAAATTTTGCAGGAACAGCTCCTGCCGGCTTATGAACACTATCAATGGCAGGAAAAATTAATCTACCGGCTGGACCGCCTTGAGCGTAAGCTTACTTAAGATTAATTAAAAAATTGTATGTTTAATCAATTAATCGTGCCAAAACAATCAAATTAACAGCTTAAAATGGTATAATCCTTCTGTAGTTCTAACCCCGTCATTTATTTTTGGGATTTTAAGGAGAACGTTTCTATGTCAGGACATTCGCATTGGGCGACAATTAAACGTAAAAAAGGGGCTGCGGACGCCAAAAAGGGCAAGATTTTTACCCGAATCGCACGCGAGATTGTCATCGCTGCCCGAGAAGGCGGCGGTGATCCAAGCATGAATGTGCGTCTCGAGCTTGCCATCGATAAAGCTAAAGCAGCCAACATGCCCAAGGACAGCATCGATCGGGCAATCAAACGCGGCACTGGTGATGACAAAGAAGGCGTCGATTTTGAAGAAATTCTATACGAAGGGTATGCAGCACACGGCGTAGCCCTGATGATCGAATGCGTCACCGAAAATCGAAATCGAACTGTTGCTGAACTTCGTCACACCCTCTCTAAAGCAGGCGGAAATATGGCTGACCCGGGTTCCGTTAGCTGGCAGTTTGACCGTGTGACTTATTTTGCGATCCCTGCGGATACTTACGATTTTGATACAATTTTTGAACTGGCAGTTGAGGCCGGCGCTGATGATATTGAGCAAGAAGATAATTTGATTGAGATTATTGGTAAACCCAGCAGTTACCAATCTATTGCAGATCACCTCAGCAAAGCCAATATCAAACCAGAAGAATCCGGTATCCGTTTCTTACCAAAACAGGAGATCAACCTGGACGTTGAAAATACTCTCAAGGTGATGAAGACCATCGAAAACCTTGAAGAGCTCGATGACATCCAAAACATTTACTCGAATTTGGATATCACCGAAGAAGCAATCCAGGCCATGGAAAACGAATAAGCGAAGAATGCTTGTTCTTGGTATTGATCCCGGTATCGCAATAACAGGATATGGGTTGGTCCAAACTGGGAATCGCAGTGATTACCAGTGTATCGATTATGGCGTCATCAGGACGGAGTCAGGCATTCCTGATTCTGATCGTTTGGCAATCCTTTACAAGGAGCTTAAAAGCCTCCTACAGCAATATGAGGTTCAATCCAGCGCGGTTGAAAAACTGTTTTTTCAGAAGAACGTAAGAACAGCGTTTTCTGTTGGGCAAGCGCGCGGTGTTACATTGCTTGCGCTTGCACAAAGCCAGCTGCCAATCAGTGAATATACGCCAAACGAAATCAAGCAAGCAGTCTGCGGATACGGCAGCGCAGGAAAAAGCCAGGTTCAGCGGATGGTGCAAACACTACTCAACCTTGATGAATTGCCAAAACCCGATGATGCTGCTGATGCATTAGCTGTGGCGATTTGCCATATCAACCACAAATCCTTTGAAAACTTCGTTGAAAGCGCAGAAACATGACCCTGATCACCAGTTTTGCGAACCAAAATGTGAAGTTGATTCGCAAACTCGAGCAGAAGAAATACCGTCAGGAAACAGGTAAATTTTTTATAGAAGGCTTACGCACGGTGGGAGAGGCGGTCCAAACCGGCGCTCCAATTGAAAGCCTCGTGATTGTACCCGGGCTTCTGGTCAGCGATTTTGGGCTTAGTTTGCTTGAACATCCCGCCCTTCAAAACATTGACCGTATCGAAGTAAGCGCTGAAATATATCAAAAAATTGCCCACAAAGAGGGTCCCCAGGGGATTGGTGCAATCGTCAGGCAGCACTGGCAAAGCATCGACCAGATTCGCCCTGGTCACGACGATTTATGGGTGGCATTGGATTCCATCTCTGACCCGGGAAACCTTGGCACAATCATGCGCACAGCGGATTCGGTTGGGTCTCGAGGCGTGATTTTGCTCGGACAATCAACAGACCCCTATGATCCCACTGCTGTCAAAGCGAGCATGGGGGCAATTTTCTCTCTCGATTTGATACAATCGGACTGGGACACCTTACAGGAATGGCGATTGCAAAACCAGGTTTGCATGGTCGGCACATCGGATAGTGCAAACACAGATTATCAAAACGTCAAATACAAACACCCCTTGATCCTGTTGATGGGCAGTGAACGCCATGGTCTTTCATCAGAAATGCAATCCGCCTGTGACCACATGGTTTTCATCCCCATGGCAGGACGCAGTGATTCCCTGAACTTGGCCGTCGCAACAGCGGTTATGCTTTATGAAATTTACAACCAATCACGAAAGCTGGATATAATAGACTCATGATTGCATCTATCACTGGCGAAATTAGCCATATACTCGATGGTCAGGTCGTAATAAATGTGGGCGGCATTGGTTTGCTGCTTAACCTTACTGACGAAACCTGCCTGAGCTGCCGTCCTGGAAACAAAAAGGCCTTTCACACATATCTCGTTGTTCGTGAGGATAACCTTTCTTTGTATGGCTTCGAAACCATGGAAGAACGAGATTTATTTATTCACCTGATCGGTGTCGCAGGTGTCGGGCCAAAAACTGCCCTGGCATCGCTCTCGACCCTGACCCCAGCGGTGATAAGACGAGCAATCACCGGCGACCAACCCGAGATTTTTACCCGGGTTCCCGGCATCGGAAAGCGAACCGCACAGAAGATCATCCTTGATTTGCAGGGAAAAATTCAACCACTGGAGCCCCTGGAAGCCGCATCAAGGATGGATGAGGTGGATACCGAGGTGATGGAAGCCCTGACAGCCCTGGGATATTCTATCGTTGAGGCACAAGCTGCCCTGCAATCCCTGGGTAAGAATGAAGATTCCGATGCGGAAACCCGGCTGCGCAAAGCCCTGCAGTATTTTTCATAACAAAAATTTTTCTGTAATATGTAGAGGCAGGTCTGCTTAAACCCTCAGCAGGGCTCTGTGCCTACCCATTATTACACAAGGATTTATTGTGTAGGGACAGGACTCTGTGCCTGCCCATTATTAAAATAGGCGACCAAAGAGGGTCGCCCCTACAACAATCGAATTATGCTTGTAAGCAACCTATCCGAAAATTTGATAAAATATTATTATACTTTTGAATTAATTCTAATTTTTCTCCATTTTTCTTTTGGATTCTTGGCTTAACGGGTAAAATTTACGCGTTATCCAATATTTCTAGTCGAGAGGTCCATTGGCACGCACATTTAAGGGCAGGTCCTATACATGGCGAATAGGTGACCAGGCCATCGGCAGCGGTGACGCTGGCCAGGTCTATGCTGCCGCCTGCCTTGAGGACCCATCCCTTAAAGCCGTGATGAAAAAGCCCGCCCATATCGCCACTGGAGGCACCATCCAACGCCAGGCTGGCCAAATCGCACAGGAATCACTTGCCCTTGCCAGGCTGGCGGGTTTACCCAGGTGTAAAGCGCACCCACCCCGCTTGCTGGACCTTGCCCCTGAATTCACGCAAGGGACCGCAAATTTTTTCATGGTCAGTGAGGCTGCGCCAGGTAAAGATATGGCAAGCATGCTCGCGGAATCACGTCAAAACGGGAAACCCTTTCCTCGCCGCGTGATCATCACCGTGCTGGATGCCCTGTTCGATTTATTTGCCCGTGCCCATCGTGCAGGCGTCTTATGGAATGATGTCAAATTAGATCATATCTACTGGCATAACCCAACAGGTCAGGTGGCTGTCATCGACTGGGGTAACGCACAATTCCTCGATCAACCTCAAGATAAAACCAGGCGCGCCTTGCCGCGCTGGGAAGATTACCAGCAGCTTGTCAACACCCTGGGAAGTTTTCTTCAACAAAATGCACCGGAGCTCTACGTCGACCTTGGGTGGGAAGAATTCCAGGATAAAGAACTGGATCTGCCCCAGGTTTCGGTCCTCGCACGTCGGATTGCCTACCAGCAGCAGGTTATCGGTTTGCGGGTGATGGAATACCAATCCTTAATCCGGGTGGTCCTGAGTGCAGACCCAACCATTGATGGATTAAATAAGATTGGAAACTATTCCCAGCGTCTGGATGAAATAGGCGCCACCTGGGACAAAAATTCCGTATTGAATTATGCAAAATCACTGGTCATAAAGGCTTTAGCTGATGGTGACACAAATTCAGCCATCATAACAACCACCATAGCCTGGGATATGTTCGAAGATTCCCTTGACCTTTCCTGGTATTTATTACGGGAATACTTCAGATTGCCAGACTTGATTGCCCATAAAAGTTTATATCAACTGGGGCGCAGCACGCTCAATGAAAATTGGGATTTAGCCTTATGGACTTTAACAACCATCGCTCATAAAAAACAAAACCCCGATTGGTGGGAACACCTCATGCCCGTCCTCCGGCAGAAAGCTGTGGGCAATGCAATCTCGCGGCCTTATCAAATCGGGCTTTCTCTAATGGCATGGTTACAATCCCAGGGGACACAGAAAGAAAACAATGCAGAGAAAATTTCGGAGATACTTAAAAACTGGCAGCTAAAAGGTGCCGCCACAGAGGGCAGCCCTTTTGACTACCTTCTACTGGATTTCATTCAAAATGAGCCAGATATACCAAAAAATATTCTATCTGAAGCGAAACAATGCTTCGCAGAAGGACAGGAGGCCCTGCGCGAGCTTGTAAAAGCCTGGCAAAATATGGCCTGGGATAACTTCCCTAAAGCATTGCGGAAGTTCATCAATTGGGACCCCGATCGTTGGGGCATCATTGAACTTTCAGAATCAATCGAAACCCTTCGGACATGGACGATTAACCTATACGAAGGTCCATCACGGGGAGCAGACATTCCAATTTTCATGGAGGAGATCATTAAAAATCGCCCCAGACTTGAAAAGATTCTGGGAAATTCGCCATGGCTGAAGTCATTGGATAGGATGCTTGAATCCTTAAAAAATGGTAAACCCGTATTGAAACATCAAATAGAGGTCACACATTGGTGCCCGTGGTTATTAAACTACAGGACCATCTATGATGAGCACCGGGTTAACGCCGACGATGAGATTGTAGAAAATACCCTCCTGCACTTCACAAAGCATCTCAAAAATTGGAGTGATCTGGATACAGGGCTTGAAGATGTCAGACGGGATGCACCGCAATATCATCCTTCGTCTAAAAAATTGTTAAATCACTTCCAGGCAATTACTAATCTAAATGCGGATGTCTCAATAATTACTGCGGACTGCCAGGTTGCTCCGCACCCAAGGCTGGACGATACCTGCCAGGTACTGCATACCCTGGTATCCTGGCGAGATGCCCTGGCTGAAAAAGACTATTTGAAAGCGCTTTCCCTGTTGAAAAGTGCTGATCATCAAGATTGGCGAATCATTGACCACGCACGTGAAACCACCACCTCCTGGATTGATAAAATCCAGCCTTTGTTAACGGCAATCGCCGACCAGGAATTACCTCCGGAAGATACATCTCCTGGTAAAGAAAACCAAAAATTAATAAACATCGCAAATGAATGCCACGAACTTAAAGAAAACTGGAAATTCATCTACAATGCCGGGATTAACGCTCAATTACTTGAGAAACTCACAAAACTGGCAGATGCGAATCGGTCTGGTTTTTTAGAGTGGCGGCGTTCATTTGAACATACCGGCGATCGGTTTTTTGCATTGCTTTACCATTTCGATTTGGAACGTATCCGCAGCATTTCCGATGACTTATTACGCCTTTCACAACACTCCCGACAAGCCAATCTAAGTTTTTCCGAATTAAGTTCGGGTGAAGAACTACCATTTGGGACATTGATGCACACAAGCAGCCGGCTGCTCAATCATCTCAGAAAGATAGAAGCTGTTTTGGTGACTTCTAAAGAAGATACCCAATTCGAAAAATGGATTGACGAACTGAAAGCCATCGATAACGCGAAAACGCTTTCAAAAAGGCGTGAAATTGTCATCAGCATGCCAAATGACCATCCCCTATACGCCTGGCTTGTACAATCAATGCTTACGCAATAGAATACAATTTCATTAGAATTGGATTTAATATGGAAACTAAGAGTTTTGGGCCAAAACAAAAATTTAAATTAGATGAACCCCTAGATACATGGCTGACCTATGGCTTGCGAGATTTTGCCGTACCGGAAGCTGTTGGTTCATCAGCAAGAGTCTTCAGTTTGAACTATCCCCCCTTATCGGGTGAATTCGCGGATTATCCAGCGATCAAAATCATGCGACCCGATAAAACGGATTATGCGCTGCCCTTATTTAGAAGCGAAATTACCATCCTGGATCTACTTAAGAACCTTCCTGGTATCACACCCATGATTGGATTGGGATACATGCAAGTTATTGATGGGGATTGGCCAGATGAAATCTCGCCACTGACAACATCACAAAAAGAACTGGCTTCAGCCTCAAAACTGGCTGGGACAGTGGATTTTTACGACACAGAAGAGACAGAACAATTTCTCTCAGAATTAGATGATCGAATTTCCGAAAATTGGCTGGCTTTCATTATTTTTCCGCGACGCTGGGAAGATAACCTCTATTTACGCTGTGATGCCGGTTATACCCGGGGTGATTACAACCGTACCCTGCCCGTCAATATTGCGCTGGAAGCCGCGATTCAAATTTGTAAAATCCTCCAGGCTGCCCACGATAAAGGCATTGTTTACCTGGATCATAAAGCTTTGCATTATTACTGGAACCAACCGCGCCAGCAGGTTTATGTCCTGGATTGGAACATCGGACGCCAGATTAAAAACGGTAATACAAAAGACGTTTATGAATTTGACGTTCTGCAATTCAGCGCGCGTGCCCTGCATCACTTTCTTACCGGGCGCCAGGCAGCCGGATCCGTAAAAGTTGGCCCAAATAATCCTGAAGAAATCACAAACGCTCCTCATCAATACGAACCCATATGGACCTATGATGACCAAAAAAGGCTGACTCAGGACGAGATGGATGTGTTGGGGCAAGCCATACAGGGGCACTATAAAACCCCTTCGGCGCTGGCAGAAGATTTACAAACCCTGTATAATCAACGTCAATCTCAGGCTTGACCGTCATTGGCTGAGAAAGGAAAACCATGCTAAAGGACCTCATCCTAAAGGCGAAAGACATCCTTGAAGAAACCCATCCCTCTGGCCAGGACCTGGCGGAGGTTGAAAATGGACTCAGCGCTTATCTCGAAGCGATAGCAACGGAACGTATTTCAGAACCCGTGAGTTTTGAAGAACTTGACCATGCAAATCGGTTGCTGCGTGAAATCAGGCGTGAACGTTCTCGACGCCTTGCCGAAGCCCAATCTCAGGAAAGACCAGCAGCAAAACCATCCCCCGAAAAAGAAACAAGCGCACCTCAAAAAGAAAGGGTCAACGTCTCACCTCAACTTGGTGAAGATGATGCCTACGACCCCCTCAAAAAGTTCCTCAGCTCCAGCCATGACCCGGAAGCAGAAGAACTCATGGACGCTGCAGAAGAAGCATTTTATGGCGGCAATTATCAAAAAGCGATCCCGCTCTTCGAGAAAGTTCTACAAATTGAACCAGGTTGGAGCCGTGCGCAGGAACACCACGACGAAGCAGAGGAATTCTTACGAACTGGAAATATTCCATCTGTTGCCCTTCCGCCTGAAGCAGGAAAAGCATACGGAAAAGCCCAATCAGCCGCTCGTGTCTTTCGTTACCAGACAGCCCTGGATTATTTAGATGAAGCTTTTCAAAATCTCAAAGAGGCTGGCATCAACCGCTGGCGTGAAGGTGAAGACCTGCGCCAGGACCTTGAAAACCAGATGCAAGCCCATGAGGTTTACCAGGAAGGGCTCACCTTGCTCAACCAGGGTGACATTCAAGGCGGTCTTTCGAAAATTCAAACAGCAGCCAGTGCGGTAGCCCTTCCGGAGTACGTGGACAAAGCCAGTGAGATCCGCGATGACCTTTCGACATTAAACGAAATTGCAGATATCGTCAACCTTAGCGGCAATATCCCACCCATGAAATTGGCTGATTCCAGAGTAAAGCTGGATCGACTATCTGTGAAGTATGGAGAAATCCCGCAGATCTCTCGTTTGCGAAACCGGATGGAAATCATCCTTCCTGCCGTGACAGCTGCAGTGATCGAAAGTGTCCAGCGAAATAAGCGAAAAGGTGAATCTGCCAGCACACTCAAGGCTGCAAAAGAAGCTTATTCCCAGGCAGAAGAACAATTGGATATTCTTCAATCGCTTCAACCTGACCACCCTCAAAGTCAATCGCTTCGTTCATCGATTAAAGACTCCCTGCAGGAAGTCACAAAGCTTGAAGACAGCCTGCAAAGAGCCAATCAATCCCTGAATTCAGAAAATCGATTCTTTCCCCGGAATGCCTTCAAGATCAGCAAAGCTGTCCGGACCCGTTTCCCTGAAGATCCTGAAGTGCTTGACCTGAAACATCGGCTGCGATGGTACCCGATCACCCTGTACGGCGGCGGAATTCTGGCAGGCATCTTGATCCTCGTCATATTATGGTTCGGCGGACGGGGGATTGCGGGTCTTGTGCGGCAGCGGCAGCTGGCATTAACGCCTTCGCCAACGGCAACCGGCACCATCACACCGACACCTACGATTACGCCAACTTCTACGGTGACACCAACACCCACACCCGAGCGCTCCCCCACACCGGTATATTCACCAACCGCAACACCGGTGATTACCGGAACCGTGCTTCGGACACTGTTTGCCCGTGAAGGTTGTTATGAATCCTACCGGGCTGTTGGGCGCATTCCAGAGGGTGCTGTTGTTTCTCTGATTGCCATCCCAAACCGTGTGTTTGACAACTTGAACCGCGAATGTGTTCTTGTGGAATACAGAACCGAGGATCGGGCAATCATCGGTTATGTCCCCCTTGTTGACATGAGCATCCCTTAGCCCCCAAAAAATTATCCCATAAAAAAAACGGCAGCTATCAAACTGCCGTTTTTAGTCTTACCTTAGAATCCCCTGGTTTGACCCTTCCAGGGTGGGTCCTTTCCCTCCTGAAACTCATCAACTCCGGGTCCTCCTAAATTTCGTAAACGCCAGATGCCATAAATGTAGCTCAGCACCAAAACAATAATTGTCACAGGCCATCCGAGCAAAGTGTTTGCCCAGGCTAATTGAGCAGCATCACCCTGTCGAAATAAGATGATTTGCAACCCTAACCGAACTGCAAAAAAGAAAGCCCACATCCAGGTTACTTCAACATATGCAGGTTTCACGTCCTTACGCCAAAACCAATCTAATGGCCATCCTCGTGTGAGATGACTCGCCCAGGCTGCAAGCGGTTTTCCAATAATCACGCTGAGCACTGCACCTAATACTAAAAGTCCGCTGCTGATCATCCCGGGGATGAAATAACTGGCAGCATTCTGGGTTAGCAAAGCCAGCCCAGCCGCCAGGCTAACAGCCAGCAGCCCACCTAGGGCATAATGCCATTTCTGCTTACGTAGGACCCGCAGTAAGCCCAGGAGGACCGCTAAGCCTATAGCCACAACAACCGCAGTCTGCAGACCGAAGATCCCATTGGCAATTGCAAACACAATCGGCGGCAGTAAGGCGTCAAAAGTTTTCCCCGATAGAACCGATTTTAATTCTTCCCAAATTTCATCAAATTTTTTATTCAAGTGCCGGCAGCCTCCTTCGGTTTTAATAATTAAATACGAATGATTAAAATTAGACCGAAGACAATTTCCACGACCAGGCTAATAACATTGGAAGATTCAACCGACTTATCCAAAAACATGGAAACTGCCCTCACCAACGCGATCACAAGATACATTATGCCAAGCATATTATAAACTTGCGGGGTTCGATAAAAAAGCGCAACGCCGCCCAGGGCAATAAACAATCCACCAAATATTGACCGGATTTCTGTGATCCCCCGACCGCCTTCCGCCCTTAGCCCGGTGAAACCATAAATTGATTCGGGTTTGATCAAAGCCAACAAGCCTGTCATAATCGTGCCAATGGCTGCAACAATCTTCAAAATCATCCATACTGTTGTCATAAATTATTCCTTTCTGTGCTTGATAATTACTTAATTACCCTTCAAGATATTTTGATAAATATTGTTCTTTGCGACTGCCCAACAGGAAATCCAACCAGTTTCCCTTGCTGCGATAAAGCGCAATTAAGACATATAAACTCCCAGTAAAGAAGCCAAGCACCATCATCAGGAGGATCCAAATAACGGAAATCAGGACATTCTTCTCTCGAAGTGCAATCCAAATAGAAAACAATGCAAAACCTACATAAAGATCAACGAGGGAAACAATGCCCCAGGGATTGCGCAGTAATTCCCCGCCATCCTGTCCAAAATTCCCATTAATAAATCCATTTAATAAAACGGCTGTCATCGCGAACAAGCCCACCCAGGCAATAATTTTTGCAATTTTCATTTTAACTCCTATCTAATTATCCTAATTATTTTTCGTAAACCAGGGGAAAAAAGTATTCGTTTTTTCAACATAATCCTGATACCCTGGTTTTGTTACCTTTAAAGTGCGCTCCAGCATGGCTGCCCCAGAGACATTTACCAAAAAGTGGGTCATCCATAAAGGACTGAAGAATGTCCACCATGCGCCTGATGCTAACGCGATCAGATAAAAGCCCCACCACTGGGCAGCATCTCCAAAATAGTTGGGATGACGCGTATAACGCCACAATCCTGTTCGCAGTAGTTGTCCTTTGTTGTTTTGGTCAGCCTTAAACTTAGCCAATTGTGCATCGCCAACCACCTCAAAGAAAAAGCCAATCGCCCAAATCAAAACGCCGAAGAAGTCAAACATATTCAAGCGGTCATTAGCAGATGGGATTTGAACAGCCGTTAATGGTGCAGCAATCACCCACATGATCAAACCCTGCAACAAGAATACCTTGAAATAACTCTTCCACCACCAGGACGCCCCTGCCTCTCGCCGCCATTTTGCATAACGAAAATCTTCGTCCTTGCCGGCATTTCGCCAAAGAATATAGAAGGATAGACGCAATCCCCAGATGGTAACAAGGATAAGGATCAACCAATCACGGGGGCTAATTGATTCAAGGGTTTTTAAAAATGAAAACCAGGCTGCAAAAACAAATCCTGTACCCCAAAAGATATCGATGATGCTGCTGTTTTTGAGTTTTATGCTAACCAACCACAGCAGATTCATGAATCCGAAGATCCAGAAGCCCAAAGTGGCATGGAGGTCGAAAAAGGCTACGGAAGCCATTTCCTCAACCCCGTCTTTTCAGGCTCTTCGTGATGCGCCGCTGATTCAATCCAGTTGACGCATAAAGAACCAGGACCAACGTGCACCCCTAAAGCAGGCGTGACCTCATTAACCATTGGCTCTGGCAAGCCCGGGATCATTTCTTTCAGCCGTTTGATCAACTCTTTGACCTGGTCTGGCACATTCGCATGGGTGATACCAAAAAGCTCCGCATAGGGAATATTATCAACAGCCGTCCGAAGAACCTTCTCAAATGCCTTACTTTTTGTGCGTGCAATCTCCATCTTAGAGGTGTGATTATTCATCTTCAGTATGGGTTTAATCCCCAGAATGCTGACAACGCTGTGCTGGATCGAGCTCATCCGTCCGCCCTTTTTTAAATAATCAATCGTGTCCAGCTTGGCATAGGCATAGGTTCTTGGGATGGTTGACTCGATGACTGAGCGTACCTCATCTACAGATTTTCCTTCTTTTGCAGCCTGGGCAGCCTTGATAACGATCAGCCCCTCAGCCATGGTGAGATTGCCTGAGTCTATTGGGTAGACTGGAATCCGAGTGTATTGCCTGGCTGCTGTTTCTACTGACTGGAATGTAGCTGAGAGTGTCCCTGAGATGTGAATAGAAAAAATTACCTCAGCCCCTAAATCAGCAGCCTTATCATAAGCTTGAATAAATTGATCTGGTGAAGGTGTTGCTGTACTGGCATGCGGCTCAGAGGTTGGTAAAGTTTCATAGAAAGTTTTGCGGGTTAAGTCAACCTTGTCCAGGTAACTCTTACCATTTAGGATCACATAAAGCGGAACAACAATAATTGGTAATCCATCAATGATGTTTTGGGGAATATCACTGGTGCTGTCGGTAACAATATAAATGCTCATCTTTAGTTCCTTTAAAAATTCCCTATTTAACTAAACTTTTCATTTAATTTAACACGTTTTAATTGTATTAGATATGAAATAAAATTTCGAATTTCGTACAGGGTTTACATCCTGAAAACACATTCATACTTTTTTATCAAGGATTACTTCAAATTATACCATATTCAATTTTATTCAATTAACCGAAAATTAATAATTATTCGGTATAATTAAATTGTTAGAAAAAAATTCGATTAAGCAATATCAAAATCCATCATTCAATAGAAGAAAGGGCAATGGAATGCCAAAATTTGAACGAGATGTAGAAATTGATGCACCTATCGAAAAAGTATGGGAAATTTTAACCAACCCTCAAACCTGGCCCCAGTGGTTCCCGGGCATTGAAGAAGTCTCCGGCTTTACTGATGTCGTTGAGAATGCACAATTCGAATGGAAGGATGAAGGCCGTACTGGACGTGGGACTATCGTCAAGTTGGAACCGCACAAGCGTCTCGAGGTCGTCACCCAGATGGATGATGACCGTGATTCACACATTTTCAAGCTTAAGAAAACAGGCGGTTTGCTGGGATTAGCAAAAGACGAAACCAAAGTAACCTATAAACTCGACACGCTCATGGGCGGTGGGATCATTTCCGGTTTTATCGCTGGCGGAAATCCAAAAGACACCATTCGTGTCAAGAAAGCCGTACACGCCCTAAGGCGAACAGTTGAAAGCATGTAACCAATCTGATTGAAAAATCATCACCTAAGTTAGAGATTGAATAAATTTTTCATTAACAAATATAGGAGTTTCAAATGGGTTTATTATCAACAATTGTTGTCGGTCTAATTGCCGGCTTGCTGGCATCCTGGATCATGAAAGCCAAAACTGGGGTCTTCGTTGACCTTCTTTTAGGTGTGGTTGGCGCTATTTTGGGCGGCTGGATTTCGAGTTTGCTCACCGGCTCAGACCTGGTGACTGGTTTTAATTTAACCAGCATCCTGGTTGCCCTCGGCGGCGCCATTGTGGTCATCTTCATTTACCGCTTATTAAAGAGGTAATAAACGACTTATTCTAGAAAAGGCGGTCAAAATTTGTTCTGAACAAAGCTTTTGATCGTCGCGCCATATCAAAAAAACCAAAAGAGCCTCTTGTTCAAACAAGAAGCTCTTTTTAAGTTTGTCTCTGGTGATTCAGAAAATTCTGTAAACATATTGTTAGCAGCTGGCACACATGCGGGAAGAAATATCAGACTTAAAATTATAACAACCCGAAAATTTTTCATCTTCAGTCCAATCCATAGATGTTAGTTGGTGTCTCCACCCACTAACATCTACTTCCGCTAAAATATAACCCCGTGATAATGAATGGTTAGCTGATCAAAGCAGTAAAATACCTCCAACAACCAGGCTTATCAAACCAACAAACAGAAAAACGATTCCCGCAATAAGCAATACAGACGATCCTTTTGCTGAACGCTCCAGGACTGCTTCTTCCGGTTTTGCCGGATTGTAAAACACGGTTACCTTTGATCCATCGGGATATTTCGCCGCGATCAACTCAGCTTTCTCTGCTTTAGAATAGGATGATTTCCCGGCAAATGAAACCCTATCAGAGGTGTACAGCATATTATCAACCTGGTAGGTATAGCTGATCTCTGGGGAGTACATTGGCTGGCTCTGACCTTGCTCATCGTCACCCCCAAACACACTTTCATCAACCGCCACGCCTGACTTAACAATCGTACCCCCTATCTCGTGCCAGGACATACTCTCCTGGGCTTTTTTCTTGTTTCGTTGATGAAGCAGGATCAGCAAAATACCAATCCCTGAAAACAAAACCACAAAAACAATCATCAAAATCAGACCTAATGTGCTCGTTGCCATTTATTCCTCTAACTTTCTTATGTTAATAGCGCCGCTAATTTGTTCTTCTTTCATGATAATATACTGCCAAGTATACAAAATTCCTTGATAGAAAATCAATATATAAAATAATCTTTTTATACAAATGTTCTGACATTAGGTATGTATGCCAGTTAACTGCATACAAGCATCACCCTGGATACGGATCTAGGTACAGGCAAAACTGATATTTTGATCATGTAAACAATTCTCCACAATTGGGAATATCTCATTAATTATGGATTTAGTCATATTTTACTAATATCAAATATCATCAAATAAGGAATTTCCTCAGATTTTCTCTGCCCTAAAAATTAGAGTTAAATTAAGTTGTATAATTGAAAAAAATTATTAAGGAGGCTGTAAGTGATTCAATCAGATGTTTTAATTTTAGGTGGTTTATCAGGTATTACTGCTGGCATAAGCTGTCGTCGTCACTATCCAGACAAAAAGGTTGTATTGGTGCGCAAGGAAGGCACCATCCTTATCCCCTGTGGGATTCCATATATCTACGGGACTGTAGGTGGACCGCAGTACAATGTCATTCCCGACGGCTTACTGGAAAGCAATGATATCCAGCTTGTTAAAAATGAAGCGGTTGATGTTGATCGTGAAAAGAAGATCGTCACTCTTGCCGATGGTGAAACCATAAGCTATGACAAGTTAGTGTTTGCAACCGGCTCTCTCCCGGCAGTGCCGCCAATACCCGGGGTTGACAAGAAAAATGTTTACCCAATCCGGAAAGATTATCACTACCTCGAAGATGTGTTTGAGGAGATGAAATCTGTCAGGGATATTGTGATCATTGGTGGCGGGTTTATTGGCGTCGAGTTTGCGGACGAATGCAGAAAAGGGCGAGATGTCAACATCACCGTCGTTGAAGCCCTGCCGCACTGCCTTCAAATGGCATTAGATGACGAATTTTGCGCTGAAGCACAGGAAAAATTATCCGAAACCGGCGTGAAAATTTTAGTTAACACCAAAGTTGAATCCATTATAGGTGATGATGCTGTTAGCGGCGTTCGATTATCCGATGGGAACGAGCTTAAAGCAGACATGGTTATCCTCGGAATTGGAGCAAAACCCAATACAAGCCTTGCCGAAAAATCAGGAATTGAGTTGGGTTACAACAAAGCTATCAGGGTTGATGCCCACATGCAGACTTACACAGACCCGAATATCTTTGCCTGTGGTGATTGTGCAGAGAAACAATCCTTTTTTACGGGGCGACCAATAAACGTGATGCTGGCATCCATTGCTACAGCAGAAGCGCGTATTGCAGGCGCAAACCTATATTCTCCAGTGCACCATCATACTGGTGCGATCAGTGTGTTTTCGAGCGTTGTGGACGGCCGCGCCTTTGCTGTTGCCGGGTTAACAGAGCGACAGGCGAAAGAATATGGCATGAACATTGTTATCGGCAGAGCACAAGCACCTGATACTCACCCCGGCGGCATGCCCAATTCAACAATGACAAAGGTCAAGTTGATGTTTGCGAAAGAAACAGGCGTTATTCTGGGTGGGTCCATTTCAGGAGGTCGATCTGTCGGCGAAATGATCAATGTCGTGAGCGCCTGCATCATGCACAGGATGACTGCGAACGACATCGTCCAATTCCAGATGGGTACGCACCCTGCGTTGACCTCTTCCCCGATCGTTTATCCTATCGTCAATGCGGCGTGCAAGGCAGTGCTTCCTATTCGAAATTGTCAATAAGCACAGTTTTTCCCTGTTAAGAAAGCAGTTGAGTTGTGATTTCTCTCAACTGCTTTCTGGTTTTTCATATTTCTAAAAAATGTATAGCTCCAAAACCACTAACCGTCAGATGTCCCGAGTTTAAATCGGAGAAGTAATAAGCACAAAGATTTTTATGGGTAAATCTAAATACTGGTTATCATCACCTGGATCATCAGGTTATTTTCATTAGAACAATAATCTCAAAGTTTAAGATCCGGATAGGTAAAAGTTTACTTCTTCCTATATTTTTTTTTATAAATCATATAATAAACTCAGACTTTTACAATCTACCAGTGTAAATTATTCTGCTATAATTGTCTCATATTTTATCAATTTCTCATAATCGCTTTCCTTACGAGAAAAATCCATTTGATCCGTGTACACAAGAACCTTTGAAAATTAGTTATTATCCAATGATGAGGAGAAATCATGCAAACTTTAAAACCAATACTTTTTATTATCAGTTTAATTATTTTAGTCGGGTTAGCCTGCGGTATTTCCGGACAAAGTGATCCTACGGCTACACCTGTGGTTATCACCGCAACAGAACAGTTTGTCGAACCAGTTATCGAGGAATCTGCACCTACTTTCACAGCAATCTCAACTGAAATCCCCGCTTCTACAGCAACGACGCAGCCATCCCCAACAGAAACGATCATAGAAGAGATGCCTGAGGATGAGCCTCCTGCTTATTACGTGGAAGAGTTTGATGGCGACATTTCCTCCTGGTCTTATTTTATGATGAACGGTGATGAAACCAAAATGGACCTCTACACAGAAGATGGTTACCTTGTATTTGATTTACAGGGTGAAAATCAATGGGTTTATTTACTTTATGACGAATACTATTATCCTGAGGTTCGCATCGATGTGTTGGCAGATAACCGGGGAAAAAACACAAACAATGTCAGCCTGATCTGCAATTATTCTGATAGCGAAGGCTGGTATGAATTCAATATTACCAATGGTGGATTATATGATATTCTGGTTTATTCAGAGATTGATCAAGACTATTACTCATTAGCCAGTGGTGGCTCTGCCAGAGTAGTTACCGGACGCGCTCAAAATACGTATTCGGTAATTTGCCAGGGAAATCAATTAGCGCTTTATATCAATGGTTACTTAGAGCGAGAATATACGGATAATAAATACAATTTACGAGAAGGACAGGTTGGCATTTCGGTATCATCATTTGATGTTCTCCCGATTTTGGTTAATATCGATTATTTTTCGATAAGTCTGCCCTGACATTACTAAATTCAAGTTGGAAGAGTCAATTACTTAAAATTGAAAAAATCACACCTGAACAAAGTGCAAATAGATTTTGATGAAATAATTTAAAAGAACCTGAAAATATAAAGGTAAAAAGATATGTCAACTCAAAAAAACAAAAATACTGGCAATGGAAAAAACCGGACAATTTGGATTATTGGCTGCAGCAGCTTGATAATTATTGGTTTATGCCTGGTATTTTTTGCCCTTTTAGGTGGTTTTGCCAGTATAAGAAATATCCTTGGCAGCGCTAACGAGAGTGTGAGTATTGAAGTAAAAACATCCCCAGCCGTAATTAATGTTGGCGATCCATTTAATATCTCTGTGCTTATTTCGAACAATGGAAATAGAAACCTGACCCTAACAGGTATCCATTTGCCAGATGAAATTGCTGAAATTGCCAGCATAAAAAACGTAAATACCGCTGACAAATCAGTAAGACTAGATGGAAGTTCTACAAATTACACTTTGGATTTAATTATTGCCCCAAATGGCAAACAAACCATCGAATTTTTCTTTGATGCAACAAACCCCGGTGAGGTTAATTCAAATATTGATGTGGTCACTTCAAACGAGACCTCCCAGATTGAATTAACCTTGGCAGTCTCCTCAGAAAACAGCGCAGTTATAATGAAGGAAGCAACCCCCACAGCAACGATTGTAAGTGAGATTATCCCCTATAGATCGGTGGTTCAAATTGTTGCCTTGATCGAAATGGATGGTGAAATTGCTGAAGGTTGGACGGGCTCAGGCACAATTATTTCTAAAGACGGCTTGATCCTAACCAATGCGCACGTCGTCCTATCAGATCATTATTACCATGTGACAGACCTGATTGTGGCAATCACAGTAGCCCAGGACGAACCGCCAGTGAAGATGTTTTATGCAGACATTCTACAAGCTGATGCCAACCTGGATCTCGCTGTCATCAAAATCCGATCGGATATCGAAGGTGGACCAGCAAATTTCGCTGATTTGGATATTCCTCTCGTTCCTTTGGGTGATTCTCAGTCGCTCGGACTAGGTGACGAATTAATTATCATCGGGTATCCGGGTATTGGTGGAGAAACCATTACCCTTACCAGGGGTGAAGTAAGTGGTTTTACATCCCAAGAGGAATATGGCAACCGGGCATATATTAAAACCTCAGCGACATTTGCTGGTGGAAACAGCGGGGGATTAGCAGCCTCACAACAAGGAGAAATCATAGGCGTCCCAACCCAATTAGGGTCTGGAGGTATCAATGTTGATATCGTCGACTGCCGGCGTCTCGCTGACACCAATCGTGATGGCATTATAGATGAAAACGATAATTGTGTTCCAACCGGCGGCTTTATAAATGCGCTTCGCCCAATAAATTTAGCCATTCCCATGATAGATGCAGCAAAAGCCGGGCAAGTCAATATCGTTGAAAATCGTCCAACCACAGAGCAAGAGGAATACAAACAAGAAGGAGAAATCGTTCTATTTGATGAATTTAATAATAATTTGAATAATTGGTCTTTAGGTGAATTGCCAGATGCTTACGTTGAAATTAATAACGGGCAATTAACTATCGATAGTTATATAGATAATTATTTAGTCTATTCAACGCTCCCTGATGTTTATGACAATGTCGGACTTTCGGTCGATATCTCATTAATTAACCCTGCCTATGATGGTGATTTTGGATTTATCTGTGGTTACCAGGACATTTACAATTTCATTGGCGTTGAAATCAGTGAGGATAGTTTTTATACGATCTGGGCATATGAAGATGACCAGTACATATCCTTAGTCGATTGGACCTACACTGATATCATCCCACCAAAAGGACCCTTTGGTTTAACAGCTTACTGCGGGTCAGAACTTATCGCTCTGGGCGTGAACGGGATACTCTTAGGGGAAACGGTTTATGAAGATTACCAGCCTGGATTGGTTGGTTTGGTTTCCGGAACCTTTGAGAATCCAAACCTCAGTGTCGGTTTTGATAATTTTTTAATTATGCGGCCATAATAATATTTTGACATATTCACACAAAAGGGTTGGTTAATACTATTAAACTATCCAACCCTTTCATTTAATCAATCATCAACAAAATCACTTGATTCCCCCTCAATTCTTAAATACCTGAAATCCCCATCTCGAACCCGTCAGATGATTACCCTGTTGTTCATTGTTTTCCCCAGTGCATATTCAATTGAAAGGGGCTAAAAAAACAGGATCTCTGGAGATTTAATAATCAAAATCTCATAATAATAATGATAAACTTGTAATAAATAAACCACAATTCTTAAGAAGAAAGCCTTTATGATGAAATCAATTGTTATTACTGGAAGCACACGCGGGATTGGCTATGCTATGGCGAAAGCTTTCCTTGAACGGGATTGCTGTGTCATGCTCAATGGGCGCAGCGAGGAGTCCACCCGGGGAGCCCTGGATGCCTTATTGCAATTATTCCCTTCTGACCGAATGGCTGGTGCAGCAGCGGATGTTTCGAATTATGAATCTATCAAACATCTTTGGGATGATAGCCTTGAAGCCTTCGGAAAAATCGACATCTGGATCAACAATGCGGGTATCTCCCATGAACAAGCCACACCCTGGCAGATCCCGGTGAACGAACTCCAATCAGTAATCCAAACGAATATTTTAGGGGAGCTGTATGGGACACGGGTTGCCATGCAGGGTTTCATGTCCCAAGGTTTCGGGGCCCTTTATAACGTGGAGGGAATGGGTGCTGATGGAAAAACACACGGGGTCAAAGGCTTATCGGTTTATGGGATGACCAAAGCAGGTTTACATTATTTTAACCGCTGCCTTGCCGGAGAGGTGGACCATCCTCACATTATCACAGGTGCCCTGCAGCCTGGCATGGTTCTCACGGACATGATCATGGACCGCTATAAAGACCGCCCTGAAGATTGGAAATCAGACCAGAAGGTCCTGAGGATGATTGCCAGCCCAGTGGACGATGTCGCAGTATGGATGGCTGATAAAATCCTTGAAAACGATAAAAATGGGGTGTATTTCAAATATTCGAATCCATGGCGAATGCTTAAAAGAATGGCACGTTCATTTTTCCACAGGAATGTTACCTGAAATTGATCTAATCAATAGCTTCACTGCGTAATATCAGAGCAAAGTTCCAATCCATCAACACTTGAAAGGTAGCAAAGTATGGCAGCTAACGGGGCCGCCAGTGCAAAACGATCAATGTAAAAAATAAAAAGCTTGGAAGAGTCTCGTTCTTGTTTGCATCCCCAATGCACAGCCTCCAATAAGGAGTGTAAAACCTTCTTTCTGCAAAGCGACATTAAGGGAAAAATACTGCATGTAACCCAACTATCACAATTATTCTCCATGTTATCAGTTTTTTCTCGTTGGTGATAACACCAACGAGAACCTGATACGTTTCTATCTAAAATAAAAATCGAGCAATTAATGACACCAATTTTGGGTCAATATCGGAAAACCACTTTGATTTGCATTTTTTGACCAGCATCGTACCATTTCAATCTCGCTGGTCCTTTCCTTAGAGGAGGCTTTGTCGCCAGAAGCCTGCATACTTAGCACACCAGCGAGTTCATGTAGAAAAGTAAAAGTACAGCAAATGTTATCGAGAGTTAAAGTCCCAAAAAGAAAGGTTCCGATATTTCATGTTAAATCGCCACCTTCGAAAAATTATGCAATCCATAATATGTTTGATCACAGGGCTCTAACTATTGTCATAAAAAAATTTATTTTGACTTGGTCCGGTACTTATTCTATAATTTTAACAAGACAAACTCTACATGCCATTAACGCCTATAAAAACATCCATTTGGCTCAAAACCTCACACATCTTAGTAATGAATTCTTAATCGGGTCAAATTCTAATTCTCGGTTTCCGGTGAGGTTTATGACATCTCTGGATAATAAAGGCCAATCAATTCCCTTTCCAAGGCAGCTTAAGCTTCCATCAAGAGACCCAAGAGAGGAAAATTCGGTGGATCGAAAATGGTTTACTTGTCTAAGGACCACCCTTATTGTGGTGATCTTTATCGTATTGATGGGTTCAATACAGTCTTCTTATGCGCAAGATCCCCAACCGTCACCAAATCCCGACTTTCTTCCAAGAAACAGTCTGCAGGATCCTGTTGCTGCTTTGGAAGATCTGCCTAACCCAATGATCGAATCTGGACTAATCGGCGAGGCTCTGAGGCCCTTAGCTTTTGAGTTAATTCCCAGAGATGATCGGGACAATTCTTATCCCACTGACTGGAAAATTTTATACCACCAAACAGCAGAGGATGTGAACAATACAATTAGAGGTTATCGACTGGTAGACATTTATGTGGAGTCCATTTCTCCTCACATTTTTACCGGAGTATATGTGAAAAATTCGGACTCTTATCAGAAAACCTGGTGGTGGTATTATGGCGTCGACGAAGCTACATTGAACCAGCATCTCGAAGACAACAACGCGCGGCTGATTGCTTTGAAAGCTTATGATAACGGTTTGGGTCAAATTCGTTTTACTGCCATTATGATCGAAAATACAGGAAAAGATGCAACTGCCTGGTGGTGGTATTACAATGCAACCGATGAAGATATTAACACTCTGATCGATAATAACGAAGCCCGTCTGACCCAGATCAATGCTTATGAGACCGGTGGCAATGTCCGCTATGCAGTCGTCATGGTTGATAACACGGGCGACAATGGCAAAGCCTGGTGGTTGTACTTCAATGCAAATCCATCCACCGTGTCTACCCTCCTTCAAACAAATAACGCACGGCTGGTGGATATGGACATCGATCCGGATACCGGAAATCTCAACGTCATCATGACCTCCTGTGCATCAGGCTGCCCTTATTGGTGGTGGTATGTGAACGTTCCAGAGGATCAGCTGCTTCATATCGTGAATCAAAATGGGGCACGCGTGATCGATGTGAATGACCATCCTGGATGCGGCAGCACCTGCTATGATATCATCCTGATTAACAATTCCAATGCCATTACTACTCGGGTTGGTGAAATGCTACGCTCTGGCACGGACGGCACCAAGGGGCTGTACCTCGAACGGGTAGATGGGTCTGTGCTTGCCAACCTGATGAATGACACTATATTTGAGCCAGCCAGCACGCTCAAGGTCGGTGTGCATCTGCACACCATCTTACAGATCAGGGACAACCCAGATGTCAACCACTTAACCCTCATCCCCGCCTATCCACCGTTGATTCCGCCCGATTCTTGCCCGGACGATCCTGCAGCGGGTACGGAGACAATCTATGATGCTGACAGAAAGATGATGCGGTATTCGGACAACGCAACCACACGTGAGCTGGTCGATTTCTTCAACCAGCTTGAAGGTCAACCCGACATCAACACCACCATGGCATCGATCGGTATGACGGACTCAAGCATCAACCATGTTTTTGGCTGCGGCGGTCCACCCGCTAACGAAACCACACTGGATGACCTGGCAACCCTGTACCGGGGGGTGGTCAATGGCAGCTTGATTGATTCTTATGATCGGGAACTCTTTTTCGTCCAGATGGCAGGCACTTACATGTTTAACCAAGAAGGCTGGGACTTTACCCACCTGGTCGACACTGACATCCCGCTTATTATCACCCAAGAAGCACCCACAGGGATGCCGACGATGTTGAAAGATGCGTATCAGGATGACATCTTCCTAGCCTACAAGGCTGGCGGTTACGACATCAGCGGTATGTACTACAGATCAATATTTGGCTACGCTGAGATTCCTTTCTGCCATGCTGAGGAACCAAACCAGTACGTCTTTGGAATTTTTATTGCTGACGCTACGAATAAAGATAATGCAAACGACACCTTTGATATCACCAAAACTGAATTGCTGCGTGAACAGATTCGGGCTGGTCTTGCATCCTGTTTTAACCAAAACTACCTGCCGCTGATTGTTCATTAAGCTGCTGCCTGAAAAGAGCTGGACCATCTCCGCGTAATCACAGATGCACTGCAACCTGTCATGGTTCCCAAAGACATGATTACAGATTGTCATCAAGACCAAGCTGATGATTTTAAATCGGACCAGAAAATCCTGAGTATAATCGCCAACCCGGTCAACACTGTTGCAGTCTGGATGGCGGATAAAATACTTCATTATCAAAAGAATGGGGCTAATTATAATGTCTTCAGCACTTTGTGAATCCTCAAAAAATGCTCAGAATGAAAGCCCTCTGAAAATCAATTAACCAGCCTCAGACCAAATAAGCTTTACCAGTATCAGTATAAAATTCGGCAATTTCGAAATTTTTTGGATTATTAAAATTATCTTCGACTTCTCCTGAATAAATCACTGTACCTCTTTCAACGACAGTTAGATTGTACAAACAATTTCAACCATTGAAATTAAGGGTATATTTGAAATTAGTTGAGAGAAAACAAGTATGATTGTATATCTATTGGAATCTGTCGTATGTTTATGTGGATTGTTAGATGAAAAAACCTGAGAATAAACAATTTATTTTAATTTTTGCTTTTGTATTTTTGGATCTTTTGGGCTACAGCTTAATTCTGCCTCTGCTCCCATACTATGCAAGTGATTTTGGGGCAACATTGACCCTGGTTGGGCTATTGGGGACAGTTAATGGCTTGGGTCAGCTAATCGCTGCACCGGTCATTGGACGGCTTTCAGACCGATACGGAAGACGCCCGCTCCTGATCCTGGCAGTATCTGGTACGATACTTGGCTTTCTTCTTTTGGGATTTGCTAGAAGCCTCTGGATGATTTTTCTAAGTCGGGCTGTGGATGGGCTATTAGGCGGCAATACCGCATTAGCCCGAGCATATATCACTGATATAACAGCACCCAAAGATAGAGCCAAAAGATTGGGTTTGATTGGGGCAGCTTTTGGCCTTGGTTTCATCATCGGACCGGTTATGGGAGGCGTTTTGAGCCTTGCCGGCCTCAATGTGCCTGCACTGGTTGCGGCAGGCCTATCAATAATCAACCTGATAGCGATATTGATCTGGCTGCCAGAGTCCTTACCACCTGAAGAACGAAAACAAATGCGCAATAATCCCCATACAGCATTTAACTTATCTAATCTCATTGATGAATTACGACGGCCCTGTGTTGGCCCCTTATTACTTATCAGCCTCTTCTACAGTTTCGCATTCACATTATTTCAATCAAATTTCTCCTTATACGCCAAGGACGTATTACAACTTAGTGTACAGAGTACAGGGTTCATTTTGACATACGTTGGCCTGCTTTCTGTGATTGTCCAAGGATTTGCCATTGGCAAATTAACCAATAAATTTAAAGAACGTATTCTTATCATCACAAGTATCGTCTTACTCACAATTACCCTCTTCATATGGGGTTTTACCAGACAGGTATGGCTTTTACTGATTATTCTGGCTCCGATAGCATTGAGTGCGGGGATTCTCAACACTCTGATCACCAGCCAAATCACAAAGGCAGTATATAAAGAAGATGTTGGCGGAACACTGGGTTTAGCGAACTCCATGCAAACCGTTGCACAAATGGCAACTCCCGGAATAGGGGGTTTAATCCTTTCCAGCCTGGGACCATGGGCACTGGGTGCAGCATCCAGCATCTTCATGGCAGCCGCGTTTATTAGTGCGCTGGGAAAGAAGACAGGGCTTTCTGATTTGGATGATCAACAACCCTGTTATCAGCAAACTTCTAATTGATCACATCTTTAATGAGTTCTTGGATACCATTAATTCTCAAAATAGCCATTTCTAATTCTTTACGCTCCCAAAGCACTTTAACGAATTAGGAATTCCTCGAGGTGCACCCCTTGAATATATGGATCCATCCACTTGCCTCAGGTGCATTTTTTAAATTATTCCCTCTTTATGTGAAAATCGATTTTTGATGAGAATGAAATAATAAAAAATTCTACTGAAGGTGATTGGTAAAACGATCTGTTAATATGGAAAATTTCACCTTGGTTGATACCAGAGATCATCTTCCTTTTCTCCCCGGTATCAACAGCATATCGTCAAGAGCCTGGCCTTAGGTTAATGTTAACGTAAGAATTCAATCTGATATCTGCGTATCAATCTGATTTTTGCTGAGTTTTAGATAAATAGTACTCTCTTCAACATGGTCAATCGCAGAAACAGGAATTGATACATCTATTTTACCAAACAGGTGACCCTCTCGCATTACCAGGTGAGTAATCCGTTTAGTTTCCTCATCAACAAGGAATTCATCCACACGACCTATATGCCCATCAGTAGCCTCCACTCGGGCGCCTTTTCGGACATCAACTTCATCTTCGGGAATTTGCTCATGTTCAACGGCCACATACTCATGGTCTAAATAGAGATTTCCATGCAGAGTGTAAGCGCCATTTGCATACTCTGGTATATTCATTTCTACATATTCACGTTCAATAAAAGGATCTTGTTTAGCCAATTCTCTTGAAGTCATGGAGATATTGATCGAATCAGGAGTCGTTTCCGATACAACAGTCACAGGCACGATATATTCCGTGTGAGGAAAAGCTTTCTCCCTGACAATAAGATGCGTCACTTCTTCTGTCTTAGGTTTCAGGATCACTCTTGTAGACCGACCATAAAGACCGTCTTTACAAAATACTTCAACACCTAAAGGAAAGTTCATGTTTCACCTCTTTTGGAATTCTTCAAAATGTAAACTTTTATCAAATCCAATTTCATATCATCATCTGATAATAATTTACTATCTATTTGTTATTATTACATAAGAGAAAATATGATCAGTCTTAGAAAAGTTATTTTGATCAGAAAAGAATTATGGCTCCAACAATCAGTGAAATCAAACTAATGCTAAGAAAAATGATCCCCGCTACCAGCAATTCACCGGACCCTTTTGCCGAACGCTCAAACACTGCAACTTCCCTCTTTTCAGGATCATAAAAAACCCTGACCGTTGATCCCTCAGTATATTGTCTGATGACCGCTTTGGCTTTATCCGGTTATGAATAGGAAGTTTTGCCAGCGAAGGATATCCGCTCGGATGTGAAAACCATATCATCTACCTGGTAAGTATAGTCAACCACTGCAGAATATATGGTATGACTCTGACCATCATCATCGCCTCCAAAAACGCTTTCCCCAACTACAACCTCGGATTTAATGATAGTACCCTTAGTCTCCAGCCAGGATAGGCTTTTTTTCGCTTTTTTCTTATTCTTTTGCTGCAATAAAATTAACAAAATCCCAATTCCGGAAAATAATATGAAAAACGAAACGGTTAATAAAATAGTTAATGTATTTGTTTCCATTCTAATCCTTTCTTCTTGATTATGAGGTTATTTTCCAAGAAATAAATTAGAGAAATTGAATACAGTATATTCAGGTTAGTCAATTATGAAAACTATCGATTACTATCCTCTATTCAAAGGCACCAATTTCTACATAATTATCCTGCTCCCCTTTATAGGCAAATAAAGCAACCATTTTCGCAGCAGACTGGGGGTTAAAAGCGGCGCTGCTGCAGCATTGATAATGCGGGATTTCGGTATATTATAAGACGGTTTCCTGTCCACAATAATAAAAACCAATTTCACCCGATTTGCTGAAGAAAAAGAATGGCTTGCCGTTTAATATTTGGAAGTTGAAGGCCTCGTCAAATCCCTCTTATTAATTTTGAGACTCCCCATCCTGATATATCTCACCCCAAACATTAAAGGCAGCATTTGGTCAACTGGATTTTCCTCAACATGAGCAACTTTAAGGAACCACTGGTCATCCATAACCCAAATGCCTCTGAAATTATTAATGGGGCTGATAACGCTGGCTTCAATGGACATTTCCAGGCTGTCATTACGATATACTTCTATAGAAGCCAGATCATCCTCATAATCATCAATAACATTCAGGGAATCACCACCCACCTCTACTGGTGGGGAGAACATTACGGCTGGTTGGCTTCGTTCATTCGCATGTTTTGCAAGTATTTCCTCCCTATTACCCTCCATGGGTTCAAAAATGAGGCCTTCACCATCCCAATCAATCGATTTTTTTGGGTGCTCTTCAATGGCTAATGCTGTTTTGAGGGAACAGGCTGATATGCTGATTAGAAAGATCGTCAAAGCCGTTATGTTTAACAATTATTTCTGTCTCATTTTTACTCATGTTTGATTTTAATAATCAAGTAATGAAAATTATAAAATTCTCGACTTTCATTATAAAACCTCCATTGTTTATGTGTACATGAGACTTCAATTTGATTGGTAATCTTTGTTATTCATCGAGATGAAAAAAATCTTCTCTGAAAGTTTATTTGGAAAGCAATTAATCAGCAACCGCTCCGTTTATATTGATATCTGATTAAAGAAGTAAATAAAATGAGTAATGATAATATTGACCTTAATGGTTACCTCATTATATTGAGCTATGTTATAGCATTGGCTTGATCTGGTTTTAGGTGAAATGTAAACCTTACCCTTTGATATTTCAGATCTCATCAAACCCAGCTTAGATCGGTGCTATAGTGTTTCGCCAAGGTGAGCATTAGTGATCACCGCGACCTCCGCAAAATCTGGAATCTTACAGCTTTCTTTAATAAAATAATAGACTCTTGCAAGCAATGGCATCCAGCGCTTATCGGTTCCAAAAGACGAATAGTTATTATTCAGCACAATTTCCATCCATCAGTATCGTTTCACAATCACAGTTGTGAAGTCATCCTGGTGGGGAATTTCTTTATTAAAGTCCTCTACTGCCGTCCAAAGATTTTTACAAATGGTTTTTGCATTTTCTTGACGATTAGCGACCAAGAGTTCTTTGACACGCTCAATTCCGAAAGCATGACCGGATGGGTCAAACGCCTCATACAAGCCATCACTGAAAAATAACACCAATCCACCGTGGGGTATGGTACACTGCTGTTGATCAAGAATTAAATTATCAAATATTCCCAGTGACTTACCGGTCGTAACGGGCAAATCGATGATCTTTCCATTCTTTTTTACCAGAATCGGCGGTAGGTGACCAGCTCGAGAATAATCCAGGGTACCATTTTTCAAATCGAGTATGCAGTACAGTAAGGTAACAAACATGTTCGCGTTCATCTTAAGAAAAAACTTGTTTATATTTTCTAATATTTTTCGCTGATCATTGTTCCGACCTGTTTCTACTCTTGTCAAACTTAGTGTAATTGCCATAAATAACGCAGCAGGTAAGCCTTTATCCGAAACATCCCCTATGACAATACAAACACGTTGATCATCCAAAGGGATAAAATCATAGAAGTCTCCCCCAACCGCTCTTGCAGGAATAATCAATGAGCCAAAATCATAACCCGGATATCTTGGCGGATGAGTTGGCAGAATACTCTTCTGTGCCTGGAGAGCCAATGCCATTTCACTTTCCACCTGGTTGAACATGCGCTGTGTCTCATTAAATAGACGAGCATTTTCCAGCGATTGGCTCATGCTGTTAGTTAAAGTGGTTAACAGGTCAATATCAGATTTGGAAAATGCATTTTCAATATCCAAATTCTGTAAACTTACAATCCCTCTAGCCACGTTTCCTACAAGTAATGGCACTCCCAACCATGTTTTCGGCACCTCTGTACCCGGAACGACCTTCATTTTTTCGGTTTCAAGCAGATCAAGAATTTCCTGTGCATTAATCATCACCGGCTTTTTCGTACGGACAACCTTCGCCCGGGATGCGTCAATAGGGGCCCATCCCGGGATATGAAGGTGTTGTCCCCGCTCAATCGCATAATGATGAAATACCCTGTCGGTATGGGCATCATATTGAGAAATCATCACAATCTGCGCGTTGAAAGTATCGCGAAGCTTATCCCCAACCAGATCGTAAATCGCTTGCATCTCATATTTTGAAGATAAACCCTCTTGAACGCTGTTGATCAAAGCTAATTCAACAGACCTTTGTTCTAAACATTGCTCCAAATATTCTGCAGCTTCCTCCCAATTGCCTTGCGCCTTAGCTTTCATCACCAATGAAATATAATCCTGGGGTAGATAATCTTCTCTTGGGATTTCCTTGGATTTGGTAATTCTTTCAGTGCGTTCTATTTCAGAAGTCATAAAGTCCTTCTTCCCAAATATCAACCTTGCAGGATTTACCTCAAAGAATTGGAATTAACTTTTTCTTTATGGGGTTTTGTTCATTCATCTCTAAATAGGTTTTTAATTTACAGACACACCAGGTTGTAGTAAGGAAAAATATACGGAAGGCACCCATGGTAGCAATAATATTTAACATACATATCTGCTAATCATGGAAAACAATCATTTCAATATTATTTTCCATTTTAGCACAGTTCTTTTGTGTTTTGATCGTACTATTTAATAAAGTTTCTCAAAAAGTCCAATAAAGAGAACAAAGCTCTCAAGCCTACTACGTAATACCCAGGAAATCACAATATTTCAGCAGAATTTATTTAACTAATGAAATCGTCGGGCTGTAAGATACAGCCGGTTCATAGTTGTATTCATCAATAGCTGATAGGAATCATCCAGAGTGCTGTACTTGCGTAATTGCGCAATGCACATATTGGCGTTGTTAGGAATATCCGCCAATTCAAAACGATGCTGCTAGCATTCACAATTTTCTTTCATACATATTAATATCAGGAATGCTGTCGTCGCTTATGAAGAAGAAAGTACAATATTAATCCAAATGGACCGGTAACAGCAGTCAACAACAACCAAAATCTTCTGGAGCGATGGATTATTGATTTCCTCTTTATTGAATGCAGAAAAACGATAACCATTGAGATTATTGTTAACACAATCCACAACAAAAACAAATAATTTATTTTCAGATTCGTGCTCAAACTTTCAGGAATTAACCAAATACCTCTCTTCACGAGCAGTAAGCCAAGGTGAACCCCTTGACCTGGAAAAGCTCGTATTGCTTCAGCAACAGAGGGACAGTTAAGACTATAGGAATCCATTCCATAGTCGGTAAAGACAAATGTAGAGACATCATTTGGGGCGATAAATATTGTATTTCCACCAGCGCCTGACATGAAAGGGATTTGGAAATAATTTCCAGATCTGGTCTTGTGAGGGATGCTCCAAAACGACAAATTATATCCCTGGTCACCATAACGAAAGGTTTTTCCTGAAGGTAAACCAATAACCTCCCCAGTTTGGTAAAGCGCTTCAGATAATTTATTGGCACTCAAGATCTGTTGACTTTTGTATTTGCCATTATTCTGCAAGAGAGTAACGATCTTGCCAATATCGTCTACTGTAACACGCAATCCTGAGGCCATTAATGGAATGCCGGGGTTACCAGACCCATTAGGCACATGTATCATAGTCATATGATAAACACCAATCGGGTGAAAAACTTCTTTCATCATCATCTCCCATAGATGGGCATCTTTGCCTTCCTGACTCTTCAGAAAGGCGTCCATCGCTGCTGAAAGAATAAAAGTCTGAGAAGACGTATAGCGAAATATTTCACCTGGACCCCAAGAGTAGTTATTAAGGGCAAATGCATAGTTTAACTTTTTTGCAGTCGTATTTGCCAAATACCAATTTACGTAATTAGGGCCTGTTTCATTTGCATCTGGATTAAATGGTCTGCGTGATGGGGCGTAATCACCAACGCCTGTCGCCATGTTCAACACGTCACCAAATGTTACTTCATTCCAGCCATCGTGATTGGCTGTGACATCAAGATAGTCAATAATTTTAAGGTCAAATACCTGCTCACCATATTTCTGAGCTAGCCACAACATGCCAATACCAGCACCAATGGATTTACTGATCGACATAGCTGCATGATGCATATAGCGAGGATAGGGGTATTCTCCATAGCGTGTTGAACATAGTTTGAGATAAATAACGCCATCAACAACAATGCCTGCTGCACTAATTTCATCCGGCGGCAGTCCATCAGTGAGAGATTCCAATCTGTCAAGATCATAATTCAATGCCAGGTCTGACCAGGGAACAATGGGCATTTGCCTGGCTACTTCCTCAGTAAACTCAGCTTCCAGTAGTTCTCGATTGGGTATTGAGCCGGGAAAGTATTCCATCGCTATCTGCCCCCACATATCATAAATATCCCCATCAGGTGCAACTTCTTGTGTGATCTGGTAACGGAATGATGAGACTTTCGCATTATCAAAAAGGAAAGTTGCAACCCCGTTATGTGCTTCACCCCCTGCTGTAAGCCTGTCGGGGGGACTCCCCAATGTAAAAGGGAAAGAAGCACGTGACATTCCATTATCACCAGGCTCTGACCATACCTTACCAGGTGAGATTATCAGCGACCAATTTCCAGGATTTACTATTAGTGTTCGGGTTGTTGGAACAAGGTAATCCTCATAGGTAAGGAAATCAACCGAGAATCCAGGAAAATATCGATATTCTCTGTATTTAGAAGTACTCTTTTGCATCTCTGTGCGGGGAACGGACAGTGTGCCTTGAAACTTATGTAAGGCTGGTGCAGAATCGCCAAATGGTAAAAAATAACGATTGTCGATAGGACTGTCAATTTTTTCATCATTGTTCATTAATTCGCCGTAAAGCAGTTGGTCTCTTGAATTTGGATCAAATGACCGTTCGTTTTTCATCATCATCTGTGCTTCTGTCCGGCCATTTATTGATAATAGAACAAGAAGCAATGAGCATAAAGAAAGAATTCTATTTTTTACCATGGTAATTCCTTTCCACTACGGATGATAAATTCATTGGTCAAACAAGACACTGGATTACAAGGTTCCCAACTTGCTTTGAAAAACAGACACAAACAATTGCTGGCTTCAAATCTTTGATATTGAACAATTGGTTCCCAATTCACCAAATTATGATTGAAAATGATTGTTTATCCGATTTTTACCGGACATCCTGATCCTTTCCAAACTGCTCGTAATGATTTTTCGTAATTAATCCCGTTTCATCTCCACCCTTCTTTCTATGCTAATCAATTATTCAATTTACCTTTTATTTTCTCCTTTCGTTTCGTTGAAGAATTTATTAAGACTATTTGATCTTCTGCTAGTATTTAATCAATAAATGGCCTTGGTTCGTATCATGATCCTTTGACGGTGTGTTGGAATATAGAATTTTGAAGTCAATAACAGTGAGAACACAACTAATTTTTGGAAATTTTTCTATCTAAAAAGAAATTTTATAAGCTCAATAATACCTTAATTTCCACATGGAAACTCACATTCTGAAAATCCTCAGATTGTGATACAGGATTATTTCCAAGAGTGTTTTACTCACAGGAATAAACCCGATATTAGAACGAAGAAACCAATTGCAGGGCATCCTACCAGGGTAGGCTAATGCCTAAATCTGTGGGTGTGTAGACCTGGATGGCAGCCTGCCCGGAAAGCGGACAGTTGTTTTCGCAGATGCCGCAACCGATGCAGCGATCTTGAATCACATACGGCCGTTGGAGGGTTGTAAGTTGTCCATCAGATGACAAAACCTCTACCTCCTCCAGTTGAATGGCTTTATCGGATACCGGACACATCTCTTCACAAGTGATACAACTTCGGCCGCTTGCCCATGGTAGGCAGCGATTACGGTCGACATATGCGTGGCCAATCACTCTCTGGCGTTTTTCTTCAAGCGTAAGTTTCGGTATTGCACCTGTTGGGCACACCTGGCCGCAAGCGTTACATGAATAATCACAATACCCAAGACGCGGCACAAGAACTGGTGTCCAAATGCCAGCCCAGCCGGCTTCTGTCAGGCTGGGCTGCAATCCTGAAGTTGGGCAGACCTGGATGCACATCCCGCAGCGTATACACTGAGACAGGAATTCAGGGTCAGCCGCTCCAGGTGGGCGCAGCAGAAACGGCTGCGTTCGTTTGTTTTGTGGGAGCACCTTGCTCAAACCGACAACCGTTACAGCGGCACCGGCTGAGAGAAGAAACTGGCGAAACGAGGGGTCATAGGGCTGCCAGAGCGCTGGAGCCAGATAGCCGTGGAACTCTTGAGCATTCTTATCACATGCCGGAGCACATTCAAGACACATGATGCATTCGGATGGATCGCTGGCATAGTCCTTTTTTGGGTCAATCGTTCCAGTTGGGCAAACCCGGGCACATTTTGCACAGGCAATACAATGATTATTCGTTGAGCGACGCAGCCATGAAACCTTGCTGAGCAATCCTAGCAGACCCCCAAGCGGGCATAAGTAACGGCACCAAAAGCGTGAGCGTACAGCATTTAGAACAAGCACAACCACAAACAGTAGTACAGCTAAGCCGCTAAGACGAAAAACCGGTTGATAAATTGGGAACACTGTGCTACGTAGAAAATTATCAAACCTTACGACAGCGTCCAGCAATCCAGGCAAAGGCAACCCAACCAATGCTTGTTCAGCTCCAGAGACGATTGCCACCAGCGATGGCCAGATTGCAGTGATCACTGTTCTATAAATCAAGGTGATGGGATCAAGGATTATTAAACTGAGATTTCCCAACAAAGCCAATAAAACAATCAATCCCAACAGGAAATACTTGACCTTTCGCCAACGTGAATCCAGTTCCGCTTCTTTCGGCTTTGGTTTGTGAGAAGGCACCCAATCAATCACGGTTCCCAACGGACAAAGCCAGCCACACCAGACCCTTCCCAAGATAAGGGTCAGTACCAGCACGATCAGTCCACCAATAAACATTGACAGAACAAAGCGCCTTGCAGCCAGCATCCCTGCCAGTCCCACTAGGGGATCAAGGCGAAAAAAAAGATCGGATGGCAAGAAATTAATCCGCCCGGCAGCCACCAGGAGAACAACAAAAAGAATGAACACCAGTGCTTGCACCCATGGGCGAAACTTACGTATGGTACTCGCTTTCATAAGGCTTCCTTTGCACTCAGCTTATGCGTCAATCGTCTCGATATTGAGGGATTTAAGATCCATGCTGCCCAGTCCCAGTTCATCCGCTAACCTGATATATTCAATGTCAGCGCCAGTCATGTTGAACAGGGTTGCTGCATAAGCATCAGCTGCGACCACATCTGCACTGGCAATGACAGTATCCATCTGCCTAACATCGTTCAGGCTGCCGCCGGTCGGACCGTTGGCGACCAGAATGCTTGTTGCATCAATAACAGTAAGCTGCGGCTTAACCACAGTTGACAGATCGACGATGGATTGGTGGAGTCCGTTGGCATGGAGGGTACCACGATTCAGGATGACCCCCATCAAATTCTTAAGACCAAGTGTAAGTTTCGCTCCGCTGTGATGTTTGGCGATAGGAACATTGATGACCGTATCAGCATTTAGGATATCGCCATAGATCTCAGTCTTTTTCAACGCCATTGGATTGGGGATCTCTACTTTTTTGTACTTCAACAAATTCATCAGCTCCATCTCACCACCGACAGATTCAACAGCCTGAGCGATCCCGCTTGTTTCATAGGCATTTTGTGCTTTCCCACCAAAGGGGAAATCCATCACACGAACCCTTCCAGCGCCAGCATCCAGACACAATGCAACGATTGCAGCCACCACCGCTGGGTTTGTAGTGCTTGCATACTCTGGACTGTGATAGGCGTTGCAGATGTTCGGCTTAACGATCACATCTGCACCTTTCTTAACATAGCGCTCGATACCGCCAACAGCAGCAATTGCCCGCCGTGTAAGTTCATCCGGACCGGCAGCCTTGCCGCGAGCTACAGCCAGGTAGGCACCTTCAGTTGAAATTAGTTCCGAATCAGTTGATTCTGCAGTAGGTGGAGTTGACGCTCTTGGCGCCTCAGTTGGAAGATTAGCCCCCTCTGTGGGTATCTCAATTAAAGTTGGCTCAAGCCTTCTACAACTGCTCAGATAAGTCGATATCCCAGCTGCAGATAAGGTCATTAGATATCGTAAAAAATCACGCCGAGATAGATTGGACATTAGATATTCCTTTCCCATTGTTAAAACCACTAAACAACACTCGTAATAACAACATAACAAAAAAGACAGGCGTAGAAATGTGTTGCGCTTTCAACCTAAAATCGCGACATATTCAGAGTGCATTGTTCAACAACGCACATACTTCGCGATGCATAACAAACAGCTCACTATTGAAAAAAGTATTAAATTTTCAACTTTTTGAAGATTGAATGAAGACATAATAGTAATCACCAATATTAACAATATCAATAAATTTACCACAATTCATAAAGTACATTGTGAAAAAGATCAAGTGGAATATCACCTTTTAGGGATCCATCAGCAAGACATCAAGCGATACAGTGATTCTAAGAATAAAATTGGGAGATTAGGTCAAATTCAACCAAGCAGTCTAATAAAGCCAGGTTTGTTGATCTTAATCATATATTTGTTTCCGCTTTCGGTTGTTAAGATTCTATTTCTACCAGATTAGTTTGACAAAAATCAATCACTCTTCTTTTACCATAGCTTGTTGATAAAATTTAATATTCATAATTGGCGCTAAAATAACAGCGTTTATACCCCCCTGAGGCTTCCAACCTCTGGATAACAATAAAGCTACTTTTTCTTCAAGCTTATCGATGTCCCTCTCCTCAACAACACAATACTTCATCATCTTATCCTCACATTCGTGGATTTTCTATACATCCATTATAAATAAGCACCCCTTATAAATCAACAACTTGGAAACGCCTTCACTTTGACTTGTATCTGACACATAGTGGTTTTAATGAACCCTTTCCACCGGTTTAATGTCAAGCAGTTTCTGGGATTGCATCCTAGATACCTAAATGAAGATGTTGATCCAATCCATGTAGTTCATCAATGTCTTAACCAACCCCAACCAAAATCAATTGAACTTTAGAGTCAATTTGAGACTTGAACCCTCTCATATTCAACCCTTAAAACGGCAATATAAAAAACCGGCAGAACAATTTTTTCCACAACATGCGTGAATTGTGAGTATTTATAAAATTATTAAATTCCCACGTCAGCAATAATAATTTCCTTCAAACCTCTTGTTTCCATAATTTTTATTATTGTGGTATCCTCATACAGTCTTAGTTGAACCATATAAGATTTCAACAGGCTGGGATTTTATCCCGGTTTTATTTTTTAAACGCCGCTCCTGCTCATTTAATGGTGTTACCGCAATGTCGGGTGAGGGAGCGGACACGGATGTGAAGTCACAACCGTGCACCCAATCACACCCATTAAGGAAAATTTTGTGAATTTCAATACTTTTTCATTCCATCCGCAGATCAACGCGGGAATATCCAGGGTTGGATACGAAACCCCAACCCAAATCCAATCCAGGACCATTCCACCCATTCTGGAAGGTTCTGATGTGCTGGGTCTCGCCCAGACTGGTACAGGCAAGACAGCCGCGTTTGTGTTGCCAATGTTACAGCACCTGATGAAAGGCCAGCGTGGGAAACTTCGTGCATTAATACTGGCACCTACTAGAGAATTGGCTGAACAAACCCATGTTGCCATCAAGGAGCTTGGCGGGCAAACAGGTTTACGCAGTATTTCAATCTATGGCGGTGTCAGTATCAAGCCGCAGAAAAGTCGTTTACGCAACGGTGTTGATATTGTTGTTGCCTGCCCGGGAAGGCTGCTCGACCTGAAAAACCAAGGTGCCATTGATTTAAGCGGCATCGAAATCTTGATCCTGGATGAAGCAGACCATATGTTTGATATGGGTTTCCTGCCAGACATTAAGCGGATCATCAGTGCCGTACCACAAAAACGCCAGACACTGCTTTTTTCAGCCACCATGCCGGCAAAAATCAATGATCTTGCAAGGAAAATAATGGATCATCCGGTCACGGTTGAAATTGATATTGCCAAACCCATAGACGCGATTGATCATGCAATCTATCCCGTGGACCAGGTCCAAAAACTGGATATGCTCTTATATCTATTGGAGAAACACAGAAGCAACCAGGTACTGGTTTTCACACGCACCAAACGCCGGGCTGCAAAACTCGCTGTGCAATTGAGCGAGGCAGGCGTATCCTCAACGGCAATTCAAGGCAATCTGTCACAATCCAAACGACAATCAGCTATGAACGCATTTCGAAAAGGGAAGGTCAAAGTCCTGGTGGCAACGGATATCGCCGCCCGGGGGATTGATGTGATGGAAGTTTCACATGTGATCAACTACGACGTCCCCGATACTGCTGATGCCTATACCCACCGGATCGGCCGCACCGGTCGCATGGAACAAACCGGAACAGCATTTTCACTGGTAACGCAGGAAGATTTGTCGATTGTTTATTCGATTGAACGGACCCTGGGAAAAGGTTTGGAACGCCGGCGTGTCAATGGCTTTGAGACGGTCTTGAAGGAATCAAAGAAGAATAAGCTTGTGAATAAAAACAGCAGGATGTCCAGATCGAGAAATCAAAACCGCTACCGGTCTCCTGCAAAGCAGAGCTAACCACCTGAAAGTGTCCATTCAATTTGAAGGGCACTTTTTTGATTCCCTGCTAATTTTCTTACAGGAGGCTTCGGATACAGGCGGTTACACACAAAGGACATCAATGTAAGTGGTTTGTAATCTAAATATATTTTTATTGAAACCTTTCTTTAGATTATAATAGTCATATCATTACCCAAGTTAATCACTATTTTGCTCAAATCCCAACTAAACTGAAAGACACATTCTCAAACAATTGTCTTGAAGAAATAATAGAAAAGGAGGTCCCTGTGCGAACTCGAATTACAGTCTTAATGTCTTTCGTTTTACTGCTGCTTGTCTTGAGCGGCTGCGGATTGCTCTCCAATCAACAAGAGATCGACAACGAAGATGCTGTCAGCACCTCTGTAGCTGAGACTTTTGCAGTGATGAACGCTGCTGAAACCATTGCAGCCCAAACATTAGCTGCTCCTGAAGAAACCGAAGAGACAGTGATCACAGAAGAAGAATCCACGCCGCTCCCCCCCTCCGGAACACCTACGGAAACACCTACTTCAACTATCGCTCTCACAGCCACCAGCGCCGTCCCATTGGTTCAGGTCAGCATGAATACCAATTGCCGTACAGGACCTGGTTCAATTTACGATTGGGTCAGTGCCCTTCTCGTCGATCAGGAGGCTGAAGTCGTCGCCCGAAATGCCGATAGCAGTTACTGGGTCATCCAAAACCCGGGTGGCGCTGGCACGTGTTGGTTGTGGGGGTTCTATGCAACGGTGGAGGGACCGACGGAGAATTTGCCAGTATGGGAGGCCCCACCCACGCCTACACCTTTGCCGACAAATACACCCACACACACACCTACCCCAACGATCCCACCCCTGACGAGAACGCTGCGCCTGGATTCACCCTATATGAGCGGCGATGACGTTTTACTGCTTCAGCAGCGCTTGTTGGCTTTAGGTTATTCAGTAATTGGCACAGCAGATGGAACTTTCGGCCCGCTGACAGATCAGGCTGTACGATCCTTCCAGACCTCAAATGGATTAACCGTTGATGGGATTGTTGGCCAGACGACATGGAATACAATTTTTAGCAGCACAGCTGTGGGACCCTAATCGGGACCTTGCATGCGAAAACAAAATGACCAACATAAGCAAGTTGATTTTTTACTGGTCATTGATAATTTCCCAAACCTTTATTCAGCTGCGGGAAATTCGACCATTGATACCACAGGTGTCCTCACCTGTGGTATCAATGGCGTAAACTGCTCTTTGATTTTGCTGGTGTCCCCACCAGAAAAACCGCAAAACTCAATAGATTTACATCAAATCCAGCTTGGGCCGGTACTGCAGCGCCTCCGCTAAATTAAACTGGGGGAAGCATCCGACCCAGACAAATCAGCAATCGTCCTTGAGAGTCTCAGAACCCGGTGATAAGCCCGCGCAGTCAGCTGCAGCTGGCGCATAGCGGTCTTCATCAACGCCTGGCAAGGGTCATCCAACACGCAGTATTTCCAGATTTGTGCATGCCGCATATCGGCGTTGCTGGCTATGTACGTACATGCAAATCGATTCCGCTGATGCTGCCGCACAACTTCCACACGTGTACGCATTTGTGCTTAGGATTCCCCCTGACGCATATATCGCAGTGAACACCGGGTTCACTCCCACAAGGGGATACTTGGCGATGGAGAGATTTCCTTCAAAGCCTAAGAGATCGGGGCGTGAGAGGTGTCAAACTGATCACCAGTGATACTCACGAAGGCTTCGGAGCTAATAGAAGATGTGTATTTGGGTAGAGATTATCAATTTCATCTCCAGCAGAATGCGGGTGCTTATGTCCCTCGCCAGAGCGTGCAAACTGAAGTGGCAGAAGATATCCGGAATATCTTCAATGCACCTGATAAGGCAACAGCCCAAAAGTATTTGCAAATGATCGTTCAGAAGTATGCCATATCAGCTCCTCAACTTTCTGCCTGGTTGGAAACAAATTTAGCAGAAGGGTTCACTGTCTTTTTTTTCCAATCAAACACAGACGCTTTATTCGGACAACTAAGAGTTAGGAACGGGTTAATCGGGGAATCCGAAGACGAACCAGGGTTGTTGGAATCTTTCCAAACGAGGATTACTATCTGAGATTAATTTTTGCTATCTTGATGGAAACGAGTGAAAAAGGGCAAATTGGAAAACGATATTGCATAATCCTAAAAGTTGTGGCTTTTTGTTTATATCTTGATCATGAATCTTGAAATCATATGTGGAGTTTGCATAATTGAGATTTTGAGGAATCTGATGATCATGAAAAAACTAATCTCTTGTGTCAGGGGCAAAAGGGATGGATGAAATCAGCAGCAATAACTGCCGGGGATAAAACGAAATCCTGGCTATCACTGAAGTAGTAATAAATGATACCGTTGGGCATCAGAACAACGACATTCCCACTTATGCCTTGCCAATCCACAACCCAGAAATCACAGCTAAAGCCTTGCTCAGAACCGAATCGCTGAGCCCAAAAGGCATTGTTGTATGAGTCATTAGAACCGATGGGGACACCACGATCCGTTGGGTCCTGCTGAAGAGTTGCTGCCAACATACCAGGATGTAGTATTTGCTCATCGTTGATCTTTCCTCCCTGCAGAAGGAGGAAGGTTGTCAGTTTTGCGATATCATCCGGGATAAACCATAATCCATAACCACCTTCAGCCTGTCCATGCCAGTTGTCATCAGAAGTACGCATGGTAGTGAAAGTGCCGGGGCTAAGCCCTAGGGGTTGATAGACCTGGTCAACAACATATGTGAAGATGTCATCATCTCCACCGGTTTGAGACTTTAGGTAATTTTGCATAGCACGTGTGACGATAAAAGTATCGCTGGTCCTGTAGACCCAGATCGTACCTGGCTCAGCTTGATTAGCCCAGTCAAACGCATTGAAGATGCGATCTGCATAAAGTTTGCTGCCAAAGAATTCATCCATTTTTGGGCCGGTGTCATCTGCCATAAATGCATCAGATTCGTAATTGCCCGTTGCCATGTCAAGAGCGTTGTTGAAAGTGACGTTCTCCCAATCACCGATACTGTGTGCAGCTTCAGGCACGTAATCCCTGATCAGCAGGTCAGCCACATTCGGTCCGTAAACTTGAGCAAGACGCATGAGAGCTAAAGAGGGGAAAGTCGATTTGGCAACTGAGTAGGAAGGCTGACGCATCCACTCACAATAAGTGTAAGTGCCGGCGCGAGTATTACAGCCACCCAGGTAATTGACTCCATCCACAATCACGCCATACCATGCCAGATCTTCAGGAGTCACACCTGAACCAAAGGCAGAGAGATCCACGCCTGGATATTTCTCGGACAGGGTTGCGATGGGTTGGGTAGGGAAGCGCAGTGCCAGCTCTTGTTGAAAAGCATCACGGATCTGACCGACTTCTGGTATAGATTCGGGGTGGTATTCCGCATCTAAAAGGCCCCATAGGTTTGCCCTTGTATTAATAGTTGTCTCCTGGGTGATCTGATACCAGACCTTTGAGACGGTTTCCCCATTAAAGAGGAAGGTTAGGGTGCCATTAAACAAAGCGTTATTGCCTTTGGACACAAGGGCAAAGGGTAGAGAGGCACGTGAAAAACCCTGATCACCATCTTCCAACCAAATGTGCCCCGGTTCAATGATATAGTCAAAAGTTGATTCATCTGTGATGATCAGCCCACGTTGAGTGGGAATCAGATAATCATCCGATTGGATAAATGAGAAGTTAAATTCGGGTAGATGATGATAAGCATCCGGCAGCGAACCGCGTAAAACAGTCGCATCCCCGTTTGCAGATTCGCCCAACAACTCAAGGCGACCTTGAAAAACATGGGGGGAAGGGGCAGCATCATCAGGCATTCTTAGGACGTCCTCACTGATAATGCCTTCCGAATCAAACCCGTTGATAAGGTTGGAATAAGTGAGGGACATGCGAATAGTTGGGTTATCTGATGAAGATCCTGTGTCAGTCAAACCAATATCTCGGCAGGCGGTCAATATAACGAGAAATGACAAAATTATGATCGTTGATCTTTTATTTCGCACCGTTATGCCTTTTTACTTACAAATCACTGGGTTGATTGGGGTGATCCCAATAAGATATTCACCGCATTATGGATGTGGAAATTGAAAACGCATTCGGTTTCATTATATAAAAGGAAGGAGTTAGTTGTCAACAGGCTGGTGTGCGGTGTCCAGGAAATATTATACACTCTGGTTATCAAGAATATATCAGGTTGATCTCCCCCGTGTGCGTCCAGTTACCCCCGCCCACCAGACCGGCATGGCTGATGGTGTGGTGCGGGGCGCGGAATAGCTGGGGGCGCACTAGCGACACATCAGATGACAGCAGATCCGCTACGCTCTAGATGTGCGGGGCACATCCAGAGTTTCGTCGTTCGTCATCGTCGGGAGGATTGAAGGCAATGCGCGTGCCATTCGAGTTTTACCGGCGCTGGGTGGACCTATCATCATTACGTTTTTCCTGCACACGTGAGGGTGTACCAGTATGGCGCACTCTTAGCCTGTCTTCAAACGCATTTTCCTCACATCAAAAGGGAGTATACCTGTAGCGGCTCTATCTGGCACGAGAGATAAGCCGTGTTTCTAACACATGGGAAGGAATTAAATAGTGTGACCCATAATTATTTCCCTATGCCTACCTAGATAAAATAAGGCATTTAAAAATTTTTTCTCACTTTTACTTTCTTCTTAACCAATACCAATTTGCCGGATATCGCCAATAACTGTGGTTTGAAGTCCGTTCTAATTCAAAATCGGGGCTAAAAAGATTCTTTACGGTTTCCGAGTCTAAACCAACAGTCTTTTTACCTTGCTGTCGAGGTGTGAATGCGTTTAGGAGGAATACCCCTCCACTCACAATAATTTTATTTAATCCAACAATATAACACTCCATTTGATCGGGATTCAGCAAATGGAAGCAGCCAATGTCATAAGCGAAATGGATCGGTGGTAATTTCAATAAGGATAACTTGCTTACATCTGCCGAAATAAAGAGGGTTCGATCCAGAACATTGGCTGCATTTGCTGCCTTATTTGCCTTGTGAATGGCATAAATAATAAAATCAATTCCAATGACTCGCCACCCTTGTAAAGCCAAAAAAACACTCTCTTTTCCAATCCCACAGCCAAGATCAAGGATTTGAGATTCATTTTTATCAAATTCCATAAGAGTGTCCAGTATTTCATGTGGCACTTTATCAAGTTTCCAATTATCTGCCCCTATAATGAAAGCCAAAGAATAGAGAAATTTCATAATAACCTCTACGTAAAATTTTTCGTTGATTGAAATGTAAGGATTCTCACTTTTTTAATACTTCTACTTGGCAATGTCCCAAACAATGTTAAAATATCCTTCAGCTTGACCTCTGGGCATAAGCTTCACGCCGGGTTTGCTCAAAACACCACTCTCACCCTCTACCACAGGCGGGTCAGGCTTCACTCCGGGTTGGGTTGCAAGATATCTTCAGTCAGATGTTAGAACAACATCTGTTCCTTCAATAGTTTTTTCTGTTCCTTTGTAAACTATTTGCCATCGTCCATCAATAACTATGCGTTCATATTTTTCGATATTTTCAACGCGTATCCCCGCATCCCAGAGTCGTAATGCAAGAGCGATTTCTTCAGATAAGATATCAGACCGATAGACATCGGCAAGATTTTCTAATTGAATATCCACAAGTATGAAACGAGTAAGTGATAAATTTGTCGTTGCAGGGGTAAAGGAAATTAATTCTAATCCATATTCCGTTTGAAAACTCCTATACTGATGTATGCCAGTATGTGAAGTGTGAGAATAAATTAAACCAATTCCACATGCATACCATTCGCTTGTCGAAATTGAGCCTTGGTGGGATCTATGCGGATTAGGATGGATGTAATTCTGAATAGAATCCAATTTTTCTGCATTATATGTTCCGAATGCCACTGTTTTTTTCTCAACACCCCCAAAGGTAATTGAAACACTACCAGATGGTCTTGAATGATCAAACTCACAGAAATCATAGTACAGGAAGGTTTGACCATCCATTTCGGGGGATTCGAGTAAACTATTTCCAAAATCTGGCCAAGGCATTTTACATTGATCGTCATTCGGTGCCATCAATACAGATTCTTTTTCCACGGTAACATAATAGTTTTCACCATTCTGGTTTGTCACTTTATAAAGATAAGTTCCGGGTAAACCCCACATATAAATCGGTTTCCCTTCACACGAGATATGATTGTTGTCCCAAATTGGAGAAATAGATTTTTCTGATAATTCTTGTGGAAAAATTGCTGTTTGTATTGAAGGTGGAGTTTCAATAACAAGAGATTCTGCAGATGGGGTAACATCTTCATACCTACTTGCACCTTTACTGTTTTCAGTTTCAATCTTGAAAGATGAAATATTAATATCTCTTAACTTCCCCTGAATGATAACCAGATCATCATAACCTGAGCGAACCAAATCATTGTCGAACCTGGAAAGCTGTGATACTTTCCCTTCAAAATCATAAGCATTCCCTACCTGAATCGGTTTAATATTATTGACAAAAAATAAACCTTCCTTTTCTCCCAGAGAATAAGAGTCAGCATCTTCTACTAAAAAAACAAGTTGTGTTGAAATTAATTGTGAGAGGTTATCTTGGTCATAAATGGAGATAATCAAGAAAAACTTGCCTTCATTTGGATATACGATTATTGCATCGATTCTTCCGATTCCTCTTACAAGCTTCCCTTCATACTTCTCCGCCCCGTGTGCCCAACCTTTGTTATCAATTACGTTGGTTGGGAAATTTTTGTATAGTTCTTCAAGTTTGACATAGCTTGAATTGAATGCTTCATCCTTTGTCGGAAATTGAGGTGGTTCGGGAATTCTAACGTCACACGCAGAAAGGATTAACCCAAAGAGTAATACAATTGCTAACTGCATTCTGCTTTTTTTCATCACTTGGACTCCCCTTTATTGTTTCCTTCTTCCCAAATAATTTTACTTTATATTGCTACCAAACGGTTTGCGTTACCTGCGCTGGGGCGGGGACGGCGAAGCCGTCTAACCACAGAAAAAGGCTGATGGGTAGAAAAATACCTGAAAACGGCGCAGATTCTCCAGTGTTGGATGCACGCTTTGTTGGGCTGCAATTTTTTTATTTTTGAACCGTCATTTCCTCTCTAAAATAAATGATTTTACAATATTGTCGTAAATGATTTCCTTTTTACTTACTTCAGCATCATCAGGTCTTCCTTCTCCACGAGAAACGTTCGCAAGAATAGCTGTTATAAGGTACTCTAATCTCTCGATATATAAACAATACTTTTTTATCAACTGGGCTCCCGTAGGACTTGTTCGATAATATTTAGCCGTAAATTGATCCTTTGATAATATCTTGATTTTACATGTTGACTCTTCGAAAAGATGTTGTCGATATGCAAACCCCTCATAATATTTGTTTGTGTCCTCCATTGGTGGTTCTGGCTCATCTTGTTTCAATGGGGTCACAACAATATTAATAAACATTTGATTTGGGCCAATTATTGACTTTGTTAGTGAAGTATCATTCTGTGCCTTTGAAAATACACCACCAATATTGAATGCCCATGAAGAAATGTGACGCAATACTCCATACCAGTCTTCTGGAAGGAAGATATATGACTTATATACATCTGTTTGACAAATAAAATATTTTTTCATTTTGTGTTCATTAGTTCCGCATAAGGTTCAGCTGCCTAACGATGGAGCTGAGCCACAGAGCGGCCCATGCCCGATACCTACTTGAACTCTCAAAGTAGCTACCCAACTACTCGCGGCTTCATCGCTGCGACAGCCGCGTCGGCTCCAGTGATTTATTAGGCGGCTTCTTTTGCAGATACTGCTTCTTGAATGAGCCGTAGCACATCATCCGGTCGGCGCGTCGAAAAGGAAATGTCCCGCACAGGTCCTACTTTTCTCTTGAACGCGATTACAACCCTGGGATACTCCAGAAAATTGAACAAGGCGCGGTATCTCTTACGTATGGACATAAAGTGAATCCCGGCTCCTCCCATCTTCATCAACACAGGCATATCATCGAGACGGCTCTCCTCGATGTTATCCAATGGAACTGCCCATGTGAAGATCCCAAATGTGAGCTTCAGAGATTCTGCTGTGAGACAGATAACGAGTGTTCTGTAATTCACCAAGTAGAAAAGGAAAAAACCGAAAAGGCAGAGGAAAACAGCTGCAAAGATATCTAGATCACCTGCGATCACACGCCAGATAAATAGCACGAGGAAGAGGATCGTAAGCGCCAAGAATAGCACTTCTGTCTTTTTCGAAGTAACTCTCTCCTCGTATACGAGATCGTCATTTATTATCATCATTTCACCTGACAAGCGATCCGCTCAGCACCCAAGAGTATCAGCCTATCTATACCGCTCACCTGCCGCCATAGGCAGATCTGCTTCACACAGGGTTAGGCGCAAGTTGAAGATTGACAGCTACACTCTTGCAGGTCTATGGGATATTATTTGCAAGCAAAGGTAGATAAATATTGTAATAGATGGGCAAAGCCCACAGCTCCTTGCCGTGACTACCATCATTTGCGCTAAAGAAAAGGTGCCCATCGGCAAACAAAATATTCTCGGGCAAGGCACCCTCACTTCCAGGAAAAATGTCATTCACCAACCGCGTTCCAATTTCTGTACCATTGCTTTGCCACAGTTCTCTCCCATGCACACCGTCTTCCGCTGAGAAGAAAACCAGACCGCCAGCATGAGTCAGATCTGTTGGATTCGAGCTAAAAGTTCCTGAGTAGATGTCACTGACCCGCACTGTTCCAGTGAAAGTACCATCACTTTTCCACAACTCTCTTCCACTAACACTATCTTCCGCGGTGAAGAAAAGCGTTCCATTGACGTTGAGCAGATACATTGGGCCAGATTCTTCGCCTGGAGAGATATCCTTAACGATAACCGTGCCTTCCTCCGTCCCATCACTTTTCCATAATTCATACCCATATTCTTCGGTATAAGCGCTGAAAAAAAGCAGACCGTTCATGGCTGTCAGATACTCTGGGTCTGAAAACTCTGGCCCAGGCATTATATCCTTAACGAGATAGGTTCCTGCTTCTGTGCCGTCACTCGCCCATAACTCACGACCATTGTCCCCGTCATCCGCTGTAAAGAAAAGCATCCCGTCTACGTTCGTAAGGTGCATGGGTTTTGAACTGCTGAGTCCGGTGTTGATATCGCTAACCCGGGCAGTCCCCGTCTCGGTACCATCACTCACCCATAACTCACGACCATTATTCCCATCGTCCGCGGTAAAGAAAAGCGTTCCATCTACATCGGTCAGATTTTCTGGATCTGAAGCATTTATTCCGGAGTTGATATCTTTAACGGGCACAGTACCCATTTCGGTGCCATTACTCATCCATAGTTCTTCACCCAGAATGTCATTGTAGGCGCTCATAAAAAGCATTTCTCCAGCAATCGTCAGGTATTTAGGTTCCGAACTATTTGCCCCACTATAAATGTCTTTCAGCAACACTGTGCCAGCCTCCATACCATCACTCATCCATAATTCATTTCCGAAAGATTCATCACTGGCGCTGAAATAGAGAGCGCCATTGAATGATGTCAGGAAATTCGGGCTCGAATTTCTGCTACCCATTTGAATATCTTTGACCCGCAATGTGCCAGTCAGCTTGCCATCACTCTTCCATAATTCAATACCGCTCACTTCGTCGTCCGCCCTAAAGAAGAGCATTCCGTTCACGTCTACGAAATGAGATGGGAGCGATCCGGTGCCCTTGGTATTAATATCCAGAACACGTACAGTACCCGTTGCAGTCCCATCGCTGACCCACAACTCGCGCTGAGCAGTGAAATCCACCGCACTAAAAAAGAGCCTTCCACCCACACCAGCCAGCATCCTGGGGTTTACCCCTGTCTCACCGGGAATAATATCTTTGACCATTTCAGTGCCGGATTCGGTGCCATCACTGATCCACAGTTCACTCCCATAAATTTCGTCGTAAGCGCTGAAATAGAGCGAGTCTGAAACTTTGGTAAGATATGAGGGACCTGATGAGTCACTACCTGGGGCAATATCCTTGACCATTTCGGTGCCGAGTTCGGTGCCGTCACTCTTCCACAATTCAATACCGTTGACTCCGTCGGTGGCCGCGAAGAAGAGTGTGCCATTGAAATTTGTGAGGTAACCGACACTGGATTGCGCTGGGCCAAGCCAGATATCCTTGACCATTTCGGTGCCGAGTTCGGTGCCATCGCTCTTCCACAATTCGTAGTTGTTACCACCACTAGTTGCGCGAAAGAATAGCACACCTTCCACATCCATAAGCCAGGTTGGATAAGAGCTTTCTGCGCCACTAACAATGTCTTTTACTAGCACTGTTCCTGACAATGTTCCATCGCTTTTCCATAGTTCATCGCCGCTCAAGCCATCCGTGGCACGGAAGAAGAACAGGCCACCAGAAGCAGCTTGCCAGTTAATATTGGAGTTTGAGGTACCAGGATAGATGTCCTTTATCAGGGTCGTACCGGCCATCGTACCATCACTCGTCCATAATTCTGCGCCATGATCGGAATCACGCGCACTAAAAAATAGCGTACCATCGACATTGGTAAGATAATTTGGATACGAGCCCTCTGTGCCAGGATAAATATCCTTTACCATAATGGTGCCACCCGGTGTGCCATCGCTCTTCCAAAGCTCATAGCCGCCGATACCGTCTCTGGCACTGAAGAAGAAATGATCGTTGACCTGGGTCAGGTATCTTGGGTCTGATCCAGCGATTAAATATAGTTCAGCGACCATTGTAGTTCCGTTCTCAGTACCATCGCTGCACCACAATTCGCTACCATGGATGCCATCGTTCGCCTGGAAGTAAAGGATGCCATTCATATTCAGAAGATAGTTGGGGTCAGCATCACCGGTCGCATGGATATCCTTTACCATCATGGTGCCACCCGGTGTGCCATCGCTCTTCCACAATTCAAGACCGTGGACGCCGTCGTCTGCTACAAAGAACAATACGCCACCGACATCGACCAACCGCATCGGATCCGACGGCTCAGTAGCAATATTGATGTCTTTTACAAGGTAAGGTAACGCCGGTGTACGCTGTTCTGCTCCAAATACTACGATGGTACTCAAACCTACCCCCATTAGCAGCAACATCAAGATCAGACCAAGGCTAAAGAAATGTTGAGAAAACACAATTTGAGATTCCCGCCCCATATTTCTGCTGTTCATTCTTCACCTCCATTTACTATGCACAATAACATAAGCTATGCTGAGCCAGGTAGGACACCTTTTCATTTGATAACAAATTTGTTTTTTATACTTAGATATTACAGCTTTTTAATAACAAATTCAAATTTACAAAGGTTTTCTGAAACATCCGTGCGACCTTGAAGTCTGCTTGACATCATCCATATTCTTCGATTCAGCTTCACTGCGCCTAACGGCTTGGCTCAGCGGCAGCGGCGGCAGCAGCAAGACTCTTTCTAAATTATGTACAATTTCTGGCAAAACAAACCTGAGCGGAGCAGCGAAACCTCTGTCCGGATGGAGTCGGTGTTGTGCGTCTTTAATAGAATAGCCTATGAGAGATTCGAGAAAATGCCAAGCATGATCGGGATATCCATTCCGGCATGGAGCAATATCGAGCCCCACACACTATCGGTTTTTTGCATGATGTATCCAAGAGCAAGCGCAAGTGGAAAGGTAACTGCGATAAATAATCTCTGATCTGCAGTATAGGACACCCAATAATGCAGCCCAGTAAATACAAAAGCGATTAGGAAACTCGATAAAAATTTTCCGAAGAATGGTTCTAGCTTGCGTAGGAACAATCCGCGGAACAGGAGCTCTTCCAAGGTGCCGTTTGCCAGGACAAAGATCAATATCCAGGGTATCCATGGGATGATTCTGGCAAAGCTCAGGTTTTGCGCGTTGAACAGGCTAGCCATAGGGATGGCACCTGCTACAAAGATGAAGAAGGTGGTAAATCCGATGACGAGTCCCAGTTTCAGATTACCCTTCTGGATGTAGATCGAGCCCAGACTGCCGCCCGATAACAAGGTAAAGATAATGATCACACTTACGACTACGAAGCACTCATTCAGCTTAGGGAGAGCCCAACCGGCCGGAGTGGCGTCAGTCACACCCAGGTATGAGCGCATATATCTACCGAATACCAAGTCTAAGGAGACTGCCATAGTCATGATAAATAAGGCAAATAACAGCTGCCAGTATTTTTCAAAGCGTCTGCTCTTGCGCACCAGCAGCGCTGCTGCCAGTAAAAAGATGCTCACACTGATCTTGGCCAGGTAGTCATCTATCCTTCCAAGCTTAGGGCCATCTCCCCATGGCGTGAAAACGATCAAAATAAACGCCGCACTGGCTATGAACAGAATGGCCAAAATGATACGCTCCCCCCATTCTTTTGCCGACAGATGATTAGTTTTCACAATCAATCTCCTTTGATCACATTGAATTAAGCTGCCCAACGGTTTGCGTTACCCACAAGTTGGTGTGACAGGATTCTGTTTGGAACCAGGATAAACCCGAAGCTAGAAAAATACCTGCAAAATGCGCCGAATCCCACTTGTTAGTTGCAAGCCGTGTTGTGCTGGAAGTGGGATATTTTTCACATACTGGCAAATGCACCGAATATGATTAAACAATCTCCTGCGGCATGGAATAGAACAGCCCCCCATAGACTATCCGATTTTTGTATGAGAAAACCCCAAATCAGCGACAATATCAAAACGATCATCAGGAACTGGATCATTTGCGCTGCATACGTTACCTGAGTATGCATGATTGCAAAGACGATGGCCGTCAAAATATTCGCCATGCCTTTACCCAGGAAAGGCTCATACTTTTGGAGGAATAAACCTCGATAAAGTAACTCTTCCATAAACCCGTTGGAAAGCACAAACAGTAATATCCATGGCCATTGTGGTAGCAACTTCTCCAACACTCCTGCTTGGCTGCTGCTAATGGTAAAATAGGCAAAGGTAGGGAAAACGATAACGGCAGCAATGGCAATGGGAAGCCAAATGCGAATCTTGCCTCTCTTGAGATACATGGAACGCCAGTCAAAACCCATGACAGGCATCAACACCAAAATGGGAATCAATCGTAAGATGCTTTCAGAGAACTTGGCTGTAGCAATTCCCTGGGGGGTTTTTACAGTTTGTCCAAACAATCTCAGCAAATCGTTACTAAAAAAAACACTTGTGAGAATTGCTGCCCCAGCCACAAAAAAGATGTAAAACACAGGCCAGTATGTTTCCCCTCTTTCGCTCCTTTTCAAGAACAAAGCAATGATCAAGAGTACCGCTGTGAGACCAGCGTGAAAGCCAAGAAGTGTGGTTCGCGGCAGATACGGTGACAAAGTGATTATGGAAAACACTAGTGACTCCACGATGAAGAATAACAGAAAAACGCTACTCTTTTTAAGCCAGCCAGGGAGGGGTTTGCTGATTTTGTTCATTTTTTTCTCTCCTTTCATCCATTACCATGTCGCTGCCCAACGGTTTGCGTAACCGGCTCGAGGGCGAAACTTAGACAATGTCATTATTTCGGTATTCCCATCTCCCAGAATCAATTAATTTTATCGGTGCAAATCCCTTGAGTCTGGTGCACGCCGTGTTAGGCGAAAATAAAGACATCTTCTATACTAAACGGCGTGATAAATCATATCGCAAAACAGCAGAACCTTGAAAATGCAATGCTTGCTTTACTTGCTTAACTGGCAATGTCTTTAGCGCATCCATGAGGATAATTAATTGTCCAATTTCTTTGCTGGTTGCATTTCCAAATTGTACTGTCCCTGATTTGGCAAACCATAATTCATTGATATTTGTATCATTATATGAAATGGTTGGATATTCCGCATCAGGAGGGCCATCCAAAGATGGAATATATTTGTAACCTAACCATGGTCGAGAATTGACCCTTTTGTTTGCCGCAAACTTTACGATTCTGTTCTGTCTCTTGGGTGGAGATAACTCCAAACTAAACAGTAAATGTCCCCAATATGATGCTTCACATCGTAAGCTCCCATCTTGATAGACTTTAATTGGAGATACGTCTGCAAATAATTTGGGTATTCCAAGGTCTTCTCTACCACAGATCATTGGCCAAGCCTGGTTTTCAAACATGACAAGGATATAGTCGCCTTCAACATGATCCTTATCGCCATCGAAACGAGCTGAAACTTGAAATGCAGCTAATATGTACCCGCCTCCAGCCATAAAATCTAAACCATTGTTGTAACCAAACAAAACTGTAACTTGCGGTTCTTTTCCTACCTTATAACAATTTGGCAGCATAGCTGAGATTGCTTCGGAATCAGTTAGATATTGCAAAGATATAATTTCTGTTTGCTGATAAAGGAAGTTAGGAGGTTTTCCCTCCCACTGTGGACCCATTATTAGTGGCATACGGAAATAGTTGTTGGGATTAATTTCCATTTTGTTGTCCTTTCAATCGCAAATCCAAACAGTTTTACTTTTTGCGCCTAACTATAATTTGCACGGACTCTTGATACGTTACAATTTTCCACTATAGCCAACTGAAAGAAGTATTTTTTATTGCAATTACACTTGATTATTTCAAATATGAAACTGCAACCCAATCTTAAAAATATTATACACCACCAATCTTTCGGAACAAAAAATCTTTGGGCGATCAATCAATTCCAAAATCAAGAAGACCACTCCACTAGATTCGCAATGCAATCCGTCTGAAGCATTATTCTTATAGGACTGAGAAAATCTAAGTTAACTGGGCTAGGCGCTAAATTCTCTTTCACAACAAACGCCACACGGCTGAAATGGGCGTCGCAGAGGCCGAAGCTTTTATTCCCCACAAGTGTCTTCACCTGTGGGAAACCTTACCCCTAGGAAGTATCATTCTCGTCGGGGAAGACACCAAAGAGAAAATCTCTTATATCAACTCCAACTTTGGCCGGTACTGCAGTGCATCCGCCAAATGCACCTGCGTGATTGCCTCCGACCCCCCCAGATCAGCAATGGTCCAGCTGAGCTTCAGCACCCGGTGATAAGCCCGGGCGGTTAGCTGCAGCTGGCGCATGGCGGTTTTCATTAATAATTGACAGGGTTCATCCAACACGCAGTATTTCCGGATCTGGGCTGGGCGCATATCTGCATTGCTGGCGATGTCCGTACCCTCAAATCGGTTCCACTGATGCTGGCGGGTGACTACCACTCTTGCCCACACTTTCGCTGAGGATTCCCCTTGGTGTATATCTCATAATTTCTGGTATTCCACTCTCGGCACCTGCATAAGGATGTCAATCCGGTCTATAAGCGGTTCTGAAATACACTTCTGGTAGCGCGTGACCTAAGAAGAAGAGCAGGTACAGGGTCGTGCCGGGTCCCCAAAGTATCCGCATGGACAAGCGTGTAGTTGAATATAAAGGCAAAATATACCTGACTATGAAGTTAGTTCTTCAAAAAAAAATAAACTGGATCAGTAAATATGGAAAATCTTTTCACATACCATTAAATAAAGGTTTTTTGCAATATTTATGCAAATTATGATATAATATTCATATCCCAAACTTCGAAGTTATCAAAATAATATGGGCTGCTTTTCTGATTACGGCATATTTTGAACCCAAAACCTGTAAATTTCCCTTTAGCTTATTATTCGGAAAATTGAAGAAAGAGGAGAACAGATGAACTCCCAAGATATCTTCCTAAAACGAAAACTTTCTCGTCGTCTTTCGTTGCTGTTTATTTTAAATTCAGCAAAATTTCGATCTCAGCTTGTTAGATTGCTCCCAGTTTTAATTAAATTGATCGCCCTGGTGAGTCTCATCAGTCTGGCAGCCACATTCCACGCTCAACTCACTCCTGCGCAAACCGCCAACCTGCCCAGCAGTGGTCCTGCCAACAACCTTACCAGCAAGTCGGAGATTATCGAATTACGCAGCGCGTACGCCAACCACTATGATCTGGGTGACGACCGGTACATGGCCTTCGTCGGTGCTGACCCGCTCAACTACCAGGATGCGAATGGCAACTGGCAGCCCATCCAACCCAATTTTTCCGCCGTAGAAGGCGGCTGGCAGGTCACCCACAACACCCTGCGCAGCGCCTTTACCAACAACAGCACCGCCTTCCAAATCGAAAGCGGTGGCTATGGATTTATCTGGCAGCCCGTAGCCCTTGAGATCAACGACGACAGCGGTCGTGCATGGCAGCTTGCCACGCCCCAACCGGGAAGTGAGGTCCAGGTTGAGGCGGAGGACAGCCTGCTGCTCTATGCAAGCGCATGGAGCGATCCAAGCCTGGTGGAGCAGTTCAGGAGCGCATCCGACAGCCTGGAGCAGGAGCTGGTCCTCGCCAATCCGCCCGCAGCCGTGGGGGAAGGTGAATGGCTTAGCCTGCGCGTTGACCTGAGCCTTCCAAACAGTGTGCTGCTCCTGGCAGACGGGGAGGTCCAGACGGGTGAATTCACGACCCACAGCGCTTTGCAGCTCCAGGGTGCGGACGGAACCACTCTGCTGACACTCCTGCCGCCGCGAGCGTACGAGGAGAAAGATCCCATGGCTGCCACCGGCGGTCGCTACCGCGTCCTGCCCCAGACTAACGGTTTGACCCTGTGGGTGCAGACCCCCCTGGACTGGTGGTTAGCCCCCGAACGTGACTACCCGGCAGTGCTCGACCCTACCATGCAGGTGCTGCGTCCGTTAGAAGTCGCCACCATCGCCTATCCGTATGACTCGCTGGATCCAAATGCAGGGGTGATTAATGAATACGCCTGTGTTGGATTCCATGACAATCACCTTGGCCCAACTGTTTTCGTAGAGGATAGATGGTCCGATCGTGGCTATGTCAAGTTCAAGCTGCCCAACTTGCCCGATGGTGCGGAGGCTGACCAGGCGACATTGGTCGCCGCACCCGAACCCAGCAAATTAACAGCGGTCTGGTCACCAGGTGGGAGCTATGAAGACACGCTTGTATACCGCGTGACGCAGGATTGGAGCTTCCTAGAGGGGCTTGACACCGTGCCAATCACAACAGTCATTGCACATGCACCCACGGAAACCGATCGGGCACAGATACCCTACGTTTTCTCCAGTGAATTTGATCCCGCCAAACGCCCCGTGGCCCAATGGGATGTGACCAGTGATGTCCAGGGGTGGTACCAGAACCCCACTTCAAACTATGGCTTTGCCCTGGTATCAGAGTACGACGGTCACCACCTGGATGATCAACCACTGGGACAAGATCCAATCAACTTCTACCTGAACTGCTTCCCCAAAACCTCTATGGGTATGCTGGACGATGTGCTGGCAAACCCCAGCAACCCGACCGTGGGCGAAGCGGGAATCGGCTTGTTGATCGAGTACACCTCGCCCCAGCTGGCTGCGAACGATTTTCGCACGGTCAAGGTGCCATCGGCATACCCCGGAGATACCTATGAAAATCAGCAACACGAGTACGTCCCGCCGGCAACAAGCGGATGGCAGCTCATGGCGGCTCGAGGGGTGCGAGGCGAAAAACCTCCTCAAACGAGGCTGCAGCTGACCCAAGCGGTGCCCACGGACCCTGATCTGGATGATCTGGTCTCCAATAATGCAGACCTCGAGAACGAGATCATTCAATTCAAGTCTGAGTACGTGGTCGCCAATGGTCACCAGTCGCTGCCCGCGGACCTGCGCCTGCACGTGCTGGAAGACACCTATGTCGAAGAATTGACGGACGACAACCGCATGTACCACCTGCAGACAGCTGAAGCCGCACCCTCCCCGGAGATCGTGGTGGAGACCACCACGACGATACCCATGCCTCTGGCCAGCGGCTTCATCGTTGGCCAGGAGCTTGACCTATCGGCCTCAACCACGGTCGAGATCAAGGTGCCCTACGGCGAACTGCCCGCTGAGATGTTTAACCTGCAGCTCTTTCCTCCCAGTTTTAAATACGGCAGCCGTAATATGCCGGGCATCCAGCTCACGGAGGGCCCTGACGCCTGGGAGATCGAGATGGTGGTGCCCACGGGGCAGGCGGGGACCTGGCTCCTGGCGGCGATCAACGATGGGGAGTTTTCGCCTCCGGGTCCTACTCTGAACGCTGAGGTGTTAACCTGCCAGAACACCGCTGAAGTGATCAAATATCCGGTGAACGGCTTCTGCGTGGAACTGCAGACGCCGCCGTCTCCGCTACCGAGTGACCCCTCTGTGGTCTACCAGAACGGCAACGTGCGCATCTACAGCCCATTAGGCTTCACGGAATCCTGCGATAACGGCACATGTACCACCGTAGAACAGGGCGGCGGGGGGCAGATGGTTATGGCACTGATCGGATACGTTGGCGATGACGACAATTGGGTAGCAGTCAAAGGGGGGCAGTTCGATATCGTAAATAACGTGATCCAGACCACCCCGGATGTGCGCCTGATCATGGCCCGTTTCAACGAGGGGCCGCCGATAACCCTGCCTGTGCTGCGCGGCCAGTTCCAGGTGAATAACGCTAACGGTGTGATCAGCAGCATTGGGGCTGACCTCTATCCCCTGGTCAAGACGCCGCTGCCCGAGGGGGACATGAAAAACGGCGGCTGGACTTACACCATCGAATTATCCAATGCGGTAATGCGGGCACAAGGGCCGCTGCAGCGGCTCATCGAACCAACACAGAGCCTGGGTCAGACAACCTTTAATTTCAACGCCCATTGGACGATCACAGCCCGCGGCGGACAGGACCTGGCAGGTGAGACAAGCCTGGCGAACAGTCCAGGGGAGTTCAACGTGGGCACGCTGATCGTCGACCCAGCCTCGGTTGATGCTTATTCGCTGGAGTACAACCCTGCTGATATACTACCTGGTATCCCGCAAGCAATCCCCGAATTCTTACATATCCGCTTGACCGACGCCACACTAAAGCAGCCAGCCAACACGGGAGGGACGCAGGTCCCTGTCCAGGCGCTGATCCTGAACCCCGGCAAGTCGGTTATGGATGATGAAGGAAAAAGCGTGGTGCTGTACTGCGGCACAGCAGCAACCTGCTTCGACCTGCGCGGGGAGGCAGATACCATGACCCCGAGCAAGCAGGTTGTGCGAGGGTACCGCATGCCAGACTTGATCATCCAGGACCAGGCCGGTACGGTGATGATCAACACGCCACAGGGCGTCGAGATATACAGCAAGGATCACCCCATGTCGCAGCTGCGTGAGGACGAGAGCCACGGCTTTAGCTATGAAGCTTTTGGTGCCACCATCAAAACGTATCAGGGTGTGTGTCCTCCACCACGCGACCCGCTTAACCCCGAGAAGATCCTGCCCGGAACCGGTCAAATCACGACGGTGGTCGAGGGTTCTGCCACCCTGTCCGTGCCAAACGCTGAATCGACAAGCGGGGGGCCGGAGATCGGGGTCAGCTTCACGCTGTGCGAGAACTCGTTGCGGGAGATGGGGTTCATTTTTAGCACCGGCGACCAGACGGCTTTGCCCCTGGGCAACAGCGGCTTGTTCATGAACCTGATTGAGGGAAGGATCAGCCTGGCACCCGAGCAAGGCCCGCAACCGGGCTACACGACGGTTACGATGGCGGTGGGTATCCGCGGCATGTCGGCCATGTCGGACGCATCAAATATATTCGTGAAGGGCACGGTGACCATCGACACCCGCGGTCTGTTCGACATGCAGCTGCAAGCCGGACTGAAGGTGGTGGGCGGCTACGGGGTGGGCGTGGACGGTCACTTCTGGGTGGCGTGGTCACCCCTGGACCTAGGTTTCGATGTACAAGCCTGTGCGCCGTACAGCAAGGGTTTCGACGCGGTGGACTGGTCCGGCAAACGGTGTTCTGGCAATGAGCTGCTCTTTGGAAGCCTGCGGGCACATATCTGGCAGGGACAGGGATGGCAGCATAAATATAATTGGCTGCCCGACAATGACGACATGCATATCGCCGCAAGATACACAGTGAGTATCAACATCGCGACGGGTATGATCGTCGACACTGCTTTTGTTGTCATTCCCCCTACTGACATCCAGCTCTTCAGCTTTACCATGGCTTTTGGCGAGTTCTGTACCAACAATGCTTGCACGAGTTACGAATGGGGCGTGACTGGCGCTTATACCATTTTGGGTTATGACTTCGGCATCTACTATGGGTTCGACAGCGGGCTGGACTTCATCCTTGGCAGCGGGGACTACCTGCTGATTGACGAGGCGGGCGGGGCTTCCAGCGCCAGCTCGATGTTCGAGACGGACATCGCAGATAGATCGCCCTACACGGTCACGATCCCCCCAGGCACGCCGAGCGCCATGTTCACCCTGGGCTGGGACCCGGGCTCTGATATGGTGCAGATAGACCTCTCGCTCCAAAGCCCATCCGGGATAGTCATAGATCAGTACACCTCAGACCCCGCGGTTACGGTTACCACCACACCCACTCCCCGGGGTTTGCAGACAGTGATCGTGGTCGAGGACCCGGAGGACGGCGATTGGCAAATCCATACGGACGGCAGCACGCCGCTGCCCCCACACACATTGCTGTATGTGGCGAATAAGCCCGAGCCGACGCTCCAACTGGCGGATATCCCCGCTGTGATCCATCCCGGCGACGTTATCGATATCGAATGGGTGAGCAACATCGGCGAACAGGACACCGCCTGGCTGAGCCTCTATTACACGACCACCAATGCTATAATGGCCACAGACCAGGAGATCGCCGGTCCGATTGTGGAGCGCTTGCCGCTAACGGCCAACGGCAGCTACGAGTGGCACGTCAAGGGCCTGGCTTATGTTGACAACGACTATCGTATCTTCGCCCGCATCGACAGCGAGGCCACAGCCGAAATCAACGCCTGCGGCGAGAGCTACGAGTACAACCCCGATCCAGCCTCCAGCGAAGCCAGCTGCGCTATGCTCAACCCCAAGCTGGTGCTGCCTGCAGCGCACATCCCCGACCTGGCTACTTTTTGGTATGAGGACTGGGAAGCACCGGCAAGCCCGACACTAGTTGGTGCCCAGGCGGTGGATTGGACGAGCATCATGGTGCTCTGGGAGCCAAACACGGAGGTGGACATCGCCGGCTACCTGGTGCGCTGTACGCAAGCGAGCGAGATTCGCACGGCGCGCGTCCCAGCGCAGCACATGGCTGGAACCCAGGAATACGAATCGGCGCAGGTGAACGGTTTGCGACCGTACCAGATCTCCACCTGCAGCCTTCGGGCGTACGACACCAGCGGCAACGTCAGCGGCGACTCATCCAGCGCGGTGGTCGTGCCGGATGTTGTGATCAGCGAGGCGGCGATCAGCCCGGATAAAGGTGCCACCCTGACGTCGGTTGACGAAAAAATCACGGCGGTCTTCCCGCCGGGCATCGTCGATGGGGATACGCGCATCAAGCTGGTCACGCGCAGCCTGCCGCCGCATCCCATATCGCCGCTGGCGTTCACCGGTACCGCCTTCAACCTGTCGGCCTACGGTCCCAATGGGATCCCTGTAAATCAATTCCTGGCAGAATTCACCCTCGAGGTGAGTTACGGTGATTTGAGCGATACTTCAGCGGGAAGGGTGGAGACACTCAACCTGTACTGGTGGGACGGGGAAACCTGGGAAGGGGTACTGCCTTGTGAGGGCTGCTATCATGACGTAGAAGAACAGCGCTTTGTGGTTATACTTGATCACCTGACTGAGTTTGCCGTATTGGCTGGAGAACAGCCAGACAGCACCATAACGATAGCGGATATTCCTGGGGTGACGCCGCCTGCGACGGGTGGGACGCCAGTGATGGTGATTGCAGAGACTGCCCAATACACAGGGACGGTCAGTTGGTTACCGGCAGATTCGCCATTCTTAGAAGATACAATTTATACTGCGACGATCACGTTGATGCCTAAAGCGGGATACACGCTTATGGGTGTGACTGCGGACTTTTTCAAAGTATCTGGGGCGACGACGGTGAGCAATGCTGCGAACTCGGGTGTGGTCACGGCGTCATTTCCGGCGACGGACAGCACCATAACGATAGCGGATATTCCTGGGGTGACGCCGCCTGCGACGGGTGGGACGCCAGTGATGGTGATTGCAGAGACTGCCCAATACACAGGGACGGTCAGTTGGTTACCGGCAGATTCGCCATTCTTAGAAGATACAATTTATACTGCGACGATCACGTTGATGCCTAAAGCGGGATACACGCTTATGGGTGTGACTGCGGACTTTTTCAAAGTATCTGGGGCGACGACGGTGAGCAATGCTGCGAACTCGGGTGTGGTCACGGCGGCATTTCCGACGACGGACAGCTTCTTTCAATATCTGCCAATAATCATGAAGTAATGAAGTTTCATTGCAGGGTATTGCACAGTATTCAGCAGGTTGCGTTACGTTTCAGGAATGCTTCGATAATTTTGCGGCTCAACTCATTAGATCCTGTCTATTCAGGTCCCACAGGTGTCCCCACCTGTGGGATTATCCATACCAATACTCCGTAGATTTTACTGGTATCCCCACCAGCAAAAACGTTAAACGCAATGGATTAAAAACAAATCCAACTTTAGCTGGTACTGCAGTGCTTACGCTAAATGCACCTGGGTGATCGTCTCCGACTTCGCTAAATCTGCAATCGTCCGGCTCAATTTCAGCACTCGGCGATAGGCCCGGGCTGTTAGCTGCCGCTGGCGCATGGCGGTCTTCATCAATGCCTGGCAAGGGTCATCCAGTGCATCAAAGGTCCCGAGATGCGTTTCTGGTAGCGCGTTACCGCTGAGGAAGAGCAGGTACAGTTTCGAGCCGGGTCTCCAAAGTACCCACACGGGCTAGCGTGTGATTCACTATCAAGAAAAGCTTAAAATAGTGATAAAATAAACTAAATTATGGGAACAAGATCATTCCAAAACCTGATTCCAGGCATTTATGATCATGGTGTACAAATCCCACCACAGATTTGAAATCAACTTTTATTAAGAGAAGGTGTCGTTATGATCGAAAAGATACAGCAAGAAATTACGCGTCTCAAGGGGTTGGGTGCCACCTACGTGGATACCCGCTGGTATCCCCTCGAAGAACAGAACTACCTTTTGATGTGGAACGGCAATCTCAAGACAACCGCATCCTCACGCGAAAGCGGTGTCGGCATTCGGGTGCTCTACAAGGGGGCTTGGGGTTTTTCGGCATCGTCTGACCTGAGCAACTTGAGTGCTCTCTACGAAAAGGCTTTCGATAACGCCCGAATAGCCGCTGAACGCGTTACTTTCCCGGTACGGCTGGCTGAGAAGGATGAGATTCAAGCTCAATTCGAGAGTCCCTGCCAGATTAATCCCTTTGATATTTCGCTGGCGGATAAAGTTGAATTTCTTAGGACGATGGATGAGAAGCTTAACCAGGAAGGTGTGGAGCAACGTATCAGCAACCTGAACTTCATGCGCAAAAAGATCGTTTTTCTGGATTCCGAAGGCAGCCAGATCGAGAAATTGATCACCGAGGTATTTTCATCTTTGCAGGTTACAGGGCGAGACGCTGATGGCGACTCTCATGAACGCAAGTTTAACCTAGGCCGTCAGGGAGAAAGCCGCGGCTGGGAATCGATTGACATGAACATCTTCAGCGAAAACGCTGAACGGATTGTAAAAGAGTTGAACCAGGTCTTAGTGGCAGATAATTGTCCTAAGGATGACCGTTCCGTGATACTCCTACCAGGTATTATGTACTTACAAACGCACGAAACCATTGGCCACGCTCTGGAATTGGATCGAATTTTAGGGTACGAATTGGCTTATGCAGGTGGTTCTTTTGTCACACTGGATGATTTTGGTAAATTGCGCTATGGGTCCGAGAAGTTAACCGCCCGCGCCGATGCGACCCTGCCCAATTCCCCAGGAAGCTTTGGCTATGATGACGATGGCATTCCTGCCAAAGATATCATTTTGATCGATAAAGGTATTTTGGTGGGTGCTATTACCGGTCGGCAGATGGTCGAGGAAGCCAACGCCAGAGCGAGAAAACGCATCTTCCAAGAGAGCGGTGGTGCCAACCGGGCTACCACTTTCTACCGAGTGCCAATTGAACGCATGACCAATATCAATATCGATCCCGGAGATGATGGTACGCTTGATGACATTGTCGCTGATACCGAAAAAGGCATCATCCTGGATGGCGACCGGAGCTGGTCGATCGGCTCAAACCGAGAGCAATTTCATTTTGGAGAGGAGATCGGCTGGCTGGTTGAAAATGGCGAGATCACCGACGTGGTCAAGAATCCCACTCACAAAGGTAACACCGTCAAATTCTGGAATTCACTCTCTGCTGTGGGTAATGAATCTACCTGGCAGGTCAAATACGTCGACAACTGCGGCAAGGGTCAGCCCAACCAGATCATGCAGCTCGGGCATGGCGTGCCAGCCTGCCGCTTCGATAATGTCAGGATAGGAGAATAACCATGAAAGAGCGAATCTTACAAACCTTACGGGCGCTGAATGCCTATGCTGTGGAAAAAGGCTATGAAGTAGTGATATTCTTTCACGAAGAGGATAGCTACCTGATGCGTTTTGCCAATTCAGCCGTTTCCTTAAATACCAACGAACATCTCATCCGCCTGGAAGCGACCGCCTACGAGGGCCGGAAGCGCGCCACTTATGAGATGATCACAGATTTAAACCAAATCGAGGCTATGAAACAGGGCATCGACTTCGCTGCAGAGATGGTGCATCACGCTATGCCATTGAGTTACGACCCAACCATCCCAACCTTGAAAGCAGATTTCATCGATGAGAACGGTTATGATGCTGAACTTGCCAAACTCAGCAATGAAGAACGGTTGGCATACTTCAACCAAGTTTCCCGGAATCTGGAAACAGAGGACCTTAAATTAGGTGGAATCTTCTCCAACGGCACCAACATTTTGGCTCAGATTAATACCAAATCGGAGTACGCTCAATATTTCAAAACATCTGATTCACAAGTAACAGCGGTTTTATCACACCAGAAACTCAAATGGGAAGTAATTGCTGAGCAATCTGCGCAAAAAAAGACCGATCTCGATCCAGAAAAATTAAACCGCGACCTGACTTTTCTGATCGAACACTATCAAAATGACGCTCCACAGCAACTACCCCTGGCTAGTTACGATATTGTCTTTGGCCATGCTGCTACTGCTGAAATGGTGCGGTTCATGAACTGGATTGGCTTCAACGGCGGATTGATGAAACGTGGTTATTCATTTTTAACCGAAGAGGAAATTGGGCAAAAGATACTTTCTGAGAAAATCACACTCAAAGACGATCCTACAATACTTGAAACTTTTCCTCAAAAGCAAGATTTTATGGGGATAGATAGAAATCCTTACCCACTTTTCATGGATGGTGTATTCCAAGGTTTTATTTGGAACCAGGATGATGCAGATGAGTTTGGTGCAGAACCAACCGGCCACACCGTAATGCACAATAGCTTAGTACTGGAAGGTGGCGAACAAGAAATTGATTCATTGCAAGATCTGGTCAAGCAGCCGCGCGAGAAAGATATTCTCTACATTCCCTATTTGCACTATATGAACATTGTCAATCCTTCGCAAGGATTGATCACAGGTAGCTCGCGCTTCGGATCTCTTCTGCTTAAAGCTGATGGTTCTGTAGTGGTCCCTTACAATGTACGTCTAACCCAGAGCTTACTCGAAATTTTTGGCGAAAAAGTAGCGTGGCTTTCTAATAAAACCATTCCTTACAATGTATCCAACAGTTACGGGGCACGTAACCCCATAGCATTAATAGTACCGAAATTCATTCGCGTTAACGATCTAGAAATCTCCCACGCCAACGATTCTTACTAATAATTGCGCAAAATAGAAACCTTAATTATCTCTGGTGTCCCCACCAGAGATAATATTTAACTTGCCAGATTCACATCAACGCCAGCTTAGGCCGGTACTGCAGCACCTCCGCTAGATGCACCTGGGTGATCGCCTCAGACCCTGCCAGATCTGCGGTAGTGCGGCTCAATATCAGCACCTGGTGTATCTATGACGCTCATCTTTACTCTGAAAAGGTCTGTGACCTTCCAGAGTTCTTTTGTGATCAACATATCCTGATCAAACTTTATAACAAGTTATTATCAATTTAAAAAATAAGGACTCGCTTTGGAAGTCTTCATACGCCACTTCTACGTATTCCATCAAGATCAACTTACAAGAACACTTCTGACAAAATTTTTGGTATCCTTGAATACAGAAATAAACAAAATTACTCAGATCAATATAAGATCCCAACACTTACGATTTATCCTGAATTATTGACCATAAATGACGATATTATCCCAATATCTAGTAGACATTGACCTGAGTGTTAAAGTTGTATCTCCCTTATAATCGTTCAAAGATTGGAGTTGAGTACGCTGAACTAAGAAAGCTGGCAGCATTGAAGGATGCCCGAATAAATCAGGTGTAAAAATAAATTATACTTACAGGTAGGTCTTTCAGTTCTTTACTTGGCTCATTTTATTGACATCACCAGTCTCTACAGAATTCTGATAAGATGACTCCTACACTATTGAAAATTAAAATCTGCTCTCCCCAACTTCGGCGAAGTCTGGTTCCGCGACCCCAATTAATTGAGCAGCTTAACTTAGCCCTTCAACGAAAATTAACATTGATTTCAGCGCCTGCTGGTTTTGGCAAAACGACACTAGTAGGAATGTGGCTCAAACAGGCCAGCCTTTCTGCTGCCTGGTATTCGCTTGAAGATAGTGATAATGAACCATTAAGATTTCTAGATTACCTTGTGACTGCTTTGCAAAATATTGACCAGGGTCTGGGAAGGCAAACACAAGCACAGCTTTGGTGTGGCCAACCTCCAACTTTTGATCAACTCCTGACAGTCTTGCTGAATGAAATTCTAGAATACCAGAATGAAATAATCATCGTTTTAGATGATTTCCATCATATAAATTCATTAGTGATCCAAGATGGTTTGGACTATTTGCTGAAGCATTTTCCACCCAACGTTCACCTGATTGTTGTGACCCGCTCGGACCCCCCATTGCCTATTAGCCGCTTAAGAAGCTTGGGACAGCTGGTAGAATTGCGCGCTGCTCAACTTCGGTTTTCGCCACAGGAGGTCAGGCATTTTCTCACCCGGTTACAGAAGCTTGATCTTGACCCTCAGCAAATTAATATGCTTGATCAGCGCACAGAAGGTTGGATCAGCGGTTTACAGCTTGCAGCACTTTCTTTGCAGGATCGAAATACAGAAAGCGCAGCGGCGTTTATCACTTCATTTTCTGGTTCACACCGTTTTATTCTGGATTATTTATTAGAAGAAGTTCTACTTCAGGAAACTCCGGATGTACAGCATTTCATGCTTCAAACATCCATATTAACGCGATTTAATGCATCATTGTGTGATGCTGTCACAGGAAGGACCAATAGTCAGGAGCTAATCGAAAGTTTGGAACGAAGTAATCTGTTCGTTTTCTCTCTGGATAATGAGAAGTGCTGGTATCGTTTCCATGCATTATTTGCTGATTTACTCCAAAAACACCTTCATCAATTGGGTATTGAAGAAATTCAAGATCTTCATTTAAAGGCTAGTAATTGGCATCAAACGCATGGATCGCTCAATGACGCGATTGACCATGCTTTACACGCGGGCAGTTCAGAAAGGGCCGTTGACTTGATTGAGCTCAATACGATGAATGGTTTTGCCCAAGGTGAGTTTTATCCATTTCAATATTGGATAGAAAAGATACCTCCAACGCTTGTTAAAGAACGCCCATTGCTTTGCATTGCAGCTGCCTGGGCAGAAATTTGGACCAGCAGCCATTCAATCAGCCGGGGAGATTTATGGATGCAGCGAGCTAACACTGCTCTATCTACCATAGATCCCGATGTGAAACCAGCATGGCACAACCTCCAAACCGGTGGAAAAACCTTCAACTTGACAATCCGCCAGATTGCCAATAGCTACCAGTATGCATACGAGGCGCTCAGCGTTGCGTTGCGAAGTAAACCAAATCAGAGCTGGATTGATAAGGCAAAAGATGCGCTTAAAATCATCCCTGATGAGCTTCAGGTTTTACGTGGGGTGGTTTTTGCGCAACTAGGCATAACACAAATGGCAATAGGCAATTTGCAAGACGCTATGAAGGCTTTCGACAAGGCCCAACATCTAGGCAGAAGCGGTGGTAACAATTATGGGGCATTATTGGCAACATATATTCAGGCTGGGATTGTTCGTCTCAATGGTGAGTTGGATCATGCCGAATCGCTTCTTCGCCAGGCAATTACGGAACAGGTTACCCCGATGGATCCCATCAGCCGTCACCCCCCTATTATGGGCGCAATCTTCGCCGCATTGGGTGATATCTTGCGTGAACGCGGGCAACTTGACACTGCCCTTGATTTTCTGGAAAGTGGTCTGGAAACCTGTAAACCGGCTGTAATGGGAGACCTTGGGATTGGAACAAACCAGACTATTGAGGAAGAAGGCTATGTTTTAGCAGCTGTTGCTCTGGCAAGGTTGAAATATGTAAGTGACTTTAATTGTCAGGATACAATTTTAGAGGCTTTGGCAAATCGTTGTTCCTCCGGCCTCAAGCGGTATGTCCGGTTACATCAAGTTCGATTATGGTTATCTGAACTAGGATTGACTTCAGGTGGGCTGCAAAAGGCACTAAGCTGGACGAGAAACCAGGAGCTACAAGTAGTGAACCCTGTCTGGGATTGGGATTACGAGATTCTAACCCGCCTCACATTGGTACGAGTTAAACTGGCCCAAGCCAGACTTGACTCGCTGCCAGGAGATCACCCCCAATGGCAGGAAATACTGGGGTTTTTAGAAGATCAAAGCAAGGTGTGCCTTGATCGGGATTGGATTGAAAGATCCTTTGAAGCCCAAATCCTCAAAGCGATTGCATATCACGAGTCAGGAAAGGTAGATTTGGCTCTTGAAGAATTCGGGCAAGTTTTATTATTAGCACGCAACAAGGGATATCAAAGGGTTTTCTTAGATGAAGGCCCTCAAATGCTGGCTCTGCTCACTGAAGCACTCAAGAAAGGTGTCGCACCTGATACTGTTAAGGCGTTGCTCTCAGCGAGTTCAGAAAAGTCTTTTCTATATAATCGAACCGTATCTGGAACTGCAAATACAGAGTTGCCGCTAACGAGGCGGGAAATTGAAGTCCTCAAGTTGATCGCAGCAGGTTTGACGAATGCGGAAATTTGCCGAGAGTTATCGATTGCAATGGGAACAGTCAAACGCCACGCAGCTAATATTAATCTCAAGCTCGATACGCACAACCGGACTCAAGCAATTGCTCGTGCACGTGAGCTTGGTGTGTTGATAAAGGACTGATAGGGAATTCCCTTACAAAATACAACCGAAATACAACTTATGGCTGATGCAACTACACCCAATGTCCTGCTATTATGGGGGTGTCAATCTGAGACTATTTAATAAGGAGTATGAAATAATGAAAAAAGGTCTGTTAATTTCAGGTGCGGTTTCGTTGGTATTGGCTGTTGTTATCTTCCTCTTGGATCTGACTAAATTCAAGTTCTTCGTTGGAGCGACGAATGTCAAGATTTATCCAGCGGCTTTCTTTGGCTTGCTGGGGTTGATCCTAATTATTCGAGGTGTTTGGAAACAGTCTGCTGTTTGATGGTTATTCTCTCGGGAGAATCCAAACTGTGGAATCCTCAGTTTGGACCAGAAGGCCGATTATATGTCCAATCAGCAGATCTTATACGAAATAACTGTCCGGGGTGTACTGGATATGAGCTGGCAAGATTTTCTGGATGGTCTATCAACAACGATCGAGGGCGAGAACACTATCCTGTCATGTAGTGTTCCAGATCAGTCAGCTCTGTATGGGATTATCAATCGACTGCGAGATCTAGGCCTGGAGTTGATCGCAATAGAGCGAAAGGAATCTGAATAGAATAAGCCTGGATTTGAGAAGAAAACTCAAGACTAGGCTTATTGCTTAATCACAACCATTGGGAAAAATGGTGAGTTGTGAATCTTCACATTTATCACCAATCTATATTTCCCCAAAAACGAAGCGGAGAGGGTTCAGATCAAGCAAAGAATTAGCCGAAAGGGCTTTGTTCTCACTAGTGAAGATGCCAACGAGTGGTCATGTTCTGTCAACTCACATCAGCTCCAGCTTCGGTCGGTACTGCAGTGCCTCCGCCAGGTGCACCTGGGTGATTGCTTCGGAGCCCGCTAAATCTGCAATCGTACGGCTCAATTTCAGCACCCAGTGATAGGCCCGGGCTGTCAACTGAAGCTGTCGCATGGCGGTTTTCATCAGTGCGTGACAGGGATCATCCAGGGCGCAGTACTTGCGAACTTGCCTTGGGTGCATGTCGGCGTTGCTAGCAATATCCGAAGCGCAATTCTCTTAGGTGTCCTCACCTGTGGGAAACCCTACACCCGTGGGCATCAGAAAATTTTTACATTATTAATAAATGAGTTGTGCGCTGAGACACCTTAATTTAATTTGTTCTTCTTCCCAAATTAAGATTCAATCCCTCCTTTTTCAGGCAATACAAAACATAACCCTTGATTTTGTTTATTCGGAATATAACTAACTACATAATTGTAGTGTAATTATCAAATCTTTATTTTGCACCTTGGAAGTAAAGGTATCCAAACCAAATGGCCAGTCCCAAGTGACCGAGGAATGGGATCCACATCATCCAATTTCCCATTCCCTGGAAAAGTGCGATGATCCAAAAAATTGACGCAATCCCGGAATGGACCGTTTCACCAAGAATGACGTTGCGTCGTGCTTCTGAAGGCATATCCTGTCTGACTTGCCAAAAAATGACAGCCCAACCAATCAACGATGCACCAAAAATCCTGGCGATAAGAATGCCATCTTCGTTCAATGTTATGTTAAAGATTCCTGGCAATGTATTGGGGAGGAATGCCAACCAAATCCCAAAAATGATCGCAAATATTGCACCGGCAATAAATGCAGCCTTAATTTTCATTTTGATTTCCTTTCGAAATAATTCGATTTATGAAAATTGAGCTTGGAAAATGAAATTACCGATGGCTCATAAACAGGTTGTTATTATTCTTTTTCCCTATATTTCCTCCTTTCAAAAAAAATTCCACTGATAAGTCAATGAAATTCTATTTATCATCTTCAATGTAGCAAATTAACATCAAAAATACAATACTGACTTTTTCCTGAAAACCGAGCAAGAATTTTCTTATTTAGCGTTGTATAATATAGATGACTCGCCTCATCACTTTCATCACTTTCAACACCCATTTTAAGAAAATATCAAATGACGAATGGATGGTTTGATATGGAAAATACAATGAATATTGGTTATGCAGCCTTGACGAAAGGCGCACAACTTACTCGTTTCATCTATAAGGCACCACCTTTGAAACAAAATGAGGTACGCATTGCGATTACTCACTGCGGATTATGCGGAACAGATATCCAGGGAATTGATAATTATTACCAGATCGTTGACTACCCGTTTGTCCCCGGGCACGAGATCGTTGGGATTATTACAGAGGCCGGGTCAGCTGTCTCACCCAGTCGGATAGGAGAACGGGTCGGTGTTGGATGGCAGGGGAGATCTTGCATGCAGTGTGAATGGTGTCTTAAGGGAGATGTTCACCTATGTATGGAAGTGGCTGAAAATGGCTCGTGGACGCCTTATGGCGGCTTTTCTTCCTCGATCACAGTGGAAGATGGGTTTGCATACCCCCTTCCTCCAGAGATCCCGTCAGAAGTAGCGGCCGTGTTGATGTGTGCAGGGATAACGGTCTATACAGCATTGAAAAAATTTTACGCATCACCCTCGCTAAACATCGGTATCATTGGAATTGGCGGTCTGGGTCATCTTGCTATAACTTTTGCTAAAGCGATGGGATACAAAGTTACTGCCATCTCATCTTCCCCTCACAAGTGTGAAGAAGCCCTCACACTGGGTGCCGATTGGTTCATAGATTCCTCCGACAGGGCTGCTCTCGGAAAAATGGAATTTTCATTTGATTTGTTGTTCGTCACTGCACATGGCGGCTTTGTATGGGAGAGAATGCTAAAAATCCTGAAGAAGAAAGGCAAGGTGGTCCTTTTAGGGTTCCCTGACATCAATGTTGATTCCGTTGACCTGGTCGCGCATGAATTGAGCATAGAGGGCTCATTTGTTGGCAATCAGAATAATATGCGCGATATGCTCCAGTTTGCCCAGAAACATGCGATAAGACCAATGATTGAGGTGATGCCCATGTCACATGTCAACGAGGCTATTAAAAGGCTTAAACAAAACCAGGCGCACTATCGAATTGTTTTGCAAAACGACTTTTAGTATTATTTGATCCTACAACAACGCATTAATTATTATTTTACGAGATTGTGATTTTCAAAATTACAAAATACTTTGACTTCGCTGGTATCCACATTGCGGATCGTCCAGTAAGGGAAGGACCAGTGAAAATAATGCACTCGCTAACTTTACATTAGCTCCAATTTGGGACGATACTGCAGCTCCTTAGCCAGATGTTCCTGGGTGATCGCCTCCGACCCTGCCAGATCCGCGATCGGGCGGCATAACTTTATTACCCGATGATACGGCCGGGCGGTCAATCTAAGCCTATAGCAGACTTATACAAGCGGGCTTTTTTCGGTGGAAATAAGCCATATTCTTGTTATATAATAAATCTATACCCTGTATACAGCTAAAATTGTCGCAAGGTGGTGTGGAATGCACTCGTAAGGCGGCTGAATATTTTTGGATAAGCCTTTGGAAAAAAGACTCCATATCCTTATCGGGAGGTGAAATATGAAAAATAAATTATTCGTATTTATGATCATCCTGACAATTGGATTGACATTATCTGCATGTAGCCCTCAAGAGATAAAATATACACCAACGACAACATACACTATTGAGCCTGCTAATGCACCGCTAGCTACTGCCACTTTACCGCTAGCAACTGCAATAATCCCACTTGGCACACAGGAACCAATTTCTTTCCCGCTCTCAGAGCCTGGTCCTTACTGGGTGGGCAAATGGGAACACACAATTTTTGATGGGAGCCGCAGTGATCGTCAGATAGAACTCACCATTTGGTATCCAGCATTGAAGAAAAAAGATGATGAGGGACGGTTAGTTACGGTAAATGCCGAACCTGATTTGAGCGGTGCACCCTTTCCATTGATCCTTACCGATCATGATTCGGGTTCGTATTTATTCCAATCCCATCTTGCATCACATGGGTTTGTCATGGCAATTATAGATCCTCAAGGTTTTTCAAATGAAATGCCATGGAATAATTATGTGATAGATGTGCCACTTGATTTTCTTTTCGTTTTGGACATGTTAACCTCCAATCCTCCCGAAGGTTTGATTGATGTTCTGGACACCAATCGGGTGGGAGTAGGGGGATATTCCTCTGGTGGTTTATTTTCATTGGCTCTTGGCGGAGCTAGAATAAACCCTGAGTATTATCTCTCCCAATGTACTCAGGCTCCTAGCCTTGATTTCCTACCTAGGTTGACACCCGTAGAATATTTCTGCAATTTATCGGAAAGATGGGATGAATTTTCTTCACAGATGGCTGCCGAAATCTCGACGACTTCCGAGGGATTGTGGCAGCCAACAACGGATGATCGCATCCTGGCAATTATGCCTATGGCACCTGATTCTGCCTGGTTATACGGCGCTGAGGGATTGGCTGCAATCAATTTGCCTTCCCTGATTATTGCAGGAACAAACGATCAGATGATTTCATATGAGTTGTCTCCCTGTTATATTTATGAACACCTCGTTAATTCTGACAGGATTTTAATTTCCTTTATCGATGAGCAGCACATGATGGTACTGAAACAAGAAATAATAAGTCGCATAAATCATTTTGCGGTGGCGTTTTTTGGATATTATCTGCAAGGGCACAAAGAATATGCTGACTATTTTTCTGAAGATTTCGTTTCGCAGTTTGACGATTTGTATTGGGGAGTGTATCCAAAAGAGTGATTTATATAAGTTGGTGATTGCTTGTGGCAGCTTACCCCCGCTCTATCACACCGATTGCGTCGGTTTTCGCAGCCTAATGTTTTAGTGTAAAACTTTGTTCTTGCAGGTGTCATCACCTGCGATTGCGTGTCACTAGAGGTTTCCTTGATACGCCCGAACGACCCCCACACCGCTTCGCTTAGTGGAACATTATGATTGGCGTGTTTGGAGAAATAGCTACATCACATTCAGCTTCGGTCGGTACTGCAGTGCCTCCACCAGGTGAATCTGGGTGATCGCCTCTGACCCCGCCAGATCCGCAATCGTGCGGCTCAACTTCAGCACCCGGTGATAGGCGAGAGCTGTGAATTGGAACTGGCGCATGGCGATCCTCATCAACGCCTGGCAGGGGTCATCCAGTGCGCAGTACTTGCGAATTTGTCTTGGGCGCATGTCAGCATTGCTGGCAATATTGGTACCCTCAAACCTCTTTCGCTGGCCTTCGCGGGAAGCCTCCACCCGTTGACGCACCTCGGCCGAGGATTCCCCCTTGCGCATGTCCCGAAGCTTCTGGTATTCCACCCGCGGCACCTGCATGTGGATGTCGATCCGGTCCATCAGGGGACCCGAGATGCGTTTCTTGTACTGAGTAATTGAAAATGATGAGCAGGCGTAGAGGCGCTCTGGGTCGCCAAAATAGCCGCAAGGGCAAGCGTGTAGTTCAATTTAAAGGGAGATAGTGCACCAATAAAAAGTGGATTTTGGATTGCTTTTTTATAATGCAGTTTAATACCTTGGTAATATCTTGAAAGCATGCCAATATCTCGCGTAATTCTGTCTTTCATCGATTGTCATATCATTTTTTAGGACATCACTAGCTCGAGTTAAATTATCATCTGAGCAGACGGAACTATTTCAGTAACATTTTGTATGGATTAACACGATAAATTACATACTGGGAAGCTTTGAGTGTATAATTAGGTTTATCTTTTACCCAGGAGAACAAAATAAAACTTAAAAATATACTTCCGTATTTGTGGAAAATCCCCATCTGTGCGCTTTCGTTTTACCTCGGTACTATTTTGGGAGGAATGCTGGCGACTATGACGGGCTTTCCCGCCCCCGCAATGCCTGCTGGCGCTGATCAGATGGTGTTGGGTCAATATCTGCTGCTGGTGAGCTTAATTTTAGCGATCGTTCTGGCAATCCTTGCCCGTAATCTGTCGGGGGGCTTCCTTTCCCGATGGCTAACGCTCTCTTTTTTGGTCTGGATTACCCATGCTGTCAATAACATCATCGAAGGGGCCATCTTCACCTCAATGGCTTCGGTTTCGATGTTCACAGTGGTGCTGTATGGCGCAGCCAGCCTTTTATGCGGTGCTGCAGCTACCTGGCTCTTTCCGTCCCAAATTTGTGGGGATGGATTTATCGACAGTGCCAAAAAATTCTTTGCCCGTTACAATTTAGCGGGTTGGCTTTGGCGCACCCTGGCTGCGGTGCTAGCCTTCCCACTGATCTACCTTGCCTTTGGACGATTGATCGCCCCCATTGTGGCCCCGTATTACGAACAGGGCTTATCGAGCCTCTCGCTGCCGGCTTGGAATCAAATCTTGCCGATTTTATTTTTTCGTTCTCTGCTCTTCCTGATTGCCTGTCTGCCTGTTCTGATTTTATGGCAGGCTTCAGAGCGGCGGTTATTCTGGGTGCTTGGGTTAACACTCTTTCTGCTTGTCGGCGGGTTGAATATGCTGCAAGCCTATTGGATGCCAAACGTGCTGCGGGTAACCCACAGCCTGGAAATCTTAGCTGATGAGCTGGTGTATGCAGGTGCCCTCATTCTTTTATTCAACCGGGCAAGCAGCATAAAATTTGAGCTTTTTCAGGGAAGGTATTGGTTCAAACCTAAAACCAGGTAAATCCAGTGTTAAAGGCAAATCCCAGGAATTATTAGCTGATCAACCTCTTAAATCACAAGAGAATCTATAGATATCAAGATCTATACACATGGCGTGAAATATAAATAATCGATATTATTAGATCATCAAATAGACCAGCACTGTGCTGATATCCAGAAGTGCATGTCCAATGACAACATAGGGCAAAAGCCTCGGGCGAAGTTTGAGCGTAAGACCTATGGCGAGGGAAAATGGCAGGAACATCCCAAAACGCCAGAGTAAATATCCCCCGTTGAAGATCAAAGGTAGAAACATATGCTGTGCTGCAAGGAATAGGGAGGAAAGAATCCAGGCAAGCCAGGTATTTTTAAGTTGATCTGCAATTCTTGGCATGCAATAGCCAAAGTATGTGGGTAATTCTGCAAACCAAATTGTGAGAGGAAAGAGGAAACTTGCCCAAAATGCCCAGGTAGGTATGGGACTAAAGAGCAGGTTTGTGCTAATATCAGCATTTCCAAATATGGCGTTAGCTAAAGGCACCCTCGGTATAGCAGCAATAGGCATTGCTAACAGGCTGAAGCCGAAAAACCAGAGCAGATCGTTCTTCCAGGTTTCGCGAGAGAAGCGAAGGGTATCCCAGAAATGCTTATTTTCCGCCTTGTACAATCGTAAAAGCAAATAGAGTGAAACAAGATTAGCTGGGAATACCACGATCGGCCACCATCGAGTGGATTCATGCCAGGGGGATTGAACACCTGATACCAAAAAGAACATTGCAATCAGACCCTGGAACAAAACAAAAAATAAAGAACGTGAAAAGAGCATAAGCCAGGGGTTTACTTTTGAGTTCATTGAGCTTATCCTTTCGGGTCATAATTCGACTAAGAAAACTATCCGGATTAAGGATTCATGCTTCGGAAATATTGACCGAAATATTTAAAATTCATATCTACTATCATCTTCTTACTGTTAACAAAAAACACGAAGTTATCTTAAAAAAAATAAAAAATCCTTAAGATAATGTAATATTATTGGTGAAGAGAGAGATTATATCATCATAGATGAATAAATGCTTATAGAAAAGTTCACTCAAAATCCAAAAATGATGTTCACAACATGCCTTATGACAAGGAACATTCACTACAAAGAATTTCCGTTCTTAGACCAAATAAGTAACGATATTATTGGTTATTTCAATGCTAAAATTTGCAACTTTCGATGATCATGGGTAGCCACCACCCTTTTCTACAACTCGAAAGAATCCTCAGTATTGCGAATTTTTGATTAAAGTTTGAGCATAAAAATATTTGATATGGAGCTTAAAAACTAACTTTGCAACCAATAAAACTAGATTGAGTTTCTGAAATTTTGTCATTAATCTAAATCTATTCGATTTGGAAATATCCAAAAAACTTTCTCGCTAGAAAATTCACTTTCGATCATGTCAGTGAGCTATCACCTATGCAGGTTTTGTCCTTCCCGTCGCGACCCAGGTTAATTTGATGATTCCCTGGACGTAATCTGGGATCGTCCCTACCAGCATCAAGATAAAAATATCAGGTAATCCAAGGCGACAATAAGCCAGGGTGGTAAGAATGTTAAATCGATATCCGTAAAAAGCCTTAATCTGTGAAAAGACAACTATCATAATGATAGTAGGGATGATAAAACTGATTGCTACATCCCAAGTTTTCTTCTTCGGAGTCCATTCAGATGCCCTTTGGCGCCATCCTTTGAAAAGGTTGTAGAAATTGCGAATGTGGAAAAGGATCAAAGCGACCACCAGGATCCCAATCCCCCAACCAATCCAGCGCACCGACCAACCCTGTGAAACTGGTGGAGGAGTCTGACCCAATACAACTGCCTCGACGGTCTTCATCAACTGATCACTTGAGATGAAATGATCTACTTGGTGGCCCTCGTTGATTAGAAGCACAAAAGCCCTGTCAGCTTTTGGATAAATGTTGACACGGGTGGCAAAAGTTTCATTTGCACCGCCGTGAAAGATTTTTGCACCGTTATCAACAATATGCCAGCCCATGCCATATGCACCTAAGCCAGGATTCATCATCAAGCGATACATTTCCGGGGAGACTAAGCCATTAGCCTCGCTTTTCATTGCCAGGGCATATTTAGCGATATCTTCGACAGTTGAAACAATAAATCCAGAGCCGATCTCATAATCGCGCACCTGCTGCGCCATGGGTAGGGCAAACCCAAATAGGCGAGTATGACCTCTTGCCAGGTCTGCAGCCGTTGCTGGATCTCCAGTTGTGAGAGTCATACCGAGTAGGTTCAGAATGTTGGTTTGGAGATAATCGGCATAGCGTTCACCAGTAACCCTTTCGATGATATAAGTCAAAACATCATAGCCAAGGTTGAAATATTGGAACTCCTTACCAAGCGGAGCGGTTGGATGCGCCTGGGCAAGTGAACGGGTCGCCTCTTCTAAGGTGCTGTTGGCGCTCAACATCACGCTGTAACCCGACTCAGATAATCCACTGGTATGGTGGAGTAAATGATTTATTGTTATTTTGGCTGAATAGGATTGATCTGCGACCTCAAACCAAGGAATAAACTGCTGAACAGGAGCATTCAACTTAATTTTGCCCTGTTCAGCAAGTTGGGCGATAATCAAGGCTGTAAACGACTTGCTCTGCGAACCAATGAACATCTGGGTTTGGGGCGTCATGCCGCGTTTGCCGGCAGTGCCATACCCGTTGAGATACACAACCTCATCCCCTTCAATTACCGCCACAGCCACGCCTGGCAGTCCGTGTTTATCCATCTGAGCAGTGATAGCGGCGTCCAGAACTTCGGAATCAAAGGGATTGGCAGGCATTGGTTCTGCCAATGTTAGTGTAATTGGACCAGCGAAAAATATAATTAAGAACAGAGTAGTCAACAGTTTTTTCATTATTTATCATCCTCAAATTGATTTATTCTCCCATGCTTAGGGGCAAGGAAGATGTCGCTATAATAATTAGGAGCAATAAAATTGCATTACATAGTAAACAAAAAATAATGAAACCAAAACTTCTATTTTGTTTTGTGATCAATTTTCAAATCCAAGTTCCTGTGGTTAGGCAAATTCCTGCGTGTGACTTTCTAAACCAGCAAATAACTAAACCTCAAAATCCTTACCACCTTAGAATTATCAAAGACAAATTTTTGACCGGATCGGCTGGCGGGGTTTAGTAGACGGACAACCAAACTTCATTTGAGATTTAGGATAAAAAGTTCCTTTTTGAAAAACTATAAAGAGGATGACTTCATCTTGAATCCCACCGCACAATAAAGGCATATTTTTATTTCTATCCTGAAAATTGTAACAAGATGTTTGTTTTAAGGTGAATAAAATAATAACAATATCTCATTAAAGGGAATTTAGCAATGTAATTGAGGATTCTCTCCAGAAATGGAAAAATTAGAAATAAAAATTTGTGAGATTCTGGCTGATCCTTCCTGATAGAGGAATTTCAACAAAATACCTTACACATAACTTATATCTTCATTTTTTCAGCAGTCATAAATAAGTTGCGTATCTTTAACTGAGTCAATGCCCGGCTGATTAATCGACATCACTGAAATCACTTCAATTGGTAAACAACTGCAGATCCTACTTTTAACCTCGATATCGAAGAAAGGATTAAAAGATTGGAAGAATTCCCAAAATATTTCATAAATATCTAATGTTTAATGTTCGCTCTCGTTTAGGATTCCGGAAATATCTTTTACATCAATTCCAACTTGAAGGGGTCCAGCAGCATTTACGCCAGGAATATCTTTAGGATAGCCTCCAAGCCTGCCACGATAGCAAATGTCTGGCTCAACTTCAGCACCCGGTGATAGGCCCGGGCCGTCAACTGAAACTGCCGCATGGCGGTTATCATCATCACCTGGCTAGCGTCATCCAGTGCACTGTATTTACGAATTTGTCTTGGTCGCATTTCTGCATTACTGGCGATATCCATGCCCTCAAACCGCATGCGCTGGCGTTCCCGGGCTACCTCCACTCTTGCCCGTACTTCCGCTGAGGATTCCCCCTGTCGCATATCCCGCAGCTTCTGGTATTCCACCCTCGGCACCTGCATGTGAATATCAATCCGGTCCATCAGGGGTCCCGAAATTCGCTTTTGGTACCTGGTCACCGATGATGATGAACAGGTGCCGGGTCCCCAAAGTACCCACAGGGGCAGTCGTGTAGCTCAATATTAGGGCAAATACCCTAAAATTAAGAAGATATATTGTAATGACCTCAAATGAATTATCGATCGATAAATAAGGATTTCTTAATTGGGACATTTTTTGACTAAAATTTCCTCAACTTTAAATTCAACATCACAATAAAAATTTCACATGAACAATTGATTACTCATCTAAAAGACAATTGATTTTCAAATACAAGGAAGTAACAGATGGGACAAGAAAATCTTTTCTCGTATTCGCAAGATGACTTGTGGAAACTGCCTGATATAGTTCGTCTCCTAATTTTTATTCTCAAACAACATATATTGAGGTTGCTATTATCCTGATTTTTGGTTATATCTGTTTTGATTTTAATTTTCTTTTGTGCAACGAGGAATTACATGGCTCAACTCAAAGCGTAGAGGCCGTTTAGATAAAAAACACCTGCCAATCAGTAAGTTATACTAATTTAATTTGTTCCAATAACCAATCTTCCAATTCTGGAATATCATCAAGAAGCCTAATTGCTGATACAATCGGCCACCATCGATCAATCTGATCTTGTCCGTTTTGATTCAATTGGAAATAGCGATCTAAATAAACTTCCCTAAAACGATCAACTGTCTTTTTCAATGATGGGTACATTCGCGAAGCCCCAACCAATATCAGCTTCGATCTTGCAATATCTTCCAATGGATTTCCAATATGGGAATTGTTCCAGTCGATGACGATTGGTCCTTTTGGGCTTAACAATACATTTAACGGATGAAAATCTCCATGACAAATTTGATTGCCTTCTGAGATTTCTTTGATCTCATTAACAAGTGCTTTCTTGAGTTCATCTGATAGAGAATCAATTCTCTCAAGGAGGTCAGGAAAAAAATCTCTCTGGTGTTGCATCTGCACTTCAACAGTTGTACAAGAATGGATCTGAAAATGAACTTCTGCAAATATTGTTGCTAATTCATTGACACGCGGTTCATCATTCTCAGTTAGTGATATCAGTTCATCTAGCAGAGACTTTCCTTCGATTCTCTCATAGACTTGCCCTAAACTATCTTCAATTTCTAAAAGTTTACCTATTTTAGGAACAGGCAAACCGGCATTATAAAAACTCTTCTCTTTTTCTCCTAATTGCACTACAAATTCTCTTGGAAACTCTGAACCGTACACCTTCAGAATTTGATCTTCACCCCATTTGAACAAATTTCCCGTACCATATATCGGTGCACCCAGATCTTTAATTCTCATATTATCACCTTAATCAAATTCTTAAAATTTAATAATAATTATACAACAATTCATTATCCTGATTTGGTAGATTATAATTCAGACAACTTCAATCCGAAACATCTCCCTGTATTTTGAGTTTACGGGGCACCCACAATAACTGCATAATCAATCTTTATGTTTATAACAAAGTAGTAGCATACTTTTCAAATTAGTCTTTTGAGAATAAGTAATCCTCAGTTCTCGCCGGTCTATATTACCCCTGGAGAGAAGCGGAGAGAGGCCTGGCCTTGCGAGGGGTTTAATAGCTAGGTTTCCATCAAACTTACATCAAAATCAGCTTCAGCCGGTACTACAGCGCTTCCGCCAGGTGAGCCTGGGTGATCGCTTCCGACCCTGCTAAATCTACAATCGTGCGGCTCAACTTCAGCACCCGGTGATAGGCTCGCGCGGTCAGCTGCAGCTGGCGCATGGCCGTCTTCATCAGCGCCTGGCAGGGCTCATCCAACGCGCAGTACTTCCGAATTTGTGCTGGCCTCATATCCGCGTTACTAGCAATATCGGTACCCTCAAAACGCTTTCGTTGATGTTCCCGAGCAGCTTACACCCGTTGACGCACCTCAGCTGATGTCTCGCCCGGCCGCATATCCCGCAGCTTCTGGTATTCCACCCGGGGTACCTGCATGTGGATGTCGATCCTATCCATTAATGGACCAGAGATGCGTTTCTGGTAGCGGGTGACCGATGATGAGGAGCAGGTGCAGGGTCTGCCCGGGTCGCCGTAGTAGCCGCACGGCCAGGGGTGTAGTCCAGTACAGTAGCGCTTTAAAATACACAATCCGGGGGCTTCTCCCGGATTGTGTTAATGATTGTAATGCACTATGGTTAATATTTTTTTGACTGATTCATACCGATAGGAATTTCTAAAACCTTCTTTCGTGTTGTTGCCTAGCCTATCGGTTCAAATTTCAGGCCAAAAACATCTTCTCCAGCTTGCACTCTGACTGATTCCCAGCTTGGACGTACCTCCATACCCAACTTAAGCTCATCAATTGAATCGGCCTTTATCTGTCCCATAGCCTTGATCTTATTCTCAAACTCGGCTACGCCAATGATCAAGAATCGCTGGTCAAAACCCCACGGCAGGTTATAGATGGATGTGTAGGTTAGGAGCTTGGCGTTTCCCTGGGGTTTGATCTTCTCAAACTCTCGGTTTTTACATTCCAGGCAGCGATCATGGAAAGGGTAATGAATCCGGCCGCACTTCTTACATTTGAATGCTGTAATGGCTATTTCATTTTTCATGGCTCTGTCCTCTTCAGTACGAAGGAAACGACGTTGTTTCCGAACCCGCCAAAGTTTATGGTGAAACCATGTTTCGCGTTCTTTACTTGGCGGTCTTTTGGTAACTCATGCCTCAGTTGAAAGGTGATATCCACTATTTGAGCAACGCCGGTCGCGCCGACTGGATGGCCTCGCGACTTCAAGCCGCCAGAGACATTGATCGGGAGTTGCCCCCCAAGGCGGGTTTTGCCGGCAGCAGCTGCTTTTCCGCCCTCACCTTTTTTAAAGAAGCCGATATGTTCACTCTCTGCAATTTCCAGGATTGTAAAGGCATCATGCAATTCGGCGACATCAATGTCTTTCGGTTTGAGCTTGGCCATATCAAATGCCTGTTGCGCAGCCAAAGTGACCGCTTTTAGATCAGTCGGGTCATCGCGCTCCTGGAGGGTGTGGGTATCAGTGGCTTGCCCAAAACCAGCAATTAAAACAGGCGGTTTATTTTGCAGTTTTTTAGCCATATCCAGCGGACAGAGAATGACCGCTGCCGCTCCATCACTAACCGGGCAAAGATCGTAAAGATGCAGCGGTGTAGCCGCAACGGGATTGTTAACAACGGCATGCGGGCTGTCAAAAATTCCCTCACGATCTAATAACATCTCAACGTGAGCATAAGGGTTCAACGCGCCCATCTCCTGGTTCTTCATTGCGACAGCGAGGAGGTGTTCCCGTGTTACGCCATATTTCTCCATGTACAACTGCGTGAACATGCCTGCCATGCCGGGCAGGGTGATGCCGTATGGATATTCAACCTCTGGGTGGGTCATGGTGGCAACGAAATCAGTGGCTCTCCAGCCTGTGATTTCGCGCATTTTCTCGCCACCTGCAACCAGCACGTAATCGTAATAACCGGAAGCTACAGCCAGGAGGCCATTTTTCACTGCCGATCCGCCAGATGCTGGCCCGTTTTCGACAACATCAGCGGCAGCAGGCAGCAGGCTGAGCCGGTCCACCAGCGAACTGGCAATAGATGTCTGGTGCTGGATGATACCAGCGCCCATATTCCCAACATAAACGGCGTCGACAGTTTTGTCTCCCATACCAGCATCATCAAGGGCATTAAGTGATGCATAGGCAAGCATGTCCAATAAACTGTCTTCGTCGCGTCGACCGAAAGGGATCATGCCAACCCCAATGATTGCAACATCTCTCATCTTTTCACCTACCTTTCAAACCTGCAATACGCTCACGAATGGCTTTCTCGTCAGCATGTAAAATCTCTTTTTTGGCCTGATCGAGCAAGTCTTTCGGAACTGGGCGATCACCCACGACCAGGCGGGGTTTGGCAGCAAAATAGAGATCTCGCGTCAGGCGATACGATTCGACTCCGCCCAATTCGTGTGAGATCTTGGTTTTTTCAAGTGGATATTCAATCATCCAGCGCCGGAATCCGATTGGGCTTTCAGCCACGATCAAGACCTCTTCTTGCCCCAAATACTCAATGTGATATTCCATCTTGGCGGCAAACAGGTGCGAGCCAATGCGCAACCCACGGTCAATTGCCAGGGTATGATAACTGATGCCCACTTTCTCAGTCTCCATCCGGCCATTGACAATACCGACCAGATAGCCGTCTACCTGTCCCACCAGACAATAGGCACTCTTTACCCGATATCGGTAATATGCCAGTAATTCACCGTAAAGCCTCGCACTGACAACGTCATAATAATCCCGTTCGATAAACAAACAGGGGTGAACTGTTTTCAGAATGGCGGGTACATCCTCTCGCTTTGCCTGGCGAACCACCATTTTTTTACCGTTCGCCAGGGTGATGACTTTTGGCGGATAGGGCGGCATTGGATATTGAATCGGACGTAAGACTGCTTCAAGTTCTACATCTACTGCCATATTTTTTCTCCTTTATTGGTTATTCTGATTAGCAACTATTTCACTCCGTATTAATACCCAGCCATGTTTTCTTTGCTGAGTTTATTCAAGCTCTCAACATGCTCCGGATTGTAGCAATCACCAAAGCGAGTTTTGGGCATTGATTCTTTCCTCTTCAACAATTCTTCGTACTCATCATCTTCCACCATGGCAACACAACGTCCAATACTGGCTTCGCCATCAACAAAACGCCACGGGAAGAAGCCTACCGTCAAACGGCGGTTAAGAACGAGGTCAATGTCGCCGCCGAGGCATTCTGCGTGCAGAATGACCCAGGGATCAGGGAACATTTCCAGGTGCATCAACTGGTACTTGCTGTCATCAAAGAACTGTTTCAACTTCTTGCCAAATTTCTTTTCGAAGACAAATTCAGCCTGCTTGGCCTGGCGGGGCATCCAGTCGCGGATAATGGTATTCATAGGATGGTCGGCAGAACCGCAGTCCACGCCAATCCAGCGCAGTTTCATTTTCTTGGCCCATTCCGCAAATTCGCGGTCGGGACCGGGGTGCTGTACCATGTAGCGCACTTCATCGCCTGTTGGGTGATCCCAGCCAAAATGGTGATAACCGGTGTGAATAATGAGGATGTCTCCTTCTTTTACCTCAACGCGGTCTGTGACCATTTTGCTAGTATACACATCATAATCACCAGCCGCATCACTCAAGTCAACGATTGCCGCTTTATGCACCAAGTAATCCATTGACAGGGAAGCAATGTCCACACCAGGAGTGTAGAAATGGCATTGGCCATCCAAATGGGTACCCAAATGGTTTGAGTGAGTCACAATTTGACCATTGGCGCCATTGGGGGCTAAGCGCTTGAAATACTTCACCTGCAGAGGTTCATAGGTGGGCCAGGGGGGGGTGCCGATACCGAGAGGTATAGTCAAATCAATAAATTTCATAGCTTTCTCCTTAAAAGGTTTTTAAAAATCAGTTTAGTTTTAGAAATACTTTTTCTGAAATGCTTCAAAAGCATCCGCAAAGCATTTTTCAGGGGCACGCAAAATGCCTGCCCCAATACCACCAACGCCTGGGTCTTTGTGGGAAATGCCGGTATTTAATTTCGGCAGAATTCCTGTTTCCATTACTCTACGCACGTCAATACCCAACGGGGTACCGCGGTAGTTGAGCACTGGAATGGTAAAGCCCTCATGCTCCGAGAAATTGATCTCATACATTTCCAGCGTGGCGCTCACTGCCATATCCGGCGTACCGCCCACGAACTGGGTGATCGCAGGTGCAGCTGCCATGGCAAAACCGCCATACCCAGCTGTTTCAGTGACCGTGCTGTCGCCAATATCCAGGTTAGCATCGGCTGCCGAGAATCCCGGGAAATACAAACCTTCCACTTCACCGGCTGGCGCAATAAACCAGCGATCCGGCATACTGGACAGGCGAATGCCGAAATCCGTGCCATTGCGTGCCATCACTGTCAAAATGCTGGAACCTTCCACGCCTTCAGCCGGTTCCAGGGCTGCCTTGCCAGCAGGCATGGATAGATTCAGGAAGAAATGATCATTTTTGTCAATAAACTCTATCACCTTTGCTAAGACTTCATTGTCTTGATTAGTACGCGCCAGTGCAGGGCCAATCGCCCGTAAGAACAGGGAAGTACCTGCCCGGTTGCGGTTGTGGCCTTCATCTCCCATATGCAATGCCTGGGCGATCAACGCCTTCAAGTCAATCCCTTCAGGCATCGATTGCAGCGCCCGCTTCAAGACAGGGTAAAGCACATCTTCCATCCACTTCAACCGTTCATATACATCTGGCCCCATGCCGCCATAGCGCAGCACCTTGCCGAGGCCTTCATTCTGCGTGCAGTATGCCTTGTTGCCGTACGTCTTATTCTCAACGATAAATACCGGCATACTGGGCGAAACAATGCCCGCCATTGGGCCTACCGTTTGATGATGATGGCAGGGAGAGAACTCAATTTCGCCGCCAGCAGCCATTTTTTCTGCCGCTTCTTCGTTTCCGGCAATGCCTTCATATACCAGTGCGCCCATCACGGCACCCTTCATCGGGCCGCACATACGCTCCCAGGTGATCGGCGGGCCAGCATGCAGGATCATCCGATCATGCATCCCGGGAATGACATTCTTCGCCACACCCATATCCACCAGGGTGGGTCGTGCCTGCTTGATGCGCTTCACAACTTCTTCGTTGGCTTCGTCAATATTGATTCCCGACTTGGTGATCCGTAAATGCTTCACACCTTCCTTAGGTGGCTGCCAATCTAACTGAAACGTGGGAACACCCTGGTCTTTGACAGCCTGGGCCATACTTTCCAGTCCAACATTAACCACTGCCAGCGGTTTTCCAAAAACGTCGTTAATTTTGCCTTTTTTCATGGTTACACCGCCTTCTTTTCGACGATCATCCCGGCCAGCCGCGACGCTGCTGCATTGCTGGGACATACGATCAAGCCGTATCTCTCCAGCGCTTTTGCCTGGCGTGTCAAACCTTGTGGGTCCAGTTCCGTGCCGGTCACTGAAGCAATCACGATCACTTCTCGGCCCTCGGCTTTCGCTTTGGCTTTTGCCTCCTGGACCGCAAGCCCCAATTCAGAGGCCGGATCCATGTGCGCGCCATAGCCAATGACCACATCCATCATGATCACAGCCACCTCGGGATCGGCCGCTTCCTGATAAATGCGCCGAATACGCAGATCATTATCGATCATCGGATGCGGACGGCCTACAGTAAATTCTTCTTCACCGAGATCGACCGTGCAATGACCTTCACTGCGCGTTGAATCCTCCATCGTTTTGGCCTTGTTCAGTGGAGCATTGGATAGTACCGGCTCAGACATCAGCTCTTCCCAGATGACCTGGGACTCGTAACACAGCGTGCCGCCAGAGAACAAACCGCGCAGATAGCGCTGCCCATCGCTCAAGGTGGTTGCCAGTTCATCAGCCTGAACCTTCAAATCAGCTGTTTCTCCGGCAATCAATGCATCAATATCCGGTAGATCAGCACCAGCCAGTTTAGCGCCCAGTAGACCGCCTTCCTGCAGCGTACGCACAGCCATGGCGTTCTTCACACCGTCAGCCACGGTCACATCGCCACCCATGAAACACATCACCGTTGGCTTACTGCCTTTTGCAACCTGATCCACAACGAGTTGTGTCACGGATGGTGCCGGCGGCTTACCAATCAGTACAATGTAGTGGGTATTTTCGTCTTCCTGGAGAGCTTGTAAACCGGCCAGCATCATGATGCCGCCCACCGATGCTTTTAAATCGCGCCCGCCCGTGCCGATACCCTGAGTGATGCCGATGCCATTCTTGGCCAGCAGTGTGCTCACCTCTTGTAGACCGGTACCAGCCGCCGAAACGATGCCCACCGAGCCTGCTGGAACCACATTGGCAAAGCCCAACGCTACGCCGTTGATGATCGCCGTACCTGCGCCAGGGCCCATCAGCAACAAACCATGCTCAGCAGCGAATTTCTTCAAGGCGATCTCATCTTCCAACGAGACATTGTCGCTGAACAGCAGCACATGCAGACCCTGGAACAACGCTTCCCATGCTTCTTCTGCCGCATACCGTCCTGCCACCGAAATAATCGCCATATTGGCTTCAGGATGAGAGCGGACAGCACCGCGTACCGATTTGGCAAGAAATTCTGCGCCTTCGCCTCCTACAGTACTCTTCTTTGAGAGGATTTTTTCTGCTTCTTCCAGTGCTTTCTCAGCCACAACATTATCTGCTTTGACCGCAATGATCAGGTCATTGGGCGTGGTCGCATCTGCTTCTGGTGTGAGCAAACCTGCCTGTTCCAGCAGGGATTTATTGGCCTCTGTGCCCATCACAACAGAAGCATCTTCCACTCCCGGAAATTCAGTAAGCTCCCGCGCGACCAGCATCAAGCTGACCGAGTCATGATATTCACTGGTTTTGATTAGGACTTTTACAGACAAACTTTGCCTCCTTTATCACCCTGAAAAAATACGCTACGATCAATCCAGAATACCGGCATCCTTCATTGCCAGATAAACTTTCTCTGGTAGGAAGGGAGGACCTTCCAATCGTATTCCGGTTGCATCGTAGATCGCATTTCCCAAAGCTGCAATGGTAGGGGTCATCGGGTGTTCGCCAATGCCGCGAGCCCCGAAGGGGCCATCATCCTGCGGCACTTCTACAAAATATGTCTCCATTACCCTGGGGACATCCACAGTGGTGGCAATACGGTAATCCACAAAGCTCGGATTCTGCATCACACCTTCTTCAAGGATTATCTCTTCAAAGATGGCTGAGCTGATACCCTGCATCATACCGCCTTCCATTTGGGCTTTTACCAATTCGGGATTCAGCGCACGTCCTACATCGAAAGCTGTGACCGCTTTGAGGATCTCAATCTTGCCAGTATCCTTGTCAATTTCAATATCAAAGCCCTGGGCACCGGTTGTATAATGGACAACAGCGCGTGGTCCCTGCCCTGTTTCGGGATCCAGGCCGGTGACATAAGAGGGCATAAAACTGCCCTGTCCCACCACCGGTCCACCAATCCAGCCCTGGTCATCCTCTTTCGGAATGCCATAGACCGCAATATTCTTCAGTGACATTTCCTTTTCGGATCTATAGGAAACAACGATACCATTGATGATGTCCAGGTCGTCCACATCCTCATCCCAGGCTTCCGCTACCATTTCCAGGATTTGCCGGCGAGCATCTGCTGCTGCAAACCTCACTGCATTCCCCATACTCCAGGTCAGCCGGCTGGCGACAGTTTGCCATTCATAAGGGCTGTATTGCGTATCCAACGGTCCGGCAATGCGGATATCTTCCATCGGAAGCCCAATCGTAGCAGCTGCAATCTGGGCGGCTACGGTGAAAGCACCCTGCCCAATTTCCTGTCCGCCCACATTGACCGTCGCTGTACCATCTTCATTCATCTCTATAAAGGCGCTTGAACCGGCATTGGGGGGCATGGCCGGTGCCTTCCAGGATATGGCAATACCTTTACCACGCAATTTATTGTCAGAACTGGCTTTTTCCTTCACACCCCAATTGATGCCTTTGGCAACCTTGTCAATACACTCCTGCAAACCAATGGGGTGCATCTTCATTCCGGTTACGTTGATATCACCACCCTGAATAGAATTCCTTTTCAAAAATTCCACCTTGTCCATGCCGATCTTTTCGGCCAGCTCATCCATCACCTGGCCAATACCGGTATGCAGCTCGGACATGCCAAAGCCTCGATAGGCACCGCCAATCGGGTGGTTGGTGTAAACGCAAAAGCTGTCTGTCTTAACATTGGGAATATCAAAGGGGCCAGTGGAGCTGTATCCGCCAGCACGTGTAATATTCACACCATACTCGGTAGAAGCGCCGCCGTCCCAATACATTGTGTTTTCCATTGCCAGCATGTTGCCATCTTTATCACAGCCCACTTTGAGCTTGATCTTCAACCCCTGACGAACAAAATTGGTATAAAATTCTTCTTCACGGGTGAAGCGCATCTTGACTGGATGCCCCTTTGCCTTAAGGGCAATGGCAACCGGCATTGCTTCCATGGTCACACCAGCCTTACAGCCAAAACCGCCGCCAACATACGGGGCAATCACGCGCATATCGGATTCCGAAATACCAAGTGTCTTCGCGATCAGGTTGCGCTGCGCAAATGGGGATTGCGATGAAGCCCACAAAGTAACCCGTCCGTTGTCATCAGTTTTGGCGATGGCAATATGGGGTTCAATGGGCACATGCTGCACCTGCGGAATATGGAAAGATTTTTCAACTATCGCAGCACAGTCTTTCCATGCGCGATCCACATCCCCTTTGCGTGCCTTAAAATGGTTGGAAATATTCGTTCCCGGTTTGGGGAAAATAAAATTCGCCACTTCATAATCACCCATATCAGGGTGGATCAACGGCGCGTCCGGACTTGCGCCATAAATTGAATCAAAAACCGGTTCCAGAAGTTCGTATTCAACTTCAATCAATTCACAAGCTTTCTCGGCGATCTCCTCGTTCACAGCTGCGACGCCGGCTACAGCTTCGCCAACAAAGCGAACACGATCTGTCGCGAAAATATTCTTGTCCTTCAAATACAAGCCGATACGCTGGGGATAATCCTTACCGGTAACAATCACTTTCACACCCGGCAAAGCTTCTGCCTTGCTGGTATCAATCTTCTTGATCAAGGCATGAGGGTGCGGGCTGCGCTTCACACGGGCATACAGCAGGTTTTTTCCAAACTGAATATCATCTGTGTAGATCGCCGCACCAGTAACCTTCCCATGAACATCAACGCGCAACGGGCTTTTTCCGATCAATTCTGGCATTTTATCTGTGACTGCCATTTGTCTCTCCTTTGATAATTCTCATTCCCAGATGATTCCATTCAAAGCATTTACTACTTTTATATTTTTTTTATTTCTCGACAGAGGCCTTGACTGCGTCTATAATGCGCACATACCCGGTACATCGACATAGATTTCCGACCAGGGCTTCACGAATTTCATTTTCAGAGGGATCGGGGTTTCTTTTCAGCAGTGCAAAAGCCGAAATCAACATACCTGGTGTACAAAAACCGCACTGAACGCCGCCTTTAGCAATCAACATTTCCTGCAGCTTGATCAACTGTCCATTATGCGACAGCCCTTCTACCGTTATTACTTCAGCCCCATCACATTCAGCAGCCAGCACCATACAGCTGTTCACCGGCTCACCATTCATCAAAACAGTACAAGCGCCACACTCACCTGCTGCGCAGCCATTCTTCACGCCGGTTAATCCCATTTCCTCGCGCAGCATGACCAGCAAAGTCATGTTGGCAGGAACATTAACCACTTCAGTTTCTCCATTCACTTTCAGGGTAATTTGATGATACGATATCATCGATTTGCCTCCAATCCGTTTTCCGTTCTGCTTTGCAGCTGACCCCACACTTCGGTAATAGCGTTGCGGGTAAGGTTTCGCACCATTTCCTTACGGTATCTAGCACTCCCTCTCACGTCATCGATTGGAAAGCACGCATCCATGCTCGCATTAGCAGCTTCCTGGATCGTGTCTTCCGTTATTTCATTTTCCGATAATACAGTCTCAACAACTGGCGGCATTAACGGTGTTGCCGCTACAGAAGCTAAAGCCACTTTGATACGGAACCCCGATTCTGTCATCTTGTCCGGGAATCCATACACGGTTACCCCGACGATCGCCAGGTCGCTCAATTTATTGCGGCCTAGCTTGAGATACGTTCCCGTTGCGCCTTTTTCCGGCAGCGGGAAGTTGATGGATGTAACAATTTCACCAGGCTGCAAACTGGTCTTGCCCGGTCCTTTGAAGAAGGTGACAAGGTCTTCAAAACGCTCGCCGTCCTTACCATATATATTGAGGCGGCCGCCAAGCAAAAGGCAGGCTCCCAGTGTATCACCAGCCGGGGAAGCATTACAGATGTTTCCCACAATTGTGGCGCGATTTCTTAATTGATAACTGGCTACGCTTTTCGCAGCCTGTGCAAGAAGCGGGTAATGCTTTTGAACATCTGGATGAGCCACTACCCGGTTCATGGGAACTGCTGCACCAATCTTCAACCCGCTGCTCGGGTCAAATGCCAGCACATCAGTGCCTTCCAAACCCTTGATATCAACAACATACGCCGGTTTGAAAGCTTTATCCCGCATGCGCACCAACAAATCAGTGCCACCCGAGATGAGCCGCGCCTCGCCAGCATGTTCTACCAGGAAGCCACAGGCTTCATCCAATGAAGCAAGTTTTACATAGGTGAATTCTGGAAGTCCTGGATGCGGATTCAACATAGTTTTTTTCCTTTTGTAGGTGTTATACCGGCGGGCTTGCCGCCGGTATAACATTCATTCTCCATTCAATCAGATTACCAAATGCATTAACCAAATTACGTGTTGAGGTTTTCCCGTTCACCAACACCAAATTTCGCGGGCGGCAAAATCAGGAAGATCGAATTCAGTACAATACCAACGATGGCTGCAAACACAATGGCCGGGATGCCATCGGGGAAGACAGCAGGAATCGGGAAGGGGAACATACCATTGGGCAAGGCCATGCTGCCGCCGATGCCTGTAACTAGGATGGCCGAACCAATTGCCAGTTGGCGGGGATCAAACAGGTTGACCTTCTCGGACATGATCAAAGCCACCCCCTGCATTCCAATTACGCCAAACAGGTAAATCGACAGGCCGCCGGTCACTGCCAACGGGATCGAGTTCACCAAAGCAGCCAATTTCCCAATAAAGCCCAGCAAAATGGCGATGCCGCCGGCTGTCATCAACACAGAGACAGAGTAGTTGCGCGTGATAGCCATCAGCGAGTTGTTCTCGCCATAGTTCGTGCCTGAACAGCCTCCCATGAACCCGACAATCATATCATCCGTACCATCTGCAACCAGGTTCAAACCGATCAGTTTCTTGATCTCAATCGGTTCACGGCCTATTTGCTTGGCAAGCGCATCAATGTACAGACTCATCTGGTACAGATGAGCAGTAGATTCGGGAATGGTAGCGATAGCGATCAACGCTATGCTCAACACCGTACCCCATGCAGCGGGGTTGCCAAATGCTGGCAAAGTGATATTGGGAACGCGCACCCACTGAGCGGCAACAACACCACTGAGATCAGCCAGCCCAAAGAACGCAGCCACAATATAACCAAATACAGCGCCCAGCAAAATAGGAAGCATGCCAATCAAACCCTTACCCTGCAAGTAGACTGAGAAGACTACTGTAGCAACAAGGGTGATCAAAGCCACTGCCCAGTTCGCGGAGGCCATATCAAGTGCAGCGCCTGCCAGGGCAATACCAATCGTGATCGCGATGGAACCAGTGATAACGGGTGGGAGAAATTTGTCAAGTGCCTCCTTACCGATACGCATGATCAACAATCCCACGAGAATGTTGAGCACACCAGTACCCATAATACCCACCTGCACGATGCGGACACCGTCCGGGCAGTAGGTCGTGGCGGCATTGCCGAAGCAAGCCGGGTCATAAATAGACATGACTGAGGCCACAACAGCGATGTAACTGAAGCTGGAACCGTAGTACATGGGAATCCGGCGACCGCTGACCAACAAAGCAATGATGGTGCCGATACCGCTGGCAAGCAGGGTAACGCCAACATCAAACTTGGTCAAAATGGCAACGAGAACGGTGGCCGGGAACATGGTCAGCACTTGCTGGAAGCCGAGGCTTAGCATTGCGCCAACGGGCGGGACATCTTGCGGAAGGTACCCAATTACTTCATCTGGCGATTTTATCGCTTTAGATTTTTTCATTTTATTGGCTCCTGATTATTACATAAATTAGTGATTACATGCGGACATGAAAACAAGAAATTAATGCAAAACGATCTTGGGTATTTTTGCAAATAAGCCTCCTTCCTAAGGAAAAAATATAAAAACTGACCTCAGAAAATTTCTCTGAAAGGTCAGCCTCAACACAACTAAAAAATATTGTCCGGAATAGACAAAGTAAGCAAGTTTATTTTGATAATGCCCTGGACCACTTATACAAGAATGGAACCGCGACATCGTTTTCAAATTACATCCCCCTGTATGAACGTTGAAGGAAGCATAATTTAAATTCTTTCCTTTAGTGAAAGAGTGCCAATGCTTGTCGCTCAATGAAGTCTTATCTTTTAATTTTTCCTACAACTAGAATGGATTAATCATAAAGCCATTATTTAGGTTTGTCAAACAAAAAATCAAATATATTCCAAGACTTTTGACTTGTGCAATAGCGGCATTATGAAAAATACACCTTTGTTGATTTCCTTGTAAGAGAAGTAAACCAGGACAACCTGGATACCTGCTCTCATTCTTAAAAATAGGAAATTTATAATTTGTAATTTAAAATGATACACTTACTTTCACTGTGCATCAGAAGACGCATTTCATGATATCATAAGCCATGAATTATTGAGGAGTTATCAAATGAAACTGGATACTGGTATGATCATCGTCATTGCTATGGTCCTACTTTTCTATTTGCGATTGATCATCATCCAATGGGGAAAAGCAGATCGCTATAATCGTGCAAAAAATGATGGTAAAAAATCCGCGCATCAGAATTATGCTTCTCTCAAATTCAATTTCAACTGGCTGCTGATCGGCATTGGCGCTGCCCTTATCATTCTTGCCGCCATCATGAAAGCCACTGGCATCTTTGGCACATGGCTGGAACAAAACTGGTGGATCTTCGCTTCAACCGGTATTTTTGTTTTCGGTATGGGCATCCGCAAATAACTCATCTCCGGATTGCTTCAGAAGATTCAGGCATGTATTGCGCCCTCACGGCTTCTCGCGGCGGTGAGAAAAACCGGTGAACATTTAAACGTTTTGCATATTGACAGAAATTATTATACTGATGAAGGACACCCATGAAGAAACTGGATACCATCTGCCCGCAATGCAACACAAGCAAAGAGGTCTACAGAGTCAGCGAGATCTACCTGTCCGGCCTCGAAAGTATCAAATCCAGCAAACCCCCACAGGATAACGCCTTTGACCTCGTTTTCGGTCATCCCAGCCAAAAGTTCGGTCGACGATTCGTCGATCAGACAACCAAACGCACCCTGGTCAGCAAATTTGCCCCCCCTTCCAGCAGCAAACAGCGCATCTTCCGCAGTCTCTCTCCAGATTTCATCATGTTTGCTACTTTCTTATTAAGCATCTTCATGCTCTACCAGATTTTCACTCAACAGCGGGAAGTCTTCGTTCCTGCACTGCTCATCATCCTCGCTGTGAGCACCGCCTACCTCTTCACCCGTAAAAGGATTGTTGCCAGGTTCATCGAAAAGCAAAAAAATGAAGCCAGAGAAACTGAGCAGGTCAAGGAAGCCATTGAACGCTGGATGAACCTCTATTACTGTGCGGCAGATTTCATTGTTTTTGACAATGAACACCGCATCTCTATCCCATTGCAGCAAATGAACAACTACCTGATGTCCCCTGAAATCTGGTTGAATCAGGCTGCACAAGACGAATAATCATGTTCCATGCCTTATGTGTGGGGAACTGCATCGCTCAACAGCTTGCTGGTGATCAAGATCTCAAACTCATCGGCCAGACCTCGCGCGGGTGCTTTCTTCAGACTGCTGACCCACCCGTTTGGACAGTTTTCATCAGCGAAGAGACGGCTCACGGTCCGCTGACCATCAATCTTCCATCTGGCGTCATTACCCCCATCAAGCAGGCCGCCGCGCAAACCATCGCCTTGCGTCATGGCATTCTCCATTTTTCCAATTCGGTTCAGCTTTCCCTGCAAAATATTCCCCACTGGCAGACACCTGCCACTCTCAATCCCATTCAGCCACTCGTCTCCCGCCAGGCTACAATTGCCGAAGCCATTCGCACCATCCAGCAGCGCAAGCCAGGAAACAATCTAGCCGGTATCCTGCCGGATTTGCTGCCCATGTTAGCGATGTCCTCGCTCCCTTCTTCAACAGGCGGACAATTTACTGAAAAGCTGCACCGATTAATCGCCGGTTTGCATGCATCCGACACCAACTCCATGGCCAGCCTTCTGGCCACATTCCTCGGCCAGGGCAGTGGTCTGACCCCCTCCGGGGATGATTTTCTGCTCGGTTTCTTCCTCACCCTGCAACGTTGGAGAGCTCATTTATCCCTGGCGGATTCCGTATGCCCCCTGGGACGAACCATTGCAGAATTGGCAAAACACCAGACGACTTATCTCAGCTCAAACCTGATCGAATGCGCCATCTTTGGGGAAGCTGACCAGCGCCTCATCAACGCATTGGACGGGTTGATGACAGCCGAAAAATGCGACCTCGCCTGGCTGGACGGACTCCTTACCTGGGGCAGCTCCTCTGGCCTGGATGCATTCGCCGGCATGATACTCGCAAATGATTGCCGAATTGCAGGGGTTTGATATGACGAATCTTACCAATTTTCCTCATCACAAAAGACACCACCCTTAACACTGAAAGCAGTATAGTTTCTTCAATTATTGGAATCCTAACCCATAGGAAGTATCATTCTCGCCGGCGAAGATACCAAAAAGGAAATCCCTTAAATTAACTCCAGCTTGGGTCGATACTGCAGCGCCTCCGCCAGGTGCCCCTGGGTGATCGCCTCGGAACCCGCTAAATCCGCAATCGTACGGCTTAACTTCAGCACCCGGTGAAAGGCTCTCGCGGTCAATTGTAACTGGCGCATGGCGGTTTTCTTCAGTGCCTGGCGGGGATCATCCAGCGCGAAGTACATGCAAACTTGCTGAAGTCCCATTGCAATATTTTTAGCGAAATCAGTACCTGGAACCCTCTAGAGCTGGTGTTGTTAATTTGCATTCATCTTCGTCATCTGCTTGCAGATACTTCTTCAACCTTTGAAATATATTCATTTTGGAAATGTCAATCATAGAAGAACCACAGCACTAAGACCTAATATTCCCTAATTGAAATAATTATGGGGAAATCTATCAATTTTTTGTAGAATCTACAAATCCATAATAACTCTTTATCAGAAAACAGCATATTTTCTCTAAAATTGTTACTACATGAAGGTTCGAGTTTCCATATCACTTGAGTCCTCCACCTTACTCATATCTCTAAAAATACTCCAACAAAAAAATAAGCATAAAACCAAATTGTGATGAAAATATTGAAAATACTTTAGATTTCTTATAAAATAATTAAACTGGTGGTCTGATCTCAGGTTGCAGCGCTAGTGGAAATATTCATCTAATCATCCCAGTCCACCTGGCAATTTAATATAATTTCTATCCAAGAAAGGCTGAATAATGGCAGAAAAAATTACAAAAAGTTCACTTCATAAACTTGTACATAAGATAAGCCATCTTATCGAGGAATATTATCCATTCCCTGAGAAATCCCAAAAAATGATTTCTCAAATTCAGAAAAAATTACGCGAGGATGCCTATGATTCCATTGAAAATGCCCACGAACTTGCTCAAACATTAACCGGAGAATTACAGGACATTTCACACGATTATCATATAACTGTCATTTATTCTCCAAAAGATGCAGCTCAAATCAGCGAAAAGCTAAAACTCGATCCTTTGAATGAGAATTATGAATCAAATTGGTGGCAGTGGATTCACAGCGATAATTTTGGAATTCCAAAAATAGAATACCTGATAGGTAACATTGGATATATTGATATTCGCTATTTTGCCCCCGTCAACCTAGCAGGAGAAGTTGCCGTCGCTGCTATGAACTTCCTGGCGCGCTGTGACGCCTTGATCTTTGATCTTCGCCAATGTGGGGGCGGTGATCCATTCATGACACAACTTTTCCAAAGCTATCTTTTTGATAAGAACAAAAAGCCAAAATTGTTATTAAGCAAGTACCATCACGCAAAGAGTGAAATCCATCAGAATTGGACCTATCCCTTCATACCAGGGAAAAGACTATCGGAAGCGCCTGTCTATATCCTTACTAGTGCACGAACTTTTTCGGGCGGAGAAGATATGGCCTATACATTAAAACATCATGGAAGAGCTACAATAGTGGGAGAAATTACGGGTGGTGGCGCGCATCCGGTGACCGAACTTCTTCCCGGGGAGGGTTTTATTCTCATTTTGCCTGAAGGATATCCAACTCACCCGGTTACCAATTCTAATTGGGAAGGTAAGGGTGTTCAACCTGATATTGAAATTGTACAGGAAAATGCACTTGAGATTGCTCACCGTCATGCCATGCAAAGCTTGTATAAAAATAATGATAACCAGGTGGATGCCCATACCCTAAAATGGTACCTTCAACGACTTGATGCAATCTATAAACCGATTAATCTCGCCCCCGAGGTGCTAGAGAAGTTTATAGGCAAATATCGTGATTACGAGATCACTCTCAGGGATGGGAACCTAATATTATCACGCATTGGTAGGCGCGATAACTGGGTGATGATCCCCTATAGTGAAAATTCATTCACTGCTGATGAGGATTACAACGTTCGCTTCGAAATGAGTGAAAACAATAATGCCTCAGCGTTGATTTGGCTAAGGAGGAATAATCCAAAAGAGATTAGAATGGCAAAAACAGAATGAACCATTCCGCCGTTTTCGCTAATAAAAAAGTTCCATCAATCCAGTTGAAAAAGCACTTCATTATAAACCACTAAAAAAAATATACGCATGCTGTAAACATCTCAAATAAGGAGAGAAAGTCCAGTTACATCAGCTCCAGCTTGGGACGGTACTGCAATGCCTCTGCCAAATGCACCTGGGTGATCACTTCCTACCCCGCTAAATCCTCAACCGTCCGGCTGAGCTTAAGCACCCTGCAATTAGCCCTCGCCGTCAATTGCGATTACCATATTGTAATCTTCAATTTCACTTGGCGGGGGGTATCTGGTGAAAATTAATTCCGTCTCCAAAGTAACTGAAACTTAATGCCTTTTCACAATCACAGTTGTAAAATCATCCTGGTGGGGAATTTCTTCACTAAATTCTTGCACAGCGGTCCAAAGTTTTTCACAGATCATATTTGCCTTTTCTTTTCGAAAAGTAACTAAAAGTTCTTTAACGCGTTCAATTCCAAATGCCTGACCAGATGAGTTAAAAGCCTCATACAATCCGTCACTGAAAAATAATACTAAACCACCTCGGGGGATTGTACAATGCTGTTGATCAATAATTAAATGATCAAATATTCCCAATGACTTTCCGGTCGCTACAGGAAAATTGACGATCTCACCTTCCTTATTCACCATGATTGGCGGTAGGTGTCCAGTTCGAAAATAATCCAGGGTGCCGGTTTTTAGATCCAATATGCAATAGAGCAAGGTTACAAACATATTCGCGTTCATTTTGCATAAGAACTTGTTAATATTCTCTAAAATTCTTCTCGGATTATTGTTCCTGCTAGTTTCTACTCTTGTCAAACTAAGTGTAATTGCCATAAATAGCGCTGCTGGTAAGCCTTTATCTGAAACATCGCCAACGACAATACAAAGGCGCTGATCATCCAATGGAATGAAATCATAGAAGTCTCCACCAACTGCTCTTGCTGGAATGATTAAAGAACCAAAATCATACCCTCGAAGCCGAGGAGATTGCATGGGCAAAATACTTTTTTGCGCCTGGCGAGCCAACTCCATTTCACTTTCCATTTGGTTTAGCATGCGTTGGGTTTCATCAAATAAACGAGCATTTTCCAGTGATTGGCCCATGCTATTAGTTAATGTTGTCAATAGATTAATATCTGAATTAGTGAAAGCGTTTTCAATGTCTAGATTCTGTAAACTTACAATCCCTCTTACTTGGTTTCCTACCAGTAAAGGTACTCCCAGCCAAGTTTTTGGTACTTCTGTTCCAGGAACGAGTGCCATTGGGGAAATATGCATAGATGGGTCAGATAGGTCAATGATTTCCTGCCCATTGATCATGAATGGTTTTTTCGTTTGAACTACTCTATATCTTGAAACATCGATTGGGGACCAACCTGGAATTTGAAGGTGTTGTCCCCGTTCAATCGCGTAATGGTGGTATATTTTCTTTGTAATAGAATCATATTGAGAAATCATCACGACCTGGGCATTAAATGTGTCCCTTAGTTTATCTCCAACCAGATCGTAAATTGCTTGCATCTCATATTTTGAGGATAAGCCTTCTTGCACACTATTAATCAAAGCTAATTCAACCGACCTTTGTTCCAAGCATTCCTCAAAGTATTTTGCAGCATCCTCCCAATTTCCTTCAGCTTTTGCCTTAATCGCCTGGGAACTAAAATCCCGGATTAAAGGGTCATCTTTTTGGTGTCCTATGGAATTAACAGCCTTTTCTTTACTTTGGTTTTGGGTAGTCATCCAAGTATTACGCTCCAAATTTCAATGTGCTTGATCCGGCAATACCATTGGCTTTATTTGTTGGTTGTAAATTTTAGTAAAAACAATGACCAAAGGAAAATGATGACTGTGTTATTTTAAGTTATCATTTTGGAATTATCTTGCACAGCAATTTAAATATTTTTTGCCCTGAAAATTTAGTATATCATAACTTCTGTATTAACCATTAAAAATCTGGGTCTAACTTGGATGATGAAACATCTATTTTATGAATTGGATCATCAACCTTTCCATCCTCTACGGAGTCGTTGATGAAGAGCCTCCCCCGGAAAAGTGGAGCACGATATTCAAAGGTGCCAGATGCATTCTTTCATCATTTCCTAGAGGGTTACAAAATAAGTGTTCGATTCCCGCAATTATCGTATCGCTTATTCCTACATCCTTGGCCAGGTGCACCTTGGTGGTCTAATTTGACTCAGCTAAACCCACAATCCTAAGGCTGAGTTATAGCAAGCAACGATACACACCCTCATTCAGTTGGAGCTGGTGCAGGACTGTTGTTATCAAAGCCTGGCATGCCTTTTCTAGAGTACAATATTTGCGGATCTGTGCTGGGTGCAGATTGGCATTTCTGACGAGATGCATCCTTTCGAAGCGGTTTCTCTGGATTTCATTTATGGCCTTCATCCTCCCCAGCACTTCCATTGTGTCTTTCATCCTGTGCAAGTCGCGAAGCTTCTGAAATTCAACCCTGAGCACCTGCTTATAAATCAATACGATCCATCAGAAGATCCGAGACACGTTTCTGTTTAAGAGATAGAAGAAACTTCCAAATATTTCACCCTAATTGGATAATATTTATGCTAAAAATTATTATTGCAGCGCCTCCGCTAAATACACCTGGATATTCACCTCTGATCCCGCCACATCCTCTATCATTCTGAAAGTTTGAGGCCCTAGTTATCGGCTACAGCTTTAAGTTGGAACTAAATAGATAATTCTTAACTTGGGAAAGTCAAAATCAAATGATGATTTTTTTATATTACTGCTTTCATCAATTGTTATGTGATCATAGATAATCAGTTAAGAAAGAAGATTTTATAACCTCTAAGGTTAAATGATGAAAGAATAATCAAAATCTACTTAGCGCTAAAAAGATGTCTGCTATTCATTTTGGACATAAGGTTAAATTGCATGTATCTCATGATCATGTGCATTAAAACTGAAAAATTTGGAGATCATCTCTGACTGGACCCCATAACTTGTACCAATCTTTATGATAGTCCAACGGGCTGGATTTGTGTAGGATGAATCAGGATAGCCGCAGGCACTGGGGGTTGAGAACCCAACGAGCTATGTGGGCGAAACTTGTTACAATATCTGCACAATATTATCATCAGAAAAGGTTTTCAACGGTGAATAATCCTTCTAGTGCAAAAGTCAGTCATATCTTGTAGCGCGATAAATCAAGGTGAACATAGGGGATAATTTTCTATTGTTCTCGCTGGTGTCTCACCTGTGAGCGATTCCATAAAAACTACATCAATTCTAGCTTTGGTCGGTACTGCAGTGCCTCCGCCAGATGCACCTGGGTGATCGCCTCAGACCCCGTCAGATCAGCAATTGTCCTCGAGAGCTTTAGCACCCGGTGGTAAGCCCGGGCTGTTAACTGCAGCTGACGCATGGCAGTTTTCATCAGCGCCTGGCAGGGGTCATCCAGCGCGCAGTATTTCCGGATTTGTGCCGGGCGCATGTCGGCGTTGCTGGCGATATCTGTACCTGCAAAGCGCTCTCGTTGACGCTGACGGGCAGTTTCCACTCGTTGACGCACCTCTGCTGAAGATTCCCCCTGGCGCATGTCACGCAGCTTCTGGTATTCCACCCTCGGCACCTGCATGTGGATGTCAATCCGGTCCATCAGCGGACCCGAGATGCGCTTCTGGTAGCGGGTCACAGCCGAAGAGGAGCAGGTGCAGGGTCGTGCCGGGTCCCCGAAGTACCCGCACGGGCAGGCGTGCAGTTCAGTATAAAGGTGGTTTAAAAATTACTAAATTTTTTAAAATTTAGATTTTTTGCGTATTTATAATAGAAAATTGATAGGTGATTTTCGCTTATATAGTGACAGGAAACTAGAGTTTATCACCTCATTAGAACCATCTCTTACGAATACATCTTGGTCAAAATTATGAAAATTATTAATTGTCCTACAATAGTTCTCTGATTTATTATAAATATGGAAATTCTTGACAGTAACCCTCAATTGGATCCTGCTTGGATTGAGCTCAGAGAAAATGTATAATATTAAGTGATAATTTCTAATCTCGCATCCCATCGTGCAATAGTCATCTCCATCACCACCCGTTTCTGCGGGTACACACCTGACATTTGTCCTTTAGATCATCATCAGGAGGAGAACATGAAAAGAAATTTATCCAAAGGATTGGCGATCACAATAACCATTTCCATCATGGGACTGTCGATTGGAGGAATGGTGCATGCTAAGCCCTTATCCCAAGAAGCGAGGAGCACTATTCTTTTTGTGAAACCAAGTGCTGATGATGATTGCTCTGATTGGGACCATGCCTGCGACCTTCATACTGCCCTATCTTCTGCGACAAGTGGAAATGAGATCTGGGTGGCAGCCGGAACTTATATGCCCACCGTAACAAATGATCGCACCATATCCTTTCAATTGAAATCCGGAGTTGCTATTTATGGAGGATTCCCTGCTGATGGAGGGGGATGGGAAGAACGAAACTGGGAGACCAATTCCACTACGCTTAGCGGGGATATTGGAGTAACAGGCAACAACGCTGACAACAGCTATCATGTGGTAACTGGAAGTGAGGTGGACGGGACTGCTGTTCTGGACGGATTCACCATCAGGGATGGGAATGCCAACTCGTCATTCTCTCCACATTATTTTGGCGGTGGAATGTACAACGATAACAGCAGCCCCACCCTGACCCATGTCAAATTTTCTGGAAACTCAGCTACAGCTGGCGGTGGAATGCGTAACTCATCCAGCAGCCCCACCCTGAACGAGGTTAACTATTCGGGAAACACGGCATCTTCAGGCGGGGGGATGTCCAACTCTTCCAGCAGCCCCACCCTGACCAATGTCACCTTTTCAGGAAACACAGCATCTACTAGCGGTGGCGGGATAGCCAACTATAACAGCAGCCCCACCCTTAACGAGGTTACCTTTTCCAAAAACATAGCGCGGGATGGCGGCGGGATTAGTAACTATAAAAGCAACCCCACCCTGACCAATGTCACCTTTTACGAAAACACATCTGAAACCGGCGGTGGGATGGACAATACCGGCAGCAGCCCAATCCTGATCAATGTTACCTTTTCAGGAAACACGGCGTCTGATGGCGGCGGTGGGATGTCCAACTCTGATAATAGCAACCCCACCCTGACCAATGTCACCTTTCACGAAAACACAGCGTCTGATGGCGGCGGGATGTATAGCTATCAATGCAGCTCCACACTGACCAATGTCACCTTTTCAGGCAACACTGCGTTTCATTATGGCGGAGGCATGTACAATACCGGCAGCACCATCACTTTGACCAATGTCACCTTTGCTGGAAACACAGCGGATTATTATGGTACCGGGGGTTATCGTGGCGGCGGGATATACAATAGTACTCCCAGCACCACCATAACAAACGCGATATTTTGGGGCAACACACCTGACCAAATTGATGGCTCAGCATCCGTAACGTATAGTGACATTCAGGGCTGGAGCAATTACACCAACGGCAACATCAGTGCTGACCCACTATTGGGGACTCTGGCAGACAACGGCGGCTTTACCCAGACGCATGCCTTGCTGCCCGGAAGCCCGGCGATCGATGTCGGCAATCCTACTATCTGCCCTGCCACTGACCAGCGTGGTTATTTGCGTCCAATCGATGGTAACGGGGATGGGGTGGCGCGTTGTGATATGGGTGCTTATGAATATGGGTCGTTCATCCCTATATTTTCCTTCCTGCCGATGATAATCCGCTGAAAATGTGCTTGTAGCGAAGGATCAGGACCATTTATCATTATCAAGAAATCATAAGGGCACGGTAAAATCCCAGTTCAGTTTTCCGATTAGTTCTCTGGTCATTTCCAAGAAAGGTGCTGGTTGGTTTTCTATCTTGGGATACCTTGTCCTGATTTCTGAAGTCCGATCTGTTGGCAAAATGATCAATGTTGTGAGCGCCTGGACCATGCACAGGATGACAGCAAACGACATTGTTAATTTCCAAATGGGGACACATCCCGCGTTAACCTCATCCCCGATCGTTTTTCCTATTGACAATGCAGCAGACAATGTACTATCTATTCGAAATTGACAACAAGCATACTCTAGTTTGGTTGCCAGAGTAGGTGAGAGAAAAAATCCCGCCTGCTTTTTTGTTTATCGAAAAATTTCCGTGTCACCATAGGTGAGGACACCCGTGTGATCTACGAAGCCTTGGGATAATATCCAACATCTCCATGTACCACCAGGTGGAAATTAAACGCTCTCGTTCTAAAAGTCCCAAGGACATATCACCCTCTGAAAAGCAAAATTGGGTCTCCACTTCATTATTGAAAACCCTATTACCATTCAAGATCAATTAACCTTAAGCTCTTCCTCAGTTCTCGCCGGTCTTTATTACCATTGAAGCAAAGCGGAGAGGGGCTGAACCGAGGGAGGGGTTTGACCATAAGATCTCTCTTAAAACTAAATCAAATCCAGCTTAGGTCTGTACTGCAGCGCCTCCGCCAGATGCACCTGGGTGATTCCCTCTGACCCTGCTAAATCGGCAATCGTCCTTGAGAGCTTGAGTACACGGTGATAAGCCCGCGCCGTGAGCTGCAGCTGGCGCATGGCGGTCTTCATCAGCGCCTGGCAGGGCTCATCCAACTCACAGTACTTGCGGATTTGTCTCGGGCGCATATCAGCATTGCTGGCAATGTCCGTCCCCTCAAAGCGCTCCCGCTGACGTTCGCGAGCTGTTTCCACTCGTTGACGCACCTCGGCTGAAGATTCCCCTTTGCGCATATCCCGCAGTTTCTGGTACTCCACTCTTGGCACCTGCATGTGGATGTCGATCCGGTCCATCAGAGGTCCCGAGATGCGCTTTTGGTAGCGAGTGACAGACGAAGAAGAACAGGTGCAGGGGCGTGCCGGGTCACCAAAGTACCCGCAGGGGCAGGGGTTCATTGCAGCAGCTAATTGAAAATTGGCGGGAAAGGTCAGCGAACCCTGCGCCCGGCTGATGGTCACCACCTTATCCTCCAGGGGTTGGCGCAAAACCTCCAGCACCTTGGAACTGAATTCGGGCAGTTCATCCAGGAACAACACTCCTCTGTGTGCCAGGCTGATCTCCCCCGGGTGCGGCCAGTTGCCGCCGCCCACCAGTCCGGCATGGCTGATGGTATGATGCGGTGATCGGAAGGGTCGCGCCCTGATCAAAGGCACATCAGAAGGCAGCAAGTCCGCCACGCTGTAGATGCGGGTCACATCCAGCTGCTCATCAATGGTCATGGTCGGTAAAATCGAAGGGAGCGCGCGTGCCATCAGGGTCTTGCCAGCACCAGGCGGACCGATCATCAGCAGGTTATGCCCACCGGCTGCAGCCACTTCCAGCGCACGTTTAACATGCTCCTGTCCTTTGATCTCGCTGAAGTCCGTCTCTACAAAAACGTCTGCCGGATCGTGCGGCGGTGCCTCAGCAGGAGACAAGGGGACTATCCCCGTCAGGTGGTCATACAGCGCGTTCAGTGTCGGTGCTGGGATGACCTCGATATCCGGAATTAATGCCGCCTCAGGCGCATCCACTTCCGGGACGATGACCCGCTTATAACCCACTTCCCTGGCGAGGGCAGCCATGGGCAGCACGCCTTTGACGTGGCGCACGCTCCCATCCAGCGAAAGTTCCCCGATGATCAACGAGTCTTCTACTGCTTCTGGATCTAACTGGCTGGTTGCAATCAACACTCCCACAGCAATTGGTAAATCATAAGCCGGCCCCTCTTTGCGCACTGATGCCGGCGCCAGGTTGACAGTCAGCTTCTTACGAGGATAATAAAACCCGGCGTTCTTAACTGCGGATGCCACACGTTCACGACTCTCCTGTACTGCAGTATCTGGCAAACCAACGATGACCATCTTCGGAAGTCCCCCACCTGTATCCACTTCTACTTCAACAACAACGCCGTCCAACCCAATCACGGCGCATGAGAAAACTCGTGCCAGCATAAGCACCCCGATTCTTCGATAAAAGCTGTAATGTCAATGTCCAAATTTTAACATACTTTTGGATCCCATTAATGGGATTCGGATTGTTAGGCTTTATTCCATTGTTTCTATGTTTCCACAGGTCGGGACACTTTTTAAGAACAGGAGCCTCCTGTTCATGAAGTGTCTTGTAAGCAAAGAACCGGCGAACTGATGGTCATAAATGGCACTCGACCAGGGCATAAACCGCTTCGCCTCTTGTGTCAGTACAACTAATGCCCGTCCAAAATTAGGCTAAAAAGTCCCCAAAAAACGCCTTCGATTCCCTATAAAGCGCCCTAACGCGATTCAGAATAATCGGAAAAATTTCTCCAGTCCCCGCTTCCTGCCTGAGTTCCCTTTCAGAGAAGACATTCCCAAAAGAAATCCTGGGCCTTAGCATCAGTTTTCCGGGATGTCGCAACTGGTAGATGACCTGCCCAAATTCCGCCAGGCGCTGCCTATCAATTTGCTTTTGCCGAAACCAGGTGATGGGATGATTAACCCATTTCTCTGTAATCACACCGCTGATGATCACAGGGAGTACGCTTAAATCTTTGACATATTTAAAGAAAATATCAAAAACATTCAACCAGTGATCAATTGCGCCTTCTCCCCCTGGATAAACTCTCGGATCCGGATCACGATGCCCAGCGCCAAAGTAAACAAGGGTCCCCCCTTCTTTAAGGTGTCTGATGCCGTTTCGCAGAACCAGCATGCGCTCATAGACATCTTCCCGAGGCGTGAAAAGGAAATGCTGACTGGCATTTGGTAAAAGCTGTAGAAATGGGATAACACTTGATACGCTGCGTATTCTATGCCCTTCAAGATTGGAATACAAGCCCAAGGCATCATATGCGCCAGGATGGTTGGACACGACCAGCAGCGGTCCATGGGATGGGATATTTTCAGCCCCGTGAAGTATTGGCCCGTGACAGAACTGTGTTAATGCCCATGAACTGGCAGCAGGAAAACCCTTTTCTTTTGTTAATCGATCAAAGGTATGGCCTAAATTGGCTAATCGATCTGTGGTATTTTGGAAAAATCTCCGGAATAAGCGATGGGTAAACCGAGTCTTCGGCAGCCCAACAGCGGTAACAATCTCATCAATTAGCGTGTCACTGAAAGTCAAAATCTCCGCTGTCATCTTTAATCCCTATCAAAGCATTCTAATCATAATAACACAGCTTCAAACGAAGCTATCATCCATTTCAAGATTTTTTCAAAAGGTGACCTCAGATCGCAGCACAACTACCGTAAAATCATCCTTGATCAGGGATTCTCCCGAAGAGCCGGCAGCCGTCTTCCAGAGTTCTTCACAGAGCCCCTGGGCACTTGGTATTTTCGACCTTAAAATAGATGCACACAATTGAGGTAAGTCGGGGGGATTTTCTTGGTCTTCTAATGTTTCGCTTAATCCATCACTGTAGATCATTAATGTTCCTCCTTCAGGAATGGACAACGTCTCGTGATCAAGCGTAAACTCCTCAAGAATACCAACTGCCTGTCCGAGATTATAAGGAACAGGTAGTGGCTGATGATCACCATCTAACAAAATAGGCTTTGGATGACCTGCACGGGCGTAATCAAAGGTCATTGATTTGCTGTCCAAAATCCCATAAATTAAGGTAACAAACATATCAGAGCAATCAATCTGCAGCAGATGCTGGTTCACTGCCTTTAATGTCTCGCGCGGATTGTTATTGCGAAGGGCTTCCGTCCTTACAGAAGAATATGTCAGTGCCATCAGCAGCGCTGCCGGCATCCCTTTGTCACAGACATCGCCAATCACGATCCCCACCCTTGTATCATCCAGAATAACGAAATCAAAAAAATCTCCCCCCACCTGTTTTGCCGGTATCATCAGTGCACCAAAATCTAAATCGGGGAGATGCGGCAGTGTTTTGGGGAGGATATTGCGCTGAATCTGGCTGGCTAAGCGCATTTCCTGTTCTAATTTTTCCTTCTCAATCATCGCAGCCTGGGCAACTTTCAAGTCAAGATATGCCTGTGTAAGCTGGCGGTTTTTCTCACGTAAATCTGTAATGGTCAGATTTTCAGAATGGTCCAGGCGACTGCAGTAAAGCCGCATCAAATCATATGCCAAATCTGGATGCCGGCTCAAAACCGCATCCAGCCAGGAAAAAGGAACTCGCAGCAATTTACACGAAGTATAAGCCCTCACGCTTGCGGTATGGGTACCGTCCTGACTGAACCTGCTGATCTCCCCAAGCAGTGAACCCCGAGTGCTGATCCCCAGGCGACGTTCATCTGACGTCCCCAATGATTTTATGACCTCAATGTCGCCATCTAAAAGTATGAAGAAGTAATCGTTCCGAAAACCCTCTCTTAGCAGAACCTCACCTGGCTGAAAAATACATTCATACGATGCCGCCGCTAATGAGTCCAGCTCATCATCTGTAAGGTTCTTGAATAATGGGATTTTACGGATTATATCAGAAAACAAAGTCTGCGCTCCTCGATTAAAAGCGGGAGAAAAAATGCCAGGTATCTTAAAAAAAGATCAACCAGTACCAAAGCAAACCAGACAGGTGTGACCAATCATCACCTGTTTTCAAAAATTTTATAAATCAGCCAGGGATAATTGACTTATTTACCCCAGGCCAGGGTTGGATCATCAGCCCACTCCCTGATCTTGACTTCTGCGATTTGTGCAGTGGTGGGAGGCAGGATCTGGTAGTCGTAGGATGGATCACTGATAATCACCCATTGCTTCAAATCCCAATAGGCTAACTTTAGGTTATCAACGTCTCCACCAACCTTCGTCAAATCCTCTGAGTTGTAGCTAATTCTGAGTTCAATTGGCGGATCAAATTTCACCAGAGGTTTTCCATGGGATCCTTTTGTGAACAAAGCTATATTTCCAATAGTACGGATCAACTCAAATTTTTTCGGAGTATCAACAATACCTTTGGGGAGATCTTTAAACGCAATTTCGTGGTCTTGATCAATCTGATCCGGTAGGAATATCGATAAACCTGGATAGTGGTGAGGTCTTTTGTTCATGCCTTTTTCTGCCATCTTAATCCTCCTTTAGTAAAAAATTTGTCGTGATTCTTTCTTTAAACTAACCTTTGAATTCAATCTCAAAGGAAAACTTTTATCTATCAAATGCAATCAGTGCCCGATTCTCCGGGATATTATCACGGTAGGCCAGTTTCCAATCCTCATCTTGAATCATAGCAATTTGATCTTCAATCTCCTTCAACCCTTGCTTCAATACCTGTTGAACCGTATCTCTGTCTCCTAAGGCATCAAATACCTTGATGCAGGAAAGATAGGCAAGAATAGGTAATTCCAAACCCTGGGGTCCTTCCTGGCTCAAATAGTGAATGACCTGGAGCGCTAATTTTTCTGCTCTAGAAATATCACCAGCTTGAATCGCCAAGCGTGCCAGGCCAGCCTGTGTTTCTACAATCCCCGAGGTAACACCAATATTCTTAAAGGAATCAACTGCTGAAGTGAAGTGTATAACTGCTTCAGAAAGATTTTCTTCTGCTTCGAAGCTAAGCCCGATATAAAACTGCCGGTAGGCCAGACCTCTTTGGTCCTCCAAAGATTCTAAAACATCCCGACTGCTTTCCAAGACTTTTATGGCTTCTTCAGATCGACCCAAACGCCACTCAGCAAGTCCAATATTAAGCAAACTATAAGCCTTGCAAGTCCTTGCGCCTAATCTTTGGGCAATCCTTAGCGCGCGTTCAAGCAATTTACGACCAAGTTCAAAATGACCGAAGGAAAGATAAGAATAACCCAGGTTGAGCAATCCATAGGTTTCACCCAGGTGATTGCCCTGTTGTCGATTAATTTCTATCTGCTCCTGGTAAAATTGCACACTTTTTGAAATATCACCAATTGCCTGGTAATAAGGTGCTAGATTGTTCAACGCACGAGCAAGGACATCAGCATCCCCGGTTTGGCGTGCTAATGCCAGTGACTGTTCAACTAACAATCCTGCTGCTTTAAAATTTCCCTCTTCTGAAAGTATTGAAATCTTCATAGGGAGAATCAGCGCAGGCAGCAGTAGATCTTTGGTACGGTTAGCCAAGTCTAAGGCTCGATCCAGGGCGCGCAATGCTTCCTGGTTATTGCCCTCTCGATAGGCCTGACTGCCGACTCGATAATAGGCTTCCGCAATTCGTCCGTCATCTTCGAGACGTTTTGCAATATTGAGCAAGCTTTCATCGTCTGCATGGCGTGCATCCAGCTCACCTATTGTCCCAACTGCCTCATCATGTCCCAGAGTAGCCCGCCAAAGCCGAGCCAAATCCTGATTACTGATCAAGTTCAAAGCTTTTTCAAACAAAAGTATTGCCTCTTGCATTGAACAAAGATTGAGCGCCCGTTCTCCTGCTTTAATAAACCAATCTGCAGCAAGGTCTTTTTGCCCAGACTCCAAATAATGATTGGCAATCAAAGCCAGATGCTCCTCCAACCGATCACCAGAGTTTTCTTCAATCCATTTTGCAACTTGTTTGTGAAATCTGCGCCGATTTTTTATGAGAACCGTCTCGTAAGCCTCGTCACGCAGCAAGGCATGCTTGAAAAGGTATTCCTGATAGCCAGCCAGGCTTGAGCGCTCGCGGTGGTAAATCAGCCCGCGTTCACGAAGGTCTTCGAGCATAGCATTGATTTTTTCTGTTTCCATCTTTTCTTCTGTTAAAGCCAGCAGCAAACCATCCCAAAAAGTTCGCCCAATAATCGCAGCCCGCTGCAGCACCTCTTTTTCAGCAAGCGGCAAAGAATCAAGACGAGCTTGCAAGATGCCTTTCAAGGTTGAAGGCACGTGTAAATCTTCCAGTCTCTCAAGTTCAATCAACAAAGAAGCCTTCTTTGTTGTAATCACTTCCTCATCGAAAAACATCTTGATCATTTCTTCAATGAAAAACGGATTTCCCCCTGCTTCATCGATAACACAACGGTAAAATCCCTCAGGAATATCTTCAACCCCGAAAAGGATTTCATCGATCAGAGACCGACTTTGCAGGCTGGATAATCTTCTTAACCAAAAATCTCTAAATCCATGAATTCCTTCACCCCATTTCGGACGCGCTTCAAAAAATTGCGTTCGGGCAGTGCAGAGAATCATCATCTTAAGATCGCTGATACTGCCGTACTCAAGCAATAGCTCCGAAACGAAGTCAAGGGTTTGGTCATCCACCCACTGAAGATCTTCCAGGATGATCATTAAAGATTTTTCAGCCAGACTTCGCATATAACTTTTCAGATATAGCTCGGCAACCTCCCTTGTATATGGACTGATTTTAAAATCAAAACCGACCAGTTGACCGATTAAATCCGCCTGCTCAGTATCAATAAAATTTTCGGTTCCTCGCCGGAATTTCTCCAAAGCCTGGGCACTGGTATCTGTTTCAAGAATCCCAAAGCTCCGGGCAAATAAATAACGCAAAACACCGTACGGCACATCCTGAGTCCCTGTTATTGCCCGACCTCGCAACAAAATGGGGGTGACAGCTTGTGACCTCACCCAGGCTGTAAATTCATTGACCAGGCGAGTCTTTCCAATGCCCGGATCTCCACTTATCAAAACCAGAGAAGTTTCCCCTCCCTGGATTGCATCCTGGTAGATGTTCTTCAAGGCAGCCATCTCAGGCTCACGTCCAATCATGGTCGTTGATACACCATCCAATCCCCGTTTCTGTATCCGCAGGTGATCAGGCTTTCGACGCTCAACCAGGTAAGTTTTTTCTATTCCTTCACGACCTTTTACAATTAATGGCGCTTGTTGTTGAACATCAAACAAACCCCGTACGTGCTGATAAGTTGAATGACTTATCAGCACAGCATCTTCGGGAGCGTTTTGCTGTAAACGAGCTGACAGGTTTACTGCATCCCCCATTGCAATGTAATCAAGATGCTTCTCTGGGTTCATTTCTCCTACAACAACCAAACCAGTATTTATTCCAACCCTAACATGAAAACCATCAAGGATTTGTGCCAGCTGCAGTTTCTTGGCGTAGGTTTGGACCCGTGCAACAATCTCTAATCCCGCTAATACCGCCCGTTCAGGATCATCCTCCCGGGCTGAAGGAGCACCAAAATAAGCGAGCACACCATCGCCCATCACCTGAACAATCATTCCATCTAATTTGTGAATGGGTTCAAGAAGGCATGGATAAGCATCATGCATAATATCTGCCAGGTTTTCGGGATCAATCGCCTCAGAGATTGTTGAGTAACCGGCAATATCCGCAAATAATATTGTGACGTTTCGCCGCTCATAAGGATCAATATGATTCGAAAGGGAATCGGATAAATGAAGGGGTTGTGGTATTTCTTTTTCAGGCCTTAATAAGTCAGTACCCAATTGAGCAGGCAAACGAACACCGCATTGAGAACAGAAAGCTGCCCCTGCCTGTGTGCTTACCCCACATTCAGGACAGATTACTTTGATTTGCACACCGCAATTCGGACAAAAGATTGCCCGTTCAGAAATCTCATAACCGCATTCAGGACATCGCATCACAGGACCTGATTTCGTATCTATTCGATTTGGATTTTTATCCTTCTGTTAATATTAAAAGTACCCATAAGCTAAAGCAGAAGAGAAAAGAAACAGTTAGAGATCTTAAGAATGACATCTTTTATGTTTGTATTGAAATTTAGGTAAGAGACACAAAATCAAAAACCTTATAACTCTTGATTTAACTTCATCTATTGGGTGAGAAAATACTTCAAAGATGGGAAGCAACAGAAGTTACCTTAAGTATATAAAATAAAACGAACATTTTCAAATTTTTATTACACAGGTGATTAATTTTGCATACCCCCAAAAACCTCGATCCCACAGGTGAGGACACCTGTGGAATCTACAAAATTGTATGAAAAACAAATGGATATTGACTATTTTGATTTATACATAATCTTATCAATTTCTTCTGTGCGATCTGTGGCTATTGCTGGTTTTTGAGTGATGCTCGAGATTCTATCGTAGAGGTCCTTTGGCATCTCGATTTCCACTGATTTGAGAGACTCCTCTAATTGCTCCAGGTTTCGCGCCCCGATGATCGGTGCTGTCACCGCCGGATGCGCAGCCACCCAACGCACAGCCAAGCTTGCGGGCGCAACACCCAGGCTTTCCGCCAGTTGAGAAAATTCACCAGCAGCTTTAAGCATCCAATCCTCGCCATACCTCACAGAATACATATCATTCGTCAGGATCCTTCCATTCTCAGGCTTTTTGTCAGGTCCATATTTTCCCGTCAGCAATCCGCCGCCAAGCGGGCTGTAGGGGATCACGCCCAAGCCCTCTGAAAGCGCAAGTGGTAAAATCTCCACTTCTGCTTGCCGTTTGACTAAATTGTACATCGGTTGAATCACTTCAAACCTTGCCAACTGCTCCCGTTCAGAAATACCAAGCGCTTTCATAATCTGCCAGGCTGCAAAATTACTCACAGCAGGATACAGAATTTTCCCTTGCTTAACCAAGTTATCCAGGGCTCTGAGCGTCACCTCCAAGGGTGTGTTTTGGTCAAAGTGATGGATGAAATAAATATCGATCCAATCCGTGCCTAACCTTCGCAGGCTTTTTTCTACTTCTAAATTGATTTGACGGCGATTTGCACCCCTTGCGTTGACATCCTCACCTGTCGGAAAATATACCTTGCTGGTGATAATGACTTTTTCTCGTTCTGAAGCAATAAATTTCCCCAGCAATTCCTCTGATCGTCCGCCTGCATAAACATTGGCGCAGTCAAAGAAATTAATGCCCACCTCCCGGCAGCACCGATACATTTTTTCGGACATATCCTCGTCAGCAATGTCCCCGAAGGACATGGTGCCAAAGCATAAAGAAGAAACTTTTAATCCCGTCCGACCCAATGTTCGATATTCCATGATGCCATCCTTTCTTAGTTAGTGTCATCTTTACTATTTAAGGGTAACACAGAGATCACCAAATTTTTATTGCGTCTCATAAATCTTGTTAGTAGACCGCAATGCAGATCTGGATTTTACCAACATTCCCCGTCAAAGAACCGGAGATAAACCTATTACTTCAAGCGTTTATTAATGCGATCGGCAGCCAACTTCCCTGTAATCAAGGAGACCGGCAAACCCGATGGGCTGTAAGTCCACTGCCCTGCCTGGTGAACGTCAGGCAGCGGCGTTTTCACAGCATTAGCGATCCTCACCAGGCGGCTTTCTGCGGGCACCGGGTTATTTGTGAAGGACCACCCAGTTATCGCCCCATCCGTGCTGCCTGTGATCTTTTTTATACTCAAAGGTGTTGAGGTAAAACTATCAATCACGGACCCGGCTAAACCTGGATATATATAGGCATCAAGCGTATTTATCATCAACTCAGATGTATACTCTCTGAACTGTTCATCCCAACCCTGGTCAGCAATATACTTTGAAAGCTGGTAATCAAACAATACGCTGATGATCAATCCTGCCTTACCCTCCGGTGCAAGCTTGCTGTCACGCAAGACCGGGATGGCTATTTCGTAGGTTGTGAATTCAAACAAGGATGCCAGCCATACCCTGACTTCTTCCCAGGTGCCGCCTACAGGAATAGCTCCTGCTTTTGATTGCCCTTTTCGACTGGGGGTATAAAAGAAATGCCCCGTAGCAATCGACTCGAAATATGATTTATCAAGTTCCGAACTTACATATAAAGTAAAAATCGAATCATTTCCTATTTTGTCTGCAAGGAAGTTTTGCTTTTCCCGGACGACATCAATTGTTTTCTGATTCCCCAGGCTCTCAATATTGATGCTGCTGTAAAGGGCTTTTTGATCCGCAGCCCACAGCAATTGTCGATATTCAAACACGTCTCCATCCATTGTGGTGACTGTCTTTTTCTCCAAATCGATAGATGAAACGGCTCTATTCGTCCTGATTTCACCCCCATGCTTCAAGATGAAATCTGTTAACTTGTCGATGAAGACCCCGGTGCCGCCTTTTGGATAATAATAATCCTGGAAGAGCTTGAAATAACTGAGGGCAAAATATGCGGGTGTGTCCGTAAAAAAATGCTGGGAGATAATATCGATCAGCGCTGAGTTCTTGGTAAATTGTTGAAGATACGGGATTGCTGCCTGGTTTTTCCCCATAATTTTTGGGGCAGTAATCGCATACTTGAACATCCAGGGAAAGACCTCTTTAATGAAGTAATCACGATCCGCTTTGATATCTAAAAATAAGGGGTTATCGATGCCATACTGAACATCCATCAAATCCATTATTATTTTGATATCTTTAATAATGGCAGAAATGTCTTCACTGGACTCTGGATAGAGGTTCTTGAGCATTTTTTCGTAATCCGTGAGTGCCATATCAGAATCAACCCTGATGATTTGATCCTCAATGCCAAGGGACACATGATTTTTTACAAACTCAATTTCTATGCCGAGATTCCGCAGCATCGTGAAAAGTGCACCGGCATCGTCCAAAGCCCGAATGCCGCCGTCAAATGTAAAACCATCCCGCGTAAAGGAATTGACCAGCCCGCCGCAGTGGGGTTGCTTTTCCAATAAAAGGATGGAACGGCCGTATTTTGCCAGAAAGGCTGCTGAGGTCAATCCAGAAACGCCAGCACCAACAACAATTGCATCATAAATCATAGAACCTCTCTTAAATAAGGCTGAACCAATGCTTCACTTAGCTCCCAAACCGCAGCCCTTTGCTCTTGCCTCACGGAATACCAGGCTGGTTTTTCTTCAATCGTCTGGTTGAAATATTTTCCCGTGACCCCGTCTAATTCCGGGTCCGCTGCCAGGTAGTAAATAGCCTCGGCTGAATGAGCAGGATCTTTCAGGAACCTTTGCAGGATGTAGCGGTTGTATAAACGGTAAATAATCGGGTTATCCATGCCAATATTCGTTCGCACTGCCCCCGGGTGCATCAGATTGACTGTTACGCCGCTGTCCTTCAGCATATCTGCAAAAACCATGGCGGTGTGGATTTGCGCAATCTTTGCTCCCCCATATGCCAGCATGCCGATGAAAGGACGTGTAGACCAGTTAAGATCGTTAACTTTAAGCCAGCCAAAACGGTGCGCCTCTGAACTGATGTAAAGCACGCGAGACGAGGCAGCTTTCTTAAGATTTTCTGCCAAAAGTTTCGTTAACAAAAAGGAGGCAAGGTGGATTACCCCAAAAGTCATTTCATGACCGTCGGGGGTCAGCCTACGCCGCTTTTTAAAAACGCCAGCATTATTGATCAAGACGTGAATTTCCGGGTAGTTTTGCCTGATTTCCAAACCTGCTCTTTGCACCTCGGATAATTTTTGAAAGTCTGCAATGACAACCTCCGCCTGGCAGCCATACTCTGCAGCAAGCATTTGCTTAATTTCGACTGCTTTTTCTGCATTTCTGCAGACCATCACAAGCTGGGCACCCCCTTGCGCAAGCCGTTTGACAGCCTCGTAACCAATCCCAGAAGTTGACCCGGTGATCACACAGACCTTGCCATCCATCCTGGCATCGGTGGTTTTTTGTGTCTTCAAGTTATTTTGGATGAACTGCAATTCTTCAGGTAGCTTCATTAATCATCATCTCTATCCAAACAAGCGTTTCATAAATCGTGGGTAAAATTTCTTCATAAAGGGCACATTTACAAAAATATCGCCCCATAAATCATAATAATCTCTTTGATGCGTGATCCGCCCATCATCTCCAAGGGTGAGCTTGGTACAGCCAAAAAGTGAGGTGCTCGGGGTTTTTCTGAAGATCATGGTCATTTCCCATTCCATGAAAATCTCGTCTTGATTAGCGGCAATAGAGAATATTTTCATTTTCAATTCTTCACAGCGCTCTGTCAATCGGTTACACATTGCTAGAAAGGCTTCTTTTCCCTCAACTTTTTGAATGGTATCCTGGAAAATGATATCTTCGTGATAATAGGGGAAAATATGCGACCAATCCGGTTTACCATTGGTGTTGTATGTTTTAGACCATAACCGCAGAACCACCTCGTTATCAAGGGGCTCAAGATTGTTTTCTTGTCTTTCCTGGTTTGTTTTCATAAGTAACAGTATCTTTGTAAATCAATCGAATTATAAACGGATAAAATGTTGCAAACAATTATACCCATTGCTGACGAGGAGGTAAGCGTTCATGCATTATTATTAATGTAATTCACATCAGTTTAATCAATTGTTGAATTAGACAGAGGAACAATTATATAATAGTAATGAGCAAGGCGTTTTGATCTTGATGATGTTTAATTTGACCAATTAAATCATAAGACTCAGGAGGAGAAGATCATGAAAGATATCGCTGTTATCTTAAGGGACAGCCCAGGAACCCTTGCAGACCTTTGTGAACTTTTAGCAGAAGGGGGTGTTAATATCGAAGGCATCAGTGTTACCACATACAAGGGTGAATGTCCAATTCACGTTCTTGTCGATGATGCCGGTCAGGCGAGAGAAATCCTGGAAAAGAACTGGATGGAAATCATCAGCGAGCGAGAGGTGCTGTTATCAGAAATCTCTGATGAGGTGGGGGCTTTAGGAAAGATCTCCCGCCGCCTGGCAGATAATGATATTAACATAGAAGTGATCTATCTCACCATCACCGGGGACCTTGCCATGGTCGTTGATGACCTGGACAAAGCCCAATGGCTGCTGTAAATTCCAGGTCATAATGCATGTAAATTTTTCATCACCAACTTCCAAGGATTTAGTTACTCGGCAGAAAAATCATAATTAATGTCATTGTTAATTGAATAGTTCACGCATTTGCCAGAATTGCAACAAACAGGAAAAAATCCGACGCAGCGTGTATGATAACCGGACCCCAAATGCTGTCCGATTTGACCATCAGGTAACCACAAGCCAGCCCAAGAGCGAGGGTGTTAAGCGCAAAGAATGGGATTGCTTCAGGCATAAAATAATAAGCGAAGCTGTGCATTGCGGCAAAGATCATCGAAGTTAGCCAAACAGAACCTTTTTCTCCAAGCACCAGTGTAAATTGATCCAGGAAGATCCCTCTCAGCCATAGTTCCTCCATAAAAGCGTTAGCAAAAGAAAAAACCAGTCCCCATACTACCGCGTTTTTTAGCGTTTCCAAACTCGTAAAACGCTGCGCAGCGAACATAAAAGAAGCAGGCGCGAGAAAGAAGAATACAAGCCAACCAATACCCAATCCCAACTTCAATTTTCCGCGTTTCAGAAATATGGAACCAAAATCAGCACCAGAAATTCTTACAAGGGCAAGGATTGGGAATACTTTGATCAGCATTTCACTAATTTTTTCGATTGCTAATCCCTGGGAAGTTTCTGTTGCCATCGAGAACCAGTCCAGCACAGCTCGAATCCATCCATCCAGAAGAGCGGTTATCGGATAAGCTATCGATGCAACAAGAAAAGCAAATGGAATGCGCCAGTATTTATTTAGATTGACATCCATCCTGAACCATAAAGAAGCAGCAAGGAAGACAGCACACAGAAAAAGATTATAAACCAGGTTTTTATTTGTTGGAAAAACATCAAAATAATATGAACCGAAGATAAAAATCGCCGCTTCGCAGATTAGAAGGACAAGGAATAATCCAGCACGAAGAAAACTGTTTCTTCGTGCTGAAATTTTAATTAAGCCAGAGACTGTGTCCAACATTCGATCTTTCATCTCTAAACTTTATGGGACGGTTAATGATGCAATGATCATCTCACCCACATATTGATTTTTCCCTTCCAGGAAGGCACCAGCCTCACAATGGCTGCCAGCAGAAAAGATGAAGCCAAATTCCATATCACCCCGGGATATATTGGGTTCTCCTTCAGCACCATGGTACCAAATTGCAGTAATATCTCCACTTGGGCAAACCAGTAACATTCGTTGAGCCGCCTTTTCAGCGATATCAAGGGTACCCTGCTCGACGAATTCTCCTTGACCAACACCGGTTGGCCATAAAAGGATATCTTCACCTGATTCTCTGAAAGTCAGACGAATACTCTGTTTTTCCGAAATGTCTTCCGGATGGATTTGAAGGATATGGCCAACTAACATCGGGCTTGTTGTATCTTCTTCTACTTCCCAATCTTCAGGCAGCATCAATGAGAAACCGAATTCAGGATGCGTATAGGTCCACCAACCTTCATAATCTTCAGGATTGATGGGAATGGCAGTAGGGATTCCAGATGCATTCGTTGGTTCATCACTCTGATCGGCTGGGGTGCACTCACCACGGAAGAATGCCCATTCGTCACATTCGCTCCCGTCAGGGAAGACACAAACGCCGCTCTGGCTGCCATCCTCAGCAGTCACAATCTTGACTGTGCCGCCATTTTCTTCACAATACACTGAAGCAGGGTTAGGCATGTTCGCATTCCCTTCCAGACTGTCGCCAGGTTGACACTCACCTCGATAATATGCCCATTCATCACATTCGCTCCCATCAGGGAAAAGACAGTAACCGACCTCTCCGCCCGACTCGTCCTTTCGGATTTCGAGCACGCCGCCATTCTCTTCACAATAAACCGAGGCTGGATTGGGCATATCCGCCTGTGAATCATTGTTTTCCAAATCACCAGATACAAGTGAACATGCGGTGAGAAGAAGTACAACGATAATTAATATTATTTGCTTTTTCATCGAATTCTCCTTTTGAGCTTTTGTTTTTAGATATTCTCATCCTTTTCATCAAGGCTGTCGACAGATAATACTGTGAAATTAAAGTTCCAAAATTGTTCCAATAAACCCCGTAATGCTGCTTGATCGATGATGTGAATCTCTATTTGGGTTTCATTGTTATCCTGTCTTATGACCCTGGCTTCTTTCATCCAGTCAAATGAAGCAGGGTTGAAAGTTCCTTTTATCCTTATCATATAGATGCTGCCACTCACTCTTTTGTTCCATTTCATTATTGTTAGATTCCTTCCGGCTAACAGTGATTCGTATTCCTGTTTCGGAGCAGCTTATGTACTCAATTAATCATCATTGAATTTTTATCACCTGCCCTGCATAAATCTGGTTTGGGTTTTTAATCTCAGGATTCAATTTCATTAATGCTTCCAGACTCATTCCAAAACTATCAGCAATTTTCTGAAGCGTATCTCCACGGGCAACAATTACAGAAGATATTTCTTCCGGGATATTGAGTTTTTGATTGACATAGATGATGTTGATGTTTTTTACCTGCGGATTGAGTTTGATCAATTCCGTCAAGGAGATACTCAGGCGATTGGAAATCTTATTCATCCAATCACCCCTTTGGACAATGTAGATCTTCGTATCATCAACAGGCGGATCCTCAGGAGGGGCAGAATTAGGTGACGGGACATTCACATGCTGACCAGCGAAAATCAGGTTGATATTTTTAATGGATGGATTTAGAGAAATTATATTGGACAGCGTTGTATTGAATAATCTGGCAAGTTCTGAAAGGGTGTCACCATGGTTGACAATATAAATGTCAACATTATTACTGCCTTTGATCACCACCCCAGGCATGAGCAGAACCTGCCCCACTTTGATCTGGTCTGCATCTGTGAGATCATTGGCTAATTTCAACGCAAATACCGAAGTTCCACACCGAGTTGCAATTTTATACAGCGAGTCGCCGCTTACAACGGTAACACTCCCCCCACAAGGGCTTGATCCTGCCATTACAGGTTCAGTACAGACGATCAGCAGAACAAGTAAAGTAACAAATATGAACCATCGGATTGATTTTTTCGTAAACATTTTTTACTCCTTTCTTAGCATTTACATCATATAAGAAAAGAGGCTTGGATACAGCCCCTAAACAGGGTATTTGACAGGGTATTTTTTGAGGAAATCTTTGAAAATATGGAATAAATTATTTTACTTAAATAATCTTCAATGCTTGAGCACGTATAACAGCTTCGACTCTACTATGCACATCAAGCTTGCTGTATATATTCTTAAGATGTTGATGAACCGTATCAGGTGTAATGAACAGTCTCTCAGCGATGATTTTGTTTTGAAAACCTTGTGTGATTAATTGAAGTACTTCCATTTCTCGTTCTGTAAGTTTCTCCACAAATGGGTCATGGTAAGGATATTTCACAGCTTCAACTTGATTTTGACCCTTCTTGGCGGTTATATCCTCTTTGAATGTTTGTCCGAATTCCTCGATCATTTTAGACACATACAATTTAATACCAACAATATAAGAAGTCTGAACAGTCGGTTTGATTTTATTTAGTAAATCCATCAAATGCTCATCCGATAACCTACTCAATATCCTGAACATTTCATGCATGGTCTCGCCTTCATCCAGAAAAATCCTTATATACCCACCCGGCTGTGCCAGAATAATCGCGTGCACTAAGTTAATCACAGCATCATCTACAAAACCCATGGATTTAAAATTGATCGTCGCCAAAACTAATATTTTTATCTCTTCATGAACCCATCCGGCGAATTTTGCTGCAATTTGCAATCGATCTAATAGAATTTTGGCTGTTTTAAAACCCGCTGATGAATTATTTCTTATTTGGTTGATAACGAGCACTCGAGCCAAATTCTGATGATGAAGATCTCTTTGATATTCAAAAGAGTCCGAAAATGAGAGCTCAGTATTTTGTTGCCACAGCTTAATCGCCTCATAATCACCAACAGCTTGCCAGGCTCTTATCCTACAATCATCAATCCAACACAAAATCCATGGGTCCACTGTAGATTTGTAGGCTAATCTTTCAACTTTTTCCAAAACTTTATGAGTCTCATCAATATCACCACATGCCAATTTGTATCTTGCTAAACAAACATATGCATCACTGAGAATATCTGGCTGCCCCAATTCTTCACATTGAAGGACGCCTCTTGACAAGTAATCAGAGGCCATCATGAGACAATTTTTCTCACGCCAGACATCACCCAATCTGCAATTTGCAAACCCAGCCATCGCCATTTCTTTTCCACCCGGCAAAACCGACATCTTTAAACTGGATTGAAAGGTCGCAAGAGCTTCATTTAGATAACCTTGTTTTATTAGTTGAATGCCAATAAAAACTGTGCTGCCTGCAGCCATTGATAAGTAATTAATTCGTAATGCAGAATCACGAGCCTTTCCGAATGCCTTTTTCGCCAATTCAACATCACCTAATGCCCAATAAGACCCCGCAGAAGCAATAGCAGCCTCACATCTCATCCGATCATTACCAGGAAGAAGTTCGAGTGCATTATTCGCTAATTTAAGGGCAAGTGATGCATCTTTATTAATTAACAGCTCAGTATGAGCACGAATTGTCGAAATATAGCCTGAAAGTATTCTCCTTTGAGTGTCATCAAATAAATGCGAGAAATTATTTTCTGCAGCTTGAAGCCATTCCTCGAATTCCTCATTTCGATGTCCAGTCCAGTACGATCCCCAGGCTTTATATACACACAACCAGGGATGACTTTTAATAACATCCCTCGGAAGACGATCTAACCATGAATTTAATAAGGTTTGTTGATTCTGAAAATCAAGATTTTGTGAAATTTTCTCCAAAAGGATTGCCATGTGCTCAAAATCGTTAGCTGCCAGAGCATGATCAATGGCAATATCCAGGTCTCCCTCAATCTCATACCACGAGCTAGCCCTGCTGTGTAATTCCTTAATTTCAAATGCTGAAGAATTCTTAAGTCTATTTCTCAATAAATCTAGAAAAAAATGGTGATAACGAAACCATTTTCTTTTTCCATCTACAGAAATTAAAAACAAATTATTCCGTTCCAGGTAAATAAGCTTTTCCTGGCTGTTTTGAGTTTGAGTTATCGCATTACACAATGAATCTGATAATCGATTCAATATCGCGGTTTGTAAAAGAAATTTCTGTATTTCCTCCGATTGTGAACTGAAGACCTCCTCAAATAGAAAATCCATAATATAGCGATCTTCACCGCTAATACTTCTAATGTAATCCGAATAATTTTGTCTTCCTTGCAATGATAAGCCAATCATCTGCAAGCCTGCAACCCACCCTTCTGTACTTTCCTCCAATCGTAACAAATCAGATTCAGATAGGCTTAGATGCATAACATTATGCATAAATTCGTTGACTTCACTTTTAGAAAAGCATAAATCCGCCATCCGAAATTCAGCCATTTGTGAATGGCTTCGTAATTTAGCCAATGGCAAAGGTGGATCCGCTCGAGTCAAAAGAATTAAATGAAAATTTTCAGGAGCATAGTTGATCAAAAATGAAATACCATCATGGATTATTTGTGAATGGATAATGTGATAATCATCAATAACTAAGATCACGGAGGATTGATAAAGCTCAATTGCATTCAAATGTTCAGTCAGATTGATCTCAAAAGGAGAAAAATTTAAAATCGTTAGGTTTTCAGGCAGCAGAAAGGTTTTGATCAATGCATGATGAATATAAGACCAAAACCTTACAGGATCATTATCTGCATCGTCTAACGAAACCCATGCTGCTTGATTTTTATAAGTGGATAACCAATCAAGAACCAGACATGTTTTCCCATAGCCTGCTGGGGCTGAAATGAGAATCAACTTTTTATCCAAACTACTTTGCAGACGCCCGACCAGGTGCGGACGATGCACCCAGATCTTCCGTAATTGAGGAACTTGGAGTTTGGTCGTTAGAAGAACGCCTGACATCACTTTAGTATTTAATACATTGAAAATTAAACCGGATTATTCGCATTTAATTATATTACTTTTCATAGTTCGAACTCAAGCATGAAATTCAAGGACGTGTTTTGGAATTTCTTAATCAATAAAACAATCAGAGAAAACAATATTGATAATTAAATTTGATACGGCGAGGAAAACACCTAAGAAACCTCTGTCATAATGCTTTATTCCCCCAATTTGTGAATATTTCCTTTGAAAATAAAATTAAAAATTATTCCTGCCTAAACAATGCATTTAAGTCGAAACATTACAATCTTAATGAATCAGCGAATGGGGAACCCGCGAAACATATTCCGCAAACCCTGGCCAATCCCGGATAAGCCTGCCAGCATCCCTTCCAACATGTTTTCAAATCCAGCTGCAACACCTTTAAAATAATGAACCGTTTCATCCCAGGCATTGGATAGTGCTGGTAAAACGCCCTCAAAAAAATCCCCCAGGTCTGATTCAAACTCTGAAAGCGAGCAGGCAGACAATAATAAAATACAGGAGATAAACAAAATAGCATGAGCAGGCTTCATTTTCTTCACAATCATTTTTCCTCCTTACCTGGCTTTGACCGCTATTTTATATTATATATTAATTTTTAAAATAATTCTACTAATTTAATTAGACATAAGAAAGCAAAAACGACTCTATGGAAATTAGCTAAAGTGGATGTTGACAAATGACACTGAGGTCGATTCTACTCTTGAGAAAACGCCTCAAAAGTTTAGTTTATGTAAATTAATCAATAATTTATTCTAAACTTACGTGGAAAAGAAGGCAATGAACAATGCTATAATCTATTTTGATATTGTTGAGATACAAAATCTGCCAGTATCAATATTAGGTTTGTCAATCTGAAAGAATACACGCCAAATATTGCTTGTGCTTCAATCATGATGATCATCAAATTCTTTCGCAGTAAAAGGATTTATCAATTCAATTCTTTTTTTCCATACAGTACTGATTTTGTTCCTTAATGAGTATGGAGTTACTAATTATGTCCCAAGAATACTGCGTGATCCTGACGACAACCGGCAGCCAGGAAGAAGCAAATCACTTATCTGAATTATTAGTTCGCGAAAAATTAGCAGCCTGTGTCCAGAGCTTCCCTATCACCAGTACCTACACCTGGGAAGGTAAGCTGACCCGTGATTCTGAAATTCTGCTGTTGATCAAAACAAGATCAGATAAATACAAGCCAATTGAAGGATTAATATTGACCCATCACAGCTATGATGTTCCGGAGATCATACGATTGCCTGTTGAAACGGGAAATTCTGATTACTTATCCTGGATTGATAATAATACAGCATAAACGTCCATTCCTCCTAAAATATGAAAAATTCAATGCAAAAACTACAATCCATCTTTTCTTCAAGCTTTATCCTCGGCGGTTCTCCTTGCAGCGGCAAAAGCACTGTTGCAGAGCGCTTATCACAAGATTTGGATATGACGTATTACAAAGTCGATGATCACATAATGCGCCATCTTGAAAAAGCCAACCCACAGAAACACCCAACGATGGCAGCCTATGGCCAAATGAGCTGGAATGAGATCTGGTCAAGACCGGTGGGACTTCAAGTGGCGGAGGAGTTCAGTTATTACACAGAGCAGTTCCCTATGATCCTTGAGGACTTAATGGAATTTAAAAGCATAAATACGCTCATCATGGAAGGTGCCGCATTTCTACCTTCCCTGGTCCATGACTGGTGTGTCAAACCTCACCAGGTATTGTTCATGGTTCCGACGAAGGCCTTCCAAATCGACCATTACTCAAAACGCCCCTGGATCGATCAGATCCTCAAAGAATGCGCAAATCCTCAACAAGCATTCTCAAACTGGATGGAACGGGATCACCTTTTTGGACTTGAAATTATAAGACAGGCGAAAAGATTCAATTATCCCTATGTCATTGTTGATGGCAGCCTCAGTGAAGATGCCCTTTATACAAAGGTCAAAAATCAATTAAGCTTGGTCTGAAATATTAAATCTCTGTCAGAATAAATGCTGAGGACATAGTTTTTTAGTAGATCAGGGGGTCTTGCGTTATACTAAATAATGAATCAGGATTAAAACATGGGCGTTAAATCTTCAGCGGGTGATGTCCAAAAATCGACAAGGCAGGGACTTGGCCTGGCATTGGTTTCTGCTGGGGCGCTATGTTTTGAAATCAACCTGACCCGACTTTTCTCAATCTCACAGTTTTATCATTTTGCTTTTATGGTGGTCAGCATCGCCCTGCTTGGTTACGGCGCCAGCGGCACTTTTATATCCCTGAGAAAGCACAAAAATTCAGGAGATGAGGGAGAAAATTTTACGCTTTTAGCAGGCTTTGCTGGTGCCTGCATTATCGGTTCCTTCATTCTTATAAACAATTTGCCCTTTGATTCTTACAGCATTTTCGTTGACTCAAGCCAATTAAGTATCCTGATAATTCACTATCTGGCACTCGCATCCCCATTCTTTTTCATTGGGATGATTGTCAGCTTGATGCTGCAAGAATATGGCAATGTCAGCGGCACAGTTTATGCCTGGAATTTGGTCGGATCGGCTGCCGGCTGTTTGATCACTGTCATCGTCCCGGGGTTGATTGACGGTGAGGGTGTTGTCGCACTTAGTGGGATCATGGCTTCTTGCGGTGGTTTGTTATTCTTCATCGAAAAAAAACAAAACTCGAAAGGTAAAGGCAAGAGAAACGTCATTGGCCTGTTTATGATCATCATCACGCTGGTTGTTTCACTGCTCCCACTCAGCATTCGTATCACAACAGGTGAGTTGCCAGAATTTTTCACCCTGAATATCTCCCCTTACAAAAGCCTGTCTTACGCCCTGCAAAATCCACAAGCTGAAGTCATCAGCAGCCAATGGAACAGCATTTCAAGAATAGACCTGGTCCAAAGCCCGAGCCTTCATTCCTTGCCCGGATTAAGTTACCGCTATTTGGACCCCCTGCCAGCCATCGAGGGGCTCTTCTGGGATGGCGACAACCTCAATCCGCTCCTGCCCGCCGATTCATCCACAAATTATGCTGAACACCTTCAATTTGCTATCGCTTATTCACTCAAAGAAAATCCTCGCACCTTGATATTGGAGCCCAAAGGGGGCATGTCAATAATGTCAGCCTTAGCTCTGGGGGCAAAGCAGATCACTGCAGTTGAGGCAAACCCATTGGTAATCAAACCAGCAAAGGATATCTATGCTTTGCCCGGTGTTACTACTGTAACCGCAAGCGGCCGAAGCTTTTTGCGTTCCAATAATAGTCAATTTGATATTATCCAGCTCCCATTAACTGACAGCTATCACCCGGTCAGTTCAGGTGCTTATGCTTTGGGTGAAGATTACCGCTACACTCTCGAATCTTTTTTAGATATGATCGACAATTTAAAGCCTGATGGGATATTGGTCATCACCCGCTGGCTTCAAGAGGACCCCAGTGAATTGCTTCGCACCTTCACCCTTGCTGTAACCGCTTCGGAAAACAAACGGATCGACGCCTCAATGAATATCATTGCCCTTCGAGGGTACAACACCGGCACAATACTGGTTAAGAAAAACGTCTTTACACTAGAGGAAAATGAAAAGGTGCGGTTTTTTGCCCAGGAAAAAGCCTTTGATATTGTGTACATGCCAGGTTTGAATCCTGAAGAGGTCAATCAATTTAATATCCTCCCTGAACCAATCTACTACCAAACTTTCAACAGCTTTTTAACTTCAACATCAAGAGATAAATTCTACGAAAAATATCCTTATGATGTCAGACCGCCCACGGATGACCACCCATTTTTCGGGCATTATTTCAAATGGTCACAAATGGACCAAATCCTTGAATCATTAGGAACCACCTGGCAGCCCTTTGGCGGTGCTGGTTACCTGGCGATCATCCTAATTTTTTTAATTGCGCTCATTTTATCCACTGGGTTGATCTTGCTGCCCATTCTATTAAAGAGGAACAACAAGGTCAAATTTTCAGACAAGCGCATTCCCATTTATTTTGGACTGATTGGTTTGGGATTTATGCTGGTTGAGATTCCCCTGATTCAACAATTCACCCTGTATTTAGATCAGCCAGCTTATGCTATGGCAGTGTTGCTCTTCAGTATTTTGCTTTTCTCTGGCCTTGGCAGTCGTTTTGGAAGCAGCAAGATGTCTTTATCTACGGCATTACTATTACTGCTTGGTTTATTGGGTGTATACATCGTATTTCTACCTGGAATTCTACACAAAACCCTTGGGCTTCCACTGTTGATCCGGGTGGCGATGAGCTTACTTATTATCAGCCCACTGGGTTTTCTAATGGGGGTCCCTTTTCCAGGCGGACTTCGCTGGTTACGAGGGAAAACCGGAACCATGTCTATTAGTAGTGAATGGCTGATCCCCTATGTATGGGCGATAAATGGCGCCTGCTCTGTCATATCTTCTATTCTCGCCTCATTAATTTCACTCAGCTTTGGGTTTACTGTAACATTTGCCCTTGGTATGGTTTTTTATGCCCTTTCCCTTGCCTTTTCCATTTCAGGGAAGGAAACCAAACTGACTATTGAATGATTGACCAGCCTGTGTTCACGAAAATCGTTAAGGTGTCGGGCTTTGTTCTGCCCCTTCAGAAACCCCTGATCCAGTGAAGGGCACGAACATCACCGACCCCATATTATACGCAGTCAATTCCCCATTCTGTTTGACAAATTTCCATAAAGTCTGATAAAAGCCGGGCGGTCCAATTGGGATCACGATTCTGCCGTTTTCCCCAATCTGTTCTGCAAGCGGCGCTAGCAAATGGTCTGGCGCTGCCGTCACAATAATCGCATCAAAGGGCGCGTACGCTTCCCAACCATAGTAGCCGTCCCCCTGCTTTATGCTCACATTTTCATATCCGAGTTCTTCAAGAATCTCAGAAGATCTCTCATAAAGTTCGGGCACAATTTCAATCGAATAGACCTCAACATAGCCTAATTCGGCAAGGATCGCCGCCTGGTAGCCAGACCCGGTACCAATTTCAAGAACTTTATCTCCCGGCTCAAGTTCGAGCAGTTCTGTCATCTTGGCTACCAATGACGGCTGAGAGATAGTCTGACCGTAGCCAATCGGCAGCGCATAATCCTCATATGCCTGCGCCACCAGGTCCTCGGGGACAAAAAGATGTCTCGGCACCGAACCCAGGGCTTTGATAACATCTTCGTTTTCCAATTTCTGATGCTCAATGGATTTTGCGACAAGTTGTTTTCGAGCCTGGATAAATTCAATATTTTCCACTTTAAAGGTTGTCGGTCTTAGGGTCGGAGATGGAGAATTTGTTGAAGTGGGAATAAATGATGTTTTGTTGTTTTTCTGAACTGTACATCCATAAAAAAAGATTATTGGAAATAAACATAAAAGAACGACCCATTGTTTACCATCATAATGCCGCCGAAAGATTTTTAGAAAAACCATTATTCCCACCTTAGAATAAATTTGAAGACTATCGCACCCATCCAAATGCTTCGCAAAGATATCATCTTCGGTCTGGATATTTTAATTAAACAATTAATTATTCAATTTATCAAGCAAGATTCAATGAGATAATAAAGGGAAATTATTGCATGGGATTAATTACCCAACAGCGGCAGCACCGTTTCGTCAAGCATCTCTTGTGTGAGCGGACCCAACCACACTTTTCTTATCCTGCCCGTTTCATCCAGCAACAGCGATGCCGGCAAACCATTGATCCCCAACGCAATCATGGTATTGCCTGTTGGATCCGACCATACTGGAAAGCTGAATCCATTTGCCGCAATAAATTCTGCAGCATCATCTGCACTCTCACTGACGTTGATCGAGAGCAGTGTGAATCCCTCAGCTTGGTGTGCCCGGTAAAAGGCTTCAAGGATTGGCATTTCATCCCGGCATGGACTGCACCAGCTGGCCCAATAATTCACAAGCACAAGCTGTCCCCGCAAATCACGAAGGTGCACAGTTTCCCCTTCTAAATTCTTCAATGTCAGATCGATCGGGGGTTTGGGTGTCGCTGTCTCAACTTCCTCATTAGACGACCCTGCCACACAAGCCGTCAACAGAATTAAAATGACAGCCAGTGTGGCAAGGAAGATAATTTTGATACGACTCATTGATCAGTGAATGCCCAGGTAGGTCTTGCGGACATCGTCATTGGTCGCTAATTCGGAAGCAGGACCTTCCAATTTTATTTGCCCGGTTTCAAGAATGTAGGCGTAGTCGGCAATGCTCAAGGCTGCTCGAGCATTTTGCTCAATCAGCAGCACCGTTTGGTTTCGTTTTTGATTGAGTTCCACCAATTTGCTCAGCACGTCCTGTGACAACACCGGCGCCAGGCCTAAAGAAGGTTCATCAATCATCAACAAACGAGGTTTGGACATCAAAGCCCGACCCAGGGCTAACATTTGTTGTTCGCCGCCTGAAAGGGTGCCCGCACTTTGCGTGTGACGCTCTTCCAACCGTGGAAACAACTCATAAATTTCCTCAATATCAGCCTTGATCTTCTCTTTATCCTTGCGAGTATAAGCACCCAAAGATAGATTTTCTTTTACTGTCAGGTTCGAGAAAACGCGCCTCCCCTCCGGAACCAGAGCGATGCCTTTCATAACAACCTGGAATGACTTTAAACCTAAAAGGCTCTCGCCTTCAAAATCGATAGACCCCTGGTCGGGTTTCACAATCCCCATAATGGTGCGCAGTGTTGTGCTTTTCCCGGCACCATTCGCACCAAGCAGCGCAATTATTTTACCTTCCTCAACATTTAGTGAAATCCCTTGTAAAGCCCGAATGCCGCCGTATGATACGTGAAGATTAGATATGTTAAGCATGGTCCACAACTCCCAGGTAGGCTTCGATCACGCGATCATCATTCTGGATTTGTTCGGGATTGCCTTCTGCAATTTTCTCCCCGTGGTCAATAACAATAATCCGAGGGCAAATACCCATCACCACACGCATTTGATGTTCAATCAGGAAAATTGTTAAATCAAAGGAATCCAGAATATGTTGAATAAAAGCCATCAATTCCTCTGCATCCGAAGGACTCATCCCTGCTGCAGGTTCATCAAGCAAAAGCAAACGGGGTTCTGTTGCTAAAGCTCGGGCAATCTCCAATTTCCGCTGCAAACCGTAGGGCAAGGATGTCGGCTCATCTTCAGCAAAGCGATCCAAACCAAGGGACTCTAAGAGCGTCATCCCCGTTCTGCGCATTTCGCTTTCTTCTTTCATATAATTTGGCAAATGCAGAATGGCAGATGCAGGATCAGACGCCAGTCTTAAGTGCTTTCCAACAATTACATTTTCAAGGACATTTAATCCTTTAAACAAGCGAATGTTTTGGAAGGTGCGAGCAATCCCTCTTTTAGTAATCTGATCCGGTCGCTTGCCAGAAATATCCTCACCCTGGAAAATAATGCTACCTTCTGTCGGCTCATAGATACCGGTGATAACGTTAAAAATGGTGGTTTTCCCCGAACCATTCGGACCGATCAAGGCACATAATTCTCCTTCAACCAAGTGGGTTGAAAAATGATTGACCGCTGTCAAACCGCCAAATCTTTTTGTCAAATCTTTTACTTCCAGTAAAGTGGTCATGCTTCATCTCCTCCCGTTGATCCGTCACCCTTTTTCGAACGCAGTCGATTGAATAACCGGAACAAGCCGTCCCACGAAAATTCGTTGTTCCCCATCAACCCCTTACGGGAGAAAAGGATGACCAGTAGAAGCAAGACAGAGAAGATAACCATTCGCATGCCTGGAATGCCTGGAACAGTAAGTGACCCAATCGTGAACTGGGATTCAAGCGGGCGCAGTGCTTCAAGAAATATCGTATATAGACTGGCAGAAATGACGCTGCCCGTCAGGCTGCCCATGCCGCCCATGACGGTGACCCCAACTATTTGATATGTCAATGTGAACAAGAAAACCTTTGGGTCAATCGTGCTGATCAGGTTCGCCATCAATCCGCCTGCAACACCGACAAAGAAGGATGAAACACCAAATGCCATCATCTTATGCTTAAACAAATTGACACCTAATGCTTCTGCCGCTACTTCATCATCCCTCACAGCAGAGATGGCCCGACCATAAGAGCTGTCCACCAGGCGTTTGATGATAAATACACAAACTGCCAAACACCCCCAGGACCAGAACAGGTTTGTGTAACCCGGGATTCCCTTAAGCCCAAGAGCGCCATTGGTCAGAGACTGCATATTGACCATCAGCGAACGGATGATCTCACTAAAACCAAGGGTCGCAATAGCGAGATAATCACCATGCAACCGCAATGCTGGCCAGGCAATCAACATCGATAGAATTGCTGTTATCAGCCCGCCAACAATTAATGCTAACAAGAATGGTAACTCAACGTTTGCAAGGGGTGAGATAATGGGCTTAAGAAAGAAGTTTACAGCCTTTTGTGCTGGGGACAGCGTTAGCAGCGCCGCCACATAAGCGCCGATGGCAGCAAAACCGGCATGCCCCAGCGAAAATTGACCTGTGTAACCAAATATGAGATTGAATGTTACAGAAAATATTGAATAAATCGCGCACAAATTGAGTATGCGTCTGTAGTAAGGGTTTAGAGATTTTTCTGCAAAAAACAATAAGACAACAATGACCAGCAAAGCAATAAAGGTTAAGATTGTATTTCGTTTCAGTTTCATTGTCTTATACCTTTTCCGGTTGGACTTCTCCCATGATCCCGGTAGGCCGGAACAACAGCAGGAGAATTAATATAGCGAATGAAAAGGCATCTCGATAGCCTGACAGGCTGGGGAAGAATGCCACCAGCATGATCTCAACAATCCCTAGTAACAGCCCCCCAATCATAGCACCACCTACGTTTCCAATTCCTCCCAGTACCGCAGCAACAAATGCCTTCAATCCTGGCATCACACCCATCAAGGGATTTATTTGTGGAAACTTAATCGCCCAAAGAATGCCGCCGACTGCCGCCAGGCAAGACCCGAGCAAAAATGCAAACATGATAGTTTTGTTGGTGTTCACACCCATCAACCCTGTGGTCTCAATATCTTTTGAAAGCGCACGCATAGCTGTACCAGCTTTTGTGTGATTGATAATCAAAATCAAGCCCACAAAAAGCACCAACGAAACGGCAATAATAATGGGGGTATAACTGACAAATGTAATCGACCCGATATTCAGCATTTTGTCCATAAAAGGGGGTCGCGAAAAAGCTTTCGGTCGTCCGCCAAAAATAACAATCGCAAGGTTTTCTAACAAAAATGAAACTGCTACAGCTGCCGTAAATAAATTGATGCGAGGAAATTCCCGTAATGGGCGGTATGCAACTTTTTCCATGACCACACCAACGCCAGCAGTAACACCAACAGCAAAAATAAATGCTGCCCACCATGGAAGAAAAAACATAGAAACGCCATAAAAAGCAAAGTACGATCCCAGCATGACGAGATCCCCATGGGCAAAGTTGATCAGCCTTAAGATACCATAGACCATTGTATATCCTATGGCGATCAGGGCATATAAGCTCCCTAAAGAGATCCCATTGGCTAAGTTCTGAAAAAACGAATCAAAAGTCATAGAATTTATCCAATCGGTAAGATTCAAAACACCCAGATAACAAAAGGGCGCCCGTCCAAGGCGAGCGCCCTATTCAATTGATTAAGTTTACGGGCTAACCGTCGACAGATACTTGAATGCGCCATCCCGAACTTCAAGGACAACCGCATCCTTGACGGCATCACCGGTTTCATTGATGGTGATATAGCCTGTTACACCCTCAAAGTTCTCTGTGGCAGCCATCGCATCACGAATATCATCACGATCGAAAGAACCTGCCCTCTCGATAGCATCAATCACCAGCATATACGCATCATAACCTAATGCAGCCATTGCGCTTGGTGCCTCGCCATATTCTGCCTGGAAAGCCTCTACAAAGGGTGCCGATGCCGGAGTTGTGGCAGCCTCAGCAGAATAGTGAGAACTGAACACCGCACCTTCAGCAGCATCTCCAGCGATATCGACAAGCTCCGGTGCTTCCCATGCGTCCGTTCCCATGAAGAGACCAGTGAAGCCCATTTCACGCGCTTGTTTCATTAACAAGGCTGCATCGCCGTAATACCCAGGAGCAAAAATTGCCTGTGCATCACCAATGTCAGAAAGCTGGGCTGTGAAGTCCTGGTCGCCATCCTGGTAGGAGGTCTCACTTACGATGCCTTCCTCTGACCCGGTCAGGTCAATCCAGGATTGCTTAAAGAAAGCTGCTAAGCCCACAGAATAATCCTGTGAAATATTCTGGATGATGGCTACCTTTTCGATGCCCTGTTCAGTGGCGTATTTTGCCATCACACGACCCTGGAATGGGTCAATAAAGCAAGCACGGAAGTAATATTCTTTACCTTCTGTCACAAGCGGGTTCGTTGGTGAGCAGCCCATCACAGGCACACCAGCCGCTTCAGAAACCTCACCACCAGCCATTGAGTTTGAAGAACCGTAGCTGCCCACAACTGCAATTGCATTTTCCTGTTCGATCAAACGTGTCATGGCGGTCGCAGATTCTGCTTTATCGCCTCGGTTGTCAACCAGCACCATTCGAACAGGCACACCTAACACTTCATCTTTTTGGGCATAAGCAAGGTCAACACCCTGCATTGTCTGGACGCCGCCAGCAGCTTGGGCACCTGTCATCGGTTCGTAGACGCCAATCACAACTTCTTGGATTTCTTCAATTTCACCAGGCTCTTCCGCTGCAGGCGAGCAGCCAAGCAAAACAGCACTGATCATTATCAGTGCAAACCCGACATTCAAAATTCTCTTAAACAGCATTAAACCTCTCCTTTTCAAGATATACTAAAGACCTTAATTGAGTTAAATGGGAAAATTATATAATCTGACGATAGGCGAACCTCCTTTTGGTGAGTTTTGGTCCTGCCGAACATTGATTATTTTTCTTACAATGTATTCATCACGATCAAGAAAATTTTACCATAATTTCTTGTTCGCTTTTAAAGTCAAGTCTTTATATTTACTTACAAGCCTCGCTCCCCACGGATGTAAGGTACACCCAGGGCAGCTGGTGCTCCGCGACGCTTACGCCTGGCTGTACTTGATCCCCAAACCAGGGCAATAATTGTGAGAATAAACGGGGTCATCTGTAAAAAGAAAACCAGGTTATGGTCATAAAAGAATGGATTTCGCATCCCAAGAAACGTCATAGGACCCTGCAGGTCAAGCGTAAACCGTCGCAGCATGCCAAAGAAATAACCGCCTAAGGCTGCCGGGAAGGGGTTCCAATGGGCAAAGATTACCAATGCAATCGCAATCCATCCCTGCCCTGAAGTGGTCAGGCTGCTGTACCAACCCGGGGAGATCGCAATACTGATAGCAGCGCCGGCTAATCCAGCCATACAGCCGCCAATAAAGGTGTAAATATATCTTAATCGATACACGTTTATGCCTAAAGTATCTGCTGCTGAAGGTTTTTCCCCGACAGCTTTGAGGTGCATCCCCGGTCGAGTTTTATGAATGTAAAACCAGGTTAGCGGCACCAAAATATATCCTAAATAAACCAGTATATTGAAATCCGTAAAGAAAATCCTGCCAAACCAGGGAATGGATGATAATAATGGGATGTCCAGGCTTGGGAGTATCGCAGCGTTTTTCCCTGTCAGTCCTTCACCTAAAACCAACGCTAACCCGGTGCCTAAAAACGTCAGGGATAAACCGCTCACGGTTTGATCCGCCTGAAAGTGAATGGTCACCACGCCATGTGCAAGGCTGAGAATCCCGCCAGCCAGGATGCCTGCCAATAAACCCAACCAGGCATTTTGTGTTGTAAATGCCACCTTAAAAGCTGCCATGGCACCAATCAACATCATCCCTTCAACACCCAGATTCATCACACCGGATCGTTCTGCCAGGATTTCACCTAAAGACGCAAATATTAATATTGTGCCGGTAGCTAAACCGGCTCGTAAAATAACTTCAAAGCTCATGCAATCTCCTCCTGGCGTTTTACTATGCTGATCCTGTACCGCAGCAATACATCACTGCTGATCACCAGGAATAAAATCGTGCCCTGGATCATAAAGCTCAACCCGGAAGGCTGAATTTCACGTCCTGCCACTATTAAAGCCCCAAATAATATCGAAACAAGAATGACCACAAAGGGGTTCAATTTTGCCAACCACGCAACAATCACGCCAGAAAATCCGTAATTGGTCGAAATCCGTTCCTGTAAGCGGTGCACGACCCCCGTGATTTCAGACATACCAGCTAAGCCAGCCAGGGCACCGGAAACCATCATCACCAAAATCATATTCCGGGCGATATTGATACCAGCATACTCCGCCGCTTTTGGATTATCACCAATCAGGTTAATCTCATAACCCCATCGGCTGTATTTTAAGATCAGCCAGAGCACAACTGCCGCTACCAGCCCAAATACAACACCAAGGTGCAGGGTAATCCCTGAAAAAACCGGGTACTGCTTTGCCAAATCCGCCAATCTGGGCAACCAGGCGACTTTTTCAAAGGTCGGGGTCATTTGGAAACCGGCGTCGGAATATTTTCCAAAAATCCAGTAGTTGTTCCAGAAGACCGCAACATAGTTGAGCATCAATGTTGTGATGACTTCATTGACGTTAAATTTTGCCTTCAAAAAACCGGGGATGAAACCGTAAACGGCACCCCCAAGAATACCCATAACCCCCATCAGAGATAATACTAATACTCTTGGACTATCCATAGGCACCAGCGGCACGAGCACAACCAGGCTGGCAAAGAAAGCGCCCATGTAAAACTGCCCTTCCGCACCGATGTTGATCATGTTCATCCGAAAAGCCAGACTGCAGCCCAAACCAATCAATATTAATGGGGTCGCTTTTACAATGATGTCTGAAAAAGCCCCCCAACTGCCAAAGGAAGCCCTGAAGAAAAAGCCAAACACTCTTATGGGATCCCCACCAATAGACCAAAGTACAATGCCGCTGATAATAAAGGCAGCGACAACTGCCCCCACCGATGTTGCAAGGGGCATCCATTTTGGAATTTCTTCTGTCCGCCTCGTCAATTGAATTCTGAATGGCAGTTTCATTCGTCGCTCCTCAAAGAGCCAGTCATCATCATGCCGACTGTATTCAAATCCGCCTGATCAGCATCAAGCTGACCGACCAATTCACCTTCATAAATGACGGCAATGCGGTCACTGAGCTCAAACAATTCTTCCAGTTCTTCTGAAAGCAGCAGGATCGCAGCGCCATTTGACCGCTGCTCCAGCAGTAATTTTTGTACACTTTCTATCGCTCCCACATCCAAACCCCGTGTCGGCTGCATAGCAACGATTAATTTCGGATCACAGGATATCTCCCTGGCGAGAATTAATTTTTGCAAATTTCCCCCAGAAAGTTTTCGTGCCTGGGTGTTCACACTGGGGGCTTGAATGTCATATAAATCCTTCAAGCCAGATGCATGTTCATCTGCAGCCGGGTAGTTTATCCGCCAGCCATTGCTGATTGGATCCTGACGGTAATTTTTCATGATCGCATTACCAGTAATCGAGATATTCGGTGCTGTGCCAACACCTGTCCGGTCTTCAGGAATGTGCGCCATACCGCATTTCATCCCTGCCCTGGGTGATTGATTAGCAAGCTCCTGGCCATTAATGCAAATTGACCCGGTACAAGGGCGTAAACCCGTGATCGCCTCAACAAGCTCACTTTGTCCATTACCAGCCACACCGGCAATTCCTAAAATCTCCCCTTCTCGAATAGTAAAGGAAACGTTCTTAACCGCTGGCAACCCGCGACTGTTTTCTGCACTCAAATTGCTGACCTCAAGGACAACTTCTCCTGTTTCCTTGAGATCCTTTTCAATCCTAAAAATAACCTCTCGGCCGACCATCAACTCAGCCAATTGAGTTCTTGTAAGTCCTTCAACCGGGATCCCCTCAGCGGTCACTTTCCCTTTTCTTAACACGGTCAAACGGTCTGCAACTTGCTGAACCTCATTCAACTTATGACTGATAAAGATGATCGATTTCCCCTGTGCGACAAGGGCGGACATGGTTTCCATCAAATCGTCAATTTCTTGCGGTGCCAAAACAGCCGTGGGCTCATCCAAAATCAGGATATCGACGCCGCGGTAAAGCATTTTTAGAATTTCAACGCGCTGCTGCTCCCCCACTGACAACTGCCAGATTTTAGCAGTAGGATCTACTTTGAGTCCATACTTTTCCTGCAGTTCTCCAATTTTGCTGTTGTATTTAGGCAGATTCATGATGAATTTAGGTTCATCCAAACCTAAAAGGATATTCTCAGTAACTGTCAAGGTGGGCACCAGCATAAAGTGCTGATGCACCATGCCAATTCCACTTGCTATTGCATCTTTTGGGGAATTAAAGATTGTCGTTTTACCATTAATCTTGATGGTTCCGGACTCTGGCCGATACAGCCCGGAAAGGACATTCATTAAAGTGCTCTTGCCTGCACCATTTTCACCCAGGAGGGCGTGGATTTCCCCACGTCTTAAAGTGAAGTTGACATGGTCGTTCGCCAAAACCCCGGGGAAACGCAGGACAATGTCATGCATTTCCACGGAAAAATTATTTTCTTGTCCTATCGAACTCATAATTCCTGCTTATTATTAAAAATAAAAAATTGATGATGCCAATCATACATCACAACCAGGGATTACAAGCATGTCCATCCCTGGTTGTGACAAATTCAAGTTTATTTTAGAGATCAGGCAGTTCAGCCGTGATATTTTCGTTCCACCAGTACATACAGGTTTCACATTCACTGCCAAACTCTTTGAAGCCATCCAGGTCCAATTGTTCGAGGCTCTCGCCTTCTTCCAGGATGACATTACCCTGGTTGTCAACAATGGGTCCGGAGAATACATCAAAGCGGGTAAATTCGCCAGCCAGCATTTGGTCAAGGATATCTCGCACCATTTGAAGATCTTCTTCTGGCAGCTCAGCAACGCCGGGCATTAATTCTTCACCTTCCATAAAACCGTACAGACCGAGCGCACCCGTGTCCCCATCGAAGTACTGCCAACCACCCTTCCAGGTGCCTTCGCGAGATCCTTCAACGATCTTAGCGTATTCAGGACCCCAGTTCCAGTACATGGAAGTTAAGCAGGTGTCGAGGGTGCAGTTGCCGTAATAATCGTAGGTGATGCCCCATTTACCTTCAGGTGCAGCGATTGCCGGGGCGGGTGTATCAGCACCTGTCATCACGACCTGCGCACCCGCAGAGAATAGGGACTCCGCACCTTCCTGTTCCAGGATTGGGTCATGCCATGTGTTGATGAAACGCACGTCAATGGTGCATTCAGGACAGGTTTCTTCTACACCCAATGCAAAGGCATTGCCTAAGCGCAATTCTTCAGGGATTGGGAAAGTCGCCATATAGCCCAGCTTCGGGTTACCATCCATCATTGCACGTGAACCGGCGAGCATACCAGCGAGATATTTGATGTTTTCCATGGCACCCATCAGGTTACCAAAGTTCTCACCATTAGCTTTGTAACCGCTGACATGAATGATATCAACATCCGGGAATTCATTGGCAACAATTTCCGATGAGTCCATGAAGCCAAAGGAGGTTGTGAAGATCACATCAAAGCCCTTGCGAGCGAGGGATCGTGTCACCTGTTCCGAGTCTGCACCTTCAGCTACATTTTCAACATAAGCTGTGTGCACACCTTCCAGGTTTTCTTCCACATACAGACGCCCAACATCATGGGATTGTGACCAACCGCCATCATCATGGGGGCCGACGTAAACAAAGGCGACATTATAGCAGCCTTCAATCGGCGCAGGGACCTGGTAACTCCCGACGGATTCGGCAGTGGTTTCAGCTCTGCAATCGACTTCGGTGCCTTCTTCTTCCTCTGGTGCTGTTTCACCGCAGCCGACCAAACCAATCGACAGAATAAGCAAAAAACATACAAACATAATAATTTTTTTCTTCATTTCTTTTCCTTTTGATAGTGAAAGATATTGAGGGTAAATTTCTAATTTGAAATTTTTCCGATAACACTCCTTTCGCAAAATCAAAAATGGTGTTCCTTGAAATAATACTTTCCAATTATAAACCAAAATTTATTCATCATGTTACGAATTGATTCAAACAAAATAAGGAAAATGAACCATGACCTTGAAACTTATGATGGTCTTCATAACAAGTATACAATTGGATTTAATTTTATATTATGGGCGGATTGGTTTTCATCTTTGATTTCAATTCTAAATCGAAATGAAATCGACTCAAGAATAAAGAAAATTGCCAGGATGGTCACCAGAAATGATGGTTTGATTCCCAAAGATCACCGGTGAATAACATCGAAATAGAGCGAGAGCAGATATCCAAGGATTGGTGAAAAGACCTTATCTTTGCTTGTTGAGAGATTGTAAAAATACCCGGAAAGATAATAACCGCTGCCGATAATCACATAAGCAATCACCAATCTTTTCACCCAACTGAAGATCAACCACAAAATTATCTCCTTGTGAATTGATGGATAAAAAATTCTGTTATTTGATTGCTTTCCGAAGATTCTTTACCAACTTAGCAATGCTTGAGTAGAAATGAATGAAGAAAGGGGAAAGCTGTGTAATTTTCTGAGCCTGTCTCAAACCTGCTCTAAAGCTTTCCGCATCCGAAAAATCAGGCATACGGAGTGTTGCTCTTCCAAGCTCATTTAATGTGTGCGCATCCGAACCTACGGTTTCAAGCAGTCCATGGCGTTTGGCAAAATCAGCAGCCGCAAGATTTGCTTGTTTTCCAAAACAACGGGCATTGAAGGTTTCAACGGCGTCAAGGTAAGGAACCAGGGCTTCCAGATCACCAGGGTCCCAGTCCTTTCCCCGAAATGGGTCAAAGGGATGGGGAATGCTGATCACGGCACCCTGTTCTCGCAATCGTTCGATCGTTTCAATGGGGTTTAAGCCGGGCGGTACCCAGTCTGACATAAAATAGGCAATTAATTCACCTTTTGTCGTCTGGATCTCCTCCCCCACAATCACCATTTCCGGTGCCATCGCTTTTGCTGATTGGGCAGTGTGAATCTCATTATGATCTGTAATCGCAATTTTATCGATACCAAGCGCTCTACAGCGAGAAAGATACTTTTCCACCGGCACAAGGCTGTCAACCGAAGCGGATGTATGACAATGCAATTCCACCCAAAGGTTGTTCTTATTTTCAGTGTTCATTATTCGGAATATAAACGGGGTAAGCGGTCGGCCAAGCCGCACACAACTTCGTAATTGAGTGTTCCCCATCGAGCAGCCAGATCATTGGCGCTGATCTCCTGATTTCCCTGTTTGCCGAGCAGCACAACTTCATCACCGACTTGCGCTTCAGGGACAGAATCCAACTGCAGCATACACTGATCCATGCACACCCTGCCAACCACATTCACCAGCTTCCCCCTGACGATCACCTGCTGTCCTGCTTCACGCCGAAAGCCATCGCCATACCCGACAGGGATGACACCAATGCGCTCATGATCAGATGTCACATAAACAGACCCATAACTGACGCCGTGTCCTGGCGGCAGCACTCGCAGTGATGTCAATCGTGCCTTCCAGGTCAACGCTGGGCGGAAGGTCTCAGGCACCGGTGAACCAGGAGAAGGGTCCAAGCCAAATATTGCAATACCCGGACGAACCATGTCAAAATAAGCTTTGGGAAAGTTGAGGACCGCAGCAGAATTAGCCGCGTGGATCATTGGTGGGCAAAGTCCGGCATCTCTTAACTGCGCTAAAAGTTTATTAAAAATTGCCAGCTGGCTGCCAGCAGAATCGACTTGCGGTTCATCGGCACGCGCGAGGTGTGTAAAAATGCCGTCGATGTCGAATTTGGGATGATGATGATAATCCGACATGAATTCAAGCGCCAAATCTGGTGCCATCCCCAACCGTCCCATCCCGGTTTCGATTTTTAGATGCGCCTTAAGTCTGCCATCGACTTTATTTGCCTGTGATTCGTAGGATCTTGCCATTTCAGAATCGTAAATGGCAACATGAATATCATTCTTGATCGCTTCCGGGATCATAACTGGCGCTGTGTAGCCAAGCACCATCACCTCGGATTTAATGCCAGCAGCCCGCAGGTTTAATGCTTCTTCCATGCGAGCAACACCCAGCCATTCTGCCCCCGCTTGCTCAGCTGCTTTTGCAACCACTAAAACGCCGTGCCCATACGCATTGGCTTTGATGATGGCCATCATGCGTGTGCCCGTCATTGCTTTTATTTGTTTAATATTATTTTTTATGGCACCCAGATCGACTTCGAGCCAGGTTGAATAAGGCTGCGTATCCATGGCTTGAAGTATAGCCCTCCTTGTGATTCCTTTCAAGTCTGGGAGGAAAGAAATCAATATCAAATGTTTCCCAATCCCTGACCGTATAAACCAAATTTAAGATCTCCTAAAATAAGGTGAATTACTGGAATTGTCTCCACAAGCCTAAGGTATAATCTAAACCTGCAGCTTAAAACAAAGAAATTCAGGAAATACTATGGCAAATTCACAATTCAAATTTGAACTGATCGCCCAGGACGGCAATGCACGGGCAGGGGTTTTTCAAACACCTCACGGCGATATCCCCACACCCATCTTTGCACCGGTCGGAACCCAGGCGACTGTCAAATCACTGACGCAAAAGCATCTTCACGAATTAGATGCCAAATTAATCCTCGCAAACACCTATCACCTATATCTGCGTCCAGGGGACGATCTGGTTGGTGAAATGGGTGGTCTGCATACCTTTATGGGTTGGGATGGGCCAATCTTGACGGACTCTGGGGGATTCCAGGTTTTTTCCCTATCTGACATGCGTGATGTCGATGAAGAAGGGGTTACGTTCAAGAGTTACATCGATGGCTCAACGCACCGTTTCACACCAGAACGCTCGATCGAAATCCAGGAAAACCTGGGTGCGGATATCATGATGGCTTTTGATGAATGTGCTGAGCCTTATGATCGAGATTACTCCGAAAGTGCAATGCACCGTACACATCGTTGGGCTGAACGCTGCAAAGGAGCACAAACCCGTGAGGACATGGCATTATTTGGCATCGTCCAGGGAGGCGTGTTTCCCGAACTGCGGAAAATGTCGGCAGAGAAGATCGCTTCTCTCAACTTCCCGGGCAATGCTATCGGCGGTTTATCCGTCGGTGAGACCAAAGAAGAAATGCACGCCATGATCGAACTGGTCAATGCCATTCTGCCAGAAGATAAACCGCGATATTTGATGGGCGTCGGTACACCTCCTGACCTGGTGGAGGGCATCAAACGGGGGATCGATATTTTCGACTGCGTTTTGCCAACCCGCCTTGCGCGACATAAAGCTGCCATGACCGATATGGGTCGAATGAACCTGGTCAATGCCCAGTATGCCCGTGATGAACGCCCGATCAGCGAGACCTGTTCATGTTACACCTGCCAAAATCACTCCCGTGCATATATTCGGCATCTTATTCAAGCCAAAGAAATGCTGGCAGGCACCTTGATTTCCATTCACAACATTCACACCCTATTAAGCCTGGCAAGGCAGTTGCGAGAAGCAATCATCAATGGAAAATTTGATGATTTTGCATATAATTATTTGGTCAATTATAACGAATAGGAAAGCAGAAATAAATGACCACCATTCAAGCCATCATTCTCGGTATTCTCCAGGGTTTGACGGAGTTTTTACCCATATCAAGTTCTGGACACCTCGTCATCCTCCCCTTTTTCCTTAACTGGGATTTAGCCTCAAAACAGAGCTTCATCTTCAACGTGCTTGTGCAGCTCGGAACCCTTGTCTCAGTTATTTTCTATTTCCGCAAGGATTTGCTTGCAATAATCAAGGATTTTTCTAAGCAATTGCTGGCAGGTAAACCCTTTGCAAGCCATCATGCTCGCCTGGGATGGCTGCTGATACTTGCAACCATACCGGCAGGTCTTGTTGGGCTCTTGTTTGATGACATTGTTGAACAGGCTTTTTCTTCACCTCTTTTCGCCGGCATAGCCCTGCTGATTACAGCCATCATCATGATAATTGCGGAGATTGTGGGTTCAAAAATCGGTGACATGCAGGACATCACCGTCTCAACAGCCCTCGTGATGGGTTTGATGCAAGCCCTGGCAATATTCCCGGGCATTTCTCGTTCCGGTTCTACCATCGCTGGCGGTTTATTCCAGCATATTCGCAGGGAGTCTGCTGCCAGGTTTTCATTCCTGATGTCCATCCCGATCATGCTGGCTGCAGGCGGACTTTCGGGCTACCAGATGGTGACTGAAGTGCCCAATTTAGGCGAATTTTTGCCAATTATGGCCGTCGGCTTCCTGACAGCGATGGTCGTTGGATATGCCGCAATTCGCTGGCTGATCAAGTTCCTGTCTGACCATTCACTCGTTTACTTCTCGATTTACTGTATTTTATTGGGAAGCGCAACCATCCTCGTATGGATTTTTTAACAAGGCTATGAAATACAATATTTGGCGAATTTCAATCATCATTTTCACGCTGCTGTTAACAGCCTGTAACGGCGTTGTGATTGAGCCTTCACCCGAACCTACCCTCGAGCTTATTAATCTCCAAATTACACCAGAACTGGAACACTGGCTGCCCTGGGTCAGTCAGTGTGCGCAATCGATTGACAGCATCGGCATTTACACGGAGATACGCACTCAAGAGAGCCTGGATGTCGACCAAACAGACCTGGTTCTGAAATTAGGCGAGCGGGTTGAAAATGATCCTTATGTAGCTGTTATGGGCTATGAAGAACTCATCCTTGTCGGTGGGAGTGAAACCCCAATTGATACAATCAGCATCGAGAGTTTGCAGGGTATTTTCAGAGGCGAGATCACAAACTGGGGTGATTTAGCCGAGGTTATAGATCAGAGAATTGAGATCAACCAGCCTATTCAAACACTGGCCTACCCTCAAGGGCACATCTTGCAGCAGCGCTTCAGCCAATCCTACCTGGACTCAGAGCCTATTCAAACAGAACCAATTTTTTATTCAACAGATGAGGGTCTTTCAGAAAAGCTGGGAGAAAACCCAAACGGGATTGCTTTCATCCTCAAGTCACACACAAACAATGGTCATAAAATCATCTCAATCACAGATATGGGGATAGAAGCGACGCAGCAATATGTCCTGGCAGTCACCAAAACAGAACCCCAGGGTGGTTTAAAACAATTACTGCTTTGTTTACAAAATATGCAGGAATCTCCCACCAATCAACCATAATTTCGATGGAAAATCAGCAATGACGTCAATGGGTGGGGGACGAGGTTGGACTGCTCAAACTTGACTTTGGCACCCAATCGTATTATATTTATTCAGCGTCCAGGCAAAAGGATGCATTGAACTTTAAAAAACTTAGAAAGATGGAGTATTAGCATGGCAGAACGTTATATTGGAACCGTAAAATGGTTCAGCGCCCCTAAGGGCTATGGTTTCATTGGTCGTGAGAATGGTGAAGACGACGTCTTCGTTCACTTCTCAGCCATCCAGATGGAAGGCTACAAAAGGCTTAAAGAAGGCCAGGAAGTGGAATTCTCAATTGAAGAAGGTCCAAAAGGATTGCAGGCATCAAACGTGATCCTGACAGAATCCGATGGGTCAAATGGCGGAACCCCTGAGGAAACATCCGAAGAGACACAGGATGAGCCCAAGGATAAATATGAAGCAATTTTCGGGGGATCGACAGAAGAGTTTTAATCTTCAATAAGTGGATCGGGTCGCTTTTGCGACCCGATTTTTTAATTTAACGCCCAAGAAATAGATAGGAAATAAATTTTCCTACCTCAAGAAAGGCGAACTTCCATCCATCTGGGTAGAAAAACCAGCTGGGTGAGCGAAACCAGTGCCCAACAACAGGGCGAAAAAATACCTCAACACCGCTTCCCCTTAACTCTCGCCTGAAAATAAAACGTGCCCTGAAACTATGATAAGGATCCGTCACAATCATCAAGCCATCCCAACCACGATCCAATGCGAAAGCACGCACAGCCTGAGCCTCATCCACTGTGCTCCCCACCTGGATATCTGTTACATAAATTTCATCTTCAGGGAAACCGCCGTCTTCAGCCTCCTGGATTAACAGCCTGTTTGCCTGGCGGGTTGTATCGGTAATAACCAGGCTCGGCGCCAGACCTCGTTCGTGCATCTCAATCGCTAAAGCCAGGCGATCGCCATCATCACCGCTGAGCACAACCACAGCATCCACAGGTTCGATTGGGTCAGAAACAATCAAAATCGCCCCAAGTGAAACTAAACCCAGGTAAAGGAGGAGAATTAAAGAAAGCAAAACAAGACAGCCAGGAAGAAATCCCTTTTTGATTTTTTCTTTTTTGTTACTATTGCTTTTGATATTGTCTCGCAAATTTCTACTCAGCTTTTTATAAAGTCATGACAGCGGATTTGATTCGTTCCAAACCATCGACCAACATTTCCCTCGGGCAGCCAAAGTTCAAACGGACAAAGCCCTTGCCATCCACCCCGAAATCAGCGCCATCATTCAAACCAACCTTAGCCTTTTCCAGGAAGAAATCCGCCGGGGATTGGTTAATATCCAGACCGCGGCAGTCCAACCACCCCAGGAAAGTGCCTTCCGGGCACCACATATCCAAACCTGGCAGTTCCTCGGATACAAAAGACACCAGGAAATCACGATTTGCTTCCATGTAATTTAATGCTTCATCCAGCCAATCCTGGCTGTCCCGATACGCTGCCCGGGCAGCGTGCAAACCCAGGATGTTGGGATGTCCCAACAGCATGCGCATAGACTCAGATAATTGCTTACGCATTTTTGGATTTTTAGCGACATAGACAGATGTGGAAAAACCGGCAATATTGAAGGTTTTGCTCGGCGCAAAATAGGTAACGCTGATGTCCGAAACTTCAGGCGACAGGCTTGAAATCGGTGTGTGCTGCGACCCAGAATAAATCAGGTCACAGTGAATTTCATCGGAACAAATTAATACATCATTTTCCAGGCAAATCTCAGCTATTCTCGAAAGTTCTTCCCGGTTAAACACACGCCCAACTGGGTTGTGAGGATTACAAAGCAGGAATAATTTCACACCAGATGCAATTTTCTCTTCAAAATCATCGAAATCAATTTCATATTTGCCGTCAGCCTTAAGAACAAGCGGATTATGAAGGCATTGGCGTCCGACAGATTCTGGGCCAATCAGAATAGGTCGATAGACAGGCGTTTGAATCAAGACCTTATCACCAGGCTCAGTCAAACTATAAATAGCATGGGTAAATCCGGTCACAACACCAGAAATAAAGGAAATCTCTTCTTCCGCAAGCTCACAATGATGCCTTTTAGCCACATGTGCGATGATGGCTTCTTTCAAACCCTCAGGCACTTTGCCGTAACCAAAAATACCGTGGGAAACCCGATCCTGCAACGCCCTAATAACGGGTTCTGGCGACCGAAAATCCATGTCTGCAATCCACATGGGCAGAACGTCTTCCCCGTAATAATTCCATTTAAAACTCTCTGTTCCCCGCCTATCAATGATCTGGTCGAAATTCATTATGCCTCCTTGAAATTTTGTCCCTTGAATTATAGTCCAAGCTTGAGAATTCGACTTTATAATCTTAAAGGCAGGCTGTTGATTATTTGTTTCTATTGAAATAATGTTTTCATCCGGGATTCAGGCATGAATCTGCCAGCTTAAAAACCAGGTCCCCAATGGTATACTCAACATATATAAATCTAATTGGAACACCTTTGACGTAATACCTGATAATCATTTATGAACAGGACACGCATGAAAAATAATAACCCTGCATTACCCGAGCTTCGTTTGCTGGCATCCACCAACTGGAAGGATTACGAACTACTTGATACCGGTGATGGTGAAGCGCTTGAACGCGTCGGGCCTTACAAACTGATCCGAAGCGAACCCCAGGCAATTTGGCCTCGTACCCTCGCAGAAAATATCTGGAATTCAGCAGATGCAGTGATGGTACCCACTCAAAGCGAATACGGCGGATACTGGGAATATAAAAACCCTATCAAAGAACCCTGGATCATCGATTACAACGGCCTTAAATGTGAGATTCGCTTATCAAAATCTCGACATATCGGGGTTTTCCCTGAACAAGCCAGCCATTGGGATTGGATCGAGTCCCAAATTAAGGGTGCGAAGAAAACTTTACGCGTGTTAAACCTTTTTGGATACACTGGGATGGCTACCGCTGCAGCAGCCAGGGCTGGTGCAGAAGTCACACACGTCGATGCTTCAAAGCACGCTGTCGCCTGGGCAAGCCGAAATATGGATCTCTCAGGTCTGAGTAAGGCACCGATCCGCTGGTTGGTGGAAGATGCCAGGAAATACCTCAGACGTGAAATTAAACGCAAATCATTTTATGATGGGATCATTCTCGATCCACCCAAATTTGGTCGGGGTCCCAGCGGTAAAGTTTGGTCTTATTTTGAGGACATTTCAGATTTATTGGATCAATGCCGTCGAGTGCTGTCATCCAAGCCAAAATTTATCTGTCTTACATCTTATGCAATCCAGGCATCCGCCCTAGTGCCGCACCAGGCTGTGCAGGAGATCGTCAAATCCTACGGCGGTTCTGTGACCAGCGGTGAACTGGTCACCGTCGACAGCAGCGGAGGGCACATCCTTTCCCATTCTCTCTATACTCGCTGGTCTTCAGTTTAATTCACAAGGAGCGTCAATGGCTAATAACAAAAAATTTACACTTATCGGCCCTGGGGTAATGGCAGAAGCAATCATCAGCCGATTAATTAAACATGATGTCGTTTGCGAATCGAATATTATTGCAGCCGGTCCGCGTTTAGAAAGACTGCAAGAGCTTGAAGTCCGATACCAAATCCAAACCAATCTCGATAATGCCGCTGCTGTTCAGGATGCTGATGTGATCATTCTATGTATCAAACCACAAAAATTGACCGAGGTGATGGCAGATCTCAGGAATCAAATCCCTGAAAACGGGCTCGTAATCTCGATCGTGGCAGGTGCTACCATGGAAGCCCTGACTAAAGGCCTCAATCATCCCGTTGTCATGCGCACCATGCCCAACACGCCAGCACAGGTTGGTGAGGGTATGACCGTGTGGACACAAAGCCAGCAAACCTCCCCGGAACAGCACAAAATTGCACAGGAAATCTTGAGGGCATTAGGCCAGGAGATTTATGTGGAAGAAGAAACTTACATCGACATGGCTACAGCCGTTTCCGGCACCGGTCCTGCATACATCTTTCTCTTTTTAGAAGCGATGATCGATGCCGGCGTTCATCTCGGCTTGCCAAGGCGAATTGCTGAAAAAATGGTCGTTCAAACCATCAAAGGATCGATTGCCTACTATAACGAAAACACAAAACACCCGGCACGCCTGCGCAACCAGGTCACCTCACCTGGCGGCACATCAGCGACCGCAATTTATTATCTTGAAAAGATGGGATTTCGAACCGCAATCTCTCGTGCTATTTGGGCAGCTTTTACCCGTTCACAAGAATTGGGTAAAGGCCAAAAACACCAGGACCCGGAAAAAATATGAGCAAAACATCTCAACGCGAACTTTTCCGATTATCTTCACAACTTGGCTACATTCTCAATGAACGCGAATTAAGTATTGCCACAGCCGAATCCTGCACAGGCGGCCTGCTGAGCCACATCCTGACGGGTGTATCCGGTTCGTCCGGTTACTTCATCGGTGGGGTTGTTGCTTACAACAACCGCATCAAGGAACAGGTTCTCGGTGTGTCTGAAAATACTTTGATCGGTTTTGGCGCTGTCAGTGCGCAGTCCGCCATCGAAATGGCAAAGGGGATTGCTGAAAAATTCAATACATCCATTGGTCTCTCCACAACCGGCATTGCCGGCCCTTCAGGTGGGACGCCCGAAAAACCAGTTGGCCTGGTCTGGATCGGCATTCATATTAATAACGAAACCCGGGCATTTGAATGCCATTTCAAGGGTGAACGAAATGCAGTAAAAGCGGATACTGTAAAAGAAATACTGACAAGGCTGTTGAATATCCTGGATGCATCTGAGTAATTTTAAACAAAAAGCGCTCAACAGACCGCAATCAAGAGGATTGAAAATCGAATATAATCAATTTGACAATAAAAAAACCCCTTCTGACAATTATGAAGGGGTTCTTTTATTAATTGGAGCCAGGACTATATTTCCACTTTAGTGACGAGGACACGATCTACCCGCCTGCCGTCCATGTCCACAACCTCAAATTCATAACCCACACATTTAAACTTCGCACCTGTCTTAGGAATGCGCCCTAACTGGCTCATCACAAAACCGCTCAAGGTTTGGTAAGCGGAACGGCCTTCCCCTGGCATTTCAGAAATATCCAAAATTTCCTTTAGCTGATCAATGACGATCAGTCCGTCAAACAACCAAGAGCCATCTTCGCGCTGAACCGCAAGATAATCTCGATCTTCACTGTCCTCTGGAATTTCACCTACAATTGCTTCAAGGATGTCATAGTCAGTGACCATGCCGGTTATCCCACCATATTCATCCACAACCATCGCCAGGTGCACGCCGCTGCTCTGGAAGTTTTCTAATGCTTTAAGCGCTGCCATGTTCTCGGGCAGATATATCGGCTCTTCGATAAATTCATGTAAATCAAAATCAGCATCCTCTGGCCTGACATCCAGCAGATTTCGTATCTGAACATAACCAAGGACTTTATCCAGATCGCCATCAGCAACAGGAATTCGGGAGTGTGGGGTTTGCGTTATTTGTTCCCAAATCTGATCATTCAATGCATTAATGTCTATCCAGGACATTTCCATGCGAGGTGTCATTAATGCTTCCACACGGCGATCGCCCAGGCGGAAGATCCCTGAAACCATGTCGCGTTCGGCTTCTTCGATTAAACCAATATCCCGACCCTCCTCGATATAACTCCTGATCTCTTCTTCCGTGATTGAAGGACCCATATCCGTATTGATCCGCAAAATTTTTAATCCAAAATTTGTCGAAACACTTAACAACTTTGTTAATGGCCTGAATACTTTTGTAAGAACTCTAATCGCTGGTGATAGTTGCGTAACGACATTCTCTGGTTTGCTGACTGCCAACCGCTTTGGAATCAATTCTCCAAGAACTATTGAAAAATAGGTGATGATAATTACAACGAATATCAATGCGATCAAATCTGCCTGAGGGGCAAGCCATGAGATTTTTACAAGCTGTTCCGCCAGGGGTCCTGATAAACGAGCGCCACCAATACCACCCGCCAGGGTATCAATCAGGGTGATCATAATCTGAACCGTGGATAAGTATTGCTGGTTAGGATCACTTAATAAGAATAATGCGTCAGCAGCGCCTTTACTTCCCTCCTCAACGCGCTGTTCCAGGCGTGTCTTCCTTGCTGCGACCATGGCGATTTCGTACATCGCAAAGATTGCATTAAAAAAGAAAAGAACCAGTATGATCAGAACATTACCTAAAACGGACATTATTTCTTATAACCCTTCTTATGCTTTAGATGAACCATTCACTATCAACTAAATTTCTAATATTTTCTACTCACATTATACAAGACAATAACAACAATCATCATAGCAACTTCCGCAATTAAGCTTCTTTGATGTTGTAAACTCTTCCCTTAGTTAACTGAGGTAACCAGCTGGATTCAAACCCCATCAAATAATTTGCGGATCCAGCAGCAGCCCAAACTTCCTGAAAGGATAATAAATCTGCATCAATGATGACCGTGGGATCACCCTCAACTCCAAAAGGAGGCACAGCCCCCACCGGGAAACCAGTCATAATCAATACACTTTCTGGTTTTGCTGGAAAAACCTTTGCACCAATGATAGTTGACACTGATTTGATATCCACGCGATTCTGACCTGAAGCCAGGACGAGGACAAATTCGGCTTGATCTTCAATTTTAAAGACAAGGGATTTCAACACAGCACCAAGAGGACATTTTAACAATTCGGCAGCTTGATGCGCATGATGTGCACCTTGACCAGAAAAGCGCAGCTGATATATATATCCAAATCTGATTATGACTGAAAGGACTTTTTTTACATTTTCTGGAAAATCCCCAAATTGATCAAAATTCACAAACCCAATTCCTTCACTCGCCTTTGGTAACCCGGTCCCAAGTAAGAAACCCGTGGGTTGGATTCCAGGTTTATCGCCTTAACTACATAACCGTTATTGTCATAAAATTCTTTTTCATCCTGATCGTCGATGTCAACTACCAGACCAACTTTCGAAAAACCAGCTTTCGCTGCACGGGTTTCAACATGCGTCAGAAAGGCTTCACCTACCTCTTGCCCACGATGCTTGTTTCGAATCGCCAGGCTGCTCAGGAAAAATTCATCCCGAGCGGATTCTTCGAGAAAAACAAGCGGCCAAACCCTGAGGATGAATGCCAATTTGCCGCGAAAAAAATAATACTTGAGCACTCGTTTAACCAGGTGGCGATTTAATTTATTCAACATCTTCCCGGGGAAAGCAATCACCAAACCCGCTGTACGACCTTCGATCAAGGCGATACTGGCAAACTCATAACTGAGTCGATGCCCCTGGAAAACAAAGATTTCAGAAAGGATTTTCCTGGCTCGATCCTCATTTCCCAAACCTATCAGGAAGGTGGCTTTTCTCGGGAAGGAATCTAACAATAACCGACCTGCGATTTTTGCATCTGAGGCTTTTGCCGGACGGAAATCGATCGCTCTCATGGATAATGTTTTTTCTGACAAAATATCTTCACCAGGATCAGGTAACAAGGTGATCAGGCAAGAAATCAACCTTGTTCATGTAAATCAACATGGGGCGGCCATCATCGCTGATCTCTACACGGCTGATGCCGCAGTTATTCATTAAAAACCAGTATTTTGGGGTCTGAATTTGAAATAAGACCGTCAGCATTCGGGCAAAAATTCCGCCATGCATCACAACCCCTACCCTGTGATTCTTCCCGGTATGATCCCTGATCAGCCGATCAATGACAGATTGCGCGCGATCCAGGTATTCTTCCCGTGGTTCTTTCTCACGATTCCACCATCCCTCCTCTGAGAGATCCTCCGGGAGAATTAGGTCAGGAAATTCTCTTTTGAAATAAGATTTACCCGGCCCGGGTTGGCCAATTAATTTCGGTTCTTCTTCACCCCGTTCTGCGTAAAACATGCCGCCTGTCTCATGAACTTCAGGCATGGCAACCAGGGGTAAGCCGGTTTTCTCTGAAATTGCCGTGCCGGTTTTCACAGCACGAATCATTAAACTGCAATATAAATGCGTCAACCCAAAACCATCTCGGTTCTGCGGATCAAACCCATTATTCTGGTTAGGTCGATTTACATATTCTGCGGCTAAAGCCGCTTGCTCAAAACCCTTTTCTGTTAAATCCGGATCAACCTCCCTATTATAGAGGTAATTTTCACGGTCCTGATCCATCAGGACATTATTTGTTGATTGTCCATGTCTGATAAAAAACAGTTCTAACAATTTATTTCTCCTATAAGTGATGTATCTTCTTAATGTCTTCAATGAGGCTGTCGATGGCAGGGGAAACATTAGGCGCTTTGCCATAATGATCTTCAAAGTGCTCGTTGCCAGTCAAAGCAGCCAGGCTTGCCTGAATATTATCCTTTAAAGCCACCAGATCATACCCACCTTCCAGAACAAAAATCATCTTGCCTTCACAATATTTTTCTGCAAGATTAACTAAACGTCGGGTAATCTGGTAATACCCATTTGTATCCAGGGTTAAAGTCGTTAAGGGGTCAGAAAAATGGCCATCATACCCTGCTGAAACAAATATGATGTCTGGCTCAAAACGAGCTATCCATGGTTCCAGGATTTCATCAAATACCCTGAAAAAGGCGTTATTTCCAGAAAATGCTGGCAATGGGATGTTGATAATTCGCCCTCCCGCCTGCGTTGCGGATTCTGAACGCCCCGTGCCCGGGTAACTATCTTGTTCCTGGGTTGAAAAATAACCAATTTGTGGGGTTTGCAAAAAGGCAGCCTGGATACCGTTGCCGTGATGCGCATCAAAATCGATGATAGCTGCTTTCCCTATACCGCTGGCAACGGCGTCAGCAGCGGCAATCGCTACATTATTCAATAGGCAAAAGCCCATCGCCTGCCCGGGTTCTGCATGATGCCCGGGAGGGCGTACAATAGCGAATCCAAAACCTCGCCCATCTGTAATAATCTTCCTGCTGAGCCTTAAAGTTGCGCCAACAGCCCCCAATGCTGCCTGATAACTATTCTCTGTCACATAGGTCGGTGCAGGTTCAAATTCATGCGCGCCCTGCCGGCATTCGAGTTTTAATTCCTCTAAAAGGTCTTTATGATGAATCCATAAAAGATCCGCTTCAGAAGCGGGTGAGTAATCCAAAAATTGTATTTCCGGATAAGGCGGCTCTTGCAGCCATCCCCTCAAAGATAAAAGCCGCTTTGGTGACTCAGGATGACCCTTATAAAAATGTTCAGGTGCATCCTGAAAGGTACAGTAAACTTTTAGTTTCTTTTCGCTCATAATTTTCACGCAGGAAATAGTATACCCCAAGACCTTTCGATCGTCAGCATGTGAGAAAATTCGAGGTAAAACCACACAAGATATTCACCTATACGAAAACACAACCGCCCCTTTGGTGGTATAATCCCTACGTTAAAATTCAAAAGGAACGTGTGAGTCATACAGAAAAATGTTAGATAAATTACAGGGAATACTCGATAGATACAACGAAATAGAACATCAATTGACCACCGTGGGTGAAGATTACACCACGGCGATTGAGCTATCTAAAGAACGTGCTGATCTCGAATCCGTCGTGAAAAAAGCCCAGGCATACAAAGATACCCTCGAAAAGATCGAGGAAACTGAACCACTGCTCGATGCTGACGATGAAGAGATGCGTGCAATGGCTGAAATGGAAATGGAAACACTGCAAGCAAATCGCGAAAAGCTCGAGGAACAGCTGAAGAGTATGCTGGTTCCAAAGGACCCGCGGGATAAACGAAACGTTATCATGGAAATCCGGGCTGGTACCGGGGGAGATGAGGCTGCTTTATTTGCCGCAGATCTCTTTAGAATGTACACACGCTATGCCGAACGCCAAAACTGGAAAACCGAGATACTTTCTATTCATGAAACCGGGATGGGCGGCATCAAAGAAGTCAGCTTTATGATCAAGGGACAGGGCGCTTATTCACGATTGAAATATGAATCCGGTGTACACCGCGTTCAGCGCGTGCCGGAAACAGAGTCCCAGGGCAGGATTCACACATCGACCATAACCGTTGCCGTGCTGGCAGAGGTTGATGACGTGGAAATCGAAATCCCCGACACCGATATCAGCATTGATGTTTACAAATCTGCGGGCGCCGGCGGTCAGAACGTCCAGAAGAATTCGACTGCAATCCGCATTACACATCACCCAACGGGTATGGTTGTCGCCTGCCAGGATGAACGTTCACAGCTGCAAAACAAGATGCGTGCGATGAGCATCCTTAAAGCACGTCTTTACGAGATGGAAGAACAGAAAAAGATAGCAGAGGAAGTTGCCACTCGACGCTCGCAAATCGGGACAGGTGAGCGCTCTGAAAAAATCCGCACGTATAACTTCCCGCAAAACCGTGTCACAGATCACAGGGTGAATGTCTCATCCTATAACCTCAACGGCGTCCTGGATGGCGATATCGATGAGTTTATTGATGAGCTGACCCTGGTGGATGAATCCGAGAAATTATCCATGATTGAGGAGTAAAGCTATCGAGCTTTTAGCATTCAGGCGCGAAATTAAGGATAGGCTGGCATTAACTGAAGATGAAAACGCCGAGAATACCAGCCTGATTTTGGCAGCCCATGCACTCAAAAAAACAAAAACCTGGATTCTCGCGCACAGCGATTATGAACTAAAACACGAAGAAATCAACACCCTGCAAAATTACCTTACAAAATATTTGCAGGGTGTTCCTTTACCTTACATCATCGGATCATGGGCATTTTTCAACCGCACATTTAAAGTAACACCGGATGTGCTCATTCCACGCCCAGAAACTGAATTATTGGTTGAAAGGGCAATAGCATTTGGTCAGGATAAAGACCCTCTCACGGTTGTGGATGCTGGCACCGGTTCAGGGATTATTGCCATCAGTCTGGCTGCGAGTTTAAACCACGCTTCTGTATACGCCCTCGACATTTCAAGCGCTGCCCTGGCTGTGGCAAAGGAAAATGCCAGCTTTCATCAACAAAACCGGATTAAATTTGTTCAGTCAGATCTTCTATCCCCTTTCAGAAGTGAATTTGATTTAATTTGCGCAAATCTCCCCTACATACCCAGCCCAAAAATGGAAAAACTACCCGTTGCCAGGTGGGAACCCAGGCTGGCATTGGATGGGGGACCTACCGGGTTGGAAAGCATCGAAAAACTGCTTTTTCAGGCAAAATCAAAACTGGCTTCCGGTGCTTGCGTACTTCTGGAAATCGAATCCAGCCTGGGGAAACCAGCGCTTGAAATTGCTCACAAGATCTTTCCAAAAGCAAAACAACAATTGATCCAGGACCTGGCAGGGCTTGACCGGGTTCTTCAAATCATGCTGCCTTAAACAACCTGAAATGCGGTTAGAATTGGGGTACACAAAACCTTTCCGGGGAGCAAACCATGACCCACACAAGAATCCTGACCACACACGACCCTGAAGCAATACCAAGCGCTTTCGAAATAATCAAATCCGGCGGCACAATCGCCTTCCCAACCGATACGGTATACGGATTGGCAGTTGATCCATTCAATTCTCAGGCAATCAATCACATCTATGCAATCAAAGAACGATCCATGGAAAAGGCGATTCCCATATTGATCGGTGATTTTGAACAATTAGGCAGTCTCGTGTCTGAAATAAACGATACCGCAAAAATATTAGCTCAAAACTTCTGGCCAGGACCACTCACGCTAATCCTTCCAAAAGCGCTTGTACTTCCTGAAGCGCTGTCACTTTACCCAACCATTGGCGTCCGAATGCCCAATTATGAATTTGCATTAAACCTGATGAGGCGAACTGGTCCCCTCGCCACGACTTCAGCAAACATCTCTGGCGATGCCAACCCAAGGACAGGTCTTGACGTCCTCAGTCAGCTTGGAGGAAAAATTGACCTCTTATTAGATGGCGGGGAAACACCCGGTACCATTCCCTCCACAGTTGTTGATATCAGCTCAAAACCAATAAGATTGCTGAGAGAAGGCCCCATAACGCGATCTGATCTTTCTGCGCTTTTGGGCGAGGACGTCTTATGAAAATCGAAAATGAATTCCTCGCTTTAAACTTTTCTGAAAAATTTGCCACCTTCGAACTTCGGTCAAAAATTTTTCCTGAAACCTGGCTGAAAAGCAGCTTTGAAATACAATGTCATTGTAAAGGTGAGGATACGGAATTAATCGAAGATCTCTGGTCAATTTCAGAAATTGACCACATTAAAGCAGTCAACACCGGATTTGGAGTCCTTGAAACGGAAAACTTGAGGATTGAGACCGAATCCAAAGATGTGGAAGTAAACATTCGTGTCAGTCTTGAAAAGAACCAGGGCATAGCTTTTTTCCAACTCGAGATGATTAATCACAGCAGTCAGCCAATTTTTATAGATCAGCTCACTCCTCTTAAAATCAAAGAAGGCAGTCTGAGCCTTGGAAAATCAAGAAACCCGGCCTTGTCCTTCTACAGCAACGGCTGGCAGTCCTGGTCAAACACAGGGACATTCCGCCAGGGGGATAAACAGCACACAACAATGATTGGCAAATTCCAAAACCCACAAATCATCAATCCGGATACGCCCCGTCACAAGGATGGGGACCATTTCTCGGGAGACATGTTTGGTGTTTTGTGTGAAAAGACTCAGAAAATTGGTCTCCTTGCTGGCTTTATCTCCCAAAGAATGCATTTTGGCAGCCTCGAAACCAAATTATCACCAACGCCAAGCTTGAGAATATGGGCAAACGGCGATCACACCCGCCTGGACCCCGGCGAGAGAATACGGACGGATTGGGCTTGCCTGAGTTTTGTAGATCTCAATGACCATCAACCTTTAGAGACTTATCTAAACACCGTTGCTAAAGCACATAAAATTCAATCCGAAATTTCCGTCCCGGTCGGATGGTGTTCCTGGTACCATTTTTACCAAAATATCACACAGGAAGACATTGAAGCGAACTTAACATCTGTGCTTGCCCTGAAAGATGATGTTCCCTTACCTTTATTGCAAATCGACGACGGTTTTGAAACCTATCCCGGGGATTGGTTTGACTTTGTCCCTGGATTTCCTGAGGGGGTTAAGCCCTTAGCAACACAAACATCAAAAGCAGACCTGATCCCGGGGCTCTGGTTGGCACCCTTCATCGTTCATCCAAAAGCAAAACTGGTAAAAGAACATCCCGAATGGCTGCTCCGCGATGAAAATGGGAAACTGGTATCTGCAGGTTTTGTGTGGAACACCTTCACCTATGCCCTGGACTTAACTCATCCTGCAGCCCTAGATTACGCTTGTGAAGTCATCAGGATAGCCGTTAAAAAATGGGGATTTGAGTATCTGAAACTGGATTTTCTTTATGCGGCAGCGCTCAAGGCTCAATATCAGGACCCTACAAAAACGCGTGCCCAGGTCTTGCGCTCCGGCTTGGAAGCATTGCGTCATGCTGCTGGGAAAGATACCGTCATGCTGGCATGCGGCTGCCCCCTCGGTTCTGCTTTGGGTTTATTCGATGCCATGCGCATCGGGGCTGACGTCAGCGGTTACTGGGAACCGCACTTCCCCCTTGTGTCAAAATTACTGAGCAAAGAAGTCAATATGCCCTCGGCACGGAATGCACTGCAAAATATTCTCACGAGGGCACCCTTGCATCGGCAGTGGTGGGTCAATGATCCGGATTGCCTGCTTGTGCGTCCGGACACCGAATTAAGCCTCCCCGAAGTGCAATCCCTGGCGACTGCCATTGGCATGACGGGGGGCTCCTTGCTTGTTTCTGATGATCTGCCCAACTTACCTGAAGATCGATTAAGGATTGTCCAGGTGCTTTTACCGGTGATCGATCAGCAAGCTCAAATATGTGATCTTTTTGAAAGCCATACACCAGGCTTAATTCGCCTTGATCTCAAAAATGCTTTGGGACTCTGGCATTTACTGGCAGCCTTCAACTGGAAGGATCATCCTGCTGACCTTGCGTTTTCACCGCAGAAATTTAATCTCCCTTTGGAACCAATTTACTGGTATCGGGAGTTTTGGAGCGGAGAAATTGGTAAAATGGCAATGACCTTACCAATTATTTTTGAAGATGTGCCAGCGCACGGCGTACGGGTGATTGCAGCCAGGAAATACCAGCCAGAGCTGCCTACCTATCTGGGAAGTGATATTCACCTATCTCAGGGTTTGGAAATCGGTGAATGGAAGGTTAATGGAAACCAAATATCGCTTCGTATTGATGTCGGTCGAAGCGCGGATGGCCGCATCAGCATTTGTTTACCATGGGAAGCTTCAGAAGCACGGCTTGATCAGCGCTCCTGCCCTATCCAAAGCAAAGGACAGGGGATCTATAATATCGACCTGCGAGATGCAGACGGCAAATGGCTGTCGATCATTGGGTAAATTTTTACAAACAAGATTTAGAATTCTTCTTCCTCTCCCTCGGCGAGGGAGAGGATTGTTGTGAGGGTGGGATATGCGTTAAATTCTAGAAATATCGATTTCAATCTGAGTATTCAAACTTCTGTAGAAACCCTCACCCTGCCCTCCCCCTTTAGCAAGGTTGTATAGACCGGGGAGAGGGTTTTTTACATTTCGGGCGAGCTAATTTTCCATATCTCAATTGTTGGTTCTATCCTTCACCTTTGGATGTGTCGATTACTTCAGGTTTTCCAGCCTTCTTTTCTCTTCGACGTTTCAAGAAGAAGCGAATGAGGAAATAGGCTGCAATGCCTAATGGGATTAAGAAAGGCAGACAATAAATCCCTAACCATATTGCACCGTCAGCAATACTCTGAGCTGTTCTTATCAGCTGTTCCACCGCACGTTTGGCAGTCCCTTTGGGTTCCCAACCTGCAATTTCAATCGGCTGAAGGGATTGCTTCGCAACAATTTCAATGGTAATGGCAGATAATGCCGCAGATTCTTCAAGGTACTTCATGCGCCCTTTGACGAGTTCGATTTCACCCCGATAGTAGACCAACTCATCAAAGACGTTCAACACATCCTCAGGATCTCTTGCATCTTCCATTAATTCAACCAGGGCTTCCTCTGCCGCCTCAAGGTTCCGAAGCCGGGAAGTCAGATCCGTATACTCGGATGTCACATCCTGACCTGAAACATTTTCAGAGATCACATCTTCTTTAGGATCAGGCGTCATCGCTTTAATTGCATCCATGATCGAGTCAAGATCCCCTGCGGGCACCCGAATGGTCACACTTGCACGGGGCACTCGCCCCGAGTCCGTATAGGTTTGGTATAAATTCGAGCTCACCACAAATCCGCCGGCATCTTCTGCTATCTGGATGACTTCCTTCATTACATCTTCAGGTTGTTCAACCGCAATTTCCAGGTGGGCATTATAGATCACCATTCGCTCAATTGCGCTCGCTGTGCCGCCTGAACCGCCATCAAAGCCCTGCTCCTCTGCATATTCCTGTTCCATTGCAGGTGCTTCAGGTGCATAATTTTCGACCGACTCAAAATCTTTTCTTGCCGAGTCATCTGTTATTGACTCAGAAGCACTTTGGCCAGCGCAGGCACTGACGACCAGGCTAATCAGTATCATAAACAAAATAGACAGTCTTTTCTTCGTTTTCATTTCATTCTCCTTGTCTCTTTAATTCACTCATCTATTGTATATGGATTAGACGATAAAAGTAAAGAAAAAGTTCCTTTGATTACTTCAAAGGAACTTTTATGATTTATAACAAGCTGACGGATTACCAGCCCTGGCTTAAACGCTTCGCATGCCTTGCTGGCAGCCCAGCAGCATATATCCTGTTCTGTACCTGCTCGATATCATATGGTATTCGGTGATAAAACCAATTTTCACCATCATCATCGTAAATTAAATAAGACGCCCTGGGATCATGGTCACGGGGCTGCCCGACGGAGCCAGGGTTGAGGATGCTCTTGTGGTTCAAAACCAGCGGTTCATTGATATCCAGTGCAAACAATCTTGTAGAATTGAGCTCACCCGTTTCCTGGACATAAACACAGGGAATGTGGGTATGCCCCACCAGGCAAACTGGCGTATCAAAGGCGTCCATATTTTCCTGTGCTGTACGTACATCCATCACGTATTCCCATACCGGGCTGTTGGGACTGCCGTGAACCAGCGTGACATTTTTAAGAACGATCGTCTTTTCTAAATTTCGCAGCCAATCTTCACTTTCTGGGCTGATTTCGGTCTGCAGCCATTGGAGTGAAGCACGCGCTTCATAATTAAATGAATTGATCGTAATTTCGCCAAGGATGGCAGCGTCATGATTACCTTTCACATATACCAGGCCCGGTAATCCTTTTATCAGGTTGATGCATTCATTTGGGTCAGGACCGTAACCAACCGTATCTCCCAAGCACCATACGCGATCAAAAGGCGCCGCATCTTCAAGCACTGTTTGCAGCGCTGTCAGGTTCGCATGGACGTCGGAGATTATCAGTGTTCTCATTTTTTATGGCAGATCAAACCTGAAGGTCCACTCGCCATCGTCTTCTTCCACCTCTGATTGTAATCCAAATATTGCCATCCAGGTGTTTCCCGGTTTAAGAGGGAAGATTTCACCATTTTGATCATAAAATTGAATTGGACTATTATTTTTAGGTGCTGCCCAGGTTAATTCATAAGCCTGACCATCGCGAAAGACGACCGCGCGCTGTCCTGACTGGTTATCCCAGAGGGAAATATCATGCATCGATTCGGCATATTCGGTGTAATAAGCAAAAAGCACAATAACATTTGAAAAAGCCAGCTGTTCATCGTTGATCCTATCCACCAGCGGTATCATTTCCAGCGATCCATAACTTGTTTCTTCAATCCAGCGTAAGTATTTACCGCTTGCTTCATCAAAACGCCATTCGCCACGATTTGTTGGGGCATATAAAATATTTGCTAATTCCCCTGGCTCTCCACCTTCAGGAACTGCAATATCAAATGCCATCCCATCCAGGTCATATCTGCGATTATCGACACCACGATTCGTCGTAAATTTTGTCATTTCTTCAGAATCTGCAAAGACGCTGATCACCGATTGCCTACCGTCATCACAAATTGCCGGGCAAGCTTCACGACCGTCCACAACACGGTTATCCAATGTGTCATAGATGAGTTCTCGAATCGGTTTATAAGCACTGACCATGCCAAGAATACCTTGATAGAGGCTCACAATTTGCGGGTCAACCAGCCTGCCAGATCGAATAGGGCCAATTTGCTCTGCGTTCTCTCCGTAAAAAAGGCCAATGAAACGGTTGCCGCCGTAGCCAATATAGTATTCAAAAACAATATCAGCAAAGGAAAGTCCCGCATGCGGACGCCCTGATGTTGGATGGTTGGCAACCTTAACCAAGACTGGCCGTCGATTAAGCAATTCTGGATCGGATACAACCAGCCCTGTCAGTGGGTTGACATTTTCCGGGAAGTCAGATGGACCAACTTGTCCAACCGTTGGTATTGGTGTTGGCTCTGCAGTTGCTGTTTGTGTTGCTTCCGGTGCAGTTGTTATTTCTGATTCGGGTGTGTCAGAAGGTTCGGGCATTGCCATCTTCGTTTGAGCAGCATAAGTGCTCGCCTGTTCAAATTGCGAGAGGCCTGTCGGCTGACAGGCGCTGACCAATAATGCAACCAAAATTAATAATAACCAGGCTGGTTTCATCGTCTTTGTTTTCATGTGCTTCACCTCTTCAGTTTAATGTGCTGCGTTTTTCCCTGAGCATAGTGTAAGTAATCTAATACAGCAATAATTGATCTTTAATTTCAACTTCAAGGTCTAATTGTATCAATAATTTCCGCGACCATGTCATATCGATTAAATGCCGGCATAAAATAAACACCTTGAAAATCGGTTTTTAAATCCTGGATCAATTCTATTGCAATGCGTGCACCTTCCGATGCAGATTCTTCTCCTGAGCTGGACATCCGCTGTTGAATTTCATCAGGGATAGAAATGCCAGGAACCTCGTTGTGCAAGAACCGCGCATGTCGATCTGTCACCAGGGGCAAAATACCGACCAATATAGGGACGTTTAAAGGACCGTATAAGTTCCGGTATATCTCAATGAATTTTCTCGCACGTTGAAGATCAAAGACGGGTTGAGTCAGGAAAAAATCCGCACCTGAATTTAATTTTTTACGCAAGACATGAATTTCCCGTTCCGGTTTGTTAGGACAAAGGTTCAGCGCCGCACCAACAAAGAAATTTGTTGGCTGCCCAATTTGACCGCCAGAATGATCAACACCGGAATTAAAACCTTCCTTAATCAACCGGATTAAACCCGTCGGCACCAAATCATAAGAATCGCTTGCATCCGGGTAATCTCCAATTGCAGTCGGGTCACCCATGACCACGAAAACATTATGGATGTTCATCGCATGTGCAGCCAGCAAGTCCCCCTGCACCCGCAGCAAATTTCGTCCGCGTGTGGGAAAGTGCAATGTTGTCTCAATTTTATACTGTGATTGAATCAGGTGGCACACCGCCCAGGGGCTCATTCGCATGCGCGCCATCGGGCTGTCTGCAACATCAATCACATCTGCCCCGGCATCTGCAAGCAGAGAAGCACCCGCAAGCCGTTTATGGATTGAAAGCCCCCGCGGTGGGTCCATCTCAACGGCAATCACAAATTTTCCTTCTTCCAGTTTTTGTGCCAGTTTTGATTTTTCCCCGGCAGGACCCAGCTCAATTTCTGCCTTCATTTCTGATTCAACTTCTACGGGAACCAAAGAATCCCTGGACGTCTTCTGGATCGTTTCTGAGATCACTTTAACGTGCGCAGGCGTTGTACCGCAGCAGCCCCCAATCACAGACGCACCTGAACGCCAAAAGGATAGTGCATAATCATGAAAATATTCTGGGCCAGCCGGGTACATTATGCGCCCACCGCTTTTTTCAGGAAAACCAGCATTAGGCATCACAGAAAATTTTCCATCCGGAATTACCTGGACCATTTGCTGTAAAATGTACAATAATTGCGATGGTCCGCCAGAGCAGTTTACGCCGATCACATCCACATTTAAATCATTGATTTTTGTGGCAACTTCCTGCGGCGTATCTCCGAGCAGCGTTCGCCGGTCTCGGGTGAATGTCATTGAGGCAATGATTGGTATGTCGGGGTCAACCTGGCGCACGGCTTCAACCGCCGCCCGTACGGCATACAGATCCACCATTGTCTCAATCAATATCAGATCAACGCCAGCGTCCACAAGCGCCTGTGCTTGTTCTTTATACACCTCGCGGGCTTCTTCAACCTGCATCCGTCCAAAAGGCGCCAGTGGGACACCTAAAGGTCCCATATCGCCGGCAATAAATACTTCCTTAAATGAAGCTGCAACCACTCTTTGTGCCAGGTTCACCGCTGCTGCATTGACCTCATCCACGCGGTCATCCAGGCCGTGCCGTTCTAATTTTGTGCGGTTGGCACCAAAAGTATTGGTTTTTATGATCTCAGCACCTGCCTGGATGTAATCACGGTGAATCTCAGCAACAACAGCAGGTTCCATAAGATTGAGTTCATCGAAACAGGCATCAATTTCAACGCCGCGTTCATGCAGGAGGGTTCCCATAGCCCCGTCCGTTACGATCGGTTTTGTTGCCTGGTTCAAACGGGTTCGAAATTTTCTTTCTTCTTGTGACATAATAACCTTCCTAATTCCTCATGCCTTCATCAATTGTTCGACCCGGCTTGTACCAATATTAAAATACTTTGCATCAGGGTGATGAACAATGATGGCAGCCGTGGATTGCTCCGGTACTAGTTGATAAGCAGATGTCAGGCTCATTCCCAAAGCGGGCTCAACCGGCAATAAATCAAATACCTTCAAATGATCCTCAAGGTCCGGAATGGCAGGATAACCCCAGGAATAGCGCTTTCCGCGTTCGGGCGCCAGCCCTAATTCCTTGAGAATATGGGCATGCAGATAATCTGCTGTCGCCTCCGCCATTTGTACTGCCAAACCATGAAGGTAATACGCCTCCGCGAATTCTCCCCGATCCTGCAATTCCTCAAAGCGCTCCGTTGGATTATGCCCAACAGTGACCACCTGGAAGGCAACAACATCCATTCTTCCAGATTTTTTCGATGCAAAATAATCTGCCAGGCAAAGACCCTGACCGCCTTCTTGTCTCGGAAAATCGAATTTCTGCAAGACCTTCAATTTGCCATTTTCTAAGGTCTGGGGGTCGTACACAAGCAGTGAATCCTCTTCCGCCTGGCAGGGCCAATACCCATACACGCCCTGAGGCTGCAGCCAGGCTTCTTTTTCAGCTTCTTTACGCATTCGTAAAAGACGAGCATCAAACTCAGCCTTTAATTTTTCCCATTCCTCACCATGCGTGTTTTTTGCACCCCATGACAGGCGGTACAGCTCGTTGATTGAAAGGTGCTCTGCAACCATTTCAATGGGCATGTTTTTGACGACCTTCGGTCCCCAATAAGGTGCAATCGGCAGGTCCTCAAGTTCTTTGACCTGGTCTGCAGCTCGCCGCCGAGCACCCGCCTGTGGATTTGACAATTCCCGCCCCAGTTCATAATCTGCAGCTTTATGTGTTTCCTGGATCAGTGTCTCCTTCTTACCAGGGTTCATCAGGGCATCCATCGTTGAAAGACCTTCAAATGCGTCCTTACAATAAAAGACGCCTGGCTCATAATAATGCCCTGCTTCTGTTAGCAGGATGCGTTTGCCAAATCGCGGGTTAATCGCTGCGCCGCCAATCAAAACAGGGAAGGAAAGCCCACGCCGATCGAGCTCGTTGATGATCAAAGGCATTTGCCTGCTTGTGCTGACGAGAAGTGCACTCAATCCGATGGCATCTGCCTTCTCTTCTACAGCTCGTGAGATGATTGTCTCAGCCGGCACTTGTTTTCCAAGGTCAACCACCTCGTAGCCATTATTAGAAAGGATCGTTTTAACCAGGTTTTTTCCAATATCATGAACATCCCCATAAACCGTTGCCAGCACCAGTTTGCCTTTGGTGCTGCCCTCTTTTTTCTCGAGGTAGTTCTCCAGGTAATTTACCGCAACCTTCATTACTTCTGCACTTTGCAGCACAAAGGGCAGTATCAGCTCACCTGCCCCAAATTTATCACCAACATCCTTCATCGCTGGTAGTAGGACATTGTTCAAAACATCAACGGCTGCTTCTGATCTTGGCTTGTCCTGCGCAGATTCTAGAAGGATATCAATATCCGCTTCAACATCAGCTTTATGGCGGTGCAATATCCGCCAGTGAAGCCTTTCTGCAGGGGGCATTTCATCAAGCACATCCTGACCCGTACCTGAGCCCTCCGCGTCGTCTTCAACATTTTCAAAGTACGCAATTAATTTAGAAAGGGCATCAGGATCACGGTTGAGGATCAGGTCTTCCGCCAACTTTCGCTCATTTTCAGGGATTTCAGCGTAGGGTTTAATATGAGCTGCGTTGACAATCGCCATATCCAAACCGGCTTCCACGGCATGATGCAGCATGACGCTGTTGAGAACTGCCCTGGCAGGTCTGGATAAACCAAAGGAGACATTGCTCACGCCCAGTGAGGTCAGTACCCCCGGCAGCTCCGCCTTGATCCGCCGGATACCTTCCAGAGTTTGCAAGGCTGAATCGCACAAATCAGGATCACCCGTTGCCAGCGTGAACGTCAGCGCGTCATAAACCAGGTCTTCTGGAGCTAAACCGTTATCTTCTACAGCCAGGTTATAGATTCTTTGGGCAACAGCCAGCTTATCAGATGCTGTTTTTGCCATCCCGTTCTCATCAATGGTCAAAACAATCACTGCAGCATTAAATGCCTTTGCCAATGAAAAGATCTGACCAGCTTTTTCGGGTCCGGACTCAAGATGGGTGGAATTGACCAGGCTGCGTCCCGGGTTAGCCTTTAACGCGGCTTCAATTACCTCAACTTCAGTTGTATCGATCACCAAAGGCACAGGAACCGCGTTGGCAAGTTTCTTGACCAACTTGGACATCAATGCCACTTCGTTATCACGTTCTGTCAAAGCCACGCAAATATCCAAACCGTGTGCGCTGCTTTCCACCTGGGAGCGCGCCATCTCGATGATCGAGTCATAATCTTCAGCCATGATCAAACGTTTGAACCGACGAGATCCCTGGGTATTTAACCGCTCACCAATCAAGAAAGGCGGCGGCGTTTGAGTCATGGTGACTGCTTGCACAGGGGAAGCCAATACGGGTTCTGTTACAGGAGCCTTTGGCAAAGAGCGGTTACGATTCAAACCTTCATTGATCAATTGAATATGATCTTCACGGGTGCCGCAGCAGCCGCCCACCACGCGAACGCCGTAGTCATTGACAAATTCAAGCATTAATTCAGAAAAGGGTTCCGGTTTCATCGGGTAAACGGCTTCACCATCAACATTCAGAGGCAAACCAGCATTTGGAATACAAGAAACGGGCAGGTTTGCATTCTCCGTCAAAAACCGAATGGGTTCACGCATGTAATCCGGTCCGGTTGAACAATTCAACCCGATCACATCAATGCCCATGCCCTCTAAAATTGCAAGAGCAGCAGCGATGTCCGTTCCCAGAAGCATACGCCCGGTCGTATCCAGGGTAACCTGCGCCTGGATGGGTAAAACTTCCCCGGTTTCTTCAAAAGCAGCATGGATCCCCGTAATGACCGCCTTGACCTCAAGAATATCCTGGGACGTTTCAATCAGGAGCAAATCCACACCGCCCTCAATCAGCGCCTCAGCCTGTTCTTTGAAGATATCTGCCAATGCATCAAAACTGATATCCGACATTTCAGGGTCTTCTGTTGAGATCAATTTTCCGCTAGGACCCATTGATCCCGCCACAAAACGCGGCTTTTCTGGCGTCGAATATTCATCAGCAAGCCGGCGTGCAAGGGTGGCTGCTGCATTGTTGATCTCAAATACCAATTCTCCCAGGCCAAATTCGGATAAGGTCAACCGGTTCGCCCGAAAAGAGTCCGTTTCAATGACATCTGACCCGGCTTCTAAGAATGATCGGTGTACTTTTTCAACTGCCTGGGGAAAGGTAATCACCAAATAATCATTACATCCAGCCGTTTTTTCGCCCCCAAAATGCTCAGGGGTCAGGTTCTGACGGTCAAGGTTTGTGCCCATCGCACCATCGAATAAAATCACACGATCCTCAAGTGCATCCAAATATCGTCTGTTGGTGAAATTCTTCATTTTAGATCGCATATTTTCCCTTCTATGGGTCAAGCTTGAGCTGTTCAAAAACAATCGCCTCTCAATGGATGAGAGGCGCTGGATACCCGGTGGTAACTTCACCTCATCTTCCAGATCTCCCCATGTTTTGGGGGGCTGCCGGAGTTGGCACCTTCGGTTTGTGACCGTGGTTGCCGAGGTATCATTGGGCCGGTCCCTCCACCTCTCTGGATGAGTTTCCAATTAGACAAATCTTATCATATTCAGAGGCGAAAGTCAATTTTTATGGGAATTTTTAAAATAATTATCAATCCCGTTTCAAAACTTCAAGCACGCCCATAACAGTTCCAAATCCAGGGTTTTCAGGGATCACGAAATTACGGTTGTAAAATTCGCCTACCAAATTAATTTCATTTCGAATCGATTCAAGATCCATTAAGTGACCGACCAGGATGATTTTTTTCATGCCGGCCGCATCGGAGGCATTGATTGCGATGACTGCAATCACCTGGGCAACCAGGCGAACCAAACCTGCCGCAAGGTTTTCACGGGAAAATCCGCCTTGATGATCCAATTTTCCCAGGTTAACAGCATTTGCCTTGGCTGGCAGCCTGCCAACCTCACCGCCTACTGCTTCGCTGAGCATGATGTCCACTACGGCAGCATCACCAGCCAGTGCCAGGCGGTCAATCTCGTCAACATCGTCTGTCCCAAGAATGATTCTGGATAAACCCAGTAAGGTGCCACCACCAACTGCGGAGCCAGTCACATGTTCAACCTGGTCGTAGGCTGCCGCTACCATGGCAACCCCCGTACCGGCGCTGACCACCAGCCCTGATTGCCGCTCACTCAAAGCCAGACCTCCCAGACCTAAAGCGAGCATCTCATTGACCTTTTGAACTTTGAAGCCATCGACTTCATCCGGAAGCAAACGAAAACGGCCACCGGTCACCCCAATGGTCATACCACTTTGAAGATAAGCTTCGACTGCGCTTATGGCTTGCCGCAATTGTTCAATGGGTTCGGGATGTTTATTGGGGAGCATGCGCATAATTTGGGAATGTTCTGTTTCAAGGATCAGGTCAATATTGGTCATGCCCATATCAACAGCAAAGTTTGTCGGTGTCATTTCGAGCTCCAAGTTCATTTCATCAATACTGCTAGATTTTACCGCATATTCATTTTATAGACACAAGCCCCCCTTTATGCGTTACAATAATAATTCAAAGGAATATGAAATGAAAACAGGAACTCAAAAATTTTTAAACACCTTTTTACCGCTTTCACTGGTGCTGACCATTTTGGGTTGGGGCGGTCTGTTTCTTGTTCTTAGGGCGACAGTTCCCACCCTTGGTCCACGCTGGCTTTTTTTCTTTCTTGGGGTTTTTGCCTTAACAGGACCTGCTTTACCCGTGGTTTATTTCCTAAATAAACGTTTCCCAAGCGACCCGCCTGTAGATGGCATGGTGATCTTACGCCAGGCAATGTGGGTAGGCGTCTTTGGCAGCACAGTCGCATGGCTGCAGCTTGGACGAGTGCTTACACCTGTGATGGCATTGATCCTGGCTGGTGTGTTCGTGCTGATTGAGTTCCTGCTGCGATTATTTGAACGCAGCCGATGGAACCCCAGCCGTTGATAAAGTATCCAAACTATCTTTATGATTTTATAACCTCATGCCAGATTTGAGTAAGCTCCCTTCAGTTGACCAGCTGCTGCAAAACCCAAAGCTTAAGGACGTCATCCATACTTTTGGCCGCCCATTAAGCCTTAAAGCGCTTCGTGACGTGTTGGACAGCTGCAGGTACGAAGCAATCGAGCATAACCAGCCCATTCCCGAACAGCCTGAGATTATCCAACGGACAAAAGACATCCTGAGTGAATGGCTTTCGCCCACACTCACGCCTGTGATCAATGCTACAGGCGTCATCTTGCACACCAACCTCGGCAGAGCCCCACTGAGCCTTGAAACCAGGGCTGCCATTTCCAGCATTTTGGCCGGCTACAATAATTTAGAATTTGACCTCCAGAACGGAAAACGTGGAAAAAGGTCCATCCATGCCAGCAGATTTTTATCAACCCTGACAGGTGCGGAAGGTGGTTTCGTTGTCAATAACAATGCCGGCGCTGTTTTGCTGATCCTTTCTGCCCTTACAAAAGGGAAAAATGTCCTCATTTCCCGTACACAGCTTGTTGAAATCGGCGGTGGATTTCGCATCCCTGATGTTATGCGTCAATCTGGCGCAAATCTGATTGAGATTGGCACAACAAATCGAATCCATCTCTTTGATTACGAAAATGCGCTTAAGAATGAGGATATTGCCCTTGTACTGATTGCACACCACTCCAACTTCAAATTAATTGGCTTCCACAGCGAACCAGAATTGTCTGAAGTCGTTGAAACTGCCCATAAATATGGTGTACCCGTCGTGCATGATCTCGGCTCGGGCGCACTGCTGGATACAGCCGATTACGGCCTTGCCCATGAACCCACGGTTTTCGAATCGATGAAAGCCGACTGTGACCTGGTTTGTTTTTCTGGTGACAAATTGATGGGCGGACCCCAGGCCGGGATCATCATCGGAAAAGAATCTCTGCTTGAGCTAATCCGGGTTCATCCCCTAGCGCGCGCATTACGGCCTGATAAAGTAACACTAGCTGGCATTACTGCCACTATCACCCATTATTTGAAGAACGAAGCTGAGACAAAGATTCCGATCTGGTATATGATCAGTCAATCACTAGAATCCATTCAAAAGCGTGCGAACAACTGGCGCGAATACCTGGGAGAAGGAGAAGTCATCGAAGGACGTTCAACCGTTGGCGGCGGCAGCTTACCAACGGAAGAGATGCCGAGCTTCTTGCTGTCAATAAGCCCTAAAAAGCCGGATGCGCTCTTGAAAATTCTTCGTGAGACAAACCCGCCGATCATTGCAAGGATTGAAAATGAAATGGTATTATTCGACCCACGCACAGTCCTGCCCGATCAGGAGATTGCGTTTCTGAGACAGCTGTTAATTGCCCTGGAAGCGGAAGAATCCTGAAGTAAATTAATTTGACTTTTAAGTCAATTTAAACAAAAAATAGAAAGCATTTACCTATGAAATCTGACATCGATCGCTACCTCAAAGAAAATAACGCGGATGCCCTGTGGGTTACCGGTTCTGCCCAGCACAATCCGACCATGGTTTACATGACAGGCGGCGGGCACATGACCCAGGCAGATGTGATAAAGAAAATTGGGACGGACCCCATTCTGTGTCATGCACCCATGGAAAGAGATGAGGCAGCCCGGACCGGACTCAAAACAATAAATTACAATAAGTTCCCATTGAAAGATCGCCTGAAATTGGCTGAAGGGGATCGACTAAAAGCCCATTCGCTTCTCTATCAAAACATCTTTGAGGAGATCGGGCTTACATCGGGCAAGGTTCTTATCTACGGTCATGCTGATGCAGGGAAACATTATTCAATCGTCAACAAACTGCAGGAGCTGATGCCAGGTTTAGCGTTTGAAGGGGATTTGGAGGACAGCGTCCTTCTGCAAGCGATGGCAACCAAAGAACCTGATGAAATAGACCGCATTCGCCAAATGGGAAACTCCGTCCTCGAAGTTGTCTCTCGAACAGCTGATTTTCTCACCGGGCACAATGTTCAAGATGATGTCTTGATCAAAGCCGACGGCAGTCCCCTGACAATCGGTGATGTCAAAGGGAAAATCAATCTCTGGCTGGCAGAGCTGGGGGCAGAGAACCCTGAAGACACAATTTTTGCGATTGGACGAGATGCTGGCGTGCCTCACAGTGGGGGGACACCCTCTGATCCAATCATGTTGGGTCAGACCATCGTCTTCGACATCTTTCCCTGCGAAAAAGGCGGCGGCTATTTTTATGACTTTACCCGCACATGGTGTTTGGGTTATGCTCCTGAAGAAGCACAGCAGCTTTACAACCAGGTTAAAACTGTTTACGACAAGGTCGTTTCTGAATTAGAAACGGGCTTGAATGCTGCGCACTTCCAGGATAGGACATGTGATTTATTTGAAGCAATGGGACACAAGACGACACGCCAGGATCCTTCAATTGAGTCTGGCTATGTTCACTCACTGGGACACGGCCTTGGTTTGAATGTTCATGAAAAGCCCTGGTTCAGTCGAAAAGATGACCCCAGCAATACCCTTGTTCCTGGCTCTGTTTTTACTATCGAACCAGGCTTGTATTATCCCGAAAAAGGCATGGGGATACGCCTTGAGGATACCTACTATGTAACCCAGGACGGATCATTCGAAAAATTTGTAGATTACCCCATGGAATTGGTGTTAGAAATGAAAGGTGGAAACAGCTGATATGTCATTACCTACAGCAAGAATCTTGGGTATTGAAACATCATGTGACGAAACAGCAGCAGCCGTGGTCAGTGATGGAAGGGTGATACATTCAAGCGCTGTCGCCAGTCAAATGGCTTTGCATGCGCAGTACGGCGGCGTGTTTCCGGAATTAGCCTCCCGTGAACATATCAAAGCGATTTATGCCATTGTTGACCAGGCATTGATCCAGGCGCATCTTGACATTAAAGATGTGGACGCGATTGCTGTCACACAGGGTCCAGGTCTTGCCGGTTCTCTTGTTGTTGGTGTAAATATGGCAAAAGGCCTTTCACTGGCAACGGGTAAACCCCTGATTGGTGTCAATCATTTAGAGGGGCACATTTACTCCCCTTGGCTCTTCCCCGCCAATACAACGCCCCATGAACCGCCTCGCTTCCCTCTGTTAGCCTTGCTGGTTTCAGGCGGGCACAGCGAACTCATTTTAGTCAAAGATTTCTTGCAATACGAACGTTTGGGAGGCACTCTGGATGACGCAGCAGGTGAGGCTTTTGATAAAGTCGCTCGCTTGCTCAATCTGTCCTACCCGGGCGGTCCAGCTATCCAAAAAGCCAGCCAAACTGGCGACCCAAATGCTTTCCCTTTCCCCAGGGCGATGTTAGAAGGCACCTGGGATTTCTCCTTTAGCGGACTAAAAACAGCTGTCCTCAGGACAGTTGAAGCCCTCCAGGCAGAAGGGAGACCGCTGCCGATTGAGAATCTGGCTGCCAGCTTCCAGGCAGCGGTTGTTGACGTCCTGGTTGAAAAAACCCTGCAGGCAGCTGAGGCTTTTGAGGTCAAAGACATCATTGTTGCCGGCGGCGTTTCTGCAAACAAATCTTTGCGTGAGAAAATGCTCAACCAGAGCACCCGACCCGTTCACATTCCACCGCTTTCCCTGTGTACGGACAATGCAGCAATGATTGCCGGTGCCGGTTATTTTCATTATATTCAGGACGATTTCAGCGCGCCTGACTTTGACGTGCTGCCAACCTGGCCGCTGACATGAAGACAATGTAACCATTCCAAGTTTGAGATCATCAAATGAATGAAAATACAGAAACATTTGAACTAGAAGCCCTGCAAAAAAGAGACAGAGCTGTTTTTGCCCAGGTTCTTGATCAAAATTCTGATCGTATTTACCGATTAGGATTAAAAATGCTTGGAAATGTTCAGGATGCAGAAGACATCCTTCAGGAGACCTTCATAAAAGCTTTCAATAATATTGACCAATTTGAAGGTCGCTCTAAGATCTCAACCTGGCTCTACAGAATTGCAGTCAACGAATCTCTGATGCTGCTGCGAAAGCGTAAAGGTAATACCATCCAGCTGGATGCACCTTTAGAGACAGACGAAGGTGACCTGATCCCGAGGCAAATTGTTGATTGGTGCTGTCTTCCGGAAAAAGAATTGATGAACACCGAAACACGTGATCACATCCAGGAGGCGGTCAAAACCCTGTCCGATGCAAACCGGGCAGCATTTATTCTCAGGGACGTTGAGGGATTATCAACGCAAGAAACGGCTGAAGCTCTGGATATCTCAGAATCTGCTGTCAAAGTACGTTTGATGCGGGCTCGGATGCAATTACGAGAGGAACTGACAGCATTCTTTGCAGGAAAGATGATCAAAGAGACATTATGACTCACGAACACGACCTCACATGCCAGAATATTATTGAGAACCTGAATGCCTACATTGATGGTGAATTAGACGACGTACTTTGTACTGAAATTGAAGCGCATATTCAATCATGCCCGGACTGTCGAATTGTCGTAAATACGCTCAAAAAAACCATTGAACTATGTAAAAATGCTGACTCAGAAACATCACTGCCTGCTGAAACGCGGCACCGTCTTTTTGCCAAATTAAATCTTGAAGATTATGACAAAAAAGATTGATCCTTCAATTCCAAAGAAAGAAGTTGAAGTAAAGGACAATCAAGAAGGGGCTTACTGTGTAATTATCCCCCCTCAAAGTCTCAAGCCTGGCATGATTTGCCCTCGTTGTAAGGCTGCAAAAATTGAATATGATGGAATGTTAAATTTAGTTTGTACCAATTGCGGTTTGACAGAAGCAGGGGCTAGCACCTGATAAATTCATAGCTTACCCCTTCCGGTGGAGGGAAGAAAGGAAAAATTACATGGAGAGTAGAGTCGTTTGGAAAGGCGGGATGGCATTCACGGGATCCATAGCAGGTTCGGGCTACCTGATTCCCCTTGATTCAGATGCAGCAGTTGGCGGGCGCGATTTGGGATTTCGCCCCTTGCAATTATTCGCTGTCGGTCTGGTAGGATGCACCGGTATGGATGTGATTTCAATCCTGCAGAAAAAACGGGTCGAGGTGACAGATTTTGAAGTCTCCGCCGAAATTGAACGAGCTGAGCAGCACCCAAAAATTTTCACCAAAATCCTTTTGACTTATAAAGTCACAGGGAAAAACATCGATCGAAAAGACGTTGAACGCGCCGTCGAACTTTCAGAAAATAAATACTGCCCGGCGCAGGCGATGTTAGTGGAAACAGCAGAAATCAGTCACCAGATCATCATTGAGGAAAAAGAATAGCAATTTCAAAAAGAAACTGGGGTAATTAAATCCTCAAAAATGATCGTGATCAGGCACAAGGGACTCAACATCCCTTACCTGACGGATTTGGTAAGCAATCATCCCCACAGATATGACCAGGATTCCACTCAGAAATACCAGGAGGGACATTCCTGAGCCTGGTTCATTCCCAAAGATTGGTCCCAATAATTGACCCATCCAGTGATCCTGATTTATCATCGCTGGTTCAAAGACATTATCCGCCAGGGGCCCGGCAGCCGCCATCGAAATAGGTGCCGTGATCTGGGCAATCAACCGCCGTACCGAGAACACCCGTCCCTGCACCTCAGGCGAGACCTTCGCCTGCCAGATCGCCTGGTTCGAGCCGTTGAGCATTGGGTTGACCAGCATTCCCAAAAAACTTGCTGCCAGCCAGATGGGAATGGTTCGTGCCAGACCGAACATACTTAATCCAAATACCCCAAACAAGATCCATCCTAACAAAACCCCAGTGATTTTCTTCCTGGGTCCGCCCCAGGCTGTCAGGACAAAGCCGCCAACCAGCCCACCAATGGCTCCTGCAGATTGAACCCCACCCAATACCGTTGAATCCCCATTTGTGCTTGCTAATATCATCGGTGCAAAGAGTGTGAAACCAACTGATGAGAATAGATTCCCAAAGAAAAACACCATTTGAAGGCTAAACAGGCTGGGACGATCCAGGACATAGCGAAAACCAAAAACCAGTTCTCGAAAGAAAGCTCCCGATTTTTCATCCCGAATTTTATTTTTGGGCTCAGGGATAAAGACCACCAAAAGAAACAACAGAGCAATCACCAACGTCACCAGGTCAATGATGATTATGCCGACCACATCAATGATCGGCAGAAGGATTCCGGCAAGAATAGGTGCAAAAATGCCTACGCCTGATTCAGCCATCGAAATCATCCCGCTTGTTCGGGCATAATGCTTCTTCTCGACCAACAAGGTGATTGCCGCAGAATAGGCTGGCCACTGAAATGCGCCAAAAATCCCCCCAACCGCACCGGTGATATAAAGATGCCATATTTCCAGGTTATCAGTGAGCAATAAGATGAAAATCGCGATCGTAACGATCCCAGCACCGATATCACTTAAAGCCATAACCAGCTTTCGATTCCAGCGGTCAACAAGCACACCCGCGATTGGTGTAAAAACGATCAATGGCGCAAAGGAAAAAAAGCCTACCAGTGCCAGGGGGGTTGCCTGTCCGGTCTTTTCCCATGCCCAGATACCCATTGCAAAGTGGGTCATCTGAGATCCAATCATTGAGAATACCTGCCCAGCCCAAATGAGAATGAAACCGCGCATGCCTTTGAGTTCTTTTACCATAGTATTTCCTTGAGAAATAAATCATTTATTGGTTATTAGGTATCTGTTATTAGGTATTTGTTATTAGAAATTAGTGAATAGTGAATAGTGAGTCGCAAAGTAAAATGAAAGATTCGCCAAACCCATTTCTGAAGCAAGGGCTTAAAGTCCCTTCCTTTTAGGGAAGGGATTTAGGGTTAGGTAAACAGTTATTATTAGTCATAATCCGTTTATTTTTTTTCAATTACCATGACCATGAAACGATAGTATTATCTAAGTTTAATAGAATCTGGTAGAATCGGAAGGTCAATAATCAATCCAGAGCAAATCAATGAAAAAAATTGTTCAGAAATCAATCATTTTAATTTTGTTGGTGATCTTTTTGTTCGGCTGTACGACCGGTGAGAAAGAGCAGCCCACCCCAACAAGCGCACCTACAGAAACCGCCACAAGCACGGCCACTGCTGAACCAACCATTACGCCACCGCCCACACCCACATCCACGCCGCTGCCGCTTAATGGGCAGCAAACCCAATATGATATCGAACTGACGATTAATTATTATAATCGGTTTATCACAGCCAGAAGCCGCTCCCTGTATACCAATAAAACACAATTCCCTATCAACGAGATGATATTCATCATCTATCCGACCATTTTTCAAAATGCCATCTATGTAAAATCTATTGAATTGGGTAACGGCACGCCCGTTTCTAACTTCCACTGGGATGGCCACCGCATGGTAATCCCACTGGATACCCCTTTGAGACCCGGCGAACAAATCGAGTTCGTCCATGATTTTGAACTGTATATGCCCAATCGCGCCGGCACTTTTGGCCAAACAGATCACCAGCTCAACCTGTCTTACTGGTTCCCCATGATCCCACCTCGTACGGATGAGGGTTGGGATTATTATGAAATTTCCCTGGTCAACAGTCAATTTATTGGTGAAAACTTTTTCTTTGAAAACGCCGACTTCAATGTTCGCCTGGAATTTACAGACCGAGCTGAGAATATGAAAGTAGCTGCAGGCGTCCTCCCCCAGGAAGTGGACGGAACTCTTCTTTATGAAATGAAATTGGCCCGAACCTTCACCCTTTCAATCAGTGATGTGTATGTTATCGCAGAACGCGATGTCTTAGGGACAAAAGTACTCAGCTACACCTACCCGGAAGAAGCCTCAGCAGGCGAAGCAGCAGCGGATTTAGCCGTTGACACCATAAAATTATTCACCGAATATTATGGTCCTGTCATACGAGACCTGGTCACCATTGTAGAGGCAGACTTTGAGCATAACATGGAATACGACGGCTTGATCTTTATCAGCCGCGGGATCTTTATGTTCTACAACGGCACACCTGAGACCAACTTAACCATCATTACACCGCACGAAGTTTCGCATCAATGGTTTTACAGCCTTGTTGGGAATAACCAGGCTATGGAACCCTGGCTGGATGAGGCCATCGCCACTTATTCAGAAGCGCTGTTTTACGAACATTATTATCCTGACCTCCTTTCCTGGTGGTGGGCAAATCGTGTAGATGGACACCAGCCTTCAGGATATGTCGATAACACAATTTACCTTGAAGCGGGCTACGAGGCTTATCGCAACAGCGTTTATCTCAACGGTGCCCATTTCATGCAGGATTTGCGGGATACCATTGGTGATGAGGCTTATTTTAATTTCATAAAAGCTTATGCTCTTGAAAATCGCTATCAGATTGCCAGCAATGAAGATTTTTTCTCAACACTCTCACTGTACACAGACGAAGATCTGACAACATTATTCGAAGAATATTTTGCAAATCCACCCGTCATGCCATAAACATAGCAGCAATCAAAACAATAATTGCTTAAGTCATTAATGCATTTTACAGACCGCCCGAAAATAACGATTGCAATATTATAAAAATTTTCTATCCTATTTTTAATATACGTCTTGCCTGCGCAGTTAAATGCTTGACTTTAACGCTTTCAATGGTTATGATGCCTTTGGAGAAAAAATGACTGAAATAGAAGAATTTACCGAAAATATTCCAGAAGAAGAGCCTGTTGAAGAACAGGTTCGTGATTCTGACTCAGATATCGTTGAAACCGCATCAAAAGCAGGGATTTTCAATAATCCTAAGCTGCTGAGGATCGGCGTCTACTTTGTTACATTCCTGGTGATTATTTTGATTGCCTGGGGTGTTGGGTCAATGATCGTTAACAACACAGCAGCTGCGCCTGCGCCATCTGCAACGCCATCCGAAAAAATTGTGTCAACCCCAAGCAATCTTTCGACACCAAATTTTACAACTTCGGGGAAACAAGCTGGACTTGTCCGATTGCCCGAAATCAATACAACGCAGCAAGCTGAAGTCGAGGAGCGAAACGAGGTCACCACTTATGACGTCCAGCAGGGTGATTCAATCTTCGGTATTGCCGATAAGTTTGGGCTTAAGCCAGAAACGGTATTGTGGGCGAACCGCTATATTCTCGGGGATACACCTGACGGGTTGGGAATTGGGATTACTTTGTACATCCTCCCGGAGGATGGCGTTTATCACCGCTGGGAACAGGGAGAAGGCCTGAACGGGGTCGCTTCATTTTACAGCGTCGATCCTGATGCGATCGTCAACTACCCTTTAAACAACCTCACCCCGGAAGAAGTGGGTGACTATGCCAACCCCAACATTGAACCCGGAACGATGCTGGTGGTTCCGGGAGGCACTCGTCCCACGGTTTCGTGGATCATTGCAAGGGACAACCCTGCCTCAGGCAGTGCATACCTCGGACCCGGCGCCTGCAGCGGCATTATTTACGGCGATGTCGGCACAGGAAGCTTCACCTACCCGACCACAGCAACCTGGCTTTCTGGTTACGATTGGAACCCGCCAGTTCACAACGGCCTCGATTTCGATGGTGATTACGGCAGCCCAATTTACGCTGCAGACTCTGGTGTGATTGTCTATTCCGGTTGGTCAGACCGCGGTTATGGCTACCTGATCGTTGTCGACCACGATGGCGGATGGCAAACTTTTTATGCCCACCTGATGGAAGGCACTTTGTTACCTTGCGGCGTAAGTGTTCAAAAAGGGCAGTTGATCGCCTCAATGGCCAGCACCGGCAATTCGACCGGGCCCCATCTTCACTTCGAAATGCGCCTGAACGGCAGCGCAGTCAACCCCTGGCTGTACTTAAATTAAGCAAAAATTCACGAAGAATAATATCGCATACATAAGACGACGGCATTTTTGACCGTCGTCTTTATTTTTATAATAATCTCTTTTATTCTAATCTTATTTGTAATAGCCTTTATTGATGAGTATCACTAGCCAATCAGGCTGGATTCAGAGTCGCGGGCTTCCACCGTGATGAATAGAATCAGATAAATGTCAGCTGGCCGATTCGGCTTATTGATTTTATCAAGTAGGTGTTCAATCACCCGTTTCCCACCTTGATTTGATTGTCAATCACTGAAAAAGGGAGGATCCGGAGTTTCAGTCTGCATCTCCTCCAATTAATACGGGCTCTGCAGCAGCGACCAGGTTACAGAGACGCTCCATGCTGCTGGTGATCAATGGTGGACGCGGTTCCTCCATAGCATCAATGGTTTGTGATATCGTTGCTAACCGTTCTTTTAGATCTGAAAGATCGGTCGTGCCACCTTCTGAGACTCGATGGATGACCAGGCGGTTCCACAAGATTAAGCAGATAGCAGTTATTGGTGGTGCAACGATGACCCCAAGGATCCCAAATGCGTCTGCCAGGGCAATCATTAAGATCACGTTCAGAATCGGGTTATCCCATCGACGATTGAAGAGCTTCGGTTTAATCCAAATCTGGATCACAATCAAAACAATAATCGTATAAATTCCTGTAATAATACTGATCTCTACACTTGTTATTAGACCAATAATTATTATCGGAATGATGGCCAGTACCCCACCGACAAAAGGTACCAGGCTGGCTAATGCCCCAATCAAACCGAGAAGGTTGGGCGAAGGTGACCCGATAATCCAGTATCCAACACCTAAACAGAACCCAACTAAAAGACTGAATAAGCCCTGGCCACGGATATATGCACCAATTTCAAATTCAACCGTCTGCCAGATATCTCTCGCACGTTTGCGCTGTTCAGATGGTAATAATGACAGCCAGAGTCGCTCGAAATGTGCGTGACTGGTACTCCAATAGACACTCAAAATGAGAATAACAGCGCCCGCAGTCACCATACCACCGATATTTTGGGCAATGCCCAAAAGTGCTGGCAAAACCAGCGCCCCATCGGGTCCGATGATGTTTTGAAAAAGGACGCTGGGCGATGGCAGCCATAATAATATCGTTTTCCGGAAAGAGACACTCATCCACTCTGGCAGCCGCCAATTATCTCGCACTGATGCATTTTGAGCTAAATTGGACAATTCGGCTGCCGAGGCTCGGACAACTAAAAAGGCCACAAATAATAAACCAAACACCACGAGGATGTATGTAAAAATCCAAATGATTTTCGCAAACAATTTTTTCCCAACCAAACGTGTAAATAAGGGTTTTATTGAAGCCGCGAGCATTAATGAGATCAATCCATAGGCAACAACAATCCGAAAATGCCATAGCACCAACAAAGCCAGAATTGTGGTTAAAACGCCAACGCCGATTCTTACAAGTTTCTTAATCATGTTGTTCTTCAAGTGGTATTTTTGCTAATAATTTGGCTAAATCTGTGGATACAGATTCGATTTCATCCATGACAAAATCTATTTGTTTCTCTGAAATGTCCGGCCCCCCCCTTTTAATGCGGGCTTGTTTTTGCAAATCGCCAACCAGGTCCTTTACTTCATAGAGAAGTCGACTGGAATGATCGCGACCAGAAATGTTTTCTGACTCAGGTATTGATGGATGGAAGATATACCGGTTTAAAAAAAGTTGAATAATTGCCGCAATGGGTATCGCCAAGAGCGCACCTGCAATGCCGAAGAACGAACCAAATGCAAAAATTGACAGCAGGGACACAAAAGGATTGACACCGACAGCTTTGCTCATAATGCGTGGTACTAATAAATTGTTCTCAAGAAATTGGATAACAATGGTCGTACCTACCACCCAAATTAATTTTGTAGGCGATATGGATAAGGCGATGATTCCTGCTGGAATAGCCCCAAGAACAGGTCCAATCATCGGCACGGCTTCAAGAATCCCAGCGATGAGCGCCAGGACTAAAGCATTTGGCAGGCCAATCAGTAAATAAGCAATCAGTGCAAGAACACCAACCGCAAGGCTAAGGACACCTTTCCCAAGTAAGAAGTAACCGATTTTTAACTCCATTGATGCAATCAATTCAGATATGTCAAGGCGAAGAGGTTTCGGCACTAGAAATATTAATGATCGAACGGTTCGCGGGCCATCAAGGGCCCAATGAAAGGCTAAAACCAAAACAACGATGGTAATAAAAATACCTTTTGAAACAGAAGTCATGTATAACAATGCTTGTTCACCTGGAGCTATCATCTCCGGATCCGTTGGTTGCACTTGTGAAATACTCGGAACTTCACGGGGTAGGATCTCGCTGATGGATGAGATAAAAAGATTGGGAGAGTCTTCCATCCAGGTACGTATGTTCAAATAATACTCTGGGATACTATCAATGATCATAGACCCCTGTTCTGAAACTAAAGGAAAGAGCAATAAGATAAAGCCAAATGCCAGGATAAGAAAAACTGCAAAGACGAGGATCACGCCTGCGATTTTTGGTAATTTATGAAGGTACAGCCAGTTTACAATGGGTCTGACGACGGTGCCCAGTATGATCGCGACAAACACAATAAAAAAAACCGCGTAAAACCGGTAAATGAGCCAAAAACATAGCGCTACACCCACAAGAACCAGGGTAGCCTCCACCACCCGGCGGAACGTCCATTGATCAAGTTGTGATGATGAATTTTCCTCCATTTTTATCCTCGGCGTTTGAGACACATATTAACCAAAACAAATAAATGAAGAGACCAGATTCGAGAATTTGAAGGTATGACAAACATTAATTGAAGAAATTTTATAAGTGATGTGACTCTGCGGTTTATCGATAGATCTTCAACATAAAATTTGGCAGTTGTTCAAGCTTTTTAAGACTGAGATATTTCCTTGACGACATCCGCCGTCTTCTCAGGTTTGTTCTGGCGCGTTGCGATGTCAGCCTGGGAGATTATCCCTAAAATCACGTTGGACTTATCAACGATGGTAATACGCCGCAATTGATGCTCAGACATCAAGTCCATGGCTTTTTGCAAAGGATCATCTGCCCGGCAGCTCGTAACTTTACGAGTCATCACGCTTTCAACTTGTGTTGAGTCTGGATCACAACCTTCAGCAATTACTTTTAATCCCAAATCTCGGTCAGTAATAATGCCGACCAATTTACGTGTCTCTTCGCTTTCGATGACGGGTATTGGACCGACATTCTCGCGTTTCATGAGTTCGGCTGCTCTTTTCACACTATCAGTTGGCAAGCAGCAAACAGGATTGGGGGTCATCACATCTTCACATGTTTTCATTACTTTTCCTTTAATAATTGGTTGCTTGTTTCGTAGAATAATAGCTTGAGACAATTCATTCAATACGAATGGAAGTCTCAATATATTGCTGATGTTCAGGCTCAACCGCGTTTGCGCTGGATGGACCCGCCCACCCGGCAATTCAGCCGGGCGGGCAGATTCTCCATTTTCTTTCTTCTAGATATAAAACCTTATTTTGCTTTATGATTTAACTGAACTTCCAATGAGGCGCTGAAGTTAAATCACTCCAAGTAAGTTCAGCACTACAAGGATAATCACAATCACGATTAGAATGTGAACCCAATTTCCTGTTTTTGGGAAGCCTGAAAATACTCTGCCACCAAATGCACCCAGCAGCCACAGGACCAGTAGAATTACGACAATTGTCCACAACATATTATTACTCCTTTAATAATTTGATTTGATTGTTTCTGTTAATGCCAAATGGCTGTTAGGCCGTCTGGCGAGTAACCGTAGTGTTTTTCTTAATAAAATTAGAACCGATCCTTCTTATAATCACAGATTCCTGCTGCATTTTTTTCTTCTTCAGTCAATGTGAAGAAGGTCTTTGCCCATTGAGAGACATCCTGTGCCCGTTTCACTACAGGTTGGGCTTTTGATACTTTTTGGCTTGATCCGGATGCTTGTTGTTTTACTGCCATATCCATTTACTTTCCATTTCATTTTGTCAGTGATGTTGATATTATCAGTTGAGTTTGATGTCAGTTTTTTTGATTTCTGTTTTCATCTGACATCATATCTCCAAGTCTTTACCCTTCTGGCAAGCTTTGAAGTGCTGAGGGCACCTCAAAGCATTTATTGAAATATTGGGAAGCATTGATCACCGTCTGCGAATTAATTGAATAATCCCGATCAGAATGACGGCCCCTAAGAGCGTGACCAGCATCGTTTCAATAGTGATAGCGTCATTTATCGTCCCTATTCCTAAGAGCGGACTGATAAAATATCCCGCTAAAAAGGCGCCAACAACGGCGACAATGATATTAACGAGTATGTTGGAGCGATCCTTCATAATAACAGATGCTAACCAACCAATGATTGCAGCAGCAACCAAATAAATTAGAATGTTCATTTAATTTCTCCTTATTTAATTAATTTTTCCTGCGTTTCATTGAGTTTTGGCTTGTTTTCCCAATTAAACGACAGCGGATAATGGGGTAAAGCGAGAACCATTTGGCAGTACAATCGCCAGCCTCGCTAGCCATCACTTTCAACTGAGACCACTTTTACTCTTGCGTTTCTACGTTCTCTCTCTACCATTCGACTCGCAAACCAGCCAATGACTGCTCCAGCTACAAGCCATACGATGAATTTTACAAAATTCATGTCGTCACTCCATTCATTTCAAATTGTGTTCCATCCACCTGTTTGGGTAGATTTTGCTCAAACAATCAATCCAAATGTGTTTCATGCGTATCTGTTTGATCGTTGGTTGTGGTTTTGCTTACCTGAGTGGTTGTGTGAATTTCCTCGGGTGCATTAGCGGTTACAGTGGTTTGCTTGACGCTTACGTCGCCACCATGGCGGTAGAAAAGGACATACACAATCCGTTCTAAGGCATAAAACACCAAAGCATACACAATCATGGCAATAAGTGTTGAAAATTCAAACACCATTCCCTCTACGGCAGGGGCTTTCGTTAAACTGGCAAATGGCGCAACAAAAAGATTGGTAAATCCATACAGGAACGTTGCAAACGCATTTGAAGGATTGACCCCGATCAATTTGAACAAAAACCGCAGTGCCAGCGCACTTTCGAGAATACCGAGCAGCAGCCAGATCACCTGGGTAAGCTTAAAGGTTGTGTTGCGTCCTTCTTCACCTTTGTCCTCGTGAGTCGTCCTAACTTCTTTATAATCAGTCATTTGTTCCTCTTTTTCCTTATATTTATTATTAGAGTTGGCTTCTATTCTGTAGATCCGGAAAACTGCTTTTGAAATGTTGAGCTCTCAATTTATTTCTTTAAGCAGTTCAGATAACTACAAATCAAGCGGTTCCTTTGTGGCGTTTGGTTTAAGTAATATCCCCAGCACGAGGCCAAGCAGCACCCCAATGGTTACTGCTACCCAGGGGTAATTGACAACCTTGTCTCCAAATCCGCCCGGGATTTTGTCAGCAACTTCCTGGGCTTTTGCGTTGTACTGATCCATGCCTTGCTTGACATTTTTATCAATTGATTTAGATGTCTTTTGAAGGGTTTCTTTTGCGTTTTCCGTAAAATCATGGGCTCCCTGTTTAATCTTTGCCGCACCTTCTTCTGCCCATTCAACAACGTCATCTTTTGCTTTTGTTACAGCCTCGACGGTTTTTTCTTCAACATTCTTATACTCGGACTTGACATCATCCATAGTTGAAGCTGCTTGATCTTCAATGTTTTCTTTAAGCGATTTATTCTTCTTCATTTTCTAATTCTTCTCTGGCTTAGGCCGTAATTGGTTTGGGCACGATATAGGACCTCAGCATCCAGGCCATCTTTTCGTGTAAACTCATCACCCCTACGAGTAAATCGACTGTGGCATCGTCCTCATAATCTTCACTGCACTTTCTGATATCTTCCCTCAAGCTCCGTATGATGGTTTCATGGTCAGCCAGGAGGTGGAGGACATCGGGAATATTGTCTGGACGATTTTTTATTTGGGTGTGGTCAAGGAATTCCTGGAAGCTGCCAAGCGCAATCCCACCAAGCATTCTTGTGCGTTCTGCGATTTTGTCAACAATTTCATTCAATTGCTTGTATTGGGTTTCAAAAAAGATATGCAATTCTAAAAAACCAGGTCCGCTGCCATTCCAGTGGGCAGATCGTGTTTTTTGAGAGAGCACTGATTCGTTGGCAAGGCTGATGTTGAGCATATCCACAACAGGAACGCGAACATCGCTGGCCAAGCCGATGTTTGGCTGAAATATCAGGATCTGTTCCTCATCAATGTCTGAACCCCTACTTGGTTTGACAAAGATTTGAGTATTGCGCTCATGCCCATCGTTATTCGTTTTGGGATCATTCCCATCGTTATTTGCTTCTTGCATATTGATAAACTCCTTTCAATGGCGAGTTTTCTCCTACATACAATCCTATCCTATAGGGTCTGTAAATGTCCCTAACATGTTCTTAATAATGTCTATACAATTAAATGAATGTTCAGAAAAAATTGGGAAATGGTTAATTTAGGAAGAAGTCACAAGAAATGACGGTATGTTTGACATTACAAAGGAATAAAAAGTACGAAGTCAATCCTTCAAAAACCAACAAGCTGATGAATTGCTGTGCCATATGCTTAACATCGAAAGATTTAGCTGGTTTCTTATATAAACCTAAATTACAATCTCCCCCTATGGTTTAGTGTTATCAGAATTTCACACAAGTAAATTGCATCAAATAATCTTTTTCGAGCGAAAGCTGTATCCAGTACCGGGTACGGTTTCGACGAGATCGCTGTACTCCCCCAATTTCTTGCGCAGTCGACCGATGTAGGTGTGCAAATAATGATTTGAACCAAGGTATTCTGCGCCCCAGATATCACGTAATAATTCAGCATGGGTCACAATAGCATTCATTCGATTGACAAGTTCAGCCAGAAGATCATATTCCGTACCAGTCAAAGACACGTCATTCTCATTGATGAAAACTCGTCTCGCAGCAAGGTCTATGACCAGGTTGTCAATTTGAATTTTATTTTCATCTTTTACTGCTGATACATAAGTCCGACGTAAAAAAGCACGTATACGTGCCAGCAATTCTTCAGGGCTAAAGGGTTTTGTGACATAATCATCCGCACCAGCGTCAAGAGCAGCTATCTTGAGGTCTTCTTCCGTACGAGCGCTTAGTATGATGATTGGTACATTAGAACGCGCCCGGATCCAGGCACAGATATCTACGCCCGAAAGCCCAGGAAGCACAAGATCAAGAAGCACCAGGTCTACGGGCACTTCCTGAAAGAGAGCCAGTGCCCCGTGGCTGTCTTCTGCTTCGCTGACTGAATAACCGCGTTTTTGTAAGTTGACCCGCACAAGTTTGCGCGTGCTGGGATCGTCTTCAACAAGTAAAATATTTCCCATATCTTATTTCTCCGTTTTAGCAACAGTTACTGGCGTTGACAATGTAACAAGCGGAATTGTAAAGGCAATGGTTGTGCCAGGGGATTTTGTGTTCCTGATCCAAATGCGACCACCATGCGCGTCAACCAGTCCTTTACAAATTGCCAACCCCAAGCCTGCTCCTTTTGGAAATCCGTTTTCATTGCCTTTTCCCCGCATAAAAGCCTTGAACACAATTTTTCGATCGGTCAATGGAATACCTGGTCCCTCATCTTTGACATTGATCTGGATGAACTCGGAACGTAATTTGGCAGTGATATTTATCTCAGTGCCCTCAGGGGCGTATGTGGATGCATTCTTAACCAAATTAACCAGGACCTGGACAATTCGTCTTGCGTCAACATTCACTTTTGGAAGTTGGTCTGGCAAATTTATCGTAAGTTGATGTTTCTCTGATAATATTTGAAGCTGTGAAGAAGCATCCTGGAATATCTTTTGTAAAGATTCAGGTCTGAGCTGAATGGGCAGCAATCCGACATCCAACCTTGAAAGATCCAATAAGTGATCGATAAGTTCCTGTAGACGGACTGCTTCCTGGTAGATTGTCTGGATGAAATCTCTCTGCTCGTTTGGATTCCAGGTGATATTTTCTGCCAGTAATGTTGTTGTGAACCCGATGATCGATGTGAGTGGTGTGCGTAATTCATGCGAGATCATGGCAAGAAACTCTGTCTTAATCTCATTGGCGTGTTCAGCTATTTGGCGGGATTTCTCTTCAACATCAAGCAATTTGAGGTTAAAAAGTGTGATGGTCAATTGATTGATCAATACTTTTAGATTGCGAAGTTCATTATGGTTGATGTTTTGTTCGTTTTCGAAATATACAATTAAAACCCCAAGCCACTGCCCCAACATAAATAGCGGGAAGATAGCCATAGAAGTAATTTTGATTTCACCCAGAATCTCATACATTTGAGACGATATCCGAGGATCAGAAGTAATATCTGAGATCATCAGCGTTTGCCGGGGATGAAGCAGCTCTAGAAATGCAAGGTCCTCGTAAAGATCCGTCTCGCTTTCCCAGGGAGAATCTGGTTTGCCCGCCTGCCAGATAGCTGTTAACTCAACACCGTCCGTAGGGCCAACTGCTGGATTATTGAAAAATAAAAGGGTTGACTGCTGAGCAGCGCGTAATCCCTGTGCAGACATCAATATCTTAAGCACATCTCCGGGTTTACGAGCCAGGCTCATCTTATGACTGAGCCTGAACTGTTCTCGAAGGCGGTCAGCGGTATTATTCAGTATAAGTTCAACATTTTTTTGCGCAGTAATATCTTGAGCAATATGGAATAAATAATCGTATCCCTCATTTGGATCCTTAATAATGAAGGACCGAGCAGAAATCCAACGCAATTGCCCGTTCGGGTGAAGAATTCGGTATTTCAGGTTGATCGGACCAGAATCTTTATGTGGTTTGGCAGCTAATACCTGGACGCGATCTTCTGGATGAACACTTCTGATCAGGATCTCCGGGTTGGTAAAAAGGTCCTCTGGAGGACGCCCCCATAGAGACTTAAAGACAGGGCTGACATAGATGATGCGCTCGGTGGATAAATCCTGAACCCACACCACCTGTTCAATTTTATTCAATACCTGTTTAAGGAAGACATTCTCCTCAAGGATTGAATTTATAGTTAGTTGTGTTTCTTTTTTATCTGTCACAATCGTTTTTCTTTGTGCAGGACATCAGCTTTGATTGATGTTGTGCTTGATTGCTAAACATTCACTTTTATATCGTTTAGCAAATCATTACTATACCTTTATAACAGTTTTGGAAGTCGACGACCAGATTGATTATTTCTATCAGGTTTCTGTTTGAAGTCTCCTGTACTTTTTTTATATATTATACCTTTTTTTTGATAACCCCCATTTTTTATTGATCATGGATCAGGTTGACGTTTACTTACAATTAAGCAATAAGTGCAACAATGATCTTATTAAAATACAAAGCCTTGATTGAAGTCAATGCAATTTAGAAAATTTCTCAAATCAGGTTTTATTAATCAACAGGAATCATGCTCTTATAATCCGGGTTATCACTTGCCAAAACCCGTATATCATCCTTAACCAACCACCCCTTATAAGGAACAATGCCTCGCTCAGGTCGCCATCCAGAAAGCACAAATGGCACAACGCCGTCAGCAACCATCCATTCACCGTTGAATTTTCTTGCAATGTGAATATGGGTTCCAGTTGAGCGTCCGCCTTCGCATGATGGATAACCCAGAAAGTCACCAGCTCTCACAACCGTTCCTACCGGCACACGATCTCGTTCAGCGACGTGTAAATAAAACACAACCCATCCGGTGTGTTCATCGCCGTCACCATCCAGGTCCAGCACCAACATGCCTTCACCATCCCGAACCACCACTCCATCAGCAACAGCGGTTGTCGGTACGGAAGTTTCATAGCAGCCTGTAATTGTTGAAGGCGGTGCAAAATCTAATGCTGACCAAGGCGCCATGCTTCCCCATCCAGTGTGCGGCCCGCCAGTATAAGCCCAAACCTCATCCTTTTCGTAGGGTAAAATCATTTCAGGCTGTACCAGGGAGCCAGGGATATGCGGCTGAATCGTCCATGGATCGCCAAACAACTTCTGGTAAGTTTTGACAAACCCATCCGGGCCAATCGCTTGATGAAAACCCTGCACACTTAATGTTTTTGAAAAGAAATACTGCAGTGATACCGTTGCCGCATTTTGCCAGGGGTCAGGGCGGATTAGTGACCCATCCTCAAGTTCGAATTCAATTAAAGATCCTTCACGCCAACGGTAAAAGGCGTCGTTTAACAAGTTTGAAGCGTAAGATAGCTGTAAATAGACCCCGGTCCAATAATCAGATTCAAGCCCTAGGATATTTCTTTCACTGCCGCTTAATGCGGTATCCGTAAACGCCCCACCCAAATAATCCAACAAAGCCAGTAGAATTTTCGGACTGATGGAATAATTAATGCCAACATAATCCACAATCTCGCCTGCATTGCGAGTGCCATCAAAAGCCCAGGCTGAATATCGAGAGTACCAGCCCTGGTGCTGGACAATAAATGCCTGTGTGTTAAAGCTTGAAACATCCGGCCCATTAACAAAAGCTGCATCCGGCAATATCTGGTAGGGTGTCCCCCATAAAGGACGATGATAAATCGGGATTTTCATCGGCATGCCAGGAGGCATGGTGGTTGCGTCCTGTGGGATAAAATCGTTTGCTCCTCTGATTTCTTCAACCGTTGTATTAAAGCGAACCGCCAAAGCCGCAAGCGTATCCCCTGTTTGGGCAGTGTAATCTACCAATTCTCCAGGGCCATAAGCTGGCCGCGTTGGGAATGGGGTAATCTCCACCACCTCAGCAGGTTCATCTTCGATTGAAGCTGGGGGAAGAATCATTGTAGGCTGCATTGTCGGTGAACATGCACCAAGGATTATTGCAATCAATATAAGAGGGAAAACAAATTTTTTAATCATAAATAAGCAAATTTTCGAAAATCAGGATATAAATTCAAAAAAGCCCATTTTCGAAAACAGGACACTCAAGCATACTTCGTAGAAGAAAAAAAGTCCAGCTAACTACCTCTAAAAAATCCAGATATTTACTATACGAAAAAATTATTCATCACGTGTGATATGGGTTTCATGGGTGCTGGCTGTATTTGCATAAATGATCTTGCTGTCTTTGATCAACCAGCCTTGATAAGCCGCTGTACCTGCGCGTGCAACATACCCGTTCAATGTAAATGGCAGCGGACCGTCAGCAGGCACCCATTCACCGTTGTAACGACGTGCCATATGCACATGTGTCCCCGTAGATCGGCCGCCCTCACAGGATGGGTGCCCAATTCGATCGCCCACTTCAACCCAGGTACCCAGGGGGATTCTATCTTCAGTTTCTATATGTAAATAAAGCAGTGTCCATCCCGTTTGTTCGTAACCGTCCCCATCCATATCAATAACGACCACGCCAAAGCCAGACCTTACAACCAAGCCTGGAATTGAAGCAACCACCCATTCATCAGATTCCTGACAGCCATTAAGAGCACTCGGGGGAGCAAAATCCAAAGCTGCCCAAGCATCTGCAGAGCTCCAAGCAGCATGAGGACCGCCTGTGAAAGCCCATTTTTTACCAATCTCAAAGGGTAATATCATTTCAGGTTGTTCCATGTCCGGCGGGATTAAAGGTTCAACTGACTGTGCCCTGATCCATGGATTGCCAAACATTCTTTCGTGTAAGGCAAAGAAATTCCCCTCCGCATATAAAAATCTCTGCCAATCTTCAAAACCATAAAGTTGCGTGAATGCATTCATCAAACCAACCGTACCTGCATTGAGCTGCGGCGCTAATCTTAAAGTCTGGCCATCTTGAAAATTGATCACCAATTGCCGTCCCTCACGCCAGCCATAATAACCATCCATAACCGTACTGGCAAACCAGGCAGCTTGCAGATATAAACCTTCTTTCTTATAATCTGCATTGCCCATCGGGTAAATTGTCGAAAAGTCGTCTTGAGGTTGTCCGTAGACCCATCCAGATTGAAACTCTAAAAAAGCCAATAATAACCTCGGATTTACTGAGTATTCAAGTGAAATTCGATCAATAATTTCCGCACCAGTTGTCCAACCTGTTGTCATTAAATACTCTCGATAAGTTGAAAGATATCCACCTGCGTTCATTACAAAAGCAGTCGTTTCAAAGTCAATGGTAGATGGTGAGAATGTGACCTCACTGTCCATTAATAATTTCATTTTTGAGCTGATTGTTTCCAAACGATTAGGAATGATTAAAAGCTGATCTGGCGGAAGCAAACCTTCAGGATCGATACGCTCTGGCGATGTAATTGAAGCCATATCGACGCCAAAACGAAGGCTCACCACGGGTAAACTGTCACCGGCAATGGTGTAGTACAGGATGTGGGTATCGTCGCCTGCAGGAACAATCTGACCTTCAGTTGGCAGAGGTAATGGCGTCCTGGTTGGGAGCATATCCACTGATGCAGAAAGCGAACTCTCATATTCCTTTCCAGACACGGGTGCCTTAAGTGTAGCAGTGCTTGCCTGGCTAAAACTGACCCCCTGACTTGAAGCTGGTGCTAAAACTGGATAAACAAAATTCCCACAAATTAAAACAGACAAAATTATAGCCAAGCTTATGAGCAGGCTCATTCGTTTTAAGCGTCTCTGAAAATATCGCTTCCTAGCGCTGGATGGCGTTAAAGGGCGATCGCCCATTCCATGCCTCCAATGTCTCATCACCTTTGATCAAATAACCATCATATTCCACACCATAACCTGCAGTGACCCAGCCATCCAATACCAGGGGAAAGTCGGAATCTGCTGCAATCCACTCTCCATTATACCGCCGAGCAAGATGCAGATGGGTGCCTGTTGAGAAGCCACCTTCACAGGAGGGATGCCCAATACGATCTCCAGCATCCAGGTATTCTTTAACTTCCACCCGCTCAGAGCTTGCGATATGCATGTAAAGCATTGACCAGCCAGTCTGCCAGACACCATCGCCATCCAGGTCCTGAATGACTGCGCCGTGATCAGAATAGACAATCTTCCCTGATGCTGAGGCGACCACCCAGGCTTCACTTGGGAAACAACCCAAAGCCTCTCCTGGTGGGGCAAAGTCAATGGCTGCCCATGCAGACCCCGTATCCCAACCACCGTGGGGTCCCCCTGTGAAAGACCAAACATCTCCTTTTTCAAAAGGAAGCTTCAAGTCTGGTTGAGCTAATCCGTCGGGGATCATGGGTTCATAAGCAAAAATAAAGGGGTAGCCAAAGAGGCTCAGATATGCGGTAAAAATCCCTTCTTCGGAGACCGCGTCCTCCCAATTATCCTGGGTTTTTAAGTACCGCAGTACGTTTAAAACACCTGCTGTCCCCGGGTTGATGGTCGGGTCGACTTGCATAACACTGCCATCTGATAGAATCCAGGCAGTGATTGCATTGAGTTTCCAAAGGTAATAACCCTCATTCAATAAATTCGCAGCCCAGGCTAGCTGATTATATAATCCCTCTCGCCAGGCTTCATAATAACGCAAGGGGTAAATCCGGGTTTCTTCCGGCGGATTTGACTTTGTCACCCAATTGCTTTGATATTCCAGTAACGCAAGCAAAAGCCGGGGATTAACAGAATATTCCAGGGCAACCCGCTCAACAATTTCAGCACCCATCGTTGGCGAGCCGTCAACAGGTTCAGAATAGGCAGCTAAAAACCCATTTCGTTCATCTACAAATGCTTGAACATTAAAGTAGGCGTTGGATGGACTGTTTACCAGCTCTGAATCCGGAATGATCTTAAACGAAGGCGCAACTGCTTCAAAGGATGGCGGCGGAATTAATAAAACTTGCCCGACTTCAATCAAGTTTGGATTGATGATGTTGTTCAGCGAAACTATTTGATCCCAGGAGACCTGGTAACGCTGAGCGATAAGCTTGAGGGTATCACCTGGTTGAACTGAGTAAGAAATTGTTTCCACCCGCGGCGTTGGAAGCACTATCGTGGGATTGGGTGTGGGTGTCGGTAATGGGTTTTCTGTTATCTGAGCTTCACCAAAATAAAGCGTGCTGGTTGGCGCAGCTTCAATTGCCCCACCGCCCACACCACCAGTCCCAGGTGCTTTCCAGGGTTCTGCTCCAGGCCCAGGTTTATAACACCCGGTCAAAACAAATGCCAATAATAAGATAAAACCAGTAAGTCTTTTCTCTTTTAAAATCATTCGTTTCCTTCAGGCTGGCAATAAGTCGAGAGATAGTCTAATTCTTCCAGCTTAATACTTTCGGCATAATCAATGACATCCTGGCTGACTGACAGCGCATGCATGAGGGCAACATCCGCATCTGGTGACCAGTACCGCGGCAGCACCATCAGCGGAGCATTCATTATGATCTGTTCTTCCCTGAGAGGAATCCAGTTATACATGATCGGCCCATTTGAGTACACCGAAAATCCCAGTTTGAACCCAGCTTCCTCAGCCAATGCAATTGATTCCTCAGTAAAATTACCACCAGGCCAAATGATTGCTTTGGGTGTTGTGCCGAAATGTTCTTGAATGACCTCAATCGGCCTGTAAATCTCCTCTTCGATCTCTTCGAGAGGCATATAGTCCTGGATGTAAATATGATCATGACCATGTGATTGAACATCCAGCCGGCCAGATTCCGCCAGGCTCTCCATGCGTGCCCAAAGATCATCACCGGTTAAATCCGTGGTAGGCCAGGCAAGCGTTAACGTCCAATCGAATTCTTCCAGATAAGGCATGAACAATTCTGTCACACCAGCCGAACGATCATCCTTAATCAGTATCATTGATCGTTGGGGAATTTTTTCGTTCTCATAAAGAAATCCGATTAATTGCTCTGTGGTAATTGTTGAAAAGCCCAATTCCTTTGCCTTTGCCATAAAATACTCAAATCGCTCCATGGATATTGTTGTATTATCTTTAATCGTGCGCCCCGGTTTTGCAACCGAATGGAACATAAAGGGTACAACTATCGTGCCAGGTTCGCTTTTGCCTTCACCCCATCGATTCTCAAGATAACTGCATACATCCTCAATATAAGTAACCGGCGTTATACCAGTCCTTAAATGGGGAGAGGAAAACACTTCAAGCGGTTCCGGTGTCGGAGAAGCAGTCGGCGTAAAGGTCGAGGTTGGTGGAATGGATGTAGGTGTGTGGGTCGATGTCGGCAGCGCAATCTGGGTTGCAGATCTTGTCGGTGTTAAAGCTGACATTTCTTCAGAAGTCAGGGATTCTGAAATTACAGGATTATTCCCATTGGAAGGATTTGAAGACTTCTCAGGCTGGGAGTTGACACAAGCCGATAAGCCTAATAATAAAACAATAATAACAATAATATTCCTGATTCGCATCAAACTCCTCACCGGGGATGGATCAATGCCTTGATTATACCGAAACATAAAATTTGATAACAGCATCAAACCACTTAATTATTAAGGTAAAATATTAGAGATGACATTGATCACCAGCAAACAAAGGAGATTAACCGTATGAAGAAATTAGTTTGGCCTTTGCTTATCGTTTTCTTTTTAGCCGGTGGACTGTTTGCCATCTTAATTGGGCAAGTTGTCCTCCCACCTGAACCCCGACCTGAATCCGTGGCCGCGATCAGCGAAAAATGGACAGAATCCGGGCACGCTGATTCAGAATCTGAATCCTTTGTTCATTGGGACGAAGATGAACCACCATTAGTTCCAGAGAACTGTGCTAAATGTCACAGCGCGTATGGCTATCTCGATTTTCTCGGAGAAGATGGCTCAGAACCAGGCGTTGTAAATGCGGCTGCGAACATCGGTTCCGTGGTGACATGCACCGTTTGCCATAATCCTACAGCTAATCAAAAAGACTCAGTTGTCTTTCCCTCGGGTGTTGAAATACATGACCTAAGCATGACTGCCAATTGTGCAGAATGCCACCAAGGTAGAACGTCAACAATAACTGTGGAAAATAGGACAAACGGCTTGCCTGAAGATGAAGTCAATGAAGAGCTTGGTTTCATCAATACACATTACAAAATCGCTGCTGCAGTTCGCTACGGTACTGAAGTACAAGTTGGTTACGAATATCCAGACAAAAGCTATGTTGGGTTTTATGAACATGTTGAGGATTACCAGCAGTGCACTGACTGCCATGATGCCCACAGCCTCGAAATAACAGCCAGTGAGTGCGCGGCATGCCACCCAACCGTGAGCGACCTCGGCGACTTGCGTGATATCAGGGTTGAGGAAACGCCTGATTATGACGGCGATGGCGATGTGAATGAAGGTGTATTCCATGAACTTCAAACAATACATGAAATGCTATATGCAGCCATTCAAGCCTATGCCGCCGATGTTGCCGGCGAATCCATCCTTTATGCCGATCAATTTCCTTACTGGTTCATTGATACCAATGGCAACAGAGAGGCCGATGACGGTGAAATTGCATTTCCAAATCAGTATGGAAGCTGGACACCAAGGCTTGTTAAAGCAACCTACAATTATCACATGGTGGTAGAAGATCCCGGCAATTTCATGCATAATGCCAAATACATGATCCAGATAATGTATGATACACTTGATGACCTTTCACAGATAACTACGGTTGATATGAGTGGATTAATCCGTCCAGAGTAATTACGACAACAACTATAAAAAAGCTGCCGATTGTGCATGGCAGCTTTTTTTGGTTAAGAAACCTACATATCCTGAGTAAAAATTTCACCGGGTTATTATAAAAATTGAACAAACATAAACTTAAAGAGGCGCCGGTGTTCGACGCCTCTTTTCGATTGTCGTGAGACTTAACTTACACCAAACCCGCCTGGATTGCACCAAATAATAATGCAAATACGAAACTTAACAGGATGGTGATGATAATAAACCACTTCTCAATCAGGTGTTGAATATCCATTTTTCCTCTCTTATGCCATCTCGTATTGTTCTGAGAAAATATGCAAGACCGGGACGTGGATCTTATGTAAAGCACCTTCAACAGCTTCAATCATTGGTAAAGGCCCACATAAGAAATACGTCGATTCTTTATAATTTTCTGGTAAATAACGCTGAAGTATGTCGGCATTAATAAAACCTCTCTCCCCTTCCCAACCCTCAGGCGGTTTTTCAAGGACGTTCACCAATTTTAGGTTCAATTTCTGTTCTAATTCTTCAAGTTCTTCGCGAAAAATTACCGATTCCCAGGTAGGATTCCCATAGAAGAAGATCATTTTCTTCTCGCAATTACGATCCGCTAATGTTCGAAGCATGCTCATAACCGGCGCGGAACCAATCCCACCCGCGATATAAACCATTTCTTTACATCGATGTTCGTCCATGCTGAAGGTGCCATAGGGACCATCGACATAAACAATATCACCGGGCTTAAAATTCTTGATCGTTTTTGTAAAATCACCCAATTCCTTGATTGTAAAACCGATGACTTTGTCATCACTTTCTGAGCTTGTTGAAAAGGAGAAAGGGTTCTCTCTAAAAATAAACGGGGATTCATTGGTTATCCAGGCAAATTGACCTGCCTCAAAGGACATACCCTCATGACCATCCGGTTTTAGATATAATGACCAGCTCTGGCCACGCTCTTGCTGAACGCGCACAACCTTGTAAGGTTTCTTGATCATGATGATTGGGCGAGCAACACGGATGTAAAGGATAATTGACAGCCAAATACTTGTCAAAACCAACCATATCACTTTCTGATATGTGAGTGACATATAATAATTGACCTTGAACATATGGAACAAAGCCAGCCCAATGGCTAAGAAGGATAAAGCATCATGAACCCATCGCCAGATATCATACTTGATTTTCATAAGTTCACGCCACACCGAAGTAGCGACAAGCGCCAGCATTGCAACAACAGCAATAACACCAGCTCTCGCTCGCCATGGTGCCGTGACCAAATTTAACAATTGCAATGTTGCTGGATTATTGATAAATAATAATATGGGGTGAACTAAAATAATCAGGAAAGTGAAAATCGATAGGCGATGGTGAAAAGTGTATAAAGTATCCATCGGGAAGAGTTTCGTAAAAAACTTTAACCGTGATGTAGGGATCGTTTGCAAACCTAACAGAGCCATCCCCAGAAAACCAAGCGCGACAGAAATCTCTCTTAAGAACTCACGGCCTTCAGGTTTCGGGAAAATCATCAAGAGCACCAACGGCAAAAACACCATCAGAAAATAAAAAGCAAGCCAGATGTAAGTTTGTGTTTTTTTCTTCAAATTGCACTCCTTTACTGAATTTAAGAATTATAAATTTATTACGGTCAAACGATTGGATTTATATATAATTTTACCCGAAAATTTCTATATCTTTGAAGTATCAATTTGATGAAAGAATAATGTTCCCTTATTAATGAAACCCATTTCCTATTTTCCCCAAATATTCTCTCGCTGGCAGTTGACAAAACCTGTTAAAAAGATAAAATAAAGACCAATGCCGAAGTGGCGGAACTGGCAGACGCGCTACGTTCAGGGCGTAGTGAGCCTTGGGCTCATGAGGGTTCAAATCCCTCCTTCGGCACTACCCCCCATTCGGGGGGTTTTGTGTTAATACCTCTCAGTCGTAAAATGGTACAATATTTGTAACCATTGACAATCGAATTGTAAGAGCTTTTAAAACTATGAAAAAGATCCTGAAAGACAAACGCATCATTGTTGTTGCACTGGTTATTATCCTGGTTTTTCTTTTAATGGACTTCAACCAGCGGATGGTGCTGCTTACTAAAATGCGCAGTCAAGAAAAAGAATTGAGCCAGGAATACGAAAACTTGCAATCCACGCGTTCTGCATTGGAAACACAATTAGCATTATCTAATTCTGACATTGCTGTTGAAAAATGGGCTCGAGAAGAAGGCGGGATGGTTCAGGAAGGTGATGTCCCCATCGTCCTGCTGCCCCCATCTAACCCCATTCCAACCCAAACTCCACAGCAAAACGCCGTCGTTGATGAAGTCGAAAATTGGCAAATCTGGCAGGAACTTTTCTTCGGTGACTGATCCCTCTTCAGATAAATTTACACATCCTCAAAATCAAGTTATTCTCTCACACTTTCAGACACAAGCATTGGTCGGAAGAGATGTACCATCCGTCATGCCGCTCTCTACGGATTTAGGACTCTCATTAGTGCAGGTAGAAAGAACCAGCTCAGGATGGCGCTTGCCCAACGGAGAAATTATTTCATTCGCCCAAATTCAAATCATTAATGATGATAAAAACAGCTGCTTCCTCTTCGTTGATGAGCAACTTCATAAGGTTGAAGCTTTTTCGGAGATAACTTATCGTTATTACTCGCTCATGCCCACTGAAAAAGCGCCAACGATGTTAATCTCAGGCATCCCAATGCATCGCATCAAAAATACCACGCCGGATAAAGACACAACCCAAAAGATTAGAGCTCTTGGGAAACCCTATGGCATTATCCTAGATACTTCAACCGGATTGGGCTATACAGCCATACAGGCTGCAAAAACAGCGGATAAAGTCATTACCGTCGAATTTGACCCAACGGTGATCGACATTTGCAAACTTAATCCCTGGTCAAGGCCTTTATTCACGAATCCTAAGATTTATAAAGTCATTGGTGACAGCGCTATGCTGACAGAAGTTTTTCAGGATGGCTCCTTCAATGCCATTATTCATGACCCGCCAACATTCCAAATTGCAGGCGATTTATACGCTAAATCCCTCTACCAAACCTTTTATCGAATCCTGAAAGAAAAAGGACGGATGTTTCACTATATTGGCAACCCGGACAGTCGATCTGGTGCTACGGTTGGCCGTGGTGTTGTGGCGCGTTTGGAATCTGTCGGTTTCTCCGTCAAACCAAAAGTTTCAGCCTTTGGCGTCCTGGCGAAAAAATAAACTATTCCCTGGATTAATAACAACTGGTTAAGAACTTTGGAACAAGCCTGTAATCATGTATAATTTTGTGGTGATGAATATTAACGAATTAACGCAAAAGATGCATCAATTTGTCAAGGAAATGGGATGGTACGATCCAGGCAGTCCCCGTCCCCAAACCCCTAAAAACCTGGCAGCCTCTCTGAGCATTGAGGCTGCAGAAATTTTAGAACACTTTCAATGGGTTGAAGATTCCCCTGACCCTGCCGGCCTGGCTAGTGAGTTAGCAGATGTCACTCTTTACCTGCTGCAGCTTGCAAGCATCTCAAATATCGATCTGGAAAAAGCTGTTTTGGAAAAATTGGCAGTGAATCATGACCGGCAATGGGACCAGGATAAGAAAGGAATAATGGACAACAATGAAGATTAGCGTTTTTGGCGGCGCCAGCCCAGAAGCTGGAACAGAAGCTTACGAGCAAGCCTATCAATTAGGTCAACTCCTGGGAAGTGCAGGTATGACTGTTTTGACAGGTGGATACCAGGGAACAATGGAGGCCGCCTCTCGCGGTACCAGTGAAGCGGGCGGGCATGTGATTGGGGTCACCAGTGAAGCAATTGAAGCCTATCGTCCTACCCAACCCAACGCCTGGGTTGATGAAGAATGGCGATTTTCAGGATTCAAGGAACGATTGAACACCCTGGTTGAATCCTGTGATGCTGCATTTGCACTCCCTGGCGGTATAGGCACCTTACTTGAAATCTGCCTGACCTGGAACCAGCTTGTGATCAATTCAATTTCACCCAAACCCCTGATATTAATTGGAGACGAGTGGCGAAATGTTTTGGAAACATTTCTTAGTGAACTTGAAGATTATGTTTCTCCAAAAAATCGCGAGCTGATCAGCTTTGCCCCTGACCCTGAAAAAGGTTTCGACATCCTGATCAAATTTATGGAAGAACAATCTAACAACAATCAAAAACCTCAATAAAAAGAAAGAAGTTATGGACGAAAAGAAATTAACGCCAAAATCAGTTAATTATTCGGAATGGTATAACCAGTTGGTCCAACGCGCAGAAATGGCAGATTATGCACCAGTACGCGGCTGCATGGTTGTCAGACCCTATGGATGGGCTTTGTGGGAAAATATCCAGGATGCTCTGGACAGCCGCTTTAAAGCTACGGGCCATGTCAACGCAGCTTTTCCGCTGTTTATCCCCATGTCTTTTCTCGAAAAAGAAAAAGAACACGTAGAGGGATTTTCACCCGAGCTGGCGGTTGTAACCATCGGCGGTGGGTCTGAACTGGAGGAACCCCTCATCGTTCGCCCAACCTCTGAGACCATTATCGGTTATATGTATTCCAAATGGATTCAGTCCTATCGAGACCTGCCTTTGCTGATTAACCAATGGGGCAATGTCGTCCGTTGGGAAATGCGAACCCGCTTATTCTTGCGCACGCTTGAATTCTACTGGCAAGAAGGTCATACAGCCCACGCAACGGCAGAAGAAGCGGAAGAAGAAACTTTACAGATGCTGGATATTTACACAGACTTCGCTTGCAACGAAGCGGCCGTTCCTGTCATTCCGGGTCGTAAAAGCGAAACTGAGAAATTTGCAGGCGCGGTGCGCTCCTATACCATTGAGGCCATGATGGGCGATAAAAAAGCTCTTCAAGCCGGGACCAGCCATAACCTGGGGCAAAATTTTGCGAAAGCCTTTGATATCAATTTCCTTGATGAAAATAATACTCGCCAATATTGCTGGACAACCTCCTGGGGTCTCTCAACCCGATTTATTGGTGCAATCATCATGACACACGGCGACGATCAGGGTCTGATCTTGCCCCCACGCCTGGCACCCATCCAGCTCGTCATTGTTCCAATTTATCGCAATGACGAGGAACGCGAACAAGTTCTGCCCGTCGTCGAGCGAATAAAGGGGGAGCTTGAAGGAATCAGGCTTGAAGTCGACGATCGCACAGAGGTCACCCCGGGCTTTAAGTTCAATCATTGGGAACTTCGTGGCGTTCCTTTGCGCATGGAAATTGGCCCTAAAGATGTGGCCAAGAATAGTGTTGCACTTGCTCGCAGGGATATCCCGGGCAGAGATGGTAAGAGCTTTGTACCCCAGGATGGGATCAAACAACGAGTCAGTGATTTGTTAGAAACAATACAAGCAAATATGCTTGAAAAAGCCACTAAATTCAGGGATGACCACATTTTTGAACCGCAAGATTATCAAGAATTCAAAGACGTGATTGAGAAGGATGGTTGGTGTTTCGTTTGGTGGCATCCCGATTCCGAAAACGAAGCCAAAATAAAAGAAGAGACCAAAGCCACCCTGCGCTGTATCCCTATGGAACAGCCTGGCGGTCAAGGTAAATGCATTTACAGCGGCGAGGAAACAAATATCAAAGCTTACTTTGCCAAAGCCTATTAAATTTCAACGGATGCACCGGGGGAATAATCACTTATTCGCCCCGGTCATTGGCTTGAATGCGACAGAGGGACCATGCCTGCTGTAAATCCAACCCGGATCAAGGGTCAAATTGAAGAACTGATCAAGGTCTATCACACACCGAGGGTGTTTCACCGCCGATTGCAGGATCTATTCAGCCTTTATGCAAATCGAGTTTTGCATCAGGGTGACACGCCCCAACCCGTGATCGTTTCCCCAAAATATCATCTTCCCCCTCCCCTCATCCGTCAACTCCATACTGACCTTAAGCCACGGATTATAAAAAGCCCTCACGCTTCACTCGAGTTAGGAGATGAGCTTTGGCCTGATCCCCATTATGAAATCAAACAACTGGCGATTTACATGCTTGGTCATGTCGTCCTGGATGAGCCAGACCCAATCATAATCCGGATAAAAAACTGGCTCGACCCCGAACTTGATGACGGTTTGAAATCCGATTTACTTTCTACTGGAACCATGACGCTTCAAAACAAGTTTCCTGCGGCATGGGAGAACCTGATTCAATTCCTTTTGAATCATAAAGATCCGACGATGATTGCTTATGGTCTTCGAGGTTTACAGGCAAGCTTTGAGCGATCAGATTTTAACAATTTTCCCCAGGCATTTAGACTATTAAGTCCAATTATTCAAAAGCCCGATTCTTCTTGCATGGAAGAACTTGAAAACCTGGTTGAGACTTTGATTCATCTCTCCCCCACAGAAACCGCCTTTTTCATTAAACAAAGTCTTTCAATCAGCCGATCCACCGAAACAACAAGGCTGATTAAGAGAATTTTGCCTTTATTTCCTGAGAAAATTCGCGAGGATATTAAATCTTCAATCAATCTCTAAAAATTTATGTCAACCTATTGTTCTGATTACCTGACCGCCGGGCGTTATTATTGCAGGTTTTTCATCCTGCAAACTGGTCCAAACCGTATAGCCATCTTCCCAAATTTCCGAAAGCACAAATGACTCCATGCCAGCCTCAATCATCTTCCTGGCAGAAGATTTGACCTTATCAAAAACATCTCCTGGTGGTAATTGAATACGGTCTAAGTGGAATGCAAGCATACCAATTAATTCATCAACGGTCAATCCCGACCCGAAATCTCGAAACATAAGCAAACTTCCGTGAACTAAAGCTCTTCTTAACCCAGATTTTACTTCATATGACCATGAGGTAACTAACTTTTGTTGAAATAATTCTTCATATTAAAAAATAAAAGAGACACTTTTTACAGCGTCTCTTTCATGTAAGAAAAGTAATTAATTAAAACAGGTGGAAAGCAGCAATAATCGGCGCAAACAAAGAAGAAACCAGGGACATGACAGTAATTAAAGTGTTCAGAGAGGGACCAGCCGTATCCTTGAATGGGTCACCAACTGTATCTCCAACCACACTTGCTTTGTGAGCATCCGAACCGACACCACCGTATTGTCCTGTTTCAATGAACTTCTTTGCATTGTCCCAAAGACCGCCGGCATTTGCCATCAGCAAGGCAAAAATCACACCGGTGAAAATTGCACCACCCAGGAACCCTCCCAATGCATTGGGTCCAAGGATAAATCCAACCAGGAGCGGCAAACCTACAGCTAAAAATGCGGGTAAAACCAGGGAAGTCAAGGCACCTTGCGCAGCCAAACCAACACAAGTTTCGTAGTCTGGTTTTTGTGTGCCAGCCAAAATACCCGGATTTTCTCTAAATTGCCTGCGAATTTCCTCAATCATTTCAAATGCATTTTTCGTCACTGAGAGCATGGTCAATGCGCTGAACAGCGGCGGCGTCATCGCCCCAAGGAATACGCCCGCTATCACAATCGGATCACGCAGGCTCATATTAATTTCAATGCCTGTTGCTTCTACAACCTCAGCATAGGCAGCAAACAAAGCTAAAACCGTTAATGCTGCAGCACTGATGCTGAAACCCTTGGTGATCGCTTTGGCAGTGTTACCTGCTGCATCAAGCGTATCGGTTATTTCAATCACTTTATGATCCATCCCTGCCATCTCTGCAATACCACGGGCATTGTCAACAATCGGCCCGTAAGCATCTGCTGAGACGATCATACCGCTGATTGAGAGCATGCCAACGGCACTGATCCCGATGCCATAAATTCCGGGTAAACCTGTTGATTCCGCAATGTAAAAAGAAAGCAGTGTTGCCACAGCGATGCCAATCACCGAAGGTACAATACTTACCAAACCGTAGCTGTAACCTGTGATGATGGTGATAGCAGCACCCGAGTCTGATACACGAGCGGTTTCATTGACTGGTTTGTGGCCCTCGGAGGTGAAATAATCCGAAGTGAAACCAATGATCACGCCGGTGATCAATCCTGTTAAAGTTGTCCAAAGAATGCCAATGTTGATATCTGTTAGTAGAACCAGGATCACAACCAGAACCGAGAAAAATACTGTTGTAATAATAGTTCCAAAGTTCAATGCTGTTCCAGGCTTGCCGTCCTTGCCGACCTTGACAAATTGTATACCCAATAAGGATGCAATGATCCCAAGTGTACACAAAATCAAGGGAAGGATAACATATTGTGAAGAGAGGCTTGTCGATGCAGCACCAAGCAGCATTACCGCTACGGTAGACGCAACATAGCTGTCAAAAATATCTGCGCCCATGCCAGCGACATCGCCAACATTGTCGCCCACGTTATCGGCAACAACCGCAGGGTTCCTGGGGTCGTCTTCCGGGATACCAACCTCAACCTTACCAACCAGGTCTGCAGCGATATCTGCGGTTTTTGTGTAAATGCCGCCGCCTGCCTTCGCAAGAAGCGCTAAAGCTGAAGCACCAAAGCTGAAACCTAACACTGCATCTGCACTCTCTGTGATCAGAAAAATAACGCTCATTCCGATAACAGCCAAGCCGACCATTGCTAAACCCATCACTGAGCCGGCGTAAAATGATAATTTGAATGCTTTATTAAGGGATTCGTTGGCTGCGGTTGCTGTCCGCACATTCGCCTCAACAGCAACACTCATACCCATATAACCGGCTATCGCCGAACAAATCGCACCGCTTATAAAAGCAATTGCCATTCTTAAGCCACTTGAGGGGGTGATCTGCACATTCCCTAAAGCTACCTCAGTCAGGTCAAAGCTAAAAACCACCGCAATGATGAAACCCAAAACCAATGAGACGATCGTGAGTGCGACATACAATCGTTTTAAGTATGTTTGAGCCCCTTCTCGGATCCATGAGGCGACTTCCTGGGCTTTTTCCGTTCCCGGATCCTGACGCTCGACCCAAAAAAACAAGTAAAGGGCAGCGCCAATTGAAATTAAACTCGCAAAAATACTGATATAAAGCCAAACTTGATTCATAATTACTCCTGAGATAAGATAATCTGATGCATCTAAATGATTAATGTGCAAAAATGTTACATATTTGCAGAACGCCACCAACGATAATTCATCTCTCGCAATTCCTGGCTTGATGGCATTGGATAAAAGGCAATAGCTGATTCATTGCCAATGTAGAAGCCGTTCTTTATGGTGCGATAAGCAAAAGTTGCTGGACTGGCGCGGTCAACCATTTTGGTCGCTACTGATTTTGTCTTCAGGTCTTTAAGCACTTCACGAAGATGATCCAGGTTTGAATATGGTAAATCGCCAATTTGACCATCTTCGGGATCATCCGCCAGCTCACCCAGGCGTAATTCAGTAAAGGCAATTGAATGCAAACTCACCAAAGAAGTGGGATTCTTAACAATCAGATCATAAAATTCCAACGGGTTTAATCGGCTTGCAATCAAGGGAGATACCGGAACAATCTCTTTATAAAGATGCAAACCGCCATCCATCGCGGGAACCGTATCGCTCGGATCAATGCCTAAAGTGCGGCCGTCCTGGGTGACAAGGTACAGCTTTCCCAGTGCATGAACCGGCACATGTTCCAGCACCCGGTAAATGCTGATGTAGGTAGATGCTTTTGGTTCGCCATCCTCATGCGGCACACAACGTGAAATGCCTTCTTTAATTCTGAAATACTGGCTGTCAAAATGGGGATCGATCTCAAAAAAGATTGCCTGTCCGGCTGTCTTTTTCTTGGACCCCACGGCATAATAACTGCCGAACTCCTCAGGCGAAAGCATGGATGCAATCAATGCCTCAGGAATGAGGGAAAAATATAAATGAACCGTCACGTTTACCTCCTAAAAAATGCAATATGTGAGAGTGAAAAATTCCACTATTGAAAATCACGAAAATCAACCAATTATACCATTAGAATATAAGCTGTAATGTTTCACTTGGGAGAAAATATTGTTGACAAACAATTATTGAAAACAACAAAAAGAATTGAACTTAATCAATTATTCTATGGAAATTATTCAATTTTTCCGCATAATTTTTTTGTCAGAATTTCAAAGAAGACGGGCTTGATCTCGTATTTTCACGCCCAATCCACTGCCTTCCGGCATTTGGACTGTGCAGCTTGAATCCAGCGTCATTCCCTCAAAAGGATCATTGACGATCAGGGCGGAGGCATCTAAATCCAACCATTCCCCCAGACCCATCAGATGTGCCATAGCAGTCGTCCCTATCGCCGTCTCAATCATACAGCCCAGCATTACCTTCAAATCAAACGACTTTGCCTGGCGGATCATCTTCAAAGCCGGAGAGAGTCCGCCAACCTTCATTAATTTGATGTTCACCCCCTGAATACCAGCCAGGGCAATTTCCTTCAAATTTTCAAACGATTGAAGTGATTCATCTGCGACAACAGGTATTTTGGTCTTTGACTGCAAGATCCCCATGCCCGCGATATCCTCTTTATCCAGAGGCTGCTCAAGCATTTCAATGCCAAGGGATTCTAACTCGGGGAGATACTGCAGCGCTTCATCTAAAGTCCAGCCGCCGTTCGCATCCACCCATAATTTGACCCCAGGGCGCACTTCCCGGATGGCTGCAAGCCGTTCCAGGTCCTGCGAGTTACCGCCCAATTTAACTTTGATAATTGGGTATGACTTCACCTGATCAGCCATCCTTGCCATCTCTAAAGGTGCATCCAAAGCGATCGTAAAGGAACTTGGTTTGGGTTTTGGGAATGGGACGCTTAAGAGCTTGTATAAAGGTAAGTTTATATTACGTGCGATCCTGTCATGCAAAGCAATATCCAGGCCACATCGAGCCGGGGCAGGGCCATCACCTATCCAGGTTGGGATCTCTTGTGGATCATTGGGAAAGGGTTTCGGGTTATTCGCAGCACTTTGCCATACAGAGATCATTTCGACAAGATCAACGCCATAATAAGGAGGGATGGTTCCCTCACCCCACCCCGCATCATCTCTCAATCGTATCCAGAAAGCTTCTCGAGTTTCACTTGTGCCATAAGACAACCGAAATGGATTACGCAGCTGCAGTGTAATTTTTTGCCAGCTCAGTCTATCGCTCATTCTGTGTCACCAATTTTCGACAATGATCAAATCAGGCGAATATTTTGCTAAGATACATCAGCATGATGACAGGCCACAAAATGGTTGGGTTGTAATTCACGATATTCCGGGTCCACAACAAAGCATTCTTCCGTTGCAATTGGGCACCGGGTGTTAAAATTGCATCCCTTGGGTGGATTAATTGGACTGGGAATATCGCCCTCAAGAATGATGCGATTACTTTGGGCAGCTTTATCAGGATCAGGAATTGGAACCGCTGAAATCAAGGCTTTGGTATATGGATGCAAAGGACGTAAGTAAATCTCGTTTCGGTCGGCAAGCTCCATAACTTTACCAAGGTACATCACGACCATGCGATCACTGATATGGCGCACCATGCTCAGGTCATGGGCGATGAACAAATAAGTCAAGCCTAATTTTTCTTGCAGTTCCTCCAACAGGTTAACCACCTGCGCCTGAATGGATACATCCAGGGAAGAAATGGGTTCATCGCAAATAACCAAATCCGGGCTAACTGCCAAAGCCCTGGCAATACCAATCCGCTGCCGCTGTCCGCCAGAAAATTCGTGGGGATAACGATTGACGAAATCCGGGTTCAAACCAACAATCTTTAATAACTCCTGAACCCTATCTCGTTTTTCAGAGGAATTCAGTGATGTATGAACATCAAGCGGTGCAGATATGATTGACCCAACGGTCATCCGTGGGTTCAGAGAAGCATAGGGATCCTGGAAAATCATCTGCATCCTTTGCCGCATCCGACGAACCTCATTCTCCTGTAATGATGCCAAATCAACACCGTCAAAAATAATTTGACCGGAGGTGGGTTTGTAAAGCTGCAAAATGGTTCGTCCGGCGGTTGTTTTTCCACAGCCAGATTCACCGACAAGACCCAGGGTTTCACCTTTGAGGATGTCAAAACTGATATCATCTACGGCTTTAACATCTTTTACATGCCTTCTAAAAAGTAATCCCGAATAAACAGGAAAATATTTCTTCAAATTTCGAACTTGAACCAGAACTGATTTTTCAGATGTCATTGAATTTCTCCTGCCTGGATCTCCCGCCAACGCCAGCATGCAACAATATGGTTTTCATTTTCTGCTTCTTCGAGAGGCGGCATTTCAGTTTTACATTGTTCTTTACGATAAGTACAACGAGCATAAAACGGACAGCCTTTTGGAAGCCTGACAAGATCAGGGGGCAATCCTGGAATAGAAAATAATTTTGTGCCAGGGGCTTCATCAATCTTCGGCAGCGAGCCCAATAAACCCATCGTGTATGGGTGCTTCGTACGTTTGAATATGTCCTGGGCGCTGCCCCGCTCAATGATGTAACCAGCATACATCACGTTAATTTTATGAGCCATTTCAGCAACGATACCCAGATCGTGTGTGATCCACATCACAGCCATCCCCAGTTCTTCCTTAAGCCTGATAACCAGGTCAACGATTTGCGCTTGAATGGTAACATCCAGGGCTGTTGTGGGCTCATCAGCAATCAGCAATTTTGGTTCGCACGAAAGCGCCATTGCAATCATCGCCCGCTGGCGCATGCCGCCGGAGAATTGATGCGGATAACTATCCAATCGCTTTTCAGCTTCAGGAATGCCTACCAGCGTCAAAAGATCAGCAGCCCTTTCTTTTGCAGCCTTTTTATTTAGATCAGTGTGAAGCGTTAATGCCTCAACAATTTGAAAACCTACTGTGTACACCGGGTTAAGAGAAGACATGGGGTCCTGAAATACCATAGCGATATCTCTGCCGCGAACTTGACGAATTTCTTTTTCATCTAGCGTCAGTAAATCTCTCCCGTCAAACCAAATTTTTCCATCATAAATTTCGCCAGGGGGTATCTGGATCAATCGCATAATTGAAAGCGCATGAACGCTTTTTCCACAGCCGCTCTCTCCCACCACACCCAATACTTCTCCCTGAGCCATCTCGTAAGAAACGCCGTTGACAGCGTTGACAACACCATCTTCAGTATGAAACCTAGTACGCAAATTCTCAAGCTTAATCAATCCATCCATTATTCACCTATATATTTCAAGACTTTTTTTAGCATCATAATCTTATTTTTGGGTCCAAAGCGTCGCGTAAACCATCACCCAGGAGGTTAAAGCCAAGGACGCTGAGCATAATTGCCAACCCGGGGAATAAAACCGCCCACCAGGCGCCGCTAGATAAATACTTATAGCTGTCACCCAACATTGCTCCCCACTCCGGCTCCGGGGGAATAGCTCCCAAACCAAGGAAACCTAAAGCCGCTGCCGAAAGAATGGCGTTTGCCAGACCCATCGTTGCCTGAACAATGATTGGAGAAAGAATATTCGGCAGTACATGCCTGAAGAGCATCCGGCCGTGAGATTCACCAACAGCATGAGATGCGAGCACATATTCTTTCTGAGTTACCGACATGACTGCTGAACGTGCCAAGCGGGCATAAACAGGAATTCCAACCACTCCAATTGCAATCATCCCCTTTTCAAGTCCAGGCCCAAGGAATGCAACAATGGCTATTGCGAGCAGATAGCTTGGAAAAGAAAGGATAATGTCCATAATCCGCATGACGATGTTTGAGAACAATTCCCCGCCAACAGGTTTTGAAAGTAATAAGCCAATCAGTAAACCAACAACACCACACACGAGTGCGACCATAGGCCCAACTAACAATCCCGGAAGCGCTGCAAGCAAGGCGCCCAATGCGGGGAAAATATAAAGGCGATGTTTCTTTTTATCGTGTAAATATCGGTCAAAAAGGACAGACCCGGCACCAAGCAAAGCAAAAAGTATCGTTTGGAAAAATTGCCTCGCGATCCAGGCAGGAAGCATTCCCAGGGCAAATCCTAATATTGTCATAAGGATAAACGATTCCCAAAAATTCATGTGAATACTTTCAAAAAAGCCTGCCAAAAGCCCGAGAATCCCACCAACCAGGAGTGAAATACTGACCGCGACTAATCCAACGCGCAGTGAATTCCACCCGCCGTGAATTGTGCGGCGGAAGATATCCCTTCCTAATTTATCTGTACCAAAGAGATGTATGTCCACTTCTTCTGTGGCAATAAGTTGTGGGGGTAATAATTTTGCGCCGTAATCCAAATCTATTTTTGGTTCGTAATCCCAAAAAAAATGTGCAAAGGTTGCAGATAGCAAAAATAAAACAACGACGATCAATCCCACCATTGCAGTTCGATTTGCAACCAGTCGGCGCCAGGCATCAATCCAGAGAGAACGATGCTCTCGAACCGCAAAATCTTCAACGCCGTTGAGTTCAAATTTCGTCTCTTCCATGCGATTCCTCACTCCAAGCTGATGCGTGGATCCAATATCGCGTAAGACAGATCCACAACCAGGTTTACAAATAAAAAGATAATTGCAATCAAAAGCGTTACACCCTGAACAATGGGATAATCCCGCCCGAGAATAGAGTCATAAACCCATTTTCCAATACCTGGCCAGGAAAAAATTGTTTCCGTAAGCACCGCTCCTGCCAGCAAAGTACCTGCCTGGATCCCGATGATTGTGATAACAGGCAAGAACGCATTCTTAAGTGCATGACGGAAAAGCACGATCCTCAAAGATAAACCTTTAGCAGTCGCTGTCCGGATATAATCCTCTTGAAGCACATCCAGCATGCTGGATCGTGTCATGCGGGTGATAATTGCTGCTGGGATGGTTGCCAACGCAACAGCCGGCAAAATAATATGTTTGAGTGCAGCTACAAATCCTTCAAAATTTCCAGTTAACAAACTATCTAATAATAGAAGATTCGTTATCGACTGAATTTCTACACCTGTGGGCAAGCGACCGCCCGTAGGGAGCCATTTAAGAAAAACTGAAAATAACATGATCTCCATAATCCCCAACCAGAAAATTGGCATGGAAACGCCGATCAACGAACCCACCATGGTCACACCATCCAGGGCAGTATTCCGCTTAGAAGCAGATGCAATGCCAGCAGGAATTCCGATGATTAAAGCAATAAACATTGAGAGAAGAGAAAGTTCTAATGTGGCAGGGAAACGTTCTTTCAAAGTGTCTACCACCGGAATACGACGGTGAATGGATTCTCCAAGGTCAAACCGAATCAATCGTCCAAAATACCGTGAATATTGACTGTCAAAGAATCCTGCTAAATCGCCTTCTGCTAAAGCATCACGATCAAAAAAGGGTGGACGATCCAAGCCAAATTGCTCTCTGATTCGCGCGATATTTTCTTCAGTGGCACGTTCACCTAACATGGCAACAGCAGGGTCACCCGGGATTAATCGCTGAAATAAAAATATAATCAGGGTGACACCTATTAAGGTGGGGACCACAGATAATAATCTTCGTAGAATATATCTTCCCAAAGCAACCTCTCTTTTTTTACGCAATGGGGGGCGGAAAGAACCGCCCCCCAGACTTACTCGTTGGGATTGATAAAAACATCAATCCGTATTTTACGAACTAATCAACAAAAGTGACGAACTCAAAGTAATCTGCACCAACGGGCTGGGGGCCATAACCCTCAATTGCAGTTGAGAAAATTAACGGCGTGTTATTGTGAGCAATCCAAATACGTGCAATATCATCATGGAGCATTTGCTCAACCTGTTCATACATCAACTGACGGGCTTCGCGGTCAGGTGTAATTGCTGCCTCTTGAATCATTTGGGCAATTTCAACATTCTGATACCAACCTTCATTCTGGATTGGTTCTTCACCTTTAGCAAAGAAGTAACCCAGGAAATTGTCAGGGTCACCGTTATCACTACCCCAACCCAGCATGTAAAGTCCTACCAGTGTGCCGTTTCTGCGTCCGTCAAGGTATGTTGGCCAGTCACCCTCAAGATAAAGCTCAGCTTCAATACCAGCAGCAAACAAGTTAGCTGCCATAGCTGTGCCAATTTCTTCAGGTGAAGGATAGTAGAAACGGGTTACAGGCATGTAATAAATACGCAAGGGGATTTTATCACCAGCAGCATAAAGGACATTACCTTCGGCATCAACAATATCTTCAGCGATGGTAACCTCACTCAAACCATCCGGGAAACCTGCGTCAGCCAGAAGCTCACGGGCACGCTCCGGATCGTAACCACGGTCTGTCAGGGAATCATTATGGCCCCAAATCAATGGCGGCAGGAAGTTTGTTGCAACCTCGCCATATTCGCCATAGAAGTTCGCAACAAGTCCTTCTTTATCAAGTGCAAGGTCTACAGCTTCGCGAACCAATGGATCGTTGAATTCTACGATTTTGTAGTTGAAAGCCAGATAGCCGGTATTCAATCCAGGGCGGGTAATCACATACAAATCTTCAGAGCTTTCAGCGGTTTGCAGATCTTCAACAACCGCCTGCTCCAAACCATGGATGTCGCCAGCCTGAAGCGCCAAGAAACGTGCAGAGTCATCCGGGATAACACGGAACACAATTTGCCCAACGCCTGGAACGCCGCCCCAATAATCCTCATTGGCTTCGACAACAATTTCTGTACCCTCTTGCCATGAGACGAACTTAAAGGGACCGGTACCAACAGCACCCACTGAGGGCGTGCCATAATCCACACCAGCAGCTTCAATAGCAGCAGGACTCGAAATTGCAAACATATCCATAGCAAGATTGGCTAAAAATGGTGCCAGGGGATCTCTCAGCGTGAATTCCACTGTGTACTCATCAATCGCTGTAACTGCGGTGATTACGGAGTCATCATCAAATCCGCCCCACATGTATTCATAATACTCAAATACCTGGGTGTCAAAATGATAGGGGTTATCCGTAAAACGCCAGCGCTCATAGTTAAAAACCACTGCATCGGCATTGAAATCCGTGCCGTCATGGAATTTCACACCCTGACGCAGAGAACAGGTCCAAACTGTGGCTTCATCATTGGTGACACATTCCTCAGCAAGTGCCGGTACTGGAACGGTGGTACCAAGTTCATATTGGTAGAGCGGCTCCAAAATTTGACCGGTTACACGGAAAGATTCACCATCGGTAACCAATGCTGGATCCAATTGCACGGAATCAGCGCCGCGGCCAAAAATGAACACATCGTCAGAAACACCTCCTGCTGGTTCTTCAGGCTCTTCAACTTCGGGAACTTCTGTTTCGGCCTGGGGGGCACAAGCAGCGATCAGCATGCTGATGACCATTAGAAGCCCAAATAACTTAAAAATTGTTTTTTTAGACATATATTCTCCTCTTTTCTATTGAATCTAATTGGATATCAAAACTAAATATTTAATGATCCATATGCTTCCTTTCCTATTTTCTATTAATCTTCAATTTTACACTGGATATTGATAATTCTTGCACAAGCAAAGTTAACTTAAAATGATATTTCTGTTAATAAATGATTACAAATTTACTAAAATGGGTACGCCAACAGCCTCTCAAAGCCCAAAAATCCCTTTGAATTTATAAGTATAAATTAAATGATGTTCCCTGATTTGAAAATATTGAATTAATTATAACGCATTTGTTTATACTGCAAGTGCTTGTCCCTATTCAAAGAAGAAATTGAGCTTGTCCGAAAAGTAATAAATCGCTATGAGGAAACATTTACAATTATCAGGGTGATTTTAGAAGAGCCTTACAAATTAATTTCTGTTCATAGTTAAAAAACCCTCTCCTTTTGGCAAAGGAGAGGGCAGGGTGAGATCTTCCATAGAAATTTGAATAGTAGGTTTAGATTAGATCTTTCCAGCCTTTGGCAAGTTTCCCACCCTCACCTCAATCCTCTCCCTCGCCGAGGGAGAGGAAGAAGGACTCTTGCTGTCATAGATTTACAAGTCTATTAAAAATTCTTTTAGGACATCCTCAAAAGCTTGACGGGTTCATTAAAGCGCAACCTGTGGCAATCTTGCTTTGATCTCATCCTGAGAAATTTCCAGGGTATCATCAACCACCCTGCCCTGGTTATAAGCATCATAAGCAGCCAAGTCGAGCAGTCCATGACCGGAAAGGTTGAATAAAATCACCCGTTTTTCCCCTTTCTCCTTGGCTTCCAAGGCTTCGTCGATCGCGACCCTGATGGCATGCGCTGATTCAGGCGCTGGAATAATCCCCTCAGTCTGGGCAAACAAAACACCTGCTGAAAAAGTCCCGGGCTGGGGCACAGCTACAGCTTCAATGAAACCAGCATCATAGAGCATGCAAATTTGAGGCGCCATGCCGTGATAGCGCAAGCCACCCGCGTGAATGGGTGCAGGAATAAAGTCGTGACCGAGGGTGAACATCTTCAGGATAGGCGCCATCATAGCCGTATCGCCATAATCAAAAGCATAAGGTCCCTTTGTAAGCGTTGGGGTTGCCGTGGGCTCAACAGCCACCAACCTTGTCTTTCGGCCTTCTGTCAGGTTTTTATGGGCAAAGGGAAAAGCAACACCCCCAAAATTCGATCCACCGCCCACACAGCCGATGACCACATCCGGGTATTCATCAGCCATCTCCATTTGCTTCAAACATTCCTGCCCAATCACTGTCTGGTGCATCAGGACATGATTCAGGACTGATCCCAGGCTGTATTTCTTGGCACCGTTTGATTTAACAGCGGTCTCCACGGCTTCAGAGATGGCTATACCAAGAGATCCCGGGCTGTTTGGATGTTCTTCAAGATAGCGGCGCCCGTAATCTGTTTGATTCGATGGGCTTGGAAAAATATCTGCGCCATAGGTCTGCATAATCACACGGCGATATGGCTTTTGCTCATAGGATGCCTTGACCATAAAGACCTCAAGGCTTATATCGAAGAAATTACAGGCGATGGAAAGCGCAGATCCCCACTGTCCCGCACCAGTTTCGGTGGTTAAAGATTTGGTGCCATCAATCTTGTTATAGTAGGCTTGTGCAACTGCTGTATTTGTTTTATGACTGCCCGAAATAGATGCCCCTTCATTTTTATAATAAATATGTGCAGGTGTACCTAAAGCCTTTTCAAGCCGGCGTGCGCGGATCAAAGGGGTTGGTCGCCACAATTTATAGATCTCCCGAACCTCTTTAGGAATATCAACATACCGATCCTTGCTGACTTCCTGCTCAACAAGGGACATTGGGAACAACACGTTCAGAAATTCCGGTGTGATCGGCTCTTTTGTCTGGGGATTGAGCACCGGCGTCGGGTCAACAGGCATATCCGCACTGATGTTGTACCACTGCTTTGGGAGATCGCTCTCGTTCAATAAATATTTATATTGCTCTTTAGACATTTTAACCTCCAGGTTCTAATAATGGGTCAATGGCCAGAGTAATGGCGGAAGGGCAATAAAAAACGCCCGTCCCAAAAATGGGACGAACGTTAATGTCCGTGGTGCCACCCAGATTAGGCAGGCTTTAAACAAAAAACCTGTTGATGATGCAACAGGAAAAGGCCAGCCTCACTCATTACTCAGGTACAGCAGCTAATTGCATATACCTTTCACCCTGGTAACGGCGGTGTGTCCGTTTGAAGCTAATCGAAATCTTTCGCTTCAACAACTCCGAGGCCCATTCAACACGCTCGCATGTGCGGTTTCTCACCCTTCACCGCTCTCTGTAACACCAACTGCCTGCCTACTCTTCCTCATCAAGGTCTTTGGTTATTTAATTAAGAACAATTATAGGGAAACAACCGGGTTTGTCAAGGGGTCAAACCCTTGTAGGTTTATTTCTGTTTTCTCAAATGCAATTATCTAATTTATTAAATCAATTTGTTAGTCAATAAGAATAATATAATCAGCTCTAAATCTGCCAATAAGAAAGACTTTACTGGAGCACAATAAAAAACATCCCTGCAAGAAATCAATCAATCATAATTATTCGCCATTCTAAAAATAATCACCCTTCTCGACATGGAAGGGTGATTATTGCAAAGATTCCAAACATTAATGATCACAGGTGAGCTTTACTAACTACCACCCCCCGCAAGGATCAATGGCAAGAATACATCCCAAAATACTGGTTCTTGTTCAAGCTCATAAGCGCCAATATCGCAGTGATAACCCTGCGGTCGAGTTACACCACGCTGGTCAATTGTCACTTCACAACTCGGTGCCGTATCAATCGCTGGCGACCCCTCAAGCAAAGCCATTGTCGGTGTATGCCCTGGAGAATTGATCATCAATGCACCCAGTAATGGGTCCAGCGGCGTTTCAACAGTGCCTACCTGGTCACTCGTTGCCCAATCATTGGTGGAACCGGTCGGGTCGCCGATAAGGTTGCCCCCCAGGGACTCAAATTTACCATGGACATCAGGCCACTTTGCATGACCGGCTGCTGCAGGGTCGGTCATATCTGTGTTCCCCGCCACAATGCTGTTTTGAAGCTGAACCGCGCCATCAGTATCAATAAAAATGCCCGCACCGCCGCCGCGTTCTTCTCCAGGATCCAGGTAATTTTCATTTGAGATGTTGCCGCTGACAGTGGTGTTGATCAAATTTACATGTCCGTCGTAACCAACATAGATGCCGCCGCCATAATTGTTGGTGATATTGCCGCTGATGGTGGAATTGATGATTGTCGTCGTTGCTTTGCCGTAGGCAGTGGTCACACCCGCACCGCCCAGGGAACCCGTTCCTTCATTTTCTGTGACCGTGCAGCGGTTTAATGTCAGCGTAGCGCCTTCATTGAAAATACCCCCGCCGGCATAGGTCACGATGTTGTTGGGACCTATCACACAGTCGTTCATGGTCAGGGTGCTGCCTTCTGAAACCTGAACACCACCACCTTGAGATTCTCGACCATCCTTAATAGTTAACCCGGAGATGGTCACATTCACTTGCGTTTCATAATCACTGACTGTGAAGACACGATCATGCTCCCAAGGATTCTCATCATTAAGTTCTGCGCCCCCACTGATGGCAAGTTGGTCTGCCCCAGGGCCGGAAATTATCAAATCTTTGTTGATCCAGATACTATCGCCATTCAGCACAATTTCTCCAGGCAAATCGCTGAGTCCTGCAAAATCAACGGTATCACCAGTGAAGGCATAAACCACCGCTTCCCGTAAACTGCAGTGCGTACTGTCACAGGCACCGTCATCCACATCATCAAAAGCGTTTACATGCCAGGTGACTGGCTCTCTCAAGGTCAGGTCAACTTCAGCAGTGCTCGTATGTAAGTTGTTATCGGTCACCTGGAAAACAAAATAATCCGTATCTGCAGCACTTTCATTGGGTGTATATTCGACCAGCCAAAAATAAGTAACATCAAAATCCCCTGTATCGGGGTTAAAAAATGTCTCATAATCAGCCTGACGCGGAAGTTCAAGGGTTCCCTCTGTTGGCGGTGTAACAACTTCAAGTGTCAAATGATCGGGGATCCAATTCACCACGTCCGGGTCTGTGGCTGTCAAAGTAAATTTCGTCGAAATATTCGTTGGAACTGTCAGGCTTTTGTCATTTGCAGTGGGCGCTACGTTTGGTGCAATTTCCAGATAAATTTCAGCTGGTTCAGATGTCACACCGGCATCACTGGCTGTAAATGTAAAAACGGTTGATCCGTTGAAGGGTGGTTCCACAGGGGTGTAGTCCGCAGCCGTTGAACAAACCCGGGCACCTGGCCATTCTTCGTAAGAAACACAAGAAACAGTGTCCGTTAGCTCAATATTTCCATAAGTCGGAGAATCAGCAATCGCAAAGACAAGATCCTCAGTCCCCTGAATATCAGAAGCCTTAAGGATAACCCGGGACATCCCGGTATCGCCAACCAACCAATTATCATTCCAGGCAACCGGGGGCAGCAGGGCAGGATCAAAGACTTCAAGTGACACCGTTGTTGGGGTTGTACTCCCGATACCATCCTCAGTCACAAATCCTGTTACCGTATAGGTGCCAGGTTCTGTGTAAATATATTCAGGGAATTCACATCCATGATAGGAACCTGACGGCATTGTTTGTGGATCAGAACCATCACCAAAGTCGATGGTACAGGTGAAGGGTCCAATATCCCAATCCAGGAAACTGATCCCTGCAGAGACAGGGCTGTTAATTAAGACTGGCTCTGGATCAAAGTCAATATGGATATTAATCGGTGGGATGTTATTAATGCTCACCACCTGTTTTTCCCAGGCAAAATCATTGATGGCATTTACCCAGTACTGCAGACACACCTGAAAATCACCACTTTCATAAAAATCCCGGGTAAAGCTGTTGCCCGTAACCCACAAATACTCATCACAATCCTCACCAAGATACCATGACATACCTGAACTTCCCAGCTCCGACAGTGCTGTGAAAGTCACTTGATCAAACTGATTTGGCGATTCAGGTAACCAGGTGAAGGCACGCTCTGGTGCAATCCAAATCTTATACGATTTTGCCCCCTTGACCCCTAACAGATCCTCCGCCTGCAGTTCCACCTCATAGTCACTAAAAGTTGTTGGCGTTCCAGAGATCGTGATCGTACCGGCATTTGGGTCAATATCATAAGATATCCAGTCCGGCAGGCTGAGCGGGTTAATGGTATAAGGTGCTGTCCCTCCTGAAAACGTGATTACCTGGTTGTAAGCCTGATTGGCTTTTCCTGATGGGAGAGAATCTGGGCTGAAGGTCAAAGCAGGATAAACACTTAAAATATATTCCTTTTCAAATGGAACACTGGTTGAATCCCGCCATATTGCTGTAAATGTGATGTCTCCTGGAACTGCAGGATCGAGAATATTATCATCACTCTCAAGGATGCCATTGGTGTAAAGCGTGAATGGTTCTTCGATCAGCCCAATACTGCTCCAACTATAAGGTTCAGCACCACCAACGGCAGTTAATTGCTGGCTGTAATGAAATCCGACTGTGGCTGGCGGCAGGGTATGGGGCAGGATATCTGGACTTTGGCTGATTGTATTGGTCACAGTCACCTCAGCAAGTGTTTCACTGATAGTGGCCTTACCGTCAGATGGGCTGAATGTGGGTGCGGCAAAGGTCCATCCGGTTGGTGCGGTTGGTAAGGTCGGTTCCGTCACTGTGCAGGAAGTGCCAGTCGGGATGCCGCTGATCGTCTGCGATCCACCTGCGGCAAGATTGACCGTGCCGTCATGGTCTGTTCCGTCATCGCAGTCGTAAGCGATCGCAAAAGTATCCGCGAAACCAGAGGTAGAGGCGTCAAAGACTTTGCTGATCGTCAGCTCGCCAGTCGTCGCCACTTCCAACTCATATGCCCCAATATCACAAGAGGATCCTTGCGGGCGTCCCACACCGCGCTGGTCTATCGCTATCTCAACAGGACAACTTACAGCATCAATAGCAGGGCTGCCTAACTGTAGACCATGTGTTCGGGTAGTGCCTGGCGTGTTCAAAGCCAGGGCATCCAACAAGGGGTTGATCGGTTCGGTTGTCGTACCAACCAGGTCGCTTTCCAGCCAACCAGTCGAGCTTATATTCTCACCAATCAGGTTGCCGCCTTGCGAAGTAAAAGCACCCTTCACATCCGGGTTCACACCAGCTGCTGCTGGGGACAGATCAAAGTTACCAGCCACGATGCTGTTCTGAATTTCAACCTGACCTTCATAATTAATAGATATACCACCACCTCCCCCATTGTTATTAAATTCATCACCTGCTTTATTGTTCGTGACGGTGGAATGAACCAAGTTGACAATTCCGCCAGCCCACGCGAGGATGCCGCCGCCATAGTCATAAGCATCGTTGCCTGACACAGTACTGTTAATCAGCGTTGAAGTTGCTGGGGCATTATTCGTAGTAATGCCGCCACCACCAATTGGATCATCACCACCACTTTGGCTGTTACCCCAAACCGTACAGCGGTTCAAGGTTACAGTCCCAAACTTATTTGAGATTCCACCACCCGCATCGTCAGCGTGATTGTTAGGACCGATCACGCAGTCTGTCATTTCCAAGGTACTTCTAGATCCGTTGAATATTCCACCACCATCACGGGCTCGTCCGTTAGTGATAGTTACTCCTGAAATTTCCATATTAATGAATTCGACACCATCACTCCCATAAACGCCTTGAATGTAAAAAACACCGCCCTCGTTTTGGGAGACTTCGCCTCCGCTGATAGAAAGTTGGTCTGCGCCCAAACCCGCGATATTCAGACTTTTGTTGATCCAAATATGATCGCCTAAGGTGATCGTCGCACCGGAAAGGCTTGAATCAAAGGTGATTGTGTCACCAGTTCCAGCAGCGTTGACCGCCTCACGTAGGTTGCAGTGAGTCGCATCGCAAGTATCAGGAGTATTATCGTCAGCAGCATTAACCACCAGGGTCTGGGGTATGCGAACTGTCACTGCGAATCTAGCGCTGCCTTCATTCAAGGCTGCATCTATTGCTGTGCAGGTTACTATCGTCGTGCCGAGTGCGAAGGTTGAGCCAGACTCAGGAACGCAGGTTGGTGTCAGTGGACCGTCGACATCATCGTTGGCAGCAGCTTCGAAGGTGACCACAGCTCCGCTTGAATCAGTCGTAAGCACAGTCATGTCGCTTGGCACCGTCACAATTGGAGGCGTGGTATCTGCCACTGTCTGCTCCAATTCAAAAGCGCCGATATCGCAGTGCGAGCCTTGCGGGCGGGTCACACCGCGCTGGTCCACGCCACCCACTAATGTCCCCCCACAGATGGTATCATCCCCGGCATCAATGGCAGGTGAACCCTCCTGCAGCGCCATGGTCTGGGTCGGTCCGCCGTTGTCTGCCAGGGGAGCAAGCAGGGGGTCATCGTTCAAACTGACACCACATCCCCAATCCCATCCCGTCACCAGGTTATTTGAATTTGTACTGATCGTTCCGTTGTTAAAACACGCATTTTCCCCAGACGAATTGGCAATGATCGTGTTGGCATAGTGCAAAGTAGAAGACCACTCATTTGCCAGGTCATGACCGTAATCATCAAATGTATCAACTGGGTCTACTACGACGTTTCCTGACAACGTGCTGTTGTACAGCGTCAGGGTTCCCCCCATATTAAAAATACCGCCACCAGGCTTGCGTGAAGTGTTCCCAATAAGGGTGCAGTTGACCACGGTCATGGTCCCTGAATTATTGAGTCCACCACCTGAGCCACTCGTGGTATCAGTCGCCTGGTTTCCCGTCAGAGTGCTGCCTGTGATGGTTATAGTTGTGCCGTTAGGGTTGTCAATGCCGCCTCCGCTGAGACCTTGATTTCCCGATAGGGTCGAATTAACTACCTCCACGCTGCCGCCTGCTGCATTGGATATCGCGCCACCTACATTGTTTGTTGCATGGTTATTTTCCAGGCTGCTATTCGTAACGAGCAGTGTGCCCCCAGTATTAAAGATACCAGCGCCTCCCTGAGTGGATTGATTGTTAGATAGGATGGCGTTGTTCACCGTCAGGGTCCCTGCGTTGTGAATACCGCCGCCAAAGTCACTCGAATTACCATTGATGAGCCTCAGACTTTCAAGTGAGGCGGTTACACCGTTGTAGACCTGCATTACTCTGGCCGAATTATTGGCGTCAACACTCACCCTGTCAGTCAGCGCCGAGCCGTCGATCGTCACATCTTTATCAAGGGTCAACTGCGAGCCAAGGGTGATTGTTTCTCCCGAAAGGCTTGATGCAAAGGTGATCGTCCCACCAGGGCACACATCCGTGATTGCTTGGCGCAGGGATCCCACCCCACTGTCAGCACTGCTTGTCACCTCAACATTCACAGGACATGTTTCTTCAGCTTCGAGCATTCTAAAGGCTAAGGACAATGCCCAATCTCCTACCCAAGTATCAGAGCCAGCGAATTTTAATGCATTGTATGGCAAGTCAGGATTAGGAGCTGCATACGCCCAACCGAAACCAGAATCCGACAAACCATAAACTGACAACCAATAGTGACCTGGTGTGAGATCCAAAGGCGAGTCTAAAGTGAGCGTGTGGCGGTATTGGCAATAGATTGTTGAGCAAATGGTTTCTTCTTCATCTACTCCGCTGGACGAAACCATACCAGAATAAAGAGAATCACCAGGTATGTCATACCCACCCCCTGTCGTGTTAGCATAGATAGCAAAATAGATATTAATAGGGCCAGGTAACCGATTCCAGATTTCGATCTGGCCGATCGATGAAGCCTCCGCCAGGATAAAATCCTCAGCGAGGAAAGCACTGCCTGTATCTGAAGAACCATCACCGCTGTTATTAGGTAATTGTTCCCACAAGGGCGTAACTTCAGCAGCGGCTGTTGATGGCGGCAAAAACCCAAACAACATCGCAAACACAAGTGATAAATTAATAATTATCTTCAAGATTAACTCCTTTTGCTCCATCCTCTAATTTGAGCATTATGATCTAAACCAAATTTAATTCCGATCAAATTATGAAAATTTTCTTCAAATGCACCTTCTCCACCATCCCCTCAATCCCATTTCTTTACCATTTATCATCCGTATGATTGGCAATCAACTGAGTCAACTCCCCTGCCGTCACCACACGGTTGTGATGGCCCTTCAAAACGAAAACCTCATCGCTGGAAGGATCCACGCCGATCAACAGCAAACCAGACCTTTGCTGAAGTAAATCCATATCCAGGTCATTTGGTGGGTCTGTTAGATCAAACAATATCGTCTCAGGGTTAAATTCATCCAGACTTTGTTTAGCCTGCAAACCATGTGGGTCAATGAATTTAACCTCCAGGTTTTCATTAGGTTCCAGACAAGCAGAAATGCCTGCCAAATACAGAGACCTGCCATAAATAAGTACTTTCCTTTTTGCAGACATTAGATTCCTCTTCCGGATAGGACAATTACAGTGTATAAGATTTCATGCCTCCTAAGTATGCATAAAAGTACAGTCAAGGTGAGAAAAAAGTACAGTCGCGGAAAATTGGTGATTGGTATAGGGTGAGTGGTTTAAGCTAATCCCGCGCTGCTTCGCTTCGGGGACAGGTCAACCTATATGACAGCCTTTATAACCGGTATCATCAAAATCATTCGATGTGACCAAACGGAAAAATACCCCCCTAACCCCCCGCAAGCAGGGAGAATTGAACAAATAGGAATCAGGTATAAGGCGATCAGGTATTAGGAAAATAATAAAGAACGGTGGATTGGTCAACAAAACCAGCAAATGAAAATTTCACAGTGGTAACCTGATATTTTGAATGAAAAGTCTTCATGCCCAACCCACCCTACGCAATATCAGCTATCAGCTATGAGCTACAAACTATATACTATCCTCTGGTCTGACCAATCCCATCCGAGTAGCATATGCAATCACCTGGGTTCGATTTTGCAAATGAAGGCAGTTTAGAATTTCCCCCATATGATATTTCACGGTACTTTCTGAAATACTTAATGTGGCAGCAACTTGACGATAAGTCTGTCCCTGGGCAACCAGTGTCAGCACCTGTACCTGGCGGGGGGATAAGCTATCGGCACATGCGGAACGTGGTGATAAATCCCTTGATTCTTCCTGCGTGGCTTCATGGACTGGCTTGGTATCCTGTGTCGAAAAGGCTTTAAGGATCTTTTCCGCCAAACCGGGCGAAAATGGTGGATGGCCTTCCTGCAAGTCCTTCAAATACTCAAAAAATTCCTCAGCTTCCAGGCTTTTCACCAAAAAGCCAGATGCCCCACTCCTGACAGCTTCAAACAAATCAGCCTCATCCTCAGACATGGTCAACATCACAATTTTAATTTCAGACATCTCCGCTTTGATCAAGCGTGTGGCAGACACCCCATCACAGTGCGGCATATGGATATCCATCAATATGACATCCGGTTTCACCTGGCGGGCTTTCTTTAAAGCTTCAAATCCATCATGGGCTGTTCCAGCAACATGAATTCCCTCAGATGAGAGCAAATTTTCCAGCCCTTCCAGGAAAAGGTTGTGATCATCAACCAGCAAAACACGCATTTTCGATAGGTTATTCATGCTTACACCTATTTTCTATTGATAGGCACACAAACAAAAATTTCTGTCCCCAGGCCAGGTTGGGATTGCATCCGAATCTTGCCACCGATCGTCTCTGCACGCTCTCGCATCATTTCCAGGCCAAAATGATTCGTTCCTTTATAATCATTCTCATCAACATCAAAACCTCGCCCATTATCCTGTACTGAGACACAGATTTTTGAGTCAACCACATCAAACTTGATCCGCACCTGGGAAGCATCGGCATGTTTTCGGATGTTGGTCAGGGCTTCCTGTAAAATTCTTAATAATTGGATCTCAACCATGGGGTCGAGAAGGTTAACGTCAAAATCATCAGATGTGATCAAATTCGTGTTAATGGCTGTGTTTGCTTCAAATTGAAGGATATACTTTTCAAGCGTGGCAAGCAGACCTTGCTCTGAAAGGCTCAACCGCATACCCCGAATTGACTCTCGGATATCCACCTCCCCTTCACGCGCGGCTTCAATTAATCGCTCCAGGTGCTTATCAGCCATCTCTGTGTTATTTCGGTTGAAAAAGCGCTGAATAGTTTGACCCTGGGTAGCAATAAAAGCAAACACCTGCGCCAGATCATCATGCAGCTCACGGGCAATCTGCTCTCGCTCTTGCAGTGTCGCCAATACACGCTGCTGTTCAAGGATCCTTGCCTGTGCTGCCCGTTGTTCGGTCACGTCGGTCAACAGCAGCAGTTGGCCGACGTGATCATCTCGCCAATCCTTAAGCCATAGAATATCTAACAGAAAGTGCCGTTCTTTCATCCCTGTTTCAAGATATAACTCAAGTTGGCGAATATCACTTTCGCCCATCAGATTTTGTGGATATGCATCTAAAACATCCCCAATATACTTGTTCTTCACTTTCTGACTTGAAATCTGCAGCATCTTTTCTGCCACAGGATTCAAACTGACAATTTTCAGTTGATGGTCAAGAACCAGCATGCCAATGGGCATCTGGTTGATAACAGCTTGGCGTGCCAGTGGAATCGGGCCAAGGAAGCGAAAGCGAAAGAAAACAATCGCATACATCAAAGAAGTAAAAGCGATTCCAACCGGTGCAATCTGGAGGTTAGAGGAACCCCGGTTAGCAATATCAAAAAAGTATAATAAGCGCATGATGATCTGACCAATAACCATGATCACCACTGGCCAACGATTTTGAGGTGAGTGAATAAACAACCAGATAAAAATAAAGATATTGAAGAGGAAATTTAGAAAGACATAAGCAAGAAAATATTTCATCAATGGGCCAGGATTTGCGATTAGGACGCCATTTAAATCAAACCCTTCCCAAAACAAGTGATGTAGATGATCGGTAAAAACAATCACAGCCATTATTAATGGAACAATCCAAAGCAAGATCAAGTTGCGGACGGTAAGCCATCGCTTCGGCCAGGTATAGGCTAATAGAAAGCATGTTATAGCTGTGGCGGCTGGCAGTTGGAAAACCACTTGAAACTTTCGCCAGAAAATTTTTAGATCGATGCCAACGGTTGAAAACTCAAGAATTGATCCTACTGACCAAAATAAACCAAATATACAGGCAATTGCAAAGGGAATGGCACCAGGCATGTCACGGTGGCGGAAGCTGAAAACAGCCAGTGCAAGCATAAGCAAACTTGACATGATCGAAGGCCAAATATAGGGAACGTAGGCAAAAATCAGACTCACAATTTCTCCATTGGTTTCCCAGAGCTTTGATATATTCCATCTATTATATAATAAAAATGAGCTATTCTAAAAAATTACTAACCCCCTGAAATTTATTACCCTATATATTCTGACAACTCTTTTTTAAGCGCTAAATTTCCCTGCCTGCCCACCCACAAAAGGATTAATATGCAGCCGATTATCATCGCCAGTAAACCCAGTACCCCTGCTTCGGGACCAAAAGCCCCGCCGGTTAACCAATATGAACCTGTTAATTCCGTTTCAATTAATGACACCCTGAAACGGCTTCCGCTGACCGGGAAACCAAAAACATTGCCCTGGAAGAAATTCCAGGTGATATGCAAACCTATCGGAAGTCCCAACCGGCCAGTCAGTACAAGCCCCAAGCCAAGAAAGACTCCTGCCAGTGAAATCGTTATTGTGCTGATCCAGCTCGCATTTGGATTAACGATATGAAGGACTCCAAATATTATTGATGAGATAATCAAAGAAGTAATTAGTGCCACTTTCTTTCCCAACCAATTGATCTTCAAGCCTTCAGCCAGGTTGATTAACAAGTACCCTCGTAGTATCAGTTCTTCATAAATACCAACGCAAATAAAGAAGAACAAGGCATCCAAAAATTGCCACATAAAGGGCGAGTTTAACGTCACCTTATGGAAGTAACCGGTAATTTGCAAATTCCCTGTCAGCCAGGTAATCAAAAATATAGCACCCATCAAAAAAGCACCTAAGGTCAGCCCAAAGCCAAAATCCTGCCACCAGGCTCTTGAGAGCTGAAGCCCAAAACCGGAGATTTCTCTTCTGTCAATCCACTTTCCAGCGATAAGTAAAGCTGTAAGGACAGCTAAAAGGATAATAAAGACAAGCATGGAAGATGCATTTGTGAAATTAATTATCCCTGACAAAGTGGAAAAGAGCATCATTAAACCAAACAAAAGAAGGCTGAAAATAAGCAATCGCCAAACCATTCGAAAGCGCTTCTCGTTTCGACTCCAGAAAATTCCACCCAATGATTTAATAAAATTCACGGTTAAGCCTTACACTTTTGAAAAGTAACGATCTTCAATATCTCGCCAGGATTCTTCCCCGGGTTGATCCAAATAAGACCCCAAAACCGGGTAAATGTCCTCAACCTTTTCTGCCATCCACTGCGAGATTCTGCGAATTGAAAAATGGGCATTTTCTGCTGATCTGAGCCGGGAGAAATTATAAAACTCTCTCAAATTCATCGTACACAAAACTCGACGGTTGTAAGCATTCGGGATGATGTAACTGGCAGCATACCGGTTCAATTCAGCAATTTCATCGTAAACTTGTGCTGCTTTACGCATTGCTGCTGTGTAATCTGCCTCGCAGCCAGCTTCTGTTATCGCTCTTGGAACTGCGAATCCAAGATTTGGCGTTAATGATTGTGCTGTCTGAGTCATCATTCGATGACGTTTGAATTCAAAATAAGCACCCTGGTCCATCACCAGGTCAAAGGTCATTTGTGCATACTCAAATTCCCTCAAGGGCTGGTCAAATTTCCCCCGTCCAGACATCAATTCCGAAGCCAGTTTACTGAATTGATCTCGGGTTAGACCTTGGACGTATTCCAAACAAGCCTGAAAATCACAATTTGCGCCAAAGCGATAGAGAATTGCTGCTACAATCTTCTGCTCGCCGGTCTTATCCCAATCGAGGAGATTAACCCCTTCTTTAGAAGACCCGATTGAAAGATCCCTTGTATAATCTGACAACTTTTTCCGGGTATTAATCAAATACTGGTTGCATGAAGCATATTTAACCAGGGTTGGCGCTTCATTTTGCCCGACCTTACGTAATTTCTCCCCGATGTCCCGCACTTCCTCCAGAGGTGAACTGAGCATTTTACAAATTGCATACTCAAGGGCGCGGGCGTTAATGGTTACACCAACATTGGCTAGAGATGCAGCTGGCAATAAAAATCGGCAGTTATCAACAGCCTCACCCCGAATCCAGCGGTTGTAAGCACTATCAGATTCCTTTTGATTTTGAGGTCGTAACCTCTTCAACCAGCTTTCAAGGACTGGGATGCTTTCCTGGTAGGTATTAAAAAGCAAATGACAGGTATCTATAAAATCCTGCTTTAGTTTCCCTTCACCAAGCTCTTCTGGAACATAAAAAGCATCCTGATCCCACTGCTGATATCGGCTGGATTTTTCAGTATACGAAGCCAGGCGGTTGCCTTCAATCGTCTCAATTGCCAGGCGTGAAACATTCTCCAACGCCAGATGCAAAACAGCATGCTCAGCGACAGATGCATGACCATAACCGACCACCCATTTCTCATGAAATTCGGCAGAACGATCATCGGTTAGCTCAGAAGCAATCTCATTAAAGGGTTTGGGAGACCGGGAAGTTTTAGCAAAGGTAACTGCAATGGTCTCAGGGGATAAATCCCGTGGGCTTAGCAAGTAAATGCGTCTATTCCCCGTCATTTGTGAAGATCCTTTGTGCTGCTGCTTTATCTCGTTCAATTTGGGCGAGAAACGCCTCTACACCTGAAAACTTTTGTTCATCCCTGATTTTTACAATAAAAGAAACCTTCATTTCTTGGCCATAGATTTCATCGTTAAAATCAAAGATAAACGTTTCGATGTTGGCTTTTTCCTGGTTTTCAAATGTGGGACGGTAGCCAACGTTGGTAATTCCCCGGTAACTTTCACCCCGCAGATCAACATGGGTGGCATAGACACCAATAGCTGGCAGTTTTTTCTTAGGCCAATGGGTGATATTGGCGGTTGGCAAGCCAATCCTTGCTCCACGATCTGAGCCGTGGCTCACAACCCCAGAAATGGCATAGTGTCTGCCTAACAAGTCAGCGACCTCGTCAACTTCCCCCTGGTCCAAAAGCTTGCGAATCTTGGTTGATGAAATATCTCTGCTGCCCAATCTAACAGAAGGCAAAACTTCAAGTTTAAAGGACAATTTTTCGCCAATTTCTTTCAGAATTGGAATGGTGCCCTGCCTGTTTTTTCCAAGGGCAAAATCCTCACCCACAACCAGTGTCTCAAGGGCAAGTTTATCTTTCAAACCAGTCAGGAATTCTTCGGGGCTTAGATTTGCAAAATCCCGGTCAAACTTGAAAGTCAGGACGCGATCAACGCCAAGACTCAATAAGTATGCTTCTTTTTCTTCAGGTGTTGAGAGATAAAATGATTGGATGTGAGGATTAAAAAAGTCGAAGGGGTTGGGACAGAAGGTAATGACGATTAAAGGTTTGCCGTTAGCATTGGCTTGTTGGACCATTTGTGAAATGATCGCTTGATGCCCAAGGTGTACCCCATCGAAGTTGCCAATAGTGATGCAGGTTTTTTGATAAGGCAAAGGTGTCAGTTCGAAAAAATTTATTGTGTTCTGCAATTCGTAGCTGTGTTTCAACATGATCTTGAAGGCTTTCATTCAAAAAGAGCGCCCTCCCTCATTTTTATGAAGAAAGGGCGTTCATGTTATCCGTTCTTTTTAATGTCCTCGATTATGTAAAGAATACTTTTCTTGGCTGCCATTCCTTTTCATCAGGCAAATATTCAAGCAAAGCAACCAACTCGCCCTGTTGACTGATTGCCCTCACCCAATGATCTGGGTTTTCAGGTTCAACTTCAACAGGCACACGATGACCGTGGCGTACAAGGTCAACTTCTTCAAAGCTCAGCTCTCTTGAAGGCCAATCGCTCAATGCTTCTGCTGCAGGGATCAAGTATTTGTACCAATCACCATTATCAAATGCTTCTTCAAGTTTTCGTAACTGGATGGCATCTCTCAGGGCAAATTCACCGCTTTTCGTTCGGCGCAAACCAACCAAATGACCGCCGCAGCCTAAAACTTCACCAAGGTCATTTGCAAGGGACCTGACGTATGTACCTGAAGAACAGTAGACATCGATGATCGCCTCAGGGCTGTCCCATTCAAGCAGTTCCAGGTGATAAACATCAATCTCCTTGGCATCCAGCTCAACTTCCTCACCTTTTCGCGCCAGTTCATAGGCTTTCTGGCCGTTGATTTTCTTTGCAGAATATGCAGGGGGCACCTGTTCAACAGTGCCTTCAAATTGGGTCAGTGCTTCTTCAATTTGCTCCTGGGTTATATTAACGGCTTCTCGCCGGGTAATCTCACCATCAGCATCGTAGGTATCCGTACTTTCACCCAACCGAATAATCGCCTGGTAGCGTTTGTCAGAGGCTGAAACATACTCACTCAGCCTGACTGCCGGACCGACCAAAACAACCAGAACGCCCGACGCACGTGGGTCAAGGGTTCCTGTGTGACCGGCACGTCGAATGCCCGTACCACGTCGAACAACCTGGACAACATCATGCGATGTCATCCCAACTGGCTTATCAATCACCAGGACCCCTGAAACTGCATTTTTCAAATCAAATTCTTGTTCACTCATAGTGTTTCCAAACTCCAAGATCCTTTATCGATTACCCCTTGATTGCTTTTTGATGCTCCAATAATTTCTTCGTTTCTATGATAACACGCTTTTTGACCTCTGATAAGGTCCCAGAGATATCAGCACCGGCTGCAGCGGCATGCCCCCCACCACCAAATTCAAATGCAATACCGGAGACATCCAATCCCGGTCTCGCCCTCCAACTGACTTTTACTTCGTTCGGCGGCTGCTCGACAAAAATTAATGCAATCTCGGCTTCTTTTACCGAGGAAAGCACGTTGACCAAATCGGCATCATCGTTTCCAGCATACTCGATTTCATCCCTGTCAGCAAGGGTTAAGCTCGTCCAAACCAGACCGTCCTCATGTTCCAATCGTCTTAATCCAGCCCCCCAGTAACGAACAGCATTAAATGGCTTCATCACTAATTCTTCTCGATAAATATTTGCAAGGTCTGCCCCTAAGTCCATTAAAGAAGCTGCTTTTCGCAAAAGGTCTGAATTTACATTTGACGTACGGAAGCCAATCGTATCTCCCACAATTCCTGAGAGCAAACAGCTGGCAACCTCGGGTGAGTAAGATAAACCCCATTCTGGTAAATGATCAAATAAGATCGCTGCTGTTGCAGCTTGTTCCGGTTCAACAATATTATAGGTGCCAAAATCAAGGTTGGTTTTGTGATGGTCCACAACCAGGTCAGGACGCCCATAACCATCCAAAACTTGCCCAACACGGGTTGGATCAGAGCAATCGACAACGACAACCATATCCACTTTCCCCTGAGGAGATTGTGTGATCAAATCGTAATCTGGCAGATATTGAAATTTATCTGCGCCATCTTCCAAGACCATCTGCACCTGTTTGCCAGCTTGCTTAAGTGCCAAACCCAGGCCAAGCAAGGATCCAGCAGCATCTGCGTCCGGTCTCACATGAGAGGCAATCAGCATGCGTTCGCTGGATTCTATTTTTTCTTTAATATTTTGATCAATTTTCTTCGTCATCCACATCCTCAACGATTTCTTCAATGTCTTCGGCAGTATTTTCCGCCTGTTCTTCGCGCGCTTCACGGATCTCATTCAACAACTCTTCGATCCGTTCTGCACGTTCAGGTGTATCATCCCAATAAAATCTTAACCGGGGCATAACACGAAGTTCAACTTCCTGGCTGAGGTTATAACGAATGAAACCGGCTGCATTTCTCAAGCCTTCAATAATCTCTTCGGCTACTGGTTCACCAGCTAATGAGGAGACGTAGATATTCGCGTAATCCAATTCACGGTCAATGGTCACATCAGTAATATAAACACCCTCGACCCGTGGATCATTAACCCGGTTTTCCAGGATTTCAGTTAATACTTTTTGAATTTGTTCTTGTATTCTTTTTAATCGAATATTTGATGGCATACTATTTCTTTCTTTCTAAAAATTTACCGAGCCTGCTCTTCTATTACGTAGCACTCGAGCAAATCTCCTTCTTCAAACTCATGAAATTGTTTTAATGCAATACCGCATTCAAATCCCTCGCGTACCTCACGCACATCATCTTTGCCGCGCTTCAAGGAACCAATTTCACCTTCAAAAACGACATCTTTGTTCCGAATCACACGAATCTTGCCATTTCGTCGAATTTCGCCGTCCACAACACGGCATCCGGCTGCAACTTTAAAACGTGAAACCGCAAAGGTCGCAAGTACTTTTGCTGATCCGATGGTGCGCTCAACCAGCTCCGGTTCGAGCATACCCTTGAGTGCCTTTTCAACATCTTCAATCAAACGATAAATGATTGTGTACAAACGTACCGAAACGCCTTCTGTTTCTGCGAGGCGTTTTGCAGCGTTGTCGGCATCAACGGCAAAGCCAATCACAATTGCATCCGATGCAGCAGCCAGCATAACATCACTCTCAGTGATGTTGCCGGTTTCCTGGTGTAAGACATTCATGGACACTTCTGATTGTTTCTCGCCAAGTTCTTTAAGGGAGTTGACAATCGGTTCAAGGGATCCTTGAACATCTGCTTTTACAATCAAACGAAGTTCCTGCTCTTCGCCCGCCTGAAGACGCTCAAACAGGTCTTCCAGTGTTGCACGGGGTGCAGCAATTTGTTGCTCTTCATTGGCTTCAATATCTTCTACAATCGCTCGTGCTTCCTTTTCAGATTCAACCACCCTGAAAATATCACCAGCACGGGGAACGTCGTTCAGCCCCATGACTGCAATCGGTGTTGAAGGACCCGCTCTTTTAATGGGCTTACCACGAAAATCAAACATGGCTTTAATCCGACCATGGGCTTTCCCAGCCAGGATGGTGTCCCCAACATCAATCGTACCATTTTGCAAAAGCAAAGTTGCCATCGTCCCACGGAATTTATCCAACTCTGCTTCAACAACCGTACCAAAAACCTCACCTTTAGGATTGGCTTTAATATCTTTATTATCAGCGACCAGCAAAATTGCTTCCATCAAATCATCCAAACCCTGCATCTTCGTTGCTGAGACAGGCACGACAATCGTATCCCCGTCCCATTCATCGGGCACAAGGTCAATTTCTGCAAGCTGCTTTTTAGCCATTTCAGGGTTAGCGGATGGTAGGTCCATCTTGTTTAAAGCCACAACGATTGGCACCCTTGCAGCTTTGGCATGGTTTGCAGCTTCACGGGTTTGCGGCATAACACCGTCATCTGCAGCAACAACCAGCACGACAATATCTGCACCCTGTGCACCTCTTGCCCGCATCGAAGTAAAAGCTGCGTGTCCTGGCGTGTCAAGAAAGGTAATCTTACGGCCACTGTGTTCAATCTGATAGGCACCAATATGCTGAGTAATCCCACCCTCTTCACCACCAGCGACGTTTGTCTTTCGTATGGCATCCAAAAGGCTGGTTTTTCCATGATCAACATGCCCCAACATTGTCACAACTGGCGGTCTGGGCTGTAAATCTTCTTCCTTTTCATCGGCAATCACCCGACGCCATAAAGGAATTTCGCCCTTATCTTCCGGTTTTTCTTCTTCAATTTGAAGAAGCTCAGGTTCAAATCCCAATTCGCTGGCGACGACGGCAGCAGTATCAAAATCTACATTTTGATTAATGCTCGCCATAACACCATTAGCCATCAAGACCTTGATGACCTGAATGGGACTGGCGTCCATTTTTTCAGCCAGTTCCCTCACGCTTATGCTGTAAGGCAAAATAATTTTCTTAATATCGTTATCGCTCATATAAAACCTCCGTTAGTATTCCCCTACCCCATTTTCACCCGTAAAGATAAAAATGCGGCCAAAAATATTATTCTTGCTGATGAGCGATTAGATGATTTTAATTCATCTTGACGATTCCTCTGCCCCCTGTTGAACCAGTTCTTCGTCAGGAAGTTGATTTTCCATAAAGTTTCGTAAATCTTCTTTTTCCTGATCTGTCAGCCTGGTCCTCAGTGCATGGTCAAGTGCGCCATTGATACCGCGCAACCAGCAAGATCGTTTGTCGTGTAAATACGCCCCTCTGCCGTGAGCCCTACCGGTGTTATCAACCTTAACACCCTCTGGCCCATTGACAATTCTGATCATTGAGCGTTTTGACAGGACTTCTCTGCAGCCAACGCATGTCCGCCTTGGGACATGCTTACTTCGACGCTTTGGTTTTTTGACCATCTAATCGCTACTCATGTATAAATTTATTAAAATTTACCAATCTTCCCAATCGTCTACATCTTCTCGAGGTGGTCGAGGTTTCTTCCGCTTCTTCTTCTTTTCGGGCTTTGCACGATCCTCTTCTTCACCTTCTTCAAATTGGGCAGGTGCGGGTTCGTAATACCCGTATTTTGATGCATCATACGAGAAGAGCTTGTCGAAATCTTCTTCTTCCTCGTCTTCTTCTTTTTCAACTGGCTGTTTCTTGACTGGCTTAGGCGCTTCTTCGATGACCTCTTCCACAGGTTCTTCTTCAACAACCGCTTCAAGGGGTTCCTTGATTTCCTCTGCCGGCAATTCTTCAATAGGTTCTTCAACAACTGCCTGATCTGCCGGTTTTTCTACTGGCTGTACCACTTCCTCAGCTTCAACAGCAATCTGTTCTCCCGGTGAGACACGTAATGCATCGGTCAATTCAGATATTTCCTCAAAGGATTTCGGACCAATGCCATTCAAAGCAAGAATTTTGTCTGAGTCGAGCCGCATTTGAAGAACAAGATCACCCAGGGTATCAATACCTGCTTCCTGCAGGATGAAAAGGATGTGTTCCTTCAAGTCCACATCAAGAATGTCAATTTCAAAGGTCAATTCAGGAACTGTAGCCAGGGCTTCTTCATGACGACGTTGTTCTTCAATGTCCTCTTCACGTCGTTTCTTCTCAACCCGTTTTTCCACGCGGTCGATAAATTTTGCCATGAAGTCATAATCTTCAGGGGGCAATGGTCGCCCTTCTGCTTTCTTTTCAAGCATGACGACAATTTTCTCCATTGCCTCAGCTTCGCGAGCTGCCATTTCCTGGTATTGTGGGTCTTCCTGCAGTTTCTTAAGTGATTCGCCCGCCGCTTCAACCTGGCTCTTGATATCAATTCGCCAGCCTGTTAGTTTGGCAGCCAACCGGGCATTTTGACCGTCCCGTCCAATTGCAAGGGAAAGCTGATCCTCTGGAACGACGACGGTGGCTGTCCTTCCATCTTCCTCAGTTTCAGATAAATAAACGCCAACCACACGAGCTGGGCTGATTGCTTTGGCAATGAATGCCGCAGCATCATTGCTCCACTCAATCACATCAATTTTTTCATCGCTCAGCTCACGGACAATCGCCTGAATTCGAACACCGCGCACACCCACACAGGCGCCCACAGGGTCAATACCCTGCTGTGTTGCTGAGACAGCAACTTTTGCCCGCTGACCGGGCTCACGGGCGATCGATCGAATTTCGACAACTCCGTGATAAATTTCAGGCACTTCGTTTTCCAACAATCGACGGAGGAATTTGCGATGTGCCCGCGAAAGATAGATCATCGGGCCGCGACCGCTCTCTTTAACATCATAAATTAAACAGCGGATGCGGTCATGAACGCGTAATCGTTCTCGTGGGATCATGTCCTTCCGAAGCATGGTGCCTTCGGCTTTTTTATCCAAACCTATGGTTGCGCCACGGCCGCTGATCGCCTGCACAACACCACTGACGATCTCGCCCACTTGTTTGGCGAAATATTCATACTGGATCTCGCGCTCTGCTTCACGAATGCGTTGTTGAATGACCTGGCGAGCCGTTTGTGCAGCAACACGCCCAAAATCTTCAGGCGTTGTATCCACAACAACCATATCACCAAGTTCTGCTTCAGGTTCTACCTTTTGAGCTTCACTTAACAAAACTTCGGTTTGCTCATTTTGAACATCTTCAACAACTTCTTTTTCCGCGAATATCCGTACATCCCCGGAATCCAAATCAACTTTCGCTTCAACAAACTGCGCGTTAGAAGCATTAACAGCCCTGCGATAGGCTGAAACCATTGCTGATTCAAGCGCATCCAGAATCACATCCCTGGATAGCTGTCGATCCTCAACAACTTCATTAAATGCCAGCGCAAATTCACTTTTCATGTTTCCACTTACTCCAAATAACTAACGAAACCTGCTTGATACAAAGAAAAGTGGGGGGAACCCACTTTTCGACGTAAAGGGTATGAAAAATAAGCCGAGGCTTATCAACTCACCTGTGATTTTAGCACATATCAAGGTGAGGTGCAAGGGAATTAAGGTACTGCCAAGCAGGTATTTTACATATTTGTGCTTAAAAAATTCCAAACAAAAATTCGAAGTAAACTCAATGAAGATGTCAAGGAAAGTTCCTGATTTATTTTGCGAAAAGACAATAATCTACTATAATTTATCGAAATGGGATTCGAGCGAAGGACGAATAATGACAGATGAATTCTTGTGGTGGCGTGATGGTATCATTTACCAAATTTATCCTCGTTCTTTTATGGATGCAAACGATGATGGCATTGGTGACCTGAAAGGGATCATCAGCCGGCTCGATTATTTAGAAGACATTGGAATCGATGCCATTTGGCTGTCCCCAATATTCCCTTCCCCTGATGTTGATTTCGGCTATGACGTCGCAAACTATAAGGATATCGATCCAAAATTTGGCACAATGGAGGATTTTGAACAATTAATTGCGGAAGCAAAACACAGAAAGATCCACATTATCCTGGATTTAGTACTTAACCATACTTCCGATCAACATCCCTGGTTTATTGAATCTAAAAAATCGACGGATAATCCCTATCACGATTGGTATCTCTGGCAGGACCCCAAACCAAACGGTGACCCGCCCAATAACTGGCAGTCGATCTTTGGTGGACCAGCCTGGGAGTATGATCCCGACCTGAGACAATATTACTATCACATGTTCTACAAAGAACAACCCGATCTCAACTGGCGAAACCCGGACGTTCGCCACGAAATGCTGGATGTTTTCCACTTCTGGCTGGACAAAGGTGTTGCTGGCTTCAGGCTTGACGTGTTTAATGCCTACTTCAAAGACCCTGAATTTAGAGATAATCCTTCAAAATTTGGCATCCGCGCTTTTGACCGCCAGGAGCATATTTATGATGTCAGCCAACCGGAGATGATGCCCTTATTGAAGAATATTCGCGAAATTTTAGATCAATATGATCAGACATATGTCGTGGGTGAAACATTCATGGCAGATACAGAACAAACAGCAAATTACTGCGGGGATGACAAACTTCACGCCGCCTTTAATTTTAAATTTGCAGAAAATCGCTGGCATCCCAAACGATTCCTAAATTCATTAACTGAGTGGTATCAATCATTGTCAGGGTATGCCTGGCCAAATAATTTTCTCAGCAACCATGATATGACCCGCACCGCATCGCGCTATTGCTTTGGTGAGGATGACAGGCGGGCAAAGGTTGCTGCTGCAATGCTATTGACAGTAAAAGGTACCCCTTTCATTTATTATGGTGAAGAGCTCGGTATGCGGGACATTCCGATTCGAAAGAGATCTGACGTAAAAGACCCCGTTGGGAAAACTTATTGGCCTAATTTCAAAGGACGGGACGGCTGCCGTGCCCCCATGCAGTGGAACGATAAAGAATACAGTGGCTTTTCCGAAACAGAACCCTGGCTGCCAGTCCATTCAAATTTCGTTGAGAGAAATGTTAAAACCCAAACAGCCGACCCAGAGTCAATCCTGAACTTTGTGAAAACCATCATTCGAATCCGAAAAAATGAACCCGCTTTACAACGTGGGGATTTCACGCCAATAATAACAGATCCCAGACATCTCCTTGCCTTTACCAGGGGCTTTGGCACAGAAAAAATATTAGTGGTTTTGAATTTCAGCAGTCGTGAGCTGACCTATCAACTGCCCGATGGCACCTGGGTTTCGTTATTTGATAACCAAACAACGGAAAATGAATTATTGAAGATCAATCCGTACCAAGTTCATATCCTAAAACTTAAAGACTGAATTCAAGAAAGTTCATCTTTTAACGATTACAATCAAGAAAAGTATCACACACGCATCGGACGCTCGACTTAAGAAGAAAGTTTCGATGGACATACCTTATATCCCCGGCAAAGGTTCAATCCCAGACTTGCCACTTGGACGGTTTATACCCCCAATCCCCAGCGGCATGGTAAGTGAGTGGTGCCTGAAATATCTCTCACCAGGCGACAGGGTGCTCGATCCCTTTGGTTTTAATCCCATGGTCCCTGTCGAAATCGCATCTGCTGGATTCCAGGTTCTGACCACCGTCAACAACCCCATCCATGCTTTTATGCTGAAAATTATCGCCAGTGCTCCCCAGGAAACAGAATTAATCGCTGCGCTGCAGGACCTGGCAGCTGCACCCAAAGGCGACGACCGCATGGAACCCTACATCCGGAGCCTTTATCACGTAAGTTGTGCAAATTGCAAACGTCACATCGAAGCTAATTCCTTTCTTTGGGAAAAGGGAGCAGATTATCCCTTTAAAGCCCAGGTCAAGTGCCCCTATTGTGGTGCTGCCGGCGAGCAGGAAATCACAACTGAAGACAAGGAAATCATGGGAACTTTGCCGTCCATTCAACTGCACCAGGCTCGTGCCCTTAACAGGATCGTTGGGCAGGATGAAAAACTGCGGTCCCAGGTCTTGAATGCGCTTAACGCTTACCCACCCCGGCCCATCATCGTCTTGCAAACCATCATCAATAAACTCAATAGCCTGGAACAAAGCCCAAGACGTCGTGATCTTTTAATTGCGCTGATCCTGTCCGCCGCTGATTTGGGCAACACCTTGTGGGCATATCCCTCCCCTCGAAATCGCCCACGGCAAATTGTCGTTCCCAATGTTTACCAGGAGCGCAACCTCTGGAATGTACTCGAAGAGTCAATCAAGTCGTGGCAGGTTCTCTCAACCCCTATCCTACTTCAGAACTGGAGCGAATCCTACTCAGAAGATCCGGGTATTTTCTTGTTTCCTGGACGCTTAAGAGAGCTGACACCCCAGCCAGATCAAGGATTCTTTTCTGCAATATTCGCCGCTATTCCAAGACCAAACCAGGCTTTTTGGACGCTTTCAGCCTTATGGACCGGATGGATTTGGGGTCAGGAAGCAATAACACCAATCCGCAATGTCCTTTTTCGGCAGCGTTATGATTGGAACTGGCATACCAACGCATTAAAAGCTGTTTTCGATACCTTTGAGGATTTTCACTACCCTGACCTAAAACTTTATGGACTCATCGCTGAAAACGAGCCAATGCTCTTGTTAGCTGCATTGATGGCAGCCGAGATATCCGGTCTTACGCTGTCAGCCTTTGCCCATTCTTTGGACGATCAAATTGCGCAATGCCACTGGATTAAGAATCCAAACCCAAGCGATCATGATTTACCTGCTTCAGCAATTAAAATTGCCCACCAATCTGTGAGAGATTACCTGAACCAAAAGGGTGAAACCGCAAATTATCAACAAATCCACACTTCGGCGGTCACTGGTTTAGCGAGTGAACATAAGCTTGCCCTGGACATCTTTCTTCAAAACCCAAATAACGCTGCCTCCGAGACTCAAAAATGGATTGAATCCCTGTTTACAGAAGGAAATCTTCTAAGAAGAATTGGGGCAGAAACAGCATCGATCGAAACCACGGATTGGTGGCTTAAAAACCCACCCGGGCAATCGACATCCTTGATTGATCGTGTTGAAGAAACCCTGCTCAAGCACCTTTTTCAAGTAACAGAAACAACAGCCCAAGATCTTAAAACCTTCGTTTACCAAACCTTTCCCGGGAGATATACACCAGAAGACAAAGTTTTGCTAAACTGTCTCGAATCTTACGCCGAGCTCATTGATGATCAAAAACATCTCTGGCGTTTGCGGGAAAACGAAAAGCCAAACCTCAGAGAAGCTGAGGTGAATAAAATTCGAAAAATTTTATTAGACATGGGTGAAAGGCTGAATTATAAAAGCGGCGGTGATAACCCAATTCTATGGTTTGACAATCTTGATGGCAACCCAAATTACAGCTTTCTCGTGCTTTCAACCGCCATCGTATCAAAGCATATTTGGAAAAATAATGGAAATACCCGGACAAATGTACTGGTTATACCCGGCAGTCGGGCAAACCTTCTCGCATATAAAAAACAACGTGATCCAATATTAGGGGAAAAATTGGATCACAATTTTCTTACAGTAAAATTCCGTCTCATCCGTGATTTAGACGCAAACCCATTACTGACACGAGAATTGTTTGTTGAACAAATCCAAATTGACCCTCCTGAGTACCGGGCATCACAATTAGCTTTGTTTTAACAAGACTTACCCCCCAGTAGTGTCTGTCACCGAAGGCGTTGCTGAAGGTGATTCTGTTGGGGTGCTAGTTGGGTTCTGCGTTGATGTTGGTGCCTGTGTTGGTGCCTGAGTCGGTGTTCTCGTAGGCGTTGGCGTTGGCGTATCCATGTCAGTCGGCGTAATGGTGGGGCTTGGCGTCGGTGTTAAAGTCGGCGTGTGTGTTGGAGTTTGTGTCGGGGTCGGTGTCGGCAGTTGAATATTTATGGTCATCAATTTTTCAGCATAGGTGTCTTCTGTGCTGTGAATATAAAACTTCAAAGTGTAGATACCTGCATCCAATTCTTCCAGATCCCACTCGTACAAAGTTCCCCGATCTTCCTGTGGTGAGTGCTCTTCCTCAACAAGTGTCTTCCACGTCACCGGATCGCCACCCTTACCATATTCAATGCGATAGTAATCAAAATTATCCGTAGCAGTGATAACACCTTTAATTTCTAAGGGACTTGTCTTGATTGTCTGCCCTTCGCTGATACTCGCCAACTCAATGATCGGTCGGGGATCATCTGCTCTACAGGCACGATCTGGTGCAAAAAACAAAGGCGTCGAAAAGCCCATATCTTCAGCCCAGGCACGTCCTTTCGGATCATCTTTTAGCCATTTCTGTGCCCATTCATCATCTACATTGATCGCAAACATCTGATCGGTGAAATCACTGCAATCGTCAGAAACGAGCAGTCCTGTCCAGGTGTCAATTTCTACTTTATTCCATAGATCCTCAGACTTCGGTTTTGGCAGCTGGTCAGACGCAAATATTTCGCTGCGCTGCTGCGGGCACCACTCTGAAGGCTCCGTCCCCGAAATCGCACAAACCACACGATCGACAACACCGGCAGGCCGGCTAAAGGGTGTGGGGTTCCCGTCTTTGATTTCACCAATTGCGTAGGTCATAAATTCTGCCCAGATAGGACCTGCCCCTGTCAAACCGGTTGTATTTACCATGGGTGTGTAATCGGTATTTCCAATCCAGGTACCCACGACCAAATCGGGGGTGTAACCAACCGTCCAGTTGTCCCGAAAATCGTTGGTCGTACCGGTTTTAACTGCAGCTTGAAAATCCAGGTTGATAACCGGGTTGGTACCGAACATCGGGACCCTTGCGCTCTTGTCCGATAGGATCGAAGAAATCAGGTAGGCATGTTCTGCTCTCACAACCTGGTCTCCTGTGGGCGGCTCATATTCATATACAATGTTGCCGCTGTGATCAATAATTTTTGTGATGGCAATACTGGGCATTCTTCGTCCCTGATTCGCAAAGGTCGCATAAGCGCCTGTTAATTCCTTCAGGCTAATTTCGCCGCCGCCCAATGTTAATGCAAGCCCATAATCACTTCGAGTCAAACTGGTAACCCCCAGGCGCTGGGCGAAGGATATCAAGCCATCCTCTGCAGGTGTGTCCGGATCGTCATACACACCCACAAATTCCAGGGCTTTTACAGCAGGAATGTTGTAAGAATTTGCCAGTGCAGATCGCAAAGATACCGGACCGTGAAACTTGCCGTCGTAATTGACGGGTTCATAAGGTGGGTTGGTATCAAAGGGATCGGTAGAAGGGGGAAATTCCGTGGGAACATCCCAAATTAAAGTGGCTGGCGTCCAACCCTTTTCAAATGCTGCCACATATGTCAGCGGTTTAATTGCAGAGCCAGGCTGTCGGGTTTGTGACAAAACCATGTTTACCTGGCCGTCAATCTCATCATCATGGAAATCAGCTGAACCCACCATCGCCAGTATCTCACCGGTGTTAGGGTCCATCGCCATCAAAGCGCCATTCGAAGCGTTATTTTCCACCAGGGAAGCAAGTTGGCTCTTAACAATGCTCTCAGCTTTGCTTTGAAGATCAGGGTCCAGGGTCGTATAAACAGTAAATCCACTTTTATAAATGGTCTGGGAGTCAAATTGCTCTTCTAACAAGGATTTGACATAGACAACCCAATGTGGATAACGCATAAAAAAGTTTTGTTCAGGAAACACATAATTCGCAAGGTCAATCCCTGCCTGTGTTGCATCAGGGTAGGAGACACACACGGGCGATCTGCCCGTCCCTACATCAATACAGCCCCTTTCAGAACTCAACTCATACATTAATACCAATACGGATCGCTGTCGATACAGGGTTGCTTCTCTGTTGGTATAAATGTCATAAATTGAAGGCCCTTGCGGTAATCCTGCCAGAAAAGAAGCCTGCCATAAATTCAATTCTTCAGCAGAGGTATTGAAATATGACTCTGAAGCAGCCTGAACACCGTAAGCCATATTGCCATAAAAATTCTCGTTCAGGTAAAGTTCCAAAATTTCTTCTTTTGAATACTGCCGAGTGATCTCGTATGCCAAAACGATCTCGCGGGCTTTTCGTTCGTAACTTTGTTCGTATCTTTCCGCAGGATCAAGAAGCAAAGCACGAGCCAATTGCTGAGTGATGGTCGAGGCACCAGACTGTATCTCTCCAGCGGTGTAGTTTTGAATGAGTGCACGGGTCATCGCGAACAAATCAAACCCGGGATTGGTGAAGAAGTCCTTATCTTCTGTAGCGATCGTGGCAGCTATCAATTCTGCTGAAATGTCTTCCAGGGGAACATAAGTGCGTCGCCCAGCGTTGGGATCGATAATTTCATATAACAAATGACCATCCCGATCCAGAATTCGAGTTGTTTCAAATTGAGCAGCATTTTCCCGCAGTTCATTGACATCCGGTAAGGACGAAGATATCCGAAAATATTGGTAAATTGCGACAGAACCAACCACAAGCGCCGCCAAAACAACTAAGAAAATAAAAAGCAGGAAAGCCTTGAGTAAACATCCACCAAATTTTTTCCTGGTTTTTGGCTTCTTAGGACGCTTGGGTTTCGACCCTCGTTGACTTTTTTGAGTTGTCGTTTTTGCAGGAATCTTATTGGTTTCCTGTCGATCCCTGGGCTCTCGTTTTGCTGCCAGGTAAGCAGCAGGTGTGACCTGTGTGGCTTGCTTATCAATTTCACTGACAGCTTTTGGCAAATTTGGATTTTCTGGCGTCCAGCCCAAAGGGACATTGGGCGGTGGGATTGTAGGGATATCATCGCTGGCAAGATGCGACCCTTTGACAGGCGTCACATCTTCATCTGGCACTGGTCTGTTTTTTTCTGATTCTATTCGCTTAGATGTTTGGGCTGGCAATACACGCGTTTCAGCAAGGGATGCAGATTCACTGACGCTTTCATCAGCATCTGGTTCCACCCCGTTTTCCTCGCTAATTTGCACAGGCTGAGTATCTTCGTCATCCGTAATTGGTTCTATCGGCGTAAAGGGGACATCACCCCACCAATCCCCTGAATATTCATCCAGTTTGGGGTGACCATCCTCAGGAGCCCCGTTTTCATCGGCTGCCATTATAAACACATCATCCTCGAGGGCTTCGAGATCTGCATCATCACCCTCTGGTGTTGCGCTGTCAGTGATCTCAACATCCTCAAAATCATTATCGCTTGATTCAATTTGTTCGTAGGCTTTTTCATTTTCTTCGTCGGAAGAAATTATATCCTCATCCAAACTTTCCTCATCACTCTCTTCATCAATCGTAAGCTCTTCCTTCTCGTCAGATTCTGCTTCCTCTTCCAGGGGTTCAATTTCTTTGCTTTCAACATCCGGTGACGAGTCAACAGGCGCGCCATTTCCTTCAATAACATCCTCAAACCCTTCATCTGGATGAGCGGACAACTCGTCTGACACCACTTCTATTTCTTTTGTGTCTTCTTCATTTAAAGGAAGCTCTGCATCAACAGGGTTCTCACCAACAGGTTGCTCCCCGTTTTGCAATGGCTCTTTGTTTTCAATGTCATTATTTTCAGTCATGGCATAATTCTAGCATAATTCCTATCTAATTAATAGACGCAAGCCAATACGATAAAGTTCCCTGAAATTATCCACTTATAATGAACGCAGTCTAAATCAGAATCATTTAAAAGATCAATTATTGGTAAAATGGGAGTATGCAGCCCCATTCCTTAGATCAAACCAATCCAAATGCGTTTATCCTGGTCTCCGAAGGCGAATTTTCAAATTGCCTTCCGAACTCAGATCAGGTTTGGGTTTTAAATTTGGATACAAGGGACCTGCAGCCCTTTTCCTTAAGCACAACTTATGGCTTGAGGGCAAAATCAATGCATGTGTTTCCAGGGTTCATTTATGAAAATCAGCACATTTCAAAACCCGATGATTTTACCAAACCGCCAAGGGTGACCTGCTACACCGCCGCATCCGTGCAGATAGAAGCAAGTTACGGCAATCACTTTGAATTTACATTCACGTGTTATTTGCCTGAACCCGATGTGTTAACGGGCGGCATCCAAATCAGAAATCTCAAAGAAAAGCCGATTGAAATCACTGCACAGCTGGCAGTAAAACTGGTTCCCATAGGTAAAGGTCAACCTTTACATCCTGAAAAATCAGGACCCAATCACTTCCTGGCAGGGAAAACCGATGCCTTGGAACCTGTATTATTTATGACGGGCGGACCAACCGCCATCAATAATCCCTTTCCCGCCCTGACAATCCAGCTCAATATTCAACCGCATCAATCTCAAGACGTATCATGGGTTTTGGTCAGCAAAGAAACAAAAACAAAGGGGCTTGAAAAAGCCAGGGCTATGATCACAAACAGCTGGCAGGATGTTTTTTTAGCGAATGTAAAGCGTTCGGAGCGTCAAAACATACAAATTAAAACTGGAAATTCAGATTGGGATGCTGCATTTCTTCTTGCACAGATCCATGCCAGAACCCATTTTGTTAACTGTGTCGGTGTTGAAAATAAAATCAAATTCAGTAAAACCCGATTGCCTGATCAATCAAGTGTCAACCAGGACCATCCCTCTCAATCAAATATCCTTACAAATCTTGAGCTTCACCATCTCTGCCAGGTCATGATGCCTGGTAGTGTTGATTTGTTTGCCGATCTACTGGAAAAGCAGATCGGCAATCAATTGGAAATCGAGAACGCAAAAGCAGAAGAAAACATTTTCTCTGCAAGAAAAACAATAAACGGATGTCCGTTGCTGGCAACAACTGTCCTCGAAGTTTATGAAGTCACACAAAATCTTGCGTATTTAAAGAAACTCTTCCCATACCTTACGCAATTATTCCGTTCCTGGGTCAGTGATCAGGTTTCAGGAGATGAAAAGGCGCATATTGTCTGGGAGACAGCATCGCAATTGCAAATTGACACAGGCTTGTTTACCTACGACTTTTGGGAATCCTGCTGTAAAGGACTGGATATTTCTATATCTGAAAGCCCGGGCCTGTATGCCATGCTGTACAGGGAGGCAAAAGCCCTATATGAGATTTCGAAAATCCTTGGCGAGCGGTTTCAACTGCGAACCTTCAGCCGTTGGCAGAAAGAGCTATTCAAGCGTTTGGAAAATTGCTGGCAGGAAGAAAATGGGGTTTACAGCTACCAGGACATTCAAACGCACCTGAGCCCCGAACGAGAATTATATTTTCCTAGCCCAGTTAAAAACCGCGTTGAAATAAGAAAAAGATTTTCAAAGCCGCAGCGCTTACAATGCCACATAAGCTCATCGGATGAACACACCCGGGTTTGCAACGTAAAAATCACCGGGCGTTCCATTCAAGGTGAGTCCTTGGAAGAGGTAATTAAATCTTCTGATATCCTTTGGGTTTTTGGAAGGGCGCATCTTACATCTGACAATATTTTTAGTGAATTAACCGCCATATCTTTCGATGGCCTCAAACCTGACGATAAATTCATCCTGGAAACAGCAGATTTTACACAACAGGATATCTCTTGTTTATTGCCCCTTTGGGCAGATGCAGGAGCAGAAGCACACCGCCAAACCCTGGCTTCCAGCTGGCTCGATTCCCACAAGGATGCATTTTCCCACGGCATCCCGGAAACATGGCCGGGCAAGGGTGGCTTACCTGAGAACCTCCCCATTATGATCAATGTGTTGTGGAACACGTTGATCATTGAAGGCTTTGTCAAACAGGGGAAAAGTGATGCGGCTTCCATCCTTTTTGCAAGCCTGATGGAGACAATCCTCCACGGATTGGGAAATTATCAAGGTTTCTATCCCCTTTTTGATCAAAAAAACGGACACCCTTCAGGCCAGCAAAATGCTATCACCGGTTTGATCCCGCTGCAATTGTTTTTAAAAATCGCTGGAATAAAGATATTCTCACCCAATAAACTCGCTGTATGGGGAAATAACCCATTTCCCTGGCCAATTGAAGTAAACTGGCAAGGGCTTTCTTTTGTCAAAGATAACGTGCATACATCCATCATTTTCCCGAATGGCACCACAGCATATCATGACTCCGGAAAACCGGTTTTGATAAGTTCTGAAATGGATCACGAACAATCATGATTCAGAAAAAGCTATCCATCTTCTCATTGTTCTTCACTTTTGTCATTCTTCTATCAGCCTGCCAATCAGCTCAGACGCCTGCAGCCACACTCACAGAAGGATCATCTTCATCCACTGCCACAATCAGGCCCACAGAAACCAGCACACCAAGCCCCGAGCCAACCAGTACACCAACCGCCAGTCCAGAGGCAGTCAAGGAAGACATTAGAGCTGTTGGGACACCGCTGCCATCTGATCTTGCAATGATTAATACCGAAAACATTAAACAAATCCGACATCTTGCAAGCTGGGGTACTGGCAGCCCTAACATCATCCACCTGTCAGGCAGCGGGCAGATTCTGGCGGTAGGAACAAGAAACGGCGCACATTTCTACGACAGCCTTGGACTATACGAATTGGCGTTCAGGGAAACCCCTTATTCTGTTATGAGTTTTGCCTTTTCCACGGACTTTAAATATGTCGCCGTTGGTCAATTGGGCGGTGCGATCAACATCTACGATCGATTTGGTTTTACACCAATCTTTCAGCTTAATTCCCCCATCCAGAGCTTACCCAAGGTTTATGATTTCGACCTATTTTTCTCACCTGAAAATGAGAAACTCATCAGCATTATCCGTACTGATGAAAAAATATTTATCAATCACTGGCGAACCAGTGACTGGCAACCTGTTGATGCATATAACATTGATAATGGGTATGTCTCTTACATCAACCCGGATGTTGGGATTATTGGTGTGGTGAAACAGGGTGAACTGCTGCTGCAATCAATGCTCTTTTCAGAGGATATAAAAATCATCTCAATTCCTGAATCATTGCCAAAAGAGTACTGGCTGGAACTGGTTGCAAACAATGGCGAAATATCAGCCTGCGGGAATGGCGAGGATTTGTTGATCAACAATGGGTCAAGCATTCTCCGATGGAATATCCGCTCGGAAAAGATCAGCTACAAACTGGATGAATATCCGGAAGCTTTACCTGGTCCCTGCCAGAAGCTTGCTGAGACCTGTCTTAATCAAAATGGAAAACCCTCATGGATATGTGGGGAGGAAACAATCCCAACGATTGAAATCACTGCGCTCACGCCAGATGGCCTTATGGTGCTGATTTCCCGAAATGACAATATTGTTGAGTTTAGACGATCTTATGATGGCCTGATTTCATGGGAAATTGAGACGAAATACACACAGGTTCAGTTTTCACCAGGCAGTGAATTCTTTTTTGGCTTGCGTGAGGATGGGCTCATTGAAAAGGTCAGCACGGAAAATGGTTCCCTGTTGGGCGTTATTGACCAGCATCCCAGTCGTATGTATGACATTGCTTTCTCGCCAAACGGGAATGACGTCGCCGGGGGCATCAATACTGGCTGGGTTCAAATTTACGACACTGTGGACGGTCAGACCGTTGGTGTTTTAGCTGGGTCTGCCTCTTCTTTGGAATATTCACCGGATGGCACCTTACTGGCAGCAGGTTTGCTGGATGGTCGGCTTCGCATCTTTGAATTGGCAATAGGGCAGTTCTTCGATCTCCCCGGTCACCAGGACGCAATCACAGACATGGCTTTTTCCCCGGATGGAGAAGTTCTGCTGGCAGGGAGTGATGATTGCACCATCAGTTTATGGGATATCAAAGATCGGTCCCTAATAAAATCGATCCTCCCTGGTAAGGGAAGCCCGTTCATGATCAAGGGTGTGGAATTTTCACCGGTCAAAGACAATCAATACCTAGTGGGCAATTATGAAAGTCTTAATCTTGTATCACAAGAGGTGGAACTGTCGCTTTTGCCAGCCATCTTAACAAGTGATATTGCTCTTTCAGAAAATAAGCAAACCCTGGGGGTTACAGGTGAAAGTACTTATCTGCTCAGAGAAATTGATGAAAACGCCTTTTCTTCATCTTTAAGACTATCAACACAGGGAAACGTCCTCGCCCTGAACAAGGATGGTTCGCTACTGATCATCGGGACGAGTGACGCCCTCGAGTTCTGGTCTGTGGAATCAGGAACAAAACTTCATGAAATTCCTTTAAAAGAAGACACTTATCCAGCCAATACGCCAATTAGCCTGGAAATGTCATCGGATAACACCCTGGTTGCCCTTGGTTTTCAAAACGGTTTGATCGATATATTTGGCATACCCATGAATTAAGCCTTATAGTTTTTGTTTCTGCACATTTATCCCATATAATTAAACCGATCCAAAATCAAATGAAAGGATAAAGCTATGTCAGAAAGAGTTGTTGTCTACCAGGATAAAAGTTTTCGGACAAATTTCAGAGCGGCCGATCCCCACGAGGAAGAATCGGATGTGGTGGAAAATGTGATGCACCTGCACAACCTGACCCCCTACGGCATGCTCCTAGCAAGCCTAGCCGCCTGTACTGCCATTGTGGTCAACTCCTATGCTCAAAACCACGGGATTCCCCTCAAGGGTGTTAATGTTGATGCCAGTTATGATCGTGTTTTTGCTAAAGATTGCGATGATTGTGATGAAAACGACATCTATGAAGAAATTATCAAAGAAAAATTAGATTTTGAAGGTGATTTAGATTCAAAACAACTCGCTCGACTGCACCAGGTAGCTAAAGCATGTTCCATTCGAAAACTGCTTGAAAACGGCATTCGGGTGCAAAGCGATTAACAACGAAAAGAGGCTAAATGAAAAACAAAGAACTATTATCTGCCAGGGGCATTTTACTTACCGATCAATACCAGCTGACCATGGCTCAGCTTTATTTTCGTATGGGACTGCACGAAACTCCGGCACAATTCGACCATTTCTACCGCAGCAACCCGGATTACGGCGTACACAAATCTGGCTTTGCTGTCAATGCTGGCCTTGCACCCCTGGTAGATTGGTTGGATGAAGCTGGATTTGGTGAGCATGAGATCAATTACCTTCGCTCACAAAGAAGCTCAACTGGTGACCAGCTTTTCAAAGAGGATTTTTTGTCCTGGCTGAAAAACGATTTTGATTCAAAAGCCATTTCTCTGTATGCCATGCCTGAAGGGCGCGTGGTCCATCCAAACGTCCCCATTCATGTGGTCGAAGGTCCGCTGGCTGTCGGACAGATCATTGAAACCGGCTTGCTCAACACCGTTAATTACCAAACGCTGATTGCCACGAAAGCTGCAAGGATAAAACAGAGCGCACGCGGTCAATTAGTCATGGAGTTTGGGCTTCGCCGTGCACAGGGTTTGGGCGCTATCCAGGGGACGCGCGCCGCATTGATCGGGGGGGCTGATTTTTCTTCCAACGTTGGTGCCTCCCGGGTTGCCGGATTCCCTCCCAAAGGCACCCATGCCCACAGCATGGTCCAGGTCTTTATGGGATTGGGAGAGGGCGAACTGGCAGCATTTCAAGCATATGCCGATGTTTATCCTGATGATTGTTTGCTGCTGGTAGACACCATCGATACCATCGAATCGGGCGTGCCGAATGCGATCAAAGTTTTCGAAAAATTACGTAAAACCGGGCACAAACCCGTTGGGATCAGGCTCGATTCAGGCGACCTGGCGCATCTAAGCATCAAAGCGGCAAAGCTGCTAAATGACGCTGGCTTCCCTGATGTCACCATTGTCCTATCAAATAATCTCGATGAACTGGTCATCTGGCAGATCGTCACCCAGATCCAGGAAGAAGCCGAACGGTATGGCGTGGACCCCAATAAACTGATCAAGCGATTGGCTTACGGCGTCGGGACAAGCCTGATCACCTCTGCCGGTGATGCTGCCCTTGACGGCGTTTATAAGCTGGTTGCTATCCAGCAGGATCAGGAATGGATTCCGACCATGAAGATTTCGGAAAACATCGATAAGACCCTTAACCCTGGCAACAAACGCGTGTGGCGGGTGTATGACAGCCGGGGCAAAGCAACTGCTGACCTGATCAGCCTGTACGATGAAGACATCCAAAATCAAAAGCCCCTTATTTTGCGGCATCCGACCCTTGAAAACAAACGCCGCACTCTAGAAAGCAGCAAAATCGATCACATTGAAAAACTACTCATCCCTGTTATCCACGATGGTAAAGTGGTATATGACCTGCCTGATATCCCAGCAATCCGGGAAACGCGCCAGGTAGATATTGACGCCCTTGATCCCGGTGTTCGACGTTTGATGAACCCGCATTTATACCACGTATCCCTCTCACAAAAATTATGGGATCTCAAGCAAGAACTCAAGAAAAATGCCCGAAATGATTTGTTTAGCGGTTAGGGATTGAAACTTTAAAAAGTAGTCGCAGTCTTTGCGACTATCAACCTTCAAAGCTCACAAACATCATAGGCGCCCTTCCATGAGCGCCTTACAAGTTAATATCCTCAATCCGATAAAAATCTTTAGAGTTTGAATTCATCAAATCGGTTTGCGTTTCGATGTTTTTTTCAAAAAGGAATTTCGCTAAATAGAGGTCACACAATATCACGTGCCCCGCCGATGTGAGCAGTAAACCAGTAATATTCCCCCGATTCAACCCCCAATAATGCCCACTGCAGTTCAATTGCATGGGCATAAAACCTTGCCCTGGGCAGCAATTTATCCAGGGCTGGGTAGGTGTTCTTGATTTTTGAAACCAGGCTTTCCCCATAATAATTAATCAAACTTCCCAGATCAGTTGCCGGGTCACCCATGCCTGCCACACCAAAATCAATCACCGCCTTAATCCTTCTTTCTTCTGGTGAATAGAGGATGTGATAGGGGGCAAGGTCGCCATGAACAATGGCAGGTTCAAAATCAAAGAAATGTGGTGTTGTAAAGGCATCCGAAAAGAGCGCATCGACCCAGTCGATTTGATGCGGCAAAAGGTGAGGATACACAATTTCGACCACACGCTCAAAGATTTCTTGCCATGTCTCCATTGTGATTGGTGCCAGTGTGGGCGGTAATTCCAGGTTCATTGTCCCGGTATCCGTCCCATGCAATTCATTTAGGAATTGCCCAATTTGGTCGGCATATCGCTGCTGGCCGACCTGATCAGCCCTCTTCCATATCTCTCGTTGAAATTCCTTTCCCCGCAGCAATGGGTATACAAGGACGTCGTCCTGCAGCATTTCGGGCGAAGGGATTGCAAGCGTCAATCGCGATTGCAATTCACGCATTAGATAGGCTTCAATCGCCATTTGCTCCTTGCCCCACCCCGTTTTTGTTAAGCGAATCACCCATTGGTCGTTAACAATCACAACATCATTCACCAGGCCTTCCCTGTGCAGCTTCAGGGATTTGATCTCCAGGTCGGGCATCACCTGGTGAACTTGTTGATGCCAGTAGGATTCGCTTTCAACCATGGGCAACTCCTTTCTTTGCTTCATTTATAGTTGATTTGGGGGTTAAAAATCAAGAAATTCTGAAAATTTAGCGCAATTGATTACAGTGTCAACAAAAGAGTAGCACTTAATTTAAAAGAGCCTGCCAGGTTGGTAGGTCGATTTCAAAAAATTATTCAAAGAATTTCAGGAAGCTTCAGGTAGCGCGCTTTTGACCATGCCGGTATTGATCGAGCATCTCTCTCTGCGGCATCAAAATCGCCTTGGGATCGCAGGCACTCTTACAAAAACAGCAGCCAACGATGCACAAGAAGGGCTCAACAACCATCACTTTGCCGTTTTCCAAAGTTTGAAAGACATCCTTTGGACAAACCTCAATGCATTTGCCGCAGCCGTTGCATAATTCTTCAGATACCGTCGGGAACCAGGGGATATGCTCCCTTGGATGACCCTCCCATTGACCGTAATCTCTGGTGACCTGCGCATCCCCCCCAGTGCGTGCCTGGTAATATTTCAGATATTCACGCACCAGCACATCCTGGTAATCCTTAAGCGCTGGTTTTGGGACAAAATTGTGTTTTTTCACACCTTTGATGAGCATTTCCCCTAAATTTTCATCCCTTGGTGTCGCTCCGGTAACAAAAAGGTCATTGAATAATTCATCCACGCCTAACAAGCCGGCTGGTGCACCTGCAATATAAATCATCCGATAACTCAAATTACCCATAAGCTTAATCTCATTCTACCAATAATTAATGTTCTTCCGTTAATGCTTCTGTCTGCTTGTGAAGGTGGTCTAGCACCGCCAGCAATCCACTATTGCGTTCAGAAGCCAGCTTCCAAATTTTAAGCCGATCAATGAAATCCAGGCTGAGATTGCTGATTTCCTCAATTCGCCGACCTTCCACCAAGCGCACGAGCAAGGCACCAATGCCTTTGATCACCATCGAATCGCTGTCCACATGGAGGTGCAATTTACCATCATCCTGGCTTAATTGGAACCACAATTTCGACTGACAGCCATCCACCAGTGTGTCATCATTTTTTAAGGATGAATCCATCTCCGGCAAATCGTTTCCAAGTTTAAATAGATGGCTATACTTCGAATCGATATCCGGGAATTGTTCAAATTCTTCAATAATTTCTTGTTCAGTTTGCTTAATTGATTTCATAATCACATCATTATCATCCCAAATATCATTTTTTCATCAATGGATGATTTACTTTGAAGGAAGGTCATTATAACATATAATATATGCATATTAATGAATATATTCTCTCTATCTACTATTCCAGTCAAAGTTGACAACAATGAACATTTAGAAATCATACGTCACAGCCTTCTTGTGGAATTAACCAAAGTTTCATGAAAACACCTTGATGTTCGGATATAATCAGCCAAACTTAATTACAAAATTCTTGAAAAGCAGATTGGCACGCATATGGATTATAAAAAGAAAACCTTACAACAGCAAAATATAAAAGAAAAGTATGGCTTGATTGCCCGCAATTCCGGGTCCTGCTGCGATTTTGGACCTTCCCCCTGCTGTTCAAGCTCGATTGAGACCCCCATTGAATTGTCCATGAAGATCGGGTACTCCCCACAGGAGATTTCAGAAGTCCCCGAAGGCGCTAATCTCAATCTTGGCTGCGGTAATCCCCAGGTGATTGCATCACTAAAACCAGGAGAGGTTGTTCTTGACCTCGGCAGCGGTGCAGGTTTCGACAGTTTTTTAGCTGCCAGGCAGGTCGGCTCACAGGGCAAAGTCCTGGGGATCGATATGACTGCCGAGATGGTCAAAAAAGCCAGAGAAAACGCCGTTACAGGAGCATATTCGAATATATACTTTCAATTAGGCCAAATTGAGCGCATACCTTTAAGAGACAACTGCATTGACGTCATCATCTCTAATTGTGTGATTAACCTTTCAACGGACAAAACCTGGGTCTTTCGTGAAGCGTACAGGGTGCTCAAACCAGGCGGGAGGTTGGCTATCTCAGATACAATCGCTTTGACTGAGCTTCCGGAGGAGATTAAAAATGATCTCGACCTCTTTTCAGCTTGCTTTGCCGGGGCAATGGAATATAAGAAACTCGAGCGCTTGTTGGAGACAATCGGATTTTCAAAAATAAGTATTGATTTCGCTGATAAAGGCTTTGATATCACCCAATATTGGGCACTCAGTCACAACCCCAAAGATTACATACGATCAGCCGCAATCAGTGCCAGGAAAATCGTCTAATGACTTTTTCCAATTAAAAACCAGTCGTTCTCGGGACAATTATCAATTACAATAATCCAACAAGATTTAAATTTATTCAGGGAGATTTGTATGACCTTTAAAGTCTTCGTCACGCGGCATCTCACACCCGACGCCGAAGAAAAATTAAATGCTTTCTGCAATGCCGAATACTGGCCTGAAAAAACACCCCCACCTTACCAGGTGCTCCTTGAAAAGACTCGAGAGGTTGACGGCTTGATGACCATGCTGACCGACCCCATCGATAAAAAGATCATCGAAGGGGCAAAAAACCTGAATGTGATCAGCCAGGTGGCTGTCGGTGTGGACAATATCGACCTCAAAGCTGCTGCTGCCAGAAATATCGCTGTTGGACATACGCCCGACCTGCTCACCGATGCCACGGCTGACCTGGCATTCGCCTTGATTTTGGGTGCCGCCCGCCGCCTGGGAGAAGCCATCGACTATGCCCGCGACGGGCAATGGCAAACCTGGTCATTGACCAATCTTCTCGGCGCAGACGTGCATGGACGCACCCTGGGCATTATCGGTATGGGTCGCATCGGCCAGGCGGTTGCCAAGCGAGCAGCCGGTTTCGATATGAAAATCCTTTATTACAACCGCTCCCGGGTATCAGAAATCGAAACCGAGTTAGGTGCTTCTTATGTTTCGCTTGACGAGCTGCTGCAATCCTCTGACATCATCAGCCTGCATGTGCCCCTGAATAAAGAAAGTAAAGGATTGATTGGTGCTGAGCAATTCAAGTTGATGAAGAACGATGCCATCCTGGTCAACACTGCCCGGGGAGAAGTTATCGACACCGATGCGTTGGTGATCGCCCTGAAATCAAACCAGATCGGATGTGCCGCCCTGGACGTGACCGACCCGGAACCATTACCCAACAACCACGAACTCTACCAACTGCCCAATGTCATTATCACACCGCACATCGGCAGTGCCACACGCTCAACACGAAGCGCGATGGCAATCCTCGCAGTGGACAACTTAATTGCTGGTTTAGAAAACCGTCCACTGCCCAAAGCTGTCATATCCTCTGAATCGTAAAGGAATATTCTTTTATGCAATGGATTCGCGATCATCAACCCGATCCTGAAAGGGACCAGGTTTACAAAAAAGCCCTGATCATCACTTTGGCAGGCAACATTTTGTTAGCTGTTGGAAAAGGACTTGTTTCATACCTTACAGGCAGTGCTGCCCTATATGCAGACACAGCAAATTCCGTGTCTGATGTGATCTATTCCCTGGCAATGGTCTTTGGTATTTGGTATGCCATTCAGCCCCCCGATCTTTCCCATCCCCAGGGACATTCTCGTTTCGAGCCCCTGGTTGGCCTGGTTGTGTCTATTATGATGGCGATCGCGGGTTATGAAGCAATTCGAACGTCGATAGCTCGCTTTATTTCGGGTGCTGAAGCGATCCAAATAAACTTGCCAACGATCATTTTGCTGATCAGTGCAGCGATCAAAACAGGGATGTTCATTATCATCAGGAAAATGGCGGTAGTGACCGACAGTCCTTCTCTGCGCGTCACCGCAAAGGATAACCTCAGCGACGTGCTCACCTCACTGGCTGCTTTCTTTGGTATTTTAGGATCGAGCTTCATTCATCCACTGCTAGACCCTGCGGCAGGTGTATTGGTTTCATTGTGGATCTTCAGGGCAGTCTACGGAGCCGTCAAAGAGAACCTCAAGTACCTGACCGGAGCGGGTGCTGATGAAGAGCTCAGGCAAAAGATCATCAAAACTGCTAATGGCGTTGAAGGCGTGCGTAATGTGCATCACATGATGAGCGATTATGTGGGGCCAAAATTGATTGTGGATATGCACATCAACTTACCAGGACATGCCTCGTTAGATGAAGTTCACGAGATCTCAGACAGGGTTATCGACGCATTACAGGCAATGCCGGAGGTCGACCGCGCTTATGTCCATGTGGAGCCTTTTGAGGAATAGAACTAAAAACCAATTGATAAATTCGCTTGACAAATAATAGCGAACTAAACTACCAATATCCGGTACTTACTGCCCAATTTGTGAATAAATCAATGTCTCTTTGTAGGGTGGGTTGGTCAATCAAGCCTAAAATTCCATGATCAAACCGCAATTCAACACCCGATATTGCGGTTTTCTTTAGCTCAACCCACCTTACAGACTATAACAGTAAGGCTTACCTAAAAGTACTTGTAATCAGATTATAAACTTGCGACAGCAAGAGTCCTTCTTCCTCACCCTCAGGGAGGGAGAGGATTGAGGTGAGGGTGGGAAGCTCATCAATTACTAGAAAGGTCTAAACCAAACCTATTATTCAAATTTCTGAAGAAACCCTCACCCTGCCCTCTCCCTTGCAAAAGGGAGAGGGTTTTATATTATGAAAAGAATGATTTTAATATGGTGGGTTGGTCAATCAAGCCTGAAAATTTCATGATCATACGGCATTTCGACACCCTGTAATGCGGATATGTTCAGCTCAACCCACCCTACTAATACCTGATACCTTTTCTCACCCAAATATCACATACTGCAGCAAAAAGCGCTCAATGGCTTCATAATACGCCTGGCGCGTCTCCGATTTTCGGAAACCGTGCCCCTCACCCGGGTACAGGTGATATTCATGCGGCACACCATTCGACTTGAGCGCTTTAACGATTTCCTCCGATTGGCTTGGGGGAACAACTTTGTCCTCCTCGCCCTGGAAGATGGCTACAGGATCCTTGATTTTGTCGGCATGGAAAACCGGGGACCAATTGCGGTACTTCTCTGCAGCTTCAGGCAGCGGCCCGACCAATGAATCTGTGTATCGTTCTTCAAATTTATGGGTGTCCATTGCCAGTGTGAATAAATTGGTGACACCGTAGGAGCAAATGCCAGCTTTATACAAACCGGGAAAACGGATTAAGGTGTTCAACACTGTGTAGCCGCCTGCGCTGCCGCCCTTAATCACCAAGCGGTTCGGATCAGCCAGGCGCTGGTCGATCAAAGCCTGGGCGCCACCTGCAGCATCGATCACATCCAGGTGCCCCCAGTTGCCGCGCAATGCTTCGCGATAAGCGCGCCCGTAACCAGTGCTGCCGCGGTAATTCACTTCAAGATAAGCATAGCCACGGCTTGTAAAAAAAGCTGCCTCAAGATTGTAACCAATAGAGACAGCGCTGGTCGGGCCGCCATGGATCAACACAATTGCGGGCGGCAATCCCTCTCCTTCAAAGCGGCTGCTGGTAGGGGGTGAATAAATGCCGTAGACCTCTTCACCGTCGCTGGAAGTCCAGCTGATTTCATAGGGTGTCGGCAGGTCCTCGGTCGGGATGGATTCGCTTGTGCTGCGCTGGTGGATGATGCGGTCATCCCCCAAGAAACTGATCACACGCATGGAAATTGACGGTGAATTGGCTAATAGAGCCAGGCGTCCTTGGTGATTTATGGATGGTCGACGTAACAATGTATAAGGGTCTGTATTCAGATGAAATATCTCACCTCTTGTTACATTCACTTTATTCAGGATGTTAATCCCCCCTTCCGTCTGTACAAAATAAAGCTGCTGGCTGTCAGGTGCCCAAACATGAACCACTTCGCCCTGAGCCCAGGCTGGTTTCAGTAACGCGTCACCTTCAACGAGAACCTTTGATGTTCCTTCTTTAAGATCTCTCAGTATGAGCTGATCCCACTCTCCACGATTCTGGATATAGCTCAAATAACGCCCATTAGGTGAAAAGGCGGGTTGTAAAATTGGGATATCATCACCACCTGCTAATTGTTGGGCTACCTGAACTCTTGGGGGGTTACCTTCCAGTACTGCGTACATCAAACGGGTGCCATCCCAGGGCATGTTTGGATGGTCCCATTCTACCCAGGCGATGGCTTCGCCGGAAGGATGCCAAACAGGCTCCATATAAAAATCAGCCCCCTCAACCAATTTTATGGGCCAGTATTTCCCTTCTGCATCAACCAGACCTAGTACGTCCCGCCCCTCATAAGTGTGCACAAATACTACCCATTCATCTCCAGGTGAGAGCTCGGGTGAAGCAACACCACCGAACTCAGGGGTTATCGGTTCGGGAAAACCTGCAGAAAGAGGCACCCTATAAAGACGACCATCCTTGGCAGCGAAGATCACATTACCACGCTGAACGGTGAAATCGCCCCCACCATAACCCACCCCACCACCAACGTTTTTACCTTCTGATAGTTGATAAGGCGCTTCACCCAGTGGTTGAGCCATCAAAACACCTTGACCTGAACGTCTCTCCCGCCACACGAGGGTCTTTCCATCTGAATCCCATTTAGGATCGAATAAATCGATAGAAGCCGCGATCAATTTAGGCGTAATCTGGCTGTCCCACATGCCAAAAGCTCGTTTTGTCTTCTCCATTTGGTTTTGCTCCATCATAAAACATTCCTCTCATGTCGTTGTTTGATTAATTTACAAGTCATTAAAAAAGGCTTTTACCAAAGCCTGCTTTGGTCGGTATCCCGTCAGGCGATGTTTTACCTCGCCATCCACAAACAGCATCACCGTCGGCACCCCCATGATTCCATATTTCATCACCAATTCTGGTGTCGTATCAACATTAAGAGAATAGAAATCGACCTGCCCATCATATTGACTCGCCAGCTCCGATAACACCGGTTCAAGCATCTTGCAGGGTCCGCACCACGGTGCACCAAACTCAACCAGCACAGGTTTGTCAGCATTAAGAACCAGGTTTGAGAAATCTTCTACAAGTAATGTATTTAAATCAGATGCCATCAGGTCTCCTTTTTTAATCAGCAAGGGTTTGACAAGCTCCTTGAGTTAAAGTATCTTAATCACGGTGGAACACAAACTGCAATATTGATATTATACTATTCGAGCGGGCATATCTTAAACGAACAGGATTGAGGGAACCATGCACAAAAGAGGATTATTAAGCTTGATTATTGCAATGCTCACCATGATGATATTATCAGCTTGCGGTCAAACGCCTTCAGCTGCTAATTGGGAAGTATTTACTATTGAAGAAGCAGCTGGCTTTGATATTCGTTTCCAGGTGCCGCCAGATTGGGAGACCAATTACATCCTCCCCATGGAAACTGCGTTAGGTCAATGGAAAGTTACCCTGACGCCGCCCCGATGCTCACAGGGTCAGATCGCTGAGTACGAAGAGGACTGCATCACCCTGACAGCCTATATCAAGGGTGAAGCAGAATTTGAAGAGGATGCGGTACTGGCTTTACTCAGCCAGAATATCCCTTTGGATCAGGAGGGGGCTGCAGAATCGATCCTGATGGGACAAACCAGTTTCGAAGTTGACGGACTGACCATCAAGCGATTTAACCACAAATTAGCTTCAACCATTGGTGAAGTGCAGTTATCCTATTATTATTTCCAAACAGAAAATGCCTATTACACCATCATGGCTAATTTCCCCTACGATGAACGTGATGGTGAGACCGCACAGGAATTCCAAAAAATCCTTGAAAGTATCAAAGTGCTCGATTGAGCGTGATTTCTGGATTTGCCCTCACGAATATAATTCATCAGTGTCAACACGGTAAAGCCATACTTTGATTGAGATATAATTAATCGCCTTTTATTTCCAAAGAGAGCTTGAAAAAGGAAGCATTTTGAAGAACAACCCAAGATTTGAACCCATTCTCGATAAATTGAGGATCACACGCAAATCCTTGCAATCTGCTCAACGTTGGGGGCGGACCCAATTTAAGGATGTCCCAGCCTTGTTTGGCAACGCCATGCCCAAATCCGGCTCTCACCTGGTGCTGCAAATATTACAGGGGGTTGCCCAAATTGCCCCGTTTCGTTATGTCGATCACAAGCCGCTGCGCACCATCACGGCAGATGGCCGCAAACGGACTGAAAAAGAAATCTTCAGGGACTTGAAAGCTTTAAAATCAGGTGCCATTGGCTGGGGATACCTGCCCTCAAAACCCGAGTTTGTTCAGTATTTCAAAGATCGTCCGGAGATTATTTCATTTTTCGTCTATCGCGATCCGCGTGATCGTTTGATCTCCAGCATTTTTTATGCTGTGGACATCTATAAAGGCCACATCCAGCACGATTATTACAGCAGCATCCCAATGAATGAACGCATCAAAACAGAAATTTTGGGGCGGGATGTAGATGGGCTGGAACACCTGCCCAATATTTACGAACACTATGCACGTTATATTGACTGGCTTGACTGCCCCAATGTGCTCTGCCTGCCTTTTGAAGACCTGGTAGAAAAGCAAGAACAAAGCCTGGATAAAATTCTTGATCACATTGAAAGCGGCTCATTCAAAATCCCGGTAAGTCGGGAAAAAGCAAAGGCTGTTATTATAGAAGCTGTCCAGCCAAAGAAATCGCCCACCTTTCGTGAGGGCAAAACAGGTAAATGGCGGGATTATTTTAGCGAGCAGCATAAGCAGCTTTTCAAAGATGTCGCCGGGGACTTGCTGATCAGGCTGGGTTACGAGGAAAACAATGACTGGTAAACTTCCCCACCAGATGATTTTATCCGCTGGCATGCCCCGTGCAGGCAGCGCCTGGTTTTACAACCTGACACGGGATTGCTGGCTGGCAGCCGGTGGTGATGATATTCGAGAGATTCGAAAAACCTATCCATTGGAAACGGTCATCACCGAAACAAACCAGAACATCGATAATTTTACACTCCGAAAAACATTATTGATCCTGCTCCCCTTCCTTATGGGGAAATCCTTCACCATCAAAATTCACTTTGCCCCTATGACCTTAGGACGCACATTGATTGGGCTGAATTGGATTCGCCCCACTTTTATTTACCGAGATCCCAGGGACGCCCTGCTTTCAGCCTATGAATACGGTCGGCGGGTAGAAAAAACCGGACGCCTGAACGCCTTCAGTCACCTGGATACAATTGAAAAATCGATTGACTTCATGGGTGATTACATGGCGGATTGGGAAACCTGGATGCATTTAGCAGACCCGGCAATTTTTCGTTATGAGGACCTTCTGACCGATTATGTCCAGCAAGCTGAGCGATTGGTAAACTTCCTTGAACTTGACCCGCAATCCCAAAGAATCCGCAGTGCCATTGAAAAAAACAAGCCCAGAGATGCTGCACAGAAAGAAGGGGGACATTTTAGCAAGGGCAAGATCGGGCGATTCCGTGACGTGTTGACATCTGAACAAATTGCTCTGTGCAAGGAACGCTTTTCACCCTACCTGGAGAAAATGGGCTACGAGCTTTAAAATAATCAAATCTGTTGACGCTGACCTAGTCCCGTGCTACAATAATGACCTGATTATGGGCGTGTAGCTCAATGGTAGAGCAGTGGCCTTTTAAGCCATTGGTTGGGAGTTCGAGCCTCCCCACGCTCACTTTACAATAATAGTGGTTTATCATTAACTTACCCCCATCAGTGGGGGTATTTTTATATTCCCCAGAATCCCATTTTGTGACAAGCCATTGGTTTAATTTAGATGCAAAAAACACTCTCTGTCTTTGAATAGAGAGCGCTTAGGTTCTGCCAGCATTGACCTGACCGAATAAATTTGGATTGGTAATTTAAAATAATTTAACTAAGCATGTGTAATGGATAGGAAATACACATAATACAAAGAGTGGTAGAAATTAATAGCTAAAAGACCTAGACGAGTTAGAGCCTAGGCTTTCTGATTGTTATGAATTTAAATTGTTATTCTGGTTTGAATTTTCTCTTTATTACAGCAATATTGAACAACTGGACTTGGGCGACAAATAACTAATAAGAAGCAAATAAGAATAATTAGATAAAAGTGGTTTTCAGTGAAGTTTCCTTTCCATGAGGTTACGAAAAGTAATGTTGTTATTAATCAAATTTCATTAATAGAGGTAAATAAGTCTGAAAGACGGATAACTCATGCAGAAAAATATCATAATCGCCATTGGTATCATTAATCACTAAATCGTTGGCTATTGATTCAAAGACTACATACCCTCCATTGCCGGATATTGCAGGGGAGGATGAGTCCCCATGAGCTTCAACACCACTTGAAGATACTGAAACTCGAATGGTCTCCCCGGAAACTACGTTATGGACAAATATATCCTGCTTTCCATTATCATCTCCTGTGGCAAGGTTAATCGCGTCAGATGAAAAAGCAATATAATTTCCATTAGATGAAATGGACAGCCCCAATGAGTGACCATTTGCTTGGTCTCCATTTGAAGCAAGAGAAACCATTTTCGTCTCATGTGAGTTTAGGTTGTGAATGAATATATCATTGAAACCGCCGGAGTCCCCTGAAACCAGGTTGTTGGCAGCTGAGAGAAATGCGACGATTTGTCCATTGCCAGAGAGTGATGGGGCGGTAGAGCTGCCGTTGGCTTGAGTTTCAACAGAGTCAACGGAGGCCCTGATTGTATCTCCAGTTTGTATGTAGTGAACAAAAATATCGGTGACATTATTATCATCATTGTCGACTAGATTCTCCGCTAGCGATTGGAAAGCAATAACCTTTCCATCATAGGAAATTGAAGGGTCATAGGAATCGCCAATAGCTTGGGTACCCTCCGATGACACTGAGATTCTTGTTGTTATACCAGTCGTGCGGTCACGCAGGAAAATATCCGAATCATCATTGGTATCGCCAGTGACAAGATTGCTGGCGTTTGAACTGAATGCGACGTATCGCCCATCCGCTGAAACAGAAGAGTCGGTCGAAGTATTCTCTGTCGGAGAGGTATCCTCAGTTACAGAAATGAGCTCGGTCTCCCCGCTTTTGAGGTCATGGATAAAGATATCACGAATGGCAGTGTCATCATTGACAAGATTGCTGGCTTTAGAAGCAAACGTAACGAATTGGCCATTTGCTGAAATTGACGGCCAACTTGAATCATTGTTTGCTTCATTTCCCTCCGAATCTACAGAGACTCGTATCGTTTCACCAGTCATGTAATTATGGACAAAAATATCCCGGAATCCCCGGGTATCATCTGATACCAAATCATTAGCATCAGATTGGAATACAATGTAATGTCCATCCGCAGAAATATCCGGAAAATTTGACCAATCAGTCGCCTGACTACCATCTGAAGCAACAGATACTCTGTTAGTGTCACCTATATCTGCATAAACAGAACCAAAGACCCCTAGAAACAAAACCGTGATGGAAATTAATAAAATACAGACGCCACGCCTTTTCATGATTTTACTCCTCACTACATCAAGTAATACCTAAACCAGTAAAGTATGCTAAATTATTGAATTGGATATCCTATTAGTAAGGGGGAGAATGAATTTTATTGAAACGTTAGTGGAGGACAATGCTGCTTTTTATTATAATCTAATGGATTTGAATTTTCAACAAACACGCGTAAGACGTTAAAATTTTTAGAGATTGATTATTTGTAATTATTAAAATCCGATAGATTGCGGCGTTGAATAATCCGAATTTTAGCTGTTTGTAAACAATCTGGTAGGGTGAGAATCTCCAGTTTTTCCAAATACTATCACAGGTTTTGGATCAGTTTATGGGGGTCAGGTCACATATTTGACGGATCGATTGCTGATCCAACAATAGAGGGAAAAACAAAGCCTTCCTCTTGCCATATTTCCAATTTAGCTTCCCATCCTTTAGCAATACATTTCTTCTGCGCTTTGAGCGCATCAATGGTATCTTGCTCCAACTTGATTGACCTGATCGAAGTTTTAGTTTTCGGTTTATCAAGAACAAGTCCTCACCCATTTGGAAGTCGTTTTAGATTGAACTTGATAAAGAGAATCCCCTTTTCAAGATCAATATTTTACCACTTAAAAGCAAGCAATTCATGAAGCAAACCCTTCCTACAAAAAGAAGGGGGAAGTTCACTCCAGCATGAAAATTTTTAGTTTAACTTACCGCCTCAACCGCTGCTTTTCTGGCTGCCTTGTTTAGCCGTCCACGCTCGTGAGCGGAAAGCAATTGTTTGCGGATACGATAAGCGAGCGGCGTAACTTCTAAAAGCTCATCCTTGCCCAGATACTCAATGGCTTCTTCAAGGCTCATGTGCCTGGGGGTCGTTAACCGCGCTTCGTTATCTGCATTGGCTGCTCGCATATTGGTGAGTTCTTTTTTCTTGCAGACATTTATTTCCAAGTCCCCGGGACGCTGGTGTTTCCCAACCACCATACCGGCATAGACTGGTATGCCTGGCCCGTAGAACAAAGTCCCCCGTTCTTCAGCGTTCTTCAAACCAAAGGTGGATGTCAAACCGGTCTCGTAGGCTACCAGGGAGCCCGATGCGCGCTCGCCGATTTCCCCTGAGTGTGGTAAATAGCCATGAAAGAGCGTATGGATGACACCATCACCGCGCGTGGCAGATAGAAAGTTAGATCGAAAGCCCAGTAAACCGCGGGTTGGCACCAAGAATTCTAGACGTACGTTGCCTGTAGTTGTGTTAACCATATTCTTCATGACACCACGCCGTATCCCCAACATTTCGACGACCACACCAACTGTATCCGGGCTGGTCTCGATATACACATCCTCGAAAGGCTCCAACGTTTTGCCCTCATCATTCTCCTTTAGGATCACATCTGGCCTCGACACTTGGAATTCATACCCTTCCCGACGTAAGGTTTCAATCAGAATAGCCAGATGCAGCTCCCCCCTGCCAGAGACTCGGAAGGAGTCTGGGCTATCGCCTTCGACCACTTTTAGGGCGACGTTCGTCCGCAGTTCATCGAAGAGACGCTGGCGTAATTTTCGGGAGGTGCTCCATTTGCCCTCACGTCCAGAAAAAGGTGACGCGTTGACTCCAAAGGTCATATGCACGGTAGGTTCCTCAACCTGGATAGGAGGCAAAGGTTGAGGGTGCTCCGGATCGGTCAGCGTCTCACCAATGGCAATCCCCTCCAACCCTGCCAGGACGACGATATCCCCCGCCTGGGCGGAATCAACTGCGACCTGAACCAGTCCTTCATGGATGTTCAAATAGGGAACACTTTCAGGCAATATCTCACCATCAACGCGGATGCGGGCTAACGGCATGTTGACTTGCATCTGGCCGGCATGGATTCGTCCGATAGCTGTAACGCCCCGGTATTGATCGTAACCCAGATTGGTAACCAACATTTTCAGGGGTGCTTCGAGATCCACTTTTGGACAGGGTATTTGAGTTAAGATGGCGTCAAACAGAGGTTGCAGGTCGGGACCCAAATCCGGGCTTCGACCAGCCTGGGCGCTGACGGCATTGGTGTAAATCACCGGAAAATAAGCCTGCTCCTCACTGGCACCCAATTCGATGAATAAATCAAAGGTTTGGTTGAGCACTCGCTCTGGATCGGCACCTTTGCGATCCACTTTATTGATGACGACGATGGCGCGGTGATTCATTTCGAGGGCTTTCTTGAGCACGAAACGTGTCTGCGGCATGGGACCTTCGGCTGCATCCACCAGGAGCAGCACGCCATCAACCATATTCATGACCCGTTCCACTTCTCCACCAAAATCGGCATGCCCGGGCGTATCGACGATGTTGATTTTAACTTTTTGCTTCGCATCTTGATCCCAAATTTCGATAGCGGTGTTCTTGGCCAAAATGGTGATGCCGCGTTCGCGTTCTAAATCATTTGAGTCCATTACACGCTCGGCCACGTGTTGATTCGCACGGAAAACATGGGCCTGTTTGAGCAAGCCATCCACAAGCGTGGTTTTACCATGGTCAACATGAGCAATGATGGCAATATTTCGTAGATCAGTTCGTTTTGTAAGCATAAATCTAAAAGTCCCGATTAATCAGAAGATAGGTTTGTTCCACAAAAAACATCGGCCAATCAGGCCGACGTTTTCCTGCAGGGATATAATCCTATCCGATTGGATCGATTTTGGATAGAGGTAAGCTGCAAATTGTCAGGACTTGGGAAAAACATCTGATGTACGGAAAACTCGAACACCCTTTATTGGTGATTAAGGCGGGATTTGATTTTTAGGAACTTGTGGGAAACTGTCATCCTGTCAGGTTGTTTCACCGAAATCTCAAACGCTTCAACCAGCGGATCACCTTGCAGAAGTTTACTTCTTTCCAGTCTATCGATCCCGATATAGTGGCTGCAGAGCATTATCTTGATGTGGTTCATCTTGATTTTGTTGGTCGATGGGCGATCAAAAACAATTTTATGGATCACTTCAACATCCTTCACAACAAAAATACTCTTTATTAATTTTTACATGTGATCTTTATTCGTGGTTTAATTTCACCCAATGAGTGAAAGAGACCTGGCTCCAAATACTATCACAGTATCTGGATCAGTTTTTGGGGTCCATTACAGACTGTTCTCCAGATAGTCCTGGAGGAGTTGGATAAGACCGGCCAGAAGAGCAGGTTTGCTAAGAAGATATTAGAAGGGTAAGGAGATAAGATGAAATATAAGATAGTCTCTGCTGGCTGTGGAGTCAATAACTTACCAACTGTTGCGTTTGATAAGCTAAAATTAGAAGTTAACAAGCTGATAGATAGAGGATGGCAGCCTCAAGGAGAAATTAGTATGATAACGAGGCCTCTCTACCTGGCGTCTCAAGCCATGATACACAAGCCAGCTCCTAAACCCCCAGGCAAGGCATAAGGCTCTTAGTAGAGCAAAGGTCTTTGAGACGACTGTTTATATTTTTTTAGGTAGATTATTCATCTATAATGGTGACATCACCATAAAAACAGATTAATACCAAAATTAATAATAAAACTAATTATTGTTAGTGCAGCAATAATGTTTATCTACTTATTAATTTTATTAATCTCATTTCTCATTGAAGATAGATTGTTCCTAATTAAAAATAAAACTATTAGTTGAGCTTCGTCCATTGTTTCGGCTTGGTTGATTTTCTCAAGTATCTCTTCATTTTTAACTATGTGTTCGAAATACTCCATATCCATAATAAAACTCTCCTTTTTTTAATGTTGATTTTATTATTGCCTGCTTTAGTTTTTGAGTGTTGGTCTTTTAAGCCATTAGTTGGAAGTTCGAGCCTCCCCATGCTCATTTTTTTATTAAAGTGAATGGGGGATTGTGAACAAGGGGATCATGTATAAGGCAATTCCAGGTTAAGTAAGTCAGCATCATTGTCATCGCGAGGAGAATTTCAGCGACGATTTGGCGATCTCAGTTTTAGACACCCTAAATCCCATTTCGCTACAGGCTGTTTATTTAATTAAGGTACAAAAATATACTCTCTATCTTTGAATAGAACATGTTTCCTTTTTGATGCAATTTAATATTTTTATTGTTTGAGAGACTGCGCTATTCTGTGGTTTGATTTGGTTAGGTTTGGTTTTGGTGTTCTTTGCACCAGCCAAGCTATTTTATTTATTATAAACTCCTATTTCAGTTGAACAAACCTTTACACTTCCTCACAGATTGTGTTGTGGGAGCTAAAGGCTTTTGATTCAGAATTGGTCTACAAACTCTTAATGGGGAAACAAGAATTCAGCAATTAGGAATCATAGAGCGCTCTGTGCATTTCTGCACACAATTTCATCTCAATATTAATTTAGATTAGGTCCTTCCCTTGGATCCAGAGCGTCTTCTTATTGATCTATCGTTCATTCATGAATGCCACCATGAGATTCGTTCGTTCTCGATATGAACTGACGACCGTTCTCTGTCATCATCTCCAAACGGTCAAACTGACAGCGTAAAACCTCCTTCCCCTTCTCTGTAAGTTTATATAGCTTTCGTCTGGTCTCAATCCGCTCCACTGATATCAGGTTTTCTTTCTCCAATGTTGAAAACGCACCATAGAGTGTTCCCGGCCCAATAACAACCTGACCGCCAGTTAATGCTTCGACTTTCTGCATGACACCATAGCCATGCAGGGGTTCTAAAAGGATCAACAAAATATAATACGTACTTTCACTTAACGGTAGATATTTTTCAATCATATTATCGCTACTCATAACCATTCCATTTTTAATTTAGGCAACTTAATTTCAAAGAGGCTGGATTTGTTCAAGATCACGAATTCGCATTGAAATTTTCACTAAATTTACGACTAAGAATAAAATATACAAAACAAAGATCGAGATAGTTGAAATGACAAACCACTGTGGATGCCTACCAGGGAATCGTTTGAACATAGCCAGCACAATAACGAAAATTGCTGGGGCCGGGCTGGACAGGCTAACACGCAATCGCTTGTATTTTCTTATCTTCGAATCAGTATCCGTGAATAATTCTGCTGTCCTTCCCTCACCCGCTTCCTTTCGCCAGAATTGCCATCCAAAAAGCTCAATGAGGTGTTCCCAACCCGCTTCTTGAATCAGATGAAAATAATCACTATCTTTACCCGATGACTGATCAAAATCCATTCGATAGGTGTAATGTTGTGGCTCTCCTACCTCAAAGACGTAGCGCCCAAATGCCTTAATATTCTTTAGATGTAAACCTGCACAGGACATCGCCTCTAACCAGGCTTCTTGCTTGTCATCTTGCCAAACCCAAAACCATCTAAATTTTGTTACCTGAACTCTGCTCATAATATGCTCCTTGTTTATATCGCCAAACAATATATCGTATATCGATATATTAGCATACGATATATATTTTGTCAAGTATTAAAATTACCAACTGTACTGTTTGGAGGATCTCAATTAACAAAGCGTACGAAATCTAGCTTAAAGGATGCTGTGGACAAATGACCGAAGGTCTCCGAGATGCGCCGGTCCCTACAGGAGGCTTTGCACTGAGGACACCTGCTTGATCAAGTATAAATTCTATTCTTTGATCTAACATCATCTTTATAGTGAAATCCCCTTATCTCTATGCAAGCGTGGATGAAGGCGCGTATAATTTGATTAGGATAATAGATCCTTAACCGATTGTAATGAAAAGAACTCCAATGGGCACCAATATCCATTTGGCAGCAGAAGTATTTAAGGATGGGCGGTGGCATCTGGCGGAAGTTGACCTGCCAATTTACCCCAACTACCGCGCGTTCTTCGTTCTGGCGGATGTGCGTAATGGCTATACCTTTGCCGGTATGGACAGTGGCGATCCGGTCATCCCTATCAGTTATCCGCGCGGCTTTCCAAAGGACATGTCACTGGAACTGCGTGAATTGCTGGAAGGACAAGATAAAGAAGATTGGCTGGGTGATGAAGGGATGGGAGACTTTTCAGTGGATGACGAGGAACCTGAGGGCAACCATGAATTCCTGATCTATGTCAAGTATTGGGGCGATCCGGGAGTAGGCATTGACAGGTTCTGGATCGACGTTAGCGACGACGGAGGCAACCTGTCGCTGGGGTCAGACACTGAGGACGATTGGGTCCTTCTGGATGGTGACAACATTGTGGTACCTCAAACGCCGAAATAGTTGTTAAAACAAGCGCCAATGGGATGGGTCGAGGAAACAGGCCCATCCCACAATCCCTCTCTTACCATAAGCTTCGCTTCAGGTGATGACGAAGGTGAAAGGGCTTTGTTGGAGTGGGTGGATTGATCATGATATTAACCTTCAAAGTGTTGAGCTGCTACCAGGACAAAAATTTTCTTGGGTGCTTAATTAACCAACCTACTTTGGGTTTTTAAGATTACAAAGCGCATCACGCCCTTAATGCGTCAAACATTCACCATTCACCAAATCATATAGACTTTACTTTTTTCCTGCCCAGACTGTACTTAAGTTCATTTTATGTCAAGGCTAAGTAGAAACGTCATATAGCTAGTCAGATAGAAATGTCCTAAAGGTCAGAGACAAGCACAGGTTTTCCATTCAATTTTTTTCCATAGGTACGCCAGGGGTGATCAACTGGCAGGGTGTAAATTTGAGGATCAAGGACTTAGACTAAGCAACCCTGGGAGGTTTTGATTGCTTATGGAATATTTTCGAAGTGAGCTTTTCATGGTTCAAATAAGCAGAAACTGCCCCACCTGACCTGACCCCCAAAAACTGATCCAGATACTGTGATAGTATTTGGAGCCAGGTCATCATTTAGAATTACACCTAATATTTTCGCAATATTTAAGCATTACTCTAAAAGGTGGGCTTTTTAAGTGATTATAGCTAGTTAAAATATAGGTTTGTCTTCCCTAGCTCATTATTGGGTGCAATTTGGGTGCAGTTAGCATGGAAACCCTGTAATTTATGGACACAATGGACATGAAAATTGGCCATTTTATCCCTGAAAATCCCCCTTACGAAGGGATTTTCTGCTCTTTTCAGACTCTGGTTATGCCTTTTAAGCAATTGGTTGGGAATTCGTGCCTCCCCACGCTCATATTTCCATATTTAAAAGACATAGTGGCTGGGAGTCCCCCACTGTCCCACTCCGCTCCGCTTCGGGGATTATCAGGGGCAATGTCGAGCCTCCCCACGCTCATTTCACAATATATATTGGTTTATCACAGAGTTACACCCGCATCTGGGGGTATTTTTGTTATCCCCAAAATGCAATTTCGTGATAAGCCATTGGTTTAATTAAGGTATAAAAATATGCTCTCTGTCTTGGAAAAAAGAGCGTTCAGATGGTGCAATAATCTTGTTAGCTGAACCGCTGTCTACTCAGTAGTTTGGTCAGGCTTGGTTTGATGTTACAGCACCTGCCAAGCTGTTTTGTTTATAATACTGATAACTGAAGGCCCCTCACTCCTAACAATATACAATGAAAATATACTTAACAAAGTTCGTATCAGATTGTTGTCGTTTTGAAATGATATCCAAGAATTACAATATATAATAACTCTACAAGACGATTAAAAGTATTTAAGGATATTGGACAATAATCAACCTTGAAAATATCAATAGGAGGCATCATGAAATACCAGGTTCATCGCATGGAAATTAATGAAGATAATGCTCAAGAAAAGTTGGAGAATTATTTAAATCGACTCGAAGGAGAAATCCTGTCAGTAATTCCTATCGCTACGCCAGCATTTCGAAAATTAGGTGCGGCTTCCGTTGTGAAATACTTGCTCATAGTGGAAAAATCAAAATAATGATTTCCTGAGGAACGAAATTTATTACAATTAGCTGCTCATATATACGAACCGTAATAAGAATTACAACACTTAAGATTTTGTAAAATATCCAAGGATTTTGAGTCCTTTCCATCCGCACTCCCCCTGGTCACCACACACTGCCCTAAATTACACTATATGTGGGGGTTGTTTGTTTATGTGTCCCTATTTATAAGGGATATTTCGGCCATCGTGAATTAGTAATTTTCAAAAATCCCATTTATCCCAAATGCTTATTAGCGTATGAGAAATATCCATTTTGCAGTTGTGATTTGATTTTCACCATCTCGTTTAACAAGGGTCACCCTTGCGTAATCCAGGAATTTATTTACATCTATTGCACTGCAGACAAGAGGGTATCATTGAGCAAGGCCCATCCCCTTATGAACTTCAGATGAGGTAAAACTTACAGTCCTTTTTCTTTGCCTTCTTGCTGGTTCTATCGAGCTGACCCTATATTTGCATCCCTGATCCCTTTAACATTCTCAAAAAGAAATTTAATTTACTAAATTTCCAAATTTTATTATATAATAAAAGCAATTACCCCATACCCTCATCGCAGCATAATAGTCTACTCACCTTATCAAAACATTTGGATAAATATTATCCCAAATAAATCAATTCTTTGAAAACCAACGCAATACCACATATGTTATTTCCGAGCCTTATCAGAGAAAGAATAAATTACTCAAGATCACATAATTATTTACATGGCGGAACTTGATATCTAATAAAGCAAGCCAATCATCAATTTGCATCGGAGGAATATGATGAAAAAAAATCGACTGTCCATTGCAATCCTAATACTCCTTAGTTTTTTACTGACAACCGGAGGTGAAGTTAAAGCAGAACCGCGAATGAGCTACCTTTTTGTCGTTCCCAATGGTTCCACAACAAGCGAATTCTGCACAATATTAGAACCGTGTGATCTTAATTATGCAATTTATAAGGCCGATCCAGGCGATATCCTTATTGTTCACAGCGGTGTCTATACCCCAACGATAATGGGGGATGACTTTATTATTATTAATAAGAACCTTACCCTTTGGGGAAGCTGTGAGTTTGATGCAACAACCCCTTATATTTGCTCCCCAGATGAACGGAGTTCTTTCCTCGATGCTGAACTGTCAAAGCGGGTGGTCGGGATATATGGGACCGGAAGTGAAGAAGTCCATATTGAAGGATTTACCATCATGCGGGGCATCGGCACCGGCATGGGTCCTTCCTGTTATGGATATAGTGGCTGCGGTGCGGGTATCCACGCTTCCAATCTGGAAAAATTGACCTTGATCAATAATGAACTGTGGGCCAATGAAGCAGGCAGTACCGATGGATTAGGCGGGGGTCTCTTTGCAGATAATGTTAATTTTGTGAAAGCTGAGGACAACACATTTAAATTCAACCAAGCAACCGAAACAGGTATAGGCGGCGGCGGTGGGGCATTTGTAATTAATTCGGGCGGCCCCCATGCGGTTGAATTTGACCGTAACCTGTTCTATGGGAATGAAATCAGCACAGAAAATAGTTCTGGCAATGCAGGGGCAGGTTTAGCAGTCACTGCCAGTAACAACGTCCAGGTCACCAATAATACATTTGAGTATCAAAACTCTCTCAATAAAAGCAATGATATAAGGGGGTCATCTCTGTATATCTCAAATACTACTGGTTATTCTATAGAAGGGAATACATTCAACAATGACTGGGGAAGAGCAGTCACATATATCGGTTATAACACGGACGGCAGCATATTTAAGAATAAGTGGTGGAACAACACAATAATTTATAACATTGAGCTTGCAGGATATTTACAGGCGGATATTTTCAACAACTTCCTTGGAAGAGAGATCTTAACCACTGCATCCCGTGGCGGTGGTTCGAGTAATATCTATCTTCATTCAGATGATATTAGTGGTTACAATGACGTGGACATTTACTTCAATACTTTCGCTGCAGCTAATCTTGGTGTTGAAGTAGGCCAATATTCTTCTGTTGGAATTTTCAGCAACATATTTACAGCGTTGTCTGACCCGATCTATTTATACCCAACCAATGTTACTTCCAATATTGTCAATAACCTCTTTTACAACAATCCTTCAAATAGTAATCCGGGAACAAATCCAATTTATGCAGATCCAAAATTGGTGGATGTTGACAATGGGGATTTCCACCTGCTGCCTGGATCAGGTGCGATTGACGAAGCTTCAGCATGTGATTTCAATCAAGATATCGATGGGGATTTCCGACCGGTCGGATCAGGTCTTACACCTTATGATATCGGCGCAGATGAATTTAATTATAAAATTTGGCTGCCGTTAATTCTGTGATAGATTATCCAGGGTGATTATCCTAACAACCTGATCTAAGTGGATAAAACTTAAACCGTATACAGATTGCGAAACAAGTCGCGAAAATTATCGTTGCGTTTTCCTTCCACCGCCTGAGATACTTGAGATAGTCGTCAGATTCCAATCGCCGATCACTCTAATAATTATTCCTCAGGCCAAGGCAAATAATCCTCAAATTTAATCAGGGCATATTCAAAAACCCAGCCCTCTATATCTTCATAGATTCCTTTTACAGGGCACATAACTTCACCATCATTTACTTTACTCTCACGGCATCTCCCGGTCTTATTGACCCATAGTCCATCATAAAGCGGATCAAAGGATTCACTGTCTTTTAGTGATTCAAAGATACCTGATCCCGGTTGAACCATCATTGAATTTTCTACAATGGCATTTGCGTCAGTGAAACGATCGCTAATGCTGCAACTGGATAGCAAAGAGAATAGAATAATAAATCCAATCAAAATGATATATTGATTCCCCTTCTTATTTTCGATATATTTCACTATCTACTCCTTCTCCGGTTTTATATACATAACTAAACGATCTCATTCATCATCAAGAATACAATACTTTTCAATTGTTCTACTGCAAAGGAAGCAATTGGACTTAGTTACATTTGTCTTTAAATACTATGCAAGTAAAAGGAAAGTGTTCAGACAGATTCGCTTTCTACCTGGGATTTTTTACCCAGTTTTACAGCCGCGATAAAGTCAAATTGATCCATACCTTCGAGCTCAAAACCAGACTTGAAGCGTAACTTTAAGGGCTCACCTCGATAGGTCTTTTGGATATCCAGGATTGTGTTGTTCAACGGGTCTGTGGAGAAGTCAACCTCATCAAAATCAGCAAAAATCACAGACTCATGGCTTTTACTTGATTCAGGAAAAATGATCAGGCGTTGGTCTGTTACGCCAACATAAAATTTTGAGGCTAAAATCCAGGCCATTCCTCGGCTGAGCAGCAGCCATGAGGTTGAAGGAACTTTTTTCATGACGCCGATGGACAACAATTTTTCTTCGTCATCCAAGATATCAGAGAGAATCTTCTTAATTTGGGATTGGTTAATTTGTGCCATACCGATTTCCTTTCATCAGGTCGCATTAATAGAACTTATTTACAGTATATAAAATAAAAATAGATATAGCAATAGATAATCTACGGAATATGGGTCATGTATGATTCAAAAAAGTCGGCTGGATACTCATTTAACAATTGGTATCCTTTTGTATTTCCCTTGAGTTTCATTAATAAGCCTGGTTCTTATTGACCTTAATAAATGTTCACAGATCAGCAGTTTACTATTACAATTTATAAATCTCTATTCTTCATTTCAGATCAAATCTCTTAATCACGATAATTATCGATAAAAATCAACCAAAGTATGAAAAAGGATATCCATGATCCAGATCAGAAACCTCTCTAAGATCATCAATGGTCGTACGATACTAGATTTAGAGGATATATATGCCAATCCTGGTGAAATTATTGCCGTTGTTGGACCGGCGGACAGCGGCCTTGATATTTTGTTAGAAATTTTACTTGGAAAAGCATCACCATCATCCGGTGAGATCACAATTGAAGGCAAGATTCCTGCAAAAGATCAAAAAAACCTGGATAAAACGATGGGTGTGCTTTTCCAGGACGATGGTCTTTACCCGCATCTATCCGTCGAAAAAAATCTGCAGTTCTTTGCACGATTATATGGGTTATCTAATAGAAGGGTTTCAGAAATCCTGGAAACCATAGGTCTTGCAGATCAACCCAAAGGAAAGGTCAACCAGTTACCATCGGGGTTAGCAAGACGCCTTGCTTTTGGAAGGGCGCTTCTTCATCAACCATCAATTTTGATATTAGGATATCCCTTTGCAAGGTGCGATGAAGATTCCCTCAACCTGATCAAACAACTTATTCGCCAAGAATCCGATCAAGGAAAGTCGATAATGATCCTGGATGAAGATGCGGCAAACCTTGGAGATCTATGTTCCCGGATTTATTTTTTCAAGCAAGGGCGAATCGAGCAAATCCTTGAAGGAGACGAACCTCAGCCGTCCAACCTTCCATTTAAAATTCCTGTAAAACTTGAAGGGAAAGTCGCCTTACTCAACCCGAGTGATATTCTCTATGCAGAGGCATTTGAAGGTCGTACCCTCCTGATCACCAGGGATGGAAAATTGGATTCGCAATACACCCTTCAGGATCTGGAAGAGCGTTTAAAGCGTTCAGGTTTTTTTCGGGCACATCGCTCTTTTTTAGTGAACCTCCAGCATGTTCAGGAGGTTATCCCCTATAGCAAAAACAGTTTCAGCCTCAGGTTAATTGACAAGGATCACACAGAAATCCCATTAAGCAAAAATTCAGCTGCAGAATTACGAGATATGCTTGATTATTAAGGGGCCATTCAACCCTCAATTTTCACCTTTTATATCGCCAGAGAGCCTTCTGGCGTTTTTTTATTGATTTGCTACCTTCAATTTAATATACTTGAGATAGAAAAAATCTTATTGAAAGGAAAACCATGAACAAAAATTCCTCCCCAACAATCCTCTATCCAATCCTGGGCAGCCTTATTGGCATGATCCTAGGGTTCACCATCTTCATCATCACAGAGCAGATCATATTTCTTATCGTTTTCTTCACCATAGGAATGATCCTTGGCATGATACTAGGCCAACAGAAAGAAAATAAATAAGACCCAGGAATAAGGAGTAAAATTGATGAAAGCCATTACAACCACTAATTTAACAAAAAAGTTTGCTGACCTGACCGCAGTAGATGGAATCAGTTTCTCAGTCAATTCTGGAGAGGTATTTGGCTTCCTTGGTCCTAATGGAGCCGGAAAGACAACCACCATTCGTATGCTGACAGGACAGCTGCTGCCCAGCTCGGGTCAGGCAACAGTTGCAGGTTTTGACATCCATTCAGAGCGAGAGTGCTTAAAACCAAAAATTGGTGTTATTTTCGAGTTTCAAAACCTATACGAAAGGCTTTCTGCCAAAGATAACCTGAACTTTATGCGCCAGCTCTATGGTGTCAAACAGGCAAGGGTTGACCAGGTACTGGACCAGGTTGGCCTCAAGGACAGGGCGAATGAAAAGTTGAAAAATTATTCTAACGGCATGAAACAACGCTTATTGATTGCAAGGGCTTTGCTGCATGAGCCAGAGATCCTGTTCATGGACGAACCCACCCGTGGCCTTGACCCGGTGATCGCACTTCAAATTCGCCAGCTCATATCTCAGCTTGCTCTGGAAGGCAGAACCATTTTCCTGACAACCCATTACATGGAGGAAGCAGACCGCCTCTGTGACCGGGTAGCGATCATCAACCATGGAAGGGTCATCGCGCTTGATACTCCCTTAAAATTGAAGGAAAATTTTGGCCCCACATTGGAAGATGCCTATATCGAATTAACTGGGCATAGTATGGAAAGCAGTGTGTTACGATGAATAAAAAATTTCGAAATATAAGAATTGTTCTGGCAATCGCCTGGAAAGATATTTTGGAGGGATGGAAAAACAAGGTTATCATCACAGCTGTCATCACCGCCTTGTTCTTGGTCGTTTTCTACACTTACTTACCGGACCTCACCAGGGGAGATGAATTGCCTCTGATGGTTATTTTTGACCCATATGATTACATTTCATTTGAAGATACAACAGGTATTAAAGATTTCAACTACCGCGTGGAAAAGATAGAACAAAATTTCCTATATGTTCTGAGGGATATGGAAACGCCTGTCATTGGTCTTCTGCTCGAAGAAGACCCGCTAAATCCAACAGCAAATTCGCCGCTTATCCTTCAAGGATATTATCCATATTGGATGAAATCTTCCCAAATAGAAGATATCAAATCCTCTGCAGAAATGACTTTAGGAAACTTATGGGAAATCTCTATTGAATTTTATGATGATATGATAATCGTTTATCCCGTAATGGAAAATTATGCTTTTGGCAAAACTTTTATTGCCAGCATAGGTCTATTGCTGCAATTAACCATCATGGGACTCTCAATGGCACCTCAATTAATCGTCGAGGAAAAGGATTCCCAAACCCTCCAGGCTATTGTTGTGTCACCTGCAACGCTGGGACATTTTATTCTTGGAAAGACACTGGCAGTTCTTTTTTATACAATGCTTACAACCGCTATCGGATTAATTTTTGTTGGACCTCTAATCATACATTGGGGGTTAACATTGGCAGCTTTGTTCATCGGGATGCTTGTAATCATCACACCTGGAATACTTTTAGGAACACTGCTCGAGAACAAACAACAGATCCAGATTTGGGTATGGGTTATGTTCATTCCAATCATGCTGCCGATGTTCTTTTCAATCGTGCGTATATTACCTGAAGGTTTGATGAATGTTTTAGATTGGTGGCCAACCGTCGCCTTAGCCCGACTTCTTCGAACTGGATTTACACTCAATCCTCCCATAAATACCTACAAAATGGAAATAATTTATTTAGTTTCTCTAACCTTAATTCTATTTGGTATCACCTTATGGGTTATTAAAAAGAAAACTATAAAAGGAGCCTGAAATGGCAGCGAGAAAATCCAGACATCTTAACATGATCTTTGCCATTGCGCAAAAAGATATTAGTCTTGCACTCAAAGATCGAATGATATTAGGCGTTATCATTGGTGTATTTCTCCTAATCTTGCCTTCACAATTATTACCAATCATTTTAAAAAATGAAAGCACGCCTCTGGCAGTAATTTATGGACTAGAACCCACTGCTATAGCAAATGGTTTGACCCACCTGCCAGATACCAGTGCCTTTTCAGTAAAAAGCGTTCCTGATCTTCGTGATGAAATTGCGAGTGGACGGAGCAGTATCATTGGCTTGGTACTGCCAGAAGATTTTTCAGTAAGAGTCGCTACAAAAGAGAAAATCAATATTGATGCTTACGTTACTCACTGGACAGAACCAGAGGATGCAAGCCAATTGGAAGAGCATTTCGAAAATAAAATCAATGAACTGACAGGCAGCCCAATTGATATCACCATCGTTGATGATCAGGTTTATCCGGATGAAGACACACGCGGATTACAAGTAATGTTCATTTTACAATTGATAAACGCCGTCATGACCATCACCCTCATCCTGGTGCCACAGCTAATCATCACTGAAAAGGAAACCCATACACTGGATGCTTTACTGGTATCCCCTGCCACTTTAACTGAACTTGTTATTGGAAAAGGTCTGGTCGGTATCTTTTATGCTGCAATTGCTGTTTCCATTGTCATATCGATGAATATGAAAATTATTGCCCATTGGCCCCTTTTGATTGTGACGGTTTTCAGTGGGATCATCTTAGCAGTGCTAACGGGTTTATTGATTGGCCTCCTCTTTGGGAATTATCAACAGGCTACGATTACAATGTGGTTTTTTGGGCTTTTAGCGATTGCTCCCCCATTCATTATTTTAATCCTGACTGCTGAATTACCAGGAATTTTGGATACCATCATAAACTGGGTCCCTAGCGGACAGCTGGCAAACCTATTCTTGATGAGCCTGATGAAATCGGTGGAAAAACAAACAGCTTTTCTGGGTTTGGCATCAATCTGGGTTGTGAATTTGATTCTCTTTGGCCTGACTCTCTGGCAAATTAAGCGGCAAATGAAATGAGATATGCTGATCAAGGCGGAAAAAAGTTGATTCACGCCTATCTAAATAGATCAACCAAGAAAGCCAATAAAGATCATTATTTCATTACTGGCTATTTCTGACGCCTACCCCACAAAATAAGCAGCCCACCAATGATCAATGGCCCACCGACAGTCATCACTGGCAACAAACGGTTGCTGCCAGCAGTCACCAAGGCAAAGATGACGAACAGGATCCCCGCCCCTAGCACAAACCATAAGCCAATCCTCACTTTAACCCATGCCGTGATAACACTGATAATGGTAAGCAAACTGAGTATTGCCATACCAAGCGTTTCAGCATCAGTGGATATTGGCGCTCCTTCGAAAATACCTCCAACCATGATAAATAGAAGACCCCCAGCAATGACTGAGATCATAATTAACCCTATGATACGAGCTGTTTTTTTCATAATAACCTTTCTTAATCAATTTATTACCTCAACAGCGTCCTATAATATCTTTTATATAAGTTTTTATTTCAAAGGTCAAGACTAATCAGAAACTTTTCATCAGCTTTAATCGCGAATTAAGTGGGGGTTTCTTACCCTCCAACTTCTCATACAAAATGGGGCTTTCTCCATGATACCAATGTCAACTTTGAGTTGCGCATTTAATAGTAATCGAAAAAATGGCTTGGTGGAATGTTATAAGACCGCATGTTATATTATAGAATATCAGTAGACAAAGGAGAAATATATCATGAGCTTCGGGAAAAACCTTCAATACCTGCGCAAACTAAAAAACCTGACCCAGGAAGACCTTGCAGAAAAAATGGCTGTATCACGGCAGTCCATCTCCAAATGGGAATCTGACGCAGCCTATCCAGAGATGGAAAAAATCTTTAAGCTATCCGATCTATTCAACATCTCGCTGGAGAAGCTGCTAAGGGAGGATCTAACCAGAAAAAGGGATGCCTATTCAGAGATTCGAATAGAAACCGTCGATAGAATTCGCATGGCGCGTTATGTTGTCATCAGTCCTGAGCCAGAAAATGATTCCATCAATCATATGGAAAAGTGGCTGCCGGAAAGCGGTTTGCTGGATTACCCGGGTTACAAACCCAGGATGATCGGCTGGGATTTTCCCCATCTTTCCAGCGAACAGGTCAATGTTTACGGCTTACGCGGTTATGTTTCAGCCTATATCATCCCGGAAGACTTCACGCCCCACTGCGGCGGTGCAGAGATCGCATGGCAGGATAAGGACACTTATGCTGTGATAACAATCACCGATCCATTCAGAGATGCCTTCGATTTAATTCCCAATGCATACAAAACTCTGCTCGCCCATATCAAGGAAAACAAGCTTGAGATGAAATCCTGTGAGAACCGAATCTGTTTTGAGGAAGTCTACGAGCACGACGGCATTCAATATATGGATGTCTATATTCCCATCGATCAGGTGTGATAAAACCGAGGATCATTAACCAACAGAACAGATAAATTATGGATCAATTTCCCACAAAATGAACAAATCCCAGGTATACCGAACTTGATGTATTCTCTAATCCTTCAACCTGTCCTTCATCCTGCAGCCGCCAACCACAAGTCTCAATGATCAGCAAATCTTGGTTGAACAATTCTGGGTCAAGTGACAGCTGCCGATTGGCAAAATCAACCGCTTCTTGGGCTGATAACTTTGTGTAAGTTGAATAATCTTCCGGAGAAATTCTCGCGACTGCCTGCAAAGCCAAGCCTGTTATCTTCAGATCTCCTTGTTTGACCCGGATTTCTGACCCCTTCAAGGTTTTCAAATTATGCAGTACCTCGTCTTTATTGTATAAAGCCCGGTTGATTCCCGTACCCTCAAACAAATCACGTAATGCATCCGCTTCTCCCCCCATCCCAGAGTGCACACTCACAAAAATGATTTTGTGGCCCGTTGGAGAGGAAAATTCAGAGACACAGGCATACCCATCGCCAAAGATGCAGTGATCACCCGGCAAAAATTTGATTTTCACGGGATTCTTGACGGTATTTTGTGATTTTTTTGGGTCAACAACAATCGTTATTGGTCTTGCCCCTTGCTCAAAATCAACCGGAATAAAATTATCCTCCCCGGCAGTATCAACATGGTTTTGATTTTGGGGATCTTCCTTCAGAGGTTCTGCGATCTGAGGTTCTTCTTTCGGGATTTGTACCCGGGTTTCCTCCTTTTGAAAGACAAGCGGAAAATAATACATGAATTCAGACGATTCAACTTCGTCTGCTCTCACAGAGATAAGCTCAGGCTGCATTACAATTTCATTCTTTTGTCTCATTTCATACTCGATTAAATCAAGAAAAACCGGGAAAAGATGCCTGACTGAAAACAATAAGCCAATCCCAGTAAAAAGGCAGAAAACTATAAAGTACTTCTGCCAACGATTTTTAAGAAGTAAAGAAACCAGTTCTGTATTCATCCATTTCCTGGACTTGTGCCCGATGCTTGTTCCCTGGTTAAAAGGGCCTTGATTTATCTGAGATAAAGAATAAATATTATTTCTTGGCTCTTTTTGTCAGATACCGTTTTCCCTCAATTGCTGCCAGGACGCTGCTGATGCTTATCAAGCCAATTCCCATGGCCAATCGCAGGATATCACCGCTGCTGAGATTGCCATCACCGCCCATTTTCGGTCGGGGTGTCGCTGTGAACGCCTGATTGGGGACAGCTGTGTTTCTAGGGGTACTGGTCGCTGTGGACGTGGGCGTGCTTGACGGGGTATTCGTTGGCGTTGGCGTTGATGTATTCGTTGCAGTCGGCGTGAATGTCGGCGTGTTTGTTGCCGTAGCAGTCGGCGTTGATGTTGATATCTGGGTTGCAGCAGAAGTCGCTGTGTTCGTCTGGGCTGGCGGCGGAGGCGTTTGCACGATTTTATATCGACGAAGCAGTTGATATTCATCGCCGCACCAAAAAGTATCGCCTTCCACCAGGTCACATACAGCACCGATGGGAGGAGGTGGTTCATCCGGCTCAAGACAATACGCCAGCACTTCCCAGCCGTTATCGTGTTCCACAACAAAACGCTGTGCGGTCGGTCCGCCTGGCACATCGCCAACGCCTAAATCCTCAGTAACTTCCCAGCCATAAGGGGGCGGGTTGGCATCGAGCTGCTTTGAATCAATATTGGGCTGCTTTGCATGAATATCAGGCTGCTTTGAGTCAATATCTGGCTGAAAGAAGCGCATACCATACAGGAAACTCAATGCAAAAATCAAAATTCCAAGGCCAGCAAGAAGGGCAAACCTCGATTTTACACCCTTTTCTTTTTCTGGTGGTTCTACTTCTTCAGCATCAAAGCTAACATTTCCTGTGTTAAAAATTTCAACGGCAGGCGTTTTTGCTTCAAAATTTTCTATAGCAGGCGTTTCTAAATCAGACTTTTCTGCGCCAACTGTTTCTTCGGCACCCTTTTCAATTTCAGTTTTATCCATCTCATTTTCCATGATGACATTCCTCGCACTGTATGCAGCAAGTTTTATGCCATTATTCAGGAATTTTCGAAGGAGAAGTTTTTTATAAATTAGTGAACAAAGCCCCCAATTGTGAATGGCCACCCTATTTTGAAAATCTTTAGTTATCCTTTAACTTCCAAGAACCTGAAACAAGTTTATATTAATACCTGCATAAATGGTTGAAAATTAGGACTTAACTCGAAAAGCTAAGTTTTAAACTAAACTTTAGGAATACTTACAAAGACATTAATAAATTAAGATAAGAGAATCCCGCAATAAAACCTGCAGCTATTAAAAGGTTATCAATAAATTGACCCGACTTACGTTTTGCCAAGTCCTGGAAAATCATAATACTGCAGATGATAATTGATGTGATCATCAAAAAATGTGTTCGAATACCGCTTGACCAAATTGTCGGAGAGAATGCCAGAATGAGCCTTGAAATCAGCCCCAAGATTAAGACGCCGAGAGCAATGGTGCTTTTCCAGGTATTCCCAAAATTTATGTAGATCAAAATCAAAATGACAAAGGCTGTCATCAGCAGCAAGAACAAAGGAATATACGACTGAATTCTTGTGAAGTTCCCCAGGGTGATCAGTCCAAATTGGGTAATTTCTGTGTCGATTGTTGCCAGATGCGGAAAGAGACGATCCACAATCATATAAAAACCATTCCCAAATACCATGGACATAACAAGAGGGATCAACGCAAAGACTCTGTATAAAAGATCTTTGTACTTTGAAAAATTCGCGATGGCCAATAATGAGCTGAATATGAAGAAGAGGAAATTGAAGTTAAAAACATAATGTGCCAGCGTCGATGAGATGCCAATCTCCAATTTTTCCACAAAAGAAATGTAATTAAAATCAATAAACCATCTTATCTCAGCCTGCTGCCTCAGATGATTTCCTGGCGCTGTCAGGGTAAATATAATACTGCCGAGACATAAAACAAAGCCTAGCACGATAAACCAATGGAATCGTTTATTCAGAATGAGGTAAACAGCAGAAACCAAGAACACAATTCCCAAAATGACAGCCATAATTTCCTGGTTGACTGCAAATATCAAAAGTAAACCCGACAGGAAATATTCAATTACCCAAATCTTTTTATCCAAAATGATCTTTTTGACCACAATCAAAGCCAGCAGCCCAAAGGTAAGCGGCCAAATATAATTGATCGATATTGTGACCCAACCTGCTGAAAGCATTTCTCGTAATGGGAAAAGAAACAAAAGGAAAACAATAAACCAGTTGAAAACTTTCTGATTTTTTTCGACGAAAAGTTCAGACAGAGCCACGCCCAGCAAAACCAACACCCCCGAGTTCAGAACTCGCCAGATGATGGAGGGCAGTTTCAGAAAGGCAACGACAAAAAATTCCAGGATCAGCCTTGAACTCCACTCAATATAACGCCCCTTATAAAAAGCCCAATCAAAAATCCCGGCAGGATTCCCTTTAAAGAAGACATCATCCGCTATCGGGATGGGTGCAAGTAGGTGGACCAAAAGCATGCCAAGCCCCAAAACGAGGAGCGGCAAGTTCTTTTTTTTGAACAATTTCTTTATTGAAAGTTTTTTCAAGAACTGAACTCCTTAAGGCTTCCTCACAACCTGATCCGTTTTGATAAAGACAGGCTGACTCCGGCTGATGAATTCGATGTAAATGTCATAAGATGTCTCTTCTAAATCAAGAAACTGATTATTCACCCTGGATAAAAAGCCGGTTTTTGAATAATCAATGTCATCCGCATATTGATCGTTAATATCGTCTCTTACGGTCAGTGTTGTCGGTAATTCAAAGGATTCTTTCGTTTCAGTGTTTTGCAGGACCACTTTAATCGCCATGTCGGAGGGAGCTTGCCCTGGAATGAAAGCCCAGCCAGTAATCGCAGTAAAATTTCGATCGACCCTGACCATGTCGATTTGCCACACAACACTACCTTCTTCTGAAGTGTCTGTGATTATTGCAGTGCGAACTAAGCTGTAATCTAAAATTTGCACAACAGCAAATACGAAGAAGATAACGAAGCCTAGCAAAATCAACTTCACAATAAATTTTTTCTTAACAGCTTTCTTATGGGACAAAATACCTCACATTCAAAACAGAAATTTCAAATGACGTGAATTTTCACTTTGACCTTATGAGATATTACCATGAAACCATGCTCAAATCACTACATAATTTCGAATCCGCACCCACCAAGGCATCCATTGAACCCAATTAAAAAACTTATCCTTTCTTTACAGCATCTTCACAATTTTTTCATAAGTCTATTGCATAATAATAAGGATAAAAGAAACAATCATAGATGAAAATCTAGTTGTACAAATTGGAGAACAAATGAAAAATATTAATAATCACAAAATAAAAATAATAGCCGTGCTTCTTGCATCCATCTTTTTACTTGGTGCATGCACATTGGCTGATCAAGATGACGCAAGCAAGATTCCCCAGGTAGAAGACGAAGCGATCTCAGATGAAGAACCCGAAGTCCTGGCTGAAGAAGCAATCGAAACCCTGGAGGTTGTTGAAACGGATGATCTGGAAGAGGATCAGATTGCGGAAACCTTAGATCAAGCAAGTACTGAACAGGTCAACCTGCCAAGTGGATTGACTGATGATGAAGTCGCCGGACTGATTTATATGCGAGAAGAGGAAAAATTGGCAAAAGATGTTTATCTTGGTCTTTATGATTTATGGGGATTGAACACCTTCCTGAATATTGCCGGCAGCGAACAAACCCATATGGATTCATTTAAGAATCTGCTCGACATGTTTGACATTGAAGATCCAGCAGACACATCCCCGACCGGCGTCTTCGTCAATGAGGATTTGCAAAACCTATATGATGATTTAATGGCAGTTGGCGCACAATCTCTGGGAGATTCATTGAAGGTCGGCGCTGCTATTGAAGAAATCGATATCCTTGACTTGCAGGAAAATCTTGAATTAACTCAAAACGCAGAAATCCGCAGGGTCTATCAAAACCTATTACGAGGATCAGAGAACCACTTGCGCGCCTTTACCAGCACCCTGGAACGGCAAACCGGTGAAATTTACGAACCGCAGTACATGAGTCAGCCTGATTATGATTCTGTCGTGACAGGCAGCTCGTCCCGCAACGGTAGTGGAAGAGGCAATCGACCATAAACAATAAATCTTCTTATATCTAAAGCACCCACCGTGTTAATGGATAGTGGGTGCATTGTTTTAAGAGAAAACTATTCTTGTGAAGCTTTACTTTCTTTAAACACCAGAACCCAATCATCCTTATGAGTGGTTGCTCCCACTAAATTATTTGAATGTGATATCGCGCCATGATGGCAGCTGTCTTCACACTGACCACAGTAAGCACAACGAGCCGGATAATACAGGAGTGTATATTCCTCTCGAGATTTTTTATTAAGTTGTAATGCATCTGCCGGGCAATCCCTGACGCATAAACCGCAGCCACTGCATTTATCAGGATCGAACTCAATCTTTCCGCGATAACCTTCTGGCAGCGCCAAATCCCCAAATGGATACTTCACAGTTTCAGGACCTTTAATCAATGCCTCGATTACAGCATTAAGTATCGTCAAACGTTTCTTAAATTTTTCCATATTAATTTCCCATCAAAATAATAAGGCCAAGCTGCAGAAGCGCCAAAGGCACCAATATCCGCCATCCCAAACCCGCCAGTTGGTCAATTCTCAGTCTTGCAAAAATAGCGCTGGTTCCGCTCAGGATGAGAACAAGAATGAGACATTCTATAATAAAAATTATGATTGCTAGAGAAGGATGACTCATTTTTGTCCAACCAAAATACAGGTCAATCAGCAAGAAGATACCAATCACTGCCTGAATATCCATTACCAAATTCCAAAATCCTAATGTTGGGCCTGAAAATTCCGTCAGTGATCCGCCTACTACCTCTGACTTTGCTTTGGGGATATCAAATGGATCACGTTTTAATTTCCCAATCAAACCAATCACAGCCAGAATGAACCCCAGCGGCTGAAAGAGAATAAATGGACCCAAATTGACCTGAGCTTCCATGATTGTTGAAACTGACCAGGATCCGCCCAATATTGCAGGGCCGCTGAGGGCAATTAACAACGGGACTTCATAGGAAAAGAATTGCAATAATGAACGACCACCACCCAAAACGCTGTAAATACCCAGAGAAATTATGCCGGCAAGGTAATAAGCCAATGTCGGCACACTCATCAAAAATATAATGACGATTAAATCGCCTTCAAAGGAAAAAGCTTTATAACCTGCAATGGGGACATATAAACCAGCTGTAAGAACTGACGCTAAGGAAACTAAAGGAAGCAAAGCAGCTAAAAAGTCGTTTGCATTTTTAGGCAGCAAATCCTCTTTGCTGAATAATTTAATTAAATCAGCTAAAGGCTGGTACCAGGGAGGCCCAACCCGGCGTTGAAACCGCGCCAGAAACTTGCGATCTAACCACTCAAAAGTTAAACCAGACATAACCAAAAATAAAAAACCTGGAAAAACCAATAAATTGAACAAACTTTTAATCACAAAAATGCTTCCTTATCGATCTGCACATGCAATACAAAGATCCACCCCAGCAAGAACAACCGGGATGTCCGCGACATTGATTTCTGCCAATTGCACTGGCAGCAAACTCAATGTTGCTAATGTAGGCGTGCGAACTTTGAGCCGAGCAGGTTTATCGCTGCCATCACTCCGCAGATAATAAAACAATTCGCCTCGAGGTGCTTCAGCGCGGATTATCACTTCACCTTCTGGCACCCTTCTGGGTGTGCGAAGGCTAACATCACCTTCAGGTAGATCTTCAAGAATCTTTTCGCATAAATTTAAACTCACCCTTGTTTCCTCTGCCCTGACAAACGTCCTGGCCCATGCGTCTCCACCTGGATGGGTAACCACCTTAACCTCCAGTTGATCGTACGGTGGTAATGGTGCATCTCTGCGCAGGTCAATATCAACACCTGAAGCGCGGGCAACCGGACCAACAACGCCATATGCTTTGATCATATCAGGACTTATTGGTGCAACACCTTTTGTCCTTGCCATCGCTGCCGGCTCCGTTTCGATAATATCCACCAAACCATCAACCTGTGAGTGAAGTTTTTTCAGAATTCCTCTGATCATGTCGATGTGTTCTTCATCCAGATCAAAACGGACACCGCCAATTTGATTGGCAGCATGGGAAACTCTGCCTCCAGAAATTTCTTCCATAATATCCAGCGCCATTTCACGATCATGCCAGGTATGCATAAAAATAGTTTCCAAACCAATATGTTTTGCGAGAATTCCCAGCCATAATAAATGACTGTGGATGCGCTCTAATTCACACATTAACGCTCGAATATACTGGGCTCGTGGCGGTATCTCAATCCCCAACAAAGCCTCTACGGCATAACAATAGGCAGTTGTGTGCACATGTGAACAAATGCCGCAAATCCGTTCTATCAAGTGAACATTTTGCACATAGGTTCTCTGCTGAGCCAGGCGTTCAATACCCCGATGGACATAACCTAACCGTAAAGATCCGCCAAGAACCTTTTCGCCCGCAATATCAACCATCATGGATAAAGGTTCCTTTAAAAGCGGGTGCTGCGGTCCAATTGGAATTGAAATCTTATCCATTTTTCTCCTTCTTAGCAATAAATGGTGGTCCCTGGTCCCAATCATCAGGCAGTAATAGGGGAGGAGTTTCATTTCGACCCGTGAATTCGATGCCAAACATTTCCGCGGCTTCACGCTCATAAAAATCCGCACCCGGGATGGTCGAGATTATTGATGGCAATTTTGCTGATTCAACAGGAAGCTTGAGCATTAAAGAAAATCCGGAACCACTCCAAAAATTGTAGAAAACCTCAATTTCATCTGGTTGATCATTTCGCTGCTGGACGGTAATAGCTGAAAGATGACAATATTCAAAAGACTCAAGTATCACATCGATCACTGGTTTTAATTGATTCGGCTTTATAAGAATGGTATGGTCTCCATGAATGCCATCATAGACCTCACAATGAAAGCTGGTTTTCGTTTCAATTTCTATACAGAGATCTAATATGTTAAATTTTTTCATTTTGAGAAATCTTTTCTCGCAATTGAAGTAATCCTTCAATAATCGCTTCTGGTCTTACCGGGCAGCCTGGAATGTAGATATCAACTGGCAAAGCCTTATCCACACCACCTAAGACGGTGTCGCTGTTTACAAAAACGCCGCCCGTATTGCTGCAGCTGCCAATTGCAACGACATATTTTGGAGAAGGCATTTGCGAATATATTTGCACCAAACCATCCCTGGTTTGCCTGGTCACAGGACCTGTGCATAATAAAACATCCGCATGCCTGGGGGAAGCCTGGGCGACAATTCCAAGACGCTCAACATCATACCGGGGTGTTAATAAATCTAAAATCTCAATATCACATCCATTACAACCGCCGGTATTAAAATGAATTACCCAGATCGAATTCTTTTGAGCCCAGCGATAGGCTTTCTGGATTACGTTGTTCAACATCGACTTATACCTCAAATTCCTAATCCGGTTTTCTTTGTGCTAAAACAAGGGCGCTTATCGAAAAACCAAGTAAATACACCAATCCAAGACCAGCATTACCAATACCCATCGGGAATGTTGCCAAAACAAGCACAGCCACATGAGTCACACCAAATAACAAACCGAGCCTGAAATAAGTTGTGTAGGATAATCGAACCTCCACGGGTGGAAGTTTCTGACCGCCAGAGTAAGGCAAGTATTTGTCAGGATGGTCTGGTCCTTTTACAGAATGCTTCCGAAGAAACAGATAAATTAATGTCAAAAGACCAAGAAATAGAATGAAAGCAATAGGTGGGCTGAGAATTAATTGCGCCATTATATCACCATCCAGTTAATGACCTGCTCAATCCAATTTATCCATGGCGTTGGATAAACACCGATTATAAGGACCAAAAATGACAATATGCTTACAGGGATCAACAACCAATTTGATACTCGCTTTTTCGATGAAAGAAAGACAGGTGCCCTCAAATTATCAGTAGTTGTATCAAAAATCTTTACAATCATTGGAAGGTATCCCCCCAGACTGATTACGGAACTGAGCACGAAAATCACAAGCCCTATGATGGACAATCTGTCTCCTGCTGTAATTGCTGTTGAGAAAATCATCCATTTTCCATTGAATCCAGCCAACAAAGGAATGCCCGCCAGACCAGCCAGTGCAATAGAGAAACAAACGGCTGGGAAAGGTAACTTTTTTGATATACCTGTAAGCAATATAATATCCTGTGTGCCATAATAATATTCAAAAATACCCACGCAAAGAAAAGCAAGAGATTTCATCCCCGCAATAACCAAGAATAGAAACAATCCTGCTGAAAAAGCTTGATCAAGCCCATAATAAAAACCCATTCCAAGCCCAAACATTAAGTAGCCCGTTTGGCCAATGGAAGAAAAAGATAAGAATCGCCTGAGCAAAGACTGCCTGAGCATCCGCACTGCCCCAACTAGCATGTTCAGGCACCCAAACAGAATCAAGTACACACCAAGCTCCCGACTTGTCAGCCCTAAACGAAGACAAATCACCGGCATGATGAATAACATGCTTTTCGACAAAACACCCGCGAGCAATCCACTCACAGAACTTGGGGCGTGGCCGTAAACATCCGGTACCCAGGTGTGAAGCGGTACCACACCAGCCTTTAAGCTGAATCCCAATAGAAAACAGGCAGCTCCTATTCTTGTGAAGGTATCAATTAAAGGTAAAGGTTGGTATAAATGCATATCTCCGGTGCTTCTATACACAAAGTAAATACCCAGAAGCATCATCATCGTCCCAATGCTGCTCATGATCAGATATTTAAAGCCAGCTTTGATAGATATATCCCTTTGGAAGCGGAAGGCAATTAACGCGCTGGCAGCAATGGTCGTTAATTCTGTGAGAAGAAACAGGTTGAACAAATTTTTTGAAAGGAAAATACCCATCATCCCTGCCAAAGTCATCAGGATTAAAGGATAAAAGACCAGGTAACGGGGGTCTTTTGAAAGATATTCACCAGAAAATATGGTGATCAATGTGCTGATAAAAATTGCAATGATCAAAATAAAGACACCATAAGCGTCAGGTTTGTAAACAATTCCGCCAAATGACTCCGTGCCGAAGTAGCTGTTCGGGTCTGCTGCAAGCACTGGCAGCCTTTGATGAAGAACGAGAAGCACAATTGAGGATCCAACCAATATCAATGCAGTCAAAAGGGATTCTATACGATTTTTTAAGTTCAATGTCCTGCTGACAACATATAAAAGGAATGCACCAATAATCAATATCCCTAGCGGGATTACCATTAAACTTTTATCCGACATTAATTCACCCCCCCGAAGATGCCTGCTAAACCTTTAATCGTCCACGCCATTAATGGCCCGGGCATCAAACCTTCGATGACTAAGAATGCTGTTACTGCAATGGTTGGAATGATCAAAGCTCGAGGGGATTTAATTGCCAATCCTTCAGGTTTTGTCTCGCCAAAAAATATGCTTCCAAAAAACCTTAAAGCGTAGATCACTGTTAAAATTGAGCCAATTAGCGTGATCACTGTTAAGGCAGTTGAGATATTCGACTCAAAACCCCCTGCAAAGATCATCCATTCACTATTGAATATCCCTAATGGGGGCATACCTGAAATACCCAACACTCCAATTGCCGCGCATACACAAAGCGCCGGAAACTTTTTCCCAAGCCCAGATATTTTTTCAATATCTCTTTCGCGTGCAAGGGATATGACTATGCCGACGACCATAAACAACAAAGCTTTAACAATTGCATGATAAACAACATGCATAACTGAACCTTGCATGCCGCTGGCAGTAAGGGTACCTAACCCAAACAGGATATATCCCATCTGGCTGACTGAACTGTAGGCAATAATTCGCTTAACATCCTTTTCCGCCAAAGCCATTAAAGCCCCATAGACTTCAGAAATCAACCCGGCAATCATCATCCAGATAGCAAAGTTTTGAAGTGTTTCCACCGGGAAAAGGGTGAAAGGAAAACGCAAAATACCATAGGTGCCCATAGATAACATTGCAGCTGCAAGGATGATCGTCACTGGCATAGGCGCAACCGTGTGCGCGTCTGGAAGCCAAATATGTAATGGGAAAATCGCCATTTTAACAGAGAAACCAATAATGAAGAATAATGTCAGAAATACCTGAACATTTTGTGCCAAAGAACTTGCCTGTTGTGTTAGCTCAGTCAAATTAGCAGTGCCAAAATTAATGTATAAAGTCACTAAACATACCAGGACCATCAAAGAGCCTAAATGTGTAATGATGAAGTACTTCAAAGCTACTTTGAACCGAATCTCGCCATGTCCCCATAGGAGGATCAATAACACAGATGCAATCAACATCAATTCCCAAAAGACATAAAACAAAAAAACATCATTGGCAAGCGTTGTACCCGACATACCCAGACTGAACAACAACAATAAGGCATAATAATAATTGCTGTTCTTTTCACCAGTCTCCTCCCCCAGGGAATAAATCATCGCTGCCAATGTGACTAAAACCTCAGTCAATAAGAAAACCAGAGAGAGCCAATTTAAAGCCAGGCTGAAGGAAATGCTCATGTTTGGAATCCATCTCAGTGAGAAGATGATTTCACCTTTATTTCTTATAGAAGGTAATAAAAGTATAGGGATGAACAACGCAAAACCCTCACTGAGAATCCCAATTACTGCAGCCTGGTTTTTTGTCGCTCTTTGCCACAAGAGCAAAATCACAACACCTAAGATTGGAATAAGGGTGATACCCGGCAATAAAATGTCAAAGCTCATCATTTTTCCTCTCTACACCACGAGAATTAATACAAAGATTATCAATAAAAACAAAGGAATCCATACCAAATCCAGGCGCAGGTTTTTTCTAAGCACATTTTGCTCATATTTATCAAGGGAATTGAGGGCGTTATCCAGCAAGATTTCAGATTTTTGAGAAGGTTCAACCTCAAATTTTACAAATGTTCCTTCGGAAATTTTCATTAAAGTATTGCCACTCCAGGACCAGAACCTTTCCATTCCTTGTTCAACCTTGTCGCTTAACCAACCTGCAGATCCCTCAAGGACATCACTCAACCGATAAAATCCATTTGTAAAAATACCAATTTCAATCTTTTCATTTATCCATCTTGCCGAATCATTGAATGCGCGCCCCAAGGTATAAATCCCATTAGTAAAAATCGCAATCTCAAGATTTTTATTTATCCAAAGTGCACCTTTTTCAATCCAATGAAGTGATTTATCCCCCAAATACGTCTTTATTACTCTTACTCGGACATCACCCAATCTTAAGCGCTGATCTCTCAGAAAACCCCAAACCGCAACCAGAAGCGAAAATGTAGCCCAACCAAATATAAATGCCAGGGGCAGTTGATCTGAGCTAACAACAACAAAAGCCGTATTGATAATTAAGAACATCAGGGTCACAAATTTATTAAAACCAGAAGAAAATAATTTACCTTGCAAATAATACATAAAACGGTAAAGAAGCAGCGCTGCAATTAAGTACTTGAGATGATCTTTCGGACCAAAAGCAGATGCAGCAAATAGAAAGCTCCCCGATAAACCGCCCATCAGTGAAAAATAATCAAAGCTGTGATGATCGAGAAAATCTAACAATAACGTCATTAGAATCAAACCCCCACCTATCAAAACAACAAATGTTTTTATTTGTCCACTTGAATCAATTAAGGGCTGGATCCGGTACAGCAAATAGTAACCCAGCGAAGGCATAAGCATTCCTGAAACCCAAAAAGTTGCGCCATTTGACCCCTTGTGTGCGTGACGCATCCATAAGACAAATGGCCAAACCGCTGTCTTGACCAACACCGCAAGGAAGAAACCAGCAAATACCCACAACCGGACATTCAGTGGCAGTGTGACGGCAGTGTTTAACATATCTGTAATATTCAATGTGCCAGTGTAAGACTTGAGCAATAATATTGAAGCTAAAAGGCTCAGATCACCAAAACGCAAAATAACAAAAATGAGTGTAAAGCTTCTAAAAGTCACCTGATCCTTAAGCGATTTGAGTACCATTAAGGCCGCGATCAAGCCCACAATATCCAGGGCAATATAACGAATCATAAATTGACCGCTGATAAAGGCAATAAACCCAAAAGAGATAGAAACGCACAACAAAAGTGCAGTAATCCCTGAAATCTGATGCTTAGCATCATCATGTAAAAAGATCATGCCAATTAAAGACAACAATGATGCAAAAAATATCAACAACGAGGCATTACTAATGCTGATTGAAATCTCCTCCACCATGAAGGACAAAGGTGTGATGATCTCTAATTCTCCAAATCGATATACCCAAAATATGCTAAACAACAAACTCAGTGCTAAATACAGCAAGAACTTTTTTCTCATGACAGCATCAACAAATGCCAAGCCAAAGCCAACTAAAATTGGCAAAGAAAAAATTAATGCAATTAAGAATACAGACCCATCTACCATTATTTTTCCAAATAATCTAAAGACTTAGCTTCGGTAATGAATACTTTTTCCTGAGAATGTTTTGCAATCCGAATAATCATCGTTAATGCCAGCCCAATCACAACGGCTTCAATAACAAGGGCGGATATCACCATAGATTGGGATAAAAACATGTCGTCCCTTTGCCATCCTGTAAATAACAAACCAAGGCTGACGCTTTGCAGCATTAATTTCAAGCCAACAAGCTGTCTAATAAAGCGTTTACGAAGGAAAAAACACAATAAGCCAATTGAGAATACAAGAACGACACAAATATGAACTAAAGAAATGATCCAATCAGACAACATAATCTCATTCATTTTCTTCGTCCTCTATTGGCAATATTGCCGCAATTCCAAGAGCCCCTGAGAATACCAGCAATACCTGTACAATCAAATCCAACCCGCGTTGATCCCAAAACCAGGCTTGAAAGCTTGTTGTCATTCCCTCTGTATCCAGATTTTTGTTCAAAAGCATGAACAAAGCCCAGCCAGAAACAATAATTAAAATCGTGAAAATGATCATTAATTTACGTGATCGGTTCATTCCTGGATAACCTCATCAACAGCGCTTTCTGTGACACTATTTGCAATAATAAATAAAACACTGATCAGACCAGCACCAACACTCAGCTCAAAAGCGCCAGCAAACGGCGCATCCAAAACAAAAAATATGATTGAGAGGACAACGCTGCCCAAACCTATTGCTGTAATAATGACGATTAAGTTTCTTGCCAGTAAAACAAGAATGGAGGTTATCAGAAATCCTGATAGCAAGACTAGAATGATCCCTTCAAATGCGGTCATACGACCTCCTGCTTACGCGAGAGAATTCAATGAGTTCGTGAACTCACTGCAATGTTGTTTTTTGATTTTAAATAATAAAAAGGCTTACACAATAAAGAAACTATCCTGAGGTCAAGTCGCTTCCGTTGACAGCTCCCAGTTTTTCTGCAACGGTTAACGCCTCGGTAAAACGGCTCGACGAGGGTCTACTAAATTATATTGAATATGGAAAACTCTGTCAAATAATTTAGGTAGGTCAGTATTGTTATATTTTTATCAGAATTCCCGGGAAATAGTAGAAAGAGACCAAGGATGCCGGTAAAATTATATTAATGTAGGATTTACTATTTTTTCAAACATAAATCAAATTGAAACGGAGAAAACACATGAACAAAGATCTATTCGAAAAATTAAACAAGTACCTGGCTGATACTGGCGTAATGTACATCAAGCTGCATAACCTGCACTGGAATGTTTATGGTGCGCAATTCAAACCTGTCCATGAATATCTTGAAGAACTTTACGACGGGTTCACAGAGAATATGGATGCAATCGCCGAACTTATCCGAATGCATGGTGAATACCCCGCTGCTTCACTGGCAGATTTCTTGAAAATCAGTGATGTTAAAGAGCTTCCCACTCAGAAGGTTGCTGTAAAAGAGGCGCTCTCCATCGTTTTAGAAGATTTGAAAGCTCTGGACAAAGAAGCCAAAGAAATTCGATCAACTGCAGATGAAGATGATCTATTTGATGTCGTTGCCATGATGGAAGATCATTGCGCGAATTATCAGAAGACAATCTGGTTCATAAGCTCAATGCTTGTCTAATTAAAATCAAAAAATTAATAATTGTGTAGAGGCTCGGCATGCCGAGCCCCTACGAGTTTAATGATGGAAGATTTTCATTTCGAGGATAAGATTCAAACCTGCCAATACCCATTGGTACTTTCTAAGTTTTAATAAAAACCAAAATCGCCCAACGAATATTGAGCGATTTATAAATCCCAGCAGAGAGGGCTGCGAAGCGCTCCCGCAGGGAGTGGGATTCAAACCTGCCAATACCCGTTGGTACAAGCATTTAACAACAAACCGCCCCATAAAAGGGCGGTGTTTTTTCTAGCGGAGAGAGTGGGATTCGAACCCACGGTACCCAAAGGGTACACGCGCTCTCCAGGCGCGCGCATTAGGCCGGACTATGCTATCTCTCCAATGCCTGAATAAGTTCTCGTTATTCAGTTTTTCAAGCGAGAAAAATTATACCAGACACCAATAAACTTGTTAAGAGCGAGCCGCAATTTGCAACTTTTTATCCACATCATCGTATATTATATTGGAGGTAATAATGACAGAACATAATAAAAAACGTGTCCACTGGCTCTTGTATCCTTTTTGGTTGATATGGCGCCTGGTGATCTGGATCATTGAAGCAACCGGCCGCTTAATTGGTGCCGTTCTGGGGCTTGTGCTGATGATTGTGGGTGTGGTTGTTTCACTCACCGTGGTCGGTGCAATTGTCGGCATCCCCCTGGTCATCTTTGGCTTTATGCTGCTTGTTCGCAGTCTCTTTTAAACAGGATCAAAAGCGCTAAATTGGATGATCGTCCAAAATTTTTATAATTGATCTCATTCTATTGCGGTTGACCATGTCAAAAAGTGTATTGAGAGCTGCCCTGCCAGAAAATCCTCAAACAAAAACCAACCGGGTAATCCCTCTGAGGACTTAAAACACACATACGTCCCAATTGGCAATTCCTGGTAATTGAGGGGGTCTTCTGAAAATTTTGCGGAAATACACTCATTATATCTGGGTACGGTTTCGCCCATAACCAGCCATTCAAGGCCGTTCATTGTTGAAAGGGTATGGGCAGGTTCTGCACCTTGCTGATAGAGAAAGTCTGCTTCGGTAACGTTTACGGGATTGATCACCCCTGTGTCAAGATCCAATTGATCCTGGTTGTTTAATAAGACTTCCCCCGTCAGGTAGACCATGGGTGTCAGGGTCACCGTCGGTGTTACTCCAGGGGTGCTGGTGATGGATGCAACAACTTCTATTTGCACCCAGAATGGCGCATCACCATTGGGACCAATCCCAAACAAATCCCCACGAGGATCAAGCAGCATCCAATTTCCCTGGTATAAGCCTGAAGAAGCCGGCGCCTCCATATCCACTGTGATGTCGATCACTTCACCAGGTTCAACTTCAGCTGAAAGGAAATGGCTTTGGATAGCATCCATGCTATTCCCCGAGAAAAAAGTGACGGTATACTGGCGTGTCCAGGTACAGCGCCCCACATTTTCAAGTCGCCAGGTCTTTGAAAATGTTTCGCCGGGAATCATCACCGTCCCATCCGGGATTGTTACATCAATGGGGTGACCGGCGGCCGCCATATTACAAACTTGCTCAGGCGTTGGAGAATGAACAGGGGGGCGCGTTCGATCCAGGGTAGCTACTGCAGTCCAGGTATGAACCGGCGCCAACGTTTGTGTTGGGACAACAACCTGAGCTTGAGTTTGAATATAATCGGAAGTTGCCAGGCTGACAGCCGTTTCATTCAATTTATCTGCGTCCAATGTAGGGATGCTCACAGGTGTATTGGCTGGCACACAGGAAGCCAAAAGAAGCAGTAAAATGCAAAAGTAAAAAGTTTTCTTCATGATTGCGGTTATTATCACCTATTTATTTTCAAATTAGATTCTACCCTAAAGGACTGAATGCAAAGGTGCCAATTATAGCCTATACCCCAAAGCTTGTCAGGAATTGAAGATTAAAGTATAGTTCTAAAATCAAGCCGATCTACTGACCTCTACAACCAAAGTGCTTATAGAAAATAAAATCATGATAACAAACTCAAAAATTAACACCTGGTTAGATCGCCCTGTTCTTCCCATCTGGCCTCGTTTTACAATTTATCACCTGATCGTAACGCTGATTCTGATCACAACCGTCCTGACCCGGTTCATCATGCTTGGTGAACGTGTGATGAGCCATGACGAGGTCAACCACGTTGTCCCAGCCCACACCTTCTACCAGGGCGGCGGCTATCGTTACGACCCAGTCACACATGGTCCGCTTCAATTTCACCTGATCGCCCTGTCCTACACTTTATTCGGCGATAACGATTTTACGGCTCGCATACCCGATGCTGTTTTTGGGATTGCTGTTGTCGCTTTCGCACTTTTTGCCTTCAAGGATTACCTCGGTCGTGCAGGATCATTGATCGCCGGGTTTTTATTTACGATATCTCCCTACATTAGTTTTTACAGCCGCTATACACGCAATGAAATCTACATTGTCTTTTGGGGAATGGTGCTCATTTGGGGTGTCCTGAGATACCTTGAATTTGGCCGGAAGCGCACCTTGTTATTGATCACCATTATCACAGCACTTCACTTCACCGATAAAGCTACTTCTTATATATTCACAGCAGAATTATTAATATTCTTAGCCGTCGTCTTTATTTCACGCATTCTGACCAAACCCTGGCATCATAAGCGCTATCGCAATATTTTCTTGCTCGTTGTCGCCATCGCCATGATAGCGGGGGTTGCGACTTTCGGCATCGGGTACAACGCCTTGACCAATGCACCCCAAACCCAAGACGAAGATAGCATTGGCGTCATGCTCAATGAACTCGATACAGGCACACGCATCCTGATCGGCAGCCTGGGATTGATATTAATTGCCGGTATAGTGGCAGCAGCGTACATCCTGATCAAAGGCATCGGATGGCACAGCTTACGAGATGAACGCTCCTTTGATTTGCTTATAATGCAGGGAACAATCGTCCTGCCCTTGCTGGCAGCTTTACCCATGGACATATTGGGCTTCAACCCCATGGATTACAGCAGCAGCGGAATCATCACATCGGTGCTTTTCATCATTCCACTTTTTATCATCGCCTTGCTGATCGGAATCTGGTGGAATTGGAAGATCTGGGCGATCAATATCGGTACCTTCTGGGCAATTTTCGCCATCTTTTACACGTCATTGTTCACCCAGGGCAGCGGCTTTCCGATGGGATTAATGGGTGCCCTTGGTTACTGGATGGCACAGCAAGGTGTCACACGGGGCACACAACCGCTTTACTACTACGCACTCGTCCAGATCCCGATGTACGAATTTTTTCCTGCTTTTGGGACTATCCTGGCAGCCATTATGGCTGTGCCGAAAGTTCTCAAATCATTACGAGCACGAGAAATTGAATTTGAAATTGACGAAAACCAGGAAGAACTTGAATCAGTTGAAAATCAAGCGCTTGAATTTGAAACAAATGAAGTAGAAGCTGAAACAGAAGAAGAACGAGCGAACATAGAAGAAGAACATCAATCACGGATTGTGGACAATGAGGGTGAGGTACGTCAGCCGCCTGTTTTAGCCTTGCTCCTGTACTGGTCTGTAATGAGCCTGATCGCGTTCAGCTTTGCAGGCGAGCGTATGCCCTGGCTGACCTCCCATATCACCATGCCGATGATCCTCACCAGCGGGTGGAGCTTCGGGCAGGTATTCAAAGGCTTTGATTGGCAGTCTTTCAAAAAGCAGCGCGGATGGCTGGTATTAATCATCGGCTTCCTTTTCCTGCTGACAACAGCACGCACATTTGGTTCACTTTTAGGGACAAATCCACCTTTCCAGGGGAGAGAACTCGCACAACTTGAAGCCACCAGCACCTTTTTAATGGCATTCATCGGGATGGCTGCATCTGTGACTGCATTGTTCTTCCTGCTGCAGGACTGGACGCTTAAACAAATCGGAAAATTATCCTTGATCGTGTTCATTGTCGTACTTTCTGGGATAACCATACGGACAAGCTTCCGTGCAAATTTCATTTTATATGACACAGCCAAAGAATTCCTGGTTTATGCCCACGCTACCAGGGACCCAAAAGATGTTCTGGAACAGGTTGAGGAGATCAGCCATCGGACAACGGGCGGCAAAGACATTATTGTTGCCTATGATAGTGATTTGCTCTATCCCTACTGGTGGTATTTCCGTGATTATCCAAACAAACGATGGTATTCGGATAATCCCACCCGTGATTTGCAGGATGCACCTGTTATCCTTGTGGGAAGTGGAAACTACGGCCTGATCGAACCGGTTGTGGGTGACGATTACATTCGTTTTGACTACACCAGGTTGTGGTGGCCTTCACAGGCTTATTACAACCTGACGTTTGAACGCGTTTGGAATTCCTTTACAGATCCTGCAACACGGAATGCCCTGTGGGAAATCTGGTTCAATCGCAATTACGATCCCTATGCTCAGCTTGCGAACATCGATACCCTTACGCTTGAAAACTGGCAGCCTTCAGATTCCTTCCGGATGTACATCAGAAAGGATGTCGTTTCCCAAATTTGGGAATACGGCGCAACACCCGTTACGTTGGAACCCAGTGTCGATCCTTACGAAGCGAATACGATTGATCTGCAAGCCAGCCAGCTTATTCAAGGCGGTGAGCAATTCCAGTTGAGTGCCCCGAAAGATATCGATTTTGCTGAGGATGGCACATTTTACGTCAGCGATTCTCAGAACCACCGCATCCTGCATATAGACCAGGAAGGAAACCTGCTCCATTCCTGGGGACAATACGGGGCAAGTGACTATAGTGCTATGGTGATGGCACCAGGAGGGAGCTTCAACGAACCCTGGGGGTTGGCTGTTGGACCGGATGGATCCGTTTATGTGGCAGACACATGGAACAACCGCATTCAGAAATTCACTTCTGATGGCGAATTTGTTACAATGTGGGGCGAATTCGGTGCTGCAGAAACTCCTTATCACTTCTGGGGGCCGCGCGGCGTTGCGGTGGATGATCAGGGCAGGGTCTATGTCACTGATACAGGCAACAAGCGCGTGGTCATCTTTGACAGCGATGGCAGCAGCCTTGCTTCCTTTGGCGGCGCCGGCCTGGGGGTAGGTCAATTCGATGAGCCGGTTGGCATCGCCGTGGACGACCAGGAACGCATTTATATTGCGGATACCTGGAACAAACGCATCCAGGTCATGATCCCATCCGGGGATAATCTAAGCTATCCCACCCATATCACCTGGGACATCGAAGCCTGGTACGGCGAATCACTGGATAATAAACCCTTCCTGGCAGTTGATGAGGATTACAATTCATACATCGCTGATCCAATTTTTGGGCGAGTGCTCGTCTTTGATATTCAAGGGAACTTCTTGCGAGCGTGGGGTGGTTACGGAAGCGGTTTAAATGAAATTGGTACCGTTGGCGGTCTGGCTGTTGACTCTCAAGGAAGCGTTTGGGTGACCGATTCAAGAAATAATCGAATTATGCGCTTTGATTTACCGCCTGCTGCCTCAGAAGAAGGTCAAAGCGTCGAATATTAACAAAGTTCAGAAAAGAAAATTTGATTTTAAACACAAAAGAGGCTGCCGTGTTGGCAGCCTCTTTTGTTCATTTGATGCCTAATTTTATTATTCCATTGCTTTTTCAACAATGGCTGAGAAGGCTTCTGGTTCTCGCACAGCCAGATCAGCCAGCATCTTTCGATTCAGGTTGATATTGGTCTGTCTCAAACCATGGACCAATCGGCTGTATGTCGTACCGTTCATACGAGCGGCAGCATTGATCCGAGAAATCCATAACCTTCGCAGATCCCGTTTGCGATTCCGGCGGTCACGATAAGCATACCATTGGCTTTTCAGGTATTGCTCATTTGCCCTGCGGAATAACTTGCTCTTGGTACCGTAGTAACCTTTGTTGAGCTTCAGGATCTTCTTGTGCCGACGGTAACCGTGCGGTCCACTTTTTACACGTGCCATTTCACACTCCTTTGCGAGCCCCTGAGCGTCGGCAGTTTATTTCAACCACCTGTTGCAAACACCCAACAGCCGCAACCAAAAAAATAATACGATTTATTTGTTCTTGTCCATATAGGGCGCAAGACGCTTCACGGTCTTCTTAAGAGATCGGGTCTTGACCGGGATCATTCGCTCAAACAACATCTTTGTGCGATCGGGTGTCCGTCGGCGAAGGTGACCTTTACCGATTTTTGTCCGCATGATTTTTCCGGAGCCTGTCATCTTGAAGCGTTTCGAGGTTGCCTTATGGGTCTTCATTTTGAACTTGCCGTCTTTTTGTTTACGTGGCATTCCTAAACTCCTCTCATGAAAATCCTACGGCACATTGCTTACACAGCCGTAGGGCTTTTTCCAATTTATGAACCTGTTGTGTTTTTTAGATTTCTTATTTACTACTTATTCGGAGCAAGCATCATGAACATCGTTCGCCCCTCTAATTTCGGGGCTTGTTCCACTTCTGAAACATCCGATAATTCTTCCGCGATCTCTCGCAAATCTTCCAGAGCAATTTCTGGGTAGGTGATTTCGCGTCCCCGGAATCGAATGGTCACTCGAACCTTCATTCCGTCATTCAACCACCGGCGTGCATCCCGGACTTTGAATCCTTTGTGGTGATCGGTCGTTTTTGGGCGCAAACGGATCTCTTTGATCTCGATTTTTGTCTGCGATTTCCGTGCTTCGCGTTCTTTCTTTTCCTTTTCGTAAAGAAATTTACTGAAGTTCATGATCCTGGCGACCGGTGGGTTAGCGTTTGGAGCGACTTCTACCAGGTCAAACCCTGCTTCTTCTGCCCGAGTCAGACCTTCCCGCAGACTGACAACACCTACGTTTTCACCATCCTGATCAATTAATCGAATTGATGTTGCACGGATTTGCTTGTTGATCCGAAAATCATCTTTGTTACTTATAGTTAACGCTCTCCTTCTGATAAAATCATCATGATTAACACAAACATTATTCCCATTAAGGGAACGGACTTCATATTACCATATATTTGAGGGAATCGTCAACAGATTCCAGAAAGTTATTGTTTGAGAATTGCTGAGTTTTGCTCTGTTGCAAATGCAATTCCATACTAGACGCTGTACCAATTGTTCTCTCTGGTGTCTCACCAGAGAGAACCCTATCCGATATCCCTGGTCCCCTACCAACATTATCAAGAAAGGTCATCTCGGTGAGACACCGGGATGATCATAAGATACCCACTACCAGATCGTTCTGGTGTCCCCACCAGAACGAGAACTGATGCAAACACACCTGATCTCCCATCCCGCTGGTGAGGACACCAGCAGGATCATGAGATCAAATAGGAATGTGAAACATTATAAAATCACCATCACAACTGCCCACTACTCCGTCTCTTCAATCAACGTTGAAATTGGGATCTCACCTTCCTGCCCACTTACCCAATATGCTGCTGAGGAATATCGCCAAGCTTCAGGTACGTCCACAAATCCTTTCCTGACCGGATTTTGATGGATATATTCCACTTTTTGATTTAAAAACGCTTCACTCGCCAATGCCTCGGCGTGCCAGCCCGGTATCCAAACCAGTCTTCTGCGATCATTCAATGAATTATTTCGAATAACTCTCGAAAGCGATGTGGCAAGATTATTATCAACATAGTCTGCCAACTTGTGCCCGGTGAATTTTCTAAATTCAGCTAGAGTCATCTGCAAATGGGCATTATCAAATTTTGCATCAAAAACCACCATGTGAAGGTGATTAGGCATGATCACATAAGCGTAAACTCTCAGGGATCTCTCATTGATACAAAAATTCAAATTGTCGGTAATAATATTTATAGGTTCTCGATTAATGAAAATGGGCAGCCAATCTACCACCTTGAAAGTCACAAAGTAAAGGTAAACACCTTCGATAAATTTAAAGCTGTCCATGAAATTATTATATATTGAAATTTCTTAAACTTTGGGAGGGTGATTAAAATCCAAAATGTCAATTTCAGCTTTTGATGTGGCTGGTGAGGACACCAGCCACATCTTGAATGTATATCAATCACCATAATAAGATAATCCCGGTGAGACACCGGGATTATCTTAAGCTTGTTAATTTCACTGGTTTTTTTGGATCTCACTGGTGTCCCCACCGGTGAGATTAATGAAAATCATTGGGTCATAACCAACAAATTCGTTGCAAAAACGAAAGTTCTATCCTTCAACCTTTTCTTCAACATCCTTTATCGCAAGGTCTCTGAAGTCATTCACCAGCATCGCTCCAAGACGCTCGCCGCTTCGTCGGCGGATATCCACCTGCCCGTTCTCCATCTCGCGATCACCAACCACGAGCATATATGGCACCTTCCGCTTCTCAGCATCTCGGATCTTCGCATTCATCCGGTCACTTCTATCATCTACTTCAACACGCAAATCCGCTTCTTTAAGCTGCTCGGCAACTTCGTTAGCGAAATCGACATGGCGGTCAGCAATCGGGATGATCACTGCCTGGGTTGGCGACAGCCAAACCGGGAATGCGCCGCCGTAATGCTCAATCAACACACCAAAGAAACGCTCAATGCTGCCTAAAAGTGCCCGGTGAATCATATACGGACGATAAGCTTGACCATCCTCTTCAATGTAGGTCATGTCGAATCGTTCGGGATTATTGAAGTCAAACTGGATCGTCGATAGCTGCCATTCTCTGCCCAAAGCATCTTTGACCTTCAAATCAATCTTCGGCCCATAGAAAGCACCGCCGCCTTCATCGACATGGTAGGGCAATTCTGCCCGTTTAAGAGATTGTTCCAATGCTGCTTCAGCATCCTCCCAACGCTGTGGATCGCCAACAGCTTTTTCTGGTCGCGTGCTCAAGTAAGCTTCAATTTCCTGGAAGCCAAAGGCGCGCAGCATATTCAGGCTGAAGGACAACACAAAATCAATCTCTCCTGGCATCTGGGCAGGGGTGCAGAAGTGATGTGCATCATCCTGGGTAAAGCCACGTACACGCAGCAAGCCGTGCATCACACCGCTGCGCTCATAACGATAAACCGTGCCTTTTTCAGCATAGCGCATGGGTAAATCACGATATGATCGAATGTCCGATTTGTAGATCTCAATGTGGAAGGGGCAGTTCATCGGCTTGAGATAATACTTCTGATCCTCAATCACGATCGGGGCGTACATGTTCTCAGCATAAAAATCAAGATGCCCACTGGTCTTCCACAAATCAACCTTACCAATGTGAGGCGTGTATACAAAATCATAACCATTTTTCAGATGCTGATCTTCCCAAAACCGCTCTGCCAAAAAGCGAACCTTAGCGCCGTTTGGATGCCACAAGACAAGCCCTGATCCGACATTATCACTCACGCTGTAAAGGTCAAGTTCCTTACCAAGTTTGCGATGATCTCGTTTCTTGGCTTCCTCTAGCTTCCACAAGTATTGCTTCAGATCTTTGGGTGAGAGCCAGGCGGTACCATAGATGCGCTGAAGCATGGGATTGTGCTCATCGCCGCGCCAGTATGCGCCGGCAACATTCATCAATTTGATCGCCTTGGGATGGATTTTGCCAGTCCTTTCCAGGTGCGGTCCTCGGCACAGGTCAACAAATGCATCACTCTTATAAATCGTGATGACCTCTTTCTCATCCACCGGGTCACCATGCTCATCCACATCGCCCTTTTCGAGACCTTCGATCAGCTCAAGTTTGTAGGGCTGATCCGCAAATATTTCACGGGCTTGCTCAGCCGAAACCTCTTCTCGGACAAATTCGCTGTCATTTTTAATGATCTCCCGCATTCGATCTTCAATTTCCTCGAGATCTTCAGGGGTCAAAGGCCTCGGGAGTTCAAAGTCGTAATAGAAACCGTCCTCAATGGGTGGACCTATTGCGACTTTTCCTTCCGGAAATTTCTCCAAGACTGCCTGCGCCATCACATGGGCAGCAGAGTGACGTAACCGATATAATTTTGATTCTTCATAATTTTCTGCCATTTTATCCTCCTCCGGATAAATTTATCTTTAGTTGTTTTTTTTCAATCCTTAGTTCCACAATCATTCCAATTGTTAAACAAAAAACCCTCGCCCACTGGGGCGAGAGTAATCTCACGCGGTTCCACCCAGATTAGCCGATAATTGTTGTCAGCGGCCATCTCTTGGTGCCGATAACGGGGCAAGCCGTTCACCTTACTTTGCCTGGGCATTTCGGGGTCATGCTCTCGGGGGGTTTTCTCTGGTTCGTATCTAAGAAGACTTCCAGCCAATGGTCTTCTCTCTCTATTGAACGCAAACCCAGTTACTCGTCCCGGTCAACGCAAATTATATAGAATAAATATACTCTTTTTTTCGTGATTTCACAAGCCCTGTTATAAGGTTCCAAAAAAAGCGAAAATGATTGCGTATGCCCTCTTCCTATTATAAAATAGAAATAAAATACCTCACCTTAATCAAAAAAGGACGTCAAGATGATTGAACTCCCGGAATCATATACTCTCGCAAAACAAATCAATGAAAACCTCCTAGGAAAAAGGGTCACCGCCGTGACTGCGGCTGCCTCCCCTCATAAATTTGCCTGGTATTATGGCGACCCGGCTGATTACGCAAGCCGACTGATAGATCGTGAAATTACATCCGCGATTGGTCTTGGAATATTTGTCGAAATTTGTTTATCACATACCCGGCTCTTGTTCAGCGATGGGGTCAACCTGCGCTGGCATCCTAAAGCCGGTCCTATACCCAAAAAACATCAACTTCTTCTGGCTTTTGATGATGGCTCATCGCTGTCAGCAACTATTGCCATGTATGGTGGGATCCAATGCTGGGAAGAAGGGAATGATTTTGATAATCCTTATTACAAGATCGCAAAGGAAAAACCCTCCCCATTAACCGACGATTTTGACAAGAACTACTTCAATCAACTGCTTTCGCCAGAAGAGGTTCAAAAACTTTCCCTCAAAGCTGCACTTGCCACGGAACAGCGCATCCCGGGATTGGGAAACGGCAGCTTACAAGACATCCTCTGGAAAGCCAAATTGAATCCCAGGCAGAAAACAAACACCTTAACAAAAGAAGAAACAAATCGGCTTTATATCAGCATCAAAGAAACATTCTTTGAAATGGCGCATTCAGGTGGACGCAGCACCGAAAAAGATCTATTTGGTGAACCCGGCGGTTACCAGGTGGTAATGTGTGCAGCAAACAAAGAAAAACCCTGTCCCGAATGCGGCAACCTGATTCAGAAAGAATCCTACATGGGCGGCAGTGTTTACACCTGTCCAGGCTGCCAACCCTTGGCTTAGAGCAATCCAGGTTAATAGTGGCTTAAATAAAAAAGCACCTGCGGTTTGCAGGTACTTAGTGGGTGGTATAGGGCTCGAACCTACGACCTCCGCGATGTCAACGCGACGCTCTAACCAACTGAGCTAACCACCCGAGGGATATGCATTATACAGCGAAGATATCTTAAATGCAAGCGTTAAATCAGGAATAAGATGCCTTTTATCATATAATATTTGAGATATTTTCATGACCTATTTCGCCTTGTCAGCATTTCAGGGGAATGATAATATTAAGTCGGAAGTAGTGGAATTGACTGTCTCTAATAACCCAAAAGGAGCCTTTTATGTCTCATATGTTTGTCCCCGGTCCCGTTGATGTGGACCAAGATGTACTTGAAGCCCAGACGAAACCAATGATCCCGCACCGCTCAGCGGAATTTGAAACAATCTTTCGCGGGACGGAAGCCAAGCTTAAGAAGGTCTTTTTAACTGAAAATCGTGTTTTTCAGCCGCCTTCCTCAGGTACCGGAATGCAGGAAGCTGGCATTCGCAACCTTGTTCAAAAAGATGTCCTTTCATGCGTCAATGGTGCTTTTGCTGAACGCTGGTACCAGGTTGCAGTCACCAATGGTAAACAAGCAGATCGTTTGGAAGCTGAATGGGGAGACATCATTTCCCCGGACAAATTAGCCGATGCTCTTAAAGCAAAAAAATATGAGGCTGTCACCATTGTGCACAATGAGACCTCAACCGGTGTTGAAAACCCCATCAAAGATTTGGCTGCAGTTGTTCATGAAGTCAGCCCGGATACATTAATCCTTATTGATGCCGTTTCTTCGTTGGCTGGTGCAAAGATCGAGACGGATGCCTGGGGCTTGGACTTCGTCCTGACATCCTCACAAAAAGCCTTAGCGCTGCCCCCCGGCATGTCCTTTGCTGCCGTAACAGATCGCTGCCTTGAGCGAGCTGAAAAGGTGGAAAATCGAGGCTGGTATTTCGATCTCCTCCGGATGGAAAAACACCGCATCAAAAATTCAACCGCAATGACACCCACAATGTCATTAATTTGGGCACTGGATGTACAGCTTGACAAGATTCTGGCTGAAGGGGTTGAAAACCGCTTCGCACGGCATCAAGCCATGGCAGAAAGGGTCCAATCCTGGGCTGTGGAACACGGCATGGAACCCCTGGCACCCCAGGGTTACCGCTCAAAGACCGTTTCGACCATTAAGAACCTTCGCGGAGTGGATATCGCAGCCCTCAATACCTACCTTCTCACCAAGGGGATGCGCCTGTCCAACGGCTACGGCGACTTGAAGAATAAGACCTTCCGCATTGCACACATGGGCGAAACAAAAATGCATCATGTGGATGAATTACTGGAAGCCTTTGAAGCCTTCATGGAGAAAATGTAAGCTAAAAGAACCTTCAAAACGGATTGCCCGGTCAGCAGCTTATGTGGCCGGGCATCTTTAATTAATGATTTTACGCAAAGTCAGGTGCTCTATGGTTGAGATCGTTCAAATTAAGATGGAAAAACTGGTGTACGGCGGTGACTGTTTGGGCAGGCATCCCGATGGACGTGCTGTCTTTGTACCCTTCGTTCTGCCCGGTGAGGTTGTAAATGTTGAAATTGTTGATGATAAACAGCGTTTTGCTCGTGCAATCCCTGTTGAAATCGTTCAAGAATCACCTGGCCGCATCACGCCGCGCTGTATTCACTTTGGCGAATGCGGCGGCTGCCAGTATCAAAATCTCGACTATGCGAAACAGTTGAAGGCGAAAGCGGATATCGTTAGAGATCAATTTGAACGCATCGGCAAGTTCGATGATCCGCCGATCAAGCCAATTATCCCCTCCCCATCGCCATGGAATTATCGCAACAATGTCCAATTTCAAATTGGCAAGGGCGGCGAGCTGGGTTATATCCATGCCGATGGTGAACACTTACTGCCGATCTACGAATGCCACCTCCCCCAAACCATGATCAACGACTTGTGGCTTCAAATTAATCTGGGGGAAGACCCGGGGCTGTACCGCCTTGGGATCAGGCAGGACACTTACGAGAACCTGATGTTGGTCCTGGAAGGTGAAGACAAAACCCCTCCAGAATTCAGTTTGGATATCCCGGTTTCGGCAGTTTACACCCCACCGGAAGACAGGCTGACCGTCCTGGCAGGTGACGATCATCTCACTTATGAAATCCTTGGACGAAATTTCCAGGTATCAGCTCGTTCCTTCTTCCAGGTTAATACAAAGATGGCTGAGAAAATGGTTCAATTTCTCCTTGAGAGTATCAAGTTTGAAGCAGACACACGAGCGGTTGAGCTGTATGCGGGCGTGGGGCTCTTCAGCGCATTCATCGCTGAAAAGGTTGGGCATCTGACCGCCGTTGAAAGCTCAGGGACTGCCTGCCATGACTTCGCCGTTAATCTTGATGAATTCGATAACGTTGCCCTTTACGAAGCAGAAGCCGAGGAAGTATTGCCAACTCTGAACCTCCCAATCGATGTGCTGATTGCCGACCCGCCCCGTTCTGGCCTGGCGCTGTCGGTTCATGATGCCATCACAGCGCTTCAACCAGAACAAATCGCCTATATCTCCTGCGATCCTGCCACCCTAGCAAGGGATCTGAAGAAGATCACTCGCAATGGCTACCGCCTGGTCTCCGCCACACCCTTTGATTTGTTTCCGCAAACAGCGCATGTGGAGACGATTTGTTTGCTTGAGACAACAGTATAAAAATCACCTTAATTGAGCAATTCTTATAAAACCATTGGAGAATGAATTAATGATGGCAAATTATAGTAAATCCAAAAAATATGATAAAAACTTCGTGGCGCAAAACCTAATGGGGCCTAACGTATTGATTCTTCTTGAGGAACTCTTAGAAAAAGTATCCCTTAAGCGCGGTATGCGAGTATTGGATTTAGGCTGCGGCTGTGCATTGAGTTCCATCTTTTTGGCTAAAGAATATGGCGTTCAGGTTTTCGCTGTAGATTTATGGATTGACGCAACAGATAACTATAAGCGTCTGCAGCAAATGGCCGTTGATGATTCAGTCATTCCCATTCACGCCGATGCGCATCAACTTCCATTTGCTGATGAATATTTTGATGCTGTGATCAGCGTCGATGCGTACCAATATTTTGGATATAAAGATGACTATTATGATCAATACCTCAGACCAATTTTAAAGAAAGATGCATTGGTTGCGATTTCCATTCCTGGATTGAAGTATGAATTACATAAAAACGTGCCTGATGAAATGAAGCCATTTTGGCCTGATGAAGCGCTTGAGACATGGCACGCTGTCAACTGGTGGAAAGAAAAATTTGAAAACAAGTTAAATGGCCTTGAAATTAAAGAAATGACTACTTTTGATGACGCCTGGCAAGATTGGATGTCCACTGATAATCCCTACGCAGTTGGGGATAGAAAAATGATGGCTGCTGATCAAGGAAGGTACATGAACCTGATTTCTATAACGGGTAGAAGTATTTGAAAAAAAAGTTTCTCAATAAAAGAATTGTCTTTGGAGGGCAACTTTCATGTTTGGCCTATTGAATCTTGGCAGTTTACTTTTCGGGCTTGCATCCTGGATCATTCCCCTGGCCCTGCTGGTCAGCAACAAATTTACAGCCAGCCGTTCGATCAAAGCGATATTCGCCAGCCTGATAAGTGTCTTTATTGCGCTCATGATGCAAATACTTTACACAAAACATCTTGTCGAAATTGAAGATTGGAGTGCATTGATGGACATCCAGGGAAGCCTTGTCTTAGTTTCTTCAGTCCTGTGTATTGTCGCAAGTGTGCTCAACGGCATATTGCTGGTCAAATCACTTAACCGCTGCGAGCAATGAATTTAAGCTCGCTGTAACAACATCCAGATATTAAAAATAACTTTGGCGTACGTTTTTATCAAGGTGAAATGAAAATTAAATTTAATCAGATTGACAAAGAATTAAGATTCAATGGACGATTGGTCAAGCTGATCAATCCCACCTTTACCGAGGGAAGATTACGCCTGTTTGCCAAATTAAAATATCGACCGACATTTAGAGACAGGTCAATCGATTTGTTCGAGAATTACATTCCACGAGCAGATGGTTCCAATCTACGCCTGTGTGTCTTCAAACCAAAAGACCAAACGGGAAAAATACCGGGGGTGCTTTGGCTGCACGGCGGGGGCTATGCCATCGGAACGCCAGAACAATCAATGAGCAAGGCAAAGAGTCTAATCAATGCAAGTCAATGCGTGGTCACCGCGCCTGATTACCGGCTATCCACCGAAGCACCCTATCCAGCCGCCCTGGAAGACAGTTATGCAGCACTGTTATGGATGAAAGACAACGCCAGTGCATTGGGCATCCGGGAGGATCAGTTAATGGTCGGCGGTGAAAGCGCTGGCGGCGGGTTGACGGCTGCCCTGACGCTATTCGCCAGGGATAAAGGTGAGGTTGCAATAGCATTTCAAATGCCGCTGTACCCAATGCTGGACGATAGAATGTCAAGTGAATCAGCAAAGGATAATAACGCCCCTGTTTGGAATTCGAAATCCAACACCAATGCCTGGAAATTGTATTTGGGTGATCTTTTTGGCACAGCAAATGTTAAACGCTATGCTGCCCCTGCCAGGGCAGAAGATTACAGCAATCTACCCCCAACAGCAACCTTTGTTGGCGACTTGGAACCCTTCAGAGATGAAACCATACAGTATGTGGAGAATCTGAGAAATGCCGGCGTGCCCGTAAATTTTGAACTTTATAAGGGTTGTTATCACGCCTTTGAGACCATCTGCCCTAATGCCGAAGTCAGTAAAAAAGCTTTATCATTTTTGTTGAATTCCTATAAATATGCAGTTGATCATTACTTTGCAGAACAAAGCTATTAAATCATGTGACAGGTGTTGGAAATCCTTATTAAGAAACTTCTGCCCTGAGAGCTAAAAGTTGGGAAACCATCCAGATTTAGAATCCATTATCAAAACACCAAATACAACACCATATCTACAGCAATTGCCGCAATTACGCAAATGATGACGGGGCAATTTAACCATGCAAGGATGCCGGCTGCTGTACCACCAATAATGCCAATTTCCGGTCGTTCGGTATCCACATATAAAACACTGGGGAAAATTAATGCGGCCATGGCGGTATACGGGATCAACCTTAGAAATTTCCCCACTTTTGGACTCGGTTTTATCCGATCAATCAAAACTGCGGGCAGTGCCCGGGGAATATACGTCACCACAGCCATACCAAGTATTAAAAAAATGACAGGATAATTCATACTGTCCCCTCGCCATCGACCAGAGGGATTTCATCTTCCACAACGAACACACCGATCGCTGCGCCCAGGACCATCGCAAGAATCAAAGACCAGCTTGGGGGCAGGAAAAACTGCATCAGCCAATTCAACAATGCTGTCCCCACAACCAGAAAAATTAATTGGAAATTGTGTTTGATGCTGGGAAGGAGCAATCCCAGAAAAGCTGCATATAAAGCGATGCTGAAGCTGTCAATCACAATTTGGGGCAAGAAATCGGTCATCAGGCTGCCGATGACAGTGCTGGCAATAAAACTGCCATATAATGCCGAGTTTATCCCCAGCAAAAAGAAATAACTGTCCTCCTCAGACAGGGAGTAAATCGCAAAGGACTCATCGCATAAGGCAAATGCGGCAATCAACCTCTGTACCGGTGCTGCTTTCCTCATCCGATGCATGACAGAACTGCTCATGACAATATGTCGCAGATTAATAAAAAAGGTGCCCAAAATAATTGCGGAAAGGGCTGCCCCCTGAGTGATCATGCTAATTGACATCAACTGTGCAGCGCCAGCCATCACCATAGCAGACATCAACATTGCTTCAAAGTTGGTCAAACCTGCTTTGACTGCTAAGAGCCCAAAGGAAATCCCGACCGGAATCACACCAAGACAGGCTGGAATTGAGGCTTTCATACCCGATAAAAATTTGTTGTTCAAATCCACTCCAATTTTCTTTTGGATTCCTAATTATAAAACAGGAACAAAACGAAGGCTACAGAGCTGTAATTGATACATAGAATAAAAAATTCATGTGGACTTCCAGGCAATCCGGGTAATGGCATATGAATATTATTGGGTAACATTAAAAGACAAGAATTACAATAAATCAAAGGAGCGAAACATGATTGGTACTGAAATTGACTTCATTGTCTCAAACAGTTTAAAAGCTTTGGAACTTTATGAGGAAATATTTGATATTGAGATTATCGAGGTGACAAATTTTCCTAAAGGTGAAAATGAAGTTATCTTTACTCTCTATGGCTTAAGATTCCACATGCTGGATGAAAATCCCGAGTTCCAGATGATCGCACCTAAACATGGTGATCCAAAACCATTCTGGTTTAATATTATGATCCCTGATATCGAGAAAACTTTTAACAAGGCAATCAATGAGGGTTGTACTGAGGTGCAACCAGTGACAGAAATGAAGGAAATGGGTGTGTCAAATGCAATCTTCGCCGATCCATTTGGCTACCTGTGGATGCTCCACCAAATACATAATGAAGTAAGCTTTGAAGAACGAAAAAGGATTTGGGAAGAAAGGGATCAATAATATGCAATACGAAGTAAATTCTATTGAAGAGTATATCGCGGCAGTACCAGAAGACAGAAAACCTGTAATAGAGAAACTCCGTAAAGTAATTTTGGACAACCTGCCGGAAGGATTTGAGGAACAATTATCCTATGGCATGATCGGTTATGTCGTACCCTTATCAAGGTACCCAAAGGGATATCATGTAAAAGAAGGTGAGCCCCTTCCCTTTCTTTCATTAGCCTCTCAGAAAAATTACATAGCGCTGTATCATATGGGCTTGTACGGGAAGCCAGAAGTAGAAGAATGGTTTGTCAAAGAATATGCTGAGCGAGTGCCCACGAAGCTCGATATGGGAAAAAGCTGCATCCGATTCAAGAACCCGGACCATATCCCCTATGATCTCGTTGCTGAGCTGTGCCAGAAAATGACGGTTGATGAATACATCCAGGCTTATGAGACAGCGCTAAACAGAAAATAAGCGCACCAAATGATGAAACAAACCTATGCGTTTGAAGCAGAAAACAAGAAACCACCGGACGACAGCATCAAGGTTAAAATTGTTGAAAGAGAAAGCTGAGGATACTATGTGGACATGCCCCGAATGCGGACGCACGTTTGAAGTTGAAAATCAGAGCCATGACTGCCTCAATAAGAAGACACCTATTGATGATTATATTGCTGCCCAACCTGAGAATATTCAACCTTATCTAATCCAAGTTCACAACACAATCAGCGCTGTTCTGCCAGATGCTGAAGAACGCATCTCGTGGCGGATGCCAACTTATTGGAAAGACCATAACATCATCCATTTTGCGGCACATAAAAACCATATCGGCTTGTACCCTGGTCCGGAAGCAATTGTTCACTTTTCTGACCGATTAAAGGACTATAAAACCAGTAAGGGCGCTGCCCAGTTCCCATACGACAGGGAAATACCTGTAAAGTTGATCGAAGCGATAGCAATTTGGTGTTATGAAACAGGCCATCATCATTAATCGATGTATCAAATGCTCATCACGCAACACTTGAAGCAATTACTCGGAATTTACTTAATACTCTTGCTTGCTGCAAGCTTAACGGCATGCGACAATCCCGCCCCTGCAAATGCACCTCAGACCGCTGCACGAACAGAATTTGCAAAAGAAACGGTCGATCCAGAAGTCAGTATTCGCGCCTCTGAAGAGACAGCAAAAGCGACTGTCACCTCTGTATCGAAAAACAGCAGTTTTGAGATCCCATCCCTTCCCAGTAATGAAAAAGATTTTTTTGATGACCTCGATATTTCTGTTTTGGAAAGGATTGCTTCAGAAATCCAATCGCTGGTGGCGGAAATTGGGGAAAAAGAAAAGGCGGACCCCGATTTCGTTCTGCAGGGAAAATGGAACGAGTATTTTCGATCAAGTGAACAATACAATGTCGTTCTTGACTTAGGCTTGAAAGCCGTCAAACCGGCTTACTACATCATTTATAAGAGCCCACTAAGCGGGCTTTATGAATACATTCTGGCAAGCGCTATTGATGAGATAACTGGTTATGACTATGCAGTCACAGAGAGTTATGGATGGAGCACCTCAAAACAATTCCTGGAGATGTACAATGAAAAGGTATTGAAAACACTGGCATCCTTCAAGGAAATTTTAGAGAATCAGTCATTAAGCCAGGAAGAAAAGGTGAAACAAATTCGCTCACTTGGTATATTTGCAGTTGCTCCGCTGCTGAACGAAATTGACAATCCTTCTTCTGACTTATCAGGGGAATCTTTGGAATCCTGTTTGTGGGGAATTATTGAAGACTATAGCATTGAAAGTGTGGACCATACCTTGAAAATTGGCGAAGTGAAAATGAACAGACCTATCAGAATATCATTGAAATATTGGAATAAGTAAAGCTTATCGTTTTATTATAGAAGTGCAGAATAACATCTCAAACAATATTCCACTAAGGGAAAAAGGTAAAAAATGAATTCTCTTAATAAACATATAAAGGAATATCGGCTTCAATTGAGCAAGGGTCATATCCAAAAAGCCTACAAAGGCATCATGACATTTATGTCTGGCTTGAAATCCCATCTCGAAAAGGATTACCCCGATTATCTCACAAGCGCACTGTACTTTGGCTATATGGATAAGAGTTATTTTGCTTTCACATCACCTGGTTTGAAAACAAAAGGGCTGAAGGTTGCGATTGTTTATCTACACGAGCCAGGCAGATTCGAAGCCTGGCTGGGTGGGAACAATCGAAAGATCCAGGCTGAGTTTATTGAACGGCTGAGTGAAAAGGACTTAGGTAAATATTGACTCTCAAAACCAGCCCCTGGCGTGGATTCGATCATTGAATCAGTCCTGGTTGAGAATCCGGATTTTGATAAGCTTGAAGAACTCAAAATGCAAATAGAAAAGAAAACGATTGAATTTATTAACGACATGACTACCATATTAGATCAGTGAAGGAAAAAATCAGATGAACACTGTGATCGATTGGCTGCTTGAAGGTGATGTTAGCATCCAATATTTAACGAAGAAATACTTACTGAAGGTTGAACCAGATGAGCTTCAAGGTCTGAGAAAAAGAATTGCCCTTGAAGGCTGGGGAAGAAAATTCCTTGATGCAAGAAATAAAACCGGTCACTGGGGCGTGGATTTCTACCTGCCAAAGTGGATCAGCTCCCATTACACCCTGCTGGATCTGCGGTATCTTGAAATTGAGCCGGTTGAACCAATTATGGAATCCATCGCTCTAATTCTACAGGAATCTAAATCGCCTGACGGCAGCATCAACGAGTCAAAAACAGTCCCATCCGGAGATCTTTGCGTCAACGGTATGTTCCTCAACTACGCATCTTTCTTTGGGGTCTCTGAAACAAATCTCCAGACAGTTGTTGATTACATTCTGGCAAATCAAATGCCCGACGGCGGATTCAATTGTGAGATTACTAGAAAAAACCCAATTCACAGCTCCATGCACACCACCATTTCCGTACTTGAGGGCATCTGGGAATATATGAAGGCGGGAAATCAACACAGGCTTGATGAATTAATCCAGGCTAAAAAAGATGGGGAGGCGTTCCTTCTCAAACATCGATTGTATAAATCCAGCAGATCCGGAGAAATCATTGATAAAAAATGGGCCATGCTTTCTTTCCCGTCGAGATGGCGCTATGACATCCTGAGGGCACTAATTTATTTTGTCGATGCTGGTTTGCTATACGACCCACGCATGGAGGATGCCCTTGTTGTGCTACTTACAAAACAAAGAAAAGATGGGACATGGCCCGTCCAGGCAAAGCATCCCGGCCAGGTGCATTTTGACATGGAACAAACGGGGACTTCAAGCAGGTTCAATACCTTACGAGCACTGAGAGTGTTAAGTACCTATGACACAAACACAAGCATGCTACATGTAAACCCTCTTAATTAATCCCACTCACCATTCACTAATCACCATTTAGAACAACGCCGCTGATAGGTCGTTTCGATACTGACGTGCTTCTGGATGGGAGTCGCCAATCAGGGCTAACAATCCCACAAAGACATCCTTTACCTGATCACCCCTGTAGTGCTTGTCTTTTCTGAGGATATCCAAAAAGCCATCCATCGCAGCTAAAATGTTCCCGTGCTTTGCCAAACGAATCCCATTTCTAAAGGCTGCTTCCAACGGTTCAAGGTCCTCGACAATGTTAATATCCATCTCATTGAATGCTTTCGCAACCGGGATCAATAACTGTGCAGTATTATAGGAAGAGCTGGCAGGGAAATTCTTTAGAAGAATTTGAGCCTCGCGCCCCTCACCCTGGAATAACAAAGCCCGGACCAGCCCTAACAATGCTTTAGGATGGCTGGGGCGCATAGATAAAAACTCCCTGAAGGCTTCTTCTGCCCCGGCAAAATCACCAAGGGTCAGCAAGCTCTCCCCTTTTTCATAAATTAATTCTTCAGGTTCAGGAGCAAGCCGCCTGACAAAATCGCGCAACTGATCCTCTTCAAGCACACCCGAAAATTCAGAAACCAACCGCCCATCCACAAAAGCCTTAACCGCCGGGATATTTCTGACTTTATATTGTCTTGTCAGTCTTGCATTTTCATCAACATTGACCTTTGCCAGCCGGAAACTTCCTTCACCTTTCCTGGCGAGTTCTTCAAGCCTGGGACCAAGAACACGGCAAGGGACACACCACGTTGCCCAGAAATCCACCACAACCGGGACTTGTGTGGAATACTGCAGTACTTCGTATTCAAAATCGGATTCGTCGACGTGCACAATAAAATCAGAAACCATGTCTGTACTCCTGTGCCTTAATTTTAACCGATTTTCTCATACTGGCAGGGTCATTCTCCATCATTGTCTTCAATGATCCCGGGCTGAATAATATCCAGTACATCACCATGTATTGAAATGATGATTTTAAAGCCCATCATACCCAGGTACATGCGCGTTTCTTCAGGGATTCCAACCTGTGCTAGTTGATCAAACTGCGAATCCAGGTTCTTGAATTGATTTTGGATTGCAGCCATTGTAAAAATATCATCCTGACCAAGCATTTCTGCCGCTTTTTCAGAAAGTAAATCTTCATGTCCTTCAATCTGTTCCTGCATTATTCGCCAAACTTGCCTGTCCACTTCTTCAGCAGGAATGTGCCGCTTGAAGCCCTGGTCATCAACAATATAACAGGGTTCATCGCCAATCCAACCGGATTGCACCGGGTTATCATATTCGTCATAGATTAAACCTGTAAAAATTGCTTTGTTGGGCAAACAATCCTCCAAATTCTAAAATTTATATGGATACATAGTATAGTCAACAGGTATTAGATTCTGGTTAATCTTTTAGAATAAATTGTTTATAAACAGGGAATTAACGAATGATCACGCGAGTACCGTTATCATCAGAATAAATATATTCTTTAGGAGGCACCGCAGGAGTCGTCCAGCGATACACCCATTTTGCATCTTCAGGCGTCAAATTAATACACCCATGGCTGTGGGGAACGCCATAATCATTATGCCAGTATGTACCATGAAAGGCAACACCATTGGATGTAAAATAACTGACCCAGGGGACTCCCGGCAAATCGTAGCCGATATACACATTATCAGATGGATAAGTCATATGCCGGCAGGGACGTTTTCGGGTCGTACGATAGAATCCCTTCGGCGTCAGAAAGCCGCCTTCCCGTGAATATCTCCCGCTTGAGATGCGAGACATAAATACAACTTCATCACCTTCGTAAGCCTTCATCGCCTGCGCCGCCAGATCAACCTCGATGCGTTTCTCGTCCCAGGGAACATCGGGTGAAATCGGTAGTAATTCTGAAGATGGGACCAAACGGAGGCTGACGGCTGGCACATAAAAATGGTTATAAAGACGATCATCCAGCAGCTTATACCAAACATTGCCAAGCCTGTCGATCTCACGAGCTTTAACCCAATATGTCGAGGCATAATACAACCGGTAAACAAACTGGCTGTTTTTATCCATTTGCCGAAAAGCATCAACAAAAGGGACTGTGATCTCACCTAAACAGCCGTCACCTGGAATTACAGTGTTTGTGTTGTTCTCAACATTGCGAACAGGCTGAATATATCGCGAATGAGCAAATCCTTTTCCTTCAATTTCATACCATACACGGTTTGGTGAGGAATCACTTTGACTGAGCTTTTCACCAGTTATCGTTACGATCTCGTCCAGCAATAATGTCACAATAGGCTTGGCGTTTTCGTCTGGCGCTTTATGGAGCAAATGACCGTTCCGTGTGACCCTGCCCAATAATTGATCGCCAGAACCAGTAATGGGTTTAGGTAAAGAATTATCAGCTATGCGCATTGGCAGCATCAATCCAGCCGTACCCATGACACAGGATCTTAAAAAGTCTCGTCGTGAAAACTGCTTTTGAAGGAATTCAAACGGAGAAACTTTATTGGTGGACATTGACCAAAATTCCAACGTGGGACCAATCAAACAGCCAGCCAGCCTCTTCAGTGACCATATTTACACAACCATGGCTCATTGGCGTGCCAAAATTATCATGCCAATAAGTACCGTGAATGCCATAACCATGATAAAAATACATAGTGTAAGGCACGTCGGGCAGGTAATAGCCGGGCCCAGACATGTCGTCGTACCTCAACTTGATCCAGACTGAAAATTGACCAACTGGTGTAGGGGTCAGCCAGGTGCCTGTTGAAACAACAAAAGAACGAACCAGTTCTTTACCTTCATAAGCATACAACCGCTGTTCTGAAAGATCGATATCAATCCAACGTTCATCAAATCCAACCTTTTCTGGTAATACAGGCCTATTAACCTGGGTTGGACGGGGTGTATTGGTCGGGATTAATGTTGCTGTAGGTGTTGGGGTAGGCGTAGGTGTTAATGTTGGCGTGCTTGTCGGCGTCGGTGTTAATGTCGGTGTGGATGTGGGTGTTGGTGTGTTGGTCGCAGTTGGTGTGAGACTTGGCTTTGGCAGATTGTCCTGGCTGACTGGGCCAGCCTTTTCCACTGCCTGAACGAAACCGCCTGGCAGGAGGTCAAAACAGAAAAACGCCAGACTCATCGCCAATAATATGATGAAGGTCCAAACCCATACCGGTCGGTGTGTGGTCGTAGTGATGGGCGGTGAAATTTTTAAGGAATCTTGCGGAAGGAATGTTCCAAGTTTGTGTGTATCTTCCAGGTTCCTACCACGGTGGATCAAACCTGAACGTCCCCTTGCCCAGGCAAGTGCTTTTTCCACCCTGGGGTCTTCCGGCGCAATTTGTTGGGCTTTTTCGATATAAGCCAGGCTCGATTTTGGACTGGAAAGACCGCCCAGCAAAAGCCAGGCTTCCACTTCGTTTGGATTTATTGCGATGATTTCATGTGCAATCTCTCTTGCCAATGATCGCTGTCCGCGACGAAGTGCTGCCCTGACACTTGCTAATAATTGGTGAGTAGATTCTGTCATCATCTTTATGGGTTATTATTGGATTGGATTATTTCGTTATTGATGTAGCACAAAATACCAGCTGATATTCCTTCTGCGACGACATCTGTCTTTTCAGTAAGAAAACGGTAGTCCATGTTCATAAAACCGGCTTCAATAATTGCTGCACTGGTTTCAGGTGCAATTTCATAAAAAGCATGGTAATAGGTCATGTCATCCGTGACGGATCCCGCATGGTAGGGCAAGCCAGTGATATTGGCATACCGGTCAGAGATGCAGGCGACCAATCGCTGACTGCCAGTGACATCCTGCGCAGAAAGCGCTGAGGTCACCTTGAAACCAGTTGCCTGATCGTTTACGTATTCACAAGAATCGAGGTGAATTGACACAACAACAGCACCCTGGTAACCGGTCAACCTCGCATCGAATTCTTCCAGCAAATCCACTTCATAACCCAGATCCGCAAGCTGCTTTTGGACCATGGTTGCGATTTCCAGGTTTAATTCTGCCTCCGTCATACCATTTGAACACACTGCACCCGGATCAGAGCCGTAATGCCCTGCTACAATACCGATCCGGTTGGATCGTGCTTCCTCCTCAGGGTCAACCGCCGGTGCGATCCCACCAAGCTCCTGGGCAGACTCAAGCGCCTGTGCCATTTTTGCTTCCAAACCGCTTTCAACGAGGCTGCCGGGCGTCCATAAAGTAAATAATGAAGCGACAATAAAAGCAGCAGCCAAAACTGTTTGCAAACCACGCCAAAAAGTAAAGTCGACAGGCGTTTTATCTTTGCCTGCATTTGCCTTTGGCTCATCCACATTTTGTGGATTTTCCTCAGTTTGAGATTGAAAATTCTCTTCAGAAATATCGTTGGTAGCCATTAATTTAAATCTTACCTTGATTCTATGATTTTAGACAATTGCAATGTTCTCGATTCAATTATAAAGCCATTACACCCTGTTCAACAACTTGACGCTAAGGGATGGACAAAGTATAACAAAATTATCATAAAAGGAAAGATAAAATAAATGAAAAAAGAAGTAAACCCGGAAGAACTGAAACAAGCCATGCGCGCCTGGATAACCGGTGTGGCTATTGTCACCGGCTATCACAATGGAATTGTTCATGGCATGACCGCAAATAGTTTTAATTCAATTTCATTATCCCCACCAACCGTCCTGGTTGCACTCAGGCATCATACTCGAACACAGCAGCTCGTCAAAGAAGGCGGCGTTTTTGGCGTCAGCATATTGAACACAGAGCAAGTAAACCTGGCAATGCGTTTTGCAGGACAAATAGATACTGACCAGCCCAGGTTTGAAGGGGTCGATACTTTTACAATGGAGACCAATGCGCCATTGATCCGCCAGGGAATGGCATTTTTTGATTGCAAGGTTGTCAATTCTTTTGATGTGGGTGGAACCACCGTTTTCCTCGGGGAAGTCCTGGCTGCACTCAACAACGGCAATGGCCATGATCCTTTGCTTTACCTAAATCGAGAATGGCGGAGACTGGCATAAGGATGGCGGGAAAATTGAATCAGCTTGAACAGGAGACGCTCTTAAAAATTGCTCGTGAAGCACTAATAAAATCCGCCCAAGCCCAAAATTTACTGGAAATCACATTGGATGATCTCCCCAAATCCCTGCAAGTCAAGGGGGCATCTTTTGTGACTCTCACTAAAAATGGTCACCTCCGAGGCTGCATCGGGACACTGGAGGCATACCAGCCGTTAGCCCTGGATGTACAGGAACACGCGGTTGCGGCTGCACAACAAGACCCACGCTTCCCAAGTGTCAGGTTTGAAGAAGTTGACCAAATCAAGATTGAAATTTCTGTTCTGACGCCAAAAATCCCCTTAGTATATGAGGTGCCAGAAGAACTCCCTGGGAAAATCTGCCCAAAAATCGATGGTGTCGTTTTGCAGGACGGTTTTCGGAAAGCAACCTTCCTCCCCCAAGTATGGGATCAATTAGAAGATCCTGAAGCCTTTCTTTCTCATCTATGTGCAAAGATGGGTGCACCGTCCAATTTATGGCAAAAAAAGCTGCTAAGTGTTTACACTTATCAAGTTCAGGAATTTCACGAATAAGTTCCATTTACCTTAAAACAAAAAGGGCTTCCATCTGGAAACCCTTTGTCCTTCAAATATCTGCTAAAACCTAAGTTGTTTCAACTTCGACGATGGCGGGTGCTGCACTCTGGTTGTATGCTTGCCCAAGTAAATGAGAATAAACTGCGGTTCCATAAACAAAAGTCAGCAATGCGCCAATACCACAGGCAATTGCACCTAATGGGGCAATAAAACCAAGGGCAATAATTTGACCTAATATCACGAGCAGCCATGATACAAAGGATTTTTTAAGCATTGCAAATATTTCCTTGAACTTAAATGCCGCACTAAAATTGCCTTTAGCAACATAGTTTGCTACGGCAGGACCGGCGAAAAATGCTGATGCAATCCCCAAGACCAGCCCCAACAAGCCGATGCAGCTGCCCAGGGTGATCAATACCCAATTCCCTGAACGACTTTGTTCTGATGCAAATCCATACATGGCGCCGCTAATCCCAACAACAATTGCTACAGGGAGGCTGTAGATCAAAGTAATCACCGATGCCATAAAGCCGTGCCCAAGATTGTTACCAAAATCCAGCTCTGGAAGCGCGTTTCTTTCTTTCCCATCAATCACATTCTTTGTGGCACGAAGTCCCCACCCAACCACAACAAACTCGCCTATGACGGGGATAAGCGCACAAAGAGCAGGAATGGCAATTTTCTTAAACCAGTCCTTGTCTTCAAAAACATAACCAAATGATAGCCCAAAGTCCATAATTTTCTCCTCTTCTAAATGATGATTAATTTTCTATTTCAAAACACCTTAAAACTTGCTCGGTGATGTCACAAAATGAAATATCCTTCTACATACTTATGATTTCAGTAAATCAAATGCCCAACATTTCACAACTGGGTAAATTTATCAACCTTCAACACGAAGATCGTTGCCCGTTTCTCTTGCGGTTTTTCTGGTTTCTTACAGCTTTCCCTGATAAGATCCAGCGCTTTTTCGACCTGCTCATCTTCAACGCCAATCAATAAGGTACTTCGCCCGCTCCTTAAAAAGCCTCCTGTCGAAGCAATAAAGGTTACCCTGAATTTTTCATTGGTTAATGCCTTCGAGACGGCGTCGTTATCCTCATCTTTAATAATCGCAATAATCAGTTTCATTGCTAAAATTCCTCGTAATGATCCACTTCAAGCGTAAATACATTTGCACCGCCAATTGTTACCGGTGTTGGTGCGGGCATGGGCAATGGCGAATTTTCCATCGGGACAGCGATAAATGCCACCCGCTGACGGCAGGTCCTGTCCAAAATTTCAATTGCCCGATCATGATTTTCAACATTGACGCCAATCATCAAGGTAGCGCTTTTTCTGCCGAGGAATCCACCGACGCTTGGCAGCCTTGTGACCGTGAAATCCGCGTCAGTCAGTGCCTCAATTGCCATATCCGCATCCTGCCCCTGGACAACAGCAAGTAATAAATCGCTTCTCTCAACATCAGATGGTATTGTTGCTGACATACTGACTTCCTTTAACAACGAGCTAATTTAATTGATTTCAGGAATAACCTAAGTATACCTTAATCCGCTATTCCGCTATCACAATTTTTCTTCCGTTTCACTAATTTGTTAATGATAACATGCAGATCATAAACCAGATCAATCAAACCCATCAACAACCCTTTCTTCAATACGATCCAAATTCACCATGTCTTCTGGCACAATCTTCCCGCAAATGCTGATTCCAGCCTGCAAAACAGTATTTTGATCACCGGAAACCAGGGGATGCCACCAGGCTAAATCTCTGCCTTCTGCTAACCTGCGATAAGCACAGGATTCAGGCAGCCAGCTGATCTCTTTCAGCAATTCAGGCGTTAAAACAAGGCAATCGCTGACAACTTCTGATCGGTGTTGATAATCTTTACAGCGGCAGGTATTGATATCCAAAAGCCGGCAGGCAATATCGGTAAAGAAAACTTCGCCTGTTTCTATATCCTCAATTTTATGCAGACAACACTTCGCACAGCCATCACACAAAGACTCCCATTCCTCAGGGGTCATTTCTTCAAGTATTTTGGTTTTCCAGAAAGGCGCTTCTCGATTCAATTTGACCTCATTAAAATTTTTTTGCTAAGATTTGTTCGTAAGGGTCGTTACCACCTTATTGAGTCTAACAGAATTTTGTTCTCAATTAGATAAGTCTTTTCTAATTTCTCCATTGATTTTATGTGCAAAGAAAAATTCATTACTTTCTTGCCCTCTTCTAATAGATTGTTCAATTGGATTGAATCAAACGTTTTTTCTCAAATGACCTAAAAAATACTCATTCTAAACGCTTCATCACGACTCTCAATTTACGATTATTTAATGGCTCAATAAGCCAATTATTCACCTTTATAATTGTAATTAGTCGGTATTCACGTTATACTAAATAAAATCGAATGGTATTAATAAAAGCGTAACAGGGTTTCAGGAGACAACCATGACAGAAAAGCAAAATTTATCCGTCAATGTAAATGATGCAAAAGCAAACGAATTAATTGCGGTTCCCGGGATTGGGCCAAGCCTCGCAAAAAGGATCATTGATAAACGTCCTTATGCTGAATTGCACGAGCTGGTAGAAGTATCCGGCATCAATGAGCTTAAACTGGCTGCCCTTTTGCCCTATCTGACAATCGAAAAACCGCAGAAAAGTGAAACAAAAGCTGAAGAATACACACCGAAAACGGTAGAGACAGAAGCTTTCCTTTTCCTGGAAGATCAAAGGGAAAAAGAAGATGCTTTATTGATCATCTTTGGCGGCTTCATTCTCGGATTAATCCTCCTTCTACTTCGTCGCAGAAGCCAGTAATCACTTTTGGATTTCGAGCACAAAAATCAGCTGAATTTCAACAATCTGGTATTTGTGCATTCAATTAAACTTGAACTCATTTCTTGATGGATTTCAATAAAGCTGAATTACCAGTAAACTGGACAAAATGCGTAAGTCGTCCCTGATTTTATTTTTGCTCTGTGTCATCTGCCTGTCTGCCTGTGAACAAACATCAGCGGAGCCATTGAGCACAGCGGCTGTAGCCACACCTTTTGAACTTACAAAAACCCTTATCCCAACAAGCCCTATCATCACGAGCACACAATCGACTCCGGTAATTAAGCAAAGCCCAATGCCAACATTAACAACCAGCAGTCAACATGTGACGCTTATGGCCGTGGGCGACATCATGCTGGGAAGAACCATCGCTGATCTGATCCTTAATGAAGGCTTCCAGGCACCCTTTGCTTTCACTGCCAACACACTTTCATCAGCAGATGTAACCATCGGCAACCTGGAATGCCCTATTTCAACCCGGGGTGAAGCTGCACAAAAAAATTATGTGTTTCGATCCCCATTTGCTGCTGCAAAGTCCTTGTCTTATGCAGGTTTCGACATCTTGAGTCTCGGCAACAATCATATCCTGGATTATGGGGTGGAAGGACTAACCGACACGCTAACCGCCCTGATGTCAGAAAACATCCTTGTTGTTGGTGCTGGGTTGGACGCAAGCCAGGCATACGCACCGCAGTTTTTAGAACTTAATGGTCTGAAATTGGCTTTTCTCTCGTATGTCGATGTCCCCACAACCGATTTTGATTATCTTAACTGGGAAGCAGGAATTGAACGACCGGGCATTGCCTGGGCACATGCTGACCGGGTGCGAGAAGGCGTTCAGATCGCAAAGGAAGAAGCCGACATTGTTATTGTTCTGCTCCACAACGGGTACGAATTCTGGCAAAAAGTGTCAGATGGACAGCAAGAGATCGCCAAATTGGCTATAGACAGCGGGGCATCCCTGGTCATCGGAAGCCACCCCCATGTACTCCAGAGAATTGAACCTTATAAGGATGGGTTGATCGCCTACAGCATGGGCAATTTTGTCTTCGACAATTTTCTGTTCCCCCCAAATTACTCCGCCATTCTAAGTGTCGAGCTATCCCCAGAAGGGGTTGAGTCATACGAATTAATCCAGGTCGTCGTTCAACTCAACGGCGTCCCACAAATCATGCCCTATACAATCAAAGAATAAAACCTAATATAGCTCCGGGTTTTTAAATGGAATAAATGCAAGGATTACAGCTTGTTCGTACAGGGTGGTGCGGGTGACCACATCACCTGTCAACAAGCCAACAGCTCCGGAGTTTTGTTTTGAATTTTCTTCACCAAAAACCTGGTCATCCGCCAGTCCCAACTCCATGCCGGATGCCACCAAATCCTGAACCTTCTTGGGGAGTCTGAATAAGGCTGTGCGAGCGGACCCATGATTATTCTCGCCAAGCACCACAATCCATGCAAATGCAACCATGTCCTCACCAAGGAAATCACAGCCCCCTTCAACCCCGACCCAATAATCCCCTCCTGGTACGGCCTCACGAGCCTCGATTGCCCTGTTGGTTGCACCTGCGCGAGTCTCCTCATCGTTCATCGGTTGATCGGAGACACCAGATTCAACAGACACATTGATCATTTCAAAGGGTGTGTCCAGAAATAATCGCTTAAAACCATTTCTTACTGCTTCTAATTTAACCGGGTTCTGGGATGAAACAACGATCTTTTTCATTTATTAACAACCTTTATAGTTTTGGCAGTTCAATGGATTGTTGATACTGATATTTTCCGTTTTTATCTTTATAGGATGTCTCACAGGGATCATCTGATTCAAAAAATAAGACCTGGGCAATTCCCTCATTAGAATAAATCTTGGCGGGCAGTGGGGTTGTATTTGAAATCTCAAGGGTGACAAAACCCTCCCACTCTGGCTCAAATGGCGTGACATTGACAATAATTCCACAGCGGGCGTAGGTGCTTTTACCAACACAAATGGTCAAAATATTACGCGGAATCCGAAAATATTCAACCGTTCTTGCCAGGGCAAAGGAGTTGGGCGGGATGATGCAAACGTCGCCTTTAAAATCGACCATTGATTTTGGATCAAAATTCTTTGGATCAACAACAGCAGAAAAAACATTGGTAAAAATCTTATATTCATCAGCAACACGAATATCATACCCATAGGAAGATGTACCAAAAGAGATCTTGCCCTGTCGGACCTGGCCTTCTTCAAAAGGCTCAATCATCCCATGTTCTTTAGCCATTTGTCGAATCCAATGGTCAGCTTTGATTGTCATTGTTAATTTTCTCCTCGTTTAATTAGATGATGAAAGTTGAATAAATTATTTCACATGTACATTAATAAAACCAAGCGTGCCGGGTTCCAAAGTAAATAATACTTCATAGAGCGTCCCAACAACGACAGATAAGCGATAGTCTCCCGGGGGGATATCTGGCAGGGCAAAATTCTCCGCCAGGGCTGGATGTGGATTAATGCCTTCCTGAGCGTAAGTTTTTAGATAATAGGTTTTTTCAACCGTGCCATTCCTGTCGAGTTTCTGGAGTGTTATTGAAGTATCAGAGACTGGTTCACCAAACTGATCAAAGATACGGCCTGCTATGGTGGCTGTCTTTGCTGAATCTTGATCTGCCAGTGGTAAAAACCATAAGACCGGGTTCGTGGTCGAAGCGTAATAATTGTTCTCATAACGCACTTCAAAATGCAAATGGGAACCTATTGCAATCCCGCTAGCGCCGACTCTTCCCAGTATATCCCCCGGTTCAAGGATCTCGCCCTGTGCCACATCAATTGAGGAAAGATGCCCATAAAGTGTGTATAAATCTTCATCATTAAACTGACCTGAATGTTTCAGAACGACCACGTTTCCATAAAAATTCTTGTAAGGGCCAATGAGACCATCCTCATCTGTTCCCGCAAAGACCACCTCACCCCTCGCCGCAGCACGAACCGCGGCTCCGTGGGGATTGGGAAATTCCACACCATGGTGAATATCAAAGCGACCATCACTGTTGCTGGCATAGGGATAGGTCAGGTCAATTCGCTGCCGATCAGGATTGGAAAATGGGCGCAGCAACCATCCGGACCATTCCATTTGACAATAAGTCTCACCGCACGACAGATTTTCAATAATTCTCTGAACGTCATTCACTTCTTCGGGTTCAGGGGTGACCGCTTGATTATCTTGACCAGGTATGAGTGCAGGGGTATTTACGGATTCTTGCTGTTCATCTTCAAATACAAACGACTGCTGAGGAAAACCGTATGATCGAGCCGTGCTTACACACCCTGATAAAGGCAGTAATGCTGACACTAAAAGTAGAGAAACGCAGAAAAAACGCATCATGGCTCAGGAGAGGTTCAACCCGCCCCGCTCATTCAACACCCGCCGCAGTGACTCATCAATTTTATCGACCTGCTTTTCAATGCTCCTTAACTCATTCAGCATGCTTGCCGGATCAGATTCTTTTTCAAGTCCCAGCAAATTTATTCGCACGTTTAAACCTGCCCCAGTAACGGCTGCTTTGGCAAGGGCTGCCGCCGATCCGGCATCTGAAATCGCGTTCACATTGCCTGATTCAGCGGCTTTCAATGCCAGTCCCATTATCTTTGCTGATTCCCTGACCACGTGTAAGGGCACTTCCGCCGCCTTGATGCTTGCTGCCTGGATTGCTTTGATCCGCTCAGATTTTTCCTGCTCCGTATCTCTCGGCAGCCGCCTGGCTTTCATATAGGCTTCAAAGGCTTCAGCGTCTTTAATCACTGCTTCCTGCATTGCCTTCTGCAAGCTAGAAGCTTGGTCAATCATCCCCCACATTTCTTCTTCAACATCTGCATAATTCTTCTTTCCAACGGTCACACGCCCAACCATTGCCACCAGTGAAGCCGCCATAGCAGCGCCATATGCCGATGCCGAACCGCCGCCAGGTGTGGGCTCTCCAGAAGCTAAAGCTTCTAAAAAAGTCTTGTTGCCGGTTTCTGCTGTGTCAACCTCTTTTTCACTGCCAGCGTTAAACAAACGTGTTTCCAAAATTTGGTCAGGCTCGAATTGATCAAGCTGCATATACCAAACAGCTGCATCCACAAGCGCCTGGTTGGGCACCAAACCTACAAGTTCAGAATGGTGTATTTGAACGCCGTAGCGCAGTGCTTCCCGACGGATCATCTCAACAACCTGCGCCATCGGTGTTTTTCGGTAATCTGTCAGGTTCATGGATACCTGGGCACGCCCTTCAACCATCACACCCATAGATTTGACAAATCTTAAGCCGCCAGAAGAATGACGGATCGTCCTGGCGATCTTATTGGCAACAGCGACATCATCGGTTGTCAGGTAAACATTAAAGGCAATCAGAGGCTGCCGGGCGCCAATCACCGTTGCGCCTGCGCCAGTCAACACTGCAGGTCCAAAATCAGGGTCTCGAGCAGGGTTAACCCCTAATTCCTGTTTTAATGCTTCATATTGTCCGCGGCGTATGTTCTCTAAATTAATCCGTTCAGGTGTTGTCGCCGCTTCCTCGTAAAGGTAGACGGGGATTTTTAGCGTTTCTCCCACTCGTTTTCCAAGCCTGCGCGCCATTTCCACGCACTCAACCATGCTCACGCCAGAGATTGGCACAAAAGGTACCACATCCGTTGCGCCGATTCGCGGGTGCTCACCTTGGTGTTTATCCAGGTCAATTAATTCCCCGGCTTTCTCAATTGCTCGAAAAGCCGCCTCTTCAACAGCCCCAGGCGAACCTAACATTGTCACAACGGTTCTGTTATGATCCGTATCGGAATGCCTGTCCAAAATACTCACGCCCTTTACAGAGATAATCGCCTGGATAATTGCTTCAACCACTTCAGGTCGTCGGGCTTCTGAAAAATTTGGGATGCATTCTACAATCTGATTGGGCATTTTCACTCCTGAATTCTATTGTTTCCCCAATTATACCAATATCCAAAATCAATCCTCAAAATCAACGAGGATATCTATCAGTAAAAAAGCCATCTTTTGATGGCTTTTTAATGAAACAGGATTTTTTGATTATTTGAGCCTGAACACAATGGGTGTGGCGTTCATCAAGTTGTCGGAAGTTGGACAGCGAGAGTCTACTTTATGGAAAAAATCTTGTTTTTCCTCATCGGTCAAATCAGCATCAATATTGACGTTCACCCGAATTTCGGTGAAACCTGCTCGGCCTTCAGTTGTTTTGCCCATTAGATTATCAGAATCGTAATCACCTTCAATTTCAATATCGAAGCCTCGAAGCTTAATTCTTTCTTGTTTAGCGACTATGACTGCCATTGTGCCAAGACATCCACCCAGTGAAAACAACAAAGCATCCAACGAATTTGGTCCTTCATCATTTCCACCGCCCGCTTGCGGTTGGTCAATAATTATTTTATGATTGCCTGACTGTAGATCTACGCGAAATCCTCCTTGCCAGGATCCGGTTGTTCTTACTGTTCTTTTCATTCTTACTCCTCTACTTTAATAACCAACCAATAAAAAACTTCACGTGATGATACTCTACTATAAACAGGTTAGAAATTTATTAGATTGAATGATAATACTTAAATAGGGATTAGGATAATTGTCTGGTTTCTTGCTTATTCAAAAAATTAATTTTTTCAGTTGCAATGTCTGTTTTAATGAAATTGATATCAAAATTATTTATTGGTATCGAGAATAAATTAAATAATATCAATAATGGTATTGACAAAATTAAATAATATGATAGAATATTTTCAAGTCTGGAGATTAGTTGATAGGATTTTCAGAAATTGAGGAAGATTTTTCTTCCAAAGAAATTATAGCATATTTTTTTAGATAATTTCAAAATTCACCCTCAAGGAGGTGTTGATGCAAAAACTACCAGAAAAATGTCCAATTTGTAAATCTGAGATCCTGGTAACACGATTCTTTTGTCCTCGATGTGATACAAGTATTGAGGGGCATTTTCAACCGCAATCCGGACCATTTTCCGATCTAACAGAAGAACAAATCCACTTTGTGCTGACCTTTGTGCGTTGTGAAGGCCGCTTCAACCGCATGGAGGAAGAACTCAATCTTTCTTATCCCACACTGCGCAACCGTCTTTATGATGTCATCCGAGCTTTAGGTTATGAACCGGGTAAGGAGGAAGAACCCACACTGACAGCAGAAGATCGACGAAGAATTCTCGACGATCTCGAGCAAGGAAAAATATCGCCCCTCCAGGCACAGCAGCTCCTGCAAGGTCTGGAAGTTGAATCAATGAAAGGTGAAAAATAATGGCTTCAACAGAAGAAAGAATGCGCATTTTGATGATGATCCAGGAAGGCAAGATCTCAGCCGCCGAAGGGGCTCGCCTGATAGAAGCCCTCGATGAGCTCAGCGAACCTGCGCCTGCACCCCCTCCCCCCCCTAGTGGCGTTTCAACAGGGAGGAAACCCCGGTACCTGCATGTGTTGATCACCGACACCGACACCGCGAAAACCCGGGTAAATGTCCGACTGCCTGTTTCCCTGATCAATTCGGGGATTCGTATGGGAGCTCGCTTTGCACCTGAAATTGAAGGCCTCAGTATGGAAGACCTTAATGCCTGGCTGAATTCCGGTGAGGTCGGTCAAATTGTGGATGTCTTCGACGGCGAAGATGGTGAACACATTGAAGTTTTTCTCGAATAAACTTTTCTAAAGCACTATTTTTATTAAACATAAAGCGCCTGGATGACCCTTCAGGCGCTAAATTTACCTGATGGAAATATCACCGCAGCCTTACATGGAAGAAAACTGATGATATCTACTGGTGAAAGCAAAAAACAACCGCTGCTGAGCAAAATTCTGCTTCTTTTTTTGACGGCAATGGTGCTTGCCAATGTTGCAGGAAATATGTACGCGGGCATCCTCCCGCTTTACTTAAAATCGCTTGGAGCCTCTGTTGGTCAAATCGGGTTGTTTTTCACGTTATTAAACATCCTGCCTTTAATATTGCAAATCCTCGGCGGATGGATTTCCGATTCACTTGGTCGGTTGAAATCAATTGCCATGGGAAGCCTTGCAGGGGTCCTTTCCTATATTGGACTTATCCTGGCACCCACCTGGCAGTGGGTTTTCTTCGGTGAAAGCCTGGGGGCCATCACACGCTCATTAATCGGCCCGAGTTTTGGCGCATTTATCGCAGAAGAATCCGCAGAAGAAAATCGCGCTCGCGTATATGGGATCACCCAAACCATATTCCTGATCGTCACCGTAGTTGGCCCCCCTTTAGGCGGCTGGTTGACGGAATCATATGGGTTCAAGTTCATGCTGATCATCGCCGCAATCATCTATTTTTGTGCCACAATCCTGCGAGTGCTGATGGCAAAACGTGCTGCTTCTCATGAAAAGAAAACTGCTTCAGGTAAATTGACCATCAGCTCACTCAAAAGCAATTTGGGCGCAATGACCGCGATCATTCTCTCAGGCGGTGTGGTAACCTGGCTGCTGATTACCGATGGCGTCCGTGATATTTCCTTCAACCTCTCAGGCACTTATATTCCATTGTATATTGAACAATTTGGCGGTTTAGGGACGACAGAAATCGGCTGGTTAGCTTCCATATTGGGGATTTCAAGCATGTTGATCAATATCCCTGCAGGTTGGCTGGCAGACAAAAAAGGGGAACGTGTCAATATCGTGCTGGGATTTTTCCTTCAATTTATTGCCTTGATCATATTTGTACGCCTGGACACCTTTTGGGGATACGCAGTTGTCTGGTCTCTTTTCGGCCTCGGCAGCGGTTTAATGCAGCCTGCATATCAATCCTTGCTCAGCAAAGCCCTGCCTGAAAAATTACGCGGTACTGGGTTTGGATTAATTCAATCCAGCCTGGGACTGTTCTCACTGCCCGCACCTTATGTCGGTGGATATTTATATGAAAACATTTCTCCACAACTGCCCTTCATGATCACTGGATGGGCAAGCTTGTTGGCAATCATCCCAGCATGGCTAAAATTTAAATTACCTGACAAAAAAGAAGGCGAAGGACAAGTACCTATTGCCCCAGAAACTAGTTCAGAATAGAGACATAATCATGAATGACACCCTTGAATTTGCAGGAAAACCTTATCCGTATTGGCAGCGCCGCTTTTTTACAATCTGGTCTGGACAGGCGATCTCAATATTGGGTAGCCAAATCGTCAGTTTTGCAATCGTCTGGTACCTGACAGAGCAAACCGGCTCAGCAACCGTTCTGGCAATTGCTTCGATGTTTGGCATTTTACCCAACATTCTCTTATCACCCTTTGCTGGCGCGATGGCGGATCGTGGCGACCGGAAGAGCATCATGATCATTTCAGATCTCGTTGTCGGATTAGCCCGGTTATTAGGCTTTTTTCTATTTCTAACCGGTGCCATCCAGGTCTGGCATATTTACCTGATGATCTTCGTCGGCTCAGCAGCCGGGTCTTTCCAGCAGCCAGCGATGGCTTCCTCAACGGCATTAATGGTGCCCAAAAAACACCTTTCACGAGTTGCGGGTATGAACCAAACCCTTCAAGGCGCCCTGAGTATTGCTGGCCCGCCTCTTGGTGCATTATTAATGAGCCTGACGACAATCGCAAACATCTATTTGCTGGATGTCATCACCATGTTGTTTGCTGTTCTCCCTTTGTTGTTCATCCCCATACCAAAGTTAGAAACGCGTAAAGACAGCAATGGCGATGTTATCAAAACAAGCTTTTTTCAGGATATCAAAGAGGGGTTTCAATACGTTCTCAATTGGAAAGGGCTGACCTTATTATTATTATCGGCAATGCTGATTAACTTCCTGATCTCCCCTGCAATGTCCTTGCTGCCCTTGCTCGTTAGCAAGCACTTTGGTGGGGATGAAGTTCAATTAGCCTTGATGAACTCAATGCTGGGCATCGGCATGCTGATAGGTGGTATCATCCTCAGCATCTGGGGCGGCTTTAAACGGCGCATCTTCACAAGCTTTATGGGTTTGATAATCAGCGGTTTGAGCCTTGCTGCCGTAGGATTTATTCCTGAAACAGGCTTTTCCATTGCTTTGTTCGTATTTTTAATTTCCGCATTGATGCTTCCTTTTATCAATGGACCAATTCAAGCCGTTGTTCAGTCTGCAGTCACACCTGAGATGCAGGGCAGGGTCATATCCCTGATAGGCACCACTGCGGGATTTGCCATGCCAATTGGACTGGCAATTGCTGGCCCCGTTTCAGATGCAATCGGCATTCAGGCCTGGTTCATCATTGGTGGGATTTGTATGAGCCTGACGGGTATCCTTGGGTTTATGTCTCCTGCCATGCGACACATTGAGGATCAGCACCAGAGACCTGAGAATATTGAAGCCTTGTCAACAAATTAAAACGCATGACCTCTTTGGGTTTCCAATTAAATCAGTTTCTTATTTTTGAGTTCGAAACAGTCTTAGACAACCTAAATTAGCTGAATACCAAGGGATTAATTACAATCCTTCTTGCCGAATGTAATCAGACACATTTACATTCCAAACAACATCCTCAATATCCGCTATCAGCCATGGTGAGTCCTCGTCCATCCATTGGGCGGCAAATTTTACTGGCATTTTCCAGCCTTTGATCGTGCCCCATTCAATCACCTGAGCCTGCCACCTGGTTTTATCCTGGTCACCAGCATTCTTCCAGCGCATTGTTTCCATTTTATCTATCAAACCAGTAGTGGGATCGAAATACACCTTGAAGGCATCTTCAGAGCTGCCAAAAGGCACAAAGAGCGTGGCAGTATCCTTATCTAATGGTTCCCATCGTACGCCTTCAGTACTTAGAAACACACCCGGAAACATCATCGTCTCACTCCACATTCCCAGGTTAGCAGCTTCGTCAACCTGCGGTTCATTTTCAATCACCCCAAAAGGCAGTGCTAAACGACTGTGCCCATCAAGATAATGCTCATTAACCTTCATAATGGGCAAACCCCAGAAAGTGGTTTCAATGTAATGTCGGTATCCTTTACCGGCATCATGAATGAAACGCAAGCGAGCTGGCATTGTCACGCCCATGAAACGGACCTGACCCCTTCCGTCGAGGATAAACGAGCGAATTAGGGGTATTTCTTCACCATAAACCTCCCGATAAAAGCGATCAACAGGCTGAGGCAAATCCCCGGGAAGCTGAAAAGTCTCAGGTTCCGAAGGATTAGCAGAGAAAGCACGAAATGGCTGTGGGGTACGCTTGATGCCATATCCAATAAAAAAAATAATAAGGACAACCAAGACAAGAATTGTGACTAAAATATTTTTATTCATTATTTCCTTTCAAAAATAGACCGCACTTATCATAATCGCTCAGGAACCAGAGGTCAAATTTTCAATAAGGTCTGTAAATTGATTGACGGTGTCTCCTGATTGTGCTATTATAATTTAGGTAAGCCTAATTTTTATTAAAAAAGGAAGTCATGCCCCAGAAAATCAGCGAAAATATCCAGGATTATCTAAAACGCATTTATGAGTTCACCCTCAGCGGCGGCAGGGCTTCAACCAACCAGCTTGCGCAGGCTTTAGGTATTTCTGCTGCATCTGTGACCAATATGGTGCAAAAATTATCCAAAACCGAGCCACCATATCTCACCTACGAAAAACATCAGGGTGTCAAACTCACCCCATTCGGAGAACAGGCAGCATTAAAGATCATCCGCCGCCACAGGCTTATAGAGATTTATCTTGTAGAAAAATTAGGCTACACCTGGGATGAAGTCCACGCTGAAGCAGAAATCCTTGAACATGCTATGTCGCCCCTCTTAGAAAAGCGTATAGACGCAGCCCTCGACCACCCTAAATTTGACCCCCACGGCGATCCGATCCCGGATATCAACCTCGAAATTCCTGAAATTGAGCAAACAGCATTAAGCAGTCTTGAGATTGGGAACAAAGGGCGTGTTCTCCGAGTTCCTAACGAAGATCCCCAGGTCTTGCGCTATCTTGGAAAATTTGGCATCCGACCGGGTGCACACATCAAATTGATCTCTCGAACCCCCTACGATCAGACCATGCGGATCAAGATCACAGAAACAGGCAATGAAGCGGTTATCGGACCAAGCCTGGGAAACAAAATTAGCATTGCAAAGGATTCCTGAGACAATTACACATGCCTGAACTCCCTGAAGTTGAAACCATCATACGCCGACTCAAAGGTGGGGACGACACACCCTCTGTCCTTGGGCAAAAAATCCAGACAGTTGAAGTAAACTGGTCAAAGATCATCGCCCAGCCTGATGCAAGCCAATTCAAACAAGCCCTGGCGGATAAAACCATCATTGACGCAAGACGTTGCGGAAAATTTATGCATTTCCCATTGGATGACGGTCACCTATTTGCCCACTTGCGCATGAGCGGTGATATGCGGTTGGAGAAAAAATCTGAGCCCATTGAACCCTATGACCGGGTCCTGCTTAATTTCCTGGGAGATGAGCGCATGGTCTTCAGCAATATCCGAAAATTTGGCCGTATGTGGTACACAAAGCATCCACAGGATGTCATTGGCAATCTTGGCCCAGAACCCCTCAGCGAAATGTTCACACCCAAACTGCTGTACGAAAAATTACAAAGTCATTCCCGTCAAATCAAACCCCTTTTATTAGATCAAAGCTTCATTGCCGGCATGGGAAACGTCTATACCGATGAAGCGCTTTTCAGAGCCGGGATCCATCCGCTGCGATCTTCTGATTCTCTGATAATAGCAGAAGCAGAACGATTACACGAAGCGATTCAAACCGTCCTGCGTGAAGGCATTCAAAGCCTTGGTGCCAGCATCGATTGGATTTACAGGGGCGGGCAATTTCAAAATTATTTCAAGGTTTACAAACGTGAGGGGAGTCCCTGCCCGAGATGTGGAGCAATTATTATTAAAACCTGGGTAGGCCAGCGAGGTACGCATTTTTGCCCAAATTGCCAGGAAATATAAGGCTTAATAACGAAAAAAACCAGTCGCTGGTTAGCAACTGGTTATTAACTCAAAAACCGTGTTTATTCAATCCGCAATTTTCGCTTCGTTTTGCCCAAATTCTCCCACCACCACCGCACTGTATCCGTGATGCTTTCTACCAATGCGCGCGGATTATAGCCAAGATCATTTTTTGCTTTTTCGCTGCTGATCTCCGAATTGCTGAACACCGTTTCCAGTGAATAACGTGTAACCCGGGGTTTTGATTTAGTAATCTTATAATAAAATTCGGCGATAGGCGCTAAAATCATTGCAACCGGTAACGGAAAGGTGATCATCGGGGATTTCTTCCCGGTGACCTTTTCCACCAGACCGTGAAGTAGCCTAAGTTCGATCCGCTCCCCACCCAAAATGTAGGTCTCACCAGGTTTACCAAAGTCTCTTGCCAGGATATGACCTTTTGCAACATCACGCACATCCACAAAATCAAAAGCACCGTCAACCATAAAGCTCAAGGGTTTGGTCATCCAGGAAAGGATCAGCTCACCCATTTCCGATCGACGAAAATCATAAGGTCCGACCACGCCCGTTGGGCAGATAATTCGGGTATCCAGGCCGTCTTCATTCGCATCCTTAATTAATAAGGACGCCTGGGCTTTTGTGCGGTCATAAGGACCAGCCGGGTTGTCCGAATCAAATTCGCACGTTTCTGAAATACAAATGCCAAGAGGCGGCCGCTCAAGTGCATGAATTGAACTGGTATAGACGAGTTTACTAACACCCATTTGTTTCGCAGCTTCGATCACATTGCGTGTGCCTTCAACATTTACAGACTGCAGTAAATGATTTTTATCCTCAGTGATTGAAACAAGTGCGGCAAGGTGGAACACATTTTCCACATCCACCATCGCTTCTTTCAAACACGCTATATCAAGAATATTTCCTTCAATTAAGGAAACGTCCAGACCATCCAGGGACTCCGTGTCCTCACCCGGAAGGATCAGCACGCGAACCTCTTCACCCTGGGATAAGAGTTCACGCACCAAAACATTCCCCAAATGCCCTGCACCACCAGTTACAAGATTCATGAAATTTTCCTCATTCCAGCTAATAACAATCCAATTCCTGACCGGGTTACTTCCTGCCAATCCGTCCCTTTAGGCTCAAAAGTCGCTTGTAATAACAAGCCCATAGCCACGGATGTCAACACCCGTGCAGCAACTTCCGGGTCTATATCTTCTTTGAATGAGCCTTCTTTAATGCCGGTTCGGACCAACTCAGTGAAAAACGCCAAAAATTGCTGATAAGGTTCCACTGCCCTGCGCCAAACAGCTGGCTGGCGATTGGCTTGTGTCCAGAATTCCAGCAGAATGGGAAAGCCGCCTTCCAAAGCATCGAAAATGCCGCCGGAGATTGCCGCTAAATTTTCAATAACTTCTGGGATCGTTACGGATTCCTCACCTGCCGATTGAAACAAACCATCGACATCTGACAACCAGGTCCGCATCAACGACAGGAATAAATCCTGTTTTGAGGGGAAGTGGTGGTAAAAGGCACCCTTGCTGACATTTGCCATTGTGCAAATCTCAGCCACGCTGGTGGCATCGTACCCGTTCTTAGAAAATAATTCCAAAGCTGAATTGAGAATGGCGTGTTGTGTTTCAACGCCGCGAGAATAATGTGTCATGCATTCCTTACTAAAAAAACAGACCGACTGGTCGGTATTTATAAGGATACTACATATAAAGAGAATGGGCAAGGGGAAATAGTGTGTTAGTTATTGGGTATTAGGTATTAGGTATTAGGTATTAGGAATTGGGTATTAGGTATTAGGAATTGGGTATTGGTGACCCGTCCTGATTTATATATGCTATAAATCTTTTGGAGTGAGGGCTTTAGCCCGACTGCTTGAAAAGATAATTACAAATACGACTTCGCTTGCTCTCTAACTAAGAGCAATAGAAATATGAAATAATAAAAGATGAATATTTGTCGCCCTAAAGGGCTCACACTAATTTTTTATTCTAAATTTTAATAACCTACTGTGAAAAGAATACCAAGTTTTAAGAACACATGATCAAAAAAACACCCCCGTTTCTGAGGGTGTTTTTTAACATTGGAGGCGACGA
>JAENYZ010000009.1 GCA_016841525.1 Anaerolineaceae bacterium
TCGTCCAACACCGGGATAAGATCGCGGCTACGCGCGATCTATCCTTATTCGTTATATGCTCAAATCAGTGAGTGAGAAACTCAAAATTTGATTTATAGGAAATGTGATGAATAGTAAAGGTTCGGAATGGAATAGGTGGGACTTACATTTTCACACTCCATCGTCGTATGACTATAAGGATAAGACAGTTTTAAACGCCGATATAGTCAATGAGATGAAAAGCAATTCAATAGCTGCATTTGCTGTAACTGATCACCATGTAATAGACGTTGATAGATACAAAGAACTGAAACAGTTGGGCCAAAAAGAAGGAATCACGGTTTTACCAGGTATTGAGTTTTTCTCTGATGCTAGAGGTAAAGATCCGGTACACTTTATCGGTATATTTTCTGAAGAATCAAATATAGAACATATTTGGGGGCAAATTAAGCATAGAACAGATATCAACAAAGTAGACTCAGAAGGCCTTAGCGGAACGGGGCGGGGTCAGGTCTCGCATTGTAGCATTCGCACAGAAGGAGTATCTTAAGGTCCTGACTCAGTCGCAAAGGTCAAGGCGTAGCGATGGCATACATCAAGGAACTCCAGCTGACATATCGCCGGAAGAGGGTGGATGATGATTTGCTTGCCCTGCCGGTCGAGTCGGCAGAGCATGCGTTTCAGCTTTTCAGGGAAATGCAGAATGACGCACGCGAAAAAATTGTCTGCGTGCATCTAAACCCCGGTCTGGAAATACTCTCCTATGAAGTGGTCGCGATGGGAACCGACCATTACGTCATCTGCGATCCGGTGGAAGTATTTCGCAGTGCGATCGTTGTTCGCGCGTCCAAGATTCTTGTTTTGCACAACCATCCACTAGGCTCAGCCGAACCTTCAAAGAAGGATGTAGAGGGCGCAAGACGGATGAAGGAGCTGGGTGAGTTGCACCGGATTTCGCTGGTGGACTTCATTGTCATTGGCGACTCCGAATATGTCAGTTTGGATGAGCGGGGCCTGCTTGAGAGCGATTGAACGGAGGCTCAAGTGAGATGGTCGGTTTTACCCGAGAGTAGGGCTTAGCAATGGCTAGACCGCTACGAATTGAGTTTTCGGGGGCGCTTTACCACATCACTTCGCGTGGTGACCGGAGGGAGGCGATCTATGAGGATGATGACGATCGCAAACTGTTCCTCGGGACGCTGTCCGAGGTTGTGGAGCGGTTCGATTGGTTGTGCCACAGCTATTGCCTGATGACCAATCACTACCACTTGGTGGTAGAGACCCCGGATGCGAATCTGTCCAAAGGCATGCGTCACCTGAACGGCGTATTCACGCAGGCGACGAACCGTCGCCATCAACGCAGTGGCCACCTTTTCCAGGGTCGTTTCAAGGGCATACTGGTTGACAAGGACAGCTACCTGCTGGAGCTATCCCGGTACGTGGTGCTGAGCCCTGTGCGTGCCGGTATGGTAAAGCGACCGGAGGATTGGCACTGGAGCAGCTACCGGGCGATGTTGGGCAAGGCTCCCGTTCCCGGCTGGCTCTCTACCGATGGTCTACTCGCGCAGTTTGGAAAGCGCAGAGCGGAAGCGCGGGCTCGGTATCAGCGCTTTGTGAATGAGGGTATCGGCCAAGGCAGCATTTGGGAAAACCTTCGGCAACAGGTGTACCTTGGGGATGATAAGTTCGTGGAGCGCATGCAGGCCAAGGCCGAAATCGGCGAAAACGAGCTCAGCATTCCCCGAGCGCAACGGCGGGGTCCCGCGCCGCCTTTGGAGGAAATCGCCAGGCGCTACGGTGAACGGGATGATGCCATTGTCCAGGCCTATGCAACAGGGGCTTACAGCTACAGGGAGATAGCCGAATTTTTCGACATTCATTTAGCGACTGTGGGCCGCGTAGTACGGAAGAATATGCTACCAGGCGAGACCTGACCCTCGCATTTATGCTCGCATTTAATTTTGGGGAATGACATGTCAGCGAAGATGGTTAGTGAAGAGACAACTCGAACAGCATCCCCTCGTCAGTGGATCAGATTAGTTGTGGTGTATCTCCTTATCCCGCTGGTTTTATTGATATGCGGTGGGGACCTGGGTTGGTGGCAGGCGTGGCTCTATTCCCTTCTGATCTTTACCGCTGGTATAGGGGGTCGCATGTGGGCGGAACGGCGACATCCCGGATTGATGGCCGAACGGCAGAATATTGAAAATATCCAGAACGCAAAAGCCTGGGACAAGGTGCTTGCTCCACTGATGGCGGTGAGTATCGGGTTCCCTATGGTCATTGTGGCAGGGCTGGACCACCGCTATAACTGGTCCCCCGAATTTCCGCTGTGGCTCATCGTGATTGGCTTCATTTTGATCTCACTCGGGTACGCTTTCGCTGCATGGGCATTGGCAGAGAACCGCTTTTTCTCCAGCGTGGTGCGCATTCAGAGGGACCGAGGGCATGTGGTGTGTGACAGTGGTCCGTACCGGTTTGTGCGGCATCCGGGTTATGCCGGAAATATTCCTCCACTGTTCGGTATTGTTCTTGCTCTGGACTCGATATGGACACTGATTCCGGCGGCAGTGGCATTAATCATCACGGTGATTAGAACCGTACTTGAAGACCAGACTTTACAGGAAGAGTTACCGGGTTATCGAGACTATGCGCGACGCGTGCGCTATCGGTTGATTCCCGGGATATACTGAAAGACCTGAGTGGTGGGTGTCCCAGACCAGAGATTGAGGTTCAACCGAGAGAGTTGTGCGTTGCCTAACGAATAAGGATAGATCGCGCGTAGCCGCGATCTTATCCCGGTGTTGGAC
>JAENYZ010000008.1 GCA_016841525.1 Anaerolineaceae bacterium
AAAAAAACACCCCCGTTTCTGAGGGTGTTTTTTAACATTGGAGGCGACGACGGGACTCGAACCCGTGATCGGGGTTTTGCAGACCCTTGCCTTACCAACTTGGCTACGTCGCCCTGAAAACAAAAGCTGATATCATGGGCCGATATGGCCCTTGGATACCAGCCCATCGTGCTTTCTAAGAGCGGGCGAAGAGACTCGAACTCTCAACCTTCTCCTTGGCAAGGAGACGTTCTACCATTGAACTACACCCGCAGTGCTTTGTGCTTCAGTGAAAAGCATTTTAACACAGGACATATGATAAGTCAACCCGGTTTCTGATAATTTCCCTTCGACTGGATCTGATTTTTATGTCGCTTTTTGCCTAATTTTTGACTTGTTGCCGTTTCATTAAATCAGAAGATGGGCAAAAATAGACCTAGCCCCTACCCCCTCCCTGAAGGGAAGGGGTTTAAGTCCTGTACCTGCAGGGAATAGATTTAGGCTCAGGTAGACAACAATTAAGAATAAAATAACCAGGCAAACATTGCTGCATCACACCTTCAATTTCATCTTTTTCAATGCTATGATTAAGCGATTGAATAAAGGAGCAACCTATGGACATTGTCGGCATTGGACTTTGCACATTCGATATCATGATCAAACTACCAGAACTCCCCACCTGGGATCACCCCGTTCGTCTGGATGATGTGAGATTCGACGGCGGCGGACCCTGTGGGACAGCCCTGTGCGCAGCATCAAAGCTGGGTGCAAGTGCTAGTTTCATCGGCACCGCTGGAAATGATTGGTTTGCTGCACAGAAATTGCAAACCTTGGTGGACCATGGCATCGATATCAGCCACGTGGCATACCGCGAGATGAAAGACAACCAGGTTGTATGCGTCAATGTTGACTCAAACACAGGTGAGCGAATTTTCAATACCTCCAAAGATTTCTACAAATACCCTATCTGGGTGGACGAAATTGATCCATCCTTTATTACACAGGCATCCTACCTCTTGCTGGACGGCCATTATATGGAAGCATCCAAACAAGCAGCCCTATGGATGCGCGAAGCAGGGAAAAAGGTGATGCTCGACGGCGGCAAGACGAAATCAAAGAAGCTGGATAAACAAAAGGCAGCCCTGGTCGAATTAACCGACATCTTGATCTGCGGCTCCGGCTTTGCTGAAGCCTTAACCGGTGAAGACGATTTCGTTTCAGCCGGTCGCGCAGCGCTGTCCTACGGCCCTCAAATTGTTGTGATCACCCAGGGCGAAAATGGCAGCACGACCTTCACCCCGGACCGACAATTTCACACACCTGCATTTGAGGTAACGGTTGTTGACACCACCGGGGCTGGTGATGTCTTCCACGGCGCCTACCTCGCAGGACTGCTCAAAGGCTGGGATCTTGAGCCCATCGCCATTTTTGCCTCAGCGGTATCTGCCATCGAGTGCACCTTCCTGGGCGGCAGATCTGGCATGCCGGATTATGCTCAGGTGATTAACTTTCTCAGTGAACAGGGGATTTCGATACCTTTTTAAGAACAAATATCATAAAAGGGACTTTCCTAATTTATAAGGAAGTCCCTTTTAGAATCAATATTTAATATTCTCGGCAAGCTTTCAAAGCTTCCGCCTCAGCGCCATTCACACCAATATTTCAAATTCAAAATGCAGCCTAAAGGCTCTGAGCGGATTTTTAAATAGCTTATACCTTTGGCATATCCCGGCTGGCAATCACATTAATACCTGTATCGAGGACGTTCTCAATCACAACATCATTGACGGCTATTGGTGCTTCGAGTTCAATATCCCGAAGCTGAGCCAAAACCTCAAATATTTTCGGCTTGGGGATCGGTTTCTCAGTGTAAACCGGAACCAATGGGTGAAAACCGTTCTTGACTCTAACCGTCGAGGCTACCATGCGTCGTGGGTCAAAGATTTCCTGCTCAGCATAATCCAAACCCAGCTTACAGGAATTCCCTTCCACGTCGACAATTTTGCCTTCATCAAGTGTGACATCAAGTTCACAGCCTACAGGACAGCTAATACAAATTAGTCTTCTTTTTTCCACCATTTTTTCAACTCCTATCGTGGATGAACATCAACAGTGATGCTGGATGCTTTCTCAACATCAGCAAAGTTTTTCGGTTTGAGGGTGATGGTATTCATTTCACCCGGGCGTGCATACCGTGCTAACCTGCGGGCAATCTGGTTCTTCCCATCATGCACCTCGATCATGACACGGTCTTCGACAGGCATACGAACCCGGAACTGAAGTTCAATTTCTTCATCCTCAAGACTGCGCTTGTTGATCGTTTGAGGAACCACATGATGGACGTTGTTACCAGCAAGCACAGGAATGTGGACTTCCTCACTGGCACGCAATGCCATCGCAAATTTTGCCGCGCCTTTGCCGGCTTCATAACCTGCAAGGGTCACCCAATCTGCGAGATCATAGACGTGCACCACGTTCCCTGCAGCAAATATACCCGGAACGTTTGTTTGTCGGCTCTCATCCACATATGGACCGCCCGTTAATGGATCGAGCTCAACACCCGCCTGGCGTGACAGCTCATTTTCAGGGATGAGTCCAACGGAAAGCAAAAGGGTATCACAGGGAATGTATTCTTCTGACCCAGGAATATGATTCCACTTATCGTCAACAGCAACGGTTTCAACAGCCTCAACACGATTTTTACCGTGAATGAACTTCACCGTATGTTTGAACAATAGCGGAATGTCAAAATCTTGCAGGCACTGCACGTAGTTACGGTTCAAACCGGATAAGAAGGGCAGGATCTCCAATACACGCTCGACTTTTGCACCTTCAAAGGTGAGACGACGCGCCATGATCATGCCAATATCACCTGAACCAAGTATGACAACCTTCTCACCAGGCATTTTGCCTTCAATATTAACAAAGCGCTGCGCGGTACCGGCTGTATAAACACCAGCGGGGCGCATGCCAGGGATTTGAATCATCGCCCGGGTGCGTTCCCGGCAGCCCATCGCCAAAACCAGTGCCCTGGCATTGATCTCAAAAAAGCCGTGCTGCCTGCTTGAAACATAAAGTTTTCTCCCGGGGGTCACCTCGAGAACAATCGTGTCAAGCAAGGTTTCGACGCCAAGTTCAATGCTTTCATCAATGTACCGCTGGGCGTAACTTGGGCCGGGAAGGTCCTCTTTGAATATCTCAGCACCAAAACCATTATGGATGCACTGCAGCAAGATACCACCCAATTCTGTATCGCGCTCGATCACGAGCACATCTTCTGCGCCTGCTTTCTTTGCCGCAACGGCTGCCGCTAAACCGCCAGGACCGCTGCCAATTATGACAACATCATAGGTATCTTTCTTCAACATATCAGTTCTCCACCTTTTTTGTCGGTCTAAATAAGAATTCCGATCCCTCACCACGTTTTGTTATTTCTAAAGGTGAGACACCTAATTCCCTGGCCAATATATCAACAACACGAGGGGTATCGAAGCCACCCTGGCAGCGACCTGTGCCAAGCCATGTGCGGCGTTTGATGGCATCATAGGTTATTGCCGGAATTGGCGCATGGATCTCGGCGATAATTTCGCCTTCAGTAACATTTTCACAACGGCAAATCACCCGCCCATACCTCGGATCCATGTCCACAAGCAATTTTCGATCCTTTTGTGACATTTCACGGAAACGCGGCCGCGCTGGTCGGATTGGATCGTAATCCTTCTTCACCTTCATTTCTTCCCCAGCATCCTTCAGTAAGTCCACAACTTCCTTAGCAATTGCAGGTGAGGAAGCTAAACCGGGTGATTCAATGCCGCCCAGGTTAACAAAACCTCGTACCTCCTCTGGGATTTCAATAATATAGTCAGCATTATAATTCACACCGGGTGTCTTACAAGGTGCATTACCCATTGGGCGTAAGCCCGCAAAAGTAGCAATGACATACTTTTTTGACAGGGATGGTATCAATTTATTTGCCCCTGCCCAAATCTCTTCCATGCCAGAAATTGTGGTCGATGAATTTTCTTTGTCATCAATAATTTCAGCATTTGGACCGAGAATGGTATTGCCGTGCACCGTTGTGGTTACCAAAACACCTTTGCCTTTATCGGAGGGCACCGGGAAGAGTACATTGTCAATTTCAACATCAGCCCGATCAAAAACAAAATATTCACCTTTGCGCGGTCTGATTTTAAATTCAGGGCGAACGCCAGCCTGGTGCATCACAAAATCAGAAAACAGTCCGGCAGCATTGATCACCCAACGTGACAGGAAGTCGCCCTTGTTGGTCTTGATGCCGATAATTCGGTCACCTTCCATGATGAATTCTTTGAATTCAGTGTTCAGCTTGACCTCTGCGCCGTTCATTACAGCGTTCTCAGCAGCAGCAACCGTCACTGCAAATGGATCACAAATACCGCCAGTGGATGCCCATAAGGCACCACTCACATCGGGAGTGATGTTCTTTTCTCGCCTACGCACTTCAGGTCCGGGCAATATCACACAACCAGGCACCCCGTTTTTCTTAGCTTGCAGCATCAATGTATCCAATGCAGGCAGTTCCTCTTCACCAACAGCTACCACAAAGTCACCGCGTCGCTCAAATGCAAAGTTTAATTCACCCGCCAGCGCATCCCACATCGCATTCCCAGCGACATTCATCCGGGCTTTCAGTGTGTTTGGCAGCGGATCGTACCCTGCGTGAACAATCGCTGTGTTGGCAGCTGTTGTGCCCATACAAAGGTCTGCTTCCTTTTCAATGAGCAGCACCCTGCCTTCATAGCGTGATAGGGTACGGGCGATGATGCAGCCAACAACGCCGCCTCCTATGATGATGTAATCATATTTCTCTTGCACTACAACCTCCGTTTCTCTCAGGTCTTTTGATTGGGCGAAACCATTATTCAGTAATAAACAAACAAATCCATAAAATTATAAACCCGTTTTGATATTTTTTAGAACAAATTCGCTTGAAAATCAAAATAAGCCCCTTTGCATTCCAGTATTAGGCTTGAAAGCCAGATTTAGCAATTCGAATTTCATAAAAGTGATATTCGAAAAATAAATACCCAGTGATTTAACAAATCTTAGATGATTATAGCACAAGTCTTTTGAGACTCCTGGTCAAAATTAATCTAACGGGCAGAGATTCTGACCAAAAGATTGACAACAACAAAATCAAGATATTAACATAATCGTTAAAATCCATGTTGCAAAATTTAGAGCACTATGATATAAATGAGATAATCGTGACAATCTAAAAATATTAATAATTTTCGATTGCTGTGAAAGATACGATGGCAATAAAATTAACAATTATTCTGCTCAGGAGCCCCCTGATAGTATGCACATCAAACCTTCATCAAAATTCCGTGCAAACAGTTTTGTTCAATAAGGGTTCCTGATTCTTTTGTTTAAATGGGTAGTTATAAGTTTATTGAATTCTTATGGTTATTCATGAACAAAACTGCGAAGGATCTCGTTCAATTATCAAATGGCAGATTGCCGTGAAAGGAGGACTTATCGAGAATTTTGCAAAGTGTTAGTTTTATAAAATTTTTGTTACGTTAAAATCCAAATAATTATTAAAGGAGTCTAAAAAAATGAAAGACAGAACAATGAAAGAATTCATCGGTGAGGTATTTGGTACTTTTGTGCTGATCCTCCTGGGTGACGGTGTTGTCGCCAATGTTGGTTTGGCACCCCGCCTTGCTGGCAATGCCTATAACTGGAATACCATCACAATCGGCTGGGCATTTGCAGTCATCATTGCTGTTTATATTTCCGGCGGCGTTTCTGGTGCTCACCTCAACCCTGCCGTGACCCTTGGCTTGGCTTTCAAACGCGGTTTCCCATGGAAGAAAGTTCTCCCATTCATCGCCGCCCAATTCATCGGTGCTTTCTTAGGTGCAGCAGCCGTTTATTTAATCTATCGTGACGGCCTCGTCGCAGCTGGCATGCCCAATGTTTGGTCGACCGGACCTGGCGCAGTCTTCCAGGAATCCTTCTTCCAGGCACAGGCAACTGGCACAGGTGGAGATCCATACACCATGCTGACCGCCATCATTGCAGAATTCTTCGGAACTTTGGTCCTGATCTGGGGTATTGCTGCTTCAGGTGATGCCAAGAATATGGGACTCAAAGACAATCTGGGTGCGTTAATCGTTGGTTTCGCAGTCCTGGCAGTTGGTCTTTCCCTCGGCGGCCCCAGTGGATATTCCATCAATCCTGCACGTGACCTCGGTCCTCGCCTCTTTGGTGTTTTGGTAGGGACAAAAGGTTTGTTTGACGGTCTCTACTGGCTGATCCCCCCTGTTTTGATCCCCGCCATTGCTGGCCCCATCGGCTTCATGACCTATGACTGGTTCATTACCAAGAATCTTCCTGAATAGAAGTTAACATTATGAAAAAACTAATTAATAAACCAGAAGACGTTGTTTTAGAAGAACTCAAAGGTATCGAACTTGCCCATCCTGATCTGGTAAAAGTACATTACGATCCAGATTTCATTGTGCGAGCAGATGCACCGGTGAAAGGAAAAGTAGCCCTTGTCTCTGGCGGTGGCAGCGGCCATGAGCCCATGCACGGCGGTTTCGTCGGTATGGGTATGCTTGACGCAGCTTGCCCGGGTGCTGTATTTACGAGCCCGACCCCTGATCAAATGTTAGAAGCAACCAAAGCCGTAGACGGCGGTGCTGGCGTATTGCACATCGTCAAAAACTACACAGGCGATATTATGAACTTCGAAATGGCAGCAGATCTTGCCAAAGCTGAAGGGATTGATGTTGAAGCCGTTGTTGTTGATGATGATGTTGCTGTGAAAGACAGCCTTTACACAGCCGGTCGACGTGGTGTTGGTCTGACTGTACTGATGGAGAAACTTGTAGGTGCAGCAGCAGAAGAAGGACGGTCGTTGAAAGAAGTTGCCGATTTGGCACGTAAAATCAATGGCCAGGGTCGCAGCATGGGTATGGCATTAACCTCCTGCACAGTTCCACACGCAGGCAAGCCAACCTTTGACCTTCCAGAAGATGAAATGGAAATTGGCATCGGTATTCATGGTGAACCAGGCCGCACTCGGATGAAGATCAAACCTGCTGATGAGGTTACCGAGATGCTCCTCACCCCCATCGTTGAAGATTTGCCTTTTGAATCAGGCGATGAAGTGCTGTTGTTCGTAAACAGCATGGGCGGAACACCTTTGATTGAGCTCTATATTGTCTATCGGAAAGCTGTCGAGATGCTCGAAGCTAAGGGCATAAAAGTTGTCCGCAATTTAATTGGCCCCTATATCACGAGTTTAGAGATGGCCGGCGCTTCCATCACAATGTTAAAGATGGACAACGACCTGATTAAACTTTGGGACGCACCGGTGAAAACTGCCGGTATGCGCTGGGGAGTCTAGGAACAATCAATGTAGAACGATAGAGTCTGGACCAAAAGTCCAGACTCTATATTAGTGAGGTACACGTGGCTGTTACAAAAAAAGACGTACTTGAGTGGGTCAGAGCTTTTGCAAAGGTCATCGCAGAAAATAAAGAATATTTAACAGAACTTGACGCACAAATAGGTGATGCTGACCACGGCGCAAATATGGATCGTGGTTTTCGCGCTGTTCTTGAAAAATTACCTGAAGGCGAAGATGTGGATATTGGAAAAATCATGAAGACTGTTGGCATGACCCTGCTTTCAAAAGTAGGCGGTGCTGGCGGCCCTCTTTATTCCACAATTTTCATGCAAGCAGGAATGTCCATTGACGGGAAAGATTCCTTTGACCTGGCAGATTGGGCTAAAGCACTTGAGGCAGCTACCGCAGGTGTTGTAAGATTAGGCAAAGCCTCACCGGGGGATAAAACAATGGTGGATGCGTTAACTCCGGCTGTTAAAGCCCTGAAGGATGCAACCGAACAGGGTCTTTCACTCGGGGAAGGATTGAAAAAGTCGGCTGAAGCAGCAGAAGAAGGCATGATAGCGACAATCCCACTTGTTGCCCGCAAGGGACGTGCAAGCTATTTAGGTGAACGAAGTGCCGGTCATCAAGATCCAGGTGCAACTTCAACTTTCATGCTGCTTGATACAGCCGCAAAAGTATGGGCAAATTGCAGTTAATTGTATTAATCCAATAGTTACCAAAAGGAGTACAAAATGGCAAAATACGCAGTTGCAATAGATCAAGGAACAACCAGCACCCGCTTTATGATCTTTGATCATAAAGGCGCAGTCGTTGGTGTGGACCAAAAAGAGCACGAACAGATTTATCCAAAACCGGGTTGGGTGGAACATGATCCATTAGAGATCTGGCAAGCCACACAAGATGTAATCAAAGGCGCTCTGGATAAGTATAAGATTGACATCAAGGACATCGCTGCCTGCGGTATCACAAACCAGCGTGAGACCACCGTTGTTTGGGAAAAAGCAACCGGCAAACCGATCCATAACGCGATTGTCTGGCAGGACACCCGCACAGACCAGATTTGCAATGAACTGGCAAAAGATGGCGGCCAGGATCGCTTCCGCGAAAAAGTTGGCTTGCCCCTGGCAACCTACTTCTCCGGCCCCAAAGTTAAATGGATGCTTGATAACGTTGAAGGTGCCCGCGAGAAAGCTGAAAAGGGCGAACTGCTCTTCGGCAATATTGACACATGGGTGATCTGGAACCTGACCGGCGGCACCAAAGGCGGCGTACATGTTACTGATGTAACCAACGCTTCCCGCACGATGTTGATGAACCTTGAAACCCTGGACTGGGATCCTGACATGTTAGCAGTTATGGATATCCCACGCTCCATGCTGCCTGCAATCAAAGCCTCCAGTGAAGTCTATGGATACGCCAAGAACAGCGGCCTGGACGGCATCGCCGTCGCCGGCGACCTGGGCGACCAGCAGGCAGCCCTCTTCGGACAGACCTGCTATGCCCCCGGTGAAGCCAAGAACACATATGGCACTGGCTGCTTCATGCTGCTGAACACCGGCACAGAACCCGTTCAATCAAAGAACGGTTTGTTGACCACCCTCGGTTACAAGATTGGTGATCAACCTGCTGTATACGCACTGGAAGGCTCCATCGCCATCACCGGTGCCCTGGTTCAATGGATGCGTGACAACTTGAAGATGATTGAAAAATCATCCGATATCGAATTGCTGGCAAAATCCGTCGACGATGCTGGCGGCATTTACTTCGTGCCCGCCTTCTCCGGTTTGTTTGCTCCCTACTGGAAGAGCGATGCCCGTGGCGCAATCGTTGGCCTGACCCGCTACATTACTGCTGGCAACCTTGCTCGTGCCGTTCTTGAAGCCACAGCCTATCAGACCCGCGAGGTGCTGGATGCCATGAATAAAGATTCAGGCGTCGATCTTAAAGCCCTCAAGGTTGATGGCGGCATGGTCTTCAATGAGCTCTTAATGCAATTCCAATCCGACATTCTGGGCGTTCCTGTTATTCGACCAACCGTTGCTGAAACGACAGCGCTGGGTGCAGCCTATGCTGCTGGCCTTGCTGTTGGCTTCTGGAAAGAGGTCGAGGATCTGCGTGAGAATTGGGGTATTGATAAAGAATGGCATCCCAAGATGGGTGAGGAAGAACGTGCCAAGCTCTACAAGGGCTGGAAGAAAGCCGTTACCCGCACATTCGATTGGGTCGAAGACTAATCAAACCTATACGCACAAAGAAGGGGCGACGATTTCACGTCGCCCCTTATCTATTTATGGTAAGCTTGAATAAATATTTGAACAATTTTGGAGAGAATTTTGAGCAAAAAAAAGAAAGAACAGGCACCAGAAATAAAATTTGAAAGAAAACCCTGGATTGAAAAAGCAAAAGGGATGAGAGTAATTATTTTGGCCAGTCTTGGACTGGCTGTCCTGGTTGCATACCAGATCATTCGCGGGTCTGGTGACTGGGGACAGGGTATCCTGTGGGGCATGATTTTTGGCGGAAGTGTCTTCCTGGTATATTTCGGGATGAATGCCTTTCATAAAATGATGAATAAAAACAATGACCAGGATCCAGACGAAGAGAAAAAATAAAGCTTATACACAGGTATTTTTTTATATATTACTACTCTGTATCAGGGGTATAATTTTGGGGAAAACTTGAAAAAACAGGATGTGAAATGGTCAATTTAATATTAGTTTCTCACAGTAAAAAATTAGCTGAAGGCGTTGCTGAAATGGTCAAACAGATGACAGCCTCCGAGTCTGTCAAAATTCTCACCGCGGCAGGCACAGGCGATGACAACCAGGATTTGGGAACCAATGCCCTTGAAATCATGGAAGCCATCGAAGCTGCCTACTCAGAGGACGGTATCCTGATATTGATGGATTTGGGAAGTGCCGTTTTGAGCACGGAGATGGCTTTGAATATGGTTTCTGATGAGATGAAAAGCAATATCAAAGTATGCCCGGCGCCCTTCGTCGAAGGTGCAATTGCAGCTTCTGTTCAGGCGGGTCTTGGGTCCGACTTAAATTCTGTTTACAAAGAAGCAATGCAATCCCTCAAGATGAAAACGGAACAGCTTTCTGACATGGTTGACACCCAGGTTGAAGAAAAGACGGCTGTGGAAGTCATCACAGAGACTGATAATAACAAAAGAGAGATCACCCTGACCGTTCCCAACAAGCAGGGTTTGCACGCAAGACCAGCGGTCCTTTTTGTGAAAACAATCGGCAGATTTGACGCCAATGTCAAAGTAAAAAATCTGACTGAGAACAAAGGCCCGGTGGAAGCCAACAGTCTGATCTCAGTCATGACCATCGCCGCCCGCCAGGGGCACCAACTGCACATCAGCGCTGAAGGTGTTGAAAAGGATGCCGTGATCGATGCCCTGATCGATTTGTTTGAACGCAATCTTGAAAACGAAGAATAATAACAGGAATTAATTTTTTTAGCAATAAATCACCGGAGCGACCTATGAAGTCGCTCCGGTTTTTCATTGATATTATCCGGCTTACTTATATATTAGCATCAGTATATAAACGAATATTTTTGTTGTGAATGACCACGATTTGGACACTTGCTGGAAGTCCCCACCACCATCTTTCAAACCGGCGGCATTGGCTGTATAGGTCATACCACCTTTGAACGGCAAATCCGGGATAAAAGTAATCGAATGATCACTATCATTGTAGCTGCAGGTTCCCGGAACATCCCCTTCTGAGTCTGCTAAGGTAAAACAGGCTGAGGGGTCCATTGATTGACTCCAATAAGTCACCACGCCCGCATCCACTGGCACATCCACAGCGCCATCCACTGGTGCTACATCGACCACAATCGGGTCGCGCCAATTGAGCACGGTGTACTCATAAAGCTGTGTACCGCCATCGACATAATCCACCATCAGTGTCAGGTTCGAGAGTTCCTCATTGCCGTCAGGGCCCTTCATCACTGTCTCCCAGTTCCCCCGGGTGAATTTGAATTCCAGGCTGGTGCCATCAAGAATGTCAATCGTTTTCGTCCACGTCGTCGCATCCACCCGGCTCAATGCCACAGAGCCCGGGTTCCAATTGCCAATACTTTCGTGATTGCCAACAATGAAAACTGTCCCTGGCGTAAAAGCCGGAACTGAAACTTCGATTGTCAATTGAACCAACTTCGGTTCCGCGACCTGGCTCACCAGGTTTGAAAATGCACTTGCATTGAAGCTGGTATCCAATGCTAAGACTTTATAGAAATACAATGTACCTGTCTCAAGGTTGTCATCAGAATAAGCAAGATCAGGCTCAAAGACTCGATCAATCTTACTAAATGTCATGCCATCGGTCGATCGGTAAACATCATAAGCATAGACTGCCACATCATCCGTAGATAGCGTCCATTCAAGGTCAATAGTCGATGCACTCCAATCAGTGATACTCAAAACAGGTGCTGTGGGCGGTGCCGTATCCGTGGAAGGATTGACTGTTAAGATTCCCGGGTTGGGAGGTGTGTCGGCAAAAGGCCCATTAAGATCTGCATAGAACCATGTCTCGCCGCCATCCGTTGAATAACGGTACACATAAGCAAATGTACCCAGTATTTCCGGTGTCAGGTTGCCCATGAACTCATCATTATTCCCGGCGTTGGTGTTAAACACAGCATCTTCCCATGTCCAATCGAGGTTATCCATTGGATCTGATCCAACTGGACCAAAACCGACCTGCGCCAGCAAGCCGGGTGTGGCGCCAGGCAACAAAGTGACACCATCAATCCAAACCTGGCCGTAAATATTTTCCGTTGGGTCAATGTCGATTGTATGATTAATTGTTGGCGGCCACTGCAGGTTCGCCCAACCAATTATATAAGCTGGCAGGGCGTTCACCTCGTTGGAGGCTTCTCCCAAAAGACCAGACAACGGAAATTTAGAAACCACAACATAATAAACTCGTTCACCCGGTGTTAAGCCTGTGTCGGTGTAGGTCGTACCAGTGACTTCACCAATCAACTCATACCCGCCTCCGCTGAGGTGACTGCGGTAAATCAAATAGGAATCCGCCATGAAAGCCGCAGTCCAGCCCAGGTCAACGGTGGTAGCAGTTATACCCGTTACAGCCAGGTCAATGACGGGATCAGGGGGGATCTGCAATGGTTTATCCTCCGGCAGTAGCAGGACGCCGCTATTTGCCGGGACGTCGATCCCGGGAAGGACACCTGATAAATCAACCGTATAAGCGGCTGTACCAAGTAGATGGTTGAATGTCGTACTGATCGGCAAATAGCCCAACACATCTAAATCAATCGTTTGGATTTCACTGCTGCGGTTAATCACAACCACAGCCGCATCCTCTCCAGGCAGGCTGCGCCCATAAGCATAGACGCTGTTCTCATTATCCACCAGCAAGCTGCGGTAATCCCCAATGCGCAGGGCAGGATGGGTATGGCGTGCTGCGGTCAGGGCAGCGTAGTAATCATAGAGATCATCCTGGCTGGTCTGGCTCTGCAAATGCGTGTAAAAAGGTGTGCCGCTCTCATCCAACCAGGGGTAGGGCTGCCGGTTGTAGGGGTCATCTTCCCACTTACCGCCCGAATAAGCCATGGGACCAACCAATCCAACTTCATCGCCGTAATAAATTGTCGGCGCGCCGGGCATGGTCATCTGGACCAAAACTGCACCTTTGAGCCGCTCAATGGCATCGCTCCAATCATATTGTGGGTCCTCGTACACCGCCGGATCATTCAAATCCGTATTGTGATCCAGCATAAATAGGGCACGGCTGGTATCATGGCTGCCAAACAGGTTCAACATCGCCGATAAGGCTTCTGGCGCATAACGCTCCATCAAGTTTTGCATGCGTTCATCAAACTGTTCAGGTGTTAACGGAGAAAGGGTGCCAGCAGACGAGCCGGATGAGTGGTCATTATCCGTAAAGACCTCATCCCGCCAAAGACTTAAGACGGCGGAGCTGAACTGGTAGTTCATCACTGCGTCCCACTCACCACCCAGCAGCCACGAATTGGCAATACCCCATTCCTCACCAGTGATATACGCTTCCGGGTTCACCGTCTTAACTGTATTGCGGAAACCTTCCCAATAATCGTTCATCTCGTCGTTGACCGTGCCAGGATCCACATCCGCACCCACATCCAAACGCCAGCCGTCAGCATATTGCATATAATGGCCGGCAACCGTATCTGTTGGCGTGACTTCATTATCCCAAATCAGGCCACGCACTTCGGGATTAGATGAATTAAGCTTCGGCAAGCTGTCATAACCCCACCAGGATTCATATGTTGCCCCACCCGGTGTGCCGTCATCGCCAACACAGGGACCGGTTCCGGGAGTCACCGCTGTGAAATAGAACCAATCCCTGTAAAGGGAGGTTTCACTCTCACAGGCACCCACCGAGTCGTAGCGTTCATAACGGTCAAAATAAACGCTGTCAGAGGAAACGTGGTTAAAGACCCCATCAAGGATTAGGTGCATATCATAAGCGTCTAAAGCCATAACCAGGCTTTGAAATCCTGCTGCATCACCAAACATGGGATTAATTGACATGTAATCCGTTGTGTCATAACCGTGGTTGGAGGGAGATTCAAATACTGGATTCAGGTAGATTGTATTGACCCCGAGGGCATCAAGGTAATCCAGTTTGTCGATCAAACCCTGCAGATCACCGCCATAGAAGTTCTTACTGTAGGTGCCTGCACAGTCATCTACACCACGCGGATCGCAGATTTTTTCATTCCAATCCGTGGTTAATGAGCGATACACGGTACCGCCTTCTTCATCGTAGAAAAATGTGCCGGCTGGCTTATTGTTACCCGGGTCACCATCCCTGAATCGATCGGGAAATACCTGGTAAACAACAGCGTTTTTGATCCAATCCGGCGTCTGGAAGCTCGGGTCATACACGGTCAGCTGGTAGGAATAATCAAGGCTTTCATCAAATGCCTGTCCCCAACCACCGGTTCGAGCCTCATCATCCTCATAATAATCCGTGTCCGTGCCGTCGATAGGGATAAAGCGATACCAGAAAACAGTCGGATCAGCACTGGGTGGTACCACAGCTTCCCACCATTCATAGGTGCCATCATCATGGGCAATGCTCATGGGGAGAATAGTTTCAGTGTCTGTCCGATCGTTATAAATGCGCAGCTTTGCTTCTGTCAGGTCTCCGCTGGCAGCACGCAAGCGCAATGTTATCGGTGTTCCCGTCTCAACAGGACCGCCCGGCGTGCGATAGAGAGTGTCACGGCTGTCATGCCCGAGGAAATCCCACCAGATATCATTGTCGTGAGAGGCTTCCACCGGGCCTTCGGCTGGAGGATATTGTGTTGATACCGCCAAATAGGCGGTTGAAGACCAATCGGTGGCGTTCCAATCATCCGGAGGATCATTGATCGTGTCCTGTGCGTTATCTGAACCGCCGCCGCCAGTATCCCAGACTTCCAACCACAGGGTATCCGGGTTGCCTAAACTTTCTTTTGTCACTGACCACTCGATAGCCGAAGTCACTCCGCCTGTTAGCCCTGCCTGATTGACTGTGCCCGTTTGAGTCCATGCAGCACCATCCCAAGCCCAAAGCTGTGTGTCTTCCGGTCCGTATGGTGATGAATCCAAATAGGTATAAATACCATATTCCGGTTTATGAGGATCATTAACCAGGACATTGCGCCCCCATGCGTCTGATGTGGCACCATTAGGGTCATTGGTTGTGTCAACATACAAAGCGTATTTTCCCCAATTGTTCACCGATATGTCATCATTGATCGTGTATGCAAAATAATATTGGCTGGCATCCTCGCTGACAAACAAATCCAGTAAGTCCATGGGGGCATTCCCGTTCCCATCACCGGATGGATCACTTGCCAGGGCTTCCCCATAGATCAGATCTACAGCCCCATCCACCTGCAGGATAGGTGTCGAAACATCAAGGGTTGCCAAGGACCCCCAGTCGGAGGCTTGCCAGTCATCCGCTGGGAAATTGATCGTATCCTGGGCATTGTCCGTACCACCACCGCCTGTGCTCCACAGCTCAACCCACATTTGGTCAGGGTCGCCCAACTTGGCCTTGCTGACCGACCATTCAACAATCGATGTGGTTCCCGCGCCAATGGCAACAGCATCAAGCTGGTCAACAACCAGCCAGTCCCATTCTGACCCGGTCCAATGCACAACCTGTGTATCTTCCACGCCATATGTATCTGTATCCAGGTAGGTATAAATGCCATATTCCGGTTTATGTGGGTCAGCAACGGAGACCGCCCTCCCCCATGCATCCGATGTCGCACCATTTTCGTCACCTGTGGTGTCAACATACAGAACAAACTTTCCCCAATTATTTACAGTGAGATCCGTATTAACCTCAAAAGCAAAATAAAAATTCGTCTCATCCTGGGTAACCCAGAGATCGATGAGGTCAACCGGGTCGCCACCCTGGCAATCCCCAGCGGGGTCCATGCCGATAGGCGGACCGTAGGAATCATCGACGATACCGTCAACAATGGGCGGTGTTGCAGCGAGCGCCCTGTTCGGATCCAGATGAGATGCTTTAGCCTGGATGGAAAGGGGTGTGATAAATGCAAAAACAATAAAGAGACTGACCGCTGTCTGAACAGCCCTGGATCTTGTATTCATAACTCCCTCCGAAAAAAATATGTGGATCAATATTCTTATTATAAATTAATTCGTCGAATATTTAAAATATTAATGGGAGGGAATGCTGGAAAGCGGGATCAAAATTTTATATAATGGATTTACCTGATGAATATCGGCCAAAGTGACACCCTGGAATAGATCAATGCTTAATTGAATATATCAGCACATCTATATAAGGAATGATCATGGAAAACAAGAAAGGATTTGTAAATAATCGATGGGGAATTTTAATACTGGGCGGACTGACAAATGCCATCGTCGTTGCTGCCCCAATTATGGGGATCTCTGTATTGCTGCCAGAAATTTCAAAAGATTTGGGTTTGAGCATAGTTCAGGCTGGCTTTGTTTGGGGAATCGGTGCATTACCTTCGATTTTTTCAAGTTTGATCGCCGGGACATTGATTGATCGTTTTGGAGCAAAACGCATCATAATCATATCCTGCCTGGTGATCGGTTTATTAGGTGCATCACGTGCGCTTTCTACCAATTATTTTGGTTTATTAACGACTATTTTTCTATTTGGTTTTTTTATACCCTTCATCTCCGTTGGTAACATGAAAAATGCCCGAAACTGGTTTAAGGACCAGCAATTAGGAATCGCAAACGGTATTCTGGCATTAGGCATGGCTTTTGGATTCTTCCTTGGCTCGATGATCAGCGCAAGTTTTATCTCACCCTGGCTTGGCGGTTGGCGAAATACATGTATCTTCTATGGCGCAATTGCGGTCGCGTTTATGATTCCATGGTCCTTAACGCCAACAGTACCGACTGGCACAATACCTCCTTCTGCTAATACTTCAAGATTTTCAGCAAAGGAGAATATTCAGCATATTATCAAGATAAAAAATATTTGGCTGCTTGCGCTGGCATTTTTTTGCGTCAACGGTGCAGTTCAAGGTTTCCTGGGATACTTACCACTCTTTCTTAGAAATGCTGGCTGGGCAGAAATTAAAGCAGACTCACTTGCAGCATCGTTTCACTTAGCAAGTATGCTTTTTGTGATTCCTTTGACGCTCCTGTCGGATAAACTGGGATCGAGAAAGAAATTTATCCTGATGACTGTTACATTAACAACCCTGGGTATGGGCATGGTGGGGTTTCTTAAAGGTGATATTTTATGGCTCGCAGTTTTTCTTTCTGGCTTTTCACGAGACGCCACAATGGCAATACTTTTTACGATGACAATGGAAACAAAAGGCGTTGGCTTATTATATGCGGGAATTTCCACCGGCTTTATGAATGTATTTGTAGGCCTTGGCAGCTTGATATTCCCACCTTTGGGAAATAATTTTGTAGCATTGGCACCCAATATCCCACTGATTTTTTGGTCAGCCTCGTGTCTAATCGGCTTGTTCTTTGTTGCAGCCATTAAACAAAACCACACGTAGAAAAAAATCAATAATTCAGGTTTAAGTTAACTTTAAGGAAAAGTCTATGAAATTTCTTTAACCCGAAGATTGAGCTTGAAACTCAGGATTATTGAAATCATAGTGAAAGATCAATGAGCACATCCATAAAAAAGCGATTAATTACAAATAAACAACCAATCCATTTTGCCTTGCTGAATTAAGTAAAGCCTCAATAACCTGCATATTGATGATCGAATCATCAATCGGATAATTGGGTTTCTCCCCTTGAATTATGTGAATGAAATGCTCAGCAATCAACACATACTCATCCACACCTTCAAAGTCATGAATTTTAACAGTCTTGCCACCCTTCACCTCCTGGATGACGGATCGCTTTTCACCCGGGTTGAAGGCTTCAGGAAGGGATAAATAACCATCCGTGCCAGCCAGGATGCAGTGCTGCCTGCTGCTCTGGTTGAAGGCGCAGTCAAAATGAGCGTAAAGACCTTCACCAAAATCGAGGACACCGACCAATTGGTCATCCACACCGCTAGGCGCCCAAACTGCCTGAGCCTGTACAGCGACGGGCATTCTACCTGCCATCAGCCGGCTTATGTTAACGCAATAACAGCCCACATCCATCAGGGCACCACCCCCCATTTCTGGTTTCATCCGGATGTCATCCCTGTTGTGCATAAAGAACGTAAACCCTGTTTCAATTGTCTTGAGGGATCCGATTTTTCCGGAACGCACCATTTCTGCTGCCGCAAGGATCCTGGGGTGGTAACGATACATAAAGGATTCCATCAATATCATGCCATTTTCATTTGCAGCGGCAATCATCGTTTCACATTCAGCAGCATTCAAGGCTAAGGGCTTTTCACATAATATGTGTTTGCCTGCCTCAGCCGCCCGAATCGTCCATTCCTTATGTAAATGATTGGGTAAAGGGATGTAAACCGCATCAACTTCCGGGTCTTCTAAAAGCGCTTGATAAGATCCGTATGATCTTGGTATACCAAGTTCCTCAGCAAATGTTTTTGCCTTTTCCCCATCCCTGCTGGCAACAGCCAGGACCTCTGCCATAGGTGTCTTTTTTAAAGCTGGTATCATTGCCTTGCGTCCAATATTTGCTGTACTGAGAATGCCCCATCGAAACTTTTCCACAGCTTATCTCCTTTTCCAATGACAGACCACTTTGACTAAATTATACATATAAAAATGCTATAGTACGAATCCTGCGCATACCTTAGTTAATCACCCTCACAAATAAGTTATAATCAAAAAATAAAGTTGATGAACCAAATCAATATTTATAATAACCTTTAAGTGATGCAAAAAGGGAGACCAGAATGAACGACATCAAAATCTGCCCATCTATGATCTGTGCGGACCTGAGCCAGCTTAGCCAGCAAGTCAAAACCCTCGATGACGCTGGTGTGGACATGCTCCACTGGGACATTATGGATGGGGTTTTTGTGCACAATTTCTGCCTGACACCGGACATTATAGCAGCATGCCGCCCATTCACCACGCTCACTTTTGATGTGCATGTAGCCCTTATTGACCCGCCAAGCTTCATCACTGAAATTGCCGATGCCGGCGCAGACATCATCAGCCTTCAATTTGAAACCACTCCCCACATATTTCGAGCCGTACAAACCATTCATAAATTGGGGAAAAAAGCAGGCATTGTTGTCAATCCAATTACGCCCTTATCCCAGTTTGAGTCCCTTCTTTACGATATTCAAATGGTCACCATCATGACCGTAGACCTCGGCTTTGCAGGCCAAAATTTTATCTTTCCAATGCTGGATAAAATACAAAACCTGCGCAGCATCATCGAAAACCGCAACCTCGAATTGGATATCCAGGTGGATGGACAAATAAACAGTAAAACTTATTTTGATGTCATTAAAGCTGGTGCAAATGTGCTGGTTGTGGGCACATCAGGCCTTTTTACCGTCCATGAGGACTTAAAAACAGCAGTCCAGATTGTTAGAAACACAATCAACACAATAAACGAAAATTAAGACACAAGTACATTCATTTTTCACAGTCATTTCAACATTGTAAATCGAATTTTTCCTATGTAAATTTTTATCCCCTTTGAGGCTGCCTTTGTCAATTTTTATCATTAGGTGACAGATGTCATAAGAATTATGAGGCCATCCAGCATTTATAAACTCAACAAAATTGGACTATAATTCTCCAGTCTTGAATAGCTACAAAAAAAGAAGCCCTTATGCACTTTTTCCATTTTCTACACATTGCAGATTACATTAGCATTCTATTTACCCTGATTGGAGATATTACATGACAGAAGACAAAATTACCACCCTTGAGCGGGTCACAGCGCTGATCGAAGAACAATCCCTCACAAAAGAGCAATTGATGACCTACTTGCGCCAGATGATGGAGATCCGCGCGCTTGAAAACAACATAGCCACCCTTCTGGGCAAGGCGGTGCTGAAGGGAGCATCCCATTTATATGCCGGTCAGGAAGCGGTTGCTGTTGGTGCGATTGGGGCATTAAAAGATACCGACATCATCACCAGCACCCACCGAGGTCACGGTCATGCCCACGCCCATGGTGACAGCGCAGCTGAAACCCCGGAAGAAAAGCAAACCCATTACAACAAAATGATGGCTGAAGTTCTGGGTAAATCAGGTGGTTACTGCAAAGGTAAGGGCGGATCGATGCACATTGCTGATGTCGACCACGGAAACCTTGGTGCAACAGGCATCGTTGGCGGCAATATCCCCGTTGCCGTCGGTGCCGCACTGGCACAAAAACTCCAGGGAACGGATTCGGTCGTTGTTTGTTTCTTCGGTGACGGCGCAACCAATACAGGCAACTTCCACGAATCCCTCAATATGGCTTCCATTTGGGATCTGCCGGTGGTCTTTGTTGTTGAAAACAATAAATACGCCATGTCCGTTCCCTTTGCCGAGGCGAGCAAATTAGAAAATGTTGCCGATCGAGCTTGCGCCTACGGCATCCCGGGTGAAACCGTCGACGGCATGGATGTATTAAAAGTACGTCAGACAGTCTCAAACGCTGTAGAACGTGCGCGCCGAGGTGAAGGCCCAACACTTGTCGAATGCCAGACCTACCGGTATTACGGCCATTCGCATTCCGATCCTCGTGCTTATCGAACCAGGGAAGAAGAAGCAGAATACAGGCAAAAAGACCCCATCAATCGACTGCAAAAGGATTTGGAAGTTCTCGGTTTTATTGATGAAAATGAAATCGATAATTTCGAAAACGAAGTCCAGGAAAAACTTGATCGGGCGATGGCATACAGTAAAACCAGCCCGCCACCTGATCCATCAGAATTAAAAACGGATGTCTTCGCCCCCTCAAAAACAGGACCTGAAGATGTCGAAGCAGAACGCAAGCTGCGAGAAAAGCTTCGCAACACACCGGAAATGCGATACATCAGCTATGCGGATGCTGTAAAAGAAGCAATGCGGGAGGAAATGCTCAGAGATGATCGTGTTTTCCTGATGGGCGAGGATGTTGGTTTGTACGGTGGTGCTTATGGCGCATCTCGCGGTCTTTTAGAAGAATTTGGTGAGAAGCGTGTCATCGATACGCCGATTTCAGAAGCAACCATTGGCGGTGCAGCAGTTGGCGCAGCCATGAGCGGTATGCACCCGATCGCAGAAATCATGTATGTCGATTTCACACCCCTTGTTATGGACCAGATTGCAAACCAGGGTGCGAAAAATCGTTATATGTTCGGCGGAAAAACCAAAGTCCCCATGGTTGTGCGCACTGAGGGCGGCGCAGGCAGGGCAATTGCAGCCCATCATTCACAAAGCCTGGAAAGCTTATGGACGCACTTCCCGGGAATCTATGTCGTGATGCCTGCAACCCCGTACGATGCAAAGGGCTTGCTAAAAACAGCCATTCGGGATGACAACCCGGTGATGTTCATTGAACATAAAATGCTTTACAAGGAGAAGGGACCCGTTCCTGAAGAAGATTACATCATCCCCTTTGGTGTGGCAGATGTAAAACGCTCAGGAAGTGACCTAACCATCGTTACCTATTCAAGAATGGTGCTGCGAGCGCTCGAAGCAGCAGAGATCCTTGCTAAAGAGGGTGTTGACGTGGAAGTGATCGACTTGCGCACCTTGAGTCCCCTGGACATGGATACAATCGTAAAATCCATCCAAAAGACAGGTCGGTTTGTTGGTGTGACTGAAGCTTATGAAAACACCAGTTTTATCAGTGAAGTAATGGCACGGGTTAATGAAGAAGCTTTTGACTGGCTAGATGCGCCCATGGTGCGCGTATCTTCAGAAAATGTGCCGGTTCCACGAGCAGAAATTTTAGAAGATTTAGCGATACCAAATGTTGAGAAAATCGTCAATGCATGCAGAAAGGTTATGCGATAATGGCTGAAGATCTTTTTATCCCAAAATTAGGCCAAACCGTTGAAGAGGTGGTTCTGATTAATTGGCTGATCAAAGATGGGGCAAAGGTCGATTTTGGTGACCCCGTTCTCGAAGTTGAAACCGATAAAGCCATCTTCAATGTTGAAGCCAATGCAAAGGGCTTCATCCACTTTGGACCCTTTGAAATAGGCGAGACTGTCCCGGTACTGACTGTTGTTGCGACAATTGGTAAAGCAGATGAGGCATTTTCGCCAAAATCGGCCGGTGATCTTGAGGAATCAGAGGAAGAAGCAGCCCTCCCCCAAAAACAAGAGGAGAAGCCGCAAACACCCGGAGGTGAAGAACGAACCTCACAAGCCTCGAGAGAAAAAATCTTTGCATCCCCAAGGGCGAAAAAACTTGCTGCTAAAGAAGGGGTTGACCTTGCGCATATCAGCCCAACCGGCGGTGAAGGCATTCGAATCATTGAGCAGGACGTGGTTGATTATCTTCAGCAGAAGCCAAAAGCCACGCCATTAGCCGCCGCCCTTGCAAAAGAGGTCGGCCTGGATATCTCGGGACTGGTTGGGACTGGCCCACAAGGGGCATTGACCCGTTCAGATATTAAAAATGAAATTCGCAGCCGGCTTTCACAAGCTGCCAACACCGGCGCTGCTTTCGAAACGGGGAAAAACATCCCCTATACAGCACTTAATCTCCGTGAAAAGCAGCCCCTCTCCCCCATCCGAAAACGCATTTTTGAACGCATGTCACAAAGCGTGCATACAACTGCCCGGGTGACATTAACAACCGAAGCAGATGTAACTGACCTGGTGAGCCTCCGCGAAACCCTTGTTGTGGAAAAAACAGAAACCTGGGGAGTCAAAATCGGTTATAACGACCTGATTGGCATCATCCTTGTGCAGAGATTAAAAGAATTTCCTTATATGAATGCACGGCTCAGCCAGGATGGGCATGCCTATGAACACCTTAACGAAGTCAACCTGGGTATCGCTGTGGATACCGAACGGGGATTGCTCGTCCCGGTTGTTAAGAAAGCTGACCGGTTAAGTTTGGCGTCATTCGGCAAGAAATATCGCGAGCTTGTTGAGAAGACACTTTCAGGAAAAGCATGTTCGGACGATCTGACTGGCGGCACATTCACCTTGACGAACCTGGGGTATTACGATATTGATGCCTTCACACCGGTTATCAATTTGCCCGAGGTCGCAATTTTAGGCGTCGGCAGAATACAGGGAAAAGTCGTTCCATACCAGAGCGGCATTGCTGTTAGAAAAATAATCACCCTCAGCCTGGTGTTTGACCACAGGCTTATTGACGGCGCACCTGCTGCAAAGTTCTTGCAGAGCCTGAAAAAATCCCTTGAGTCACCCTCAAAGATCATTGATTGACAAAACTCAATTTAAGTCAAGACCACCCGCACAGCGGGTGGCTTGACCTGACCCTATAAGGGTCTTTTA
>JAENYZ010000002.1:0-82067 GCA_016841525.1 Anaerolineaceae bacterium
GTCCTCTTTCATTTTACTCATCCTTCATATACGCTAAACATACTAATGACGGATTAAGTGCTACCAACTACAAACTACCAGCTACCACCCACCAGCTACCGCCCACCGACATGCCAATGCTTTGGCTAATTTGATTCTTCGAATTAGCACATATGAACCCAGCATTATGAATCTCACCTTAAAAAATCATTAAGTAGCCCTTGTAATGAATCGAGTCTTCCATTATAATGAGTACTGTTCGGTAAATAAATTTTGAAGCCCAGGGATGTAATTTATTGGTAAGCAAAGGGTTTTAAACAAAAACTTCTTACATTATCGTGATAATCGAAGGGGACCGTTTTACGTTGGTATATTGCAAAATAGTGTCATCGACTAATTACACAAACGGCGTTTCTTGCTGTCAACAGCCAGCCTGGTTATGGTCGGCTGTTTTTTTGTTAATTGGAGAGAATTGATCAATAAAATGGATTTCACCAGGATGAACACTTGTCTGAAGGGCAACCAGCCCAGTACAGGGGGAAAAACACAAGCTATTATTATTGCTCATCGCTGGCGGCGAAAGGAGGCTTTATAGGGGTAAATAAAGGGGAACAAAGGGAGAGTCTTTCCCCGGGGATGCACTTTAACCCGGGAAACGAGGAGAATTTTATAAACAAACACAAGGATTATGGAGGAATAAAAAAATGAAAGTTCATAATAGATTTATTAAAGCCTTTGGCGCACTGCTGATCGCCGCGCTGCTGTTTGGCGCGATGCCGGCGGGCGAGGTGAAGGCGCAGACGGGTCAGGATCTGTATGTAGCAGAGTGGGGAACACCTGCAACAGCTTATGATCCTGCGAGTGGTGCACCGAGACCAATGGTTGTCTATGATGGCAGTCAATACCATATTTGGTATGGATTAGGTGATAATGCGCTGTACTACACGACATCAAGTGATCCGGCAAGTTTTGGAGCAGGGACATTGACAACCTTTAAAGATACATCAGAGTTAGTTTATCTACCTTATGAGGTGGCCAGTCCGGCAATTGTGTATGAGGGTAGCACCTTTTATATGATTACCTATAAGACGGGCACAAATCTGGTGTTCTCGATCTATACCTCATCTGATGGCAACACTTGGACTTATAAGGGTGATGTCTACTCTGGTGAGGGATTAGGTACTCAGGGTACTGACTGGCGGAAAATCGACTCACCAGTTTTGGTGCCTGATGGTGGAACCTACAAATTGTATTTCCAGGTACCACACCCAACAACCGGCGCATACAATATTTTTATGGCTGAAACTGGTGCAACGACATTGGCTGATATTGCCGATTCTGATGATGACACTGATTTCACACTTGCCAATAGCAACAACCCAGTCTTAACTATTGGTTCAACAGGAGAGCCGGATGATCTCGGTGTGCAGCATCCTATGGTGGTTAAGGATGACGGGACTTATTACATGTGGTACACCGGTATTGGTACAGGTACTTATGCTTGGCGCTCGATCAATTTCGCTACTTCCCCGGATGGCATTACCTGGACGAAATCACCTGCTAACCCAATTATCAAGGAGCTGAATTCTCATGCCGAACCCACGGTTGTGAAAGTGGGAGATGTGTGGCATTTGTGGCATGAATATAATGAGACCAGTATTCAATATGTATCAGCCTCTGGACCTTTTGAATTTCAGACTATCCAGTCTGCGATTGATGCAGCCAGCGTTGGCGACACGATCGAAGTAGGGCCTGGTGAATATGACGAAGATGTTATAGTGAATAAAAATATAACATTACAAGGCAAGAACGCACCTGATGGTGTCGATGCTGCAGTTATAAATGGCTTGCTATATGTTACTGCTGATGGCGCTACAGTCGAATCTCTCAAGGTCGTTCCAGGTAATGTGGAGGGTCAAAAAGCTGGTATCTCAATAACAGCCAGCAATGTAACAGTAACAGGTAACTACGTTGCCGATATGACTGGTGATGGATCAAAGTCAATTAAGGGTATTTATGTCTATAATGACAACTTACCGGCATTGACAAACATTGTTATAAGCGAAAACAAAGTTGAGAACATTAACAATAGTGCTTCATCAAGTGGATATGCAGGATCAAGCGGCATTATGCTGCAAGGTGTATTAGATGGCATCGACGTTTTAGATAATGTGATCCTGAACATAACATCTGAAGGTTGGGTGTATGGTATTGAAGTAACACCTACGAATACAACTGACGGTCTTGCTAATCCACCTGCAAATGTATTAATCGAAAACAATGAGATTAACTCGGTAAATCCTACCGGAACCGATGTTGCACCTTACGCTGGTGTTGGATTTAGTATTGATGTGGCTGGGCCTGAAAATACGCCTGCTGATGCAAGTGAGGTAGTTCTTCGTTACAATAAGTTCCTCAATACACCTCTTTCGGTAGTCAACAAAGATTCAGTCAATACATTAGACGCCAAAGCTAATTGGTTTGATGGGACTGAAGAACCTTCCAATACATATGGGCTTATTGATTACAACCCATGGTGCTATACAGCAGATTGTTCAGAACTCTACGTAGCGGATGGTGGTTTGATTCAGGATGGCATTGATCTGGTTAAGAACAGCACGGTTTATGTAGGTCCTGGAACATATGCGGAAGAGATTGAAATTTATGAAGCAGTAAACCTTATTGGTCCAAATGCTGGTATCGATCCTAATACTGGTGTGCGTGAAGATGAGGCTATCATAACACCTGAAACAACTGAATCGTGGTTTAGTGTCTATATAGAAGCAGGAAATGTGTTGCTTGACGGCTTTACCATTGATGGCGAAGATACTATTGATTACGGCATATACGCAGCAAATTCAGACCCTGTTGGGCCGGTTACAATACAAAATAACCGAGTATTGCACATTGAATATTATAGTTTTCTTGGATATGTTGAGAATGCTGTTTCATCAGGAAATGTCGTACAGAACAATTTGTTTCAATATTGTGGTGAAAGAGCTATTTTGCCATTGTGGAACTATTATGCCAATGTTCTTAATAACACAATCAAGGACACATCTATTGGCATATATTCAGAAAATACATCCAAACCTTCGGGTGTGATACCGGTTGTTTGGGCTAACAATACTATCGAAGCTACCCGATCAGGTATTTGGTATAACCTTGCATATGGTAATGCCACCTCACTGCAAATTAAGGAAAACACAATCACTGCAATCGATGATACAGAAGGAACACGTTTTGACGGCATTTGGCTGACCTCATTGGGCGGTAGTGTTGATCCTGAAATTGCAGATAATGTGATTATCGGTGATGACATTACACAATTGGTTACAGGGTACCATTTATGGAACGATACGACGACAGCGACCGATGGAATAAAGATTTCTGGAGGTAGTGTCAGTGATGCAGATTATGGTATCTGGGCAAATAACTGGGATGGTTATCCTACATCTGGTGGTAGTGAAGCAGGACCAACTACGGCTAAAATTGAAGACATTGAAATAAGTGATTCCAGAATTGCTGGTCTTTATATTAAGGATAACCCTCTAGAGGCGGATGGCGACGAAGTAATTGCTTCAATTTTCACGAGTGAGCTGACAAATAATGTCACAGGGATACTTGTTGAAGGCGATGATGCCCATGCATCTGGTGACCATAACAAAATTGTTGGTTCAACGACGGATGTTGAGAGTTCGGCGATCGTTACACTTGATTTTGAAGAAAACTATTGGGGCTCACCATGTGGACCGGTTGTAATTGGTGATGTGGATTACATTCCATGGTTTGCTGATGAGGCGATGTTAATTCCCCGCACGGAAAATGTCTCTGGCACTTTCACCCTTACAACAGCGATGACCTCAATAGAAAAGAATGCCATCATCGAATGTGCGGAACCCAATACAGTGTTTACATTTGAGGTTGGAACTGAAGCACATGCAGGTGGTATCATCGTTAATAACGATTACCTGACCTTCAATCTTAATGGTGCCGAAATTGGTTCAGCGTCACCTGCCTTTACTATCAATGGTGACTACATTGTTATCAACGGGCCTGGCACCTTGGATGGTGGTGGAAGTTCAGATCATGCCATCGTCGTCGATGATGGGGTGATTGACTTCACCCTCGACACGGTAGAGATTCTAAATTGGGCAGACGGCCTTCATTTCAACGGTGTCATCACAGACACGGTCATTGTGGATAATTTCATCCATGACAATACCGGCGATGCAGTCTACTTCGGTGCACAACCTGTCGCCCAAACCGGAGATAGCTTCTACATCCAGGGGAATATGTTCAAGGACAACGTTGGTGTAGGCGTCAATAATGCTGGCACAACAGCCGATGTTAATGCAGAATATAACTCCTGGGGTGATTATTCAGGATCTGCTGCCCCAGATGGTGACGGCAGCACGAACGCAGGTACCGATCCCATCACCCACGTGGAAGTATTTATCGAATCCACCAACCCTGATGTTGACAACTGGTCGCGCCAGGTGTTTGTGGGCGAACAGATCACCTACGAGGTGACTGCAGACTTACGTCAAGTAATGGGTGCAGATTTTGTTCTGGAATTCCCCACAAACCTCTCTGTTGCATCTCACACAGTAGGTACCGTGTTTGATGAGAATTATGTGACGATAACCGGAAACGAAATCCACTTTGAAGCTTATCAGAAGCAAACTGAAGTTGGCGGCGTTACTATTCCTGCAGAACCTGTCGCTGATGGGCAAGGATATTTGTTGTTTACCGTTACCTTTGACGCTGACACTGTTGGCAAGGACCTGCCGCTCAACTTTGACGAAACGACGGATAACTTCAGCATGTCCCCGGGCTACGGCCCCTCATTAAATATTTATGCCGATGAGCTGGTGGATGCCACATTGGATGTAATCGACCGACCGACATTGGCAATTACTGGTCTTGAAGACCCACTATACGCAGGTGTGATGAGCCAAGAGATCACACTAGAAACATGCAATCCACTAACAGGCGGTGATTGGACAGAATCTGTAGCAGCACCCATCGAACCTGATACAATTGGTTGGGTCCGGATTGAGGGTATCGACCTTGATGAAATTGCCAGCTTGCAGTTCCTTTATGATGGGGTTTGGTATGACTTTTCTGTTCAGGATCAATACGGCGGAACAGCCGTTCAACAAGACGGGGTCGATGTCATCGCCAGATTTGGGAATTACAATTTTGGCCTTGAAATCCCGGTTGATTGGTGTGATATCGATAAGTTCCGGGTGACCTTTATCAATCCAGGTAGCTATGACGTCACAGTCTCAATTTATGACATGATGGATACGCCATTTGATGGTATTGATCTAAATGATATCTTACTTGTAGAGACTTCTGTTGTCATCACGGTAGAAGCAGGTGATTTTGAAGGCGTTGGCACCATTTCGATGCAAGGGCGCACAGAACGTTTGGGCGTACCGGTTACTCTGTTGTCTGATTGGTATACAGATGCCCTTTTCTATTCAACGAGCACGATCAGCGATAACCTTCGGGTTACAACCAGCGGCGGTTTATACACCTTTACGACAAATCAACCCCGCTACTTAAATGTGACCGCTGACTTAGAAAAATTCATTTGGGTTGATGGTAGTAGCCCCTATGAGATTGCAACCATTGAACTTAAGGGTGGGAACGCCAAATGGGTTGATGACAATACCATTGATCTTGATGATGCTTCTATTGTTGGCGCAAACTATGGGAAGCTACCTTCCGATCCTCTTTATAACGAAAATGCGGATGTCAACTTTGACGGCAAGGTCAGTATCCAAGACCTGGCGCTGGTCGGCGGCAACTATGACCTGACGTCAGAAGTGGCTTATGCTGCCTGGTCACCGCAAGCTGATGAGACCGTTCCCGGATTAGATGGGGTCTCACCTGCTGAAGGTCCAGTGGTTTTAGGGGCTGAAGAACCATTCGTATGGATCGTTGATGCCTCTGATGCGGGTGATAACCTGTATGAGCTGGAGGTCGATCACAGCATGGAAGGAACAATACCTGAATTTAGTGTTTATGCTAATGAAGGTAATCCTTATGGTACGCTTGCAGAAAAAGCTGAATTCGAATCCAACGGGGTTTACGTAACCTATATTGCAGCAGACCAAATGTGGATCATCAACTTTGGTGAGACAATCACAGATGCGTTTGTTGACAATGGCGGCATTACCTTCTATGTGGTGTTGAAGGACAGAAATGGGAACCAATTTGGCACCATGTCTGGAACCACATCTGAAAACACATTTGTGTACACTTTTGAGTAGATGTAATTGAAACTTCACTAGTTTGCAGGCTGGGACAATTGTCCCAGCCTGCAGTAACCATTTTACTAACAAGGCCTTTCTTTATTAGGTATGATTAGCAAAATTGAGACCAATACCAAGCACTATTTTACAAGTAATTATTGAGGACCTTTTATGAAAAAGACCATCAAGATTTTATTGTTTATTGGATTAGGGCTTTTACTTTTTGCCCTACCGATGGCTGCTCGTTCCCAGGCTGAAACGATCGTCAGTGTGAATCCCCTCACGAGCAATGTGCAACCAGGGGATTCCTTCTCAGTGGATATTTGGGTGGAAAACGTCACAGATTTATACGGGTTTGATGTTACCCTACTTTTTAACCCTGCCCATTTACAGGTGGACAGCTTGGATTTAGGCGATTTTTTGAGTTCTGGTTTGGGTGGGGAAGATTTAGATAACACTACAGGCATTATTAATTACTATAATACACAGATGTCTCCCTCAGTGCCAAAATCCGGGTCTGGAACCCTTTTTACGGTAAATTTTACAGCTCTAACAACTGAAGTAACCACGTCTATCGATATTGATGATTCATTAACAGAATTGGTCGAATATGATACGTACCAATTAATTCCCTTTACAGCCCAGGATGGGTCGGTGGTGATTGGAGCTGGTTCATCCAAAATTTTGTTGTATTTGCCTTTGATTGTAAAATAGAGAAATTTGTTGATGAAAAAGTTTCTGAGGACGTTTGGATTATTTTCTCTAGTACTCGCTATTATCTTACTTAGCTTGTCTATGGTGCATGCCCAGGATGAAACTACCGTTTCTTTTTTTCCAACAGATTCTACAATTGTTATTAATGGGACAAATCTTAGCGAGGTTGAAATTAATATTACCGACGGTGTCAATGTAAATGCCCTGGAAATCGAATTGACGTATGACCCTGCTTTGCTGAACCTCGAAGAAGTGGTATTAGGAGATTATCTAAAAAATTTAAGAAAGTTGGTTGAGATTGATAATGACGGTTATTATCGTCTTGTTGTTTACCAGGTTGCATCCCCTGGGGTTTATGGTGATGGCACCCTCTTGCAGCTCAACTTTAGCGGCCTTGCTCCCGGAGTGTCAGCGATAAACATTGAGTATGTTAGGCTATCAACGCCGGAGGGTAACTCCTCTTATCCGCCTGTCAATAATGGGACTATCACAACCGCCTATGACCCAGGACCCCTTGATAAAATTCCAGCCAGTGGCGAAATTGAATTAGAAAGGCAGTCTGATCGGGGTGGAATCCCAATTACACTCACAGATGGTGCGATGTACTTAATTGGTCCTTATACCACTTTGAGTTTGTCGCAACCTGGGACAAATTTGTATTTTGGTGAGGTGGTCCTCGACACCTATTTAATCACCACCCAGCAGCCCCGATATTTAAATTTAGATTCTTCGGTGAATAAGACCTTCACTGTGTCAGTTGCTGAGACAACGATCAATCCTTTGGAATTAAAGATTGGCAATCCAGAATGGTCAGATAATGTGATTGATTTGAATGATCTTAACCTGGTTGATGATTGGTTTGACAGGACTACAGAAGATTTGGATCCAGGTGAAGAACTGGACGCCGATGTAAATTTTGATGGACTGGTCAACGTTCAGGATTTAGCAATTGTTGCGGGAAGATTTGGTTTAACCTCGATGGATGTTTATGCGGACTGGATCCCCTGAGTACGGTAGACGGTATTTTTGAATTGGTAGAATATACAGGATGAAGCAATGGTGGAAAACCTTTCAAGTGATTTTGGTCCTGGTCGCAGCCCTGGTCTGGCTGTCACCTGCCCACGCACAAACCGGGTTCCAGCTGGCGGTCAGCCCCTTGCTGACAGAGGTCCCGATTGGCACCGACTTCACCTTGGAATTGAACGTGGAAGAAGGGCTTGATTTGAACGCTTTTGATGTGACCCTGGTGTATGATCCCGAAGTTCTGCGCCTGGTGGATTGGGCGTACGGGGATTATTTCACCAACCTGGCGTCGATGAGCGTGATTAATCAGCCCGGGGAACTGCGGGTGGCAGCCACACAGGTGGCATCCGCCCCGGTTTCGGGTGATGGGCTCTTGCTCACCTTGAACTTTAATGCCAAAACCGATGGCTTTTCACCGGTGGATATCACCCGGGCGGAATTTGCTGATTCGGATGGGAACAAGCTGGAACCAGAAGTGGTCCATGGGCAGGTTTTGGTAACGCTGGCGCCGACTTATACCCCTACAGCGACGTTGACACCCACCAGGACGTCGACGCTTACGCCGACAGTCACTGCCACGGGGACGAGGACAGGTACCCCAACATCGACCTTGGCCCAGACGGAAACGGCCGAAGTCTTTACACAGACGCCAACATCAGCTTTCACTGAGACCCCATCTGGACAAACCGGAACTGCCTTGACCCGGACTGCAACAGGGACGGCACTGGCGGGAACGGCTGACAGCAGACTGACACCAACCATCACCAGGTCCCCATGGCCGGTTTTGGAAGCGTCTGTAACAAATATACCGCAGACATCGGTCACGCCGATGAGCGTCAACGATGAACCCCTGCCCACGCAGGATCTGGATCAAAGTTCACGAAATTTATTGAACGGGTTGCTGTGGGGCATGTTGATTGCCGCGGTGATCATATTAATCGTGTTGATCGTTTTAATTATTCGAAGAGTGACTGAAGAAGAAGAGGATTTATTGTTATGAGATTTACAGGAAAAAGACTGGCATTGTTCATCATCATTCTAACGGGTCTGATCCTGTTACCCTTTGGGGTTGCTGCTGCCCAGGGCGATACCCAGGGGGGTGTCTTTGGCAACTTCGAGGTCGCCCCTGGCGATCGTGTTGAGATCCCGGTTGAGATTCGGGGGGTGAGCGAGCTCTACGCCGTGGATATCGAGATTCGCTTTGACCCTGATGTGATCCAGATTGAGGATGCCAACCCGAACCTGGATGGAATCCAGCCTGCGCTGGGTACCTTTTTGGATGCCGGGCTGACTTTGTTCAACGTGGTGGATAATGAGCAGGGCATCATTCAGTTTGTGATGTCCCAGGTCAACCCCAGCGAGCCGAAATCCGGCGACGGCGTGCTGCTGATATTGTATGCCCTTGGCAGTGATGAAGGGGAGAGTGACCTGGCGGTCACAAAGCTGGAATTCTCCGATCGATTTGGCGAAGCCATCCCTGTGGAAGCGGTGGATGGGACGATCAGCGTTTCGGAAGGCGCTGCTGAGAGCCAATCGACGGCGATCCCCGTCCAGGACCCGACCGGCTTGGTCCAGGTACCGACCCAGATGCCTACTTCAACGCCGACAGCGACCTCGGTTCCCCCAACCCCGACGCCAACTGCCGTACCGACAGAGGGTGTTCAAGGCGAAGGTGAGGAATCCCCTGAGGAAGGCGAGTCCGTTTTCATTCCTATGGTAGAATCAGAACAAGAGGGAACGGACGAAATGGATGTGGGTCAAGAAGAATCGGAAGACGGATTTACACTTTTGGAATATTGGTGGATCGTACTGATCGTGGTAGGCGCAGTGATCGCTGCCGCGGTTTACCTGCTGGTGACGAAGAAATGACGCACCTTTTGACAGCGCACGCAATGATTAATGAAGCATTTAGGGGAAGGAGTTAGAAATAAATGAGACAAAATACAAGATTCTTTGTTGGTATGATCCTATTTACCTTACTGGTCGGTGGGGGGCTTTCCGGCAGCGTGCTGGCATCCGGGGGCGAGCGGATCGACCCGGCAGACCTGCAGGCGATAACGCCGGAAACACTCATCTTGCAGGAGTCAGCGGATGGCTTGACCTGGACGCCCATCATCGGGGACCTGGGGGATGGCTATTCGATGGTGCTTGACCCGGCGAAGGATTACCTGGTGGATATTGAAATGTTGGAGGCGGACCCGGTATTGGCTGACGACTGGTATGGCATTGATTTTGATGATTTCCGAGCGCCGGACGGTTTCTTTGAATATTGGGCTGGTGAGGGCATTGATGAAAATTCAACAGGAGATGCTGAAAAGATGTGGCAGATCATCAATGGCGAACTGCCGATGTTTTACATCAAAGCATCAGGGGGCACCTACAGTCTTGTCGACGGGTATTTATATGCGATAGATGCTGCTCCCGAATCGGTTACCACACCATGGCAGCTCAACGGCGATCTCCCTTTAGGGACTTACCATTTTGGGGGTTGGGTGGATTCAGAATATCTGAACATCCAGATCACATTCACCAAGCAGGCGACGGTGTCACTAAGCTCAGAGTCATGGACCATCGACGGCTGCGGCTACCTAGATGTTTATATCCGCCTGGCGGATGTGCATGACCTGTACGCGGTGGACATCAGCATTAAATTTGATGAAACCGTGCTGGAAGTGATGGATATGGATGATGCGGTTGGTATCAATTTGCAGCCAATAAACACCTGGTTCAATTCGGAATATTTTGTTTATAACGAGGCGGATAACAGTGGAGGCACCATTCGTTATGTTGCCACCCAGCAGCGGACAACGGACCCGGTTGATGACGAAGGGGACATTGCCATGATTCGCTTCCGGGCGAAGGATATTGGCAGCGGTGATATCACAATAACTGGCGCAGAGCTATCCGACCGGGATGGGTATCTGGTCGGGCGGCCAATAACCTGGGATGAGCCTGCGGCAACGATAACCACCCAGTTTACTGCTGCCGGCGGGTTGGATCTGGATATCATCCGTTTGGATAGTGCCAACGTGCAGCTGAGCTGGCCAAAATTGGCTGAAGAAGAAGTCTCAGAATATCGGCTTTATCGCTCCACCCTGCCGTATTTTGATATTGGTGACGCTGAAGTTGTGGAAATGGATGATACAGCCTTTGTTGAGGGAACCTCAGAAATAACTTTTAATGATCAGGTGCTTGGTAAAGTAGGGCCAGCAGACCCGGAGATACCGGAGCCGGATAATAATTATTTCTACGCCTATGGCTTGCAAGTTGCCTGTTCGAACGACTTTGCCAGTCCCCTGTCCGACCAGGTGGGGAAGATCGAATTTGAACTTTGGGAAACAAATACAAGGGATTATGCATGGATTGGGTTGATATTGGACAATGAAACCATTCTTGATTCAATAGATCTCGCCAATAATATTGAGAGTCATATTTATTCGGGAACAATAAATGTATTGACAATAGGCGAATGGAACCTCTCCGGGCAAAATATGACAAATTATAACCATGTAAATGAAACTTCCAAATATGATGTTTTTATAAAGCAGCCTTATAGGGTAGAAGTGGATATTGATGGGACGACTTCTGGTTCTGTAATCTGGGCGCAAGTGGGCAAATTACCTGAAATTTCTGCTGGTATGTATACCTTTGATGAAACAGCAATAACAGATTTTTCCTGGATTCTTCATCCTTTGGACAAAGTCAATATCTTTACTTCTGATCAATTGGTATCAGATATTGAGGTGTCAGGAGAAGTTAATGTTTTGGCAATTGGTGAATGGAATGGTACTGCGCAGAATATGACAAATGTTATTCCTGGTGTCAGTTCTTTCAATACTAGGTTTGGATATCCTTATAGAGTTGAAGTCCAAATGTTAATTGGCGGTCCAGTGACATGGCCTTAATTATTGAAGAAATTTATTTAGAATTGGTTTATTTTTTAGAAGGAGTTTGGCGAGATGAATAAGAAACTTAGAATATCTTTGGGTTTAGCAGGATTGTTAACGGTTCTGACAGTTATTCAGGTTATTGCAGGTGCATCTTTCGATTTCGGTGAATTGCCGGGTGCGCCACCAGAGGGAGAGGCAAACTGGGTTGCATGGAATGATCAGGGTGAAATTTCGGATGGTTTTCCATTAGAAATATTAACTGAGGATAATACCAACTCTAAACTGGGTGAAAATATTGGTTATTCTGAATATGGTGATGGGGACACCAATGTAGAATGGTGGATACAGATAGAAAATTTTTTCTACTTACCAAGGACGTCTCCATTTTCTGATAATATTTATTTTATTTTTGGTGGGCTTGGTGATACTTACTCTGGAAGTCTTTGGCAATACACAATTGATCAATGGATTATTACAGAAAGTGCAACTGAGCATTTCCCAGAAGATGTAATTACATTTTCCGGTGAAGCTTGCCCAATTATTAGTGTACAGCCTATTCCTGAACCAGTAAATCCTGAAGAGGGAAGGACTTTCTCTTTTTCAGGGACAATGCCCGGGGTAACTTATCATATTTATCGAAGTCAAAATGCATCAGGGGCTAATAACGGGGCAAGCAACGGGCAGTATTTCTATATTGATACAGTAACAATACCTGAGAATAAAAATCTTTATGTTTACACCGACAATACTCCAATACAGGATGGTCCAGCGTGGTATTTGGTTATCCAGGCAGATCCTGACTCAAATGCAATCATTGGCTGCCACAGCGAAGAGGGGATACCTACGAATGTCACTATGGGTGAATTTACAGCTTTCTATGACGACGAGAAGTCCGTTGTTGTGCTGGAATGGGAAACGGTCAGTGAGACAAACATCGTAGGTTTTAATGTTTTCCGCGGCACAAGCGAAACCCTGGTCGGCAGTGTCAAGATCAATACGGCAATCATTCCCGCAAAACAACCCGGGTCACCGGTTGGAGATATTTACACCTTTGAAGATGCCGATGTTGTGGATGGGCAAACCTATTATTACTGGATCGAAATTCTGACCAATGATATGTCCGATCAAACCGTTGGGCCAAAGTCAGTGACGATCCCCGAACCAGCGTGGTTCTATTATTTCCTGCCGCTGCTTTTTAATTGATCTTTCGAATAATGCGTGGATAGGTAACAAGAATTAGTACAAATTTATTAGTTAAATTGATATCGTAAAAATGGTGCGCAGAAGGGCTCGATTTTCATAAATCGTGCAAATACCTGATGCTCCCTGCTCGGTCGAAGACCGCTCTTTGAGCGAGAGCACTCTTTGAGTGATGGCGCTTCAGGTTACCGCTGCGCACCCTACGAAACATTGAGATTACTTTGTACTCGCAATGGCGGATTAAGAGCTACTGGCTACCAACCACCAGCTACCAACTACCATACACCAAAATGCAATTAAAAATGCCATGCCCCCATCAAGCAAAATAAGAAATCTCACCCACGAATTCCAATATCTTTGGTAAAATAATTATTATTAATTCATGTCCGGAAAATCTCCGGGCAGTCTACACAATATTTTTTAACGCCATGCCTCAACATCGCTGCAGAATCACCAAAGATGGCATAAGCTTCTTTCCCCTGATTATTTTCAAGTGGATAAACATCTTCACCCTGCAAACAAGCCGGGCATATCTGCGCGAGAGCACAACCCATGGCAAAACTTATCTCCCCTTTTCTTCTGACTCTTCTTGCATTCTGCCAATATTGATCCAGCATTCCCCAGAGATGACAAATACTGGGTTTTCAACGCAGCACCTCAATAATCTGAAACAAATTCAAGGTCTTCTTTTACCATCAAGGGCAAATTAACAAACTTATGATTTAAAATCCAATTTCATACCATTTTCTGGATGCATCTGAAGGGCAGGAGGTGATTTTTATTCTGAAATTTCTTTTTCACAACCGTAAAAAATTGAAAAGGTGAGGATTTTTACATCAGGATGACTTGTGAAAGGGTAGAATTGATGAACAAAAAATTGTTGATTTCTTTAATGCTGGGGGTTTTGCTCTCATTAACTGAAGTATTAGTTGTTTTAGCCGGCATAACGAATGATGTTGGCACCCTCGAATTGGACCCGCCTGTGGGACAGGTCAATTACACTGCCTGGTTGAACATTTACGGGTCTGAATTCCCATACTCTCTGACCCATCCCCCTGAGGAAATTCTTACAGAGGATGGCTTTAATTTTGCTGCTGGAGAAGATGGCGGTTTTATTGAGAATAACTGGCAGCTCAGTGTTGGGGCTTTTTCCAATGAAGGGGATAATTTTCCGGTAAATATTCAATTTGGTGGCCTTGGTGATTACAGCGGGACCCATTGGTATTACAAATTCAAGTGGGATGGCCTTGATGAACTGACAACAAATCACACCACGCCAGTCCCCATAAGTACCAGTGCTGGTGCTGCCTGCCCTTGGATATTGCCTGTGGAAGTCCAGGAGACAACAAATGTTGTCTCATTTTTTGGCGAACCGACCAAGACTTACCAAATCTATCGAAGTACCATACCCGCCTGTGATGGGTGCAGTAATAGTAATGGGAGATATCTGCGCCTGGGTGAAGTGACGACGGATGCTAATGGGTCAGGGATCTATCATGATAATGAACCCGGTATCACCGAGATTCAGGCATGGTATGTTGTAATTTATTTTGATGATAATTCGTACGGAGCTCATGGCTGCCACAGTGAGCCTGTTGATCCTACCAATGTCGTCATGGGTGAATTTACAGCCGTTTATGATGATGAAAAATCAGCTGTTGTGCTGGCATGGGAAACGGTCAGCGAAACGAATATCGTAGGTTTCAATGTCTTTCGCGGCACTAGCGAAACCCTGGTCGACAGCGTCAAGATCAATACGGCAATTATCCCCGCCAAACAACCCGGATCACCGGTTGGGGATATGTACACTTTTGAAGATGTGGATGTCGATGATGGGCAAACCTATTATTATTGGATAAAAATACTAACAAATGATATGTCCGATCAAACTGTTGGTCCGGAGTCAGTTACAATCCCCAACGCACCGTGGTTTTATTATTTCTTGCCGCTGCTGTTTAACTAATCAATTCTTTGGTGTTGGGTTGTTTCCCTCACGCCAAAATAAATTAAAATATCTGAAATCCTGTAGGGTGCATGGAGATTGTCCACGTAACAAATCTAGCAACAATTTAACCTATTGTTAGCTGAATTGATATTATAAATTAATGCGCACAAGCCCGGTACACTCCTTTAACAATTGAGATTGCTTCGTACCTCGCAATGACGGATTAAGAACTAACAACTAACAGCGTTGTGTTTGTCGACACACCATATACGAGCAGTAGTTTCAATCACAAGGCAATGGTGTTGGCTAAATTGATATTACTTCGTAGACAGGACGCTTTGCAGTCGTGCCTCGCAAAGATGGATTAAGAGTTACCAACTACCAACCACCAGCTAAAAGTGTTGTGGTTGTCTTATCACCAAAAACGACCAAAAATAGAATCTGTTTGGTGATGGCATTGGATAAATTCATGCATAGAAAATGGTGCGCAGAAAACCACTGCGCACCCTACGAATGTTATTTGATTGAACTTTCTATATGTGCCTGGTGAATCCTGCTTGCGCACCCTTCGATATTTACGGTGTCTTGGTGACGATGATAAATGGCTGTGGGCCGTCTGAGCGGGTGGGTGTGCTCGTCGGTTCGCTTGTGGGGGTAAAGGTTTCAGTCGGAGCCTGGGTGGCTGTGTGTGTGCTCGTTGGCGTTTCAGTTGGCATAGCCGTTGCCGAAGGTACAGGCGTCTCCGTTGATGTTGAAACTTCAGAGGTTTCTGAGGGGGTAGGGCATTCTGTCTCGGCAGGAGGAATGAGACCATCGTTGTTCCTCGATCCGATTTTATCCCCGATGTTTGTTATTTGTGGTATCAGGATAACCAGCAGAAACAGGATGATGATCGACAGGCTCACCAACCAGACCTTCGTGTTATATAATGCGCGTTTCCAATTTGGGTAATCTGCACGTAAAAATTTGGGGAACCCGCCTGTTTCCCATCCAGTAATGTAACCAGCGCACCGTGTGTGGGATTCTGTGAGGCAGTGACTTTTCTGGTAAGAAAGTTTTACAGGAACAGGTTTTTTTACCCGGTGGCATGCGTTGTTTTCGTATGGGAAATCTTTGCATGAGGATGGGTCATCAAGCATGCAAAGGTAAGGGCAGATTTTTGTTTCCATAAAGTCTTCTTTGATAAAGTGGTCCAGATGGGACGGATTGATTGCGGCCCGATCATCTTTTCCAGAGTCTATGTGCTGCATTGTTCCTTCAGCCTAACAATTATACTATTAGATTTTTTAATCAGATATTTTTCTCACAGGTTTATATATAGCAAGAATGATGCCAACGCTGTTATTTAAGCGCAACAAATGGTCAGATCAGTTGATAGAATAAAAATTTTGCGAATCACAGATAGCCTTTTATGCCCCCATAAACTGTTCCCCTTAGGGCTCAGGTGTTTCGGTTTTTGTCAGGTAGATGAAAGGGGCTACCCCAGGCGTTCCGCTTCCTGGTGGGGTTGATGAGGGTACCGGCGTTTGCATGCTTGTGGGTGTGACGGACGGCTCGGGAATTTCTGAAGGCGAAAGGGTCAATGTGGGTGCACCCGGTGTGTTTGTGGCGAGAATGGCTTCAATGGTCTCCATGCCAGCGCTAAACCAGGTGTCCACTTTTACCCGGACATCCCGGCCAAAGGATAATACCTGCCCCGGGAATATCGCAAACAGGATGATGAGGATAATGAGCAGGCTCACCAACCTGAAGGCTTTGCTTTGAAAGACTTTCTTCAAACGCCATTTTCGCTGTACTTTCTTCTTTCGAGAAAAGATCCTTTGAAAGAAGTTTAATCCATCGGCTTTATTTTGTTTTAATTTTGTTTCTTTGCCAGCCCGCAAACCCTTCCGATCCTGCTTAATCGGTTGATCCTTTTGCCAGGGCAGCTCAATTTTCAGGGATTTCTTTTCCTGCCGCTGGGATTTCAGCTCATCTCGCAAATTATATTCCTTACGAAGATCGGGCTTTTCACGGGTGACTTTTTCCGAGACAGGTTCCTGGTAGGTCTCTTTTGGTGTCTCCTGTTTCTTTTCAACATCAATGCGCTGCACGGGCGAAGGAGCAATATCCTGTTGAACCATTTCAGCTCTATCCGGAATATTTATCTTTTCTTCTTTTGAAATAATTTTTGTCTTTTGGAGGGGACTAACAGCTGATTTCTCCTCTTTTTTGGCAAGCCTTATAGACGCCAGTTTGCCTTGAAGTGATTTTATAAAAGATGGTTTCTTCGCTTTTTCTTTTTGACTCTTTAATTTAGCACCCAGGCTTTTAATGCCGTCATTTATTTTCCCCTTGATAAGCGCAAAGTTGGCTGCGAGCGCTTTGGACCAGTCCCTTTTCTTTCGGACGTCTTTTATTACCGTCGTTTTTTCTATTTCAACCGCTATGGGTGATTGTTCGGTTTTGGGTTTGACCTTTTCAGCTTCTATGTGCGGCGTTTTTTCTGTTTCAACCGCAATCGGTGCTTGTTCAGTTTTGGGTTCGACCTTATCAGCCGCTTTTTGAAGAGCTTTTTCTCTCCAGACCCGCAGTTTGCTCAAGGCTTTGTTGAGGACTGGATTGTTATCCCCTCGTAAAAATTTTGGAAAACCGGTTTCCCATCCATTAATATAGCCGGCGCATTGGGTGTGAGACTCGTTAAGACAGTGGCTTCTCTGGTAAGAAAGTTTAACAAGAACCGGTTTTTTAACACGGTGGCAGGCATGACCTTCGTAGGGGAAGTCTTTACTGGAAGTTGGGTCGTCAAGGACGGCGAGGTAAGGGCAGTTTCTTTTTTCCATGTGGCTGCTTTTATCGTGGGTGTTGGTTAGCTTCAGTTTCTCATTGGCTTTTAATTGAAACCAGTCGCAAAGTTGGACTGTGTTCAAATGACAGATAGAATTATAAATGAACAAACCTTTGTATAGATACTATAATCTAGTTTCCAATATTTTAGTGGAAATATTGAAGCAAGAAATGTACCAGAAGCGATTTAGGAGGATACAAAGAGAAAGTCTTAAGTAAAATTAACCCTGGCTGGGCTTGTTTTCCACAATAATTTATTTTTGCTTTTTCAGTTCAATATGCCAACCAGTGAACGATGCAAAATTTTTCTATAATCTATTCCCTTTTTTCACCCAATATGCTATACTAATTCCGCTGTCAAAACGACTTGACAGACTTATTTCACACGTCTCCGGATTTGTCCTGCGTGCCCATATGATGGGTGAGGGGCAAGCCAGAAGGAGACGGAGGCTAAAAACGCAAAGGAGTTTAATAAAATGTCACCTGTAGTTACGATGAAAGCTCTCCTCGAGAGCGGCGTCCACTTTGGTCACCGGACCAATAAATGGAATCCTAAGATGCGTTCTTATATTTTCACAGAACGCAATGGTATCCATATTATCGACCTTCAGCAAACCGTGAAATTGCTGGATGATGCTTATAATTTTGTGCGAGACAAGGTTGCCAATGGCGGAACTGTGTTGTTTGTCGGCACCAAACGCCAGGCGCAGGATACGATACGTGAAGAAGCAGAACGCTGCGGCATGCCCTATGTCAATGAACGCTGGCTGGGCGGCACCATCACCAACTGGATCACAATCCAGAAACGCATTTTCGAACTGGAACGTCTCGAACGCATGCGCGACAGCGGTCAAATTGACCTCCTGACCAAAAAAGAGGGTCTGTTGATTGAGCGCGATATTGAACGTTTGGATATGCGACTGCACGGTATCCGCACCATGAAACGACTGCCAGACGTTTTGTTCGTGGTTGACGTTATGCGTGAGGACACAGCGGTACATGAGGCGAATCTCAAAGACATCCCCGTGATTGCCATGATCGACACCAATTGTGATCCCAAAAACGTGGATTACGTGATCCCCTCCAACGACGATGCCATCCGCGCAATCAAGCTGCTGGTCGGCAAAATCGCCGACGCAGTGATGGAAGGCAAAGCCATCCGCAGCAAGGACATCGAAGATGAGGAAATGTTGGCAGAATCCATGCCTGCTGAGGTTTCTCGCTTTGTTGACGATGATGAAGACCTGGAAGATGAAGCGCTTCTGGGTGCATCGACCCTGAAACACCTGGGAACCACAAAGAAAGCCAAACCCAAGCGAAGCGATCTTGAGGATGAGGAAGAAGAAATCGTGGACGAGGATATCGAAGAAAAAATTGAAGCGGTTGTTGAAGACGACGAAGAAGAAAATTAAAAATCAGTATCCGCTAAAGGATTTAAGATAGGAATAATAAAAGATGACAGAAATTACCACTGAAATGATTAAAGAGCTGCGAGACGCCACCGGCTGCGGCATCCTCGACTGCCGTACCGCACTGCGTGAATCCGACGGCGATTTTGAAAAAGCCAGCGATTTTCTGCGTGAAAAGGGCCTGGCAAAGGCAGCTAAACGCGCTGAGCGAGTTGCCTCTGAGGGTGTGATTGAAGTTTATACCCACGGCGAAGGGCGGCTGGCGGTCATGGTTGAATTAAACTGCGAGACGGATTTTGTTGGCCGTTCAACCGAGTTTCTTAACCTGGCGCATGAATTGGCACTGCAGATTGCTGCTGCAAACCCGCTTTACCTGACAGAAGAGGACATCCCTGAGGCAGCACTGGAACGAGAAAAGAAAGTTGCCACTGCCCGCGCGATGGAAGAGGGAAAGCCGGAAAAGATCGTCCCAATGATCGTGGAAGGTTATCTGAAGAAATATAAAGAAGAAAATGTTTTGCTCAACCAGGCTTATGTGCGTGACGGAAGCAAGACCGTTCAGGACCTGATCAACGAGCAGGTTGTCAAGATGGGAGAAAAAATTCTCGTCAGGCGCTTTGTCCGCTGGGAGCTCGGCGCTCAATCCGGTGAGGAAGACGTCAACGAAGAATAAATTAAGAAATCTGAGACCAGCCGAAAGGTTGGTCTTTTGATATAGCAGAATCCTTTTTTCACCAGGAGAATTCATGAACACAAATGCAAATGGTTTGAAATATAAACGGATTTTACTGAAGCTGAGTGGAGAAGCACTGGCAGGGGAGGATGGTTTTGGTATTGATCCTGAAAAAGCGACCAACATTGCTGAACGCCTCAAAGAAGTCCATGAGATGGATGTGGATGTCGCCATCGTGATCGGCGCTGGCAATTTATGGCGCGGTCAGCGAGGCAACCATGCCGGCATGGATCGAGCGACTGCGGATTATATGGGCATGCTTGCGACGGTGATGAATGCCCTGGCTTTGATGGATGCGCTGGAGCGGGTTGGGGTCTATACCCGTGTTCAATCAGCGATCGAGATGCGATCCGTCGCCGAGCCTTATATCCGCCGACGCGCCATTCGCCATCTTGAGAAAGAACGCGTGGTGATCTTTGGCGGCGGTACCGGTAATCCATATTTTTCAACTGATACAGCGGCAGCCCTGCGCGCAATGGAGATCGGTGCAGATGTGTTGATCAAGGCAACCAAGGTGGACGGGGTGTACGATAAGGACCCCAACAAGTTTGATGATGCTGAGAAGTTTGACCACCTGACTTACATCGATACCCTTAATCGACGCCTGGAAGTGATGGACAGCACAGCCGTTTCCTTGTGTATGGAGAACAAATTGCCGATCCTGGTCTTGAATTTATGGGATGAAGACGCTTTACCGAATGCCCTGCGCGGCGAGAAGGTGGGCACCCTTGTGAACGATGGCGAGGGCAAAACCACTTGACCGTGAGGGATAAATAGAATAGAATTTAACGCCTGAAAAAAGCCCTCGTAGCTTAATGGATAGAGCAACTGCTTGCGGAGTAGTAGGTTGTGCGTTCGAGTCGCACCGAGGGTATACAGACCGCCCAGGGAAAACCCTGGGCGAATTTATTTAATCTTTACAAAATCTAGACTCAAGGTTGGGCAAACAAAACCACTTCTGACCGCTAATAGTGAAATTCATAAAAGGAAGGCATAAGATGAAAGCAATTATTTGGACAAAGTATGGTCCTGCGGATGGCCTTAAGCTTCAAGAGGTTGAGAAGCCCACTCCAAAACCGGATGAAATCCTCATCAAAGTTCATGCCACAACGGTTACAGCAGGAGACTGTGAAATGCGCCGCCTCCAGCTGCCCCTGGGGCTTTCCTTTCCCATGCGCCTGTATACGGGCTTCCTGCAGCCAAAACGTTTAAGGATTCTGGGGCAAGAATTGGCTGGGGAAGTTGTACAAGTTGGTGAGCGGGTGACGAACTATCAGGTTGGCGATCAAGTTTTTGGCACAACGGGTTTTGGGTTTGGCGCTTACGCTGAATATATTTGTTTGCCAGCAACGCATGATGACGCGCAGGGCGCTCTGGTGGAGATGCCCACCAACCTGACCTTTGCGGAAGCGGCGGCCGTCCCAACAGCCGGGTTGGAAGCGCTGCATTACATGAGAAAAGCAAAGATCGGGCCTGGAAAGTATGTCCTGATCATCGGTGGTGGCGGCAGCATCGGTACTTTTTCAATCCAGTTAGCCAAGTATTTTGGCGCAGAGGTGACAGGAGTTGACAGTACCGAGAAACTTGATATGATGCGCTCCTTGGGGGCAGATCATGTCATTGATTACACCCGAGAGGATTATGTCAAAAGCAGTGAAACCTATGACGTTATCATTGATGTAGTTGGGAAACATTCAGTAGCTCAACGGCTGAAGCTGCTGAAGAAGAACGGGATTTATTTCTTGGCTTACGCAAAGCCGTCCCATATCCTTCTTGGAATTTGGATGTCATTGGTCAGTTCCAAGAAACTTAATATTGAATCATCGAACCAGACTAGAGAAGATTTACTATCTCTGAAAAAGTTGGTTGAGGAGGGGGACTTAAAGCCAGTGATTGACCGATGTTTCCCTTTGGAGCAGGTCCCGGAAGCTCACAGGTATGTTGAATCCGGCGGTAAAATGGGAAATGTTTGCATCACGCTGGATCCGGGTGAGCAGTACTGAATTCAGGATTAATATTCCTACGTAAAAATTTACTGAGGGAAAAATTGGCGTAGCCGGTGATTGATCCATATTGCAAGCGCCATATTATCTAAAGGACCATGAATACGGCTGTTAAGAAAATTAACAAGAATCCCCAAACAAGAGATAGCTTCGGGAGCTGCTCCTTTTGAGCTTTCCGTAAAACCATATTAGCAAACAACATGGACAAAGGAAGGCCAATTAATGCCATTCCTATTCCTGCCAGGACATCACTCAAATAATGTGCGCCAAGGATAATACGGCTGATACATACACCGCCTGCAATCAAAATAATAACGATTTTAATGACCTTGTGAAGTATTTTCTTATTACCCACTATTAAAATGAATGGCAGGATCAGGGCGATGCTCTTGGTTGCATGCCCGGAAGGAATTGCAAAACCTGCGGACTCGCTCCAGACGAGGATTTCACTGCCAAATGCTGCTAATGGTCTTGGCCGGGCCAAAATTAATTTTAGTAAGTCACCGGCTATCCCACTTATTCCAAAGGAACAAATGGTATAAAAATAAATTGTCAGGGGTGCATCCAGTGTTTTCATCATCTTGGACATTAGCAAATAGGTGATAAACAGAATCGTAATGATTGCCATCCCATTTGATGAGAGCCATTTTGAAAAAACCACTATTGGATCTTTTGCAATACGCATTTCGTCAAAAAAGAACAGGATAGTGTCATCGATCCCTTGCTGTCCCCATAATACAATCGCAATGATCCAAAACACAGCACCGAGGAATGCACAAATGCGCCAAATTTCTTTTGTGTCCGGTATCAAAATTGGTGTTCCCTCATCCATTTTTGGGAATTTAAAATTTTTCATTTTACTCACACCTTGTGTTTTTCTTGAGAATCTAAACAATTAATTCCGGATTGGATTGTTCGGAAAATTATCTTTGGAATTAGTTTTCAGGGTTACAAAAGATTCCATGCACGGATAATTCATTATACAGTGTATTGATCATTCAAGCGGTGAGATAGGAAGAAAATATGGCAACAACCTATTTTTTACAAAGCAGCATTTTAGTTATCAGGTTATTTCTTTCATTTGAATCATAATTGATTACATAAACGCCTAAAGTGTTGTAAGTCAAGTGATTGGGCTGCACCGAGTGATTACAAACCGCCCGAGATAAGCCTCGAGCGGTTTTCATTTTTTTGATTTTATGACATTATTGTGCAGGAGCCTGGTTATTTTTTCAGGCTCCTATCACACACAAGTATTTTCTAAGCAGTCAAAATGCTATTCCCCTAGGGTATAATCAGCACCCCTTCGGTAGTAAGTTCGTCAAGATAATTTTCACGGTACGTGCGAATTATTGCAGTATATCCCTCATAACCGCCATGGCCGTGTAAAATTTCTATGAAATTGTTTCCTCCATCCGCTGTCAGTTTACCGGTGTACGATCCTGTCCAGGATCCCCCATCATTTTCGAGGTAGTTTGTTCCCCATAATGATCCATAGCCAAAATACTCATTTACCATGAAAAGATTTCCGTTCGAGGATTGAATTGAGTACCCATCCAAACGATCGTCAGAAAAATCACACGTATACCCTTCCTGTAAACCGCGAAAATGGTATATTTTTCCACTTATCCAGTCATCATCAAGACCTAATGTTTCTACAAGCATTAAATTAGTTAACCAATTAGAATTTACAGCTATTTCATATGTCTTATGGATTTCACTCAACTATTACTGTAACAGTTTTTTCTAGTATTACTATCCTTTCAAGTGGCTTTTCACAGTTTTCAAACACATTCTCGCAAATGTTATGCCATGTCCCTGTTAACTCGTAGGTACCTGCTTCAAGCCCATACGGGAAATTGAAAGTCCATAAATAATGCTTAAATCTAAATATATATCCTTCAATTGACACCTTGTTTTCTGGAAGGGACTCCATGTAACTGAAATGGATGTTTTCACCATCAAGGGTAAGAGTGAACGGGACAAGACCAGCAGCACATTTGTAGCCCCATAAACCGTATTCAGCCAACTCCTTGCAATACCCACAGCTGTACCCGTGCTGTACATGGAATGGTTCACCGGTATCTATATAAACAATGTTTGGGCCGTCCATTAGATTAATTTGCTGCCCAGTGGGCTGCTTTCCATTTGCTGCAGCAATCATAAACAACGAAAACACAACGATAAACAGAACATAAAATTTTTGTTTTTTCATTCTTTCCTCCAAATTCACATCATGGGTTTCTTGGAACTTACAAAAAAATTTTTCTCTAAAATAATCTACCTCCTTAATCTTTCTTACATATGAATCAATTTAATATTCTCAACAAACCTCTTTGAAGATGCTTAATACTCAGGTGATCACATTTCTAATCAGGGCAGGGAGGAATCACCAAGCCAATAGCAGCAAAGTCTGAGTAGTCCCTATCCAGGCTGGTGAACTGGCAGCCGAAGTTTTCATCACTGGCGGTGTTAGGATCAAGCAGGTTGTCCCCTTCAGGTTTCTCGCCTGTTTCGATCCAATTAACCAAATCTAAAAAAGCCGTTGTATATTCCTCCTGGGTGAACTCACAGTGCACAATTTCCCTGATGGCGCGCTGCACAAGCAGGTTTGATGCACCTTGTTCTGCCACCCTTTGCGCATAGATTTGTTCTTGTGAGAAAGGCACAAATAGATCACCTATGCCAAACAGCGTTAACACAGGTACTTTGATTTTTCCAGTTGTGACCGGTATATTTTTTAAGCCATTCGGATGCATCGCCTGGGGATCACGTTGGATCCGGAAAACGATTTCGTTCAATACTTCTTCTTCAGGCGTGAGTTCAGGATCTGCATCAAACTGGTAGATGGTATTCCAATTATCCACCCATACGCCTTTAACGCCCGTCAAATCGAAGTCGATCATTACTTGAGTTAATGGAAATCCCCAAACCCAATAATCAATAAAACCGTACCATAAGTTAAATCCCTGGTTGTAGAGCGGTCTCTCACCGCCTGTGATCATCTTCACTGCATTCTTAAGCTGCTCACCCTGTGGATTGAGTAGGTAAGGGAAGTAACCTGGCGCGCTGGCCAGAGAATTTACTACGGTTGTATAATCGCCGCTTGTGACGAAATCCTGAGGGATTGGAAAGGTTGCATCATATCCAGCCAGGGCATTGGAGAGCACATAAAAATCCCATAAATAATCAAACTCTTCATATGGTGCAATTAAACCGCAAGTAGGCATCCCGCCATCATAAATGTCGGGCCACTGCTCAACAGAGGTTATTGTGATGCCGCCGCCCATCGATTCCCCGGAAATGTAAACATGCTCTGGTATGGCAATTTTATCTCTGAAAAACTCAACCAATGTTTTTGTATCCTTAACCCCGGTTGTGATATTCAGACCATTAGCACTATAGCTTGAGGCTGCCCAGGCGTAGCCATTTTCAATCAACCAATCTCGGAATGGTGGGTTATCCACCCATAAGGATTCAACATTAAAAAGCCGATACCCATGTGCATGCATCAGCAGGTCTCCGTTCCAATCATCGGGCACCTCAATACGGTAACCTGCGCCTTTGCGCACGCCGCAATAAATTTGAGCACCATCTAATGCTTCAAATCCCTCACAAGGATCTTCAATGATGTATTCCGTGTCTGGGATTTTTTTTACAAACTCAGAAGCCTCTACTGGCAAAAATGGTGTTGTCGAATCTGCCCTTACGGAAGACGTCAGAGTGGACAAGGCTAGTAAGGCAGTGACTAGAATAAAAATGTTCTTAATTTTTTTATTGTTCATTTGTCTCCTCCAAACGAATTAAATAACGAATGTGTTTTTAATCAATTTTGATTGGCTCCAATAACTGCCTCCTTTCGCTGGCAAGAAAATACTGCGGGTAGAAATTAATCAATAGATTCATTTTCGGCAGCCCCTCTCATCACCGAGGGTTCCCCAACCAGGTTTTCAAAGAATTCATGTAAGCCTTCAAGGTTAGCAAAAATTTTCTTTTCGCCAGTTTGTGAGCTTTCCAATGATATATGCCAGGTTGGATCACTGTTGCCCGATGTCCATAACCTGACCAGAAATGAGTGATATCTTGTTTCCATCACACCTCATTCCTTGTAGAAGATAGATCCATTATTATTGAGTAATATATTTTTTAGTGTAACAAAACAGCATCAAGTGATCGTTCATAAATCGTTAAGAAACCAATCGATTTTTTAATTTAATTCTTGTATAATGAAACCAAGCTTATTTACCAGGCAATGAGATATGGTCGACTTACAAATCCGCTTGTTAGGTCAATTTCAAGTCAACCTGAAGGGGGAAATTGTTTCCTGCTTTGTATCTGACAAGGTTCGGGCGTTGTTGGCGTATCTTGTTGTCGAGGGGCATGTTCCCCAGCGGCGTGAAACCTTAGCAACCCTGTTATGGCCTGATAAAACACAGGCGCGAGCGCGTGCTAATTTGAGGGGGGCTTTAACAAATTTGCGTAAGGTGATTGGTGATCACCAGGCTCACCAACCATACCTGGTGGTTACTCGACAAGATATAAAGGTCAGCCCGATTGCCCGTGCGTGGGTGGATATTGATGTCCTGTCCCGGTTTCACGACCTCGGAAAACCAATGTCGGAAAATATCACCCAGTTTGATGAGGTCCTTGAAATTTATGGGGGGGAATTCCTGGCAGGGTTCAATCTACCCGAAAGTTTGCCATTTGATGAATGGGCATTGCTGAAACGAGAACAATACGCCCGAATGATGGATGATATCCTACAGCGAGTAACGAATTATTATGACAGCCAGGGAAAATATAAATCAGCTCTTACATTTGCTTGGCGGCATGTTGAACTGGAACCCTTGCAAGAACCTGCCAGGCGGCAGTTGATGCGATTGTTGGTTTTAACAGGGAAACGGGATGAAGCTGTTGAGCAGTACCTTAACCTGGCAGGTGGGCTGCAATCTGCTTTGAGCATCAGCCCCAGTAAGAAAACTGAAACCCTGTATCAACGGATATTGGCTGGCGAGAACCTGTTAAGATTTGATACAGCATCGACATCAGAGAAGGAAACCCCTGCTTCGCCTGGTTTTTTTCTTAAAGGCGAAGTTCGGCGGCTTTACCCGGTAGAAACATTTGTTGGACGCGGGGCAGAACTCCAAAGGCTGCATACCTGGCTGGATGAAATGATGAAGGGGCGGGGGTCTATTGTTACTGTCTCAGGAGAAGCAGGGAGTGGAAAGACAGCACTGGTGAGGGAGTTCATCCGCCAGGCACAAACTTGTTATTCTGATTTGGTATCAGCTGTCGGGTGCAGCAACGCCTTTACAGGGGTGGGGGATCCTTATCTGCCATTCCGTGAAATTCTGAGTCAACTCAGTGGGGACATTGAAGGCCATTGGAAGGCTGGTTCCTTTAGCCGACAGTATGCTTTAAACCTTTGGAAAACGATCCCGATCACATGCAAATCTTTACTCACTTATGGCCCAGACCTAATTGATACGATTCTGCCAGGGCAGGCCTTACTAGAATCTGTTAACGTCCATTCTGAAGCGAAACCCAATTGGCTGAGAATTTTGGAAGAGCACCTTCACCATAAAGCACAGTATCCTGTTAATTCAGTACAGCAGGGAAGTTTGTTTTCTCAGTTTGTACGGGTACTCCAAAATGTATCTGAAAACGTGCCGCTGCTGATCTTTCTTGATGACTTACAGTGGGCAGATATGGGGACAATTGGTTTGTTATTCCATTTTGTAAAACAAATCAAGAGTCGCCGAATCATGCTGGTTGGGGCTTACCGCTCAGAAGAGGTGGGCTTAATGGGGAGGGATGAGCGGCACCCATTGATTCCAGTCTTATATGAGATTCAACGTGAATTTGGGGAAGTTTGGATCCACCTGGACGAAAAAAAAGGAAAGAATTTCATCCAAGCCCTGATGTTGAGTGAGCCTAATGATCTGGGTGATACTTTTCGTGAGCAGCTCTATCTGCTGACAGGCGGGAATGCGCTTTTTACGATTGAGTTGTTGAGAAGCCTGCGTGAGTCAGGGGTGTTGGCAAGGGATGGACGCGGTTTGTGGGTATTGCATTCGGATTTGCATCTGGAATCCCTTCCACCGAAAACTGAAGGGATCATTGCGCAGCGGGTTAGCCGTTTACCTCAAGACCTTCAGCGGCTTCTGACAATTGCCAGTATTGAAGGCGAGGTTTTTACCGCCGAGATTGCCGCCAGTGTGGGTGGATGGTCGGTCAATCAAGTTATATCCATGCTCAGTAACAAGCTGGATAAACAGCATCGGTTGGTACACCCGCAGCAGATCAGCCAGCTCGGTGATCAATCCTTTTCCACCTACCGCTTTCGACATTATTTATTCCAAAAATATGTTTATAACAGCTTGGATGATATTCAACGAACCAGCTTTCACGAACAGGTTGGCACTCATATGGAAAGTATGGTTGGTGTGAACAGGACTCGTTTTGCGGTTCAATTGGCCCGGCACTTCCATTTGGCTAACAGACCTAAGAAAGCGTTAAAATACTATACCCTTGCTGGGGATTTGGCAGTTCGAATGTCCGCTTACACCGAAGCAATTAACCATTATGAATCAGCAGTCACCATGCTCAAGTCCCTTCCAGAGGATCCAGCCAAAGATCAGAAAGAACTCGATCTGCAGCTTCAACTTGGGCTTGCATATCAGGCAACCATGGGATACGCCAATGAAAATGTTGGTCAGGCTTACCAGCGCGCCTGGGAATTATGCCTGAAAGCAGGAGACACCAATAAGCAGATAAACACCATCCAGCTGCTGTTCAGTTATTATGCCAACAATGCAGATTTTAAAAGAGCAGAAAAACTATTAGGTCTTTTAGAAAAAGACTACACTCAATTGGATAAAGTCCCTACACAGCTTGCCCTGGAATTGCATTTAGGGCATACCTACCTCGATTCAATCTTTGGCAGGCATCAAGATGTTTCTGATCGATTCGAAGAAGCAATCAATTATTACGATCAGTTGGTCCAACATACAGCAAGCAGTTTGGTTGGTTTGGAACCGAGGATTTTCTGCCACGGCTGGGCTGGGCTGCATAAGAATTGGCTGGGTTACCCTGAAAAGGCACAGGCTCATATTCAATCCATGCTGGAGATTGCCGAGGCTACTCATTCAAATCTCTATACCAAAGATGCCTTATGGTTCAGTGCTTGGATCAGCCTGGAATTAGAGGATAAGGACTCTGCCAGGGAATATACCGAAGCAATGTTGGCATTGTGTATTAAAGAGCATTATTTTTTATATGAAGCGGTGGCAAGGATTTTTAAAGGCAGACTTGCTTCTTTGGATGGGCATCACCAGGAAGCCCTTGAAAGCATTCACAAGGGGTTGGATATGTATTACCAAACAGGGATAAAGACCTTTAAACCCGATTGGTTTTATTTTCTAGCTGAAGCACTTTGTGCGGCCAGTCAGGTCGATGAAGGGTTTAGAGCAATCTCAGATGCAGAGAAAATCGAAGGGGAAACCGGTGAAGGTAGGTACAAATCCGCATTGCAGTGCGTCAAGGGGGACCTTTTCTTGCTAAGTGGCAATGAAAGCGCGGCTGAGAATGCCTATTTGAATGCTATTGAGATAGCAGAAACGGAAAAAACCAAACTTTTTGAGCTTGAAGCTGTGAAACGGTTGACGAAGCTCTGGTGGAGTCAGAGTAAAACTGATAAAGCGAGACAAAAGCTGCAAGAAATTTATGAATGGTTCACAGAAGGTTTTAATACACCTATAATGATTGAAGCACGGGAACTGCTTGAAGCATTTGGTTCCTAGTTCTCAATAATACTCCTATCATTGAAACCATCATTACTTCCGGTATCCAAACTTTTAATTTGATTCTCTTCACGAACAAAGATCATTTTAAAATAAGCAATTTAGTTGTGGTGTCATAACATTTGGCTGTGGATTATGGTATTATCAATCCGCCCAGTGATAGATGACCGCTAAAACATAAATTTGTTCCATAATTAATAGATAACTCAACAATCTCAAAGTATGAAAAATAAAATTTTCAATAAGCTGCAAGAGTCAGCTTTCTTTGTACCTTTAAGTTTATTATTCCTTTGCGTTCTAGCTTACGGCTTGTTAATTCCCTCCCTTGGCTATTATTGGGACGATTTGCCCTATGCCTACATCAACCATATGTTCGGGCCAGAGGGATATCCAGCCTTTGTGGCTTCAGATCGACCGTATTCTGCCTGGATTTTTATGGGTTTGTCTGCAGCTCTGGGGGAAGAAGCATTGGGCTATCACATCACCAGTATTTTATTTTATTGGTTATGTTCTGTCCTATTTTGGATATTCATGCGGACACTTTGGTCTGATCGGGAGAAAGAATCTTTTTGGGCGGCGATGATCTTTGCTGTTTATCCCGGTTTCCTCGGTCATCCTAATGCGATCATTTACAACCACCATTACATTGTCATGATTTTATATTTAGTCTCGTTAATCGGCAGCCTCAAAGCTGTTAAAAGCCAGCATAAAGTATGGTTATGGCATATGCCTGCTGTCCTGGCGATGATTGTGAGCCAATTCTCACTTGAATACTATTTAGGATGGGAAGCCGTACGGACGGTTATTTTCTGGCTCGCTGTTGGAAATAAGGCTGAAGATAGTCTCCAGCGGATTCAGCTTGTCGTGAAAAATAATTTTCCTTATTGGGTGGGAAGTCTTGGCTTCTTGATTTGGCGCTTGCTCGTTTTTGGTTTTCCAACCTATCAGCCATTTGGCGGCGGTGAAGTGGACCCCATCTCAAAGCGATTCTTCCTCACAACACTGATGGAAATTCGCGAGGCGGCTATTCTGGTATGGGGACTTGCGCTTCCACGTCTGAGCCCCGTGCCTTTCAGTCGTGGGTTTTGGGCTATTTACCTTGGTCTGATCTTGTTAACTGCGGGTTTTGTCCTTTTGGTATCTCGTTGGTCAAAAAAGTTACGAAAAGATCCAGGTATTAACACTGTGGATAGATTTGGCAGCTCAGCCTTGCTAACAGCTATCGTCGGCATTGTTACGGCCGGACTGCCTTTTTGGCTGACGGGACTCTCTGTGGATATCGAGGGTTTCTCAAGCCGTTTCACGCTGCCCTTTATATCCTGGGCAGTTCTGCTTCTGGTTGTCATGCTGCATTTTCTGGAGAAAACCTTTTTCAAAAAGGTACCATTGGTGGTGACAATCATTGCGGCATTGGTTGTCGGAGGTTCAACAGGGAGTCAATTTTGGAATGCGAATCGCTATCGCAATGATTGGCAGGAGGTGCAGCGTTACATTATTGAGATGGTTCACCGGATCCCGTCAATGGAACCGGGCACGACTTTGGTCATCAATGATATGCGCTTTCTGGAACTCTACAGTGATAATTCACTGACAGCCCTTGTCAATTGGACCTATTCACCTGACAGGGTATCAGTTGATATGAACATTATGGTTTATTATCTGAGCGTTCGGCTTGGGAATGGCTTGCCGTCATTGGAACCCGGTCTGCCTATTACCCAGGATTACCGATCTTTGCATTTTAAAGGGTCAACAGATAAGCTGCTGGTGGTCTATTCTGATCTTGAAGGCTGTCTACGTGTCCTTGACGACAGCCATCTCGACTGGCTGCCTGCTGATTTTCCTGAATCGATGATACCTGCCTTAGCGTTGTCCAATCTTTCCGTGATAGAAACAGATAAGGTCCGAGCTGCCCCACCCGAGAATCTTTTTAATCTTGAGGACCAACCAACCTGGTGTACCTATTTTGAAGAAGCTGAATTAGCAGCCCAGGTGGGAGATTGGCAGCGGGTTTTAACGATTGGGGATGAAGCCTATTCATTAGCTGATAATGCAAATGAATTGACTGAACATTTTGTTTTCATTTCGGCTTACTTGCGCGGTGGACAGTTAGAGGGTGCATGGGAGCTAAGTCAGATGGTCTCAGAACGGTCTGTTGGTGTCCTAGATGATGCCTTATGTAATCTATGGCGATCGATCGAAATTGAACGCGTTAATAAATTTGATGTGAATTATGATATATTTTGTTCGACGGAAAAATAATTATGAGTAAATACCGGTTTTTCTTTGGTTTGTTATTACTGTTGCTAGTATCCTGTACAACAATTGGTCCTCAAAGCGTAAATCCCTACAACACGGAATCGAGTACGCCAGGCATTGATAGTAATGAGGGGATCGTGATCACGCCCACAGTTTCTTACACACCAACACAAATTCCCACAGCAGTGCCAACAGCGACTGCCACGCCGGGGCCAAGCCCAACGCCAGCACCTGCGACATATTTTTATTTTGAGCAGGGTGTGAATCCACTGACAGGGTTGCCTGTCGGTGACCCTGGCATTCTCAACAGGCGCCCGGTGATGATCAAGGTGTCCAACTGGCCGCGCGAGGGGCGTCCCCATGCAGGATTGACCAGCGCTGACCTGGTCTTTGAATATTTCATTGGCTACCAGATGAATCGATTCCTGGCGGTGTATTACGGCGAGGATGCGGAAATAGTCGGACCCGTGCGCTCAGGACGCCTGGTCGATGCCCAGTTAGCCCAGCTCTACCAGGGACTGCTGGCATATGGCAATGCAGACCCGCAGGTGGATGAGGTTTTAGTTGAGGTTTTGGGTGAACGATCCCTGACCTTCAATGCTTTGCCCTGCCCGCCAATGTGCGGGGAGTCAACACATTCTGCAACGGGCGTGTTTGCCGATTCGGGCGCGTTGACGGCATACGCTCGAGAAAATGGCATTGATAATACACCTCCTGATTTGCGCGGCATGTATTTTCAACCCGAAGCTCCAGAGGGGGATGCCAGCGGCTTGAAGCTGCGTGTGGAATACGCCAATTTCAGCATCATGGAATGGCGCTATGATCCCGAAATGGGGAATTACCAATTATGGGAGGAGTTCGATCGGGAAGGTGTGCTGGAAATGGGCTTGATGACCGATCGCAACAACGACAAAGCTGTGGCATTTGAAAATGTGATCGTGATGTATGCGGAATATTTGGAATACGCGCCAAGCTTGCATGATATTGTCCTTCAAGACGCACAGGGTTATCAACCAGCCTTATTATTCAGAGATGGCAGGGTGAATTATGCCACATGGCGTGTTCCGGAGGGTGAGCGACCGATTGTGTTTGAATCCCCGGATGGACAGCCGTTACCCCTAAAACCAGGCAAAACCTGGGTTGTGATTATGGGGCAGTCCTCGCGAACAACACAACCAGCAGGTGGCGATTGGACGATCTATTTTGATTTACCTTGAAAAAGTGCATTGGATGATTATTAGACTAATAGTCGATTAATTTGGATTATTGACAAAAAGAAAATAATCAAATAAATCTTAATAATCTAATGAGGGCATTGTAAAAATCAATACCCTCATTTCCAATCAAAAACTGCTTATTTTAAGATGTTTTTATGGCACATAATTGGCAGTCCAGGTTCCGCTACGTGAAGCTGTACATGAACCTGTGTCCAGATAAGCAAAGAAATCGCCTGAAGCAGTTGTGGATGAGTTGAAGTCGCCACTTACATTTGTTTCGCCTGCGCCTTGTGATTTATAGAAATGACCTCCTGAAATGCTTATATCATAGAAGTAGTATCTTACTCCTGCAACCCCGCATGCGCCACCCCAATTAACATATAGTTCGAGTGTATCAATCTCGGTCCCATTATTTATTACAAGCATTGTTATGCTGTTCCCACCACTGATTGACCCTGTCCATGTTCCATCAATGGGGGACTCTATTGTTACCACAGCTGAAACCACATTGCTCCAACCACTTGTGTATTTCAGGTTAGAGGCCTTTACACGGTAATAATAAGTACCCAGGGTTTTGTTTAATGAGAAAGATGTTTCAGGACCTGTGTAAATGGTAGTTGGGCTGCTGAAGCTTTGGTTATCATCCTCTTCAAGTAAATAATTTGTTGCCCCATCAGAAGCGCTCCAATTAACCATAAAGCTGCTGGAACCATTATTGTCAATCGGGTCCAAGATTGGTGGATCCGGCATAATGTATGGTTTACCATGAATAAGGGGCAAATAAATTTTTATGTTTAATGGACCTGGAGTTTTAATCGCTCCTTCGAATTCACCCTGAGGTGAACTTGTTGCCAAGGCGGTCACAGCACCGGTACTTAAATTCACAGTGCCGTAAACATTAGAACCACTCCCTATATACAAAAATATATAAAGCGTACCATCCTCATTGTCAAAATCCATTCCCTGGGCATAATTGGCATCGTAACCAGTTCCGCCAATGAGTGTTGCTGAACCAGTAGAGATATTGATTGAATAAATTGAATCCGTTGCAATGTCATGTCCATACATTTCATGGTTTGCATTGATCGCAATATCAATCATGAGGTCGACACCAAAGGCTCCAACTGATGCTGCTATTCCGGTGGCGGGATTTATGGTGTATAAATTTGTTGCCGTAGAAGCGAAAAATGTTCCTGTTATTGGATCAATAGTAAGGCCAGTCCAATTATCAGCACCACCACCTGGTGGACATGCTACAACACCTGTGAATGAACCGGTAGATAGATTAATTGTGCCCAATTCATCAGTAGTATCATTCAATGCCCATAAAACCTCTGCATTGGGATCAAAGTCCATTCCATAATATGAATAAGTATTTGTGCCTATGACAGTTTGTCCCGAGAAATTGTTTAATGTGAAGGAAACAAAGTTATCTGAAATAAAGCCAATGTCTTGAGCATAACCGAGGTCCGTTGAGGATCTGCCGGAAGAATTTTGAATCTTTGGCACATTAATTTGACAAGCTGCTGCCACTTCTGCTGGTTCAAATCCAAGATAATTCTCGTAAGCTTTGCAATCAACCGACCCATCTGGTAACCGTTCTATTTCGGGGGAGTCTGGTCCGGAAAAATTCTCCAGGTCAATTGCCAGGATTTCAATAGGGTCATAAATGACAAAAAGCAGGATCAATAAGATTAATATCAATCCTACTTTTTTAATACGCTGAAATATTGTTTTCATAGTTTCTCCTTAATTAGATGTTGATGGAATCAATAAAATATATCTTTCAAATCCCCTCCTTTTCTGAAAAATTACTAGTAGATTCATTGGTTGCTATTGGTATTTTATTGTTGAGATGGATAAAGACCGTTAGTTAATTTTAAATTAAATATACTCACACATATATATTAGTATGGATTTCTAAATCTGTCAAAAAAGGAAGATCTCCAAATAGAATGATTTTCATTATTAAAAGAATAGCTTCATAATATCTCATAATCCCATTTTATGATTTTAACCGCTTACATTTCAACAATAATACGAGGTTATGAACTAAATTTTTTAGTGATCGTTAAATTTATTATTCTATTAAAAAATGATTATTAAGTAATATCCCAGCATGCCTGCCCAGATCCAGGTGTCGATGCGGTCGAGGATGCCACCATGTCCCGGGATGATATTTCCGGTATCTTTGACTCCTGCAGTTCTTTTGAAAAGGCTGATAAACAAATCGCCTGCAGGCGAAAGGATGGATACAACAAATCCCATCACCAAACCTTGCCAAATTGGGGTATCGGGTGATAGAAATCCAACTGATCGCCATAATAAGACCAGTAGCAAGCTGCTCAAAGTCCCTGCTAATGTTCCACCACACAGCCCAGCCCAGGTCTTGTTTGGGCTGAGACGAGGGGTCATCTTTTTTTCTCCGATTTCTCGGCCGATAAAATATGCCCCAGCATCTGCCAGCCAGGCTGCAGGGAGGGCGGTTAACAGCCACCCCAGCCCTTCAGGCAAAGCTCTGATAAGGATAAAATGGCTGCCGACCCAACCAAGGTATAAGGAGATCATCAGGTTAATCGCGAGGTTGAAAGCAGCATCCACCTTTCCGCGTTCATATTCGAACAGGGCTGCAACAATTACAAAGAATAGAAAGAAGCTCAATAACATGCTCAGATGTTGAACTTCAAAAAACCAGCGCTGGATGATGATGAGCAGGATCCCAATTGAAGCAACCAAAAATGAGGGGCGATACCCCATTTGATTGAACAGGCGGACAAACTCATAGGCTGCGAGGAGTAAAAGCCCGGTAATGAACAGGTTAAAGACCCATCCGCCAATATAAATCAGGATTAAGACAAGCGGCACAAAAATCAGTGCCGCTTTTACTCTTTGGGATAACATTTGGTTTCGTCTGGAAGGCTCAGGATTCTTCTTTTAATCCGCCAAAACGTCGTTCTCGATCAGCGTAATTCTTGAGTGCCTTCCGTAACTCCTCCTCGTTGAAATCGGGCCAATAGACTTCCGGGAAGTACCATTCTGAATAAACGGTTTGCCAGGTCAGGAAGTTGCTGGTGCGTTGTTCACCTGAGGTGCGGATCACCAGGTCAGGATCTGGCAGGCTTTTTGTAAACATGTAATTATTGACTAATTCCTCATCCACATTATCAGGCTTGACCTCATCGCGAATCATATTTTTGATGGCATTGATGATCTCATCTCGACCGCCGTAGTTGAATGCAATAACAATGGTGATGCGCTTGTTGTCTTTGGTAAGTTCAATGGCGTTTCTTACTTTTTTTTGCAGATTATTTGGAAGCCCATCCAGGTGACCGACATGCATCAGGCGAGCGCCTTCCTCATGTAATTCCATGAGTTCCCGATCAATGACGTCCGCTAAAATATGCATCAATCCGGTAACCTCTGATTTGGGCCTTGCCCAGTTCTCTGTTGAGAAGGCGTAAAGTGTCAGGACCTCAATGCCAAATTTCGCGCTGGCTCGAATGATCGTGCGCAGGTTTTCAGTGCCTGCACGGTGACCAGCCAACCGAGGCAGACCGCGAGCTTTTGCCCATCGCCCGTTGCCATCCATGATAATGGCAACATGTTTGGGGACTTTATTATGTTCTTTTGTATTTTCCTGATTGGTCATGGAGTTCTAAACTTCCATAATTTCTTTTTCTTTTTTATCACCGATCTCCTGAACTTTATCGTTGATCTTGTCGGTCAATTCCTGGAGTTCCTTCTCCCCGCGTTCCTGATCATCCTCCGAAATCAAACCTTCTTTTTCGAATTCACGCAAGTCTTTAATCAAATCACGGCGGATATTGCGAATCCTCACCCGTGTTTCTTCCATGCGGTTGTGAACAACCCGGACAAGCTCGTGCCGCCGTTCTTCTGTCAGCTGGGGCATGGTCAAACGGATTGCTTTGCCGTCGTTATTGGGGGTCAAACCCAGGTCTGATGCCAATATGGCGCGGTCAATATCCTTAAGCGTTGATGGATCAAAGGGGCGTATCAATAATTGCCGGGGTTCAGGTACGCTAATTGAAGCCAGTTGAATCAGGGGCGTGTTGGTACCGTAATACTCCACCGGCATCCGCTCGATTAAGGATGGTGATGCGCGTCCAGTTCGAATGGTGGATAAATCTTCTTCAAGCATATCTAAAGCTGCTTGCATGCGTTCCACAGCTTCTCGTAATGTGTCTTTAATCATATCTTTACCTCCTTTGTGCATAGGTCTTCGATGGGTGTTCAGCATACAATATCAATTCGTGCGAGTTAAAAATATTATATTGTATTGCTAGCTATTTTCCGGTTTAAGATTTCTAATTTTGGGAAACCAACCATTCAATCATGATCGTTTTTTCTTCCGGACTGACATCCGCGCCTTTATCGATCATGTCATCGAAAACTTCTGACCATTCTTCCTGTGTGTAATCTTCATTGAAAACCCGGTCAGCAGTATGGCAGTCGCTGCATTTATCGACAATAAGCGCTCGCGTATCCGTCGTAGCAGGTTCTGGCGTTGTCGATTGTGCACAAGCAGCAATCAGGGTCAATAAAATTAATCCGGTGAGTGAAATAATCATCCATCTCTTAATCATTTTGAGCACCTTTCTCAAGAAAAAATCGTTAACACCTACAATTATAATCTGAGATTTGCTCTTCTTGCAATTTTAATCAGAGATTTGCTGTTATTCCGGGCAGCGGCGGCAAAATCGATGCAGCGCGAGTGCTCCCAGGTAAAAAACACCGGATACCAGGATGATGGTTGCACCCGAGGAAAGATTGAAATAATAAGAGATCAATAAACCGCCAATGGTAAAGATAAGGCTTAAACCGGTAGCGAGCCACATGATGTGCTTCATATTTTTCAGGTACATAGCACCGATGGCAGCCGGCACGGTCAATAACGCGATGATCATAATCAGCCCAACAACACGCATCAGCATCACAACCGATAGCCCGATCATGGCAACCAGGATCACATACAGCAGGTCAACCGGCAAATTACGCACCCTTGCAAAAGTTTCGTCAAAGGCAGTTGCTTGAAGTTCCTTATAAAAAAGTGCGACCAGGCTGATGACCAATATGTCAACAGCCAGCATCAACAATAAATCGGTATTTGTCACAGCCAGGATGCTGCCGAAAAGATAACTCATTAGGTCTGCTTTGTAACCGGGGGTTAAATCAGCAAAGATGATACCAATAGCCATACCAATAGCCCACATCACGCCGATCAAGGTGTCCTGTCGCTGTCGTGTTTTCCGCTGCACGTAGCCCATCAAAAAGGAAGCCATCAGGCTGAAGGCAACCGCCCCGAATATTGGGTTGATCCCTAAATAAAAGGCAAGTCCAACCCCGCCGTAAGCGGTGTGGGCAACGCCTCCTGAGATAAAAACCATGCGTTTTAATACAACCAGTGTGCCGATGATACCGCTTGCCAGGCTGACCAGAACAGCAGCCATAAGGGCATTTTGCATGAAACCGTAACTAAGCAGTTCAGTCATTATCTTCCCTCCTGGTGTTCTGCTAAAACGCGATGCGGCAAACCATGGGCGATCAACTCAACGGGGCAGTTGTAGCCCGATTTCAGCATTTCTTCAGTGATCTCTTTTTGACCGTGGTAGTGCAGGTTGCGGTTCAAGCAGCCAATAGTTTTTACATAACTTGAGATCACATTCAGATCGTGAGAAACCATGAGAATGGTTACGCCTTGCCGGTTGATGTCGTGGAGGAGTTCATAGATCTTCGTCCTGGACTCGAAATCGACACTGACGGTTGGCTCGTCCAGCAAAAGTAATTCCGGTTCTGTTGCCAGTGCCCTGGCAATATAAACCCGCTGGCGCTGTCCGCCGGAGAGCTCACGTATTCCCCGGTTTTTATAGTCGAGCATGTCTACCCATGCTAGTTTTTCTTCAACAATGGCGTCATCCTCTCCGGTCAGGCGCTGAAAGACCCGCTTTCCGCTCAGGCGCCCCATTTTCACAACATCGTAAACGCTGATTGGAAAATCTGAGTCAAAAATGGCAAATTGCGGTACATAGCCGATGTGCTGGCGTCCCTTCTGTGGGGAGTGACCCATCACCAGTACACTGCCCTTTTTGTAAGGTAGAAGCCCGAGGATGATCTTTAGCAAAGTTGTCTTGCCCCCACCGTTGGGACCTATTAATCCAATAAAGTCATTTTCATGGATTGTCAGATTGATGTCTTCCAGAACGGTTTCATGGTCATAACCGCCATATAAATTTTTGATTTCAACCTGTGTTGTAGATTCTATTGCTGTCATCACGTGCTCTCTTCTGTTTGAATTAATTGTCTCTATTAATCGTTAAGGGCAGTGGCAAATGCCTTCGCTGCTGCCTCAAGGTTCGCCAGCCAATCTTCAGCCAGAGGGTCGACAACGGCTACCTGCGCATTGATCTCCCTGGCAATTGCTTCTGCGTTGGCGGTGCTGAATGTGGGTTGAACGAAGATAACTTTGATGTTTTCTTTTTTGGCGATCTGGATCAGTGCTGCTAATTCGCTTGCGCTGGGTTCCTGTCCGCCGACCTGCACTGCGATCTCCTCGAGATTGTATTGCCTTGCAAAATATCCCCAGGCGGGATGAAAGACCATGAATTTTTGTCCTGCGAGGTCGCTGAGAGTGGTTTCAATCCGGAGGTCTACTTCTTCAATATCTTCAACCAGATTGTCAAAGTTTTCCTGAAATTCATCGGCATGTTGAGGTGCAAGTTCACTTAATGCATTGAGGATGTTTTCGGCAATGACACGGCCGTTATCAGGAGATAGCCACACATGGGGGTCCAAGCCCTCCTCCGAGTCTTCATCATCGTGACCCTCCTCCTCATCTTCGTGTGCATGGTCGGATGAAAGTGGGATACGCTGGATTCCTTTAGCAGAGTCAATAATTTTTAAACTTGGGTTGATATCTTCGAAACGCGGGACCCAAATGTTTTCATATTCGAGCCCAATGGTGAACAAAATCTGCGATTGTGTGAGGGATTTCATCTGCTCTGGTTTTGGTTCGTAGGTGTGGGCTTCTTCTCCCGGACCAACCATAACATTGACGTCGACGAGATCTCCTGCAATGCGTTCCACAAAATAGGCTTGCGGGAGAATGCTGACAGTTACCTGTAAATTCTCCTCGTTTGTAGAAGACCCTGAATTTGAAGGTTGGCAGGCTGATAAAAAAACCACTGCAAAAAATATGATGAAAATTCCAATAATCTTTTTGTGTTTTAAATTCATTATTTAATGCCTTTCTTTCTGGCATTTCGGGCAGATGCCGTAAAGCTGCAAAATGTGCTCGTCGATTTTGTAGCTTGTTTCTTTCTGAATTTTGGCAATGAAATCGGATAAATCAGCTGAGCCAGAAAACTCAACAGCCTTGCCGCACTTTCGGCAAACGAGGTGATGATGGTGCCCTGGCGAGGCTAAAACATAGCCGTGGCATCCATCATGGCCGTGAACCCGGCGAACCAGGTCGAGTTCAGACAGCAATTCTAGCGTGCGATAAACGGACACCAGCCCTATGTCGGATTTTCTTTCAACTGAGCGTTGATAGATAGATTGCGGTGTAAGAGGGCTAGCGGCTGCGTTAAGAATAGCGACCACTTCACGGCGCGGGTATGTAAGGCGTAAGCCTTTGTTGTGTAATTTTTCTTGCAATTCCATTCGGTTTCCTTATTGAAAATTATTTTCAATAAGGAATTTTATTGGGTGAAAGGTGGAAAGTCAAGAGGTGGTGAATTAGGTGCTAGGTATCAGGAATTTGGAATCAGGTAGCAGGAATCAGGTAACAGGTAGTAGGTGCCAGGAATCATGTGCCAGGAATTAGAATTTTTTAAGTACCATTCTCTGAAAAATACTTCTTTATCTGGCATTAATGGATACCCCCCCCTGCCCCCCCGCAGGCGGGGAGAAATGAAATTAGTCAGTTAATAATTGCTGTAAACGTAAATCAGGACGGGTCACGGGTTACCAATAACCATTCACTACTCACTATTCACCACTCTGTAAACATAAATCAGGACGGGTCAGACACACCCAATACCTAATACCCCCTAATACCTGATACCCAATACCTTTAAAAAAATAACCCCCGGCCGGCGTAAACCAGGGGTGGAGAGAATTGCAAATTTATGAATTGAACTTTCTTAATTGCCGAAAAGATTATATCATAAAAATTTTCTTGTGGTGATTTTTTCTTCTAACAATTTCTAATCCGGTGGATTCGTTTGCAAATCTTTGATCAATGGCATGAATTTTTCTTGCAAGTCATCGCGGGTATCAGTACCCAGGATTTCTGCAACCTTGCTGGACAACTGTGTAAATAGCTTAATGGTATCTTCCAATGCGCGCCAGCTGTCAGCAGGATAAAATCGTCCAAACACAGTCATCAGACTCGTGAAGGTTTCAGGCTCAATCCAGGTTTGCAAGCCTTTGCCTTCATAGGCTGTGAAGGTTTGTTGTTTACCCTTGAGCACAGCATGCCAGCTCATCATCTGAAGCAGGTCATCCTTAAGACGCCAATCGTGATGTTTTGCACGCCAAAGATCCCTGCGCCACAAGTATTTTGCAACATGGTAGGCATTCAGCCAAAAGCTCGCGAGGCTTTTTTGAAACATCTCAACTGAAGGGCTTTCAGGAGGTTGAGGGGTTTCAGATGCCTGAGGCAGTTGTTTTGCTCGTCTATCTTTGTCAACCAGAATATCATATCCTGGCTCAAAATGCTCTGGCAGTTTATCCCGCATGGTTTCCAATGCTGTGATTGGATATATGAAAAATTCGACCAACAAGCCGCCTTCATAGATGACTTTCCATCCGACATAATCACTCTCTTCATTGAGGACAGCAAGCCATACAGGGCCAAAGACCTTGAACCAATCCTGGTTTTCCTTGTATTTATTAAGATTTTCGACAAAAAGGTATAAATCGATATCGGAAAGGCGGTCTGTCTGACCTTTATGAACGTGGGAGCCCAGCAGGATCAAAGTTCGAAGATCCGGCTTGTTTTTCGCCCATTTCTCGATATTTTTTAGTAGTTTCCTGGGATTTTCCATCGTGAATTTGCTTTCGATTTTCAAGTATTGCGATAATCTTACCCTTAAAACAAAAAAGCTCCTCGACCTGGACTCGAACCAGGAACCTAGCGGTTAACAGCCGCTCGCTCTGCCAATTGAGCTATCGAGGAAGGCGTTAGATATTATACGAAAAAGCCCTCAAGGTGTCAAGCAAGTCATGGCAAAAATTGGCACTAATTCGTCACTTTTTTAGCTCAATCTCCGCTTCTGACATCGTCAATAATTGATCTTGCAAGCTGGTTCAGTTTTTCTTTTTTCTCACTATCCATATCCTGGATGCTGGCATCCCAGTAGATGTCCAGAAGCTCAATCACGTCCAGGCTGCTGGCAGCGCGGCCTTCTGGCAGTCGAACACGCGCTTGCATCTGCGGGCGTTTGACGAAATGAAATTCAAATGCGGATGACGTCATTGTTCGTAAAGCTGCCTCATCAATTAGGGATTCCCAATCTCGCTGGTATTCCACCACCATTCGAACGATCGCATCTTTCAGCTTGTCTTCATGCGGCAGGGCGTCTTGCAGTTTTTGATTGATCCCCTGATCAGATTCGAGGTTAACGTGAATATCAATAAATGGGCGGATATTCTTTAATTCCCGCCAATCAACCTTGGTTTTTCCTTTGCTGACCTCTGCAATGATGTAATACTTTCTGTCGCCTGCTTCGCCGAAATCAACTCGTTCAATAGAACCGGGGTAAATGACCGGTGGATGGCTGTCTTCGTTGAGATTTTGCGGTTTGTGAATGTGCCCCAGGGCAACGTAATCCAGCCTTTTGTCTTTGACCAGGGCTGGCGGCAGGACCATGTCATTCCCCAACATGACCATCCTCTCACTGCCGTACTTTGCCCCTTCAACCGAGGCGTGTGCGGTGAAGATGACAGGCAGCTTTGGGTTGGCTTCTAACAGCCAATTTTCGATAAGTTCGCTGATTTGCTCCCCAAGTATTTTATATGTTTCCGAAGGATCCGTGCTGTCTAATTCGAGGGCAGCCATCATCCCTGAGCGTGATATCCAGGGCAGCGCGATCACCTGGATGGGTAATCCGCCCAGTTCTTCTGTAGATAAGAATTGAGGTTTGTCCAGGACTTTCACATAGGGTACATCCAGGGTCTCAAATTCCTGGATCGCATGGGCGCGCCCGGTCGCAGGTGATATATCGTGGTTGCCCGTCAATAAAAGCGTTTGGATGCCTGCTCGTGACAGCTGCATGATGCGTTTTCCCCATTCACGCTGATAGGTTGGCGCAGGTGAGCGATCTTTGTAAGCATCCCCAGCAAATATTACCAAATCAACTTGTTCATCTATCGCAGCTTGAACAATTTCATCCAAAGACTTAAGAAAATCCATTACCCGCATGGGGAGACCTGATTCGGGGTCATGGCGGCCGTAATTAGCCATATCGATATGTGCATCTGCAAAGTGTAGTATTTTAACCATGTGTTATTTATTTCTTGTCGCGATGTTGTGTTTTATGTTGAAGCGTAAATCTCAAAACAATTTTTCGGCTAATGATTATTTGCTGCCGGTGCAATTTTCTCGTGATTTTCTGCAGCATTTTTTTGTTTTTCTTGTTTTCTCTCCAGCCGCTTTTCATCCAAAAGCTGCAGCTTGCGCGCTTGAATGCTGGTATTGATTAAGAAGTACAGCGTCATTAACAAAGCGATAAACCCGACAAATAAAGTATATAAGGTTGTAGGTTCAAAAATTGGCAGGTTGACCTTTGGATTCCCAATAATCAGCATGGTTGTATTTGCAAGGATTGCCAATACACGGATCTCGGTTGGTCCAATTTTTGCACTGGTGATATTAAATACCCCGGTGACATAGGTAATCAGGTACACCATGATCGAGACCAGCAAATAAGCGATAACCCCCATACTCGCAACGGTTATATCGACATAAGGGGAAATTCCTAAACCAATAAAAATGAGCACTGTACTGATGGCATCGACAAAATGGTCAATTAAGAAACCGAAGCGCGGCCTTTCAATATGTCTATAACGTGCCAGGGTCCCATCAAGACTGTCCCCAAACCAATTTAAAACAAAGCCAAAACTGGCCAGGATCAAGAAATATTCGCTGATATTTGTAAGCGCATAGCTGATAAAAATCAGGATTGATGCAAGAATGCCGATCCATGTCAGAACATCCGGCGTGACCCAGGCAGGCATATGCGCCGCAAGCCATTTCAAGGCTGGCCTTTCAAGAAATCCCAACAGGATATCATTTTCTCTCTTATGATTTTCGACTTTTGACATTTTTACCTTTCATTTTCTCGTGTAGGGCTACACACCCAAAAATTTTGGCCAAATTGGATAGAACATTGCCCATTGATTTGAATATGCTAAGATTATTTCTTCTGCTTCTTTCAGTACCCGGTTGGCGTTATGAATAATTTCTGTTTCAAGCTCTTCCTGAGGCTCCATCCAAATCGGGTCAGTTGCTTCAAGTATATACCTTCCCCCGGGTTGAGAGGTTGCTGCAACAATGATAACTGGCGCCTCAGCTTCCATCGCCATTCTTACGTAGGTCACAGGCAGATTTGCCTCATGATCAAAAAAGGTTGGCTGGTATTTATTTTGCTGATCCTCAGGCAGCGGCCTGTCCAGGCCTGTCAGGATGCTGCCGCCACTTTGAAGCCGCTTCCTGGCTTGGCGAAAGGCACTTAGAGTCATTGGGGTGACAATGATCCCCAGGCTCTCCCTCAACTGGTTCTGCATTTTATAGGAAGAAACTGGTTCAGGGTAAGAAAGCACCTGCACTTCAAAATCGTTGAGCGCTAATGCATAGCCCATCAAATCAAAATTGCTCAGATGTGGGCAAACAAATACAGAAGGCTGATTTTTCTTGATACGCTCAAATGCCAATTTTGCCTTCGGACTGAATCCCACGACTTCCTGGAGTTGGTCTGGCCTAGATAGGAAGTAAAAGTAATCAAAAATACAGTTTGAAGCAGAGCGAAAAACAATTTTAGGTAGTTCTAGAAGCTCTTCCTGGCTGAGTGATTGATCTTTGATCACAAATTGGTTGGCACGGATTGCCCTTACCATTGAACTTTTCTTCCTGCTGCCTAGAAGTGTGCCAATCCAGGAGGAAATTTTTAGACCCGTCTGGCGGGATAATACACGCCCCAGAAAAATTGCTATTTGTATAACAATTGATTGTTGAAGCAAATTTCTTAAAGATATAGCGCGCTTTTTTCTCTTTTTCACGTTTCAGATTCCGATGATTTTGATAATGTTGTTGATCCGCCATTTTATCTGAGACTATATTTTACTTCAAATATAAAAAAACATTAAAGTTGTGCGGTTTATGCCCCATGACATGATTGAATTCTTATCCATTGTGCACATTCTTCCCTTGGACTATTCAATAAAATTCTTATTGAGGCCTTTGCGGCGTATCCACGTGATGAGCTGAAAAATTTTGATTTATGGTATAAATGCAATTAGAAGAGATATAAGAGCAAAGCTTATTTCCTGACGATTTTAATTTTTTTTGCCCGCATAAAGGTTTGATGATGAAAATTGTTTGTATTGCAGCCTCTTTTGTACCCTCGAACACCGCTAACAGCATCCAGGTTGTTAAAGCTGCTCATGCCCTTGCAGAAGTTTACCATGACGTGCGTTTACTCGTGCCCGGTGACAACCCGGTATCCTGGGAGAATTTAAAAAATCATTATGGATTAAGGCAGCCCTTTGAAATCCAGTGGCTTCATGAAAACCTGGCTTTCAGGCGGTATGATTTTGCTTTTAAAGCTGTTCAGACAGGGCGCAGGATGAATGCTGATCTGATTTATACCTGGGCTTTACAGGCGGCAGTCTTATCCTTATGGCGAGGCGTCCCAACGGTATTAGAGCTGCATGACCGAGTGACCGGACGCGTTGGTCCCTGGCTCTTCCGCCAATTTTGGCAAAGCAAAACAAAAAAACGTTTACTGACCAATTCAAAGGCGTTAAAGGCGCGATTGATCTCAGATTTTGATCTTGAGGCACATCAAGATGAAATTCTTGTGGCACCAAATGGGGTCGAATTGGAACGTTATGAAGACCTGCCTGCACCAGAAGAAGCCAGAAACCGATTGGGTCTGGCAGCAGGGTTTACTGCCGGATACACCGGGCATTTTTATGCAGGTCGGGGAATGCAATTAATGTTTGACCTGGCAAAAGCCTTGCCGGAGATCAATTTTTTATGGGTGGGCGGCCAGCCAGAGGATGTGGCTCTATGGGAGAATCGCGCCAACTCTGCTGGATTGGCTAATTTATTTTTGACGGGATTTGTTGATAATGCGGATTTGCCGCTGTACCAGGCTGCTGCTGATGTCCTCATGATGCCTTACGAGCAGAAAATTGAAGGCAGCGGTGGCGGAAATTCGGCAGATATTGCCAGCCCAATGAAAATGTTTGAGTATATGGCTGCTGGGCGGGCGATACTATCAAGTGACCTGCCAGTGATCCATGAAGTGCTGGATGCTAAGACCGCATTCTTTTGTCCACCGCAGGATTTTGCATCCTGGAAAGAGGCACTGATTGACCTGAAGAACGACGAAGAAATGCGTGTTGAACTTGGTATTGAAGCACGGTCTTATTCTCAAGCGTTTACCTGGAAAAATCGCGCATTAAACGCACTGGAACATTTTTAATTCGTTGGCATATGAATAAATCGGGATCAAACAAAAAGCTGGGAATATGTTTGGGGTTGGTTTTGATTTTAAGCCTCTTTCTCAGGGTGATGTTATTTACGATCTATTCACCGGTTTCCTTCAGTGATACGGGGGGCTATCAACGATCTGCGCAAGCGGTCCTGAATGGCTTTGCAAATTACGACGGCACGCGTACACCGGTTTACCCGATTCTGATTGCCCTGACAGGTTCTGAAAAAATGCTTTATCTCAGCCAGTTGATTCTTGGTCTGGGTATAACATTTGCCTGGTTCATCATTGGATGGAAAGCAAGCAAAAAGCCGTTTATAGGGGCGCTTATTGCTTTAGCACACACCCTGAACCCGGGTCAATTTTTCTTTGAAGCCAACCTGCTGACAGAAACGTTAGCAGCATTCTGGTTGATTTTATCCCTGCTTGGCGCTTATTTTTGGTTAGAAGACAGGAAATACCAAACGACCTGGCTGGCACTGGGGATCGGGATTTCTGCCTCCCTGGCAGCCCTGACCCGGCCGCAGTTTCTTTTCATGCCCTTATGGCTGGTGATTTTTCTGGCTTTTTCGAATCAGGATCCAAAACCCCGTTTTAATTTCAAGCCATTTATCGGGATCTTATTACCCGCCCTCGTGCTGATTGGCGGTTGGATGGCTTGGGTCTATTCTCGGTACAACATCCTCAGCGTGACGACCATGTCCGGTTTTCACCTAGTTCAACATGCTGGTTATTATTTTGAAGACCTTCCAGATGAATATGCTGCAATTCGTGACACTTACATAGCCTTTCGTGACACGCGGCTTGATACCTTTGGCACCCAGAGTAACACCATCTGGGAAGCCATCCCCGCGATGCAGGAAGCCTCTGGATTGAACTTTTATGACCTGTCGCAAGCCCTTCAAGATTTATCAATAAAGCTGGTCCTTAGCCATCCGTTGCAATATTTGGCAAAGGTCATCAAAGGGTGGTTGTGGTTCTGGCGGTCACCTGTTTACTGGCGTCAAAGTGCTTTTACTTTGCCAGGATTTTCAAGCATTATGGTGTTGTGGGTTTGGCTCGCAAGGGGTTTAATGGTATTGATGAACCTTGTTTTTGTGCTTTCCAGCATTGCAGCCTTGATCTCTAAACGCTTACGGCAATATTTTAACCTGGGTTCTTTTCAATGGCTGTTGGCTGGTTCTGTTTGGATAACGTCCATATTTACATCTTTGCTTGAGCATGGTGAAAATCAGCGTTTTCTGATTCCCCTGCAGACAGCAGTCATTTTTTGGGTTTTATGGATTTCTTACTTCACATGGCAGGCAAGGTCGGCAAATCGTGATAAAGTAAGGTCAATCATTTAGCAAATGGAAAAAGAAGATGAAGAAAATAGGAATTCACATCATTTTAGCAGCTGTGTTGAGCTTTGCTTTAGCATTATTAATGCAAGTGATCTTGCCAATTGGTGAATTCTGGAAAGGTACTTTCGCTGCATTTTACTTATTGTATTTTGTGAGTCTTTTCCTTTACATGGCATGGCGCCTTTTTGGAAGTTCAAAAAATCTTGCAAGGTTGATGATCCTCGCTTTTATTCTTCGGCTGGGAGTCGGGATGTTCTTAACCTGGGGGTTACCTCAATTTGGTTATGAGGAAGCACCGCAGCAAGCCGGCTTTGTGTTTCAGGATGCTTATCTTCGTGAGAGGAGCGCCTGGGATTTAGCCCAATCGGGCGAGCCATTGACCAGGGCATTCAGTGATGATTACACTGCCGATCAGTATGGTGGGCTTTTAGCACTGGATGCCTTTGTTTACCGTGTTATCAGTCCGGATGCTTATCGACCTGCTTTAATTTTGATTCTTACTACCGGTGCAATGGCATTAAGTCTGCCATTTTTGATGGCAGTGGTAAGGCGCAGTTTTGGCGAGAATGCCGCTTCATGGGCAGGATGGATTTTTGCACTGTATCCTGAAGGCATTTTACTGGGTGCTGCCCAGATGCGTGAACCATATTTGATTTTGTGCTTTAGTTTATTAACCTGGTCCGTGGCACAATTCTTAGATCGTCGGCGCTTGAAAATCGCCGTTCCTGTGATGATTGCAGGCACACTGGGTTTGTTCTTGTTTTCGTACCGGGTCGCACTCCCCCTAATAGGAATCATTTTGGCCTGGGTGTGGGTGATGGAATCAGTAGAAGTGAAACAAAATTGGGTGAAAGGTGTGATTTGGTTATTTGCAGCCGCAGCCCTGGGGGGGATTGCTTACTTTTATAGGGATTGGGTGCAGGAGGTAATGTCCTGGGATGCACGATTGACAATGCTTGCTTCTGGCAGAATACAGTTTGAGCTTGAATCCCTGCCAGCATGGCTTCATTTTCCCTTCATTGTAGCTTACGGCGTATTTCAGCCGGTATTGCCCGCTGCTATTGCCGCGCCAGCGCCGTGGATATGGCAGGGTTTAGGTATTTTGAGAGCTGCGGGCTGGTATGCGCTCCTACCGCTTTTGGCTTATGCCTTTGTGCGAATCCTGCGTTTGCCGTCTTCGCGCAAAAAACGATGGTTAGCTGTGATGATATTCTTCGTCTGGGTATGGGTCTTTGTCGCGTCCGCTCGAGCGGGTGGTGATCAATGGGATAATCCTCGCTACCGAACGATACTTCTCCCATGGATGGCAATCACAGCTGCCTGGGTGATCAATTTTGTCAAAGAAACAAAGGATCGCTGGTTGGGCAGAGCATTGTTGATAGAAGGGATCTTTCTGGCCTTTTTCACGGAATGGTATATCAGCCGTTATTATCCAGTCATTCCGCGTTTGGATTTCTGGCTGATGATAGTGTTGATAATCCTGTTGAGCTTGTTGGTCATCATCGGCGGATGGTTGCGGGATAGAAAGCAAAAGAAACAAGAACGAGAATCTTTGATCAAAAGTTGAGTTCCTGATCATTCGACGTAAATTATGATGAGAACAGTTTAATCTAAAAGTCCAGTATTTGGATTTCTGCTGCCGGTATCGTTCCTATTTTCAAGGTGGAGATACTATTGAACAGCGGGTTTGCTTGACCCTCAGGTTTGGGAGATTATAATTCAATAGTCGATCTGATGTTTTTAATTTGGACAAATAACACAAAGTAGTGTTCAATGCACATTGATTGTCTTTGTGTCGACGCTGCAAATGAAAGATTAAAAGAATTACGAGGTTATATGCTAAACAAATTTAATTGGGCTGAAAAGAAAATTTGTGTCACCGGTGGGGCGGGCTTTCTTGGTACGCATTTGATCAGGGAGTTGCGCAGCAAAGGTGCACTGGATATTTTTGTCCCAAAAATTGAGGATTATGACCTGGTTGACAGCGATGCGATTCAGCGAATGCTGGCGGATTCGGATCCGGATGTGATCATTCACCTGGCTGCCCATGTTGGCGGTATTGGTGCGAACCAGGAAAAGCCAGCCGAATTCTTCTACGACAACTTGATGATGGGCGTCCAGCTTTTGCATCAGGCTTATGAACGTGGGGTTGAGAAATTTGTGGCGATAGGCACAGTTTGTGCTTATCCAAAATTTACCCCAGTACCATTCAGTGAGGATGACCTGTGGATCGGCTATCCAGAAGAAACCAATGCCCCTTATGGTCTGGCAAAGAAGATGCTGCTGGTTCAATCACAGGCTTATCGTGATCAATATGGTTATAACAGCATATTCCTGCTGCCGGTTAACCTGTATGGACCCGGTGATAATTTCAATCCCAGAAGTTCCCATGTAATCCCTGCACTGATCCGTAAATGTGTTGAGGCAAAGGAGGCTGGCGAGGATCATATCGTGGTTTGGGGAGATGGATCGCCCACCCGTGAATTCATTTATGTGACAGATGCTGCCAGGGGCATCACCCTGGCGACAGAGAAATATAATGAATCCTTGCCCGTGAACCTGGGATCAGGTTTTGAAATCAGCATCAAAGACCTGGCAGAAAAGATCGCCAGAATGACGGGCTTTGAGGGTGATTTTGTTTGGGATACTTCAAGACCCAACGGTCAGCCGCGGCGTGCTTTGGATACAAGCCGGGCGAAAGAGAAGTTTGGTTTTGAAGCGCGTGTTGATTTTGATGAGGGTTTGCAAAAGACCATCGAATGGTACCTGGAACACCGGGATTAATTTATCATTATGGAAAACAGCCAGCAGCAGGGTAAACAAAGTCCTATCATCTATTTACGACCATCCAAGGGGTGGTTGTCGATTGATTTTAAGGAATTGTGGCGTTATCGGGAATTGATCTTTTTCCTGACATGGCGTGACATTAAGGTGCGCTACAAACAGGCTGTCCTTGGGATTTCTTGGGCAGTATTGCAGCCATTACTGACCACCTTGATTTTCACAGTTATCTTTGGAATTTTGCTAAAAACCCCATCACAGGATTTGCCCTACCCCCTGTTTTCCATGTCGGCCTTGCTGCCCTGGCAGTTATTCTCAACCGCTTTACAACGGTCGAGCGTCAGCCTGGTTGGCAACGCCAACCTTCTTACAAAAATTTATTTTCCCCGGCTTGCCATACCGCTCTCATCAGTTTTTGCTGCCCTTGTGGATTTTGCCGTATCCTTTGTGGTCTTACTACTTGTGATGGCTTACTATCAGTATTGGCCGGGATGGAACATTCTTTGGCTTTTTCCCATTGTGCTGCTGGCATTGCTGACGGCGCTGGCAGTTGGATTGTGGCTGTCTGCCCTCAACGTGCAGTACCGGGATATTCAACACATGGTGCCATTCCTTATCCAGGTCTGGATGTATGCGTCACCTATTGTATATCCCATTGAGACCATCCCGGAAGGTGTTTGGCGCTCATTATACGGCCTTAATCCCATGGTGGGTGTGATCCAGGGTTTCCGCTGGGCTTTATTAGGCGGCACGCCACCTGATATCACCATGCTGATCTCGATTATTGTGGTCGTGGTGCTTTTAATCAGCGGTTTGTATTATTTCCGGCGGATGGAAAAGACCTTCGCCGATGTTGTTTAGGAACTTATGTCAGAATTAGCAATACGTGTCGAAAACATATCAAAACAGTATCGCATTGGTTTAGCCCAGGAAAGGCCGGACACCTTGCGAGACTTGTTGATGATGGGCTTTCGCCGTTTCAAACATAAATTAAGCCGAAAGGGGAGCGGAAGATACGATGACCCCGGGCATATCTGGGCATTGAAAGATGTCTCCTTTGAGGTTGAGCGCGGCCAGGTTTTGGGAATCGTCGGTCGGAATGGTGCAGGGAAGAGCACGCTTCTAAAGATCCTTTCACGTGTAACAGACCCGACAGAAGGCTATGGGGAAATTCATGGTCGTGTTGGCTCATTGTTGGAAGTCGGCACGGGTTTTCATCCTGAACTTTCCGGTAGAGAAAATATCTACTTAAATGGTGCAATATTGGGCATGCGACGTGAAGAAATTAATCGGAAGTTTGACGAAATTGTCGAATTTTCCGAAGTTGGGAAGTTTATTGACACCCCAGTCAAACGTTTTTCGAGCGGCATGTATTTGCGGCTGGCTTTTGCCGTAGCCGCCCATCTGGAACCCGAGATCCTGGTCGTGGATGAGGTTCTTGCGGTCGGCGACGCTGAATTCCAGCGTAAATGCCTTGGAAAGATGAACGATGTTGCCCAGGAAGGCAGAACGGTTTTATTCGTCAGCCACAATATGTCCGCCATATTGCGCCTGACACAAGAAACCATCGTTCTTGACCAGGGCAAGATTGTATTACGGGCGCCAACGCCAGAGGCTGTGGATCATTACCTGAACATGGGCTTGACCAAGCAGGGGGAGCGTTTTTGGACTGAGGAAGAATTAGGCGGCAAATCGGACGCCTTCAAGCCGGAGGCATTACGGGTTTTGAACACGGATGGCAAAGTTGTTGATACCGTCAATGCTGCTGAAGGTTTTTCTATTGAATTTGAATATCAGCTAACAGAAGCGATCAGTGGATTAAGGGTTGGTTTGTATATGATGACCACCCGTGGGGAATATGTCTTCACTACCTTTGACACCGATGATCCTGAGCTTTACCAGGAATACAGTGTTCGTCCAGCCGGGCATTACATTAGCAAATGCCATATTCCGCCGAATTTGATGAACGAGGGGCGTTTCATCCTTGGCTTGAACGCCAGTGTTTATCGCATTCGAAGATATTTTCAAGAAGATAAAGCATTAACCTTCACCGTGGATGTAACAGGTGCTCCGGGCACCCATTGGCCGGAACAGCGTTTGGGACCCGTGCGCCCTCAATTTGACTGGGATATTGAGCACAAATAAAAATAATTATGGAAAAACGTGCGATCAAAAAGGTTCTTGGCGAACTCCCTTATACCGTTGAACTCTACTGGCAGCTCATCCAGCGGCACAAGCCCTGGCAGGCGCATTTCAATCTTGACTTGCTTGAAGCAGAATTAGCTGACGCTGTTGAACAGGTGCAACCCTTTGATGAAGAAGCGCCGAGAGGGAAACGAGTTTTCATTTTTGCGTCCCTCCATTATTGGATCGAGTATTCAACATTCCTGGCGCTTGCATTGGCAGGAAAAGGACACCAGGTAACGCTTTCTTACCTGCCTTATGGCAGCTGGGATAAACCGATCGAGAAATTTGATCTTCGAGGGCAAAATTTATATGCTCGCCAGGTGCTCAGCCAGGCAGCTTCAGTTATTAAAATTCAACCCATGTTGGATATTCGACCTTTATCAAAAAATTTGCCAGCAGAATTAGAAGCTGCTGTGGAGGAAGTGACCACTTTTGATACCCAGTACACCCTGCAAGTTGAGGATATTGACACTGAAGATCCTCTGTACCAGCTCCGATATGAACGCAACTATGAAGCAGCATTGAATGGGCGGGCATGGCTGTCGGCACATAAACCGGATGTGGTCATTTTGCCCAACGGCACCATTCAGGAGATGGGCGTCTTGTTCAGGGTGGCGAAACACTTAAAGATTCCAACAGTCACCTTTGAGTTTGGCGATAAGCGCGAGCATATATGGCTGGCGCAAGACTCCGAGATCATGCGCCATGAGACGGACAGCCTGTGGAAAGCACGTGGCGATCAAGCCCTTGATGAAGCACAGCTTGAGCAATTGCATGCCTTATTCTCTGCACGTGTGGATGCTAAAACTTGGAAAAATTTCACACGGAAATGGCAGGACACCCCAACTAAAGGCGGCGCATTTGTCAGGAAAAAACTAAATCTGGATGATCGCCCGGTTGTTCTCTTAGCAACCAATGTCCTTGGGGATAGCTTAACCCTTGATCGCCAGGTTTTCAGTAAAACGATGGCGGATTGGATTGAGAAAAGCGTGCGTTATTTTGCTAATCGCAAAGATGTCCAGCTTTTAATACGCGTGCATCCAGGTGAAATGCTGACACACGGCACATCCATGGTCGACGTTGTTAAGGCTGAACTCGAGGAAATCCCTGAGCATATTCACCTGATTGAGCCAGATGAAAAAATCAACACCTATGACATCATGGATATTGCTGACTTAGGGATGGTTTATACAACAACCGTTGGTTTAGAAATGGCAATGCGCGGCATCCCTGTGGTTGTCGCAGGGCAAACGCATTACAGAAATCGCGGTTTCACCCATGATCCTGCTACCTGGGAAGGTTTCTTTGACACTTTAAATGAACTTCTAGGGGATTTGGCTGGTGCACCTTTATCCCAGGATCAAATTGAACTTGCATGGCGCTATGCTTATTTATTCTTTTTTGAATTCCCCAAGCCTTTCCCGTGGCATTTGGTGGACCTCAAGAAGGACATCAAATCGAGACCACTGCGTTTTGTTTTGGGTGAAGAAGGACAAAAGCGTTACGATCAGACCTTTAAATATCTTACCGGTACACCGCTTAAGTGGTAACTGTGTAAATAATCAGTTCTTATTGATCATTTTCCCAATTAAAATCTTCTCGTTTTTTGTTTGAAATGCTTGCCCAATAAGTCGTTGGCTGGGATAATAACAGCTTGTCTGCGAATGGCTTGTTTGTTCATCCTGGATCGATTTTGCAAATTTTGAGGAATTGACGATTTCTAGAAGAATCTAAGTGAATAGAACCGCCTACGCTAATTTGACGTGGACCAATTATAATGACTGCAGGTAAATAAATGATGACTAAAGAAGACTCGAAAAAGGATGTTAAAGAATTTTTCAACCAGGTCGGCTGGAAACTCATAGACCAATCCCTGTATCAAAACGCTCAGTTTGAGGATTTGCGACCCGTATCAAAGGAATATATCCATCGCTGTCATATGCGGGTCAATAAACATTTCTCACCAAAGGGACGTTTTTTCTTAGATGCCGGGTCAGGGCCAGTACAATATCCTGAATACCTGACCTATTCTGAAAATTATCATGCCCGTGTATGTATGGACATTTCCATTGTGGCATTGCAGGAAGCAAGGAAAAGGTTGGGTGATCACGGTAGGTATGTCGTTGGGGATATCGCCCATCTGCCTTTCAAGAGTGATGCTTTCGACGGCATTGTGTCCTTACACACCATACATCACGTCCCGATGGAAGACAAATTGCCCGCTTATGAGGAGCTTTATCGGACGTTGACCCCCGGTAACTCGATGGTGGTTGTTAATGGCTGGACGAAAGCGCCCCTGATGACCCGACTTTCACCTTTTATGGACTTTATGAAACGCTTGAGGGCTTGGTGGCTGCGAAAAGTCAAAAAACAGCCATTAAAAGGTGCGGAAGCTTCGGATAAGACAGCGGAATTGAGCGAAGCCTCAGAAGCAGAGACGAGAAAACCGCCAGAAGGGACATATGTTCAAAAAATGACTGCAGCCTGGCTGATACAGGCTTTAGAGGGCAGAATGGATTATGAAATTCTTGTCTGGCGTAGTGTCAGTGTTCGGTTCTTACGTTCTGTAATATACCCGGATTGGGGTGGACGTTTTTGGTTAAAAGTCTTATTCTTGCTTGAGGAGATATTTCCCCGTCTTTTGGGACGCATTGGGCAGTATCCCCTGGTTGTTGTCAATAAACCTGCAGAAGAAAATAAATAAGAATTGGCAATTAAAGTATAATTTTGTCAAAACCCCAGGAGTGATGCTATGGATTGGAAAGATAAAAGCGTATTGGTAACCGGTGGGACGGGTTCTTTTGGCCGAAAATTTGTTGAGGTCATGATGGAAACCTACCATCCCCACCGTTTGATTGTTTACAGCCGTGACGAACTTAAACAGCACGAAATGCGCATGTCAGGTTTAAACTATCCAAATTTACGCTATTTTATTGGTGATGTGCGCGACCTGCCAAGGTTAAAGCGCGCTTTTAATGGCGTTGATATTGTTGTCCATGCAGCCGCCCTCAAACAGGTGCCGGCTTGTGAATATAATCCGATGGAAGCAATTAAGACCAATATTTTAGGCAGCAGCAATGTTGTTGACGCTGCGCTGGATGCAGGTGTTGAAAAGGTCCTTGCATTGAGCACGGATAAGGCGGTCAACCCGGTGAACTTATATGGTGCCACAAAGCTGGCTGCAGAAAAATTAATGGTTCAGAGCAATGCTTATGCTGGTGGGATGACGACCCGATTCAGCTGTGTGCGTTATGGCAATGTGGTTGGTTCACGCGGCAGCGTTGTCCCTTTGTTTATTCAGCAGCGATCCAAAGGTGAAATCACCCTTACGGATGAGCGCATGACACGATTCTGGATTTCACTGGATCAGGGCGTTCAATTTGTGATTCGCTGTATTGAAGAAATGCAGGGCGGTGAGGTCTTTGTCCCGAAGATCCCCAGCATGAAGATGGTCGACCTGGCGCGTGCCCTTGCCCCAAATGCTGAAATCAAAATTATTGGCATTCGCCCCGGGGAGAAGCTTCATGAAGTTCTGATCTCAGAGGATGAAGCGCGTTCAACCATTGAGCTGGAAGATATGTATGTTGTCCAGCCGGCAGCGGCATTATGGTTTGGTCACGCATGGACAGACGCTGGCAAACCACTGCCTGACGGTTACCATTACGCCAGTGATAATAATGAAGATTGGCTATCCGTTGGTGAGATTCAAAAAATGGTCGCGCCAATTGAGGTGAAAATGGAGAAAGGCATGCGCTCATAATGCGTTTGCTGGTTACCGGCGCCAGCGGTCTTTTAGGATTGAACCTTGGCTTGCTGGCGCATCATTTGGGATATGAGGTCGTGGGGCTGGTGTATTCGCATCAACTGCGAGGCGTCCCTTTCAAAATTGAAGCAGTCGACCTTTTAGAAACACCAAATGCGCTTGATGCGATAGAAGAATTGCAGCCTGATGCGATCATCCATTGTGCTGCAATTGCCAATTTGCATCAAGCCGAGAAGTTCCCAGATCTTGCACAAAAATTAAATGCCGATGTGCCGGGAGAACTTGCTGAAGCTGCTTTTGAATGGGGTGTGCCATTTTTGCATATCTCAACCGATGCGATTTTTGACGGGGAAAAAGGTGCATACGTTGAAACCGATCCCCCAAATCCGCTGAGCGTTTATGCTCGCAGCAAACTGGCTGGTGAGCACCGTGTTCAAGAATCAAATCCACACGCCCTGATTGCCAGGGTGGTTTTTTATGGTTGGAGTCTCTCAGGGAATCGCAGTTTGTCTGAATTTTTTTATAATAACTTAAAGGACCGGGTGCCGCACAAGGGATTCATTGATACCTTTTTCAGCCCGCTCTACGTGGAGGATTTAGCTGAGGTTTTGCTTGAAACGCTTGAGAAAAACCTGGAGGGTGTGTATCATGTAGTTAGCCCGGAGCATTTGAGCAAGTATGAATTTGGTGTCAGAATTGCAGAAAAATTTGGTTTTGATCCGAATTTAGTCCAGCCGATTAAGATGAGCGAGATGAAGCGTGAAGCCCCACGTTCGTTGAAACTTGTTCTGGATCCTGCGAAAGTACAGCATGACCTTGGTCACACACTGCCCTCTGTGGACACCGGTATTGATCGATTATATCAACGATGGCAGGAAGGCTATCATCTTAAGCTTCAGCGTTTTTCATGTTGAATCATTTCCTTTTGAATTGAGAGGCGAGATATGACTTTAAAAATTGGAAAAAATCTGATCGGGAAAGATCATCCAACGTATTTCATCGCAGATATTGCAGCAAATCACGACGGGAGTTTAGAGCGTGCAAAGCTCTTGATTCGTTTGGCTAAAGAAGCAGGGGCGGATGCGGCGAAATTCCAGAATTTCCAGGCGCCAAAAATCGTTTCTGATTACGGCTTCACCCATATGAATGCCCAGGTTTCGCATCAGGCAAAATGGGAGAAATCGGTAACCGAGGTGTATGCTTCAGCTTCGGTTCCATTTGAATGGACACCGATCCTCAAAGAAACCTGCGATGAGGTTGGCATTGATTATTTCTCGTCGCCCTACGATTTTGAGGCGATTGATATGCTGGATTCATATGCGCCGGCGTACAAAATCGGATCCGGTGATATCACGTGGATTGAAGCCTGTGAGAGGATTGCAAGCAAAGGCAAACCCGTTCTGCTTGCCACGGGAGCGTCTGATATTGGCGATGTTCAGCGAGCGGTGCATGCCATTTTGAGCATTAACCCCCAACTGGTATTGATGCAGTGCAATACAAACTACACAGCAGCAGATGGCAATTTTGATAATATCCACCTGCATGTCCTGAAAACCTACCAAAGTATGTTCCCGGAACTGGTTCTGGGATTGTCAGATCACACCCATGGGCATGCTACCGTACTGGGCGCCGTTGCTTTGGGTGCGAGGGTTATTGAAAAGCATTTTACCGATGACAATAATCGTGTTGGACCCGATCATCCCTTTGCGATGAACCCTCAAACCTGGGCGGAAATGGTTACAGCCACCCGCCAGCTGGAACGTGCACTGGGTTCAGGGGATAAATTTGTCGCAGATAACGAGCAGGAAACTGTGATCATCCAGCGGCGCTGCCTTAGGGCTGCTCGGGCTATTCAACGCGGCGAAACGATGACGCGTGATATGATCGATGTACTCAGGCCGGCAACACAGGGTGCAATCATGCCCTATGAAATTGAAGATCTGCTTGGGTTGAGAGCGATTGAACAAATTCCTGCCGGGCAGGAATTACGCTGGACCCAGTTTGGAAACCCCTAAACCTTACCGAGTTCTTAAGGATAATTAAATGCGTGTGCTTTATTTCACGGAAGGGGACAGCCCACATGATCAACGCTTTTTGCGCGCCCTTTCCAATACGCCGCATGATGTTTATGCTTTAAGGCAAAAAGAACCTTTTCCAAACACACCTGATGGAATTGTCGAATTGAATTGGCCTGGCGAACCACCTGATTGGCGCCATTGGGGTGGGTGGCAGATGGCTTTGTTAAGCTACCAAAAGATTCTGGAGGAAATTCAACCTGATGTCGTTCACGCAGGACCCATACAGGGGCCTGCCTTGCTGACTGCACTTTCTAGTTTTCGGAACCTGGTGACCATGTCCTGGGGGTCAGACATATTGGCACGTGCACAACGAAGCCCCTGGATGCGGTGTGCAACAAGATATGTTTTTGATCACACAAAAGTGTTTTTAGGGGACTGCCAAACTGTGATTGACGCGGCAAAAGCTTACGGCTTTCGCGAAAAAAGAAGTCTTCGTTTTCCCTGGGGTGTTGACCTGGAGCATTTTTCACCCCAAAATGGAAAAGCTGAAGGAGAGGCACTGCGGAGAAGCCTGGGATGGGACGATAAATTTATCATTCTGTGCAACCGCAGCTGGTATCCTATTTACGGTGTGGATGTACTTGCTAAAGCTTTTGTGGCAAGCGCATCGGAGAATAATGAATTACGATTGCTGCTTGTGGGCGATGGACCGCAATCTGATTATATTCACAGCATTTTAGCCCCTGTTGAGGATAAGGTGCATTTTCCCGGCTGGGTGGATCAAACGGATTTACCAGGTGTCTATTGCGGGGCAGACCTTTTTGTGAGCCCCTCACATTGTGATGGCTCATCCATATCATTATTGGAAGCCCTGGCATGCGGACGTCCTGTGCTGGTTTCGGATATTCCCTCGAACAAGGAATGGGTTAAACAGGGAGAGACAGGTGAGATTTTCAGCGATGGGGATCCGGCAGCATTAAAAGAAAAGATTCTAATGATGGTAGGCTATCCTGAACTAGCTCGTTACGGCGAGAACGCGAGGTCTATGGCCGAGGCGCAAGCAGATTGGGATCAAAACTTTAAAAAATTATTGCAGGCATATCATATGGCTTTGTAATTTTTGCTTTTGGTGATAATTGCATTAGAATCAAAATCACAGATCAATAGAAAAGAAATGAATGCAGGTTAAACTGATGACTAAAAATAAGAAAGTTTTATTTACTTCCATTTGTTTGGTATTAATGCTGATAATTATGGCATGTCACATTCCATTGATCAGCCGTGCAACTAGCCCTGAAATTAAGGCGGTTGGAAATACCCCCACAGAAACAGTTGAACAGCAGCCAACGGAAGAAGCAGAAAACGCAGCTCTGCTGCAAGAAAAGGTATATCAGGATAATGGCGTTGAGATGACATTGCCAGCGACCTTTATTTTGGGAGATGTTGAAAATGATTTCGAATCTCTCATGAATCAAGGTCAGTCACTTGAGGATGAACAGTCTCAAACAATAAAGGGAATCTTTGAAAATTATAAAGAAGATATCCTTATGTGGGCTTATGATCCTGTGGGTGATGGTCAATACGGCACTGGTTTGCTTGTGATGAAAAATGACCAATTTGCCGGTATGTCCTTGATGCTTATCTCTACATTTGCCAAATCGATTATTGGTGATCAGCTTGATTTTGTGGATCAGCAGCGCATAAAGATGGATGACCGGGATGTCCTGAGATTTGAAACTTCGACCGGGGACCTGGGTGTAAAGAATTCCCAGGCATTTTACATTTTTAATGAATCAGGTAAGTTATGGATCATTGCATTTTTCACAGATTCTGAACAAATCCAGGGTTTCTTATTGGAATTTGACCGGGCTGTGGAATCCTTCAAATTTGTTGGGGATGAGTGAGATTAAACATATGCTGCGAACCAGAGATCCCGGGGTTATTGCAATTGTCCAGGCGCGGATGGGTTCCAGCCGGCTGCCGGGGAAAGTCTTGCTGGATATTGGCGGTGAAACCATGCTCTACCGGGTGCTTGTCCGTGCCAGGCGAGCTCAATATGTAGGGCAGGTTGTGGTGGCGACAACAACAGACCCAAGCGATGACCCTGTCGAAGCCTTTTGCAGATCAAAGGGTTTTCCTTGCTTTCGGGGTGATCCCTTTGATGTGCTGGATCGATATTACCGGGCCGCGCGCCTGTATGCTGCCAGCACGATTGTGCGCCTTACCGCTGACTGCCCTTTAATTGACCCAGGGGAGATCGATCAGACCGTGAAAGCTTTTTTCCGGGCAGATCTTGATTTTGCTGCTAACCGCCTTCCGCCGCCCATGAAGCGTACCACGCCAATCGGGATGGATACGGAGGTCGTTAGCTTCAAAGCACTCAGCCTTGCATGGCAGAATGCAGAAGAAAAATACGCCCGGGAGCATGTGATGCCCTATCTATATGAGGAGCCAGGGCGATTTAATATTTTGCTGGTGGACCACGAACCGGATTTGAGCCATTTAAGATTGACGGTTGATACGCCGGAGGATTTAGCCTTAGTGAGAAAAATTTATCATCAATTTGATAACAGCGATGATTTTTCCTTGATCGAAATGCTTGATCTCCTTAATGATTCACCAGAAATCTTGGATATTAACGCAAATGTGAAGCATAAAGGTTACCAGGACGTTGACCAACGCGCGTAAACCGCCGGTGGTATAATGTGAAACCTTTTAATATTAAGAAGTGCTTATGGATTGTTTGTTGTGTGGATCAGATCAGAAAAGAATCTTTGCACGCGTGGAATCATTCGGGTTTCCACTGGTTTATTATCAATGCGAAAATTGTGGCTTGATTTATCAGTCAAAGAAAGAGAGTCGGGCTGCAAACCCGGAATTCTATCGGCGGACATATCGCCAGATCTACCAATCGTGTGAGGAACCAACCCCTAAGGACCTTTGGGTTCAGGAGCAGCGCGCCAAGCACTTAATTGATATTCTCAGGCATCATTTGGAAATCTCTCCTGAGAAAGTTCTGGATATCGGTGCGTCTGCAGGTGTTTTACTGCAGCAATTTCGAAAGTCTTTTAGCAGTGATGTGGTTGGAGTGGAACCAGGAGATGCCTACCGTGCTTACGCCGAAGAGTCTGGCATTGAAATGAAGGAGTCAATGGAGGCTTTATTAGCATCTGACCATGGGAAATTTGACCTGGTCAACATGAGCCATGTTTTGGAGCACCTTGCAGAACCTGTGGAAGAACTCAAAAGAATAATATTGGAATTATTGAAAGATGGAGGAATCTTGCTGCTGGAAGTTCCTAATTTTTTTGCCCATGACAGTTATGAGCTGGCTCATTTAGCCTGTTATACCCCCCATACACTAAGGGAAGTGTTGAGGCAAGCTGGTTTCAGATTGGTTTTATTGGAAAAACATGGTGTGCCACGATCAAAATTATTAAACTTGTATTTGACGGGTATTGCAAAAGCGTCGCCAGAAGCACATGGGACAATCGAAATTAAAAAAGATCGATTTGTTGGATTTAAGCGAAATGTCAGCATGCTTTATCGTCGATTGATGCAAAAATTTTTCCCACACAAAGCCTGGCTGCCGATTCCCGTTATCGATCAAAAGTGAAATTATGCCGCTGATAACCTTATTTACCGCCCCCAAACCTTTTCTAGATCCGCATATCAAAGTTATTCAGGAGAACACCCTGGATAACTGGCTTGCCCTGGGTGAGGCTGTTCAGGTTGTGGTAATTGGCGATGAGCCAGGTATTGCGGAGGCTTGTGCCGAACGCGGTATTTTGCATTTGCCAAATGTACGCTGTAATAAGATGGGAACCCCATTAATCAGTTCAATTTTCCAGCTTGCCAGGGATGTCAATGATTCACCATTTCTGATGTACAGCAATGCGGACATCCTGTTTTTCCCTGAGCTTGCGTCTGTAGTTGAGGGTCTGGCGTCTAAAACGGATCGGTTTCTCGGTGTGGGCGAAAGATGGGACCTCGATATTGACCATCCTGTGGATTTCTCCGGGGATTGGGAGAAGTCATTAAGAGCACGATTACAAATAAACGGCAAACGACATAAACGAACAGGCAGCGATTATTTCATTTATCCCCGGTCTTGTTTTAAGGAAATCCCCGACTTTGCTGTTGGCAGGGCTGGCTGGGACAATTGGATGATCTTTAACGCCCGTTGGCAGCATTGCCCCCTGGTTGATCTATCAAAAGGATTAACCATTATCCATCAAAACCACGGCTATGGCCATTTGCCAGACGGCATCATTCATTATTATCAGCCTGAAACAGAAGAAAATGTTAAGCTTGCTGGGGGTCGACGGACAATATTTACTTTGAGAGATCATTCGCACACATTTGATGGCCAAGAACTTGCCAGGAAAAAATTAGACTGGCAAGCCTTTTGGCGAGAAGTAGAAATCTTTCCGCTGGTGAAATTGCATTCACATTCCCTGGGATTCTTATTCTTTACAATTTTAAATCCTCTAAAAGCCTTTAAAGAGGTCAGGGGACGGTTGAAATATAAGCTTGGAAAACAATAACCACATTTTGATTTATTAGGATGCCTTTATGCCACGTATTGGAATGAACCCTTCAAGAGGGGTAAGCCTTGATTTTGAACCGGCGCGAACAACGGTCGCCGTTCTTGTGTATGCGCCGCACAATGCGGGATACTTTGAGAATCGGATGGACGTAACCAAGATGACCATCCAGAGCATCCTTGCAAACACAGAAGAACCCTTTGACTTGCTTGTGTTTGACAACGGCAGCAGTCCTGAAATGGTTGAATATCTTCAGGCACTGTATGATAACGGTTCGATTGATTACCTGCACCTTTCAAAAAGCAATATTGGCAAACTGAATGCACTCAACATGATTTTCAATATGGCGCCGGGTGAGATTGTTGCTTATTGCGATGACGATGTTTTTCACCTTCCTGGTTGGTTGGGCAAGCACCTAGAAATTATTGACACCTTCCCAAATGTTGGAGCAGTGACAGGCTTTTACATCCGGGAACGGGTGGCACTCAGCTCGGAAAGTACGCTGGCTTTTGCGAACCAGCCAGATGTGGAAACCGAGCGTGGCTTGTTGATGCCACGAAAGTGGGAAGAAGAATATATGGTCAACAGCGGTCGCACATTGGAGCGCTATGAATCCGAGGTGGCAGGGATTGAAGATGTGATCGTCAAGTATCGGGGATTGGAAGCTTGGGTTTCTGCCCATCATTTCCAGATGGTCACACCCAAAAAAGTGATGCAAGAAATTCTGTCGGAAATGCTGCCTGAGGGCTGGACTGACAGGGTGATGGGGCGGATGATTGAGATGGATGATCTCATGGATGCAAAAGGCTACTTACGATTTTGTACCCGGGAACAAACGATTCGCTTGATGGGAAATGCTATTTCTGAAGAGGTTGCCCAAATCGCTCAAAAATCTGGCCTGACGGTCAACCCTGCCAACACAGGGAAGAAATCCCGTGGATTGATGAATCGCCTGGCACAGGTAAAGTGGATTCGGTACATCTTGCAAGGCACAGTCAACCGCATCTACCGGTGGTTGAATAATTGATTTTTTAAAGACATCAATCTACATCATCCAGATAATGATGTCGTAAATAACCATCGTTCATTCTTAATGCCGTTATAATCGGACATCCCACTGGTATAATATCAGTCTGATAAAGATGTTTTTGAAGGATTGTTATTGTTGAATAAAAATGAGATTTTGTTGGAAAATATTACACCTGAAGATTGCCTTTTCACAGGTTACTGCAGCGTAGAAAGAAGTCATTCTTTTTATCAACTGTCTTTGCTAAACGGAGGGATATCCTATGGCAACTAAACCAGAGGTTCTTGGAATTATCCCAGCCAGGGGTGGATCAAAAGGGATCCCACGTAAGAATGTCCGGGATTTCGCTGGCTACCCCTTGATTGCGTATAGTATTGCGGCAGGACTGCAGTCCGAACATATCACCCGTTTAATAGTCTCAACGGATGACCCTGAAATTGCTGAAATTGCAAAATCCTTTGGTGCAGAAGTGCCATTTCTGCGCCCAAAATCGCTGGCACAGGATGACACCCTGGATTTGCCTGTTTTTCAACACGCCCTGAATTGGCTTGCAGAAGCGGAAGGATATCGACCAGAGCTGGTTGTTCACCTGCGGCCGACTTCTCCCGTGCGGCCTGTTGGACTGGTTGACGAATCCATTGAGATCTTATTAGCACATCCAGAAGCAGATTCAGTGCGGGGGATTGTCCCAGCCGGGCAGAACCCATATAAGATGTGGAAAATTGAGGGGGATGGTCAGATGAACCCACTGCTTACGGTTGAGGGTATGGATGAGCCTTATAATTCGCCCCGCCAGGCATTACCAAAAGTTTACTGGCATACAGGAATTATTGATGGTATCCGCCCCCGGGTAATTTTGGAAAAAAACTCAATGAGTGGGGATCTGATTTTGCCGGTCCATGTTGACCCGGTTTTTTCGGTGGATATTGATACCCCCCTGGATTGGGCGCATTGTGAAAGCCTTATACGAGAACGAGATTTGGAGATGGTCTATCCCGGAAAACCATTGCGGAAGTGGCCTGAGAAAGTTTCGCTCGTAGTATTTGATTTTGACGGCGTTATGACGGATGACAGGGTTTGGGTGGACCAGGATGGCATTGAAAGCGTGGCGGCGAACCGGGGCGATGGTATGGGCGTAGAACTGCTTCTAAAAGCGGGTTTCAATGCGGTTATCATCTCGACTGAACCCAACCCGGTTGTTGCTGCCCGAGCGAAAAAAATTGGATTACCCTATTTTCATGGTGTGGGTGACAAAACAAAGACTCTGCAGGCTTACTGGGAGAAAGAAGATCTTTCCCCTGAAGAAACAATCTATTTAGGTAACGACGTCAATGACGTACCTTGTTTCCCACTGGTTGCGTTTGCTGCGGTTGTTGCCGATGCTCATCCTGATGCGCGCCAAAAAGCAGACCTTGTCCTTAAACACAAGGGCGGGCATGGCGCAGTAAGGGAACTTTGCGATCTATTGTTAAGCCGATACCGATAAAATGGTGATGAAATAAAAATTTGGAGGAAAATGTGACACGAGAAATCAAGATTGGAAATCGTCTGGTTGGGTACGGGCATCCGACCTATATTATTGCGGAAATAGGCATCAATCACAACGGGAGTGTGCAAACTGCCAAGGATTTGATCAAGTCTGCTTCCGATGCAGGTGTAGATGCTGTTAAGTTCCAAAAGCGAACGCCTGAAATTTGTGTGCCCGATCATCAAAAAAGCCAGATGCGAGATACACCCTGGGGTTATATTTCTTATCTTGATTACCGTTACAAGGTTGAATTTGACCAGGATGATTATAAGGAGATTGATGAATACTGCCAGTCTCTTGGTATTGATTGGTTGGCATCCTCATGGGACATTCCATCCTTATCTTTTATTGATTCCTTTGATCCGCCAGCCCATAAAGTGCCTTCTGCTTTATTGACGGACCATAAATTATTGCGGGCAATGAAAGATAAAGGAAAACCCGTCATTTTATCTACTGGTATGTCCACGATGGAAGAGATACAGGAAGCTGTGGATATCCTGGGGACAGATAAACTGGTTATTTGTCATACGACCAGCAGCTATCCCTGCCCGCCAGAAGAATTAAACTTGAAAATGATCCAGACCCTGCAGGCGAATTTTGACTGCCCGATTGGCTATTCCGGGCATGAGGTTGGGCTTGTCACTTCTGCCCTTGCCGTGGCGATGGGTGCCTGTTTGCTGGAACGTCATGTGACCCTTGACAGGGCAATGTGGGGGTCTGACCAGGCAGCTTCAGTTGAGCCGCAGGGTGTGCGAACCCTTGTAAAATACATCCGGGTTACGGAAAAGGCGCTTGGCGATGGCAAGAAGAAAGTTTACGAGAGCGAACAATCTTCCCTGAGCAAGCTGCGCCGATATAGCGTATAGAATTTGGTCTAATATGAATCTCTCGGATATTGCCCACGAATTTTTGCAAGAGCGACCCCAGCGAATGCAAATTAATAAAGATATCAAGCGCATGGCAAAAGAAGTTGCCAGAAGTGCGCGCGAATTAGATGTTCAAAAAACGGTCGTTTCATTCAACGCATCGACCCGAATTACTGGTTTGAGTGTTAATGCTGCTTTTGCCATGCTGACCGGGTGGTCACTTCGACTGCAGGGGGCGCGGGTGGTGAATTTTGTATGCAAGCGGGGCATGCCTCGCTGTGTATTGGGCACGGATCAGGATGATGTGTACCAGCTGCCGCCGTGTCAAAAATGCCTGGCGCAGTCTTCTGCAATTTATCACAAGTCAGAGGTGAGCTGGTTGGATTATTACCCCAGCGAAGACCTGGCGAAATTGCTGCAGGATACCAGCGTTTCAACACTGAAAAACTTTGTATTCGAGACCATTCCTTTAGGGAAATTATGCTTACCCTCGATGCGATGGCGCTTGCGCTTGCATCATTTGGAGGATAATGAAGATACACGAATTCTGTATCGATATTTCATCCTCTCAGCTTATAAAGTTGCCAGGCAATTTGACCGTTTATTGAAAGAAATAAATCCTGATTCAGTGATGGTTTTTAATGGGATGCAGTTCCCGGAAGCGACTGCAAAATGGGTCGCAGGGCTGCATGATATCCCGGTGTATTCCTATGAGGCAGGCATCCGCCCCTTTTCTGCTTTCTTTACGGAAGGCGAAGCAACAGCCTACCCGGTGAATATTCCGAGTGACTTTGCGCTGACATCTCAGCAAAATCAGCAATTGGACGACTATCTGTCAAAACGTTTTGAAGGCAATTTCAGCATGGCTGGTGTGCAGTTTTGGCCTGAAATGTCCGGTCTGGATAGCGCTTTTTTGGATAAGATCAAATCCTTCAAACAGGTCGTGCCGATCTTCACCAACGTGATCTTTGACACCAGTCAGCCCCATGCGAATGTGATCTATCCGCATATGTTTGATTGGTTGGATGAGGTGCTCCAGACTGCGAAAGAGCACCCGGACACCCTGTTCGTCATTCGAGCGCACCCAGATGAGATCAGGCCGGGAAAAGCCAGCCGCGAGAGTGTTGCGGGATGGGTGCGTGATCGGAATGCTGAGTCTTTGCCGAATCTTGTGTTCATCAAATCTGACCAGTATTTCAGCTCTTATGAGATGATCCAGCGAGCGAAATTTGTGATGATCTACAACTCTACAATTGGGATGGAGGCATCCATTATGGGAAAACCGGTCTTGTGTGCCGGCAGGGCGCGCTTCACCCAATTGGACACCGTGTATTTTCCGCAATCCCGTCCGGAATACCTGGCGCAATTAGAGCTATTTCTTGAGTTAGATGAAGTCCCTGTACTGTCGAAGCACCAGGAAAATGCAAGACGATTCCTGTATTTCCAGCTTTACCACACGTCCCTTCCATTCGATCACTTTATCGAACCGGATGAGATCTGGCCCGGATTTGTCAGGTTGAAAGCATTCGATTTACAGGATTTGCTGCCCGAAAATTCAGAAACCCTCAAGGTGATTTCGGAAGGTTTGCTTGAAGGCAAAGAATTTCTTCTTCCGCTAAATCAATGAATCTTTTTGACCTGTTGTTGGCGTGTGCTGGTAATTGATTACGTTATAATACCAATTTAAATGAACGAAATAACGAATGTGAAAGTAATTTTATGAAAACGAAAATTGCTGCGTTTGTACCGATGCGACATCATTCAACCCGTGTCCCTCATAAAAATTTTCGGCTATTTGCTGGAAAGCCGCTGTACCATCACATTCTCTCAACCTTGACTGATGTTCCCGAAATCTCAACGATTCTTGTTGATACGGACAGCCCTGTGATCATGGAAGGCTTAGCAGTGCATTTCCCCGAAGTTAAGGCTGTTTTACGCCCCGAGCACCTGCGCGGCGATCTGGTGCCGATGAATGACATTTTGCTGCATGACACATCGCTGGTCGAAGCAGATTATTACCTGCAAACACATTCGACCAATCCGCTGTTGAAGGCAGAAACGATTTCAAAGGCGATAGACACTTTTCTTGACAACATCCCAGGTTTTGACTCTTTGTTTGGTGTGACGCGCCTTCAAACTCGCTTATGGGATCAGCAGGGTAAACCAATCAACCATGACCCCGATGTTTTGCTGCGCACACAGGATTTGCCGCCCATTTACGAGGAAAATTCCTGCGTTTATGTTTTTCAACGGGAGACCCTTGTTGAACGGCAAAATCGTTTGGGATATCACCCACTGATGTTTGAAATCCCCGCTTTGGAAGCCTGGGATATTGACGAAGAATCAGATTTTATTGTGGCAGAAAACCTTTATCGGCATTTGCACGAAGCGGAATAATCTTTTTTGCCGATCAATTTACAGGAGTATAACAATGAAAACAATTTTGGTCTCAGCACCATACATGCTGCCAGAGCTAGACCGATTTCGACCGGTTTTTGAGAAATTTGACATTGAACTGATTGTCCCCGAAGTCAATGAACGCCTTTCGGAGGAAGAAATTTTAATCCACGCTGGAAAGTTTGACGGCACAATTTGCGGCGATGACCGATATACACGGCGGGTGATTGAGGCTTGTGCGCCGCGTTTGAAGGTGATTTCCAAATGGGGGACAGGGATTGACTCCATTGACCAGACAGCAGCAAGGGATTTTGGCATCCTGGTCAGCAATACACCCAACGCCTTCACGGTTCCGGTTTCTGAAAGTGTGATTGGCTACATGCTGGCATTTGCACGCCAGATCCCCTGGCTGGACGATGCCATGAAGGCAGGACATTGGGAAAAGATCAATGGCAAAACCCTCAGTGAATGCACCTTAGGCGTGGTTGGAGTTGGCAACGTTGGTAAAGCGGTGTTAAGGCGGGCGCGCGGCTTCGGAATGGCATTATTGGGCAATGATATTGTGGAAATGCCCCCCGATTTTCTGCTTGAATTTGGTGTCGAAATGACCAGTCTTGAAGACTTGATGGCTAGATCGGATTTTATCAGCGTCAACTGCTCGCTCAACCCTACCAGTTATCACCTGATAAATCAGGACAGCCTGCAATACTGCCAACCGACAGCCGTCCTGATCAATACAGCGCGCGGTCCGATCGTTGATCAGGGTGCTTTGGTGGACGCGCTGCAAGAGGGACGCCTGCGGGGTGCTGCATTGGATGTTTTCGAAGATGAGCCCCTGCCCCTGGACAGCCCCTTGCTCAGGATGGACCAGGTATTATTGGCGCCCCACAACACTAACTCAAGCCCCAGGTTTTGGGAAAGAGTTCATTGGAATACAATTAAGAACCTTTTGGTGGGTTTAGGGCTGCCTCTGGATGATTTTTATGCATTTGTTGGGGAAAGCCTTTGATAAACAGGCTTTCCCTCTTGGTAATGGATAATTTGGAATGGAAAAATTAATTAAAAAGGAAGCGATATGATATCTGAAAAGAAGTCACGAATCCTGTTGGTCACAGGCGCGGCAGGTGGGATTGGGAGAGCGACCGTCAAAGTTTTTACTGAGGCAGGCTGGCAGGTGATCGGGGTTGATCGTAAACCAAAATATGAAGGTTTTCCTGAAAAGGGAATCTATATTCAATCTGATATTTCAATGCCGGAGGCAATGGAAGAAATCTACGAAAAGGTTGAGGCTTTCACCGATTCACTGGATGCCGTCGTCCATAATGCAGGCGTCCAGGTTGCTAAACCTCTGGTTGAAACCACAGCCGAAGAATGGGATCTGGTGATGGCATCGAATTTGCGATCTGTATTTTTAGGCGCAAAGCTGGCATATCCTTTATTGAAGGCAAAAGGCGGCGGTGCGATTGTTAATGTTTCTTCTGTTCATGCTATAGCCACCTCGGCTGATATTGCTGCTTATGCCGCCAGTAAGGGCGGGATCCTGGCGCTGACCCGAGCCATGGCGATTGAATTTGCAAAGGATGATATTCGGGTGAACGCGATTCTCCCCGGTGCAGTGGATACGCCGATGCTGCGTGCAGGACTCGGTCGAGGGCATGTGGGGGATGGCGATTTGACGGAACGCCTCGAAAACCTGGCTCGGAAAACGGTCAATGGGCGCATCGGTCAACCGGAAGAGATTGCAAAGGCGATCTACTTTTTAGCGGATAACACCCAATCATCCTTTATGACCGGGCAGGCGCTGGTGGTAGATGGCGGTGCGACAGCCCGATTGAGCACGGAGTAAACTATGTCAATTAAACAGAGCATCAAAAAGATTCTCCCTGAACAGGTATGGAAGCTGGCGTCTGACCGCTATTGGGAATGGTACAATCGTGACCGGCATTTGATGGCGCGTATTTTTTCCCCGGAATGGATGAGAAACAAAGCGCAATTGGAAACATGGCGTAATAAGTTTGAGGGGCAGCGCTGTTTTATTGTCGGTAACGGGCCGAGCTTGAAGCAAACGGATCTCAGCAAGCTTGTAGATGAATTTACATTTGGAATGAACCGCATTTACCTGGCATTTGACCAGTATGATTTTATGACTTCCTGCCTTGTTTCCGTGAATGACATGGTGCTTGAGCAGTGCCATGAGGAGATGCGTGCTTTAGACCTCCCCAAATTTGTGACCTGGCGCTCACGTAAGTATTTCGAAGCTTCGTCCGATACCATGTTTCTGGATACAGATTACACATTACCCGAGGATTTCAATGGCGATGCCACGGGGCGCTTATTTGAGGGCAATACTGTTACTTATGTAAGCCTTCAGCTGGCATATTTTATGGGTTTTAAGGAAGCGATTTTAATAGGCGTGGACCATAATTATGTCACCAAGGGTCCAGCTAATACCCCCGTTACCTCCCAGGGTGAGGACCCAAACCATATTGTGCCGAATTATTTTGGCAAAGGATTCCGCTGGCAGCTGCCAGACCTGGAAGGTTCAGAGCGTGCTTACCATATGGCAAAACAAGCCTATCAGGCGGATGGGCGGCGTATTTTGGATGCTACCGTTGGCGGCAAATTAACAGTTTTCCCCAAAGCAGCTTATGAAGACCTTTTTAAAGAGGGTGAATCATTAAATGAATGAATTAACAAAGCAGCCCCTCGTTTCAATCATCACCCCTTCGTACAACCAGGCGGCATACCTGGAGGATACGATGCTTTCTGTGCTTTGCCAGGATTATCCAAACATTGAATATATCGTGATTGACGGCGGGTCAACGGACGGCAGCCAGGAAATCATTCGAAAATATGAGGATCGGCTGGCGTACTGGATCTCAGAAAAAGACCGGGGGCAGGCGGAAGCGATCAACAAGGGCTTTCAACGGGCTTCTGGTGAGATTGTAGCCTGGATCAATTCCGATGATATGTATTACCAATGTGATGTTGTCAGCCAGGCGGCAGCAGTATTAACTGCCGACCCAAATCTGGGCATGGTTTATGGCAACGGCGTTATGGTGGATGGGGAGGGGTATTTACTCGACTGGCACCCTTATCGACAGTATTCGCTTGAGGATCTGCTGGCATTCAATGTTTTACTGCAGCCTGCGGTATTCATGCGGCGCAGTGCATTGGAAGAAACCGGCTACCTCAGGGCTGAAAGCCATTTGATCCTTGACCATGAATTGTGGGTTCGGATTGCTGCAAACTATCCCATTCATCATGTGGATGCCTATTGGGCGGTTGAGCGAACACACGAGGATGCAAAAACGATTGCACAGGCGGAGAACTTTGTCGACGAAGCCTTTGCCTTTATAGAAGAATTGCGGACAATACCAGTGTTTGCATCTGTTTTTGAAGACCATCATAAAAAAATTCGGTCGGGTTTGCATGTTTTCTCCGCCCGTCGTTTGATTGATTCCGGTAAGCCAAAAGCAGCCCTCAGGCATTTTAAATATGCCTGGCACATTGAACCGGAATCTGTGCTTTCCGTCTGGTATAAATGGCTGCAAGCCCTGGGAGGGGCAATTGGGCTGCAGGATGTGTTTCTTAAATATCGAGAAATTCGACGAAAATTGCAGCACAAGCGGAAAAAACTTGTTGTGCAGGACAACAGGATTTATTGGGAATAATTATCCGTTTATGTGTACCTGCTTTTTATCAACCCCCCAAGTATAATAAGAGCGATTTCTAGAAGCTCTTTTTTAACTATTTTTATTGATCAGGCTGTTCTTATGTCAACACCCAGGATTTCCATCATAACACCATCCTTCAACCAGGCGAAGTTTTTGCGCCGTACAGTTGAATCTGTCCTTTCACAGGATTATCCAAATATTGAATACATCATTATTGACGGTGGGTCAACGGATGGCAGCCTTGAAATTATAAAAGATTATGAAAGTCAGCTGGCATATTGGGAATCGATCCCCGATCATGGCCAGACGGATGCCATCAACAAAGGCTTTGCTAAGGCAAGTGGTAAATACCTGGCGTGGTTGAATTCTGATGATATATACCAGCCGAGGGCAATTGCTGAGGCGGTGAATTACCTGGAAAATCACCCTGATGTGGGGATGGTCTATGGTGACTGCACTTTCATTGACGCCCAGGATCAGCGGATTGGGCTTTTCCCAGCTGCTCAAACGGATTATGCCCATCTGCGGCGTGGTTATGTGCATATTCCCCAGCAGTCCTCGTTTTTCAGAGCAGACCTTTGGAAAAAGGTCGGTCCATTGGATCCATCTTTTTATTTTGCAATGGATTATGATTTATGGGTCAGGCTGGCAGGTGAAGCGCCCCTGGTTTATTTACCAGGTCATTTGTGGGCTAGTTTCAGGCTGCACGGCGATGCGAAAACCATAGCGGCTGATGATCGGTGCTGGCCGGAGATGCTGCGTGTGCATTATCGTGAAGGCGGTAGCCGGCTCTCACCAATCGTGATTAAGTATGGAATCCGGCGGTTGGTCGCACCGCTGATCAACTGGCGGCGAAAACGAATGTTTGATAAAGATAACCGGGATCAGTAAAGCGGATTAGTTACTTGTAAAAATTGGAGGTTAGGATGAAAGAGCAATTAAATCGTTTTCTGGATATGTTCCGAAAAGATGATCAACTAAGTTTTGGCGGCATCATCGAAAATCTGCGTTTGATCTTTCGTTTGATGAAGGATCCGCGTGTCAATTCCATGTTGAAACTCCTGCCGATAGGGGCATTGCTTTATTTGATTATCCCGATTGATTTTCTTCCCATCAACCCGTTAGAGGATGCTGTTGTGCTTTGGTTTGCTGGGACCCTGTTCATCGAACTTTGCCCGGATGACATTGTGCAGGAACATCGCCTTGCTGTACAGCAATCAAGAAGTGGTGTGGAAGTTGCCGAGAAAAAATCATCCGATGTGGTGGATGGAGAATATAAGGACGTGTAATAATCTGGCAGGCAAGATTTTGGGTTCTTTCGATTAAAAAAGTTTGATGATGAAATTAGATGTGTTATAATCTGTTTATCATTTATTGGTAGTCGCGTTTTCTAAACCGGAGGTCAGTGTGGCTTATCGAAATTGGGAAGTATTAAAAATCTCCTATTGTGAACGTGCAGGGGAAGAAGTTGCCCTCGAGGCTGAGATCGTTTATCCTGCGACCTTTTTGCCTGAACAAGCACCCAGGATTATGGCGCACCGCTGTTCGCGTGGACTTGCTTGCAACAGCTTCCGTCAACCGGGATGCTGCTGGTCGGGGACCAATCCAGGATATGATCCCTTCAAAGAACCCGAGGTTGAAAAACCTGCTTCAAAATAACCTCACCAACACAAATGCAAAGCGCCCTTGCGGGCGCTTTGTGTTTAAATACATGTAAGTTGTATATGGCTGTGCCATCCCACGCCGTTTCACTTGGCTCTAAGGATAAACTTGTTTCACCAGGTGGGGAACCTGACCTGCGGAAGGGTAATCGGTCCTTTGTAGGTCACGTATGGTTGCGTTAGCAACCTACGTGACACTGTTAGTTGTAATCCTAAACCTTATCCGAAGGGATTATTGGGTATTTTGGCTCAAAGTATGTCAGGTTTGAAACATGACCTACGAAGTCTCTGGTGTTTTTGCACCGGCAACTTTCGTGAAAAGATTAATTATTATGTCATGGTGGAAATTCGTCCTGTTAAGTGAATAAGGGCAGGCACAGGGACCTGCCCCTACAGAGTTTCCGTTGTTTTTGTGGTGATCAGCTATTCGTAGGTCACGTATGGTTGCCCCAGCAACCTACGTGACACTGTTAATTGTAACTTTTAATCACATCCGCAGGGATTAATGGGTATTTTGGTTCCAACGAAATCACTGATGTTTTAGCGCTGGCAACCTTCGATTAATCTGAAATAGTTGAAATTTGTTATGTTAAACAAAAAAGGGCAGGCACGGAGGCCTGCCCCTACGTTTGAATGGTGACTTAAATTACTTCAAGTTCCTTGCCGACTTTTTCAAATGCTTTTAGTGCTTGCGCTATGTCGTCATCGGTATGGGCTGCCGATATCATCACCCGGATGCGTGCCTGACCCACGGGAACTGTTGGGTAGCCTAAAGCCATTGCGAAGACGTTTTCTTCATACAGCTTGCGGCTGAACTCACGCGCTAATTTAGCACTACCTAACATCACAGGCGTGATGGGGGTCATGCTTTTGCCGGTGTCAAAGCCCATGGATTCCATTTCTCCTTTGAAGGTGGCGGCATTTGCCCAGAGCCTGTCTACCAGTTCGGTGGACTCTTCAAGCAGATCAATTGACGCAATTGTCGCTGCAACATCGGGTACGGTCACTGCAGAAGAGAACAGGAAAGGCCGCCCACGCTGGCGCAGCCATTGGATGATTTTTGCATCACCAGCAACGACACCGCCCATAACGCCAAAGGCTTTTGAAAAGGTGCCGACCTCAATATCCACCTTGCCGTGCAGCTTGAAATGATCCACAATACCTCTGCCGCCTTCACCCAGCACGCCTTCACCATGCGCATCGTCTACCATCAATATCAAGTCATATTTCTCTGCGATTTCAGTTAGTTTATCCAATGGCGGATAATCCCCATCCATGGAAAAGACACCATCGGTCACGATCAATCCCCGACGATAATTGCCTTTGTTTTCCTTGATCACCGTTTCCAATGAAGCCGGATCAGCGTGACCATAGCGTTTGATGGTCGCGCCAGAAAGACGGCAGCCATCGATGATCGAGGCATGATTGAGGGCATCCGAGAAAATCATATCCTCTTTGCCCATCAATGCCGGAATGGTCCCAGTGTTGGCGGTAAAACCGGATTGGAAGGTGATGGCGTCCTCCACCCGTTTGAATTTGGCAATACGGCGTTCCAATTCAAGGTGCAGTTCCATGGTACCGGCAATAGTTCGGACAGCCCCCGGACCGACACCGTATTTATCCATGGCTTCCTTGGCTGCGCTGACCACGTGAGGATGGTTTGCTAAACCAAGATAATTGTTCGAACAAAAATTGAGGACTCGTTTGCCGTCAACGACAAGCCAGGCGCCCTGCGGTGAGCCCAGGGTACGAATTTCATTGTAAAGCCCGGAATCTTTCAGGCTTTGCAGTTCCTCATCGATCCATTTGAGTTTAGATGACATAGTTCCCTCTATCTTTAGTGGTTGAATATATGATTACGATAACATTATACAGCACTTCTTTTGCCCGTCGGAAGTTTTTTCGGATTTTCTGATGATGGCAAAAGCATTTTGAAACTACTCATAAGAAACTTCCCATAAATGGACATGGGCAATTTCACCATCATGGGGATTGAAGATCTCGATTTCCAATTGATCTAATAAAAGCGAATTCCCAAATTTAAGGGTGATGTCCCTGGTGGTTGCTGAACTCCCCACCTCGCAAGCAATTTTTTCGAGTTGATTTCCGGCTGAAACCGCACTGACGGTGATATGAGTGGGCGTACCGCCGATTCTAAGGGTCACTAATTTGATCGGTGTCTTTTCCGAAAATGTGACAATGAGTTTGAGGGGGTTGGCTTCAAGGCTGCGGATCAGACTGGTTGGATCACCATCAAATGCAGCCTGGATTTCATTGATATCCAGTTCGGGGAAGGCAATCTGGACATTTTCACCCTGCCATACGATTTGTTCTGAGCGTAGCGACTGGCGCGCTTCCCGTTCAACAGCCAGGATTTCTTTGATGTTTGGCACATATGCCAGGCGGACGAAATAAAAGCCTGTGCTGCCATCCGGATACGGAAGGGTTTCTTCTATTCGGACGTCAGTGAATTTGCCGGACTTCGCAATCCATACCAGATCATCTTCAGCCATGATGAACAGGGTATGCTCATCAAGGGGCTTGTAACTCAGCCCATAGGCGTTGATGTTGCCCATTTCCAGGTTGGGAATCCCATCCCCAAAAAAGCGCAGGAAAACATCGGTGCCGTTTGCCCAGGTGGAACTGACCAGCACTTTTGTATTTGGCTGTGCCCTGGCAATCTCAACCGCCCGGTTAAAGACCTGCTGCGCCCCGTACTGCATGCCGTTCAAGCCGTAATCGGTGTACCATGTTGGACCGTTTGTCAGGGCATCGGACAGTATCCAGAAGCTGCTCAAAGCCAGGAGTAAGAAGATAAGAATGGCAAGGGTTTGGGCTTTAATCTGCCAGCGAGAGATGATCCAGGTAAACAATTTATCAAACCCAATAACAATTAGCAGTGCTGCTGGGAGGATGAAAACCAAACCCCGGGTGATGCCCCAATCCACGATGGCAGCGCCGCTGGGAGCTGCGAGTAAGGCAATTAACAACACACGGTGTGCCGGGTTTTTGAAGCGCTTGACGGTGTGGACCAGTCCTCCGATGAAGAAGGGGAAAGTTACCCACAGAATATGCCCATAGGCTTTCATGGTATGGCGGTCGAGATCGAATTGGCTGGAGAACAGCCAGGTGGGAAGTTTGATATTCGGGGCGAGTCTCTCAATGAGAGATGGCCTGGGATAAAACCAGTAAAAGGGGTTGAATCCCTTAAGATAGCGAATTATGTAGATGGCAATTTTTTCTATAATCGGGATGTCCTTCACCCAATAAGAATTGAGCAGGCTCAGGTGTTGAAGGAGCTCATTTTCATGGGTTAAGATGAACCGCAAATAGGGGAGTGCAAGCAGGCTCAGCAAAACCACGCCAAGCAGGCTTGTCTTTTTATGCTCCAGGTGATATCGAGCATCGGCGATCAGTAAGCACAAGCCTATCAGGACAACGATCACCTGTCCTGGGCTGTAGGCATAAAAAGCAAGGGCGCCAAAGATCAGGCACGGGTAAAGACTGTTGAGCTTTCCTTGCCTGTAGGACTGGTAGTAATACAAAAATGGAGCAAACATGGATGCCATCAGAACGGTTTCAAAGGCTGTTCTTGAATGGAGGAACCAGGCAGGTGTGATCGCAAGCAGGAGCGGTGCAGTCCACCAGAGTTGACGTTTCAAGTGGTCACGCAGGGTCAAGCCCAGGAAGATGGGTGCAAAAAGGCTAAGGACAGCGGATGTGCTGCGGGTGACCCAGACGGACTTGCCAAACAGGATGGTGGGGATCACCTGGACATAAACCGAAAGGCTCAGATTGTATTGACCGCCGTTTTCAAAAAAAGTCGGCAGGAAAATGCCTTGAGGGTCGCGGAAACCATTAGCAACCAGATCAAATGCATGCTGAGTTTGAATGGCTTCATCGGTGAAGAAGAAGATCGGAAAATCTGGCAGTCGGATCATTCGGGTGAGGAGGTAGACAGCAAGGGAGAGTATAAAGAATCCTTGAGCCAGGCGATTGCCACTTTCAGGCGCTTCTTTTAGCATCTGATCGTTTGTATTTTGCTTTGATGGATGGTGGTAGTTACTGGAGGACATGTTTTCGTTCCATGTGAAATTCTGTCCAGATTATAGCATGGATAAAGATCCTGAATTATTTTATTAACAAAACAAGAAAGTTGATACTAAAATAAATCGAAATTGAATAAAATCAAATAATAACAAGATATATTATATTATGCTTAAAATGTATGATATTTTAAGGTTGTTCTATGCCAAAACAGTGGAAATGTTCAGAAGAATTTTATATAATAGGAATATCAGAAACAAGTAAGGATTATTGAATCGTTGATCAGGGGATTGACGCTCATTATCTCGATCATTGTTGTTTATCATGCTCCCTCCTCACTATAAATAAATATATCCTTCATCGTGGACAATGGTTCGTCTCGATTGCTTTAATCGAGAGGAGATGATCGGCGCTGTGATTTTGAAAGCCGATCCGAAATTGGCGTGATTTATTCATCGGTGCGTCATCTACTGTTTGTGAAATAGAAATATTGGATTTTGGTTTTGGAAAGTCTTTAGATTGATTTGTAGTTCAAACTTGGGGCAATTGATACCATGCGGTGGCAAAGCAACACATCAATGTTCATTCCATCCATTCTTTGTACCGGCTCCGAATAATCCCTAGAGATGATCGTTTGGAAATTGTCTCCAGGGAGACAGGTGAAAAGGAGGTCTATTGGAAGAAACGAGTTTAACAAATACTGTTTAAATCCTTATGTTTCTAAAAGAAGGTACCTTGTAAGGGAGAGTAATGAAATGAATACGAAATTAACTATTAGGACAGCGGCAATGACGGGCTACCGGGTGTTGAACTTATTCATCATCCTGGTAATGACCCTAAGTTCGCCCCTGTCTGTATTGGCTTATTCGATTGATGGGGAGGAAACGGCACCGCCAGAGGTGGCCCCGGAGGAGTCAGAGCCGGTTCTTCCCGAAGTATTGGAACCTATACAACCTGAATGGACAGAACCGGAACCGCCGGATACACCGCCAGGAGGAGTCATACTCATCTCAGTTCGAGATGGGATAACTTCTGAGGGAAACGATATTGATTATGTTGAAGGGGACCCAGTTTCTGTAGAGATCTCTGGCCCGGTATCGGCTGCTTACCCTGGAGGCTATAATCCAGACTGCGTCGAAGGGGCATGGGATTTGACCCAGGGTATTTGGACATGTAAGGTTTACCTTACCGATGAAACGGCAGTTGACGAGTATGGAAGCACCTATTATATTGCAGAGGGCGATTACATCTATGATGTATACCAAAATGATGTATATATGGAGAGCGGTGCTTTCACAGATGGTCCTCCAAAAGTAGAGCAAATATGGCAATGTGATCCACCATCAGATTGGGATTCAACTTATACCTGTGCTGGCGGCTGGACGACCGGAAATAATGATGGTCCAATCGCTGAAGGTGAAGTTATACCCTATCGAACCCGTTTTCAGAATCTTATTGAAGGAGATAATTACTCCATAACGATTGAATGGGACACATCGAAAGCCAGTAAGCATGCTCTTGATTATATTGCTTCCTATGACCAAACCTTCCCGAACGCAGATCCCTGTGCGGATTTGACCAAACTTCCTGATGGTTTATGTGATGCGGTAGACGACACGGAAGCTATCCCACCTGACTTGTTCATGCAAGCAGACGCAGATTGGATAGGTACCCAGGATCCTGGAGAATTTACGATTTTTGGGGGCACTTTCGATGATACAGAACCCCTAAGCGATTATTCAACCCCTGCCAACTATGACGATGACACCTCAACATCAATTACAGTCAACTTCACTGCTAATAATACGGATGTTGTATTGGCTTGGGGTGGGCATATTGCAGAAAGAGCGGATTGGGGTCAGGATAATTCCGCTGTTTACATTCCAGGTTCCCCCTACCACATGCGTTTAAAGGCCTTTTATGATGGCACAAATGACGAGACCCTAAATGTGGGAAATATGGACCTCAGCCTGAGTGCAGAGGCTGTCATTTATCCTGCGAAGATCACAATTATCAAAGATGCAATTCCTGATCATGAGACACTGTTCAATTTCACAAGCACTTTGGGTGGGTTCACCTTAATTGATGATGGTGAAGGGACGGATTATTATAAGGTATTTGATGAAATAATGACCTTTGGTCTGTATACTTTTACAGAATCTGTTCCCACTGGATGGAGTTTGACAGATATTACCTGTACCAAGATATTTGGAACTGGGTCTTCATCTGTCGATTTAGCGGGTTATACTGCGAATATTAATCTTGAAGAGGCTGATATCTTTGAGTGTAAATTCACGAATGAACTTCAGACTGGGGATATCATTGTAGACAAGATCACCTTTCCAACAGAAGATCCGACGTTATTCACCTTCACGCCTGATTGGGATGACCCATTCGAGCTGGCGGACTTGACGACCCCTTATGACAGCGGACAAATAAACGCTGGAGTCTACAGTGTGGCTGAGACAGTACCTGTCGGATGGGATCTGACCAGTGCGACCTGTTCCGATGGAAGCCCGGTCACTGCGATCGACCTGGCAGCGGGGGAGACAATTACCTGTACATTCACGAATAAGAAACTTTCTGTTGATATTGATAAGACAGGAGACGAAAAGAGTAAGGTGGGTGATCCGGTAAATTACACCATCACGGTGACTAACACCAGCTATGCAGGCACCCAGGATCTTGAATGCGATATAACTGATTCCATGCTGGGCCTAGTAGAGACTGTGATTTTACCTCCTGGTGAGAGCGAAGTTTACACTCCAAGTTACACCGTCCCTGACGGTGCACCTGACCCGTTGGTGAATACTGCAAATGTTGAATGTACTTTTGTGGGTGATACTGTGGTTCAGGCGTCTGATACCGACGATCACTCGGTGGAGTTGTTTGAGCCAGGTGTGAGCCTGACCAAGGAATGTGATGATCTTTCAAAGGCGACGGACGACATCCACTGTGTTGTGACGATCACGAACGACTCATCGTCAGATGCACCGGACTTGATCCTGGACAGTTTCAGCGATGATCTGTTCAGTGGTGATGTTCCTGAAGCCTGCGAGACATTAGCTTACGGCGGCAGCTGCACGATTGAATATGACTACACAGTGCTTGAGACCGATCCCGATCCGCTGGTGAACACGGCGACTGTGCACTACCATCCGTATGGTTTCCTGAATGATATTTGGGATAGTGACACCGAGAGCACAAATCTCTTCCAGCCAGGTGT
>JAENYZ010000002.1:82077-604575 GCA_016841525.1 Anaerolineaceae bacterium
TGAATGATATTTGGGATAGTGACACCGAGAGCACAAATCTCTTCCAGCCAGGTGTGAGCCTGACCAAGGAATGTGATGATCTTTCAAAGGCGACGGACGACATCCACTGTGTTGTGACGATCACGAACGACTCATCGTCAGATGCACCGGACTTGATCCTGGACAGTTTCAGCGATGATCTGTTCAGTGGTGATGTTCCTGAAGCCTGCGAGACATTAGCTTACGGCGGCAGCTGCACGATTGAATATGACTACACAGTGCTTGAGACCGATCCCGATCCGCTGGTGAACACGGCGACTGTGCACTACCATCCGTATGGTTTCCTGAATGATATTTGGGATAGTGACACCGAGAGCACAAATCTCTTCCAGCCAGGTGTTGAACTGGTCAAAGAAGGACCACTTTACTCCAAAGCTACTGACTATGTGGATTACACCATCACCATCACCAACACCTCGTCAGAAGATGCACCGGACTTGATCCTGGATAGCTTTATTGATACCCTGGTGACTGGAATTACTATTCCTGAGGCATGCAACACCTTAGCCTCTGGTGATTACTGCACGATAACCTACAGTCACCTGGTGACAACCGAAGATCCTGACCCGCTGGTCAACACAGCAACAGTGCATTACCATCCCGATGGCTTTGGTAATGATATTTGGGATGACGATGTTTGGGAAGTTGAACTGATTTACCCCTCCTTCACGATAGAAAAAGAAGGTGATGACTACTCTAAGTATGACTACTTGGCAGATGTCCCCTTTGGCGATGTGATTGATTACACATTGACGCTTGTAAATACTGGCGATGTGGAACTGGTTAATGGTGTCCTGACAGACACTTTAGAACCGGCTGTTGTATTACCAGTGGAATGTGAGACACTATCCGTTGGTGAGACTTGCTATGTTTACTACTCACATACTGTGACAGAGGCGGAAGGCTTAGAAGCTGACCTGAGTAACACAGCTACAGTCTCTTATGCACTGCCTACGTTGTATGCTCTCTCAAACATCATCACAGAAAACGACAGTTGGACCACCACCTTACTGCACCCAGATTTCTCGGTGACCAAAGAATGTATTTCTGAGGACCTGATGACGGGTGACGATGCAGTGTTCGGGGTTACTTTCAGTAACACGGGTGATGCGGACTTGGTCTTTGTTGCCAATGAAGATCTCTATGATGAAGTTGCAATGGCGATCATACCTGCCGGAACGCCGATTGACGTGCTAGTAGGGGAGACCCTTATCTTTACAGTTACAATGCCATACGATCCAGAACCTGAGGAACCGTTAGCAATGGTTTCCAACACAGTTGAAGTAACGGTAACCCTGGCGGATGAATATGGCCTGACCAACAGCTGGACGGCTGAGGCGACTGGCGTTTGCCAGTATCAATACTGGGCATTCACACCCGGCTTCTGGAAGAATCACACTTCGTCGTCACCTGCTGGCCATGATGCCTGGCAGTATACAGCTTATGACCCAGGCGAACTGCTGGTTGATGTGGGCTTTATCCTGGGTGAACTTGGCAGTCAATATCCGAAGGGCAGCGAGGGCAGCTTCTCAACCTTAACCTTGCTGCAAGCCTTACGGTTAAAAGGTGGTGCTGGTATCGTGGGTGCTGGGGAGATCCTGCTCAGGGCGGGCGTGGCTTCACTCTTAAACGCATCTTTCCATGAGACAATGTGGGGTACGGTTGTTCCTTACTTCCCGATGACCTCAGCAGAGGTAATTGAAGCGGTCAACACAGCCATCGCGACAGTCGATCCTGTGGTGATGCTGGAATTGGCTGCGGAGTTGGACGGCTATAACAATGGATACGAGTACTTTGACTGGACCTGGCAAGTACCTTAACCAAAGGAGAAAAATCAATTAAACGATCAGGTTGACCCCTCACTCTGATCAACCTAGTATGGGGGCGATGGGTGCAAGCCCTTCGCCCCCTGTGTTTTTCAAGATTTACATGATTTTTTATAATTGTTACGTTGAGGGAGCGATTCGTGCGTATTCTAAAAATTTTCACAATAATTTTTACTGTTCTTTCCATTTTGTTTTTGATTAATACATCCTCTGCTGCTGCTGATGGCGTGATTGTTCCCTTACAGGAGACCAGTCTCTACAGTGGAGGGAATGCTGCAGGTATTTATGTCGGAATCGATGGCGACCTGTTTATTGTTGATCGTCAGGATGAGCTGTGGATGATTGACCCTGAAACGGGAAACTATCGTGATTGGTGGGGTATTGGCGGTGTTGAATTAATGGATATCATCCAGACACAGTCAAACATGGTATGGTGGACAATCTCAGATACTGTATTTGGTAATTTAAATCTGGAGACTAACGCTGTCCAATCCTGGGATCTTGCTTATTATTTTGATAATCCACTTAACCTTGGCTCCCTCAGCTATCAGGATGGATACCTCTGGTTGGCGCCTTATTATGCGCCTTACGATGGGATTTTACGTTTTAATTTATCCACATATGATTTATGTTTATATCAAAGTCCAATATATGCCAGTGATCTCATTATTTTTGATGGGATGCTGTGGATGACAAATTGGCAAAATGACAGTTTAATGCGCATGGACCCTGAAACCGGGAGATTGGCAAAATTTGCTACAGGGGGAGATATTCATACGATTGATTCAAATTTAAAGACAGATGGCACCCAATTATTATGGACTGAGGATGTATTAAATGGGCAGATTGTCAGCTTAGACCCCGATTCACACACAATGACAGCCTTTGACCTACCAGATGGTGAACAGCCCCGTAATTTAGCCTTGCGAGGAGGAAAAGTCTGGTATACAAATGCCAATGGCAGTTTTGGGCGATTGGACCCAAACACAGCCGGAAAAGAATCAAGCATCGTGGCTGAACAGGTTGTTAAGACAAGTATGACTCCTGAGTGCATCACTTTAGACGGTCCATTTACTAGCATAGCGAGTAGAGAACCGGACGGCACATTCTCCTGGTTGGACATTAACAGTACAAAGACAGGTCGCCTGACAGGCATTTTATCCTACAATCTTCCTGAAGGTTCTGCGCCTTTTGGGATTACAGGCACTTTGGATCATATTTGGCTGACCGACCCGGGACGTCAAAAGCTGATTCGCATGCCGATGTCTGAACAGGAAGCCTTTATAATAGTTATCAAAGAGGTGATTAACGATGACGGCGGGATTGCTTTGCCGGATGATTTCAACCTGTTATTAAATGGTCAACCTGTTACCAGCGGCGAGACGATCGCTGTTGATCCTGGTACATATACAGTGACTGAGACTTTATTGCCCGGCTATACTTTTGAGGGTTTCTCAGGTGATTGTGACGAAAAAGGTGAATTGACTGTAGCTGCTGCCGAAAGTAAAACCTGCACGATCACCAATGACGATCAGTCGGCAGGAGACTATGCCATCTATTTACCTTTAATTCTCAAATAGAAATTTTATGGAGGTTTTATGACCTTGGCCTGCCAAAGACGACGATGCTTAATCATCCTGGTTTTTCTGGGGATTTTCAGCCTTCCACACATGGCTCACGCTGATACTGGTTTTGTCCAGGAAAGCTTTCGAACGGCTGCCTTTGGGTTGGCGGTTGAAGGTGAGTATGTATACATCCTGGGAGAGGCTGTCAATTATCAGGGTGAACTGCTAGAAAATGACCTGGATCTGAGCGGCGGAATGAAGGATATCTTGTTGGTTAAGCTGAGGCTTGACGGCACCCCGGTCTTCACTGCCCTGATGGGTGGTGCGGATGATGACGCCGCTTACAGCCTGGCCGTCAGGCAGGGTGTGGTGTATATCCTGGGTGAAACCTGGTCAAGCGACTTCCCAGGGGCACCTGGGAATGCCGGCGAGAACGATGCCCTGCTGATGGCACTGGCCGCAGACGGGAGCGGGATTTTGTGGGCGCGCCGCTTTGGCGGAAGCGACCAGGATGCGGGTAGAGCATTAGCCCTGGATGACGATGCACTTTACCTGGCCGGCATCACCTGGTCCGGGGACTTTTTACCCGGGGAGGATTTAGGGGATGCCGATGGCTTCTTGGGGCGGCTTGGGTTAGATGGTGGATTGGATTGGTTGAAAATCTTCGGTGGTGGTGCTTTGGATGCGCCTTTTGACCTGGCTGTTGTCACAGATCAAATTTGGGTTGTCGGGCAAAGTTTCTCTAGGGATTTTGGCGGAACGCACCAGGGTGAGGGAGATGCTTTTGCCGCCCGTTTCAGTCTGGGGGGCGAGCAGCAATTTGTTGGAATGTATGGCGGCCGGGAAGCAGACATTGCTTTTGCCATTTCTCCAAACCAGGACGGTGGGATTTTCCTGGCAGGTGGCACACGCACAGGAAACTTGCCTGGGGCAGCAGGGGAGTACAGTGGAAATTATGATGGATTTTTAATGGCTATCGATATCGATGGGGAACTGCAGCGGACAACTTACTTTGGTGGGACTGGCGTTGATTATGCTTACGATATTGCACGGACAACAGACGGTGATCTGTTTCTGGTAGGTGAGACTTATTCTTCGGTTTTCCCCCTGGGAATTGAGCAGACCTGGGACACCTTTGGGAATGGAGATGCTTTTATCGTCCAAATCAACCCTGAAGGTGCAGTGATCAACAGCTTGTTGAAAGGCGGGGCGGATGCTGATCGTGCCAGGGCAGGGGTGTTAACCAGCGAGGGTCTCTGGCTGGCTGGGGGGTTTAGCACCGGAAACCTGCCATATGGCATGCTGGTCCCCTCATCTGAATTAGGGACCATCAGTCTGCCAACCCTTGAACCACCTATCCCTACAGCCACCCTGGCGCCAACAGCGACACAACAGCCCACAGAAACACCCATCCCCAGCACCCCCACGCCCCAGCCGACGACACCGCAAACAGCAACGGCGGCTGCGATGAATACAGCCACAGCTGAGGTTGAACGCACTGCGGTAAGTGAGTTGCTGGATAGTACGCCGACCTCAACCTTTGAAGCCGGGGATGTACCATCGGTGGATGAAACCCAAACCTCTGGGCTGATGCCCGGTGAGTCTGCGAACCTATCACCGACACCTACGTCAACAGGGGCGATTGAACCGGGGGTTGACGATGGGGTTCAAGAGAATAACGTACCAGCAGGGACAATCGTTGGCATTGGCTTGATCCTGGCAGCGGGGTTGGGAGGTGCCTATTTCTGGTTTCGACGTAATAAAGCGAAAGACATATCATAAATTTACGGGGTGAAGGTTTCTGAGGATTTGGGAGGTTAAAATGTTTAGGAAAATGCTCTCATTATTGATTACGTTAATGTTTATCTTTAGCCAACCCTTAGCAGTTCTTGCCCAGGGGGATTTTTTTGATGTCTATCAGAATCCGCCAGCTGGGGGATTGGGTTTTTTCAAAATTCTGTCAGAAGAAATTCCCGGGCATAAGGAGGCTTATTTTCTTCGGGGTGCAGGCGGTGGATTGTGGGTCACTGAGGATGCCATCTGGCTCACCCAGGTTGAAGATGCCCCATCGCGCCAAAAAGGGGAATATCTACCTGCAGAAGGGGCGTTGAAAGCGGTGAACCTCAAGGTCAGCTTCCCTGGTGCCAATCCGGATGCGGTGCTGGAAGCAGAGGGGAGGATGCCCGGTCATGTATCCATTCTGAAGGGTGAGAACCCGGAAGAATGGGCCAGGGAACTACCCTTGTGGGGGTTGCTGCGTTACCGGCATTTATACCCCGGGGTGGACCTTGTGATCCGTTCCACGGATTCTGGCTTTGATTGGGAATATGAAGTCCAGGCAGGGGCTGACCTGGATCAACTGCGCTTATGGATTCAGGGAGCTCATGCTGTCACACAGGATAAATTTGGGACGATATTGGAAACCTCTCTGGGTGACCTGCGCTTGCCAGCCCTGGGCTTGGAAGGCCCCGAAGGTGCGCTGAGCGCTGATGGGACAACCCGGTTGGTTTACGGCGATTGGGTCGAGGTTTATCCTCAGGACGTTCAGCTTGAAATTCGCTCGATAGATCCAGTAGATCGGTTGACCTACAGCACATACCTGGGGGGATCAGCCCGTGAATATGGTAATGATGTCGCTCTGGATGCTCAAAACAATGCCTATGTGGTTGGAGAAACACTCTCTCCAGATTTTCCGGTAAATACAGGTGACACCACAATAGATCACACTGACGCCTTTATATCAAAACTTAATATGAATGTTTCCCCGCCTTCGCTTGCTTATGCTACTTACCTGGGGGGCAATGGAATTGATCGCGCCAGCGGCGTGGGGGTGCAGAACGGCATCGCTTATCTAATTGGCGACACTGATTCCTCTAATTTTCCCCTGGCAGGGGATGCGGCTGATGTGGATGTCTTTGCCGTGGCTCTTAATGAAACGGGAAGCGGTTTAAATTATGCGAAATTGATTGGTGGTTCGGAACCCATTGGTGATGCTGAGGATTATGGTTACGCGATTGTTGTTGAAAATAGTAATGCTTACCTGACAGGGTTATCTTATTCAGATAATTTTCCTGTAACCAACGGCGATGGGGATTCTACAGGCGGTGATGTTTTTATTGTTAAGTTAAACAGTGAGGGTTCGACAATTTATTCAACCCTGTTGGGGGGAAAATATGTTGACGCGGGTTATGGCATTGATGTGAGCAATGGGATTGCCTGGGTCACGGGGGAAACAGATTCGGATGATTTTATTGGAAGAGTGTCTGATTCGGCAGTATTCGTTATCAGTCTCACCGGAATTGGTCTACTGGACACCGCGCGAGTTTTTGATGGCACCTTGTATGAGCGCGGTTTCGACCTGGTTTTGGACAGTGCCGGTGATGTATATATAACCGGTTTTACTAATTCCACTGATTTTCCTGTAACAAATGGGTCCATATACGCTGGTGGATTAAGCGATGCCTTTTTGATTAAACTAAATCATGTTTCAACAATTTATTCAACCTATCTTGGTGGAAGCAGTTCTGATCACGGTCTTGGGATCGATGTTGATGCCATTGGCGGTGTGGTGGTGGTTGGGGACACCTTCTCAACGGACTTCCCGGTCACCAGTGATGCCTTCCAGGATATCTATGCGGGTGGTGGGGATATATTCATCACGCGATACTTTTTAGCTGGCGATGATCCTGGTTTCCGCAGTTATTCGTCCTACCTTGGTGGGACGAGCACGGAAACGCCAAAGGCGATTGATATGGATAATTTGGTGTCCGCATACATTTCTGGTGATACCTATTCCACCGATTTTCCTGTCACACTCGATGCTTTTGATCAATCCGCAAATGGAAATTTAGATGTCTTTTTATCTGTGATGGCCGTCGCGCCTCTGCCGGCGGTTCAAATTGAGAAATTTACCAACGGTTTGGATTCGGACGAAGCACCTGGAGAATATTTTTTACCTGATACCCCCATAACCTGGACCTATCAGGTGACAAACAACGGGGAGGTGCCGCTCATCAATGTGGAGGTTACGGACAGCAAAGGTATTGTGGTTGATTGTGGTGGGATTGCTAGTTTGAATCCTGATCAATCCATTGTGTGTACTGCGTCAGGCTTTGCTGAACCGGATCAATACGGCAACCTGGGTATTGTGACAGCCGAGGATTCGCTACTTGGAACAGTCGTTAGCGATGTGGATGCCAGCCATTATTTTGGTGCAGTCCCTGACACTGAATTGGTCAAGCTTACCAATGACCAGGATGTGGACCTGGTGAGTGAGGTCTATGTCGAGACGGATGGGACCGTCACCTGGAGCTATGTGGTGACGAATACAGGCAATGTACAATTAACAGGTGTAAATGTTACTGATGACAAAGGAGTCACGGTCACCTGCCCGAAGAGCATCCTCGAACCAGGTGAATCGATGACATGCACAGCGAGTGGGACCGCGGTTGCCGGTCAGTATGAGAACACTGGTACTGTTATCGGTGTACCGCCTGTTGGACCGAATGTCAGTGATTTTGATCTGAGCCATTATTTTGGGAGTGCGCCAGGAATCGAAATAGTTAAAAAGGCTAATGGTGACATTTACACTGAAACAGATCCCCTTTATATCCTTGACGGTGACCCTATCACCTGGACCTATGAACTGCATAATTCAGGCAATGTGGACCTGACCAACGTGACGGTGATGGACGACCCCGGCACAATGGGGGATACCAGCGATGATACCATGGTCTGTACCGGGATAACTCTCAAGTCTGAACCTGATCCAGGGGCTTATCACACCTGTACTATGGAGGGTGAGGCTTTGTTAGGTGCCTATCACAACACCGCCACGGTGACTGGCAACCCACCGGTGGGTTCGGATGTCACCGCCAGTGCCTATAGTTATTATTTTGGTTCGGACCCTGCTGTAGCGCTGGAATATTCTGTGAACGCTGACCCTGCGGATACGTCCCCGGGTTTATATGTGCTGCTGCCCGCGACATTGACTTTGGAATACAAGGTCACCAATACCGGGAATGTACCTTTATCCAACCTGGTTGTAACCGATGGGTCGTATGCTTGTAATATTGACAGTCTGCCTGTGGGTGAATTTGATACGACCTGTACCCAAACAATGACGGCTTTGAGCGGTCAGCAAAGCGCCACGGCATCGGTCACCGGTGCAGCGCCCGCTCCCCTGGATGCTGTAAATGCAACAGATCCCATGTATTATTTTGGGGCGGAGCCTGTATTAATCCTGGACAAACAGACCAATGGACAGGATCCAGACTCGACACCCGGGGTATATGTGGAGACCGGTTCTACCGTCAATTGGACCTACGATCTTCTAAATGACGGTAACGTGAAATTAGAAAATGTGCGGGTTGTGGATGATAACGGCACGCCTGACAATTCAGATGATGACTATGAAGTTTGCAAGGGGATCACTCTTTATCCACCCGGGGATCCGGGGGGTGATAGCACCCACACATGCAACTGGTCGAAAGAAGCCGTGGAGGGGCAGTACTCCAATGTTGCTGTGGCTTATGGCGACCCGCCTTCGCCCTTATCGAGGATCGATGCTGAGGACACAAGCTATTACTTTGGGGCAACCCTGGTCGTCACCCTGGAGAAATCAACCAACGGTGAAGATGCCGATACCGGGACGGGGCCATTGATTGGGGTGGGAGGGCTTGTCGAATGGGAGTATGTTGTTACCAATAACAGCAACATCTCAATCGTTTTTACAATTGAGGATAATCCAACGGCCGACATTTTCTGTCCGACCACATCCCTTGGTAGTGGCATGAGCACTTACTGTGAGGCCTCCGGTGAGGCAATAGCCGGGCAGTATGAAAACACTGCCACGATCACGGTCACACCGCCTGGGAGCTTGTCAACATTTGATGTCCAGGATACCAGCCACTACTTCGGGGTCACGACCGGGATTGATATCGAAAAGCACACCCAGGGGCAGGATGCGGATGCCCCCACCGGGCCATTGATCAAAATAGATACCCCAGTCCAATGGGATTATTTCATTACCAATATGAGCAATGTAATCCTAACCAATGTCACCGTTGTGGATGATAATGGCACGCCTGGTGATACGAGTGATGATTTTGTGGTGTGTGACAAAATAACCCTGCAGCCGTATTTGGAAGAGGGGTATACCCACACCTGCAGTGACTCGAGTGTATTGGCAGTGGCAGGCCAGTATGTCAATGTGGCAACGGTTACCGGTGACTCGCCGACAGGGTTTGACCAGGTGACCGATACAGATTCCAGCCATTACTTCGGCAGCGATGCCGGCGTTGAACTGACAAAGCTTACCAACGGGGTGGATACCGGACTTGATGACCCTCCCTATGTCCTGGTAGGTGATCCAGTAGAGTGGACCTACCTGGTTAAGAATATCGGCAACCTGAATATAAGTAACATTGTGGTAACGGATACTGACGAGAGCCTTACCATCCTCTGTAATGAAACGGTGCTTGTCGATGGTCAGCTATTGCCAGGCGTCACAATGACATGCACCGCAAGCGGTACTGCGATCGAAGGTCGATATGACAACACGGCTTATGTTGAGGGGACACCTTATGGATTTGAAACTGAAAAGGTACAGGATTCGGATGCAAGCGCTTATTTTGGTGCGAACCCGTCGATTGATATTGAGAAATCAACGGAAGGCTATGACGCGGACGATCCGCCCGGACCATATATCCCGGTTGGGGAGCCAATCACATTGCAATATGAAGTCAGCAACCCTGAAACGGATTATCGTTTTATTGATATCCAGGTAACCGATGATGAGGGGGTGATGGTCAACTGTCCATCAACAAGGCTTGATCCTGGCGATGAGCCAATGATTTGTACGGCTGAAAGCACAGCAGATTCTGGCCAGCAAGCCCTATCCGGGCATGTGTCAGCCAGGGTGGTTGTGGTCGCTAGCAGTCAGGAATTAGGAAGTGTGGAAGACAGTGATCCCGGCCACTACTTTGGCTATACGGCTCCGGGATTAACGCTGACGAAGTACACCAATGGAATTGCTGTGGAAGGTCCGCCAGGCCCTGAACTGATTGTGGGCAGCAGCGTGACATGGACTTATGAAGTAATAAATGAAAGCAACGCGCCTGTTGCAGACCTCAGTGTCAGCGATAACCCGGTGGGGGTGGTGGCTTGCGAAAAGGATGGCCTTGAAGGGAATGAAACCATCACCTGTTCTGCCAGCGGTGAAGTTGAGGAGGGTCAATACAGCAATACCGCACAGGCAACCGGTGTCTTTATACCGACTGAAGAGGAAATCTCATCCCTGGTGGCTTCCAGTTATTATTACGGCGTGAGAGGTTCTAAGTTATTCCTGCCGCTGCTCTTGCGCTGATAAAGCAAAACGAATTACCAAATAGGGAGCGTTATCCAAAAAAAGTATCAGGCTGGGCATTCGCCCAGCCTGGTGTGTTTTTGTCGAACGGAATGTTGGAGGAAAATACGGAGGTATTAACAAAGCTGCAAGACCGTTTTAATTGTTCTGGAATTCCCACGGAGTCTTCAGGTGAAAACTCTGGAATTGTTTGTCGACAATTGCATGTGTTAACTGCAGCTCAAGGGGTTTTGAGGGTGTTTTCAAGGTCTTTTTTTAATTGCTGAAAGAATATAGACAGATCTTCAAAACAGTTAAAATGCGTTTGTTCACCGGTATGGGGGTCCTCTAAGGAAGCTAACCAGGATAATTTTCCGTTTTGTTTTACAAGCCACAGTTTGAGAAGAAATGAGTGATAGGTAATTTTTTCCATAAGGATCTCCTCAAATTTATGTTCCTGAATTCCACAAATACACAATTGGCTTAATTGATATTTTAGGAAGCTGATCCCTTTTAGGGCTGTTTATGAAATTTGTTTCATAAAAGCAAGGGGATTGCTTTTATCTGGCAATTTTATTGATCAGGAAGCCTGAGGCTGTGCTTCCTGATCAATTTTTTCTTGTCTCGAGGGGTCAACAATTTGAGCATTTCTGTCATATCGTTCTTCAATTTAGCTGGAGGTAGATGAAGATTAATGCACTTTTAGTGATCCTATAACGTCAATGATTTTATGTTCATCCCCTCCCTGAACCATACAGGTGAAGTAAAGTTCACCCTCATCAATGTTGATAGATCCACCCAAGAAGGTGGTGCTCCCCGGGTCGAAGACATCATACCTTTTGAGATGGGCAAAACTCGGAGCGACACTTGGGCTCGTATGTGCTTTTAAATCTTCGATTGTGTAACCTTCATCCAATGTGTCAATGGCGATCATATAATTATCATAGGTGTCATCCTTTACAAGAACTTTGTAAGCGAAGGAGCCTCTGGAGGCATCTTTATAGATAGTCAATGAACATTTGTCACCAGGCTCAAAGACAATTTCAGCATTGGTTTCCCATTGTTTACCTTTTCCGGAGTGAGCAAGCCGCCATTCGTTTTCCACGCCGAGTGCTTCTGCTGTTGTGCAACCTGGCATCATTGTCAAGATCCCTAAAACAAGAAAAATCAAATATTTTATCTTCATTTTTTCTCCTTTATGCTACTGGGTTGATTTAATTTGGCTGAGAAGTCTTGCTGACTTCAACCTGATTAGAGCTTACATTATTAGCGTGAGGAAAACGTGATAAATTCTGCCAAAATAATTTTGTTTTAACAATAGATTTTTGTATAATGTAATTGTTAGTGCGGAAATTTTTTTTTGCGCAACCAGCGAGGTAGGGATGAACCAGCTTAATGTATGTTTGCTTGGTTCAATGCAGCTCATGCGGGGTGACCAACCACTGACGAATTTTGGATCGAACAAGGTGCGCGCCTTATTTGCCTACCTGGTTTTAGAGTCAAGCCGTCCACATCAGCGCAGAAAATTAGCAGCCTTCTTATGGCCTGAAATTCCGGAAACCAATGCCCTTTCAAACCTGCGTTATTGCTTATCCAATCTCAGGAAAGTACTGTGGGATCGGTCCACTCAACCGCCTTACCTGCTGATCACACCCCAAACTGTTCAATTCAATCCTCACAGCCATTATCATCTTGATGTGGCCGAATTTGAAGTGCAATCCACTCTTTCACAGCAGAATCCTCTTGATTTTGTGAGTCTGATGAATGCGGCAGATTTATATCAAGGGCGGTTCATGGAAGGCTTTTCAATTCCTGACAGCATCCCATTTGAAGAATGGATGGTCTTGAATCGTGAGCGTTTTGATCGTCTGGCATACGAGGTACTTAATCGCCTGGCGAGTTATTATGAATTGATTGGGGAATTTGGGCAGGCTATTGGATGTGCACAGCGGCAAATCGCATTGGACCCGTGGCGCGAAGAGGTACATCGCCTGATCATGCGATGCCTGAACTTTTCAGGTCAGCGAAGCGCAGCAATCGCCCAGTATAAAAGCTGTAGTAAAGCCCTGAAAGATGATCTGGATATTCCGCCCAGCCCTGATACGGTAAAACTTTATCAAGCAATTTGTGAAGAACAACTCCCCGCGCCGCCCACCCCACCTGCTTTTTTCCTTCGATCGCCCAATTTGCCCGTTGAACGCCCACAATTCGTCAGTCGTCAGGAACCCTTAAACCAAATGTCCCAGGCTTTGAACCAGGCTTTGGAAGGTCAGGGGGAGCTTTTGTTAGTCACCGGCAGCCCTGGTCAGGGGAAAACTGCTCTTGTGCAGGAATTTATCCGTGGTGCGTTGGAAATCTATCCACAAGTGGCAGCCGCCTGGGGCAACAGCCAGGCCTACTTTGGCTCTGGCGATCCTTATTTACCATTCAGAGAAATCCTGGAAATGTTATCCGGTCAGGTGGAACATCGCTGGGAGGCTGGCGCCATCTCTCATGACCATGCTCGCCGTATGTGGCACTTGACTGCACCCTGTGCCCGGGCATTGGTTCAACAAGGACCCGAACTGATTGGGACATTTGTATCCGGGTCTTCTCTTTTGCAGCGAGTTTCTTTTGTCCTTCGGGAGGAACCTGCCTGGTTGTCCCAATTGACAGACTTGGTCGATCCGAAGTCTGAAAGACATCCTATTACCGGGGAAGACCTCATCCAACAGTATAGTCACGTTTTGAATGAGATTTCTCATCATGTGCCCCTGCTAATATTTGTGGATGACCTCCAATGGGCGGATCAATCCTCTCTGGATTTATTCTTTCATCTCTCACGCCAATTATCCAATACACACATCCTGCTGGTTGGTGCATTCCGACCTGTTAAAAGCACATTGGGTGTTGATGCTGCGTCCCTGTCACTGGCAGATATGGTCAACGAACTCAGACTTCAATGTGGTGATATCTTGATTGATCTGGATGAAATCACAGATCGAGGTTTCATTGATGCCTATCTTGACCAGGAGCCAAATCAATTAGGGGATGATTTTCGGGACGATTTATACTATTACACGCACAGTCATCCGCTTTATACGGTTGAGATGTTGTTTGATATGAAGCAAAGGGGGCACCTGATCAAAAATGAGGCTGGGGTATGGATGGTTTCGAAATCCCTGGATTGGGACCACCTGCCATCCCGGATTGAAGCTGCAATTGAAGAACGCCTTTGCCATCTTTCTGATGACTTATTGCATCTTCTAAAAACAGCCAGTGTTGAAGGCGAACGATTTACTGCAGAGGTCCTTGCAGATATTCTTAAGATCGACGAGGAAGACATGTTAACCAGGATTCGCGAGGAACTCGATCATCAATTTAGGTTGGTCCAGGCGAACAGCAGTCAGCGGATTGATGGAGGACGCCTGTCTCGCTATCGTTTCCGCCATATTCTTTTTCAGAAATATCTGTACGATCATTTGGATACAGTTGAGCGCGTTGAATTGCATGAGGTTGTTGGCAAGGCGATCGAAGAACGCTATGCTGGGGGGCTGGAAGAGCTGTCTGTGCCCCTGGCGATCCATTTTGAATTGGCAGGACTGAATGGTAAAGCCATTGATTATTACGAACTTGCGGGCAGAAGGGCGATTGAATTCTCATCTTATGAGGACGCCATCAGCCATTTTAAGAAAGCCCTCTCACTGCTTGAAGAAGAACCGCGGTCAATGGACAGGGATAAACGAGAATTTGATCTCTTGCTGCGCTTAAGTACCCCATTGATGTTTGCTTGTGGTTTTGCTTCAGAGGAGATGCGATTGATTAATGACAGGATGGCGTCGCTTCTCAAACGCATTCCCTTGAACGTAGACATGTTCCCCATTTTCCACGCAATTGGCGCTTATTACCAAATGCGGGGGCAGTACGAAAAAGCCCTGGCTATGCTTCAAGAAGGCGAACTTTTAGCCAGGAGAAACGAAGATGAGCTGCTTATCCGGCTTGTCAATTGGGGGTACGGTTTTAACTTTTTGTGGTTGGGAAAGTTTGAAGAAGCCTTGTTCCATCTGGAAATGATGGTTAATTTCTACGATCCACAGGTGCATGGTGAATTTCGAAAATCTTACGGGATTGATGCAGGTGTCGCATGCCGCCTTTGGTCATCCTGGACATTGTGGATGCTGGGTTTCCCTGAACAAGCGTTGAATCGCGGCCAAGAAGCTATTGATTTGGGCTATTTCCTGGATGACCCGGGTAACCTGATGTTTGCCCTGGATATTATCGGGTTTTTACGCCTGCTGATCGGTGAAACAGACGAAATTGATGACCTTTTTGAGTCTTTCAGAAAGCTGATGGAAAAAACACCGATGGCGCTTCATAATGCAGATTTTGAATTCTTATCAGGCTTGTATGATGTCCAAAAAGGTGCGCTAAAAACTGGGATTTGTTGTATGTGTCAGGGTATTGAAGCCTACCAGGCTTGCGGGACCATATCACAGCTTTCTATGCGGTTAATTATCCTGGCAGAAGCGTACGTTGATGATGGACAATGGGATCAGGCAGCACAAACCATCCAGGAGGCAGAGGCATTAATCGAAGATTTAGAAGAGTGTTTTTACCAGGCTGAAATGCTGCGGGTCAAGGGCAAGCTGTTGCAAAACACCGGTGACATGAAAGCAGCTGAAATAAGCTATTTGGAAGCAATGCGGATAGCGGGTGAGCAAAAGGCGAAAACCTTTGAACTACGGGTAGCAACCGATTTGGCACGCTTGTGGGAAATGCAAGGCCAGTTTGCAGAAGCCCATCAGACCCTGGGCGAGGTTTACAGCTGGTTTTCAGAGGGGTTTGATACGGCAGATTTACTGGATGCAGAGGCGCTGCTGAAGGCGTTGGGGGAATATTTGTGAAGATAATAAAATTCGTGAACCAGTTTTCTTATTGAATAAATTTGAGTTCATGAAAGGGTAAGAAAAAGAATCCGGGTATTTCAGACACGCTACCGCCATTTAGGGTGAGTTTAAGGTATCATATATCTTTAGAATGATGATGAAGACCACGTCTATTTGAATGGAAGAAAACACTCATGACCGACGAAATCACCCCTGAATTATTTGAGCACCTGGTTGACCTGGCAGCTTTTGCCTTTGATCCTAAAGAAGCCAAGTACCTGCGCCGGGAACTGAATAACCAGTTAAAGGCGATCCACCAGCTTGCAGCAGTGCCACTGGAAGAGGATGTGCCCCCTGCATCACATGGTGTACCTTATACCGATCAAAACAGCCCTTCTCTTAGGGAAGACCTTTGGGTACCCTGCGATAATCCGGATGAGATCCTGGCTCAGGCTCCCCAGGTTGAGGATCGCTATTTTATTGTCCCTGATATTCCCCACACAGAATTGGAATAAACACCATGTCACTTATGGATAAAACTGCACGAAACGTCGCTGAAAAGGTCAGGCGAGGTGAACTCTCGGCTGTGACGGTTTTGGAGGATGCTTTTGAACGGATCAGCGCGGTTGACGGCCGCCCTGGTGCGCTGGATTATGGCGAAATCAGTGATGAAGATAAAAGCAAGGTGCATGCCTTTATCACACTGACAAAGGACCGTGCCTATCAGCAAGCTCAGGATGTGGACAGAAGCGTTAGCGAGGGCGAAGACCCGGGGCCTCTGGCAGGTGTTCCGATTACTGTTAAGGACATCTTTTGTATCAAAGGTACGCCATCAACAGCTGCATCACGGATATTAGCCAACTTCGTTGCTCCGTACACTGCCACGCCTGTGGAAAGGCTGGAAGCGGCAGGGGCGATCACACTTGGCAAAGTTAACCTGGATGAATTTACCTACGGCTCATCCTCGGAATCATCGGCTTTTCAACCCGCAACCCGCAATCCCTGGCATACAGATTATGTTCCAGGGGGTTCTTCGGGCGGATCGGCAGCTGCTGTTGCAGCAGGGGAGGGGCTGCTTTCTATCGGCACGGATACCGGCGGCTCAATCCGCCAACCGGCAGCTTTTTGCGGCGTGGTGGGACTAAAGCCAACCTATGGGCGTGTGTCCCGTTACGGCTTGATCGCCTTCGGCTCCTCTTTGGATTGCCCGGGTCCAGTTGCCCGAAATGTGGGCGATGCAGCCTTGATGCTGTCGGTTATGGCTGGTGAAGACCGACGTGACAGTACAGCCGCAACCTTGCCAGTACCGGATTATCTTTCCAGTTTGGATAAGGATGTCAGGGGTTTGCGCATCGGTATTTCTCCGGATTATATGCGCATCCCCTATCCCGATCTGCAAACCGGGGAGGTCGTGGTGGCGGATTTACCGAAAGAGATTCGCGACGCGATCCTGAACGCGGCACAGGCTTTGGCTGACCAGGGTGCGGAGATCGTCGAAAACGTCCCCATGCCCAACATGTCCTATGGAATCCCGACTTATTTTGTCATTAGCCGCGTGGAAGCTGCTTCCAACCTGCATCGTTTTGATGGTGTTAAATACGGCTATCGAACACAAAGCGAGTTCTCGGATTTGCGCGAGATGTACCGCAAGACAAGGGCGGAAGGTTTTGGTTTACAGCCGAAATTGCGAATTTTGATGGGCATGTACGTCAGTGCCGCCCAATACAGCGAGCAGTATTACCAGCGAGCATTAAAGGTGCGCAGTAAAATCCGTTCTGATTTTGAAGCTGCATTTGATCCACAAGGGGCTTATCGTCTGGATGCCCTGCTGACCCCTACCACTCCCACCACAGCCTTTAAGCTGGGAGATGTCTACGGCGATACGGTGTTGATGCAGTATGCCGACCAGCTAACCGTCCCTGCCAATCATGCCGGCATCCCGGCTATTTCAATCCCCGGTGGGATTTCATCTGAGGGATTGCCGATTGGGATCCAGTTCCAGGCACCCGATTACAGGGAAGATACCCTGTTCCAGGTTGGGAATGCCTTCGAACAGGCGACAGATGATGCTGATTGGCGCAAGATCAAACCCCAGGTCATGAAATTCGTGGAATGATTTGATGGAAAAAAGCAGCCAGGAGCGATCATCAGATGAGAAATTACTTGCAGGCTTTGCCTATTTATTGGGCTTCATTCCTGCTGTTATTATCTGGCTGTTGAAGAAGGATGAATCACCCTATGTAAAATTTCATGCGCTGCAAGCAGCAATTTATTCTGGAATAATCAGCTTTGTAACAGCATTATTACTGGCATCCCAAATAGCTCTGATGATAGTAATGGGAGCAGGGGCATTTATTGGAACAAACGTGATTGCTGATACGCTTGAACCAGACTCCCCAACAATCTACTTCTTCCTTACTATTTTTATGATCATGATCATACTGGTAGGATTGAGCATTATAGCGCTGATTGTGATCAGCCTTCATCTGGTCAACTTCATTCCAGCAGTTTATGCCTTTACTGGCAAAGCATGGCGTTACCCCCTTCTGGGGAATTGGGTTGAGAGAGTTCTGCAAAAAGATTCGGCACTTTCTAAAGGATAAAAAAATATGACAGACTACGAAACTGTGATTGGGCTTGAAACCCACATCCAACTTAACACGACCACCAAAATTTTTTGCAGCTGCAAAGCGGATTCCTGGGAGCAGCCCCCGAATACCAATATTTGCCCGGTGTGTTCTGGCTTACCCGGTGTGCTGCCGGTTTTGAACGAGGCGGCTGTGCACAAAGGTGCGCTCCTGGCTGCTGCCATGCATTCGGAAATTCGCCTGACATCGCATTTTGATCGCAAGAATTATTTTTATCCTGATTTGCCCAAGGGTTACCAGATTTCGCAGTATGACATGGCACTGGGAAATGGCGGCTATATGGACCTGCCAATGCCCGATGGATCAGTGCGTCGCGTGCACATCGAAAAACTGCACCTGGAAGAGGATGCCGGCAAGACCAAATATGAGGATGGACGGCGCTTTGTGGACTTCAACCGCTGCGGCGTGCCCCTGGTGGAAATGGTCACCGGACCGGACTTGCGCTCTGCGGATGAAGCCGCGCAATACCTGATCCGATTAAGGCAGTTATTACGCTGGCTGGGCGTTTCCGAAGCGGATATGGAAAAGGGTCACTTGCGCTGTGATGCCAACGTTTCCATTCGTCCGGTTGGTTATACCGGCTTGAATCCCAAAAGCGAGATCAAAAATGTGAACTCGATTGAAGCGGTGCGTGCTGCCATCAACAAAGAGGTCGAACGCCAGATTGAGCTGGTTGAATCGGGCGGCAGTGTGGAATCATGGACCCTGGATTGGGATGATGCCCAGCAGCGCCTGACCAAGATGCGCTCTAAGGAAACCATTGCGGATTACCGTTACTTCCGTGAGCCGGACCTGCTTCCATTGGAACTGAGCGAAGATTGGCGAGATGGCGTCCTGGCTGAACTGCCTGAACTCCCCCTTGAACGGCGTGCCCGTTTTAAGCGTGATTATGAACTGCCTGAATATGATGCGGATATCCTTACCGGGGATCGACCGCTTTCAGATTATTATGAGTCTGCTGTTGAAGCTTACGGCGGCGACCCGAAGATTGTTTCTAACTGGATCATGAATGAAATCCTCAGGATGCTGAACGAGCTGGGCGTCAGCGCGGACAAACTGGTACTGCTGCCGGAGCATTTAGCTGAAGTGATCAAAATGGTGGATAAGGGGACGATCAACAATGCGACGGGCAAGTCCGTGCTGGCTAAGGTGCAGGAAAGCGGCAAGGCACCCGGGGACATTGTGGCGGAAGAAGGATTAGCACAGGTCAGCGATGATTCTGCTCTGCAGGCGGCGATCGATAAGGTGCTGGCTGCGAGCCCGGAGGAGCTGGCCAGTTACCGGGGCGGCAAGGAAGGCTTGTTTGGCTGGTTCATGGGGCAGGTCATGCGCGAAACCAAAGGCAAAGCCGACCCAGGAGTGACCCGGGAACTGCTGGGGAAAGCACTGAAAGGTGAATAATTTCCAAGGTTTTAGGAGATCAAACTTTTCTTAATTGAATGTTTGTCTGGGCTTATGCTTTGCCAATGTGCCAGATCCGTTCAGGATGATCACCAGGCTGGCGGCGATAACAAGCAGGATATTGAGTATCCAAGCAGGGCGTAAAGAGCCGCTTGCGGCCTCAGGCAGCATTGGCAAAACACCAAAAGCGGTATTACTGGCGGTGTGCAGCAAGAGGATGATCAGCAAGCTCCCTTTTGTAGCGTTAAATATCCACGTATAAAGAATAGTGATGGACACTGTTTGGATCAGGAACCACATTAGGGGTAATTGTTGGTGAAAATCCCCCGGGATCCAGAACAGAGGCAGGTGCCACACAGACCATATCAGGCCCAGGATCAGGCTGCTTTGAAGGGCTGTGAATCTTTTTTGGAGCCAGGGAAGGGCGAAACCTCGCCATCCGATTTCTTCACCCAAAACACTGAAAATTAGAACAAGGAAAAATATTGGGATCACTCTGTAAATTTCTGCAGGGTCATTAAATGAAAGCCCACTGCCCCCCATTGCAATGTGGATGCCCAGGGCTGCCAGCATGATGGCTGGAGGGATGATCAAGCTGACCAGGTACCAGTGCCACCGAATCCCCCTCAAATTTATCAGGCTATGCCAAATTTTTATCAAGCTTGTCTTTCCGGAATGAAGGGCAATCACGATCAAACCAGCGATGCTGGGGCCAAAGGCAGCAAGTAACTTCCAGGGATTAAAAAAGGACGACTCAGTGTCTGAAAGAATCAGAATGAACCAGCCAACCCATGAAATGCCAAAGGCGATCATAATGTAAACAATAAAAATGTGTTTGTTGATCCACTTTTTCATAAAGTTCTCCCGGATTTGTTTCAATAATCATAACGCATTTTCTCACAGGGTAATCGGATATAAAAATCTTATTGACCAAAGGCACTGATTAACGTAAAATAAGTTCTGTGCGGGCGTCGCCAAGTGGTAAGGCATCAGCCTTCCAAGCTGACATTCGCCGGTTCGAATCCGGTCGCCCGCTTTTTTTTTATTTAAATATGCCGGTACGAATACCCCATTGCCCACCTCCGCTTCGCTTTGGGGGTTCCGCTGTACTTCAGGTAGCACCTCCGGTCGCCCGCTTTTTTTATTTAAATTTTGTCATTGCGATCGAAGAGAAGCAATCTCCCAGGTGCTTTCTCTGATGTTCACCCTCCGTCTCAAACGCTGGTGGTGCCGTTGTGCTCCAGGTAGGACTTCCGGTTGGAGGCTTATAATAATGACACCTTCGTGAATGTGAAGGTTTTTTTGTCGGTTACGTTTGCAACGTGACAAGCTGCCGACAGGCAGCTCATGCTTTGTTTTTCGTCGTTGGAGGGAGGTCGTCAGGCTGACATGGCAATCTAGATGAAATGTTTTGAGTAGGTTAGCCCTGTTACTTGGCATAACCCCCCTAACCCCACTAACCCCCCGCCTGCGGGGGGAAAGTTGCTGTTAAGACGGACCTTGTTTGGTTCTTTTGTGATTATATTAAATTTGCCTGATTTGGGGTTAGTGAAGCGTGTATTAATTTTGAAAACTCTTTGTTTTAACCATTCCAATTATCTCACAAATAGAATATCACAATGGTACCCAAAATCAAAAAGGGTACGAAGGGCTGTGCGCTGGCAAAGGCGCGGTATTTCTTTGAGAGGATCAAACCCAGCAGCAGCACGATTGAAAAGGCAGCAAAGATCAGGATCGCCAGGATGATCGCGCCGATGATGCCCGGCCAGCCGGTCAACAAGCCCAGGAAGGTGCCAGCAGCCACATCGCCGAAACCGAAGGCGACCTCTTTGATGTTCTTTCCCCGCAGTTTCCCGATGATCTTTGAAAACAACATGCCCGTGAAGAAGAAAGCGAGCATGATCAGCAGTCCGCCCAGACCGCCCAGCAGGGTCTTGCCCAAACCCCGCAGGATGACTCCGTAGACCAGGCACAAAACCAGCCCAAACAGGCTGGTCTCCGTCAGCACCAGGCGGTGTTCCATGTCGATCACAACAAGCGTCCCCAGGAAGACCATCAGCGGTAGGGTTGCCCAGAAGTTGAGATTGGCGAAGGGGAAAAATTGAAGCGCTAAGCTGCACAGGATTGCCAGGACCAGGACGACGAAGGTCCGGGCACCGCGCGTTCGACCGCATCCAGCACAGCTTTGCAGGAGCAAGTAATCTTTGATCGTGTATGCCCGCTCACATTCAGGGCATGTGGGGCGCGTCAGGCGGCGGGTTTGGGGCAGCACGTCAGCGAGGTAGTTGATCAGCATCCCGCATACAAATCCAGCAATTACAGCAAGTAAAAAGTTCATGGGTAGAAGTATATCATGGAGATGGTAGCTGGTGGTTGGTAGTTGGTAGCGAACGAGCTGAAAGTTGATCCCACTCGCTTCGCTCGGGGACTTTGAAGTTGAAAGCCAAGATTCCCGTGCAAAGAACTCTTCGAGCGCTCACGGGGGGCTAGGGGGGGGGTGTAGATGGTAGTTGGTAGATGGTAGCTGGTATCATGTAGGCTATGATGCGCATTTTACCCCGCTGTTGTTTTAGATGTTTGTTATTTAACATTTGCTCAACTAGTCAGATCAGATAAGTTTCGGATAAATTCGCTATAAATAGCCCTCATCCCTCATTCGTCACGCCTTAGGCGTGCCACCTTCCCCCAAGGGAAGGCTTGTATTAAGGCTACTCCTAGCACCTAAAGGTGTTCCGCTGCGTTCCAGGAGAAGCTGTCAGCTGCAAGCTAACTGATGAGGGTCTTTTAATCTACAATTCCTAAATCAACAACGCCATTAAGAAAACATTGTTGGATTAAATATTATTATTAAAAAAGTAAAATTTTGCACTTAATCAATTTAAGTCCAATATGCTATTTCCCTCATCCCTCACTTCGTACCTCCTCAGGGCAGGCCGTCATACCTTTGGTTTGCCACCTTCCCCCAAGTGAAGGCTTGTTTTAAGGCTTCTCCTAGCACCTAAAGGTGTTCCGCTGCGTTCCAGGAGAAGCTGTCAGCTGCAAGCTGACTGATGAGGGAAAATGTTGAGTCTATTTCCAATATTGTGGAATGGGATCATCCTCCTGCCATTTTAAATTATGGCCAATAATGGACCCCCATTTCGCGTTATAATTGACCCATGCCAATCACCGACATGAAAGATATTGAAGAATGCGCCTGGTGATCCTGATCCCCGCCTATAACGAGGCGAGCACCATCGCTGGTGTGCTAAACGCCATCCCCCAATCCTTCCCCGGGATTGACGTGGTGGACGTGCTCGTGGTGGATGATGGCTCCACCGACCAGACCGCTGCCATTGCAGAAACGGCTGGGGCAATCGTGGTTTCACATGCCCACAACCGTGGTGTTGGCCGCGCCTTCACAACCGGCCTGGAAAAAGCCCTGGAGCTGGGTGCGGACATCATGGTCAACATTGATGCCGACGGCCAGTTCTCACCGGCGGAGATCCCCCTGCTGATCGATCCCATTTTGGCAGGCAAAGCGGATTTTGTGGTCGGTGACCGATTCAGCGACGAAGTGGGGAACCCGCAAAAACCACAGCATATGTCCAAAATAAAATTCTGGGGTAATAAGGGCATGTCCCGCTTTATCAGCATGCTCACCGGGCAGCGCTTCCAGGACGTCAGCTGCGGCTTCCGCGCCTACTCCCGTGAGGCTATGCTGCAGCTCAACCTGGCCGGCCAGTTCACCTACACCCAGGAGACCTTCATCGACCTGGCAGACAAGGGACTGACCATCAAAAACGTCCCTGTGGCTGTGACGTACTTCCCCGATCGGGAATCCCGCGTCGCCGATAACCTGCTGAAATACTTCGTCCGTACCAGCAAGATCATCTTTCGCGCCTACCGCGATTACAAACCCCTGCGCTTTTTTGGCTGGCTTGGCCTGATCAGCTTTATCCTCGGGATTATATTCGGCCTTGTGATGCTGGCGATCTATATCCGGATTGGCAAATTCACGCCTTATAAATTCGTCGGTTTCACCGGCATCTATTTTGTCTCATTGGGGATTTTGTTCTGGGTGGTGGGGCTTCTGGCGGATATGTTTGTCAAGGTGCGCCAAACCCAGGAGAAGATCCTTTATCTTGAGAAAAAGCGCCGCTTCGACAAAAGTTAAAGATCGAAATCCTGACCTCTCTTTGGAATAAACAGTGACCCTGAATAAATTTGTCGACAAGCTCCTTAAAGAAAATTGGGATGATGCGCAGATAAAGAAATTTATCGGCACTTATCACAGCGCTTATTTTGCCTATGCCCGTGATGAAGCATTGCGTGACCGCGCGGCATCCGGCGGTGTGGTGACAGCCCTGCTCTGGCATCTTCTCAAAACAGGTGCTGTTGAAGGCGCACTGGTCTGCAGGTCAAAGCTTGTTGATGGAAGCGTGCAGTCTGAATTCTATATTGCCAAAAGTTTGCAAGACCTCAAAGCTTCCCAGGGAAGCAAATACATCACAACCCGCTTTAGCTTTGAAGCTCTACCCCTGATCAATGCCTCTGACGGCAGTCTGGCGGTGGTCTGCCTGCCCTGTGATGCCAGGCTGCTTCATTTATTCTTTCAAAAACACCCGGCGGTGAGAGACAAAGTCAAATGCGTGATCACTTTGTTCTGCGGGCACCTCTCCACGCCGGATCTGACCACTTACATCGTTGATAAACTGCGCCCGGAACCAGGGGCTGAGTTAACAGACTTCCGATACCGCGCTGGTCATTGGCGGGGGCAGTTGACGGCAACCTACCAGGGGCATGAGCCGGTGGTGCGTCCCTTTTCCGTCTTCAGCGATTACCAGAATTTGCACTTTTTTTCCGCCCGCAAATGCCTACACTGCTGCGACCATACCGGTTATTTCAGTGACATTGCCGTTGGGGATGTGTGGCTGCAGCGAATGAAGAATGAGCCCATCAAACATTCAGGTGTGATCACAAAAACAGCGCGCGGCCAGGCAATCATCGAGTCTGCAGTGGTTGGCGATGCCCTCGTCACAGAGGGGCAGGCTATCAATGAAATTGTCGAGAGTCAATCCCGTTCATTGAAAATCCATTACAATATCTCTGCCCGGGCAAAAGCTGGAAAATTGCTTGGGGAAAAGATCAAAGACGAGGTTGGGGAGAAGGTGCGCCTGGTGGACTTCCTGGTGGCGTTCCTTCTCATGTTCAACCATAAGCTCACGGAAAAATATTGGGGCAAAAAGCTGGTCATGTGGATGCCCAAACCCCTGGTCAGGCTGTATTTATACTTTATTAAAGGATTGGAAGTTCTCTGAGATGGAAAAACATCGAGAAGTAGCCATTGTTGGCGGGTCGATTTGGGGTAATCGCGGCGCAGAAGCCATGCTGGTGACAACCATCGCCCAAATCCGGAAAGTCGGGCCCGATACGGTTTTCAACGTCTACACCATCTACCCCGAGCGAGATCCTCTGCTGGTTTCGAATGAGAACATCCGCTTCCTGAGCGGCAAGCCCCTTGCCTTCGGGCTGATCTATTTTCCCCTGGCAGTGCTGCACAAATTGCTTTCCCTGCTTGGGGTCAAGCTCCCGCTGCCGGAAAGCCTGGCGCGCATGAAGGCGTCCTGCTGCCTGCTCGACATGGGTGGGATCACCTTCTCAGACGGGCGGACGCTTCAGCTGCTGTACAATGTCTTTTCGATCTGGCCTGCTATGCTTTTAGACGTACCGGTGGTCAAACTCTCCCAGGCAATGGGGCCCTTTGAGCAGCCGGTCAACCGCATTCTGGCACGGCATTTCCTGCCAAAATGCGATCGAGTCTTTGCACGAGGTGAGATCACCGCTGAGCATTTGAGAACGCTCAATTTGCATCGGGAAAAATTTGAGCGTGCCGCAGACATCGCCTTCTTATTCCAGCCTGAGGACAGCCTTTCCGAGGAGAACGAGTATAAACTTTCTGAACTGACGGTAAAGCTGGATGAGCGCCGTGATGACGATGCAGGCATCCTCAGTATCATCCCCAGCTCGCTGGTCTTCAACCGCTCAGCGGGGGAGGCGGGTGATTACGCAGCTAAGCTGCTGGCAATCATCGCCGCTGCCTGCCGGGAGGAGAGCCATGTGGTGGTGCTGCCCAACGCATCCCGTGCCAGCTCGAGCAAGGTGATGAACAACGACCTGGTCGTGATTGTAGCCCTGCGTGATCGGGCAGCTCGCGACCTGCCTCCCGAAATCATGAAGAAGCTCCTCTGGGTGGACTTTGACATCAACGCCCGCGGCGTCCGCAGCCTGGTTGGAAAGACGGACGCCCTGGTGACCTCGCGCTTCCACGGCATGGTGGCGGGTTTATCCCTGTGCGTGCCCACCATGGTGATCGGCTGGTCCCACAAATACCGTGAGACCCTGGCTGATTTTGGCATGGACGGCTACGCCATCAATTACGAAGCCGGACTGGATCAAACCCTTTCCTTATTTCGGGGATTCTGGCAAGATCGGGAGCAGATCAAAAGCCAGCTTGAAAAGTCGATTGCGGTTGTCAGGGATTCAGCCTCGATCCAATTTGAGGATCTGTGCGAGAGGCGCATTGATGGGGGATCAACTGGCAAAATATGAAATTTCTTAAGGGTTCCTGGAATCTCATCAAAATCCTACTGACGATACTGGTCATCTTGTTTTTTGTTTTTTACTTCATCAACAACCGGTCGGATTTTTCAGCCGTATTCAGTACCCCCCTGCACATCGTTTTGGCTTTATTCGCCCTTAACAGCCTTCATTTTTTCCTGAACGGCTTATTTATTTTGAACATTCTCAAAAGCTTTGGTCACCAAATAAAAACGCTTGAATCCTTCTACATTTCAACCATCTCATCCTTCGGGAACAATTTCATCCCCATGCAGGGCGGCGCAGTGATTCGCTCGGTTTACCTGAAGAAAACCCTGAACTTCCCTTATGCGCACTTCGTCTCTTCACTGTACGGCAATTACATCATCATTTTTGGTGTGAATGCCTTCTTTGCATTGATAACACTGTTCTTGATCCACCGCAGCATGGCATCTGTCCCCCTTTTGCTGTTTTTGTTTTTCGGGCTGCTTTTCACTGCAATGCTGGTATTAGCCCTGGTGAGGATAAGGATTGATCCAGATAAACTGTCGAGATTTACGCTGATGAACAAAGCGCGCCAGGTGCTTCACCGAATTCTTGAGGGGTGGGCGAGGATTTCGGGGGATAAGGGGCTGCTGCTGAATTTAGTCTTGATCACAGTGATCAATCTTGGGGTAATGGCTGCCCTATTTGGATTGCAATTTTCCGCATTGGGGCTTGGCGGAAATCCCCTGGCGGTGCTGCTTTATAATTGCCTCTCAGGGGTGTCACTGCTGGTCAGCCTGACGCCTGGGGCGCTGGGGGTGCGGGAGGGGATTTTTTTCCTCACCTCGGACGTACTGGGCTTGACAGAAGGGGGGATCATGCAGCTGGCGCTGCTCGATCGGGGCGTCACCATGCTGACGCTGTTTTTCTGGTTCATCGTTCTTTCCGGGTGGAAATCCTTTACGAAAGATTAACCGCGAAACCCGACAAAGATTTGCTAAGGTTTAAACCAGTCTAAAAAGATGGCCTTATAACGCAGGATGAAGGTCAATGGACCGGTGACAAAATAAAGGCCTAAGATGACAAACAAAATGGGGATGCGGATGCGTTTTATGGGGATTGACAGCAGGACCTTTGTGAGAGCGATATAAGCGATGGTAATCACCGGGAAGATATAGCGCCCCTGCAGGGCAATGGTTCTGAACCCGAAGGTCAGCTCAAAATCGTAATTTTTCAAGAACAGGGTCAAACCATAAAAAACCAGGATGCCCAAAAAGCTGAGGATTTTGAGGTTGAAATCCCGATAAAAAAGGATGGCAATCAGCAGGACGCTGTAGAACAGGACCATGTGTGCGATTTGCACCGTTTGAGGATAGTAGGTGCGAAAACCCAAAATGCCGTAAATGCGCATGATCAGGGTTGGCAGCCACAATGTGAAGAAATAGCGGATTGGGTCTGGATAACCCTGCCGGATGCTTTCAATGAGTGTCAATTTCTGTTCCAGGCCAATGCTTTCCAAACGCACCTCAAACACGCTCAGGGCACATTGTTCTTGCGTCAGGATCGATTCGCAGGGCGGCAGGATGGCTTGATGTTTGACCAGGTTGACGCCGTAGATCGCCAGGTTGCCGGCAGCCAGCAGGGTAAACAGGGTGAGCAGTGCCCATTGCGCCCATCCCTGGATTTTGATCGGGAGGATCGACTCCCGATTCTTGACCAGGAAAATGAGCCAGGCAATACCCATCGCTAATGCCAGGGGCAGGACGGTGTACTTGGTTAAGGTGCCCAGGGCGATGCTGATCATCCACGCCAGGCTGTTGGGCAGAAATGCTTTATGGTTTAATACGCGCGCCAGGAAGTACAGACCTGCCGTGCACAACAGGTTCACCAGGTTGTCGTAATTGATTCCGCCCGATATAAACACGAACATCAGCGTATTCGTCAGCAGGAAGACGGGCAGTAAGCGCCACCATTTTTGGGTGATGAATTCCTTTGAAAGGAGATAAGCAAAGCAGACCGTACCCGCCGCATACAGCACGCTGAGCATGCGCAGGGCGTACCAGATGGGGGCTTCGGTTTGGGGCTTGAAGAGGTGCTTGAAGACGTTGATGACACTGCCGTTGATCCAGTAATAGAGGAAGGGGTTTTGCTTGATGTAAACGCCCTTGACGTAAATCGCCTCAACATTGTCTTCGGGGATGCCCAGGGTGGTGGCAAAGTGCTTGGATAAATTATAGTGGACCGTACCGTCGGGGATGATGCCGCCCTTGAGGTTCAGGGCGAGATAGGTGGCGTAGGCGATAAAGATGGTGAGGAGCAGGAGAAAGAGGATTGTTTCGCCGTGAGAGTGCCAGAGTTTTTTTAGTTTTGTCTTGTTGGTTCCGTTTTCCATTTTAAGGGCCTGATGATCTTGTGCGGGCGGGTTAGGACTTGCTTTATCTGTTAAAATATTATCATAACTGCATTTAGGTATTATACAGATTATTTGGCTCAGTTTGATGGATTGGGTATCACCATGCTGATAAGCGCTGATATAGTTTATAATTTTGTTGATGACTAAGTTTTACTTAAATAAGATGATTTCAAGAACGGACTACCACATCGCAAGGAAATTGTTTAATTATGAAAGAGGTTGATTAATTGTTTGTCACTTTAAGAAATTATTTGAAGACCGAATACTTTTTTCCAAACGTTCTTGTGCCGTTAATAGCATTAGCTTTATGTGGTGTTTCATTTTTGTTATTTATTTCTCGTTACCTTACAACGGGAGTAAGTTATTTTTTTATTCTATTTTTTCTTAAATATTTGATGTACCTCATCTCAGGTTTAGTTATCACTCATTTTTTATATTATCTAATTTTTTTGCGAAATAAACAGGATAAAACAAAATTTCCACATACTAACAAAAAATTTTTCTTCAACGATTTTATTCTTTTATTGCTCCCATTAATTCCAGTTGTTCAATATATTTTCAATAATCTTGAAATTGTAGGTTTTCAAGAATCATTGAAGGTCTTGATCATTTTTGTTTTATTGTCAATTTTATATATTTATATTATCCCACTTATATTTAGTAAATTTGGGTCAATGCGGACAATGATGTCAGTTGGTTTGTCTTTTGCTTTTACAATAACAAGTATGCCGGCGTTAAGTAAAATCTTTGGTTGGTATCTTCAGGGGAATTTTCTTATTCAATTGGTTTATTTCCTAATAGTTATTTTTATCATCTGGACATTATTTAGTGAAAAAACTAAAAAGATACTTTACATTGTTATTCTTATAAACTTTGTGATTAGCAGTATTTCGCCTTTTGTTTCACAAAAAGTAGAATTTGTCCCCAGCGATATTACAAATTCATATGAAAACCATCCATTAGTATCGTCCATTGATGGAAGAATTCCTTTGGTTTCACCAAATATTTATTTTCTTGTTTATGAATCGTATGTGCCAAAGGAAACGATGTTAGGTTATGGCATTGACAATAGCATACAAGAAGATTATTTACGGAATCAAAGTTTTAAAATCTATCCAAACATTTATACAGTCGGCTCTCCAACAGTTGAATCTATGAGTAGAGTATTTAACGCATCAGTCAATTTTTATGGTTATGGGGTAAGAGGGATTTCAGGAGATGGATTACTACACAATTTACTAAAGGATTTTGGATATAAAACGATAGGCTTATTTCCTGATTATTATATGTTTCAAGGTGTTGGATCCAATTATAATGTATCTTATCCTGAAACAAAGGATAATGAACTTAGTTCAAGTGCAAGGTTTTCTCTGGCAATATTATCGGGAGAATTTAGAGATAAATTAGTGATAAAGGGTGAAAATCCTTCACATCAACAATATTTTGAAGCAAAACAGAAAATATTTAATGAAATTAACGGAGATCAGGTTTTTCTATACACACATTCCGATTTACCTGGTCATGCTAAAGGTTTATGGGGTTGTCTCCCGAATGAAAAGGCTTCTTATGAGGAAGATTTAAAAAGTGCAAATCTTGAGATGAGACAAGATGTGAACAGCATTATTGAAAACGACCCTGCAGCAATAATAATAATCGCTGGTGATCATGGTCCGTATCTTACAAAAAATTGTTTCAAGACTTCAGAGGATTATAATATTTCAGAAATTGATCGTTTGGATATCCAGGATCGCTTCTCGAGCTTTCTGGCAATCAGATGGCCTGCAGAAGATTATGAAAAGTTTGATGAGATTTCTATATTGCAAGATCTGTTTCCGGCAATATTTGCATATATGTTCAAAGATGAAACGATATTGGAAGCAAAAATCAAACCTGAGATATTGACTACAGAAGTAATTTGCGGAGCAACTGTCAAGAATGGCATCATTAATGGTGGTATTAACGATGGAGAGCCTCTTTTCCTGTTTGAAAATTAATTAATTATTATTACAAATATTTTTTGAATTAGACTTTATGTAGAACAAAGCAATTTTTAAGGGAGAATAATTAAATGAATCAAGATGTTTCAGAGTTTTCATCTTTTCGTGATCCAAGCGGATTTTTATTTAAATCTGAAGGCATTCTCTTTCGACAAATCAATAATTCTTATAAAGACGATTATGAACATTTGATGTCTTCGGGGCTTTATGATGATTTAATTAAACAGGGCTTAATGGTGCTCCATGAAGAGGTTTTGTATATTTCAGCACCTCAGCCATCAACGGCTTATAAAATTATCAAACCACAGGAAGTTGATTTTATTTCTTATCCTTATGAGTGGTGTCTTCTTCAATTTAGGGGAGCTGCGCTGACGACCTTAAGAATTGCTAAGCTAGCGCTTGACCACGGTATGATATTGAAGGATGCCAGCGCTTATAATATCCAGTTTCATAGAGGGCGGTGGTGTTTGATTGATACTCTTTCCTTTGAGAGATATGAAGAAGGCAAACCCTGGGTCGCCTATAAACAATTTTGCCAGCATTTCCTGGCACCAATGGCAATCATGGCGTACAAAGATATTCGATTAGGATTGATGAGCCGTTTATTCATCGATGGCATCCCGCTTGATGTTGCCTCTAAATTAATGCCTTTCCACTCAAAGTTTCGTTTTGGATTACTTACACACCTCTATCTGCACGCCCGAAGCCAAAAGCGGTATGCGGATAAGGCGGTCAGTGAAGACATGAAGAGTGGAAAATTTAATCAGCAATCTATGTTAAAGCTCTTTGAAAGCCTTCGTCAAACCGTCAAATCATTGAATACAAAATTGGATGGAACCGAGTGGGCGAACTATTATGAAAGTACAAATTATTCCGAAAAAGCCTTCGAAGAAAAGAAGGCGATTGTTGAAAGTTTTATCGACTTGGTGAAACCCAATACGGTTTGGGATTTAGGTGCCAATATTGGTGAATTTAGCCGAATTGCAAGCAAAAAGGGCATTTATACCATCGCCTTTGATATTGACCCGGGTGCTGTGGCGAAAAATTATATTCAGGTGAGGCAAGATCGTGATATGTATCAATTGCCGTTGATCATGGATTTAACCAACCCTTCACCTGCTTTGGGTTGGGCACATCAAGAGCGGAAAGCATTGGTGGAACGCGGCCCGGTTGACATGGTGCTGGCATTGGCGCTGATTCATCACCTGGCAATCTCAAACAACCTTCCATTTGAGAAAATCGCAAAGTTTTTGGAGAAAATATGTAAGTATTTAATCATCGAATTTATCCCAAAATCAGATTCACAGGTGGCGAAATTATTAAAATCGAGAGAAGACATATTTAACGACTATAATATTATCAGTTTTGAAAGCGTTTTTGCACAATGTTTTGAGATATTAAAAAAACATGCAATTCCAGGTTCGGGCCGAATAGTTTATTTGATGAGAATCAAATAGTTTTTTTGTTGGAAAGAATAAAAGGAGATTTTATGAACTCAAATATATTTTTTAGACCGCTGCTGTACCTTGACCCGGGAACGGGTAGTTTCATCATCCAAATATTGCTGGCTGGTCTATTAGGCATTGGCGTGGCAGTAAAAGTGTATTGGAAGAAGATCGTGTCTTTCTTTAAGGGGAATAAAGAAGACAGTAACCTCGATCGTTTGGATGAAATTGACGAATATGGCGGTGATCCAAAAATTTCTAATGTTGATGGTTGATAAATCATGTGTGATAAATATCTAGAGGAGGGTTATCGTTATGGGAAAAGGATTGAAAAATTCCTAAAACTTGAACATTTTATACCAAATGTACTTATACCTTTATTAATCTTAGCAGTTTACAGCGGCTCTTTTACTATCATTTACGTTAAATATATTACTGAAGGAATAAATAGCATATTTTCAGGCGCATTATTTATTCTTTTATTACCTTTTATAATAAGCTTGCTAATAATTTATTTACTATTTTTTATCAATAAAAAATTAATAAAGGGTGAAAACATTTCGTTTGAACTTTCTTTGAAAAAGTCATGGGATGTCAATCTTCTTCTACTAGTATTGCCCCTAACACCTGTTATTCAATATTTATTAAATAATCTTGACATCTTATCTTGGGTGGACAGACTACTAATAGTGTTTTTCTTTGTAATGTTTTGCGGACTATATATTTACGTGTTCCCGTTTGTGTTTAGAAAAATCAGTCCAATTCGAACTTCAACTGCAATAGGCCTGGCTTTTGTTACTACTATTACAAGCATGCCATCATTGATTCAAGAATTTAATTGGTATGTAGAATCAAAAATTTACATTCCTTTAGTTTTTTTTGCTGGGATATTAATATTTACATGGATTCTGTACAACACAAAATTCAAGAAGGTGTGTTATATTTTTATGGTGATTAACTTAATAGTTAACAGTTCTATTCAATTATTTTCTAAGGACGGCGGCAATAAACTCAATACCCCCACTGCTGACTTTGAGGAAAACAAATTATCGTCATTAACCAATGATAGGTTGCCTCCCAAAACCCCAAACATTTATTTTCTTATTTATGAATCTTATGTGCCAAATGAAACGATGCGAGGATATGGTATCGATAACAGCGCACAAGAGGAATACTTGCGAGAACAGGGTTTCGTTATATATCCAAACGTTTACTCAGTTGGATCACCTTCGATAGAATCTTTGAGCAGGGTATTTAATGTTTCTACAGAGTTTTATGGTAAAAAAAGGAGATCTGTTTCAGGTGATGGGGTGGTACAGAACATTCTCAGAAATTTCGGTTATAAAACATTTGGAATTTCTGCAAATGACTGGATATTTTTGGGTACGGGATCAAGCTACGATTATTCGTTCCCAGAGACTGAAAATTTGGCTTCCTATGAACTTTTATCCTTAGCGATATTACATGGCGAGTTAAGTTTTGACCTGATATTTGAAGATGTTTCCCACGAGCAATATATTGAAACAAAACAGAGTTATCTTCGAATGAATTTTACTAATCCGGTTTTATTTTATTCACATTCTGATTTTCCTGGACACTCAACAATGGCATGTAGCCCAGATGAAATAAATTTATATGAAGAAGATCTTTTAGTCGCTAATCATGAAATGGAACAAGATATCAAAACAATTAAAGAAATGGACCCGGGTGCAATCATTGTAATTGCCGGTGACCACGGGCCTTACCTGACAAAAAGTTGTTTTAAAACCGGTAGAGATTATGATATCTCTGAAATATCGCGTTTGGATATTCAGGATCGATTTGCTACATTCTTAGCGATCAGGTGGCCAACGATAGAATATAAAAATTTCGATGATATCGTTGTTTTACAGGATTTATTTCCAGTAATATTTACTTACATTTTTGATGATGGTAAAATTTTGGAGTCAAAAATTGAGCAAGATATAATAGACACTTATCAGATAAGTGGGGTTACTGTAAAAAATGGACTCATTTATGGAGGCATTAATGATGGTGAGCCTCTTTTTCTGATTAAAAAATAAAAATCAAAAAATAATTGACCTTAACCATAATTAATTCAAGAGAGTATTTTTGATGAAATTAGAAGCATAAATCTTTATAAGGATTTTGATAAATATTCTTCATTGTTAAAATTTGATCTTGAAAGGTAAGGTACTCATAATAAACATTTTTGCAAATAGTGCATTAGAAGTATTAATCTGTAATATTTTTATAAATCAATTTCGACCCTAATTCATTTTACACAGCTCGAATAGCTTCTCTTGAGATAAAAAAATACCAGGGTAATTCCATGTTATCTAAAAACGATTTCCAAACCTTGTTGGTAAGTTTATCTTTTTGTGAGTGGGAAATTTCACGAACAAGGAGGGGGTTAACAATTAAAAATTTACGGTTTTGGGGGTTGAATGGTATTTACTAAGGTAGAGCTTTACAACAGTCTTTCAAGGCTGTTCCTGCTGGACCGGAGGTGGGGAAACTGTGCTAACGCTGTTCTCCTGGTTCCTGATGCTGTCGGAGTGGAAATGGGTAGGTTTGAAGTCCAAAAGTATTTGACATTTTGTCATATGGGTTTATGCAGTTGATCCTTTGTGATACATTTTTAATCTTCAATAATGAAATTGAGATTTGTTGATATAATTAAATTTGTTATTTTTATTTCCAGATGGGAAATTTTGAAAAAATTTATTTCTTTATTGAGTTACTAGAAATATATTTCAATTTTAAAATCTTATGAAAAAGAAGACAAAACTTTTTTTAAAACGCTTAAAATTAGCATTTATTACCTTATTCGAATCTCCATGGAAGGCTTCCTTAACTGCGGGACTTATTTTTATTACTGTTTCATTAGTAACAGGGAAAATCTTTCAACAATCTGATTACCCATATTTCAATTATCTAGCGGATGCTTTTCTACACGGACAAACTTGGTTAAGACGGATTCCACCCTTAACAAAAGATTTGTCGTTTTTTAATGGCAGGTATTACTTATACTGGGGGCCTTTTCCAGCAATTATGCTAATTCCATTTGTGGCGGTATTTGGTGTCCAATTCAATGATGTTTTATTTACAATCATGATAGGCATGTTAAATGTTGGACTTGTGGCATATCTATTACGAGTTACTTGCCGAGTTGGATTATTGAGACTTACAGAAACTCAACGAGCTATTTTATCTTTTTTCTTCGCATTGGGTACTGTTCATTTCACACTTCCACCTTTTGGCAAGGTGTGGATGACAGCGTCATTAATTGGTTTTACTTGTACACTATTAGCTTATTTAGCGGTGTTCACACTTAAAGGCTACAAAGCCTGGTTTTACACAGGCTTAGCTTTGTCAGGAGCAATGTTAACTCGAAGTAATCTGGTATTCACTGGATTATTCCCGTTGATCTACCTTCTTTATCAGCAAAAACCTTTGAATAAGCGGGTAATTTTCAATATTTTTTTAGGGGGATTACCATTAATCTTGTCTTTGGGTTCTTTTCTTTTTTACAATCACATTCGGTTTGGTAGTCCATTTGATATTGGTGTGAATTATAACGTTATGCATAATTTTTATCAAGCTGATTTTAAACGGTATGGTGTTTTTAATTTTCATTATATGCCGGTTAATATATATTATCAATATGTTTTTTATCCATTCCCGATTCGTCAAGAGAGTCTCATGGGTGGCAGCCTTTTCCTTCTGAGCCCTTTATTTTTTAGCTCATTTTTTGCTTTATGGAAACCACGCAATAAACTATATATTGCGGGATTATGTATGTCAATCCTTATCACCAATATTCCCATCATTTTGATAATCGGAACTGGATGGACACAATTTGGCCCTCGCTACACGCTTGATTTTACTGTTCCCCTCCTTCTTTTGACTGGATTAGGTGTTGAAAAATGGAATTCTAGAATATTATTTATTCTTGCAGTTATTTCAATTTTTCATTATTTAATTGGCGTTATATTATGTATGTGATATCTTATATTCAAATAATAAATGGAACAGTATTTTTTTCATAACCGAGGGTTGAATAAATATAAACACTGTTTGATCTATTGTTCAATGTGGGTTCTTGAAATTAGGAAATTTATTTGCATAATTCTTTTATAAAATTGATATTTTTCCTTACGAATTAATAGAGAGAAAAGGCTAAATAAATTGAAGCAATTATCTTTTGAAAAAGAAAATTTAAATAAAATTGATTTGCTGGTTATTATTATCTGTTTGTTGATTGCTTTTTTCTTTTTGTTGATTGCTACAAAATCATCCCCCTTATATCCCTTTAACGATTGGGCAGATGCAAATATATCCTTCACCATGGGCAAAGGGATGATGAATGGAAAAATCCCATATCGTGACCTCTTTGACCATAAGGGGCCTTTATTTTATATCATATTTGGCCTTGCGTATCTAATCTCAAATGAGACATTCCTTTGTGTTTTTATTTTTGAAGTCCTCTCATTCTCAATTTTCTTATTTTTCTCTTTTAAGTTGATTAATCTTTATCTGAAAACTAAATATGCAATTATTACACTCCCAATATTGGCTGCCTCTATTGTCAATTTAAGCAATTTCACCCATGGCGGTAGCGTGGAACAATTTTGTCTTCCTTTGCTTACAATAAGCCTTTATCACCTCTTTGATTATTTTGAGAACAGTTACCCATATCCTATATCAAACAAAATTGTCTTGATCAATGGTGTAATAGCAGGATGTATATTATGGATCAAATTTTCATTATTAGGTTTTTGGTTTGGATGGATAGCAGCGATATTCATTGGCATGTTCGCTAAACAAGAGGTTGTTCGGGCAATAAAAGCGATGTTTGTTTTTTTACTTGGCATTCTTATAGCAACTCTACCGTGGCTCATTTACTTTGGTTCTAACCATGCAATTTTTGATTTGCTAAATGCTTACTTTATGTTTAATATAAGAAGTTACTCTATGGATTTTTCAATGATATCGATATTAAAATCCACCTTCGTCGGTATTTTGGCTTCTCTCCCTGAAAATCCTGTTTCTATAGGCCTTATGTATTTTGGCATGATCATATTCTTGACTTATAAAAAATTTACAAACAATATTTTTCTCAAATTAGGTCTATCGTTATGCTTTTTTTCCCTTGCTTTAAGCGTTTACGGCGGTGGGCGGCAATATGTTTATTATTTTTTGATTTTCTCACCTTTTATTTTTTTGGGATTCATTGCCATCTTTAATATTGTGATTGACGAAATAGGTAAATTAAAATCTAACAGGTTGTTTTTTATAATTTTATTTATTACTTTGTTCGTGACATTTTCTTATACCCGGTTATTTCATCACAATACATATATGATTGGCGTGAAAAAAGAAGATTTGGTCCAATATAAGTATGCAGCAATCATCAATCAAATAGAAAGCCCTTCCTTATTAAATTACGGTGGATTGGATCATGGATTCTATACAACGACGGGCATCGTGCCGAATATCCGATTTTTTCATTATCCGAATATTGCCTACTCAAGATATCCGATCATTTTAGATGAACAAAACAGGTATATCAAAGAGCAGGTTGTGGATTATGTCGTTTTCCAGGTGCCAACGGATTATAGTGGTGATTTTAAAATCCCACTTCTTGATGAAAATTATCATTTAATTGGTCGAGAAAAACAAAAAAATGAAGATAATGAATTCTATTATTTTCTATATAAGAAAAACCCAGATTAAGGCTTGGCTTCTATATCTAAAATTACTGTGCTAGTTTAATCGTAGAATCACCGCAATATCATCTTCATATTGGGTTTCCCATCCCAATTCCAGCTGGATTGCCTCTGCGGCAAGTTCATTTGATGGCAAAATTGCCCAATCCACGCCGTATTCTTTGATAATATCTTCCCAGCCTTCTTGAACACTGATGACCCGGGCGTATTTGCGTACAAAATCCTCACCGTAGAAATCACTTTTGCTGTCGATAAATACCCGCTTTCCAGGCCAAAGCCGATATTCAAGATATCCTCCCCAGGTGAAGAAATTAAACATTTCCCCTTCCTGTGGATTTTTCTCCAGCCAATCAACAGCCTCCACAGGAAATATATTAGGATCAACCGCATATCCAAGACCTTCAGAATCAAATCGATAGCCCATAGATAATCCCAGTATGGTTACAAAAACAATTAATACCGGCCATAAAAATCCTTTAAGCGTTTTATCTGTTGTTTGGATCCGATTTTCTAAGGTTTGAAATTTCTTGATGAACTCAAACCTGTCAGCGAATTGCTCTACTAAATCAGCCAAGCCGCATGCGAGGAGGGGAGCAGCCACAATTGCGAACAACGGGATATTTCTTCCACTGTAAAGACCCATCACCAGCCAGGCAGCACCATTGAAAAGTAATCCCGAGTCAGGCTTATTCTTTTGTTTTCCCAATAACACGATCAATAAAGCGACATAAATTAAAAAGGGCCAGGTACTGACCATATGAAAATTCGGTGAATTAAACTCCTGTGTGAAATCTGCTAGATATTGATTCCCAACATGACTGATAATCTTTCGCCATAGACCTATCCCAGAGGGGTTGATTAGAGAAACCAAGAAAGATATGAGCCCACTTTGGAAGTAATAACGCCAAAAATGGGAATCAAACGCCTGATCCTTTTTATTTTTATTCAACAAGGTGTCCCAACCAGCACCAAACCCATATATAATCCAGGTGATAAAACCGATTATAAAACCGCCGTGCATATTGACCCAAACCAGCATCAGCACTGGCATCACCCACCAAAGGCTGTATTTTCTCTGGCTTAATCGATCCAGCAGCAGCATCCACAAAGCAAGGAAAAAGAATGTAAACATATGGGGGCGCGCAATCCAGTGCACAAAGGAAGTCATTATCACAAACACAACAACGAACAACGAAAGCAGGATCCTTTGTGACTTTTGATACAGGTGATTATATAAGACCCAAAATGCAGTTGCAACCACCAATGCAAAAAGAAGGATAATGCCCTTAAAGCCAAAAAGGTTCTTGACAAGTACGAGTATAACGGATGACAACCACTCATGCTGTATGACGGGTTGTCCTGTCATCGTGTGGGAGAACACATCCCGCAATGGGATTTCCCCATTATTAATGATGAATTTGCCCAGGTTCAGATGGAGGAATAAATCCCCGTCAGCATTGAGCATCCGTTGTCCACGGGATAAAACAAGGAAGAAGGTAACGATCCAAAGAAGATTGCCAAAGGTGGGCACTAAATAATAGATCAGTTTTGATATTTTTTTATCCATAGAAATTATTGAACTATTTAATTATCTACTTTTTATGTGATTATTTTTATTGCGTAATTGCCAGACGCGATAGGCTGCCTCGAGCTGAATAGTTATCGACATTTTTGAAGTTCCACGGGTTCGTTCTGCAAAATAGATTGGTACTTCCTTGAATCTTAATCCTGCCAGTTTAGCCAAATAATTCAATTCCACTTGAAATACATAACCGCTGGAACATGTATTTTCAAAGGGTATGGCTTCAAGGGCTGAGCGACGCCATAATCGAAATCCGCCCGTTACATCTTTGATGGGTAAATTTAAAATTGTGCGGGCGTAAAGGTTTCCAAACCATGAAAGCGCTTTCCGATAAAATGCCCAATCTTTGTCCACACTGCCACCAGGTGTGTATCTTGAACCAATAACCACATCCGCTTGATCCAGCTTTTCAATCATGATTGGCAGTCGATCAGGCGGGTGGCTAAAATCAGCATCCATCATCCCGATCACATCTGCACCCTGGTCCAAAGCACATCGAAAGCCATCGATGTATGCTTTTCCTAACCCTTCTTTACCATGCCTATGGATAACCCTTAACTTTCTGTGGTGTTCTTGTGCCAATCTATCTGCTAATTTCCCGGTCCCGTCCGGGCTGTTATCATCCACAATAAGAATATTAAAGTTGTCCACTGGGAGAGAGAACAACGCAGACACAAGAATGGGTAGATTCTCAACTTCATTATAGGTAGGGATGATCTGAATTATTTTCATAAGATCTCTGTAGCTAAAGTCGCTGTTGTCAGGATTGATCCAGCAAAAATTTTACCATGTTTGCTGATTTTACATTTGTATTGATTGGATGACGTCAAATTTTATTTTTATAAGTATCGTTTGACCAAGTATTATTTTTTTGCGTTTCATTTTCTTCTTTGTCAGTATGTTTTATTGTCCAAATGAGTAATATCAAATTCAATAAAAATGAGGGAAATCCTCTAATAAACCAACTAAGACTGAGAATTTCGATTTTCACATTTCCAAAGAAAATGACAGAAATAACAATGTAACCAATCAAGTGGAAGAAAACTGGAAAAAACACCCAGGATGAGAACAGCGACTTATTGAAGCGATTTTTTTCTAATAAAAAAACCATCGGCGGAATTAATACGATTGACATATGTACGTGTGCATGCCATGTGACGAGCATTGTCGCTGCAAATACCCCGAGTATTTCAATAATCTTTATTGATGATCCTGATGCAAAACCTTTTCTAAAGAAATAGAATGTGGCGAATATCGTTAATATCGAGCCAATGATGATGATGCTCCAACCAATGACGTCGGAGGTTGTTGAAGAGATATGCCAACCCAGCATACGCCAATTCATCATCGCTCCTGGATTGCTGGTTGCACCTCCTCCGGCAGATTCGAAAATGATGTTGAATAACTTAATTAAGCCTTCCCACTTAATTAAAAAGAAGGAAACTAAAAGGATCGCCAGTGTAGACAGACTGAAGCCCATTAAACTTTTTATAGAGCGTTTAAGCAGCAAAAAAGGAAGGATCAAAAGAAGAATTTGAGGTTTCAATAACCAGCCTCCCAACCACAAGCCAGCTTTTATGTGTTTATTGGAGAGGATCGCCCTGATGAATTCGCCTGCGCAAATGAGTAACCAGACATTCACCTGGCCTTCTTGAAAATTAATAAACACTGGTAGGGACAGCAACAGCATTGTGAAATGTCTGAGATGCAAAGGTTTCTCGCTCACTTTTTCAATAAAGAATTTTAAGTATAGAATCAGCCCAACAAAATTGACCAACGTCCACAGCAAAAAACTCGCAGGAAGATTAATAGATGCAACGACTTTAAAGGGGATCAAAAATATGGGCAGATAGGGTACTTCGATAGGTTTAAAAAACTCTAACAGTTTATCCTCTATGTTATAGGTGTCTTTTTGGAATTGTGCCAGGAGATCCAGGTCATAAGCATCAGTAAAACCAGCCTGGTTCATTAATTTACCCGCACTCCAATAAGCACAGTAATCAAAGGCGTAATCCTTGCAGATCGTGCCATTTATGGCAAAAAAACCGATTTGAATGATGTAGAAAGTAAGGGCTGCGGCCAATGCCAGGTTTTGCCAACCTTTGGGTTTCATATTTGTAAATGGTAAACGCAACTTTTTCCTCATCCAACCCTCCGTATGTGATAAAACAAAGATCTCTAAAACTGAAAACTGAGCTGCTCTTCAATCAATTACAATGCTCTCAGCGTTTTCTAAGAATGATGGCTGTTCCATCTTGATAAATAGTTTCCCATTCTACTTCCGACTGAATTGCCCGCACAGCAGCTTCGTTTGCTGGCAAAATCGCCCAATTGACATCGTATTGGTCAAGGACATTCTCCCAACCTTCTTGCTGGAGGATGACCTTACCATATTGGCGTACGAAATCTTCGCCGAAAAAATCACTTTTACTGTCGATGAAAACACGGTATTCAGGCCACAGTCGATATTCGAGATATCCACCCCAGGTGAAGTAATTAAACATCTCCCCATCTTGAGGGTGCTCTTCCAACCATTCCACAGCTTCAATTGGAAAAACTTCGGGGTCAAATGCATAGCCCTGCCCCTCAAGATCAAATCGAAATCCCAGTATGAGCCCAATAATGGCAACCCCAATACTTAATGCCGGCCAGAAATACCCTTTTAGATGCTGATCCAAAGTTTTCATCCGCAAATCGAGATTATTGAGCGCAGTCAGCAATTTTGCATTTGAATTTGCTAGTAAATTATCCATTCCCCTGGCAAGAAGCGGTGCAGCGATTATAACAAACAGGGGGATATTGCGTCTGCTGTAAAGCCCCATCATCAACCAGGCGATGGTATTGAACAGCAATGGGGTGTCTGGTTTTCTTCTGCTAAAACCTAAAACGAAAATCAATAAAGCAATAAAGATTAAAAAGGGCCAATAGGTGACGTCATGAAAATCTGGCGATAAAAATTCATGGGTGACATTCGCCAGAAATTTGTTCCCGACGTGACCAACAACTGTTTTCCATAACCCAAAGCCGGAGGGATTAATAAGGGATGTTAGAAACGACGTAACTCCCCCAAGCGCGAAATATTTCCAGAAGTGAGAGGGAAGTTTTTCTCCCTCTTGCAATTTATGGTAAACGAGATCCCAAGCGATACCAATACCATAAATGAACCAGGTGATGAATCCGACAATGAAGCCGCCATGTAAATTAACCCAGAACAGCATCAGAAGGGGCAGAAGCCACCAGCGATGTGATTTTCCCTTATACAATTGGTCCAATACCATCATCCATATCGTCAGCAGGAGGAAGGTTATGATATGCGGACGTGCAAGCCAGTGACTCATAGAATTTGCTAATACAAGTAAAGCAACAATCAATACCGGCAAAAGGGTTGTGCGGCTATTACGTAAACGTCTGTAAATCAGAAAAATTGTCACCCCAATGATCAATGCACATAAGAATATAATCCCGTCCAGGTCAAATATTTTATTGATAAATGCAAAGATGACAGTTGTCAGCCACTCATGCTGGGTCACTGGCTGCCCCGGCATGGTATGAGAGAAAACATCTCGCAAGGGTATTTTTCCGGTGTCAAGAATGTAATGACCCAGGTTGAGGTGAAGGGCTAAATCACCATCGGCGTTGATCATGCGCCGTCCCCGGAGTAAGACCCCAAAGAAGGCAGACAACCAAAGCATATCCCCGAAGCTAGGGAGAAAATAGGATAACAGTCCTGGTGGCTTATTTTTCATTGTTACATCCCCTGAGTCTCACTTTCACAGAAATGAATTGAAAAATTCAAACTTACAGTACCGGTCCTTCTCGATTCATATACTAGTATAAATGATTTTTAGCTTAACTCGATTTTTTCAACATAATAAATGTATTGTTGAGTGATTGAAGACATAATGTATAGTTTAAGATTTAGAATTCCTATGCAAATGGAGAATTACTAATTTTTGGAGTAACCGAAGTGTTCTCATATCAACTCAATGAAGTGGGTAAGGGATAATTACAATTTCTTTGCAGTAAACCTGGACCTATATTTTTCAAAGGAAAAAATCTATATATAAACGCTATTAAAAAATAATTAATAAAATATATTATAAAACTTAATCTATTATTAAGTATTCCGATAAAAGGATATTAGAATTTCCTAAAATTGGGTCTTGACTCTTTTCACTAATCCATTTATAATGTTTATGTCGATAAAAATTATTTTAGAGGAGGATGAATTTCATGTTATCACAATTTATGCTTTGGTTACGAACTTTTGTTACACAAGAAGAAAAGGGGCAGACGCTCATTGAGTATGGTCTGATCCTGGTTCTGATTGCGATTGTTGTGATTGTTTTGCTGACAGCAGTTGGTGGCAGTCTGAACGCAATATTCCTAAATATTTCTCAAGTTTTAGGATTTGCAGAACCTGCAGGATAAACCCTAAAACTGGTATCAATTTTCAAACAAAGTCTCTTTATCAGAGACTTTGTTGGGTTTTAAGAAGCTTTTATTGTGTTTTTGAGAGTGTTTATACAAACATAATAGCCCCTTCAATTGAATAATTGTTTTTGATGTGGTCATACTTGATTGTCACACACAAACCTCTATGACTGTTTTCAAAAGATGGCATATAATTGGGATTTACTAATCTGCCTGAATTGTCTCTTTTTAAAATTTGTCCATCATCCATTCCTTTCCCAAAAACAATCTGCTTTAGATCATAAAAGTTTCAAGCCCGGCCTGTCATTAATGCCAATTTAATTTTTCGTCTTCTAGAATCAACCTATTTGATGTATAATGTAGCACACTGTGAATAGTGAGTGAAGATTAGGAATTTAATAATTGGTGCATTATGCTGCTTTCTCGATGATTTCTATGGGGCTCGATTCGTCATCTTGATTTTTTTGTTGTATAATAATTGCACTTTATAAGTAGAATTATTGCATTCAGTGGGTTTAGAAGGTGAAGGAAGGCTTTATTGATTAACAAGTAAATCAATCATGCGATAAATTTAAAATAACATGACGATGTTTATAATTTATCTGCATATCCGAGTGATTATGATTCTGGCATAGAAACTGCACAATATCGTGAAAATATGGCCAATATTGTACAGAAGAAGTCCGGTTTTTTACAATTGCAGGGGCATCTGATATGATAAGAATAATTAAGGAATTTTGCATTCTGTGTTCCTTTATCAACATGAAAAAGTTTATGTCGATTCTATTTTCAGCAGGTCTTTTGATAAATTCTTTTTCAGTAAATGAATTGAATTATTCAGTGGAAATGGTGGCGTTGTGATGAGAAATAAAAAAAATCATCTTGGGCAGTCCCTGGTGGAGTTTGCCCTGGTATTGCCCATTCTACTTTTATTGATCATCGGTGCGATGGATATTGGGCGCATGTTTTACATCAAGGTAGCGTTGACAAACGCCGCCCGCGAAGGCGCGAATTACCTTGCTTATCACGTCTCTGAAGAAATAGATGCGGATTTTTCAGGTACCTATGAAGCGATAAAGGCAGAAGCTGAGAGTTTGGGAGTCGAAATTGTAACTGGTGGGGAAAATAGTGAGGTTGAAATTATTGGAACATGTATAACTTCAGGTGTTTGTCTGCCAGGCGATGAGGTAGGTGTCCAAATCTTGAAACCCTTTGATCTGATTCTTGGCAACGTTCTTGCAGCCTTGGGGTTAATGAGTGGTCCGCTCACATTAAATAGTACGATATGGATGGTGATGCAATGAACCATAAAAAACATCTTATCGGCCAAACGATGATTGAGTTCGCTTTATTATTGCCAGTTTTCCTTTTGCTGATCGTGGGCTTTTTTGATCTTGGTCGCGCAGTTTTTTATTATTCCTCTTTAACCAACGCCGTCAGAGAAACCGCTCGTTATGCGATTGTTCATCGAGATGCCGACCGTACCGAAGCAAAACTCAGGGAAATGGTGCTGGATAAATATGCCTTTGCAATCAACCCGAACGACATCATTATTGAAATTGGTTATTATCAAGAAGATGATGACCTGAACCAACCGCCACCTGCGCCAGGGGCAGATCCAATATTTACAAGTATCGCCATTAAAGCAACCTATATCTTTGACCCGGTAACCCCGTTTATTGATAGATTGGGGGTGAGTGGTGGTATTCCACTTGTAGCAAAATCAACCATGCGTATATCTAGTGTTTACAGATAGTAAAAATCTGAAAGGTTGGTCAAAATGAAGAAAAATCATTTTCATAGGTTAGAGCAAGGTCAAATTATCGTGATTGTAGCGCTTGCGATGTTTGCGTTAATAGCATTGGCTGCCGTAATTATTGATGGGGGTGCATTACTTGTGAACCGACGTGCTGCGCAAAATGCCGCTGATGCGGGTGCACTGGCTGGTGCGCAAGTTCTGTGCAAGCAGAACATCTATAATGCCACTGATATTGATGACGCAGTCAAAAAATATACCACTATAAACAACCAGGCTAACGAAGTCCAGTGGGAATTTACACCTGAAAACCTGGGTGTTATAGACGGACTTAAAAAGGGAGAGATAGAGGTTACTGTTGAGGTTAGCCACGGCTCATTCTTTGCAAGAATATTTGGTGAAAACACATTGTCAGCTTCGGCAACTGCTGCAGCGGGTTGTTTTTCTTATGGCGCCCAAACTGTTATACCTGTCGCATTTCCATGTAATCCACCGGTAAGACCGGACACAGAAGATACATTTTCAAGCGATGATTGTGATTATTCCATGATTAGCTGGGAAAAATTTGAAGAAATTGCCATGGATACATGTGGTATGTCAGTAAACCCAATTTACGGCACTGTTACCCCTAATGAAACACAAGCAAATTGTATAAGAGACTACCTGAACGCAAATTATTTAGATATTAGTTACATTGTAGTCAACAGTGCAAAATATTGTGCTAATGACCCGAATATCCCGGAGAACACCGATCCTACGAATATCATCGTCTGTGATCTTTTTGATGATGGTGAGGCGCATTACCAGCTCACGGGTAGTGAACGAGGTTGGCTCAATTTGAGTGACGGCAATGCCGGAACCGCTACATTGAATAATTGGATTGACGGCATCAATAATCCATCATTAAAGACACATGTTTGGCTAAGCTTTATTGGCGGCTCAAGAGAAAACCCGGTTTTTACCCACCTTGATGGCCGCGCTTTTGAAATCGTCTGGATCCCGGTTTTTAATTGGATTTGTGATGGAAATCCAGATACAAATCCAGAGTTAGATTGCTATAATCTAGCTCATACTCATCCTGAAGTTGGGGTCCCTTTACCCCCTGATGAGACATGCAATGTTATCGCTGGCAGTCCGGGAAATGATTTTGGGCATGTGGTCGCTTATGCGCCGTTTTTTATTACATGTGTTCGGATTAACGAAAATATGAACCAGGCGCCGGATCCCTTTGTGCATGAGTGTAAGGGTTTTGAGTTAGCTTTTAATGAGAATATCCCCGAGAATGGTGAAGTAAAGGATAGCGCATTATATGATGCAAGTTCCTCCGTCGAAGGGTATTTCATTCAGCCTTTGTATCTTGAAAATCCAGAACAAATAAATCCATCAGGGGCTGATCTTGGGATTTATGGTGCACAATTAACCAGGTAATCATCAGATTTATTATTGAGGAGGTTTTCTTTGTCCAATAAAATCAAAGCAATGCTGATCATTTTTGCCGGTATCATCCTTGTGGGGATCGGGGTTTTTGCCAGCTATTTGCTGATTCAACGTTTCCAGGCGCAGCAGGGGCCGGAAATTGTACAGGAAGAGGTTGTTAAAACGGATGTTGTCGCCGTCACCCGCGACCTGTTTCTGGGAGACACCCTTGGGGCTGCTGATCTGGAAGTGATCAGCGTGCCGGTGGAAGTTGTCCCCCGTAACGCCGTTACAACAGTAGAGGATGCAGTTGGTAAGTTCATCAAAACCGACATGGTTCAGGGAGAAATGCTGCTGACCCATAACCTGGCGGATCCCACCAATAAGAACGGCGATCTGAGCTTCATCCTGGCGGATGATCATGTGCTGTTTGCCTTTTCCCCGGCGGATTTGATGACCCAGGAGGATATTGTGCAGCGCGGGGATATTGTCGATATCTTCGCCACCTTCCAGAAGGAAATTGAACAAGAAGATGAAATTGACCCCCAAACGGGCGAACCCGTGGAACCGGAGACACGCACCTTCACCCTGGATACCTTCCAGCGGATCGATGTGACCGCCCTGGTGGTGGATATCATTGAAGAAGAAGAGGGCGGCGGCGGTGCTGAGCTACTGCCGGGTCAGACTGCGGAAGGCGATCCCGTGCAAAACGTGAACATTCGTGCTTATTTGTTGGCGCTGAGCCCGCAGGACGCCCTTATTTTAAAACACATGAAGGATACTGGCGCAGTTTTTGATATCGTTTTACGTGCGCCAACCTCGACACTGGAATTTGAGCTGACGCCCGTCACCGAAGAATTCATCATCGAATTCTATGGTTTAGACATTCTGCCGTAGGGGAGCCAATCTATGACGACGACTGAAAAAGTAAAAGTATTACTGGTATCCACAAATCCTGGGGTCATCCAGGGCACCCGCAGGGGGCTTGGGGAGGAAAACTCCCTGGAATTGATTGAAAAAGAGGCGGCACCCGGGAACCTGTTTTCGGTGATTGATGGGGTCGAGCCGGATGTGATCCTGCTGGATTTTAATTTCCAGTCAAATCCATTTAACCTGGTGGACCAGATTGTGACGGAGTATCCCAAAAGCGTGGTGATCGCCATCCTGCCCGGTGAAGAAGAAATTAACCTGGACCGTGTGGTCCTCTCTGGCGCACGCGCCTTTGTGCACTATCCCTTTGAAGGGGATAAACTTTCAACGACCGTGAGGCGTGTGGTGGAATTGATCGAACGCAACGGCCGCTCACGAAGTGCGGGGACTGAACCCGACCGGGCGCGTTTCAAGCACACCTACACCGTGTTCAGTCCCAAGGGCGGCGCGGGCACCAGCACTATTGCGACCAATTTAGCCATCAGCCTGCACGAAGCCCTGAAGGAGGATGTGCTCTTAATCGACGGCAAGCATTTGTTCGGGCACCTGGCGCTGTACCTTAACCTGCGCACGGGGAATTCGATCACCGACCTGATCGCCCAAGCGGGGAGCCTGGACGATCGCCTGATCAAGCAGGTGGCTGTCAGGCACACGTCGGGGATCAACGTGCTGCCCAGCCCGACATCGATCAGCGAAGCCCAGGGCATCCGCCCGGAGAGCCTGTTCACCGTGCTGCAAGCCCTGCAGGGGACATTTGACCACATTGTGATCGACGGCGGCAACCACCTGGATGAGAACGCGGTCACCTATATGGATGCTTCGGATAAGATTTTGCTGGTGATGAACCCCGACCTGGCTTCCATGCGGGATGCGCGCCAATTTTTAGAAGTAGCAGTCACCTTATCTTATCCTAAGGATAAAATTTTGCTGGTTCTTAACCAGGCGGGCAGGAAGGCGGATGTTAAGGAAAATGAAATTGAGGACATCCTCAAGGTGGATATTTTTGGCACCATCCCTGCTGATGAAAACATGGCCCTCAGCAGCCTGAACGAGGGGGTACCAATCATCTTGAAGAAGTCTCGCCACCCGATCAGCCGGGCGATTAAAAAAATCGCCAAGGACCTGGTCAAACTGCGGGAAAATCCCGAGGATGCAGCATAATTTTTGACGGCGATAATTTATTTGCGTGATAAAGCGATTGAAGCATGAATAGGACCTTTGGACAATGTTAAATTTGACGCAAGACTCCATCACCCTGATCCTTCTGGCGGTCTTCCTGGTGAGCGCGCTTGGATTGGTGCTGATCGGCATGTGGATCTACCGGCGCGGGCCTTCCTCCCAAAGAAAGCAGCGGGTTTCCCGTTATGTGGCACCCGTCGTTGAGAAGGGTGAAGCTCAAGGTGACCGGCGCTATGTACTGCTTTCAGAAAAGCAGCTCAGTAAAGTCAGGGCATGGCTTAACAAAACCCTGCGGGCGTTGGCATCGGAAAAACTGCAGATCAAGCTCTCCAGCGCTTACTGGAAGATCACCGATGTGGAATACATCCTGATCCGTGTAACAGCAGTACTTTTTTCTTTCTTATTGGGCTGGCTGATTTCAGGGAGTGTGTTGGGTGGTTTTTTCCTTGCGGTGATTGCTTACCTGATGCCGCCCATTATTCTTGATCGGGCAATCGCCCGGCGGCAGAATAAATTTCATGAACAATTACTGGATGTGCTGACGCTGATCAAAGGTTCGGTGCAGGCGGGCTATGGGCTGATGCAAGCTTTGGACCTGGCAGTGAAGGAAGTCCCCCCACCGGCTGCGGAGGAATTTGGGCGGGTGCTGTATGAAGTGCGCTTGGGATTGAGCCTGGAGGACGCGCTGTTCAACCTGGCGGAGCGCATGGATAACGATGATCTGCAGATCGTGGTGACTGCCATCATCATCAACGACCAGGTGGGCGGCAACCTGACCACGGTTTTGGAATCCACCATTATCACCATTCGCGACCGTTTGCAACTTCAAGGGGAGATCCGGACTCTGACTTCCTATTCTCGTTACGTTGGGAACTTTCTTTCTCTTTTACCGTTTTTTGCCGGGTTAGCTATTTACCTGTTGAACCCTGGCTATTTCGATTCACTTGAAACGTCCTTGTTGACACAGATTCTATTTGTGATGGCCTTATTAGGTATTATCGTTGGCAATATTTGGATGCGACAGATTATAAAGATCAAGGTTTAATTGAAGGATAATATTAATGAATTTTGACCTGATAGATACCAACCTGCTTTTCATCCTCCTGGGAGTGATTCTTGCTCTGCTGGGTTTGATCCTGGCCATCTACGGCATCCTCCACTGGTTGAAAAAAGGAAATAAAGTTGCTGACCGGATGGATATTTATATCGCACCTGAAGCTTCTTCGATAGGTACGCCTGAAGGCAGGCCGATCATCGCACCGGAAATCCGCGGCTCCCTGTTCAGCCGCACCCTGGGGTCCTGGTTCAATAAGTTCCTGGGTTTCCTGGGGCGCTATACCCCCAAGTCGATGGTTCTGGACCTGGAACACAAATTGACCGTCGCAGGACGGCCGGGCAATTTAAGCGGCCCTAGCTTCTTTGCCCTGCGCCTTTTAACCCTGCTGGGCGGCTTGTTTTTAGCCTACCTTTTCAACCGGGACGGGGTCAATATGAACTCAATCTTGTTGGGAGTTTTGGTGATTGTTGCAGGATGGTTCTTGCCCGTCGCCTGGCTGAACAACCGCATGCGATCGAGGCAGGACGAGATCCAGCGGGGCCTGCCGGACGCCCTGGACATGCTTTCGGTGTGTGCCAGCGCTGGTTTAGGCTTTGACCAGAGCCTGCAAAAGATCAGCGAATACTGGGATACGGAATTGGGGCAGGAGCTGAAGCGCAGCACTGAGGAGATGGAGATGGGGGTTTCCCGGGCGGTCGCCCTGCGCAACCTTGCCGGGCGGGTGGATGTGGAAGAGCTGACGCAGTTCGTCGCCATCCTGGTGCAGGCGGAGCGGATTGGGATGAGCTACGCCGATGTCCTTCACAGCCAGGCAGATCAGATGAGAGTTCTCCGGCAGTTAAGGATGCGAGAAATTGCCAACAAACTTCCTGCGAAAATGATTATCCCTTTGGTGCTTTTTATCTTTCCGGCGATCATGGTCGTGCTTCTTGGACCAGCGATACCGCTGCTGCTGGGTGCCCTGGGTGGGCTTTAAGGATCAATAATTAATACCAATATTTATAAAGTGTGCCTATGAAATCTTCATCTGATAATGAAATCACCAAACCTGCTAAGGACTTGCCTAAAGAGAGCCAGGAAATGGATACATCTGAACAAGTTCTGGATTTAAAAAGGGACCCGGATTACGAAAAATTGATGGAACATTACCAGAAGGGGGAAAAGGAGCTGTCGCTGATGGTCCTCAATACCCTGGAGAAGCGCTACCAGGCGCACCCGGAACTGTTGCGGATCAAGGACGATCTGCAGTTCAAGTCCTCGGTGAAGGACCTGACAACAAAATTTGAAAAGGGAGAAAAGCGCGAGAGCCGCAAAGCGACCCTCAACCTGGCAATTTTTGCAATTGTTGGCACGATCCTTGTGATGCTTGCCTTTTATTTGACCTCTCGCTTTTTGATCACCAGGACGGTTGAAGAGGTGGTGGATCAGAATGTGGGACAGCTGACCTCGCTGCAGGGGCAGGTGGAAAGCTTGTTGAACCGCGGCCGACCAGGACCTGCCGCTGAGATCATTGAAACGATGCGCGAGATCAACCCCAACTGGGGCGCGCTGCCAGAATTGACCGAGCGGGTGGAAACCTTGCTGGATTTGGAGGCGCGTTATAATCAGGCACTGGCACTGGTTGCAGAAGGGAACCGGGCGGAAGCCCTGGCGATCTTCCAATCCATTGAGGCACAGCAGCCCGGCTTGTGGGACGTCAGACGGCAAATCGACACCCTGGATGACAGCGTGCAGGTCAATGCACTGCTGGAAGAAGGCGCAAACGCCTTTGCTTCTGGCGATTGGGGCACTGTGATCAGCGCTTATGAAAGCGCCATGGCACTTGACCCAAGCATTGGCGATCCGAGGGTGACGGAGCAGCTGCTGGGGGCTTATTTGAATGACATTGAGCGCATCCTCCAGGATCAGAACGCGCCCATCGAAGACATCGAGACGGCTGAAGCCTATTACCGGAAAGCGGCTGGGATGCTCCCGCAGGGGGGTGGTTTTGCCAGTCAGCGTGCGAGGCTGGAGGAACTGGATGACCTCTTGCAGGAACGTAAATATGCCCGGATGGCGCGGGATATCTATTCGGACCCTAACCAGAACCTCAGCACAGTCGGCAGCGCGGTGTCTTACCTGAAGCGGGCTGCGGCGATCAACCCGGAGAATGATGCCCTGGCGCTGGCGGTGCAAAACGCAGAAAGCTATCAAACCGGTTTCAGCCATTTTGCTGCCTTGGACTGGGCGCCGGCGATCGAGGCTTTCAATGCGATACTGGCTTCGGAATCGGAATTCTTAAAACCCCACGCACGGGTGCTGCTGTATGAGGCTTACTTTGGCTATGGCAAGTCCCTCGCTGGGGCGGGCGACCCTGAGGGGGCGCTGACAGCCCTAGAGGGGGCGGAAGACCTGGCGTGGGCGGAGCGGGGCAACTTGATGAAGCTTTTCCAGGTCCAATTGCTGATCGGCGACATCAATTGGGGTGCGGGCAATTTTGAAGCAGCTTTTGCTGCTTACCAGGACGCCTTGGAAAATATCGACGGCATGACCCGCCTGGAGGCGGCTCCTGACACCCAACGGAATTATGTTGAAGCACTCAGCTTTGCCGAAAACGCGCTTTATGACAATGCTTACGAGAATTTCCAGCAAGTTCGTGATACTATCAATGTCATTTATACTTTCTCAGCGGTGACCGTCGAGAACGGCAGCACCCTGGCTTTCTTCGCCAACAATAATGGTTCCACCATCCATGCTGTGAACCAGGCGAACGACCTGCCGGAGGATGTGGTGGTCACCTTCAGCGGGACCCTGCAAGTCCCCTCAATTGAGAATTAGGTTTATTATTCGTCAGTATTTTGCAAGATAGAAGGAGCACGACATGTTTACAAATCGACCCGCAATGCGAAAGGACCCTTACCAGGAAGCCCAGAAGGGGCAGGTTAGAACCGCAGAGCTTGACAGGGATTTCACTTTGATTCGGGATGCTGTTCAGGGGAAATTGCTTTCCAGCGATAACGGCAATAACGGGTTGGCGAGAAGCCCCGAAAAATTAAGGGACAAGGTTGAGACGACCTTCAACGAGGTCCTTGAAGAGGAGAATATCCTTTACAACCATGCCACCCGAACGCAAATGCTGCAGTGGGTTACAGCGGATATTACCGGTTACGGCCCGATTGAGCCGCTATTAGCGGATGACGATATCACCGAAATCATGGTTAACGGCTTTGATAAGGTGTATGTTGAGCGATACGGCATGATCGAGCCCACCAATGTTAAATTTGAGGATACGGCGCACCTGATGCGGGTGATTGACCGGATTGTTTCCCCGATTGGCAGGCGCATTGATGAAAGCTCACCGATGGTGGACGCACGCTTGCCCAGCGGCTACCGTGTGAACGCTACCATCCCGCCGCTTTCGCTGGACGGGCCGATCCTCACCATTCGTAAGTTTGCCACACGCCCCTTTACCGTGCAGGACCTGATCTCGAACGGCACCCTGAGCGTCGCCCTGGCAAGCTTTTTGAAGAGCTGCGTTGAAGCACGGGTGAACGTTGTCAACTCCGGTGGTACAGGCACCGGCAAGACCACCTTTTTGAACGTGCTTTCATCCTTCATCCCCGAAGCGGAACGGGTGATCACCATTGAGGATACGGCGGAGCTTCAGATGAAGCAGCCCCACGTGGTGCGTTTGGAAAAGCGCCCGCCCAATATTGAGGGCAAGGGCGAGATCGGCATCCGCCAATTGGTGATCAATGCCTTGCGTATGCGCCCTGACCGTATAATCGTGGGTGAGTGCCGCGGCGGCGAAGCGCTGGACATGCTCCAGGCGATGAACACCGGCCATGATGGTTCTATGACCACGGTCCACTCCAACGGGCCGCGGGATGCCCTGCGCCGTGTTGAGACCATGGTGTTGATGGCGGGCATGGAACTGCCCCTCAAGGCGATCCGGGAGCAGGTCTCCTCGGCGATTGAGCTGGTGGTACACCTGGAACGCATGAAGGACGGTTCACGTAAGATTGTGAACGTTTCCGAGGTCCAGGGCATGGAAGGGGACACGATCGTCATGCAGGATTTATTTGTGTTCCAGTATGGCGGCTTCAAGAACGGACGGGTACAGGGTAAGCTGGTTCCCACCGGGCTGCGGCCGCGGTTCCTTGAGAAGTTCACCGCCAACGGCATTGATATGCCGGACAGCATTTTTGAGAAATAAAGACATTTTGTCTTTGTAGGGGCAGGTCACTGTGCCTGCCCTTTTTTTGTTAAAATTGATGGAGAAACATGAAAACGATTCAACTTCGACAATCATCGCCGCCGCATACCCCCCTCAATCTCAAGGTGTGCGATACCTTCTTCAGCCGCTTTAGAGGCTTGATGCTGACAAAGGAACTCGCGCCGGATGGGGGGATCATGCTCGTGGGCGAAAAGGAGAGCAAGGTCAACGCCTCGATCCACATGATGTTCATGCGCTACGATATCACCGTGTTGTGGCTGGACAAGGATAGGGTACTTGTGGATAAGGTGTTGGCGAAGAAGTGGAAGATGTATTATGCCCCCAAGGCACCTGCGCAGTATATATTGGAGATTCATCCCGATCGATTCGATAACTTCGAAATTGGGGACAAATTTGAGGTTTTGTAGGGTGGTTTGGGGGCGATACATTATCATTCAAAGATTTATTCATCCAGATTTATCTCAAATTGTAAGGATATTCCGAGACTAACTCATCAACAGCCTTCCCTTGGGGGAAGGTGGCACGCCGAAGGCGTGACGGATGAGGGAGAAGAAATTCGACTACCTACGGAGAGAAGGCAGGAAATAACCCTCATCAGTCAGCGCAAGCTGACAGCTTTTCCTGAAGCGCAGCGGAACACCTTTAGGTGCTAGGAGAAGCCTTAAAGCAAAGCCTATGCCTTGAGCGCAGCGAAGAAGCAATCTCGATAAGGAAATGGTGCGCAGAAAAGAACTGCGCACCCTACAAATAATTACAACAAAACACCTCCGTTTTGCGGAGGTGTTTTGACTCTCCTCGAGAAAATGCTAATGAATGATCAGGGGCAGGAAGATTGAATATCCTGCATCTTCAAAGGTGATATCGATGTCCGTCTTGCTTTCACCATTGGTGATAGTTACTTCCGTTGGCTCTCCATACCAGGCATAAGGCTCGCCGTCATCGGGCGGTCCGCCGCCGGATTCATTCAGATCAATCCATGCACCTACGTAATAAGTACCATCGGACAAATCATCAAAGCTGTAGCTGTCACCGCAGGCAATTTGGGTTGAATCCTCAGGCGGTGGGTCAGCAACTCCCACGTAGAGGTCCACAAAGACAGTGTGCGTGGAATCGCATGTGACCGTTCCCTGAATGGAACCGGCAATTGGGTCGTTAATATAAATCATTGGTGAAAGTTCGAGATACTCACCCTCTGATATTGTGGCGGCGTTTGGATCCTGATCAGGGTCATCGTCATCATACCATGCGTAGGCTTCTCCATCATCATACGCACCGTTTCCATTCACGTCCACAAAGCCGAGGATATAATAGGTCCCTGGTGGGGGAAATAGCTCATTAATATAGAAATTATTATAACCAGTATTAACGTACTCAGGGTCGCTTTCCAGGTCCGTTGAAGAATAAGCGGCTGAGGCAACAAAACCTGTTGTTTGTGAAGAGCTATTGTAAAAACGAGCATAGATATGACCACGCCCAGTAAGCACATTATCACCAGGCTCCAGCCTGTCTTCCCAATCACCTGTGCCTAATTCACCGGAATCATTGTAACCCCAGCATTTTATGCTACCAGTATCCAACAGGGCACATGTGTGATACCCTCCGGCCGAGATGGAATTGATACCGCTGCTTAAACCATGAACGGCAAGGGGTATGTTGCTGCCAGCATCCTCTGTACCGACACCCAGCTGACCACCATAATTATCTCCCCAGCAATAAGCTGCCCCAGTATTGGTAACAGCACAGGTGTGATAGGTTCCTCCTGAAATGCTTATTATGTTTGTCAGTGTTGATAGCCCAGTTTCGTCAAGAACGGTGACCGGCACAGGACTGTCAGTATTTTCACCATTGCCTAACTCACCGGAAGAATTATTTCCCCAACACTTAACGCTTCCATCACTTTCTATCAGCGCACAAGTGAAATAATCGCCGGATGAGATGGCTGCTACACCGCTGGTTAACCCAGAGACATCCACAGGGACTTGGCTGGAAGTTCCACTCGCGCCGTTATCACCTAATTGCCCATCAGAGTTGTACCCCCAGCATTTAACGCCACCTGATACCAGGGCGCAAGTATGATAAATACCAGATGAAATGTCAGTCACACCACTACTCAACCCTTCGACAGGCAAAGGAATGAGGCTTGAACCGAGAAGCCCGTTACCAAGATATCCATAACTATCGTCCCCCCAGCAATATGCTGCACCATCTGTATTCATTCCACAGGTGAAACCCTCCCCAGGGGATATTTTTGACCAAGTTATTCCACCGCTAACAGCAACCGGGTAAAAAGAATTTTCTGCTAATCCATCTCCGAGTTGTCCATATTCACCATCACCCCAACAATACCCGTCTCCCACTGTAGTGACAGCGCAGGTGGTATTTCCTGAAGCAGAGATAGATGAAGCAGAAGCACCTTCCAAATCCACAATCAATGGGATAGGGGACTCATCTGGGTATTCACCGACCCCTAATAAGGAACCATAATCAGAATAGCTTTCATTATCCCCCCAACACATCAGGTCACCGGAAGCTGTGATGGCACAGGAGTAGTTGTAACCGAGATTGAGTGCAGAAAAAGTCGTTGTTGACCTTAGAGGTGTATCTTCAGGCATTGAGACAACATTCCCCAATGGGATTACCAGTAGAACCAGCAAGAGCAAGGTTATTACGAATTTTTGAATGTGCATTGTCATTTTTCCTTTCAATTTCAAAAAAGTATCAGGACTTTTGATTAATACTTTCAAGTTTATTATAATTTGATTCCCTTATTACTCTGATAGAACCTCCTCTTAAAACTTGTGCGAGATTGTGTCTTTATTCCTTGGACTTTTTTATTCCTCGATATGAATGACTGACAGCGTTTTCTGCACGATCATGTCCCGCATTTCTTCAAGGCTGGTGAAGGGTACTTTTTCTCCTGGTTCACTTCCTTCGATTATACCGCGCCAGCAGGGCGGCTGCTCATTGAGATACTCCGCCCAGATGCGCACAACATACACACAGGTGCGGCGTTTAATGGGATTATTCATGGAATGCTCCAAGGAGAATTACAAAACCACTGGTCATAACCATAATATAACAAAGCCGCCTTACTATTTTCTTAATAGCGCTGGTTTAATCTCATCCAGATTTGTGAAATCTCCTGATTTTCTGGAATTTTTTCTAAATAGGCTTCTTTTAAGCCTGCATTCGGGATGGATTCAGCGCGAGTCTGCAAAGAGGTGTGTGCTGCCTGGATGATTTCGTTAGCACGCGAGTCCTCAACACGCAATAAGACCCGGTATGCCGCAAGATAAACCCAAAGCGGCCTGTCGGGACCGCCCAGAGGTTTGTCGTTGAGGATAACCAAAATTCTTTCGGCAGCGGCAAGGCTTTGGTTGCGATTTTTCTGTGCCAGGGTGGTTGTTGCCACTCCAGCTATGGCTTCTGCAGCAAGGTGTGCCTGTCCGAGGTGTTGGTAAAGGGAGTCCGCTGCTTCAAAATGCGATCTGGCATCCGGTATGCGGTTCAATGCCATAAGCGCATGCCCGATGTTTTTGTGCGCAGCTGCCTCAAGGGCTGGCAGTTTTGCGCTCAGGGCGAGGGCTTCTTCACCCAGGTTCAATGCTTTAGCGGGGTTACCTCGCAGAAGGCTCAACAGTGAACCCTCGATGCAGGCTTGTATGTGTCGGGGGGCATTTTTATCATTATTACGCGAAAAAGATTTGTTTAGCAAATCCTGGCCATGGTCATAGCCACCGAGTTCGCGGTACAGAACAGAGAGCCCGATGAGGGTCTCGCAGGTTTGTTTTTCGTGGTCAATTCTTGTATTAATAGCAAGGGCAGTTTCGTAGTGTTCAATGGATTGACGATATTGTCCCAATTGGCGGTAGAGCGTCCCCATCAAGCTTTCAGCCATTGCCAAGCCCTCTTCGTTGTTGATTTCCGCACGGATCTCAGCAGCTTTTAGCAAGTTGTTTTCGGCGGTTTCAAAATCACCAAGGGCGAGCGCGAGCCCACCCAGGTTTGTCATGATGACCCCTTCAGCCAGTTTGTCGTTAATCTTCTGACAAATTTCGTGGGCACCCTCATAAAAGCTTGCGGCTTGACTTAAGTCTCCCAAGGTCTTGTGGATGTGCCCCAGGTTGTTCAGGGCAGAAAGTTCACCGCGCAGGTCACCAACCTCACGGTGGATTGCCAGGGCTTGTGTCAGGTAATTGATGCTGTCGGCATAGCGATTTTGCCAGAAGGCATTATTTCCTACCCAGCGCAGGATATCACCTTCCAATGCAAGGTCTTGGGCTTCATGCGCGAGTTTTTGAGCGCGTTTGAGGTGCTGATGGCGTTTATTGAAATCATCGTCAGATTGGCCTAGAAGAAAATATGCCCGAGCTTCCAATTCTTTTGCATCGCAGGATTGCGCTTTTTGAATAGCACAGGCGATGGCTGCCCGTTCCTGGTCATAGTTTCCCATGATCCATTCATATGCCCCTCGGCGTAAACAAATTTCAGCCTGAACTTTGGTTGGGAGCTGGGGGCTGAGGGCTTCCAATGCGGTTAGCTCCTTATTTTGTGCCTGGCGCATCCCCTGTAAACTAAAGACTTTTTCACGCGATAACCGCAGTTGTGCCTGTTTTGCAATTTCATCGGTTGGAAGAAGCGCCAGTGCCCGATCCAAGTAATTAAGGGCTTCGCTGACGGCGAACTTACCTGCCGCCTGCTCGCCAGCCAGGGCGGCGTAGTGGCCGGCTTTTTCTGTCATGGCTGCCCTGTCATAATGGTCCGCAAGATCAGCAAAATGATCATTGAGGGTTCCTTCATGCACTATTTCAATTGCTCGCGCAATATCCCCATGCATAAGTCTTCGCCGAACAGGCGGAATAGTTTCATAGGCTACTTCTGTGTAACGATCATGGCTGATCAAAAACTCGGGTTTTGCCAGGCTGCGCGGTTCGATGACAAGGGCAGCATCAATCAAAGCATCCAGGTTTGCCAGCAATTTTTCCTCAGGTTGCTGGATGGCTGTTTTCAGCAGATTGAAATTGAATTCGCCCCCAATAACAGCAGCGTAATCCATTACCTGGCGCTGGGCACGATTGAGGTGCTGCAAACGGATTTCAATGGTTTCCCTTAAAGTCTCCGGGAGTGGAGAAGAAAGCTGACCTGTTGTAGCCCACTTGCCATCAGAATCAACAAACAACTGACCGATTTCAAACATGTGCTGCAGCAGGGTCACGACAAACAGCGGATTGCCGCCGCTCTGCTCACTAATTTGGGAAGCGATGGGATAATTTTCCTCCCCTGAAAGTTGGCTGATGATCGACCGTATTGCCTCGATGGATAAGGGCTGTAGAGAAAGATCAGATGCACCAAAGGTGATCCGTATTGGATGCTCAGCAGGGGTATCTTCACCACGGAAGCTCAACACGATCTTCATGGATTGCATGAGCAGCTTTATAAGTTCAACAGCATCGGCATCCAGACGGTGGGCATCATCAAGGATAACTAAGTTTGATGCAATCTCAGGTAATTTTACAAAATCTGATACTGCTTGCTGCAACCGAAGGCGTTCAGCTTCAGGGGGCAGTTGTGGAAGGGGGGGCAAGGAGGGGTATCGATTGTGGATCTCGTGATAGAGTTCTCCCAGGAGGGATAGATTGGTAGGGCTGAGCTTTGAGAGTGTGCTCTCTGTGAGAAGATTGCCTAAGCTGTTGATGACAGCCCTGGTAGCCGTATTATCTGTAATTGACAGCCGGATTTGAAGCACTCGGGTACCTTGTGATTTTAAATATTCTGCAAAGGTATCCAGCAGGCGACTTTTACCGATACCTGCCTCTCCCTCCAGCAGAATCACCTTTTTTTCAGTGTTTTTCCATTGGGATACCAACCAGGCATACTCTCGATCTCGACCCGCAAAGGGTATTTCATTCAGAACATATGGGACTTCGAAGAGCTTTCCGTCATAGATGGGCGGCGGATAAAGGAGCCTTTCTTCGCTCTTCCACAAGGAGCCTGTATTGATTTGGTCTCGAATGCGATTTGTTGCTGCCATAGGCGCAACATTCAGTTCTTCAGAAAGTACTTTTTTGCATTGTTCATAAACCCGTAATGCCTGTGCTCGCTCTCCTGAATAATAATGGTAAAGCATCAGGCGAACATAGATGGTCTCTCGGAGTGGGTCCTGGATTAATGCCTGTTGGGTTCGTGCAATAGCCAGCCGGTAGCGCCCTTGCTGCGCATATGATTCAGAGAGTTCAATCAGCAAAGATAGAAACCTTTCGCGAAATAATTCTCGATGGGTAAAGGTCCAATCGGTATATAAGTCTTCAGCTAAAAAATCACCTCGGTAAACCTGGCGTGCCAGCTCATAAGCCTGGATTGCCTTGCGCCCCTGACCGATTTCCTGGAAATGTGCTCCCTGTGACACCAGGCTTTGAAATTCTTCAACATCAATCCAGCAGGAGTCATCCGGCTCAAAGATATAGCCGTTATGGACAGTTCGCACAAGCATACTATTGTCCCTTAAGCACTTTCGAAGTTGGTTGATGCGCACGTGTAAGCGACGTCGGGCGGTGTCAACGGGGTCATCATGCCAGAGGCTGTCAATCAGCTGATCACTTGTGACCACCTTCCCGCGTTGTGATAGAAGGATCTTCGCTATACTTTGTGTTTGTTGTGATTGCCAATCGTGATTGGTCAGGCGTGTTCTATCCAGGGTGACTTCAAAGGGGCCAAAGAGATGGATGCGCAGTGAAATGGTCATGGTCTGCAATTCTGGTAATGACTTGCTTGCGGTTCAAAGGTAATAATTGTAATGGGTCAGTGTTTGCTTAGAAAATTATAAACGATTTTTAACAAGCATCTTTGCCTATTTAATAAAAAAAGAGTATGGAAGAATTAGGCACTGGCAAAATTATATGAGCGTATTGAACCTTTACGGGCAGATAGTGGATAGTTTTGGGTGTATAAGAGGTTGAAAAAGACAAATCTTAAAGAATTCTGGAGTATAATTAATAATAACTCAACAACGGCTAAATAATTTTCAGGGGGCGAATTTATTTATTGAACCACTGCGAGTTAGAAATTATTATCATTTACTGTTCATTTGAATATTTTATTTGCACAATTCTATGTGTGTTTGCACCTGACGAAATAAGGAGAACGATGGTAGAAAAACAAGCGCTCAGATTTAAAGTTGGGGATTGGATCGTTCATACATCTTATGGGGTTGGCAAAGTTGTCGACATCATTGATAAGGATATGGACGGGCAGCAGGAAACATATTTTAAGGTATCCACCGATGATATTGAGTACTGGCTTCCCGTTGATAAGGCAGATGCAGACCATATTATGCCGATTCGGTCAGAGAAAGAATTCGATAAAGCAATAAAAATTATTTCTCAACCACCCACACCCATGACAGAACCTCATAATCAGTATAAAAGATTAATTTATGAACGCTGGTTGGATGGTTCTTTATCAGCAAGGGCTGCATTTATTCGTGATCTGCACGGTCGAAACAGCGTCAAAAGCCTCAGCTATGATGAAAAGGCGGCTTATGAAAAAGCTGAAAACCACTTCATCAATGAATGGGTATTGACCAACCCTTCACTTTCGAAGTCGGCGGCAAAGAAGAGGTTGAAAGAAGCATTGGCAGTAAGCATCCAGAGAGGAATGCCTGAGGTTCAATAGTATTTTTTAAAGCAGGTTTCAGATTAATTTATCTGAATTTTTGAAACGCTGAAGATATTTTTAAATGGATGGGATTTTTGCTGCTGGTTTTATGATATCCGCTTGCATTTTCTCCCAGAAAAAAACTATGATTCACCCCGCCAGGAACTTAGTATTTTTGCAATATCATCGTTAACACGCTGGCGAGCTTCGTATCGCGTTATACCCTGATTAAGAAAGACGTCATAATCCGTTTGTGCGTGCCTGATGTGGGCAATCACTGCCAGGTCAATGGCTTCTTTATCGAAACTTTTGGCAGCAGCTGTTCGTCCCACACGACCACTGTATTTTTGGCAGGCGTGCTCCGCAATGCTTTCTTCAACACCTTCAGGACAATATGGATAAAGCTTGCGAATGTGTGCAGCAAAGTCATGCATGAATTCCTGATCCAATTCTTCACGACGCTGGGCTTCTCTTTCTCGCCGTCGTTCCCGTATTTCAGCATCTACCAGACATTCTTCCTCTGCTCTTTGAATTGCAGACTCTTCCACCAGTATTCCCTGGCGCTCATATCGTTTTCTTCTGGTGCTCCATTTAAGGACAACAGCCTTAAGGCTTGAGTATTTCCCTGATCTCCGGGTGAGAGCGGCATCTCCTGAGGGAAGAAAAACAAGATGGTCCAAATCAGCGCAACTCAGGCAAACCACATCTTTATCTTGCGTCAGGGTTATCCAGGCGTGTCGACCCAAATTCTCGCCGCATTCGCTGCATACCGCTTCCTTAGAAGCAATAAAAACGGTGAAATCCAAGGCACCTCCTTATGGTCTATATGATAAATTATAAGACTAAAAATCTGAGATGCTGTTTGATCAAGAGGAAGAATCTGCAATTTAAATTTGCTTGGTTTGCATTGATAAACAATATACTAAAATATGGTATGCTCAAAGCTGGTTTTCATGATATATTTTGGACGAAATTTATTAAACTTAATGGTCTAAATAATTTTGAGACATAATAATCTTTGAAAAATTTATTTGTCAGGGATTGTACGCGATGGAAGGCATAGTGGAATATTTACCCTTATTGATTTACGCAGTGCTATTTGCAGGCTTAAAGATTAGCGAGCATTTTGTTCTATCCCATTCGGATAGGATGATCCGTAAGGAATGGGGGGATTGGACAGTTTACCTGATCCTTATCCCGATGTGGTTGGTTTTATTCGGGCCTGTTCTGGAATTTATCTTCCTGGAGCAGAGACCGGACGTTTGGGAAATGGTTGTTGGTGGTTTATTGTTTGCTACAGCGGGTTATTTATCGATTAAGGGTTACCGGGATTTACAATATGGCTTTGCTCAAGCCATTGAGATAGAAGATATTAGCATTGTTGTCACGGGTCTATATCATGTCATCCGCCACCCAATTTCTTTAGCTAACATCCTGTTTTGCATTGCCTGTCCACTATTTTTATCCGCAGGTCCTTCATGGATACCAGCGCTGGTTGGCGTTTTCGGTGTCATTTTTCGGATTTCTATTGAGGAGAGTTTTATGGCGCAGCACATCCCGGATTATGCAGACTATAAAAAGCGAACCTGGGCGTTAATTCCTTATATCTATTAGAGATAAAATTAAATTCCTGTAAGAATATTTTATTGATCCTGTGTGGGAGAAAATTCAATATTTTGAATCACTCATTTTAATGTTTCCTGGAATGCATTTATAAATTTCAAGCGATGTTCTGTCGTTTTCATAACCTCTCTAAGAAAATTTTCATCATTTGTGAATCTTGCCATTTCTTGAGGAACTTCCCGGTAATACTTTGCTAATTTATTCAGCTTTTCATAAAGATTGGGAGAGGAAGAAGGTTCTCCTGATTCAAAATTGGATAATGTGCGCTGCCAATCCGACAAACTCATTCCCGCTTTATTTTTGAAACCTTGTTTTGCCATTGGTCTGGCGAAGGTAGGTAAATCTTTAAATTCCCCCTCTGTATCCTTTAAAATTTGTTCGATTTTCATCATAAGCATTTCTTGACTAATTTCAGTTTTCTCAGCATTAGCAACCAATGTTGTACTTTCTGGCATTTCTACAGATAGTACCCCGGCTCTTTCCAGTACTTCATACCCATTTACTTCCTGGCCATGAAATTCATCCGCGAGGAATAATGCCAGGTAGACAACTGCAGCAGCAGCGTGCTCTGGCGGCATCAAGCCTTTGTAGGCTTGATGCAGTGAGGTATTTAGAAATTCTGCTTCTGATAAACCCAAACGCGGCGCAAGTCCACCTGCAATCTTCCTGATGCCTGGTGTGTCAACCATGCCTGGCCCGAAGGGAATAACCTTGATGCCTGTCCCCTGTAATTCTTGTGCAAGAGATTGCGTGAAACCCAGTATGCCCATTTTACTGGCAATATATGCGGAAAGCCCGGGCATTGCATTTGTTGAAATCATATTGATTATTGTCCCGACGTTATGAGTGATCATGTCTGGGAGAAATGTGCGACAGGTGAGGAATGCCCCTCGTAGATTGGTGGTAATCGTGCGGTTCCACATGTCGGTACTCATCTCAACAACCGGGGATTCATCGATATAAATTGCATTGTTAATCAAGACTGTAGCCTGCCCTAACTCCTTCTTTACAAAAGAATAAAGATGGGACCCAGAGTCTGGGTTGCTGACATCTGTTTGAAAAAATGTTGCTTCACCGCCTTCTGCGCGGATATTACATTCTGCGTGCTTCCCATTTTCAGATAATTCAGCAATGACCACTTTGCCACCTAAGAAAGCAAATGCCCGAGCTGTGTGAAAGCCAATGCCCTGTCCTGCACCTGTTACAACAATAACCTGGTTTTTAAATGCATTAGTGCTGAGTTGCAATTCTTCAGTTAATAATTGGTATAAATTGATTGACATTTATTCGTCCAATTTCCTTTCTAGTATATTTTTTTATATTTAATTGATGTTTCTGTACGAAGTATAGGACATCTACCAAAGTTCTATTTTATCGAAATTACTCGTAATAATATCTGCCGCTTGTGTCCCCGTTGCCGGTGTTCTGCCAGGAAAATCCCCTGCCAGGTACCGAGAGATAATTTGCCATTATCCACTGGAATGGTCAGATCTGTGTGCGTGAGCATTGTTTTTAAGTGAGAAGGAGAATCATCTGCTCCTTCCATTGTGTGGGTGTACCAGCTTTGTCCTTCCGGCGCGATATTTTTCAGGAAGTTTTCCATATCACGCTGAGAGGAAGCAGCATAATTCTCATTGATGACCAATGATGCACTTGTGTGCTGAAGAAATATAAAGGCGATCCCTTCTTCAAGGCCCCATTCCTGGATGATGCCGTCAATTTTCTGTGTAATGTCGTAGAATCCACGCCCTTCTGTAGGGATTGTGAGGGTTTGCTTATACCATTGCATAAAAATCTCCTTGAATGAATGTGAGCTTGGTTCTGATTTTTTCGATTATGTTATTTTTGTTTGCTACTATTATATTGTTAAAAGCCTTTGGTTAAGATCCCAACAATGAATGGACTTTATGATCAAATCGGCAATCTTCTTTAAGCGGTAGTAGGGCATCGCAGAATTTTCTTTTCAAATTGCATTAGAGATAAGCTATAATTAATTCAACAGGAAAAATAAATGAAATCGGAGGTTAAAATGCGAAAATTTGGAAATTTAATGCTTGGTGCTATTTTAGGTGGTATTGTAGGCAGTGCTCTAGCAATTTTGTTTGCACCAGCATCAGGAGAAAAGGCACGAGATGAAATCAGAGCTTATTTCTCAAATATTAAAGATGAAGTCGGCCGTGCTGCAGATGAGAAACGGGCAGAATTAGAAATGGAATTGCAGCGACTTCGATCCGGGGAAACCATCTCAATTGAGAAATAAACATAACAATTTTTAAGAAAAATTGAGAAAAATCAAATATTGCACCCTCCAATAAATGGGGGGTGTTTTAATTCACATGAAAATTTGTTGTTGGGAATAGATCCATTACGGAGCATCAGGTCAATGGCTGATCAATCCTATGAGGGCTGTTTGATTTATGGATAAGGATTGGTGTCTGTGGGTTGTTGTGTTGGATTGACTGGCTCGGTTGCGGTCGGCTCTGGTGCCGGGTAGTCAGAAATTGTTGCTGTGGGTGTTGGCGTGGGTTGACCATCACTGCCTGGTGTGCTCGTTGGCATACTCGTTGGTGTGCTGGTCATAGTCGGTTGTTGGGTTGGAAGAGCTTGGTCAGCAGTTGGCTCAGGTGTTGGTGTGGCAATACCTGGCATGTATGTGATGTCATTGACATAATCAATGCTGGTCTGGCAAATGCCTGGCTCGAGAAATTGGATCACGTTTTCCCAGGTGAGGGCGTAACGTGCATTGGTCGCTTGTTGGATGGCGTTTGAGAGGCAGCCCGGGCCAGCATTATAGTTGATAAGGGTGAAGCGCCATAAATCTTCATAGGTGCTGGCTTCGCCTGCTTCTTGCCGCGTGGCGTTATAGATTATTTGACTGACCTGTTCGCAGTTAGCCAGGAGGCTGCGAGCAAAAATGCTGATGCTAAAATTTGCCTGGCTTAGATCGATGCCCATCGGACATTCAGGGCAGGCAGCGTTAACTTTTTGCACCAGTGCTCCCCTGAGCATCTCTTGTTCGGCAAGATCAAGGTTGCCAAAACCCCTCTGGCATACGCTTGAGTCAAGAATAAGCGGGCAGAATTGGCTGAAGAAACTGGGGTTCCATAATAAGACCGTGTCAGCGCCGATATCACTGAGATGTCCCAAACCTGCCTCATTATAGTCAGATGAAAAACCAGGCCAAAATTGGCTTTCTCGGCTGAAAATATTTTTCATCAATTGAGCGGGAACGCCTGTTTCATTTGCTACCCGGATGATTTCAGAGTTAAATTGATTTTGCCATTGGTCAATCAAAGGCCGAGCTGCTTCCAGCCCACATTGATTGGCATAATTGAATGATTCAAGGCCGCCGTTGGAGCATCCTTGAACATCCACCAAGCCTTGAGCGATTAATGAGCCCGCCAAGTAATAATAGGGTTGGGTTGAGATCAAGGCATCCGGGTGATCAGGAGATGAAAGCCACAGCGGTGGACCGCCGACAGCCGGGAAAGATGACCAAATTTGTGAAGCTGGCGATTCAGCACCCCCGAAATATTGGCTGCTGATAATATCCACGTACCATTGTGGTTGATCAGAGGACTGTGTGTCAGGTGCTGTAAAGTCTCCCCAGGGAATGACCCTGACTCTTGCAGTAAAGGGTGTTGATGCATCACCAAAGCTTGATTCTGCCCAGAACGTGGCTCTGATCCCTTGATTACCGGTCGCGGGAAGTGGGACACTGCATTCTGACCCTTCACAAGAGAAGGGTTCTGCGCCAATATATCCCTGGATATTGATGATTTGTTCGTTTGGGAGCGGCTCAATGGCTGTAAACTGCAGGCTTGGTAGCGTTTCACAACGGTTATCAGGAGGCTGAGGGTTGCAATTTGCAATATCAACAAAAACCTCCGGGGGCATCAGATCAACTTCGATCAGCCTTTCACCGGGGGTTATGTTAACCAGGTGAAGGTAAAATCCGGAACAATGTTCTGCCCTGGTTATCTCATCTGAGAACTCACAAGGACTTGTTTTCAGCCAATCCCGCTTAACTTGTTCACCGCAATAATAGCCAATTTCACTTGAGTCGGGTAAGCCCTCATGTTCGACGTAAATTTGACACACGACCTGTGAATGCGCCCATGTGAGAAGCCACCATTCGTAAGTTGTATAAGAAACCGTTATATGGGCTTTTCTTTCAGGGGTGTTTGCATTGAAACCATAAGCTTCCACTTTGTTTGGATTCGTAAATATTAAACCAGCCAAAACACCTGTTAAAATCGCAACAGTAAGAAAAATGATCCATATGTGGTCGAGCTTACTTTTAAACATAAGACCTGTCTTTTATGGATATCCCTGTGTTGTCGGCGTTGGTGTTGGTGTAGGGACATTCGTTGCATTCGTTGGTGACGGCATCAGGCTTGGAATTGGGGTTGACCACGTGGGTGTGGTGCTTGGAACGGGTGTGATCGTTGGTGTATTTGTGATCAAGGCTGAAGCTGTTGCCTGGTGTGCTGCAGTTAATTGTGCTTCCAGGGTTCGCACCTGGTCCGTCAGGGGTGACGGTGTTAGAATTTTGTCGACTGCTTCCTCTAATAGCATTTTAACATCTTTTTCTTTAGGAAGGAAGACCTGGGCTTGACTGTAACCGGGTATATCCCAAACTGAGATTTGATCCCAACCGATCATATAGTACCCAATCCGATCAGAATCAGCCAGCCGAAGTGCAAGGGGAATGTAGTCTATTAATTCCCCAAGTGAAATATCTGTTTTTACCCAGCCTTCAAAGCTGGCATAGAGCAGAGGAAGCTGGATCAGGTTTCCATCCTGAGTGAGTTTGCGGAAAATTACACGCAATAGCTGCTGCTGTCGACGCATTCGATCGATCTCATCAATGCCATCTCGATATGAGCTGTAGCAAAGTGCCAATGTGCCGTCCATTTCAATCAAACCTGCTCGAATGCCACCGCAAGCCTGGGGCATTGGGAGAAAAACGGTAACTTCAATCCCATTGATATCATCCACCAGCCATTGAAAATCACCAGGGTGTGCCAGAACGAATCGATCAGGTGTGACACCGAAGTTATATGCGAAAGTCTCTCTTAAAGTCTCAATCCCGCCGAGGGCATAGGCTGTGTTGATCCGCTGCATGGTATAACCTGGAATATAAACATAGAGGTCACCAGGAATTGACACAATGCTCGCCTTAGAAAACCTTGGATGGATGAAAAGCAAGTGAATTGCCATTGTTCGCCCAATAAAGGGCGGTTCTTCATCTGACCCCAACAAAACCCAAACAAGGACCTCGTCTGGAATGTCAAGTTCGGTTTGAGGTGGGGGTATCGGAGTAGCAGGATCGCTGCTTGGTGGTAGGAAATCTCCCCAAAAAGAGCCCTGCTCATTTACAGGAGGAATTGCGGCAACCGTACTGGTTGCTGTCTGTCCTTCTGGGGAAGAAATTATTTCGGGTGTCAATAACGGTGTGTTTGTCGATGTCTCAGATACTTCCGGTGTGGCAGATTCTGAAATTTGATTTTGACAGCCTTGTAACCCGAGCAGAGAAAAGATAGCCCCAAAAGAAAGCAGCACACCAATAAGTATGCGACGGTGTTTCAAACATTCTTTGTTCATATGATCCCAGGCTTTGATTATAGCATGAGTCATGCCTGGATTCGAATCTTACATGATGCGTGTCCCCTGTCATGGGACACACACATTTGGGATTACCTCAGTATTTGATCCTCAAAGCCATGACCAAGCGCTTCAGCCACGACCAGGAAATCTGTCGCCGAAATTATTCCCACGAGCTGTCCGTTCTCACCCATGACGGGCATGTGATGAATGTGGTGCTCGCTCATTGTCTTTGCGCATTCGTAGATAGTTTGCTCAGGGTCAACAGTGACGAGAGGGCTTGTCATTACATCACGAACTTTGGTTTGAGCTGGGTTTTGTTCTTGAGCAACAATTTTGTCACAGATGTCTGTGGAAGTGACAATGCCGTATTCAGGATTATCCTGTGACTTATTGACGATCAGGCTGTTGAGATATCGACGCCTCATTATTGATAAGGCTTCCAGCACAGTTTTATCGGGTTCAATGTAAACAACCAGATCCATCATCCAATCTTTAACCAAGTCCTGCATGTTCAGACTCCTTTTCATTTAGGTGAGGTTTAAGTTTTTCCAAAGGTCACATGTTTATATTACATTATCAACGAGCTAAAGTCCATTGATCGATTAGAAAAATGCGGATTCTTTCAAGATAATTTTTTTAAAGTGAATCAATTATAATATGTATTGAAGATCTATATTTTAGAATGTTTGTAAAGGAGAAAACGATGGCTTCGAAAAAAAGTTTTTGGTTATCTGTTATAAGCGGCATTATGCTTGTTGCCGCGGGCGTTATTTTTCTGCTGGTCAATTTTGATTTGATCACATTGGATTGGGAGTTATTAATTGGACCCCTATTTGGTCTTGGCGGTCTTGTTTTCTTAATTGTTTTTATCCTCAACACAGATGATTGGTGGGCACTGATCCCTGCATTTGTTTTGTTTGGCATCGGCGGTTCCATCTTTATTGACTTAACAATGGGTTCTACTGCTGAAAAATGGATTGGGCTTGTGTTTCTCGGATTATTAGGAATGGGATTTTTATTAATTTACATTTTTCATTCTGAACAATGGTGGGCGGTTATTCCTGGCGGTGTTCTGCTGACACTGGCAGGCGTTAGCCTCGTATCGGAGAATGATTTGCTTTCGGGTGGATTGTTTTTCCTGGGGATGTCACTGACCTTTGGGTTGATCTACATCCTTCCGAAACCCTCCGGAAAATCGAAATGGGCGTTATATCCAGCAGCGATTTTGCTGATAATCGGTGTGTTTATCACATTGGGTGCTGTCGATGTCATGAATTATGTATTACCCCTGGCATTGCTAATTGGCGGTGGGTATATCATTTATCGATCCTTGAAAAAATGATTGATTAGACCCCTAAAAATATAAAGCTCCGAAAAGGTTGATTCGGAGCTTTTTCGGTTTTCTTATGCCTTTATCCCAGAATGGTTTTCTGGAGGGCAATGATCTCATGAATGCCTTTTTCAGCCAGAACGAGCATTTGATCCAGTTCAACTCTTGAAAAAGGTTTACCTTCAGCAGTACCCTGAATCTCAATTATCTCTCCTTCAGATGTCATGACAAGATTTAGATCGACATCAGCCTGGCTGTCTTCAGCATAATCCAGGTCAAGAATGGGTTGGCCCAGAACGATGCCAACACTGACTGCGGCAATTGGTGGCCGCAGGACATCTGATGATATTTCGCCAGATTGGATCAGGGATTTTAGCCCCAGTGCCAATGCCACATAGCCGCCTGTCACAGATGCAACCCGGGTACCGCCGTCTGCCTGGAGGACATCACAATCCAGTAGGAGTGTGCGTTCACCAATGGCTTCCAAATTCACAGCCATGCGTAATGATCGACCAATGAGCCTTCGGATTTCCTGGGTGCGTCCCTTCAGCCCCATTGTTTCCCTTGGTGTTCGGGTATGGGTGCTGCGAGGTAAAAGGGAGTATTCGGCAGTCATCCATCCCCGGCCCCTGCCTGCCATCCAGTGGGGGACGCCTTCCTGGATGGTCAAGTTGCAAAGGACGCGAGTATCGCCCCAGGTTACCAATACTGAGCCTTCAGGGAAAAGGACATAATCAGGGGTAAAGCTGATGTTCCTTAACTCATCGAATTGACGTGCATCTTTCCGGATAAATGTATTTTTTGTCATAGTTCTATTATATTGCATGAATAAAATGTGAGTGATCTTGGGAAAATATTCTTAATCAACTAATTGATATGTTAAATCAATATCTGTACTTCGACCAAAGCCAACAGCTTAGATTGCCACGTTGGTCTCTTTGCAGTGATAAAAAAGCTATCATTGCGACGAGCCGCAAAGCGGCGAGGTGGCAATCTCGGAGAGATATTCATTAATCAACTAACTGATGTGGTAATCAAAATCTAAATATTGGCCATAGCTAACAGCTTAGACTGCCACGCCCCTTCACTACGTTCAGGGGCTCCATTAGACTTAGTTATGCTAATATGAGAATAGTCGAACAAGGGCTGAATAAGTCTATTTCGCTCAAAGGAAGACAAGCCTAAACTGCGATGAAGACCCAGCCCTTGTGTGGATCAAAGCTAGATAGTAATGACGTCCACGAGACTGATAATGGAGGAAGCTCAATCCACAATGTTCGACTACGCTCATTTTACACCCAAATTACCAGGAGGACGAAATGAACAAACCAGGATTGTATGTTGGCATAGATATCGCATCAAAAACCTTTACTGCAGCGATAGGAAAATTTGAAGAAGAGACAGGATGGGGAATTGTTGCAAAACCAACAAATTTTGAAAATAAATATGATTCATTCAGTAAATTTTTACATTGGCTGAAAACCCATAATGTGCAGGCAGAGGAGTGCATCGTTTGCATGGAATCCACAGGAGTTTATGGTGAAGCTCTAGCCTATTTTATGGTTAGCAACAATTACAAGACAGTCATCGAAGCCCCATTGAAAGTAAAACGAGCCTTCGATCCAGAGGGGCACAAAAGCGATCCTGTCGACAGTTGTCAAATAGCTGAATATGCATATCGCTTTTTTGATCAACTTAGGTATTGGAAGCCAAAAGATGTGGTCATAGAGCAGCTCAAGACCCTTCTAACAGTCCGAGAACAGCTTGTAGAACAGAGAACAGCACATAAAAACGCAAATCGGGCAATCGTGCGAAAGGTGGTCAGAACGCCCTTAGCGGAAACCATTCATGAAAAGGCGGTTCAGGAACTCACGAAGCACATTGAGGCGGTTGAAAAAGAAAGTAAACGCCTGATCAATGACGATCCATCCTCCCGAGAATTACAAAAATTATTTGAATCAGTTCCTGGTATTGGATCAATCCTGGCCACGTTTTTAGTGGTGACAATGTATTCAGCGCCAGAACCTTATAACCCCAAGGCATTGGCTGCTTATATTGGCATCTGTCCTTATGAGAACAGCAGTGGAACATCAAGACACAAGAAAGCTACCTCAAGGCATTATGGGACTTCACCCATGCGTCGGTTGATCTATTTGGCATCCATGTCTGTCAGGCAACATTGTCCTGTTTTTAAGCGATATTTTCTTAGAAAGCTGGCTGAAGGGAAACAAAAACAATTGATACTGAATAACATTGCTAATAAGCTTTTGAAGATTGTTTGTGCCATCGCCCGCACCAGGACTCCGTATATCCCTGGTTATCGTTCAATCCATCCACAACTATTAACTATAAAACAACCCTTGACAGTGTCATAGTAATCGCAGTGACAGCTGACCCTCCACGGGGATTGAGAGGGCATATTTTGAGTAATAAAGCAACAAAGCACCTGGAGGAATACTCTGGCAGGTTTATTAAAGATTAATGATTTTACGATTTTTTTTGGGGGGAGGTGAAAATTCTATATTAAATAGCAAATGCCCCCACGGGAATACCCTGAAGGGCACTTTGTTCGAATCCCGGTTTTGGCACCTGTCCCCTCCACGGGGATTGAGAGGGCATATTTTGAGCAGATAACGCAATAATGCACCTGCAGGAATATTCTGGTAGGTTAATTTGCAAATTCCTGATTTTACGATTTTTTCTTTGGGGGAGGTGAAAATTCTATATTAAATAGCAAATGCCCCCACGGGAATTCGAATCCCGGTTTTGGCCTTGAGAGGGCCACGTCCTGGGCCACTAGACGATGGGGGCAAGTGAAAGAAATTTTAACACAAGCCAATGGTAAGGTCAATGAGTCAATTTTAAAAAATTGGCTTGTGCGTTTCTCTGGCTTTCTTCAGCCAGAATTGCTTATTTTGCTGTGATTAACAGCAATCGCTGCAACCTTCTGATGAGCAGCTGCTGCAGCCTTGTACAAGTGAGCCGCGGCTAATTTCCTCGATGGTTGCGGGGCGCAGATCAGTTACTCGAGTTTTGAACAGCAGGTCTTTACCTGCCAGTGGGTGATTCAGGTTCATGGTGACCGATTCATCCGAAATTGCTACTGCAACGCCCGTGAAGATATGACCCTGACCATCCTGCATGCGCATGGGTTGACCAAGCTTGATTTCAAAATCTTCCGGGAAGCTTTGACGAGAAACCTCAACCTCTAATTCAGTGTCGTAATCTCCGTAAGCATCTTCTGATTTGACCCACACTTCTTTCTCGTCACCAAGGCACATACCCTCGATTTGTTTTTCCAAACCCGGGATAATATTGCCGTGGCCTTGAATAAATTGGATGGGGCCTGAATCAATCAGATTGCCATTTACTTCAAGGCTGTAATCTAATGTTACTACTACATCTTTTTCAACCGATAATTTTTCTTCCTGTGCCATTATTTTTGCTCCATATTGCCTGAATTTTAATAAAATCCAGTCTATTTTCTAATCGTTGGTAAAACAACCCCATTATTATACTTGATAGGATTGGTTTGAAAAGGCGTCAGTGTTGGGGATTGGGTATTGGGTATTAGGTACTGGGTACTGGGTATTAGGTATTAGTTATTAGTTATTGGGTATTGGTGAACATGTAAAGCGCAAAGATATTTTGTCTAAGATCATACATTTGAAAATTTTCACCACTTCAGATTCTATCAGGTAAGGTCACGGGTCACTTATTCCTAATACCTGATTCCTAATAACTAAAGCCTAATTCCTGATACCTACTATCTGATTCCTCCCAACACCAATTCTGCTATATCTGGAATGACGCTCTCAGGTATAATTTGAATATCATTCAATCGATAAAAAAGGAAGGTAAGATGACGATTAGCCCTTTAGCTGGAAAACCTGCTCCCACTGATTTATTGATTGACGTCCCCAAATTGCTTGCGGCATATTATACAGAATTCCCAGATCCTGATGACCCTTCGCAGCGCGTTTCCTTTGGTACTTCAGGGCATCGCGGTTCATCCCATGACCATGCGTTCAATGAGACCCATATCCTGGCTATCAGCCAGGCAATTGTTGAATATCGCAATAATCAGGGCACGACAGGTCCGCTTTATATTGGCAAGGATACCCATGCCCTTTCGGAAGCTGCCTTGCGGACGGCTGTTGAGGTCTTTGCCGCAAATGATGTTGAGATAATACTTCAAGAGGGGATGGGTTATACGCCGACACCTGTTATTTCGCATGCGATCCTGACTTACAATTGTGCTCGAAGTGCAGGTCACGCAGATGGCGTGGTGATCACACCCTCTCATAACCCACCTCGCGATGGCGGTTTTAAATATAATCCGCCTAATGGCGGTCCTGCTGGGACAGAAGTTACCAGGACCATACAGAACCGCGCCAACGAGATTTTGGAAAATAATTTAAGAGAAGTCAAGCGCATACCCTGGGAAGCAGCAATTAATAAGGAAAGCTCACACTTCTTTGATTACGTAAAACCATATGTTGATGATCTGGAAAATGTTGTCAACATGGGTGCAATCAAAGCATCTGGCATCAGGATTGGCGTCGACCCACTTGGCGGTGCGGGTGTGGAATATTGGGAGCCAATTGCTGAGACTTATGGGCTTGATCTTGAGGTTGTCAATCCTTCTGTGGACCCGACTTTCCGATTTATGACCGTAGATCATGACGGGAAAATCAGGATGGACTGTTCCTCACCCTATGCAATGGCGGGTTTAATTGAGTTGAAAGACAAGTTTGATATTGCTTTTGGGAATGACCCGGATTATGACCGCCACGGAATTGTTACCCCAAAAGGCGGGCTGATGAATCCCAACCATTACCTGTCCGTTGCAGTATGGTATCTTTTCCAGAACCGCAAGGATTGGCTGGAAGATGCAACGGTTGGGAAAACTGTTGTGACTAGCGCTATGCTGGATCGTATAGCGAAATCCCAGGGTAGAATGGTGACTGAAGTGCCGGTTGGATTTAAGTGGTTTGTTCCCGGATTGCTGGATGGAACGCTGGGCTTTGGCGGTGAAGAAAGCGCTGGCGCATCTTTTTTGCGGAAGAACGGCACCACCTGGACCACCGATAAGGATGGGATCATCCTGGATCTGCTTGCAGCAGAAGTGCTGGCAATCACGGGGAAAGACCCAATGACGCATTATACAGAAATTGAAGCGCAATTTGGCAAGGCTTACTACCGCCGCCTGGAAGCAAAGGCGACCATGGAACAAAAAGCTGTCTTCAAAAAACTGACGCCTCAAATGGTTAAAGCCGATCGATTAGCCGGAGAAATGATTGAGGAAAAACTGACTAAAGCTAAAGGAAATGGCGCGGATATTGGCGGCTTGAAGATCGTGACAGAAAATGGGTGGGTGGCAGTACGCCCATCAGGGACTGAAGATATTTACAAAGTTTATGCTGAAAGTTTCAAAGGCGAGGATCACCTGCAAAAGATACTTGATGAAGGACAGGATATTGTCCAGCAATTGTTTAAGGAAGAATTATAAGCCAGTAAAACACTTAAGTATCTTTTATCGCAATCAGTTTATATCCAGGTCACGATTCTTGTGGCCTGGTTTTATATTAAGATAAAATTGAGAAGAATTTGATCACTAAGCGTTTTTTCTGAAGGTTTTGATCTTGCCCTTTATACACGAATTGGAAATCGTTGTAAACATCTTTTTACAAAATATTGGTGATTGGTTGATTTTGCCGATGCAAGCCATTACTGCCCTTGGATATGAGCAATTTTTTATCTTACTGCTGCCGACAATCTATTGGTGTTTCGACCAGGTGCTTGGTCTTCGTGTAGGTATAATATTCCTGTTGGGGAACAGCCTGAACACATTCTTTAAATTTTTATTTCACACTCCCAGACCTTATTGGGTGAGTGATCAAGTTCAAGCATATTCACACGAGACATCTTTTGGCTTACCTTCAGGACATGCGCAAATTGCTGCAACCATGTGGGGCTGGCTGGCAGTGGAAGTTAAGAAACGCTGGTTCAAAATTCTGGCATTAATCCTGATTTTTCTAATTGGTGTATCCAGGCTCTATTTGGGCGTCCACTTTCTTAGTGATGTGCTCTTAGGCTGGGCTCTTGGTGCACTGTTGGTTTGGGCATTTTCTGCCTGGCATAAAAAGCTTGGTGATTGGCTCAGCAAGCAAAGCACCCTGATCAGGCTCCTTCTTGTGGCTCTCAGTGCTTTTGTTCTCTTGGGTTTAGTCCTTGGCGTGTGGTGGATGGTTGAGCCCTGGGAGATGCCCGTTGAATGGGCAAAAAGAGCCGTTGAGGTTGATCCCTATAATTTGGAGGGTGCATTGACCTTATGCGGCACATGGTGCGGAATGCTGAGTGGGTTTGTGCTGTTAACTGCACAAAAAGGTCATTTTCTGGCTGGGCAGGGGGATTGGAAACGCCTCCTCCGTTTCCTGGTCGGTATCATAGGTTTGTTAATCCTGTATTTTGGCCTGGGACAAATTTTCCCTGATAATGCTGATTTGATCAGCTATTTTTTGAGATTTATTCGCTATACTTTGATTGGATTGTGGGTTTCCTGGTGGGGGCCATTGTTTTTCGAGAAAATCAAGCTCTTGCAATTTGAATAGAATTCTTAAAGCAGAAGAATTATTCTGCATCTTCTCTGAAAAGAAAAATCGAGCGACGGCCAATTTTGGTCGTTGTTCGTTTTATCAGGAAATATTCCGCTTTTTTGATTTCAAAATATTAAGCACGCTTTTGGCTTGCTTCTTAACCTTCATAAAAACTTCACAGGCTGTTCACGCTTTTTATATGCCGCTCCTTTAAAATGCTTATTGTAAGATCCGATTTAGACGTTGAAAAATTTAGTTATGAAAAAGGAGTAACAATGATTAAGAAAATTTTTGTAGGATTAACAATTACGCTAATTTTAGCTATTGGTGTCTTTGGTGTTGTAAACACAACTTATGCCCAGGATGAAGTTGAACCACAGGCTGGTGCTGCTGTTCCTGAGCCTGAAACACTGGAATATGAATATGGGTATCAAAACGGCCTTCAGAACGGCGAAGTTGACCCAATCATGACCCAAACCCGCACACGATTGTTTGAAATGCAGGATGGTGAATGTGATGCAGATTGTGACCCTCAGCAAATTCGCCAACAGCTTGGTGTGAATAATGCCGGCGGCATGCAGCAAGAACGATTGAATTCCGGTGAATTCGACTGCACGGGAGATTGTGTCCCACAGCAAGTTCGTCTCAGTGAAGGTACAGGCTATGGCGCTCAACGGCAGATGAATTTATCAGCCGACGGCCTTTGTGATGGCACTGGCATTTCCCAGGGATATGGCCAGGCTGGCAGAGGTAACTAAGCCCTAAGATCCTAACACAAAATAAGGTTGCCCAATTTGTAGTGCGCTGCAAAAAGGGCAGCCTTTTTTTGACCTATTTTCTCAATTTGTAAAGCCGTTGGTTTTGATCACATCGCGATACCAGTCAAAACTGGCTTTCGGGGTCCGTTTCCGGGAAGGATCATTAAAATCAACATTGATCAGACCAAATCGCTGGTCATAGCCACTTGCCCATTCAAAATTATCCATTAAGCTCCAAACAAAATAGCCTTTCAGATTTGCACCCTCCTGAATAGCCTGGTGCGCTGCCTGGAAGTGGGCTCGCAGGTAATTGATCCGTCCCTGGTCGTTGACATATCCGGTTTCATCAACAGGTTCATTCAGCGTCGTTCCATTTTCGGTAATATACATGGGGGGATTTCCGTAATCTTCTTTCAGGTGCAATAATAAACTTTTGAGCTGGGATGGGCAAATCCCCCAACCCTTATAGGTTATTCCCCACCCTGGATCGACCCTGGTTTGTGCCTCGAATTTCATATAACCATGGGGGCTGTGGCTGACAATTTGAGCCGAATAAAAATTAACGCCAAGAAAATCGATGGGCTGGCTGATGAGCGCCATATCCCCATCCTGAATTTCCGGAGCGCTCTTACCAATCCAAGTCATTAAATCTTCCGGGTATTTCCCTTTGAAGATAGGGTCCAGGTAAAGATTGTTATTCATGTCTTCCATGCGTTTTGCAGCATCCAGATCCTCAGGTCGGTTTATTTTAGGTTGGTAGGTGCTTAAGTTGAGAACAATACCAATCTGACCTTTTAGACCCATCTCGCGGTAAAGCTGCACCGTTTTTCCATGTGCCATGTGTAAATGGTGGGTGACCTGAAAGGCTTGTGGATAGCTGGCGATCCCTGGTGCAAAAACACCGAATGCATATCCCATCATAGCAATCACAAAGGGTTCATTGTGGGTTGCCCAAAAGGGGACACGATCACCCAGTCGTTCAAACATAACCCGGGCATAATCCGTAAACCAATCCACACTGTCCCTGTTTGTCCAACCGCCATTGTCTTCCAATGCCTGGGGAAGGTCCCAGTGGTTAAGGGTTGCCATTGGTTTGATGCCTGCTTTAAGAAGCTCGTCCACTAATCGATCATAAAAATCCAGGCCGCGCAGCTCAACCCTTCCAATACCTTCCGGTAAAATGCGAGGCCAATTGATTGAAAATCGATAGGATGCAAGCCCAAGCTCTTTCATCAATGCCACATCCTGCGGCATATGATGATAATGATCGCAAGCGATATCGCCGGTGTCGCCGTTGAAGATTCGATAAGGTTGATGGGAGAAACGATCCCAGATGCTCTCGCCCTTGCCATCTTCATCCCATGCACCTTCTATTTGGTATGAGGCTGTTGCAGCGCCCCAAATGAAATCATTCGGAAAGCTTATTTGTGTCATTTTCCTTCCTTTGTTACCTGTGTTTTATTCATTTGTTGTTCAAATTATAAACGAATACACGTGAGGCCTCTAATCCACCACAAAGGATTTTAATTTGGTGCAGGGATTATTGTTGACGAAAATTGAGAGGGGGAAGAGATGTTGAGAAAAATCAGAAGGGTGTCAGTTTAAGAATTTTGAATAAAAATCATTTATCAAAGGACGGGTTGCTTCCAGGGATGCCCGTTTTTTAATGATCTCCTGATTGATGACCGCAGCATTATGACGTAGTTCAGGCTGGTTGAGCCCGTCAAGGATGGCTTTTGCAAGCGCATGTGGGTCACGAGGGTTAACCAGTAAGCCATTTTTTCCATGTTCGATCCATTCGCGTGCGGATTCAATATCACCAAGGATGGGTAAACTGCCGCAAGCCATTGCTTCAAGCAATGTGTTGGGGGTGCCGTCATGACTGCTTGGTGAAACAAACAAAGCGGATTTTTTGAACAAAGCCCATAATTGTGATTGGGGGAGTTTTGGCAATAGAAAGATGCCATCTTCAATGTCGAATTGCCTGATCCAAGCCTGAGCTTGGGGCTGTGCTTCAAGGCTGGGGCAAATGAAACTGATATCTTGCCGAGATTTCAGCACCTCAGGTATTGCTTCAAAAAACACTTCCTGGTGGATAGATCCCGGACGTAAGCCGCGCGGGTTTACTACCCACAAGGTATCTTTGGGAATATCAAAATGATTGGTAAAATCCTGTGATTTTTCTACAGCGTCTAAGTCCAACCCGCCTGAACCAGGAACACATAAAACGGGTGAAGCCGGGTTTAAACCCCAATCAACTGCCAGGGACAGGTCACGCCGAGTGTCAGAGGTAAGCCCATCAGCTCTTGTTAAGCTGTGCTTTGTGAAAAAACGCATGAGTAAGGAACCTTTTGCGTGCAGGGTCAGGTCGTTGCCCCAAATTGCAAGAATTAGCGGAATGTCTTTTGGCGTATAGCTGGCAAGCATGCCCTCATAAGGGATACGCAGTGCATGGACCAGGTCGGGTGCAATTTCTGTGACTAATTTTTGGTATTGTTTGGTGTATTTTGGCAAAGATATCGGTCCGAGGATGTAGCGTAAGTTTCGGAGGAGCGGTGAAAATTGTTTGACAAGCTTCTTGATCCCAAAAGAGGTCTCTTCTTTTTTATCACTCGTTTGAGAACCTGTGCTGAAACGACTGAAGGCGATTGGCAGAACATGGAAATGAACCAATCCTTTCGGCTTTTCACACTGGAAAGAAGATATAACACTGACCCGGTAACCCAAAGAAAGGCTGTTTTTTATCCAGCTTTTTGTTGTAGGGCTGCGCCCATCAGCCATGATGAGGATGTGTTTCTTCATGTTTGGCTCTGATTTAAAGCTTCAACAAAAACCTGGACCATTTTATCGATGTTAATCTCTTCCGAAACAATCCGGTAGCTCTCTGCGCCCATTTCACGTAATGCTGCCTTATCACCAAGGGCTTTTTCAAGGGTGCTTTGTAAAGCTGTGATGTCGTCTGCCGGTATCTGCCAGCCGTTCCCTTCACGAATGAGGTCTGCCTGTGTGCCGTCAGCCTGGGCAGCAATAACGGGTAAACCGTAGCTCATTGCTTGCTGAATCGCCAGGCCGCCAGTGCCAGGCAGTACGAAAAGGTCCGCCTGTCGAAATTGTTGGGCTAAATTTTCGCCATAGAGGGCACCGGTAAATATTGTTTCTGGAAAAACCTTTTCTGCTATTTTTGCAAGGTGCAGCCTATCAGGCCCGTCACCAACAATCACCAAATTGGGTTGCAGCGCTTCTGGCAGATGTGAACAAGCATGGATCAGGTTGTCCAGTTTTTTTCTTTCCTGTAATCTGCCGACAAAAAGGATTCGGACTTGCTGCACTTCTTCCGGATCTGGCCGATGCGGTATTGGGTGTGGCGGCGATGGGGTGACAGCGTTTTCAGCAACAAAGATGCGCTCTTTTGGAAAGCCCAATTTGGCATACTCTGATGCACCGGTTTGGCTGTAAGTGATCAGGGTGTCAAAATGCTGGATAAAATTCTTCCGTTTTCGCAATCTCAGGGCGGCTAAAGGGCTGGTGATGTCTGGGGACCCCAGACCCCAACCGATCACCGGTCTATCTTTATTCTGCATCCAGCGGATTGCTCGGGGTGTGCTCAGGTATCTGGGGTTGGCTTCCACGATCAGGACGTCAGGGTCACAGGATTTTATCCACTTGATCAAACCCAATTGAAAAGCCAAGTAGAAACGACCGCCAAAAATGTGAAGGTTTTTCCCAAGGGTGAGCTGTGCATGTTCCAGTTCGACAACAGGTTTGATGCCCTCTTCAGGTCTGGGTTCTCCTGAAAAAATATAAAGACCATCAGTGCAGGCTTTTCCAAACGCATTGAAAAATGGCTTCCGGTAATGGGGGAGCACCCTCTGGAATAAACTGACCCTACCCTGAAATGCGTTCATTAAGGCACCAACACTTCCAGGTATGACTCAACCATTGTATCCAATCCAAAAGCTGCTTCTGCTTGCTCGCGAGCAGCCTGTCGATAAGGGGTGTTGTTCTGAAAAATATTGATGCAGGCATTTGCCAGGGGGGCAATATCAGGCGATTCAAGCCGCCAGTGGTTTGCGCCGTAAGGCACCACTTCACCTGCGCCGTTTTGAACCAATTCTTTTAATGCGCCGGTATCATAAGCGACAATTGGCAATCCACATGCCATCGCTTCAATCACGCTGTTAGGGCAGGCAGCGTTGAGATCAGCGCTGAATAAGACATGGGCTGTTCGATCAAGCGATGGGATCCTATCACGAGGTACGATCCCACCCCATGTGATCCAGAGATCGGGTGCCATGCTGTAAACATGTGCTTTGAGGGCATCCTCGACATCGCCAACAACCACCATTTCCACACTGACACCATGGTTGTGCTTCAGGGTTTGTGCCAACCTGACTGCCGTTTCAAGCCCTCGGCTGTTGCCGGGGTGAAGATGACCTTCCACAAGTAAGAGGCGAAAATGATCGTCCGGTCGTTCTCCCGGCCCTTCTGGTGTGTATTCTGAAAGGTCCACCCCGTTGTAAACCACTCTTGCAGGTGTGGAAGTTTCTCTAAATTCGCGATGCCACCAATCGCGGCTGAACGCACTCTGGTAAATGATTTGTATCGCCAGGAACCGCCTGATAAAAGCCAGGGTCTGGTTATTGAGCTCTGCTTTGAAGGCTGCAGGAAACGGCGTTTTTTCAACTTTATGCAGCCAGTTCATCCCGTTCAACCTCTGGACGATGCGCACATCACGGCTTTTTGCTCGCCATAATTGCCAGATATGACGTGTGCCGCCAATCACCAGGACGGCTGTGTTGTTCGTGTCGCTGATGTCAAAAGTGTATGAAATTTTCTGCTTTTTCAAACCCTGGATAAATTTTGCCTGGAAAGATACCATGCCGCCCAAGCCATCTAATTTTGGTACCAGGCAAATTTGGGGGTTCATGCTGCCCTTTCCTTTACCTGCGGCCGTTTCCCGACACAACGTGCAGGTGATCCTGCCCAGATTTCATATTCCCCTGTGGATTGTAGAAGGACGGCATTTGCACCTATCACAGTGCCATTACCCACTTTGAGAATGCCTTCTTTACATAATATTTTAGACCCGGGCGAGAGGATCACATCATCACCAATTTCAATGCCTTCGAATTTTGATTGGGACATTGGCAGGTAGATATCCGCCCTGCCCAGTGTTACACCCTGGTAGATGTGGACGCGAGTGCCAATTTTTGCCTTACTGTGGATAACAACCCCATGCCCCCCATGCTCAAGCAGGAATCCTTGTCCAATAGGCACAGAAACAGGGATCTCTGAGCCCAGCAATTTCAAAAGGTAATAAAATAATTTGCCAATGATGGGCAATTGCCTCGCGTACACCAGGTTGGTGTAGAAATCTTTTTGGGTTTTCATTATTTCTCCCCCTGGGCTTCAAGCAGTGCCTTAACAATGCGTTGTGCAGCATAACCATCGCCATAAGGGTTTACCGCGCCAGCCATTTTGGCATGGGCTTGAGGATCGTCCAACAGAAGTTTTGCTTCAGAATAAATTTTCTCAGTATTTGTCCCGACCAGTTTGAGGGTGCCGGCATGTACACCTTCTTGCCTTTCGGTTCTTTCTCTCAATACAAGGGTCGGCACACCAAAGGATGGAGCTTCTTCCTGAATACCACCGGAATCGGTCAATATCAGTGTCGCTTTTTTCAGTAAATGCACAAGCGGGAGGTAATCAAGAGGTTCCAGAAGAATGATATTATCGATCCCTGAAAGAATTTCATAGACGGGTTTTTGGATGTTGGGGTTGAGGTGCACCGGGTAGATCAGGGTGATATCATCCTGGAAGTTTTGTGCCAGTTGTTTTAAAGCCTCACAAATGTCTTTGATGGGCTGACCAAAATTCTCACGGCGGTGCGCTGTGACCAGTACCAATCGGCGTTTACCCGATGTTACACCTGCCCGATCAAGGATGCTGACAGCCTCAGGCGGTGCTGATTGCTCAGAAATGATGCGCAGGGCGTCGATTGCCGGGTTGCCGGTTACTTTGATGATGTCATCTGGGATGCCTTCGTGACGCAAGTTCTCACGATTGTTTTCCGTAGGTGCAAAATGTAAATCTGCGACCACACCAGCAATACGTCGGTTCACTTCTTCAGGGAAGGGCTGCCATTTGTCATTGGTTCGTAATCCGGCTTCAACGTGCCCAATTTTGACCTGGTTATAAAAACCCAGAATTGCAGCCGTCATGACAGTTGTGGTGTCACCTTGAATCAGAAGCCAATCGGGCATGATTTTTTTGATGACCGGGTCAAGCTCACTGAAAATCCGGGCGGTAAGATCGGAAAGGTTCTGGTCATGCCGCATCAAATCAAGGTCGATATCCGGTTTTATCTCAAAGGCATCCAAGACCTGGTCAAGCATTTCGCGGTGCTGCGCTGTTACGCAGGTAAAAAGTTTGATCTGCTCCGGGTATTTTTGCAGTTCCTTTATTACCGGGGCTAATTTTACAGCTTCAGGTCGGGTGCCGAAGACAACCATTACAGACATTTCAGGTTTCATTAGACCTATTATACTTTAAGCTGAAAAGGAAAAATTTGTTTCTCTCTTTGACTGACGGCTATGTTTGTGGACCAAAAATTTCTGCGACAATTTGACTCGCTTATGCTATACTTTAATCATTGTCATGTACGAAACAGACATCTTTATGTATTTAAGGTGAGGTACGACATAATAAATTATTTTTCAAAATTGGACAAGCACATGCAAGGAGCAGAACAATGAACTGGTCCATTCTTGGATGGGGATTGATTGGCATTGCAATTATCCTTTTGATCATTTTTACCTTTTTGTTTAAAAACGGCAGATCCTACCAGGTTCGAAAGAATAAACAAATTGAAGGCCTGAAGGTCTCGCGTGTTAAGGCAATTGAAGGTGGTCTGCATCGGACGCTTGTCCTTGGGCACAAATTGACGTCATCAAGTTATCCCGGCATCGGTCTCAACAGCCTGGCTGTTATGCCCGGTCTGCTTGATGCGGAAACTTTGGTTGATGGGAAGTTCAATATCTCTACCTCTCAAGGTTCCATGGTGGTATTTGCAAGACAAATTGTTGAAAATTCATACCAGAATGGGTTTTCAAAAGACCTGGTCCAGAAGGGTGTCAAAGCTGTGCTGCCCGGTCCAACTGCTTATTCCAACCTGGTTGGGCTGCTTTATGAGCTGGATAAGCACCCGCAGCATGGGCTGATATTATCCGGAAATTTTGGCCCCGAGGCTTCTTTGTTAAGTGAGGTCTCCCAGGCGAAAAATGGCTATGTGTTTGCTGCCGCCGGTACCATTGCTTCGCAGTCCGCCTTATTTTCACAGGTAGAGGACTTGATGATCGGTGAAGATAGCTTTATGCTGCCTGGTTTGCTCGCACCTTCTCCGGGAAGAGCTGCTGGATGGATGACAGAGGATATCTTGCGGCTCTTGCTGATCTTGACGATTATTATTGCGGCACTATTAAAAATGGTTGGTGTCTTATGAAAAAGATTCTTGCTGTCAGCATCCTTTTATTAATTGGTTTGACGGTTTTAGCAGGTTACTTTTTTCCACAAGCCCTTGGTCCAATCCTAAATTTAGTCATTGATTGGGGTATATTGCTGATCGGCACAGCAGCTTTGATTGGTATTGGCTATTTAATCAAGACCCACATCAGCCGAATAGCAAGGCGAGATAAACAAAGCTTTTTGAGCCTTGTGCTTTTGTTGGCTTTTGCCGTCACAATTATTATTGGTTTGATTTTTTCCTTCAATCACCCAATTTTTACAGACTTGATGATCAACGTTCAGTATCCTGTTGAAACCAGTTTACTCGCAGTTTTGGCTGTGGTTCTCTTGACGGCAAGCTTTCGATTAATCAGCACCCGGGGATGGACCCCGATGTCTATTGCGTTTTTATGCAGTTCTGTTATCACCGTTGGGCTTGATGCAGGGTCGATTTATTTGGGAACGGAAGGTGCAGGCGCTGAAATTTTGAATTTCTTGAGGCGATTGCCCATGGTAGGCGCACGGGGTATTTTGCTAGGGATGGGTTTGGGCGGCTTGATTGTGGCTTTGCGAGTTTTATTGACCATTGAGAAACCATATGGTGAATGATGACAGATAAAATTATTTGCCCGGAATGCGGTGCTGAAAACGAAGAAGACGCTGAATTTTGTCATGTTTGTCATGCGGATCTAAAAGGAGATACGACTTTAGAATTTATTGATCCCCAGCAGACAGATCATGATGATTTCGACTTGTTAAACGTTGAGGAAGAGGACCTGACCGATATACTCCACGCGTTGAAACAAACGGATGAGGAAGCGATCCTGGAGGAAGAGATTAAGGAAGATCAACTGCCGGTTGTCGAGCCAGAAGAAGGGTTTGATGAAGGGAAAGCCCAGGAGGATGAGGGAATCCCGGATTGGCTGCATCGAATCCGGCAGCGTGCTACTGAAGAAGATGATTCCCTGGGAGAGATCACTCAAAAGATTTCGGCAGCAAAAGAAAGCCTGAAAGGTGATAAACCTGAAGCACAGCATGAAAATTTTGAGTCGTGGATTGAAAAATTGCGCGGACCCGTTGGCGGCTTTGTAAATAAGGAACCCGAAGCAGCAGACTCAGATGATGCCTTTGATGATGAAGATGAAGAAATTCAGGAGAAGGAACCCGATTGGCTTCAAAAGATTCGAAAAGCTGAAGGAAAAGAAATTGTTGAAGAGGACCAGGAAACGCTTGATCACGGCGAGAATGGTTTATTAAATTGGTTAACTGCCCTGGAAGAAGGTGAAGAGGACACTGCTGAGGAGGGGGATGAGCCTGATCTCGTCGACGAAGATATTGAAAGTGAATCCGTCGAGATAGATGAATCAGCAGCAACCCGTGAAATTCCCGTAGATGAAGCCCCTTTATTTAAAGCTATACCTCCAAAGCTGACCATCACCAAAGAAGAGAGAAAACAGGCGGATCAACTCACATCAATGATTTTAGATGAGAATGCCCCAAGACCTGTCCGTGCAATCAAACGACGCTCAAAACTTGGCGCTGCGCGCTTTTTCTTCGCCATTCTTCTCATCCTTGGCATGAGCCTTTCCCTATTTATTGGTGGAACAACTAACAATCAATTTGGACCAATTCAGCCGCATACTACTGGATTTTTGTCCTGGATGTCGGATTTGGAAGAAGGTTCTTCAATTCTGCTGGTGTTTGATTATCAACCTGCGTATGCAAGCGAGATCAATCTGGTTGCGACGCCAATACTCCAAAGCCTGGTATCAAAAGATACCGAAATCAGCCTGATCTCCTCTTCAATTTCAGGGGCCATCCTCCAGCGGCAGCTACTTGGCGAAATTCACGCGTTGGAAATGGATGCCACGCATGATTTAGGGTATTTCCCGATTGGCGCTTACGGCGCATTTGGATTGGGTATGGTGACATCAGCGAACTGGCAAATTGTTGGACTGCCTGAAAGTTCAAAAGCGCTGCCTGACAGCGGATTTGACAGCATCCTGATCCTTTCTGATACGGCTGAAGGTGTCAGAACCTGGATTGAACAACTGACGGTATTGATTCCCAATACACCCATTAACCTGGTTGTCACTGCGCAATCAATGCCGATGCTGGTTCCTTATTTTGACTCGGGACAAATCACAGGAATGGTTTCAGGGCTAAATGATGGTGTAATTCTTGAGGCTGAATTATCAACAGGCATTCTGATTGGAAATCGTCGGCGGGCTTACCAGGTGGGTTTGGTGATGCTGGCAGCTGTTATGGTGATTGGTGCGATAAATGCTGGCAATCAAAATCGGGAGGAAGGGGGTGGGGCATGACCTTTTCCTACGAGATCATGTGGATCGTTTTCAGCTTTTTGCTGACCTTGATGGTGCTCAGCTATCTCCTCGGCGATAATATCTTCTTTCGTTTTGCATCCCACCTGTTTATTGGTGTCATGGCTGGATATGTGGTTTTGCTCATTTCAAACCAAATCTTGTGGCCTTATTTGGTCAAACCGATCGTTAATTGGACCTTGCCTGGAGTCTTATGGCTGTTGATCCCCCTTATCTTGATCTTCATGCTGGTGTTAAGCCAATTCAAGCGGTTTACATGGATTGGCAGTTTGCCCTTAGCTTATATGGCTGGTTTAGCGGCGGCAATTGCTGTGGGCGGTGCAGTATTTGGCACTTTGCTTCCCCAGTCGCGAGCGATTGTTGATTCCTTTGACCCGGCGATGTGGTACGCAGTGCCAAATCAAACATGGCTTCGCATTCTTAATGCTGTTCTAATGCTGGTCGGCACCGTCGCGACCCTGAGTTATTTTCATTTTGGGCGTAAAAGAAAATCAACGATAGAAGAAGAGATGGAAAAACGCCCTGCGATATTGGAGGGTTTGAGTAAGGTCGGGCAGGTCTTTATTGGCATCAGCCTGGGTGCTGTTTTTGCAGGTGTGTTCTCTTCAAGCCTTCTGGCCTTAATTGATCGCATTCTCTTTATTGGACAATTTATCACCAATCTCTTTCGGAGTTTCTAATGGACCATCAAGGTGTTTTGCACGCTTTACTTGGTTTGGACATTGGTTTTATCAATACGCGAGCGTCTTATTTTGGTATCCTGGAAGAAAAATTCAAGCTGGAAGCCTTTGGTCGGGCATCATCGAGCCTGGGTAAGGATTTTCAGCTCGGGAGCGGCGCAGGTGCCGCCATGCAAGATTTGCAGAGCCGATCAGATGTCCACATTTTAAAACCGAATGGCGAATTGATTTGGCCGTTTTATGAAACTGGCCTGGGTGTGGATCATATTGCTGTGACAATTTCCGGAGGCCCAAAACTCAGAACAGTTTTACTGGGTTTGACGGATTCTGGTTCTCTGAAAGTAGGACATGCGCTCGTTGAATCCATGCCCCTGGCGCTCGTTGCTTCTTACAACCTGACAGCATTATCCAATGAAGCTGAATTGGTTGATGCGCTCGTTTCTCAACATCCTGAGCTTGTGATCCTGGTAGGTGGCGAAAATGGCGGTGATGAGCGACACCTCAGAGCCTGGATCGATGTTTTAAAATTGGTGCTGCGAATATTACCGGATGAGAACAAGCCTGATGTTCTTTACGCGGGGAATGTATTACTGGAAGAAAGGGTCAAACGACATTTAGAACCTTTAGCAGACCTTACAGTGGTGCCGAATATCCGTCCAGACCAGGATGAAATAGACCTGGTGCCGGCGCAGGCAGCGGTTGAAAAGATTGTCGTAAAACGTTATCAGAAGTCCATCCCTGGATTCAAAGCTTTGATCACAAAATCAAAATCCATTGCAGGCACGAAAAGTTTTGCGCTGTCAAGGATGATTCGGTACCTGGGTAGGGCGAATGCCAAAACAAGAAAAGGGGTCCTGGCAATTGATCTCAGCGGTGGCTCGACGATGTTGGGTGCTGGCACAGATGAAGATTCTGGCGTCATGATCCAGCCTGCCTGGGATGGTTTACCTGGCTCGATCGATATCGGCATGATCGATTTTGTGCATCAATGGACTGCTGCTTCGGTGACACGGAAGGATATGAGTGAATTCTTATGCAACCATGCCTTGCTGCCCAATTTCGTGCCTGAAGATATTGATGGTTTAGCAATTTTACAGGCTTATACGCGATACCGGATAAGGCAGACAGCGCATCGCTTTGCAAAGAATTTTTCATGGTTCCCTTACAAACAAAAGAAAGGGCTTGCAGGCAGCTTTGAACCGGTGATCGCCAGTGGATCGATCCTGACTCAATCCCCGTCAGATGGTCGAACCATGTTGATGTTGATTGACGGACTGGAACCCTGGGGTGTGACCACGATAGTGCTCGATCGCTATCAAATACTGCCGATGCTGGGTTTGGTTGGCACCCAGGAGCCGGTTTTGCCTGTACAGGTGTTAGGTTCGGATGCCTTTGAAAATTTGGGTACGGTTATTGTTCCCGTTTCAAGTGCCCCGGAAGATGAAGTGATATTAAATGTGAAGGTAAAGATGGATGGCGGCAAAGATTACGATGTAGAAGTTTTACAGGGAAGCCTCAAGCGCCTGGTGATCCCATCTGATGTGACAGCAGAACTCAGCCTGGAGCCGATGATTGGAACAGATGTTGGATTTGGCGGTCAGGGTGTTGGCGGTCGTTTGAAAATTCCGGGCGGAAGCATGGGCGTTGTGATTGATGCTCGGGGTCGCCCTTTACGGCTTCCTGAGGATGACGAGAAAAGAATTGAGGAGCTGAAGCGATGGCAGGTTGTGCTTGGCGGATAAATTTGAATAGTGTCTGGTGGCAGCAATGATCGTTGATGTGGTAAGAGCGACTTCATGTGCAGAAATCGAACGCGTTCGAAAGCTGCCGTTTCCTGGACAGGTCCTCATGGAAAAGGGAAAGGAAGTCAATCCCCAGGATGTGATTGCTGAAGCGCAGGTTCCGGGAAAGATCATCATGCTGGATATTGCCAAGGGTCTGGGAATATCACCTGATGAGACGACTTCATGTCTGATTCGTGAGGTAGGCGATAATTTGGAAGAGGGCGATATCATCGCCCAATATGAAAAGACCCTACCTCGCATATTTAGAGCACCCATCAATGGAAAAATAATTAATTATTACCAGGGGCAAATGGCGCTTTCAACAGGGACGATCAAAACTCAATTAACAGCCAATATGATTGGAACGGTAAAAGAAATCATCCCTGAATATGGGGTTGTGCTCTCCTTACGCGGCAGTGTGATTCAAGGTTTTTGGGGCAATGGACTGGCTGGCAGCGGTATTTTGAAGCTGTTGGACGCCTCCCAGGATAAACCGATAAGCGCCTCAATGCTCAGGGATTTGTTAGCGGATCTGATCATTGCCGGCGGCGCTTGTGTGGAAGGCGAGGTTCTCGATGCCTGTTTGGAAAATGAAATTTCCGGGTTGATCTTAGGGAGCTTATCCCCGGACCTTATTCAAAAGGCAGCGGGGATGCCTTTCCCGGTGGTTATCCTTCAAGGTTTTGGGGAGGATGCTTTGGCGCAGGATGTTCTTGAGATTTTACAATCTCATTCTGGAGAAAAAATCAGCTTGAACGCTTGTAAGCTTGATCATGCCAATGATGAACGTCCCGAACTTGTCATCCCGAATGATGAGGAGAAAGAAACAAGGGAGCTGGGTTTTCGAAAGAAATTAGAACTTGGAGACAGGGTGCGCCTTATGTCAGGAAAGGCAAAAAACCAGGTTGGCAAAGTTGTTGAGTTGATTGAAGAGGATCAATTTTTTGAAAACGGGACTTTTTTACCTGCTGCACTGATAAAATTGCCCAGTTTGGAAAAGGTGAAAGTCCCCCAGTCAAATCTTGTGATTGTTGGGTAAGCATTTATTTTTTAAACCATAATTCCATTTAATATTATTGAAGGTAAAACGTTTGGGGGTTTAATTGTTTTCTGTTGCTGTTGGCGTTTCAGTGTTCGCCAGGGAAGCTAATAACCACCCTATTTCCCCTGTCTCAATCGTTACTTGATACCAAATTGAGCCATTTTCAGAGATGCTCTGGTTCAGCACCTCAAACTGTGTGCCATCATTGGCGTAACCAACGACAGGCGCTTGAAAATCGGCTGATTCCCGAATGACAATGCCATTATTAGAATCAACAATGATAGAAAAGCGAGTTGGCTGCGGCGAGGGGCTTGCGGTTGGCGATAATGTGTTGGTTGGAGCACTTGTTAAGCTTGGTGCAACGGTGCTTGTCTGTGTCATCAATCTTTCAGTGGGCGTTGTCATAACTCTGGGTGAATTTGTTCCTGCGGGCATTTTGGTCGGTGTATGGGTAGCATCGTTGATAGGAATGCTTGTCGGTGCAGGTTTAAATGAGAAGGCGGGCAATGTCATACCGCTGAGACTCAGCGACCCAATGACCAATGTGAAACTGAGGATCAACGGCAAGATCGCGAGCATCCATCCAGTGTAGTGCTTTGGGCTGAATCCCAATATGAGGAAAGCAATGATTGCAATAAAAACAGCCAGTACCAGGTGGCAAATGGCGATCAGGATGGCATTTGGCCAGAGGCGAGCAATCCCAAGGGGTAAGCTAAATCCTGCAAGGGCAATTGGAACGAGAATCTCATAAGCTAATAAGACCCCCATCTTTCTGGGTAATTTCCCCTGCCTGATCAAGAAAAATACGCATAAAAAGGCGCTCAGGGCAACAGCAGCCATGTCAAGCCAATATGGCGCACTAAAACGAATGCCATCTAATCGATTGATCTGCCCGGTCTTTTGAAGATAGCCTGCGAGAACACCGGTTAAAAAAGCGAGCAAAACAGGGATAATCAAGCTAACCAGGGACTTGATCCAATGTCTGAATTTATGGGCATGTGGAAATAATGCCAGCGCGAAAACCGGGCGGAGAAATGGCGACGCTACTAATCCGAATATAAGGATGACAGGCTCGTTAAAGTATAGAGCTAATCCGATTGTTAAACTCCCGAGAAGCGAGAGCAGGAAAAAATTCAATGTTGGTGCGGACAAATCTAAGAGTGAGTCGAGCAAGATTTGTCTCTCAGCAAGGGAAGCTGCGCGCGGCCGACGCCTTATGTGCCGCTGGCGTACGGGCGGCAGGTCGCTGATTTTTGTGGGTAAGGGTTCGCTGCTTGGAAGACCCATTTCTCTCATTTCTAAAATTCTCTGATGCACTTCTAAAATGTCTGCTATGCCCATTATAATACAGCCAAAATGATTTTGGACAAAAGGACTATGAATTGTAATTGTTAAAAATCAACCTGCTGAGGTAGAATAGTGGCTATGAAAAATATTAAGCTTCGAAATTTGCTTATTCTAACTGTCAGCATTGCCCTGGTCTTCGTTTTTGCTGCCTGTGAACCTTCTCCTGCTGCAGAAACAAGGGACCCTGAAGAAACGAATACAGAAACCCCGCCCGAAGTTGAAACAGAAATCCCTCCTACACTTACACCATCACAAGTTGTTCAGAAAGTTATTTTAATTTCTGACCAGGGCGTTGATGAAATTACGCTCACGCAAGTTAAGACGTCTTTAGAAGCGCTGACTGCCGAAGCAGGTTATGTACTTGAAATCGGGGATCAAGCATCTCTCGAAGCGATGACGCATGTGTTATTGGTTGTAAGCATTGGCGAGGATATTGAGATCAATAATCTTGCCCAAAGATATCCTGAAGTGCCCTTTATAGCTGTGGATAATACCAATGCCGTACCTGCAAGTAATGTTCATGTTATCGGCGATCCAATTGTCGACCAGCAAAACCGAGCATTTATGGCGGGGTACCTGGCAGTGCTAATTTCTGAAGATTATAAAGCTGCTGCGCTCGTTCTCTCAGAAACGGAAACTTCAGAAATTATATTAGAATCATTTGTTATTGGGGCGCGTTTCTTTTGTGGGCTTTGTCTGCCAAAGTACCCACCTTATCAAACTTTTCCACAATGGCAGACCCTTTCGGTTGAAAATTTAGAAGAGCAGTACCAGCCTATTATTGATAATTTTGGAAATAGCGGCGTTGAAGTTTTGTTTGTTCAGGGTGATCTTGCTGCATCCCCTGTCATGAATGCAGCATCCGAATTTGGAATGACGATTTTGAGTGATCAAAGCCCTGAATTGTGGCTGAATAATTACGCCGGCACAATTGTTAATGATCCGGGTCAAGCATTGATGGGTCTTTGGCTTGAGATTTTGAAAGGACGTGACGGCTTTCGTGTGCCAGCACCCATCATCCTGGCAGACAGGAATCCGGATCTTGTTTCTGAAGGTCGTTATTCAATGTTTTTGGAAATGGCGGAAAATCTTCAGAATGGATTGGTGTCTGCTGAAGCAGTGCCCTAAAATTGAGAATCTGCGTTTTTGCCTGAGGTTTCGGGGGGATTGCCTTTAAATAATTCAGCGGTTGCCTGACCGGGTTGCGAGATACCCTCCCGTTTCAGGACTTTTAGCAGCGTGAGCCCAATTATTTTTACATCCAGCCAGATGGATTGATTGTCCACGTACCATACGTCCAGCTCAAATTTTTCTTGCCATGAAAGTGCATTACGTCCATGCACCTGTGCCCAACCGGTTATTCCCGGTAAAGCATCATGCCGCCGAGCTTGTTCATCATTGTAGAGCGGCAAATAGGCAGGCAGCAAAGGACGGGGACCGACCAGGCTCATCTCGCCCTTGAGAACGTTGATCAATTCTGGCAGTTCATCAAGGCTCAGAGATCGTAAAAACCCTCCGAATCTTGTCAGACGTTTTTGATCCGGGAAGGGCTCACCTGATTTATCAAGGGCATCCCGCATTGTTCGAAATTTGTAAATCGTGAAAATTTTTCCCCTGTACCCCGGGCGTTCTTGGCGGAAAAGAATGGGAAATCCGTGAAAAATTGCCACAAGAATGCTAATAAGTATTAGAATAGGGGATAGTATAATCAATGCTGGTATCGTTATTAGGATATCGAGCAAACGTTTGACAAGAGATGTGCCCTTCGGCAATAATTGAATAGACATTTGTAATATGATTTTACCAAATTAGTGCTGAAATAAATTAATGCCATTTCATGAATCATGCAAAGTGATTGAAACGGAAAGGAAAAAAGATGGACGAGAGAATTTTGATCATCGAAGACGATGAGGAGATCCTCAGGGTACTTAAACGAGTTCTCAGTTATGAAGGATATATTGTTGATACAGCGTTGACGGGTAAGGCGGGGTTAACCCTTGCTGATCAGCAGCGCCCTGATTTGGTGATCCTTGATTGGATGCTGCCGAATATGGATGGCTTGGAAGTCTGCCGTCAATTACAAAAGATCGGCAATCAACCCATCATGATGTTGACAGCTAAAGATACCACTCAGGACCGCGTTGAAGGTCTGGATGTTGGTGCCGATGATTATGTTGTGAAACCATTTGAAATCGAAGAACTGCTTGCAAGAATCCGAGCTTTGCTTCGACGCACGGCTGCTGACCGAGTGAAGGTGCTGGAATTTGAAGATTTGAAACTTGACAGCAGTTCTCATAAAGCAATTCGAGGTGATCGAGTTATTACCCTGACAAAAAAGGAATACGATCTTCTTGATTTATTCCTTCGCCACACAAGACAGGTGATGCCCCGAGAAGTCATTTTTGACCGTGTGTGGGATTATGATTTTGGCGGTGAAAGCAATGTATTGGATGTTTATATTCGTTACCTTCGCCAAAAATTAGAATCTGAAGGTGAGTCTCGATTGATCTATACCGTGCGTGGTGTTGGGTATGTCATGAGAGAACCCGAAGAGTAAATATTAGAATGTCATTGCGCTTCCGTCTGACATTGTTTTATGCCAATTTACTGAGCGGCGTAGTGCTGGTGCTCAGTGGTGTAATGTATGGCATTGTGAACATTGTTATGATTGACCAGATTGATAACGGCCTTGAACATTCAGCGGAACAAATTATGGATGCTTTATGGGTTGACTCGGATGGAGCAATGAGGATTGATCAAGAAAAATTGGATCGTTTTACAACAGCCGATTACCAGGTTTGGTCAACAGATGATGATCTTTTACTTAATTCTGACCCTGAGAGTCCGCTGAGTGACGTATGGGATCCCCAAGCAGTTTTGGATCACGAATTAATTTTCAGAAGAGTTACCGTTAATGGCACCACCTACCGCGTTTATAACATCTCCTTGGAAGCTGAAGGTGAAAATTATGGCTGGTTGCAAGTTGGGGCACCGTTAACAGATGTGCAACAAGCGGTAAGGTTGTTGGGCCTGATATTCATGAGCATTGCCCTCCTCGCCATAGCTATAGCAAGTTTGGTGGGGTGGTTTGTTGTGGGTAAGGGTATACAACCATTGACGACAATCGTTGAAATTTCAAAAAACATTTCAAACACCGAGGATCTCTCCCTGCGGCTCCCGATAGAAACCGGGCGAGAGGATGAAATTGGACAGTTAAGCCTTACTTTCAATCAAACCCTTTCACGATTGGAACGTTTGTTCAACACGCAACGCAGATTTTTGGCAGATGTGAGCCATGAGCTCAGAACACCACTTACGGTGATAAAGGGCAATGTCGGTTTGATGCGCTTAATGCACGAATTTGATAAAGAATCCTTGGATAGTGTTGAAGTTGAAGTGGATCGGTTGACCCGTATGGTGGGGGATTTGCTGCTGATGGCACAGGCTGAAACGGGGCGGTTGCCATTGTTTATGGCGCCTGTTGAAATCGACGATGTTCTATTTGAAATATTTGAACAATTAAAGGTGCTTTCAGACGGAAAACACGAAATTCGGATTCTTGATGTTGAGCCCGCGATGGTGACAGGGGATCGGGACAGGTTAAAGCAGGTGTTTTTAAACCTTGGCGGAAATGCGGTTAAATTTACACCAGAAGGAAAGCACATCTTTTTGAGCCTGGATGTTGAGGGTAAGTGGGTCAAAGTCGTGGTTCGTGATGAAGGGCGTGGAATTCCTAAGGCTGAAGTTGGCCGTCTCTTTGACCGCTTTTACAGGGGCGATAAAGCCCGCCGGCGTGATGACAAAGACGCAGGCTTTGGTTTGGGCTTACCAATTGCTTACTGGATTGTGCGATCTCACGGTGGAAGGATTGATGTGGAGACAGAAGTGGGTGTGGGAACGACATTCACTGTTTGGCTGCCCGTTTCCCAGGCGGATGTCCCCACCAGGCCTGTAGATTTTGATGAAGAAGATGAAATTGAATAATAGTCATAGTATTTTGTTTTTTAAAACATCAAATTAGTTAGCAAATTTCCGACAAGATTTGGTTTGGGACACGTTTGCCCAATTTTCAGGGGGTCGGTCGATTGTGATTTATTTTCAATAAAGGTAAAATAAATAAATGGATTAAAGAAGCTTTGTAAGGGTCAGAATTACAAGAATGATTTGGGGTGTAATCTTGACCTTTCAATCCAAATCGGATAGACTCATAAATCGCATAATCATGAGCTTGTGCGGTTAAAAAGTCTTGCGTTTAGGTTTGGGCTTTGGTATAATCGTGCAGGTTTAAGGCGATTTGTAATTTAACAATTTATTATTTCGCCGATGTAGCTCAATGGTAGAGCAATCGCCTTGTAAGTGATAGGTTATGGGTTCGATTCCCATCATCGGCTCAGGTTGCACGTTTGCGACCGGGATTGATTCGAATGGAACGATCCCGATCTCGAGCGGGTAACATACTCGCTTGATCCAGGACGGTTACCCAAGCGGACAAAGGGGACTGACTGTAAATCAGTTGGCACAGGCCTTCGTTGGTTCGAATCCAACACCGTCCACTTCTGGCAGCCCTGGCTTCCAGTCGGATCGGCTGCCCTCATAGCTCAGTCGGTAGAGCGCATTCTTGGTAAGAATGAGGTCATGGGTTCAAATCCCATTGAGGGCTTTCTGCCGAAGTATGATTTAAAGAATAATTAGGTTTGAGGCTTTTAGCTAAGGAGAAAGGTATTTATGGCCAAGGAAAAATTTGATCGCTCAAAGCCGCACCTCAACGTGGGAACAATGGGACATATTGACCATGGTAAGACCACGCTGACAGCGGCGATCACCAAGGTTCAGGGATTAAAGAAACTTGCGGATTATCGAGACTTCTACTCGATTGACAATGCGCCGGAAGAAAAAGAGCGCGGCATCACCATCAACATTTCGCACGTTGAATACCAGACAGAAAAACGGCACTATGCGCACATCGACATGCCTGGGCACCGAGACTACATCAAGAACATGATCACAGGTGCAGCGCAGGTTGACGGTGCGATATTGGTGGTGGCAGCACCCGATGGTGCCATGCCCCAAACCAAAGAGCACGTGTTGTTAGCGCGCCAGGTGGAAGTGCCCAGCATTGTGGTATTCCTGAACAAAATTGACATGATGGATGACCCGGAACTGTTGGAGCTGGTGGAGCTGGAACTTCGAGAGATGTTGGACGGCTACGGCTTCCCCGGGGATGAAATTCCGATCATTCACGGCAGTGCATTGAAGGCGCTGGAGTCAGAATCAACAGATCCGAATGCACCGGAATACCAGTGCATCATCGAGTTGATGGACGCAGTAGACAGCTACATTCCGGAACCGGTACGTGAGACGGACAAACCCTTCATGATGCCAGTGGAAGATGTGTTCTCGATCAAGGGACGCGGCACGGTTGTGACGGGACGAATTGATCGCGGCGTGATCCACACGGGAGACCCGGTGGAAATCGTTGGTTTGCAAGAGAAGAGCATGAACTCGGTCGTAACGGGTGTTGAGATGTTCCACAAACTGCTTGACGAAGGTATGGCGGGCGACAATGTAGGTTTGCTGCTGCGCGGTATCGGTCGAGATGAGGTGGAGCGCGGTATGGTTGTATCTAAACCAGGCAGCATCACACCGCACACCAAGTTTGAAGGTGAAGTATATGTCTTGACCCGAGAAGAAGGTGGACGACACAGTGCGTTCTTCAGCGGTTATCGACCGCAGTTCTTCATCCGGACGATGGATGTGACCGGAACGGTGACATTACCGGAAGGTGTTGAGATGGTCTTGCCTGGCGATCGTGTGACCATTGAAGTAGAGCTGATTGTGCCAGTGGCATTGGAAAACGGTTCACAGTTCGCAATCCGCGAAGGTGGTCTGACGGTAGGTGCTGGCGTTATCTCAAAGATTATTGAGTAAGAAACTATAGGAAGGATTGCATGGTTGTCCCATAATTTGGGACAACCATGATAAAAGATACATGGCAAAGAAGAAAGGTATCCGCCCGGTTATTACCCTGGAGTGCACAGAATGCCAGGAACGGAATTACACGACGGAAAAGAACCGACGTAATGACCCCAGCCGGATGGAGTTGAAAAAGTATTGTCCACGATGTAAAGCTCACACGATGCATCGTGAGGTCAAATAAGCTTGTTAAGGCTGCGCTATCGAAAGATAACCTGTTCGGCCTGACAACAAACACAGGCCAGTAGCTCAATTTGGCAGAGCACCGCTCTCCAAAAGCGGGGGTTGTGGGTTCGATTCCTACCTGGCCTGCCTTAGATTTTTCAGCGCCGTCTTATTTTGGGCGGCGTTTTAGCCGTAAGCAAGGAGAAACTTGTGACGCCTAAGAAGAAAAAATTAACATTAGTTCAAAGAATTCAGCGCTTTTGGCGAGAAACTACTGGCGAGTTACGTAAAGTAACCTGGCCTACACCGCCAGAAGCCTGGAAGATGACCCGTTTAGTGATGATTGTGATGGTTTTGATGGCATTAATCCTGGGTGTTTTGGATTTCGCGTTTTCACGATTTATCACATTCCTGGTTTCCCTTTAGTTAGCAGGGATTCCAGTCGGATATTCAGGTAAGGGATTTAATTATGGCAGCAACAGAAAATCCAGAAGAGCAAGTTCCAGAGGAATTGCAAGAAACGCTCGCTTCTGAGTCGGAAGAATCGGCCGCGTTAGCGGAGGATGCTGCTGAACCTATCGTCGATCTTCCTGAAGACGACGAGGAGCAGATGCAAGAGGATGAAGACCGAGCCTGGTATGTGATCCATTGTTATTCGGGTTATGAAAACAAGGTTCGTCACAACCTTGAGCAGCGTATCGAATCCATGGGGATGAAAGACGACATTTTTGATGTTGTTATTCCTACCCAGGAAGAGATTGAAGTTAAAGATGGTAAGCGGCGTTCGATAGAACGGCATGTTTTTCCTGGCTATGTCCTGGTTAACATGAAAATGAGCGAAGAGAGCTGGTATGTTGTGAGAAACACACCCGGCGTTACTGGGTTTGTGGGTATGGGTGAAGAGCCTATTCCTTTGAGACCAGAAGAAGTCTCGCAGATTTTACGCCGAATGGAAGCAGAAGCGCCGACCATCAAAGTGACTTATAAAATTGGTGAAAAAGTTCGTATTGTTGATGGGCCATTCAATGATTTTCACGGTACCGTTGATGATATTGACATGGACCGCTCAAAAGTTCGAGTGATGGTCAATTTCTTCGGTCGGTCAACACCGGTCGAATTGGACTTCTTGCAAGTCGAAAAAGTTTAAAAATTAATTTTTTAGTCAATTGTGGGAGGGTTTTTGTAGCCCGTTTGAACCACAAAGGAGTATTTACGTGGCAAAGAAAGTAAAAGCAATAATTACACTTCAGATCCAGGCTGGTAAAGCTAACCCTGCGCCCCCAATCGGCCCAGCTCTAGCTCAGCATGGCGTCAATATTATGGCTTTCTGCAAGGACTATAATGGCCGTACAGCCTCTAGGGCTGGCGAGATTATTCCTGCAGAAATCACGATATTCCAGGATAGTTCATTCCGTTTCAAGCTGAAATCACCGCCAGCGGCTATTTTGTTGTGCAAAGCAGCTGGTATTGAAAAGGGTTCCGGTGAGCCAAACCGGGATAAGGTTGGTACGGTGACCCGCTCCCAGGTTCGTGAGATCGCTGAGCAGAAGTTCAATGACATGAATGCGATTGATATTGAAGGTGCTATGCGCCAAATCGAAGGCACTGCCAAGAACATGGGCATTATTGTCGTAGAGGATTAATTATTTATTTTAGTGGGAGGGTTATCAAACCCGTCAGTACCACAAAGGAGTTTTCATGGCAAGTCACGGTAACAAATACCTTGAAGCACGAGCAAAGGTTGATCGAGAAAAATTGTACGGTCCGATGGAAGCACTGGAGCTGCTCAAGGAAATCACTTATGTAAATTTTGATGAAACAGTTGAAGTGCATCTTCGAACAAGCCTTGATCCGCGACAGGCAGATCAGCAAATTCGTGATGTGGTTGTTCTGCCCAACGGCCTGGGTAAAACCGTAACGGTTGTTGTTTTTGCGCAGGGTGAAGCAGCTGACGTCGCTCGTGAAGCCGGTGCGGATTATGTGGCAGATTCAGATGAAATGGTTCAAAAGATCCAGGGCGGTTGGACTGACTTCGATGTAGCGATTGCTACACCGGATATGATGGGCACAGTCGGCCGATTGGGGCGCGTTTTAGGCCCTCGTGGTTTGATGCCAAACCCCAAGGCAGGCACCGTTGTTCAACAGGATAATATTGCAGATGCAATCCAGGAAGCAAAAGCTGGACGTATTGAATTTCGCCTTGATAAAACTGCGAATATTCACGCCCCGATAGGCAAAATGTCATTCACTGCCGAACAACTGCAGGAAAACTTTGTTGCCTTTTTGCTCGCAGTGCGACAGGCTCGGCCTGCCGGTGCACCCGGTAACTTCATCCGCCGAATTACTTTAGCATCATCGATGAGCCCCGGGATTAAAATTGATCCTTACGCCTCATCAATTACTTTGTAAGTCAACTAGATTGCGGTATAATATTTGATGCAAAACAGCACAATTGAATAGATAAAATTTCTTCGCTGAAGAAAGCAGGTGCTCCCCACGGAGCTTAATATCCCGCCGAGGTGAGGGCTTAATTTGACAGATAAATGTCAAAAATGACAATTAGAAGTCTTTGCCTCAGCGGAAAATTGAGGCAAAGACTTCAATGTTTAAAAATCTTAAAATGGAAGGAGGTGAACGAATTGGCGTTTACTCGTAAAGAAAAAGAAGCAATGGTTGAACAATATCGAAATTGGGTCAAAGACAGCAGAGCATTTTTCGTCATGTCATATCAGAATATGGGCATGATGGCTGTCGATCAAGCGCGAGAAAATTTGCGTGAGGTCAACGGTGAGATTCATGTTGTGAAGAATCGACTTTTCAGACTTGTCATGAATGAAATGAACCTCGATTATGAGGATGGTTTCTGGGAAGAGAACAACATGATCGCCTTTGCCTTTAGCGATGCACCGAGCGTTGCAAAAGTGATGAGCGATATTTCAAAAACTAATGTTTTTGATATTCGATCTGGTTACATGGACGAAAAACTGCTCACTGCCGATCAGGTTAAATCATTAGCAGACCTGCCGACACTGCCAGTCATGCGCGGTATTATGCTTGGCACCATTATGGCATCCGCCACCAAACTTGTACGTACTTTGGCTGAACCAGCCCGTTCTATGGCCGCGGTTGTCAAAGCCTTCTCAGAAGAAGGACAGGCTGCTGAAAGTGCTGCCTGATAAAAAGTAGATATCAAATATTCAGGATGCAATTGCATCCCAAAAATAAAAATTTGAATTAATTAGGAGAAAATTACAATGGCTGATTTAGAAAAATTGATGGACCAATTGAGCGAGCTGACCGTTTTAGAGGCAGCCGAACTCGTCAAAATGTTAGAAGAAAAATGGGGCGTCTCTGCTGCTGCTCCTGTTGCTGCTATGGCTGGCCCCGCAGCTGCTGCTGAAGAAGAAGTTGAAGAACAGACCGAATTTGATGTTATCATCAAGAGCGCTGGACCGAAAAAGATCGAGACCATTAAGGTCATCCGCCAGCTCACGAATCTGGGTCTGGTTGACGCCAAGAACATGGCAGAAACCGCCGACTCCAAGGTTTTGGAAGCTGTTGGAAAAGATATCGCCCAGGATGCCAAGGAAAAACTTGAGGCAGCTGGTGCAGAAGTAGAACTCAAATAAAGAACTTTCTTCAAAACAAAACATTTTAATAAAAAAAACAGGCCGTTATGAATATCACGGCCTGTTTTGCATTCTCCAAAAAATGTTTTCCGAAATATTTAGTAACTCAAGTGATTTAGACGCCTTCTATGCGGCGGATGACCAGGACGACCTTTCCCTGAACCTGGACCTGTGCAGGATTGTCGATAATGATCGGTTTCATGGTTGGGTTGGCTGGCTGTAAACGGACTTTACCGTTTTCGTTGAAGAAATATTTCAGTGTGGTTTCATCTCGATCGGTAAGCCAGACGGCAACCATTTCACCATTTTCTGCCTGGTTGATCGAACGCATGATGACGATATCCCCATCGTTGACCATTGCATCGATCATTGAATCCCCCTGAACTTCAAGTGCAAATAGATCATCCATTTTCTCACGTGGTGGGAGAAGGCTTCGGGCGATATTGATGCCTGTTTCCTGGTCATAGTAATTGAAGTCGGAAGAGGGCACCGGGACGGGTTCACCTGCTACAATACGGCCTACAACAGGAATATTGAACATTTCCGTGATATTTTGGGCAGCATCTACGAGATTGCCTTCCAGGGTTTTTAATAATTTTATGCCGCGCGAGACGTTGCTTTCGCGGTCAATATAATTCATTTCCTCAAGCTGGTTCAGGTAATAATTAACGACTGAGGTGGAGCTGATGTTTGTGTTTTCACCAATTTCCCTGATGGATGGGGGATATCCGTTTTTGGTTTGAAATTTTTCCAGGAATTTCAGTATTTTTTTATGTCTTTCACCCAAGCCCATTTTTTTTCTTGCCATCATTTCTGGCTCCTTAAATTAATATCGCTCATTTGTGCTATTTCTTTGTACTAAGTTTACACGAACATACGTTCGATGTCAAGCACTATTTTGGTGATTTTATTAGTGAAATGAAGACTAAATTGAGAATTTGTTATCTGAGCAACAAATTGAGCAGAAATTTTATTAAAACTTGGAATGAAAATCAATTGGAAAAGCTCATTCACATGATGATCAAAGGGGTATAATGGGCTCTTGTTTGGCCTAATTAGTGGAACCGGATTGTGATGAAAAAGATGCTGATAAAAATAAATCAATTCTTTGTGGAAATTGATTTTTCGAAGCGCGCGATCGTAGATTATTTGTTGATCCTTTTAGGTGCTTTCGTTCAGGCATTGGCACTCAGGTTGTTCCTTGTTCCATCGGACCTGGTCAGCGGCGGAATCAGCGGCTTGGCGCAATTGATCAATCACTACACTAATTTCCCAATTGGCTTGATTGTGCTCCTCGGCAACATCCCGCTGTTTGTTCTGGGTTGGCAGTACCTGGGTGGGCCAAGGTTTGCCATCCGAACTATCTTATCCATTGTGGCATTCTCAGTGTTTATAGATACGCTGGTTTTATTTCTGCCCGGCGTTGCATTAACAGAGGATATGGTCCTCAACACATTGTACGGGGGCTTGTTGATGGGGATTGGATTGGGGATTGTTTACAGGGGGCGGGGTACCAGCGGCGGGACGGATATCTTAGGACGGATCCTGAATCGCCATTCTGGCATAACGATTTCACAGGCTTACCTGATCACGGATTCCCTGGTCGTTTTGGGTGCTGGATTTATATTTGGCTGGTCAAAGGCTTTGTACGGACTTGTTCTAATTTATGTCAGCGGTCTGGCAGCGGAGGTTGCCTTACAGGGGACAAACATTATCAGAACGGCGATGATTGTTACATCAGAAACCGAAGAAGTCACCCATGCGATCATGCACGACCTGGAACGTGGGGTAACGATCCTATCAGGCACCGGCGGCTATACGGGCGAGCCAAGGGCTGTTATCTATTGCACAGTTTCACGCATGGAGATAAACCGTTTGAAAATTTTGGTGCATGATATTGACCCCCGGGCATTTATGGTGATTGGACAGGCTCAGGAAGCCCTTGGTGAAGGCTTTAAGCCTTTGAAGGAAGAGGATTGATCAGTTAATTAAAAATCAATCATTCAGGATTTCGTAACTGGTTGTGATTTCAGCTACACCCCTCAATGTCGCTGCCACAGAACAATATTTTTCTTCTGAAAGCTCAATTGCCTGAGAAAGGTTCTTCTCAGTTATCCCTTTTCCCTTGACAATAAACTTCATGTGGATTTTTCGAAACGTCCATGGTGGGTCCGCATCTTGCTCTGCAGTGACATTGACCTCAAGATGGGTGAGCGGGGTATGTTTTTTCTCGAGGATATTCACCACATCCACTGCGGAACACCCTGCCAGGGCGGATAGGATCAATTCAGAGGGTTTCATCCCCGTGTTTTCATTGGGCAAGGACATAACAACGGAATGCCCGGTTGAGTCTGTTGAAATATAACGATTTCCTCCAGGAACCCAGCGCAAAGTTGTATTGGCTGCCATTTTTTCTCTCCTTAATTTTGGTTGTTTAAGATACTGTACCGATCATTTTTATCAGGTCATTCATCAAGGCTTGTTGAGCCTGTGGGTTTGCCTGGTTGTCTGCATTGAGCAGGCAGTCCCTGGCAACGTCCTGCATGAAGCTCAGGCTGGCGGATTGCACGCCAGCCCGGATCGCGATCAACTGCTGTAGTATCTCACGGCAATCACGGTCAGCATCAATCATTTTTTGGACGCCGCGCAGTTGGCCTTCGATGCGTGAAAGCCTGTGTTTGATATTTTCTTTTGATTCTGGATCTTTAATATTGATCATCTAATTTTCTTTTCAAGCCGCCGGCTTGATAGTGTTAGCCAGCTCAGCTAAAGCCGCCGGAACTGCCGCAGCTGGAACCGCTGGAAAAACTTGATCCCCGGCTGCTGAAGGATGCCACTTTGGATAATCGCCGATTGGTGTTATTCGATTGGCATTCCGGGCATTCCGGTGAATTGATGTTGGGGTCGGAAAACCCCATTAATTTCTCAAATTCTTTACTGCAATTGCTGCAGTGATACTCATAAATTGGCATAAAAGTAAATACCTCCACTTAATCTATACTGGGGTATAGTATATTTCACCTCAAATTTTATGTCAAGATAATGTATATTTTTCCGTTTTATTATTTTCTTTGTCGTAATAGTGACGGAAAAGAAAACTTGGGAATGCTTTCCAGTGTGTATTTTTCTCTGGCGATAATTGCTTTTGCTGCTAATAAACCGCTCATGATGGCTGGGCGAATCCCTTCTCCCATGTCCCGGGTCGCTAATCCCAGTGCGTCACCTGCTAAATAAACATTCTCCAGATCTGCTTTTTTTGATTGCTGGCGGAGGAAATAAGCGTAGCCAAGAGGATTATATTCATGATCATTAACCAATCCTGATTCTGAAAGTTTGGCGACCAAACGATCCCAGTATTGTTTCAATGTTTCTCCCCTTGCTTTTAATTTTTTGCTATTTCCCCCGATACCGACGTTAATGTAACCACCCGTTTTCGGAACGTACCAGCTGTAACCCGGGAAACCATTTTCAAAGAACCATAAATGGCAGCGGTCATCTACAATCGAATAAGTGAACTCTTCTTCCCTAGCAATGATTAGTCCAGATTTTCTTGATGAAAATTGTCTGTCAAAAAAAGTTCTTTGCACTGGACAATGGGTACCGCCCGCACCGACCAGGACTTTCCCTGAGTAAGCGCCATCGATTATAAAGAGGTCGTCTTGTCGGGTGATATGATCAACCTGGTGTTTTATAATTTCAACATCAGATCTTTCAAGCAGCCAGGTGTCAAATTCCCAACGGCGGACTGCATATTGTTTGGTTGGGAATCGGAAACTGAAACCAAACAAAGAAACCTGGAAAGAAGAGAATCTTGTCAAACTTTTTGGGTATTCTTCGGGGGATATTTGAAGGGCTTTGAAAACCTCAGGCGTGATCCAGCCAGCACAGGGTTTTTGACGGGGAAAATTAGCTTTGTCCAGGATAACACAATTAACCCCGGATTTTCTTAACATCCAGGCACAGGATGACCCCGTAGGTCCACCTCCAACAATCAGTACATCAGTGTTAATCACTTCCTTATACCAAACGGCATTCGGGTTGGGACGTACCTGGGCGAGTCATCACAATTTGCCATAATTGTAGTGAGCGAGAGCGAAAACCACCAGCACTGCTGAGCAAGTAATAATTCCACGTTCTTCGGAAGCGGTCGCCATATCTGTCCTTGAGTTTCGGCCATGCCGCGTTGAAATTATGGTGCCAGGCCATTAATGTTTTATCATAATACGGACCAAAATTATGCCAGTCTTCCATGACAAATTTCTTTTCCATGGCTTTACCGATTTGATTAATGGAAGGGAGCATGCCGTTGGGAAAGATATACTTGTCTGTCCATGGATCTCCTGTAGTTTTGCTAATATTGATCCCAATGGTATGGATGAAAGCTATCCCGTCCTTTTTCAAACAGCGGTCCACGACGTCCATATATATCTTGTAGTTTTTGTAGCCGACGTGTTCTATAATGCCGATGGAGATGACAGCATCATATTCACCCTGAACTTCGCGATAGTCCTGCAAGCGTAATTCAATGGGTAAGCCCTTACTGCGTTCTCTTCCCAGAGCTAACTGTTCCTTTGAGATATTAACCCCTACAACGGATGCGCCATAATTCTCTGCTGCATATTTCGCAAAACTCCCCCAGCCGCATCCCAGTTCCAGAATTTTCATATTCTGACGCGCACCAATCTTTCGGCAGATCAGGTCGAGTTTTGCTTCCTGCGCCTCATCAAGGTTTTGTGCGTTCTTCCAATAGGCACATGTGTAATTTAACCGCTTGTCAAGCATCGCCTGATAAAGATCATTTCCCAGATCATAATGTCGTTCAGCGACTTCCTTTGCTTTAGTCAGGGACTGCCGATTAATTAATTTGGATTTGAGGACGTACCATCCCATCCGCCAATTCTTTTCCACTTTCTCCCTAAGATTAGCGCGAAATAATCTGTTGAAGAAGGCGTCAACGGCCTGACAATCCCACCAGCCATCCATATAAGATTCACCTAAACCTAGGGAGGCATCGCACAAAACTCGATCATAGAGACGGTTATCATGGACTTGAATATCCCATGGCTTGTGCCCGTTAACGGCTATCCCGGCTGATTCCAGCAGTTCATGAACGATCCTGGTTGAACTATTCATCGCTTTCCTTCATCTATGAGAAAGTAAATGGTCTTATAACAAAGCTCCCTGTTTAAACTTGTTAATCATATTATAGTAAAAGTGATCGGTCATTATCAATTCGAATATTAGGTGGTTCAAATTTTTCAATCAGAATTCCAAGTAAAGGGAACATTATTAAACCACTCAAGCATCCAAGTTATATTTGTCACAAAAATTTTCACGATGGTATTAGAATTTAGTTATTGTAACAAAATTTTTATTTGAGATTAATCGTATCAACAACAACGCATAAAGGAGCAAGGGCATGGCTGAGAAAACAAAAATCGGGATCATTATTTGTGATCGTTACCGAACCTGTGCTGGCGGGAAATGCCTGCGTTCGATGCGGAATCGCGAGGGTGCCTTTAACCGTTACAAGGATAAAGATGTTGAGCTGGTCGGTTACACGACCTGCAACGGTTGTCCCGGCGGCAATATCGAGTATGCGGGCGATGAAATGGTCAAGAATGGGGTGCAGGTCATCCATTTTGCAACCGGCTTTCTGGTGGGTTACCCACCCTGTCCATACATTGACACTTTTAAGCAATTTCTTGAATATTGTTATGGCGTTGAGGTTGTTCTCGGTACGCATCCTATTCCACAAAAGTACCTGGAAATGCATCAGTCCCTGGGCACATGGGAAGATGGAATCTGGAAGATTTGGCTAAAAGACACCATGACCGATGAGGTAACCCGGCTGGCATATAACTAGAAAATTTAATTATTTGGATTTGGGACTGACCTAATTTCAAGCTTTTGCTTGACACAGGTCGAAGTTTTCGCGATAATATAGGTGAAGAAATATGTCATCGGCTGTGACGAAGGAAAGTAAGTCGGAGGAGGCTGACAGGGCGGTGTGGGCAAGACTGAGACCCATACCCTGCTGAACCCATCTGAAGTTCCCTTCCGAGCCGCTCAGGTGAAGGATGAATGTTATCTGGTAGTCTGAGCCGCAATCCCTGCGTTATTTGGGCCGCCAATCGCGATAATGCTGTTGGCAGTGAGTGGATCATGCAGCCAGGCTGCAAGGTCAAAAAAGGTGGTACCGCGGTCATCCCGTCCTTTTGTTCAGGACGGGTGTTTTGTTTAATGAAAAACACCGATTGGAATCAGAAATTTCTTGGAGGACGATTGTATGGCAGATAAAGAAGCAGCATTAAAAAATTTAGAAAAAATCAAAGCGGATGCACTGGCTGTATTGGAGGATATCGCCAATCAGGAATCCCTGGAAGCTTGGCGAGTTTCCCATTTAGGACGAAGTTCACCGGTGATGGGGGTGTTCAGCAGCATGGGGACGCTGGATAAGGATTTGCGCCCTCTGATGGGAAAAGCTGCCAACGAAGTCAGGCAGGCTTTGGAAACTGCATTTGAAGAAAAACGGCAGTTGATGGAAGCACAGGCTTTAAAGAAGGCGCTTGAGACGGAACAACTGGATGTGACTTTGCCTGGTCGCCCGATCGCCCATGGGCGCTTGCATCCCCTGACCCAGGTGCTGCGGCGCATCACGCGCATTTTTGGCGATATGGGTTTCCAGGTTTATCCCTCACCTGAGGTGGAAACCGATGATTACAACTTCACTTACCTGAATATGCCCCCTTATCACCCAGCCCGAGATATGTGGGATACCTTCTACACAAAAACCGAGGGTGTCTTACTGCGAACCCATACGTCACCAGGGCAAATTCGGGTGATGCGCGACCGTGCCCCTGAGCCAATCAGGGCGATCTTGCCGGGTGCAACCATGCGTTATGAGCAGCTTTCTGCCCGCAGTGAAATTGAGTTCGCCCAGGTTGAGGTGCTGGTGATCGGCGAAAATGTCACTTTTGCGGAGTTGAAAGGGACCCTTGAGGATTTTGCTCGCAGATTGTTTGGTGAAGATGCCAGGACGCGCTTACGACCTTCTCATTTCCCCTTCACGGAACCGAGCGCTGAAATGGATGTGGGCTGTTTTGTATGCGGCGGTGAAGGCTGCCCGGTGTGTAAGGAGACCGGCTGGCTGGAGATTTTAGGCTGCGGTATGGTGCACCCGGTTGTGCTGGAATACGGCGGCTATGACCCCGAGAAATTTTCAGGATTTGCAGCCGGCATGGGCATCGACCGCAGTACCCTCATGCGCTACCGAATCGATGACATCCGACATTTCCGGAATAACGATATTCGGTTTTTGAGACAGTTCTAGAGATTGGTGAATGGTGAATGGTGAATAGTAATTGGCAATCAGGTATTAGGTATTAGGAAATTGGTGCTGGTGGGCAGGGTTATGTAAAATGACTGAGGAGCTGAAAGTGGCAAATAAAAATCAGGGCCTGGAGTCTTTGGATATTTGGCAGAAATCTATTGATTATTCGGTTGATTTTTGTCAAAATATTCTTCCAAAATTGCCATCAGAAGAAAAATGGGCTCTTAATTCCCAATTGCGACGTTCTGTTCAAAGCATTCCTGCAAATATTGCTGAAGGTTATGGACGTTATAATTTTCAAGAATCGATTCATTTTTGCTTTATTGCCAGAGGTTCAATGGCTGAAACAAAGACCCATCTAATATTAGCAAATCGATTAGGCTATTTAGATGACCAAACCCATCAAAAATATCAAACGCGATTAGCAGAATTGGGAAAAATGTTGAATGGATACATTAAACATCTGCGGAATCAAAAAAATATAAATCGCATAAAAGAAAATTCTTTTGTGGATGATGAATATGAAATGTGATCTTTCCCGATACTCAGTACCAAATAACTGATACTGAGGAATAAGAATTCAAAAATATTATGAACACGACAATTAGAAATAACGAGGACTAACCCATGAAACTACCCATAACTTGGTTAAAAGACTATGTAGATATTGACGATTTGGATCTTGAAGCATTGGCGAAGGTGATGACGATGGTCGGGCTGGAGGTTGAGGAGATCCGGCTGGTCGGTCTACCGATGCCTTCGGGTGAAAAGCATGAATTTAAATACACCGGTTTCTCCTGGCCGAAGGATAAATTTATCGTTGCCCAGGTGGATGAGGTTATGCCGCACCCCAATGCAGACCGATTGGTGCTGTGCCGTCTACACGATGGTGAAGAGGAAATCATCGTCCTGACCGGTGCACCCAACCTGTATGAATATAAAGGCAAAGGTGCGCTTGAGAAACCTTTGAAGGTGGCATATGCCCGTGAGGGATCCACCCTTTATGATGGACATCAACCCGGACGAAAATTGACCACCTTAAAACGGATGAAGATTCGCGGTGTGGAATCTTTCTCCATGATCTGCTCCGAAAAGGAATTGGGGATCTCTGACGCTCATGAAGGGGTGATCATCCTGGATGAGGACGCCCCAACCGGGATGCCCCTTGTGGACTATATGGGGGATGCCGTCTTTGATGTAGACACCCTCCCGAATATGGTGCGGGATGCCAGTGTGTTGGGCATGGCACGCGAGATTGCTGCAGCGACGGGCAAAGAACTGAAACACCCCAATGACGTATTTGAGATGACAGGTCCATCCATTGAGGGAAAGGCAGCAATTGAAATCAAAGACCCAGAGCTGAACCCAAGGTTTGTTCTTGGCTTGATAGATGGGATTCAAATCCAACCCAGCCCATACTGGGTGCGAAGGCGCTTGAATTTGGCTGGCATGCGTCCGATCAACTGCATTGTAGATGCCACCAATTACGTTATGCTGGAATTGGGCGAGCCCTTACACGCTTTTGATTATGATATTCTGCTTGAAAGGGCAGGCAGTGGAACCCCGACCATTATTACGCTCACGGCAAAGGATGGCGAAAAACTAACCACGCTGGATGGCGTTGAGCATGCCCTCGATAGCGAAATGGAATTGGTCACCGATACGGCTGGACCCCTGTCACTGGCAGGTATCATGGGGGGCGAGGAAAGCGAAGTCAACAGCAATACAAAATCGGTATTGCTTGAGGGTGCCTCATGGAATTTCATCAATATCCGCAAGACGGTATCAAAACTCAAAATTAATTCCGAAGCAGCCTATCGTTTCAGCAGGGGTGTTCATCCTGCCCTGGCAGAATTGGGCGTACGTCTATGCTTAAAACGCATGCATGAATGGGGGGGCGGACGGGTTGCAAAGGGTTTAATCGATAATTATCCAGCGCCCCCGGAAGACCCGGTGGTTGAACTCTCTGCCACATGGGTGAACAACAACCTGGGTACGGCCATCAGCCCTCAGGAAATTGCTGAAATTTTAGGTTCTTTAGAATTTGAATGTAAGGTTGAGGGTGATATCATCACCGCAAAGACACCACCGCACCGGCTGGAAATCCACACTGGCATTATCGGTCGGGCGGATTTGCTCGAAGAGATCAGCCGAATTTATGGCTTTGATAAGATCCCCTCGCAACGTTTGAATCAACCCTTACCACCGCAGCAAGTAAACCCATATTTGGGGATGGAAGAGAATCTGAAAGACCTGCTGGTTAACCTTGGGCTTCAAGAATTGATTGCTTATCGAATGACATCCCCGGAGCGTGAAGCCCGACGTTTCCCGCCTGATTTTGAGGTGCCAGATCAGCAATATGTGGAAATCCAGAACCCGATCACGGTTGAAAGACGCGCTATGCGGCGCAGCATCCTGTCGTCTATGCTTGAAATTTTGGAGTACAACAGCAGTTTGAGCCAAAGGCTGGCTTTATTTGAGATAGGGCCGGTTTTCCATCCAGTTGAAGGGCAGCAGCTGCCTGAAGAGAGGATGATGCTCTCAATCGGGATGACAGGTCTGCGGGAGATGCCATCCTGGCAGGGCGGCGAGCCTGAAAATCTGGACTTTTATGATCTGAAGGGTGTCGTTGAGGGGATGATGCAGGGCTTGCATATTGCTGGCGTACGTTACCAGGCAAGTGAACATCCCAGTTTCCATCCAGGGAAAACTGCGAAAATCCTGATTGGAGACTGGGAAATCGGCGTGATGGGCGAAGTGCATCCATTGGTTAAGGCGAATTATGAGATGGAAGAAGCACCGGTGTATGCTGCAGAAATCGAATTGAAACCGCTGTTGGAAGCAGGAAGCATTTTGTTCGATGTAGAAGCTGTACCCACTTACCCGTTTGTGCTGGAAGACCTGGCAGTGGTGGTTAACGAGAGCGTAACCGCTGCTGAAGTGGAAGCGGTCATGCATAAAGGAGGCGGAGACTACCTGGCGAAGGTTCAATTGTTTGACATTTATCGGGGTAAGCAGTTGGGTGAGGGCAATAAAAGCCTGGCTTTCAGCCTGACTTACAATGCGCCGGATCATACTTTGACAGATAAGGAAGTCTCAAAACGCCGCAACAAAATTATTCATTTGTTGGATGAAGAATTGGGTGCGAAATTACGAAGTTAGACAGATGTGTTCCTATGAATTCCTGTAGGGGTACAGCGAGCTGTGCCCCTACTATTGTTACGGTGATTATCTCTAAGAGTTTTTTATTATTTTATCCTTCATTGGTTGAATTATAATTAAGAAAATAATCTCAAAATATTTGGGAGTTATCATGAAAATCACAACCTTGATTGAAAATCATGAGGATATATCAACCCCCTCACTAAAATCCGAACACGGTGTGTCTTTTTATATCGAGTTAGGTGGGCATGTCTATCTTTCTGATCTTGGACAGTCGGGGAATTTTGCTGAAAATGCTGAAAAACTGGGGGTAGATTTGTCCCGTGTTGAGGCTCTGGCGATTTCTCATTATCATTATGATCATGGGGGCGGACTCGCTCGATTTATTACAGAAAACGATAGTGCAGCTATTTACTTACGACGATCTTTGGAAGCGGATTATTTAGCAATTGATTCGCCAGATTCGATCCGGTTTATCGGCTTGGACCGCAGTTTGTTGAAGCAGCATGAAGATCGAATAATCTATCTTGAAAACAATCAAGAGATTGCGCCAGGCTTTCATTTGTTGACAGATATTCCCGGGAATTTTCCTAAGCCGCATGGGGATGAGCGGTTAAAAATGCGTCTTGAAGGTGTAACAAGACCGGATACTTTTGAACATGAGATGGTATCCGTTTTGGTGGAGGGTCAAGCTTTGGTGATATTGACTGGCTGCGCCCATAACGGTGTTCTGAATATGATTGCTGCCGCAAAGAATGTCTTTCCAGATAAAAAAATCAAAGCGGTGATTGGGGGTTTTCATCTCAGTCGAGAGAATGATGATACCGTGGTAGAGGTTGGAAGAAAGCTGTTGGATTTTGATATTCCAATGGTTATAACCGGGCATTGCACAGGCGACCATGCGATAGGCATACTCAAAGAGGTTTTAGGTGGTCGCCTGCAAATATTGCACACCGGGCTGGTGATGAATTTATAATCTCAATAATTGTACATAATCTAAAGGAGGCGTGATGGTCGAAATTGAAAAAAGAATCTTAGGAAAATCAGGGATTGAAGTTACGAAAATTGGTGTTGGGTTGTGGGCTATTGGCGGAGACCAATGGGGTGAGGTCGATGACCGGGATTCTTTGGACATGATTGATGCTGCACTTGATCTGGGCATTAATTTCTTTGACACAGCAGATGTTTATGGGGGCGGGCACAGCGAAGAATTATTAGGTAAAGCCATGAAGAGCAGGCGGGACCAGTTTGTCGTCGCGACAAAGATTGGCTGGAAAGGGTTTGATGGGGATAAAGGTGCCAGTGCTTACGATACCGTTGAAAAATTAATTGCCGGCGTGGAGAGCAACCTGGAACGCCTTCAGACGGATTATGTCGATATGATCCAGAGTCACATTGATTTTCATGAACCCAACATGGAAATTTTTGTTGAGGGTTTTCAAAAGCTGCAGGAACAGGGCAAGGTACGTGCATACGGCGTCAGCACAAGTGATTTTGAATATCTAAAAGCCTTCAATGCGGATAATAAAGCATCGACCCTTCAGATTGATTACTCGATTCTCAATAGGACACCTGAAAAAAACATCTTCCCCTACACCATGGAGAAGGATATCGGGGTCCTTGTGAGAGGTCCCCTGGCAATGGGCATACTGACCGGTAAATTCACAAAAGACACCCGGTTTAAAGAAGGGGATTTTCGTCAAAATTGGATTAAGAACGAAGATGAACACCAGGTTTTCCTGAGCGATCTTGAAAAGGTTGAAAAGCTTAAACCTTTGACGGATGGACGATCGCTGGCACAGTTGGCAATTCAATTTGTGATCCAGCATCCTGCTGTGACGCTGGCAATCCCCGGTGCTAAACGCATTTCACAGCTCAAAGAAAATGTGAAAGCGGCACTGGAACCAGAATTGACGCCTGAAGATCTTGCCTTGATTGAATCAATTACGCCCCCAGGCGGCGGACGCAAGATCTGGCCGGCATAAAAATCAAAATTCGATTAAACAGCCAGACCCTGGACATTGCGAGACCGTTTCCAGGGTTTGATTGATTAATCTTGCAGATACTACTGGTGAATAATTCAATCCATTACAAATATCCTTTTGTTTCAGTCTATGTTAATACACGATAAGCGTAATGGTTAATAAGATATAACATGTTATGATAGCCTAAGACAATTGAATGTTGAGGGAGAACTAATAATGTTGTTGCAGCCTGAAAATGAAATCAAAAGACACACATGGGTCAAATCCCTTATCTATCATCTTCTGCCGGGAGTATTAATCGGGGCAGCATATTATTTAATTACGCCTTTTATCCAGGCTGCCGGATACCCATCAGTGATGGCTCTGATTATCACAGCTATTATTGTATTAATTCCTGTGGAATTAGGTATCCTCTTTTGGCAAGGAAAGCAGCGGAATGGAAAGTTGTCCTTGAAAGGGGTTGTTCTCTATCGTCAAAAATTAGCCTGGTGGCAGCTTGCTTTGTGGACCCTGGTGATTTTCATCACCTCTGGTTTGATCATGACAGTATTAAACCCGGTGAGTGCGTTTATTAAAGGATGGTTCCATTGGATCCCGGATCATTTGCAATTAGGGATGGGCCTTTCGGAAACCTTCTCACGGGGCAAATTGATCCAGACCTATGCACTTCACTTTGTTTTTATAGTTATCATTGCGCCGCTGATCGAGGAGCTGTATTTTCGGGGTTTTTTACTGCCGCGAATGCCTGAAAAGCTGGGTTGGAGCGGTCCCATTTTGCACAGTTTGCTGTTTGCCTTATACCATGTCTGGTCCCCATGGATGTTTCTGGCGCGCACCCTGGCTCTGCTGCCGTTGATTTACATCGTGAGATGGAAGAAAAATATTATTTTGGGGATTGGTGCACACTGGCTGATCAACAGCATCGATTTTGTGATGGGTTTGATTTTTATCATGCAAATTGTGTAATTAAACATTAATCGAAGTCTGGTTGTCCCCAGAATGTGTTATCAGAAATTGCTCCAATGAAATACATTTCCATACATGCTTATTATAAAATTGTTGTGCCAATTATCCTGGTGCTTTCTACCAACTTGCCGTAGAGCCAGCATATTTAATGGGTGAGTTACAGAATTGTAAAAAATTATTTCTCATAAAGGGAAATAAACCTTGTAATTCGTGCAATTTTCACTTGAATTCTTAATCTAAATTAATATATAATAATTATGCAACCAAAGATAAACTGGGCATTTGGGGGAGACAATTACCTGATCCCAAAATTTCTGCCCATTAAGTTGTTTGCATTTTAGGTTTTAACAACCAAATATTGGAGGGAGTAATCATGTTCCGAAAAAACTTTAACAACCCCACTGCTAAATTTTTACGTCTATTTTTTAGATTTGGAATTATTGCGGTTGTCGTCCTGGGTACTTTTCCACCAGGAATAGCACAAGCAGATGTTGTGAACCAGTCATCATTAGCTGCAGAACAAATCATGGTGGAACCGGTTAACTTACCACCGGTATCCGATCTAGACCAGGCGTGGACGCACCCTGCTTCAGTGGCGGAAGATTCGCCTATGCAGGTTCCGCCTCCGCCAATGTCAATGAGATACCCGAACAGGAATAAACCCCCTTACCCACCAATGCAGGAAATGGAGAAGGATTTATTTAGCTTTGAACGCAGTGTGGAATCAAGCCAGACGGAAACGGCCCAAGCTTTGTCAAGCGGGGCTTGGAGCATCCCGAGTGGCATTGACCCACGCAGCCTGCCTGCAGGAATCACTGTTGATTTGACCTATGATGTCGTCATGGGTTTTGTTGACCCTGGTGAAACCGTAAATGTAACCCTGGGGACAGAAGGCTACGGCGCAGCTGTGGCAGATGGGGTGGGTTTTTTCTGGACGCCTATCTGGCATAACACGGATGGCTACCAGTTGGGCCTTGATTGTGGTGATTCTATCAGTATCGTTGTCGGGACTGATCCCGCCATTGAAATTGTCCCGCCGTGCATGACGGGTGGGATTGACGTCCTCAATGATCAAGTGCAGGGCAGCATCCCCGGTGATACGGGAGGGACTTCAGTCACAGCTGCACTGGGTTCATTTGATTTCTACTTTCTATCGGGTGCATTTCCGCCAAGCACCGGTTCTCCCCAGGTTACCGGGGTCACTGCAGGTGATGGCTCTTTTGGTTTGTCTTTTACTGGTATTGCGGACCTTGGTGCTGAGAGTATGGTTTCGTTAGATATTATCTATGCTAGCGTTAATGTACGCTCTTACCTCTACCCGGAGTCCCCTGTGTTTATGGTGCAACAGTACAACGCCATCGCGGGATTTGCAGATGTTAATCAAACAGTGTCTGCAACAGTTTATCAATCGGATGGAACGACTGAGCGCTGGAGCGACAGCACAAACGCGTCCTGGCCGCATGGTTTTTATACATTTTTTGAGCTCCCGATTGAGATTAATGATGTGATTGAGGTGACTCTGGATGGCGGTCCAACGCTCACGACTGAGGTTATTGAATTGGGGGATTTTAATTTTGATGTAGTCATGGATACTTTAGAAGGAACTGCGCCTTCGGGTCAGCTTGTGCGTGCCAGCATGCGCCAGTGGTCTGATGAAGATCGGCTTTACAAGGAAGCCTTTGCCACCGCAATCAGCGGTGATACCTTCGCTATGAGTTTTAGCCCGACAGATCTTCGCTCGCGCGACGAGGTGCTTGTCGTTGTCTCAGATACAAACGGCAACCAGGTGCAAATTGCCAGCGGTCCGCCTTTTGTGAGCGCGTATATCAGCCTGGATTCAAACCTGGATTGTGTTGTGGGTCGGTTAGATGCGCCAGATTTACCGATTTTTGTCTCTTTGGACAAGGGTGAAGGGGAGATCTACACCCGTGAGACCGGGTGGACGACGGATGTTGGCAATAAATATGATGTCTGTTTTACAGTGCGGGACAGCGAAGATAATTACGTAGATTTCAACCTGGGTGATATTGTCACTTTGGAATCTGATGATCCATCGAAATGGTTAGGCTCTGTCGAGGTGGTTGACTTCGCCTGGAGCGGTGATACGACCAATGATATCATCAGCGGGACAACGTCTGACGGTGACCTGGAATTGACTGTTCACCAATGGCAGGATGGTTTGTATCCCTTCCACGGGACAGGGACCATGCAACTGCCCGTCAGCGGCGGGGGATTTGGCGCCAGCTTTAGCAATTTTGATGTCCGCGATGGGGTAACGATGGACTTTAGCCACTATGATGCTGTAACAGGATATGGGATTGAAACGATCAACTGGGGTTACTGGCCAACCCTGGCTTATTTTGAACTCGATCTGCCTTATGGCATCAGCGGCATGGTGAGTAGTCCTGGCGAAACGGTGGAGGCATGGCTGTATGATACAGATGGCATAACTTTATTGGGCTACACAAATGAGGATGGCGATGATGACCCCTACCGCTTCTGGCTGGATTTTTTTGTTGAGCATGCCCTTGAGGCTGGTTACAAGGTCGTGGTAAGCACTTCTGGGGGTTGGTCAGGGGAAATGATTGTGCCTGACATGTCTATTGATGGCGATGTCAGCACGGATGTGCTTTCTGCAGTTGGACCCACAGGACTGCTCTACCTGGAGGTTTGGAACGATAATTCGTATTTTAGCCAATTTGTGCCCGGACCGACCGCCCTGCTTGATTTGGGTTATTTTGGTTGGGACCTCCAACTATGTGATGCCATATCGGTCAGCTACCAGGCAGTGGACGGCAATCGTGCCAGGGTTCAAAGTCAATTATCCGAGGTGTCAGAGGTTGAATTCTTTTTTAACCCTGGCGCTGATGATTGGATGTGGGGGCGTGCTGAACCCGGCACAATGGTGACTTCTGAAAGGGGCGGTATCACTTTATTCACTACATATGCTGACCCTGCCTGCGGCGGTTGCTGGAATATTGATGAACCCATTGATCTATATCCTGGGGATATCATCACCGTCAGCGCTGGTGAAGGCCTCATGCCGGTTGTAATCCAAATACCCGATCCGCTGACAGCTTATGCTGATTCAAGTACTGATGAAGTATGGGGCCAGATTGACCACTTAGACACTGAAATGGTCGAGGTCCACGGCAATTGGGAGGAGGGTTATCAAGAGGTTTATACAGATTCAAACGGAAATTACTCAGCAATTTATCCGGATATCCCTCATGGAGCGGATGGATACGTACGCTATTACACAATGGTAAATTGGTCAGACATTGTTTTTCATCAATATTTCCGAACCCCCGACCTGGCCTTAAATGTCAACTACGGTCACGATTGGATTGAGGGATGGTACCCGCCTGGTTATGAAGTTACATTGACCGTTACGGAAAGTGATAAGTTGACAGAAAAGGCATCCATTACGTTAACCACAGCAGAAATTCCCTGGTGGGGCGGCGGGACGGGTTTTTCAACCAATATTGAAGGCGCTGAGTGGATCGATGAACAGCCGGATATCCAGGCTGGTGATTGGGTGCTGGGTGAGGTTGAGGTTGACTCGGTGATTTATTCCTCTGAGGTAAGGGTTGGAACAATCACCGGTGAGGTGGACATTACAACCAACAGCATCAGCGGGACGATCAATGCGCCCTGGCTGCCCCAGGATGTTGAAGTGTCAATTTGGTGCGATCCATGGGGTGGACCAGGCGGCATAGACAGTAAAGGGGATTGGGTGCTGCCGAACGGGGATGATACCTATACCTGCGCATGGGATCCAAGCACAGAATGGGATGTAGAAGCCGGCCAGGATATTGCGGTTAGCTATGGAACGTCGGAGAATCATTCAATTCAGAATGTCTTCAAGGGTTATACCGATGAATTGATCCTAAACATTCATTACGACCATGATTGGATTGAAGGGTATTACGAACCTGATCACACCGTGAACCTGACCGTTTATGATAGTGAAGACCGTGTCAAAGCGACTATCAGCCTGCCGACGGGTTATATTGAAGATTGGGGAGATACAACGGGCTTTGCCACTTACCAGGAGAGCGCTCAATGGGTGCCCGACCATCCTGATATCCAACCGGGTGACCGGGTTCACGGCGAAGTTGATGATGGAAGCCAGTTTACGGCGGATGTTGTCATTGGCGATGTAACCGGTGAGCCTGATATTAGTACTGACAGTATCAGCGGCACCGTGGATGTCGAATGGCTGCTGCCAGGACCGGTGGACGTGGGGTGTTACATCTGGGAAGAAAACGGCAGGAATGTTTATGATTCAGTTGTGCCAGACGGCTCAGATAATTATGAGTGCGTGTTTGAAGGTGACAATTACTACGATATTGTCCCCAGCACGAATTTGATGGTGGCTTATTTTGAGCCGGAAGGGCACCAGTTGATCGGTGACTTTAGCCCGCCAGTAGCGCACCTGAGGGTTGAGAAATGGCTGACGGGCCAAAATGTCACAACAGGCGGCAACGCAGCATTTTATATTCAATACAGGAATGAGGGGAATGCGCCAGCCGAAAATGTGACCATCACGGATACTCTGGTAGGGATGACCTATCTCCGAGATACTTCTGGTTTGCCCATCAACGGCGGTGATACCGAAAAAACTTGGGATTTAGGCACAGTTGAGCCCGGAGATTGGATCAGTTTCTTCCTGTTTGCTGAAGTGACCGCTGATGAGGGTCAATTTGTGAGTAATACGGCGCAGATTAGCACATCCAGCCCCGATATAGGTGATCCAGGTGACAAAATTGGCACATGGGAAGGGAATGTTGCAGGGAATGACACCTATCTGAGTGTGGGCAAGGATACCTGGACCTGGAACCCTGCACCTGACCAGGATTTTGTCTATCGTGTGAGCGTGTGCAACAACGGCTCCACGGGCAGCTCGGCAGTCACCCTGACAGATACGCTGCCAGATCTGGTCAGTTTGGTTTCGTGGTGGGGAGATGAACCGGGATGGACAGAAGTGGATGTCAGTGGTAATCCACTGGTTCTTGAGCATAGTTGCATCTCCTCCTGGTCTTGCAGCGATATTTATTTCCAGGTGCATTTATCAGATCTTGCAGAGCCTGGGAATGAGTTGATCAACCATGCTGCGATCAGTGGGGGTAACGACCTCTCCCCAGATGATAATGAAACGGAAGTGCAGCACAATGTGGGTGAACCTTATATTGACCTGAGGATCCAACAGAGTTGGCATGGGGGCAGCTTGGTGCCCGGCGGCTATTATCGCTATGGGATGAATTTTAGTAATGACGGCAATGTGGGAATTGCGGGTCCAATTGCGGTCAAGGCAACACTGCCGCCCGGGACAAGTTATGAGGGATGGGATAGTATGGATTTTGTAAGGGTTGAAGATCCCCCTGTTGTAGATGGGAATGAAATTACATGGCAGATTGTAGATGGATTGTTACCGGGTTATTATGGAACAATCGAGGTCTGGGTAGCCGTTGACCCGCTTACAACACCCGGAACAGAACTTAACCATTTTGTTGAGATTGATATTCAACCTGAAGAGGATAATATTGATAACAATAGCAGCATGTTCACTGAGACGATCAACGATCACGGCCCCAACCTGCGCATTACGAAAAATGGCGGTGTCCACGGTCATGGCGAAGGACACAACCTGTGGTACAACCTGCATGTTGAAAACATTGGCGATCAGACGGTAAATGATATCGTCGTGACGGATTACTACCCAACCGGTATGGAACTGGATGGCGAGATATCTACCAACTACACTGAAGGATGGTCCTGGTGGGATAATGATCCGGAGGACCAGGCTTTCAGCGTCTATCTTGAATATGTAGGACCGGGATGGACTTTTGACATCGATTTCAATACGGTCATCCCTGGTGAAGATCCACTAGAGCCTGGTGTGGTCTATGAGAATCTGGCTGAAGTTCATCCAATGGTGGGTGATGTGAATCCGGACGACAATACGACAAGCTACATCATGGCGACCGGGCCGGATATGTACGTGGAGAAAACACTAGAGACGGGCACATTCTTACCTGATGAGCAAGTTACTTATCTGCTCACTTTTGGGAACATGCATCGTAATAATGAATGGTGGTGGAACATGACGGGTAATGCCACCATCACCGATATATTGCCAGAAGGAATGAGTTATGTTTCCGCTGAGTTGCACTGGTGTGAGAGTACGGAATGGTGTCAAGCTGACCCGATTATCGATGGACAAATCTTGACCTGGAACCTGTACCCGATAGGCAGATCCAATTGGAATGAAATCCGATTGACTGTCGAAATCGGTGATGTTGAGCAAACCAACCCCCTCATCAATGAAATAATGATTGTGAGCGACCAACCCCTGGTCGATGTTGATCCTTACACGGATAATAACTTCAGCTTCTATGATCCTGGATTAGTTGTGACTTTCAGCACCTTTTTACCCCTGATCCTACGTTAGTCCCCAGGCATAAGAAATGAATAATGGGGCTGCTTTGATGAGCAGCCCCATTTATTTTAAGCATGATCTTTAAATGTTTAATCTTCTGGTTTTCTCGCCACGACTACCAGGGACAAGCCCTTCCAGGGCAGGATGGGATCAATCAACTTGAAAAGGGGCACCAGCATGTTGAAAGCCTTGAGACCAACCCGACCGATGGCATTTTGTTTGGCGATTTTCCCCCGGTACCACCAACCAATCACCCCAATTTTGTTGAGCGTGAAACATTCTTCAACTTGATAACCAAAGTCGTTGAAAAGCGAAATTAGTTGTTCCTTATCATAGCGTCGATAGTGACCGATCGCTGAATCGAGACTGGAATAGAGCTTTTCGCCGTGAGGCACGATGAAAATCATGTTCCCGCCTGGTTTAAGAACCTGGTCTGCATGGGCAATGACTGCCCGGTCATCTTCAATGTGTTCAAGCACATTGGAACACAAAATTGAATCTGGCTGGGGCAGGTCAAACGGAGGCGCCTGGGTAATATCCCATTCTCGGACTTCTACTCCTGGTGTATTGAGATAAGCATTCCGCAGCACTTCCAGGTAGACCGGGTCCGTCTCAGTGGCGATCACGTCCGTGTACTGCATCAGGATTCGCACGTTATTGCCGATACCGGAGCCGATCTCCAAAAGCAAATCGCCGACATAGGGACGGGTGCGCTTAAGGGTCCATTCGGTGTATTTAGGAGCGGCTTCCATATCGATCAGATTTTTGTGACCATAATCCCCCTGGAACATATCATCGATCAACCAGAACTTGAAAATCGTCCAGAGCGCTTTGAAACCATCTGACCAGGTGATCTTCTTCCCCTCAGCGTAGGTGCGTCCGTGGTAGCTGATGGGCACCTCGAAAATGCGCAGTTTCCGTTTGGCAAATTTTGCCGTCAATTCCGGTTCGATGCCAAAGTCATTTGACCGGATTGGGATGGTCTTGGCAACATGCAGGCGGAAGGCTTTGTAACAGGTTTCCATATCCGTCAGGTTGAGGTCGGTGAACCAGTTACTGATGAAGGTTAAAAGGCGGTTGGCAATGGTATGCCGGAAGTAGAGCACCCTTCTATGTTCTCGCTCTGCAAAGCGGGATCCGTAGACCACATCCGCGTCGCCGTCAATGATTGGTTTAAGCACAACCTTATAATCCTGTGGGTCATATTCCAGGTCCGCGTCCTGGATGATGGCGATGTCGCCGGATGCTGTCTGGATGGCAACGCGGATAGCATTGCCCTTCCCCTGGTTTTGTTCTAGCAAAACTGGCACGATGGATTCGGGGTTTTCCTGGTGCAATTCATGGATGATGTCGATGGAACCGTCGGTGGATTGATCGTCGACAATCACCAGTTCCATTTCGTCCACGTCCGGAACCTCTTGTTCCAGGACGCGTTGAACAATCTCCCGAAGGGTGCGGCGTTCGTTGTAAACGGGCATGAGGACAGATAATTTCATAGAAAAATTCCTTGGTTAGGATTATAACACGGGGGATAGGAAGGGAAAGCGCAATAAATTGAATTTTGGTTGAGATAATCTTCGGTATTCTTAGGATTAATAATCAGCTTCTTGCTGACATTATTATCGGCCTTAAGGCCTCACTCCATAAAGGTGAGCGCTTTGATAAGAAAGTTATTTTATTGGGGTAAAGGAAAAGCTTTTTAAGAAGGGGCGTTTTTCCAGCTATAATTGACCTTGTCCGATATTGTATTTTTATCCCCACAAATCACCTTCGGAGGATCTTGTGCCGCTGTTTGTCATTGTGATTTTGATAGTCCTTGGATTGGTGTTCATCTGGCTAATCTACAGCCTGGTGTGGGGGACGCCGCCTTCGATCAACCTGGCGGTGGAACGTCTATCCTTGAAAATGATTCTTAATAATCCTGAAGCTCTGACCACCTTGGGCGTGATTGACAACACCCTCCTGGATTTTCACAGCGGACAATTGACGGATGTTTCCCCGAGTGCGGCACAAAGGAAGCATCAATTGGACCGAGAAAGCCTGGCATTGATCCGACGATACCAGGGGCGAGATTTATCGTATCAGCAGCAAATCACAATCCGGATGCTGCTTTGGTATTTTGACCAGAACCTGCGAGGGCATCGCTTTTTCTATCATTGGGAGCCAAATTCGGTCTTTATGGGACCTTATCCCGTGAACCATGTTTTTGGTGTCCAGATTGACCTGATCAATTTTTTAACGACCTACCATCAAATTAAAGGGCAGCGAAGTGCCAGGCGCTATATCCAGCGTTTGAATATGATCCCTTCGAAGATTGCCGGCTTGTTGGAAAGCCTGAACCTCAGGCAGGAAGCGGGTGTCACCCCGCCAAGGTTTGTGATTGAGAAATCCTTAAGGCAAATAGAAAACTTCTTATCCATACCTATTGAAGAAAACCCACTCTATACAAGCTTTACCGAAAAGGCGACGGCATCTGCGCAGTTTCCTGAGTATGCCATTGTGCGGTGGCAGGATCGTGTTAAGGACGCTATCGAAAACGAGGTTTATTTGCCCTATCGTTTACTGCAAAATTACCTAGAGGATTCCCTGGCGCTTGCATCGGATGATGATGGTGTTTGGAAGCTTCCGAATGGCGATGGCTATTATGCTTTCTTACTGCGCAATCACACAACGATTGAAGCAACACCCGAGGAAATTCACCGGTTAGGACTGGATGAGGCAGCAGCGATTGAGGATTCTATTCAGGAGGTGCTTGAGGATTTATGCTTGCCCACTGAGAATCCAGGGGCACAGCTCATGGCATTGATGGCAGATACTCAATTTCATTTCAGCGGTGAAAACCGAAGAGAATTGATTCGGCGAGATTACCAGGATATTCTGGACGAGATCAACCAGAAGATGCCAGAGGTTTTCTCCTTTGGCGCCCTGGACGAAATTATTGTGGAGAGGCTGCCTGAATTTCGGGAACCGGATTCACCCATTGCGTATGGAGAAGCACCTTCAGTTGACGGCAGTCGACCGGGCAGGATGTGGATCAATTTACGCGACCCGGATAACATCTACCAGTGGGGGATGCGCACTCTGGCATATCATGAAGGCATTCCCGGTCATGTGTACCAGCTCGCTCAGGCACAGAAAATTAAAGGCCTTCCAACTTTTCGTAAAACACATTTTTTCAACGCTTATGTAGAAGGCTGGGCTTTGTACGCTGAACGATTGGGTTGGGAATTAGGACTGGAAGATGCACTCAGTAATTTAGGGCGCTTGCAGGCATTACTCTGGCGGGCAGCGCGTTTGGTTGTGGATACCGGCATTCATGTCAAAGGCTGGACCCGCCAGGAGGCGATCGATTACATGGTGCAAACGACTGGCTTGCCAGAACGGGACGTGGTCACAGAGGTGGAAAGGTATATCGTCATGCCAGGCCAGGCGTGTGCGTATTATGTGGGGTATCTCAAAGTGCTGGGATTACGTCAAAAAGCCGAAGCGATCCTGGGAGACAAATTCCAGTTGAAGGAATTTCATGATGTGATCATCAACAGTGGGGCTTTGCCGCTCAAAATGCTTGAGCTTCTTGTCGATGATTATATTGATCAAAAAGCTGGTTTTCAAAAGATTTAGAGCTAGTTTAATCAATCCCAGTGGCTTTGCGGGCGGCTGCAAGGTAAGGTTTGCCCATAGAGCGCGCCCTGGCTGCGCCTTCAAGTAGAACCTTATCAAGATAGGCTTTGTCATTGATCAACTCATTAAACCTGGTGCGAGCATCGGCGAAATGATCCAGGATGCTGTCCGCCAATTCTTTTTTAAGCGTCCCATAGGCGGCGCCGCCATGCAGGTAAAGATCTCGTATTTCTTCAAGACGCTCAGGTTTCACAAAGAACCTTAGCAGGGCAAAAAGGTTATCTTCTTCCGGGTCTTTTGGGTCTTCAGGTCGTTTGCTGTCGGTGACGATCCGCATCACGCGTTTGCGCAGCTGTTTTTCTGGAGCGAAGATCGGGATGGTGTTGTCATAGCTTTTGCTCATTTTTCGCCCATCAATCCCCGGCACTTTCATCACGGATTCTTGAATTACGCCTTCCGGAACCTTGAGAACTTCGCCATAGGTGCGGTTGAAAGCCTCGGCAATGTCCCGGGTGATCTCGATGTGCTGCTTCTGGTCTAAACCTACCGGTACGACATCTGAGCCGTAGAGCAGGATATCGGCAGCCATCAGGACTGGGTAGTAGAATAGGCCGGCATTGATGCCTTCATCCGGATCGCGCCCGGTTTCAAGATTTGCATCAACAGCATCTTTGTAAGCATGCGCTCGGTTCAGCAGTCCTTTGGAAGTGAAGCAGGATAAAATCCAGGTGAACTCGGGTATCTCTGGAATGTCTGACTGCCTGAAGAAAATTGCCTCGTCTGGGTCCAGACCAAGGGCGATCCAGCTGGCAGCGACCTCATAGACGAGTTCTCTCAGTGCTTCAGGATCACGCATTGTCGTCAGCGCATGGTAATCTGCGACGAAATACATCCCCTGGTAATTTTTCATCAAATCCAGGGCTGGGCGATACATGCCCAGGTAATTACCAATGTGAGGCCTGCCTGTGGGTTTGATGCCGGTTAATGCGATCGGTTTCATTCTTTTTCCTTCCAATAAGTACAACTACCATACTTCTGATTTTCAAATTATAAATGATTTTATCAGGAAAGATTTTACCTAAAAGCCCCAGGTTTAGCCAATTGTTTACTACGGTCGTATTGCGAACCAAATTTATCTTTATGCGCTAACTTTTTAACTAAGCCTAAATGAACTTGTCTGAAAAGTAACAAATAGCCACGAGACAAAGCTGATAATATCCCTGGAAATTTTGAATGAAGCTTACCGTTCGGTTTGTGTTCATAGTATAAACCCTCTCCCTTGCCAAAGGGAGAAGGCACAGGGTGAGGGTTTCCATTAGAAATTTGAATAATTGGTTTGGTTAAGATCTTCCTATCAATTGACGAGCTTCCCACCCCATTCTTCCTCTCCCTCGGGGAGGGAGAGGAAGAATGGGGTGGTGCCGAAAAAATGGACACTTGCTATCCTAGGTGATCAATTCGATTAGAAGTACTTATAGGACAGCCTCCTTTAAGCACCTGGCTTTATTAATTCTTTGGCGTGAGTCTTAATTTTTGGTGTTTAAGTCGTTTCAGGAAATTGAAAAATTAGGTATGAGACATTTTTGATACCTTTATGTCACTTCTGTTTAACTAGACTCCTCAGGGATTGTACTGCCATTTATTTGCCACAAGATTGCCAAGTCACGATATTATTATAGGACATTGTATGATGGCTTGGAGTAAAGGATAGGATTTGGAAAAGCTTGAAGTATTGAAAAAGATCAAATGTTTCCTGGTTGATATGGACGGCACAATTTTTATTGAAGACCGTCTTCTGCCAGGCGCAAAGGCCTGGGTGGATTTGCTGGATGAAAAAGGTGTGGATTATTATTTCCTGACGAATAATTCTTCGCGTTCCCGGCTGGAATATGCACAAAAATTGAAGGGATTGGGGCTTGTGGTTCCAGAAGAGAAGATTTTCACATCGGGTGAAGCAACGGCAATTTATCTAAAGAAATTTATTTCTCCTTCAAGCCTGTACGTTGTGGGAACGCCAGCCCTGGTTGCCGAATTTAAACGACATGGATTTACCATCACGGATGTTGACCCTGATGCCGTTGTGCTGGGGTTCGACACAACACTCACCTATGAAAAACTCTGGAAGTTGTGTGATTTCGTGGTCGCTGGAAAACCTTATATTGCCACCCACCCGGACATCAACTGTCCAACGAAAGATGGGTTCAAACCTGATATCGGTGCAATGATTGCGCTGGTGGCTGCCTCAACCAAACGGCGGCCCGATGTGGTGGTTGGAAAACCCAATGCACCCATCGTGGACGCCCTGGCAGAGAAAACTGGATTACCACTTGAATCGCACTGCATGATTGGCGACCGCCTGTATACGGATATCGCATTGGGCAAGTGGGGGATTACCACAGCCCTTGTGTTGAGCGGTGAAACCAAAAGGGAAGACCTGGCAGACTCACCCTTTGAGCCCGACTTTGTCCTGACTGACATATCCGAAATGGTCGAGCTCTTGCAGGAAGTCCTGGATTGAGAATGTCAGTGACAGCTGATATAGAAGAGAACATGCACCTGGACAACGAAAGAATTTTAAAGCGATTGCTTGAGCATCTTGGCTGGCTTGATTGGCAGTATTACCCGGTAGTGGGGTCCACCAATGACATCGCGCTTAAATGGGCAAGAACAGGCGCGCCAGATTGGGGGCTGGTGATTGCCGACCAGCAAAGCGCTGGGCGGGGCAGGGGCGGTCGGAACTGGGTCACAAAACCGGGGTCAGCCCTGGCGATCAGCCTGGTTATTAAGCCTTCACCCAAGGAGCTGCAAATGCTGCCGCGTTTTACTGCCCTGGCAGCTTTAGGATTGGTTAACGCGCTGGAAATCCTGGGCTTACAGGCGGAAATCAAATGGCCGAACGATGTGCTGCTGGATGGGAAGAAGGCTGCCGGTATTCTGGTGGAAACAGAGTGGCAGGAAAGTGACTTTACCGCCCTGGTGATTGGCCTGGGGGTGAATGTTTTGCCTGAAAGTGTTCCCCCCGTCGAACAATTGCGTTACCCGGCAATCTCAGTCGCTGAGGCAACAGGCAGGCCAATTGACCGTTGGGTCTTGATGGTGGAATTGGTCAAGGGTATGAAAAATTTGCGACCTTTGCTGACCTCGGATGATTTCATAAGGGTATGGAATAACAAACTGGCTTTTCGCGGTGAGGTGAAACGTATTCATTTACCTGGCGGCACGGTGGAGGAATTTGAGGTTTTAGGCGTGACGTCTGAGGGCGCGCTTGAAGTTCGTGATCGTCATGGAAAGCGGGTTGAAATCGTGTCCGGGGAGATTGAAATGGGCGATTCTGTGAAACGGAATTCACAAAGTTAGAACTATTATCACGGAAATAATCCTAAAATTTAGTGATTTGTTATGAAAGTGAATAAATTCAGATTAGCTATGTTTTCCAAGTGTAAAAAATGCGGACTGAAGTCCGCACTCCGAATCACGATAATGATTATCGGATTCCAAATCCAAGCATTAACAAATGAAAAAACCCGCAGGTTTTGAACAATCCTGCGGGTTGATTTTTATTCCTCTTGCTCTTCTGGCGGTGCTTCTTTTTCAAATGGGATGCGAGCCATGGCAGCGACGGAGTCTCCCGCTTCAATGTTCATAATTGTTACGCCCCTTGTGGCGCGCCCCTGGGTAGAAATGTCGGCAACGGCCATCCGGATGACAATGCCGTTGCTGGATATCAGGGAGACCTCATCCTTTTCCTGGACAACCCTTGCTTCAGCAAGCTTACCGATGCTCTTGAGCGCTCGCTTATCAATGGTTGCGATGCCCATTGTGGCACGGCCTTTGGGTGTGTACTCAGAAAGTTTCGTTCGTTTTCCAAAGCCCTTATCTGTCACCACCAACAGATCGCCGTTTGGTTCAAGTACTTCCAGTGCAGCCAGTTGATCTCCCGGTCGGGTGCGAATCCCGATCACGCCCATTGCCTGCCGTCCCATGGGTCGGATCAATTCTTCATTGAATCGCAGTGCCTGCCCGTTGCGGGTGATCAGCATGATCTCATCTTTACCGCTTGTCAGGCTTACCCAACCTAGCTGGTCCTGTTCATCGAGGGTGATGGCAATCAGTCCGGAAGGGCGCACGGATTCAAATTCGGAAAGCTCCACGCGCTTGACCCGGCCGCTGACGGTTGCCATGGTGCAGTATTTGGCATCCTCAAAATCAGCCACGGGCACTACTGCGGTAATCTTTTCGTTGGGTGCAATGTTGATTACGTTAACAATCGAAATGCCGCGCCCGGTGCGGCTTTCTTCCGGCAGCTGCCAGACCTTTTCGGAATAGACCTTGCCCTTGTTGGTGAAGAACAGCAAAACGCTCAGAGTATGGCAGCGTAAGAAGAATTCGACTTCGTCTTCGTCCCGCATGGACTGACCGATCACGCCGCGTCCGCCGCGTCCCTGTGAACGGTAGGTTGTTTCTGACACGCGTTTGACATAACCTTTACGGGTGATGCTGACCAGCACATCCTCTTTTTTGACCAGGGCTTCCTCGGAAAGGTCGCTGCTGGCATCGGGAGAGATCACTGTGCGGCGTTCATCGCCGTATTTCTCGGATATTTCGTTGAGATCTGTGCGGATGATCTCAAGGATCTTTTTGGGGTTTGCAAGGAGGTCTTCGAGGTATTCAATCTGTGCCATGACCTCTTTGTGTTCGTCCATGATTTTCTGACGTTCCAACGCTGCCAGACGCCGTAATTGCATGTCGAGAATCGCCTGTGCCTGGGGATCAGTGAGTTTAAAGCGCGTCATTAATCGCTCTTTGGCTGTTTCGGCATCGTCTGATTCCCGAATGGTTTGGATGACTTCATCCAGGTTTGCCAGGGCAATCAATAGCCCTTCCAGAATATGCGCACGTGCTTTTGCTTTGTCAAGATCGTACTGGGTACGCCGGGTGATGACTTCCTGCCGGTGCTCCAGGTAGAACTGAAGGGCACGTTTGAGGGGCAGCAAGCGAGGTTCTTCATTGACGAGGGCTAAGATTTGTGCGCCGAAGGTGGACTGCAGGGGGGTGTATTTGTAAAGCTGGTTCAGGACCCGTTTGGGCTGTGCACCGCGCTTGAGTTCGATGACGATACGCATCCCGGTTCGGTCAGATTCATCGCGCATGTCGCTGATTGAATCCAGCCGGCCTTCTCGCACAAGCTCGGCGATACGCTCGATCAGGGTGGTTTTATTGAGCTGATAAGGAATTTCCGTGATGGTGATGACGAATTTGTCGCCGGACTTTTCCTCGATGGTGGCGGTGCCGCGCATGATGATGCGGCCGCGACCGGTGCTGTACGCCAAACGAATACCCTCATCGCCGATAATCATCCCGCCTGTGGGGAAATCTGGCCCGGGGAGGTATTCCATCAGCGTTTCCACACTGACGTCATCCATGTCGTCATAGCGATCAATCAGGTGGTTGAGGGCAGCCACCAACTCTCTCAGGTTGTGGGGCGGCACGTTGGTTGCCATACCGACGGCAATGCCCGAAGAGCCATTTAACAAGAGGTTCGGAAGGCGTGACGGCAGGACCATGGGTTCCTGCAGGGCACCGTCGAAATTGTCGATGAAATCAACGGTTTCTTTGTTGAGATCAATCAGCATTTCCTCGGCGATGTTCGCCAACCGCGCTTCAGTGTAGCGCATGGCTGCTGGCGAGTCTCCGTCGATGGAACCGAAGTTGCCCTGGCCGTCCACCATGGGGTAGCGCATGGAAAAGTCCTGTGCCATTCGTGCCATGGCATCGTAAACCGCCATATCACCATGAGGGTGGTATTTGCCGAGCACCTCGCCGACGATACGGGCAGATTTTCTATGGGGCGTATTTGCCCGGATACCCATATCACGCATGGCGTAAAGGATGCGGCGATGGACGGGTTTAAGCCCATCGCGCACATCGGGAATGGCGCGGGCTACGATCACACTCATGGCGTAATCGAGGTAAGCCTCGCGCATTTCGTTATCAATATCAACTTGCTGAACAATTCCAATTTCTGACATTAATTCTGGTCCTTATTGTGAGATTTCAATGTTTTTATTATTAAACAAACACCTCCGACTCGTGCAAAATAGGAGGCGTATGTTATGCTTGCATAACCCTCTTATTATACCCCAGGATGATGTTTTGAGCATTATTTGGCAGCCAAAAATTTGATGTATTAAATGAAGGAACACTTCATAAGTGAGGGATGTTTCAATAGAAGGTCAGGATAGTTGGGGTATTTGTTAAATATAATTTTTTATGTACTTATTCTAAAAGCCAAAAGTTATTCTTATTGATCTGATCATGCTTCAAGTAAATTTTTGCGATGCTGCAATCGTTCAGGCTGTATCGTTTAAATGACCTTTTCAATGATTATAGTGACCGTTGAATACCTTTTGTTTCTTGGATATGACTGATTCCATTAATTTTTACATAAACCTGCCCCAAGAGGTTAGTGTTTCTCTCAGGGCAGGATCTATTGTTTTTAGTTTAGAGCTGATCTGATGTGATTATTCGGCTTTGTAATTGCCAATATCGAAACCTCAATAATATGTATCAGATCGTGTCGGAACCAATCAACTCAATTATCATTGTATATCAGTAGTAATATCACCTTGTAAATTAGCTCTTCAGATCCCCTGGATTCGTAGGCGCCAATATCGCAATGAAGACCTTGTGGTCGTACTACACCGCGCTGATCTATCCCAGGGCAAAGCGAATCGTCACCTGCATCAATTGCAGGACTGCCAGGAAGCAGGGCATGGGTCAATGTTGGGCCGCTGTTATCAGCCAGAGGACCGAGCAGGGCGTCAACGCCGATCAGATCACTTGCCACCGGTGAACAGCTGTCATCCTGAACCAGGTTGTGCCCCATGGAAACCACATTCCCTGTAACGCCAGATGCAAATTTCTCGCAGGCGTACCATTGATTGCCGGTGATGATGGTGTTCGAAAGCGTCAGCGTTGGAATAAAGGAACTGTAACTTCCGATGAAAATTGCCGATGACGCATATTCGGGCGCAATGTTGTTGGCGATGGTTGAGTTGTTGATGGTGATATCGCCGTCGGTCATGAAGATTGCGCCGCCGTGCCATCCAGTTGCGGTGTTGCCGCTGATGGTGCTGTTGGTGATGGTCATGTTACCGAGGGACCGGATGGCACCGCCGGTGTCATTTGAAACGTTTCCACTTATCGTGGAGCGGACGATGGTGGTCGTTGTATTGAAGAAGGCGTAGATGCCGCCGCCAGACCATCCTGCTTGGTTATCCGCAACTGTGCTGTCAATTAAATTGAGTACTGCGCCATCGCCGTTGTAAATCCCGCCGCCGCCCTGCCAGTAATCACCGGCATCGGTTGCCATGACATTATTAATGACAGCTACATGGTCGAGGGTCAGGTGACCGTTGTTCAAAACGCCACCTGCTAGCTGCCAGCCGTAACCGTTTGCAAGGTTAAGATGGCGCACCTCTGCTGTTGTACCGGCATTGATGATCAAAATCCGGTCCGAGGAATTACCGCTGACCGTTAAGTCGGGTGCATCAGATCCATCAATGGTCAGGTTCTTTCCGAGTGTCAATGGGCCCGAAAGAAGGGTAATTGTCTGCCCTTCCAGATCGGGTGAAAAAGTGACGGTCCCATCTGCACAAACAGCATTTAACGCATTGCGGAGCGATCCGACGCCGCTGTCAGCTGTGTTCTCAACCATAACAGTTTCCGGACAGGTTAAGCGAATCTGATCAACCATCACCGGTTCAGATAAGCCGTCAGGAATGATGAATGCAATCCTGTCAACATCTTCTAAATCAAGGGTGGCTCCTGTGTCGTTTACAAACGCATCAAAGGGCAGCTCAATTTTTTGCCATCCAGTGAAATCATCTATGAAGGAGGTGCTAAAGGATGTCGAATTTTTATCCGCCTGGTACAAGCGCACGTAATCGACCTGCATCGACTGCGGGAAAGTGGTTTCTTCTCCAACCGGACCGCCGAAATTGCCGCCAACAGCGACATTCAGGAGAATATAGAAGGGGTGATTGAAGACCCATTGTTTGCCCAACAAGTAATCATCATCCGGGGTGGCTGTAAAGAACGGTACGCCGTCGAGCAACCAAACAATCTTGTCCGGTTCCCATTCTACGGCAAAGATGTGGAATTGGTTGCCAACAGGTTCACCGAGATCATAATATTGACCATAACTTGCCCCACCGGAATAGCCTGGCCCATGCAAGGTGCCAAAAATCTCGTTTGGTACTCTGCCGACATATTCCATGATATCAATCTCACCGGACTGCGGCCAACCCACATGATCGAGATCTGTACCAAGCATCCAGAATGCCGGCCATAAACCTGCACCCTCGGGCACTTTAATACGGGCTTCCACACGACCATAGGCGACTTCAAAGCGATCTTTGGTAAGCAAACGTGCGGAGGTATATTCGCAAGGTCCGTAATAACACATCAGCGAACCATCTGCTTCCTTTGCAGTAATCTGCAGGTTGCCGCCGCCGTCCAAAGCAGCATTTTCCGTGCTGGCTGTGTAGAATTCGAGTTCATCATTCCCCCAACCTGGGATGCCGTTGGCGGTGCCGTCGCCGTATTCCTGCCCCCATATCGATTCATCAGGTGCCGTACCCGCTTCGTCGTTGAATTCGTCGCTCCATACCAGCTCCCAATCAGACGGCTGGTTGTTAATTTCCTCTTGATTGACAAGGTTGATTTCGATATCCTTGCTGCTGTTCTGGCCGTAGTACCAGAAATTCAGACCGCCTGAATCGCTCCAGTTTTGCCCGATGGGGAAGGTACGGCTGAATGTGAAGGATCCTCTGCCATGTTTTTGAGCTGCTACCAAAACATGCTCAAAGGCTCCCTGGCCGGGTAATGCTAGGGCATCATCTGCTTCAATTTCCAGGTTTGTCAATGTCGCTTTTTTATCAACTTCCCAAAAATAAGGGGTGGTCTCGAAGTCATCCAGCAAGTTAGGATCGTAGGATTCATCATCAAGGATTGTCAGGCGTGCAATCGGCGGGAGACCCAGTTCAGCACCGCCGGTAGGATTGGAGAGTGAAAGCACGACGCCAAGGTCCCCTTGATACTTATTGTCATTAATGGTTTGGACAGTGAAGGTTTGCTGGGTCGTATTCGGGTCAAAAATCAGGGTTTCCTGGGTTGGGATGTAGTCACGATCAGGGATTGCTGCCCCGTACTCTGTCGTTACATCGATGGTAACAGTTTCTTCGACAGGCTTGTTGAGCTTGACAATAGCATTGGCAGTAGATCCCTCGAGGACGTCATAATTGATTGAGCCGAAGCTTACCGTCAGGGGGCGTTCTGGTGCGAGGCCGTACACCATGACATTATCCAAATAATAAACTGCTGGTCCACCTGTGTTGAGTGTACCCAACCCGTAGCCGTGAACCTCAGATAAGTTGAAGCCGTCGTTCGGTGCACCATTGCCAATTTCTTTGCGGGTCATGTCAACAAAGGGGATTTTGATCTCTTGCCATCCGCTGAAATCATCGATGAAGGTAAAGGTCCAGCGTTCAGCGTCGTCCGTGGTTGAATCCGGGTTGCGGTTATCCAGCACATCGAAGAATATGGTTGTGCCTGATCCGGTCCCGTACAACCAGAAGGAGATGCCTTCATAGGCGCTCCAATCCTGGGGGATCCAGGTGTCGACAGTTTCATTTTCGAAGTTGTGCACAAAGCCAGCCCAAGCGTCAACATTGAGGTCCATTTGCAAAACAAAGTTGGGTTCCTCTGCATTTGGTAAGGGGGCTGGAGGTGAATCGGTTGTTGACAAAATTGGTGGGTCACTGTTGGGGTCATTGAAGGTAACGAAACCGATTTCTATACCATTGGCATCCGTTCCGTAGGGCAAACCCGATTCGAAATCGTCAACCAGAGCAGTTGGCTCTGTATCGGCGGATGTGAATGAGAACAGGTCAAAATCAACCTCGACAGTGGAACCAGAAATCCCGGATACACCGGAAATCACAACCACAATCTCATCAAGATTGCCGTTGAAGGTGCCGTCACCGCCGGTGTTCAGGTTGATGAAGTCGCTGACCGGTGCGCTGATCAAGGTCCATTGGTCATCAAAATTAGCGCTAGTGAAGACGGTGTCAAGTCGGAAAGAATCTTCCACGCCATCTGTCCAGCCGTTACCGTCCAGATCCTCCCGAATAGTGATTTCGAGGGTGTACTGGTCAACGGTGGCATTGCTCTGGTTGAGCACCCAGACGTTGAAGATTGGGCTGGAGGGGGGGACAATTTGAGCCGCATTATCCATGTTGCGATATAAACCGCCGTAAAAGACGGAGGCCGATCCTTCACCGCCCCAACCTGTACTGAGGTAATAAGCACCTTCATAGGGACGGTCATCAGCAATGCCGTACCCACCGCCGGCCGAATTACCTCCGAAGTATCCCCAATCTGACACGTCGCCGTCCTCAAAATCATCGATGACTATCAGTTCATCAACGGCGCCGACTGGGGTTGAAGGGAACGCTCCCAAAACCATGCTAAATAAAAGTGTAAAGGCAATAAATTTTATTGAAAATGGAAAATTTGCTTTCATTTTTGCTCCTATAATGAAATATGTGGATGAGAAGTCCTTTTGGTTTTATTACCCGAAATTTTTTAATAGAACCTCCTTATTTCAAGACATCCCCCAAGGATTGACCAGGGATATATATTTCCTGCAAGTATATTATTGCAGCAGTGTGTTGTGATGAAAGCTGGTATGCTTGAGAGCAAAGCGGTAAACCCTGTTATTCAATTAACTAATTCATTCTTTGATCTTTTATTGATTATACATTAAAAAAAAGTGAACAATCAAGGGATTTTTATCAAATTTACCTGTCAATTTTCTGCGAATTAATTACTGAACCAGGGTCCTTATTGAGGATGAAAAATAATGAGTGATAGGATCATTTGAAATTTTTTTGGAGCGGGAGAAAATTACTAAGAAACAATCTCTGCTTTGACAAATCCCGCATCTAGAAGAATGTTTTTTATTGGGTTTTTGTCTTCCAAAACCTGTAGAACGAAACACGCTTCACCGGTCAATTGTTGTGTGAGGGTTCTACTTGAAATTTGGGTTAAACAAAAGTGATAAAGTTAATGCTGAAAAGTAAAAAATCACCTGTATATATGACGTGATATGACATATTAAGAAACTATAATCATCTCAGATAACCAAATATACTTCCAAGCAGGTGAGTAATAAGCATGTATCCAGATCGAATCATCATTAAAGGCGCAAAAGAACATAATTTAAAAAAGGTGGATGTCAGCTTGCCAAGGCATAAGCTCATCATCCTGACGGGTGTATCCGGCAGCGGGAAGTCTTCGCTGGCTTTTGACACCCTCTATGCTGAAGGGCAGCGGCGTTATGTAGAATCGCTTTCATCCTTTGCCCGTCAGTTCATTGGGCAGATGGAAAAGCCGAAGGTGGACTTTATTGGCGGCTTGAGTCCGGCGATTGCCATTGAGCAGAAACCTGTCAGCCGCAACCCCCGCTCAACCGTTGCTACCGTGACGGAGATTGCGGATTATTTACGGGTCTTGTTCGCCCGGGTCGGAACGCCCCATTGTTACGAGTGCGGCCGTGAACTTCATGCCCAAACTGCGCAGGAAATTGTTGAACAGGTGTCAGATTTGCCCCCTGGGAACCGCTTCCAGATATTGGCACCCCTGGCACGCCAGCGCAAAGGCACTTTCAAAGATGTGATTGCCCAGGTCAAAGCGGATGGGTATACACGGATTCGCATTGATGGCGAAACCTATGAACTGGTTGAAAAGATCAGGCTTGATAAGAATAAAAAGCACAATATTGACCTGGTTGTGGACCGCCAGATTGCAAAGAACCCGAAAGATACGGATTACCGAGATTATTTAACGCGATTAACGGATTCCATCGAAACAGCCTTAAAAGCAGGTGAAGGCATGGTGGTGATTCAGCGGGAAGGCGAAGCGGATTGGCTGCTCTCGGAATCCCTTGCCTGCCCGGATTGCGGCATCAGTTTTCCTAGCCTGGAGCCGACCATGTTTAGCTTCAATTCCCCAATGGGGATGTGCCCCTCCTGCAACGGCCTGGGTGAACATTACGAATTTGATATTGACCTGATCATTGATCCTGCAAAATCCGTAGGTGAGGGTGCCGTTCGTCCCTGGGGTGAAGTTAGCAAAAAGAAGAGCACGTATATTTATGATGCTGCGGGACAAATTCTTTCAGCCTTTGGCGTGAACCTGGATACTCCCTGGACGGAAATACCGGTTGAAGGCAGGCAGGCGATTTTGCATGGAGGGGTGCAGGTGACTTCAAGATGGGATAATGACCGGGGCAGCGGCGAATATGAATATATCACAGAAGGCATATTAAAATCGCTTGCACGTCGATATAAACAAACCAGCTCTGAAAATTCACGACGATATTACCAGAGCTTTATGAGCCAGCAGCCCTGTAAGGAATGCAGCGGAAAACGCCTCAGACCTGAAAGCCTTGCTGTGAGTATTGATGGGGTCAACATTGATGATGTGATGCATTTGAACATCAGCGAGGCTTATGATTGGGCGGCGAGTGTTGAATCTGCATTGAATTTGGAATCTCGGGTGATTGCAGAAGAAGTACTTAAAGAAATCCAGGGACGACTGCAATTTTTATTGAATGTCGGATTACACTACCTGACATTGAGCCGTTCAGCACCAAGCCTTTCAGGTGGCGAGGGACAACGCATTCGCCTGGCAAGCCAGATCGGCTGTGGATTGGTGGGTGTCTTATATGTACTGGATGAACCAACGATCGGTTTGCATCAGCGGGATAATAAACGACTGCTGGAAACCTTAACCCATTTGCGGGATATGGGCAATACCGTTGTTGTAGTGGAGCATGATGAAGAAACCATCCGGACGGCTGATTACATTGTTGACCTTGGACCCGGTGCTGGTGTGAAAGGCGGTGAGATCGTCGCATGCGGAAACTTACAAATGATATTGGAAGAACCAGGGTCTCTTACGGGACGCTATCTTAGGAAGGAGCTACAGGTTCATTCGCCGCATGAGAAGCGGCGCCCGATCAATGGAAAATGGCTGCGCCTGGTTGGCGCTCGCCAGAATAACCTGAAAAACATAACTGCCAGCTTTCCCCTGGGTTTGTTTACCTGTGTGACTGGCGTTTCAGGCAGCGGCAAATCATCACTGGTTGCACAAACATTGCAGCCGCTCCTCGCCCGGGAACTGCATCGCGCCAAGGATAAACCGGGTGACCACGATCACCTGGAGGGGCTGGATTATGTTAACAAGGTCGTGAACATTACCCAAGAGCCGATTGGGCGCACGCCGCGGTCGAACCCTGCCACTTATGTAAACGTGTGGGGTGAGATCCGGGATTTGTTTGCCCTGACACCGGAAGCCAAACTTCGAGCATATGATAAAGGTCGCTTTAGCTTCAATGTCAAGGGCGGCCGCTGTGAAGCCTGCAAAGGCTATGGGCGGAAAAAGGTCGCCATGCACTTTTTGCCGGATGTTTGGGTGACCTGCAATGTCTGTAAAGGTGAACGTTTCAATCGTGAAACTTTACAGATTAAATATAAGGGAAAATCAATTGCAGACGTGCTTGATATGGATGTGGATGAGGGGTTGGCGTTTTTTGAGAACGTACCGAAGATCAAACGCATTTTACAAACCCTGTCAGATGTCGGATTGGGATACATCAAACTTGGTCAAAGCGCTACAACGCTTTCAGGTGGCGAAGCGCAGCGTGTTAAACTGGCGAAGGAATTGTCACGGATCAGCACGGGCGACACGGTTTATGTTCTGGATGAGCCAACCACCGGGCTGCATTTTGCCGACATTCAAAAACTGCTGGATGTGCTGCATCGCCTGACGGATGCTGGTAATACGGTTATCGTCATCGAACACAACCTGGATGTGATAAAGACAGCGGATTGGCTGATTGACCTCGGCCCTGAAGGTGGTGATCAGGGCGGACAAATTGTGGCAGAAGGTACCCCGGAATCCGTCGCGATGATGGATAAGAGCTATACGGGAACTTTTCTTCGAAAAATTTTAGGTATCCCATTGCGGACACTTGATCTATCGGAGCGGCTTGTGGGCTTGAGAGAGCTTTCGTGATAGAGGAATATTCTTATCAAAAAATGTGTATTAATCGATTAACGTGAGTGAATTAACACCTAAAAACCAGATTGAATTTTTTAATAAACTTGCATGAAAGGAGATTGTAATGCCAATAATTGAAGTAATATCTCACCCTGAAGTTAAGGTGGTTGGGTTGAAGTATCATGGAAAAAACCAGGCCGGGGAGATCCCGAAGCTCTGGCAGGAAATTGATCAATACTGGGATAAGATCCAATCTTTGGATGAGGCTGCCCATGCCGGTTATGGGATTAGCATGATGGATGAGGATTTTGAGAAGGCCATGGTTTTTGATTACATTGCCGGGTTCCCAGTTTTAGATGAAGAAGCACAACAACCTGAAGATTTGGACGCTTTCACCATCCCCGCCGGTGAATATGCGGTGATCACCGTACCAAACCTTGAAAGCATCATGCAGGCTTATGATGCCGTCTATCGCTGGGTATCCCAATCCGACGAATATGACCTGGACCTTTCAAAAGGAAATTTCAATTTTGAATTGTACGGGGAGGAATTTATGCCCAATGAGGGTTCGGAAAAATTTTATATTTACGTTCCTATCAGAGAAAAATAGGAAACTCAAATGGAACCCCAAATTATCTACAAACCTGCCTTCACAGTCATTGGCATTCCTTATGTGGGCGAGAACCTGGAAAGGGACATGGATGCCTTGTGGGCTCAGCTTGCAAAACGATATGCCGAGCTGCCCCATGCAGACCCGGACCAGGGGTTTGGGGTCCACAAATTTTCAGATGATGGCCGCAGCTACCTGGCGGGTTTTGCGGCACATCGCGATGGCACATTACCCCCAGGGATGGTCGAGCAGTGGATTTGTGAGAACGCCTATGCTGTTTTCATTCACAGGGGGTCTTTGGCGAGTTTGGCGGAAACAATGACGCGAATCTTTGATAGGTGGCTGCCCGGTTCAGGTTACCAGCTTGCCGAGGATTATTTTTTTGAATGCTATGATGACCGCTTTAATCCAGGATCGCCAGATTCGGTGTTGTTTGTTTATGTGCCGGTGAGAGAAATAAATTGAAGCTGTATGGATGACCTACCCCCTGACCCCCTCCCTGAAGGGAAGGGGAAGTTCATTTACGGTGCCTTTCTTGCTGAATTGAATATTATTGCTCATATTGTGCTAATAAATCCCTGGCTGCCTGCTGGACGCGTTCTGCCAGTTCGGGCGGTTCTATTGCTTTCGCCAGCTTTCCCCAGCTGAGCACGAAACCAGCCGCCCAATCGAGGTTGTCCACATCGAAGCAGATTTCGACCGAACCATCTTCAATATCCTTAACCTTCATCCATTCGTCCGAGCGTTCGCGCATTCGGGGTGCAGCTTCAGGCGCCATGCGAACCACCACGTGGTACTGGTTTTCAAAGCGCATGGTTTCTTCTAAATAAGCTTTTGCATCAAAATCTGATGGCATCTTGAAAGGCGTTTTGGTTTCTTCCATTCCCAGGATGCGGTCAATACGGAAAGTACGCAGTTCTTCACGCATGTGGCAGTAGCCAACCAGGTACCAGTTCCCCCATCGGAAGCTGAGCGCGTAGGGGTCAACCAAGCGATCGGTTTCTACACGAGAAAAACTGTGATAACGCAATTTGACCTGCTGCGCCTGTGCCATGCAGTCACGCAGGTCTGCCATCAGGTCGTGATAGGGTGTGTAATCCCTGGAAGTACTGGTCATGATTACCAGGCTGCGCTGCGCCCTTTGTACTTCCTGGCGAATGTCATCCGGTAAAACGTTGTCGAGCTTGGCAGTGACCCCTGTGATCGCGTCTTTGAAGGGTTTGCCCCAGAAATCCAACATCAGCTGTGTGCCCATGTAGAGCACGGTAGCTTCTTCGGGTGTGAAGATCAAAGGGGGCAGTTTATAGGTCTTCAGAAGCGAGAAACCCCCGTAGGGACCGCGCTCGGAATACAGCGGGATGCCCATCTCTTCCAGCATGCCGATGTAGCGGTGGATCGTTCGGTCGGAGACATCCAGCTCATTGGACAGCTCCGAGACCGTCCAGTGCCGGCGGGACTGGAACAGGAAGATCATTGAAAGCAGACGGGTGGCAACGCTGGTCATGGAGATAGTATACCGCGAAAATATGACATAAAATGACATATAATTTTCAATTTGAGGATTTTTACCAGCGATAAATCGGCAGTTTCAATTGTAGTTTATCTGTCAATTGAATTAATCCCAAAAAAAATGATTATTTTTACAAAATAACGCTGTAAAGCAATGGGCTCAGGGTTAATTTTTTATATCCAGTAGAATGAAAATGAGAAAGTTAAAAGACAAGTAATTAAGGAGGAAAAAATGACAGACTATAAAGATGAGCAAGGTGTAGCTGAGTCGGAAGAAAGTAAAAGCCGGTTTAAGACCTACAAAAGTACCCAAATCATCTGGTTTATCTTTGGCTTGATTGAGGCTATTCTTGGTTTGCGATTCTTATTCAAATTGGTTGCTGTTAACCCTGAAAATCCATTTGCATCGCTGCTTTACTCAGTCTCAGATCTGCTGCTCAAACCTTTTGTAAGTTTGGCTGGTGCACTGTCAGCAGGGGGAATTGTGTTTGAAACATCCACGCTTCTTGCGATGCTATTTTATGCCTTGATTGGCTGGGCACTTAAACGAATCATTTATGTGCTGTTCTTTAAGCCGAAGAATCTCTGACATATCATTGCTGGTAAGAGAAAAGAGCTGCTGTCTATCATTTATAGCAGCAGCTCTTTTATTACGAGATGGATTGACATCAACCGATCATTTCCAGTTTGAGTTTGATCAAATCAGGCTGGGCTGTACAATATCTTGACAATCTTCGTTCTAAAATCTATAATCATCAACACTATGACCGCAAACGCACGAAACCATCACCATCATACTAATTTTAATCCCCTCACGAGCGAGGATTGGTCGTTTGTTTAAACCTTAACAAGCACGAAAAAGACCACCTGAAAATTATCCCGCTCACCGGGATTTTTTATTTTAAAGGAGCAAAATGATGCTAAAAATTTATACTTCTGAAGAAGCCCAAAATACCATATTGAAGCGCGTACCATTGGATGATATGCCAGTTTCTTCCCGGATTCTGGAGAGCATTAAGCAATTATTTGGTGCACCTCTGACCCCTGATGAAGCTGTCAGGCAGATACTAAGAGAAATACGTTCAGATGGGGATGATGCGCTAAGGCGCTGGTCCAGATTGTTAGATGGCCTGGATAAAGCGGATTTCCGTGTACCGCTGAGTGAGATTCGTGCCGCTGAGGGAAAAATTTCAGATGAAACAACACAGGCTTTGACCGAGTCCATTGAACGCATTCGCCGGTTTTATTCTCAGCAGCCCCTTTCATCATGGTCATTCCAGGAAGGGGCGGGTTCTCTGGGTCAGCTTGTCAGACCAATCAGGCGGGTGGGTATCTACGTGCCGGGTGGAACAGCACCTTTGCCTTCTTCCGTTTTGATGTCCGCGGTGCCAGCCCAGGCAGCCGGCGTCAAAGAAATTGTCCTGGTTGTCCCTCCAGAAAAAGGAACGGGGAAAATTGCACCTGTCATTCTGGCGGCAGCGGATCTTTTAGGCATTGAAGAAATTTACACACTGGGCGGTGCGCAGGCAATTGGCGCGCTTGCTTATGGGACTCAAAATATTCGACCGGTTGACAAGATTTTTGGCCCTGGCAATCTATTTGTAACCCTTGCAAAACGCCAGGTTTTTGGGACAGTAGGGATTGACGGTCTTGCCGGGCCAACTGAAACAATGGTGATCGCTGATGAAACTGCCAATCCTGATTGGGTCGCTGCAGACCTATTAGCCCAGGCGGAGCATGATGTTTTGGCAACTGCGATTCTGCTGACTTCCTCAGCCAATATTACCAAAGCTGTTCAAAAAGCTGTGGCTAAACAGCTTTCAAGCTTACCCCGAGCGGAAATTATTACGCAGTCCCTGGATGCCAATTCCGGGATCGTGATCACAGAGAATTTGGATGAATCTATTCGCCTGGCAAACAATTATGCTCCCGAACACCTTTGTCTTTCAATTGGCAAACCTTTTGATGCTGTTGAAAGCATTAATGCTACGGGCGGTATATTTGTAGGAGAATACTCTTGCGAGGTTTTGGGCGATTATGTCGCAGGACCCAGCCACGTTATGCCCACCAGCGGAACGGCTCGTTTTGCATCACCTGTTAATCTTTTGGATTTTGTGCACCTGGTCAGCCTGGTTGCCCTTGATAAAAAAACGGCATCTCAAATAAGCAATTCTGCAGCAGTTCTTGCCCGTGCTGAAAACCTGGAAGCCCATGCCCGCGCGGCAGATCTACGGAGAGGGTGATAAATAAATGGCAGGAACACTATACAAGTATTTGAGTTCAGGCTTTATATTCGATAAGCTTAAGATCATGAAAACAAAAATTCAATCCATCCATCATATGCATGCTCATTCAGCCAATATCTGAGGATATCGGTCCGGTTTGCTTTAAGAAAGTGGATTAAGTAGTAGAAATCACAAAAGCGCTTCAGACCGGAAGCGCTTTTTTATTATGAGGAGAATTTATGTCTTATATTAATGGAAAAGATCGTAAAGTTAGAATTGCCCTCCCGAGCAAAGGACGATTGTCGGAAGACAGCCTGAAATTGATGGAGGAATCAGGTTTGGCTGTGAAGAAAACCAATGAGAGACAATACATGGCAAGGATCCCTGCAATGCCGGAGGTGGAAGTCCTCTTTCAAAGAGTGGCAGATATTGCGCTCAGCGTCAGAGATGGCATTGTTGACTTTGGTTTTACCGGCCTGGATGTTGTCAGCGAAACCCAGAATGAATCAAAGGATATTTTGGTGATGCTGGAAAAATTAGGCTTTGGCAGCTGTAAACTATGTGCCATTGTGCCCGAGACGTCTGAATCTGTATCAGAAATGAAGGATGTGATGGCGCTGGTGCCAGTAAAAAAAGAAAGCCTCAGAGTGGCGACAAAATTCCCCAACCTGACAAGGCGATTTTTTGAAGCGCACAATATCTTCAACGTGGACTACATCCAGGCAGAAGGCGCCTTAGAAATTGCCCCGCTTATCGGTTATGCAGATATGATCACTGATTTGGTATCCTCCGGCCTGACTTTGCGAGACAATCGGCTTAAAGTTCTGGATGACGGTTTGATCCTTGACTCTCAGGCATGCCTGATTGCTAATCGCAGCAACCTGGTTACTTCCCCCCGGGTGATGGAAGTAGCACGCAGGCTGTTAGAATTTATCGTCGCATATTTACGGGCGCAAAACAATGTCACTGTATTTGCGAACATTCGCGGTGACTCTCCAGAGGCAGTGGCTGAATTAGTCCTTGGGAAAAAGGTGATACGCGGCTTGCAAGGGCCAACAATTTCAAGGGTAATCACCCACCAGGGTGAAAATTGGTTTGCTGTCAACCTGGTCATTCAGAAATCTCAGCTGGCGGATGCGATTATTGAACTGCGTTCAATTGGCGGCAGTGGAGTTGTTGTCACACCGGTTAATTTTATTTTTGAAGAAGAACCTGAAGCATACACCAGGTTGCTGGCAGAATTGAAGGTGGATGATGCGCGATAAGTATATCAGGGATCACATTATGTCTATCAAGCCCTATGAACCCATTGTTCCCCTGGATGTGCTTTCAGACCAGTTGGGAATTCCCATTGGTGAATTGATAAAATTAGATGCCAACGAGAACCCATACGGTATGCCGCCAGCATCCATCCGGCGTTTAGCAGATCTATCCTTTGGACACATCTACCCCGACCCTGAAAGCCGATATTTAAGGCAGAGTTTATCAGCCTATTCAGGGGTACCTTATGAAAACATCCTGGTTGGCGCCGGGGCAGATGAATTGATCGATTTAATTATGCGATTGACCATGGCGCCCGGGGATAAAATGATCAATTGCCCGCCTACCTTTGGTTTTTACGATGCAGATGCCCAGGTGAATAATCTTGAAATCCTTGAAGTGCGCCGGAAGTCTGACTTTTCATTGGATCTCCCGGGGATAGAAAAGGCAGTTTCAGAGGGTGGAAAATTGATCTTCCTTGCCAACCCTAATAACCCGGATGGGGGGGTAATAAATCCCGAGGACCTGGTGAAGATCTTATCGCTTCCCATACTGGTTGTGCTTGATGAGGCTTATATAGAATTTGCCAGCCCTTATCAAAGTCTTGCTCCTGAAGTGCTGAATAGGGACAACCTGGTTGTCTTGCGAACGTTCAGTAAATGGGGAGGTCTGGCAGGGCTTCGACTGGGGTATGGTTTTTTCCCGCTGCCACTTGCGATTGCAATTATGAAAATCAAACAACCCTACAATGTTTCTGTGGCTGCCGCCGAGGCAGGCTTGGGGGTGCTTGAGGATCGTCTTATTGTGAATAAACGCTTGGGGCTGATTATTTGGGAAAGAGAAAAATTGATGGCTGGGCTGAATCAACTGGATTACTTAGTTCCATATCCATCCCGGGCGAATTTTATTTTGTGTAAAGTGTTGGAGGGCAGCGCCAGAAAGCTTAAAGAGGATCTCACCCAACGAGGGATATTAATTCGGTATTTCAACAAACCCGGTCTTGAGGACCATGTGCGTTTCAGCATTGGCAAACCGGAAGATACAGAGCGGTTGTTAGCCGCATTGGAGGTGCTTCGACCATGAGAAAAGCGATTGTAGAAAGAAAAACAAACGAGACAGAGATCAAACTTAAATTGAACCTTGATGGTTCCGGTAAGCATATCATTGATACAGGCATTCCCTTCTTTGATCATATGCTGACCCAGGTCGCTGTCCATGGTTTATTTGATTTGGAAGTTGAGGCAAAGGGCGACCTCGCTGTTGATCCCCATCACACGATTGAAGATGTGGCATTAACACTGGGTGAGGGATTTGCGCAAGCCCTGGCTGGGAAAAAGGGCATCGAAAGGATGGGTGAGGCGCTGGTGTCCATGGATGAGTCCTTATGCCGGGTGGTTATCGACTTTTCCGGAAGGCCTTACCTGGTTTACCAGGCGGATTGGCAGGACCCGATGGTAGCAGGGATCCCGGTGACATTGATCGAGCATTTTTTCTATTCCTTTAGTATGATGGCTAAAGCCACTATGCACGTGGCGGTGCTGTATGGACGGGATAATCATCACAAGACAGAAGGGATGTTTAAGGCTTTTTCCCGCGCTTTAAAAAGTGCTGCCGCTATGGACCCTCGCAGAGAAGGTCAAATCCCCAGCTCGAAAGGCGTCTTATGAGAGTCGCGTTGATCGATTACGGCATTGGAAATTTGCGTTCCGTCAATAAAGCCCTTGAGCATGTGGGTGCGGTGGTGGTTCAAACGGCTGATCCCGAAGAAATTCTAAAGGCTGAAAAAGTCATTCTCCCAGGCGTTGGTGCCTTCAAAGATGGCATGAAAGGTTTGCAAGCGCGTGGTTTAATCTCGACCATTGATGAAATCGTCAAACGCCAGACTCCCCTGCTCGGGATTTGTTTGGGAATGCAGTTGTTTTTTAGCCGCAGTTCAGAAATGGGCGAGACCCATGGTCTGGGTTATGTTGCTGGTGAAGTAAGAGAATTCTCCATGGACCACTTAAAAATCCCGCAGACCGGGTGGAATCAACTTCAAATGACTTCACCTTCGCCATTATTGCGTGGCGTTGATGATGGCACATTTGTTTATTTCAACCACAGTTATTACTGCGACCCTTCTGCCCCGTCGGTTTCTATTGCAAAAACGGACTATGGGATTTCATTCGCATCCGCCATCCAGGAAGAGTCAATTTACGGGGTGCAGTTCCATCCTGAAAAGAGCCAGGATGCTGGTTTGATGATTTTAAGAAACTTTGTGGAGGTGTGCCAATGACACCTTTTACCGTTTACCCTGCGATTGACCTTAAAGAAGGTCGTGTTGTCCGGTTGGCGCAAGGGCAGCGGGATAAATCAAAAATTTTTGAAGTCCAGCCTTCGGAGGCAGCAGAGAAATGGATCGAACAGGGTGCCGATTGGCTGCATGTGGTCAATTTGGATGGTGCTTTTGGTGATGCGCTTCAACCCAGGCTCACGGCATTAGAAGAAATCCTGTCTGTCTCTATCGGCAGGGCGTCTGTTCAATACGGCGGTGGGCTGCGTTCAATGGATTTGATCAGGGAAATCCTATCCATGGGGGCGGCACGCGTGATCATCGGGACAGCAGGGGTGGAAAGCCCGGCTTTGATGATTGAGGCTTTAGAGACCTTTGGTCCAAACCGCATCGTTCTCGGCATTGACGCTCGAGATGGATTGGTTCGGGTAAGCGGCTGGGAGAAAAAAACCAGTGTGACGCCTATTGATTTAGCGAACCGTTATATTGAATACGGATTGCGAACCATCATTTTCACAAATATCAAACGCGATGGCATGCAGTCCGGCGTGGATATCTCTTCCACCAGCGCGCTTTCGAATGGATTAGGACTGGCGGTGATCGCCAGCGGGGGTGTGGGTACCCTTGAGGATATCCGCCAGGTGAAAGCTGCCGGCTTGCCCGGGGTTGTGGTAGGAAAAGCCCTGTATGAAAAGAAATTCACATTATCGGAGGCGATTAAATGTTAGCAAAACGAATTATCCCCTGCCTGGACATAAAAGATGGCAGGGTCGTCAAGGGAATCAATTTCATCAACCTGAGGGATGCCGGCGACCCTGTGGCGCAGGCGAAAATCTACAACGATGCCGGGGCTGATGAACTGGTCTTCCTGGATATTTCAGCCAGTCTTGAAGGGCGAAAAACAATGGCTGAAGTGGTCACAGCCGTTGCAGACCAGGTTTTTATGCCCCTCACCGTTGGCGGGGGGATCAAATCTGTAGAAGATATGCATCGTTTGCTCTCTGCAGGCGCGGACAAGATCAGCATTAACACTGCGGCTGTGAATGACCCGTCTCTGATCACCCAGGGTGCCAAACGTTTTGGCAGTCAATGCATCATTATCGCTGTGGATGCACGCAAAACGGAGGAAGACCGCTGGGAAGTGGTGACTTACGGCGGCAGGAAGTCCACCGGGCTGGATGCCATGGAATGGGTCAAAAAAGCCATTTCCCTCGGTGCAGGTGAGGTGCTGCTGACCAGTATGGATGCAGATGGCACCCTTTCAGGTTACGATCTTGAGCTGACTCGCCGAGTGGCGGAGTCGGTGAAGGTTCCGATCATTGCCAGCGGGGGGGCGGGCAGCATGAAGGATTTTGCGGATGTTCTGACAATTGGCAAAGCCGATGCCGCCCTGGCAGCTTCGCTTTTCCATGACAACGAGCTCACCATCCCAGATTTGAAAGTCTATTTAGCGGAAAGAAATATCCCTGTCAGGATCACAAAATGAAACCAATCAACCAGGAAAACCCAAAAATCACATATAATTCCCAGGGGCTTGTGCCGGCGATCGTTCAGAATGCTGCCACAAAAAAAGTGCTGATGATGGCATGGATGAACCAGGAAGCATTGCAATTAACCCAGTCTACGGGACAGGCGCATTTCTGGAGTCGAAGCCGCGAAGCCTTATGGCGCAAAGGAGCGACATCCGGGAACATACTTAACGTGAAGCAGATTTTTATTGATTGTGACGGCGATACCCTGCTACTGATGGTTGATCCTGCCGGACCTGCCTGCCATACCGGGAATGAAAGCTGTTTTTATCGATCGATGGAGGACGAAAATGTTTGATGAATTATTCCAGATCATTGAAGACCGGAAGAAGGATAAACCTGCCGGCTCTTATACCGCACAGCTGATGGACACCGGTGAAAACCTGATCCTGAGGAAAATTGGCGAAGAAACGCTGGAAGTAATTTTTGCAGCAAAGGATGAGGGGCAGCAAAGATTGATCGAAGAATCGGCTGATTTGATCTATCATCTGTGGGTTTTATTGTCTTATAAAGGTGTTAGCATTGAACAGGTAAAAAAGGAACTTGCCTCCCGCCATAAGAGGGATCAATGACAAAGAAAATTCTGCTGTTTGACATGGATGGTGTCCTGTTAACTCCCGGCGGTTACCATCAAGCTTTGACAGCTACTGTTTTGCGGATTGGAAAAGCATTGGGCATTCCTGCTGCAGAACTTACGGAGGATCAGATCGCCCATTTTGAAGCATTGAGCGTCACGAACGAATGGGACAGTGCGGCAATCAGCGCTGCCTTGATCCTGCTGGAAGCCTGGCGGTTTGACCCGGACATTTGCCTGGGATATCAACCGCTTACAGCCGATGTTCTAACGGACCAGGCGCCGAAAATCAACGCGTTTTTGGACACTTTCAATAAAGTGGGAGACCTTCCCACCGTTTCTGCGTATCAAAAAATCACGCGGGAGAATCCCTGGTTGAATGCAAACCAAAGGGACTACCTTGAAAAAATCTTATACAATTCTCGAGATATTTATCAAAGCCCAACCTTACCCTGGCACCAGGAGACGGTTCTTGGCAGCATGGCTTTCCAGGATAATTACGGTTTAGAACCCCGGCTGAACATTGAAAGCTTTCTGACGATTTATGACCGCACGGTGATGAGCGTAGAAACGAAGCGGATCATCCAAACATGGCTGGGGGACCATGATCATCGGGCAGGGATCATGACCAACCGGCCCTCCAGCACCCCTGCGGGATACCTGAGCTCTCCTGAAGCAGAACTGGGGGCAAAACTGGTTGAGCTTGACCATCTGCCACTGCTTGGTTCCGGGATGCTGGCATGGTTTGCAGTCACCCAATGTGCGCTCCCGGATCACACTTTTCTAAAGCCCAACCCGGTGCATGCCCTGGCATTGATGCAAATGTGCCTGGGCGAGTCGGCAGAAAATGGGCTTAAGTTAGCTTATGATTTATGGCGGGGTGAGGGAATCAGGGGGGATTGGGTCAAATTTAATAACTGCCAGGTGACGATTTTCGAGGATGCCGTAAAGGGTTTGCAGTCAGGGAAAGCAGCAAGGACCTTGTTGGCGAGTGTAAATGTTGATGTTGACATGCATTTGATTGGGATCAGCAATCATCCGATCAAGAAAAGGGAGCTGGAGAAAATCGCCGATCATGTCTGTCCGGATATTAACCAGGTGGATTGGGGAGAGATTTAGGAACTGTACGAAAAATTATGGTTATGTACCTAGATAAAAATTGATGGAATCTAGAATGATCGTAAATAATGAATTTTTATTCTTTCTTTACTATCACCAGGGTGAAATCATCCTGGAAGGGTTGGAAGTCATTGAAAATTCTCGTTTGATTGATGATCTCTTGGATCAACGCCTTTGCTGGTAGGTTTCTGTATTTTGTGACAGCCGCCATCAATCGCTTGGTGCCAAAGGCTTCTCCACATCGGTCTTCTGTGTCAACAACACCATCTGTGAAAATCACCAGGATGTCTCTGGGAGAAAGTATTTTGGTTTCATCCATGTACTGAACTTTTCTGTAGATCCCAAAGGCTGGTTTATTAACATGCAAAACTTCTGAACTGCCATCACTATGTATCAATGTGGGTGAGGGATGACCGCAGCGGGTGAAAGTCAATTTACCCAATGTTGGATCTAACAGACCGTAAGCCATGGTAATGAAATGGTTTCCACCGGTGAATTCAGGTAAGCGTTCATTTATTGAACAAGCAATTTGGGCAGGGCTATCACTTCCATGAGTGTAAGTCCGAAGTTGACTCCGGAAAGCGCTCATCACCAGGGCAGATGAAATGCCATGTCCTGATACATCTGCCACAACGATGCCCAGCTTTCCACCTTGAAGATATAGATAATCATAATAATCCCCGCCGATTTTCTCTGCAGGGATACAAATCCCAGAGATATCGTAACCAGGAATAACGGGATCACTCATAGGGAGCAGGTGGGTTTGGACGTCTTTAGCCATTTGAAGCTGTTTATCCAGCAGTTCTTTTTCCATAAGCTGCCGATGCAGGATTGCTTTTTCAATAGCGATGGCTGCCGCATCAGCAAAGAATTGGAGGATTGATAGGTCATTCTCGTTGTATGCTCCCAATTGATCCGATTCTAAATTTACCGCACCAATAGACTGGTTATTAACCTGGATGGGAACAGCGATCTCTGAAAGGGTTTCACTTCGACCTTCAACATAGTGTTCATCCAGGCGAATGTCCGGCACAACCAGGCTGGTGTTGTTCGTAATGACAAAACCGATAATCCCCTTGCCATGAGTGAGCATATCATCCCCGTTGGGCAGCTGCCCATAACCGCGAAAGCTCATCCCGGCAATAAGATTCTTTGAAGATAAGCCTGTCCCCCGAGAAAATGCCTGGTTAAGGACAAAGATACCCGCAGCATCATAGTCCACGACGGATTTTATGGTATCTAACAACTGCACCATAATTTCATCCAGATCGAGTGTGTCGCTGGTCTTATGGGAAATCTCAAATAAGAGCTTGTACTTTTGTTCTATTGAGAGATTCATTTGTCTCTATCATACAATTTTTTGAGATCTGATTCAAATATATCATTAATTTACGAATTGCCAAATTAAATAACCCCAATAATGTGACATATATTGGGATTGAAGATGATGACATTATTATTTTGGAATGGGTGATGAAAAGTTGATAGGGATTAAGGGTAAATTTTGCTATAATGCATTCCACTAACGGTGCAAAACTTCGAAGATCCCTATAGGGACTGCTGGTTAAAGCGCACGTTTCACATTGAAGCGGCAGAAGGGTTGCATTTTTAATAATTGAAATTTGTTTTTGGGCTCTTAGCTTCGCAGATCCTGTAAAGGACTGCCGGTTAAAGCGCACGGTTCACATCCGTGCCCCCTACGGGGGTGCTTCGCGAAGGTCTCGGTTCGAGTGAATACTAAACTAATGAACCCCAAATGGGTTCTTTTTCATTTAAGGACAAGGGATTTTCATTGACCTTAAAGGTAAATTTTGCTATAATGCATTTCACTGCGGGCTCGTGGCTACGCAGATCCCCGTTGGGACTGCTGGTTAGAGCGCAAAGAGTAAGAAGGGCGCGTAGCTCAGCTGGTTAGAGCGCACGGTTCACATCCGTGAGGTCGATGGTTCGAGTCCATTCGCGCCCATTTTGTATTTAATTATCATGTCGATAAGAAGGCACATCCGTGTCCCTGGAGCGAAGCGCAATCCCCGAAGTGTACATGAAGGGTATGACAAGGTCGATGGTTCGAGCTCTATGCAGTTCGCGCCCATATTTTATGCATGAGGTCATGTAATAACTCATGTTTTTTTAATTAATCCCCATAAATGGTATTATCTACTTAAAAAAGTTTTTTGAGGATTCTATCCAATAGGAGAACTACAAAACATGAAAGAGATCACGAAAAACATCAGAAACCTTGGCTTTGACAATTGGTTCCAATCCAATACAGACTCTCAATTAATTGAAAACCATCGTATCGCGCGTGTCATTACTGTACATAAAAACAGTTACATTATATCTAAAGGGATTGGGGATGTTTTTGCGGAATTAGCAGGAAAAATGCTCTACTCTGCTGACTCTTCTGTGCTGTTGCCAACCGTTGGCGATTGGGTAGCTGCCGAATTTTTCGATGATGATAGCCATGCGATAATACACAATCTGCTTCCAAGAAAAACGCTCTTGAAGAGAAAAACTTCCGGAAAGAATGTGGACTTTCAACTGATTGCAGCCAACATCGATACAGCATTTATCATCCAATCCTTGGATGAAAATTTCAATCTTCGGCGTTTGGAGCGCTACCTCGTAATGATCAACGAAAGCAGTATCACTCCAATTGTGTTGTTGAGCAAAGCCGATCTACTGTCGACACCAAAGATTGAAGAAAAGATAAACAGCATCCTCGCGTTAATGCCCGAGGTGAAAGTGATTCCGTTCAGCAATGATAATGGGGTCAATATTGATAAAATCAAAAACCTCCTCCTGCCGGGAAAAACCTATTGTTTGCTTGGCTCTTCTGGCGTCGGAAAAACAACCTTGCTGAATAGTGTAATGGGCAATTCGCTCTTGGTCACCAACCCCGTTAGAGAAAAAGACAGCAAAGGCAGGCACACCACCACCACCCGCCAATTGATCCAGCTAAAGGAAGGTGGGATCATGATCGATTCCCCTGGAATGCGGGAGCTTGGGAACATTGCTGTAGAAACAGGCATCGATGAAACCTTTTCAGAAATAATCTCGTTGTCAAACCAGTGCAAATTCAGTGATTGTACCCATGTCAATGAAACGGGCTGCGCAATTCAGAATGCGATAAAAAAAGGCACGCTTTCTACAAACAGATTTCAAAATTACCTGGCCATGAATAAAGAATCAAGCTTCAACGAGATGTCTTATTATGAAAAACGCCAGAAGGATAAGCAGTTTGGTAAGCATATAAAATCAGTCCTGAAAAACAAGAAGCGAAATCCATAAGGGTTCATTAAGCTTGGGATCAGGTTGAATGGTTGTTAATATGGTTGATAAGTAGGTGATCTGATATTTTATACTCGAATCAGTTCCTCAAAAAAGAAAGTAATGATACTTACTAAACAATTAACATGGTTTATATACCTACTGGAATCATTTCATAATCCGTGAGGTCGATGGTTCGAGTCCATTCGCGCCCATTTTGTATTTACTGGACAAAAGAATAAAGTTCACATCCGTGCCCCCTTGCTACGCTTCGGGGGTGCTGCGCGAAGGTCGATGGTTCGAGCGCTATCGCAGTTCGCGCCCATTTTTCATTTAATTCTTTCTCTAAGAAGGGTTCACATCCTGCCCTGGAACGAAGTGGAACCCCCGAGGCGCTAGCGGAGTGGGACAGACTGCGTTTCAGGGGTGCTTCGCAAAGGCGTCAGTCCCCGAAACGGAGTGGAGTGGGATGATGGTTCGAGCAGACGCTCTGCGCTCCCTTTGGTCGTTCGCAGTTCGCGCCCATTTCGTAATTAACTGACAAAAGAAAAAGGTTCACATACATGGGGTTGAAATCCCCGAAGCGCAGCGGAGTGGGACGATGGTTTGAGCAGACGCTCTGCGGTCCCTTTGGTCGTCCGCAGTTCGCGCCCACACTTACAAAGCCGCCGAAAGGTGGTTTAGTGTTTCAGTTGAAATACAAAAAATACTCTTGAGGACATTACAAAGTCAATAGGGACGAAAAGCCCTTATGGGACTATCAAACTGCTGTTCTCAAGAACCCCAGCCCTTATGATTAGCGCCTGCCCGACACTTTGAGCAAAGCCCATGAGAACGATCACCGTCATTCTTGGATGTTATCAGCTTTGCTCCACTTTATTTTAATTAACTCTGAGACTCTTCCAATCGAAACATATTCGCTTTGGGGTAAATATATTGAATCGAATTGATATCAATTCTTGCGTTCTACTAAGTTTCTTAATTTGTATCCCTGTATTTCAGTAAGTGGCCGTTCAAAACATTCGATTTTTATAGTTTACAAAGGTGTTGTAAATTGATGATTTTTAGAACACCTCTGCTCAGCTCAAAAAGAGAAATTAGGGAACCGGTGCACACGGGCAGCCATCTTCAGCATAGTATTGAAGGAATATTACTTGGCGCGTTTGATGAGGCGATAGAGACCCAGGGGGATGGATGCGGCAGAAAGCCCAAAAAGCACGATACTTAGTAAAGAGTGTTTGGTAAATAGCAGCCAGGCAGCAACAATACACAGCGCACCAAAAGAAACCAGTAAGTGAGGCTTTTCTCGTTTTCTTGTATAAACCAGCAAACACATCCAGCTGAATATATAGATTCCCCCAAACACCAGCGGGAACCACCAGATCGCGAAAAAATTGCCGACAGGCATCGTAAAGCCGCCTTCTGGGATGTGTTGATTCGAAATCACCAATGATGGCTGCAGCCAGCCAGCGTCCTGTGGGCAGATAGCAATCCATCCAGCCATCCAGCGCCATTCCCCAGAGCCAGGATACTTGATGCGTTGACCGGTGCGGATGCCAAAGTGTAGATGAGGGATTAATGGCTGTTCGGGGCTGCCGCCATTTTCATCCGCGTCGCCCAGATAGCCAATCAACTCCCCTTTTTCAACAGGGCCGCGTTTTGCCTCCCAACGGCTGGGGCTGAGATGACCGTAGAGTGAATAAAGATTGGCTTGGGGGTGGTCGATGATAATCAACCAGCCGTAACCGCCCATCGGGCCGGAGAAGCTGATCTCCCCATCAGCGAATGCGTAGACCGGAGTGCCAGGTTCACCGATGTAATCTTCAGCCGAATGACATTCGCGCCTTCTTTCGGTAACCTGACGACACGACCCGAAGTTGTACAGGATCGGTTGTGTATAGCTTTCGGCGTTCTCCAGCGGAAATTGGAAAGGGAGTTGATCGTTGCCCTGGTAGCTTTTTGGATTAACCAGCTCTACATCAGTATATTTTGGACAAGATTCGGGTCCTTGCTCACAGCCAGAGAGTAAACCAACCGATATAAAAATAATCGCGGTCAGTAAATGAAAACGAGTAGTCCTGGCGCTCACTTCCCACCTCCTGATCGAATGCTAGCGGAATAGATTGTGAGATATATAACAATATTACCATGAGGATTAGTCTAATTTATTGGACAGGTCATAAAGAGAATTATCTGCTGATAAGAATTGTTTTGCTGATTTAATAAAATTGAACAACACTCAGGAAAATGCTCTATTCCAAATTATGTTATCCAGAACTCCGTCTACTAACACATAAAATTTCTAAAATTATGTCCGAAATGGATTAACCGTAACATCCGTACCCTGGAGCGAAGCGGAAAACCTTTAGGTGCAGTAACAAAGTGGAACCCCCGAAATGCAGTGGAGTGGGGCAAACTACGCTTCGGGGGTGCTGCGCGAAGGTCGATGGTTTGAGCGCTACGCAGTTCGCGCCTATTTTGTATTTAAATAGCTGTTTGATGTAAAAAATTTTTTCCGCGATCGCGTCGTCGCTGCTGCGCAGCTTCCTCGCGATGACATACTTTGTTGTCACCCTCACCTCAGTCCTCTCCCTCAGCGAGGGAGAGGAGGTTAAGCCGATTGCACTTTCAAGGTGGTCGGACAGGAGGCTGAGGGCTCATATTTGTGAGCAGTTGACGGGGCATTTTGGTAAGTTTGCAGAGGTTGCTTACCACGCTGCTCCACTTCGGGCACTTTGTCGCTGCTTCGCATCTCCCTCGCGCGGACAAATGGTTGGGTTTGGCATTATAATATTCAAACCTCACCTCTATTGTCATTCAACACAATTACCGCGAAAATCTGAAAGGGGTGAAGCAATCTTAGATTTTCATGAGATGGAGAAAGAACATGGTTACGAATAAGGATCTTGCAAGTGATTTTCATCACGCTATGATTGCTATTTATGATAAAGCGAAGGAAGCGTGTGATTATAAACCTACTCGCTTTTTGCAAATGGTTCTAGAATGTGGTGGCGTAAAAACTGCTAAGCGACTTCTCGCAAAGAACGAGGTCCAGACCGGTTTGCAAACATTATGGGAATGTCATCGCCTGGATCTCTCAGTGGAGGCATTGGTGCTGAAGTCTCGTTTTCAATCATTATTTACTAAAGAAGAATTGGATACAGCCAGGGATCGATTAATAGCACATGGATATGAGTTTTTCAAAGAAACGAATTAAAGTTAGTTTAATTTAATAACAATACTTGTTAAGTCACAACGCCACAAACTCTACGAAAGAAAAGCTAAATATTATGTCCATTATTAGCGATATAGACGTCATTGAAGGCCTCCCATTTCCCCTCCACGACATGCTGGCCTTGCCGAAATCAGAATCCCTAGTTGTAGATGTCATCCCCGGACCGACGACAGCGATCACTCTGCGGGTTCAATCGCAGGACCTTTCCGACCTGCAAGCCTTTGTGAAGACCAACAAGAAGGGAACTGCTTCAGGCGCTCACATCAGGTTGGGGGTTCGGGAAGTCCGGTTTTATCAATTTATCGACTCTCTCGATCCTGACCCTTACCCGAACATCCCCAGGTGTCTCAACAGCCGCATTTCCCCGGATGAGCAAGCGTACTTCCTGGTACTGGAAGACCTATCCGACTCTCATCAAGATTACCAGTCGATGGACTTTTCAAAGATCAATAATTGGAAATATGGACTGCGCGCCCTGGCAAAATTCCATCGCAGCTTCACCCAAAAGCTGAGCGAAGAACAAATCCAGGCGCACGCTGATGATGAGCAGGATATTGAGGCTTATATCGGCAAACTGGAGGACGCTTTCTCCAAATTTAAGTGTGATAATCGGGATTGTGTCCCGGATACGACGATTGAATTGCTGGAAAGATGCATCCCCCTGATCAGGGCTTTTGAGCTTGAGAAGGTTTATCAGGTTCGTCAGAACCAGTTGACAACCATTCTCCATCGTGATGCTCACCTGAAGAACTTCCTCTACCCAAAGGATGCAGGCTGTGAGACCATGATCGTCGATTGGCAGTTCTGGGGTGTTGGGATTGGGACTTTTGATCTACGGCACCTGCTGGGTTCCGCACTGCCAAAGGAACTGCGCGGGCATCAGGAGGAATTGGTGCGGTATTATCATCACAACTACTCAACGGGGTTCGACTGCATTTATTCATTTGAGGACTGTTGGTCCGATTACCGGAAGGGGATTGTGGATAACCTGTATATGCCTGTCTGGCAGTACACAGGTTTTGGATGGGGGGTCGACCGGTGGGGGAAGACTCTGGCGTCGGCAGTGGAAAATTTTTATGACCTGAACTGCGATGAATTCTTACGGTAGAAATAAAAAAAAGAGAATTGCTTGCATTTCAATCCGAGAGCTTTTTTTGATGACACCCTCACCTCAGTCCTCTCCCTCGCTGAGGGAGAGGAGGTTAAGTTCTTGCTCTTTTGAACTGCTTGGATTGAAAGAGAGGGTTCATATTTGTTAGTATTTAGCAAATCGTTTTGATAGATTTTCTGAGATCGCGTCGTTGCTGCTGTGCAGTTTCCTCGCGATGACATGCTTTAATGGCACCCTCACCTCAGTCCTCTCCCTCGGTGTGGGAGAGGAGGCCAACCCCCTTTTCCTTACTTGGGAATGGATGGAAATGTTCTAATTCCTTCTGTCAATGCTATTTACTTTTGCATTAATTCCTCAAAACATTAACAAAATGTTTATCAAAATCTTCTTGACACGTATAAACAGCAGGCATATAGTTAAGTCCGTTTAACTATTAAGTGAGGTAAAGCTTGTCAGATGAAGACATCTTCTTAAACGCTCTCCGTGAATGGATGGAAACTTCAATGCACCGTTCCTTTCATGCCTTTATCCGCCATAACCGTGAAAGTGACCTTTCGCTCTCCCAGGTAAATGCCCTGTTTCGTCTCTATCACCACGGCGGCAGTTCGGTGAATGACCTGGCGAATCACCTGGGGATCACCACAGCGGCTGTTAGCCAGCTTTTAGATCCGCTGATTGCTGCCGGGTTGGTACTGCGGTCAGAAAACCCAGAGGACCGTCGCAAGAAGCGGATCGCGCTGACAGAAAAGGGTCAGGGCATGGTTGAAAAAAGCATGAACACCAGGCATGCTTGGCTTTTGGAATTGTCACAGGTATTATCCGATGATGAGAAAGAAGCGCTGCTCCCTGCCATCAAACTTTTAAATCAGCGAACTCGCGAATTATATGTTGAAGGCAATCGACCCTGCGAGGCTGATTCAGGGAAATAAATCCAATCTGAAATGACGATATATAAAAAATTTTTAACCAAAGAAATAATCAAAAAATTTAAATACACAATGAAGGACCAATAATTAATGATTCGACTTCTTAAATACCTCAAACCTTATTTATTATCTGTGATTGCAGCGATTGCCCTTTTGTTTGTGATGGCGAATGCCGATCTGGCGCTGCCGGATTATCTCTCTCGGATTGTCAACGTTGGCATCCAGCAAAATGGTATTGACAGTGTCATCCCGCAGTACATTCGCAAGAGCCAACTTGATAATATGGTTTTGTTTTTCGATGATCAAGAATCGGCATTGGTGTCTGATGCTTATCAGTTGGTTGATGAGGCATCACCTGATTACGATGAATTGGTCGAGACGGTTCCAGCTTTAGCGTCAGAACCGATATATGTTTTGCGAGACCTGACGAATGAGGAATTGGATACACTTGAACCGGTGATGTCACGGGGTTTGTTGATCCTGTACGGCATCCAGCAGATCGTGGATAACCCTGAAAGAGCCGGGCAGATGCTGGGCGAACTACCTTTTGAACCATCTCAAATCCCAGAAGGAATGGATATTTTCTCAATTCTCAAGATGGCACCGGATCGTCTTGACACGATAAGACAGGGCATCACTGAGCAGTTTCAATCCATGCCGAATACCCTGCTCACGCAATTAACATCCGAGGCAATCCGTGAAGAATACCAGAATATGGACATTGACCTTGGGCAAATTCAGACCAATTATATCCTCCGAACGGGCGGGGTTATGGTGCTGCTCTCCATTCTCTCAGGCGTAACGAATGTTGGCGTCAGCTTTTTGGCGGCTCGCACCTCAGCCAGCGTGGCGAGAGATATCCGTAAGGATGTGTTTACCAAGGTGGAATCCTTTTCCAGCCAGGAATACAATAAGTTTTCAACCGCCTCGCTGATCACCCGGGCTACCAATGATATCACCCAGATCCAGCAAGTGGTGTTCCTGGTGATGCGGTTGGCGTTTTTTGCACCTATTATGGGAATCGGGGGGGTGATCCGCGCAGTGGATAAGAGCCCGAACATGTGGTGGATCATTGCCCTGGCAGTCGCCATATTGATTTTGCTAATTGTGATCGTATTCTTTATTTCCGTACCAAAGTTCACCATCATCCAGAAATTGATCGACCGGTTGAACCTGGTCACCCGGGAGAACCTATCTGGCATGATGGTCATCCGAGCCTTCAACAAGCAGGATTTTGAAGAACAGCGCTTTGATAAGGCAAACAAGGATCTGGCGGATGTCACCCTGTTCATCAACCGCATAATGGCAACCATGATGCCGGTGATCATGCTGATCATGAACGGATTATCCATCCTGATCATCTGGGTCGGTGCGCAGCAGATTGCTGCTTCAACACTCCAGGTAGGGGATATGATGGCATTCCTGCAGTACAGCATGCAGATTATGTTTGCATTCCTGATGCTTTCGATGCTGTTCATTTTCCTACCGCGTGCCTTTGTTTCAGGTGAGCGGCTCTCAGAAGTCCTGGACACAGAAAATGTGATCAAAGATCCGCAGGACCCCAAGCTTTTGCCAACTCCATTCTCGGGGAAGGTTGAGTTCAGGGATGTCTACTTCCGCTATCCGGATGCTGAGGAGGATGTGCTCCAGGGCATCTCCTTCACCGCTCCTCCCGGGGAGGTGACAGCCATCATCGGCTCCACTGGCTGCGGTAAGTCCACCGTGGTAAACCTGGTGCCGCGTTTCTTTGATGTTTATAAGGGTGCAGTATTGGTGGATGATATTGATGTTCGGGATGTACGTCAGCACGATTTGCGGGAAAAAATAGGATACACACCCCAAAAAGGTGTTTTGTTCTCAGGTACGGTGGAATCCAACCTGCGTCTTGCAGACGAGGACGCCAGCGAAGAGACCCTGCGTGAGTCTATTGAAATCGCCCAAGCAACCGACTTCATTTTTGATAATCCCGAGGGCTTGGAAGCGCCAATTTCCCAGGGGGGTGCAAACGTCTCAGGTGGTCAGAAACAGCGCTTGAGCATCGCCCGATCGCTTGTAAAAAAACCGCCAATATTCATTTTTGATGACACTTTTTCGGCTTTGGATTTCAAGACAGATGCCGCTTTGCGGAAAGCACTTAAGGAGAAAACCGGTAAAAGCACTGTACTGCTGGTCACCCAGCGGGTAGCGACTGTAATGAGCGCTGATCAGATCATTGTTCTGGATAACGGCAAAATTGTTGGAAAGGGCACCCATCAAGATCTGATGGAGACTTGCCAAACCTACCAGGAAATTGCCACATCACAGCTCAGCAAGGAGGAACTGGCATGAGCGACAATAGACCGAAGCAAAAAGAACAATCAGAACAAAAGTCCAGCAAACCAGCCATCCGGATGGGACGCGGCGGCCCACATGCACTGAGACCAGGAGAGAAAGCGCGTGACTTTAAAGGGACATTCAAGCGCCTGGTTAATTATTTAGGGAAATATAACCTTCTCATCTTGGGCGTGTTGGTGATCGCTGCAGCCTCCACGGTTTTCACCATTCTTGGACCAAAGATCCTCGGTCGGGCAACCACCCAACTGTTCCAGGATGTGGCGGCGGAGATTGCCGGTACCGGCAGTGGGGTCGACTTTTCGGCTATCAGGAGTATCTTGATCCAGGTCCTGACCCTGTATGTGCTCTCAGCTTTCCTGGCGTTTCTTCAAGGTTTCATCATGTCGGGTATTTCAACCGATATTACCTACCGTTTCAGGCAGGACATTGCCCAAAAAATTAACAAACTTCCTCTGAATTATTTTGATAAAGTCAGCCAGGGTGAGGTTCTCTCACGGGTGACCAATGATGTGGACACAGTCAGCCAAACTCTTAACCAGAGCCTATCGCAGATCATTACTTCCATAACAAGCGTGATCGGTATTTTGGTGATGATGCTGACCATCAGCTGGCAGATGACCATGGTAGCGCTGTTTACGATCCCCTTAACGATTTTAGCAATCAACCTGATCGTAAAAACCTCGCAGAAATACTTCATGGAACAGCAGAATTACCTCGGGCATGTCAATGGTCATGTGGAAGAGATGTTCGGCGGGCATATAGTGATCAAGGCTTTCAATGCAGAAGAAGAATCGGTTAAAATTTTTAATGGTTTGAATGAAAAATTATTCACATCTGCCTGGCTCTCACAATTTCTCTCACAGGTGATCATGCCCATCATGCGATTGATCAGCAACCTGGGTTATGTCGCAGTCAGCATCCTGGGCGGCTATTATGCCATCCGGGGCATGGTCACCGTTGGTGATATCCAGGCGTTTATCCAGTACGTGCGCCAATTCAACAATCCCCTGATGCAGATCGCTAATATATCCAATATTCTTCAGCAAACGGCAGCTGCGGCTGAGCGAGTGTTTGAATTCCTCAATGAACCGGAAGAGATCGCAGAGACCGAGAACCCGTTCAAGCTGGATCATGTGGAAGGGTCTGTGGAATTCCGTGATGTGCACTTTGGCTATGAACCAGAGACGACCGTCATCAAAGATCTCTCCTTCAGCGCTCACCCCGGGCAAAAGATTGCGATTGTGGGACCCACTGGCGCTGGGAAGACGACCCTGGTTAAGCTGCTGATGCGCTTCTACGATGTGGACAGCGGCGCGATCCTTGTGGATGGACATAACATCCAGGACTTCAGACGTGAAGATCTGCGGGAGATGTTTGCCATGGTGCTGCAGGATACATGGTTGTATAATGACACGATTTGCGAAAATATCCGCTATGGCCGGGAAGATGCGAGCGATGAGGAAGTTGTTCAGGCGGCTGAGACTGCCCATGTGGATCACTTCATCCGCACCCTGCCCGGTGGGTATGGGTTGGAGTTGAATGAAGAAGCGACTAATATATCCTCTGGTCAGAAACAACTTTTGACGATTGCTCGCGCTGTGCTGGCGGATCCTCCGATGCTGATTTTGGATGAGGCAACCAGTTCGGTAGACACTCGTACAGAAATCCTGATCCAGCAAGCCATGGACCGATTGATGCACGGGCGCACCAGTTTTATCATCGCCCACCGGTTGTCGACTATCCGCAATGCGGACCTGATCCTGGTGATACGGGATGGCGATATTGTTGAGAAGGGGAAGCACGAGGAGCTGCTGGAGCAGAATGGCTTTTATGCTGAGCTTTACAACAGCCAGTTTGAGATGGTGGCGCTGCAATAAAACTTTGATCGAATTAATTACGCTGTAAAAAAATGGATAAAAATGGCTGTTCCTTGCTTTTGGAGCAGCCATTTTTTTAGATGACACCCTAACCTCAGTTCTCACCCTCCCAGTAACCCCCCCATTATTCAAGTATAAAGAATTCTCCGATTTGGTCTGGGAAAAAATTAGACCGAACTAAAGCTATACTTAACTATTAATGAAAACTCCCCTCAGCTTGTTGAGGGGAGTTTTCATTTTGTAAAAAATCTTTCCCGTAATCCAGCAATCCAATAGAAAGAATAAGTTCTGAATCTTGAGATGGATCTTATTGGCGAACGCCTATGCCCCAGGCCATTCCAATGCCGTTTGTTTCCGAGTTCTGAGACCATGTTTCAGGGTCCGAGTCAACAACTGTATAGGTTCCAGAAGGAATCACGATGTTAGGATTTACCACCCAATATGCATCGGGGACACCACCTGATCCTTGCAATCCATCAGCTTGCCATGTGCCCAGAACTGTACCATCGTCAGCCATCAAGCCTATGGTTCCTGGTGTTACACCATTCCCATCGTTCCAATGATATGTCTTTATTTCAGTCACTAGCCATGACTCACTGATAGTAAAAGTAGTTGGAGTAGCTCCTTTGTGGGCGCTACCAAGACTTGTTACAATGAACATCTCTTCCAAGTTTTCGTTTGGTATGGGATTAGAAGAGACATCTTCAGTTGGCACCAATAATTCTTGAGCGCTGCACGCTAGAAGAGTAGTTAGCAACATTAACGAGTAAATTAACATGATTTTCTTCATAGAAATACACCTTTCTAAAACACAGAATTTATCTTGGTTTTAGTCGTTGAGAATGACAATGGCTGGTGGCAGGTTATAGACACCTGAAATCCACATTAAGATAAAATTCCCTTCAATCATGTTCAATTGATGAAGAATTTTTGGTAACTTTGTCCATTGTATCATATTTCGCCGCCACCTTGGGTTGTTAAGATGATCAAGCACAATAATTTTCACTTTAGTTATATATTATCATTTCTTAAAAGTGTAAGTATTTCTTAGAGTCGCCTTTCCCATTTTCGTGTGCAGCTCTTCTGGAAATAATGGACACAATAGACGGAAATATTCACTATGGAAACATCTTCAGTTTAATAGGATGCAAGAAGTCGGAGGTTTATTACCTCTCAATTTGTATTGATCTTTATTCCATTGAGTTGAAACTCATATCGACATATTTAAATGATTTTTTAAATACCGAATTGACTTAGTTGTACATCTGTGAGGTCGATCGTTCGAGCAGACGATTTACGCTTCCTTTGGTCGTACGCGATTCTCCTCTTATTTTCTATTTCATGGCTAAATCACATCCATACGCAACAGCGTAACCAAACTTCCGAACGGAGTGAAGAAGAAGGTTGTCTATTAAATTTAACATCCCTGCAGCAATCTGGCGTGATATATAATAGACACATCACAACTCTATTTCATCCAGCCTTTTCTCACAAAATATACAAGCATACCCAGGGGGAAAATCACGCTGGCCAGGATGACGATCACCAGGACAGGTGTGCTGGTCCACCATGTGTAGTGCTCAATCGGAGCAAAGAAATTCATTCCAAAGAAACCGGCTAAAAAGGAAATCGGCATGAACAGGGTTGTGATGACGGTTAAGGTTTTCATAATCCCATTCATTCGGTTGTTGATGGTGGAAAGGAATATTTCAAGAGTATTGCTTGTGAGGTCCTGCAGGTTCTCTGCGATTTCATATAAGCGGAAGAAGTGATCGTAGACATCCCTGAAATACATGCTTGCGCGGCCGCCCAGGAGGGGGAAATCGCCTCGTGCCAATTTATTTAAAACCTCACGCTGGGGGCTGACGCTTTGTCTCAGGTTAAGTATGCTTCGTTTAAGAGCAAATATATCTTCGAGCAGGGCGGCATCAGAATGATCGAACAATTTATCTTCAATATCATTGATCATCAGGGCAAATTGGTCTGTTTGAGCGATATAATCGCTTGCTGTTTCATCCAGCAAAAGATAAAGGAGATTCTCTGATCCTCGTTCAAAGATGCGGTTATTTATCGAGACTCGGTCCCAGACCTTTTCAATTGTATCACTTTGACCCTCATGATAGGTGAGGATATAGTTTTTGCCAATGAAGATATCCACTTCTTGATTTTGAAATCCAGGTATTTCTCCCTGTGGATTCTTGTTGATCACCTGGCTTACCAGGCATAAATAGTCTCCCCAATCATCGATCTTTGGCACATGATTTTCTTCAAGTGCGTCATCTATCGCCAATGGATGGAATTTAAAGATATCCTTTAATACGAAAAGGCTTTCTTCATAGGCAGCATCGAAGATATCGACCCAGATCAGATTCTCAGGGCATGATAGTTTTTCATTTAAATCTTCTAGAGGTGAAATTTTTGCGATCTCACCTTTTTTATTCCAGAGGATGGTCTTGATCATTTTTATTTCCTTACGATACGAAAGGCTGGATGTTTTTGTTGATATTATAACTTTATGCATCAATTTTATGTTTATTAAAAGAATTCTCAATTAAAATTAGGATATCAGCATATACAGATATGGATGATCACAAGATATTAATAATTTGAGGTGCCAATGACAGTACAAAGTTTTTTAATTGACAATATTAATAGATTGGATCTTCAGATCCTTCTGGAACGACAGCAAAAGCCGGCGCCATTTACCCCAGGAGAGCCATTGTTTTGGGATGACCCGCACATCTCTGGACAGATGCTGGCAACCCACCTTGACCCGAATACGGACCTCGCCAGCCGCAAACCAGAGACAATTGATAAGTCTGTCGCCTGGATAATGACCGAGCTAGGCCTACAGTCCGGAGATAACCTGCTGGACCTGGGCTGCGGACCCGGTTTATATGCAAGCCGTTTTGCCAGGCTCGGCGTCCGGGTGACAGGTGTGGACTATTCCAGGCGATCGATCGATTACGCCAGGGAAAATGCGAAAATCCACGATCTGGATATTACCTACCATTATCAGAATTATCTTGAGCTTGAAGATGAAAACCTGTACGATTCTGCGGTGCTGATCTTTGGCGATTACTGCGTGCTCAAGCTTGAAGATAGGAAAAAGCTGCTGGCCAATGTTCACCGTGCATTGAGACCCGATGGCTTGTTTGTGCTGGATGTAACGACTCCTCAATTGCGGCATCACCAGGGGGATAAATGCAGCTGGTATGTGGCAGATGCCGGCTTTTGGCGTCCGACCCTGCACCTGGTGCTTGAGAATGGCTTTGCCTACCCTGAAGAGAAGATATTCCTGGATCAATATATTGTTATTGAAGGGGATGGAAGATTGACGATTTACCGTAATTGGTTCCAGGATTTTGATCGGGAGATGATCGTCAATGAGCTTGATAATGGCGGTTTTCACGTTCAGAGCCTGTGGAGCGACCTCACGGGCACACCTTACGAGGAAAGCTCTGAATGGATGGGTGTGGTAGCTCGAAAAAGGGTTTGAAATAAGAAAAAAAAGGATCAGGCGATGGAAAAATTTAACAAGGCAAATATAGGTATTTTAGATTAATTATTACTGGATCACCCAGCCGTTTCCCCGGGCCATATGTTCGGCTATCCTGCTTATTATGCGGGTGGCAAATTAAGCATTTGTTTATTTGAGCAAGGTGTCGGCATCAAAGTCCTCGAAGCAACGGCAAAGAAGCTGTTAGCTGAGGACCCCAATGTGATTCCTTTTCAGCCCCTGGCTCGGCCAAAGATGCGGGAATAGGTCTGGATCAACCTATCCCAATCAGAGAACTACTGTAAATATTGTGTTGTTTGACTAGTCGATTGAATTTGTGCTCAGCTTGCAAAATGGATAAGTCATTTTTGCAACTTTGGACTTCCCGGGATTATCCAACATGTCCTGTCAAACATTATTGGGAAAGCTGATTATTTCCGATCTGCCAAACGCAAAAGAAGCGTTTAGATATTTTATTGAACGGATAATAAAAAAATATATTGTTATTCTTATTATTTCCTTGGTGCAAAGAATAAAAGGAACAAAGCAAGGGTGATTAAAGATTTAATTAACTTTTGCTGCTGCAAAGTCTAGCATCTTAATAAAATTATCAGAAATCACAATAATTAACTCAAAACCAGCAATTTTTGCTGTATAATATAAAAATAATCTTTACATCACCTTCTCTTTGCTGCCTTTCAACTTAATATTAAGATTTTTTGTAATGGATAAGAAGCGTTGGCCTTTGATATTCCTTTTCATTCAATTTCTAATATGGCTTAGTAGCTGTTCGGGCATTCACTTGTTGAGAGACACGCCTACTGAAAATGGCGATTCACCTGCTTTCGTGCCTTTATCTGCCGGCGTCCAGGAAATAAGTGGCTTGGTGTTAAGCGGTGATGATCAAACCCCGGAAGGATTGCTGGATACACCCAGAGGATATAAATATCTGGTTCGGCTTGATTCCGGTGAGCAGATTTCCATTACCTACACAGCATATCCACCTTCCCCTGCGGGTCAAGAACAGCCATAGCCCCTGCTTGATTTTTTTAATGGAATCATCAATAATGGCGATCGCATCATTGCAAAAGGTGTTTATGACCCCGATACAGAAACATTGATTATTGCTGAAGAATCAGATTTTATCAAGACCATTAATGAATGAAATAAGGAGAATATCATGAAGATACGCTGGCCGGTACTCATCGTTGGATTCTTGTTAGGCATTTTTTTAATCTTAGGTTTTACAATAAGGGTATCCGCAGCCCCAGCTGCACCGATTGACTTTCAACTCACTCAACCTGACGGTTCCAAATTTACTGCCCGTCAGTGGGGGGATGAATGGCTAAATGGTTTTGAGACTGCAGAAGGGTATACGATTCTCCAGATTGAAAGCGGGTGGTGGGTCTATGCGGGAGAAACCGCTGATGGTTCCCTGGTGCCTGAAAAGCTGGGGAATAATTATTTACGGGTAGGCGTTGATTACCCATTCGATATTCCCTTACACCTTCGGCCAACCAAACCTGCATCAGTCCGAACCGATTCTCTTGAGAATCTTGGAAGAGCTCAAAATATTGGTGAACATCCCACGTTGGTTTTATTGGCAGAATTTGACGATAGAGTTCACAATTACGCCGCATATAATTTTTCTCAGAAGATTTTCGGCAATTCTCAGAGTCTTAAGGATTATTACCTGGATGCCTCATTTAACCAATTAACCATTACACCAGCCAGTGAAACCTATGGTACAGCCAATGATGGTGTTATTGGATGGTTGAACCTGGGTTACAACCATCCAGATACTGGCTCACATACTAATACAGACAATTATTTAATTGTAAAAAATGCATTAATCGCAGCAGATCCCTATATCGATTATTCAAATTTTGATACGAACAGTGATGGCTATATATCCATTAATGAATTGCACATTGTGGTTGTTGTGGCAGGGTATGAAAGGGCCTACATACCCTATTCTTCCCCGAGCATCTGGGCACACCACTGGTATCTTGACGCTGTTACACCACCGACGCTGGACGGTAAAATCCTCGGAGACAGTGAGCATAATGGTGGATATGCCCAATTTGGGGAGATTCATAACGATCACGAGGCGACCATTGGGATTATGGCTCATGAACTGGGACATGATATCACCTGGCCTGATCTTTATGATACTGATAAATCATCTGAAGGTGTGGGGTTTTGGTCAATCATGGGATCTGGAAACTGGAATTTCACGGGTACGAATTATCATGGTACCTCTCCTGCTTTGCCGGATGCCTGGTTAAAATATTACCAGGGCTGGATTACGCCCACCATTGTAAGCGGTAATTTTACTGGGGTAGAAATCCCACAAGCAGAAACAACTGGCTCAGCTTTCATGCTTCGTCCCAACCCGGGTGGGGTCGATTGGGATTTCTGGCAGGAATCCGGCAGTGGAGAATATTTCCTTATTGAGAATCGCCAGCTGACAGGATACGATGCAGGGTTGCCCGGCTGCGGTTTATTAATCTGGCATATTGATGAAAGTGTTACGGAAACAAATGCGGCAAATGCAAATGAACTGGATCCTCTGGTGAAACTTGTTGAAGCTGACGGGCTGGATCAGCTCTTTTACGGCGCTAATCGGGGTGATGCCGGTGACTCGTTTCCTGGTTCGAGCAGCAACAAAAGGTTTGATTATTACTCTGACCCCAACAGCCGACTTTATAGTGGGGCTGATAGCTTGGTTGAGGTCAATAATATCAGTGATTGTGCAATAACCATGGCCGCCGATTTAACCTTCAGCGGACTCAGCATCCCAACTGTTCCAGCGCTCGTGTGGGCTGGTGACGGCAATTTTTATGATAAGGTTAGGGTATCCTGGCTCCCTTCGGAGGATGCAACTTATTATGAAGTTTATAGGAATACCAGCAATACTGGCGATGGTCGGATTACGCTAACAACCAGCCATGTAGCCAGCCCTTATGATGATACTTCAGCCGACTTGAATACCGTCTATTATTACTGGGTGAGAGCCTGTAATGTTATCGATTGTTCGGATTTCTCCTCTTCTGATTCAGGGTACAGCTCGTTACCCGAACCACAAGCGCCTATCGATGTATTTGCAACGGATGGTGCCTATGATGATAAGGTCAGGGTATCCTGGGAAGCCCCAGCTGGGGTGACATATTATGAAATTTATAGAAATATTATCGATAGTCATGAAGACCAAAAACGATTAACAGATGACCACGCCTCCGGTCCCTATTATGATTTTACTGCTGACCTGGATACAACATATTATTACTGGGTGAAGGCTTGTAATGTGTCCGGGTGTTCCGAGTATTCGGTCTCTGACCCAGGTTATAGCACGGCTGCCACCACGGTTCCTGATGCCCCGAGCGATGTTTCTGCCAGCGACGGTGCTTATTCAGATAAAGTGAGAATAACCTGGCCGGCAGTCATCGGTGCCTCCGGATATCAGATATTTAGAAATGAAAGCAACGACCATACGGATGAAAAATCACTGACGGAAGTTATCAATGCCAGGTCTTATGATGATACTTGGGTCGAACAGGGAACAACCTATTATTACTGGGTGATCGCCTGTAACTCAGCTGGTTGCTCAAGCTATTCAAAACATGATACAGGCTATGCTGCAAGCGCTGCTACGATTCCACCTGTGCCAATCGGGGTGACTTCCAGCGATGGAGAATTTACAGACAAAGTGAGAATCACCTGGGCCCCCTCCAGTGGGGCAACGTATTATAAGGTTGTTAGAAATCACTTGAATACAACGTATGGGTCGACCGAGTTAACAGGCAGCCAAACAACAACCACCTATGATGATGTCAGTGCGCAGCAAAATGTGGCTTATTACTATTGGATCGCGGCATGCAATGCATCAGATTGCTCAGATTATTCATCCTCTGATTCGGGTTGGCGTGCAAATAGTACCATAATCAATGGTGATTTTGAACTGGGACAGGAGGGTTGGACGGAGTCTTCAAGCGGAGGATATGATCTAATAAATCTTGACGGTATTACGCCATACACGGCACATGATGGATCCTGGTTAGCCTGGTTAGGGGGCTATAATGGTGCCACTGAACAAATATCTCAACCTCTGACGGTGTCTGCTTCCCAACCCTATTTAGATTTTTGGTACAGGATAAATTCAGAGGATGTTTGTGGCAACGACGACAGCTATATTATTGTGAATGGAATCTTAATCGCATATTCTGATCTATGTGCAAGCAATAATACCTCGGACTGGACTCATGCCGTAGTAGATCTTTCAACTTTTACAGGTCAATTGGTGACCATTCTTGTTAAGGTTGAGACAAATGGATCTTCAATCTCCAGTTTATTTATTGATTCTGTTTCAATGGTGTCAGGTGATTCGATACCTCCTGCGGCACCAGCAGGCGTATCAGCCAGTAATGGGAGTTTCACTGATAAAATAATGCTGAGCTGGGATGCATCAGCAAATGCAACTTATTATAAAGTCCTTAGAAATACGAGTAATGTGTCTGAAGGCGCGATTGAATTTACCAGCAGCCCCTCCGCCAGCCCTTATGATGATTTCAGCGCTACACCAGGTGAAACTTATTACTACTGGGTAAAGGCTTGCAATTCAAGTGGATGCTCGGATTATTCAGCCTCTGATTCGGGGTATCGCCTAATACCCATACCAGGGCCGCCCATCGGTGTGTTTGCTACGGATGGCACCTTCACAGAAAAAGTCCGTATTTCCTGGGAAGTCTCAAGTGGCGCGACTCATTATGAGGTTTTCAGGAATGCCAGTGATAGTCATACTGGAGAAGCAGTACTCGTAACCAACCATCTATCCAGTTCTTACGATGATTTTGAAGCCACACCAGGTGTAACCTATTACTACTGGGTGAAGGCATGCAATTCGACGGGTTGCTCAACCTATTCAACATCTGATGAGGGGTGGCGAGATGAGATGATGATTAATAACAGCATTTTCCTTCCGCTTGTGCTTAAATGAGGCGTGAACCATCGGATACAATGTTCATTTTGATAAGAAGAAAGGGTAGCTTATTTCTCCTGAAAGGTGATAAAGTTGCCCTTTTTAATCAGCACGCTGAACATTATCACACCATGAACATATATTATCTTCTACATTTAGGTTGACATTATCTATCTATTTTTAGAAGGAAAAATTCAATGATTGGGGGTGTTGTAAGTGTTTGATTGAAGGATAGGATACCTATTTAAAATTATTTATCTTGCAGCGGATGGTTGCGCTAGATCGAAGGAAGAAAGTCCGCAGTGTAATTTTCACTAATATTTAGTATTATGCCCTTTGAATTGAATTCACATTATGAAGCCTCTTGCAATTGATCCAATTAGATCAGTGAAATTCTCGCGGGGATGAAACGAGGTATTCAGCAGAAAGTGTCATTGGTGAGATCCAGTTCCAACACGAACCACATTACAATTGAATTAATCCAAAAAATTTTATCCTTACGCATAATATCACCCTTGCTATGCTACATCTGTGGTGTTCACCGAAATCTTTATATGAGATAATCATTATATAAAGAACTTTTTTAATAATCCTGTTAAATAAGAGGAAAAGGAGAATAAAAAAGAAAATCACTTTATCAGCACGACAATTTCCTTTTTATTAATTTCAACATGCAGTTCACCAGATTATAGCGAAATTTTAGAATCTGAGATTCCAGAGGAAATAGAAACGTTCCCAGAAGAGAATATTAGTACACAAATGGCTGACCCACAGAAGAATGAAAAGGAAACCAAACCAGCAGAAATTATTTATCTCGATGAGGATCATACCAGCATGCGAATTCTATGGCGACTTTTAGATTATGTTTAGAGTGAGAATTTTGTTGGTTAGGAATCTGATGCAAGCGCTATGATTTTTGAACCCCTTTACCCCTGGCGAGTCGCTGTTCTGGAACGATCTGCACATCTCTGGACAGATGCTGGCAACCCACCTTGACCCGAATACGGATCTCGCCAGCCGCAAACCAGAGACAATTGATAAGTCTGTGGCCTGGATAATGACCGAGCTAGGCCTACAGTCCGGAGATAACCTGCTGGACCTGGGCTGCGGACCCGGTTTATATGCAAGCCGTTTTGCCAGGCTCGGCGTCCGGGTGACAGGTGTGGACTATTCCAGGCGATCGATCGATTACGCCAGGGAAAATGCGAAAATCCACGATCTGGATATTACCTACCATTATCAGAATTATCTTGAGCTTGAAGATGAAAACCTGTACGATTCTGCGGTGCTGATCTTTGGCGATTACTGCGTGCTCAAGCTTGAAGATAGGAAAAAGCTGCTGGCCAATGTTCACCGTGCATTGAGACCCGATGGCTTGTTTGTGCTGGATGTAACGACTCCTCAATTGCGGCATCACCAGGGGGATAAATGCAGCTGGTATGTGGCAGATGCCGGCTTTTGGCGTCCGACCCTGCACCTGGTGCTTGAGAATGGCTTTGCCTACCCTGAAGAGAAGATATTCCTGGATCAATATATTGTTATTGAAGGGGATGGAAGATTGACGATTTACCGTAATTGGTTCCAGGATTTTGATCGGGAGATGATCGTGAATGAGCTTGAAAATGGCGATTTTCAAGTCCAGAGCCTGTGGAGCGACCTGACAGGCACGCCTTACGAGGAAAGTTCAGAATGGATGGGTGTTATTGCTCACAGGAAACCGTAAACATGTGAAAATTATCAAAGAGTTATCATCGATATTCAAGAAAAACGCCAAATTTTTAGTGTTGGATTATTGCTGAAGATTGATTATAATAGACTCAGTCTGAAGGACCTATTCCGCCGATCGCCTCATTTATTCTTTGCATTGATCTTCGTGCCCAGAATAAGATCCTCGTGTTTGCGCATTTTTTGGCATTAAATCCCCTTGAGACACATCAATCGTCATCACAACTTAATAAGATCCTTTTTCAATATTTACAGGATTTAGGGGGCTACCCTTTATTCAGTGCGGAATGTTTTTCCCGCAGCAGGCTTATTGTGTTTTGGTTAATAATTGGAGATTTGATGCGCACAAAACATGTTTCATCCTTCTTGTTTTACCTGTTCTTGATCCTGATAATTACAATCACACCTGGGTTCAGTGGCCTTTCAAGCGTCTTTGCAAAGGGGGCGCCAGATAAGGATATGCCGCCGCCCGTGGTGGAGGTGGTCAACCCCTATTACACCCTGGAAATGATCACTTTGGAGGATGGTACAGCCATTGAGAAGGCGACGATTAGCGGCCCACCGAGACCGCTGCCCGAATATGAAGTTTCGCGCCAGGCCTCGATCCAGCCATTACCGAGTGATGGGATTATTGCGAGTTTCCCATCCTATGACTGGGTTTTTGGCTGTTCTGCAGTATCCGGGGCGATGATTGCCGGCTATTATGACCGTAATGGGTATCCCAATATGTATGCCGGGCCTACAAATGGGGGCGTCATGCCGCTGACGGATACCTCATGGCCGACTTGGTCTGATGGTTATGAATCGTACCCGAATAACCCGCTTATTGCATCGCATCTTGGGGTGGACGGCAGAGCGATTAAGGGGTCCATTGATGATTATTGGGTAAGTTACGGCAGCACTGCCAGTGATCCTTATATTGGCAATTGGGCTCAGCATACATGGTCGGATGCCATTGGGGATTTTATGAAGACCAGCCAATCATCCTATAGTAACACAGATGGTTCTACGCATTTTTATAACTATACAGATATAAGCGATCCTTTGACCTGTTCTGAAATGGAATATTACGAAATTGATCATCTAGATGGCACTTACGGACGGAAACTGTTCTATGAAGCCAGGGGATACACCGTCACGGATTGTTACAACCAGAAAACCGAAAACAATGCCGGCGATTTCACACTGGCTGATTTTCAAGCGGAAATTAATGCTGGCCATCCAGTGCTGTTGAATCTTTTTGGACACTCAATTGTCGGGTATGGCTACAGTGGCAGTACGATTTATATTCGGGATACCTGGGACAATAATCCGTCCAATACTTATACAATGACCTGGGGTGGCAGTTACGGGGGGATGGTGCTCCTATCCGTAAGCATTGTCCGTTTGAATCCAATGCCTGTTCCGCCATCAGCACCGACAGGGGTATCCGCCAGCGATGGAACCTTTACTGATAAGGTGCAAATTTCATGGAATGCTTCAAGTGGTGCTGCTTATTATAAAATTTATCGCAACACCAGCAATACAACAGCCGGTGCTGCAGAACTCTCCGGCAACTCTGCATCCAGCCCCTATGATGATCTGACGGCTGTGCCAGGCGGGATGTATTACTACTGGGTAAAAGCTTGTAATTCAGCAGGCTGTTCGGGTTTCTCATCCTCCGATTCAGGCTTTATTATAGGTTTACCTCCTGCGCCAATCGTGGTGGCAGCCAGTGACGGCACTTTTTCTGATAAAGTGCGGGTGACCTGGGGCAGGCAGGATTCCGATTATGCAATTTTCTTGCCTTTGATACTCAATGGCGATGGGGAGCCTGCGCCGATACCTGAAGAGGTCTGGTATGAAGTATATAGAAATACGGCTGACTCTACAGGGGGTGCACTACTGCTGTCAAACAACCATCCTGGCAGCCCTTATGATGATACTTCAGCTATACCAGGCACAACTTATTTCTACTGGGTGAAAGCGTGCAATTCAGGGGGGTGTTCAGGTTTTTCTGCTTCCGATTCGGGTTACCGTTCGGGTGAAATTACAGTGCCATCAGCGCCGCAGGATGTGGATGCGAGTGATGGCACTTATGCGGACAGGGTGCACCTGACCTGGACAGCATCTACCGGTGCGACTTATTACAAAGTTTTCAGGAACACTGATGATAATTCTTCCACAGCAATGACACTATCAGCCAGCCATCCTGCAAGTCCTTATGATGACACTTTGGCTGTACCGGAAATAAGTTATTATTACTGGGTAAAAGCCTGTAATCCAGCGGGCTGTTCAGGGTTCTCATCATCGGATTCGGGTTACCGAGCAGGTGAATTAACGGTACCTTTAGCACCAGATCAGGTCGATGCCAGCAACGGCAACTATTCAGACAAAGTGCACCTGACCTGGGCAGCATCTGCTGGTGCAACTTATTACAAGATTTACAGACATACAGTGGATAATCCAGATACTGCCATACCTTTGTCTGAAAGTTTTCCTGGCAGCCCTTATGATGATACATCGGTTGTGCCAGGTACAACGTATTACTACTGGCTTAAAGCCTGCAATTCTGCAGGCTGCTCAGGTTTTTCATCATCCGACACAGGATGGCTTGCAGAAAACAACTTGGTAAATGGTGATTTTGAAGAGGAACATGTAGGTTGGACCGAGTATTCTTCTCATGGTTGGGACCTCATCATGCCAGAAGTTTCCACACCAATAGATGCACAGAGCGGTGACTGGTTGGCATGGTTGGGAGGCGGGGATAATGAGATTTCTGCACTGTCACAAGATGTTTTAATTCCTGCAGGAACACCAATATTAAATTTTTGGTATTGGATTAATTCCAGTGATATTTGTAATTGGGATTATGCATACTTAAAGGTAAATGAGATTACCTTGTTAACTTACGACCTGTGCCTTGATACCAACACGGGAGGATGGGTATTGGAAGACATTGACCTGACGGACTATGCTGGCAGTACGATTGATTTAAAATTTGAAGTCACAACAGATGGTTCTACCGTTTCAAACTTTTTCCTGGACCATGTTTCCCTTTCAGCAGCCGCTTCAGAACCGCCCTTGCCGCCAACAGGCTTATCTGCCAGTGATGGAATTTATACAAATAGAGTCCGACTTTCCTGGAATACCTCGGATGGTGCAACAAGTTACCAGGTATTTAGGAATACGATCAATTCCCCTACGGATGAAAACCTGGTAAGTGACAGCATTGTAACCAATCTGTTTGACGATTATTCTGCACCAGTAGATACAACGCTTTATTACTGGGTCAAAGCTTGCAATTCGATTGGTTGCTCAGACTTTTCCAGTGTGGATACAGGTTATCTGGGAAGCAGTACTTTATTCAATGGTAATTTTGAACTTGGGGATACAGGATGGACCGAATATTCGACATTCGCATATGATGTAATCCGAGAATTTTCACCAGGCTCAGCTCACAGCGGAACCTGGGCTGCTTTTTTGGCAGCCGATAATACTCAGAATGGAAAAAATGGGGTTATGCAAATTGTCACCGTACCTGTTGATATGCCCTACCTTCATTTTTGGTATCAGATCGATTCGGATGATTGGTGCAATTATGATTATGGCTATGTCCGTGTAGATGGGTCAGACGAAATGACATTCAATCTTTGTGTGGACAACAATACTTCAGGTTGGACAGAAACAGTTGTTGATCTCACGGTTTATGTTGGTCAATCAGTCACCCTTGAGTTTGAAGGTGACACGGATTCTTCATATGATTCCTACTTTTATATAGATACCGTTTCGTTTTCATCAAATTCCACGGCTGCCTCTGAGATTCAAGTTTTTCAAAAACAGCCTTTGAATTAAGAGTTTCTTTGGAAAGATTAATCACTAAAAATTGAATATATTTGAACGCTTATCTGGAATGTAGATGTATTGGTTCTGGATAGCCTACGGGGGCGTTTTAATCTTGCATTGGTTTTCAACAGTGCATATGGCTGACTGGATTGTGATGCTGCAAGACGGAAAAATTCATGAACTGGGGAGTCATGAAGCCCTGCTTTCTCGAAATGGTGTTTATGTGCATTTGTTTAATTTGCAGGCTGAGGGGTATCGGCAAATTGGAAATTTCAACTATGAGTTGCCCAACTTTAAAAGGAATTTATTTATTTAGCGTTATACTTACATTAGCAGTATTGAATTTTGAAAATTGGATAAAAATTTTGGGGAATCTTAGCTTTCAAGGAAGGAAGCAAAATGGACCAAATCTTTATTGCGAGAGAAAAACAACTTGAGCAGTTGACGGGCTGGCTTAGCCAGACATTCAGTGGAAAGGGGAGGGTTTGTTTTGTGAGTGGGGAAGCAGGCAGCGGCAAAACGACCCTGGTAAAGGAGTTCACCCGACGGGCACAGGAGAAGGACAATGCGCTGGCAGTTGCTGTCGGATTATGCGATGCCCAAACCGGGGTGGGCGATGCCTACTTACCCTTCCGTGAGGTGTTGGGCCAGCTGACAGGGGAAGTAGAAAGCAAGTTGGCTCAGGGTGCCATCACCCAGGAAAATGCCGGACGTCTGCGCAGCACGCTGGCGTTGGTGGGACAGGCGATTGTGGATGTGGGGCCGGATTTAGTGGGGGTATTTGTGCCGGGGGTGGGGCTGGCGACCAAGCTGGGAGCCTTTGTGGCGGAGAAAGCAGGCTGGTTGGAGAAGCTGGAGAAATTGGTTGATCAGCCGAAGCAGAAGGTGGGGGAAAGCGGGATCGAGGAGAGCCACATATTTGAGCAGTTTGCCAATGTTTTGTGCCGAATTGCGGAAAAGAATCCCTTATTGATCATTTTGGATGATCTACATTGGGCGGATTCAGCTTCTGTTAACCTGTTGTTTCACCTGGGGAGGCGGATTGCCGACCATCGGATATTGATTTTGGGAACCTACCGAAGCGCCGAGGTAGCAATCGGGCGTGGCGGGGAGCGCCACCCGCTTGAGAAGGTGCTGGCAGAATTTAAGCGCTATTATGGGGATATTACTCTTGATTTGGATAAGGTAGTGGAGGAGGAGGGGGCAGCCTTTGTGTCAGAATTTCTTGCAACTGAGCCGAATGCGCTGGATGACAGCTTCAAAAACCAGCTTTTCAAGCATACGGGCGGGCATCCGCTGTTCACGGTGGAGCTGTTACGGAACATGCAGGAACGGGGTGACCTGGTGGAAGATGATGAAGGCAGGTGGGTAGAAAGCGGGAGCTTGAATTGGGATAAGCTGCCGACCCGAGTTGAGGGTGTGATTGAGGAACGGATTGGGCGACTGCAGGCAGAACTCAAAGAAGTTCTGACAATCGGCTCGGTGCAGGGGGAGGACTTCACGGCGGAAGTGGTGGCACGGGTGCAGCAGGCGGAAGCACGAGGATTAATCCGCCAGTTGAGTGGGGAACTGGATCGTCAGCACAGGCTGGTGCATGCAGAGGGCGTTAGACGATTGGAAAGCGGGGGGCAGCGATTGTCGTTGTTCAGGTTCCAGCACAACCTGTTCAGGACTTACCTGTACAATGAACTGGGCGAAGCTGAACGGGCTTATTTGCATGAGGATGTGGGCGTTGCCCTGGAGACATTGTATGGGGACGAGGCAGATGAGATAGCAGTCCAGCTGGCACACCATTATGAAAAGGCTGGGTTGAATGAAAAGGCACGGGATTATCTGCAGAAGGCAGGTGAGCAAGCTGCAGCGCGCTACGCCAATGAGGAAGCTATTGACTACTTCAGCCGGGCATTGGCGCTGGTGCCGGCAGATGATCTGGAAAGGCGGTATGCGTTATTGCTGCTGCGTGAGAAGGTTTATGATTTAAAGGGAGAGATTGAGTTACAGAGTAAGGATCTTGATGAACTATGGCTTCTCACAGAAGAACTGAACGATGAAAATAAGTTTGCTGAAGTAAGTACGCTGAAAGCCTCATTTTGTCTTTCAAAAGGAGATTTTGCAGGCGCGCTCAGTGCGGCTGAGCAAAGTATAAAATTTACTGAGAGAAGTCATGACCAGGCATTGTTAGGGCTGGGTTATTATCTTGCTGGTGATTCTTCAATGCGTTTAAGCCAAAATGATAAAGCACGCGATTGTTTTACCCGTGCATTAATAATTGCCAGAGAATCAGGGTTGAATGTATTAGAATCTGGAAGTTTACGGGGATTAGGTGTTATTGCATACAACCTGAGTGATTTTGAATTATCGCTGAAATACAACCAGGAGTCCTTAGCTATTTCAGATAAATATGGTGATCGCATTGGGAGCAGCAAAACATTGAACAACCTTGGTTTCATTTTCCGAAGGTTTGGCGACATTGATAAAGCCAAAGATTGTCTGAGAAAAGCAATTTCAGTATTCAGGGATATAGGTGATCGTCGTCGTGAGGCTGTAGTACTCGGCAATCTGGGTGCTGCATTTGCTAACCAAGGAAATCTTCAGGAAGCAAAAACCTATTTTCATGAATCCTTCAATGCCAGTCGGTTGGTAGGGGATCTTGAATCCCAATCAATTATGTTGTCCAATCTTGGCAATCTGTCTGCACAAACTGGGGATTTTAAATCAGCCTTGGATTATTTGCATAAAGCGAGGGAAGCAAACCTTCAAATAGGAAACAAATATTATGAAACAGATACGCTCTGGTCAACTGGTATGGTGTTTAATAAAATCGGCCAATACACTAAGGCGATTCAATATTTGCATGAGTCTCTTGAGATGGCACAAGAATTAGGAATAAGAACTACAGAAGAAAACTGTTTATTAGAGTTAGGTAGGGCGTATGATTATTTGGGTCGATTTTCTAAGGCAGAAGACTATTTCAATGCTGGCTACGAAATCATCCTAGAGATAAAAGAGCCGACAGGTGAATATGATTACAACTGGGAAAAAGCATTACTTTATCATCATATCGGAAAGAATGATCTCTCTCAAGAATTGAGTTTGGAGGCGATTAACCAAGCAAAAGAATTTGGCGATCAAGAATCAGAAGCATCAGCCCTATTAATTTATGGGCATTCACTAGTGTCGAAAGGGAAATTAGGTGATGCAAGGAATGTGTATCTTGAAAGTCTTTCAATCAGGCAGGCCATGGATCAGGAATATCTACTACCAGAGTTAAAAGCTAGTATGGCAAGAATCGCGATGCTCGATGGTAAACTGGACGAAGCACTTGAATTGGTTGATCAAATTCTTGAATACTTGGAGAATCATGATTTGAATGGCAGTGAAGAACCTTTGCGAATTTATCTGACCTGTTTCCGTGTACTTGAAGCGAATAATGATAAGCGTGCTGATGATATCTTGAAAAAGGCATATGCTCTTTTGGAGGAACGTACCAGCATGATTGCTGAAGAAACCTTACAGAAGACTTTCCTTGAGAATGTAGAAGTGAACAGGGAAATATCTCAGGCATATGCAAATCTTGAAAATCAATAATAAGAATAGAAGTTAGACTATAAGCAAGCTTGCCTTTACAGGAATTTAAAAATGAACAATATGGCGCATCACCAGTTTATATCACTTAAGTTGGCGACATTGCACATAAGCTTGTTTTCCTATATGGACCAATAAGGTTTTTTCATTGGTTCTTTTCTGGTAGAATTTTCTCAATGTCCAGCAGCTCATCTGAATTATTCAGTCAGTAGAGGAATAAGTCTCATGCCATTTGAATTGAATGCGCCTTATGAACCCACCGGTGACCAGCCAAAAGCGATCCAGCAGATCCTTGAGGGGATTAAAAAGGGATACCAGCACCAGGTTTTACTGGGTGCGACCGGTACGGGCAAGACCTTCACTGTTGCCAACATTATCCAGGAAATCCAACTGCCAACATTGGTGATGGCGCATAATAAGACCCTGGGCGCACAATTATATTCGGAGTTCAAAGAATTTTTTCCAAACAACGCTGTGGAATACTTCGTCTCTTATTATGATTATTACCAGCCTGAAGCTTATGTGCCGCAGCGCGATCTTTATATTGAAAAAGAAACGGACATCAATGAAGAGATTGACCGTTTGCGCCTGGCAGCCACAACAGCGCTCATGTCCCGCAAGGATGTGATCATCGTCGCTTCGGTTTCTGCCATTTATGGTTTGGGAGACCCCGAAGCCTATAAAAACATTGTCATAAAATTGGAAGTTGGCGAAATCTATCGGCGAAATGCCCTGTTACGGAAGCTGGTTGAAAGTCAGTATTCACGCAATGATTTTGAACTGAAACCGGGTGTATTTCGGGTGCGCGGTGACACACTTGAGATATTGCCTGCCTATGATGACACCCGTGCTTACAGGGTCAGCTTCTTTGGAGATGAGATTGAACAGATCATCTCTGTAAACCCTTTGACCGGGGAGATTTTCCAGGATTTGGAATCGGTGGAGATTTATCCTGCCAAGCATTACATCACTGAAGATGAGCGCATGAAGCAGGCGATCACCAATATTGAACAAGAATTGGAAGAGAGGCTGGCGGAGCTTCGAGCTGCGGATAAATTGCTGGAAGCGCAACGTTTGGAGCAGCGCACCCGCTATGATCTTGAGATGCTGCGAGAAGTCGGCTACAGCTCGGGGATCGAAAACTACTCCCGGCATATTGACGGCCGCCCTCCGGGATCTGCACCGTGGACACTGATCGATTTTTTGCCCAAAGATTACCTGCTGGTGCTGGATGAATCCCATATGATGATCCCGCAAATCAGGGGCATGTACAACGGCGATCGTGCAAGGAAAGAGGTTTTGATTGATTACGGCTTCCGGCTCCCATCGGCGTTGGATAACCGCCCACTGAAATTTGAAGAGTTCAAAGAGCAAATGGGGATCACCCTTTACACCTCCGCTACCCCGGCAGATTATGAGCTGCAGCTTGCAGACCAGGTGGTTGAGCAGATCATCCGCCCGACGGGTTTGATTGATCCGGAGGTCATTGTCCGTCCTTCGGGGGGACAGGTGGATGACCTGGTCGGTGAGATCTATCAGCGCGTAGAGAAGGGGGAACGGGTGCTGGTGACGACTTTAACCAAGCGTATGGCGGAGGACCTTTCGGATTATTTGCTGGAGTTGGGCATGAAGGTGCATCATTTGCACTCGGAGATTGATACTCTGGAACGCGTGGGGATCTTGCGTGATCTTCGTTTGGGCGTGTTTGACGTTGTGGTGGGTATTAACCTGCTGCGTGAGGGGTTGGACTTGCCGGAGGTGTCGCTTGTGGCGATATTGGATGCCGATAAGCAGGGCTTCTTGCGTTCGGGGATCGCGTTGATCCAGACCATCGGGCGTGCAGCCCGGCATGTGCATGGGCAGGTGATCATGTATGCCGATCGGGTGACCGATGCCATGCGTTTTGCTATCGATGAGACTAACCGCCGTCGGGAGATCCAGGTTGCTTACAACAAGGCGCATCACATCGAACCTGCCAGCGTGGTCAAGTCAGTGCGCGATCTCACGGACAGGATAGCACGGGAATCAGGGGCTGAAGACGGCAAAGATATCCGCGGCAAAGCCAGCAAGATGGAGCAGAAAGAACTGGCACGAATGATCAAGGAATTGGAACAGCAGATGAAAGCGGCTGCCAAGGAATTGGAATTTGAGCGGGCGGCTTTGCTGCGCGACCAGGTGTTTGAGCTGCGAGCGATGCTGGCAGATGAATCGGATTTGCCGCCGTGGAAGAAGGTGCAGCTGTTGTCAGGGGGACGGGATTCGTAGGTTGGGGAAAATTGTGATCGCGAGGAACTGCACGGCAGAGACGCGGCGATCCTTTGTTTACATGTGGGTCAGGTTTCCAACCTGACAAAATTGTCGGTTCTTTTTAATTGATAGAGTTAGGTTGGGATCAATAACTTAAGATGTCCGATTTTGATTTTGTCACGTAGGTCGCTGGGGCGACCATACGTGACCTACGAATTTTGACTTTTTTGAGAAAAATACGAGTTAATCCACCATCCACTTATGTAAACTGAGATTGCCACCTCGCACCCTTTGGGTGCTCGTCGCAGTAACTGTGTTGAATGACGGATATATGTTTTGTCACGTAGGTTACGGGGCGACCATACGTGACCTACGAAGTTTGAATTTTTTAAGGAAAATACGAGTTAACCCACCATCCATTGATGTAAACTGAGATTGCCACCTCGCACCCTTTGGGTGCTCGTCGCAACGAATATATGCTGCAGGCGTTTATTGTCGTTTCAAATATATATCCGTAAGGGCTCGGCACGCCGAGCCTTTGCAGAAAAATTATTACACTGTGTGACGTGCGAAAAACCGATCAAATTCCCCTGTGGCATCAGAAAATTCATAGTTAACATCCCGCACCTCAGCACTCACTGGTCCTTTGCGTAAGACTTGCAACAGATTATTGAGGTCCTCATGTTTACCTTCAGCTAGAACCTCAACACGCCCGTCGTGAAGGTTGCGAACCCATCCCGTTAGATTATACTTTTCGGTTGCTGTCATGGTGAAATATCGGAAACCAACACCCTGGACCCGTCCTGTGATGTAGGCGTGCAATCTATGATTTTGATTCTTGCTCATGATTTTACTTTCTACTCAAGCATCTAAAAAACATTTTACCTAAAATTTTAAGGCGAATGCAAGCCTAACAAAAAGCACCTGGGAGGAATCCACAGGTGCACTAATTTTTATTCAATATAAAGAAGGGTTTTTAATAATCCTCTTCGTCGTCCAGCAGCCATTCATCGGGGTCTTCACCTTCGAAAGCCATCATATCGAAACCGCTGATTTGTTCTGTGAAGTCCAGGTTTTCTAATGATTCTTCTAAGAACTGGATTTCTTCTGTATCTTCGGCTTCGTCAAGGCGGGTTTCGATCATTTGGCGAACACGTTTTCCGCCAATCTTGCTGAGGGACCAGATGGCTGCATAATACAGATCTTCGTCATCTGTGCCTTCTTCAAGCAGATCGAAAAGGGGTTCCAGGGCGGCTTTTGCTTCCAGTTCACCGGCGGCACGGACAGCCTCATAGCGGACAAGGGAATCGGGGTGGTCAAACATACTCAATACCCAGTCAATCCAGCGCTTGTTATAGGTTCTGCCCATGGCAAATAACGCGCTTTGCAGCCATTCTTCATTGTCAGTTTCGTAAGCTTGCTCGATGAACCCCGGTACGTCTGGATGCGTGGCATAACCCATTGATTCCAATGCCCGCCTGCGTACCAGGCGATCATCCGTGCCTGTATGCACATTTACCAGGTTCTCTAATATCCTATCGTAGGTCGATTGCTTGATCTCTTCCAATTCTCCCTGATAAACAAAGACGCCCAATGCTGTTGCAGCAGCAGCCCGTACAATCACTTCCGGATCTTCTAAAAGCATTTTGATCAGAATCGGCACCAGGGATTCTTCGTCCGACTGCCATAAGAGACGGATGGCTGTTGCCCGGGCAACGGGGTCGGCGTCTGAAAGACACTTGACAGCCATGTGATCAAAGAACAGGAGGGTGTCATTTTCTGAAAGATTTTCCATATCTTCCAGCAGCCCCCGTCGGCGTTCCGTCCAGACTTCTGGCCAGATTTTCTCAATCTCTTTGAGTTCGCTTGCGGAGATATCCGAAAAGAAGTACAGGAAGCCTGGTGGGAAAGGTGCTTCCATATTCATCAGGGCTTTTTTGATTTCTGTTAAATCGTAATCTCGATTATAGGGTGCCGTCATAAATACCTCAGGGGATTACAACCGGGTTCGTAAAGTCCAGAATGGTGATCACGACCATCAGCCCAATCAATAACAGGAAGCTCACGGTGTTGACCGCGTTTTCCCATTTCTGTGGGATGCGTTTGCCAAAGATGAACTCGGGCAGCGTGAATAAAATTCGACCGCCATCCAATGCAGGTATGGGCAGCAAGTTGGTGATACCCAGGGCAATGGATATGTTGGCGATGATGGATAATGTGAAGACCGGGATGGGTTCTGCAGTGTACACATCGGATTCCTGGTCCATCTCAACAGCCTGGTTGTAAATATCAAAGATGCCTTTATAGCCAACCGGTCTTGCAACAGCCGGGTCTACATTGCCGCTGATTAAACGACCCGGCAGCAGAATAGTTTCTCGGATAATGTAACCGGTGGTTTCGAAGGCGTAGCCAATGGATTGGAACAAAGGTGTTGGCTCGAGGGGATTGCTTAATCCCACGCCCATTGCCCCTTCGCCCTGCGGCGGGTTCTCCCTCGGTGTGATACGGATATCCTGGGTTGTGCCGTCCCTGTTGATTGTCAGTACGATTTCGTTGCCAACATTGTTATTGACGGTTTCAATCAATTGTTCAATATTTTCGATATTCTCCCCGTCGACAGCCAGGATGATATCACCGGGAAGCATGCCGACTTGCATGGCAGGGGAGTCGGGTGCAATTTGGGTGACCATGGCTTCATTGGAGACAGGCGTGCCCATTGCGCCGTAAACGATGACCAGCACAATGATGCCTATGATGAAGTTCATCACGGGTCCCGAAAGGGCAATTACCAGGCGTTTCCATGCGGGCGCAGCAGCCATGCCGCCTTCAACGGTTTCATCCGCTTCCCCTTTGGGACGGACAAAGCCGCCAAAGGGAATCCAGTTAATAGTGATTTCTGTGCCCTTCCATTCGCCAATTTTTGCCAGGCGCGGTGGGTAGCCGAAACCAAATTCTTCAATCGGGACGCCAACTGCCCGGGCAGCAATAAAGTGACCCAGTTCGTGGAAAAATACCAGTAAACCGATCACAAAAACTACCTGTAATAGTACTAAGAGAAAGCTCATTGAATTACCTCGTTAAATTCATGTGTCTGACGACACTTTTATTATTATCTTTATTTTGATTAATTATACCTGTCAGGCAAAGGCCTGGTGTTTTTGTCTGGATTCATATTGACAGCAAAGACGCGCTTGTCCAAGCAAGTGTTAATATAACTTTATTCTATTTTGACTTCATTCTGTTGGATTTGTATAAGCGTTTTTGAATTTTTTGGTTAATTTGGGGAGGTCCCGCTGTCTTCATTGGGGACCAGTTTTGCAGGTCCGCCGGGTTTTCCGTGAAGCACATTGATCACGCCAGGAAAGGCGCTTACACGTTCAATGAGGGCATCAAAGGTATTTGGAATGCAGATCAGGTGAACGTTGGGGCCGGCATCCAGGGTGTAGGTGACTTCAAGGCCTTCTGACTGCCATTCTTTAACGGCTTTCATCAATGCCAGGGAACCAGGCTGCCAGTAAAACAGGGGTGGTTTGGAGGTCATCATGACGGCGTGCATCATGTTGCTATCCAGTTCGGTGATGGCTGACAGGGCAGCGAAATCTTTATTCAATATTGCTGAACGGCAAATCTCAAGCCGGCGTGTTGAGTCCTGCAGGCGTGCTGCCTGGAACGGGCTGGTGTCCGCTAAAAGCATGCCTGCTTGGGAGCCTACGGGTTTATGGTCTTCGCTGAAGATGGCGATGCAGTCGACCAGGTGCCAGTGGTCAGCCGGGGCAATCGACTTCGCATAGCTTTCGCCTGTGTCAGGGTCGGTGTGCCATTCCACGAAACCGCTTGGTATGGATCGGCTGGCGGAACCGGAGCCAAAACGGGCTAAAGCGGAGAGTTCTTCGCTGCTCAGGTCCAGACCCAGGGCTGCGGTGCCTGCCAGAGCGAGGGCGGCAAAACCAGACGCCGAAGAAGCCACTCCTGCACCGGTTGGGAAGTTGTTTTCGCTGGTGATATACGCGAAAAGATGAATATCCGCAAGCTGGCGCATGCGATCCATAAACTTCTGGACGCGGGATAGGCTTTTGCCTGTGATTTCATCTCCATTAAGGGACAGCTGGTCTTCCTGTAAGGAAGTGTCGAATTCAACACTTGTGCGCGTGGTCAGCCCATCAATATTCATGGAGATCGAATCGTTGGCAGGCAGGCGATTTTCCTCGTCTCTCAAACCCCAGTATTTAATGAAGGCAATGTTTGGGTGTGCGATGGCGGATGCTTTATGGATCATGATGACAGAATACCATAAGATTGGTGATTAGTGAATGGGACATATGTATTAGGTACTGGGTATTAGGTATTAGTGACCCGTCCTGATGTGCGTTTGCAGGATAAACTGAGCATTTGCGTTGGTTATGATGCCCCTTCCCATCCCTGTGCTTTGGCAATGCGTGCATTCAGCGGTGGGTGGTTGAAGAAGAGGAAGACCACCCAGGGCTCGGGGTCGACGTCGCCTAGGTTCTGGTTGGCAAGTCGGATGAAGGCTGAGGCGAAAGCCTTGGGTTTGCCTGTGGATTGGAGCGCGTAGTCATCTGCCATGCCCTCCCGCCAGCGCGAGAAGGCGTTGTCGATGGGCATCATGATCAGCTCATAAAGCGAAAGCAAAATCATCAACGCGGGGAGCCCGGCAGGATCCGCGACGCCCGTCAGCCCAAATGCGTTGATCGCCCAGTTCATGGCGAGGGAAACCAGGTAGAAGCCCAGTGCGGTCAACAGGGTTCCAAAACCGATCAGCCAGGGGATGTCCTTGTGGACGTGGTGCCCCAGTTCGTGTGCCAGCACGGTTTCGATCTCATCAGCCGAGAATTCTTCAATCATCGTATCGCCAAGAACGATTCGGCGGGTATTTCCAATCCCTGTCAGAAAGGCGTTGGCTTGTTTAGATTGCTTTGACATATCCATTTTGTAAACCCCTTTAACCCTTGCGCCCGCATTTTCTGCCAGCTTAATCAGGCGTTCTTCCAGGTCGGCATGTTCTTCGCCGAGGGGGGTGAATTTATTAAAGATGGGCATGATCAGGACGGGTGACAGGTTGGTCAATATCACGGTAAACAGAAGCATCGCGCCAGTCATCCACAGCCACCATACATCCCCGGTAGCCCTGAGCAGGAGATAGACCACCTCGATCAGGATCAAGCCCATCACAGCGCCAATCGCCATGCTCTTAATCAAATCCGTGATCCAATCCTTCAAAGCCTGGTTGGAAAGGTCAAACTGATGGGGGAGCAAAAAGCCGGCGTAATAGCTGAGGGGCAGGTTGAGAAGAAAATAAATGCCACCAAAAACTGCTGCAAAGGCAGGCACCAGAAGCCAGTCGCTGTTGATAAATCCGCTCAGCCAGGCGCGCAGCCCGACAGACCAACCCGTTGTCAACCAAAGGAGGGCATAAACCAGGCTGATGCCCTGGTCCACCAGCCACAGTCGTCGTTTGATACGGGCGTACTGCTTGGCTTGTTTTTGGCGGTCGGCGTCAATATTCGGCATTGTTTGAATCTTTTCCTGGCTCATGCTTTTTCTCTCTCATTATTTATTTTTGCATTTTGAATTATAGCAGGTAACCCATCCGGATGAATGATTTGAATGGATTTTAGGCTGGCATGCTTCTTGCTGTGTTAAAGGTACTTAAATATTAGATGAGCAGCAAGCGTCATCATTATTGGTTTTGGAGCAAGTTATGAAACACAAAAAAGCATTGGTTATCGGCTCAATCATCTTATTGATTGTTATTGTCACATTGTGGGCAAAGGATATCCTTCAATGGGAGAAAAATGATGCCAATTTTTCAGAACCGGTGGTTGACCCCGCTTTGGTATCAGCGGCAAAGCTTGCCGACTCTCTGGATTACCTGATTTATTTTGAGGAAAAGGCAGACCTGACGGGTGCTTTTGAGCTGCCCTGGGATGAGCGGGGCTGGTATGTCTATGATACCCTTGTGGCGCAGGCTGAAGAGTCACAGGCGAAGGTGCGAAAATTCCTTGATAAACGCGGTGTGACCTACCAGTCATTTTGGATCGATAATGTGATCGCTGTTGAAGATTCGAATGCCTTAACCTTTAACGGCTTGATGAAATTCATGGAAATCGAGTCCATTCAATCAATCCCGGTGATTTCCCTTGCAAACCCAATTGGCGGCGTGATTGATGAGGCGCCAGAGGCATTGGTTCAAGCGACCCCGAACCAGCTGCATATCAATGCAGATGATGCCTGGTCTGCTGGCTACAAGGGGCAGGGATTGGTTGTGGGCAGTATAGATACAGGTGTGCGTTACACCCATGAAGCGCTCAAGGACCAATACCGGGGATATTCGCAGGAGACATATTTTTCCCACGGCTTTCAATGGTGGGATGCGGTGAATGGTTCCATTGCGCCCTATGATGACCATGGGCACGGGACACATACGACGGGTATCATGGTCGGTACAGATAGGTTTGGAAACATTCTCGGTGTGGCACCGGAAGCCCAGTGGATGGCTTGCAAAGCGATTGATAAGAATGGCAGCGGTTTGGGCTGGGATTTCCTGGAGTGCGGCCAGTTCATGCTTGCCCCCTGGGATCAGGACGGGCAAAATAACAACCCCAATTTGCGGCCGCATGTGGTCAATAATTCCTGGGGAAACTGCAGTCAGAGCTACACAGACTGGTTTGCGGGCACAATTGATGCCTGGCTTGCTGCTGGCATCTACCCAGTTTTCGCGAATGGCAACGCCAGCAACTGCGGCTATGAGATGCCGCCCGGTCTGGGCACGGTGGGCAGCCCAGCGCGTGCTTATAACGTGACCGCGGTTGGCGCCACGGGTGCCGATGACGGGCAATTAGCCAATTTCTCAACCTGGGGACCAACGGACAATCCTGACTCCCTGAATGGCGAACCTTTTCCCTTGATCAAACCGCAGGTGGTAGCACCCGGGGTCAACATTCGGTCTTCGGTTAGCTCTGCTGATAATGACTATGCTTATTGGGGCGGCACATCCATGGCAGCACCGCATGTTTCTGGTTTGGTGGCATTGATGTGGCAAGCAGGAGACTGCCTGCTTGGTGATTATGCCCAGACTGAAAATCTGATTGAGAAATCAGCCGTACCGATCCCGTATGAAACGGGCAGCGGTGATGAAGGACCGGGGAATGTGCCCAACCACGCAACTGGTTGGGGAGAGATTGATGTGATTGCTGCCGTAAAGGAAGCAGAAAACTTTTGCGGCGATAGCGATGAAATGATCCTCTTATCGGGCAGCGTCAGGGACGGCGGCGGTCATGGTTACCCGCTTTATGCCAGGGTCAGCCTGGTGTCTGACCATCACAAGCCTGTGACCTACACAGATCCATTTGACGGCAGCTATTCCCTGAAAGTTTATCGGGACGTCCTCTATGACCTGGAAGTCACTTCAGAAATCCCGGGCTATCAGCCGATCCAGGAAACCAGGCTGGTTTTCAGTGAACAGAACGCGATACGGGATTACTCAATGCCGGTGGCGCTGAGCTGTGATGCGCCAGGTTACCAGCTTGATGAAGGGCTTTGTGAAATTCAAGGAGGCGGCGTTTTAGCCGGTTTCGTTGTGGATATTAGAACCGGTTTGCCAGCGGATGATGCTTCGATTTCGAGGGATGGTTATTTTGTCGAGTCACAAAGGACACCTGAAGACCCGATTCTCCCGGATGGCTTTTACTGGGCATTTCAACCCACAACACAGGACCAGGAAAGCATCACGATTCTTGCGGCTAAGGATTTCTATCAAAGTCAGGAAGTGAATGTTCTGATAAGTCGGGACAACATCACTCAAAAAGATTTTGCATTACGACATTATCAAGACATCCTCAAGGCAACCCTTTCAATGCTTTGGGAAAAGATTGTAGATTTTTCAGATATAGCCTGGGATAGAATTGCTGCATTTGGGATGATGATCTGGGATCACATTGCACAATTCTTTGTTCAGATTTGGGAAAAAATCGCCGCCTTCTTTGCAAACATTTGGCAAAGTATTGTCGCATTCTTCAACAGGTTGTCGGAAATTCTCACAGCTTGGTTTATCCGCACCTTTAAGCCTTGAGAAAATCAGCCTTGTGCTTGTGAATTTGTTTTAATCTTGCCATATGGACAAATGCCAGGGTGATCGGGGTGTGGGCGAGGGAAATTATCAATAAGGACTGAGTATAATCAGGTCATCATGCAGACTGCACTCTATGATGTGGTGACCCTTTATGATTGTATGCAAGACCCGGCGACGATGGCATGGCTGGTTCATCTTGACCTGCCCCTGCCCAATACCGCGCCGCCCGGCCGAAACCCTGCACCCCTGGAAATTGCCTGGGTGCTGGATAACATGAAAAACACTCGGGTTTCATACCGGGTTTATAACAATGCCTGGGAAGCGGCGATCCTATCTCGTTTGGATGTTTCATGGGCAAGTTTGGCTGTTAAAAATTTTTCAGGTGAGCTTGAAGAAGGGCATGCCTTTTGTTTTCCTGCCGGTTGGGATGAAATGATCTTGCAGGTGACATCGCAGCTGGCGAAGCTTTGCGGACCGCTGGTCTTGCTGCCGGATTCGGGGGATAAGCCGCAGGTGGTTTATTGAGCCTTCAGAAAGACCAATCTTCAAAATGAAATTGGAAGTGTTTTAGCTGATATCGAGCTGTGCTCGCAGATGATCTGTGGTGTGTGAGTTTTTAGCGTTAAGCATTTCACGGGGTGTACCCTCAAAGATAATCTTCCCACCTTTTGTGCCGCCTTCAGGGCCCAGGTCAATCACCCAATCGGCATTTTTGACGATTTCCAGGTTGTGTTCAATGACGATCACGGTGTTTCCTTCATCCACAAGTTGATTTAACATTAATAGGATTTTCTCTAAATCTGCCATGTGCAGGCTGACGGTAGGCTCATCAAGAATGAATATGCTGCCCGATTTTTGGAGCACCGCTGTTAACTTGATGCGCTGGCATTCACCGCCTGAATACGTGCTCAGGGTTTGACCGAGGGTCAGATAGCCCAGGCCGACATCTTCCAGGGATTTGAGCTGCTTGATCAGGCTGGTTCCCTCGAAAAATGATAAAGCCTCCAGGACTGTCATCTCCAGGACATCGCTGATGGATTTTCCCCGCCATGTATAATCAAGCACCGCTTGTTTGAAGCGTTTTCCCTTGCAGCTTTCACACCTTGATTTCACAGGGTCCATGAAGGGGAGTGATATCTCAATTGTCCCCGAGCCATTACATGTAGGGCAGGCACCTTTGGAATTGAAACTGAAAAGGGACCGGTTCACCTTATAGGCATTTGCAAAAAGATCACGAATCTCATCCATCATCCCAGCGTAAGTTGCTGTAATTGATCGTGAGGAGCCTTGGATTGGGGACTGGTCGAAATAGATGGCTTGTGGGTAATCTTCTAAAAACGTTTCCATCAAGCTGCTCTTACCAGCACCTGCTACACCGGTGATTACGGTCAGGACCCCCTCAGGGATGTCAACGGTGACATTTTTTAGATTGTGTTTTGTGGCATTATGGACGGTGAATTTTCCAGCGGCTTGTCTAAATGAACGCTTGATACTATTTTTACGATTCAAATACTGTCCTGTCAGGGTTTGTGACTTTAACAAACCCTCCAGAGTCCCCTGGTAAACGATTTCACCGCCGTCTTTCCCTGCTCCCGGTCCTAAATCGACGATGTGATCGGCAATGGCAATCACATCGGGGTCGTGTTCCACAACCAGCACGGTATTTCCAACATCTCTGAATGCCTGCAGCATCTTGTTCAATCCCTGGACATCATGCGGGTGCAGACCGATGGTGGGCTCATCAAAGATATAAGTGAGATCTGTCAGGCTGCTGCCAAGATGCTGAATCATTTTGATGCGCTGGGCTTCACCCGCAGAAAGGGTCATGGTTGGACGATCAAGCGTCAGGTAGCCCAAGCCCAGGGTGACCAGGTGTGACAAAGCATCAGTGATTGAGGAAATGATGGGCGCAGCCTTTGGACTTTCAATGGCAGATAAAAACGCAAGGAGCGGTTTAGTTTCTAAGCTTGCCAGCTGGGCGATATTTTTCACGTTGATTTTGCTGCTCAATGCTTGTTGATTAAGGCGGGTCCCATGGCACAGCGGACAGATTCCCCGTGTTGTGGACTGTTCGATACCCAGTCGTGTTTCTTCACTTAAAGCTGTGATATCTTTCTTTAAATAACGGCGTGTGAATGTGTCTACCAGGCCAGCGTAATTGCGCAGAAAAATGTCCTGCTCGTCTTTCAATCGAGGGTGTTCTTTGTCACCGTGTAATAACATATGCCATACTTCATCAGTGTAATCTGCTAATTTTTTGTCCCCATCAAAAAGGCCCAGTCTGGCATAGCGCTGCCATTGATAACTGAGGATTGAAAACCGGATTGCCTCCTGGTTGATTGATTTTTCTCGATCCAGGAGTTTCTCTAGGTCAAGATTTACTTTTTCACCTAGTCCGTCGCACTCAGGGCACATGCCCTCTGGTTCGTTAAATGAGAAGGCATTGGAAAAACCGATGTGCGGTTCACCGATGCGCGAAAACAAGAGGCGAAGCAATGAGAATATCTCGGTAATGGTCCCGATTGTTGATCGATTGTTCCCCCGAATTTGTTTCTGATTGATGATCACCGATGCAGTCAGGTTTTGCAGCGAATCGGCATCCGGCCTGCTGGCAGGCAGGTAGTTGGTGAAGGTCGCGTTGAGCTGTCTTTGCGCCTCTGCTGCGATTGTGTCAAAAACCAGAGAGGATTTCCCTGCCCCTGAGACGCCTGTGAAGACCGTAATTTTACCTTTAGGTATTTCCAGGGAGATGTTTTTAAGGTTATTCTCCCTTGCGCCTGTTATCCTGATTGCGTTTTTCATCGGCAAGGATCATCTTTCTGCTATCAATCTATTGTAACAAAAATGTTGGATGATTATTTAAATTTGGAGAAAACACAGCGGATTTGAGAGGGCGAAAATCTAAAGAAGGAATATAAGTTTTGTGGAATATGCCGGGTAGAAATAAATCCTTATGACTGTCATCAACCTAACCCTAAATCCCTTCCCTGAAAGGAAGGGATTTTAAAAATCCCCTTCCCTTCAGGGAGGGGGCAGGGGGTAGGTATTTCTTCGTCTTGATGAAACCAACTATTAGAAAATCGCAATTAACAGGACAATTGGTAAGGCTAAGAATAAGCCTACAACCACCAGGATGGCAAGCGCTGCACCCAGGAGTCCAAAGACCAGGCCAAAGGCACCGCCGATCAAGCCCGTCACGAGGCCAAATAAGCCCTCAATTAATCCAACGACCAATCCAAAAAAACCTTCAATTAAACCAAACATTGTTAAGCTCCTTTCATAACGATCTACGAAAGGAGCTTAAAAAAGTTGCAAGGAAGTAGATACCAGTTTTCGATAAAATACCATCGATCCTGATTTCTTCTGGTTCAGCCAGATCTTGCCGACTTGTATGCATCCAGCGTGCGCTGCCGGGCGAACTTATGATCCACGAGTCTTTGAGGATAATCTTTACCGAGTTTGAAATTACGGGATTTGCCTTCCTCTTGGCTCATTTTCCAGGGTTCGTGGCGATATTTCACAGGCAGTTCGCTTAACTCAGGCACCCACCTGGCGATATATTCGCCATCCGGGTCATGTTTCTGCCCCTGGAGAACCGGGTTGAAAATTCTGAAATAGGGCGCTGCATCGGTGCCGGTACCGGCGGACCACTGCCAGCCGCCGTTGTTGGCAGCAGGATCGCCGTCGATGAGATTTGCCATGAACCAGGATTCACCCTTCTGCCAGTTGATGAGCAGGTCTTTGGTCAGGAAGGACGCGACGATCATCCGTCCGCGGTTATGCATCCAACCGGTGTTTAGAAGCTGGCGCATACAGGCATCCACAATGGGGAAGCCGGTTTGCCCCGCCTGCCAGGCTTGGAGATCTTCCGGTGCATACCGCCAGCGAATATCCTTGTAATCCTCACGGAAGGGTCCGTCCATAACTCGTGGGAAGTGATAAAGGATGGCTGTGTAAAATTCTCGCCAAACAAGTTCATCCATCCAGGTGCTGATCTCTGAGCGTTTTTGATCACCTTTTGCCTGTATCCTGGCGACCTGGGCTTTTGCAAAGGCTTCCCTTGGTGAGATCAGGCCAAAACGCAGGTAAGGGGAGAGCTGCGAAGTACCTTCAAGATCCATGCGATCGCGCCGGCTCTGGTATTTTTCAATCTCATTCTCAATGAAGCTTGATAGGCGATTCCTGGCTTCTTCTTCCGTTCCCGGGAAACCAGCCGGGGCATCTGCTTCTGGCAGGGAGTCTGTTTTCAAGCCTTCAGGTAGAGGGGGCAGTCTTCCTGGTGCAGGCAGGATGTCAGCAGGTGTTGGCAGCGGTTTTTCGTACCAGGTGTTTTTATAGGGTGTGAATACCACATACGGATCACCATCGTTCTTCAGAACTGATGTTGGATGACGCAGAACCACGCCCTGTGAAAATTTAAGGTTAAAATTTACCTTTATTTCCTCATCCCGATGACGGGCAAAGGGACTGAAGTCCTCATGGGAATAAATTGCCATGTCCTCAAGGTCTTCACTTAAAGATTGGAAAGCTTTTCTTGCTGGCCCCTGGCGGATGATCAACTGGCTTCCCCTTTTTCTAAGCTGCTGGTCCAGCTCAGCAAGGGAACTCAGAAGGAATGCCCGCCGTTTTAGTGCTGCTTCTGCCATCAACTCGGGTTCGATGATGAACAGAGGCACCAGGTATTCTGCCCCTTCAAGGGCGGCATGCAAGGTTTGATTATCATTAAGGCGGATATCCCTCCGGATCCACCAAATATTTATTTGGCTCATCGTTTCTCCTTTGTTATTTAATTGTAATAAATTTCTTGGAAATGATGTGAACTTGTATGTGCTTAAAAGAAAGCCGCCCGGTTTTCGGGCGGCGTTTCCTCGTTCTTTGGCTGCAGCACCAATTATCGAATGTTCCCGAGGAGTGGTGCCACAGCCGTTGTTAAGTAACTACTACTATCTAACATTGTACACCACCTCCTCTTGTCGTGGGATAGCAAGGCGAGAAGCGAGAAAGCTTCTGAATTATTGCCTATAGTATCACATAAGAGCCTGGCTTTGTCAATTATGAAGGATGTACAAACAAAAGGGATAAATCAGCCTATAAATTTTTAAATTATCCCGATTTTAATCCTTTGTTGATTTTGTTTAATATGAATTTCTGTGGATTTGATGCTGGTATAATTATCAGGCAATTTTCAACCAGGCAGGAGGCAGCCATGCAATACCGTAAATTTGGAACTTTAGATTGGGAAGTGTCAGCCCTGGGTTTTGGTGCGATGCGTTTGCCCATTCTTGATGATGACAGCAGCAAAATCAACGAGCCCTTAGCAACAGAAATGATTCGATATGCCATTGATCACGGCGTTAATTATGTTGATACCGCCTATCCATATCACCAAGAGCAGAGCGAGCGTTTTGTTGGTAAAGTATTGAAGGATGGTTACCGGGAAAAAGTACGTCTGGCGACAAAGATGCCCTGCTGGTTGGTGAAAGAAGAAGCTGATTTTGACCGATTGTTAGAAGACCAATTGAAGCGATTGGATGTCAATCACATCGATTTTTACCTATTGCACGCCCTGAACGCTAAATCCTGGAAGAAAATGCAGGATCTGGCTGTATTTGATTGGGCAGAAAAGCGCATGGCAGAAGGGTTGTTTGGTCACCTTGCTTTCTCCTTCCATGATGATTACCCTGTCTTTGAGTCGATCGTAAATGGCTACGATAACTGGACCGTTGCCCAGATCCAATATAATTTTATTGATGTTGATTACCAGGCTGGGAAGAAAGGATTGGATCTTGCCACCGATCGCGGTTTGGCAGTCGTGGTGATGGAGCCATTGCGCGGCGGTATGATCGCTAAAAATCCACCACCGAAGCCAGTTGCAGATGCGTGGGAAAAAAGTGACCGTGATTGGACGCCAGCAGGCTGGGCTTTTAACTGGTTATGGGATCAACCTGGGGTTTCGACAACATTGAGCGGTATGAATACCATGGCAGATGTTGAAGAAAATATTCGGCTTTCTTCTGAAGCTGAAGTTGGCAATTTAACTGAATTGGATCGGGAACTTGTGGCAGAAGCACGAAAAGCCTATGCTTCGTTAGCGCCGATTCCTTGCACGCAATGTGAGTACTGCTTGCCCTGTCCAAGCGGCGTTGCTATTCCCACAATCTTTGCAATCTATAACGACGCTGTCTCTTTTGACGCCTGGGGACATGGTCGCTGGGCATATAACAACACCGTAAAACTTGAAGCACAGGCGGATAAATGCGTTGAATGCGGCGAGTGTGAGGCAGTTTGCCCACAGCAAATTGAAATTATTGACTGGCTGGCAAAGGTTCATGAGGCACTGGCACAACCCGCTGAATAAATAGACATAAGAAAAAATGAAGGCTGTCTCATTCATATTTGAAGAGACAGCCTCTTTGTTTTAATGGCCTATTTTACTGTCAGGATATGGCATCCGCTAATAAGTCTTCATACCAGATGTCGGGCTCCCCAATTTTTGTCTGCCAATCCGGCATCAATATATCTAATAAACGTGCCTGTAGCATACCGGAGTAATAGAATAATGTTTCGCTGCCATTTTTTGCAGCGGTTTTTACATTATTAATCTCGTTTTTCCAGCGTTTTTCATAAGCCTGGTAGGCATCGAAATCTTTGTCTTCTAAAATGCTTGAGATGGGTTGATAGCTGGCGGAGTCGGAAGCGTTTTCCCAGGTTTCTAATTCGACGTACTTTGCGGACCCCTCAAGCCACTCAAATCGTTTTTCATACAGTTCAAATGCTTCAGATAATCTAATATCATTTCGCCGTTGTTCCCTGGTTTTCAGAAAGCGCCGGATGAGTTCAATTTGTGTTGTTGGGTCCGTCTCCTCAACGGCATCGATAAGATATTGAACTTCTGTTTCCCAGGCTTCATCCATCTCCGGGAAAAGGTTTTCGTAAGCTTCTGTAGATCGATATGCTTTTTCCGCGTCCTCAAATCGCTCAGAGTAATTTTCAGCCTGGTATGCATGAAAACTTTCATGGACGAGCGCTGTAATGTAGTGATCCGTTGGAAGCAGAATCATCTGGTAAGGGAAAATCTGCGAAATTACCGGCGGCAGGTCTTGTTTAAAGAGATTGATGAAACCAACATTCGTCGCGTTTTTTGTTGTCATGCTGCCGGCATATTGCCCATTTGACAAGGGTTCTGTAAAAGCCTGGTAATTTCTTTCTTTTTCCTGGACATAAACAGGAAGCTTGTTGACTTCTGCACCCTCAAGCAAACGCCAATTCTCCAGGTTTTCCTGCGAATTAATTAAGAAAGCATGGGTGTTGTTGAACAGTAATAATGGCATGCTGCCATCCAGACCCAGCCAGGTTTGATCGCCGAGACGATTCATCAAGTTAAGTGTCTCTTCTGCTCGATACAGGTCTTCCTGGGACAGCTTGTCTGGCGTGGAAGAGGCTCTTGGCAGGAATTGATTGGAGATAAAGGCTATTCCGGCTGTTAGCAAACATAAGCCTAATAGGCTCAAAATGACAATGCTTATCCACCGAGTACGTGATTTTGGCTTTTGTTCTTCAGTATTTCGCATGGGGCCTCCTTGATAATTTTCTTGGTTAATATACCCGAACAGGATTGGAGGTGAAAGTCTCAGGTGATTCAAATCATTCAGTTAATATATCTTTGCAACTAATTTTTAACAAACTCGTATATTGAGTAAGAGGGCAATTTCCTTGCGCTCATTATACGAAGCTTCTATAATCAAATGATCATGGATATATCACAAAAACAAAAAACAAAAGCGTCAACCTGGCGGTGGGTTTTATTAAGCCTAACAGTGATATTAAGCCTTGCCTGGTTATATTTGACTCCCCCAGGGATATTGGGCAAAGCAAATGCTGTGGGTTATGCAGTCTGCCACCGTATCCCAGAACGCAGTTTTAATATTGGTAATCTTGAAATGGCAATGTGTGCCCGATGTTCAGGGCTGTTTTTGGGCGCGTTGCTTGGACAAATCTTCCAGATCACTCAGGGACGAAAAGGGAAAATGCCGCCGATCCCTGTTGCAATTTTGTTTGGTGTGTTTGCCCTTTCATGGGTGTTGGACGGCATTAATTCATTCTCAATGCTGACGCCAAAGATCCCGTCACTCTATCAAACACAAAACTGGACTCGCCTGGTAACTGGCACTGGTATGGGTTTGGCGATCTCTGCAATATTACTGCCTGCTTTTATTCAAACGATGTTTACAGACTGGGAAGAAACTTCAGGTTTTAGCAAGTGGTATCGCATTCTAATGCTGCTGGCTCTGGCAGCGATTTTGGACGTGCTGATCTTGCTCGAGATACCTGCAGTCCAATATCTTCTTTCATTATTAAGTGCTGCCAGTGTGCTGGTGCTTTTGACAATGATTTACAGCATGGTTTTGGTGATGATATTCAAAAAAGAAAACACTTTTGAGTCAACAAATCAGCTTTTCATCCCGCTGGTCGGCGGCTTTATCATTGGATTGATCCAAATTGGCGCAATTGACCTGCTGCGATACAAATTAACAGGCACGTGGGACGGTTTCAATATTGCCATCCTATCCACTATAATTAAGTTGGAAGATACTGCGGTCACATTTTATCAAGGCTCAGGACCTCAGATTTAGGAGAGGAAACAATTTTATGGACATCTTAGCAGCTTTTGGATTGTCTGCCAGTGCGGGCTTGAACGCTTATATCCCGCTCTTGGTGGTATCAATCCTGGCCCGGTTTACGGATGTCATCCAATTATCAGAGCCATGGAACGCCATGGAGAGCTGGTGGATTATTGGCACTTTGCTTGTCTTATCAGTCATAGAGTTTTTTGCAGATAAAATACCAGCAGTAAATCACATTAACGACGCCATTCAAACCTTTATTCGCCCGACGGCTGGAGCTGTGTTGTTCGCTGCCAGCGCAAATGTTATCACGGAGATTCATCCCATTCTTTCGCTGGCCGCAGGCTTGTTAGTGGCGGGCAGCGTCCATGTCGTTAAATCGGCTGCCGTCCGCCCGGCAATCACAGCCACAACAGCAGGCTTGGGGGATGTCCCGGTGAGCATTCTCGAGGATGTTATTTCGACCGCACTTTCGGTCTTATCTGTGCTGCTGCCGATTGTGGTCGGGATTGTGCTGGTGTTGATGGCAATCTGGATCATTCTGTGGTTATCCAGGCGATCAAAACGTTATGAGCGTAAAGCTTGATGCGATTGAATAGATTAGAGAATACCAATCATTTTTAATTTTTAGGAGGAAGAAATGTCAGAACAAGATTATCGTCAAGTACCACCCCCGGGATATGGGCAGCAGACTTCTTCTCTTGCTGTGATTAGTTTAATTTCCGGCATTGCCAGCTATTTTATTATCCCGCTTATCGGCGCGATTGCAGCGATAATCACCGGGAATATTGCCATGAAAGAAATTCGTCAAAGTGCCGGTCAATTTACGGGCGAGGGCATGGCTCGCTGGGGAATGATATTGGGCTGGATCAATATCGGCCTTAGCGTGATCGGTTTGTGCTTCCTGGTTCTTGCCATTGCTGGTGTTGTTTCACTGCCGTTTTGTTTCATGCCATTTGCTAACATGGATTTCATGCAATAAGCATTTCTATTTCAAATATTTGAGGAGGATGTAATGACAGAGAATCAATTTGACACGCCCGAAATTCTTGAGGTACCTGAGAAGAAAAATAACAAGACGCTGTGGATTATCCTGGCTGTCCTTGCTGTGTTAGTGATTTGCTGCTGCGTTATTTTTGTACTGGCTTTGATGTTTGTAATACCAGCAGACCGCTATCAACAGCTTCGTTATGGGTTGGTGCCCTTACTCGCTTTTCTTTAACTGGCAGCATTAATTCATAAATTAATGGAGCTAAGAGGTGCTTGAAAGCATCTCTTATTGCTTTAAAATTTCGCTGAGCTTTTTCTCTTCTACGATCGTCTTTAGTGTATCCAAGGCTTGCAGTGCTTTTTGCTGGCTGTATTCATCCAGGTCCAATGACTCGAATTCATCTTCGTCCAAAATTAAATAGTCCCCATTCGGGTAGACCAGGATATCGAAGGCAAGATCAATGTAGGTGATCTTTCCCGGGCTGAATTGTGCTGGGCTTGTCACGTTGCAGTACCATGCCTTTAGCCGGTCATCATCCCGATCATGGATCTCAAATATGTTGTACCAGCGATTTGAATAATATCGTTCTATGGATCGGTCGTTGGTGCGCAAGGTTATGCCGTGGAAAGGTCGGTCGTCAATGTTGAAGAAAGCTTCGACCAGCACGCTGTGCATGTCTTTCGCGATAATGCGACCCGGATAGCGCCAAACTTCTTCACGCTGCGTATTCATTTTGATGATATTTACCAAATTGTCAGCCTGGCTCATGACTGATCCCCTTCATCTTCCAAACAAAGCACATCACCCGGTTTAAAGTAAATCGTTAATTTATCTCCCACAGGCACTGGTTCGCTCAAGCTTACATTAAACAGGGGGATGCTTTCGTTGATCCTCATCGTCAGGTGATAGGCTTCCCCCTGGAATACCTGGTCAACAACCTCACCGGCGATCTGGTTAGGACAATGCGCTTCATTTCTGCATGCCCGTGTGGGTCTGAAAAGCAATGTTGCTTTCTCACCTATTTGCGGTGGATCCTGTTCACAGCTTGCCTGGATGATCCCCAAAGGTGTGTCCACTTTCAGCGGCGAGCGCTCAATCACACGCCCTTCTATCAGGTTGCCAAGCCCAAAAAATTTTGCCACCCAAACGTTTTTGGGATGGTGATAAATCTCATGGGGTGCGCCGCTTTGTAAGATGACCCCATCATGTAACAGCAGCAATCGGTCTGCAATCGCAAAAGCTTCTTCCTGGTCGTGGGTGACGTAAATGGCGGGCACTTTTGTGTCCCTGAGGATGCGGCGCAATTCTGTGCTGAGCTGTTCTCGAAGGCTGCGGTCGAGGGCACCTAAAGGTTCATCCAGCATCAATAAACGTGGCTGTGGTGCGAGTGCCCTGGCAAGGGCAACACGCTGCTGTTCACCGCCCGATAATTCCGTCACCTTTCGGTCAGCAAATCCACGCATATTGATGGTTTCCAGCGCGTTCGTGACGCTTTTTTGGATTTCCTCCTGGGGACGATTTTGCATGCGGAGGCCAAAAGCGATATTTTCTGCGACATTTCGATGGGGAAAAAGGGCGTAGTCCTGGAACATCAAACCAAAACGACGCTGGTGTGCCGGTGTCCCTGCCAGGTCCTGGCCATTCCAAATTACCCGTCCGCCTTCAGGTTCCTCGAGCCCAGCGATGATTCTGAGCAGCGTACTTTTACCGCTGCCGGATGAACCTAAAAGGCAAATGGTCTCATCCTGCTCTACGACAAAAGAAATCTTCTTTAGAAGGGGTTTGCCCTCATATGATTTTTCGATATTTTCAACGGTTAGCATTAGAAAATGTCCTTACCCGGGAGGCGAAGTCGTTCAATTACAAGGATACCACCCGCACAAACCACCATCAATATTGTGGACATTGCCAGCGCCTGGCCGTAGTTCATGGCACCGGGTTGGGAAATGTAGCGGAAGATTGCTACCGGCAGAGTCGGGTATTCAGGCCTGGAAAGAAAGGTGCTGGCGCCAAATTCTCCAAGTGAGATCGTTAGCGCAAAAATGATCGCCACCAATATGGATGGTGCCATTAAAGGCAGATCTACCTCCCGCCAAACCCTGAATGGCGGTGCACCAAGTACTTTTGCAGCGCTTCTTAAGGAATAAGGAATGCTCTGCAGAGCAGGGCTGAGGGTTCGAACGACAAAGGGTAGGGCAACCAGGCTGTGAGCGATCGGCAGAAGAATTGGGAAATTGATATTACTGAAGGGTGGTCGATTGAAAACGATGATGAATCCCAGCCCTAATGTGATGGCGGATGCACCTAAAGGCAGCATTAGCAATGGGTCGAGGATGTTGTTGATTGGGCTGGATTGCTGAAGGGCATAAGCAACGAGCAATCCGAAGAAGAGCGTAATTACAATGGTTATCAGGGCAAACATAAAGGAATTTCTTGCCGCTGCAATCGGCGGCACGTAGAACAGGGAGCCGCGGCGGTTGATCCCCAATTCTTTGTAATAGTTCAGGGTAAAACCGCGCTCGATTTCGCCGCGTTCTCCCCGGTTTGGTTCCAGTTTGACAAAGGATCGCAAAGCAAGGGACGCCATGGGGGAAATTAGTAAACTGAACAATGCGACCACAAGCAGGATCACTAAAATTTTTTCAAACCCTTTCCTGGGTTTTCGAACCCCTATTTCCTGTGCACGCGGTGAGATTGGCAGCGCTTGCTGGCCGCTTAACCTGCGATGTGCGATGGTAATAATTAATGTGCATACCAGCTGCAGGATGGAAAGGACGCTGGCGAGCGGCAGGTTAAGGAGATGGAGAGCTTGAATATAAATTTCTACTTCAAGGGTTGCATACTGCGGGCCTCCCAACATCAGCACCACGCCAAAACTGGTGAAGTTGAATAAAAAAACCAATAGTGTGGCAGCATATATTGAAGGTCTCAGCAAGGGCAGGGTGACCTCCTTGAAGGTCTGCCATGGGCTTGCGCCGAGAACTTTTGCAGCATGGGTCAGTCGGATGTTCTGCTTTGCCCAGGCATTGCTGACCACACGGATGACGATGGTGGTGTTGTAGAAAACATGCGCTGTCAGGATTGCCCCGAAGGTGTTTAGAAACTGAATAGGGGGAGAGTCAAGATTGAATAAGAGCATCAAACCCAGGTTGATCCAGCCGCGAGGCCCTAATAGTGCGTTGAAGCCGGCGGCGACAACAACTGTCGGTAAAATGAAGGGCAGTGTTGTTAATGTTCGTAAAGCTCTTTTTCCTGGAAAGCTGAAATGGGTGAATAACCAAGCCCCGGGCAAACCGATGACCAGGGTCAGCAGGGTCGATAGGGAAGCCTGGAAAACGGTAAACCTGAGGGGCGCCCAGATTTTATTAAGATTCAGTTCTGAGAAGGAAAATCCCCATCTCGGTGAAATTAACAGGTTGAACAAAGCCAGCAAGGGTTGGTAGAAAAAGTACCCGAGGAATATTGCAGGCAGGAGCCAAAAGGCTACTGCCCGCCAGGTGGGATTTTTTGCCCAATTCCTTAATTGGTCAGCAAATGAACTCAAGGTAAGACGGTCTCCATCCAGGCTTCAATCCAGGCTTCACGGTTTTCATCAATCAGCTCAGGGGCTAATGTGGCGGGTTGGTCGGGTATCTGAATATTTTCTACAAATGCCTCTGGAAGCTGCGCATCCGGGTTGACAGGGAAAACGAACATTTGCATCGGGATGTCCTCCTGGAAGGGAGGGCTGAGCATAAAGTCCACAAATTTTTCTGCCAGGTCACGGTTGGGTGTGCCTTTGAGAATGCCGACAAATTCGATTTGCCTGAAGCAGGTGTTGGCTCCAATGATGGAAGCTGTTGGGGCTTCATCTAAGGGTGTTTCGGCAAAGATGACCTCGGCGGCGGGGCTGGAACCGTAGGAAACCACCATGGGCTGTGGCCCCTGGCCAGTGGAACCACTGAAGTTTGAGTAATAGGCAGTTTCCCAGTCGCTGGCGACAACCAGGCCATTTTGTGAAAGCTCTGCCCAGAAATCCAGGTAGCCTTCTTGTCCAAATTGGGCGATGGTTGCCATCAGGAAAGCCAGCCCTGGTGAAGAGGTGGCAGGGTTTTCGGTAACAAGTAAGCCCTCATACTCAGGTTGGGTCAGGGCTTCGAGGGATTCGGGCACAGCCAGGTTGTTCGTTTCAAAATAGGCTTTATCGTAGTTGATGCATACATCCCCATAGTCCACAGGGAGGGCATTGTTGGTGGGATCCAGTTTGAATTGGTCAGGAATATTTTCCAGCAAAGGGAATGCATAGGGTTCAAAAATATCTTCCTGCAGTGCTCGCGTGAGGAAAGTGTTATCAATGCCGTAAAATACATCCGCTAAGGGGTTGTCCCTGGAGAGGATTGCCTGATTCAACGCTGATCCCGTATCGCCGCTGCGAATGAAACTGATGTCAACATTGTTCTCGCTTTCGAATTGGGCGATCAGGTCTTCACTGACGGCAAAGGAGTCGTGGGTCATGACCCGTAGTGTACGCGTCTCACCAGGTGCCGCTGTTTCTTGCGGTGAACATCCTGCCAGAATCAATGCAAGAATCAATACAACTACCAGGTGGTGAATTTGTCTTTTTTGAATAAACATATCAACCCCTCCTTTCATATTCGGTTGTTGTTTCATGAATACATAATAACAAACCTTTTTCCATGGTGATGGTCGCTTCTGTACCAGTCAAACGGTTGCTGATGCCGCGAGTCTGATCCGGGTAGAGTGTTTCGTTTTCTAGCGGGTATTTTAATCCTGAGGTTGTGATGCCTTCAGCAGGTCCGTTGATGGGGAGCAGTGAAACGAGCTGACCCGGTTTACCTGAAAGCAAAGCCTGCTCTCGAATCAGGAAGACATCTCTTTTCCCGTCGACAAGGTGGGTGTCAATACCTCGCAAATCATCCCGTGTCAGCAAGAAGATGTTGGCAAGGGTTTGATCGATGCGGTTTCCAAGTGCAGCGACGATCCAGATGGTTTTGGGATTCATCTCGATAGCAGCCTGGATGGCAAGCTCAAGGTCGTTTTGGTCTTTATCGGTGGGGAATTTTCGAATTTCTGTTTTCTTTTCTCGGTAGGTCTGCAAGGTAGCATCATCAATCGAATCGAGGTCGCCGATGATCAGGTCAGGCTCTAAATTCAGGGGGATCATATGATTCAATCCACCGTCTACTGCGATCAGGAAATCAGCATCCCCCAGTTTTTTGGCAAGCGCTTTTGGTTTTGGCAATTCCCCATTTGCAAAAAGGACAATTTTTTCGTGTTTTGGGCTCATAAAAATAAAACACCCTTTCATTTTATGGAGGGTGTTTGTGTCGTTGCAATCTCATCCCTCCGCCGGCATTATCCGGATCAGGTCTTGCGGGTCGAAGATTTGCATCTTCCTCTCAGCCTGTGTGATCAGGCTCCCCGTTCAACTGTCATGATTATTTTATTATGTTGATATCCTACCACATGTGGGGCTTTGTAGTCAATTAAAACCAGGGTAACGACGGGAATAGTGGATAACTTTCAATTGCTATTGCACCTTGGAACTGTTCAACCAAGAAGGGTAGGGACAGATCCCTACCCCTACAAAAATTTTAACAAATATAAAAATGTATTGATTAAATGAAATCGCTTTTGCTTCGATGAAGTGCACTGCCAGTAATGTCTAAAAGCAGCAATTGTGGTTTGTTTTTCATTACACTGTTTTTTGATTAAATTGATGAAAACCAGATCTTAAAAACCATAGAGACACTTGGGTAGCATCTCTATGGTGATGTATTGAACCAAACCGATGTAATTAATTTATCATTTGAACAGAAAAATTAAATCGTTCAGTTTTGAGAGAGTTATTCTTTGCCAGTCAGAAATTCGTTAACTTCTGATTCTGCTTTTGAGCGTGTTATCTCGTATTTCTCCTGGATGACACCAACCAATTGGTCAAATTGACCTGAGACCTTATCCAGATCATCGTCGGTCAATTCTCCCCATTTTTCTTTAGCTTTGCCTCGCAATTGATTCCATTGCGATTTCATCATTGTTGATAGATCCATGTTTTTCCTTTCTTGACATTTTACGTTTGACGTTTTTGTTTATAAATTAATTCTATTTGGGATTTTTTCTCTTAGGGAAAGGTTTTGGTTTGAGATGGGTTTGTTTTGCGTTCATAAGGATAGGAATGAAATAAAATTAATCACAGTAAAAACCTTTTATGACCCGATCTTGCCATTGATTATTAATTCTCCGGGTACCTAATTGGCGATTAAATTCCTGGAATTAAGGCCTTGTCTTCTATGTGTAGAACAGCCTGACAGAGTATACTAAAATTATTCAAGTATTAATCAATCTACACTGGAGGTGGCTGTGAGTTTACATATCGGTGCTAAAGATGGTCAGATTGCAAAGAGCATTCTCTTGCCAGGCGATCCCTTGCGAGCAAAATTCATTGCTGAACAACTTCTGGATGGGGCTGAATGCTTCAACCAGGTGCGGGGAATGTATGGGTATACGGGAACATACAAAGGCAAACGCGTTTCAGTGATGGGTACCGGCATGGGGATGCCTTCGCATTCGATCTATGTCCATGAGCTGATTGTCGACTATCAGGTGGAAAATTTAGTCCGTGTTGGCACCTGTGGCGCGATCCAAAAAGATTTAAAGATTGGGGATATTGTCCTGGCGATGACAGCGTCAACGGATTCTCAAATGAACAAGTTGGCATTTAATGGGATTGACTTTGCACCCAGCGCTAATTTTGATTTATTGCTTTCAGCCTGGCAAGCGGCACAGGCGCGAGGCTTGAAGGTTAATGTGGGTGGTATCTTGAGCTCGGACGTGTTCTACAATGATGAGAATCCCGATTGGTGGCAGATCCTGGAAAAATTCGGCATCATGGTGGTGGAGATGGAAACAAGTGCGCTTTACAGCCTGGCAGCAAGTTTCAATACCAGGGCGCTTTCAATTCTGACGGTGAGTGACAATATCCAGACTGGTGAAAATGCATCCCACCAGCAGCGCGAGCAGGGCTTTTTAGCTATGGCAGAATTGGCTTTGGAGATTGTGCCTTAGCATCTATGATTGCAAGAAATGATGCAGTGGCGATTTAGGATTCGCTATTGGTCTGTGTCTGAGCTAAAGTATAAGCCTGCTGCTGTGCTTAAAAGTATGCCGTTTGTTCATAAGTGAAGTTCAGATTATCAAGAATTGCAAGTTTATAGAAGCTTGCAATCCCAAAGTCCCATACTTTTCCCGCTGTTAATAAATTAACAAAGCGGTTTTTGAAAAATGAGTTACACTGCGGAGATATTTATCAATAAACCAATGCATTTATCGAATAAATGGGGTAGAATACCCCTGCTTCAGAAACGGGATTTTTAGGTAAAATCAAATTGTGAAATTATCTGCTTTGAGAGGGAGTTTGAACAAATCAAGATTCATAACAGAAAAAATCAACTTTGCTTGACTCTTGTGTTTCATTTTGCTATAATGATAACTTGCGCTTTGCGCTGATTAATCTATTTAAACAGATGTTTTTTATGTCAAAATCCCGGCAACCATAGTTTCCCAGGAGAGTTTAATGGCAGATTTATTGCCCGTCAAATCATACAGACGTATTCCGGTTGGATTAGACTTACCGAAATTAATACAAGTCCAAATGGATTCCTTTGAGCGGCTTAAGCGAGAAGGATTTCATAGTTTATTCGCAGAAGTTTCCCCGATCGAATCTTACAACAAGGGAATGCAGTTATATTTCCCCACAGGTGATGACTTTTCAAAAGAGTGGGATCTTAAGTACTGGTACGAAGACCCCAAGAATACCATTGAGGAATGCCTTGAGCGTGACTTAACTTATGCGTCACCTTTATATGTGACCGTGTTATTAAAAGGAAAAGAAATCCCTGAACCGATCAAACAGGACCTTTTCATGGGTGATTTCCCCGAGATGACCCCCAAGGGTACCTTCATTATAAACGGCACCGAGCGTGTTGTGGTCAATCAGTTGATCCGATCACCTGGTGTGTATTTTGAACGAGAGCTTGACCGAGCAACCGGGCGCTACCTTTCAACAGCAAAGATGATCCCTGACCGCGGCGCCTGGATGGAATTTGAAACCCGCAAGCATGATTATATCATTATTAAATTTAACCGACGCCGAACAACACCGATCACGGTGTTCTTGCGTGCCCTGGCTGAAGTTGATGACGGAATACCATTAGAAGACAGCCCAATCAAAACTGGCTCTGATGAAGAATTGATGGCGTTGTTTGAAGATGTCGATAACAATCCAGATCGACCTTTCATCGCTTCATCCATCAACCAGGAACCTGACTGGGACCTATCTGATGGGAAGACAGTTGCACAGGCAGCTTTGATTGAATTCTTCAAACGTTTACGTCCTGGCGACCCGCCAACATTAGAAAACGCAAAAGAATTCCTTGAGGAACAACTTTTTGACTATCGACGTTATGACCTTGAAAGGGTCGGGCGTTATAAATTAAATCAAAAACTGGATCAGGACATCCCGATCAGTCATCGAACAATTACGAAGTCTGATATTGTTTTGCTTGTTCGCCGAATGATTGAGATCAACAACGGCGTTGAACGCGGGGATGATATTGATCACCTTGGCAATCGCCGTGTAAAAACTGTGGGTGAGCTCATCCAGAATAAACTGCGTGTTGGCTTGCGACGGATGGAACGTGTCATTCGTGAGCGTATGTCAATTCGCGATCAGGATCAGGTTTCACCAACCAGTTTGGTAAATATTCGTCCAGTTGTGGCATCGCTGCGAGAATTCTTTGGATCCAGCCAGTTATCCCAATTCATGGAAGAGACAAACCCGCTCTCCGAGCTGCGGCACAAACGAACGCTGTCAGCTTTAGGTCCGGGTGGCTTGCGCCGTGAACGCGCTGGGTTTGACGTTCGTGACGTGCACCATACGCACTACGGGCGTATTTGCCCGATTGAGACACCAGAAGGTCCAAACATTGGTTTGATTGGTCGTATGGCAACGTATGCCACAGTGAATGAATACGGCTTTATTGAAACACCCTATCGCAAAGTTCTTAAATCCCTCAAGCCCTCGGATGATCTCCTTGGTCGTGAATTGCGGGAAGATATCAAAGATCCTGAAACTGACGAAGTGGTTGCAGAGAAGGGTGAAAGAATAACAGAAGCGCTGGCTAAGAAACTGTCAAAGCTGGAACGTGACAGGATTTTGGTGACGCCTTTTGTGACTGATGATTATCAATATTTGTCCGCAGACCGCGAAGACAAATTTGTGATTGCCCAGGCTAATGCGCCATTGAATGAACATAATGAGTTCATGCGACGTGTTTCTTGCCGCTATCACTCCGGGTTCAAGATCAGCACCCCTGAAGAAATCGACTATATGGATGTGGCACCGCAGCAGATTGTGGGTGTAAGCGCTGCCTTGATCCCATTCCTTGAGCATGATGATGCGAACCGGGCTTTGATGGGCTCCAACATGATGGCGCAAGCCGTCCCGCTGGTGAGACCGGAAATCCCGATTGTTTCTACGGGTATGGAAGCGCATTCTGCAATAGACTCAGGTCAGCTTGTTGTCGCTGAGGAAGATGGCGAAGTTGTTTCTGTTACCGGGCGGATGATCAAGGTTCGAGAGAGCGACGGCAACATTCGCATTTATAACTTGCAGAAATATCGCCGTTCGAACCAATCAACCTGTATTGACCAGCGCCCGGCCGTTATCAAAGGCCAGCGGGTGAAGAAGGGGCAGATCATTGGCGATTCATCCTCATCCGTTGACGGCAATTTAGCCCTTGGGCAGAATGTCCTGATAGCTTTTGTCTCCTGGGAAGGCGGCAACTTTGAGGATGCGATCCTGATTTCCGAGAAATTGGTTCAGGAAGATCGCTATACCTCTGTTCACATTGAGAAGCACGAAGTAGAAGCACGTGATACCAAACTTGGCCCCGAGGAGATCACCCGGGATATACCCAATGTTGGCGAAGAGACCATTCGCAACCTCGACGAACATGGCATCATCCGCATTGGAGCAGAAGTCGGTCCCAATGACATCCTTGTCGGCAAAATTACACCAAAGGGTGAAAAAGAATTGACACCTGAAGAACGACTGCTCAGGGCAATCTTTGGTGAAAAATCACGCGATGTCAAAGATACCTCCTTACGCATGCCCCATGGTGAAAAGGGGACGGTTGTTGATGTAAAAGTCTTCACTCGTGAGGAGAACTCCGATCTCAAAGCCGGCGTGGATATGATGGTCCGTGTGTCCGTTGCCCAAAGGCGAAAGGTCACGGAAGGTGACAAGATGGCTGGACGGCACGGAAACAAGGGTGTCATCTCGATGGTGGTTCCTGTTGAAGACATGCCATTCCTAGAAAATGGACGTCCGATTGAGATCATTTTGAATCCTTTGAGTGTGCCTGGTCGTATGAACCTGGGTCAGCTGCTTGAAGTTCACCTTGGCTGGGCTGCCGAACGTCTTGCTTTCAGAGCCCTGACCCCCGTCTTTGACGGTGCAACGGAATATGAAATTGAAGCTGAATTAGCCCGTGCCTGGATGATCGACAGGGCATGGGAAGTCACAGGTGATAAAGCCTGGGATTGGTTGAAACAGCAAGAATATGACCCGGATGCGATTCAGGATGATGACGAAGTACGATTACTTTATCTTGAAGAATGGTTGGGTGATCGCGGTTATGATGTCTACGAATTCAGCGCAAACCGTGACTATGCACGCCGCGTGACATTGAAAGAATGGCTCCGTGACGAAGGTTATGATCCGGAGAAGATCACTTTCTTTGAAACGGATGAAGTTTCTTTGTTGGAGCGTGACGATCAGGATACTGCAGCTATCAATGCTTGTCTTCAGCTGTGGATAGAATCCTACGGATATGAGGTTGATAAAAAACTGGGCGAAGAAGAATTAAAGGTAAGGGCACGTGAGGTGATGAAGGAAGTTGATCGCCCCATGCCAACCCTTGGTAAACAAAAATTGCGTGACGGCATGACTGGTGAATATTATGATCATCCTGTCACTGTAGGTTTGATGACAGTACTCAAACTTCACCATCTTGTTGAAGACAAAGTGCACGCCCGGTCAACTGGCCCATACAGCCTTGTGACTCAGCAGCCCTTGGGCGGCAAAGCTCAATTCGGCGGACAGCGCTTTGGTGAGATGGAAGTTTGGGCGCTTGAAGCTTACGGCGCAGCTTATACATTGCAAGAAATGCTAACTGTGAAATCCGATGATGTAACAGGTCGTGTGAGCACCTACGAGGCAATCGTAAAGGGAGAACCCATTGAAGACCCGGGCATTCCTGCAGCCTTCAAGGTTCTGGTAAAAGAGATGCAAAGTTTGGGTCTTGCAATTGAAGCTGTTCTGGATAACGGTGATATAAACACCTTTGGTAAGGACGAAGATAAAGCACGAATTCCAAACACGCCCACTGGTCTGATCAGCATTGGGAGGGATATCTAAAGCCAACTTTTTGGGAAAAATGATTCAAGCAAATTTGCTTGACGACCCCGAAGGTGCATGGTAGAATCATCCCTCGTTACCTTCAAGCTGGCCCTATAATACCGGCCAGTCCCTGGAGGAAAAATTGGATAGCAGTGAGGCCATCTTGAAAGATGATGATGGCCTCCATTATTGGAAGAAGATATTATTTAGTTTTAGATTTGGAGGCAAATGTGCCAACCATTAACCAATTGATACGCAAAGGCCGAAAATCGAAACGCAACAAGAGCAAGTCACCTGCGCTGCAGTATACGTATAATTCTCAAAAGCAGAAACGTATTCGTCAGCCCAAGGGTGCACCGCAGAAACGCGGTGTTTGCACGGTCGTGCGTACAATGACCCCTAAGAAACCGAACTCCGCTTTGCGGAAGATCGCCCGTGTGCGATTAACGAACCATATGGAAGTAACGGCTTATATTCCTGGCGAAGGGCACCAATTACAGGAGCACTCTGTTGTGCTCGTGCGAGGTGGTCGTGTTAAGGACCTGCCTGGTGTTCGTTATCATGTTGTCCGCGGCACACTGGATTCGACTGGTGTTGAGGATCGCTCACGCGGTCGCTCAAAATATGGCGCCAAAAAGCCCAAATAGCCAGTTGGTCCGTTTAAGTTAGGGCGAAGCATTTTAATCGGTCTCATAGGGGATAGTTTAGATGCTTTGCCCTATTTTAATTTTTGTTTTATGTAAGGAGTAAGAATGGCGCGTAGATATACACCAGAAAAACGAGAAATCACACCTGATGTTCGATTTAAGAATCTGGATGTTCAGATGATGATCAATCGAATCATGATCAAAGGTAAAAAGAGCACAGCCACAAGGCTGATGTATGATGCCCTTGATTTGATTGAAGATCGCACTGGTAAAGACCCGATAGAGACATTCGATGCAGCACTGAAGAACGTCTCCCCACTGATGGAAGTACGCCCACGACGAGTGGGTGGTGCGACCTACCAGGTGCCAATGGAAGTGGACCCCAGCCGCCGGAAGACTCTGGCGATGCGCTGGATCATCACAGCCTCGCGGGCACGACCGGGTAAATCCTATGCGGAAAAGCTGGCGAATGAATTGATGGATGCTGCCACAAACAGCGGCGCAGCATACCGCCGTCGAGAAGAAGCTCACCGTATGGCAGAAGCCAACCGCGCTTTTTCCCATTTTCGCCTCTAAGAACTTTGTGATTTTACTGAATCCGATTGGATGAATAGTCATGCCTGACGTACAAGAATATCCATTAGAAAGATACCGCAACATTGGTATTATCGCGCATATTGATGCCGGTAAAACCACGACAACTGAGCGGATTCTTTTCTACACTGGCAAGACTTACCGTTTGGGTTCAGTTGACGAGGGGACAACCGTCACAGATTGGATGGAGCAGGAGCGCGAGCGTGGGATCACTATTGTTTCTGCTGCTATAACAACCTTATGGAAAGATTACAAAATCAATTTAATTGATACCCCCGGTCACATTGACTTCACTGCTGAAGTTCAGCGATCCTTGCGTGTGTTGGATGGCGGTGTTGTGGTCTTTGATTCGGTGCAAGGTGTGGAGCCTCAGAGTGAGACTGTGTGGCGGCAGGCTGATCGTTATGCTGTCCCAAGAATTTGCTTTGCTAACAAGATGGACCGCGTTGGCGCTTCTTACGAACGTACGCTGGCATCCATTGAAGATCGCCTAGGTGCGAAACCTTTGGGCATGCAAGTTCCGATTGGCAGGGAAGAGGCTTTTGTTGGTATGATTGATTTACTGACAGAGCAAGCGATCTTTTTTGAAGATGAATTAGGCAGCCAACCGAGGTATGCTGAAATCCCTGAAAACATGGTGGATATTGTCAAGGAAAGGCGTTTTGAACTTGTTGAGCGCATTGTTGAACTTGACGATGATTTGACCATGAAATATCTTGAAGGCAAAACGCTCCCACTGGACGAAATGAAATCTGTATTGCGAAAAGCAGTGTTGGAAAACAAGATTTACCCGGTGTATTGCGGTTCTTCCTTAAAGAATAAAGGCGTACAGCCCTTGCTGGATGCCGTTATTGATTATTTGCCATCCCCGCTTGACGTACCTCCTGTTGTGGGCATTCAGCCTTCAACGGAAGAAGAAGTCTCACGACCGCCGGAAGATGATGCACCAATGTCTGCGCTGGTCTTTAAAATTGTGACCGATCCATATGTTGGGCGCTTAGCCTATATTCGGGTTTATTCGGGCAAAATCAAAAAAGGTTCCACCTATCAAAACACCTCACAGGATAAAAAAGAACGCGTAGGACGTTTGCTGCGTATGTATGCAGACCACCGTGAAGATGTGGATGAATTAGGTCCTGGCGATATTGGCGCCATTTTGGGGTTGAAGCAAAGTTACACTGGTGATACCTTAAGCGATCCTTCGAATCATATCATTCTTGAAACTATCAGCTTCCCTGAACCGGTTATCTCTGTTGCGATTGAACCCAAAACCATTGCTGACCAGGATAAAATGGGCATCGCTCTGCAGAAACTGTCAGAAGAAGATCCAACATTCAAGGTCAGGCAGGACGAGGAAACGGGTCAAACGATCATCTCTGGTATGGGTGAACTTCACCTGGATATTCTCGTTGATAGAATGCTGCGCGAGTTCAAAGTTCAGGCAAATGTCGGCAATCCACGTGTTGCCTACCACGAGACGATCACAAGAACTGTCCCTGAATCTGAATACAAGTTTGTAAAACAAACGGGTGGGCATGGGCAATACGGTCATGTTGTTTTGCGAATTGAGCCCCTTGAAAGTGGGTCGGGTTTTGTATTTGATGAAGAAATCCGCGGCGGATCCATTCCACAAGAATTTATCCCCGCTGTTGAAAAGGGTGTCAAAGAAGCGGTTGAAAGCGGCGTTGTTTCTGGTTACCCGATGACGGACCTGAAAGTGACACTGCTTGATGGTTCGTACCACGAGGTCGATTCAAGTGATATGGCTTTTCGAATGGCAGCCATTTTCGCGTTTCGCGAAGGCGTGCCAAAGGGAAGGCCTGTATTACTCGAACCGATTATGAAGGTTGAGGTTGTTGTACCTGAAGAACACACAGGCGATGTTCTGGGACAGATCAGCTCCCGACATGGAAATGTGTTAGGCATGGATTTGCGGCCTGGTAATGCCCAGGCAGTTCATGCGGAAGTACCTTTAGCAGAAATGTTTGGTTATGCAACTGAACTCCGTTCTGCTACAAAAGGACGCGGTGTGTTTACCATGGAGTTTAAGCATTATGCACCGGTCTCAGAAGCTGTTATGAAAAAAATAACAGGATACTAAACTATTATTTGATATTATTTATTAGATTGAGGAGTAATTTATAAAATGGCCAAGGAAAAATTTGATCGCTCAAAGCCGCACCTCAACGTGGGAACAATGGGACATATTGACCATGGTAAGACCACGCTGACAGCGGCGATCACCAAGGTTCAGGGATTAAAGAAACTTGCGGATTATCGAGACTTCTACTCGATTGACAATGCGCCGGAAGAAAAAGAGCGCGGCATCACCATCAACATTTCGCACGTTGAATACCAGACAGAAAAACGGCACTATGCGCACATCGACATGCCTGGGCACCGAGACTACATCAAGAACATGATCACAGGTGCAGCGCAGGTTGACGGTGCGATATTGGTGGTGGCAGCACCCGATGGTGCCATGCCCCAAACCAAAGAGCACGTGTTGTTAGCGCGCCAGGTGGAAGTGCCCAGCATTGTGGTATTCCTGAACAAAATTGACATGATGGATGACCCGGAACTGTTGGAGCTGGTGGAGCTGGAACTTCGAGAGATGTTGGACGGCTACGGCTTCCCCGGGGATGAAATTCCGATCATTCACGGCAGTGCATTGAAGGCGCTGGAGTCAGAATCAACAGATCCGAATGCACCGGAATACCAGTGCATCATCGAGTTGATGGACGCAGTAGACAGCTACATTCCGGAACCGGTACGTGAGACGGACAAACCCTTCATGATGCCAGTGGAAGATGTGTTCTCGATCAAGGGACGCGGCACGGTTGTGACGGGACGAATTGATCGCGGCGTGATCCACACGGGAGACCCGGTGGAAATCGTTGGTTTGCAAGAGAAGAGCATGAACTCGGTCGTAACGGGTGTTGAGATGTTCCACAAACTGCTTGACGAAGGTATGGCGGGCGACAATGTAGGTTTGCTGCTGCGCGGTATCGGTCGAGATGAGGTGGAGCGCGGTATGGTTGTATCTAAACCAGGCAGCATCACACCGCACACCAAGTTTGAAGGTGAAGTATATGTCTTGACCCGAGAAGAAGGTGGACGACACAGTGCGTTCTTCAGCGGTTATCGACCGCAGTTCTTCATCCGGACGATGGATGTGACCGGAACGGTGACATTACCGGAAGGTGTTGAGATGGTCTTGCCTGGCGATCGTGTGACCATTGAAGTAGAGCTGATTGTGCCAGTGGCATTGGAAAACGGTTCACAGTTCGCAATCCGCGAAGGTGGTCTGACGGTAGGTGCTGGCGTTATCTCAAAGATTATTGAGTAAGGTTTATTAGGAAAACATTATGGCTAAACAAAAGATTCGTATACGTCTGAAGGCTTATGATCATCGAGTCATCGATCAATCTGCAAGGCGGATTGTGGAAACAGCTGAGCGCAGCGGCGCACAGGTTGCTGGTCCGGTACCCTTGCCAACCAAAATTGAACGATTCACAGTGATGCGTTCACCATTTATCGATAAAGACTCGCAGGAGCATTTTGAGATCCGAACTCACAATCGTTTGATTGATGTTATGGACCCGGACTCAAAAACCATTGATATGTTGATGCGCCTGAATTTGCCGGCTGGCGTCGATATCGAAATTAAGATTTAGCATTTGTGTCGTAGGGTTGCCTGCGGGTGAATTCCGACAAAATTGAAATTCAGCTGCAGGGAATCAATAAAAATTGATACTTGGCAAACTTACCTTAAGATGGTAAAATAGGCAGGTTTGGGCTTAAAGCCCAACTTTTAAGGTGGCATAAGAACATTTCTTGCCGTAGTCCCAAAGAATACGGAAGGGTCGCGGAGGAAAGGTTGACTGTGCTGCGGTCGGAGATGATGCAGCCGTGCCCAGGCTGACAGTCTCGTCAAAATAATTTGTAACAGGAGAATATCGAATATGTTTAAAGGGCTAATTGGACGAAAAGTTGGTATGACCCAGGTTTTCGATGAAAATGGGGCTGCGTTCCCCGTAACACTCATCGAAGCTGGGCCTTGTTATGTAACCCAGGTTAAGACCGATGAAAAGGATGGTTATTCTTCGGTTCAAATTGGGTTCGAAGAGGTGAAACCTGATCGTTTAACTCGGGGGGAGCTCGGACACCTCAAACGCAATAATTTGCCACCATTAAAAGTACTACGAGAATTTAAGACGAAATCTCCAGACGTCTCGGAAGGCGACCAGCTAAAGGCTGACGTCTTTGAAAAGGACGAACATGTAGATATTATCGGAACCAGCAAGGGCCGTGGTTTCGCCGGTGTGGTGAAACGATACGGTTTTGCAGGTGGTCCGAAAACACACGGTCAGTCAGACCGATGGCGCGCACCCGGTTCCCTGGGCTCCGGCACGACCCCCGGTCGTGTTTGGAAAGGCAAACGTGGCCCTGGGCGAATGGGAAACGAGATCGTGACATCGTCGAATGTTCGCGTAGTGTTGGTGGACCCGGAACGTAATTTATTAGCAGTTGATGGCTCTGTGCCAGGCCCAAAGGGCGGCATGGTAGTAATCAAGCCTGCCCGGAAACAATAAGAAGCCCGGTTGGGCGATAGCCAGTAATGGGAGTTGAGTAATCATGGAAGTTGATGTCTTCAACATGCAGGGTAAAAAAGTCAGCACGGTAGATCTACCTGCTGCAATTTTTGAAGCCCCAGTAAAAGTTGATTTGATGCATCAGGCATATGTCAGGCAGATGGCCAACAGCCGCCTTGGGACGCATTCGACAAAAGGTCGAAGTGAAGTTTCCGGTGGTGGTCGTAAACCCTGGCGCCAAAAAGGTACAGGGCGTGCCCGGCAAGGCTCTATCCGAGCTGCGCAATGGGTTGGCGGCGGTAAAATTTTTACCCCCAAACCACGCTCATACGAAAAGGCAATGCCTAAAAAGATGCGCAGGGCTGCTTTACGGTCTGCTTTAACAGTAAAAGCTTCAGAAGGCGAAATCATCATGATGGATGAGTTCAAATTGGATGAAGTGAAGACCCGTAAAATGGCAGAAGTATTCCAGGCAGTTGCAGGCGAGAGCACCGTTTTATTGGTGATCCCAGAAAACAGCCCGGAATACAGCGATGTAAAAAAGGCTTGTGCCAACCTCGCCAATGTAAAGACCCTGATAGCCAGTTATTTAAATATCCGTGATCTTTTGGGTTATAAAAATATTGTCATGCCCGTTGCGTCACTGGATGTAATTGAAGCTTATCTCGGATAGGTAGGAAGGAATCATGAAAAAATCAGTATTTGACATCATCCGCCGACCGATCGTTACCGAGAAATCGAATTATCAGTCTTCATATTTGAACCAATATGTGTTTGAAGTTGATCTTGATGCAACCAAAACAAGCGTCAAAGATGCAATTGAAACGATTTTCGATGTCAAGGTAGAACGAGTTAATGTAATGATCGTGCCCGCCAAACAATCACGAAGCATGCGAAACCGTCGAATGCGGACTCGCTCAAGCGCTTATAAAAAAGCAATCGTGACCCTAGCTGAAGGCGAGCGCATCCCGATTTTTGAAGGGGTGGAGTAATGGCAGTAAAAGTATATAAACCAAAAACACCCGGTACTCGTCATAAGACCAGCTACACTTTTGAAGAGATTACCAAGACAACGCCGGAACGTTCATTAATTGTTCCATTGAAAAAGCGTTCTGGACGAAACATGTACGGCCGGATAACTGTTCGCCATCGTGGTGGTGCTCATAAGCGTTATATCCGATTGGTGGATTTCAAGCGGGATAAGCTTGAAGTACCTGCGACAGTTGCGGCCATTGAATATGATCCAAACCGGACTGCCCGTTTAGCTTTATTGCACTATGCAGACGGTGAGAAGCGCTACATTGTCGCTCCTGTTGGCTTGATGGTTGGCGATAAGGTTTTATCCGGTGAGGTTGCCGATATTCGTCCTGGCAACAGCATGGCCCTGGCGAACATTCCTGTCGGCACAACAATTCACAATATTGAATTGCAACCCGGTAAGGGCGGCCAGATGGTCCGTTCAGCAGGAACCTCAGCGCAACTGCTTGCAAAAGAAGGCAAATATGTACAGGTGCGATTGCCATCGGGAGAGGTCAGACTTGTTTTGCAAAATTGTCGGGCAACCATTGGCCAGGTAGGCAATGTGGATCATTCAAACATTAAACTTGGCAAAGCTGGACGCAAACGCCATATGGGTCGACGTCCTGAAGTACGCGGTTCTGCGATGAGTCCCCGCGACCATCCACATGGTGGTGGTGAAGGACGATCGCCAATTGGTATGCCTGGTCCGAAGAGTCCCTGGGGTAAACCCACTTTGGGCAAGAAGACCCGACATAACAAACGAACAGACAAATACATTGTTCGCCATCGCTCACAAGCGAAACGGCGACGTAAGTAATCGATTAGTATAGCGAGAAAGAGGACGCAATTATGTCGCGATCGCTGAAGAAGGGGCCCTATATCGCCCCGAAGTTATTGAAGAAAATTGAAACGATGAACGACAAAGGTGAAAAGAAAGTTATCCGCACCTGGAGTCGTGCCAGTACGATTTTCCCCCAGATGGTAGGTCATACCATTGCCGTTCATGATGGACGTCGTCATGTGCCGATCTACATCACTGAAAACATGGTCGGTCATCGTCTGGGTGAATTTGCCCCAACACGATTTTTCCGTGGCCACGTTGTCGCTGGTCGAGCTGAAAAGCGCGCCAAGAAATAAGAAGGGTAATGAGAAATGGCTACTGATATTCGAGCGAAATTAAGTAATCTTGATACGTCAGCCCAGAAAGCCCGTCTTGTGGTTGATCTGGTCCGTGGTAAACCTGCGGAAGAGGCGTTGACAATTTTGAAGTTTATACCAAACAAGGCTGCAAAACCGGTTCATAAGCTGATCCAATCAGCAATCGCCAATGCAGAGGAAAATTTTGGTGTCTCAAGAGATGATCTGTATGTGCACAAGATTTTTGCAGACGAAGCACCTACCCGAAAATGGCGGCGTTTTGGCGCACGAGGCAGATTTAAGCCGATACTGCGACGGAAGTCTCATGTCACAGTGATCTTGCGAGAAATGGAGTAAAAAAATGCTGGATACTATTATTGAGAAGAGCCAGGAGTAATTATGGGTCGTAAAGTACATCCGACTGGATTTCGATTAGGAATTAATAAGCCTTGGAAAGCACGCTGGTTTGCAGAAGGCATCGATTTTCAAGATCAACTGCACCAGGATCTTGCGATCCGCAAATTGATCCGCGAGAAGAATGACCGAGCAGGCGTTTCTGATATTCAAATCGAACGTTTTCCTGGTAAAGTGAAAATTTTTGTCCACACAGCAAAACCTGGTATTTTGATCGGGCGCGGCGGCGAAAATGTGAAGGATCTGCGAAGTGATTTGGAAGCACTCACAGGTGAGAAAATTGATCTTGAAGTCAAAGAGATCAAGACTCCCGATTTGGATGCTTATCTTGTCGCTGAAAATATTGCAGGTCAGCTTGTTCGCCGAATCAGCTACCGACGGGCAATGCAGCGCGCAATTCAGCAAGGAATGCGCCAGGGCGCTGAAGGCGTCAAGGTAATGGTTTCTGGCCGTTTAGGCGGCGCTGAAATGTCCCGCAGCGTTTGGTTGCGAGAGGGACGTGTGCCTTTGCAGACGCTTCGTGCCGATATTGATTACGCCCAAACAGAAGCCCTGACAACCTATGGACAAATTGGTATCAAGGTTTGGATTTATAAAGGTGAGATCATGCCTCAGGTGGAAGAGGAAGCAGAATCCACTGAAGGCGTCTATGTCAGTGAGTAAAAAAATGCCGGCAAGGGCGTCCGGCAGTTAGTGAGGAAGTCATTATGTTAATGCCAAAACGAGTGAAGTATCGTAAGCAAATGCGGGGTCGCATGACGGGTAAAGCCTACCGCGGCTCTGACGTCTCCTTTGGAGAATTTGGCTTACAGGCTTTAGAGCCGGGTTGGGTCAGTGCTCGACAAATTGAAGCTGCACGTCGTGCTATCGTCCATGAAATGAAACGACGTGGTAAGGTGTGGATCCGAATTTTCCCGGACAAACCTTATACCAAGCGAGCTCAAGAAACCCGAATGGGTAAGGGTAAAGGACCCGTCGAATACTGGGTTGCAGTTGTCAAGCCAGGTCGTATTATGTTTGAAGTAGGCGGCACGGATCCGGAAACCGCCAAAGAGGCGCTCCTCCGTGCAAAATATAAATTATCCGTGAAGACAAAGATCGTCTCGCGTGATGTGGCAGGAGAAGCGTAATAATGAAAGCAGCAGAAATTCGTAAATTAAAAGATGCTGAATTAGAAGAACAGCTTACGGAAGCTCGTCACGAGTTGCTGAACCTCAGGTTCCAAACAATCACCGGTCAGTTAACCGATACCACTAGAATTCGTATTGTGCGTCGGGATATTGCTCGGATGGAGACCATCATGAGAGAACGACAATTGGCTGAGACAGCTGAGGAGAGTGAAGCATGAACAATCGACGTCGATTGGTTGGAACTGTTGTCAGTAATAAGATGGAAAAAACCGTTGTGGTTGAAGTGGAACGCGTTTTCAGACACCCTTTATACCGTAAGGTTGTCCGCACAGCAAAAACATTTAAAGTACACGATGAGCTTGGTGCCACACCTGGTGACAAAGTGAGAATTGTAGAAAGTAAGCCAATTTCACGAACGAAATATTGGGTTGTGGAAGAAATCCTACGAGTTGAAGAACGGTCTCAAGACGATACTGTTGAGGAATTAGGAGTTTAGGCCATGATTCAACAAGAAACTGTGATGAAAGTTGCCGATAACACCGGCGCAAAACTTATGCTGGTTATTCACATTACCGGCAGTTCTCGCCAACGTTATGGCTATGTCGGTGACATTGTTGTTGGTACGGTAAAAAGTGCCACACCTCAAGCCACTGTCAAGAAGAGTGAGATTGTGAAGGCAGTTATTGTACGGGCTTCAAAAGAGTGGCGCCGTGAAGATGGCTCCAGCATACGTTTTGATGATAATGCTGTTGTTATCCTTGACAATGATGGCGTAAACCCTCGTGGATCACGTATCTTTGGGCCTGTTGCTCGTGAGCTTCGTGAAAAGGGCTTCACTAAGATCGTTTCACTGGCACCTGAAGTTCTATAGCCAGGTTAATAGGAGTTATGAGATGAAGCAGAAGATACGAAAAGGCGACCGAGTTATTGTCGTCAGCGGTAAAGATAAAGGCACTGTGGGTGAAGTTATTCGGGTCATTCCGGATGAATCACGTGTGGTTGTTCAGGGTGTGAATATTCGCATCAAACATCAACCCCAGACGCAGTCCGGTGGCAAGACCATACCGGCAGGTAAGATTGAATTTGAGGCACCTATTGCGATCTCAAATGTGATGCTTGTGGATCCTAAGGACGGCAAGCCCACTCGAGTCCGGCTTGAACGGAAAGATGGAAAACCGGTTCGAATTGCAAAACGCAGTGGCACGAAAATTGATTAGTGGATTGCCATTTGGAGTTATAAATGAACAGATTAAAAGAAATATATAAGGAAGAGATCGCACCAGCCCTTTTTGAGGAATTGAACCTCGAAAATGTGATGCAGATCCCAAATATTGAGAAGATTGTGTTAAATATCGGCGTTGGTGAAGCGATCGATAACCCAAAGGCGCTCGATGAAGCAGTACGGGATTTGACAACAATCACAGGACAGCGTCCTGTTGTTACCAAAGCTAAAAAATCGATTGCGAACTTCAAATTACGAGAAGGTCGCGTGATTGGCACCAAGGTAACACTGCGTGGTGACCGAATGTGGGCGTTTTTGGATCGTCTGGTCAATGTTGCGCTGCCCCGTGTACGTGACTTTCGAGGAATTTCCCCAGACTCATTTGATGGACGTGGAAACTACACACTGGGCTTGCAAGAGCAATTGATTTTCCCTGAGATCAATTACGATGATGTCGGGACAGTTCGAGGTATGGAAATCACAATTGTGACAACGGCTGAGAATGATGATCAGGCTCGTGCGTTATTAACAAAAGTTGGAATGCCGTTCAGGAAAGGATAGTATGGCTAAAAAGTGTATGATATATCGCGAGAAGCGGCGGAAATATCCCAATCAGGTTGTTAACCGATGCCGACGCTGTGGGCGTCCCAGAGGTTATATTCGCAAGTTTGGTTTGTGCCGTATTTGTTTTCGGGAATTAGCCCTGCAAGGAAAAATTCCTGGTGTAACCAAATCGTCGTGGTAGATCGGCGGAGGTATTATTTATGAATGTTACAGACCCTATTGCTGATATGTTGACCCGTATCCGGAACGTTGCTATAAGCAACGGAACGCTGGTAAGCATGCCCAGTTCAAAGATTAAAGCAGAAATTGCTCGAATTCTTACAGAAGAGGGCTATGTTGAAAGTTACGACGTCGTTGATGGTGATCAACCTTATCAAAAAGTATTACGAATTCGTTTGAAATATATTGGTGAGAGACGTCACCGTCGGCCATTGATCACGGGACTTGAACGTGTAAGCCGACCTGGGTGCCGGATTTACACCAAGAAAACGGATATCCCCTGGGTGCTTTCGGGCATTGGTGTGGCAATTTTGTCCACCCCCAAGGGTGTTATGACAGGCCAACGCGCTAGGAAAATGGGCGTGGGTGGTGAATTATTGTGCAAAATATGGTAGCGCCTGGCGCTATAGGAGGAACGAGACGTGTCTCGAGTTGGACGTTTACCGATTGAAGTGCCAGCAGGCGTTGAAGTAAAAATCGACGGTGCTAATGTCAAGGTCAAAGGACCTAAAGGTGAAATGGAATTTACCTTTAATCCTGAGATCAGCATCAAACAAGAGGATGGATCGATTCTTGTTGAGCGCCCCACCGATCAACCTATGCATCGTGCCTTACATGGCACAACAAGAACAGTTATTGATAACATGGTGGTTGGTGTTAGCAAAGGCTTTGAACGAGTGTTGGAGATTGAAGGCGTGGGGTACCGCGCTGAGATGAATGGCGATAATCTGGTTATCAATGTTGGTTATTCACACCCCGTTGTTGTTGAACCCCCTAAAGGGATCAGCTTTGAAGCGGATTTGAAAACACGCCAGATTAAAGTTCTTGGTTATGATAAACAGGCTGTCGGCCAGGTTGCTGCGAATATTCGAAAGATTCGCCCACCTGAACCCTACAAAGGCAAAGGTATTCGCTATCAGGGTGAATATGTACGCCGTAAACCGGGTAAAGCCGGCAAGACTGCACTATAAAGTTTGAAGGTGAAATAATATGGCAAAGAAAACACGGAATGAGGCTCGTTTACGCCGACATCGTCGTGTGCGTAAGAATATCTTTGGCACACCAGATCGACCGCGATTGAATGTTTTTCGCAGTTCATCTGAGATTTATGCACAGGTAATTGATGATGTGCAGGGTGTTACACTGGCTTCAGCGTCGAGCATTGATGCGGAATTGCGCCCTGATATGGAAGGGCTGTCAAATATGGAAAAGGCGCAAAAGGTAGGTCAGACGATCGCTGAACGCGCTAAAGAAGCAGGAATCAACCAGGTTGTTTTTGACCGTGGTGGATACAAGTATATTGGCCGTGTGAAAGCCATGGCTGATGCTGCCCGTGAAGGCGGCTTGGATTTCTAGGAAAGAGGCGAATATGTCGGACTACCAAAACGAGAATCAATTTGATGAACGCGTTATTGATATTGCACGAGTAGCCAAAGTTGTAAAGGGCGGCCGCCGGTTTTCTTTCCGGGTGGTTATGGTGATTGGCGACAATGCCGGCCGCGTTGGCTTCGGCATGGGAAAAGCAAACGCTGTTCCCGATGCTATTCGTAAGGCAAGCGATAGGGCACGCAAAAACATGCACAAGGTTAACTTGAATGGTACCTCAATTCCCCATGAGGTCATTGGGAAGCAGAGCGGTGCGAAGGTTTTATTGCGCCCAGCCAGCACCGGCACCGGAGTTATTGCTGGCGGTGGTGTGCGTGCGGTATTGGAGGCTGTAGGTGTTCATGATATTTTAACCAAGTCATTGGGAAGCAAAAACATTTTAAATGTTGTTCGTGCGACCTTTAATGCACTTGACCAGTTGAAGTCACCCGCAGAACAAGCAGCGCATCGCGGAAAATCTCTTGATGCGATTAAACCTTATTGGGAGCGAGAGACAAATGGCTAAGAAAAAAGAAGTTAAATTATCAGTTACCCTTGTCAAGAGCCCAATTGGGTACTCAAAACGACAAAAGGCAACATTAAAAGCAATGGGCCTCAAGAAAATTAATCAGACCGTGGTACAGGTTGATAATGATGCCGTACGAGGCATGATTAACAAAGTGTCCCACCTGGTCGTGGTTGAAGAGGCATAGGTGTTATTATGCAATTACATGATTTAAAACCAAACGAAGGTGCACGTAAAGATAAAAACCGTGTTGGACGCGGTACCGCTGCAGGACAGGGAAAAACCTGCGGGCGCGGCATGAAAGGCCAAAATTCTCGTGCAGGCGGCGGCGTTCCTCTGTATCACCAGGGCGGCAATCTTCCATTTTTTAGGAAGCTTCCCTTTAAACGTGGTGAAGGTATGAACGTTGTTAACCGTGTACGGTATGCGGAAGTGAACCTGGAAAATTTGGCGCAGTTTGAGGCAGACACAGAAATTACCCCCGAGGTTTTGCTCGAGTCGGGATTGGTTAATGACCTTTCCAAACCTGTCAAGATCCTTGGCCGTGGTGATGTGTCTGTGGCTCTAAAAATCAAAACACACGCCATAACAAAAAGCGCGCAAGAAAAGGTTGAAGGCGCTGGCGGCAGTGTGGAAATCGTCCAGGAGTAAATTTTGTCTTTGAGGCAATGAAGGAGACCTGAATATGAAGCGGTCGGCTTGGCGTCACCTTTGGAAATCACATGACATTCGGCGGAAATTAATTATTTCCTTAGCCTTACTTGCCATCTATCGTTTGGCATCAAATGTCCCGGTACCCGGTATTGACCGGACACTGGTTGCACAATTGACCCAAACCGGTGGCGCAGCGGGTGGCTTGATCAATTTACTTGACATGCTGTCTGGTGGTGCGGTATCGAATTTCTCGGTGCTCGCGATGGGTGTATACCCTTATATTACCGCCCAAATTATTCTCCAGCTCTTGATCCCGATCATCCCCGCGTTAGAGCGAAAAATGCAAGATGATCCCCGAGAAGGTCGTCGCTGGATGGAAAAGTGGACAATTATTTTAACAGTACCGATGGCAGCATTGTCTGCTGTTGGTCAGATCAATATCTTTAATGCTATCTTAGGTCAATCGGTGGTTGCTCAATTTGGCTTTTCTGGTGATGTATTGATCCCAACCCTGGCAACGGTTATTTCTATGATGGCTGGCACCATGTTTGGTGTTTGGCTGGGTGAGTTAATCTCAGAGTTTGGAATCAGGCAGCAAGGTTTATCGCTGATCATCTTTGCGGGTATTGTGTCACAAATCCCACAAAACCTGTATCGCTTATTGAGTGACCCGAATTATTGGTGGCTGATCTTTATCGTGGTGGCTTTGCTTGTCGTGACCATTTTTGCAGTGGTCTACGTTCAGCAAGGACGCCGCCATGTTCCTGTCATGTTCCCCGGCCGCCGTGTTGGCAGCAGAATGTCCATGCCTGTAAAGAGCAGCTTACCCTTGATGGTCAATATGGCTGGTATGATCCCGATCATCTTTGCTCAATCCATTATGACATTCCCGACGATTTTGGCGAGTTTTTTCAACAATTCAAACGTGGAGTGGCTTAGAAACGCTGCAGCGTGGATTCAAAGTGTGTTGAGTGGTGAAGGTGTTATCTATCCAATTTTGTTCTTTACTATGGTTGTGCTCTTCACCTTCTTCTACACAGATATCCTGTTTGCACAACAGAATTATGGTGAGAACTTAAAGAAACAAGGTGCGCAAATCCCGGGTGTCGCTCGCGGCGGCCCAACCCAACGTTACCTGACAAAGGTTCAACGCAGAATTACATTGCCAGGTGCTTTATTCCTTGGTTTGGTAGCTGCAATGCCTTATATTCTGGGTTTATTCTTACCAGAAGGTTTGCAGCAGAGAAATATTTTCCTTGTTTCCTCATCAGGTTTATTGATTGTAGTTGGTGTTGTTCGTGACACCTTCCAGATCATCGAAACAGATCTGAAGATGCACGGTTATGACGACCGCTTGATCAGCTGAGGACGAAAATTATGGCACCGATGTATATTGTAATGTTAGGACCTCCAGGGGCTGGAAAAGGCACCCAGGCAAAACGCTTAGCCCAGGAACTGGATTTGGTTCATGTTTCGACAGGTGATCTCTTTCGTGAGAATCTGAAGAATGAAACAGAACTTGGGAAACTGGCACAGCAATATATGGATCAGGGTGAGTTAGTGCCTGACGATGTTACCATTCGCATGGTTGAAGAACGGCTTTCAAGACCTGATTGTGAAGTTGGGGCAGTTCTTGATGGTTTTCCCCGTACGGATGACCAAGCGGAGGCATTGGACTCCCTGATTGAGAAATTTGAAGGCGAGGTCAATCTTGTGCCATTCATCAAAGTTCCGGATGATGTTCTTGTTGAGCGATTGAGCGGCCGCTGGATGAGCCCCTCAGGACGTGTGTATCACGAGAAATTCAACCCACCAACTGTTAAATGGATTGATGACATTGATGGGTCGCAGCTCTATCAACGTGAAGATGATAAACCTGGTACCGTTCGTCATCGAATAGAAGTTTACAATGAGCAAACAGCGCCTTTGATTGCCTATTATCGGGATAAGGATATTTTGGTCGAGATCGATGGGACGCAATCCATTGACGATGTTTTTGCAGATATTATGAAAATGATCGAGGCGGTTTAAATGGTATCCTTTGAAAAATCAATCAATATCAAATCATCTTTTGAGCTTGATATTATGCGAGAGGCTGGCCGGATCAATGCTGAAGCATTGTATGCGGCAGTTGATATGGTGAAACCTGGCGTAACCACGGCCGAATTGAACGAAATTTTTGAATCCGTTCAAAAGAAGTATGGTGTTTATTCGCCCTTTAAAAATTATCCGGGTCCTTACCCCTATCCAGCGAGCATCTGCGCCAGTGTAAATGAGGAGCTGGTACACGGCATTCCTGGTAAACGTGTACTTAACGAAGGCGACATCATCAGCATGGATGCAGGAACTGTCTACCAGGGTTTTGTTGGTGACATGGCAGTTACTGTGGCTGTCGGTGAGATTGATCCCCAGACAACACGATTGCTTGAAGTGACCAAACAAGCGTTGGATATTGCCGTTTCAAAAATGGTGCCGGGAAATACGGTTGGTGATATTGGCTACGCTGTAGAAACCTTTGTCGAAAGCCAGGGTTTTTACATCACGCGAACTTATACCGGGCATGGCGTGGGCAGAAAAATGCATGAAGGACCACAGGTGCCCAATTACGGTAGGCCTGGCAAAGGCATGCGGCTCAGGGAAGGGATGACGATTGCCCTTGAGCCCATGGTTTTAGCAGGTACATCCAGGACAATTGTCAAGGATGATGAATGGACGGTTGCATCTGCTGATGGCTCAATGACAGCTCATTTTGAGCATACAGTGGCTGTAACTGCCAATGGACCAGAGATTTTAACGCTTTTATAGACTTATAAAACTGGACGAACTTAATTGTAGCAAGTATAATAATAACTTTGCAGCAAGATTGAGGAGTTAGAAATGAAAGTATCAGCATCAATAAAGAAACGCTGTGCAAAATGCCAGATTGTGAAACGCAATGGGCGATTGTATGTGATTTGTGAAAATCCGAAACATAAACAGCGACAAGGATAAGGAATTTATACTATGGCACGTATTGAAGGTGTTGACCTGCCTCGCGACAAGCGCGTTGAGATTGGTCTGAGATATATTTATGGCGTTGGCCCAACCCGGGCAAATGAAATTATTGAAGCGACTGGTGTTGATCCTGACACACGCGTTCGTGACCTATCAGATAATGATGTTTCGAAAATGCGCGATTATATTGCCAGCAGTTACACTGTCGAAGGTGACTTACGCCGGCAAGTACAAATGAATATCAAGCGCCTGATCGAAATCGGGACCTATCGCGGTCTGCGTCACCGACGCGGATTACCCGTGCATGGTCAGCGAACCAAGACCAATGCCCGAACCCGTAAGGGTCCGAAGAAGACTGTGGCAGGACGCGGCCGACGTCGTGGTGTTGGCAAGAAATAGTTATTATAGCGAATTCCTTCCAGGTATGCTTCTGGGGTTCTCCTTCCTTTCTCCCCGCGGCGAGAAGCAAATTTGGATGGGTAAAGAGATTGAATTAGTGAGGTACTATGGCTAAAAAACCACAAAAAACGCGGCGAACAAGTGGATCCCGCAAAATTAAACGCCAGATGTCAACTGCCCAGGTGCATGTGATGGCTTCTTTCAATAACACGATTATTACTGTGACAGATCAGCAAGGTAATACGGTATGTTGGGGAAGCGCTGGGGCAGCTGGTTTCAAGGGTTCTCGCAAGAGTACCCCCTTTGCTGCACGTTTGGCAACAGAACAGGTCATGAAAACAGCACAAAGCTTTGGTATCCAGGAAGTTGATGTGATCATCAAAGGCCCTGGCCCTGGTCGTGAAGCGACCATCCGTGCTGTGCAAGGTATGGGGATTACCGTGCGTTCTATTGAGGACGTGACTCCAGTACCGCATAACGGATGCAGACCACCAAAGCGACGCCGCGTTTAGTAATAAGATTAAGAGAGGAATAAATGGCAAGATATACTGGTCCGGCGTGTAAATTATGCCGGCGTGAAGGTGAAAAATTATTTTTGAAAGGTGAACGTTGTTTCACCCCGAAATGTTCTTTTGAAAAACGAGCCTATCCCCCTGGGGAACATGGACGTTTTAGTGGACGAAGAGGTCGTGAATCTGACTATCAGCGCCAATTACGCGCGAAGCAGAAGGCAAAACGAATTTACGGCGTGCTTGAACGTCAATTCAGACGTTATTTCCGAGACGCTCAGAGTAAGCCGGGTTTGACGGGCTTAAACTTATTGCAGGTTCTCGAATCTCGTTTGGATAATGTTGTTTATCGCTCGGGTTTTGCCGAAAGTCGAAGCCAGGCTCGCCAATTGGTGAATCATGGTCACTTTATGGTCAATGGTCGCAATAATGACATTGCTTCAACCATTCTTAAACCCGGTGATACAGTTTTGGTTAAGGAAAATTCCAAACAAAACACGTATTTTAAGACGCTAAGGCAATCTGAGGAAACGCGCACACCACCAGCATGGGTTGATTCTGATGTAGACAAGCTAACTGGCCGTGTTATCCGTTTACCCGAACGTGCTGAAATTGACGGCAATTTGAATGAACAACTTATCGTTGAATACTACTCACGATAAAGTGGCTCACTGGTTAGTGCAAAAGGATGCACTGGTAAGGGGTATGACGTGTCTGGAATAATGAATATGGTAAAACCTAAAGTTGAACGAGTTGCAGAAGCTCGGAATTATGGCAAATTCGCAATCAGCCCGCTTGAACGCGGCTTTGGTACGACCATTGGTAATGCCCTGCGCCGAGTCTTACTTTCTTCCCTGGAAGGTGCAGCGATCACATCTGTACGCATTAAGGATGTACTGCACGAGTTCAGTGAAATTGAGGGTGTGCGGGAAGATGTCATTCAGATTATTCTGCAGTTAAAACAATTGCGTATGATCTTGTTTGATGTTGAGGTAGCACATTTGCATCTGGAAGTTAGCGGTGAAGGTACCGTCACAGCAGCGGATATTATCTGCCCGCCTGAGGTTGAAATTGTCAACCCGGATCTGTATTTGTTTACAGTTGACAGCGGTAAGGTCGATCTTGAGATGGACCTGACGGTAGAACGCGGTCGCGGTTATTTGCCAGCAAATGATCGTAACGATAATCTGCCCATTGGCGAGCTACCGGTTGATGCGATCTTCACACCTGTTCGAAAGGTTAATTGGACAATTGGTTCTGCACGCGTTGGTCAGAGTACGGATTATGACCGACTGATGCTTGAAATTTGGACCGATGGAACCGTTTCTCCTGAACAGGCGATGAGTGACTCCTCAAAGATTTTAATTGATCACTTGCGCTTTATTGCTGGGATCAGTGAAGAATTGTTGTCCGTACCGATTGAGCAAGCGGAACCACAACCTGTGGTCAACAACGAAGCGGCAGAGATGCCGATTGAAAACCTCGATCTTACAGTCCGGGTATTCAATTCACTCAAGCGTACCGGTATTACAACTGTAGCTGACGTCCTTGAACTCCTTGATAAAGGTGAAGAAGCAATCCTCGCAATTCGTAATTTTGGCGAGAAGAGCCTTGTAGAGCTGACGGAAAAGCTGGTTGAGAAAGGCTTCCTGGACGAGGAAGAGGAAGAAATAACGGAGAGTTAAAGTTATGCGACATAAAATAAAGGGATATCGTTTAAATCGCAGCGGCGGGCACAGAACAGCCATGCGACGAACGATGATCCGACAATTATTAGAAAACGAACGGATTAAAACAACGCTTCCCAAAGCGAAATCAATCCAGGCAGATGCCGAAAAATTGATCACATTGGCTCGAAACAGCCAGGATCTTGAAGAATCAGCAGCCGTTTACGCTCGCCGAAAGGCTTCAGCAAAACTTGGAAATGGTTCACGTCCGATCGTGCAGAAATTATTTGATGATATTGGTCCGCGCTATACAAAACGAAATGGCGGTTATACCCGTATTTTGAAGTTAGGTCCCCGCAGCAGTGATGGGGCTGAGATGGCGCTGATTGAACTGGTTGAAGAGTAATCCAGCCCGGATTTATCACCGGATGGGTTTAGCACATTACAAAGTTATTCTTTCATACAACGGCTCAAAATTTGCTGGCTTTCAACGGCAGAAGGATGCACGAACAGTGCAGAGCGAATTTGAAGCAGCCTTGCGCAAGATTGGCTGGCAGGGAAAAAGTATTTTAGCTGCCGGTCGCACGGATGGTGGGGTTCATGCTGTAGGTCAGGTGGTTAGCTTTCACCTTGATTGGCAGCACAGCCTTAAAGATTTGAGAAATGCCCTCAATTATTATTTTCCGGAGGACATGGCTGTGAAATCGGTTGAAATGGCTGATAAGGATTTTCATCCCCGTTTTGATGCGCAGCGTCGATGTTACCGGTACCAAGCATTCTCTTCGCCAGTGCGAGATCCGATTCGAGAAGTTTTTGCCTGGCGGGTTTGGCCAGAGCTTGACATGGAACGGATGCAAAAAGCAGGAAAAGGGCTGATAGGCGTGCACGATTTTCAGGCTTTCGGCAGCCCAACCAGCGAGAAGGGTGTCACCATTCGGGAAGTGTTTGACCTGAACTGGCAGCAAGATGGTGAGGCTTATGCGTTTGAGATATGTGCAAATGCTTTTTTGTACCACATGGTGCGGCGAATTGTGTTTGTACTTGTGAAGATTGGTCAGGGTGAAGTTTCTCCGGATATACTTTTGGAGAGCCTCCAAACCGGAACCTTATCCTTAACAGGCCTGGCACCAGCAGCAGGACTTGTATTGAAAGAAGTACGTTATCAGTAAGTAAATCTATTTAGATTTCAGCTTCAAGTCTGGTGACTTAGAGCAGGGATCTTTGAATGATGGAGAGTTAGACAGTGAGAAAAACATTTGTACCTAAAGGAAAAGTTGAACAAGAATGGCTGTTGATTGACGCCGAAGGACAAAATCTGGGACGTTTATCGACAAAAATTGCCCAATTGTTAATTGGAAAACACAAACCCAATTACACACCGGGTGTGGTGACGGGTGCCAATGTGGTTGTGATAAACGCGGAGAAGGTTGCCGTGTATCCAACCCGTTTGGACAGTAAAATTTATTACCATCATACAAATTACCCCGGTGGTTTGAAATCGATCGATTTACGAACCCAGTTGGAGAGGCACCCAGAACGTGTGATTGAGCACGCTGTGAAGGGAATGATCCCAAAGAATAAACTTGGGCGCCGTATTTTTAAAAATTTGCATGTTTATGCTGGTCCGGAACATCCGCACTACGCTCAGGAACCTGAGTTAGTTGGAAAAGAGGAGTAATAAAGGTTTATGGATAAACAATATTACGAAGGTATTGGTCGTCGAAAAGAAAGCTCTGCACGTGTTCGACTTATGTCTGGCACCGGCACTTTCATTGTAAATGAAAAAGAAATCGACGCTTATTTCACTCGATTTGGTGACATGGAAGCTATTCTAAAAGCATTCCAGATCGCTAACCAATCAAATGAAACATATGATGTAACTGTTTTAGTCAACGGCGGCGGTGTGACCGGTCAGCGAGATGCTGTCAAGCTAGGTTTATCCCGTGCATTGGTTAAAATGGACGAGGAATTACGAGCACCTCTGCGACACAACGGTTATTTGACAAGAGACCCACGCGTCAAGGAACGCAAGAAGCCAGGTCTCAAACGAGCGCGTAAGGCTCCTACTTACACCAAGCGCTAAAGCAATTCCATTATTCTTTTGGGATATCCTTGTTCGCTACACGGCGGCAGTGATCTCCCCTATGTGAGGCAGATGTAGATGCCTTATCTAATGGATAATATAATTAGAAGTATTGATAGAGACGTTTTATGACGTCTCTATTTGTTAATCAGGGATAATAGGAAAAAAATGACACAGGTTGAACATCAGACGACCGGGATAACCTTAATGGGGCTGGGTCCCGGTGACCCTAAAAACTTGACAATTGAGGCTTTGACCTGGTTGAAGTCAATAAAGGTTTTATATTTGCGCACCTCTCAGCATCCGACGGTAGCACATTTGCCCGAACACCTGGAATTGATCAGTTTTGATGAGTTGTATGAAAAGCACGAAGGCTTTGAAGAAGTTTATGAGGAAATTATTGATCGAGTGTTGGACCTGGGGAGAGCGCCAGGTGGCATTACGTATGCGGTACCCGGCCATCCCTTTGTCGCCGAAGCAACCTGCCCCGAAATTTATCGGCGGGCAAAACTAGAAGCTATTCCTGTGTGGCTTATTGATGGCTTGAGTTTTTTAGAGCCAACATTTAGAGCGCTAGAGCTAGACCCATTCCCAAATTTGGTGCTTTCGGACGCAATTAATATGGCTGGGTCGCAAACGCCGCAGACGCCCCCATCTTCACCAGTTCTGATTGCTCAAATCTACTCAAGAATGGTCGCATCTGATGTCAAGCTGACGTTGATGAACACCTATCCAGATGACCACCCGGTCAGGCTGGTGCACAGCGCTGGGACGGATAAGGAACTTGTAGAGGACTTGCCTTTATACGCGGTAGACCACAGCGAGCACCTGGGCTTGTTGAGTGCTTTATTTGTGCCGCCCCTCTCGCCTTATACGTCTTTCGAGTCATTTCAGGAAATTATTGCAAAATTACGGGCACCTGATGGCTGCCCCTGGGATCGAGAACAAACGCATGAGAGCTTGCGGCCTTTTTTACTTGAAGAAGCTTATGAGACACTGGATGCTTTAGATCGACAGGATATGCAGGACCTTAAAGAAGAATTAGGTGATTTGCTCTTGCAAATTCTCCTTCATGCTCAAATCGCTAATGAAGAAGGTGATTTCAACATCCACCATGTATTGGATGGCATTGGGTCCAAGCTGGTTCGCAGGCATCCACATGTCTTTGCTAATAAAAAGGTGAGCGGCGTTTCAGGCGTGCTGCATAATTGGGAGGAAATAAAATCTGAAGAACGCAAGGATAATGGCGATAATGGTAAAAAAGGTCTGCTGGATGGTGTGCCTAAAGCACTGCCAGCTTTATCGCAAGCAGGTGAAATCATTGAACGGACCAGGCGTGTAGGGTTTGATCATTTAATTTTGAAGGGTGACCCTGCTTACCTGATTAAACAGATAGATAATTTTTTAACTAATGAAGAGAAAGATAAATTCCTTGCGGAATTATTACTGGGTCTTTCAGCTTTAGCGTACAAACATGAGATGGATGCAGAAAGCCTTTTGAGAGAAGCGAGCAAGCGCTTCAGGGAACAATTTGGGATCATGGAAGCTTCAGCTATGAAAAGTGGAGAAACGCTTGTAAATCTTTCAAAGGAACAAAAAGAAGACTTATGGGCGCAGGCTGGGAAAGCGATGAGGGAAGAAGAATGACCCCCAATCCACCGCTAAAAGAACAGGCAACTGCTAATCAGCAAATTGCCCGGGCTGCCGGTACGGTAATGCTTGCCTTTATCATCAGCAACATGGTCGGCTTAATGCGGGGGATTGTGATTACGGATGCTTTTGGTACATCATCTGACCTGGATTCTTTTAATGCAGCTAACAGAATTGTTGAATTGCTGTTTAACCTTGTCGCAGGTGGGGCTTTGGGTTCGGCATTTATTCCTGCATTCACAGGCTATCTAACACGTGAAGATCGCCCGGGTGCCTGGCGATTGGCTTCAGGTGTGGTCAACCTTGTGTTTTTAGCCCTGGTAATTATCAGTATTCTATCCTGGATTTTTGCACCATTCATCGTTTCAGAAGGCTTATATTTGCTTGTTCCTGGTTCTGACCCCGTGCAGGAAGCCTTGACCGTTTCATTGCTGCGGATTATGCTGCCCTCAGTTGTTATTTTTGGCTTGAGCGGGCTGGTGATGGGCATCCTCAATGCGCACCAGGTATTCCTTATCCCGGCGATTGCACCTGCGATGTATTCCATTGGGATGATTTTGGGGACCATTCTCTTGCCACGAGCATGGGGCATTCAGAGGCTGGCGTATGGCGTTGTGGGGGGCGCTTTGCTACATTTGCTGGTGCAGCTTCCCCGTTTGTTGAAGCTGCAAGACCGAGCCTATCATGCCTATCTTGGTTTAAGGGATAGGGCAGTGCTTGGCGTCTTTCGCCTGATGGGTCCCCGGTTGTTGGGTGTAGCCGTTGTGCAAATGAATTTTATCGTCAACACCATTATTGCTTTGGGTCAGCCGGAAGGCAGTGTCACAGCCATTACCCTGGCTTTTTCATTAATGCTCATGCCGCAGATGGCAGTGGCGCAGTCAGCAGCCATCGCTTCACTGCCAACTTATTCAGCACAGGCAGCATTGGGAAAATTTGATGAAATGCGCGCCTCACTGGCTTCTACGCTGCGTGCTGTTTTGCTGCTGGCGATCCCTGCATCCGTGGGTTTGATTTTATTGCGGACGCCTTTAGTGGCAGCGCTTTATCAGCGCGGCGCTTTTACAGCACGATCGACTGAATTGGTCACCTGGGCGTTGTTGTGGTATGCGGCCGGGCTGGTTGGGCACTCGCTGGTAGAGATCCTCAGCAGGGCATTTTATGCCTTGCATGACACACGTACCCCTGTTATCGTCGGCGTGGTTGCTATGGGATTGAACATTGGTTTGAGTTTGCTGTTTTCTGCGTTATTTGAACGCGTTGGCTGGCTACCGCATGGCGGATTAGCACTGGCAAATTCAGCGGCAACAGCCCTGGAAAGCCTGGTTCTGATTGGCTTGATGCGCAGACGGTTGAATGGTTTGAACGGGGGATATATTTGGAAGGGTGTGAGCATCGCTTTCTTGGGGACTGCATTAATGGCTGGTGGTGTCATTGGCTGGCAGGCGTTTTTTGGCGATGGTTCCCGCTGGGTGGCATTGTTTGGTGCTTTGGGGGTCGGGGTTGTGATCTATGTTGGTTTGATGTGGATGTTGAAGATGCCGGAACTGCTGGGGATGTTCCGTACCCTCCTTCGCAGAATAAGAAAATAACAAAAAATTTCTCTTAATTTTTATCTACCTATAGCGATGGTTACTATTAGGCGTGGTCTAGTGACAAGATGTGGCCTAAACTGGGGGATAACCGAAACTATTAATTTGAAACTTTACAAAATTGGATATTGAAGAATCCAAATTGTTATATTATAATATAACAAATGAAACTCATAAAATACCTGGATATTGATCGCACAAACGCAAAAACCCTCAGGCAACAAATTAGGGAACAAATCACCTGGCTAATAGCGGATGGGGTTTTAAAAATCGGCGATAAGCTGCCATCCATCCATGATTTATCAGAGCAGCTTGGTGTTAATTTACACACAATTCGGCAGGCATATCACCAGCTTGAGGACGATGGACTGGTTGAATCACGACAGGGTCGCGGCACGCACATCATCCCCTTCAATTTGTCGAATCTCATCAATGCGGCTGGTGATACACGCAGTCACACCGTTGGGGTTGTTGTCCCAAACTGGTCGAATCCTTTCTATCACAATTTCTTGCAAGGTGTGGAATCTGTAGCAGCAGCAAACAAAACTATGATCTTCTTGTGTATGACACAGGATGACCCGCTTACTGCCTGGCGTGAGATTGCAAGGCTTGTCACGAAAGGTGTAGACGGTCTTTTGATTGTTTCACATGATATTGATGCCATTCTCGATAAGGAAAACGATCCAGAGAGCATCGCTGGAATCCCTTGTGTATCTGTAGATTCACCTGATTCAAGTGGATATGTTGTCAATATTGATTTGTTTTCTGCCGGTTACCAGGCAACGCAACATTTATTAGAATTGGGACATCAGCGAATCGCTTTGATGACTTATTATAAAGATTTTCATAATGTTAAGCCGATTAACCGGGGTTATGAAGGGGCATTGAAAGATGCAGGCGTTAAGATTGATAAAAATTTGATCTGTAAGGTGCCCGGATTTCAGTTCGCCGCCGGAAAACAAGGGATGCGCAATTTATTAAAAAGTGATGCGTTACCAACCGCGATATTTGCAATTACGGACTTGATGGCACTTGGCGCAATGAAGGTTATCAAAGAAGCAGGCTTGCGAATACCGGACGATATATCCATTGTTGGCTTCAACGACATTCCTATGGTTGAGGTGGTTGAACCCCCCCTGACTACGGTTTTTGCCCCCAGTGAGACATTAGGGCGAGAATCAATGAAAATGCTTGGACAATTAATCGAGGGGTCAACCCCTTCTGATCGAAAGATTCTATTACCGACGACCCTTGTACTCCGCGAAAGCACCAAAAAACTTGGTTAGTAGATGAAGAAGTTATTCTCAAAATCATTTTTTATGATTACATAATTATGAAAAATATTGATCCTGTAACGAACTTATCGACTCAGCCTTTTGCAACAAAATTCATTCACTTCTGCACAGAAAAGGAGATCGAAATTAATATAGGGCATTCAGCCTACATGTCAAAGGCACTCATTTTTTTTGAAGTTGTGAGTTCATAACATGTTTGGTAGATGACGGGGAGACTAATCAAAAGTTGACAGCTAACTTGTTGTGATGATCCCGTGTTGATTTCAAAAAGATATCGACAATTTTGGTCAAGAAAGGAGCTTGTGATGAAAATAAAAGTCTGGTTAATTGTGGTGATGCTTGGATTTCTTCTGGTCTCGGGTTGTACATCCCCGAAAGTGAGTCCAACAGCAACACCTACCAAAGAAAATAATCCATTGTTTACATTTACCTTTAGAGATGGCACATGTGAATATGATGGTCCCAGCAGTGTAGAGGCTGGGATGGTAAAGCTGAAAATTGTCATTGAAGAAGGCAATCAGGATGCCATGGATGGGGTAGCAGTGATCACAGTTAAACTGCGCGAAGGAAAAACGATAGCTGATCTTCAAGCATGGCCCAGTATGGACAAACCACCTTGGGCGGACATCGTTGCTATGAACGAACTTTTCCCAGGACCTATGGAAAAAGAATTTTCTTTACGAGTGCCAAATGAGCCAGTGTATTTTGTTTGTTTTCATCCTGAGGCGAAGATTTGCGCCCTTGGCCCAGTTGAAGTTCAGGAGGCACATGCGCAGATGCAGGATACTCAGGCATCACAGATTGTTAGAACTGTTCCAACCAGGGCACCAAATCCTATCCCTGTTGCTATTGACACGGATATGGCTGCTGACGATTGGATGGCTATTTTGTATTTACTTAACCGCACGGATATTGAAATTGTAGCAATTACAGTCACGGGTGCGGGTGAAGCTCATTGTGAGCAAGGAGTAAGCAATGCATTGAAATTGATAAAATTGGCTGGGAAAAGTGAAATCCCGGTTGCATGTGGACTTGAGACGCCTTTAGCTGGTAATCACACCTTTCCACAAGAATGGCGTTTTTTTGCTGATTCGCTGGCAGGGAAAGACCTGCCGGAGGAGACAAATCCGAACAAGGAAATGGATGCTGTGACATTGCTTCAATCCATATTGGAAGACCGCAGCCAGAAAGTGACCTTACTCACCCTTGGACCGCTTACAAATATTGCAGAATTTTTAAGTGCGTATCCTGAATCACGTGATTTAATCCAAATGATATTTATAATGGGCGGTGCTTATGAAGTGCCAGGCAATGTGGGATTTTACGTCGATGGTAATCAATCTGCAGAGTGGAATATTTATATCGACCCGAAGGCAGCCAGCGAGGTTTTGTCCTCTGGCGTCCCGGTTACATTGGTGCCTCTGGATGCAACCAATCAGGTCCCCCTGGAAATGGATTTTTATGATCGTCTGGAAATGGATCGTCCGGAACCAGAGGCGTCTTTCGTCTTCGATGTTCTGACGGGCAACATGGGCATGATCCAATCCAACAGCTACTATTTTTGGGATCCGCTGGCTGCAGCTATCATGGTAAATGGATCTTTTGCTACATTTGAAACCAATAACATCTGTGTTGAAACTGATGAAGGAAACACCAGTGGAGCAACCGAAAAAGGGGATAATTGCCCTGAAGTTCGAATAGCTGTGGATGTGAATGCTGATTTATTTGAAAAGGATTTTATTGACACATTGAATACACCAATGGATTAGTTCATTGAAATGAGAATGAGTAACGCCTTCAATTAACGATTTAAACGCACCACCAAAAAAGTTTATTTTGGGCAAATTTCAAGGAGGTTTTGCCTATTGTTAAATTTTAAAATAAGATTATAATTTACAGTCGATAGGTAAAGCAATTTCTACTTAAGACATTATTTTCTATCGGAATTTTTAGCGTCTTACTTTATAAATTTCCCTACCATTTCATCCTGCTTATCTAAGAATTCGTTGAATTTGAGGTTAAGATGTTAAGATGGCGAAACGAAAATTAAAGCGGCAATTGAATTTGATTCACGTGATTATGCTGGGTACAGCCGGCACAATTGCGGCGGAAATATTTGTTCTGACGGGTCATGCTGCTGGTATTGCAGGGCCAGATGCTGTATTGGCGATTATTATCGGCGGCATTCTCTCGTTGAGCATTGCTCTTAATTACGCCGAATTAGCCACAACTTACCCCGTCACTGGCGGTGCAATGACCTATGTCAAAGAGGGATTTGGGAATGGTCTCCTCATGTTTTTGGTAGGCTCATTGGATGGCCTTTCAAGCACCTTTTATGCTGCTTTGTCCGCTGTTGGTTTTGCTTATTCCCTGAAAGTTTTTCTCCCTGCCTTACCAATTATTCCTATAGCTCTGCTCGTTATCGTCTTTGTGGCAATCCTGCATGTTCGTGGAATCACCCAGGTAGGTAACTTGCAGATCGGCATGGGTGTGTTTTTGCTGGTTGTCTTTGGTTTGTATGTTTTTTTGGGATTGACACGGGAAAGTGGATTTGACAGGGAAATCTTCCTGTCAGGCAGAGTTTTATTTGAAAATAAATCCATTTGGGCAAATATTGGGCGGATGTTGACGACTGTTGCGTTGATTTATAATGCCTATGTTGGTTTTGAGGTCATAGCGGATGATGCTGAGGAGATAAAAATGCCAAGTAAGAATATTCCAATTGGCATTCTTGTCAGCCTGGGATTAACGACACTGATTTACACTTTGGTGTCTTATGTGACCATAGGAGTCATTCCTTATTCTGAGCTTGCCGGCTCAGAAACAGCGTTAACGGATGCAGCGAGCGTATTTTGGCCTAAAGTGGGTGTGCCAGTGATGGCTGCTGCGGGTATTGTTGCCACATTAACGTCTGTCAATTCAGCGATGCTTTCAGCAACAAGAGAAGCTTTCACGCTCAGCAGGGATCAGGTCTGGCCGCCAATCCTTTCTCGCCTGAGCCGGTGGCGGACACCGTATGTGTCCATTTTCTTTGTGATGATAATCAGCGGCTTAATCACCATCATAGGCCTGGTGGATTTTCTAAGTTTCATCTCAAGTGCTGGGTATATGTTTGTTCTTTTTTGGGCATCCCTGGCAATGGTGAACTTGCGGAAGAAATATCCTGATATTGAGCGTCCATTCAAAACACCCCTGTTTCCTTTGACGGCGATTTTAGCAGCAGGCAGTGGCTTATTAATCATTACTTTTGCCAATCCAACAGCATTGATTTTCTTAGGGGGTGTAATTGTCATTTTGGCAATCGTCTATTTTGTCTCTCAATATTTTAAGAAAAGAATGATTATTGAATCACAGCTTGAAGAGGCTATTGGCGGCGGGCGTATCCTTGTTGCTGCAATCAATCCCAAAACTGCTGAGGGTTTAGTTGATTTGGCTTCTCGTTTAGCAGAACATCAGGAAGATACAAGTATCAGTTTGCTGTCGGTCATTAAAGTGCCTTCGATGCCATCACAAAAAGAGATCAATGAGATTATTCAAAAGAGTAAATCTGATCGGATTGCCCTGCTTGAAAGAACGGCGCCCATTGCTCAAAAACGTAATGTTGCAATTTCAGCCAAAACCAAGGTTGCAAACAATGTTGAGAGTGCAATCTATAAGGAGTTGAAATCACCCAATCCTGTCCGGTTGATCATGTTGGGTTGGCCAAGCCTGGAAACTAAGCTAAGAATTCCACATAATATTATCAAAGAAGTGATGGTGAATGCACGCGGCGATGTTGTTGTGTTTCGCAATCGAGGCATTAATGGATTGAAAAAAATTCTCATGCCTTTTACTGGGGGGCCAAACTCCCGTTTGCTGCTGAATTTGGCACAATCCTTAGCTTATTCGCCAGATGTCCATGTGACTGCTTTGCATCTAGCACCTCTGGATTTGGATGAAGAGGGAAAAGAAGATGCTAGTTTATATGTTCAGGAGATAATTGAAGAAATGCTGGGGGAAATTCCCACATGGATGGACATTAAAGTTGTGCAAACTGCTTTTATGAGTAATGGAATATTGGATGAGGCTAGGGCAGGAAATTACGATTTACTAATGATTGGTGCAGGGAGTGAGGCATTTTCACATAAGTATCTATTTGGTTCTTTGAATGATACATTAATTGAAGAGGTAGATTGTTCAATGATAATCGTTCGTCGATATCAAGCTGAAGCATCACTTTGGTTAAGAAATCGTATGCGGGTGTTAGAGAAATAGGAATTTTCTAGATCATTGCTCTACAAAATAGATATTTTATTTCTTAAAGTTGATTAATTAATCATCAAAGAGAAATAAAATATGATTTTTGGAATTTATAACAATCATGAAGGTGCCAATATGCTTATCTATGAAAATTTACTTTCATGATTTTGGAGAGATAAAAGAGTAGAAGAAACTTTTCTTAATTTTTCGAGTAAATACCCTGTAATTATCATGGTTATAATAAAGAGAACGATTTGATTTAGAATTGTCTCTATAGTTAAGTAATGGTCACGGCCAGATTTGCCAGGTGATCCAGCTGATAACTATTCCCAAAATGATTCCGCCGACAGCCTCACCAGGTGAATGGCCTAAAACTTCCCGCAATTCATTAAATTCATCCACAGGTTTAACCTTGCCTGCGAAGATCTCTTCTATGATCCGGTTAATTTGCTGGGCATGAAAACCCGCCTGTCGGCGAATGTTGGTTGCATCATAAATGACCACGGTTGCGATGGCAAAAGCCAGGCCAAATAAGGGCGTGTCAAAACCAACATAATGTCCTATACCTGCTGCTGCAGCTGTAACAACCGCTGAATGGGAGCTGGGCATGCCTCCCGTCCCGAATATAAGGGACCAATCCCATTTTTTAGTTCTCAAATATTCCAGAGGTAATTTTAGAATTTGTGCAAGCAGTGAGGCGATAATGCAGGCAATGAACACCGGGTTGTTGAAAATTCCTGTGAAAGGCATAGGTATTATTCTTCTGTTTCTATGGGTTGTGTGGCATCCATGGCGAGCGTACGCACCTGGAGCTCTGCCTTTTCGAGCAATTCTGCGCAGTGTCTGGCAAGTGCTTGACCGCGTTGATATTGGTTGAGGGCGTCTTCGAGAGACAATTCCTCACCCTCGAGTTTTTTGACATTTTCTTGCAGCGCTTCAAATGCTGTTTCAAAATCCATCTCTTGTATAGCTTGTAATTCTTCGCTTTCTAACATCAGGATTCTCCTGTATGAATTTGGGTGATTCGGGCGTCCATTTCACCGCGATTGACTTTAATTTTAACGAATTCGTCAGTTTCAATTTGATCTACATCTTTAACAAGGCTGCCATCCTTGTGACGTGTGACAATGGCATATCCCCGCTGCAGAACGGCTTGTGGATTTAAGCCTCGAAGGGATTGCCTGAAGTTATCCAGACGCAGTTTCTTGCGTTCAAGGTCAGATTGGATTCCTCGATCAAGACGATGGATCAACTCATCCAAACGCTGGACGTAGGTATCAATTTTATGCGCAGGAGATAATCGTTCCAGGTCCTTCTGTAATTGTCCTTGATCCCAACGCAGGTCTGAGATTTTCTCGGATACCAGGTTTGTCTGCCGATTGATGAGCTCAGCAATAATGCCAAGCAGTTCAGTTTGGTCGGGCGTGGCGATTTCAGCTGCTGCAGTTGGCGTTGGTGCTCTAAAATCAGCCGCAAAATCGGTCAGGGTGAAATCGGTTTCATGGCCGACCCCTGAGATGATCGGTGCAGCGGATGCTGCCACAGCTCTGACCACCGCTTCATCATTGAACGCCCACAAGTCCTCAATGGAACCACCGCCGCGACCGATCAGGATCACATCGGGTTTGGCTTCCTGGTTGATCCTTGTAAGTGCATTCACAATGCCTGGTGGTGCTTCGCTGCCCTGGACTGCAGTTGGCGCTAACATGACTATTGCGATGGGAAATCGCCGCTGGATCGTGTTGAGCATATCCTGTAAGGCTGCCCCCGTCGGCGATGTCACGATGCCAATGAGTTTGGGCATCTGGGGGATAGGGCGTTTGCGTTCAGGATCAAACAAGCCCTCAGCTTCCAACTTTGCCTTTAAGCGTAAATATTCCTGGTAAAGAGCGCCCTCACCTGCGGGCTGCATCATGTCTAAATAGAGTTGGACCTGGCCGCTGACTTCATAGACGCTCATGCTTCCATGAACTTCAACCGCCATGCCCTCTCGCGGTTTAAAGGTTAGCCTGGCTGCGGTGTTGCGCCACATCACACAGCGTATCGCTGCCTCGGTGTCTTTTAATGTGAAGTACAGGTGACCCGATGAAGGTTGAGAAAGATTGGAAATCTCTCCCTGTACCCAGATGTCCTGCAGGATTTCATCACTTTCAAGTAATTGACGCAGGTAGCTGTTGAGCTGACTGACACTCAGGATATTTTTGCGTTGAAAAAGCGTGTATTGTTCCATCATGGTTACTGCCTAAGTATAACAAACAAATCAGAGCATTTTATAAATCTGATACAATTAATCTTACCTGACAGTCGATAAAAACATTAAGGGATGAAAACTTTGGATCATATCTGGACACCCTGGCGTATGAAATATATTCAAGAAAATCATGATAAAGAGAATTGTATTTTTTGCTCTGCAGCAACGGGCGAGGATGATTTTGAGAATCTGGTCTTTTTCCGTGGAGAGCATGTTTTTATGATCCTTAACCGCTACCCTTATACCAGCGGACACGTGATGTGTGTACCTTACGTTCATGAAAGCACCTTGCAAGGATTGTCCAGGGAAATCAGGGTAGAGATGATGGATTTTACCAGCAAGGCTGTGACGGTGCTGCAAAAGGTTTATACACCTGAAGGTTTCAATGTTGGTTTGAATTTGGGGAAGGTAGCAGGTGCCGGTGTTGCCGATCACGTACACATGCATATCGTGCCGCGCTGGATGGGGGATACGAATTTTATGTCTGCAGTGGGTGAAACGAGGGTTTTACCAGAGTCGCTTGATGAAACGTATCGGCGGGTCAAGGACACCTGGGAGGCTGTTGGGAAAGTTTGATTTATTTTTAGAGTAACCGGGAAAAAATTTGCAGACTAAAGTCTGCGCTCCGGAAATTAACAGTATTGTAGGGCGGGATGCGATCTTCATCCCGCCGTTTTACTTAAAGGGTTTTGCGGCGCTCCTAATGGGTGTGTCATTCTTGGAGTGAGGGGCTTTAGCCCGGAAAGATTGGAATTTTTTAATTCATTTCGATATCGGGAGAATATGATTCTATCGACCTGAAGACCTCACTCCAGGATATGTGTTGAAATTTCAAACCTTTCGTTTACTACCTGCAACAAGCGCACGAACCAGTGAGATTAGCCCAAGAGCAATCAACAGAGCAGGCCAATATTTTGTGAATTGTGGGTCCAATCCAAATGCAGCCCCAAAGGAAAACAGCATAATTGCACTGATCAAAATCAGGATTAAACCAGCGCTGATGGATTGTTTGAAATTACGATCAATCAGGCTGCTGATGATAATGCCGATGCCAACAAAACCTGGAATGAGCGCCCAAATATAAGTCCAGCTTTCCCAGTCTCCAGTCATGTTTTGGTAATAGAAAATGCCGCCGAGACCAGCAAGGATTGAACCGGGTACTGCCAGTCCGCCTGTGCCGCTTAAAATAGCCCAAATGATGAAAAGTAAACCCAGACCGATGATAATAAAGGGCCAATCCCAAAATTGGAAATATTGTGGGGCAATCTCCCTGATGAGGAACAAAATGCCGAGCAAAATAAGAAAGAAACCGCTTACAACACTCGCTCTACGATTCATGATGTACTCCTTTTCAATTGATTATTTCTAGAAGCCTGAGTCAATCCCCAGGCTTCGTTAATGAAGAATTGTAAATTTATTTTTCGCCAAGATTATCAATATCACCAAAGCCATTGATATTCTGGGTGACGTTGGGAGATCCGTAATAACGCAGGTTGCCGCCGCCGTCAATTGAGATGTCTAGGTTTTCAGATGCCCAAACTGTGGCGCTGCCCAAACCGTCAATCTCGATAGATGTGGTGCTGGTTTGCAGGTCGCCAGCTTTATAATTGCCAGCGCCTTCAATGCTGACAAGCTGCTGCGTGACCTGTCCAGCGATCGTCATGTCAGTCGTTCCGGCAATCTTCACGTTTAAACTTTCAGCGGACAACTGGTCAATTGTAACCTGCCCAGCACCGTTAATGGTCAATGCCAGTGCACCGGTTTCCAGGGAGTCAATCTCCAGGTCTGCTGCGCCGTTGATGGTTATTTCTGACAAATCGTCGATGGTTAATGTATAGATGATCCTTTTTGTTGGGATGATTGAATTCCGCCAGACAGAATCCCGGTAGCCCAAAACGAGGGTGTTTCCCTGCACTTCAGATGTAAGCCTGTCGATAATATTATCTTCAGCCTGAATTTCAAGGGATTCCTCTTCACCCTGAAGGATAATTATTTGACCAGCACCATCAACCTGCACGGAATCAAAGCCGCCGACTTCCCTGTTTTGTGTCGTGACTACACCTGAGCCGCGAGTCACATTGATGTATGGGATGCCGCAAGCACTCAGCAAGATGCTGCTCATGATTATGATTGATAACGTTCGAACTTTTTTCCAGTTCATTTTTTCCTTTCACTATTTCTTTTCTACTTAAGTATACGTTATTGATTTAAAAAAGTTGCAATAAGGAACTTATAAAATTCCCGTGTTTGCTGTAATCCTAAATTGAGGATAAAATCAACGAAATAGATATTGAACCTTTGTTAACTAACCTTAAAGGTTTTTCATGATAAAGTCAAACATTCTACACCCTTCGCGATATCACGGCTTTGGGACAAAGCCTCCCTTTTTTGAGGGATGGTATTACAAACTGGTCAGTATGAATGAAAAGCAGCGATTGGCAGTTATCCCTGGCGTCTTTTTATCTGAAGACAAAACAAAAAGCCATAGTTTTATACAGGTTTTTGATTCTGAGAAAGCGCAGGTGCATTACCATCGCTTTTCCATCGATGCCTTCAGTGCAGCAAGCGATTTATTTGAGATCAAGATTGGCCCTAACACATTCACCTCCAGCAAGGTCAGATTGGCAATAGATGATGAACTGGAGAAGGTCCACGGCAGCTTAACTTTTGAGGGACTGAATCAGTGGCCAGTGCGATTTAACTCACCCGGGGCGATGGGTTGGTTTGCCTGGGTGCCATTTATGGAATGCTATCATGGCGTGATCAGTATGAACCATATTATTAATGGCCATCTGGAAATTGAAGGTCGGCTTTTTGATTTTTCAGGCGGCAAAGGTTATATCGAAAAGGATTGGGGAAAACAATTTCCTTCAGCGTGGATTTGGGGTCAGAGTAATCATTTTGATGTACCAGGCGTGAGCCTGATGCTCTCAGTCGCAGTCATTCCCTGGTTGCGTAATTCCTTTGGCGGTTTCATCATTGGATTGTTGTACCAGGGGGAGATTTTGCGCTTTGCTACTTACAACCGGAGTAAAATCGAACAATTATCAGTTGACGACAAACAGGTAAACCTGGTTGTTCGGAACGCTAATTATCGTTTGGAGATTCAAGCCTTTAGGACGGGAGGAGGATTGCTGCATGCGCCAACAAAACTTGAGATGGGCAGACGAATCCTGGAGACGCTGGATGCAGAAATTTTTATCCGGTTAAAGAATATGAAGGGAAATGTATTGTATCAAGGGACAGGTAAAAATGGCGGCCTTGAGGTCGTTGGGGATATGGACCAACTTCTGACTTTGGTCCTGTAACCTTTTTGATTAGTTGAGTTAGATTATTGAAGTGAATATTCGATGATCAGTTCGCCGAAATTCGGGCTTTAAATTCATCGAGAGAGTAATTGCCGTAAATTTCGATACGTTCTAAATAGAACAGGTTTCGCCATGTATGAACGATATTTGTTCCCAGGCCCATCCCTGCCCGATAGCCGTAATCATTAACTTTTTGTGCAAGAAAAGGATCAATTGTGCCAAAGGGATAAGCAAAGGTGAGTATCTGCGTAGAAAGTGCATTACTAAGCCGAGATTTGGATTCTCCAATTTCTTTTGCGACGCTGTCATGCGCCAAGGTCAGATCTATATGGGAAAATCCGTGACTGCCGACATCCCAACCGGCATCCATCATTTCATTCAGCTCTTTGACATCTACAAAATTTTCCACACCGCCGAGTCGATTCGCAACGATGTAGAATACCCCGGTGAAGTTGAATTCTTTCATTATTGGGAAGGCATTTTCATAGACACTTCTATGACCATCGTCAAAACTTATCAGGATCGGTTTTTCAGGCAGTTCTGCCCCATCTACAAGCGCGTCCAGGAATAAGGATAGCGAGATCGTTGTATAACCCATCTCAGACAAAGCTTCCATCTGTACTCGAAAATCTGGAATGGAGACGGTGTACCGGTTGTTGAATTCCTGTCCCTCAACGTGGTGGTAGAGCAGGATGGGAGCAACAATCTGCCCAGCTTCGTTGTAAACTAATTTGGGTGTGGGCGTATTCGTGGTTGTTGGCGTTGGCGGCAGCGGAGTTGAGGTCACTGTGCTGGTAGGTGGAATCGTTTGGGTTACTGTTGGCGGGGCGGATGTGGGCGTTGTCTCTTCAGTTGATGTAACCGTGATTGTCGCAAGTGAGCTTCCCTGAGCAGGATTACAGGCGTTTAATAAAAGTATGCTTGAAATTAGGCAAGTTAACAATAAAAGCCGAACTTGAAATTTTGACATGTGAACAGCGCCCTCAATTGAACCCTATTGTTTTTAGTTTGTTAGAAAACAAAAACATCGGTTAATATGACAATTCTTATCAGGTTATATTATAACACCTTTGAATTGAGAATTTCATCTTTAGCTTCGTCAAGACTTACTTAAGAATCTGCATCGCTTAAGCTGCCACTTAAAATTATCGTATATTATGATAAACTTAAGTATCAAATTAAAAAGGAGATTATATGAAACCTAAACGAATTTTTATGATTGTCAGCCTGGTATTTACTTTAACGGTGAATGCCCTGGCGAACATATTGCCCATTAATGGGTTAACAACAGGGGAAGTTTCTGATCGATACCCGGTATTATTTGTTCCTGCGGGATATGTTTTTTCAATCTGGGGATTGATTTATTTAGCTCTGATTGCCTTTGCAATTTACAGCGTCACCAAAAAAGGCTTGGAAAATGGGAAAATTGATTCCATTGCCTGGTGGTTCGTGGCAGCAAACCTGCTCAACGGTGCGTGGATCTTCTTCTGGCATTACGAGCAATTCCCAATCACCCTTATCATCATGCTGGGTCTGCTGGCTTCATTGATTGGGATTTATCTCAAATTAGGCATTGGAAAGGCAAATTTCGAACTCAAAGAAAAGCTTTTTGTTGCTGCACCCTTCAGCATTTACCTTGGGTGGATCACCGTCGCGACGGTGGCAAATGTTGCCCAAGTTTTATATGTTTCTGGCTGGCGAGGCGGCCCGATTTCTCAGCCGATCTGGACTGTGATCATACTCCTGATCGCTGCCGCTTTGGGGGCGATAATGATCTTCAAGCGGAGTGAAGTTGCTTACCCACTGGTATTGACCTGGGCTTTTGTTGGTATCTGGGTCAAGCAGCAGGGGAATACAAACCTGGTCGCGATCGCTGCACTGATCCTGGCGATACTAATCGCTGCACTTGCTCTGGGAAGGGCTTTCTTTTATAAGCCAAAGAAGCTAGAAAACATCAACGTTTAGAAGAAACAAAAAACGCCCCCAACCAGGGGGCGTTCCTTTTATTCCTTAAGAATTACCCGCGTCGTCGGCCTCCGCCTACCAGTGACGCAAAATAGAGAAGCTGCATGACGGATGACGCAATGGCTGCGACATAGGTCAGGGCAGCAGCATTTAGAACCTGGCTGACACCCTTTCGTTCTTCTTCCGATTGGATAATGCCGCTCTGAGCCAGCATGTTTTTCGCACGCTTCGAAGCGTTCAATTCAACTGGCAGTGTTGCAATTGAAAAAATTGCACCGGCGGAAAATGCGAAAACACCCATCCAGGCTAAATTCCCAAGATTGAGCAGCAAGCCGATCAGGATCAGGATCCAGCCAAGAGACGTGCCAATATTGACGGCAGGCACCATTGCAGACCGAATTTTCATTGGCAAATAATTTTCTTTATCCTGCTGTGCGTGTCCCAACTCATGTGCAGTGATTGCCATGGAAGCCACTGTTGGACTCTGGGCAATATCTCTTGAAAGGCTGAGGACATTGTTGCGCGGATCATAATGATCTGTTAATTGTCCCTGGACACCTTTGAGTTTTAAATCATACATACCAAGGCGCTCGCTTAATCGTTGTGCGACCTGCACCCCGGTGAGTCCGGCACGATTTCGCACCTGTCCCCAATGCGCATACCTGCTGTTGATGTAGAACTGGGCAATCATGCTCAATATGAGTGCTGGCAGCATGTAGATTAAATAGTTGATATTAAACATAGGTAGAAACATATTTACCTTCCTTAATGCTGCTTACTGAATTATCTCCTTCAGAACCTCAATGGCTTTCTCCAGCTGAGGATCCAGGCCCTGTTCGTAATCTTCCTGTGTCATCTCAACGATATATTCCGGTTCCAATCCTTGTTCGCTAATTTGGCGGCCTTCGGGGGTGAGCCAACGGGCAATTGTAACGCGTACGCCGCCCGCACTATCCTCGAGGGCAATCCAGGTTTGAACAGAGCCTTTTCCATAAGTGGTTGTACCAACTAATGGGGCGCGCTCCAGGTCTTGAATCGCACCAGCGGTGATTTCGGCTGCTGAAGCAGTGCCCCCGTTGACGAGAACCACCAAGGGGATTTGTGTGGCAAGTCCACCAGGAATGGCTTCATAGCTGTAAGTCTCCCCATCGCCGTATTGTTCGTACATGACCACGCCTTCTCCGATGAATTCAGAGACAACTTGAATGGCTGTGTTGAGGTAACCGCCGCCGTTATCCCGTAAATCAAGGATCAATCCGTCTGGATTCTGGTCTAACAATTCTGCCAGCGCTTCACGAAGCTGCTCTGTTGTGTTATCACCATATGTGTAAAGTGCCACATAAGCGATATTGTCTTCTAATATCTCATAATCGACGGTGGGGACAACAATGTTTCCCCGGGTGATGGTGACGTTGAAGATTTCAGATTCGCGTTCGATCGTGAGAGTCACATCAGTCCCTGCCGGGCCGAGAATTCGCTGAAGCACAAGATCCCCGGGCACACCGGCCATATCTTCACCATCTACACCGACTACTATATCATTTGGCTGCAAGCCGGCTTCGTCTGCAGGTGAGCCTTTCATCGGGCTGATGATCTGCACAAAGTCACCTGTGATATCAACCCAGGCGCCGATACCCTCATATTCACCTTCAAGGGATTCATTTGCCTGTTCAAATTCATCAGGGTTCATGTAAGAAGTGTGCCGGTCACCCAGGGCGCTAAGCATACCCTCAATTGCCCCGCGCATTAATGCCAGGTCATCAACTGGTTGATCCACGTATTCCTGATGGACAATATCCCAGCTTTCCCAGAAGGGGGCGAATAATTCCTGGTATTCTTCAGGGGTTGAGCCTGAGGGGTCAATGTATGGGCATTCAGGGCATTGTAAAACTTCTTCTGTGCTTTCCAGCTCCGGTACCAGGGTAAAACTTTGTTCTGGACAGGGTGGACATTCTGACGGCTCAGAAACAATGGCTGCTGGATTTAAGAGCCTTTGGGCAAAGTAGCCTGTGCCGACACCGGCAGAGAAAACGCCAGCGATAAGGAGGATCCCAATGCCTACTATTAAACAGGATTTCAAACCTTTATTTTCCATATTCACTCCTAATAAGGATAATTAGCTTAAGGTTTATCCTACCCTGAAGAGGGAAGGACTCACCTAAGATTTTATGTTGTTTTACAAGTATTTTATGAAGATTACCACAAAATTGTTAACAAATGATAGATTTGTAACAGGTTATTGCAGCTGAAGTATGCACAAAAGAAAAGCAATTGAATCCCCTGAGATCACCTTCTAAAGGGAGGACGCAGGAAACTTTACGGTAAAGTCATTTCATGAAAACCTAAAGCCTCTAACAGCATGCTTGTCATTGCCGCAGCACCAATGATCAGGCTGCTTTCATCGATATCAAAATCGGGGGTGTGCAGGAGCGCATATTTTTTCTCTTCCGGGTTTCCTGCGCCAAGCCAAAACATTGCACCGGGAATTTCTTTTGTATAGTAAGCGAAATCTTCGCAGTTGAAGGGAAAAGCAGCCTTTAGTTGGATTAAGTGATTTTCACCGACAGAAGCTTTGAGCGCTGGCAAAACGGACTGGACCAATTGGGCATCATTCCGCATATCCATCATTGACCCCACATGTTCGATGTGATAATTTGTTTGTGAAAGTTTGCAAATTCTACTCAATGCTGCTCGAATTCGCCCCAGGGCAGCGCGCCGCAAGTGAGGCGTGGCAGCTTTCACACCAATTCCAAATTGCCCATGCCAGGCTTCCGGATGTTCACCTGACAGAGATGCGTCATAAATAATAAAATTTTGAAGTGTTTTGGGCGGCGATTTGAGCAATTGCCAAAAGTTCTGCATTTCCTGCCAGGTTTCCGGCAGCTGCCAATGATTAAAGTGCAGGATTGCCCTGCAGCAGCGTTTTGCGACAGCATCCAGGTCAGGGTATGAAAGTGACGAGTTTTCTTTCGGCGAAAGGCTCGCAAGGTAGTGGTCAAACCCTGCGAGGAATAAGCCATCCGTCCATGCGATTTCATCGGCAGGGAGCGGTGCGACATGTAAGCCAAGAATAGCTTTTGGCACCGGCCTGGTTAAGACACCTGCATGGATCATGCGCAAGGCACCGGTGATTTCTTCCTCTTCAGGCTGGAAGATAAAGCGAAGATTGCCGGGGATTTCGTCGGAGAGTTTGGTCATGATTGCTGCTGTACCCACGCCGATGGCACTGTGGGCATCATGACCGCAGGCATGCATGATGCCGGGAAATTTTGAGCGATATGGGACTTTGTTGGCTTCAGCGATCGGGAGGGCATCAATGTCCACCCTGAAGGCTGCCATGGGCTTACTGGGGTCGGTGATCAGATCAGCAAACAAACCATGTCCGCCGATATTTCGATGCACCTCAAGCCCTAATGTATCCAATACATTTGCGAGGTAAGCAGTTGTCCAGGATTCGTTTCCAGACAATTCGGGGTGAGCGTGAAGGTCACGTCGGATTTGACGCATGAAGGGAAAAGCATCCCTGGATTCTTCTTTGATGCGTGCTGCCAGTGCTTGATTGATGTGCATGCAGTTAAATCAACACCTGAAAAATGGGCTGAAGTGCCTGGATATCCATTTGGCGATCAATAGATTTCGGGTACAAAATTTTGTTTTTCGTAGGGCGGACGAACGTATCCCGGGTTCTCCTGACGTGCTGGCAGTTCCACTTTTTGTGGGGTGAGGTCGTTGTATGGTATTTTGCTCAACAAGTGTGAGATGCAATTCAACCGTGCCCTTTTCTTGTCATCCGCGTTGACGACGTACCAGGGCGCCTGGCTGATGTCGGTATACTGCATCATGACATCCTTGGCTTTGGAATATTCAACCCAGCGACTGCGAGCTTCCACGTCCATGGGGCTCAATTTCCATCGTTTGGTCCGATCTTTCAAACGAGCAGTAAATCGTTTTTCCTGTTCCGCATCACTGACTGAGAACCAGTACTTGATGAGGATGATTCCGGATCGAACGAGCATTCTCTCGAATTCTGGACAAGACCGAATGAATTCCCAATATTCGTCATCGCTGCAGAAGCCCATCACGCGTTCGACGCCTGCACGGTTATACCAGCTCCGGTCGAAGAGCACGATTTCGCCTGAGGCTGGCAGATGGGCAACATAGCGTTGAAAATACCACTGCGTTTTTTCCCTTTCGGTTGGTACGCCCAGGGCGACCACCCGTGCATAACGGGGGTTAAGGACCTGGGTAATGCGTTTGATCACGCCCCCTTTGCCTGCTGCATCCCGACCTTCAAAAACAACCACTACCTTCAAACCCTTATGCTTGACCCATTCCTGGAGTTTAACAAGTTCAACCTGCAGGCGGCTTAATTCCTGCTCGTAAAATTTCTTCTTCAGTTTCTTTTTACCCGAGGCATTTTCTTCAGGCTGTTCTTCCGGTGCTGTTGTGGTTTGTTCTTCGTCACTGATTTCAAGCACAGTTTCTTGAGATTGATCGTCCCAATTTGTTTCCGCATTCATTTTTTCTGCTTGAGTATCCCCATTGATGCCCATCATGATCCTCCGTTTCAACTCCTGGTGATAACTTTATTTTACATTAAAATTTAACTTCAGCAGGAATAATTTGGCAGGAAAGGGGATATTTTTACGGTCTGAAGAAAATTTGAGGAAAAGTTATACATTCTTTTGAAGGAGAAATCGTTATCGCGAAAGAATGGACTTGTCGGAGTGCCGGTTTCAACCCGGTTTTTATTCTTAAAAATTATTTGCGGTAATCCTAATTTAAATTGGCATTTGAAAAATTAGCGGATTAACCCTCACACCCTATGAATTCTGCCCCTTTAGGCGTTTCGCTTAGCTTCAGGCAGGATCCTCACACCAAATGCCGGCATACTCGATCATTTACAGTTCCCGAATAAATCTATTTTGTCTTAGATTGTAAAAGTTTGATGTACAGGTATGGCACCGGTGCGAAAAGAATGACCATACTCCAATAGGATAGGGGATGTGCAGTCCAGGCACCGCTGGGGTATGTGCCGGCTGCAAATACAACAGCACCGGAGATAAATATGGTTAAGGAAAGGACGCCCAACAACGCGATGTTTTCCTGCTTGAAAAGGGTCTTAAAGCTGTAATAGATACCAAGGATAATCCCGATCACATCCATGCCAGCCAGTCCGAACATAAAGGGCATGGTCTGTTCCTGCCAGCCGCCCGGCGGGGGGAGAATGGGGAAGGGGGCAGGTTCGTCCTGGAGCAGCAGAAATCCTGCCTGAAGCAAGACCAGCAGGTGCAGGCTTTGCAGCAAACCATAATATGCAATGAGGAATTTTAGCTGTTCTGAATTTTTGTGTTTCATGATTTATTTTCTACATAAGGTTTTTAGGTTAGCCTTTTAACCGACAAATTGAGACAATTTTTCTTAACCTTTGCGGAGTGCAAAACTGACCCAATCTGCATCGGATAATTTTTGCATAACAATAAATCCTGCATTTTGAGCTGCTTCAAGTACATTATTTTCCTGGTGATCGAGAATACCTGACAGCAGGAGGATGCCATCCTCCTGTACGATCTTTTCAAGTCCCTGTTCGAACAATCGAATGATGATTGGTGCGAGAATGTTGACCAAAACCAGCGGCGCTTCCTGGCAGCTGAATCGACCCGAAAGTATGTCTTTGACAGAGCCTTTTCCAATTTCAAGATCGCTTGGAGAAACCTGGTTCAATCCCCCATTTTCATGGGTTGATTTGACCGATTGTTCGTCTGTATCCACTGCGATGACGTGGCTTGCCCCTAACTTCAGGGCGGCAATAGAAAGGATCCCCGAACCGCATCCGACATCGATCACATTTGTCCCGGGTTGAATGTTTTTCTCTAACAAGCGCAAACATAATTGTGTTGTTGGGTGGGTACCGGTGCCGAAAGCCATGGCGGGATTGATGCGGATGATATGCCGTTTTTCCCCTGATCTTGGCTCCTGCCAGGCAGGTAAAACCAGTAAGCTTTCCCCCAGGGGAATGGGGTTATAGTGTTCCTTCCAGGCAGACATCCAATCCTGGTCTTTAACGAGTGTGTATTCCGGTTGGGGGATGGGGCTTATCTGGCTGAGATGCCACAATGCCTGTTCGATCGCTTGTTTTTTTGTTTCCAGCGCGCCATCTACTTTCAGATAACCGGAAACAGCGACCTCTCCTGTGGGCTCATTCTCCTGGGTGTGGGGGTTGAATTTTGTGAGGCTTTCAACCACGACACCATCAGAAATAAAACGCCCCAGCACTTCTGCCAGGGCTTCAGCAATCTCGCCATCGGTTTGTATTTTTATTTGCATCCAATGGGTTTTATCTTCTGAATCAGGCACCAAAGACCTCTTTTAATTTTTCAAAAAAACTTTGCTCCTGAATTTTTATATCAGGATCCATGGTTTCAGCAAGCTTTTCAAATAATTCACGTTGTTCAGCAGTTAAGCGGTTGGGCACCTGGACGGAGACCGTGACCAGTTGGTCACCTTTGCCGCCGCCGCGTAGATGGGGTATGCCCTGTTCTCGTAATCGGAAAGTTTTTCCAGGCTGTGTTCCAGGCGGGATTCGCAGATCGACGTCGCCATTCAAGGTGGGAACACGTATCTCGTCCCCAAGGACAGATTGGGCAATATTTATGTCTAAATCGAGGAGGATATCGTCTCCCTGACGGCGGAAGAAGGGATGGCTTTCTACTTCAATTTCAATGTAAAAATTGCCGTTTGGGCCGCCATTGATCCCGGGTTGTCCTTCACCAGCGAGGCGAATTTGAACGCCGTTTGAAACACCGGCGGGAATGGTGACCATTTTGGAGATTGTCTTTCGCTCAAGACCTCTGCCATTGCATGTTGGGCATGGTGTGTCGATGACCTCACCTCGTCCATTACATCGGGGGCAGGTCACTACTTGCACCATTGAACCCAGCAGGGTCTGGTGTACCTGTCTAACTTCACCTTGTCCATTACAATTTGGGCAGGTATGGGGTGACGTGCCTGGTTTTGCGCCTGAACCTTTGCAGGTATGGCATTCTTCATCACGGGTGATTTTTACTTCTTTTTCCACACCAAAGGCAGCTTCTTCAAATGTCAATCTGACTTTGCTTGAAAGGTCTGCTCCCCGGCGGGGGGCATTGCGTGAACGACGCCCACCCATACCGCCAAAACCGCCAAAACCAAAAATGCCTTCTAAAATATCAGAAAGATCGATATTGTTGAAGTCGGGCATACCCTGGGTGTTTACACCGGCATGGCCGTAACGATCATATGCCGCGCGTTTGTCGCTGTCTGAAAGCACAGCATAGGCTTCATTGATCTCTTTGAATTTTTCTTCAGCGTCCGGGTGATCGCTCACATCCGGGTGGTACTGGCGTGCCAGGCTTCTGAAGGCGGATTTCAATTCGTCTTCGCTTGCGCCTCGAGAGACACCCAGTACTTCATAATAGTCACGTTTTGCCATAATTAATGCTTATCTTCTTTGCGGGATATTTCTACATTGTTTCCAAATCCGGATAAGTTTACTCAGAATAAGGAAAACTGTCAAATCTCCGCTTTGGTTAAAAACTTTAAGCAGGTGTCCGGAATTGAGCCCGGACACCTGTCTTTATATTTGTCAGCAAGTTTAATTAAACTTGCTTGAATTCTCCGTCAACGACATCCTCATCGCTTGCGGGTCCTTCATCAGGGGATTTTCCGCCAGATCCTTCTTGCCCTGGTGTTTCGCCCTGTGCTTGGTAGGCTGCACTGCCAAGCTGCTGAAGAACTTCGGTTAAGGCATCTGTTGCTGAGTTGATTGCGTTGATGTCTTCACCTTCTTTGACCTCACGCACCTTTGCTGCTGCGTCTTCGACCTTTTGTTTCAGGTCGCCGGGCACTTTGTCGCCAAGGTCTTTAAGGGTCTTTTCAGATGAATAAACCATGTTATCCGCTCGATTTTTCGCTTCAATCAAATCACGGCGTTTACGATCTTCTTCTGCATGCAGTTCTGCTTCCTGTCGCATCTTTTCGACCTCATCCTCGCTGAGACCTGAGGAAGCGGTGATGGTAATATTCTGACTGCGTCCGGTTGCTTTATCCTGTGCGGTAACTTCCAAAATGCCGTTGGCATTGATATCGAAGGTCACCTCGATTTGAGGGACGCCACGAGGTGCAGGAGGAATGCCATCAAGAACGAATTTTCCAAGGGATTTGTTGTTGGCAGCCATGGGACGTTCGCCCTGCAGGACATGAATTTCAACCTGTGTTTGACTGTCGCTAGCTGTTGAGAATACCTGGCTTTCCCGTGTTGGGATGGTGGTATTGCGCTTGATCAGGGGGGTTGCGACACCGCCCAGGGTTTCAACAGAGAGGGTCAGGGGTGTGACATCCAGCAAAAGGATGTCTTTTACTTCACCGCCCAAAACGCCGGCTTGAATGGCTGCGCCAACAGCGACAACCTCATCCGGGTTAACACCCTTGTGAGGCTCTTTGTTGAATAATTTTTCAACTTCAGATTGGATCTTCGGCATACGGGTCATTCCGCCCACGAGGACGATCTCGTCAATTTCTCCCTTTGAAAGGTTGGCATCATTGATTGCCTGTTTGACGGGGGTCAGACTTCGCTCAACCAAATCCTCGGTGAGCTGCTCGAGTTTGGCACGGGTTAAGGTCATCACCAGGTGCTTCGGACCTGAGGAATCAGCTGTAATATAGGGCAGATTGATCTCAGCCTGCATGGTTGAGGATAGTTCAATTTTGGCTTTCTCTGCTGCTTCTTTCAAGCGCTGAAGAGATTGGCGGTCGTTGCGCAAATCAATACCGTTAGATCGCTTGAATTCATCTGCGATGTAGTCGATGATGCGTTGATCAAAGTCGTCCCCACCAAGGAAAGTATCACCGCTGGTGGATCGAACCTGGAAGACACCTTCGCCGACATCCAGGATGGAGATATCGAAAGTGCCGCCGCCCAGATCATAGACCGCGATTACTTCGTTTTTCTTCTTATCCAAGCCATAAGCCAGTGAAGATGCGGTTGGCTCGTTTATGATCCGCAGCACTTCCAAACCTGCAATTTTGCCAGCATCCTTGGTCGCATTGCGCTGGGCATCATTGAAGTATGCAGGTACGGTAATGACTGCTTGCGTCACCGGTTCACCCAGGTAAGCTTCTGCATCCCGTTTAATTTTTGAAAGGATCATTGCAGAAATTTCTGGCGGAGAGTATTCTTTGCCAGCCAATTTGACACGCAGGTCACCATTGGGGGCTTTTGCCACCTGGTAGGGCACTAGTTTCATCGCACGCTGGACTTCCGGGTCGTCATATTTACGCCCCATAAAGCGTTTGATTGAGAAGATGGTGTTTTCAGGATTGGTGATTGCCTGGTTACGAGCAACACGCCCTACAAGGCGCTCACCATTCTTATTGACTGCAACAACAGAAGGGACAAGACGTTCACCTTCTGCGGATGGAATGACAACGGGTTCGCCAGCGACCATCACTGCAGCGACAGAGTTGGTTGTTCCGAGATCGATACCTATGATTTTTCCCATTTTTATGCCTCCTATAAATTATCGTGCGACCCGCACCATAGCGGGGCGAATAATGCGGTCAGAGATACGATAGCCCTGTTGGACAACATCGATGATCTGGCCTTCTTTGAATTCTTCGTGTTCTTCTTGTGTAATAGCTTCGTGGATGTTTGGGTCGAATTCATCACCGGGGTTGACCTCCAGGGGTTCAACACCTAGGTTTTTCATCTGGGTGATCAGTTTTTGGTGAATTAATTCAATGCCGTTAACCCAAGTGCTTAAATCTTTTCCCTTAGGTTCGTTTTTTAGTGCGCGTTCAAGGTCATCGACAGCACCCAGGAATACCTTGACGATGCTTGTCATGGAATCCTGGTAAGATCGGGCAGCATCACGCTGAACTCGTTTTTTGTAATTATCAAAGTCTGCACGTGTTCGAAGCCAGCCGTCCTTATGCTCTTCAATTTGCTCCTGGAGATTTTCGATTTCCTTTTCCAGGGCATCATATTCATCAAAAGTCAGCGCGACCATGGTTTGTTTTTCGTCCGCGCTGCTTTCTTCTTTCGAAGTACTGCTGTCTTGTTGATCCATTTTTTCTTCCTCTTTATTTTTTGATTTTTTTTGTTTGTCTTTATCCATAAATTTCTCCATGTCAATGATGACGTTTTATTGAATAATTCCGTATTAAACTGCCAGTGTTTCGGTTACCAAATCACTGAGGACATTTGCGACAAACCGCACGGTTGAGATTGTTCGGTCGTAAGGCATCCGGATGGGTCCAAGGACGCCGATGGACCCGGTCAGTGTGTTCGGGTCGCCATACCGGGCAAGGACAATTGAGCACTGGCGCAATTCCTGCCAGGTGCCTTCGCCGCCGATCAAAACCTGGATGCCCCCCACGTCTGTGTTCATCACCGTGCTCGCCAGCAAGCTTTCTAGCAAAGAACGTTCTTCTAAAATGTGCAGTGCCTGACGGGCTTCATCTGACTCGGCAAATTCCGGTTCAGAGAGGACATTGGTCATACCGTCCAGGTATATTTCACCGGTCGTAGACTCTTGAATCAATGTCATTTCAGCAATAAGAATGTCCAAAATATCCTTGCCCAGGGAATCCATTTGGAAGCGCATCCGGGATATCTTTTCGACATCACAACGGGTGCACATGTTCGAGATTTGCGCTGCAATTGTTGAAAGCCTTTCCTGTGAAACAGGTTCGCTTAAGGAAATGAATTGCTGTCGAATTTCTCCGCCCATCAAGACCAAAACCATCAGTAACTGCCGGCCTCGAGTGGCGATCAGCTCCAGGTGCTTGAAGATCGCTTTCTCTGCATGAGGGGCTGTCACCAGTGAAGCCGCCTGGGATTGGTTCGCAAGCACGGAGGCTGCCAACCTGAGCCATTGCTCAATATCCTGGCGCGATTGGTAAAACTGGTGGGTAATGGTGCGTCGTGTGTTGGTGGGGAGCCCGCTTTTCTGAACCAGGTTTCCAACAAAGAAGCGGTATCCTTCTTCTGTAGGGACGCGACCTGCGGATGTATGAGGCTGCCGCAGCAGTGCATAATCGGTCAGCGCTGACATCTCGTTGCGAACCGTTGCTGAACTCATCGCAAGATTGTACTTTTCCACAAGGGATTTTGAGCCGACCGGCTGCGCCGTGCGGATGTGTTCGTGGATGATCAGGGTTAAGATTAGTTTTTGTCGATCAGTCAGTTGCATAAAATTGCCTCAATTACGATTTTAGCACTCTCAAGGCGAGAGTGCTAAAACAGCACAAACTTAATGTTACCATGGGCAAAAATTAGCGTCAAGAAAAATTTAGTGGATTAAATGTAAAAGATTTGTTAGAAATGGGTGTTGGGCGATCAGGTATAAGGCGATCAGGTATTAGGCGATCAGGTATTGGGTAATTAGGTATTAGTGTAGTGCGGTTGAAAAAGAAGATTCCTCAAAAATGAATTACAGAATAGCCCCCCTAAACCCCCGCAGGCGGGGTAAATAGAATATCCATTACCTAATAAATCCTGTCAAAGTAAATCAGGACGGGTCATTAGTACCTTATACCTGATACCTGGTAACTAATCCCTACTCCCTTTCAACCGTCACTCTGTACACATGCCGATCAATACCACCGAATTTATACTTATAGGGTTCGTCGCCGCGCATGAAGTCGAATTCACGGATGCCGTTTTCGGCAGCCCATTCGATCAGGTATGCCAGCAGCACCCACCCTGGGGAATAATCGCGGTACTCCCACTCCCAACCAGAGTTGTACAGCCAGAGACGATCATTGAAATTAAAGGAAAGATTTGCAGCAGCTTTCTCGCCATCCAGGGTGAAAAATGCCAGCTGCAGCCAGCCTTGTTCAAAAGCTAGGCGGGCAGTGTTGTGGATGTGCTGGCACATGGCGTCGGTTAAGAAATCCCGTTTGTTTGGGTCCTGTGCCATCATATCAATGAAGACCTGAACATCTGCTTCAAGGTTCTCTTCAGCTTCTGTGAAGTACAGTCCGGGTTCTGCCAGGCTTTGGTCCACATTGCGCAGCTTACGTCGGATCTCATGGCGTTGTTTTTTGTCAATTTGTGCAAGGTAGGTTTCAAAATCACCCGGCAGGGGGATATATGGCGAAGGCTGCAGATGAATTTCTTGATGTTTCCATCCCCGAGTTTCGGCTTCCGATTTTAAGACGCTTAATGTGGGCGATTCTTCTAAAAGATTATAAAGATCCAAAACTTCCCAAGGGGGGAGATCAGAATTCAGTAGAAAATCGATCAAGCCTTTGGTAAAGGTTTGCAAATCTTCGGGTTTAACAATAAAGTCCAGAAAATCAGAGACCTCGATTGCACCGACAAACATCAAAGCGGGTTTACCGAGGATGTTAATTGAATAAAAGAGTGGGGCGATGCCCACCAAACGATCTTCCTGGAATGCAGCCACCAAAACCAGTTGACTGTCTAGCTCCCATTCGCCGCCGCCGCGTGTTTCCCACCAGGTCTTTAAATACTCATAGGTCAGGAATGGTACATGACTTGCACTTTGTGTTAAGAGGGAATGCCAATCCTGTTTATAATTTGCCAGTTCTTCGAATGTATTGTATCGTTTAAATTCCATGAAAAAGATTATACCTTAGCGTGAGAGTGTGTATAATGAAGTTGTAGACCCTATCAAGAAAATGACCAGGTGACCATGTATGATTTAAAACTGCTACCACTAAAATTAGATCAAGGACAGCAAGAATTTGCATCTTTGGGATTTACTGCCTCAGCGCCGCCCCGACGCGCTTCTCGCAGCCGCTCTGAAGATATGCTGATTTTATCTTTATCATTCAAGGGTGATGCCCAAACTGCTTCAGATATCCAAAAATCCTGGTTGGATAATTTGATCCAGTCCTTTTTTAAGACCGGTGGTTCGGTAACTTCCGCAATGCGAACCCTGATTGAGACCCTGAACCTGACAATGATGGAAAAGAACGTTAAGTCCGGGCGGGATGCAGGACCAACCACTGCAGCGATTAACCTTGCCGCTATCCATCGCAGGGTTCTTTACATCGCCCAAAGCGGTTTCACCCATGCCTTTGTTTTGAATCAGCAGGGGCTTGCGCATTTTTATGATGCAAGTCGGTCAGACCGGGGATTGGGTTTTAGCCGTTCACCCAATATTCGATATTACCAGGCAGAAATTGGTCGGGGATGTTATTTTTTCATAACGGATTCCCCCCCAGAAACATGGACTGAGGATGCAATATTTACAGGCGGCTATCCATCGCTGGATCAATTACGCCGCAGGTTATTAAACCAGGCACCGCAGTCCTTCAGAATGGATTTGGCGCAAATCCTTCCTGGTGAAGGCAATGTCCAGATTCAAAGCCCCCAGGAAGCAGCGGCGCTTAAAGTGCAAAACGTGAAAGGGGAGGACAGCCACGTCACACCTGAGACTCTGCCTGAGATCACAGCTGAGCCAGAAGAAGACACGCTGTTTGATACGCGAGAAATCAAACCAGGATCGGATTCACATGAAATTGATCTTCCTGATACAGAGGACGAGGAAGCAGCAGAAGACCTCGTTGAGGCGGAAATTTCAGATAGTCCTGAGCCCGAGGTACTGCAAGAGGACTTTTCTCAAAAGGCTGCTTTCGATTCACAAGTTGAAGAAGATACAGAAGGTGGAGAGACGATTGATGAACCAAAACCTGCCAAATCCAAAAAACAGGAGAAAAAGAAAAAATCAAACATCAAGATGATTGCTGAACGGGACCAGATACGGGAACGAAGTTTGCAAGGGCTGGCAGCGGTACTTTCAGGTTGGCGGTCATTTCGTGAAAAAGTCAGCACATTTTTCACGGACCTGGTCAGCCACTGGGTGCCTGCAGGCTCTGACGGCACCCCGAGACTTTCAAGGGGAACGATGCTGCTGGTGGCAGTGCTTGTTCCAGTGGTTGTGGTGGCTATTGGTGCCAGCGTCTATTTTGCAAGGGGAAGGTCTTTGCAGTATGAGTCGTATTTTGAACAAGCTCAACTTTCAGCGACTGTCGCCTTAAGTGCTGAAGACCTCAATCAATCACGGGAAGCCTGGCACCAAAGCCTGGCATATTTGGACCAGGCTGAATCTTACAAAGAAACGGATGAAATTTCCGAACTTCGTCAGCAGGCTCTAGATGCCCTCGATCAACTGGACGGTGCTTTAAGGTTGTCTTACCAGCCTGCAATTGTCGGCTCACTTTATTCTGAAATTAACATCACTGAGATTATTTCGTATGGTCCTGATCTTTATATGCTGGATTCTACGGGCGGCCGGGTCATTCATGCTGAGCGAGTGAGCCAGGGATATGAGATCGACCCTGATTTTGTGTGTGCAGCAGGGAATTACAGCGGCGGGAGAATTGAAGCACTGGTAGATATGGTATCCTTGCCGATTAATAATCCCTACCAGGCGCATGTCCTGGCTGTTGATGCCCTGGGGAATGCTGCATATTGCGGTCCCGGGCAAAACCCCGTTGTTCAAATCCTGCCTTCAATGGCCAGTAATTTTGGTGAAATTAAAAGTATTGCTTATGACAGCAATTATTTATATGTTCTTTTACCAGCAAGCAACACCATCCTAGTATACCGACCAACAAACGGACAATATTTGGATCCGCCCTCAAGCTTTTTCGAAGGTGTTGAGAATACGCCAAATATAAGCACTGTAGAGGACCTTGCGGTGAACGGCCCATCATTGTATTTGCTGCAGAATGATGGCAAATTGATAGACTGCACCACCAGCGGATTGGGCGTTAATCCGGTTACCTGTGTGAACCCTGTGGATTATATTGATGGGCGTCCCGGAAAAGAGGACCAGGTATTTACCATGCCTGAGTCAAGTTATCGCGGCATTCTTTACACAAGTCCACCTGACCCCTCTATCAGCATACTAGATACAATTAATGCGGATATTTACAGGTTTTCGCTGCGTTTCAGGTTGTATAAACGACTTAGACCTGAAATGGGCGATTTTGAATTGGAATCCCCTGTTGCCACAGCCTTCACCATTGGCATTGATCGCGTCGCATTTTTGGCTTTTGGTCACCAGGTTTTCTATGCTTATGTAGAATAATTAATCACCATTTTGTAAGGTCTATAACCAGAAAAAGGGGTGTTTCACCCCTTTTTGGTTTAAGCAAATCGAATGTGCTTTTGAATAAATTAGGTCTCTCACATTTTGTGAAGTTACATGTCACTTCTCTCTAATTCCCCCTGGGATTAATGTTACAATTGATTGTCAAAGCCAAAATGAGGAATGAATGAGGAGTCTTATGGAAAAAGAGGATCCCAGGATTGCAGAACTGCGAGAAAAGCGAGAAAAAGCCCTGATAGGGGGCGGCCAATCTCGGATTGATCGGCAGCATGCAAAGGGTAAATTAACAGCGAGAGAACGACTGAATTTGTTGTTAGACGAGGGGAGCTTTACCGAATTAGAAGCTTTCACAGTGTCACAAAATGATCCCGACGGAAAAGATATATACGGTGATGGCGTTGTGACCGGATACGGTACCGTTGATGGGCGAACCATTTATGTTTACGCACAGGACTTTTCTGTCCAGGGCGGAGCGTTAGGCGAGATGCACAGCCGAAAAATTTGCCGGGTGATGGACCTGGCTGTTGCAAACGGCAGCCCTATCGTTGGGTTGATCGATTCCGGCGGCGCTCGCATCCAGGAAGGCGTCAAGAGCCTTGGCGGGTATGCTGAAATTTTTAAGCGTAATGCGCAGTATTCCGGTGTTGTGCCGCAGATCAGTCTGATCCTCGGGCCATGCGCAGGTGGGGCAGCTTATTCACCGGCCGTCACCGATATGATCATCATGGTTGAGAAGCAGTCCTTCATGTTCTTGACGGGTCCACAAGTCATTAAAACGGTAACCGGTGAAGAGACGGATTTTGAATCCCTTGGCGGTGCGCAGGTGCATTTGAATCTGAGCGGTACAGCCCACCTGATCACCAAAGACGAGGAAAAGGCGCTGGCTTTAGCTCGTTACGTGCTGGGCTATTTGCCTTCAAATAATGTCGAAAACGGTCCTGTACATGATGTTAATGACAACCCGTTTCGAAAAGCTGAAGAATTGAATCATCTCGTGCCAGTTGATCCCACCGAACCCTATGCCATGCACATGGTCATCGAGGCCGTAGTGGATCGGGGCTCTTTCCTTGAACTTCAAGCCGGTTATGCAAGGAATGCGATTGTCGGTTTAGCCAGGTTTGACGGCCGCCCTGTTGGGATCATTGCACAGGAACCAAGTGTGATGGCAGGTGTATTGGATATCGACTCGGCAGATAAAATCTGCCGGACGGTTCGTTTTTGCGATGCATTCAACCTTCCGCTGGTGACCTTTGTTGATTCCCCTGGATTCTTGCCGGGTGTCAGCCAGGAACACGGCGGCATTATCCGCCACGGTGCAAAAGTTCTTTATGCTTATTCAGAGGCGAATGTGCCAAAGATCAGCATTGTGACCCGCAAGGCGTATGGCGGTGCTTACGTGGTGATGAGCAGTAAGTACCTGGGGACAGATATCAATTACGCCTGGCCGAGCGCAGAAATTGCTGTGATGGGGCCATCCGGTGCGGCTAATATTCTTTATCGAAAAGAATTAGCTGAAGCAGCGGATCCTGAAGCCGAGAGGGAGCGATTAGAAGAGGAATACCGAAAGAATTATCTGACCCCCTATGCTGCTGCGAATGCCGGCTATATTGATGATGTGATTGAGCCGGCTGAAACCCGGATGATGATCATTAAAGCCTTGAGAGCAATCAGGAATAAATCTGAAGATCGTCCCCCGAAAAAACATGGCAATATGCCGGTCTGAGAGGAAGATCAATGAGTGAATTTCAGCAAGGTTTATTGATTACTGCTATTGGGATGGGGCTTGTATTTGCCGTTATTATCTTCTTGTGGGGATTAATGGCATTGATGATGCGTGTAACCTCGGGGAGAAAGCAAGAACAGGACCCTGGGGAAGAAGCACCTGCAATGGATGCCCCGGTGATGCCCGAGATACAAAAAACAGAGTCTCAGCGGCGCGCTGCTGCCGCCGCCGCAGCTGTTGGCATTGCCTTATCTGCCTTAAGAGTCAAAACAGCTCAGTCAAAAGAAGAGCGCAGCGGAGAACTCAGCCCCTGGCAGGCAGTTCATCGTCCAAGACAATTCAATCGCATAAAGAGGCGAGGATAAGACCATGAAATTGAAAGTAATTATTGACGCTCAAACTTACCAGGTAGAAATTGAAGATATCCATGACCGACCGGTCATTGCATATGTTGAAGGTGAGAAATTCGAAGTTTGGCCGGAGGAATCAACTGACGCAGGTCGACAAGATTTTGCAAGAGCACCTGAAATCTCTGTTCCCGATACCCAACAGCCGCCTGCATCTGCTGCGGCAGCACCCCAGGGCAGTTCGGTGAAGGAAATCCTCTCACCGCTGCCGGGCGTTATCGTTGCCGTCCTGGTAAAACCGGGTGACAGCGTTCAACACGGCCAGGAACTCTGTACTTTAGAAGCGATGAAGATGAAAAACGCCATCCGCAGCAACCGCGAGGGAACAATCGCCTCGGTTGGGGTTAATGTCGGTGACCAGGTTAATCACGGTCATGTCCTGATGACTTTCAAAGAATAAGGGGAGTTTGATAATGGATTTTGAATTCCTGATAGAAGAGATCACCCGGGGTATTGTCAACTTCACCTGGCAAAATGGGGTTATGGTTTTGGTAGGTGTCGTGCTGATTGCCCTGGCTGTGATTAAAGAATACGAGCCAGTTTTATTGCTGCCGATTGGCTTTGGTTGCATCATGGCAAACATTGGTATGTCCACGGATGTTGGCTTCATGAAAGTCATTTATGATGCGGGCATCAAGACGGAGCTGTTCCCACTGCTGATCTTTGTGGGCGTTGGGGCGATGATTGATTTCAGTCCCTTGCTGGCACAACCAAGAATGGTGTTGTTGGGTGCAGCAGGTCAATTTGGTATCTATGGCACGCTGTTGTTAGCGCTACTGCTTGGATTCCCGATGAATGAAGCAGCCTCAATCGGTGTGATTGGTGCTATTGACGGCCCAACCGCGATATTTGTAGGCAGCAAATTGGCGCCTGATCTTTTAGCACCCATAGCAGTTGCAGCATATTCTTACATGAGCCTGATCCCGATCATCCAGCCGCCGATCATGAAGCTTCTCACCACTCGCAAAGAACGGCTGATCCGAATGGAGTATGCGCCGCGTCCGGTTTCACGTTTGACCCTGGTTGTGTTCCCGATTTTTGTAACCCTGGTCGTCAGTCTGGTGGCGCCCGATGCTGCCCCCTTGATCGCATCGTTAATGTTGGGGAACTTGCTGCGTGAGAGCCTGGTTGTGGACCGGTTGAACAAAGCAGCCCAGAATGAAATTATCAATATTGCCACCTTATTTTTAGGTTTGGCAATTGGGGCAACGATGAAGGCAGAATCATTTCTCAACCTGCAAACTTTGATGATTTTAGGCTTGGGTTTGATTGCCTTTATTTTAGACACGGTTACTGGCTTATTATTTGGAAAATTGATGTCGGTTTTGAGCGGTGGAAAGGTCAATCCCTTGATTGGTGCATGCGGCATCAGCGCTTTCCCGATGGCTGGCAGACTTTCAGCCAAGATGGCACAGGACGAGGACTTTGAAAATTTCATCCTGATGCATGCAATGGGCGCAAATACTGCCGGTCAGCTTGGCAGTGTGATTGCCGGCGGTCTATTACTGGCACTGGTCTCCGGGATGGTGTGATCTGAATTTATTGCGTAATTTGATTTTTGAAATTCGTATAGATAAATCTAAAAAATATTTTAACTAAAGGAGGATTTTAGCGATGCAATATAAACTAGAAGGGGATGTTTTTCCATCTGTAGAGATCCAATTGGCTCGAGGGGAATCAGTATTTACAGAATCTGGCGGGATGGCCTGGATGAGCCAGGATATTGAAATGTCAACCAGCACCCGTGGCGGCTTGATGGCTGGTTTGGGACGGGCATTAGCCGGGGAGTCGCTGTTTATGGTGACTTATGCCTGCAAAGGGCAGGCCGGGACGGTGACGTTCACCCCTGAAGCCCCTGGACGGATCCTCGATTTGGATTTAGCGCCCAATCAATCTCTGATCTGTCAAAAGGATACCTTTTTGTGCGCTGAACAATCTGTGAAGATGGAAATGCATTTTAACCAAAGGTTAGGTGCGGGAATTTTCGGCGGCGAAGGTTTTATTCTCCAGAAAGTTACCGGTCCTGGCAGGGTATTTATGGCTGTGCCTGGTGAGGTGCATGAACGAACCCTGGCAGGTGGAGAAAAACTGCTGATTGACCCGGGACATATCGCCATGTTTGAACCCAGTGTCGGCTATGACATCAAGATGGTGAAAGGTCTGAAAAATGTTATTTTTGCTGGTGAGGGTCTTTTCCTGGCGACATTGACAGGACCGGGGAAAATCTGGCTTGAGACCATGCCAATTGCCAACCTGGCTGCAAAGATACGCAAGTATATTCCATCAAAGGGATAAGTCTAAAGAGATTTGAGAATCTCAACCTAATTATAAAGAAAAGAAGGTTGCCAAAAAACTGACGCCTTCTTTTTTTGATTGGGGACAATTGTTCATTTGCGTTAATCATAAGCTCATTGCGTATGGATTTGTTAATGAGAGAATTTTTTTAGCTATCTTACGCAAGGCTGTGTTATTTCCAGAATTTGGCGATCTGCATCCAGATAAACTTCACCCCCAACAGGCAGGACTGTGTTTGGACAATTATGGCCAAAGTCGTTCATTTTTAAAATAGGAAAATGAAAGGCTTCTGTCACCTGCAGTAGTACGTCCTCCATGTGCGGTTTAGGGCTAGCAATTTTTTCCATACTGTCGATGTAGCCGAGGAGTACTCCCCTGATTTGGTCAAATACGCCCATTTGTTGTAAGTGGTAAAAAGCACTTTGGCAGGCTTTGGCTGTGATCTGGTATTCTTCAATAAAGAGTATGGCACCAGATAGATCTGGCCAATAAGGCGTTCCAGCTAACTTAAGCATACAGCCCAGGTTGCCACCGATGAGTCTACCCAACGCCTGACCGCCTCGAATAGTTTTTCGCATTTGATTTGTTGGGTAAGCGCCAATAGCGCCATGGATTAAAATGCGGGTGAATTCTTTTTCTTCATAAGGTGTCAAATTGTTACCAAAACCCCACAGAATATCATTCCCATGGAAAACAATTTGATTTGTTTTCTTATAAATTGCATTTAGTAAAACAGTGATGTCACTTAAGCCGAGAAATATTTTTGGGTTTTTCTTAACAACAGACCAATCAATAAAAGGAAGGGTCGTGTTTGCTGTTTCACCACCCTGGGCGCAAATAATCCCTTTTATTGAGGGATCAGCAAACATATCATTGATATCTTTTGCTTTTCCCTTGGGTGCATTTGCATCGTCAAATTTTTCTGAGCTCAGGTAAGATCCCAGGTGGATATTGAAGCCAATATTATTAAGATAAGCACAGCCAGCTTTTAGTTTTTGTTCTTGTTCCGGTGAAATTGGTTCGGAAGGGGCAATAACACCGATGGTGTCACCCTTTGTGAGTTTTTGCGGGATTATTGGCGACATGACTTCCTTGTGACGTTAAAGGAACTTTGGTTTTATGTCTGTTTGAGATTATTGACGTAATAATTAAGGGTTTTTTCCCTCAAAATTGCTATCTCGATGGGTTACCGATCAGAAATTTTAATCTTATAGTTCTTTAGGTCTATACAATCCAATCAGGTCACCCATTGTGTCGAGTGAAAGCTCCTGCCAGCTGTCAATTGCCAGGACCAGGTGCGCCAGGGCAGCCGTCGGGAGGGATTCAATTTCACCATCGATGATCTGTAAAAAAGCTTCCATGCCGGGGTTGTGACCAACGACCAGGACTGTGTCATCATCGTCGCTCAAATCGCTTAATGCAGCAACAAAATCTTCTGGTTCTGCCATGTAAAGTTCATCGGTAAAGATGATGCGGTTTTCATAATCAAGGGTGTCGACAATCACTTCGACGGTTTCCTTCGCCCTTGTGGCTGATGAAGAGAGGATAACATGTGGGTAAAGATTGTTTTTGTCGAGTTCCTGGGCAATGCGTTTGCTGTCTCGCCTGCCGCGTTTCTTGAGAGGTCGTTCGTGATCTGACAGGCTGCTGTCCTTCCAGCTCGATTTCGCATGACGCATGAGTAAAAGGGTTTTCATCCTGACTGCTCCTTTTAATGGCTTGAATTCGAAGAAAATGATAACACAGGTTATAAATTTAGAACACTGAGAAATGAATTCTTATTGATTTTCACTCACATTATTTTGTTGCTGTAAATTTCGGCAGCTTCAACAGCAGCCTGGATATGCTCAATGTTGATATCTGAAGGCAATGTGCAATCTGCACCGATCATCAAGTTCTCAACGCCAAAGTTATCGATAATGTCAAAAACATTTTGCTGGATTGCCTTAACAGGTCCATTAACAATGACACCCATGTTGTCCATCCCACCCAGAATAGTACGATTGAATAATTTTTTCCCGGCAGCAAGGGGAATATTGTTTTTCGCTGTGGCAGCCCAGTTGATGACATCGCCAGGATAATTACTGTAATGATGAGGGCGAATGTTATCTCTGCAGATGTGGGTGATATTCAGTTCCCCTTTATCCTTGATTGTGTTCAGGACGGTGAGGTCATGCGGTTTTATATAATCCATGAACATCTGCTCTTCAAAACGGTCTGCTTCACCCCCCTGGGCAGAGAAATAAATGCCGTCTGCGCCAGCATCCAAACACGCTTCGGCGAATATGGCTAAACTCTCGGCAATGGTTTTCAAACCCACGTTGACAGACTGTGGGTCTGCTTTAAGATGTTCGGTGACCAGCTTTCCAGAAGCATGATTGCCAGAGGAAAATGGGTTGAAAATTGTGGTCGTGGTCAGGCAAGCACCACCCAGAGCATCGGTGATCATTTTTATCTCATCAAGCTGCTCCTGGAAGAAATCACTTTCTAAAGGTGCGGGTTTAATTTTGCGCCAATCGGAAGGGTTTTTTATTTCAATGTCAACCCTGTATGGGTGTTCATTCATAATTTTTAGAAAATCAATGCCCGATTTGAGGAAATAATCCAAATGGGCTTTGACAGAGTCTTTGCCCCTGATTTCCCCTTTTGGAGGAAAATGATACCAGAAACTGACGGGGACCCGGTCTGGCTTTTCGCCATTTATTGCTGTCCAAACACGTTGAATTTTATTCATATTTTTTTACCTCCCCTTGATTCTACCTGATGTGGTTTTTAAATGTTGAACTGCAGAATGGAATATTCCGCAGTTCAACAAAGCACCATTAAGGAGAGTCTATCCGTAATGTTGGATCAGACAATATTATTATTGCGGATTTCCAGACGGAAGTTAAATTTTTGTATAAGCTTTGGATTGTCCTTTGAACCTTTAGATTGTTTAACGAGGAATCAGGTGTCTTTATGAAAGATTTTTGTTTGAAAGAGGAGGATGCTATCAGGATTGCAGGATAAAAAAAGAGGACGGATAAATTCCGTCCTCTCGATCATATCAAGCCATTGACATATTTTTATTTTTTATGTTTTCCACGGGCGATGGCGTAAATGATGAGTGCAAAAATCCCCAGCGAAGCGCCCACCAACACGGACCATGCCCATTTGGGAAGTTCAACAAAGGGCTCTGGCAAGCTTGCGGGCGGAACCTTTGCCCCTGACCAGTTGACATTGTGTGCGCGGGCACCTTCCATATTGGTTTCAGAAAAGTCTGCGCCCTCAACATTGACGGAAGACAGTCTAGCATCCGCCAGGTTGGCACCGGTGAAATCCGCATCCTGGAAATTGGAGCGGATGATGCCAGCGTTTCGTAAATTGGCATTTCTGAAGCTTGCCTGTTCTGCATCAACGCCGATCAGGGCGGATTCATGGAGGTCCGTTTCTTTAAATTCTGTCTTAACCAGATCACCGCCTATAAGAACCGTGTTATGCATGGCTGCTTTGTGAAGTTTTGCCCGGTAAAAGTTCGAACTCATGAATAAGCCGTGAGAGAGATCCGCATCAGACAGGTCTGTTTTTCGCAGGATCGCCCCAATGGCAGAAAGGTTTCTTAATTTCATGCCAATCAGTTTTGCACCTGAAAGATCTTGCTTGGTGCGGATCGCTTGGCGCGCGTCCTCATCGCTGACAGGTTGAATGACTTCTGAAGCTTTTTTCTCGATTTTAATTTCTTGTGTCATAGTAGTCTCCCCTTATATTTTATCGAATTTTCAGCCTTCAATCAACCTTTTTGACTTACCAAATCCGCTGATGACCTGACGAACTTTGGGTTGTCCATAGTAATTGACCTGTCCCAAGCCCGAAATTGTGATGTCCAGGCTGTCCTGAACACGCAGGGTGGCATTGCCCTGCCCGGATATGGTAATTTGTGCAGATTGACTTGCAAGATTCGAGGCGTCGACGTCAGCTGATCCGGAAATTCGGAGTTTGTGTTCATCTGCCCGACCGGAAATTTTAAAGTCGCCACGACCGCTGATGCTGGAATCCAGCACCTTAGACTCGAGCTGGTCAATGGTGATATTCCCAAGGCCGGAAATTTTGAGCCTCAAGTTACCGGCTGTTAGCGCACTGCACTGCAGTGTGCATTTGCCGCTTACCTTGATTTCTGAGATGTCTTTGAATGTCAGGTGGTAGATCACCCTGTGTTCTTCGTTGGTAAAGACTGAAGATATTACCTTCCCAATTCGATTGAGCCAATCATCATCAATGCCTAAAACCAGTGTGTCGCCGCGCACTTCAGAGATCAGTTCCGAAAGCAATTCTTGATCAGCCTCAATGGTGAGCGATTCTGATTCACCCTGGGTCAGGATCAGGGTCCCAAAGTCACGAAAAGAGACTTTATTAAAGGTGTCTATTTGACGAGTTTCTGTGATCATCATTTCTCCTTATATTCATTTTAATAATTAACAGTAATTGTAACATAAATATCAAGAAAAACAAATTGAAGATAAGGAAAATTCAAATATTGTTGAATTATATTCAATATTGATTTAATATTATTAATCGCTTTGGGTCGGTTAATTGAAATTTTAGCCTTGTTCTGACGCGGGGGAAAAAATGATGTTCTTCCAGGTTGATTTCGCCCAAGCTAAATCCTCGGGTTTATCAAGGTAAAAAGCGGCTTGTAAACACGAGGTGTCGCTTGCTGTAAAAGTATAGAGCGCTAATCGATCTTTTTCATCGCTGGTCTTTTGAATCTGTGTGTATCCCAAACCAACGACTTCGCCCTTTGTAGAGACCAATTTTTCAAGTGCATCCGTGGGGATTTTATCCTGAATTTTGTTGAGCAGTTCCAGCTTGCCGGTGTTTTCTGGCAAACGAAAGGCAGCGATCACGATCGTAATCCCTGTTTTCCAAAAGATCAGTTTTTGATTTTCTGTCCGACGTTCAAAATCATCTGTGATGTCAATGAACCATTCTTTTGTGATCTGAAGTGCCATATGATCCTTTCATATCCTGGCTTGTTTGTTTGTTTGCCGTGTGCTGCTTTCAAAGATTATAATTAATTAATGCTTATTATACCTATCAGGAAAAAGCCTGGATTTATATTCGTTAAGGTAAGGTACTGATGTTTAAAGATTCTGAGGGTCCCATAGAGTCCTTTGATTGGGGGTGCTTTGTCATCAATGGTGAAATGCATTCTGCGGAAGGTGCGGGTGTGGGTAAGGATATCTGCATCATTGATGGGATTGTAACCCCATGGTCAGCGCGAAAAGGGCATTTGCTGAAGCCGAAAATGGTATCCAACATCATGAGCTCAGGTATCAAAATTTTGGTGATAGGCAACGGCGTTAATGGTGCCTTGAAGGTGCCTCAAAAGACGCGCAAGGCGATATCGGAAGCAGGCATATCTGAGTTAATTATTGAGAGAACGCCGGAAGCCTGTGCAACATTCAATCGGCTCTTTAGGGCGGGGGCGTTGGTTGCATTCTTAGCGCATGGGACCTGTTGATTGGAGTAAATCTCCTGAAATTTATAGAATTTCATTGCTGGAATTTCTTGTGATGACTGGCATCCTCTTAATGTGGTAGTGTATCCAGGGCAATTGCAAAGTCGGTGTATCTAATCAAACCATACTCAAATCTAAAAATTGAAGGCACTAAAGCCTTCCCCTGGAGGGGAAGGTGGCGCAAAGCGCCGGATGAGGTGTTTCATATTATATTCAACAGATAACTTGGTGTTGTTGTTGCGCCATCACTGTTATATTATTACTCTTGTTATTCTGAACAGATCAAAATTGAGTTATATTCCCCATTTTTCACCTCATCAGTCTGCTTCGCAGACAGCTTCCCCTCCAGGGGAAGCCCATAAACCGTGCCAAATTTGCTTATTAAAAGGAAAATTGTGTGTAAAAAATAATTTGAATATCTAAACTAAAAATGTAAATAATTAACAAGGAAATGGGTTGGAAGATAAAATATTCAGCGGTTTTCCTTAACTTTATTTTGAATTTGTTTACAATTTGCGATTGCCCTGGTAGTGTATCCTTGACATTCCTGTTCCATGTAATTATTGGTTATAATGAGAACTTGTTTTGTGTTCATTTCAATTTGTTCAGTTTAATAATTACCTCTTACAAGGGATATATTCAGTGGCAACGATCGACCTTCACATTCATTCAAACTACAGCAACGATGCCGATTTCCCACCGGACAAGCTAGTTGATCGCTGTTTAAAAGCGGGTTTAAGCCATGCTGCCATTGCGGATCACAATTCTGTGAGGGCAATTGATGCTGCTATTGCGGCTGCCAGGGGCACCTCTTTAACGATCATCCCTGCTATTGAGATGGATTGTGTTCTTGATGGCATTGTTTTGCATATTTTGGGCTATGGTATTGAAACCAGCGATCCAATCTTTTATGAAATTGAAGAGGACCTGCATCAACAAGAATATGCAAACTCATCCAGGCTGATTCAACTTGTCCGGCAGCTTGGGATTGAATTTGATGATGCAGTTCTTGAAGCCCTATCTTATGATGGCGTGATCACGGGTGAGATGATCGCTGAAGCAGCATTGTCCTTTGATGTTGAGGGTAGAAATAAACTTTTAGACCCCTATCGCGGTAATGGTGAGCGTTCTGATAACCCCTATGTGAATTTTTACTGGGATTATTGCTCCCAGGGCAAGCCAGCGCATACCCCGATGAATTTTATCAGCCTTTCAGGGGCAATTGAGATTATCAAAACGAACAACGGCGTTCCGATCCTGGCGCACCCGGGTATTAATGTAAAGGAAGATGGGGCGTTTCTTGAGCGGATTTTATCAGCAGGTGTTATGGGGATTGAGGTATACAGCAGCTATCACAATAAAGAACAGGTTAAATTCTATCGTCAAGCGGCGCTGTCAAAAGAACTATTGATGACTTGCGGCAGTGATTTCCACGGGAAGAATAAGAAAAGTATCGAAATTGGAAGCACGGATTGTGAAGGGCAGGAAGCTGAGATCATTGCTCGATTAACTGGAATGATCGATAAATTACACCAGCAGCTTGAGCCGCCATCTATTGAAATTAGCCTATAATAAATATCTTGAACATTTCTAATTCGACTATCAATAAAGGAGTATTTTATGCCAGGCACACCCCCACGCTGGGATCTTTCAAATGTATATCAGGGTCTGGAATCCCCGGATCTGCAGAAGGATATTGAATGGGTTAAGGATGAAACCGAATCCATCAAAAAGCTCTACCAGGATGAGCTTATCAGCTTAGACACAAGCAGTTCCAAGGAGCGCATCAATCAAGCTATCAGCACGATGGTGGACAAGTTGAATTCGTTAATGATAAAAGCCGGCACCATCAACGCGTTTTTGCATTCATACATATCGACGGACTCCTTCAATAAGCAAGCTGCAAGAATGGGGTCACAATTCGACCAGGTGATGGTCAGCATCCAAAAAGTTAGTGTTTTGCTGGAAGCCTGGGTAGGACAATTCAAGGATATCCTTCCCGAGGTATTTGCCCTTGGAAACAGTGCTGGTGAGCATGCCTTCCCAATCATGGAAATGGCTGAACAAAGCCAGTACTTGATGAGCGAAAAAGAAGAAATCCTGACCAGTGAACTGAGCCTTTCCGGGTCACGGGCTTGGGGAAAGCTTCAAGGGGTTGTCACCTCTCAAAAGACCGTTGAATTTGAATTGGACGGCGAGACGAAGACGCTGCCAATGCCTGCTTTGATCAACTTGCATGCACACCCTGAGGAGGACGTCCGCAAACGGGCGTATGAAGCCGAAATGGACACCTGGGAATCTGTTAAAGAGCCCCTGGCTGCAAGCATGAATGGCATTAAAGGCTGGGTGAATACCCTCAATGATCATCGGGGACGAAAGGATGCTTTGCATCAACCGCTCGACCAGGCACGGATTGACCGTGAAACCCTGGATGCAATGATGGGTGCAATGGAGGATTCTTTCCCGGTTTTCAGGAAATATTTCAAAGCAAAAGCTGCCAGGTTTGGCCAGGAAGCCTTACCCTGGTGGAATGTATTTGCTCCAACCGGCGCATTGGATAAGGAATACACCTTTGACGAAGCCAGGGACTTCATTCTGAAGCATTTTGGGAATTTTTCAGAGGAATTGCGAGATTTTGCAAAGAACGCCTTCGAAAACAACTGGATAGATGCCGAACAGCGGTCGGGGAAACGCGGCGGCGCTTTTTGTATGAGCGTACCTGGGGTGAAAGAATCCCGAATCATGTGTAATTTTGACGGTTCCCTGGACCAGGTGATGACCATTGCCCATGAGCTGGGACATGGCTATCATAATTTTAACATGTACCAGGCTGACAAAACCCCACTTCAGCGGCAAACACCGATGACGATGGCTGAGACCGCCTCAATTATGTGTGAAACGATTGTTTTTAATGCGGTCATGGACACCATCACAGATCCGCAAGAAGAACTTGCACTGCTTGAAACGGCTTTGATTGGTGACTCACAGGTGATTGTGGATATTTACTCACGGTTCTTGTTTGAAAAAGAGGTCTTTGAACGACGGAAAAAAGCAGAGTTGAGCGCCGATGAACTTTGTGAAATTATGGAAGATGCCCAGGCGAAGACCTATGGTGAGGGATTGGACCCGGCATTCCGTCATAAATTCATGTGGACATGGAAACCGCATTATTATTCTGCGGGACTTTCCTTCTACAACTTCCCTTATGCTTTTGGTATGCTGTTTGGCATCGGTTTGTATGCGATTTACAAACAGCGTGGTGATGCGTTTATCCAGGATTATAAGAAATTGTTGTCCAGCACGGGTGAAGCACCTGCTGCAGAATTGGCTGCCCGATTTGGCATTGATATCCGCTCGAAGAAATTCTGGGAAGATAGTTTAGCTGTCATTGCAGAACGGATTGATCGCTATTGCGAACTCTAATTTCAGAAGATTTAAACATCTAAAGGGTTTTTAATAAAATTGAAGATGCTGTCATAAAAGAGCTTTTAATCCGCTTGCGACCTAGGATAGTGAGCGTCTTTTTTCCTCTCCCTCCCCGAGGGAGAGGAATGAGATGAGGGTGTGAAACTTTCCAATTGCAAAAAGACGTAAACCAAAGCTTTTATTCAAATTTCTGTGGAAACCCTCACCCTGCCCTCTCCCTTTGACAAAGGAAGAGGGCTTTTGGTATGAACATAAACCAAACGGTTAACCTTATCCAAAATTAACAGGATTTATTAGCCTTTACTAGTGGTTATTTATTTTTTCTCGGCCAAGCTTTATTTTCGCATAGATATATCTTAAGAGCTTAAATTAAACCTTGTGTTCTTCATACAGCCAGGTTTGAATTTTGGCTTTGATCTGATCCCGAATTTCTCGAAAGAATGCCAGCTTTTCTTCTTCCATACCTTCGAAAGCTGCAGGATCTTCAAAGGGCCAATGCATCCGTGTACCCATGCCGGGGAAGAAAGGGCAGCGTTCATCCGCGTTACCGCAAACTGTGATCAGGTAGTCAAAGTCGATTTTTCCCATGTATTCATCAAGGTGTTTGGATCGATGGGCGCTCATGTTATAGCCGGTTTCTTCCATCACAATGGTGGTGTAGGGATTGACCCCATGCGGTTCAAGACCTGCGCTGTAAACTTCGAAGGCATCGCCACCCAGCTCACGCAGCCAGGCTTCGGCAATTTGACTGCGGCAAGAATTGCCGGTACACAGGAATAGAACTTTTGTTTTTTCAGGCATTCATTATCTCCATAAGACAGATGGGTTTTTATTTATCGTATCAGGATTTGATGAACTTCAGGTTTTTGCCAGGTTATTAATCGGTTAAAACCTACAAATGAAAATCATTCGAGGGAGAGTAAAGCGCCGTGGTCTTTAAGCCACTTTCGGTGCTTTTTATAATCGGGTTTGATCTGAGCTACGGCATCCCAAAATGCTTTGCTGTGATTTCTCACTTTGAGATGGGCTAACTCGTGGACAACCACGTAATCAATGATTTCATACGGTGCCATGGACAGGCGATATGTAAAATTGAGGTTGTTTTTTCCGGAACACGATCCCCATCGGGTGCGGGCGCTGGTGATGCGCACCTGGCTGACATTAAACTTATAGTCGATTTTGTAGCTTGCAATCAGATCGGCTGTAATCTTGCGGGTCTCTTCACGATACCATTCCGTAAAAATTTCTTTTGCGCGATCCTTCGTCCCCCTGGAGAGATAAAACGCGCCGTCCAGTTCCAGCAGCGGACGCTGTCGATTTGTTAACCTCAAGGGGTATTTATCTCCCAGGTACCAGAATTGTTCGCCCGGGATGAATGACGGCGGCGCTAACTCAGGATACTGCCTGGCAAGCCGGGATTGGGTTTTTGTGATCCAGTCCGCCTTTTTTGCGACCATTATTTTTATCAGGTCGTCATCGGCAGTGTCAGGGGCACGCACGATCAATCGCCCATCGGGTTTGATTTCGAGGCTGAAGGTTTTACGATTGGATCGGATGATTTGGGAGATTCTTGGTGTCATGATGGCGTAATTATACATGAGATGAGATCGGTGAGTGGTGGAACAGGTATTGGGTGTAAGTCAATTAATTATTAGGAAAGCCAACTGCTATCCAACTGGTTTTGATTTCTTTTCCGAATATCTAATACCCAATTGACAATAACTCGTGTACAATCTTTTATATATGAGGTCTCAAGCTGTGGAGGAAATTTATGTCTTTCAATGTTTTGTTTATGGCACATTCGCCTGATGCAGACGCTGATCTGCATCGTTCCATGATTGACACAGGAAAGTTCAAGCTGTGGTCCGTTGTGGTACGGAACCAGGCTGAGGCTTTGGCTGTTGCAAAAAATTTGGTTGAAGAACACCGGATCGATTCAATCTTGCTTTGCCCGGGTTTTACCCATCAGGATGTCGCTGAGATTGTTACAGCCTTTGATGGACAGGTTGGGGTCTCTGCTGCGCGCGGCGATGGCTTGAGTAATAAAATTGCTGCCCAGGCAAGGGCACGAGCTTATGGTGGGGTTTAAAGTCAGGCATTTTGGATTTTCAGCGGTGAAATATTTACACCGCTAAATATCATGGATAATTTTTTGTTATGAATCTGCATTTCTTATTCGTATTTTATTGGTGCTGCAAGGCTCAAATTTCTTGTGTCCGAAAATCATTGTTATTTAATTCAACGCAGGGGGTAACATCTTGCTGACCTGGGATCAATTTTGGCCAAACATTCGTAACCTGCACGGCCGGGAGCTGAAGACGCTAAGGCAGGGACATCCTTTTGAGGTGTCTGAAGTTGATCATACGCATGTCATCCTTTCGCCCGCTGTAAGCGGTAAACCCCGCATAATCAAGCGGGACACCCTGGAGAATGCTTTTGGTGCCCTGCTGGATCGTCGTGAGTTGTCTGGTATTGAGATCGCTGAGGAGTTTTCTGCTTTTAATGCGGTTTATGTGGTGGCGTTGCTTGCGGCATTGCCAGATGTCGCGGTGGTTGCGCGACCTGTTCGCCTGATTTTTATGGGGCATCAGTTGTTTTATTTAGAGTGAGGGGTTGAACTCCAATTGATAAAAGATCAAGGTGATAAGCCTTGATCTATTGATGTAATTTCTTTCGCAGATGGAATTTGTCATGAAGGTAAAAAAGCAGTTTCTTCATTGAGAAATACCCCTTACGCACCGTTTTAGGTATGTTTCAAATTTCAACCCTGTTTGACAAAATGATATTGGTTTATTAAAACAAGTTGGCGGGATGACCCTCACGTCGTACCTCCTCTGCACCTAAAGGTGTTCCGCTGCGCTGCAGGCATAGAAACGCATCCCGCCCTACGAATTTATGAAGTCAGGTAGGGGTGGCTCTGTCCCCACCTTATAGATTTTCAATTAATGTAGAACACTTACAGATTTTTGGGATTCTACTGGTCTGGCGGGGGTAGAAAATCCGTTTTTGGTGCTGTCTGTTATAATTTCCCCTTATGATAAACCGTCTGCAGAGAGAATTTTCACAATACCCGCGCCAGTTCTGGCTGATTTTCGTCGGCATGGCAATTGCCATGACCGGTGCGACCATGATCTGGCCGTTCTTGATGATTTATGCCAGCGATAAGCTTTCGCTTTCACTGGCTGCTGCAGCCAGCTTGATGTCAATCAACGCGGTTACCGGCCTGGTCTCGGCGATCATTGCCGGCCCGATCGTCGATCGTTTAGGCCGTAAATGGGTGATGGTGGTCAGCCTGGTTGGCAACGGCGTGTGTTATATCTTTCTTAACCGGGCTTCAAGCTATCCCGCCTTTGCCCTGATCATGGGCATCAGTGGGGCTTTTTCACCGCTGTACCAGGTGGGCAGCGATGCCATGCTGGCAGACCTCTTCCCGGTGGGCAAGCGGGCGGATGCCTATGCCCTGTATCGAATGGCCCGGAATATTGGCGTGGCAGCAGGACCGGCATTGGGTGGGCTGGTTTTAGCACGCTCATACAGCATAGGGCTCTTTAGCGCGGCAGCAGGTTATATTTTTTTCGGCTTGTTATTGCTTTTATTTGCACGGGAAACGCTGCCTGAAGGCATCAACGAGGAAAAATCCAGCCTGGTGAGACAATTAAGAGGCTATTGGCAGGCATTGACTGACAAAGCCTTTATGTCCCTGGTCGGGGCTTTTACGCTCATTCAAATGACCGCTTCTTTGATGTGGGTGCTTCTGTCTGTGTACGTGAAGACGGAATACGGCATTCCGGAGCGTTTATACGGATGGCTGCCGACCACCAACGCATTGATGGTGGTTTTCTTTCAGGTTCTGATCACTCGTAAAACCCGGTCTTATCCAAACGTCCATGTGATGCGTTGGGGGTCAATATTTTATATCTTTGCACCGCTGATTGTCGCTCTATCATCTGGCTTTTGGGGGTTCTGGATGGCAATGGTGGTCATGACCCTTGGTGAGCTGGTGGTCGTGCCGAGAACCAGCGCCTATGCTGCTAACCTCGCGCCGATTGACAAGCGCGGCCGCTATATGAGCCTTTATGGATTATCCTGGAATGTGGCTGTGGGGATCAGCCCGGTTTTAGGAGGATTTCTCAGCGACCGAATTTGTCGCCAGGCACCATGGTGGGGCGGCGCTGTTTTTGGCCTTTTGGCTGTGGTTGCCTTCTGGACAATGAGTAAAAATTCATCAACTGAGGTTTCTAACCAATCTTAACATTTAAAGCCTTGACAAAAGATCCACTTATTGCGTATGATTAGAACATATGTTCTATTTATTTATGGGCAGATTATGGTACGCAAGCGCGCGGGGTCTACAGGAGGATTCCAGAATGACAAGAGTATTGATTTTCAAAGAGCCGGATGCTTTTGGCGTTGTAGAAGTAAACGCCCCGGCTGAGCGGATCATTCGGGCTGTTAACCAGGGTCGTTGGGAAGCCTATTTGCCTGATGCTAAAGGACCTTTATATGCCCGTAAACAAGGTGATATAGTTGTGATCACCCGGAGCGCGCCCGTACCGGAACAAGACCTTCCTAAACTCAGCCGAAGGGAGCACCAGGTTTTAGTATTGCTGGGGGAGGGCTTAACCACTGCCCAAATCGCCCTCAAGCTTGGTTTGCGTCCCCGAACCATTCGGGGGTATGTGGCGAATATGAAGGCGCGCCTTGATGCGCATAATATCCAGCAGCTTGTTGCTCGAGCCGTCGCATTGGGGCTGTTCAGGCCGGAGTTGTGAGTTGTGAATCAGGTATCATGTATCAGGTACTGGGTATTAGGTACTAGTGGCCCGTGACCCGTCCTCATGTTCCTTCTGTGATTGACTGAATACTGTAATAATTGACTGGAAATACGGTTGTTTATGTTCCCACTATTGATGTTACTAGGTCAGCTTGAGGAATGCCCAAGTACCTGAGTGATCCCGTCAACGGAAATGAGGACGATATACTGTTTCCCAATAACTAATTCCTAATACCTGATAACTATTCTCCAATTCCTACTCTTAAACCAAAAGAGGCTATCCCGGGTTGGGATAGCCTCTCGGTTTGTCAATCAATTATTGAGGTAGATTACTCTTCAACAATGATGATCGCTTCTTCAGGGCATTCTTCGACTGATTGTCGAACTGCGTCTTCGTATTCTTCTGGTACAGGGTCAAGTAAAACTTCTGCAAAGGGCTCATTAGCCAGGCTGAATACCTCAGGGGCCAGACCTTCACAAATCCCGCAACCTAAGCACAAATCTTCATCAACGATAACCTTCATTAGACATCCTCCTAAATATATTTTGAACTCTGACTGAACGTACGAGTGTTTTTACACCGTTTTGGTCTTATCAATCGCTGTGTGCGTTGATAGTTGGTACGTTTTCCAGCGACATTATACCACAAGCAATAGAAATGAATAGTTATTTTTAGCATTCAATTCAGTGATGAATTAAATATGGATAATACCAAAAAGAATGATTTTGCAATTATTAGCGGGATTTATCGTCCACTCATCGCCTAATGAAATTATTGATGGAATGCCATTTATGAAATTTACCGTATAATTCAAAGGGATGAATGAGGAGGAACCAATTTTGCCTGATGACTTATTGACCTTATTGCCTTATGGATTGGCAGGCTCAGTTTACCGCAGCCCGCTGCCTTTCAGCCCGCTTTTTGACCGCAAGGGGTTACTGCTGGATGCATTTCTCAAGCATGGCGTTGACGTTGTGGTCATGCTGACGCCGAAGTCAGAAGTTAAAGATTTGACCGGCCTGGATTTGTTTACACGCTATCAACAGCTTGGTTTTGATGTAATTTATGCCCCAGTTCAGGATTTTTCAATTCCCCCAAAAGGCGCTTTCCAGGAACCGGTTAAACGAATTTTGCGCGCTGCGAAGTCTGGTCTGACATCAGTCATACACTGCCATGCAGGGCTGGGACGGACGGGTATGTTTGCTGCTTGTTTGGCAAAGGTCGTTTTCGATCTGGATGGCGGGCAAGCATCTGATTGGGTGCGCCAGTATATCACCCGTGCAATTGAAACCCCGGAACAACGGCGATTTATCGAAGAATTTGTTTATTGACAGGGTTAACCGGGCTTTGTAATATCATCGGGCGCGCTCTTTTCGATCACCAGCGTACCGGATGGACCCATCAGGAAATCTGCGCCTTCTGGCACTTCAGCAAACTTCAAGTATTGTCCCTGCTGCGTGATTTCCAGGGTGTCCCCTGCGGTGACGAAAACATCCTGTTCATAGAGGTAATAAAAGATATTGACAAAGTGGTTGATGATTTCTACCTCATCCTCATTGTCACGTACAAAATAAGCTAAATCGGGCACATCAAAGATGTGATGCCCTTTCGTAACCAGCCAATAATTTTCCTTTTCAACAAAGAATTTAACCGTGCCTGCCCACAAATTTAGCGGAATATCCTGTCTATAACTACGGATGGCATCAGGGCTGAGATAGTCTGCCGGTGGGTGGGCTGTCCATGCGTTTTCGTTGACGATGCCCAGCAGATCCTCACCCGCAAAGGCGCGGGCTGTTTGATAAAGGGTGATCATTTTTTCAACAGGATCGTATGCTGAACCCCGATAAACAAGGCTGAGATGGGATTGGTGCTGGCGCATGGCGGCTTTTATTTGCGGCTGCCATGGGGAGGTGTGGATTGTGCAGTCTGCGATTTCCTGGGGAAGCGGGTTGGTTAATCCCGCGATTTGAATTCTATGTAATCCAAATTGAATCTCGCCAAGGCATTGTTCGGCTTGCTGTATGGTCCATGAAACCTGAATGCCCTGGTCATTTGAGCTGTCTAGAACTGGTTGGATCGCCACAATTATATCTTCCTCATCGGGTGTGGGGAATGACGGTGCGCCATAGATTAAATGAATTGTTGGCAGAAGCTGGTTTGTCATTTGTGATTGATCTGTCATTGTTCCCTATCTCTTTTCAATTGCTGTTTGAATATGATTATGCCTTATTCTGCTTATTCTTCAAAGGTCCAATACCCCGAAAATTTAGGAATGTTTACAAGCAGGGCATGCTCAGTGGTAAAATGGAAAAAACATTGAGAAAGAGGTTGAAAAATGGCGAATTATCCATTAAGTGTTACGTACACGCCAGAAGCAAAGGATTATGTCCGTGCTTCACGCGCGTTGGCGAAGAAAACGACCAGCTTCATCATAATGGCGGCGCTCCTTATTCTGGCGATGCTGGGGGCGCTGGTTGTTCTGCTTGTGCCATCCCTTGGCGATCAAAACTGGAAAAACATTGCCCTGATACTGTTGGTTGTGGGCATTTTCTACATTGTTTATTATTTTGCCGTTATCCCCTGGCAGCTCACCCGGGCTTATAAGAAGAATGAACACCTGAAAGTGGAACGGACTTTCATTTTTACAAACGAGAATATCCAGGTAAAGGTGGGGGAGGATGGTACAGTATTGAATTGGGACCAATTTCAAAGAGTAATGGATGCCAAAGATTTCTACCTGATGGTCTTTAAAGACGGACAAAAATTATACTTTTTCATCCCTGAGCGGGCATTCAACGAAGAAATGACAGAAGAAACCTTTATCGATCTACTGTATGAGAAATCCATTCAAATCATTTGACGAACCCAAATAAGCAGCTTGAGTACCATGCGCTTTAAACTCGCGACAGCATTGGAGAAAAAACATGACTTTAGAAACGATCCTTATTTCTTTGGGGATTGGATTGGTGGTTCTGATCCTCTTCCTGGTAGGTTTTGTGATATTACGTACAGTTTTATATTCCCCGCCTCAAAAGAAGCTCCCACCCAGGGACTTTGTGTCGATCGACGGCCGGTCAGTGGCAGAGCGTTTGGGCCTGGCAGTGCAATACCGGACAATAGCCGATCATGATCCATCGAAGATTGATGGGAACAGTTTTTTAGGGCTGCACCGATTGTTCAAAACCCTTTATCCCCAGGTTCATGACAAGCTCACTCTTGAAACAGTCAATGACTACAGCTTGCTTTACACCTGGCAGGGGAAGAATCCGGATCTAAAGCCGATCATGCTCATTTCGCATTTGGATGTCGTTCCGGCAGATGAGAGCGAGGACGGCGGCTGGAAATACCCACCTTTCAGCGGTGAAATTGCTGAAGATTGTGTGTGGGGGCGGGGCACCCTGGATATTAAGAATGGGGTCATCGGTATTTTTGAGGCGGTAGAATATTTGATCAAGCATGATTTTGAGCCTGAACGCACGGTTTACCTGGGGTTTGGTCATGATGAGGAGATTGGCGGGAAGAACGGCGCCGCAGCCATCGCTGCTTTGCTTGAATCTCGCGGCGTTGAGCTTGCCTGTTTGCTGGATGAAGGCGGTGCTATAATAGACGCGTTCCTGCCCGGTGTTGAAACCCCGGTGGGTGCAATTGGCATTTCAGAAAAAGGCTATCTCAGTTTGAAATTGTCGGTTTCCGTTGAGGGTGGGCACTCATCAATGCCGCCGCAAGAAACAGCCATCGGGATTCTTTCCAAGGCTATTGCGAACCTTGAGTCCAAGCCCATGCCAACCCACCTTGAAGTGGTGGAATTCTTGATGAGTTACCTGGGGTCCGCGCTGCCCTTTACACAGCGAATGATGTATGCAAATACCTGGTTATTTGGCGGTGTTTTGAAGAAGAAATTAGCGAAGTCGAATATGTTAAACGCAAGCATGCGTACAACCACCGCACCAACTATCGTCAATGCCGGTGTTAAGGATAATATTCTGCCAGGTAAAGCTGAAGCAGTTGTTAATTTCAGGATCATGCCTGGGGATGATTTACGCGCTGTTTACGAGATGGTTTTAGAGCGGATCAATGATGAACGCGTGCAAGTGTCTCCATTGGAAGGGGAGACATTGGAAGGGGAGTCTGGCTGGAACCCATCACCTGTTGCTGATACAGAATCGCCTTATTTCGGCCGCCTTGAAAACCTCGTCAGGCAAGCATTCCCCGGATCATTAACCTGCCCTTACCTGGTCTTGGGTGGGACGGATGCCCGCAGATATGCACCTGTGACGGCGAATGCCTTCCGATTTAACCCTGTTAGGGTGAGCAGGGAAGACCTGCAGCGGATGCACGGCGTGGATGAATGCCTTTCGATTGAAAACTGCGCCAAAATGGCCTCGTTTTATATTGCTTATATCCAGGAGATCAGCAGCCTGACCGATGAGGAAGAACCGGTATTGGAAGAAGTGGTTGTATCTAAAGAAATTGAAATAGAGCCTGAGTTGCTTGATGCTGACGAGGAAATTGTATTGACAGATGAAGAGAAGGCGGCTTTCCAGGCAGCATTGTCCGATCGAGGAGTCGATAAAACATCTGGAGAGGAAGTATCCCAAGAATCCCGGGAAGAATATCTCTAGATCCTCACTCGTAGACTCAAATATCATTAAAACATTCGGGGCTTGTCTGTCCTCAATTAGTCGAAACTTCGTGCCGTGCCCATACAGAGCCAATTATTTTTTTGTTCAGGCAATTATTGGTTTATACCACTATGTTTTCATTGACCCGTGGACCAATAAAATAAGTTATAAATTATCCACTTGCTTGGTCTGCTGATAATCAGCCCCAAACAATTTTAGGGGAATCACCGCGCAGAAAGTCTGCCAATAAATCACCTTCTTTTGAGCCGGCTCGATCAGCCAGGAGGGCGATCAGGTCTTTTTCGGTGACCGGTTCATCGGGGTCCCGGGCTGTTTTATCCAAATCGACGCCGACACCGACCAGGAGCTTGCGCAGGGTGGGCTCGTCAAGCTGGACCTGTTCCATGACTTCGGAAAGCGTGTAGGTGATGGGGTGTGCTTCAATCACATTTCCCAGGAAATTGTCCAACCTTTTCAGGTCGTAGATCACCAGTTTTAAATCGGCGTTGTTGAGTTGGATGTATTCCTCTACATTTGTCATGACCTGTTCGGTTTGATGATGGATCTTTTCCGCCAGTACACGGACAGCTTCCTGATGTTGAATTTCTTCTTCGTCACCCGTATTGATTGCTTTTGGGTCCATATTGGTTTGCCTTTCATGCTGTTTGGAATGGCGCTTATTATGATGATATCAGAAAATGTAACAGGGGTGGGGGATTTTTATTGATTTTTTAGGTCAATTAAATTGGAATGAAAATGTCATAATCCAAGGTAAATCTACTGGGCTTTCCGGAGTGTGGGTCCCACGCCAAACCCTTGTGGTTTGGTGTCAACCCGCTTTTTCGATAGCCTCGATCTGTTTGATGTTCAAACCTTGCGGACTGACCCTCACCAGGGCAGGGTCCGCACTCCAAGACGAGGGATTATTTACCGCATGATTCGCGGCAAATAATAGCGGTGATTCAATTCAGGTGGGACTACCGAAATATCCTGGCATGTCACACCCCGAAAGTCACAGATCCCTGCCACAATGGCTTTTGCTGCAAGGATCTTGAAGGCTTCATCATGAAGGTAGGTGTTATCAGGATAAAAGGTGTCCATGAATGCCAGTTCGATCAAAATCGCAGGCATTTGAGCGTAATTGATTTCCCCATAGGCATCATAGGATTTTTTTACCCCGCGGCTCCACCAATCGTTGTCAAATTCGTCCCTGATGGTGCTGATGATTCTATTGTGGACAGAAGACGCAAGCAACGGTGACCCAGGGTTGTTATCATGGTCGTAATAGGTTTCCGTGCCTGTAAGGGTGCCATCCCAACCATTGTTGTGCAGGCTGATGAAAATATCCGCGCCGTAATAGTTCGCCATGTAGGGGCGCGCTCGTATGTCGCTGTTGTAATTGGTGTTGCTGCCGTCATAAATGGTTGCCGGCAGTCCTGCAGCGATTGCGTATTGACGGCTGTTCTCCTGCCAGGTCGGGTAACCGCTGACGCCGATCCCTGCGTTGGGGTTGAATTGACGCAGTTGGATTACCGTCGCCCCCTGGTTGGTCAGCGCAAACTGGACGTAATGCATAATTTCAGAATTGAGCGTGTCCTCTCGGATGCCCCAGAATTCAGATCGCTGCCACCACCACTCGCCATATAATTCATTCCAGTAAAGGCCGTGACCCGGGCTGAGGGCGACCTTAACGCCAGACAGCGGACCTGAGCGGATGGATTCGAGAATCTCAGGTGGGTCGATCAGATCTTCGTATACAGGCATGGGCTGTCCCCAGTGATCCAGGGTCTGGCCTTCTACTTTGAAGGTGGTCATAAAATGCCTGTTGATGTCAAAGGCTTTATCCAGATCTGCCTGTAGTTGGGTGAAGATGCTTTCGTCAAACGTCCCCGGGGGCAGGATGGATTGGTCGAGGTTTATCACAAGGGCTTCACCCTGGAAATAGACCTCAATAACAGAGGCATTTTTTTCTCTTAGCAAGGGATGTTCGTTCAGGAATGCGGAAATTTGGGATGGACCTGGAATGGGTGTTTGAGATTGTCCCAATCTGGGCGCGCTAAATGAGATGAATAATAATGCTGCGCTGATGAATAATTGGATGGATTTTTTCATGTTTTACCGATAAATAATGATTGATGATTATGATACTCGGTTGCAAAGAATGTTCCATTAAGAAATTGTTAGGAAAATTGGAGATATTTGAAGCCCTGGAAAGGCATTTCCTTATCTCTGATTGACTGTGCCGCTAAAATCAATTTCTTGATTTTATTATTGATGGCTGCAAATCAAAAAACCGGGAACTTAACAAGACTTTTAACTCAACCTTATTGATCAAGGTGCTTGTGAAGAATTTTGATCTGATGCACAATGGGGAGGTTGAGAGCGATGTTGAAGCTATGATGGCGGGTGAGTAGGGAAATATTTACATATTTTTTTAAATTCCTGATTTTATCCAATTCAGCAGGATAATTTTTTGTTTTTTATTCAGCATAATCTGTATAATTATTATATGAAGGAAAGGGATAAGACCATGAAAGAAAAAACGATTGAATATCTAAGCAATATTTTCCATGTGGCGACCATTATTCTTTACTTCACCCTTCTTTTTGCCTTGGTTGACCCCCCAAGCCTGCCAATTTTAAACTATCTCGCTTTCATATTCCTGGGATTGGGGATCATCTTCCTGGTGATGAGCCTGCGCCAGCATCAAGGCAAGGATAATCAAGCTATGGTATTTGACAGCAGCGTCTATGGGCTTGTGCGTCATCCTATGTATTTAGGGGCTATTTTCTTTTTTATAGCGATGGTGTGTTTTTTGCCGCATTGGATAATGATGATCCTCAGCCCCCTCAATATCCTCCTTATTTACAGATTTATTCCGCTTGAGGAAAAGAAGAATATTGAAAAATTTGGGGAACCCTATCGCAATTACATGATGGATGTGCCGAGGATCAATCTAATTGTTGGGATCATAAAATGGATTAAAAGAAAACGCAATGATGAGTGAAATATCAGTTTCTAACTCTGCAAATCGTCAGGAAATATAATCCTATGACCAAGAAAGATTTTAAAGATCTCTCACGTCTGGAACGCCTCTACCGCTTCCGCCAGCTTGCGAAAAACGCCCTGCGTGGTTATGGCATGGAGAGTGCTGAATTGAGATTTCTTCAATATGGGGAAAATGTGATCTACCGGGTCGATTATCCAAATGGACCTTATTCGAGCGGCAATGATACGCTTTATGTGCCTGATCGCTATTTGCTCCGTTTGCATGCCTGGGACGAGCCGGAATATATTAATTCGGAGATGATCTGGCTAAGTGCCCTGGCTAACAGCGCAAACCTCCCGGTGCCAGTGCCTTTGTGCACGTTGGATGGTGATTACCTCTTCAAAATTTCCGACCCCGATCTTGGCGTGAGCCGCTGGGTGACACTTTTATGCTGGATAGATGGTCGTAAAAGGAATAAAGGATTACGCCCGATCCATATGTCTGCTCTGGGACGAATGGTTGCAGAGCTCCACAATTATTCTTCCAGCTGGCAGCCGCCTGAGGGTTTCTCACGTCCGAAATGGGATTGGGATGCCCAGTTGGGCGGGTCTTTATTTGATGTTGATCGAGATGAATTGATCGAGACAATGCCGATCCAGTTTCAAGAGCCATTCAGGATCGTCTCTACCAGGGCTAAGAACGCTATGAGCAACCTTGGTGAAGGTTCAAATGCTTTTGGTTTGATCCACGCTGATTTGTATCCTGAAAATGTCCTGTATAGGTCTGGGTTAGCTTGCCCGATCGATTTTGAGGACTGCGGCTACAGCTATTGGATCTGGGATATTGCCGTTGCCCTGTGTACCTGGGCATGGGAAGAGAATTGGGAAGAGATGCGGGATGCTTTTTACGAGGGATATAACGCCATTCGAACCCTGCCTGAGGAACAGTGGCGTATGCTCGATTTATTTGTCGCCACCCAATACGCGACCATGTTGTTGTGGGCGTCCGCTTTTTTATGGCATGATCCCAGAAGGTCGGGGGAATATACATCGTGGCGGGATAACAGCGGACAGCGGCTTTTGAAGTATTTTAACCTCGAGGGTTGATGGAGTGAATAATATGAATCGCCAAAAATTAATTGAGAAACATGAAATCGGTCTGTTAGACCATGCTGTCAGGCTGTTCGATCTTAATTCAGAGAAAATTTCACCTTTTGAAAGCTACGAAGGGTGCAGGAATTTAGTTTATGAAGGCAAAAAGGGTGAACTCAGTGTGATCTTAAGGGTTTCTTATCATCAAGATCGAACACGCGAACAAATCCAGGCTGAGTTGGATTTTATCAACTACCTTGCAGCAAATGGTGTGAAGGCGGCTGTACCCCTTTATTCAAAAAACGGAAGATTTGTAGAGGAAATTTCTTTTGAAGGACTTCCGACTTACCTGGTTTGTTTCAAAAAAGGGGTTGGAATGCGTGTTCCGGATAATGACTACCGCTATCGCGAGGGTGTTCCCCTTGAAGAATATTATCAAAACTGGGGGAATATATTGGGGCAAATGCATCGACTCTCCCAGGTATATCAGCCGCCAAGTCCTGATGTAGCACGACCGGATTGGTTTGAAATCCACGCTGATAAACTGGATATAGAGGAGATGGTTCCGGAGGAGTTACCAATCGTAAGGGAATGTATCCACGCCCTGCTGAATGCGATAAGAGGATTATCCAGGGATGATCGAAGTTATGGTCTAATTCACGGGGATTACAATGACGGTAACTTCACAGTGGATTATAACAACGGCGATATCACGGTCTTTGATTTTGATGACTGCTGTTATTTTTGGCATGCTTATGAATTGGCTGCTGCTTGGGAGGGGGGCATAGGCAGGACGATGTTTGCGGGTCTTGAAGCACGAAAAGGTTTCATGGACCATTATATGGAAAATGTCCTCAAAGGGTATGCAAGGGAAAATAGGATAACGGATCGCTGCCTGGAGAAAATCCCCTTATTCATCAAGCTGATCCAGGTTGAAGAATTTTTACATTTTGTGCAGTACATCCATAACAGGGAGGATGTTGAAGTTCAGCAGCACCTGAATTATCTGATCGCTTGCATTGAGCAGGATTTACCCTATATGGGCTTTTTTGACCCAATTTTCTCACCCAAAAAGCCTTTTCTATTAGAGAAATTCCCCTGAATTTTCTGGCAATGTATTCTGAATTGGGGGTTGATCGACCTTTTACCGATTCAATTAAGATGATTTCAAATGATCTTCCACAGAAGTATTCTATCACTACCAAAAGCCAACATGGACTTCCCTTGCTTCCTCTTCCAAAAGGGGACCAACCACTTCGATGGGTTTATTTCCCCTGGAAAGAACGTCGCGGCAGGAAAGGAGAAGTTCGTCTTCACTCTCACCGGTGAAGGAATAGAGTCCCTGCTGGCTGAGGCCAAACACCACCCGGTGGATATTACTCCAAAAAATTGCACCGGCGCACATCGGGCAGGGTTCAGTGCTGGCGTAGAGGGTGCAGTTAGCGAGGAAATCAGCTTTGTATAGATTAGCGGCATCTCGTACCAGGTTTGTCTCGGCATGCCCGGTGATGTTATGTTCGGTCACTACGGTGTTTTCTGCGGTCAAGAGGACCTTCCCATCGGGATCGGCAAGGAGTGCACCAAAGGGATGATTGCCATGTTCTCGTGCCTGGCGAGCAAGGTCAAAACTTAATTGTAGTAATTTTAAATTATTTTCTTCCATTTTTTCTACCATCAATTTTTGATTAAAATTTCTGTTTGCTTATCCGCAGATTTTTCTAATAATTGATAAACTGCTCATCAATTTTTTCTTTGATGGCTTGAATGACAATGGGGTCATCATTCCAGGCGCCAAGATTTAAAATTGGGAATCCGTCCGGGGTACTTGCTTCATGCACCAATTCAGGGACATCAAATTGACTGTGAATGGAATCGGCACTGATTGCTGCTGAGAAAAATACAATCTCTTCAACCCCGTTGGCAATGAAATCTTCCACTGCAATTGCTGGTTTTGGTTCTTTAAATTCCATCCAGGCCAAACTTAAATTTTCTGGCAAAAATCCTGCATTTTCGAAATCTTTGAGAACGTCCATTCGGAAGCCAATTTCTTGTTCCGTCTCCGTTGGCCACTCCACATCCCATTCATCTGGCTGTCCATGTCCAACTAAAAGCACACCGACCTTTTCAGGGGGTGTATCGCCAATGTTGGCGTTGGCACGCTGGATGAACATACTGCGCAAGGTTTGGGAGTCGTACAGGGGTCCGGTAAAGGATAAGGTGGCCCCATATTCTTCAACTTTCAATTCTTTTACCAGATCTTCCCCTTCAGCGGTGTGATTTGAAATGGTGAGGAATACCTCGCTCACGATGATGTGGCTGGCACCTTCATTCAAAGCTTGTATGACGGCAGCATCAGGCCTGGGATCATCATCCAGGAAACTGATATAGAATTTTGTGGTGTCGTCACCTTCCTGACGATAGGCTTCTTCGAGACTCTGGAGCATTTGCAAATGCATTTGACGGTGATGGCTGGAGCCGACCTCAAGATAGGCATTTCGCAATTGATAAACAAAGAGCGGTCTGGCAATCAGCGGGACGAAGGGGATGTCCTGTTCATCGAACTCATTAAACTGATTGATCCACCCAATGGGGTTGTAAGTCTCAGGTTCCCCATGGGTGAAATAAACCACGGCGGTATGACCATCCCCTGGATCCCCTTTTGCCCGGGTGAGTTCTGGCGGTTCCCGCGTATCACCTTGTGCCAGGAAGCGCTGTGTATTAATTAGGTAGCTCCCTGTGAAGGTAAGTAAAGTCAGGATAATTGCTGCAGGTACCGTCCACCTTCCCTTAAAGAACCTTGTGATGAAGAAAATAATTACCACAGCAGTAAGGGTGCTGAGGAACAGGAATAAGTTCATTTGAAGTGGATGAACCGTTAAGAATTCAAGAACTAAAAATCCAAGCAATCCCCCTAAAACGATGAGTATAAGCCATTTCAAATATTTCATGATGGACCCTCTTATTAAATGTTTGATTCGTTGTTTCGCTAAAATTTAATCTAAATAAAATTTTACACTGATTTGTAAGTAGAGTTCAAGTATTTGTGAAAGCTTGTCTGTAATCTATCTGTCCCATGTGGCGAAATTTATGTGACACCTATGCTGAACGCACGGTACCCACCAAAAATTTAAATTCAGTGCGAATTTTCTATGCTACAATAAGCCTAATTGCACCGCACCACAGGAGGACATGCATGCCCGCACCAGAGACCATCCGTCAACTCGTCGAACGTTTTGATTACAACAAAGACGCTTACCGTTCACCACATTACAACGAAGCCCAGCTCCGCCAGGAATTCCTTAATCCCTTCTTCAAAGCTTTAGGGTGGGATGTTTATAACGAAAAGGATTATGCCCTGCAGTACCGCGAAGTGATCCACGAGGATTCGATCCACATCAAGGGCAGCCCCAATGCAAAGGCACCCGATTACGCATTCCGTTTAGGCGGGGTGCGCAAATTTTTTGTTGAAGCAAAAAAGCCGGCAGAGGACATCCAGAACACAAAGGAATTTGCCTACCAGCTGAAAATCTATGCCTGGAACAGCGGTTTGCCCCTTTCAATCCTGACAGATTTTGAAGAATTCGCCGTCTATGACTGCCGCAGCAAGCCCAATCTTTCAGACAGCCCGGCGACCGGGCGTGTCTTGCTGATCACTTACGATGAGTATTTGGAACGCTGGGATGAGATCGCCGCGATCTTCTCACCGGATGCGATCAGAAAGGGTGCCTTTGATAAATATACCGAGGATAACACCGCCAAGCGGGGCACGATAGGGGTGGATGATGCCTTTCTTGAAGAGATTGAAGACTGGCGCACGCTGCTGGCGCGCAATATTGCCCTGCGCAATGAGCAGATCATCAACGAACGCCAGCTTAATTTCGCTGTCCAGATGACCATCGACCGGATCATCTTCCTGCGCATCTGCGAGGACAGGGGCATCGAACCCCCGAACCAGCTACTTGAATTGATAAAAGACGATCATATCTACCAACGCCTGGTAAGCCTTTTTGAACGGGCAGACCTAAAATACAATTCGGGCTTGTTCCACTTCAAAGCTGAATCTGGCAATAAAAACAATGTCGATACCTTCACCCCATCCCTGGTGATTGACGACAAAGTTCTCAAGACGATCATCAAGAGTTTGTATTACCCCTGCCCTTACGTGTTCAAGGAGATCCCCGTTGAGATCCTCGGGCAGGTTTATGAACAGTTTTTGGGCAAGGTGATTCGACTGACGCCCGGCGGCAGGGCAAAAATTGAAGAAAAGCCCGAGGTGCGCAAAGCCGGCGGGGTTTATTACACCCCCAAGTACATTGTGGACTATATCGTGGAAAATACCGTGGGAAAATTGCTGGAAGGCAAAACCCCTGACCAGGCAGCCAGGCTCAAGATCGTCGACCCTGCCTGCGGTTCAGGTTCCTTCCTTCTGGGCGCTTTCCAATACCTGATGGATTGGCATGAAGCTTATTACCTGGCGCACGACCCGGAGAAGTGGACAAAGGGCAGGGATCCGGCGCTGGTCCAGACCGCGGATGGGGACTGGCGGCTGACCACGGATGAAAAGAAGCGCATCCTGGTGAACAACATCCACGGGGTGGCATGGCATTAATTACCTTGGCACCAGTGAGTTTTCACAGGGTGCAATGGCCTGGTCGCCAAACAAGCTGTTTTTGCCACTGATTTTGAAATATGTACTTTTTATCCTTATTAATTGTGGCTGGTGGGTGACTTGCCCACCCGCCAGTTATTTTAATCATATTGCTTTTGTACTGATGCGGAGTCATGCAGATATCGTTTTGACATCCAGGATGATATCTACAGTTTCCCGGTGGAAAACAGTAAGCGATCTATAGAAAATCCCCTCCAAATAACACCAGAGTAGGTGATGTACTCAAAACTATATCTTAAATAAACCAATTAAGTTTGTGGATTGTCCTGAAGAACAACCACGGCGTTAATTGTCTTCATAAAAGCTGCGGCAGAAAAGCATGAAAATGGTCTAAGGCTGAGATCAGAGGCACAATTCCCATAGTTGTCTTTAGTCACATCTTTCATTGTTTTGCTTTGAACTAATAATCCATTTTGTGAGTCGAAGTTAGTGTTATCATTCGCGATATAATGAAAATAAACTATATATTTACAAGATGTAATCTTTGGAAAATACCAGGAAGGGAAGTTTGATTTGTTCGAATTTGAAAATAATAACCTGGAAAATGTAAAATGGGAATTGTGGTATCAAGACACCTTTGATCAGGAGAGAGGGCGTAAAAGAGTTCTTGAGGGAAACAGCTTATTTGAGGGGTTGATCCAATTATGGGCACACCACTTATATGAAACTGTCAGACCAAATGGCATGATTGGTTTTTCCCAATTTAATTTGTGGTTAAGACAACGAAAATCCAGCATTAGCATCCTTGGAGATATAGCGGGGCAAATAAAATTACGACTGTGGGTGTTTGAAGAACGAAGGGTGGATTATTCGGGATACCTGCAAGCAGCCGATAGGGAGATTCTTGAAATTATTGCTGAAGTGCATTATATGCTGATTGTAGGCAATCGAAACAGTGAATTAATCATTGATGAGGTGCTTTCTTCAAAAAATCGAGAAGAATTTATTTCACGGATCGTTGATTTATGATAAGCATGCTAGAAGCTGCTTCTTATATACCGGGGGATTCCAGGCAGCAGCTTGTGTTGGGCTGGCGTTTTCTAAATCAATATGCCTTTTATTGATGTTGTTACCAGATTTAACCCCCAGCTGCTACTGGATAGAGAGTTTTTGATTGAGTCAAAAGTGCGTAAGATTTAGCCTTCGTATTCAAGGCTCGTACAAGATCACATGAAGATATGTACGAAAGAACTTTGGTAAAGTCTGCTAGCACAGTTCAATACAAAATCAGAATATCGTCTACCAATATTTTTCCATCAAATCTAAAAATCTATCGATGCAGGTTAAATTCCTGGGCATTTTCAGGCTGGGAATTCTAGTTTTCCATTGAACAACACAAAAATTGTGATATAATAAATTAATATCATTTTTAGACTCATGATATCAAAATACAATGTGCAGGGGGAAAATATAAGCAATTGTCTTATTTAACAGCACTCTCATCGTACTCGTCTTGTCAAAATGTTTAAAGCAATTAACAAGGTATTAATAATACCGAATAGGCAAATTTATCTTATTGAAAAGGAGTCCTTGTTATGATGACAAAAAAAATTTGATTCTCTTTTTATTCTTTGTTCCTCTAATCATGTTAATTATGATCATTTTAACAACGACGCCAGTCTACGCAGCAGGCGAGGATGATTTTACAATCACGGTCAGAACAGACTACCCGGGCACGTCCTCCGATACAGAATTCACCATCCCGACTTACATTGGCGAAACCTATAACTATAATGTGGATTGTGATGGCGATGGTACCGAAGAGGAAACCGGTGTCACCGGTAACTATACCTGTAAATATTCCACCATGGGGACATATGAAATCCATATTAAGGACAACACAAAGGAATTTACGGGTTTTCCCCGGATATATTTCAATAATTCAGGCGATAAAGAAAAATTATTAACAATTGAGCAGTGGGGGTCAGGAAGTTGGTCTTCGATGGAAAGTGCTTTTTATGGATGTACTAATTTGGCTGGCCAGGCATCTGATATGCCTAACCTCAAATATGTTACTGATATGCATCGTATGTTTATGGGGGCAAGCCAATTCAACCAGTCTATTGGGGATTGGAATACAAGCAGCGTCACAAATATGGGCGATATGTTTTATGGTGCCAGCGCATTTAATCAGCCAATTGGCGGTTGGAATACCAGTAATGTCAATAATATGGGTAGAATGTTCTTCGGTGCCAGTGCCTTTAACCAGGATATTGGGGCGTGGAACACAGAAAGTGTAAAAAGTATGCACCAGATGTTCTTAGGTGCCAGTGCCTTTAACCAAGGAATAGGCGGATGGAATACAAGCAGCGTTACGTTTATCGATGGGATGTTTGCAAATGCCAGTGCCTTTAACCAGCCAATTGGTGGATGGAATATAAGTAATGTCTCGGATTTGACCTATATGTTCTCTGGTGCCAGTACCTTTAACCAGAATATTGGCGGATGGAATATCAGTAATGTCTCGGATTTGAGCTATATGTTCTCTGGTGCCAGTGCATTTAATCAGAATATTGGGGGTTGGAATACAAGTAATGTCATATATATGTACGATATGTTCTCAGGTGCCAGTGCATTTAATCAGAATATTGGTGGTTGGGATACCAGCAACGTTCTGGGAATGGGACACATGTTTCAGGATGCTAGCGCCTTTGACCAGGATCTTGGCGAGTGGAATGTCGCATCCTTGACACAAGCCAACGACATGTTTAGCGGTATTGCCCTTTCCACCTCTAATTATGACGCCCTTCTGATTGGTTGGGACAGTCAAGTTCTACAGCCCGGGGTCGCTTTCAGCGGCGGCAGCAGCACTTATTGTGCGGGTGAAAGCGCCAGGGAACATATGATCAGCACTGATGAATGGAGCATCATCGATGGCGGCAAACATTGCCCGGATACTTTTGATTTTGTAATCACAGTAAAAACCGATAACCCCGGGGAATCCGACCCTGATCAGTTCACAATCCCTACTATTGGTACAGGATATGACTACAATGTGGATTGTGACAACGATGGTAGTGATGAGTTTACTGGTGCAACCAGTAACGTCACTTGTGACTATGATTCTCCTGGTACATATACAATACGTATTAAGGACAACAGCGGTGCCGGCACTGGTTTTCCCCGCATCTATTTTGGTAACACAGGTGATAAAGGCAAATTGTTGACGGTTGCACAATGGGGGAAAAGTTTTTGGAGTTCTATGGAAAGAGCTTTCATGGGTTGTTCAAATCTACTTGTCCAAGCCCCTGACACGCCTGACCTCCAATATGTAACTGATATGAATTATATGTTCTATGGTACCAGTTCATTTGATCAGGATATCGGAAGCTGGGATACCAGTAAGGTCACGAATATGGGCCATTTGTTCGGTGGTGCCAGTGCTTTTAACCAGAATATTGGGGGCTGGGATACCAGCAAAGTCACAGATATGAGTTATATGTTCGCTGGTGCTTCTGCATTTGACCAGCCGATTAACGGTTGGAATACCAGCAATGTGACCGATATGCGCGTAATGTTTTATGAAGCCATCGCCTTTAACCAGCCAATTGGAAGTTGGAGTACAAGTAATGTCACTGATATGAGTTTCATGTTCTTTGGTGCCAGTGCTTTCAATAAGGATATTGGGAGCTGGGATACAAGCAACGTTACGAATATGTATTACATGTTCAAGCAAGCAAGTGCATTCAATCAGGACATTGCAAGTTGGGATACCGGTATGGTCACTGATATGGGGGGGATGTTCTCTGGTGCCAGTGTATTCAATCAGGATATTGGGAGTTGGAACACCAGTAATGTAACGAATATGAAGGCGATGTTTTATGAAGCCAGTGTATTCAACCAGCATATTGGTGGTTGGGATACCAGTAAGGTCATCGATATGGGCTTCATGTTTTTAGGAAGTAGTGCATTTAATCAGGATATTGGGAGCTGGGATACCAATCAGGTTTCGGATATGGGATATATGTTTCAGGATGCCAGCGCCTTTGACCAGGATCTGGGTGAGTGGAATGTCGCGTCCTTGACACAAGCCAAAGACATGTTTAGCGGTATTGCCCTTTCCACCGATAATTATGATGCCCTCCTGATTGGTTGGGACAGTCAGGAACTTCAAACTGGGGTCACTTTTAGCGGCGGCAGCAGCACTTATTGTACGGGTGAAAGTGCTCGGCAGCATATGATCACCACTGATGGATGGATCATCACCGATGGCGGTATGAGCTGTGAATCGGATTTCGCAATTTACTTACCGCTGATCATAAAGTCTGTGCCTTAGTGATTCGATGATATCATAAATATGCATTGGTCAAAGACCATGTGCGTTGAAAACCTTGATTTGCCGCATGGGTATTTGCGTTTATTGGATTCAATAACCAGCCATCGAATAATTGAATATGCATGGTGGGTTGATTTGCGCGTGTGTTGATAATTAACTCCTGGTTTTCTTTCATTTTCATTTTTTGGCAATTGTTTCTCACCAACCTAAAGAGCAGCGGAACATCTTTAGGTGCAGATCCTCCTAAGGCTGACTACCTTTTTATGCTGCAATAAGCCTAATTGCACCGCACCACAGGAGGACATGCATGCCCGCACCAGAGACCATCCGTCAACTCGTCGAACGTTTTGATTACAACAAAGACGCTTACCGTTCACCACATTACAACGAAGCCCAGCTCCGCCAGGAATTCCTTAATCCCTTCTTCAAAGCTTTAGGGTGGGATGTTTATAACGAAAAGGATTATGCCCTGCAGTACCGCGAAGTGATCCACGAGGATTCGATCCACATCAAGGGCAGCCCCAATGCAAAGGCACCCGATTACGCATTCCGTTTAGGCGGGGTGCGCAAATTTTTTGTTGAAGCAAAAAAGCCGGCAGAGGACATCCAGAACACAAAGGAATTTGCCTACCAGCTGAAAATCTATGCCTGGAACAGCGGTTTGCCCCTTTCAATCCTGACAGATTTTGAAGAATTCGCCGTCTATGACTGCCGCAGCAAGCCCAATCTTTCAGACAGCCCGGCGACCGGGCGTGTCTTGCTGATCACTTACGATGAGTATTTGGAACGCTGGGATGAGATCGCCGCGATCTTCTCACCGGATGCGATCAGAAAGGGTGCCTTTGATAAATATACCGAGGATAACACCGCCAAGCGGGGCACGATAGGGGTGGATGATGCCTTTCTTGAAGAGATTGAAGACTGGCGCACGCTGCTGGCGCGCAATATTGCCCTGCGCAATGAGCAGATCATCAACGAACGCCAGCTTAATTTCGCTGTCCAGATGACCATCGACCGGATCATTTTCCTGCGTATCTGCGAGGACAGGGGCATCGAGCCGCCAAATCAACTGCTTGAATTAACAAAAGACGATCAAATCCACAAACGATTGGTGAGTCTCTTTGAACGGGCAGACCTCAAATACAATTCGGGCTTGTTCCACTTTAAAGCCGAATCAGGCAATAAAAACAACGTGGATACCTTCACCCCTTCCCTGGAAATTGACGACAAAGTCTTGAAAACGATCATCAAGAGCATGTATTACCCCTGCCCTTATGTGCTCAAGGAGATCCCCGTAGAGATCCTTGGGCAGGTCTATGAGCAATTTTTGGGCAAGGTCATTCGCCTGACGCCCGGCGGCAGGGCAAAAATCGAAGAAAAGCCCGAAGTCCGGAAAGCCGGTGGGGTTTATTACACCCCCAAGTACATTGTGGACTATATCGTGGAAAATACCGTGGGAAAATTGCTGGAAGGCAAAACCCCTGACCAGGCAGCCAGGCTCAAGATCGTCGACCCTGCCTGCGGTTCAGGTTCCTTCCTTCTGGGCGCTTTCCAATACCTGATGGATTGGCATGAAGCTTATTACCTGGCGCACGACCCGGAGAAGTGGACAAAGGGCAGGGATCCGGCGCTGGTCCAGACCGCGGATGGGGACTGGCGGCTGACCACGGATGAAAAGAAGCGCATCCTGGTGAACAACATCCACGGGGTGGCATGGCATTAATTACCTTGGCACCAGTGAGTTTTCACAGGGTGCAATGGCCTGGTCGCCAAACAAGCTGTTTTTGCCACTGATTTTGAAATATGTACTTTTTATCCTTATTAATTGTGGCTGGTGGGTGACTTGCCCACCCGCCAGTTATTTTAATCATATTGCTTTTGTACTGATGCGGAGTCATGCAGATATCGTTTTGACATCCAGGATGATATCTACAGTTTCCCGGTGGAAAACAGTAAGCGATCTATAGAAAATCCCCTCCAAATAACACCAGAGTAGGTGATGTACTCAAAACTATATCTTAAATAAACCAATTAAGTTTGTGGATTGTCCTGAAGAACAACCACGGCGTTAATTGTCTTCATAAAAGCTGCGGTAGAAAAGCATTTTTGAAGTCGAAGTGCCTGGCGGATGTGATGTTCGCCAGGCTTTTTTCTGCCGGGTGCGCGACAAATGCCCTAAAGTGCTGAAAGTGTGGATTGTGTGCAGCAATTGTAATAACATAAGCATGTAAATGGTGCGCAGAAACCCTATGTCGTACCTCCTCAGGGCTTAGCCACTGCGTACCCAACATCAAGCTGAAGCGCAGCAGATAGACCCTACGGCTTCTCTGCTTTTTTTGCATTACCCTGACGGGCACGGGTGACAAGATTATACTTGATACAGGCAGGTCGAATGGATGCTCGGCCTGCCTGTATCTGTCTGGATTTATTTGACGATCAGGGGCAAATAGATGTAAAAGGTGTTATCCTCAACCACCGTTAATGTCACGTAGTCATCGCTAAAGTCAATTTCCATTTTTAAGCCGCCTGCAAGGGTGGGTAATGACACTGTGTCAAAAGTCCCTGTACCGGTAACATGGTCAATAATGAAGAAGGTGTCGCCTGCCTGGGGTGTAAAACCAGGCAAAATAGTGACGGCTAATGTGCCGTGCATCGTTGCGGTCCCAGTTACCACCAGTTGGTCATACTCTGTGCCAGCGGTTGTTCCACCCAGTTCAATAATTAACAAGCCGGTTTCTTGCTGGGTGTAATCCCCATCCACGGTGATACGCCCTGGCGATACACCCGGGCTGACCGTGCCGCCGTTGACCAGGTTTGCCGCCAGCGTCCCTGACCCGACCAAGCTTTCACCGTTTCCAAGGGTAAGCGTATCGCCCGGGTCAAAGGTACCGCCGCTCATTTTAAACACAAGATCACCCGCAACAACCGTAACGGTGCCATTGTTCGTAAATGGGATGTCCATCGTCGTGGTCGTGCCGTCCGTATTCTTAATGAAGCTGCCGTTGTTCGTAAAGCATTCAGTCTCACCGCCGGTCATGGTGGTGGTGGCGTTGGCATTAAAGATGCCGTTATTAACAAATTCTGCAGAATTGGCTAAAGCCAGATCGCGTTTATTCCAATTGGCTGTTGAATTATTGGTCAGGGTGTGTCCATCAAGAGTAAAGTCATTTTGTGAATAAATAGATATTCCCATTTTAAACACTGCGGGATTATCTACAGTGGTTGTGCCGCCACCGGTAATTTTTCCTGCCAACCAATCGAATTGCGTGGTAATGGACAAATTCCCAAGATTTTGGAGCTCACCATTATAATCCAGGCTTAATTTGAACAAAGCATAGTCATAAGCCTGGCTTTCCAGGATCAATTTTCCCCCATAATTGATATAGGTACTCTCTGCCATCTTTGAAATTGTGGCACCAGTTTTGAAAGTGACCACGCTGGTTCCGGTGGTTGGCTGGACTATTAAGCCAGTGCTGCTAATATCAGGCGGTGAAAATGTACCAAATATATTTACTGTCCCTCCCCTTGCGGAAAATCTATAAACAGCCACAGTAGAGCCACTGTTAAAATTAAAAATCTGACCAGAGGCTGTTTCATTATCGCCTAACCACAAGTATTCGCCTTGAAAAGTTCCTGTGTGCGTCCCACCTCGTTTGAGCGCCACACCACCAGTATACGAGCCAAGGGCAGTACCGGTCACGTTTCCGGCATTATTTAATGCCGCGTAGATATACAAATCTCCTGTACCCAGTTTTGTAATACTGCCAGTTGAGCTTATATTTACAACCCCACCCTCTGAAACAGAAAAATTGATATAGATACTACTATCTGCGGTATTTGCAGTTACATCACCGTCAATTGTCCAGGCTGCAGCATTGACAGCAGAACCGTAATTAATCGTCAGGACCGCCCCAGGGTTGATGGTAATGGTATTCACTGTCACACTACTTAGTGAAGCAATTGTGGGTTGATTCGTTGTTCCGCTTGAAATTTCTACGTTATCTCCTGCATTTGGCACATGACCACAGCTCCAATTCGCTATGGTGAACCAGTCTGCACTAGTGTCTCCTTCCCAGATGCATATTACTGCTGACTGCACCGGTTTGGGAAAGACTAATGTAAGGCTCAGGCATAGACCCAGCAGCAAAATGGCTCTAAGGAAATTGGTGTTTGTTCTTGTCATGATGTCTCCTAATTTATTATTTGATTGTTAGTGAATGGGTTGGTTGTGGTTTGACCCACCAAATACTTGCATAAAGAATCGGTAGAAATTAACGGAAATTTCCGTTTATGTGAAAAAGACTGCATATTTTACTCTGTAGATTTAAGGCACAAAAGTGTGGAGGGTGATAAAGATAATTATAAATCAATTTAATTAAATTTGAATATTTGTCAATCCAGGAAAATGTAAAAATTTTGCTTGAAATCTGTCAACCTGACAAGGTTAGAGATTATTACCCTGACCATTTCTTTTTCTAATTTATGCACGGTATTCTTATAATCTGATTGTAAAATGGAGGTCATGTCGGCTCCTATGTGACAATGTTTTATAACACTTTGTTTGAAGTGTTTTATAATAAACAAGAGCCAACACAACCAAGGGACGGAATCATGAAAAAACTGCTGAAAGCCTACATGAAGGAGATTGCAGACACCACTAAACGCGGCGATGCGCGCGAGGAATCCTATTACGGATCCCTAGCGAACCTGCTGAGCGACTTTCCTCTTGAACGGGGACGTTCCACAGATGTACCACTCTGCCGAAAAAGACAGATGCAGGCAACCCCGATTTCCGTGTATGGGATGGCGATCATTTCATTGTGGGATACATCGAAGCCAAAACCCCCGGCACCAACCTTGACCAGGTCGAAACATCCGAGCAGTTGGACCGTTACCTGAACACCTTCCCCAACGTGATCTTGACGAATTTTTATGAATTTCGCCTGTACCGTGAAGGTCAGTTGATTGACCACATTACCATCGGGCGGCACTTCACCGCCAGGCAGTTGAAGACCACCCCGACCGTTGAAAATGCCGACGAATTTGAAACCTTGATGGCGAAGTTTTTTGCCTTCAAATTGCCAAAAACATTTACAGCAGAAAAGCTGGCGGTTGAGCTGGCAAAGCGAACCCGTTTCTTGCGCGACCAGGTGGTGGCGGAAGAACTGCGGGATGAAAGCACGGGCGGTGGGGATTTGTCTGGCTTTTATAATGCATTTAAAAGGTATCTGATTGCAGGTCTGACCCAGGAACAATTCGCTGACCTGTATTCCCAAACGATCACCTACGGCTTATTCGCCGCGAAGACCCGCGCAGAGGGGCACTTCAACCGAAAGCTGGCTTTTGACTATATTCCACCAACAATCGGCATCCTGCGGGATGTATTTCGATTCATCTCCCTGGGAGAACTCTCACCCCAAATGGAAGTGATTGTGGATGACATCACCGCGGTCTTGAACGCGGCGGATATCAACAGCATCCTCGATCAGTATTACAAGGAGGGCAAGGGGGAAGACCCGATCGTCCATTTTTACGAGACCTTCCTCAATGAATATGACCCCGAAACCCGTGAGCGGCGCGGCGTGTATTACACCCCGGAACCCGTCGTGAAATACATCGTGCGATCGGTACATCAGCTGCTCAAGGACAAATTTGACCTGCGGGATGGGTTGGCAGACCCCAAGGTGACGCTGCTTGACCCGGCAGCCGGCACCCTGACCTTTCCTGCGGAAGCAATCAAACTGGCTGTAGCGGAATATGTGGAGAAATACGGCGAGGGCGGCAAAAAGGGCTTTATCCGCGACCAGATCCTGAAGAATTATTACGCTTTTGAATTGATGATGGCACCCTATGCCATCGGTCACATGAAGATCAGCATTTTGCTGGAATCGCTGGGGTATAAACTCCAGGCAGATGACCGCTTCCAGCTTTATCTGACCAACACGTTGGAAATGGAAGAGATCGACCAGATTGGCATCCCGGGATTGCAATCCCTGAGCGATGAAAGCAAGCTGGCAGGCAAGGTCAAGAAGGATAAGCCGATCCTGGTGATCATGGGCAACCCGCCTTATTCGGGGATGTCTGCGAATAAGAATGATTGGACGGAAGAACTGCTTAAAACAGATGTCGACGGTGCTCAGAATTATTACACGGTTGATGGTAATTCGCTTGACGAAAAAAATTCAAAATGGTTACAGGATGATTATGTCAAATTTCTACGTTTTGCCCAATGGAAGATTCACAAAGTGGGTAGGGGAATTGTGGCAATGATAACTAACCATGGTTTTGTTGACAATCCAACATTCCGAGGAATGCGCCAGAGTTTGATGAAAACCTTTGATGAAATTTACATTCTTGACCTGCATGGGAACAGCCTGAAGAGAGAAACCACACCTGAGGGCAGCAAGGATGAGAACGTTTTTGATATCCGTCAGGGTGTGACAATTTCTTTGTTATTGAAGACCGGTGCGAAGGAAACCTCCTCAGTTTTCAATGCTAATCTATATGGGCTTAGGGAAGATAAATATCAATGGCTCAATAAAAATAATTATTCTACTTGTGATTACCAAAGAATTGAACCGAACAGCCCTTATTACTTTTTAATTCAAAGAAGTGTCGAGAACATTTTACACTATCTTGATTGGATGAAAATTAATGAGGTCTTCCCAGAAAATAGCGTTGGGATGTTTACCGCAAGAGATAGATTAACAATAAGTTGGACGGAAAATGAAATTTGGAACACGGTTCAAAACTTCTCTAGCTATGATCCAGAACTTGCAAGAAGAATTTACAATCTTGGTAAAGATGTTCGAGATTGGAAAGTAAAGTTTGCACAAAAAGACCTTCTTGAAAGCAGTTTAGATAGAGAAAATATTATACCTATTCATTATCGACCGTTTGATATTCGATATACATATTATACAGGGGTTAGCAGGGGGTTTCACTGTATGCCTAGGCCTCAAATTATGAAACATATGCTAAAAGAAAATATTGCCTTAACTGTTGGAAGGCAAGGTAAAGTTGTTGGTGAAAGTACAATTTGGAATTTAGCATTTGTTTCAGATAAGGTTGTAGATCTTAACATGTTTTATCGAGGTGGAGAATTAGTTTTGCCATTGTATTTATATCTTGATGATAAAAATAGGACACTATTCAATCATAAAGAACCAGAAAAACAGGTAAATCTCTCGAATAAAATTGTTGAGAAGCTAGCAACGACACTTAACAATAACCCTTCATCTGAAAAAATTCTATTTTATATCTATGCGGTTCTATATAGTAATGTTTATAGAGTAACTTATGATGAGTTCTTAAAAGTTGATTATCCTCGTATACCATTCACAACAAGCACTGATGTGTTTAATATTATGGCAGATTTAGGACACAGGTTGGTTGATCTACACCTTTTGCAGAGTACAGAACTAGATCAGCCGACAGTTAAATTTCAGGGTCAGGGACAGGATATGACGATCGGCAGACGACGGTATGACGAGGAAACAGGACGGGTATTTATCAACAAGGATTATTATTTTGAAGGTGTGAAACCTGAGGTGTGGGCGTACCAGATCGGCGGCTACCAGGTGATGGATAAATACTTAAAGGACCGTAAAGGTCGCCGGATGGAGGATCCCCGGCATTACATCCACATCGCCACCGCCCTCGAAAAGACCATCGATATCCAGGCGGAGATCGACGCCATCTATCCCGAGGTCGAAAAGGATTTGATTGAGTTTTTGATGTAGGTCACGCTTTCAGCGTGACTGTCACGCATGCAAAGCATGCATGACCCACAATCATGTTTTGCTGACGATAGATTTCCAGTAAGTTGGTTGAAGTGGGTGTAAGTTTTTATATTATGCTAATAATCCAGGGATATAATTTTTATTATGATGTAATTTATAAAATATTCAGCAATAACTTGATATTAAGGAGATAGATAAAATGAAGAAATGGACATTAGAGGACGCTTTGGCTACAGCAGAAAAACTGGGGATTGATTTCAGTAAAGTGAAATACACACCGGAAGAATTTCTGGTGGGGATGAACATCGAGCTGGAGCATGGACTGGTTAATCCCGTTACAAACGTCACCGATAACGACCCCCTCACGACGGCGAAGATCGCCAAAGCCCACCTGAACGAATTCCCGGAGTATTACAATGAGGATATCGGCTTGAAAGCCTGGGAGCACGCGGTGGAAGCTTTCGAGGGTGATCCGAAGGGTAAGAAAATTCAAATCGTATAAGAAAGAGGATTGAAAGGTAAAGGATTTCCGATCCTTTGCCATTCAATTTTTAGGGAAAGTATTATTAGGCGCGTTCTGATTTTGAATGCGCTGAAATAATTACAATAATCAGTAGGTCACGCTAGCTTCGCATGGGTGACTGTCACGCAGGGAGGGTGACCAACGAGGGCGGACACAGAGGTCCGCCCCTACAGAAGGCTTTATTTTTTCACTCGATTGCCGCTTGCGGCAATTTTTGCTTTAAAACCTGCCGCTTTTGACGGATTGTAAACGCCCCTTTAATTTGCTAAACTCTTGTCAGATTAGAACAAAAGTTCTAATTAAGGAGAAGCCCGGGTGACCAATGCCCTGACCATACCCCCCTTAATGCGCTTTGCGTCGCACCCGGGTCTTCTCCCACCTGGTTCACTGATACACACTGAGGAGGATCACACCCTTATGACCGCCAGGAAGCGCCCGGAAGGCGAAGTTGGCTTTTATGTGGAACATTTCACCCGTGCTGAAATGCGGGACCTGGATCGTGCCCTGGGGGAATCGCTGCAGGGGGAGATCGGCATGCTGCGGGTCACCATGCGCCGGTTCTTTGAGCGGGCAGCCCGGGAAGCCGATGATATGGACGCCCTGGCGGATGTGCTGCGCGTGCTGGGTCTGAGCTGTTCACGCCTGGCTAAGATCATCCAGACCGAACGATCGATGCAGGATAAGCGCGCTGATGAGTTAGCTGACGCTTTAACCCACTCCATGACTGCCGTGCTGGACGAACTGAGCAATGCAAGCCTGAATACCTCCGGCGAAGGGAAGGCTTAGGATGGACGAATCGACAGCATTGCTGACCGAGCAGTTACGCCATGCCAATGCCCTGCTGCAGGCACAGATCAAAACCCTGGATGCCCGCCTGGCGCACCAGCAAGCGATGAACCAGCAGCGTTTAGCCATGCTGGAAGAGCAGATCCGCGACCACGAGACCCGCATTCGAACGGCGACGGAAGGCGTGACGCAGTTCAAGCTTTTCTCCGGGCTGGCATCCGGGGGCTCGGGGTTGATGTCAATGGTGGCATTGATCAAGGCTTTTTTGGGCGGTTAGCAGATGACGAAACTGGTAGAGCTTTTAAAGAAACTACTACGGGATGTGGTGCTCTTTGTACAGACGGCGAATGGGCTGCAGCTGCGCAGCTACCAGGAAGCTGTTGCCCGGTCGGTGATCCATTCCGTGGTGCACGGTGAGGGCTTGAGTTTTGTGGTGATCTTCCCGCGCCAATCGGGCAAGAATGAACTGCAGGCGCAGCTCCAGGCGTACCTGCTGACCCTGTTCTCCGCGCAGCAGCAGGAGATGGTGCAGGTTTCCCCCACCTGGCGCCCGCAAACGGAAAACGCCATGCACCGCCTGGAGCGGGTGCTGAGTTCGAACCTGATCGTTAAAGACCGCTGGGAGAAGCACACCGGGCATATCTACCAGGTGGGCAAAGCGCGCCTGACCTTTCTTTCCGGATCCCCCACGGCCAACATCGTAGGGGCTACAGCAAATTTACTTTTATCGATCGACGAAGCCCAAGACATCGCCCAGGATAAATTCGATAAAGACATCGCACCCATGGCAGCCAGCACCAACGCCACCCGTGTTTTTTGGGGCACCGCCTGGACTTCAAATACACTGTTAGCCCGTGAAGAACGGGCAGCCAGGGCATTGCAAGAAAAAGACGGGGTCCAAAGGGTTTGGAAATTAACTTGCGATCATGTCGCTGCTGAAGTGCCCCCCTACGGTAAATTTGTGGCCGACCAGGTGGCCAAATTAGGCCGTAATCATCCCATGGTAAGAACGCAATACTTCAGCGAAGAGATCGACTCGGAGGGTGGCCTCTTTCCCCCCGAACGTCTCGCGCTCCTATATGGCATCTTTCCCCCGCAGGTCAAACCGGAACCGGCTCAGGTTTACGTTATGACGCTGGACCTTGCGGGGGAAGATGAAAACTCCGCAGATCCCGAACACCTCAAAAACCCTGGGCGTGATGCAACAGCGCTTACCATTGCACGGGTGGACTTAAGCACCTTAAACGATCCCGGGTTGCTCTTACCCTCCTACGAGATCGTTTATCGCCAGTCTTGGGTCGGGGTCAAGCATACTGACCTTTACGGGCAGGTGCTTTCTCTCGCTGCCACTTGGCAGGTCAAGCATATTGTTTGCGACGCCACTGGCGTCGGGGCCGGTTTTACTTCTTTCTTGGCCCGTCGTTTTGGTGAAAAGGTGATCCCCTTTAGTTTCAACAGCAGAACAAAATCTGATCTTGGCTGGTCTTTCTTAGCCCTGGTCGACACGGGCAGACTGAAAACTTATGCTAGTCCGGAGCGGCATCAAGCCGCACCGGACGTATGCCAACCTCATGGGAGGTTGGCCCAGCTAAATGCCCTATTTTTCTTGCAGCTGCAAAACACCCAATACGAGATCGTCCCGGGTCCTGATAAAAAAATCAAATGGAGTGTGCCTGAAGGCGCTCGTGATCTCGCATCCGGAGAGCTCATACACGACGACCTGATCATATCTGCTGCGCTGCTATCCGTACTCGACCAACAAAATTGGTCGGTTTCGGGTCCTGCTGCTGTAGTAAAAGCCACCGATCCCCTCGATGACATGAAAGGCTTTTAGTTATGTCCGCTGATCAACTCGCTTTCGGAATAGACTTGTCACGCTGGAACACCAGCGCAGACGGAAAACAAAAAGTAAACTTCGACATCATTGCAAAACACGATCCCGAAGTTTCATTTATCGCCATGCGTGCTGGGGTCAGCTGGGGGTATCAAGACCCATGGTTCCCCTACTACATGTCAGAAGCTCGCCGGATAAACCGGATCCGGCTCGCTTATCATGTTTTATTTCCAGGCGAAAACCCAATCTCGCAAATGGATAATTTCTTCAAAATCCTGGGCGACATTGACTTTCAAAAGGTGCCACTGGTTTTAGATCTTGAATTGGACCATGGCCAAACAATAAAACGCATCACAGACACAACCGCCCAGGCAATCAACACCATCATTAAGCGCACTGGTACCAAGCCCTTTATTTATTCCCGGGCATCATGGGTCAATCAATTTGTGACCGTTAGTGATCTCCCACCAGTTTACTGGTGGTTAGCTCAATACAGGTGGCCCCGGCCATACCCACTATACACGCCGGAACACATCCCTCCCCCAACGCTGCCCGCCGGGGTCACCTCCTGGAAGATCATGCAAACAGCCAGCAGAGCGCCCAGCATCGGTGCGCCCGCTCTTTATTACATGGACTACAACCGATTTAATGGCACCAAAGAACAGCTCTTAAAATTCGCTGGTCACGCCCAGCAACCGCTTTTGTGCCCCATCGACAGCAAACCATGCCCGAGATTGTACGTATAGGAGCAAACATGCCAGAAAACTCACGCTCAGCGCCCTTCTCTCGTTTTTTACAAAACATTTTCTCGCCAATTATTGAGAAATCCGTAAGAGAGCAGCTCACAGTAAGCGAAACAGACAACACTTTTTTCATAGGCACCCGCAGGTATGACGACAGCGAGAGAGATCGCCTTGATTACAACCGCACAGAAATACTCGAGCAGTGTTTGGACGCTTGGCGAGATAGCGCCCTGGCCAGGCGCATCGTAGAACTCACCACGCAATATGTTATCGGCCAGGGTTTCGACATCAAAGTAAACCACGAACAAACAAAGAAATTTATTAATTCGTTTTGGGGTCACCGCCTAAATCGTATGCCCTCACGCATGGTCGAACTTTCAGACGAGCTCACCCGAACAGGTAACCTGTTCCTCCTGATCAGCACAGATCAGGCCGGCATGAGTTATATTCGGGCACTGCCAGCAACCAACATCGAACAAATCCTACATGCTGCAAACGACATCGAGCAGCCCACCGCATTTATCACCAAAGAAGACGAGCATCTTAAAACCAAAACTTATCAGGCCTACAACCACACCACCGACACACAATCCACCGAAGGTGGTTTCGCACCTGTGGTGCTCCACTACGCCATTAACCGGCCAGCAGGGGCGCAGTGGGGCGAACCTGATCTGGCGCCCCTGCTGCCCTGGCTGCGCAGGTACTCAGCATGGTTAGAGGATCGGGTCAGGCTAAACCGCTTTAGAAACGCTTTCATGTATGTTGTTACGGGCAACTTCGCCAGTGAAGCAGCTCGCAAAGCTCGCCAGGCAGAACTCGCAGCCAACCCGCCCAGCTCCGGGTCCATTTTGGTTTGTGACGAAAGCGAAACATGGTCTGTGATCACCCCCAAACTTGAAGCCATGGACGCCAACCAAGACGGGCTCGCAATAAAAAAACTTATTGCATCAGGGGTCGGGTTACCGCTGCACTTCCTCGCAGAGCCCGAAGGGTCAAACCGCACCACAGCAGAGAGCGCCGGGGGTCCAACATTCCGCAGGTTTGAACAGCGCCAGCAGTATTTCATGTGGCTGCTAAAAGACTTGCTGCAAGTCATAATTTCCCGGCGTGCCATGGTGGACCCCACCATTGACCCCACAGTAGAAATTGAAATTTCCGGGTCCGACATATCCGCTCGCGATAACGTCGCTCACAGCATCGCAACAGTAAACATCATGAACGCCCTCGAAAGACTAAAAGACATGGGCCTAATTTCAGATCGTGAGCTGGTAAGAGTGGCCTACAGGTTCGCAGGTGAAAACGCCGACATCGACGAACTTTTAGCAGGTGGAACGGGCATCGACGTAAGAGCAACAAAAGATCCCATCCAACCAGCTACACAAGAGCCCGTCGACACGGGCAGCGGGTCACCAAAAAAGACCGTTCTGCCATAGGCTGAAGGGGCATCAAGCCCCATCAGCCGTATGCCCGTTTCATGAGAAACGGGCGAGAAAGGAGCCCCCATATATGGCCATTAATTCGCAGACCATTACAAATCATCCCACATTTAGGGGTCATCCGGTTAGCTTGCACTCTTCGAGCGGGGCAGTCCGTCGCTCGTGCTGCCTTCGCCCCCCTAGGCTGAAGGGGCATCAAGCCCCATCAGCCGTATGCCCGTTTCATGAGAAACGGGCGAAAGCCTATCAGCTATCAGCTATCAACTAAGGACTACATATGCCAGAACCAAAACCTGAATACATCACAGAACAACAAGCCCGCCTAACATCATCCGGCAAAGCCAACACCGAAGGCACCTTCGAAATCCTCTGCATCACAGCGGGCAATGGTAACGGCTGGGAGTTTCCTCCCGATGTCTTAGAAGCCTCAACAAGTCTCTGGGAAGGTGCCCACTGTTTTATTGATCATGCCTGGTTCTCTCGCTCCGTGCGTGATCTCGCTGGTCATGTCGTCAATCCCACTTGGGATGCTGATACCCAGGGTATCAAAGCCACTTTAAAGGCCATGGGGCCAGGTGGCAAGCTGCTCACTGACTTTGGCCGAGAAGTGCTCGCGGAAGACCAACCCCCCAGGGTTGGTTTCTCCGCTGATGTCCTCTTCACAGCAAACGGAAAAAAAGTCAAAGAAATCCTGCGAGTGATCTCGCTTGATTTAGTTTATGACCCTGCCCGGGGAGGTGCTTTTCTTCGGGCGCGTAATAGCCAGGAGCGTCCTCAAGACGCACCTGGCGTATGCCAGAACCATGAGGTTCTGGCCCAAAACAATTTCAACACCGAAGGAGTTATCGCAATGCCTAAGCCAGAAGAAAACAAAAAGCCAGAAGAACAACCAGCAGAAGAACCAGTTTTGGCCAAGCTGCAAGCTGATCAAGAAGCCATGCGTACCTTGCTAAATGAGCAAGAACGCCAGACCAAACTTGACCAGGCTTTAAAACAGGCCGAAGAAACACGGGTCCAAATGTGCAGCTACTTGCTCGAGAGTGGTCTCTCAGCATCAAAGCTGCCAGCACCAATTCAAGATCGCATCCGTAAACAATTCAAAGACAAAATTTTCGAAGCATCCGAGCTTCAGGAGGTGATCCAGGATAGCCGACAAATGCTGTCGGACTTAACAGCCCAATCCGCTGTTAGTGGGCCAGGGCGCATCAGCGCCATGTACAACGAAGGCGACAAACTCCAAGCAGCTGTCGACGATCTCTTCGGGGCACCCCGTGAAGAAGGCGCCCAAGCCCTCAACACTGCAAGGCTCTCGGGCATCCGTGAGCTTTACTTAATGCTCACAGGTGATCAAGACATGCACGGTGGCTACCACCCCGATCGGGTCCAGCTGGCCACCACAGCAGACTTCACAGGCCTTGTCAAAAACGCACTAAACAAAATCGTGGTGAACACATGGGATCAACTTGGCCGAGCAGGCTACGACTGGTGGAAACACGTAACCGTTCAAGAACACTTCGGCACACTGCAAAGTATTACCGGAACACTTGTTGGCACCGTGGGCGCACTGCCAGAAGTCTCAGAAGGCGCAGAATACACCGAGCTCGTGGTCGGTGACAGCCCCGAAACCGCCAGCTTCACCAAGTACGGCGGTTATATCCCCCTCACCCTCGAGCTGATCGACCGGGATGAAACCCGCAAATTAAAGGCCTACGCTCGCGAGCTCGGCTCCGCCGGCTTGCGAAAAATCTCCAGCCTTGTCTCCGCCATTTTCACGGCTAACGCCGGAGTCGGGCCAACCATGGCCGACACAGGCGCACTCTTCAACGCAACCACTGTCACCTCCGCAGGTGGTCACGCCAACCTTCTCACCGCTGCCCTTGCAATCAACACCTGGGACCTTGCTTGTGCAGCTGTGTACAACCAGCCAATGCTGATCAAAAATGCTGCCACCTACTATGGCACCGGGCCAAAGATGGCCATTAATCCTAAGTTCTGTTTGGTGCCACGTGCCCTGCAGAACACCGCCTGGCAGCTGCTTAACGGAACCTTTGTTCGTGAGGCGACCTACGTTTACGACAACGTGCTCAAAGGCTCAGCAGTTCCGATCACCGTTCCCGAGTGGACCGATGCAAACAACTGGGCTGCTGTGTGTGACCCTGTTATCGCACCCGCAATATACGTCGGGGAGCGCTTCGGCATCATGCCCGAAATTTTTGTCGCAGGTAACGAGCTCTCGCCAGCAGTATTCACAAACGACGAACACCGGCTCAAAGTCCGGCACTTCCTCGCAGTATGGGTGAACGACTTCCGCCCGCTGCACAAATCGAATGTCGCCTAATCACCGTTCGGGGTGATCTCGCCTTCGTAACCCCCCGAAGCCCCCCTTGTGGGGGGTCTTCGGGGCTCAGGCAAGCCCCTTAGCCTGAAAAGGCATCGAGCCTTATCAGGCGTATGCCCACCCCTCGTGGGGTGGGCCACAGAAAGGATCAAACCCATGGGATACGTCAATATCTCTCAACTCTCTCAGTTCATACCCCCGAGTGACTTTGTCAAGATCGGCACAGGTACTTGGACTGCCAAATTATCAGACTATGTTCTCTGCTTAGAACGTGCAGCAGGCGCAGCCGATATCCAAATCTATGTCCCAATCTCTCTCATGTCCTCACCCATCAAAACCCAGGGCGCCAAAATTCTCAGCTTGGACCTCTGGTTCAAAATCGCGACTGCCGATTGTGACATGCTCACACCAGCTTGCTTTAAAACCACCCTCTCAGCTAATGGCGTCGCTGTTAGCTCCGAAATTTTCACTGGCGTTACCACCGACGCCGCCCATGCTGCACCCCTCACCGCAGGGGAGCAAGGCAATCACAAGCTCACCCTCACATTCAACAACCCTCCGTTTTTCCTGGAGGACACCATCTACTCATTCGGTTTTGCCATCAGTGGCACAAACCTCTCAGTAATCACCTTGTATGGTGCGCAGGTCTCTTACAAGCTGCGCATTTAGTCGAAAGGAAATTAACAATGTCAAAACTCAAATTGCTTTTAGCATCCCGCAAGTTTTGGGCAGCCCTGATCGGGCTGCTGCTAATCACCCTCAAAGCCTGGAAACCTGATTTTCCCCTGGCCGAAGAAGAGCTCACAAACATTGTTTACGTGCTGGTCGCCTACATCATGGGCACCGGCATCGAAGATGGACTTGCAAGGCACTCTTCGAGCAGCAGGTCAATCGTCAGCAATAAATAACATCAGCCGCAGCTCAGCCCCAGATTTCATCCCCCTCTCCACCGGATTAAACCGGGGGAGAGGGGAGGGGTGAGGGGGCACTTAATCTGTCACGCATACCCGTAAGGGTATTGCGACAAGCTGAGCGCCTTCAAGGCGCATCAGCGAAGTGCCAGGCGGCAGGAGCCGCCAGCGAAGAAGTGAAGCAATCTCGCTTTTACTCATTACCAGAAAGGTATTTATGTCTTCCAAACTTGATTATAAAAACATTGCCGCATCCCTGGTCAACGGCGAACCCCTCGACTACAAAGTCTATCCCAACGGTACTCTCGCCGTCATCGCGCCCACCGGTCAAAAATTCATCTTCATCGCTGACCAGGTCCAGGCCGAATGGCAGAAGATCAAACCCGATCCTAAACCATCAGCCAAACCGCCAACAAAGCGGGGACATCCACAAAAATCCGCATCCGATACAAAGGAAGTGAGGTCATAAGATGCCTGCCAGCCTGACAAGTGTCAAAACACAGCTTGAAACCCAGCTCTCGGAGCTTTCCAGCCTCGTCTGGTCATCCACTGCGCTTGAAGAAGCTGTCAGGGCTGCATTGGCGGAAATCGCCGGCACCTACGGCTCAGCCGTCACCCTGAACGGGTTGGACGGCGCAATCAGCACCACGCTGGAAGATACTGATGTGCATGCCCTGGTTATCGGGGGCGTCGCTCATGCCGCGCGATTCCGCATTTTTGGGCGTTTTGAAGAAGCGACCCCCGAAAATCTCAACCACGATGCCTTGATAGGCTGGGCGGAAGCAGCGATGGCTGTATTTCAATCAGCCCTGATACAGATCCGACTACGCTGTTTCCAGGAATCCATCGACCCTCCCTATTCCCCATGGGATTGGGATGAAGGGAGGGCTTTCCTGTGAACCAAATCGCTATTGGGGCGGGTTCAAACTTTATCGTCCTGGACGGGCAGTCGGCTACAGTGCCTTTTTACCATGCCCTTCCACGCTTTTCTGAAACCCCCGAACCCATCCTCTCTGAAAAAATTGAGATCACCCTCAGGGGGACGCCTTCGCAAATCTCGAGCGCTGTGGCAAGCCTTGAAAAGCTGATCGATAGTGCCGGGCTATACGAGCAAAAAGCCGCGCCGAGTCCTTTGTACCTGCGCTTCCAGTTAGAACCGGCGGGACCATATTATTCGACTGAAATTTCAAATCTCTCCCTCGTCAGCCACCCGACGGGCTATAAAACCCACGGGCGGGGTTCGCTTGTCCTCGAACTGCATTACACGCGCGCTAATTATTTCGACGGACCCCAGGTTGAGGTGCCCCTTTGCGGACGCTCTGGTGAGGATGTCCTCGGTGGGGTGACGCTTTACAATCACACCGATTATCACAGTGCACACGGCAATTCTGTTTATATCAAACCCGCCAGCCTGACCTCACCCCTGCCCGCGCCGCTGCGGATTGAACTTGAGAATACATGCGCTACGGGCGCGATCAAGGATATCTTTGTCGGTATGGGTCACCATCAAAGCAATTACGATGAAAGCCCATTTTTCCACAATGCGCCCGATTTCAGCGGGGGCGAATTGCTGCTGAACACCAATGCTATTAACGATTATTACCGTCGACTGACATGGTCGGGGACGAGCTGGTCGCAAATTGCTGCCATCAGCCTGTCCCTCGACGTGGTTGATTTGCTTGGTGGGAAGAGCTACCGCCCATTGCTGCACCTTTTCAACATGCACGCCTATGAGGATCTGTATTTAGCATTCAAACTTCAAAGGGGGTCTTCCGTGATCTACGCCAGCGAGCCTGTTTATGCGGACCAGCTGTATGGCTATGTCTTTTTGCCGCCGGTTGACCTGCCCCCCAATCAGCTCCTGCGAGAGACACCGCCGCACTCGATGGATTTTGTCCTGTATGCATACAGCCCCTCCACGGGCACAAAGACCCTGGATGTGGACCAGGTACAGCTGTTCCCCCAGTCATTTGGCGTAAATTTTCTAGGTTTCTTTAATATGCTTGAAAATGACACCTTGATTGATGATTCATCCAGGGGTTTGAGCAATGTGCGGTATTCAATTGTCGGATCGGAGATGGTCGCGCACATCCGCCACGGCGGTCCACTTTTTGGACGGTCAAACGAATATAACCGCTTAATGTTTGCCATGGCGGATGGGAACAACACCATTGATATCACGCGAATGGCGGTTTTGCGGGTTTACCAGCGGGAAAGGCGGCGCATCTTATGAACTTCGGTGTCGATTTCAGCACAAGAGATTTTTCAGCACCGATCTTCACCGGATTGAACGTACAAATCCTTCAGATGGATTGGTCGGCTGAGGGAGGACCTTCACAAGCCCACATCCGATTGACCGGCGCCGGGGATAAATTGATGGAACCAAGCCGGCTGCTCAGGTGTCCTGTGATGGTGCGGGATAAGGCAGGCACACCGGTGTGGTGGGGCTATGTTGAAGATGTGATCGTCTATCTTGAAGGCGCTCAAATTTCGGTCTCTTTGGCGGGGCTTTTTAACAAAGTCAGGGTGCGGTATTCCTTTATTTCACCTAACAAGGGGATATCAGATCAAGCTTTTACGGAAAGCGCAGAAGATATCGTGTCCCAGGTGGAATATGGGGTTAAAGAAATCACGCTGCAGCGATATGGGATTGACGATGATTTTGCCCTGAACCTGCGAGATACTTTTCTCAAGGGAGCAGCCTTGCCCAAATCGGCGCTTTCGAAAAACAAGCCCGGAAAGCAGAACCAGGTGATTCTAAAATGCGCTGGCTGGTTCAAAAGCCTTGCCTGGCAGTCTTACCAGAATCTCGAAGGTTTTTATGCCAACCCTGGTCCAGGACCGGGGGTATTTAATTTTGGGCAATCCAGCGCCGCTCGATACCCAAGCCAGGTTTTCACCCCCGGTGCCGACGGCGCCCTTTCGTACGCTTTTTTCCAATTACGGGGGATCGGGAACCCGACCCGGAATTTGAATGCCCAGATCCGAGATGCAGACGGCAATCTTTTAGCCACCTCGGCCCCGGTTGCCGTGTCGGCTTTATCCGGTACGGCTTACCGCTGGGTGAAGTTCACCTTCCCGACGCCTTACACAATCACAGGCGGGACGACCTATCTGCTTGGTGTGACGGCGAATACCGTCGTTCCATCCCGGTATTTTGCCATCCGAAGCGATGAAAACCAGTCCTATGCAAATGGATACGCACTGTATTTCAACGGGTCATCATGGTGTAACTTGCCCTCGGTCACCAACCCGGGGGGTGTACCGGATCTGATTTTTAGAGCTGTGTGCATCGCTGATACAGGCTCGCAGATTGAAGAAATCGCCAGTGCTGGCAGCCAGTTTTTTACGCGCATCACTGTGCCGGTAAGCAGTGTGATGACCTGCCCATATCGGGATAACGGCGAGGGTTGCTTGAAAGAAATCCAGAACTTGATGACGCTTGGGACATCCAATCACAGGCGGATCTTAGCCCGGGTGACGCCTGAACGGCAGCTTGAATTTTATGAACAGCCAGATCCGGATACTCCTTCTGTGTACATGGATGGGAGGGGTCAATTTTGGACCTTCCAGGGGACGCCCCTCAAAGCATACTTTCCGCCTGTGGGGCAGTTTGCACGGTATTTGGGTTCAAGCCGCATCCTCCTGCCTTTCGACAAAGTTCGTATGCCGGCTTGTTTTATTGAGGGTGCGAGCTATTATCCACACAGCGGCAGGCTGAGGATTCGAACCTCAGCTTGAGAAAATATAATGGCTTGATGAAAGATTGATGTTTGCAAGAATGAAGACCTCAATTCCCCTTCCCTTCAGGGTGGGGGCCAGGGGGTAGGTTTCCGTTGGATTTTTCAAAATCTGAATCGACGCGGCGTATTGTAAATTTCTGCGACCTGGATAAAATCATCGTCAAAGGTAATTCTGTTTTTAACCTAACCCTAAATCCCTTCCCTAAAAGGAAGGGACTTTAAAAACCCCTTCCCTTCAGGGAGGGGGTCAGGGGGTAGGTGATTCATCAACAAATTCTCATTGATCCTTCTGCTGCCAATCCTCAATAAATGTCCCCGAATATTGAAAATTCGCGTTATGATTATTGGAGCCAACACAAAGCTTTCGAGAACAGGAGCCAAATCAGGATGCCAAAAGGAACTTACATTTTCCCGGAAGGATTTTTATGGGGTACAGCAACTGCAGCGCACCAGGTTGAAGGGCGCAATCAGAACAACACCTGGTATGCTTGGGAGCAGGAAGAGGGAAGGATCATTGATGGTCACAAGTCTGAACTGGCATGTGACTGGTGGGGAGGCCGCTGGCGGGAGGATTTTGACCGCGCCCAGGCTGGGGACCAGAACGCTCACCGGTTGTCGATTGCCTGGAGTCGAATCCAGCCCGAACCGGATCGCTGGGACGAGGATGCCCTGGATCACTACCGTGAGATGCTGATTGGACTACGTTCCCGCAAGATGACGCCGATGGTCACCCTGCATCACTTCAGCGAACCGCTGTGGCTGGCGGAGATGGGGGGCTGGGAAAATGAAGCCGTCATCGATGCCTTTGAAGCCTTCACACGCAAAGCTGTGGAAGCCCTGATGCCGTACTGCAACTTATGGGTGACTATAAATGAACCGAATGTTTTCATGTTGGGTGCTTATATTGAAGGGCTGTTTCCCCCCGGGAAAAAAGATTTAAATGCAGCCTTGCAGGTCATGCAGCACATGATCAGGGCGCATGCAAGGGCGTATAAGCTGATCCATGAGCTTCAACCCGATGGAAGAGTCGGTTCCTCGATTAACTACCGAGGGTTCAAACCAGCATCCTGGCTGCCCTGGGATCGCTTGGCGGCAAAGGCTTTGCATACACTATTTAATGATTTATTTCCACGCACCCTCAAAGACGGCGTGTTTAACACCATTAGAAAGAAGACGAGCATCCCTGAAGCGATTGGCACGCAGGATTTTGTAGGGGTGAATTATTACTCAACGGACATGGTGCGATTCAGTCCCTTTGCAGCAAAAGATATGTACACCCGGCGGTTCTACCCAGAGGATGCGGTATTAAGTGAATCGGATTTCATTGCAAATATTCCTGAGGGGATGATTGAAGCTGTTAAGTGGGCAGGAAGTTTTGGCTTACCCATTATCATTTCTGAAAATGGTGTCGATGATTCAAAGGATAGTTTGCGTCCCGGGTACCTCCTGGAGCATCTGCACGCACTCTGGAAGATCATGAATGCAAACCTTCGGGTTGAAGGCTATTTTCACTGGACATTGGTGGATAATTTTGAATGGGAACGCGGCTGGACCCAGCGCTTTGGGCTGTGGGGTTTGGATTTGGAAACACAGGCGCGCATCCGACGACCCAGTGTGGATATGTATGCAGAGATCTGCCGAACAAATGGCATTGCCTCTGAGACCGTCGAAAAATACGCGCCTGAATTAATGAATACTTTGTTCCCCGGTTAATGGATTGTCTCAGTCGTATGGATCAGCCTCATAGCCGCTGCAGGATTTGAACTCGCCGTTCACTTCCACGAACCAGGTATACATATCATAGCTGACGGGGTAAGCCTCAAAGTTTTCGGATTGTTTCTCCAGCAGCGTGTTTGCCTGACTTCGCGAATAATGATAGGATGCCCAGGATTCATCCTGGGACGCATCCATTTCTGCGAATTTACACGCTAAGACCCCGCCGATTTCATCCCTGATATCATCGGGGGTGTTTTCATCGCTGTAAAATTCAACCAGGGGTGGAACAGCATCGGCGGATAAGGAATACAGGTATCCGGAATCTAAATCTGATTCTGCATTGTCATTATGATTGTTGATGGCTCGACTAATATTTTGATTGACAATGAATTGATCTGTATTGAGCAGGTTAATCGTCAATCCAAAGCCAATGACAAATAAGATCAGGATAAAAGCCAATCGTTTCATAGTCCTGGTGATTTCTAAAATTGCCACACCAGCCAGCAGTAAAGCAATCCAGATCATAAAGACATGCGCCAGGGTGCGCAATCGCGTGAAGCCATAGGCAGCTTCGTACAGGTTAAGTCGAATATAAGCGGAGGTCAGGATGATCGCCACGAGCCCGACCAGGATTAACCCAAGCGCTGAAAATAGCCGCCCCTGGTCCTTCTGCTCACGTTTGGTGATCATGCTTAATATATAGAAAAGAAATAGGCTGATGACCGCAACGGCGATCAGCTCAAAGAAACCGCGGCGCGCATATTCAGCGTAGGTATAGCCTTCAAGTCTGATGTTTTTGCCGCCGCTGAAGAGATAGTTGAATTGGAGTATTACGAATAAGAGGAAAAGCAAATTGACCGCACCCAGGACCATACTGGATTCAATTGAGCCTAAAAATGGGCTGATGGCTGGCTTTTCGTTATCATCGTCAGCTTGAAATTTTTTGCTCTCTACAACAGCAAAGTAATAGCTTGAGAGGAGTACATAGGCGATGACCAGGATATAAACCAGGCGAAATACGATTTCACCCAGGTTTTCAATCCTGAACCATGCAAGAGAATTTTGGATTCGATCATTAAAAATTGGGTCTGCCTGCGCCAGAAAGAAGGTCAAAATCCCAAGAACGGGCAAGGCTAATAACAAACCACGTAAATAAGGGGCAATGCCTTTGAGTGGTTTTTCTTTTTTACCGAGATTTTCTCCGTGACTTGATTGCTGTTGTTTGCCTTCGATATCAGCATTATCATCATCATTGTCCACTTCACCAGCTTGAGGTGATTCATCTTTTTTAATTTTATTGAAGAACACGATGCCGCCGATCACATTGTTCAATAAAAATTGTATCCCGCTGACGAAAATATCTCGCAGGTTGTAGCGAAACCATGCGCCGTTACGCAGGGTCATCAGAAAAAATGCCAGGGCACTGAGTGTCACCAGGACGTTTACGGCAGTGGTGAAGGGCTCAGCCCGGATGAAGGTCATCACGGAAAAGAATCCTAATGGGACCAATAAGAGGTAGGAGGTTTTTGGAATACTAATCTTTTCCAGCCAGGTGGGGATTAAGCCACCGAATGCCGCCAGAAGGATGAAGATGAAGAAGTTAATCCCGAAGGGGCGTTCCCAAAACAGGATATCGAAGCTGATTGCAGCCAGTAATGCAAAGATCCAGAAAAGATGCTTATTTTTGAGTTTCATAAATTTCCTTTGTTTCTGCGTTGAGATTTTAATCAGAGGTTTGTGTTTTTAATTTTATGACGAATGCATTGTAACGCTTTTTTTGAATAAAATGCTCTCAAAAACTACCAGAAATCAAATTTTTGGGTTTTTCGACACTCAAATTTCAAGTATACTTGTACCAATCATTGATATTAATATCAAAAATCAGGAGTTTAGATGAAAAAAGTCGCCATAATAACGGACAGCACCGTTTATTTACCCCAGGATCTTGTCGATGATTTGGGCATTCAAATTATCCCGCTTACCCTTCATTGGGAAGATCAGACTTACCTTGATGGGGTTGATATTCGAGCAGAAGAATTTTATGAGCGGTTGAGCACCGCAGACAGCATTCCAACCACCAGCCAGACATCGGTTGATGTGTTCGAAAAATTATTCCAAAAATTACTTGATGAGGATTACGCTGTTTTTGCCATGTTGATCTCAAGTGGAATTTCCGGCACCGTCGATTCTGCCCTGCAGGCGAAAAAGAAGTTTGCTGATGCCCCTGTTGAAGTTATGGATACACAACTGGTGGCAATGGCACTCGGTTTTCTTGTGCTGACTGTTGCCCGTGCAGCAAAAGATGGTGCCAGCCTTGAGGAATGTGTTGAACTGGCTGAAGCGACATTTACGAAAATTGGAGTTTATTTTACCGTTGACACCTTGAAATATTTGAATAAGGGTGGGCGAATTAATACAGCAAAGCGTTTATTGGGTTCAGCCCTGGACCTGAAACCCATTATGGAAATACGAGGTGGGAAAATTGAGCTGGTCGAATCGGTGCGTTCCCGCAAGAAATCCTTGCAGCGCATGCTTGAATTGGTGGAAAGGGATATTTCCTTGAACGACCAGGTTCGGATTTCAACTTTTCACGCCGCGGCAGAGGAAGACTGCCAGAAATTAATGGATGAAGCTGTTGCTCGTTTTTACCCAATCGAAACGATTATGACCTTTGTTAGCCCTGTGATTGGGGCACATACCGGACCTGGCACCGTCAGTATTGCTTATATGAAGGGTTAAATTAGAGCCAATCTCGCAGCCCGTAGACGAAGGTCCCAATATACTCTTTAAGTACGCTGGTGGTCAGGCCGAGGGAGCTGTCGTTGGGCAGTAAGTAGATCAGGGCTTCTTTCCAGCTTGGATTGAACGCACTTTCCCAGTTTTGTTCTGTTACCGTAAAATCAACGGGCGCAGGGATCACACGAATTCCCTGTTCCTCAAATAAAGCCTTCGACCTTGGCATGTGCATGGCTGAGGTCACAAGGATGATTTCTTCGATTCCCTGCTCCCTGAGCATTCTCGCTGAATAAAGGGCATCTTCATAAGTGTTTTGAGAATTTGGCTGCAGCCAGATGGCTTCCTGTGGGATTCCGGTCAGACCGAGAAGATCTTGCATTTCTTCAGCCGGCGTCATGCCGCGGGCTGTGCTGAAATTGACGTTGCCGCCGCTGAGCAGGATGTTTGGTGCAGCGCCTTCTTTGTAGAGTTTCGCGGCATACAGCACACGGTCACCGGCACTGTTGATCTCTGTCATCGGTCGGGGAGCGTCACCTGATTCTGTGCCGCCGCCAAGCACGACCATCACTTCCGCCTGGGGTGTACCTTCGGGGGGCAGGTGTTTCCATTCCAATGAACGGGCAAGGGCATAGCTGACCCAGCGATTGCTGCTGAGCCATAAAAGAATTAAAGCGAGGATGAGCACGGCTTTTTGAAATCCACGCCGATATTTCGAGGCTAATGCTAATATGATTAATAGACATGCAAACCCAAGGGGGTAAACCAGGAGCGGGAGTAACTTGCTAAGATAAACGAACATCGAATTTCTCCTTCGACACTAATGAACCTTTATGATGATAATTGAATGACATTTACCTCTTCGACATAAAAGGCAAATTGTCCCAATGTGTAATAACCATTGGTGCAATTTCCTTGCCGGATTTGTTTTAATATCGCCTGCTTGATTTGAAGCGGATTTTCCAGCGAATCAGCGGGTATTTCACCCAGGTCACAATGGGATGCCGTTGGAATTTCATCTGCTTTTTGAATGATGGCATCGATAGCTTCCTGTATGGCGTTCAGGCGTTTTACGTGGTGCGGATCAAAGCTTTTGGCAAAGGGTGGGAGAATCGGCCGTACATGCGCGCCGTCATTTGCCTCAAGAATGGCAGATACCGGTTTCCCTTCGGGAGATTGGTAATCAAAGAGCACCTGTTTCCCGGAGTCGGTTTCAGGCCAAATCACATAGGGCAGAGCCAGGATGTTATCCGGAATTTTTGCGAGTTCGGGTTTTCCCACAAGGCGCAGAGCTTCGCGCAGGGCAGTCTCGTTCTCTTCTAATTGCCAGAGGATCTGATCCGGTGTGAGCAGGGACAGGTTGGGGTGGTTGTAAAAATGATTGTAGGGGAGGGCACCGTTCTCAATGCACCAGGCGATGGCTTTCGCCCGTTCTTCCTGCCAACCGGATTCAATGTAGAAACTGCCGTTGAAATACCGGTTCGCATAGCCTTTATCGCCCATGTTGTAGAATAAAGCCAGGTGGAAATTGAAATCCGGGTGTTCCTGGTAGAACTGCCAGATGCGCCCGATGCCCGAATAAGGCGCAACTTGCCCTTCATCATCCAGGAAGATTTGATCGGCATAAAAAAGGTCGTCAATGGTGATGATCAGCGGCCGGCGTCCTTCAGGGAGATCAATGTCACCATTCAGCCAATCTTCCAGGGCGACCAGGGAATAGCCTGCATCATAAAAGCCCTGTAAATGCCGGTCAAGATCTGTCAAAGACACCTTGTATTTTTCTGATCTTGCACCACTTGGAATAAAGCGATGATACATGACCATGGGTGCCATCGGGAGCTCCTGAAAAACGGCGGCAGTTACCTGGACGGTTTCTGGAGCAGGCATGACCTCAGTGGGAACAGGGGTCACTTTGGTAAATTCCTGGGGGATTTTCCGCGCATGAACTTCGGCAGGCTTTAAGGCTGTTTCGGGTGATAAGTCATGGGATACCTGGCAGGCAGGCAGTCCAAACAAGCTTATTACTAAGAAAAGGAAAACGAATTTGCGTAATGCCATATGTCCATTTTACCGTTTTAATGTCTTACCTTGTTGGGATCAGCGTCTTTGTAATAAAGCTGCATCAATCCTGCCAAAGTTGGCAATTGTTAACAATGTTTTACAAAAAGATGATAAAGGATTGAAATTTCCATATTGGTTCGCATTATAATTGGTGAGTGTCTTTAATGGAACTCATGTAAAATGTAGAGAATCTTGGGCAATTAACAGCCTTTACTGGTATTTTAATATTAATTTGATCATTGAGGAGCAATCATGGCACGCCCAATGTGGTTTGTCAACTTATTGAAGCAGAGCTTTAGCTTGCGTGATATCGGCGCAAAAATGACCAACTGGCCAGTCCTTGGCCGGGTCATGGAACGCGCTTTGTTTAATGGGCACCGCACCGGTGATGCTTTGTTTTACCTGCCAAAGGATACAGTGGTCATCAATCATAAGATTGAAGATCAAGAGAATTTTGTTGTACCATCCAAGGTCGTAGAACACTTCATCAATGAAGCCAATCATATCTTTTTGATGAATGAGTGTATTTGCCGTGCTGCTGAAGACTGCCAGGATTATGATCATGACATTGGCTGTATTTTCCTCGGTGCGGCGGTGTTGAATATCAATCCCAAGCTTGGGCGCCTGGTTGATAAGCAAACCGCAGTTTCACATGTGAAGCGTGCTCGAGAGGCTGGTCTGGTTCATTTGATCGGTCGGGATAAGATCGATTCAGTATGGATGGGCGCAACACCCTCCACACGCCTGATGACCATTTGTAATTGCTGCCCTTGCTGCTGCCTTTTCAGATTTTTACCGAATTTAGCCCCCAAGCTGCAAAAGAAAATTGAGCGCATGCCTTATGTGCACGTTGAGGTCACGGAGGATTGTGTTGGGTGCGGGGCTTGCACAGATGGGGTTTGTTTCATTGATGCCATTCACCTTGTGGACGGCAAGGCTGTGATCAGCGAGGACTGCCGAGGATGCGGGAATTGCGCGGAGCTTTGCCCTGAAGGGGCGATCAGGCTTGTGATTGAACGGGAGGATTATATTGATAATGCCATTCAGCGTTTGACACAGGCGGTGGATGTTACCTGATTCTTGTTCTATTGTTCTTTTAAGGTGATGATGGGGGAATTACATCAAGTAATAAATAATCTTTAAAAGTTGTCAGCGAAAAATAAATCTGACCCAATAGCAAAGAATACAATCAATCTTTAAGCTGGCCCTGTGCTAATCTTTCTTCGGCAAGCTGGCAGTATTCCTCGATGACTTCGAAACCCAAAAAAATACGTCCATCTTGCTGTGCCGCAAGGCAGGTGCTGCCGCTGCCAGCGAAGGGATCAAGGACAACATCGCCCAGGTAAGTATAAAGTTGTATGCAGCGACGGGGGAGTTCAACTGGAAATGGTGCTGGATGGCCGATTTTCCTCGCCTGGACAGCGGGGAAGGTCCAGACAGATTTTGTCCATTCCAGGAAGTCCTCTTTCTGAATGGTGCTTACACGGTCTCCCTTTGGCCGGCGAAAACCGGTTTTGCTGAAAACGAGGATGTATTCATGCACATCACGCAGCACGGGATTGCTGGCTGAAAGCCAGCTCCCCCAGGCGGTTGAAGGACTGGCGCTGGCAGCTTTATCCCAGATGATCTCGCCGCGCATCAGGAATCCGATGTCAAGCATTTGAGCAATTATAAAAGAATGCAAGGGAATATAAGGCTTGCGCCCTAAATTGGCGACGTTGATGCATGCCCGCCCACCCGGTACCAGCACACGAAAGGTCTCCTGCCACACCCGCTCCAGCATCGCCAGGTATTCTTCCAGTGACAGGTCATCATCGTATTCTTTGCTGACGTTGTAGGGTGGCGAGGTCACCATCAGGTGGATGCTTTCATCGGGCAGCTGGGACATATCCTCGCTGGATTGGCACAGAATGCGGTTTTGAACTTCTTCTGGCAGAGGGTTTTCACGGTCCGGGACCTTTTTCCCCTTGCGGAGGTCGTCGTAAAGCTTGCTGTCATAAAAGCGTGACGCATCATGTGCCCGACGCCCTGGCGATCCAAAAGCGCTTGTCTCGGTAGTGGCGTTTTTATCTTTGTCCATAATGCCTAATTATAAGGTGAAGTTGCCCAGATCGTGTTGAGAATTAGCCGTTGACTTTGATGCTATCTCAGGGAGTCTTAGGCGTCTTATCAGGAAAAGATGCAAAATGGTCACTGCTTACCTACTTTAATCCCCTTCCCTTCAGGGAGGGGGCATGGGGTAGGTCTCTTTTGGCATAGGGCTCCTAATCCTGTATCACAATAAGTTTTCTCAATTTGCGCGGGATCCACAGATAATTCGCTCATATATCTCCTTATAAGCTCTTGGTATAATTGAGACAATTAATAATATTTGGAGGCGCGATGTTAAATTCACTTGAGGCGGTTTTGGTGATGGTCGATTTCCAGGGTCGGCTGGCAGAGATTGTCGACCGGTCTGACCTGGTGGTAACGAATGCCTCACGGATTGTAAAAGGATGCCAGTCATTGGGGGTCCCGATTTTAGCCACTGCACAGGTTCCGGAAAAACTTGGTCCGATCCTGCCCGAGCTTAAAGAAGCCCTGGAAAATGTATCAATCATTGCAAAATCGAGCTTCAGCGCGTTGCGCGAGCCAGATTTCCAATTAGCGCTTCACAAAACAGAGCGGAAACAGGTGATATTGACTGGTATCGAAGCCCATGTATGCGTGCTCCAAACCGGGATTGACCTGCTTGAAGCTGGCTACCAGGTGCATGTGTTGAGTGATGGTGTATTCTCAAGGACGGCTGTAAATCATGACCTGGCATTGAAGCGGCTTTACGAATGTGGCGCGACGCTTTCAAGCCTGGAAATCGCCCTTTTTGAGATGGTTCGCACTTCCAAACATCCTGAATTTAAAACAATTTCTCGCTTAATAAAGTAAATTTTTTCCGTTTTGTTTGTTGTTATTCATCGTGATAAAATGAATATAGATCTTTAAATACCGCAATACCCAACCGATCCTGAGAGGACCCTTATGGCTATTACGCGAAAACTTCGAAAATGGCACTTCCTATTTTTAGGCACTTCACTGATATTGGTTTCTGCATTTTTGTGGTATTGGAACTGGCGGCGGCTTGGGATCCCGTCTCCTTTACGCCCGGAGCACTTTACCACCATCCTTTCTTTCATTTTAGGTGTGTTCGTGCTAGGGGTGTTTATTTACCGGCTGAATCGCAAGCAAGTTGTGATCATGCTGATTGGCATGGTCATTGTCAATTTGCTGGGGGCAATGGTGACTTTATGGGCTTTTCGGTCTTTCCCGGCGATATTCGATCTTCTATGTCCCATGCCTCTTTCTGACGCAAGTCCTGAATACTTGAGCGAATGGAAAGCTTTTTTTCTGACACCGGCAGTCTATGCTGCTCACATCGGCTTGTTGGTCCTGTGGATTGAGAGCCTGGTCATGTTCTTAATTCGTAAGCCAACGGATGATCCCGAATAATCTATAGTAAAAAATCAAATAAATCACCTATTTTGCCTGCCATTGATATGTTGTACAATGGTGCATTTAATGCTGGAATAATTTTTCCATGCAGAAAAATCTTTACAAATATTGCTGATGATAAATGTTAATATAAATTTTCATTTAGTATGGATTTTTCATGCACCATTAAGGAGAAGTAATTCTGCAGACTCCAATTCAGTGATTGACCGTTTTTTGGGCTTCAGACAGCTTTTTCTCGTCAAGAGAGGTTGCATACAGTGGGATCAGTTGCTGAAGTCGTTTACTTTGGTTTGATATCTAATTCGAGATATTGAAGAACCCTGTTGATCAGGATGGCGGAAGCATCCGCGTTGTAGGATGGGAGTGAACTGTCTGCAAAAAGATGTTGATCACCAGGGTATAGAAACAATTCGGCTTTCTCAACTTTTACCACAAACTCGCGGGCAGAATCGATGTCGCCATCATTAACAAAATGGGGGTCGGCTTCCATTGCATGGATTTGCACAGGAACTTTCTCAGGCCAGAATGTGCCAAATTCAGAGAGCGGCAGACAAGAATATAGAAATACAGCTCCGAGGGCACCGATCCGAGTTTGTGCCAATTTCTGAGCCGGTACAACCCCAAGGGAGAAACCAATATATACCAAATCATTGGGCAGTCCCTGTATTGCTTCCTCGCCACGTTTTAGAATTTCAGCAAATCCAATATCATGTACATGCGCAACGCCTTCTTCTACGTCTTTAAAAACCTGTTTCTCAAATAAATCAGGTGTATGAACGATGTGACCAGCGCGTCGCAGCGTTTCCGCAAATTCAATCACACCCGGGGTTAAACCTAAAGCATGATGGTAAACGACGATTTCTGTCATTTTGACGCCTCTCACAAATTACATAAATGTCATTAATTTGAGTTTACCTCTTGATCTCTCTGGCGGGGACACCAGAGAGATCGAGGTCTTGAAATGCTTTCACTTGAATGGGTATGTTTTCTCCTGATGATCGCACCGGTGAGGACACCAGCGCGATCTGAGGATCCCTATTGTTTGAAATTTCCTCACTTGAATCTTATGGCTCTTCTAGGGTTTTTTTTTGTTTTTCATTCGCTTATCCATTAAAATTGATACAGGTGCAATTTATCAAAGGAGTATCAAAATGAAAAAAATAACTCGAATACAAAGCCTAGTGATTGTGGTCCTCATGTCTTTCGTGCTGACAGCCTGCGGACTGATGGACCTTTACTTAGAAATTTCCAGGGATGATCAGGAGCGTGTCGAAGAAAAGGTGCAGGCGACGCTGACAGCAATTGCATCAGGGAAAGGTGCTGATCCCACACAAGCCCCCAGCCCAACTGAGGCACTTCCAACCGCGACACAGACAACTCAAGTTACACAGGCATCATCGGGATTCATCGAAGGGAGATTATCCTATCCCAGTGAATTCTTGCCTCCACAGCGGGTGGTTGCTTTCGTCGTGAACGATTTTGACACCTTTTTCATAACAGAAGTTCAATCCGGTTCAAGCTATCAACTTGAAGTGCCGCCAGGGTCCTATTTTGTGCTTGCGTATCTGATCAACCCATCACAATTAGGTGCTGGACCTGATTTCTTTGCAGCGTTTTCGCAAGCTGTTCTTTGCGGTTTACAGGCTGGGTGCGATGATCACAGCCTGGTTCCTGTGGAAGTGCAGCCTGGCGAGACAATGATGAATATTGACCCCATTGACTGGTATTTACCGCCCGGGGTGGATGCCGGTTGGCCTTCTGACCCATTGAAAGCGGAAACTGGCTCTATCAGCGGCGATTTAGGCTACCCCAGCGAATACATTCCGCCCATGCGGGTGGTTGCCTTTGATGTGAATTCCTCTGGTTATTATTACGTTGACACCCTGCGCAACCAGGACAGCTATCAAATCGACGGCTTACCTGCCGGCACCTATCATGTACTTGCATTTATCCGGGAAGAGGGTCCAGACATCAGCGGCGGTTTCAGCCAATTTGTCACCTGCGGCATGACTGTTGACTGCAGTGATCACAGCCTGGTCGATGTGGTGGTTTACCCAGGTGAAGTGACCGAAAATGTTGACCCGGTCGATTTTTATGCCCAGCCGGGTGAAGCCGATTGGCCAGAAGACCCAACGCAATAAAATAATTAATACATGATCAAGGCTGCTTGAAGGAGTGGATAAAATCTTAAACTTTATTGGCACAATCAATGCTTTTATTATTTTTAGCTCCATCGGCGCATCTGCTGCGGTGCTGGGTTCATTGATTGCAGGCATCGTTTACCGGGGCAAAGAGGGTGAGGCATACTCACCGTTCAACCATTTTATTTCTGAGTTGGGAGAAACAGGCGTTTCAATATTTGCCTGTGCCTTTAACATTGGTTTGATGATCTCAGGGGTCAGCCTGATCTTTGGCAGCATCAGCCTGGGCTTGATCTTGCCGGGTGTGATGGCGAAATTGGGGATGGCGGCAGGCATCATCAGTTCAGTTGGCTTGTTTTTTGTGGGTGTATACCCGATGAACAAGATTAAACCCCACACGACGGCAGCGATGATTTATTTTCGCGGGGGGCTGTCAATGGTAATCTTATTTACACTGGCAATTGCCTTGCAGTCAGGGGAGACATTCGTCTTGCCGAGAGCATACAGCCTCGCCGGACTGCCAGCGATCTTTTCCTTTGCAGGGTTTTTGTTCATGATTCAAAGGGCAATGAAAAAGTCAGACGACAACCTACTCTCCACGAAAGATGTAAAACGTCCCACGATCTGGCCAATTGCGATATTGGAATGGTCAATATATGTGACGATTGTTCTCTGGTTTGTGCTCTTATCTATTGGTTTTTGTTGAAAATTGATGCATCAACGGGAATAATTAAGTTGATTGATTAAGCTAAAAAGGAGGTAAAAGTGCAGCAAAATGATCGAAAAACAAAAGGAAATTATGGACGATTCTTTCTGATGATTGGCACGTCCATGATATTGATGTATTTACTGACCTATTTGAACTCATAAAATATCCTTGACCATTTTTGTTTCAGTGAAACACGATTTTTCATGAGCCTCATCATGGGTTCGGTTATGACAGTTGTCATGCTGTTCTTGATGCTCAAGATGTAAAAGAATAAATCGCTCAACATTGTGATTATTCTTGGCGCAGTGATCATGTTTTCCTCAGCCCTTTACCTGGTACGAAGCCAGAAAACGGTCACAGGGGTTGATTACATGGAAGCAATGATCCCTCATCACTCGATTGCAATTCTGACCAGCGAACGCGCTCAAATTGAGGACCTCAGGCTGCGCACCTTAGCCAATGAAATCAATCTTGCCCAGCGTAGGGAAATTAAAGAGATGGAATGGTTGATTGATGACATTAAGAACAATGGTCCGGTGCTCTCCCAGGATGGGCTTGATCAACGCCCGGTGCCGGATTTCTCCAATGGATCTGATTAAGAGGTGTCAATTACCGCACCAGGTTTCTAAATTTTTATCTTGACAAGAAGGGGTGTAAAGGATAAAATCAGTGACACGCTTAAACAAGGTAAGCGTCTAAGCCGAGTTAGCTCAGTTGGTAGAGCACGCGACTGAAAATCGCGGTGTCCACAGTTCGATTCTGTGACTCGGCACCTTGTATTTAAAGGGACTGCTTCTCAAAGGCGGTCCCTTTTTTATTAAATGTGGAATCCCCTTGGGGTGAACTTTCTCCGACCCCATATTTTCTAGTTAAGCATTAATATAGGTGTTGTATACTATCCTTAAGAAACGATTTTGATCATCCATTTATTAATGTGGATCAAAATGCATCTTTACATTGTGGAGGTGGTTTGGATGTTTGCTTTCCTAAAGAAGAGAATTGTTGTTGATACATCGGGAGAGGAGATCAGAAGGGTCACGAACCTTCTAGATCAACAGGCTATCAAGTATGAACTTCGCACAAAACGTACAAGAGGTTCCATCGGAACTGCCCTGGATTCGATGGCCTATGCCCGATCCAATATCGCCATGTAAAAGGGAACATCAACACCACCTGTGGTCTATATGGTTTATGTCAATAGAAGTGATTACGCCAAAGCTTACGATTTGCTTTATTGATTTTTACAAACAAAATATTGATTAAACGTTAAGCAACTTGAATTAGAAAGCATTGTGTTCTTGTCATGGCTTGCAGGTGGTAGAATGACCCTGTTGTATTAACTCGAGCCTGAACAAGACGATTGTTTAATTTGAAAAATTTGATTCGGAACCACCTGAAATTTATTATTCGTGTTGTACTGGGGGCACTATTTTTATTGGTGCCTTTCACCAGCGCAAAATCCCAACCAAACACTTTCATTTACATCCCATTGATTGTGAAACAAGGGGATTTGTGGGTTAACACACTGGACAGGGATGTGAGCCTCGCTTTTTACCAGGAAAATTATTTAATGTCAGCTTCCCCGGATATCCGATGGACGGGTACACACACAAGCTGCGATCCCGGGACGACTGATCCAGACTTCAAACAGGCTGTACTGGGGCGGGTGAATTATTTCCGGGGCATGGCAGGTGTGCCAGATGAGGTCACATTTTCTGATGAGTCCAATGAAAAAGCCCAGGCTGCTGCATTGGTGATGAGTGTTAATGAAACGCTGAGCCATGACCTGGATGAAAGTTGGACCTGTTATTCTCCTCTTGCGGATGCCGGAGCGGGAAGTGCCAACATTGCATTAGGTATCTATGGATGGGATGCTATAGATCTCTATATGAAGGATCCGGGTGCAGGGAATGAAGCAGTTGGGCACCGCCGCTGGATCCTCTATCCCCATACGCAAATCATGGGTACCGGGGATATGCCGCCAACAGATGAATACCCCCCCAGTAATGTCCTTGTGATCTTTGATTCTCACATGGGGGATGAAAGACCGGACACACGGGATGAATTTGTCGCCTGGCCGCCGCCAGGATACGTGCCGTACCAGGTTGTGTTTACACGCTGGTCCTTCTCCTATCCAGGTGCGGATTTCAGCCAGGCAAGCGTGAGCATGGTGCGCGAAGAACAAGCCCTGGCGATAGCCCAGGCAGAACCTGTTTATGGCTATGGAGAAAATACGATCGTGTGGCAAATTGACGGGATGAGTTCTGGCGCAGATTGGCCGCAACCGGTTGAGGATACCACTTATACAATTGCTATTAGTGATGTCCTGATTAATGAGGAATTACAGGATTTTTCTTACCAGGTGATTGTTTTTGACCCTGATTCGTAATTATTGACTTCACATTTTAATCTTCTTTGCTTTTTCCCTGAACGAAAACTCGGTAGAATACAATTAACAATAAGTATTTTTGGAGGCAATATGAAATTTGGCGTTGTTTTTCCCATGACAGAATATCCCATCGATCCTGGGGCAATCAAAGATTTTGCCCAGGCAGCAGAAGACCTGGGATTTAACCACCTGTTGACGTACGATCACGTTTTAGGGGCGAACCCCGACCGGGAAGGGGGATGGTCTGGACCCTATACGTACAAAGATTCATTTGAAGAGCCGCTGACCCTGTTCAGCTACCTCGCTGGTGTCACAAGGACCCTTGAATTTGTCACCGGGATTATTATCCTCCCTCAACGACAGACTGCTTTATTTGCAAAACAGGCTGCTACGCTTGATATTCTCAGCAATGGACGGCTCAGATTGGGTGTTGCCCTGGGCTGGAACGAGGTTGAATACATTGCTTTAAATAAAGATTTTCACAATCGGGGTGAGCGGTTTGAGGAACAGATTCATGTATTGCGGGAATTGTGGACAAAAGAATTGGTGACCTTTGAAGGGAAATGGCACAGGATCCCGGATGCCGGACTTAACCCGCTCCCTATCCAGCAGCCAATTCCCCTGTGGTTTGGCGGTCACGCGGACCCGGTCTTACGTCGGGTTGCCAAAATGGGGGACGGCTGGCTTCCTAATTACCGCACCGCTGAAGATGCCGCACAAGCGCTTTCAAAACTGAAAGGATATCTGTCTGCAGAAGACAGGAAATTTGATGACCTTGGTCTTGAACCACGGCTGCGTTATGAAAGCGGAAATCCAGATGAATGGCGGAAGATTGCGGAGGATTGGGAGGATGCCGGCGCGACCCATATGACCGTGATCACCATGGGGCAGGGATTTGAAACTGTCGACGAACATATAGGGACTATTGAAAAAATTGCCGAAGCGTTAGAGATAAAACAATCCTGAGAAAAATAATTGGCACTACTTAAAATAACAAGGATGCTGGATTCCAGCATCCTTGTGTTGCTTATTTATCTGTTGGCAAGTAGATTGTTAGTCGTTGATGCAGGTACCTGCGCCGTACATACCCTGTCCGCCGCCGCGTCGAGCACCGTAGCCAGTGTTACCTTCGGGTCGTTCGTTCGTCCAGCCAAACTGTGAGCCGGGAAGCAAACCTTCTTCAACTGCCTGGTCATGAACCGTGGTGCGAATCTCAGTCAATAAGGTCCTGAAATCTTCGAGGGTCATCCCAGTTGAAAGGGCGATGTCTGCCATTGATTCACCAGCTGCGAGACGCTCTTCCAGGTCTAAAACAGGAATATTGAGTGCTTCTGAGAAAGCAGCGATCATGGCATCGTGCAGAAGTCCATCTTCCATGCTGTCACGGTTTTGGTAAAGCATTTGTGAACCGTTTCCACGGCCGCCGCGTTTACTTCGGCTGCCGATCCCAACGCCGCCGTATCCGATGGGGGAGTCAGGGGTATCTGTTTGAGCAAAAACGGCGCTGGCTGATCCAAGCGCAATGGCAACGACTGCCAAAATTACGAATGTTTTCATTAGTTTGTTCATGGTTAATCTCCTTGATACTTGTAATAGTGTTGAATGTAAGTCTTTGTTGATCTTACAGTAATGATGATATCGTTAAGTTATGAAGAAATTGTGAATATGAAACGAAGTACTTATGAATGTTGAAAGAGCATTAGTGACAGGTTACAAATATCATTGATTATTTCAGGCTATCAAAAACAAAGTAGAATTGGCGTAGGCTGTGTTTTCAACGTGATTTAAACCAAATTGAAAATATCTCTCTCTTAGTCTTAGCGATCCATGTCTTATCCGATAGACTGTTTATCTTCTTAAATCAATCCATATTTGATTTCGTTTAATTATTGAGAGAGTATTTAATTTTGAATTAGCAAGATAAAAGAAAAAGTACCATTATAAAAAATCCAGTTGAACCTGCATGTAAATTTTTCCTTGAACAAAAACCTCAAACTGCTTGTATTCAATCATAAAACTTGCTATAGTGGAATCAGATTCCCCGATTTCTACAACGAAAAAATAAGATTCCTTAATGGAGGTTGCTATGAAAAATAAGATTTTGCACTTAATTCTCTTACTGGTGATTCTCTTATTACGTCCTGGCACGGAGGGCATTACTCTTGCCCAACAAAAACCTGGTGAAGCATCTGGCGACCGTGATGTTCGAACAATTATCACCCCGCTGATTGGTTACCAGGGCCGGCTGGTGATCAATGGTGTCCTGGCAGATGGTGAATTTTCGATGACTTTCAGGTTGTTCACAACCGAGACGGGCGGCACTGCAGAATGGGAAGAGACGAAAATCGTTTACATCAGTGACGGTTTATTCCAGACTGCACTGGGGGATACTTCACCCCTGGATGCCTCACATTCGTCCCTGGCAAACAATCTCTGGCTGGAGATTGCAGTCGGTGGGACGACATTGCCACGTCAGCGTTTATTAGGGGCGCCCTATGCCCTGACCTTGGCACCCGGAGCAGTGATTTTGAATGATTCTGTATCACCCACCATGAACATTGATAACCTGGGGACAGGATCAGCGCTCCACACAACAACCCAATCAGGTTTCAGTTTATGGGGTACAAGCGCATCCAATGCCGGCGTATATGGTGAAAGCGGTACAGGTTTTGGGGTCTGCGCTGAAAGTAGCGGTGTTGGTTTAGCTGGTTCCGCATTGAAAGCGGAAGCCCTAAATGAGACGGGTGTAGCAGCCTGGGTAAAAGCTGACAGCTTGGATGCCACATTAGTAACCAGCAATGATGGCACGGGTGCCCTTGTGAAAGGTTTCGGCGGCGATTCCGGAGAGCATGAGTTCATCATAGAAAATGATGGTTCTTTTAAGCAGGAGCTTGGGGCAAACGGTCTGGTGAAAGCTGCTGTCTATGCTTTCTGTGGAAGCAGTGGCTCAACCGTTGTCAGATATTTTAATAATGTTGTTCTCCAGGAGAATCCAATAACTATTCTGAACGGTGGAACAGGTATGTGTTCTATTAATTTTGGATTCCCGGTGAATGAGCGGTACTTCATGGTTACAGCCCCAGCTGTCACCGGTTTTGATCAAATGGTTTTTGCGTCCTGCCTTCTTTCTGACATTACACCCAATACTTTGATTTGTGCTCGGAGCGATCATGCCGGTACTTTTTTCAATGGGTACCTTATGATCCTTGTGTACTAGTGAGGCAGCCATGAAAAAGAATATTCTTCTTTTGATCCCACTTGTTGTATTTCTGCTTTTCCTCGCTGCAGCACCTCTTGCCCCGGCTGTCCTCATCGATTGGTACGCTGTTGGGCCAGGTGGTGCCATTCTCACCGAAAATAATGTTGATTTGTACAGCGTGGTTGGACAGGGTATTGCTGGTCAGATCAATTATGCGGTTAGCGATGTTTGCTCAGGATATGTTTGCATGTTTACGAGATTATTTCATTGGCTATTCTTGCCATTGATTGTCAGGTGAGTTTGTTCTTTGCAGGTCGTCTTACCTTTTTGTAAAGATCAAACTATTTACAAATTTTGTTTCAGGCGAATTAGCTAATCATGTCCTATTTGTTTTTGCCAGCATTGAGATGCATACTGAACATCAAAGCCGAGTGCCAGGTAAAAAAGCTGATTAGAACCAACAAAGGCTTCTTGGGCTCCTGATTCAGCACAGCGGCGGATGCCTTCCAGTACGGCTGCTTTTCCCAGACCCATACGGCGATATTCCGGGTCGGTAGCAACCGGTTCAACATAGCCATATCGTCCATCGGTTTGGTAAAACATCCCGCAAATTGATACAAACTCACCATCTGGCGCTGCCACGACGACCTTCAAATCCCTTCGAGCCGTGGTGGTATCGAACATCTTTCGGCGCATTTCAAACGCATCAAAACTCATATCGGGATTGTCCCCGTGGTTAAAACCCCGCCACATCACTTTATGAACCTTAGCCCAATCTGGCTTTTCTTTGAGGCTGAGAATACGAAAACCTTCTGGGAGGATTATCTCAGGGAAAGGGACAGGGATATCGAAGCGTGCCAGAGGACGATCTTCATGCGGCAGGTGTGTATATCCCCTTGATTTGACCAGACTTGTGAATTCCGAATCTGTGTTATTAACAAAGACATGCAGATGGCCATCTGGTGCGGTAAGCTTGTTTTCAGCAAAATCTAGCATTTGGTCTCTGAGATATTGATACCCGGGTTTGAATTGGAAGAAGGCTTCTCCTAAGCGCCATTCATAGTGTACAACAGCGACAATTTTCCGATCATCTTCCCAAATACCGATCCTGTGTAGATGTTCTGACTGCAGGTAGGGGTGACCATGCATATACTCCCAGGCGGGTTCCAGCCAGTTACCGTCTTTATTGCCAGGTTGGTAATGGTCAATCAGGAATTTGCTGATTTTTTGGTAATCTTGAGGATCTTTATAATGCCGAAGCGTAATTGTCATAGAATCTCACTTCCCATGGTTTTGTTAAAATCGTTTCTTTACTCAAAAATGGATTTTTTTTGTGCACATCACGATGAATGAAAAGAAAACACTATCATTAGTAATGCCATTTAAAATTGTCTTCCAGTATTATATCAAATTTAGATCAGAGAGCTTTTCAAGAACGAAAGAAAGTCGTTCTTGTGGTGCTGTCATAGGTACAAGGATTGGATTGTATCCCAATGCTCGATAATCTTTTAAAAGCCATAATTGATGAAATTCTGCACATTGGTCATCTTCATACCTGACACCATCCTGTCGAAATGGCAATCTTTCCAAGATGAATATGGATCGATAATGATGATAAAAACAAAACTTCAGTAGTTCATTTGGATTCATACCATGTATCCTGTGGTATGACAGGCAATCTGGAAGCCCCCGATCAAGAAAGATGGTGTCATTCGCTGGAAGTTGTCGCTCAATTCCAAGATGAAAATCGGCTATTGCTTTGTTTAGCGCGACCAGATCTTTTTGGACATCATTTATTGTGAGACCTTTTTCCAATTCCATCTCTATGTATTGCCGGGCTGGTTCAGGGGCTGTTTTGTATCCCTTTTCTTCTATCAGATTAATCAAGGTGGTTTTGCCAGAACTGGGTGCGCCAGTGATGACATGCCAGTTTGTTTCGACCTCGAAAGGCGTTGACAGCATGTTTGGATCTAACTCTGTTGTTAGAAAATCGGAACGGTTTTTCAATATCATAACGCGCTCCTGATAAATTCATGAGTGGAATTATTTTAAGATAGATACAATGATGGGGCAGGGTTGTGTGACTTAAGATAATTTTACAAGATATACTCTGGTCATATCAACTATTTTTTCGTTTATATCGGCCATGAATCTGGACGATGACCATACCTGAAATAACAAACAACATGGCAATGACTTGTTTAAACCTTAGGGCTTCATCTAAAAACAACCATGATAGTAGGGCTACTTGAATTAACATCATATTATTAATAATTCCAGCTTCTACGGCACTGAGCGTACGCAGGGCAGTGTTCCATAATGTGAATGCAAAGGCAGTATTGACGACTGCTAACCAGGCGATGATCAGCCATTGGGAAAGATCTAGACGGACGAATCCCTGGGTCAATCCTCCCAAAAGCAGCAGCAATAATCCGCCAATGCCCATACTGATGGTCGTTATCAAGACTGGTGAAAGACCGCTTTTGTGGTTAATTTGTCTCCCTAAGAGATTAGAAAAGGCATTCGCTAATACACTGATCAATGCGATCAAATACCCCAGATTTTGCCCTGTTGAATTTTTCAGTGGGAAAAAATAAATTAGGGCGCCAACTAATGATAGGAGGACACCCAGCCACTGGATCAGGGAGGTATCTTCTTTTATTATCAATCCGCTGCCGAGAGCAATTAATAAGGGTCCAAAATTGTAAATTAAACTAACAGTATTGGCGGGCAGGAGTGATAAACTTATAAAATTTGTGCCCTGAGTGATCGTGTAAAAAAGGATGCCAAGGAAGACAAGCTTCATCCACATTTTTCCAGATACTGATTTCAGGGTATCTCGATGCTTTCTTTTAGAGATTATGATTAAGAGTAATGTAAGAAATCCAAAGCTGTATCTCAATCCAGCGAATGTAATTGGGGGAATGCCATCTGCCAGGCCAAATTTAATTAAGACAAAAGAACTCGACCACAGGAAAGTTACGAGCAAAGCCAGCAACACGGCTCTGATATGTGATTTTTCAGTCGAAGAAATTTTTTCTGTCATCTGAGATTAATTTGATTATAACAGTGTACGATCGCGTGATTAGATTAAGATTGAGATATTGATAAAAATTAATGAGATTTCTCTGTGTGGATATAGAAAGATTGTCACACGAATTAATGCATACGATGTTCATATGTCATTTAGGGAGGAAGTGTGTCTAATTTATCACAGAATAGTGCTTGCAACTTTTAATATAATTTTAATAATTTGTATCGCATGGTGAATCATTATATAATTTAAATATCCTAGAAAGGAGAAATCCGATGAGTGAAAACCAGTTTTTTATTTTGATCGCGATTGTGGTATTGGCTTTGATTGTTGGCGTTCTAATATTCACCCGCAGCCGTCGAAAAGAAACAAGGACACTGACACCATTAGCTGGATTGGCTTTTGGATGTATTATGGCAGGCATTTTATTTGGTGAAGAGCGCTGGTTGGGGTACGGTTTAATGGGATTGGGGGTGATCCTCTCCATTGTCGATGCTATCATAAAGACAAAAAAGTGAGATTAATTTGGCGAATTATTTTAGGACTTTATTGACTGCGAACAGTTCAAAATAATATTACCGATGCTGGTCAATAAGGATCATATTCCCATCAGGATCAGCCAGCATAATTGAAGCTGGGCCTTCTGTATTGGATTTGTCAACTTCATCAAGTAATTCGATGTTTCTATCTTTTAGTTGCTTCTGAATGTCCCGCACATCCATAAAGGATTCTAGTTCAGATGCATCCTGATCCCAACCCGGGTTGAAAGTGAGGATATTTCCTTCAAACATCCCCTGAAAGAGGCCAATGATGTGGTCTCCGTTTTTCAAAAGCAGCCAATTTTGGTTAGGTTCACCCCCAAAGATCTCGAAGCCTAATTTTTCATAGAACACCTTAGAAGCATCAAGGTTTTTTACAGATAAGCTTATTGAAAATGCACCAAGTTCCACCGCATACTCCTTTCTCCTTAATTGTTGATAATAAATCCTACCCCTAAACCTGCGACATCCTTATTGATTGCTATTTTTCTTGGCTTGAACTTAATCTAGAATTTTGTTGGTCAAGTTTTCAAAGTGACGCATAATCCCTTGAACAAACGACAACCTTAGTCTTAGCTATTCAAGTCACATCCCGAAAACTGTCTACTTTTGAAAATCCATGCTGTCACGTAGGTTGACCTGTCCCCGAAGCGTAGCGAAGTGGGATGGTGCAACCATACGTTTCCTACGAATTACGAAGTGCCCAATCCACGGCAGCTTTGGCGTGAATAGTGGTGGTATCGAAGATGGGGATCGTTACGTCTTTTTGTTTCACCAGCAGCGGGATCTCGGTGCATCCCAATATCACACCCTGCGCACCTCTTCCTTGCAGGTCGCCGATCACATCCAGGTATGCTTTGCGGGAATCCTCCCGAATGATTCCCTGCACGAGTTCATCGTAGATGATACGATGCACGGTTTCTCTTCTCTCATCATCCGGGATTAAAACCTCTACTCCGTGATCGTTTTCCAGTTTCCCGCGGTAAAAATCGCCCTCCATGGTAAAGCGTGTGCCGAGTAAACCCACGGTTTGCAATCCCTGGGCTTTGATGGAATCTGCTGTCGCATCAGCGATATGCAAGAGTGGGATGCTAATAGCTTCAGCTATTTCTGGCGCCATGCGGTGCATGGTGTTTGTGCAGATCACCAGGAGGTCCGCCCCGCCGCGTTCCAGGCGTTTGGCAGCATCGATCATCGCTTGAGTTAGTGCATCCCAATCGCCAGTGTGCTGGAGTTTTTCGATATCAGCAAAATCCACGGAATACATCAGGCTTTGCGCCGAGTGCAGTCCGCCCAGACGTGCATTAACCTCTTTATTGATGATGCGATAGTATTCAATGGATGATTCCCAGCTCATCCCGCCCAATAGTCCGATAGTTTTCATAAGCTTGCTCCCTTAAGAAATATGATTGATTAAAGTAATGCTTTCCTCAGCATTATTTTACACATGAATTGCGAATAAGAAGCTTGTGCAATGACTATTTTCACCGACAAAATTAAAATGATTGGTGAAGCAGTATCTGAATTAGATCTTTTTGCCCAATAGCGTAAGAAAAGCTGTTGTAATCTAAAAAACTGTTTTGAAAACATTGATCGATATTCAATGTCTGAATGCCGCCGAGAAAATTTGACTTTGGAATATTATTTTTGTAATATATTAACATACCATAGTCCTGATATTACATTAAATAAAAAAATTATTGTTGAAGCAACATAGAAATGATTTGGTACAGGCTTTCAATTTAACCTATTTTTATAAGCTAAAGGAGAATTTTTGACATGAAATACATTCAACTCAAAATCCAGGCTGTTAAAAATTTAAGATACCTTATTGTTTCTGTTAGCGTCTTTCTTTTTGTTGTCGTGTTCTTGATGATGGGGGCAACTCAAAGCCATGCTTTAAGAATAGAAGGCATCAAGGTCGGGCTGATTCCTACCGAATCAGGTGTTAACGATTTATCTTTCAATTGGATGGCATATCAGGGATTGCTGCAAGCTGAAACCGATTTTGGTGTGGTTGGTACGGTTTACACGCCCACTGGAACAGAGGATTATGCTAATCAACATCAGCAATGTGTCAATGATGGTAATGTTTTATGCATCAGTGTTGGTTTCGGCTTTATGGATGTAACTACTGGCTTTGCACAAAACAACCCTGGAGTAAATTTTGCAATTGTTGATGTTATCTACGAAACCTATCCGGTTAATTTGAGAGGGATTAACTTTGATTCTTCCCAAGCTGGTTATCTTGCTGGTACCCTGGCAGGGTTGCTGACAGAAAGCGATGTGATTGGCGGGATCGGCGGCATGGATATTGACCCAGTAAATGCATTTCTTCTTCCATATGGTTATGGCGCTTCCTGTGTGAATACCCAGATAAATATCATTATAGATTACATTTGGAGCTTCTCGGATGAAGAACTGGCAAACCAAATTGCCGAGGACCAAATGGCGGCAGGGGCAGATGTCATATTTCCTGCAGCTGGACCAGCTGGAAATGCTGCATTACTTACTGCCACTCAAGCAGGAGCTTGGGGGATTGGTGTTGATTCCGATCAATGGTTAACTTTATTTGAGAGTGGATCTGTTGATGGATCGGAGTATCTATTAACCAGTGCTATGAAGCGGGTTGACAATGCCGTTTATGCGACTATTGAAGACCAGGTATCAGATACTTTCACATCCGGTACAGTTACGTATGATTTAGCGAATGATGGTGTGGGCTTAGCGCCTTACCATGATGCAGATGCGAGCATACCACAACCGGTGAAGGATCAAATATTATCAATAAAACAGGATATCCTGGATGGCAAGATTGATGTCTGGCAGCCCTGTTATAAGTTAAATTTCTTACCGTTGATTATCAAGTAGAACAAGGTTCTTACATCTTTTGTAATTGGATGTTGTGGCAAGAGGCTTTGTTCATAACCGGCCGATGTCACAAATTATTTCCGTAGTCAAACTCATAGATTGCGAAAGGTGTTCATGTCCACTGTTTTATTTCCAAGCCGTGAAGTCTCTGCCGCAAAAGCCATCAGGTGACTCTCCATGGAATCGCGGGCAGAGGTCAGGGGTGGTTTCTGTCCCCGCATAGCTTCGACAAAATGCTCTAACAAACCGGCATCCCCACCACCGTGACCAGCTGTTTGATCGACTTCACTGGGGAATGTATACCTTTTGATTTGGTTTGTGATGTGCTCATGCACTTCTATCCATGCCTGGCTGTATGAGAATTTACCCAGCAGGGTGGCGCGTGAGCCGTCAATCCGTAGGGTTCGCCCTTCCTGGTGGGAGTGCCCATGCATGGTCAGCGTGGCGGTGATCCCGCTTGGAAAGACCATGCTTACAATTTGGTGATCAACGACGTTGTTATCGCAGCGGTACACGCAGCGTCCATAGGGACCTGTTTTGAGGGCTTGCATCACTGCCTCGTCGCTTTGCGATGCCCCGATGATGGTATTCCTCGGCCAGCCGCTGTATTCCGTCAGGGTTTGCAAGGGGGGAATCAGTTTTCCCAGCGCTTTTGCTATCCCGGGTTGATCCAGGGTCAATTTTCCAAAACCTCTGATAAAAGGGTTCGAAGCTCGGCTGACAGCCTGTTTGATTGGGATGCTTTCCAGGTAGATGCGCGGCGCATAGAAAGGGCAGGTCTCCGCCGTGGGGCAGCCGTCAGTGCAGCGTTCCGTGGCACCTTCGGGTGCATTTTCCGTCCGAAAATGGCGTAAATTCGCCATTGAGCTGAGGTGGGTGCATTTTTCATCCAGGAACCAGTAAAGCAGGTCAAGGTCATGACAGCACTTTGCAAGGATCATCGGTGCGCTGTTGGCTAAATTTCGCCAGTTGCCGCGCACATAGCTGTGTGCCATATGAAAATAGGAGACGTTTTCAGAATTGGAGATGTTGATGATCTGTCCCAATTGCCCGGATTTAATGATCTGGTTAACCTTCTGGAAGAAGTCAGTGTAACGAAGCACGTGACAGATCATCAGCAGTCGTCCGGTTTCCTCTGCGGTTTGGATAATGTGCAGCGTTTCGTTGAGGGAGGTTGCGATGGGTTTATCGAGCAGCATATCATAGCCAGTACGCATGGCAGCAATAGCGGAATCGTGGTGCATTTCATCCTGTGTTGCGTTGAGCACTGCGTCAGCGATTTTGCCGGCATTGAGGGCATCCTGCCAGCTCTTGAACTGGTATTTTACTGGGATGCCATGGGCTCTGGCAAATTTCTCGCGCCTGGTAGTTTCAGGTTCAGCAACAGCCACGAATTTGATTTGATCAGGGTGTGTGAGGGAATAGGGTCCATAGGAATCGGCGCCGCGGTTGCCGGCACCGAATAATAAGATTAAAATGGGTTGTGGCAAGGTTCTCTCCATTTATATGCTTTCGTAAGGATTATAACATCCCCATTCCGTGAAAATGATAGAATAGATTTTAAGAAAGGACCTGTTATGGATGAGGAATTATTGATGCGCTTGGAAGATGCCGCGTTGAACGCCTGGCCAGCACCTCGCCAGATGATTTTTGATGGCTGGCTGCTGCGTTTCGCTGAGGGGTTCACCAAGCGATCCAATTCTGTCAATGTACGCTATGAATCCAAACTGCCGCTGACGGAGAAGATTCGCGCCTGTGAGGGTTTTTATAGGCGAGCAGGATTGCCGGTGATTTTTCGGCTGCCGGACCCATTTTCATCACAGGCGCTGTTGGAAGCGCTGGATAAAGCCGGGTTCCAGACCTTTGACCCAACCTTTGTTTTGGGGGAGGTGATTGGGAAACATGCTGCACTACCAGAAGGGGTGCGAGGGGTCGAGATGAATGTGGGGGATTGGATTGCTTTACGCGCAGATTTGACGGGGACATCGGTTGAACATTGGAATGTGCATCGACAAATCCTTGAGGTGATCCAGCCCGAGAAGGTATTACTGGGTTTGTATGCAGGAGGAGAGTCCGTCGCGTGCGGTATGGGCGTGATCGAAGGGGATTTGTTGGGTTATTTCAGCATATATGTTTGCGAGGATTTTCGCAGGCGCGGGTATGGGCAGATGACGATGACGGCATTGGCAAATTGGGGGTTGGCGCACGGTGCGGGTTATGGGTATTTGCAGGTGGAGGGAGATAACGAGCCAGCACTGGCAATGTATCAGAAGATGGGGTTTGATGTTTGTTATCGGTATGTTTATAGTAAGAAAAAAGTGAATGGCGAATAGTTTTTTTGTAATTGTTCATCAAGGAACAAATTTATGTCATCAAAGTTTTGCAAAAGCCTCAGATTACCCAATTTTGATTATTCGCAAGATGGTGCATATTTTATTACAATTGTCACACAGAATCGTGCATGTCTTTTTGGGGAAATTATTGATGAGCAAATGCTATTGAATGATGCTGGCAGGATGATTGAACAAGTATGTCAGGAATTGCCAATGAATTTGCCTTTTGTTGGATTAGAAATTTTCCAAATTATGCCGAACCATTTCCATGGAATATTTACATTTGAGAATGTCGAATCTGTAGGGGCAGGCCTCCGTGCCTGCCCTGGGCGACCACGGAGGGTCGCCCCTACACAAAATGGGATTTCATTGTCCGAAATTGTTGGTCGATTTAAATCATTATCGACTTACCGTTATAGTGAGGGCGTTAAAAAGAAATGTTGGCCTCGATTTTGTCAACGTTTATGGCAAAGAAATTATTATGAGCATGTCATACGGAATGATCGTGAGCATCAGGCAATTGCAGATTATATTTTTTGTAATCCTCAAAATTGGAAAATGGATTCAGAGTATCCAGATTTAAATGAGCATTCGTAGGGGCGGGTCCCTGTGCCCGCCCTAACAATTGATAATCCGACAAGGGCAACCACTGCCCCGGGAAAAGCACCGGGGTATAGGGGTTGCCCCTACACAAGAATGATTTATTTAATCCCAATACGCGATACCCAACCATTCACATTCACCATTCACCACTCACCTATTTCTCAAACTGTGTCTCGTATAAATGGGCATAGAGACCGCCCTGAGTCAGCAATTCCTCATGGGTGCCGCGCTCCACGATCCTGCCTTTGTCCATCACCAATATCAGATCTGCCGAGAGGATCGTGCTCAACCGGTGGGCGATCACAATACTTGTGCGGTTGGCATACAGCCGTTCGAGGGCTTCCTGGATCAAGGCTTCAGATTCGCTGTCGAGATGACTGGTTGCCTCATCCAATATCATTATTTGTGGGTCTTTGAGCAGTACTCGCGCCAACGCGAGGCGCTGCTTTTCGCCGCCGCTCAACCGATAGCCGCGTTCTCCAACGATGGTGTTATATCCCTCTGGCAAATCTGAGATGAACTGGTGGATATTGGCAGCTCTGGCAGCATCAATAACTTCCTCATTAGTTGCCTCTGGGTTTGCATAGCGCAGATTAGCCTGGATGGTGTCGTGGAATAAGTAAGTTTCCTGTGTGACCATCCCAATGGTATGGGCAAGGTCTTCTAAGCGCAGATCCCGTAAGTCGTGCCCATCCAGGCGAATGGTGCCCTGTGTGGGATCGTACAATCGCGGGATCAAGTATGTCAGTGTGGTCTTTCCAGCACCGCTGGGCCCGACCAGGGCAACCAATTCCCCTGGTTTTGCATTGAAGGTGATATCTTCCAGCGCCAACTCACGCGCCTGGCTGCTTGCGGGAAGGACGGATCCCAGGCCCTTTTCTTCACCCTCCGATAGAATGCCGCCGGTATTTTCTACCAGATAGGGGCGATCAACATTGGATAGCAGCCCTTCGCTGGTGTTGGGGTACTTGAAGGTGACATGATTGAATTCTATCTCGCCTGCCACTTGCTTAAGTGGTATGGGATCCGGTTTTTCCTCGATGTCAACGGGCAGGTCAATTACTTCAAAGACGCGTTCAAAGCTGACCATGGATGTGGCAAATTCAACAGGGGTATTGATCAATCCCTGGAAGGACGTATACATACGCGAGAGGTAATCCCCAAAAGCGATGATCGTGCCAAGGGTGAACAACTCCAAAATGACCAGGTAGCCACCAAAGCCGTAAACCAGGGCAGTGCCAACGGCGGTTAACAAATGGATGATAACCATGAATATGATGCCCATCGTCGCTCGCTGGATGCCTAAATTCTTAACTTCATTGGCACGGCGGCTGAAACGCTCGGTTTCCGTTTGCTGCTGACCGAACAACTTGACCAATAAAGCCCCACCGATGTTGAGGGTTTCATTCATTGTGGCATTCATTCGGGCATTCATCTCCATCTGTTGCCTAGCAATGTCACGGAAAACCCGGCCTAAACGTCTTGCGGCAAGGATGAACAGGGGTAGGATCACAATGCCCATCAATGTCAGCCGCCATTCAAGAGTCAACATCACCACCAGCACGGATATCACCTCTACAAAATTTGTCACAAGGGTGACCAGCGTCCGGCTGATGGCTGTCTGGGCACCGACCACATCATTATTCAATCGGCTGATCAATTCTCCCAACTGGGTATGGGTGTAAAAGCGCAGGGACATTCGCTGTAAGTGCTCGTACAATGAGACACGCAGATCAAATATCACACCTTCACCGATTCGAGCGGTCAATCGTCGGGTGATAATTTGGAAAAAGCCGCTGACTATGGGCAGAAAAAGCAAACCAACGGCGGATAGCAGCAGTCGGTCAATGTCTTTTTCCGGGATCGCATAATCGATCAGGTGTCTCAGTATTAAAGGTGAGAGCAATGCGACACCAGTATAGATCAGGATGGTGATTAAACTGCCGATCATTGGCCATTTGTAAGGTTTACCGTAGACCAAAACACGCTTTACCAGCTTCCAGGATAAACGCGGTTTTTCATCCGATGCTTGAATATAACTTCGCCAATTTTTACGGTGCATCCCCAAGATAATTTCCCTTTTCTGCAGAATATTGGTTGGTCTCTTTCATTGTCAAGGATACCATGAAAGGATTCTGTTTTAGTGTTATTTGGTGTTTATAATCCTTGATCGGCATCCTCAATCAGGATATCCAGAGCATGCAACAAGGCGATTGCCTCCGGCAGTGAAAATCGAGTTTTGTGGAGTTTGTTTTGGCTTGCATCGATGCTGTAATTGACTGCACCGCAAAAATCCGCCTCTGACAGGTCGCATTTCACAAATCGCGTTCCTTCCAGATCTGACTGCCTAAAAACTGCTTTAGTCAGGTTAGCCCCTTCGAAATCTAAGTGAAGGGCTTTGCAATGGACGAATTGGGTTTCGCTCAAATCCAAACCGGAAAAAATGGAATGGTTTAATAGACAGTTTTCGTAACCCACACGTATTTTTTTTATCAGGCTGCGTGCTTCCCAATCCGCCAGGCACCAGTTGATGCCCATCATGCGGCAGTCTTTAAAACTTGTCTCATGAAAATTGGTTTGCGGCATTCTCATCAAGCTCAAATCACAATTGATGAAGCGGCAATTTCTAATCAGGCATGCTGAAAGGACCGTTTCACTTAAATGACAACCTGTGAATGTGCAGCCTGTCATTTTCACCTTTTCAATGATCTGCTTAGAGATATCAAGGTTTGAAAAAGATTCATCCTGTATGTTTGTATTAGAAAAATTTTGCATAAATTTCTTCCATTCAATCTAACGTTTTATATGTGGTGTTAATCATAACCGAACAATTTTGATTTTTAACAATGAGGGATAAAATAAACTCTTATTTGGATGCAGTCCTGTTTTGTGGTTTAATTAAGAATCGCTGGACAAATGAAAATAACTAATGAAGGAATAAGAATGGTTGAAGAAAATAAAAAGAATTTACCGGTAGACCTTTCCGAGGTAACAGCGTTTGTCAAAACCATTTTTGATATCGAGGGTGTCACCATGGGGGGAGCAAAACAAGCTTACCGCGTTCGCTACATGGGAAAATTGAGCCATTCAGACAGCGAGAAAGCCTATGATCAGCTTGCTGAATTCCTGGAGGACTATCATTTAACACCCTTGTTCAGGGAAAAGGAAAGTCAGCAAGAGATTATCATTGTCGATGAGATCCCGGTTTCACAACCCGGCCCGATCTGGGTCAATATTCTTTTATTTGTTCTGACAATCCTCAGCGTGATGTTCACCGGTGCCCAGTTTGCAGGTACTGAGTTTGTCCAGCCATTCCAACTATCGATAATGGATTTCCTGAAATACCTCTTGAAGGGGTGGCCTTTTGCTTTGAGCCTGCTTGGGATATTATTGGCGCATGAATTGGGTCATTATTTGGTTGGAAAATCACGCGGCGAAACGGTGACATTACCCTATTTCATTCCCTTGCCGCTGAGTGCTTTTGGAACCATGGGCGCGTTTATCAGTATGAAGGAGATCCCAAAGAATAAAAAGCACCTGATGGACATTGGTGTCGCAGGCCCCCTGATAGGATTAATCGTTGCAATACCGGTGCTGTTCATCGGTTTGCGTTTGTCGACCCTGGGACCGATCGAAGCCGATTTACCAGAGGGCTATATTCATTTTATTGAGGGAAATTCCTTGTTTTACCTGGCTGCGAAATACCTCACCTTTGGAAAGCTGTTACCCCAGCCCGCTTCTTATGGAGATCTGTCCCCCATTCTTTATTGGCTGCGCTACTTTTTCACCGGCTCACCCGTCCCCCTGGGTGGACTGGACGTCACGATTCACCCGGTCGCCTGGGCAGGATGGGCTGGTTTGTTTGTTACCGCCATTAACCTGATCCCGGCGGGACAATTGGACGGCGGTCATATTTTATTTGTTTTGTTCGGCAAGGAAAAAGCAAAGAAGCTTTATCCTTTTGTTCTGGGTGCGCTTGTGCTGATGGGTTTCTTCTGGTCAGGATGGTGGCTTTGGGCTGGCCTGGTGTTCTTTTTTGGGCGCCGTTATGCAGAACCCCTGGACATGATCACCCCCATTGACCGCAAAAGAAAATTCCTAGGCATTCTTGCCCTTATTGTATTCTTGCTGACCTTTATCCCTGTACCCCTGGTGATCATACAATGAAGAAATTAATCAAAACAACCAACATATCCTGGCTTTATCTTCTCATCGGTCTTATGTTCATTTTTACATTCGCAGGCTGCGCCAATCAGGCAACGCCAGCGGATGAAACACCTTTTGTTGAACCGCGTGAAACCCCCGAGCCCAGCGCAACGCCGAAAGAAGAACAAGCCCAGCCAACACCGGCTGAAGCCATTCCTGAGATTGATGTTGATCCGAATGACCTGGATGGGGTATCAATCCGTTTTGTTCATCCATGGTCTGGCGCGGCAGGTGAAGTTTTCCAGGATATTGCCATGAAATTCTCATTGTCCAATCCCTGGGGAATCTGGGTGGATGTGGATTCCCAGGGTAACGAAGAAGTTTTGATAGCAGAGGTCCAATCTGATCTTGAAAAAGGTGATCTGCCTGGATTGATCGTTGTGCATCCTTATGCGCTCTCATGGTTTGAAGGTGGTATCGACACAGTGCAGTTGAATAATTATTTTAATCATCCTGAATTTGGGATGGGTGAGGATGTGCGTGAGGACATTCCCCCAGTATTTCTTGACCCCTATACAGTGGATGGAAATTTAATTGCATTGCCAGCTGCGCCGCAAGGGGTGGTTTTGTTTTATAACCAGACCTGGGCTGAAGCATTAGGTTATGAATCTTATCCTGAAAGTGAGGATGGATTTGAAGCACAATCCTGCGCTGGGACTGCTGCAAACCTTGCTGATGAAGACGAGGAAAATGATTATACGGGCGGCTTGTTGATGAATTTTGATCCGGCAGTCCTGTTTAGCTGGTACACAGCCTTTGGCGGAGAAATCCCTGAAGATGAAATTCTTCAATTTAATACCGATGCGGGGATAAGGGCTTTTGGGTACCTGGAAGAGCTCTACTCCCCTGCAAAAGGGTGCATTTGGGTGGGTCGACAGCCTGAGCCTTACCAGTATTTTTCGGACCATTATGCCTTGATGTATGCAGGAACATTGGACCAGATCCCATTACAAATGCGATGGTTGGCGCAGTTTGAAAATGAGGATCAGTGGACCGTGTTTGGCTTCCCCGGGCCTGATGGGGAAGTGATGATGGTAGACAGTCCTGGTTTGTTCATCATGGAAAGTACGCCAGAGAAACAACTTGCATCCTGGTTGTTTGCCAAACACCTGGTGAGTCCAGAGATCCAGGCTCAATTGGTGCAGAGAATGTTTACGCTCCCTGTCAGCAACGGTGCGATGGCATATCTTGACGATTTTGTCACGGCTTATCCGCAATGGGTGAGCGCCTTTAACAGGCTGGATAATGCCCAGCATTTGCCAATTTCAGAGTCTTGGGGTTATGGTCGATGGGTTCTACAGGATGGAATTAACCGCCTGTTTGCTATCGAAGAAGCGCAGGTTGGTGACATCCTGGAGCAAGTTGATGAAATGATCCAATCCCTAGAAGGGGCAGAACAATGAGCGGTGAGAGACCAGGGGTTACCATCTATACCGACGGCTCCTGCCAGGGAAATCCTGGTCCAGGCGGCTGGGCGGCAATTTTACGATATGGCAAGCATGAAAAAGAGATCTCGGGCGGTGAGAAGGATACAACGAACAACCGCATGGAATTACGCGCTGCCCTGGAAGCATTGCGGGCTTTAACCGAACCCTGCCGGGTGGTACTCTATACAGATTCGGAATACCTAAAAAAGGGAATCACCTTATGGATGCCCAATTGGAAACGGCGTAACTGGAAACGCAAGGGCGGAAAATTGGCAAATGTTGACCTGTGGATGAAATTGGATGAGGAAATTGCCCGCCATGAAGTCCACTGGCGATGGGTAAAAGGTCATGCAGGAAATACTTTGAACGAACGCGTGGATAATCTGGCACGCAAGGCAATCCCAAAATAAATTATTTATTCATATTTATGTTAAAATTGAAGTGAGAGATTTGTTTTTAAGGTTCTTATTAGTTTGTTTTAACTGGACTCTAATGTTCGTTCAGTAATCTAAAAAACGTAACAACAAATATGACCCATAATTTCTGGTTGTGAACCGGGGATTATACACAATGAAGCTCAAAAACAATCGGTTTCAAACAAAAATACCAATGTGGAGCGGGTCATAAGATTCAAACCAAAGTATAAAGAGGTTTCGATGAACAAAAAATTTTTCAAAATTTTGACAGGCGTTTTGCTAATTTCCCTTACATTTGCGGGGATTGTCTCTGCCCAAGAAGCTCCAGATGAACCGATCGCGATGTTTGTTGAAGTCGAGGATGATCCGGAAGATGAAGCTGTTTGTTCTGGTGATGCTGTGCATCCGGTGCTCAGTTCATTGGCTGAGGATTATGAAGTTGAGTACAGTGATCTTCTCATTTATTTCTGCGAGCAAGAGATCGGTGTTGGTGAAATAGAACACGCCCTGGCAACAGCTGCTTTAGAAGAAGTCGAAGAGACCTACGATGTGCTCCTGTCCTGGTTTTATGAGGATGGCATGGAGTGGGGTGAGATCTGGCAAATGTTGGGTTTGATCGGCTCGGGTGAATTTAATCCTGATGAAGATGATGATGAAGGTGAGGATGACCCGGAAGATGAATTTGATGGTGATAAGACCTTGAGCGAGGTTTGTTCCGGAGAAATGGAACATCCTGTGCTGATTCGAATGGCTGAAGAATTTGGCGTGGATTATGAATCTCTGCTGCCTTATTTCTGCGAAGATCACTTCGGCATCGGCGAAATCAAGCATGCCCTGGAAACCGGAGAAGATGAAGCGGTTGAAAAAACCTGGGAAGAACTTTTAGTTGAACGTGATGGTGAAGAAGATGATAAAGGGAAATCAGGTTGGGGAGAAATCTGGCAAAAATTAGGTTTAATCGGTAAAAACAAAGATGAACAGGGATCCAAGACACCTGAACTTGATGCCAACAATGATGTTCTGGAGCAGCTTGAAAATATGAATTCTGACAAAGCTAATAAAGGGAAACCTGAGAATCACCCTGGCCGTGGTAAGGGTCTGAACAAGAAACCGTAATTAGATCGCTGTTAACTACTTAGATAAACAACAACCCTTCCTGCTTTTTGGGAAGGGTTGTTTTATTATTCAGAGATGGAAAACTGCACAAATTAATCGGCGATAATTGGTTTTATTGTCAAGAAAATGTCGTGATTCATCAATAGGAATTATTTTGATTAATTCAATCGGCCTGAAGGCCTCACTCCATTTGATTTTATTGTTCTGTTTAATAAGTGTATTTTCAATGATATTTTTCTCAAAATCTATTTGTAGTGAGGGACTTTCGCCCCGAACCTGCTTGGAGTGAGGGGCTTTAGCCCGAAACACTTTAATTATTCAAAGTTTTTCATGGCAGGGTTGAGGTTTGTTGTCATTAAAATGTCGTTTATAATCATGAAAATTATTTTGATTAATTCAATCAGCCTGAAGGCCTCACTCCATTTGATTTTTGTAGTGATTAATTTTTTATTTCAAAAATGTGATTTATTAAATCTTTAATAATTGAAAACCCTTCCAGCTATTTTGGGAAGGGTTTTATTTTTAATCTCTAATCAGGTTCACGGTTCGACCGGATAACCTGCTGCAAGCCAGGCCTCAAAACCGCCGACAATTGGGTTTGCCCTGCTGATGCCGTTTTGGAGCATGATCAGCGCCGCACGGGCGCTTGTGTTTTCAGCTGGTCAGGTGCAGTAGGTAATGTACCACGTATCGGGATCTAACTCACCCACACGATCTTCAACCTGGTCAATGGGCAGGCTGATCGCCCCTGCGACACGCTGTGCTTGAAAGTTTGCTTCACTGCGGGTATCCACAATCACGGCTTCACCTGCCATCATTGCCTTGTAAGCTTCTTCAGCAGTCACCCTGGGGATATCGTCCTGGTTGGTAATTTCACCAGGGTTTTCGATCCGTGATTGCCTGATATTGTCCGCAAGGATCAAGCCGACAATGCTTACCAGGATGACGCCTGCTAACAGGATGATGGGCATTAATGCCTGGTTCTTTTTTCTTTTCATAAAATTCCCTTTCTAAATGTTCTAAATATAATTCATTTGAATCGACGCAGCCTCAGGCTGTTGGTCACCACAAAAATGCTGCTAAAGGACATCGCGCCTGCAGCCAGCATGGGGTTTAGCAAGCCCAGGGCTGCCGCCGGTATCAGGATAGTGTTGTAAAAGAACGCCCAGAAGAGGTTCTGTTTGATAGTCCGAAGGGTGCGGCGTGATAGGGCAATTGCTTTTGGTACGCCGCGCAGATCACCGCTGATCAATACCACCGGGGCTGATGCCATTGCCACATCCGTACCGGTGCCAATGGCGATACCAATATCCGCCTGCGCCAGGGCAGGGGCATCGTTAATCCCATCGCCAACCATTGCAACAATATGCCCTTCTGATTGAAGCGCTTTGACACGGGCAGCTTTATCCCCAGGCAGAACTTCTGCTAAAACGGCATCCACACCTACCTGCTTTCCGATAGCATTTGCCGTGCGATGATTGTCGCCAGTGACCATCACAACTTCCAATCCCATATCACGCAAAGACTGGGTGGCTTCTTGTGAGCCGTCTTTGATAGTATCAGCAACGCCGATCACACCAGCTAATCGTTTGTTGACTGCAACCAGAAGCGCTGTATTTCCGCCTTCCTCGAGTGCGTCCAGGTCAGCCTGTGCTGCATTGATATCAATGTTATTGCTTTCCAATAGCCGCCTGTTGCCTACCAGGATTTGTTGCTCCTCAACCTCAGCTTTTACGCCGTGCCCAGCGATAGCGGAGAACCCAAGGGGGTCACTGAGAGATAAGCTGCGTGCGTTGGCTTCGGCTGTGATGGCTTCACCCAATGGGTGCTCGCTGCCTTTTTCTACAGAAGCTGCCAGGCGTATCAGGTCATCCTCGTTTCCATCAAATTCATAGCGATACACCTTTGTCACTGCAGGCTGTCCGCGTGTAATCGTCCCCGTTTTGTCAAGGACAACCGTTGTGATATCGCCAGCGCGTTCAAGGCTTTCACTCTTCTTAATTAAAATGCCCAGCTCCGCACCTTTTCCTGTACCAACCATCACAGCGGTGGGGGTAGCAAGCCCCATTGCACATGGACAGGCGATCACCAGCACGGCAACGGTGTTGATCAGTGCCCTGGTGAACAGGCTCACATCGGCGCCAGGTCCCAGAGGTACAAAGAAATACCAAACAATGAAGGTGACGATGGCAATGCCGATCACAATCGGAACAAAAATAGCAGAGATTTTATCTGCCAGGTTTTGGATGGGAGCTTTACTCGCTTGTGCTTCTTCAACAAGTTTGATGATTTGCGCCAAAGCCGTTTCTTTGCCGATTTTTGTGGCTTCAAACTTTAGCAGTCCCAGCTTGTTGATTGTTCCCCCAATCATGCTCTCCCCGGGCACTTTTTCAACGGGAAGACTTTCGCCGGTCAGCATAGATTCGTCGACACTGGAACGACCGTCCACAACCACGCCGTCTACGGGGATCTTTTCACCGGGGTGCACAAGCACAATATCACCCACTTCGACCTGGTCGACCGGGACTTCAATTTCAATGCCGTCCCGCACGATATAGGCTTTTCTTGGGCGCAGGTCCATCAATCGTCGGATAGCGTCGCTTGCGCCGCCTTTGGCTTTTGCCTCGAAATATTTTCCCAATTTAACAAGAGTGATGATCACTGCAGAGGTCTCGAAGTATGCATGCCCGGGGATAAGCCCGAAGGCAATTGGGATGGAGTAGAAATAAGCCGCAGAGGACCCTAGGGCAACAAGTACGTCCATATTGGCGGACCCATTTCGAATTGATTTGTAACCATTAACGTAGTACTGCCATCCCACATAAAACTGAACAGGGGTTGCTAAAGCTAGGAAAAGATAGTTCATCCAGGGTGCGTGCGCCAGGGCAGATGGCAGCAAGCCCAAATCCCTGCCCATCGATAGGAGGAATAAGGGGATTGTGAAAATAAGCCCGATGATCAGCAAACGTCGCTGTTCTGCGATTTCCTTTTGGCGTGCTTTCGCCTCAGCGTCTTCCAGGGGGATGTCCGTTTCAAGGGTCTCAAAGCCAGCAGAGCGAATCAACCTGCGCAGTTCGTTTTGGCTTACGACTGTTGGGACATATTTGATCAGGGCTTTTTCACTTGCAAGGTTCACATTTGCCTCAATAACCCCTTCTACCGCCATTAAAACCTTTTCGAGTCGGTGAACATCGGATGAGTCGGACAGGTTTTTGATACCCAGGGATGCTTCACCCATGGCAATTTCATAACCGGCACGTTGCACCCGGTCAATAAAATCGCCCAGATTTGCTTTTTGCGGATCATAACTAACGGCAGCGCGCTCTGAAGAGAGGTTGACATTTGCTGAATCAACCCCCTCAACCTTTTTCAGGTTACGCTCTACAGTCGCGACGCAGTTTGCACAGGTCATCCCCAGTATGGGAAGGGTTAGATGTTTTTGTTCAGTCATGGGTAAGCTTTAATTCGCTGCAGGGTAGTTTATTTCTGCAAGGGTGTCTTTGATGATTTGTTCAGTAGCCGGTGCATCGAAAGTGACCTTTACAAGTTGTGTCTGTACATCGGCTTCGACGTTTGTGACACCTTCAATCTCCGAAAGTTCCATGGTGATGGTGTGTGTGCAGTGTTTGCAGGAAATATTAGGGACAGTATAGGTTACGGTATTCATGGGTAACTCCTTTTTTTTAAACTCTATTGGCAGTTTCAAATACTTCGGTGATCTCGTTCAGTACACGCTGACGATCGGCGGGGTCATCCCCCTGGGCAACAGTTAAAAGACATGTGTTCAGGTGACCATCCAGAATTTGCGTGCTGATTTTATTCAAGGCTGATTGAACAGCCTGGATTTGACGAATGACATCAATGCAATACTGGTCTTCGTCAAGCATGCGCTGGATGCCCCTGATATGACCTTCAACGGTTTTTAATCGCTGGATGCTGTCTTTGTGATCGTGTACCATATGAGTCTCCTGTACCCCCTCCCGGAGGGGGTGGGGTAATTTGTATAAATTTTACTAAATTTGTCATATTAAGTCAATGGTGGTAGTTTTAACTGTGGTCTTCTCCCTATTGAAGCTTTTTATTAAAGGATAAACCAGTATAATAAACCGCATTATTTTCTTGGAGATCTTATGAATAAACAAAAAATTGGGCTATTGTTGATGATCCTGGCTGCTTTTGGCCTGGGCATTTCAGTTATCTTGATGCGGATCATGACCCAATCAATGGCGTTGCCGCCTTATCAAATAGGCATTTGGCGATTTGTTATGTCCGGCTCTATGATCTGGATACTTTCGATTTTTCGAAAAGGGAAACAAAAATTAACCAACAAGCGTCATTTGAGGTTAATTGGGCTGGGAGCGATTTTTTCGATATCTGGTTACACAGCTTTGTTTGCATTGAACAGGATGCCCTCCTCACTTTATATTATCATCCTTTATATTTATCCTTCGCTGGTTGTTTTGTATGCGATGGCAAGAAAGCATCCGATACCCTCTTTGTTTTGGCTTGCGCTGCCAATGTCTTTTATTGGGCTGGTTTTAACGGCTTACCATCCTGGTGAAGCATTGGTGATCGACTCGATTGGTTTGCTATTTACACTCATCAATGCCGTTGCGATGGCACTTTACCTGATATTGAGTGAAAAAGGGTTCCGTGGTGTTGATGACCGCCTTTCAGGAACAAGCTGGGTGATCACCGGGGCGATGCTGGTCAGCCTGGTGTTGATTCCTATTTTCGGTCTGTCGCTTCCAAATTCGGGTTGGGAGTGGGGAATTTTGCTTATTTACAGTATTTTTGGAACATTAATGCCGGTCTTATCCATGAATATAGGACTGCAACTTTTAGGTGCGGCCCGGGGTTCGGTTATTATTACGGTTCAGCCGGTGATTACAGTGCTGATGTCTGTCATCTTCCTTGATGAAGTGCTAACCGGTCAGCAGTGGATCGGCGGATTACTGGTGGTGATTGCGGTTGTTGTGCTTCAGCTCAGCCCGGATCGTAAAAGTCGGGGTATTCAGGTCAATCGCACGATCCCGGATCCTGAATAATCGAGAATTCGAAAAATTTCTAATAAAATTTCAACAAAGTGGGGGTAGTCTTATTTTTAGAAAGAAGTGATAAGCAAGCTCATCTTCTTCTCCTTTTCTATTGACCAAACCCTCCCAGCTTCAGGTTGGGAGGGTTTGCGTTTAAACAGAATGAAAAGTTTTTAAATTTGGAATTTATCAATCCCCGCGATAAGCCGGTACCGGGATGACAATATTTGTGCAAATCCGATGATCCTGCATACGGCTGTAAAGGCGGGGATCCAGTTCTTCAGGTGTGCTGGATGTGGTAATCACTGTCGGCAGTTCTGCATTATAGCGATAATTGAACAATTGATAGAGCTTTTCTCTTGCCCATGGGGTAGCGGATTGGGTTCCCAGGTCGTCAAGGATCAGGATGTGAGATTGTTTTACCTCTTCAAAACGGCGATCCAGTGAAACGTTGCTGTTTGGGCTGAATGTCGCCCGAAGGTGATCCAACAAATCCGGGACGCTCACCATCAACGGCGGGAAGCCAAGGCTTGCCTGGTAATTGCCAATTGCAGCCGCAAGGTGAGTCTTTCCGCACCCATAGGGCCCTGTTAGCAGCAGCCATCCTTTTGGAAGTTCTGCAAAATCACGTGCTGCCTCAAATGCTTTTTTAAGATCGCGCAAATCCTCTTTGGGGAGTTTTTCACCCTGCCGCATACTGAAATTGCCAAAGGTCTGCCGGCTGTGAAGCGCCAAAGTTGAAAGCTCAGGATGACCGGTGTCGTCAGTTGGGTTGCGGTAATCCGGTGCGAGAATTTTCACTACCGTAACCAGGTTGGGATCCTGCAGCCGGGAGCGAATACGACCATCAAAGTCATTGATCAGCATATTGCTGGTCACTACGGTAGGCAGTTTGTTAATATAGCGGTGGTTCATGATCTGAAAGATTTTTTCCTGTGCCCAGGCAGTTGCGTTTTGGGTGCCAAAGTCATCCAAAATAAGCAATGAGCTTTCCCGTATTTCTTCAAAACGTTCTTCAAAACTCAAGGTTGCCCCTGAATAGGCATAGCGCAGCCAATCCAGCAGGTCTGGGACGGTCAGAAACAGGGTCGTAACGCCCTCTTCAATGGCTTCGTTCGCAATAGCAGCTGCCAGGTGTGTTTTTCCGCTGCCATACGGTCCCATGAATAACAACCATCCTTCAAGGTTTTTGGCGAAATTATGCGCCTGATTGTAGGCATTTTCCAGGGAATCCGATTGATGTTTCCCAAGGCCGACTCTTCCTCGTTTTTCAAAATTATCAAATCGTAAATCCTTAAGGGCATCCAGGCTGCTCATTTTGAATAATCGGGTTCGTGCAGATTGTGTGATGGCTTCTGAACGGCATGAACACGGATAAATCTTCCCGAAATCGGAATGGTTGATAGGGACATCACGGCGGAGATAGCCAATACCACCGCAAATCGGGCAATTCGGATCACCAGGCATCTTCACCTGGCGGATGGGCTCGTTATTCTCTTCTTGATTATTTTTTGCCAAGCCAGCTTCTTCGATATCTGCTCGGATCTTGCGAATCGTTTCGTCGATTTTGCTCATTTCCACGTCCTTCATTTTGCCAGCGTTCCAGAATCGCCTGAACATATTTCCAATTGCGCACATTACGCTTCACAGCAATTTCAATGGCTTCTTTGATCCAGGCTTCAGGGTATGTTTTTTCGTCTTCTTTCAAGATTTCTGCGATCAAGGGTGTGATCGGGCCAATATTTTCTTCATAGAGCCCGTAAATATTAGGCTGCTGATCTGTTAATTGGATTGGCTTTCTTTCAACATCCGTGTTTTGCCACTGCCCGTCCTCAATGGCTTTCACAGCTGCACGTCCCTGGGGTCCGTTGATAAAGTAAATAAGTTCTTGCTCCCTGGACAATTGAGCTTCTAAAAGGATACCCATGCCCACGATAATTTCCAAGTCTTCTCTGAGAGTTTTTTCAGTGCCGATCATCGCCATCAGGGTAGGGTCAGAAGTCAGGTCTGAATACTTTAGAAAGCGGATATTGCTTTTTTGTTGTTCAATATGCCAGAAGAAGTACAGCAACAGCCGAAGCTGCGTTAAGGATTTGATCAAGGGCAAAAGCTGAGAGAAAAAAGGTTCTGGTAAACGTACCAAATCCAGGTTATCTTCTTGTAAGCCCTTAAAAAGTCTTGTACTTTCAGGAGTCACGGCTTTGATTCCTTTAACCTTCCGGATATTGTCCCCTGGCAGCATTTTCAAACTTTGCCAGTTCTTCAATGAACACCAATCCGATACCGCTGTGGGTTGGCCCATTGCGGTGTTTTGCGACGATCATCTCAGCTTTGTTTCGTTCTTCTTCAACTTCGCTCATTGAATTGCGATGAATGAACATCACAATGTCAGCGTCCTGTTCAAGAGAACCGGATTCACGCAAGTCGGAAAGCTGCGGCTTTTTATCAGGGCGGTGCTCCACTGCACGAGAAAGTTGGGCTGCCGTTAGCACAGGGACATTCAATTCACGGGCAAGGACTTTCATATTTCGGGAGATATTTGAAACTTCCTGAACGCGGTTATCTGTTCGTGAGTCGCCTGACATCAGCTGTAAATAGTCGACGATGACAAGGTCCAAACCGAATTCCATGTGAAGCCGGCGGCATTTGGTCCGTAAGGACAGCGGTGTGATGGCAGGTGTATCGTCGAGGAAGATTGTTGCACCACCATAGCTATCTAAAGCCTGGAAGAAGATCGTCCATTCGTTATCATTTAATTTGCCAGAGCGCAGTCTTTGGGTGTCAATACGTGTATCCATTGCCACCAGCCTCTGCAGCAGCTGCTCATTCGACATTTCCATTGAAAACATGGCAACATGTTTCTTGTGCAGAAGGGCTGCGTTTCGCAAAACACCCAGCAAGAAGCCTGTTTTACCCATACCAGGGCGTCCGGCGACAATTAACAAGTCTGATTTCTGCAAGCCACCCAGGAGGCTGTCGATGTCGATCAAACCAGTCGGGACGCCGAAGATATCATCTGAACGTTTTGCTAATTCATCAATCCGATCATAATAGGTGCTGACAACCTCACTGATTGGAACAAGATCGCGTTTAATTCTTCGTTCACTGACGTTGAAAATGGCTTTTTCTGCTTCATCAACAACGGTATCAATGGATTGATCCTGGTGGTATGCCAGCCGAGCGATCTCGTTAGCTGCGTCAAGCATGCGCCGGCGGACAGCGTTTTGTTCGATGATCCGCCCGTAAGATCCTGCGTGAAAGGCGTTGGGTGCTCGATTAACAAGAGAAATAAGGTAAACCTGCCCGCCGATTTCATCAAGTTGGCCGCGGTTGGTTAAAACTTCTGTGACAGTTACCAGGTCGATGGGTTGACGTGATTCATTCAGGTGCTTAAAGGCTTCCCAAATCCACTTATTACGGACAATGAAAAAATCCTCGGCGGTCAGGAATTGTGCAATTTCCAAATAAACTTCTTGATTGATTAAAACAGCACCAATTAAGGCTTCTTCAGCTTCCCGGTTACTTGGGAGGGTAAGGGCTTCTGAAAGTGAGTTGTCGCTGATGTTAAAATCGTCTGTCATGGGTCTCTTATCAAGATTTCTGGATGGTTATTGGTGTTTTTGTGTACAAAAAACCGGGATTCAGTTTTACTGATATCTCCCGGTTAATTATAACCTTTATATAGTGGGTCGCTGGTTATTCCTGGTCCTCGTCATCAACATCCTCATCGGAAGGAATGTCATCGATATTGAAATTCTGAAGAAAATCTTCAAAAACGTCCAAATCTACGTCTTCTACATCTTCCTGACCACGGGCTTCTGCCTTACCCGCGTCTGCTTCGGAAATATCTTCTTCTGGGATGATCCCTGCCTGGCTCATAACGTCTTCTGATACCATAATTGGCACATTGGTTCTTGCGGCAAGGGCGAGCGCATCGGAAGGACGGCAATCCACCTGGCGGCGTTGACCATCAATATCCAAAATCAGGTTGCCGTAGAATACATCGTCTGATAAGGAAACCACTTCAACCTGGACAAGGCGTGCATTGAGGGTATGGATGAGTGTTTTGAGTAGGTCGTGTGTTTGAGGACGAGCAACCTGTATGTCTTGCAAGGCGATTGTGATCGCTTCAGCTTCGTATAAACCGATCCAGATCGGCAAGTAGCGTTCCTGATTAACTTGTTTCAAGATCACGATGCGCTGCTGGTTGGTCAGGCTTACTCGAACGCTGTCGATCTCGACCTCAATCATTTTTACCATTAGGTACTCCTCGGATTTTTAGCTGGTTTGATTCTAACACGGCGCTAATCAGGACGCAACCAATAGAGATAATAAATCTACGATTCTTTAAGCTTTTCGAGTATAATCGTAACACTTGATTTGCAGAAGTTTTTCTTCAATTATGAGATTTTATCTTATAATAATTTAATAGAAGACATTCTTCTGTTTTGGTGGCGAGGATTCCCCAGGGGATCTCAAGGATTAATATCAAAATATTGCAAGGCGCTATTATCTACGCACGAACTTTCCAGTGAAGTTTTTTTCATGTCTTTGGAAAGAGAAGGAAATTATATTGGCACAGGAAATCACAATAACTGCCTTAATGGTGGAAGGCAGGCGGGGTAATCATTCCTCATTTGCTGACGAATTAGGCGAAAAGGGGTATTCGGTAACAAAAGCTGCTAATGGCAGTGCGGGCTTGAAATTACTCGATTCAGTGGATCCTGATATTGTGATTATTGACGCCGCTTCTCTCCGAACCAGCGGCGTGCGAATTTGCCAATCCTTTAGAAAATCCGATAACGACTTACCGATAATTTTGATCGTGGATGCAGATACGTCTTTGCCAGATATTGTCGATGCCAATTTAGTGCTCCGGCTCCCTTTCACAACACAGAAATTAGTTAATAGAACCCAGATATTTCAGCAAACGGCTGATAAATTCATTGTGCAGGTGGGACCGATTGAATTAAATACCAAAACGCAGCTTGTCGCCTGTAACGATCGGCAGACAAAACTCACACCTCGTCTTATGGAAATTTTGAGGATGCTGATGCGGAATAAAGGGAAGCTTGTGAAACGGGATGTGCTTTTTTCAAAGGTTTGGCAAACCGACTATACTGGCGACACAAGAACTTTGGATGTGCATATTAGCTGGCTGCGACAGGCGATTGAGGAAGACCCCCATCACCCAAGGCTCATTCAAACCGTCAGGGGGAAAGGTTATATCCTGGAAGTTTAGGATTGTAAGCGTAGATTATTCTGCAATTATTCCCCCCTGTGGGGATTTTGTTTAAAAGCTTGCTGGTTCATTTCAGGTCATAAACAGGTAATATTAGAATTAATAGTGTAAGAGATCAACAGGATATTAACTATGCAATCAAGTGAAAAGTCAAAAACTATCAAATATGTGCTTATAAGTTGTGGCGTGGTTCTCATAGTAGGCTGTCTCTGCCTGGTACTTGTTTTGCTCTCAGGCATTGGGGTATCAAGTTTGTGGCCAATCGAGTTGCCTGTTGAAAGCACTCAAGCGCCGATTTCGACACCTGTCAGTGAACTGCCTGAAGATTTGGCAGGGACAATTGCTGAAATAGAATCACAGGTTATTCAAATTCGAGGACTTGAAAATGGTCAGGATGTTCAACACACCATGATTTCTGCAGAGGAGCTTGAAGAAATTGTTGTAGAAGATTTCTTTTCTGAATATTCTGACGAAGATGCCCGGCAGGATGTTTTGGTCCTTTCGAGTTTAGGGCTTTTACCCCGGGATTTCGACCTTAAAGGGTTTTACCAAGCGCTTTACAGCGAACAAATTGCTGGTTTTTATGACGAGGAAACAAAAGAAATTTATATTGTCCAGGGGCAGGATTTTGGCGCTTCAGAAAGATTGACCTATGCCCATGAGTTCACCCATGTGCTTCAGGACCAGGTTTACGGCCTTGATGAGGGCTTGGGCATGAATCAGGAAGCCTGTGATGAGGATTCTGAAAAATGTGCGGCTATCCAGGCTTTGATTGAAGGCGACGCTTCGCTGACCGAAATTTTGTGGTTTCAAACCAATGCCTCAATGGAAGATTACCGCGATTTGATGGACATGTTAGACCATTTAGAAACCCCTGTGCTGGATTCAGCCCCGCCTTATATGTCCGCCGATATGTATTTCCCATATGAAAAGGGGTTGGCATTTGTTCAACATTTGTACGACCAGGATGATTATAAAAGTGTTGATCAGGCATTTGCTAACCCACCTGTCTCAACAGAACAAATTCTGCATCCAGATAAATACCCGGTTGATGTCCCCTTAAGCGTGAACTTACCCGATCTTTCTTCTCAGCTGGGTGACACCTGGACTTTATTTGACCAAAATGTGATGGGTGAATGGTATGTATATTTGATCCTGAATAAATCGCATGAAGAGAATTTCCGGATATCGGAAGAAACAGCGCAAATTGCCGCTGAAGGTTGGGGCGGCGATGCTTATGCAATTTATCTGAATGAAAACACAAACGAAACCATTTTTATAATGGATTCTCTTTGGGATACCACAGAAGATGCAGGTGAATTTATTGATGCTTTCTATCAATATGCATCACAACGATGGACATCTCTTTCTGCTACCCTGTCAGATGCCAGGCTTTGGAAAGGACCAGATAGCACTATTGCTTTATGGCATCAAGGTGATCGAACGCTTTGGGTGATGGCACCTGACAATGACCTGTTGGATATTATTCTTTCTGAACTTCAATGAAAAAAGACAAAAAGTTTGACCACGCAAAAATTGATCCAGGGCGAATAAAAGCGGTTTTGTTTGATGTCGATGGCACCCTGAGTGACACAGATGACCACCTGGTCGCGCGGATTTCACGGAGACTAAAACCCCTTGCATGGCTTTTCAAAGATCGGGATTCCCGGAAGTTTGCACGCCGGCTTGTCATGGCGGCAGAAACACCGGGGAATTTCGTCTACCAGATCGCAGACCGATTGGGGATTGATAAGTTTTTTGCAAAGTATTATAAAGTCTTGTCTACCAGGCGATTGGCGAAAAAACCGAGTAAAGAAAGGTTCTGGCTCATCCCTGGTGTGCGAGAGATGCTGGAAGCGTTGTCTCATGATTACCCCCTGGGTGTTGTCAGTGCTAGAGATGAGCTTTCCACCAAAGAATTTTTAAACCATTTTGAACTCACATCATTTTTTGATGTGATCGTCACATCACAAACCTGTCGATTCACCAAACCCTATCCTGATCCAGTGATTTACGCCGCAAAGGCTCTTGGCATGACACCAGGGGATTGTGTGATGGTTGGCGATACGATTGTTGACATAAAATCGGGAAAATCTGCCGGTGCACAGACAGTTGCTGTTTTATGTGGTTTTGGCACGGAGAAGGAACTGGCACGTGTTGGGGCTGATCTGATACTTCAAACAACCCCGGATATTCAATCCTATTTGTCCTATTGAACTTTCAAGCGTGCTTTCGAGGCCCCAGTCGCAACCTTTGATGGACTTATTGGTTATAATACAGGGAATAAAAATTCCCGATATTGTTTTGCCGGAATTGGTATTTTACAGGTTGAAATAATCAGGAGTGTGAATTTGATGACCGATAAAGATTTAACGCAAAACTACATCAAAAAATATCCATGGCCACGTCGGCGATTTATTCGCGGTGTGTTTGGCGGCATAATAGACATTCTTGCCAATGTGCTTGTCCGCTGGGAGGTCACCGGGAAAGAGAATATTCCAAAAAAGGGGCCATTATTAATTGTGGGAAATCATTTTAGCTTTTTAGATACCGTTGCCCCAATACACGCAACCAGTTGGCCTATTGAATTCATTGGTGACTTCGAAATGCCAAATGCACCAGCCCTTATGCGCATTTTCCCTAACCTCTGGCAAACCTTAAAAATCGAGCAGGGAACGCCGAATTTTGAAGCATTACAGGCTTCAGAGGCTGTCCTGGCACAGGATGGGGTCTTGGTTATTTATCCTGAAGGTCATGTTCACAGCGGTCCGTTACGAAGAGCGCTGCCCGGTGCTGCTTATATGGCATTGCGCACAGGCGTGCCGATTTTGCCTATGGCGACAATTAGCGATAATAACTGGAAACTTTTCAAAACAATTACTGAAGACAAGCGTCGTTTGGGTGTCTTTACGAAAATAGGGGAGGTCTTTGGCCCCTTAAAATCCGAGCATGGGACCCGTCCTTCGAGAGATGAGATCCGTGAGACGGGTCATTTGATCATGTCCAAAATTGGCGCTCTATTGCCGAAAGAGTATCGGGGAGAATTCGATCCCGAGATCGTTTAGCGATAAACTTGAATTTGTTTATTAGAGGCTGGAGTTATCCATTTCCAGCCTCTTTTTACTTGTACATCGAGAATGTACTTGAGATTTTATTTGATAGTAGATACTCTAATGATTTTCAGATATTATTGTCTTAAAATAATAAGGTTAGAAAGAAACTAAAAGGAATTATTTATGCAATATCGAGATTATTACCAGATTTTGGGCGTCAAAAAAGACGCAAGCCAGGATGAGATTAAGAAAGCTTATCGAAAGATGGCGCGAAAATACCATCCGGATGTCAATCCTGATGATCCTGGTGCTGAGGAAAAATTTAAGGACATTAACGAAGCTTACCAGGTGTTGTCTGATGAGGAAAAACGAAGCAAGTACGATCGTTTTGGTTCACAGTGGAAACAGTATCAGCAAACTGGTGGACGTGCTGAGGATTTCGATTGGTCGCAGTGGGCAAGCCAGGGCGCTCCCGGCGGCGGTTACCGAACAGTTTCGCAGGAAGAATTTAAGCAAATGTTTGGCGGCGGCTTGGGCGGATTTTCAGACTTCTTTTCAACCCTATTTGGCGGTATGCCTGGTGGCAGGACTTCCCAGCGGACTGCTCGTGGGACAAGAACGAGCGCCATGCAGCGTGGGCAGGACATTGAACACAGCATTCAGATCTCACTTGAAGAAGCTTTCAATGGAACCACCCGGCTTTTAACTTTTGAAGATGGTCGCAGGATTGAAGCCAACATCCCGCCAGGCGTGAAGACGGGTTCGAAAATTCGGTTAAGCGGACAGGGGGGCGCTGGACAGCGCGGTTCTGGCGACCTGTACCTCAAAATTAAAGTTGCATCCCACCCAAATTTCTCACGAGATGGTGACGACTTGAGAATTGACCAGCCTGTGGATTTCTTCACAGCGCTTTTAGGCGGTGAGCTTGAGGTTTCAACCATTGATAAGCGAGTTAAGCTGACCGTTCCACCGGAATCTGATTCTGGGAAGACCTTCCGCTTGAAGGGGTTGGGAATGCCGAAATTAAACCATCCCGATCAACGGGGCGACCTGTATGTTACTTTACAGGTGCAGGTGCCTAAGAACCTGACGGCTGAACAAAAGACGAAATTTAAAGAATTGCAAAAATCTGTCAAATAAGTGTTATTTTTGGGGTTGTCCAAAAAGCCATACTTTGACTTTAATTTCACTTATTCTTTAGTCATTTGGAAAGATCAATCTTGTTAAGTTGTTCTTAAGAATTTTTTCAAATATCGGAGTGCGGACTTCAGTCCGCAATTTTAGCATTATAACAATATTCTTATTAAGACAAAATATTTCTGGATAGTTTTTTCAAAGCGGGTTGAAACCCGCGCTCAGGATGATTAATTTGTAAGAAATAACCAAATTGTTTAAATATATGCTGTATATTCAAAGACACTATTCTTATTTTTGAGACAGCACCTTTTTCTTTGAAGCTTTGTAAATAATCCTGACACATTCGGTTTATTAAGTTATGAATAACAATCCGGGATGATAAAATTCAGGTAAACATGCCCTCATTAGGCTAATGGAGCAACGTGATGAATCACAGAATTAAAATTTTCTCAACCCGTGAGTATTTGAACCAGGCAGTTGCTGAATATTTCATAAAGGTGGCACGCACATCCATTCAGGATCGTGGCATTTTTTCAGCTGCCCTTTCGGGTGGGAGCACCCCAGAACCAGTTTACAGGACATTGGGGTCACTTGAAAAAGAGAAGCAGTTAGATTGGGACAATATCCACCTCTTCTGGGGAGATGAACGCTGTGTGCCGCCAAATCATCCGGATTCAAATTATCGCATGGTCAGAGAGGCCTTGTTGGAGCATATTCGTATTCAGGAAGAGAATGTTCACCGTGTCCTAACAGAATTTGAGCCCCATATTTCAGCCCAATCTTATGAAGCGACGTTAAGAGATTTCTTTAAAGGCGATTTCCCTCAGTTCGACCTTGTGTTTCTTGGGATGGGTGATGACGGGCACACAGCCTCGCTTTTCCCCCATTCTGCAGGATTGAAGGAAGAAGATCGCTGGTTCATCGAAAATTATGCCCCGGCCATGGATACCTGGCGATTGACCCTCACTAAAAATGCGATCAATGCTGCCCGTCACATTGCTGTGCTTGTGATTGGGGAGTCAAAGGCAGATATGCTGCTTGATGTGTTGGAAGGCGCCCATCAACCTGGTGATAAACCAATCCAATTAATTGACCCAAAAAACGGGCAGATGGTGTGGTTCCTGGATCAGGCTGCAGCTAAAAAACTTTCTGGTCAAGAAGGAACGTAGAAATTTACATAAGGTATGTCTGATTATGCCAAATAAAATCCCCCTTGATACATTAAGAAAATTCTCGTTGTTTCAGGATTTTAAAAAAGAAGATCTTGCCAGTATCCAGAAGCTGATGCTTTATCGAGCAGTAGAAAAAGATGAGATCATTCTTCTAGAAGGTGAACTTTCGGATCAGCTCATCTTTGTTGAAAAAGGCTGGTTTAAATCAGAAAAGACATCGAAAGAAGGCCGCCAGCAGACCTTGCGTTTTATTGGGCCGATGGAAGTCATCAATGAATATTCTGTTTTCTCAGATGAACCCAATGCAGCCACAATAATGGCATTGGAAAAGGCGGATATCTTTCAGCTTAATAAATCGGATGTTGAGATTTTTTTGAGCCAGTCTTCAGGGTTTGCAAGAGCAGTTATTGCCAGCTTGGCGAAAAGAATTCAGATTTTGCTAAATCATGTAGAAAATTTATCCCTGTATTCGGTAGAGCAGCGATTGGCACGTTACCTGCTTGATGAGGCGGAGGACAGCACCGTCAGACGGCAAACCTGGAAAACCCAGGCGGAAATTGCGGCTCATTTGGGGACAGTTGTGGATGTTGTCAACCGGATATTGCAAAAATTTCAAAGGCAAAGCTTGATTTCCATCAGCCGTAAGCAATTTAAAATCCTTGACAAAGATGGTCTTAAGGAAATTACTGAAAAATTTGAATGAGCAGTGTATTTAAATTTGAATTTCGACTTTAGTCGAAGATAATTCAGAAAAGAAAAGATATCATTAATGGAATTCTAATTAGAGAAAGGAATCAACTATGCCATCACCGATTATATTTGGCGTTGTTCGGTCATTACATAATGTATTCACTGCAATGTGGGTTGGGGGTTTGCTGACAACGGCATTGATTTTTATGCCAATTTTTAAAGAAGCTAAAGAAAAATTTAAAGGCCTGGGTGAGGTTCTCATTGCCTATCAAAAACGACTGGGGATAGCTGCCCTGATCAGCATCATTGGCTTGTGGATTACCGGTTTACTGCTTGGCAAACAATCCCAGGCTTATTCGGGATTTATGAGTTTTGCTAATACTTATAATGCTTTGATATCTATAAAGCATTTGCTGATCTTCGTGATGATCATTGTCGCAATTTATCGTAGATTTGTCCTCGGTAAAAATATTAAGAGTTTCGATGCCAAGCAGCAAAAACTCTATGGTATGCTCTTGATGGCGAATGCAATACTTAGTGTGCTTGTATTGTTCTTGAGCGGAATCAGCACAGCCTTAGGCTAAGTCAACAGGAATTAGGGCAAAACCCGAAAATTTACCTCGAAATAATTTAATTAACTCATGTATTAAACACCATGCAAATGTTTTTTGCACGGTGTTTTTGTAAAATTTCTGCATTTATTCAGGCTCTGCAAAGATTAGACATGCTTGACTGAAATTATTTCGGGGTGCTATGATACTAATATGTACTTAAAAGGCAGTAAGTGGTCAATGAACAGGCGCAGAAAACCATCTAACCCATGGTTAATTGGGATTCTAGTACTTGCTATTGGCTTTTTTGTGTATTTGAATATTTACGTTATCCCGACAATGCCGCCGCCTTTCTTGCCAACACCGACGCCCACACGCAGTCCGCAATCTTTCTCAGATGAAGCAGCAGCTTACCTGGCAGAGGGGAGGACGGGTCTGGCAATGGAAGCCTACCAGGCGGCAATTAAATCAGATCCTCAGGATATCTCAAATTACATCACCCTTGCCAGGCTGCAAATTTACAATGCCAATTATGAAGGCGCTAAAGAAAACGCTGAAAATGCGCTCTTATTGGATAAGACACGCGTTGAGGCATATGCCTTGCTTGGTTGGGCGAAGGGTTTTCTCGGTGATTACCTTGAAGCTGAGGCTGATGTAAAGGCGGGTTTAGCGCTGAACCCCAATGATGCCTTATCACATGCGGTTTACGCTTATATCCTGGCATTGCAGTCATCCAATAATGTTGGCGGGCTTGGCACCCTTGATGCAGCCATTGAGGAATCACGCTTAGCCTTAGAGATCAACCCGCAGTTAATGGAAGCACGCTGGGCACGCGGCTTTGTTTTGGAAATTACCAGCAACTATGAAGAATCAATTCAGCAGCTTCAGGCGGCAATTGAACTGAACGAGTCTGTGGCTGACCTGCACATGGCGTTGGGCAGGAACTACCTGGCTGTAGAATCCTACGATCAGGCAGTCTTTGAGTTTACAAAGGCTTATTCCCTCGACCCAAGCAATCCGGACCCGAACTGGTATATCTCCCGGGTCTATGCTCGAATTGGCGAGTTTGCAAAAGCTGTGCAGTATGCCGAGCAAGCTGTGAACACTGACCAAAGCGACCCATATTTGCACGGAAACCTGGGGTCGATGTATTACCGGGATTTACAATATAATCGAGCTATTGAATCCCTTGAGCTGGCGGTCAGGGGCGGTGAAACAGAAGATGGGACTGTGGTTGAAGGCTTGCCCCTGGATTATTCGATGACGATTATGGAGTATTACAGCCGCTATGGACTGGCTTTAGCCCGGGTCAATCGCTGTAATGAAGCGGTGCAGGTGGCAAACGCTATGCTGCAAACTGTGCCTGACGATGAGACGGCGGTCTATAATGCTGAGGCGATTATTGAGATTTGCCAGGAATTTCAGGAAAATCCACCAACGCCGACACCAACGGAAATCGGTGAAGAGGGTGAACAGGCGCCAACGCCTGCACCTACATCGACGCCCGAACAACAGGATGAAGGTTAATTCGCCAATTAATTGAAACAAAGCTATGTATTTACAGGGAAAAGAACCAACATTCAGAAATAAACGCAAACAAAACAATCCCTATATGGTATTGGTATTGCTGGTGTTTATTGTTTTCTTTGGGACTGTGCTTACGGGGATTGCCAAAGGCGATGTTCAGCCGTTGTTTATGCCCACGCCTACCCCAACCCGGACGACCAATTCCTTTGTGATTGAAGGACAGACCCATTTCGAAGCCGGAAATCTTAACGCGGCGATTGCAGCTTATAAGAGAGCTATAGAGATGGATCCCAATGATCCTGATTTGTATGTTCAGTTAGCGCGCATACAAACATATTCTTCTGCTCTGGTGACAACGAATGCTGATCAAGTGGCGCGACTGCAAGAAGCTTTAGATTCGATCAATCGTGCCAAGGAATTAGCACCTAACAACAGCGAAGTTTTGGCTGTGAGAGCATTTGTTCTTGACTGGAATTCCAACCCGATTCTGGTTGAGGATGATGTCTCTGAAGATTTATTGAATGAGGCGGAATCCGAGGCTGTTCTTGCACTTCAGATTGACAATACCAATACATCTGCACTTGCCTATTATGCAGAAATTCTGGTTGACCAGAAAAAATGGAACCAGGCACAGCAGTACATCGGGCAGGCGGTGGAAAGAAATCCAGAGTTGATGGATGTTCACCGCATCCAGGCTTATACTTACGAAACTTTAGGTGAATACAACCTTGCTATCCAGGAATATAAAAAAGCCATTGAGATCATGCCCAACTACACCTATCTGTACATTGCAGTAGGGCGAATATATCGACACCTTCAACTCTATGAACAGGCGTTAGATAATTTTGCGACAGCGGCTAACCTGAATGAGCAGCTTGGTATTGTTGATCCCATCCCTTATTTGGCGATTGCCAATACTTATGCCCAGGATGGCGAATTTTTTGCTGCGGCATTGAATGTTAATCGAGCGCTTGAGTTTACACCTGCCAGCCCCGATGTCTATGGACAGCTAGGGGTGGTTTACCACAAATCACGCAATTACGAGGGGGCGATCCCTGCCTTTGAATGTGCCATTGAAGGCTGTGATGCGGCTCAAAGTTGTGAGATTCGAGATTGCGACCCGGATGTCGACCCCATGGTCTCTGTAGAAGGCTTACCCTTAACCGACAGCACGATAGTCTATTATTTCACCTATGGTTCTGTCCTTTCGGGTTTGCATCGTGAAGGTGATGATAAGTGTGAGAAAGCAATGGGTATTTTTGATCAGCTTCGATCACGGTATGCGGACGATCCTTCAATTATGAGCATCGTCAGGGCGGGTGAAGAAGTCTGCACCTATGCCGAGATGGTGCCGGAAGCGACGCCTACATCGGAGGAATCAACGCCGTAAACATTTGATGGGGGAATGTAAAAAATTTGTAAGAATCACCCAAAACTCCCTTGACGCCATTTTTGAACAAAGGTAAGATAGAGTTGTTAGCACTCTCAGTATAAGAGTGCTAAAATGATGAATAAAATAATTTTTAATCACTAATTTTAAATGGAGGAACGAATGGCAATCTCAATAAAACCTTTGGGAAACAGGCTTGTAGTACAACCCATTGAGGAAGAAGAAATCACCGCTGGAGGCATTGTGCTTCCCGAAACAGCCAAGGAAAAACCCCAGAAGGGTACCGTCCTTGCAGTAGGTCCAGGCGAGCGCAACGATGACGGTGAACATATGGCGCTTGAGGTAAAAGAAGGCGACACAGTCTTGTTTGCAAAATATGCTGGCACTGAGATCAAGTACGAAGGCAAAAAATTATTAATCATGCGAGAAAGTGACATTCTCGCCAAGCTGAACGAGTAATCGACAAGAACCAAGGAGTAATAAGAAATGGCAAAACAACTTAAGTTTTCTGAAGACGCCCGACGATCTTTAAAAGCGGGTATTGATGTCGTCGTCAAATCTGTGGCGACCACACTTGGCCCAAAAGGCCGTAATGTTGCAATTGACCGGAAATTCGGTTCCCCCACAATCACACACGATGGTGTGACCGTAGCAAAAGAAATCGAACTGGAAGATCCCTTTGAGAATATGGGTGCCCAGCTCTTAAAAGAAGCAGCCACGAAGACCAATGACATTGCTGGCGATGGCACAACCACTTCCACTGTTCTGGCACATGCCATTGTTACTGAAGGTCTCAAGAACCTGGCTGCTGGTGCAAACCCAATGCTCCTCAAACGCGGTATTGAAGCTGCAGCAAAAGCTGTTTCAGATTCAATCCTTGAGCAGGCAATTGACATAACCACAAAAGAGGAAATTGCAAACGTAGCCACCATTTCAGCACAGGAACGAGAAATCGGCGAATTGATTGCAGAAGTGATGGATAAAGTCGGTAAAGACGGCGTGATCACCGTTGAAGAATCGCGCGGCCTTGAATTTGAGACCGAATATGTTGAAGGTATGCAATTTGATCGTGGTTATATTTCACCTTACTTCGTCACTGATGCAGAAAATATGGAAGCTGTGATTGAGGATGCACATGTTCTTGTCTATGACAAGAAGGTTTCAGCCGCAGCAGATATTGTTCCGCTGCTCGAGAAACTTGTGCAGGTTGGCAAACGTGAATTAGTGATTGTTGCTGAAGATATCGACGGTGAAGCATTGGCAACACTGGTCCTCAATAAATTACGCGGTATGCTGAATGTTATAGCCATCAAGGCACCAGGTTTTGGTGACCGCCGCAAGGCAATGCTGCAGGATATTGCCACATTGACCGGCGCAACCGTCATTTCAGAAGAAACCGGGCGCAAACTTGAGACCGTGACAATCCAGGATCTGGGTCAGGCTGAGAAAGTTGCCAGCACCAAAGACGATACAACCATCGTTGGCGGCAAAGGTGATGCTGATGCCATCAAGGGTCGCATTGAGCAAATCCGTGTTGAAATTGAAAATTCAACCAGCGATTATGACCGCGAGAAACTGCAAGAACGATTAGCCAAACTCTCTGGCGGTGTTGCCATCATCCGTGTTGGCGCAGCGACCGAGACCGAGCTTAAAGAAAAGAAACACCGTGTTGAAGACGCTCTCTCCGCAACCCGCGCAGCGGTTGAGGAAGGGATTGTTTCCGGCGGCGGTGTCGCATTGATCAATGCCATCAAAGCACTCGATGGTCTCCAAATGGAAAGCACCGATGCACAAATTGGTGTCAACGTTGTCCGAAATTCCCTTGAGATCCCCATGCGCAAGATTGCTGCTAACGCCGGCCAGGATGGCTCGGTTGTGGTAGAGAATGTCCGCAGGGCTCAAGAAAAAGAAAACAATAAACACATCGGATATAATGTTCTGACTGAACAATATGTTGACATGATTGAAGATGGTGTGATTGATCCTGCCAAGGTGACCCGTGGTGCCCTGGAAAATGCAGCATCCATTGCTGCCATGATCCTGACAACGGAAGCTTTGATCACAGATATTCCTGAAGAAGAACCCTCAATGCCCGGCGGCGCTGGCGGCATGGGCGGTATGGGTGGGATGGGCGGTTTCTAATTCCAACCCAACGATAGAAACTTCAAAAGCTGCTTCAAATTTGAGGCAGCTTTTTTGTTTTTAAATTAGTAGTTAGTTGAGAAAGTTGACTTGAGGTTCCAGATGGATTGATTTTTTGTCACCGCTGGTATAATGTGAGGCATGCATACATTGAAGAATTTTATTTTTTCCCTGGTTTTAAGTCTGTTATTATTGGTCCTATTATCATCCTGTACAAGCCGGACGCCTGAATCGACGCAAACAAACACGCCTGAGGTGGAAGCCCCAACACAGACACCTGACCAACCAAGCCCAACCCCAATTCCTGCTGCAGCAGTTGTGAATGGTGAAAGACTGCCGTTGAGCTGGTTTGAGAATGAACTGGCACAATATCTCATAGCCCAGGAAGCTGCTGGGCAGCCTTTGGAAGACGTCGCTGCGGCAAGGACTTTTGTCCTTGACGATCTGATTGACCAATTTTTGTTTGCCCAGGCAGCCCAGAACGCCGGCATCTCTGTTGAGGATGAAGAAGTGCAGGACAGGATTGATAAGCTTAGAGTAGAGCTTGACCTGGATTCATGGATGCAAGAATGGGGCTACACAAATGAAAGCCTGGCGCAATCCCTCAAGTGGCAGATGCTTGCCATCAAACAACGCGATGAGATTATCAAGCTGGTCCCGGAGCGTGCTTTGCAGGTTGAACTGCGGCAGATATTTGCCTACACAGAAACCGGCGCTCGAAATGCCGTAGGTAGCCTGAATGCCGGGACACCTTTTGATGAGGTTGCCTTTGTTTATGACCCGGCAGCAGGGGGTTACCTGGGATGGGTGCCGGAAGGGTATTTGTTGATCCCTGCACTTGAAGAGGCTGCCTTTAGTTTGCCAGTGGGTGAGTATTCAGGGATTATTGAATCTGAAATTGGCTATCATATTGTGAAGGTCTTGGCACGTGAAGAACGCCCTTTAAGCCATGATGCTCTGCTAAGCTTGCAGCGTCAGGCGCTTCACGATTGGCTGGCTGATAAACGGGAAAGCAGTACTATTGAGATGTTGATCGACTGATTATGAGCCAACGACCGCCTCGAAGAAATTCATCGAACAAGAGCTCCTATTCCAGCCGCGGCGGCATACCCAGCATGGCGACCCCTCGCAGGCCTGAACCCCCAAAGAAGATGGGTTTTATGGGATTTGTTTTCCTTCTTGGGATCATCGCCGGGGTGGTTTGGCTTGGTATGGTGATTTTTCAGTTGGGTCCCTACCATTCTGAGGAGGTGCCTGTGATGACGACACCCACAAATCCTCTGCCTCTCTTGCCCACCCATACTCCTAGATTATGGATGACAGAAGAGCCTGACCTCCCGACAAGCACCATGACACAAACCCTGATACCCACTGTTACGGTTACGCCAACACCTGAGATTTTGCCATTCATTTTGTTCGGGGAACCCGAAACAATGAGCAGCGCGTTGATTCGACCACAGCTTGATTGCGGTTGGCTTGTGATTGCTGGGCAGGTTTGGGACTTGCAAGGTGAAGCGGTGACGGATTCGGTTTCGGTGCATTTATTTGGAGAATTGAAAGGTTTTGCCGTGGATGAATTCCGCCAGCCAGGAACGGAGAAGGCTTATGGGGAATCTGGCTATGAGTTTGCCCTGGAAGGTTTTGTTGTGGACAGCGAAGATTCTCTTTACATTCAGCTTGTGGATTCGAATAATATCCCGCTTTCAAATCCTTATCTTTTGCAAACCTTTGATGACTGCCAGATGAACCTGATCCTCGTGAATTTTAAGCAGGTAAGATAGTCCATCGAATAATCCATGAATATAATAGTGTGCCAATTCCGAGCACACTTTTTTATATAAGTTGGCGCTTGACATCTGATTTCTAAGGGGGTAAATTTATTTCGATAGATATCAAAATAAAACCAAGGAGATGATTATGAAAGAAACATTTGATGAATTGTTAGCCTTTTTTAAAGCCCTTTCAGATGCAACCCGGCTCAGGTTGGTTGGGCTGCTGGCACAGAAAGAATCGAGCGTTGAAGAACTGGCAGCAATGCTGGATGTTAGCCCCTCTACGGTATCCCACCATTTGAGCAAGCTGTCAGAGATCGGGTTGGTGTCTGCACGCGCTGAGGGTTATTACAACATTTATTCATTGAACACAGGTGTTCTTCAGGATATGTCACAGCGCATGTTATCGAAAGATACCCTGCCAGACGTCGCACGTGACCTTGATCGTGAAGCCTATGATCGAAAGGTGTTGAAAGACTACCTTTCAGAGGATGGCAAGATTGCTCAGCTTCCCACAAATCGCAGGAAACTGGATGTGATCTTGCGTTACCTGGTTGACCAATTTGATTTCGACCGGCATTATGCCGAGAAAGAGGTCAACGAGATCATTGGCGCCTACAATGAGGACATATCAGGTTTGCGTCGGGATTTAATTTCCGTCGGTTTTCTTGACCGCGAAAGGGATGGGTCTGCCTATTGGCGGGTACGGCAGGAAGTTTAATTGTCTCAAATAGGGGCTCGGAATTGTCTTCGTTTTTTCTTAAATTGTTTGTGTTTATGGGTAGACAATCATTATTGTATATTACGCGTAGGGGCTCGGCACGAAGCGTCGAGGAATCGAAGACGGCCGAGCCCCTACCTTTAGGAAAAAACAGATAAATACCGGAGCGCAGGCTTTAGCCTGCAAAAATTTAAAATCTTGCAAATTTTTTCCTACAAGATAGTTGAAAAAAAAAAGCGGACTGAAGTCCGCACTCCGAAAGAATTAAGATCTTAATTTATCTATACTCTTTTTTGCTGGGAAGTCTTTGTTCGTGTAATGAATCAATCATATATTATTTTCTCAAATTGATTCTTGGTGCAATTGATATTTCTTCATCCCCAGCCAGTAAGCCCATCAGGGGTTTGGCGGGTAAAGCCAGCACTTTGCTATTGGCGAAATATTCGAAATCAAAACCGGTATCATCCCCTGCATTCAATCCGGGAATTGGCATCAGGCGTGCTGTTAAGGGCTTATCCAGCCGCAAGGATAGGGCTGCCAGGTCCAATAGAACCGCCTGTAGGGCATCCACGCTCGTGTCTCCGGGCAGGGGGATGGTATCCAAACCGGTGCCGCAAACTGCAGAATACATTAGCAAATCGGTAACGCTCAACACACCCTCTCCGCCGCGCTGTGCCAGGGTTGAATCTTCAAGCAGGGGCATCATCAATCCGTTGAATCCTGTGCGCTTGAAATTCGCCTGATCGAGGGTATCCGTCAGGAAGGCGGCGGCTGCCAGGCTGCCGTATAGACCTAATGCCGGGACGCCCAGGCATTCAAGCGCATGACCGAGGGAGATCGCCTGCGTAGGGAAGGGGGCTAAGGTAAAATCGATCCCTTTGAATTCAAAGCCATACATTGTAGCTAAATGCTCACCGATGTCTTCTAAATTTTTTGCATGGGTTTCAATGGCATCGATCAAATCTGTCCTTGCGTCTTTCAAGCTGTTTGCTGAAGAAAATGCCTCAACAGCTAAATCGGCAGCTTCAAGCGCCAGGGCAAAACCCGGTTTTTTACCCTCACCATAAGCTGCTGGGAAGAAAGGTGCAAAGGGCGGGACGTTTGCCAGGGCTGCAAAACGTAAGTTTGCAAAGCCGTGCTTTTCGAGGGGTGCTGCTTTGTGCATCACCTCAGCGCAGGCACGGACCGCTGGCAAGCTGACCTTGCCATCAGGCGTGGTTAAGTGCCCGCTGAAAAACAGGTTGCCGGAATTCTTCAGCATATTGGGAATCGCCCCATAGGAATTGATGTCTTCGGTGATTGTCGGACCAAGCGAAACATAATCAAAACCTTCGCTGTGCGCTAGAACTTCGATCTGGGTGATTGCTTTCGCATAGTCTTCTTTCTCCAGATAGCTTGTGAATGAAGGGGTTGCCATGCGCACAGTTTGAACAGGATAACCAGCGGATTCAAAGACATTTTTAGAATCCCTCGAAAAGATCCCTGCTTTTTGCAGGGCAAGCTGGTTAATCGGCCAGCGGGGATGGATAAAGTGAGTGATGGATCGTATGCGCATATTTTTTCCTTTATTTTTGATATCGCTGCCGCAGGACTTCCGCTATCAGGATGGCAGCAGCAACAGCGGCGTTCAGTGATTCGGCGCGCCCCCTCATTGGGATGGTAATTTTTTGCGTCGCCCTGGATTCTCCTTCCGGGCTGGCGCCAAAGGCTTCACCGCCAATTAGCAAGGCACAACCTTCAGCTAAATCAGCTTCCCACAGGGGAATGCCGCCCTCAGACTCCGCAAGAAATACAGGGATCGAGCCCAGGTATGAGTCGATTTCATCCCAGTCTTTGTGCTGGATCGCCAAATGGAAGTGCGCACCCATGCCAGATCGGACGACTTTGGGCGAAAACGCATCAACCGTTCCTGGCGTTAGGATAACAGCATCACCTCCGGCTGCTTCTGTCGTCCGCAGGAGGGTGCCCATATTGCCCGGGTCCCTGATTTGATCAGCGATCACAACAAAGCTTGGAGAGTCAGGCAGGGGTATTGCTTCCCTTTTCAGAACAGCCAGGATGCCCTGGGGCGTCTCCGTGTCGCTGATTTCTGCCATCAACGCAGGGCTAATTTCTGAGATATCTGCATCATGTTTCCTTCGCAAGGACTTTATCAATGCCAGTCCGCGCTCAGAAAGACTTTCATCGTATAGAAGAAATTGTAGCGGCCAATTTACAGAAATGGCTTCCTCGACCAATCGGATCCCTTCTGCAACAAAGGCTGATTCAGCCTTGCGGTTTTTGCTGGAAACCTGCAAGCTCCTGACGAGTTTAATCTTGCTGTTGCTGGAAGAGGTGATCATTTCCGACATATTTTTCCTTCCCTACTTATAAAATCAAGTGCACTGCTTCAAACTGAATTATATTTCATTTGAAGGCATCAGGCCTTTCATCTTGTCACGGATGACATTCTTGGGTCCGAAAAACTGCGTTCGGATCAAGCCCTCAGGAGTGATGCTCAGCATCCCGTATTGTGCCTTGAAATTATTATAACGGCAGGGATAGGCGACACCGGGATTGAACAATAGCTGCCCATCGACCCACCTGGCGGTTTGGTGATGGGTGTGACCAAAAACGATGATGTCTGCATCGGGATAGTCCTGATGCAATTGCCTGTAATAACGATCAAAGAGGTAACCCTCCCGGATATAGGAAAATTTGTCGATGAGATAATGCAGCAAAGAACGGTGCCCGTGGGCAAGGACGATTTTCAGGTTGTTGACAATCAGGGTTTGATGTTTTGGCAGATGCATCCCAAATAAAATATCCCGGTTGCCCTGGACGATGGTTACAGGGGTGATTTCCTCAAGCTTTCGAACGACCTTCCAGCTGGAGGAATCCCCGGCATGCAGGATGTGATCGACAGCGTGTATTTTGAACGCTTCCAAAATTTCAGGCCGCAGATCCCTGGCGCGATCGGGAACATGTGTGTCTGCAAGCACCCCGAAGGTGATTGTTTTGGATTCACCGGACATCGTTCATCTCTTTTTCTTTTGGTCTGAAGTAAACCCAGGTCAGAAATGTGCTGAGTGTGTAGAGCAAGCCGGTTGTGATAAAAAGTGGCGAAAAGCCCAGCCGTGTTTGGACGAAACCTGAAATAAAGATACCCACTGCCTGACCTGTTTGCCAGCCCATACCCCGAACGCTGGCGATGGTTGCTTGTTCTTCCGGTTCACTGACTAACATGGCAAAGTTTTCGATCAATGGGGATGACATCTGCATGAGAACATTTCGCAGCAAAAGGCTGGCGGCAGCTAGCCACAGGAATGGTGAAAAGCCTAATGTAAACAGGAAAAATATGCTCGTTGCTTGTGTCGCAACGGTTGGTATGATGCGGCTGTGCGTGATTTTTACCAGCCAGGGGGTGGACATTGAACCCAGGAAGACCATCAACGAAGCAAGGCTGAAGATGACACCGAGGAGGTTGTCGCTGATATCAAATTTTCCCCGCAAAAAAACATTAAGATAGGGGATCAGGATTGCCGCGCCAAAGCCTGTGATCAGGTTGATCAATGCAAGCTGCCTTACTACCGGTCGATTGGCTAATTTCTTGAGAAGCTTTCTTGGAAAAATCGGTATTCGTGCATTGGCCCTTTTTTCTTTGTGCTCTTTAATTAGAAAGGTTGGTATTAAGGCGCTGCTGGCAAAGATGATGCCTGCGGTAATTACACAGCGATAAGACGCTGCACTGCTTTGTGAATACCCGAGCCAGGTTTCTAAGAGTCCGGGTATTTGTCCTGCCGTCAAATTTCCGATCATGTTCGCGAGCGTCAATAAACCAAAACTGAGGCTGAAGATCATGGCTTGATTTTCAGTTTTGCTGGCTGCCATAATAAAAGGCGGACGTGAAACTGTAAAGAGCATAATGCCTGCACCCTGAACCAATCCGAAAAGGAAGATGAAAACTGGATCGACCAGGCGGATCTGCATGAACATCCCAATAAACCCAATACTCAGCCCAATCAACATGCTGACCCTTCGGCCGATTCGGTCAGAGAGCAAGCCGAGGGGTAAACCAAAAACTAAGGCTGATAATGGAGTGGCTGATCGGATCAAACCGAGCATATCATTATTGAAGCCAAGGGAAAGGATGTAGAGATTAAAGAACAGATCCCAAACGCTGAATGAAAAACCATAAAGCAGGGTTGCGAGTAAGAAAAGTTTGGTATCACGATTAAATTGAAGGCGCATGAGGTCAATGAATCCTGAATAAAATTGCGGGTTGATTTTACCATGAGAGGCGATTAATTAGGATGAATTCTTTAAGAAAAACTCAAAATTTCATGACCCAGGAGTCAATAATCCATACCCCGTTCTAAAATCAAAAACACTTTTCGGTCCCCTCTTATCGAAGGTGAAAAGTGTTTTTTGAATACGGGTGGGTTTGTGTTTACAGATCAAGAATTGGTAAATTCTTTTCTGTAAGTCATCATGGTTTTATCTTTGTGATAGCCCAAACTTGTGTAAAGCTTCAAGGCACCTGTTGGATTGTTCGTGTCCACACCCAGTGCGACTTCTTTCATCCCAAGGGCTTTGTGCGTATGCATACTGCGAATGATGAGCGCCCTGGCAATCCCTTTACGACGCCAGTCACGATGGGTGGTAATTTCCTCTGTCCAGCCGCGTTTTTTATTAAATTTTTTGTTGTAATCACGATCGATAAAATTCAAAACGCTGCCGACAACTTCATCGCCATGCCAAGCAACCTGCCAGAGATAGGGTTGAAAATATTTTGATTCTTTGTAGCCTTTAAAGCTCTCTTCACCAGGGTCTGTGAATCCCCAGTGGTCGCGAAAAGCTTCGATGGACGCATCCCATATCTTCCGAACATCTTTTGATTTCACAGGGCGTGTTTCGACACTTTCAGGCAGTTCTGATGATGGGATATCCTTCAGGGATCGTGACATTTCAATGAAGTACCGCACTGGTTGATAATCTTTTCTTTCAATGATTTGATTTAACCAGGGTTTCAATTCATTGCTGTAGGTCTGGAAAAACTGCTTGTGTCCAGTTGGATGCGCCTTTGATATTTCACGTAAGCGATTTTCACACCAATCGATCATGAATTCTTCGATGCCCAGGTTTCGCCACTCAGGTCGGATATGAACAAAATGCGAGTAGATAAAGTCTTCAGAGGCTTCTTCTAAACTCCAATCGACACGAGAATAGGCAACTAGCTTTCCGTTCACCTCCGCAAAGCACATATCATTTTGAGGATTGGAATTTTTCAAGTGCTTGTAATCGTTTTTAATGTCGAACACTGTCATTGATTGTTCGTCGTGATCAGCGCGAGCAGCCGCCTCAATGACATCCAGCATTAAGGGGAAATCGGATTCACCCTGAAAACCCCGAAATTCAAGGCCATCGATCGCTGGTATTCTTTCTAATAAATTATTGATTCTTACTTTCATTTTCTTACTCCGTTAATTTTTGCAAATGAATTGTGCTGCACGGGTGATTTTTTCCCCGACAGGCATGAAAACATGTGATCTTGAAACAGTCGAAGCAAACCTCACTTTGCATATCAAAAAACTTTCGACGCTCCTTTATCGACCTGCTTTCACCTTTTTCACCCTTCAACTGCAGCGCAATTGCTTTTATTCTTTTGTATTTTCGTGCTTGCCATTCGCTTCAGCTGCCCGTTCTAAATCTCGCTTGTTCAGCTTGAATTTGAACCATGCTGGCAGAACGGTAAGCAGTGCGAAGATGGCTGTAATATAAAATGGTGCTTGAGGGTTGATCGTCTTCCACAGCAAGGACCCAATGGCTGGGGCAGGCAGTGAGAAGATGCCCAGGCTGGCATGGATCAGGCCAAAGCCTGTTCCCCGAATGCGCTCAGGTAAAACTTTGCTGAGCAGTGATTGGTATGCCGGCGAAAGTAAACCCACACCGACGCCAAATAAAGCCCATACGCCTGCGAATCCCATAAAAGTCTCAACCTTGATCAGCGTCAGCATCGCCACGAATTCTAAGAAGAATCCCAGGGCGATAGCCGCGCGCTCGCTGAATTTATCCGCAAACCAGCCGGCGGGGATGGTGGTGATCATCATGGCAATGCCGAAGAATGAATTGAGCCAACCGATTTGCTGAAGGCTCATCCCGCCAATCTCTTCAAGATAAAGCGGCATCAAACGGAATGACATCGAAAAGGCGATATCACGTACGCCATCCGTCAGCAGCAGCCACGTAAGTACACCGCCTGCCAGCGCAAGACCCAGAATGGTTTTCATGTTCATTTTCAACGACTTAAACGAAAACTCACCGTTGGCGTTTTGCTCTCGACTTTTACCGGCTTTTTTCGCCAGAAAGAGGCGGATCGTTGTTGCTATCAAGTAAATCCCTGCGGCGACTGCCAGCATGACCCTGAATCCGTAGACATCTGCTAGCCAACCCGCCAGAGGTGGACCAACGACGGTCACCACGGTATAGATCGTGTCTGTAATACCGTATACCTTTCCCCTGTGCTCCTCATCGGTCTCCTCGGCAATAAATGCACCAAAGCTGGGTCCGATCAGGGAGCGGGTAACCGAGTTCAAGCCTTCAGAAAGGTAGAGCCACTGCCAGGTGGGTACAAAAATTGGACTGACAAAAGCACCAACGCCGATCAGGCTGCCAATGGCGATGCTTTTTAGCCGACCGATGGTATCCGAGACCCAGCCGCCCAAAACCTGCAGTACCAGGGGGATGATTTGCGAAATCGTGAAAAATAAACCGATCTGCATCACATCCGCCCCAAGGTGTTTGAGGTAAAGGGGCAGCATTGTGGCGTACATTTCCGAGGCTATATTGGCAAACACCATCGCCACCATGAACACGATCAGGGTATTAGAAAGCATTCGGGTTCTGGTGTTTGTTTTTGTTAACATTTCTTTTGTTTCCAGTATTTCCATAATAAATCTTCTTTCAAAAAAATGTCTCGAACTAAGATGTTGAAATTTCTTTCGTCATTAAATCCTTACCAGGTCGCAGTTCGAGCTCGTAAGTATCATATTTTTGTGTGACGTGCATCCCGGCTTTTTCGTAAAGCCTGGTCGCATTGGTCAGGCTGGTGGCATCCACACCCAGGCCAGCCCGCTTTTTACCTCGTCGATAAAATTCGTTGAAGGCGGTCAGCAGCATTGCCATGCCCAGTCCTCTTTTACGCCAGGGTTTTGAGACACATAACTGGTTGACCCATGCCATATTGGGGTCTTCGGTCATTTTGCTTGAGTTTCGGCAAATCCCTGCGATTTGATCCCCGTCCTTGGCAAGGAACCAAAGCGTGGGGTCAAAATCCTTATTGTTCTGAATGTAGTGCTCCCACTGCACCATAAGATCTTCAATGGGTTGTTCAACAAAACCCCAGTGATCGCGAAAACCGTTTTCCATTGCAATGATTGCGTCTTTGAGTTCATTTTTAAGGTCAATGCTTACAATCTGCAAACCTTCAGGGATGACTGGCTGCTGCGGCGGATGGTCAAATTCAATCATCATCCGGTAATAATTTCGGACGAGGTGGTACCCATATAGGCGCAAGGCAGCATTTCGCAGAAAATCTTTGCTGGGAGTGCCATGATTGATGACTACCCTGGTGGCTTTTGGTGCCAGAGTCACCCGCTTACGGGCACAATCCTCAGCCCACGCCAGCATATCATTGTAGAGGCTGTCATCCCAATGCTCCGGGTGCAGGATACCCCAAACATACTTGGTGACATGCGGTTCCGAGAGATCATAGACGTCAATATAGCCAATAATGTTCCCCTGGCTGTCTTCAACAACCCTGGTAATTTCTTCCAGGTCAACGCCAGGCGCTGTCCAATCGTTTATCATTTCATCCAGATTGGAATCCTTCCAGCCGTAAATGTGCTGCGAGTAAGCATTGAAAAGATCGACAACCGCCTGACCATCATCCAGGTCAAAGGGGCGGATTTTTGTTTTTGTATTTGTTGTGTAAAGCATTTTTTCTTCTCCTTCTTACATTTCACTTCTTGTTTCATTGCTATCCCGTAAGCGTATTAATCAAAAAAACCACGGGTTTTGGCATTCCCGTGGTTTTCAGGCGATTAAGCGTATTCTGGAAATAAAAAAACCACGGGATTGGAGTTTGCCCATGGCCGTTGTGGTGAATTTAGGTTAAGCTAAATTAATTCAGGCAGACTCCGCGCAGGTAAATTAACGCCGATAAGATCGGTGGATTTGCTGCGTAGCATTGTGTATGTGTAAAATGCATTGCTCATGCGCGTACTGCCTTTCTTGTAAGTTTCCAAATTTAACTCGCCTGAATTCAGGCGTTTTTTGATCATTACGAGTCTATCATAAAAAGCGAACTTTTGTCAAGAGGAAATTTGAAAATTCAGGACTTCTTTATAAACAACTGGTAAACCACAAACGCTAAACCTGCTCCGCAAAGAATGATCAGTCCGATGCCAAGGGATTTGCCATCACTCAAGGTTCTTTGAAAGATTGATGGCGGTTCTGTAGGCGTTCGGGTTGGTGCTGGCGTCCGGGTGGGAGCAGGTGTTAGTGTCGGGCGCGGCTGCGTGGCTGTCGGTGTTGGGGGAATCTCGGTGGGAGTGGGTGAAACGGTGGGGGTGGCAGTTATTGCTGTTTGAATGATCAACTGCTGCCCTTCAAATAATTCTGTGGTTGATTGGGGCAGTCCGCTGTTGGTCAGGATCCTGTCAATCGGTACACCGTAAGCTTCCGCAATGGTCCACAGAGTTTCACCGTATTGAACGATATGGGTGATGATGCTATCCTCGCCCGGCGTGCTTGTGATGACCTGCTGAATATACATGATGTTCTCATACTGTGATACAGAAGCATTTATTGATTCAGTGTTATTTTCATCTTCAACATTTTCCACATAAGTGCTTTCCCCGGGCAGAACGTTCAGGGTGTAGTAAACATTGCCATTCAAAAGGGTCACGCCGGCGCCGACTGAGCCGGTAGCATAGCCCATCATCGTTTCCCAGTGAACGGCATCCGACCAAACCGCGTTGACGCAGTAAGAGACGGACATATTCGTTCCCATGGCGACATTTTCTTTGATCCCATAGTCAAAAGCGGTGGACCCATCCGCCCGGGTGTGGGTCCAGGTGCCCAGGGACGCCATGTAGTCGCTTTGCGTTTGGGCAAAACCCATCAGGAAGGAATCAACCGTGTAAGGTGCCAGTCCCTGACTCTGGCGCAGGCTGTTGACTGCATTGATCAACTCTGAAGCGCTGCCTGCCTGGGCAGATACGGGGGAATGGGTCAGGATTGAAGACAAAATCACAACCAGAAAGGTTATGATTGATAATTTTACAATTTGTCGCATAATGGCATTATTATAGCGTGTTTGGATGAAAATGGCACCTACCTAGAATGCAGCGATGTAATGCTTTGTCAATTGGCATCAGGTGTGCTTTGATTGATAAATTATTGATGGTTGGATTTTATTTATCAGGGTGAATTGTCTTTTTTGTGTTTTCTCTCAAATGACCATATGACCAATTTACGATACCCATAGGTTGAAAGCACTGAACTGAAAGCGATTGTGCCCAATTTTCCCCCGGCACCCCCCAATTGGGGTGTGCTGTAGACAAATATAATGCCAGTCAGAATGCCTGTGACCAGGAAATTCCAGAAGACAGGGTAGCGAGTCTGACTGGTCATGCCAGTGAAACTGGCGCAGATAGTAACAATAGCCAGTGTGTTGCCTAGATTGGGGAATAATGACGGCAAGAGTATTGCTCCAAGAATGCCAACCACAGCCGATGCCAGCACAGGCCCCTGGTTTCTGTGGTTATTAAAATAATAGGTTAAGCCTGCAGCGATAGCTGCCACCAGGATGATTAAAAGATTGGTGTGAAAATCAGCAATTGAGAAGGTTAAGAAATCCCTGTTCAGGCTGTGAGAGGTGACTGCTGTGCCAATCAGAGCGATGGTGCCTAATTTCCCACCAAACCCGTTGAAGACATCCCTTGTAATTATAAAGACGAGGGCGGCGACCAGGCTTGCCAGAGCAACCTCACCATAGTTGTAAAATAGTAGGTTAGACGTCATCCCGACAAAAGATCCACAATAAGCTGGCACGCTGAATTTTGGCATGATCATATGCGCCAACAAGGCGATCACACTGGTTGCGATCACGGGTCCTAATCCCAAATCATGGGAAACTGCAAAGGTGACGAGTCCTCCGCCAAAAACTACTAAACCTTGCAGGAATTGGTCGGCTGATTTCCATTTGGAAGCATCGATGACTGAAAGTTGTCTTGCTTCAGTCACAATGGCAATCAGGGCGCCTATCAGAAGAATCAGGCTGATGATGCCCCCAATGGCGTGAAACAACCACGCTTCATACAGGCTTAATCCTAACAGGGATAAGACGGCGATGGATAAGATGGTGAATCCGATAAATGTCAGCCAAGTATAAATTTTGATCATGAACAATAGCTCTTAATTCATCTGTTTTTGTGGGCATTATATTTGATTTTCAGATTATATCGTATGATTGGCGTTTGCGACTTCTTTGGAATTTCATTAATGATAGGGATGATTTCATCTCGGTATTTTATTTATCCTTTAGTTGAAATGGTCGGTATGGAATTTGCCGTTGTTACACCCTCACCTCATGATTTGAATTGGTTTAAAGATGGATGTGATATTTGGATTAGCGTTAAGAACTCTCTCCCTTCGAAAAGGGTGAGGGTAAGGTTAAGCCTCCAGAGCTTGAGTAATAAACGCCAATGCAATTGGGAGGTTTGGCACTTGTATTTAAGGTAAAATTAAGTGATTATAAAAAGTAATTTAAACACGAAATGAAGGAAGAATATCATGCTTGATATCAATTTAATTCGCGAGGAACCGGATCTTGTTCGTAAGGCTTTAGTGAAAAGGCAGCTATCCCCTTCGTCGGTAGATCAAATCCTTGTACTGGATGAACAACGCCGCTCTTTAATTCAAGATGTTGAAACCATGCGCTCGGAACGCAACAGCGTCTCCAAGGAAATTGGCCGTATGAAGGATAAGGAAGCTCGCCAGGAAAAAATTGATGCAATGCGGGTATTGGGCGAAAAAATCGATGCTGTTGACTCAGAATTGAATAAAGTTGAAGCTGATTTACAAGCATTGCTGGCTGAAATTCCCAATATTCCGGATCCTGAAGTGCCCGTTGGTGTCGATGACAGCGATAACGTGGTCTTGCGTACCGTTGGGGAAATCCCAAGCTTTGATTTTGAAACAAAGCCTCACTGGGATTTGGGACCCGAACTGGGCATCATCGATTTTGAGCGCGGCACAAGACTTGCCGGTTCCCGTTTCTATGTTTTGAGCGGACCCGGTGCACTCTTACAGCGTGCACTGATCTTCTGGATGGTTGGTTTGCACACCCGACAGGGGTACCTTGAGAAATATCCGCCTTTTATGGTACGGGAAGAAATTCTCTACGGCTCTGGCCAACTGCCAAAGTTCAGGGATAACCTCTACCGGGATGTAGAAGAGGACTTATGGATGGTGCCCACAGCAGAAGTTCCATTGACCGGCCTGCACATGGGAGAGATCCTTGAGGAAGCCCAGCTCCCCATACACTACACAGCCTACACTGCCTGTTTTCGCCGGGAAAAGATGAGCGCTGGACGGGATGTGCGGGGCATTAAGCGCGGCCATCAATTTGATAAGGTTGAGATGTACACTTATTGCAAGCCCGAAAATTCCGCAGATGAGCATGAGAAAATGCTTCATGATGCGGAAGAGACGGTTGCTTCACTAGGTTTAACCTATCGTGTTTTACTGCAGTCGACAGGCGATCTTGGCTTTGGTTCGCATAAGACCTATGATGTTGAGGTCTGGGCACCGGGATGCGGTGAATGGCTGGAGATTTCTTCGATTTCAAATGATGGTGAATTTCAGGCGCGCCGTGCTGGGATTCGCTATCGTCCATCAGAGGGGAAAGGCACCCAGTTTCTCCATACACTAAACGGCTCTGGCCTGGGCATGCCGCGAACCCTGATCGCTGTTCTGGAAAATTACCAGCAGGCGGATGGCTCGGTGGTGATCCCTGAAGTGCTGCGCCCATTGATGCAGGGTATCGAGGTTATTCGACCAATCTAATGTCTTTATGGGCAGAGATCCCACTGCTTTTTGTTATCATCCTGGGAATGCTGATCGGCTTTTTTGGGCTGTTCCTTGTTTTCTTTCCGGGATTGACAGTGATTTGGGCGTCAATCCTTTTATGGGGTATTTCAACGTCCTTTAATTATGATGTGGGACCGTGGACCTTTGCATTAACCATCGCAACCTTTGTTTTGATAACAGTGTTAATGCTTTTTGGAAATGTTCTGGATAATATCTTTATGGCAGGTGGCGCGAGGACCAAGGGTGCCAGCTGGTGGTCGATTGCCTTGAGCTGGGTGGCAATGATCCTTGGTGGCATTTTCCTTTCTCCCATTGGCGGTTTGGGGCTGGCATTACTGGCGCTTTTTGTCGGTGAGATACTGCGAATAAAGGATTATCGCGCTGCCTTTCAATCGACATCCAGCATGGCGATGGGATGCGGCTGGGCGGTCGCTGCCAGAGCGTTAATTGCCCTTGTGATGATCACCTTGTTTGGGGTTTGGTATTTCTTGCTTTACTAAGGATTAAGAAAATCTATCTACAGCTGCTCGTTAGGGATTTATTATTGGAGTGAGGGGCTCATGTCCTGAGCCCAAAGGGCGTGAGGATTAGCCCGATAGAATTCAATTTTCGATTCACTTTAGTAATCAGTTAGAGTATATATAAACTAATTATTTTTGTTTTCTAATTTGAATCATTAATTTGACGTTCATTCTATCGGCCTGAAGGCCTCACTCCAAAAAATTATTGTTTAGAAAATCTTGAAACTGAAGAATTATAACTGAGGTTCAATTACTTAGATGTTCTCGCCTGGCGGGTGAGAAAGAGTGCGATCGAACCTGCAACAGCTGCATTAAGTGAATCAATTTGACCCTGCATGGGCAAACGCATCAAGAGATCACATTTCTCCCGAACAAGCCGCCGCAATCCCTGGCCTTCGCTGCCAACCACCAATCCAATCCCCCCTTTGAGGTTTAGCTTTTGCGGTTCCTGGGCTTCAGGGCTGTCTTCCAGACCAACCATCCACCCACCGACCTCTTTGAATCGGTCCATAGCTTGCGCAATGTTATGCTGTGCAATGTTGAGCCATTCCGTGGCACCTGATGAAGCATTGACAACAGCCGGCGTGACCGATGCTGACCGGGCTGAAGGCAAAATGATCCCGTGAACGCCGAAGGCTTCTGCAGATCGCAGCAGGGTTCCAAGGTTTTGCGGATCCTGGATTTGGTCAAGGAGCAATACGAAGATGGGTTCGCCCTGGTCCTGAGCAGTTTGGATTATTTTTTCAAGGTCACTGTAAGGGTAAGCACCGACGCTGAGTGCAACAGCCTGGTGATGGGGGTCAATGCCATCCAGATCTGAGCGTTTTACAAATTTTATTGGGATATTTCGGTTTTTTGCGAGAAGGATGATTTCTTCCAGCCGACCTTGCTGGCTGGCACCCTGTGCTACCCAAAGGTGATGCAGCAGCCTGCGGTTTGACCTCAAGACTTCATAAACAGGGTTTCGGCCTGTGATCCACTCACTCAAGGCTTACTCCCAATGCCAGGTGGAACCCTGGGGGGTATCTTCGATAATGACATTCATTTCAGCCAGCTCGTCTCGAATTCGGTCGGAGAGCTGGTATTCTTTCTTTGCCCTAAGTTCCTGGCGCAAGTCGAGAAGAAGGTCGATAAAAGCATCCGCACTGGAAGCAGCTTTTTCACTTGTCTCGAGCTTAAGACCAAGGACCCCCGTCAGTTCCTTGAAAAGGTCCTGGGCATTTACTAATTCTTTTGCAGTCGCACCTTCTGACCGTGCCTGGTTGATCATCCTTGCCAGGTCGAAAAGATATCCTAAAGCACCTGCGGTATTGAAATCCTCATCCATGGAGTCATGGAATCCCTTTCGGGTGATTTCAACTTGTTCTTCCAATTTTTGAGTGATTTCAGCAGGGGCACCTGAGGCACCTTCCATGGCGGGTTTGATTGCCGAGAGCAAGCGCTCAAGAGCGCGCTCGTTGGCCTCGATGACCTCATCGTTGAAGGTCAGGGGGCTGCGGTAGTGTGAGCTGATGACCATTAATCGCATCACATCGCCGCTGTGATCTTCGAGAAATTCATTGATAGGAATCAGGTTGCCGGTGGATTTGGACATTTTCTCACCCTTGAGCTGAAGCATGCCGTTGTGCATCCAGTAGCGTGCAAAGGGTTTTCCAGTAATTGCTTCTGATTGTGCAATCTCGTTTTCGTGGTGAGGGAAGATCAGATCGTTGCCGCCGCCGTGGATATCAATTTGATCGCCAAGGTGCTGGAGGTTCATTGCGGAGCATTCGATATGCCATCCCGGTCTGCCAGGTCCCCAGGGGCTGTCCCAGGCAGGTTCGCCTTTTTTGGCAGCTTTCCAAACGGCAAAATCCATGGGGTTTTCCTTGCGGATATCCACACGGATACGGCTGCCGGCATTCATTTCTTCGAGCTTGCGGCCGGAAAGTTTGCCGTAATCTTTCGCTTTCTCAACCCTGAAGTAAACATCACCGTCAACCTCATAGGCAGCACCTTTGTCAATTAAACGTTCAACCATTTTTATGATGGCGTCAATCTCGTTTGTTGCTCTGGGGTGCTCCGTTGGCGGAAGGATATTTAAGTCCTCCAGGTTTTTCTTGTATTCCTCAATATATTTTTCCGCCAATTCAATGGGATCCACACCCAAACGTTTGGCTCGATCGATGATCTTATCATCGACGTCTGTAAAATTCATGACGTAATGAACATCATATCCAAGATATATCAAATATCGGCGGACAACATCAAATACCATGGCAGACATGGCATGCCCAACGTGTGCACTATCGTAAACAGTAGGGCCGCAGACATACATGCGGACTTTCCCCTCTTCAATGGGTGAAAAGTCTGATTTTTCACGGGTGAGGGTGTTATAGACTCTTAAGGACATTTCTGCCATCCTCCAAATTTTACTGAATTTTTAAGGGATCAATCGTTTTCAGGTTTTGCAAATATCATTCGACCGGCAGCAGTTTGCAAGACTTTGGTCACGGTGATATCAATGCTCTTGCCAATGTATCTATGCCCGTCTTCAACAACAACCATTGTGCCGTCTTCCATATACCCGACGCCCTGACCGTATTCCTTGCCTTCCTGGATGATTTTCATTTCCAGGGTTTCGCCAGGAAGCAGGATTGCTTTAACAGCGTTGGCTAATTCGTTGATATTAAGGACGGTGACGCCTTGCAATTCGGCGACACGATTTAGGTTGTAATCGTTGGTCAGGATCGGGCAGCTTAACTGCCTTGCAAGCACTACCAGCCTTTCGTCAACTTCGCGGACGCCTTCGACATCGATATCGGTGATGGTGACCGGAACAGCAGTCTCTTTTTGCAGTTCCGCCAACACTTCCATCCCGCGTCTGCCTCGCTGCCGACGGAGGTTATCCGCAGAATCGCTGACATACTGCAGTTCATTGAGAACAAATCGGGGAATCAATAATCGGCCGGGAATGAAACCCGTTTTAGCGATATCGGCAATGCGTCCGTCAATAATGGCACTGGTGTCAACTAGGATTCGTCGTGTGTCCTGCAAACCTGTGGTATCTATTCTGTCATCTGCGTCTGCCCCGCCCTTTGAGAAAGAGCGAAATACTTTCTGCAAGTCCTTCTCCCTGGAGACGAAGAGCACAATGCCCAGGTATCCAAATAATAATACAGCGATAAATGGGACGATGCTGCCAAAGGGTGACGGCAGTAATGAGATTGGATAAGCCAGGAGTGCTGCAGTGATCAAACCAAAGATCAACCCAATTAAACCATAAAAGAGCGAATGAGCTGATAATTTGCTCAATTGCTTTCGAATAGCATTAACAGGTTTAATGGAAATCCATGGCGCAATAAGAAAACCTAAAATCCCCATCACAGCGGCTGCAATAATTTGATAAATGATCGTGGAAAGGGGGCTTGCTTTCCAAATTTCGTTGATTATTGAGCCTAGGGGTTCCCCTAAAAATGCGCCTGCAATAACAAAAAGAATGAACCCGATAATTCGGGAGATAAGTTCAATAGACATTATGAAAGACTCCTTTTAAGGTGCAAAAAAAATGATAAATCCTCTTAAAATCATAGCACGGCTACTATAATTAGTCAATTTTTTGAGGTGCAGGAAAATATTAAATCAGGATGAATTGCAAGGGGAAATTAAAAAATAAATGTGATTGGTGAGTGGTGATTTGTAATTGGTATTCAGGCATATAAACAATGTTTACAAGCTTGTATTAAAAACTAAGGAAAATCAATTTTTTTGACAAATATATTAAATTAAAAATTTAGCCCCGACCTAATAATTAAGGATCGGGGCATGTCTTTGATTTTTTATAGATCAGCTTATGCTGGGGGAGGTGTGTTGGCTGACGGTTTTTTCCCGGCTGGTTTCACGGGCGTATGAATTGGGGTGCCAGCGTCCGGGTTGAGCATCAGGCTCAATTGGGCTAAAGCCTGTGTGTCATAATTGCGGTGACCGCAAATATCGCAAATCCAGGCTGGGAAATTTGGGACTGTGATCAAGTCATCCCCAAGCCAGGTCATTAGCGTGGCAGTTTTCAGCCTTTTTCTCCCGCCCTGGCAATGCATGCATGGCTGGATCGTTTGGGGTTCGGTCGAGGAAATATTTTCAGTCATATTGTTTTTGAGATTTATTGTACAGCCTCTTTTAGATATTTCAAGCTTTATTTTATCACTATTGATGATTAATTTTGTACGGCCTGAACAATGTCCCGACCGGTTAATAAACCTGCTTCCTGTAAGGGCCAGTAAATTAACAAAGCCCGACCCACAACATCCTCATATGGGACAAAACCCCACATGTGGGAGTCGCTTGAGTTATTGCGATTGTCGCCGAGAACAAAAAGCTGTCCAGGGGGAACATCCCACTCGCCGCTGTACCTTGGGGGATCTGAGATATAAGGTTCGTAAAGCGGCTGGTCGTTCACGTAAACCACACCGTCCCCAATTTTCACATGATCACCAGGCAGACCAACGACACGTTTGATGTAATCTAAATCGCTGGCGCCAGGCGCATGAAAGACTATGATATCACCGATGGCAGGTTCGCCGATTTTGTAAGCTACACGGTTGACCAGGAGAAATTCTCCAGGCTGAAGGGTCGGTTTCATGCTGATGTTCTCAACGCGAACACGTGCCGATAGGGCGTTAATCACCAGGAACAGGATTAATGCAAGCAGAATCGTTTCAACCGTATCAACCACAAAGCCAAAACAGCTTGACCGTTTTGATTTTTTGTTATTTATTGGTTGGGTATTGTCGATATCTTGTTCTGTTTGGTATCTATCTAACATATTTTCCGCTCATGAACCTTATTGAGTTATAACCATCCTGGTTTGACTTAATCATTATAATCCAGGCCCCTTAATAGTAAAGCCTAATCTCGACGCTTTTTCAGCACCAATCGAACAGGCGTACCTACGAAAGGATAATCCTTTCGGATCTGATTTTCAAGGTAACGCAGATAAGTAAAATGTGCAAGAGCAGGGTCGTTAACATAGAGCATAAAAGTTGGAGGATCGCTTCGAACCTGTGTCCCATAGTAGATTCTCAAGGCTTTCCCTGTTTTCGAAGGTGCCGGATGCATGTCCTGTGCACGCTGGATTATTTTATTGATTTGGGAGGTCGTCAGACGAACCAGTCTTTCTTCCTGAACCTGCAGTGCAAGGGGCAGCACCTGGTCAACGCGCTTCCCGGTCAGGGCTGAAATGAAGATCATTGGCACGTAGTCCATGAAATTCAGTTCCTCGCGAATGTGGCTGGTGTAATCATTGATGGTGTAGGTGTCTTTCTCAACAAGGTCCCACTTGTTGACCGCAACCACCGCGCTTTTCCAGGCATCTTTGATGTAACCAGCAATATGGGTATCCTGTACAGTAATGCTGGTGGTTGCATCGATGACCAGGATAGCAACATCAGCTCGCTCAATCGCCTTCATACTGCGGACAACGCTGAATTTTTCAACCCCCGGCGAAACTTTACCGCGCCGGCGAATGCCAGCTGTATCGATCAATGTCACCGGGATATTATTGTAAACGAGGGTTGTGTCAACCGCGTCCCGGGTTGTGCCCGGTATGTCGCTGACAATGGCACGTTCTCGTCCCACAATTTTATTGAGCAAACTGGACTTGCCAACATTGGGCTTTCCGACGATGGCAATTTTAGCGGAATTGTCCTCTTCAGTATCCTCATCGATAGCTTCTATGTGTTTGACGACTTCATCGAGCAGATCACCAGTGCCTGTGCCATGGAGAGCGGAAACAGCAAAAGGTTCGCCCATACCAAGCTCATAGAACTCAGCCACCAATTGGCGAATCTTAGCACTTTCGCCTTTATTAACAACAAGGATAATGGGCGGCTTGAATTGGCCGTCCACTTTCTTTTGCATTTTTCGTAATATCTCAGCAATTTCGTGGTCTGCAGGAGTAACGCCGGTTTGTCCATCGACGACAAACAGGATCACGTCAGATTCCTGGATTGCTAATTCGGCCTGGTCACGAATTTGATCGATGAAATCATGTGAGCCGATGGACAGCGGTTTTTGCCCCTTTGTCTTGGTGGGGTCTATACCGCCGGTATCCATGACATAGAAGAAATAACCGCTCCAATCCGCTTCAGCCAAAAGGCGGTCACGGGTGGTGCCGGGAATCTCGTCAACAATCGCCAGACGTTCTCCCGTCAAGCGGTTGAAGAGAGTGCTTTTTCCAACATTGGGTCTGCCCACAAGGGCAATTACAGGTTTAGCCATAGGAAGTGATTATACCCGATTGGATAGGGATTAATCTGCTATCGATGGAAAAAAGGGTTTTCTAGGGAAAAACATTCAAGAAGAAAAATTGCTCGCTGAATTTTCCAATAGAAAAACAAATAAGGGCTGTCCCAAAAAGGTAACTCTTTGGCGCAAATTTCATTTTTTTCTATAGTCATTTTGAAAAATCAATCTTGTACAGTTGATCTTAAATATTTATTTCTAATATCGGAGTGCGGACTTCAGTCCGCAATTTTATCCTGATAATAATATTACTATTAGGACAAAATAATGTTGGATAGTTTTTTCAAAGCGGGTTGAAACCCGCGCTGCGGATGATTAATGTATCTGATATTATCGATATGTTTGAATAATGGTTTCTATTCAAAATCACTATCTAAAACTTTTGAGACAGTCCCGTTAGGTAGTAAGTTGGCATTTGTATTTCCCAGAGCATAGGAACATAAAAAAGATTCTGAAAAAATTTTCAGAATCTTTTTAGAAGTCGATTTTTAAATTGAGTCTTTCTTACTTCAAGAATTTTAGTTGGATATGGTTACCTCAATGGTGTTTGGCAGGATGGCATCCACGTTAATATCTCCATTTTCTAACTGGATTTCAGGTGCCAGGGTATAGGTGCCAGGATCTCTGTCTTCGAGGTTGATGATCACAACCAGGTTTTCCAAACTGAGATCATCAAGCACGTCAATCGGTCCAGAAAGGAAGACATCGACATTTTCTGGAGAAACCGTTGCATTCAATCCGACTGCCAACCCCTCAATTTGCACAGGGATATTAGTAAAGCTGACGCTGCTTTCGATTGGATCGATCCCAATCTGTACGGTGATGTTCTGACTGCCGACCACATTAATCCCCTCAGGCAGGTTCAGGGATACCCGTATTTCCATATCCTGGTTTGCCCCATTGAGGTTAATAGGTGTTGTCTCGACAAACCCGGGGATGCTTTCCACGAGCTGAGGATTTGAAGAATAGATGGTGACCGTGGGCGGGTTAGAGAAAATATTTGTCAACCGGTAGCCGGATTCGATTTGGCCGCTGGTGACGATCTTCACGACCACGGTACGATAGCCGCCGCGCTGGGTGACCGGGATGCTTACCTGGACGCTGCTCGGTGTCATGCTGAGCCCTTCAATTTGGTTTCCCTGGGCATCGAGTGCAACCAGGTCCACTGTTCGTTGGATATCCTCTGAGACATCCACAATGCTTACCTCGGTTATGACCTTATTTATGGAACTGACAACCGATTCTGGCCCGGAGATTATGACGGTGTCCTGGGCTAAGGCTGGTGTTTCCACATCAAAACCAATGGCAGGATTACCAAGCATATTTACCTGGATCGGGAATTGTTTGGTGATGATTGAATCGAGTTCGACAAACACTGTCGCAGGGTTCAAACGAACCACCTCGGTAGGCGAAAGGCTGATGTTGACCTGGGGTGTCAGGGTATGGACGCCAGCTTCAAGGCCGGAGAGATCCAGCGTTACATCGATCATGTTTCGGTCGATTTGAAGCTGACTTAATACCGATGAAGGCGCACGAATTGTCAGGCTGACCTGCCGTGAGATGTCGTTGACAATGGTCAAAGATGGATCCAACCCGATAACCTCAATTTCTATAGGTTGGGGATAAGTTTGTGTGACCGTCGGGTCTGCCTGGGTAACCGCAAAAACCCACACACCCACCGCAAATACGAGGGCTGTGAGTAATGTGGGCAGATTGCTAATGAGCTTTCGTGTTTGCTTCATGACTGCCCCCCATGTTTTTCTTTTGGCTCTTTGATGTTGATGAGAGCTAATAAACGAGCCCACAAGCTCTTTCCAGCTTCAAATTCCGTCGGCTGGAAGAAAGCATGCAGTGTGTTTTGTAATCTTTCCATGTTCAATCGTCGAATCATTTTTCCATTATGAGCAATTGAGATGCTGCCTGTCTCCTCTGAAACGACAACAGCAATGGCGTCACTGACCTCTGAAATACCCAGGGCAGCGCGGTGCCGTAAGCCCATTGTCCGTTCAGGTGAGCGGTTTAATACACCGCTGGCTGAGAGGGGCATAACGCAGGATGCTGCCCGGACTTCGTTATTAACAATAATGACTGCGCCGTCATGTAAAGGTGTATTTGGATAAAAGATTTGTAATAATAATTCAGGTGTGACAACGGCATGCATTGGAACACCTGTCTCGGCATATTCAACCAGACCTTGCATGCGCTGGATCACAATTAATGCACCATGATGACGCTCAGAAAGTCGTCCGGACGCTTGAATGATAGCGTTGAGGGTTTCTATGAATTGTTCCTCAGATATCATTCTTGACCTTGCAAGAAAGCTCACATTGCCAGCCCTGCCAACGCGCTCAAGTGCACGCCGAATTTCTGGAGCGAAAATAACAGGGATTGCAAAAACAAGGGCAGGCAATACAGCACTGATCAACCATGAGAAAGCAGGCAGGTCAACCAGGCTGGTAAACAACACCAGCAGGATGATAATAAAGAATACACCGCGTAAAAGGACAAGGGCTTCTGTATCCCGCAGTAGCAGCAAGAGAATGTAGAAGACTGCTGTTACAAGAATAATATCCAGGAGATCGGTCCATCGAAATCGCTGAATCAAGAAAGAGATGTCGTTAAGAATTTGTGTCATACTTTTGCCGCTTTAAGGTTTTTCACTTATCAATAATTTCTACAGGCTCTTTTAATAATTTTATCCAAATTTCTTCATCATCATCAACAATCTTTGATGCTGCCTCCTGCCATGCAGGATAAGGCAATTCATCAGGCATAAACTTTCTAAATCCAATTTTAGCAGGAAATAAGGAATTTTTTAGTGCTTTGTCTATTGTAATAAGAATTACTTCACATTCCTGCTGTTCAATTTGATAATAAAATGCATTAAGAATTGGTTTTTCTGAAAGCCTTTGCTGATCATTTGCAATCCAACGGTCAAAAGCTGCAGAAAAATTCCAGTTATCCCACAAAAGGAGACCTTTAAGTCGATCTTCTTTTAGCGCAGGCAGAACAATTCTTGAACCTAAGATGGTATACCAATCCGATAGATTGTTTTCCGGTCGGGATTGCAAGAACATTTCGATATCATCTTGATGAATGGCATTCACATCCGGGAAATACCAATCACCAGATCTGAATGGCACGGATCTTATTGGGCTTTCATTGCCAATCATTGTACCCGCAAGCGTGTCCTGGACTTGCTGCCATGTTTGTTTGAAACTGCCTTCAGTATAAATAACAACATCGGCTCGATTTAGTTTCTCAGATTGCGGAGGCTGCGCCTGAATCCTGTCATTGGCATCATTTTTACTCAGATTCCTGCTCTTCAGGAGACGTTCCATTTGATGTGAAATGGAAGCATGACTGACCCAAAGCACATCACAAATTTCAAAAAGATCAGATTCAAGGAGCTTAATGGCTTCAATGACCACAAAGGATTGGGACGTCTCTTCGATGCGTGTCTTGATGGATTTTGTGACTTCGGGATGGACAATCTTTTCGAGTTTTTCAAGTTGTTTGGGGTCCGAAAATACAAGTTTTCCTAATTTCTTTCGCGAAATTCTGCCGTTTTTTGTTAATATCCCGTCCCCAAAAGCCTCAATAACAGGTCGAAAGGTAGGCGCACCAGGATAAAGCATGCGATTGGCAACGACATCAGCATCGATTTCAAGACCGCCAGAATTTGCCAGCATTTGACCCACCACACTTTTTCCGGTGGCAATATTTCCTGTCAAACCGATGATTTTTGGTAAATTCGTCATTTATTTTTAATCTCTCTGTGAAGTATACCCCAATTCACCTTCTCGTTTCCCGGGGTGCTATAATTTGAATATGTTTTTGGATGATCTAAAATATGCGGCGATAGAAAAATGCGGGTTAGTACCTGAAAAACCGATTCTGGTGGGCGTGTCTGGCGGCGTAGACAGCCTGGCTTTGATGTTTGGGCTGGAGGTTCTGGGTTTTCAACTCAAGATTGCACACCTTGATCACAGTTTGCGCGCAGCGTCCAGAGAGGATGCGGAATTCATTGAAGATTTGGCTGCTTCACGCGGATTGGCATTTGTTCGCAAACGCGTGGATGTGGGGAAGGCGGCTGAGTTGCGGGGTCAGACCATCGAAGAGGCTGCCCGGCATGTGCGTTATATATTTTTATTTGAAGAAGCGAGGAAAATTGGCGCACAAGCTGTTGCAGTCGGGCATCATGCGGATGACCAGGTTGAAACGGTCCTGATGCATTTTCTGAGGGGGTCAGCCTTGCCGGGTCTGACAGGCATGGTATATAAAAATTTCATTTCCCTGTGGGACTCCAGCATTCCACTCGTCCGCCCGCTGCTTGGGATATGGCGAATTGAGATTGAGACCTTCCTTGATGAATTGGGCGTTGAGGTGCGGGTTGATCATACCAACCAGGATGTGACCTATTTTCGAAATAGGCTGCGCCATGAATTGATCCCTGAGTTGGAAAAATACAATCCCCAGATCAGAAATGTTATTTGGCGAATGTCGGATGTTCTGCGAGAAGAAGACCGGTTTTTAGATGAACAAGCGCAAACCGCCTGGAAAGATTGCCTGGTAAATCAAAATCAAGCCCGCATTATCCTTAACATTGCCGTGGTGACCAAGCATCCGACAGCACTTCAGCGAAGGTTGTTAAGATTTGCTATTTCCTTGCTTCGCCCGGATTTACGGGATGTTGGTTATGACGCTGTAGAAAGAGGATTGGCTTTTGTGAATGATCCTTCACAAAATGGCGAAATAGATTTTATTGCCCGGTTGAATCTTGCAAAAATTGATGATACTTTGATCATCAAATCCTGGGGGAGTGATTTACCAGACTGGGATTTGCCCTTGCTGCGAAATGCGGATTCAGAGTTTACTTTAAATCTTCAAAAGCCCGTACTCTTAAGGCATGGATGGTCACTGCAAGCAAAGTTGATTACCGAAGTCAAATCTGGTGACTTTGATAAGGCAAGCACCCTGGATCCAAACGAAGCCTGGCTGGATTTTGATTTGTTAGAAATGCCACTGATGGTGCGGGGACGTCAGCCTGGAGACCGGTGGCAGCCGTTGGGGATGCCTGGTCACACCAAAAAACTTAAGGATTTTTTCATTAATGAAAAGATCCCGGAACATGTTCGGGATCTTTGGCCGTTAGTGTATTCGGGAGATGAAATTGTCTGGGTGGCGGGCTTAAGGCCTTCTGAAGCTTTCAAGATCACAACAAACACACAAAAAATTTTACACTTGAAGCTAGTGCGCAAGATCACCCAGTAATAAATCCTGATATCGCACTATAAAAATTCGAACGCTGGTTTAAGTTTCACCAGGCTCTTCGGTAAGGTAAAAGCCCTGCTGCAAGGCTAATTTTCGCAATTTTTGGTGAATTTCTCGAAATTGAATTTTTGAAACACCTAATTTTTGCCTGATCTTGTCGGATTCGACTCCGTCAATCAAATCCTGTAATACACTGGTCCATCGGCACATGTCAAATGAGATGCGTTTTTCAAGGCCGGCAGCTTCCGTGATGTCTTCTAAAATGTATTCCAGGCGTCGTGGAGTCCATGGGAAAAGGCGTTCTTCCGGTTCGTATTGATTTACATATTCGTTGAAGGATTCAACCCAATCCTTTGTAAGGGGGATTTTTCTTTCCTTGTATCGATAGCGGGGATTGGTATAACGAATAAAAACGAAGGCTTTTTCAGGGTCTTCAAGGGAAAGATGTTTCAGGGCAATGCTCTGGCATTCCCCTTTTTTGATGGCTGTTTCAAGCAGCAATTTAAATAAAGTATATGGACGGGCATCGGGCTGCTCCCCGTACCGAAAATCCCTCGCAGTCGCTAAGGCTTTTTCGATTTCTTCCGGTGATAGGATATCGGGCAGGGGGCTGGTCACCGAGCGCTGGACAAGTTTGTCTGCGGGGTCGACCAGTAAGACTGCGCTATTTTGCAGCCATCGGAAGAAGCTTTTTAGCGATGTGATGCGTCGTGAAAGGCTTTTGGGGCTGCAGGGAACACCCCGATCATTTTCGAGCCAGTCCGTAAAGTTCTCGAGGTCCTTGAGAGAAATTTCTCCCAGGGTTTGGTCTGGCGGTAGAAAATCGTCGAGTAAGTTAAGATCAGCAATGAACGCTTTAACGGTATGCGGAGAACGCCCCTGGTCATTTAAATAAAACCTCCAGGCCTGGATAGCAGGCTGGAGGAGAGAATTCTCTGTTAGATGTGCAGGCGTACCTTTTTCTGTCGTTTGATTAGTCATGACACCTCTTTGTTTTTATTCGTGTAGTCGTGAATAATCTTAGTTTAAACCAAACGACAATCCTTGTCAATAAGCTTTATTGCAATTGAAAGGCTTCAATCATCACATCCCTGATTTTATCGTAATCCGGGACAAGCACCTGGGCGCCTTGCATTGTCAACCAATCATAGGCATGGTCATAGCCAATGACATAGGATCGGATATCACCATTCTTGTTGATCTCGTTGGCTAACGGCAAAAGGCCAAGAACATCGGTTAATTTGATGTCGGTATCAACATAGTCGATATAAGCATTGTAAAGGTCGGGTGTTTTGACAATAATGTCTAAACTCATCAAGCGGTTGAATATCGCTTTAATTACTTCCTGGGAACGCCTTGCACGATCAATATCATTGGTAGAATAACGCGACCTGGCGTACCACAATGCTAATTCACCATTCATATGTACGGAACCGGGGCCAACACTGCACCACCCACTTGGATTGATCCATTTGGCGCAGGAATCACTTAAGCCCTTTTCAGTTTGGACGGTAATTCCCCCAAGATTGTTGATCACTGATTTGAATCCATTGAAATCAACCAGCAGGTAATGATCCGGTCGAATGCCGAAATTTTCCTCGAAGGTATCTGCCAAGAGATCAAATCCGCCGCGTGGAAAAGCCACGTTGATCCGGTTTTCACCATATCCCGGGATATACACATATAAATCCCTGGGGAAGGAGACTGCACTGACAAAACCATCTTTAGGATTAAGAGATACCCACACGATGATGTCCGTTCGGAAACCGCCTTCGTCAGGCCTGGCGTCAGAACCCAGCAAGAGGATATTCACCTGGCCTTCTGGCTTTTGTAATGCCCTCAATGTTGATGTCGGCGATGTCTCAGGGCTGCCGCCTGGTTCTGGTGTTCCGATCGGGTCTGATCCGCCTTCTGTTTCATCCGAAATTGGTTGAAATGGTGTTGGGGTGATCTGGGCTTGTTCCATTGCCTGTTTGGTTTGCATTGCGTAAGTATAGGCTAAGCCCGGGCTTTTATTTGCAGATATTCCTGACACCAGGATAAAACCCAGCACGCCAATCAATGTCACAAATATAAGTACGGAAAAGATCTCAAGGATCTTAGGCGGACGATTTTTTCTTTGCTTTCTAATTTCATTTCTTCTCGAACTCATAATTCACCTATTCTGACAGCAATGTTTTTTATTGTATTCTTAATCTAATCAATTATAACTTATTGTTGTTTATTTTAATCAATAATTCTCACGGGCAACTGCACGCGGAAGGTCGTAAACTCACCTTTCTTGCTTTTGAGCCAGATCTTGCCATTGAGAACCCGAATTGCTCGTATGGCTTCCCGAATGGAATGGATGCTGCCGATGCCCGGGTTCATCTCTGGCTCAGCGCTGAAAAGGGATTTTTGCTCCTCAGGCGTTAAGCCTTCGCCATAATCCGTGACCTGAATTATTAGCATGCCAGTCTCCAGGGACAAATTCTGGCTGACCTGGACTTTTCCACCTGGGCTTGAAGCTTTAATTGCGTTATCAAGCAGCCCAAATAAGGTTGCCTGGGTCAGTTCCGGGTCCACTTTGATCATTTGATGCCCGTCAGGATTCACAATTTCAAGATCGATACTTAAAGCTGCCAGTTGAGATGCGATTTTCAGCCTGACGTTCGCAAGGATAGAATCCAGGCTGACAACTTGCGTCTCCATCGACAGGCGAATTGGACCGGTTTGCCCTTTTTCGATATTTAAGGTGTTAATCAGGGCTTCCGCTTTTGCTAATTCTTTCTTGAGCTGATCCCTTTCACTGTTTAATTGACGAATTTTCTCTGCCATTTGTTCCAGCTTTGAGGAAATATCACTGTGATCCTCAGGTTGGGCAGAGAACTGGTCAATTTGCTCCTGTAATTTTTCAATGCGATTGACGGACTCAAGCTTTTCGATCTGGAATCTTGCCTTCCATTGCTTCAGTGCAGATTCCAGGTTTTCGATCGTGAATTCTTTTTCTAAAAGGTCTGCCTGCAGGGCATCTTTTTTAATGATGAGTTGCTGGATTTTTTCTTCAGCTTTTGTGAGCTCGATCTGTAATTGTTCATAATCATCGGGTGAAAAAAGAACACTGCCCAGTGTTGGTCTAATTTGGTCAAATAAGGATGTTGTACCACGTTGCCAGGTTCTCTCTGTATAGGGTGTTAACAAAATCACCCCACCAGCTAATGGCTCTTCATCTGAGGGTAGGGGGTAGGCAAACATGTTCCCAAGACGAGGATAATTGATCAATGAAGTTAAGGTCTCAAAATCTCGTCCTTCAGTGAAGGATTGCGATAGTTTTAATATTCGATTTTCCTGCCAGGTCTTAAGAATATGGGGCAGGGAGTCGGTTGGAAAAACAGCCCGGTCTAAGAAAACTTCCCTTATCAGGTCATAACCTGCGATTATCTCAAATGTATCATTTTCTTTGTTCAATTTAAATAAACAGCAAATATCTGCGAGTGACCCCAGGCTGAGAGCCCGAGCAACAGCCTTGTATTTACCCTGCTGCGTTTCTTGCAAAGGCACACTTAAAAGATATTCAATTAATGTGGGTTTGGTATCCACTCGCTGTTCTTCAGACGGCATTTTTGGTGTCTCGTGGGTTTCGACTTTATTAGATTGGCTCTTTGAGAAACGCTGTACGATGACGATTGTCCATGGCAGACTTAATATCTGCGCCAGGCGAACGGCACCTAACTTGAGTGCCAACGAGTCTATCAGAATAATCTCAAGGGCATGGCCTAAGGCAAGCACAAGCATAATACAAACAGCGATGACCCACTGGGACGGGCGCTTTATGAAAGTCAGAACCAACCCGAGGGCGATTAGCAAAATAGCGCCAAGCTGCCATGAAATAATGACCATGTCAGGGTCAAAATTACCTTGAGCATCACTAAGGTTTGTCATGATCAAAATTACGGTTGAAATGATGAAAAAAGCCAGGGTCAGGAAAATGTTCACCCCTGTCAGGAAGAAGTTCGGGTCATCTTCGTGGAAAATCCAAAACAGCCAGATGATCATTAAAGTACTTGCAAGGGATTCAAGCAGTGAAAAGGTGAAAGGGGTCAAGCCCTGAACCAGACTGGCTGAAAATAAAACGATGTGGATCAATAAAATGGTGCTGCAGCCGACAAGTATATGTCGGGCACGGTCTTCGTTATTCTCGAGGTTAAGTCCGGGAATTGCCAGTCCAGCAATCAAAACCAGGGAAAGACTGATCACCAGGTGATAAAGTAAATTACCTGGAGGGCTTATGAGAATATTGGTGAGATAGGATAAATCAATTTCCACGGATTATTTTTTCTTCCCAAGAAAATAATGTTTCAGTTCAACATTCACTCTTGCAAGTTATGTTCCAGTATGAAAATTTTCATTCATTGTTAATTTATTGAAAAGCAAAACAGCGCCGCATAACCTGAGAGGGATAGCGGCTGAGATTAAAATTTCCTGTAATAAATTTTAACAGAATAATTGGACTATCTTACGATTTCCACCACAACACCGGATTCCGCCCAGGTGTACAAATCTTCAGCTGCTGCCAGATCTAAAATAATGCAGCCGTAGGATGCAGGTGAACCCAAGGTGCTTGCCCACAAGCGCTGACCGCTGGAAAGGAGGGGTAAGCCGTGTATGCCGTTCATAAAACCGGGCCATGCCTCATAAATGCCCATGAAATGCGGCATGTACAAATCCCAATTGGAGGCATAGGCGTTCAGCTCGTGGGTTTGAACCTGGAATATGCCTGCCATTGTGGGTGAATTTGAGACGCCGGTGCTGACGATGTAGGTGTTCCGAATTTCCCCATTTTCATAGACCGTCATGCGTTGTTCGCTGATGTCAACTTCAATACGTTTGTTTTCCACAACAGGCAAGGGAAGCAGGATATTCTTTGAAGGGATGTTCAATACCATCCCACTCTTGATGTTGTTGGTCGTCAGTCCTTCATTTGCTGCCATGATGTGATACATGGGCATGCCTAATTTGAGCGAGATTGACCATAAGCTCTCGCCCGGGCTAACGGTGTAGCTAGTGGGATTATGCCTGAGCATCAGGTGGGGTGATTGTCCTTCTTCCCAGCCTTTGATGACATTCTCTTCCTGCAAACCGTCAAATGAGCGCCCCTCACCAAGCTCTTTTTCCCATGTTTTGATTAAATCTTTTACTTCCTCCTGGTTGTACGTAATGCTCACAGAATAATCCTCAGGATTAACGGACACCCAGCTTTGTTTAATTTCTACAGGCACTGACCATTTGAAGCTTTCATTCTGTATCGGATCATAAGCAGTCAGGCTGAGGTCCTGTGAGATAACAGCCTCAATTTCATCTACAACCGGGGATAAATCAAAGACGGCGGGGGATTGGGGCTTGAGATCTAAAAAATGTGTCCCGGTCAACAAAATGTTGAAGGCGTCTTCAACCAGGCTCTGGATAGTGCTGTCGATATCAAGTTTTTGCCCTTCGGCACTTTCATGGGCAAGCCACTGTCCATCTTTGTATTCGATTTGGGCATCGATCGGTGCGATGTCAATGGATTTCGCAAATTTTGCCAGTGTTTCTCTTGCGATGGTTTCGTCAAAATAAAGGACAGGGAAAATGACTTCAGGCTTACCCTGTATGGAGGTGCGAATGTCTTTCAATGGCGCCTTGCTTCGTCCAACAGCATAAGCAGCATCAGCAGTATCCTGGGGATCAACCCATAAGCCCAGTTCTGCCGGCGAAACCCAGTAAGAAATTTCAGGGTCAGCATTTGATGTGAGATTGATTCGACGGTTCTTATTCCAGGTGAGATCTATCAAGTCGGAAGTTTCCTGTATGCTCATCATGCCCACCGGCTTATCGTAAACGAACACGCCGGGTAAATTCAATTGTCGAACCTGGAAGTAAATGATCACTCCACTGCAGACCAGGACTGGCAGAAGTATGAGGAGGGCACAAAGGCTGACCCATAAAGTGGGCGAGCCAAATCGCCCGTGGTGTTTTTTCTCTGCACGATTGATCTTGCGATTGAAGCGAGTTGAAGATTTTTCAATAGGTTGCAAACTTGCCATAATATTTCCTTAAAACGAGCAGGCCAATATAATTATAAACGTATCGAATAGGTATTTTGTTCCAGAAAGAGATCACTAAAATGACAATATGTTTGAAAATCTTAGCAGGCAGAGTTTGACAGGTGCTTTTGGTTATAATAGGAATAGCATGAAAACAAGTAATGGCAATTTACATGCCAATATCAATGAATATATCAAGGAACCCTAATGATCATTTCTGTCTTGTCCTGGGTCATACTCAGCCTTATTTTGGGTTGGCTCACATTTCCACTCGCATTTCGCCTGTTTTCCAAACTCTCTGATCGTGGGTATGTTTTCAGCCGCATCCTTGGGTTGCTGTTGTGGGGGTTTGGCTTCTGGTTTTTGACATCATTCAATTTATTGCAACACCAACCCGGCGGCATTCTGTTTTCCCTGGTCATTCTGCTTGGGATCAGTATTTGGTCAGGATGGGGAAAGCGTCACGAAATTTGGGATTGGATCAAGTCCCATTGGCGTTTAATCCTTGTCACCGAAATTGTTTTTATAACGGCTTTTCTATTTATGATCCTGGTGCGAGCTTCGAACCCTGAAGCAACCGGCACAGAAAAACCTATGGAACTGGCATTTATCAATGCCATCCTCAACTCGGAATCGTTTCCACCAATGGATCCCTGGTTATCCGGATATTCAATTTCTTATTACCATTTCGGGTATATCCTTGCAGGGATGATCGCAAAGTTGACCGGCACCAGCGGTGGTGCAGCTTTTAATTTAATGCTGGCGCTGGTCTTTGGCATGAGTGCTGTGGGCGCCTACGGCATCCTCTACAACCTGCTTGTTTTGTTGGGTCGTCAAATCAAGAAAGTAATTGAGGCGATATCCTGGGCGCTATTGGGTCCTGTATTTTTGTTGTTTGTCAGCAACCTTGAGGTGATCCTCGAAATGCTCCATCAGCGCGGCATTGGCTGGGATTTGAGCACAGGGACATCCCAGTTTTGGCGGTGGATCAATATTGAGAGCCTCAATCAGCCGCCGAGCCCACCGCTGACCCTGATACCACAGCGGTTTTGGTGGTGGTGGCAGGCTTCCCGTGTGATCCAGGATATTGATTTGCTTGGCAATGTCAGCAGCCTTTCGCCAATAGATGAATTCCCGGCTTTTTCCTTCGTTTTGGGTGATTTGCACCCCCACGTACTGGTGATGCCCTTTGTGATGCTGGTGATTGGATTGTCATTAAATATTTTCCTTGGTGGGATGAGCGGCAGGACGAAAATACTTGGTTTTGTTCCGCCATACCGGTTGGACCAATTTTTTCTCAGTGCGGTTATATTGGGTGGGATTGCTTTTCTTAACACCTGGGACCTCCCCGTCTATTTTGCCTTATTGACCGGGTCTTTTGTTTTGAACCGTGTCTTCCAAAAGGGTTGGTCGTGGCAGCGGTTTGGTGAATTCTTGCTGCTGGCACTCCCCTTGGGGATTTTCTCCTTAGGCCTTTATGCACCATTTTTAATCAGTTTCCAGTCCCAGGCCGGTGGGATTTTACCAAATATCTACTATCCAACCCGTGGGCTTTATATCTGGTTGATGTTTGGAGCGCTTTTTATCCCCTTGTTTTTGTTTTTTGGCTATATGCTGCGTAAAAGAGAAAAGGCGAATTGGCGGAGAGGAGCTGTACTTGCACTGGTTCTGATCGTGGTTCTATACATGGTTTCGATACTTTTGGGGATAGTGATTGCCAACATGGATATTGGTCAGCAAATGATCGCAGCCCAGGGGCAGACGAGCCTGGGCGGCATCCTTCTGTCAGCCCTCAAACATCGCCTGAGCCATGGCTTTGGATTGTTGACTTTAGCACTTTTGTTGGGCCTCGGACTGGCATATCTCCTGGGCACGGCTGTAAAGCAGGATTTGGGTGATGATAAACCTTCTCCTTTTCCCTTCGTTTTATTAATGATTGTTTTGGGAGCCGTCATGGTGATTGCGCCGGAATTTGTTTACCTGCGGGATAGCTTTGGCGCCCGGATGAATACGATTTTTAAGTTTTACTATCAGGCGTGGATGCTGTGGTCCCTGGCTGCGGCATTTGGTGCAGTGTTGATCATCAAAGACGGCAAGCTTATCTCAAGAATTTTGATCGTTATTTCCCTTCTACTGGGTCTGATTTACCCGGCACTGGCTTATGAAGAAAAAACGAACGGTTTTCAGGCATCTCAGGGATTTACCCTGGATGCAGGCGCTTATTATGTGCAATATCAACCAGATGAGGCAGCTGCGATTGACTGGCTGTCAAAGGCGCCGGATGGCGTTGTCGCAGAGGCGATCGGTGGGCAATATTCGGGTTATGCACGGGTTTCCACCTTAAGCGGTCAGCCTGCTGTTCTGGGTTGGCCTGGACACGAAGGACAGTGGCGGGGTGGCTATGAGGAAGTTGGCAGCCGCGAACCGGATATCCGAACTTTATATGAAACGCCAGATTGGTTAGCAGCTCTGGAAATTATCCAGCGCTATCAAATCAATTATATTTTTGTGGGCAGCCTTGAAATGAGCACATATGCCCTCAATTTGGATAAATTTGAGGAGAACTTATCACCGGGCTTCCAGCAAGGCTTTGCAACGGTTTTTGTCATTCCCCAAACTTTGCTAGATTGATCCGGGTTTTCACTCATGAATAGCCACTGCACCCAGGGGTAGGCGTCAATATCAACGAACAATCAGCAGTCTTTTGTGGTAGGATTTTTTTGGACAGATAATAAAAAATAATGAAAGGTCACCGAAAGATGGTACGAACAAGATTTGCCCCCAGCCCAACCGGATACATGCATATTGGCAATTTGCGAACAGCGCTTTATGCTTACCTGACCGCCCGACGCAATGACGGTGTGTTCATTTTGCGCATTGAGGATACAGACCAGGAACGAAATGTGCCTGAAGCCCTGGCTGCGATATACAGCGGTCTTGCGCTGGCAGGCTTGGTTTATGATGAAGGTCCGGGGAAGGATGGCGGTTACGGTCCTTATGTCCAATCTGAACGCTTACCGATTTACAAAAAGTATGCCGATATCATAATCGAAAAAGGTGCAGCTTATCGTTGTTTTTGTAAAAAAGAGGCTCAAACGGTTGAAGATGAAGGCCCCGTCCGAAGAGATCCCTGCCGACTGCTGACACAAGAAGAAATTGAACAAAAATTATCTGCAGGCGAAAGCTTTGTGGTTCGCCAGCGTATTCCTGACGAGGGGAGCACCACATTTGTAGACCATGTTTACGGCGAAATCACCGTTGAAAATTCACAGCTTGATGACCAGGTTTTGCTGAAGTCGGATGGTTTTCCAACCTATAATTTTGCCAATGTTGTTGATGATCATTTGATGGCGATCACCCATGTGATGCGCGGCCAGGAATACCTGTCTTCGACACCGAAATATAACTTGCTTTATGAGAGCTTTGGTTGGGATATTCCGGAGTATGTCCATTTGCCGCTGATCATTAAAGAGGACGGCAGCAAGTTCAGCAAGCGATTGGGTGATCCCTCTTTTGAGGACCTTGTGAAAATGGGTTATTTGCCGGAAGCAATCGTCAATTACATCGTGCTGTTGGGTTGGAATCCCGGAACCGATCAGGAATATTTCACACTAACCGATTTGGGAGGGATTTTCAGTGTGGATCGGATCAATAAATCCAGCGCAGCATTTTCCTTTGATAAGCTGAACTGGTTGAATGGGGAACATATCCGTGCCCTGTCATTGGATGAATTCCATGCTTTAGCTGAGCCGTATTATCCAAAAGCGCTTGCCAGTTTCAACACCCGCAAAATCAGTGAATTATTGCAGGTGCGGACTGAAAAGCTGTCCGAAATTGCTGAAAAAATTGGCTTTTTTATCGCTGTGCCGGAATATGACATTGATATGTACCGTCATGAGAAATCCAAATGTGACCCGGAGGTCAGCCTTGAAATTCTCAAGTTGGTTACCCCGGTTTTGGAATCGTTGCAAACCTGGGATAATGACAATCTTTATCTGACTTTGAAGGATTTTGGCAAGGAACATGGTTATAAAACCGGGACAGTTATGTGGCCAATTCGCACAGCCCTTTCAGGGGTTGCCGTGACCCCGGGCGGTGCGACGGCTTTGGCGGAGATATTGGGTAAAGAAGAAAGCCTGAAGCGCATCCAGGCGGGGATTGAGAAGTTAGAGAAAGCTATTTAATAATATTTGAAACTTCATGATGGCAAGTTTAATTTGAGACATAAAAAGTTTTAGTAGGGGCTCGGCGTGCCGAGCCCTAATGATAGGCATCCCAATTTTGTGGTCTTGTTTGATATTTTTGGCAGCATTTAATCAGGTATTTTTTTGTGGGTCAAGTTTTCAACGCGATAAAACATTGGATTTAGAATCTTATTAACTATTGTAAAGTAATTGTCACATAGGTTGACCTGTCCCCGAAGCGAAGGATAGTGGGATGAGGGCAACCATACGTGACCTGCGAGTGCAAATGAGTGTTGCTACTGTGGGTTTTATTTTTAATTAGGCTATTCATTGCTTCTAAAAAACAATTCAACCACATTTAATGATTTGTGATTATTCGTAGGGGCTCGGCACGAAGCGTCGAGGAATCGAAGACGGCCAAGCCCCTACTTTTCATAGCGGATATCTTTTCGCTGAATCGCGCCACGCTTTATTAAGATAATCATAAAAAGCTTGTTGATCTTTGATTCCCTTTGCAAGTTTTATTACAGGGTTTTTTGATGAATCCCCTTCGATCAGCATACCAGATTGAAGATCTTTGATTGATGACCCGATGATGAAATCTTTGATGTTGAATAATTCAGGTTTTGTGAGATAAACCGCTGGCAGTAAATCCCATAAATAGAAAATAAATTCCCCCGTGAAGAGACCAAAGGCGAACAACCACTTATACATGACCCACTTAAGCCTGGCAGGCCAATAATCAGCATTGCGGATATCCTTGAAACGATAGGGTGCATCCAAACATGCCTGGGCACTGAAAACAATCACCGGGCAGGGCGCATTTAAAACGCTATGGGCGGCAATTGGGTCGGCGGAAAAGTTCAGTTCCTGAAGATTGCGATAACCTAGCTTGACCGGTTTTAGATAACCACCCATCAGGTGGATTGCTTTGAGCTTATGAAAGAAATCGGGGTCTAATTGCGAAGCAGAATGTAAATTTCCCAGCGGCCCGGTTGCAAGCAATATGATCTCACCCGGGTATTGGTTGGCGGCTTCGATCAGGAAACGCGCTGCCGATGTGTCTGGTGATTGACCTGGCTGCCCTTCGCCCTTGAGAACGGGAATATCCACAACAAGCTGCTTAGCAAGCTTTAATGTTTGGGCGTAAACCTGGTCGATGCGACCATTGCCGAAGGTGGTCGTGATGCCCAACAGGTCCAGTTCCGGTACCCCCAGGAGGTAGAGCAGCGTCAGTCCGTCATCGACTTCTTTTAATGGGATGCCGAGGGTGTTATCGCAGTCGAAGATGATTTTTTGAGTCATGCATGGATTTTATCATCCATTGAGAACTCTTGCTAATTGACGATGGTTTTTTAGTTTACTGGTGGGTACACCAGCACGCAATAGGATTACACAGTTATTGATTTAGAATGGTTTTGTATCAAGGGTTATTCCCAAGCTGCGTTCTTATATATCCAGAATGTATGGCAGATCCAGTTTTCTATTCGAAGCCTCTTCAGAAAAATTGTGAAAATATTCTGGAGGTGAATTTTTACCTTTAAGCTTAAGCACCAAGATATCATTTTGATAGGACCATATATAAGTTGCCACCTTGGGATTAATGGAATCATTGACTTGATCTGTTTCAATGATGAATTCATTGCCATGTGTTGAATATGTGCCTGATGATACAACCATGGTATCCATGTAGTAAGTCCATGTACCGTCCGGATTTATCTCGAAGAAAAACCCTCGAATTACCTCATGCTCAAACAGACCTGTGGGGAAATGATTTCCAATACAAGCGCCCAGGGGAAAAGTCAACAGTAGAAGGCTTACGAGTAAATAGGTGATTGTCTTTTTCATGATTTTCTCCTTTTCATCAGGTAAAAGTTAGGTTACAAAATTGAAAGAATATCAATTTAGATTGGGTTATTTTTTACTATGGCGTGGAACCTGGAGAGCTTACTGGTTATTTGTGAAGCTTACAGATATCTTTCGTTTTGGTGTCTAAACAATAACAAATGAGCGTTAGGAAAACGTGGGGAAATCGTATCCAATCGATCAAAATTGACCTTTAGAGTTTGAGTTTGTATAATGGAAACAGGTATTGATATATGATATGGCATTTTAATTGAGAAAGCCATGACACACCTCCACATTCACCTTCTGGGACCATTTGAAGCATCTCTTAATAGTGAACCGGTTACCGGATTTCATTCTGACAAAGTGCGGGCTCTGCTTGCCTATCTATGTGTTGAGACAGAAGGTGCGCACCGCAGGGAGAAATTGGCTGGTTTTTTATGGCCGGATTTTCCTGAAAGCGTTGCTCGGACAAACCTTCGTTCGGCGCTGTCTAATCTCCGCAAGGTGATAGGCGATCGTCCGCAATCAGGAAATGCACAATCATTAGCAAATTTCCTGTGTATCACCCGTCAGACGATCCAATTCAACCCGGACAGCGAAGCCTGGGTGGATGCCCACACATTCGTAAAAAACCTGGAAGCAGTACATCCCTCTATTGCGGAACTTGAAGCAGGAGTGGCATGTTATCGAGGTGAGTTCATGGCGGGGTTTTCGGTACCTGATACTACTATCTTTGAGGAATGGCTGCTGTTTCAACGGGAGCTTTTTGAACGGCTTATTCTGAAAGCCCTGCACACGCTGGCTGATATATACACCACTCAGGGTGAGTATGAGCGAGCTTTATCCCACGCTTGGCGGCAGGTTAAGTTGGATCCGATGCGCGAAAAAGCACAGCGGCAGTTAATACGTCTCCTGGCTTACAATGGGCAGGTTAGTGAAGCATTGATCCAATATGAGACCCTCCGTCGTTTACTGGACGATGAAATTGGTGTTGAACCCTCGCTGGAGACGACAAAGTTGTATGAGCAAATAAAGGATGGCACGTTAATTATCCCTGGATCAACTTCCACAAGTTTACCGGCTTTCCTTTTCGAAGAGGAGCTGGAAAGGGCTGCTCAGCCAGTTTTTGTCGCTCGCGAGGGTGAAATGGCTCGATTGGAACAGCTGTTCAAACGAGCACTTGCTGGCAAGGGGCAAGTGGTATTTATCATCGGCGAGTCAGGCAGCGGAAAGAGCGTACTGGCGGATGAATTTGTCCGCCACGCGATGGCGGCACACCCGAAATTATTGGTTTTAAAAGGGAGATGCAATGCCTATACGGGCATTGGGGACCCCTATTTACCCTTCCGAGAGATGATCGGGATGCTCACCGGTGACATCGAGACAAGATGGGCGGGTGGTGAAATCAGTGGTCAACATGCCCGGCGCTTGTGGCGTGGACTGCCTGCCGTTTTACAAGCCATCCTGGAGAATGGAACCGATTTAATTGACCGTCTTATCCCAGGCGCTTCATTATTGGCGCGTGCTCAAGTTGGCACGCCTTCACAAGCAGCGCGATTGAAGATGATACTTGAAGGAAGGAAGTTCTACAGGTCTGTAAAAGACAACCTGCATCAAGCGGATTTGTTCGAGCAAACCACCAAGGTTTTACAGGTGCTCTCTCATAAATATCCTTTGGTACTGATGGTGGACGACCTTCAATGGGCAGATCCCGGTTCGATCGGCTTGCTCTTTCATCTTGGGCGCCGATTGAGGGGCAGCCAAATTCTGCTGATTGGTGCCTACCGTCCGGAGGAGGTTGTAATGGGACGCCCTTCGGCTGATTCGGGCTTGGAACGGCATCCATTGGAAACCGTCATTCATGAATTCCAACGTGATTTTGGGGATATCATTATTGACCTTGATGAGACGGAAGGTCATAAATTTGTAGAAGCCTTCCTTGATTCAGAGCCAAATTGTTTAGACATTAACTTTAGACAGGTGTTTTATCAACATACCGGCGGGCATCCGCTGTTCGCCGTTGAATTATTGCGTGGTCTGCAGTCATGTGGTGATTTGATCAAAGATGGGTTGGGACGCTGGATTGCGAGACCTGATTTGAACTGGAATACTCTTCCACCGCGTGTGGAGGCGGTGATTGATGAACGGATCAAACAGTTACCGGAGGTTTGGAGGTCTATCCTTGCTGCTGCCAGCGTCGAAGGTGAAGTATTTACAGCTGAAGCAGTTGCTCGGGTTATAGAAATGGATGAAGATCAGGTTCTGGGATGTTTAAGTGGTCCTTTGACTCACAAGCACCACCTGGTCCAGGCGCAAGACCTTGAGTGGTTGGGTGACCAGCATCTGTCGCATTACCGCTTTCGCCACTTCCTCTTTCAAAGATACCTTTATGATCAATTTGACCCGGTGCAGCAGGCACGTTACCATCAAAGTTTGGGAAGTGTGCTTGAGAACCTTTATGGGGATCAGATAGGAGAATTGGTTGTATCCTTAGCATGGCACTTTGAGGCGGCTGGGATGAAATTGAAAGCAGCAGAGTACTTGCTCAAGGCAGGAAACCAGGCTGTTCAGTTGTTTGCTCTTGAGGAAGCTATCGCTCACTTCAGGCATGGCCTTGAGTTAGTTGAGACACTACCCGAAACACAACAGCGTGACCAGATGGAAATGTCCTTACAACTTTCCCTGGCCATTCCCCTGGGAAAAATCCGGGCAGCATCAGATGTCGAACTTGAAAAAATCTATGGGCGGGTGAGACAACTGACGCAAAACGTTGAACCTTCCATGGAATTGTTCCAGGCTTTAGCAGGATTAAAGTGGCATTTTGATACGCGTCTTGAGCTTCAAAAGGCACTAGAGCTGGGTCAGGAGATGATCAACCTTGCTGAATATCTTAACATGCCAGAGTTATCAGTGTTAGCTCATACAGCTACTGGAACCACACTTCTGTTTTTAGGTCGAGCTGATGAATTTCTACAGGAGCAGCAGCGGATGTTAGCCCTCTATAATGATGAACGTGACAATGTACTGGTTCGGAAGTTTGGATATGACGTTCTCCAAGAAACATATAACAACACTGGGTGGGCTTTATGGTTCCTGGGTTACTATGATCAATCCGAGGAGAGTAACAAAAAGGCTTTAAACTTGGCCAGAGAAGCGGCACATCCTCTTGATCAAGGATATGCTTTTATGAATGCCGCATTTCATTATATTGACATGCGTGAAGTAGCGAGTGCCCGTGAAATGGCTGCTAAAGCAATCGCTTTATCGAGTGAGTATGGATACTCGTTTTGTATGGGGGCTAGTCTGGGAACAATGGGTTGGGTGTTGGGAGAGGAGGGTCAATTGGAGGAAGGGATTAACATGATCCATCACGGGCTGGCGATTGTAAAAGAAATCGGGTCATGGATTCTTTATCAACAAGAACTCTCTCTACTCGCCGATACCTATCGTAAAGCAAAAAAAATCTCAGAAGGATTGGCTACCGTCGAAGAGGCTCTGGCGATGGTTCACGAGAAGGGATTTCGGCTTGAAGAACCCGGATTATTCAGACTGAAAGGGATGCTGCTGCTTTTGGGAGGGGAAGCAAATAGTGAGGCAGAGGTTTGCTTCCAGCGTGCGATTGAGGTCGCTCGTCAGCTCAAGGCTAAGACCTGGGAGTTACGTGCTACTATGAGCCTGTGTCGCTTGTGGCAAAAGCAGGGTCAGCGGGAAAGGGCACGAAAGATGCTGGGGGAGATTTATGCCTGGTTCACAGAGGGATTCGAGACCCGCGATTTGAAAGAGGCGAAAGCTTTGTTAGAAGTGTTATCATAAGCCCCTTATATTACTTTTGGAATATACCGAATGGATGAGTCCACTTAAGAAACATCTTGCTAAAAACCACTCCCTCAGTTTCTGGATCTTGCTCTCTATCACCTGCTGGGGATGAGGCGCCGGTGAGTTTATTGTCCTGGTTGCAAGCGCACAGGATTAATATCAGGAACAAAATACCTGAAATGTCTAGAAGCTTCTTCTTTTTATTTTTTTCCTCCAGTTAACAGATCCTATTCATGATTTTGATCATCATTGGCTTGAGGGTCCAGACCAACCTGGATTTGCAGGAAGTGATACAGTTCATCCAGGCTGGCAAACATAAGTCGGTTATTGCTGTGCGTACTCTGCAGGGAAGCCCGCCAAAATCCGCCCTCACTAGTGGAACACACCCCGTTATTACACTCTCGCCATAGGCGAAGCATGTAGGCAAAATAATCTTTTTGATTGGCTCCCTTCAGGTTGGGCATGGGTATCTTTAGTGTTTTTTGACAATTTAACGAAGATTTATTGGGGTCCGATCCAGGACCAAGATGTAGTATCACGACGTCCATCACAAAGATCTTCACCTATGACTTCAAAACTTAACCTTCCATCTTCATGAGTCCAAGTATATGTGGCGCTACCACCATTATGTTCATCGCAATAGGTGTCGTGGAGAAAATGAATCTCATTATTCTCTACGGAATAAGTTCCAGTGGTCGTAACGCTGTCACCAAACCACAAAGTCATAGTCCCGTCGTCTCTGTATTCCATTTTGCTCTTTCCATATGTGTAAGTCCCAGTGGGGAAGGCCTTATTGCTGCAAGCGCTTAATGTTACAGCCAAGATCAAGATACAAGTGATCGTCCATATATTTTTTTTCATCTTTTCTCCTTATTTATTTGTTTCGATTGAATTATTTTATTTTTTTTCCAAACATGGACCGTTTTATCTGAAACACAGGACAAGAAACAAATCATTTCTTTTCAAATAACCTCCTCTCCAGGGGATCAATGACAGTTTTACTGAACATTTCAATCCATAATTGCTCCTGTGCACAGCGGAGGTTCTGATTTCTCCCAGTTAGACTCAATGCACAGGTTTTTTAAGTCATTCGAAGAGTCCAATGGGATAAAGAGATGTTTGAATTTCTCCAATTCTCCGCACAGTCTTTCGCCTTCTTGATTAGAGGATAGCAAAGAAGCGTAACGAGAACGTAACGCTAATATGATGAAAGAATTCTCAGAGGAAATGTGAATTTAAGCGGGTGAATTATTGTAGCAAATTCAGAAAGTATTTTCTTTGATGAAGGGATCAAACAAGCTCCGGACAAAATCAATATCCACATACATGGACAATTTCCGGTAGGTATCCGGGTTTTTCAGCAGGTGATCGCCGCGCTGGTACTGCACCCATGCCATGGCGCACCAGGAGACACCCCGCAAGCAATTGAAAGGATCACGCAGTCGTGTGCGTTCCTCGATGGTGTCCCGCAGGTGCGGATCACGGATGGAATCCTTGTAGGCATCCATCATCGCCTTTTTGTCTGCTTCGGACATGCGGTAGTCGGTTTTCCACAGGGTGGTGGTGGGGACACGGAAGTGAGAAAGGTCCTGGGATGGGTCGCCCCACAAGGGTTTTTCCCAATCGACAAGATGCAGGGTGCCTGCCTGGCGGTTGAGAATCCAGTTGGTGTTGTTAACCTCTGTGTTGATGATGCAGTTCCAGGGGTCCTGTTGATAGTAAATTTCACGATGGCGAGCTTCCCCTGCCCATTCACGCACCTCGATTAAGTAATCTCGAAAGTTTGGGTTAGCCAGGTCGGACTCAAGATAAACAGCCATCATTCTCAGGCAGCGTTGATAGGTCAGTGTCAGCGGCTGTTCTTCACGGATTAAATGATTTTCTTCAACAGACACGTCTATTTGATGGTAACGCGCCATCAAACGCGCTGCTTTTTCGTTGTCACGTGTGTAATTGAGCTTTTCACCGGGCAGGTAGGACATGCCAAGAACACCATAGGGTAGAAATTTAAGAGAATTATCAAGGAAGTAGGGGATTGGGGCAACGCCTGAAGGCGAGAGTAATTTCAAGGTTTTGTATTCATAAGCGATTTGCTCTGGCAATGAGACACCTATTTGGGACCCGGTATTAACACGCAGCACCCAGGCTGTTTGTCCCTGCTGAAGGAGGAAGTTCATGTTGTATTCGCCCTGGCCCAGGGCGTCCACAGTGAATTTTTTCTTTGGATCCCAATTTGGCACATCCACGAATTTAGCTTCGTATAGATATGCTTTGGCTTCTGGCAGGAAACTGTGAATTGACAGGTCGGGCATGGGGCTCCTGGTAATTTGGTGATTGGTAGGAAGTGGATGGTGACTTGTGAAAATGCATTACATAAATTTTGTGTCGTGAGATTACTTCATGTGACGTAAGCTGTCGATACCGTGCATTATTGTTAAGTAGGGGTGGCGGAAGAGCATCCTTGGGCCGGCATAACGCATAACATTCCTGATTTGTTCTCCCTGGTCTGGCTTATAGCAATGAACTGGGCAGCGAGCACAGGTTGGCTTTCGCCAGCTAAATGGGCAGCGGTCGATGCGTTTCGACGCGTAATCAAACAGGGATTGGCAATCCGGACACAATTCACCTTTGGGCGAGTGATGCATACTTTTGCAGTAGATCAGGATCATCTTCTGGACGGTTTTCCGCTCACGTTCCAAGCGTTTGCTTTTTTGTTTTGCCTGGGTTGTCATGAAAGTTTGCATTTAAGAAAGATTAAATTGTCAGCTTCAATTTCAAGATGAAGATTATCTCGATCGGCTAAATATTGAAAGGTGTGTCGGCTGAAGAAGCTGACGTGAGTCCTATCGTTAATATAATGCATCCTTGGGAAATCCTGTGGGTCTTCCACAAGCTGAGTCATGATCCCCAGCCAGGCTCCTGGCTTGAGAAGGCTGAGCAATAAGCCCCAATCTTTGTCCGGGTTGTTGAAATGTTCTATTGTTTCAGTGCAGGTTACAAAATCATAAGAGTTATCGAGAACAGCTGGGTCCGGTGAATAATAGGGATCGTAAAGCGACATCTTAAATCCCTGTTTTTCCAGAATCAGCCCCAGCACAGGACCTGGTCCGCTTCCAAAGTCCAGACCATGTTGGGGTGGGTAACCAATCCACTTGAGTAAGGGTTGGACAAATTGGTTCAAGAATTGATGATACCCTTCATCTTCAGGATTATTCTGATGCAGGTCATAGCGCGCCTTTTCTTGATCTGGGGGGAGCAAGTCGCCGCGCGATACAAATATAAGTGCACAATTCATACAGCGGAAGTAAGTGCGGTATCGATCGCGGTAAAAAAAAGAAGTTTTTATTGCTTTACAAAGCGGGCAGGTTTCGTTCATTTTTAATCGCCAGTGTTTCTCCTTAAATATCAGGCTTTATTTTACCGGAAAGGGGAATTTGCTGAAATGTTCGCCTTTTTTTTTCTATGGAAAAGCAAACCATGAAAAATTTGCACTTCGTTTTGAGATGATCAATTTCTAGAATGCATGTCTCCAATTTTTTTCAAGCATCTCAATGGGCAGTGTGATATCATTATTGAAACATGGAAATTATCATTATGATTTGTAAATTGACCAATCACTACTCACCATTCACCACTCACGCCACACCAATCTCTTTCCAGTAAAAATGAGGAAGCCATGACAGATCAGACTCACCCAAAATTCCCGGTCTTTGTAATGTGCGGACGCGATTTTCACCGCAGAAGATTGATGAAAACCATTGATCCAGAGGGACATTACAAAACTAAAGCCTTACTCCCTTTTTTGGGAAAGCGCCTGATTGACTGGCAGTTAGAAGAATTAAAGAAATCCCCGTATGTTGAAGGCTTGTATTTGATTGGCTTGAGTGAGGATGATGCAAGATTTGATTATCCAATTCATTACGTACCTGGGGAAACCGTTTCTGATTTTGGTGATAAATTGTCGTGGGGATTGGATTACCTGGACAAGCTTGGGAAAACCTCCAATATTGTCATCGTAAGCTCATGTGATGCGCCTGGCATTCGCGTCAAGGAAATTGACGAATTTTTCAAAGCGATGGGAGAGGATCCTGGTAAAGACGCCTATATTTCATTGGTTCCTGAGGATGTCGCCGAAGTCGTATTTCCAAAATCAGGCCGCGTTGTGGCACGATTTCGGGATTTTGATGTATTTCCCGGTGAATTATTTGCCCTCAGCCCACGTGCTATCAGGGTCCAGAAAAAGGTGATTGGTGAACTGGGCTTGCAGCGTCGAAAGATCAACCGCTCAAAAAACAAGATCAACTTGGGCCCGATGTTAAGTTACCTGGCACATAAACCGGGCACCTGGCCGTTAATTATTAAGTACATAAGAGGGAGAGCTTCCCTGGGTGATGGTGAACGTGTTTTGTCCCGGGTCTTTGGCTGCGATATTAAAGGCGTTATCATTCCCGAAGCAGGATTTGGCATGGATATGGATCTTCCTGAGGATTACGCACGCCTGGAAGATTATGTTAAACGAACGAAATTGAATCAAGAATAATTTTTTCAGACCGGAGATAATTGAATAAAAAATAAGGTGGGTTCTACTACGAGCAAATTTGATTTTATTCTTCTAGAATTAATACTTATATTTAGAGCTCTTGATCAAAGACTTGTTTTTTGGGTTTCTTAACGGTCAGACTAAAAAGTGCCAACAGCAAACAGAGCCCAATAAAAAATAGTAAAACTGGTCGGTAGCTGCCGATCCAATCAAAGGCGTAACCGAAGGGTAGGGGACCAAGTGATGCACCGATGATGGACATGGCTGATGTAAAGCCGTAAATGCTTCCCAGGTGAAGTCTTCCAAAATAGGACGGCCAGGCAACGGTACTGATTGTACGTATAAACCCATTTGCGCTTCCTAAAACGATCCCAAAGGCTAAGACAGACCCTGTACCCTGGAGCATCAGAACCAGAGCCAGTGAACCCCCCAGCAAAAGCAAACCAAACGCGAGAAGGTAGCGTAGTGGTAGATGGTCACTGAGATAGCCCACGAGGAGATTAACCAGGGCTCCAGTAATTGAAACCGGAAGAAAAATCCCGGCAGCTGTTGCAGCATCCAATCCCTGGGATTGAAAGATGCTGACCAGGTGAAAAGTTAAGCCGGTGATCAACAAGGTGAAAAGGGATACCCCTAATCCAAAGGTCCAAAACGCCTTTGTTTTCATGGCTTCTTTGAGCGTCCAATTTTCTTCTACCTGGATGGGCTTTTCTTCTAGAGCATTCTCAGATAAGGGCTCTGTTTTCCGTCCGTCAGGCTTGAGCCCATGCTCTTCCGGATGATTCCTGATGAATAAATACCCCATGGGTGCCATGAAGATCAACAGGCTAATACCTAAAATAATATAAGTCAACCGCCATTCAAAGACGGTGATTAATCTATAGACAAGGTTTGGGAAAACTCCCATCCCCAGCAAGGACATGATCAGTCCTGAAATACCCATGATCATGCCGCGCTTTTGTACCCACCAGTGATTGATCGCTGTTTGACTCACCAATCCCAAACTGCCCTGACCCAACATGCGAATGAAGATAAAACCCAGTCCGACCATCAGTGCATTTTGGACAAAGCCCATAAAGACGAGGGATAATCCAAACAATAAAGACACAATTGTGACCATCCACCGTGTGCCTTTTCGATCAATTTGCTTACCCCAAAGCGGCAAAGAAAACCCACCCACCATGGTGCCAAAGGAATAAAGGCTGCTAATCATTGATCGGCTGAGATTGAGGTCCTCAATCAGGTACTCAATAAAGATCGATTCGGTATATGTCTGACCGGGGCTGGTCATGATCATGCCCAATGTCCCGACTGCCATGATCACCCAGCCGTAAAAAAAGGGGGTCTTTGTAACAAGGCTTTCAGTGCCTGGTTTTGCGGGTGTGATGGTTTTTGCCATAATTCAAAAGTTTATCTTGTAAATATGAATTAAATTTCAGAATCCAACTTTACCACAAGTCTTGTTCTCACAGCCAATCAGGATAAGTTTGATTGGAAATATTGGAGAAATATCTAAAGAGTATCTATTTTGATTAGATTAAGGTTTCAGGGGCGTTGATGTTTTTACGGATTATGACCAGGGGATTTGGCCCCACCAGCGGCAGGGGAGAACGCCAGGCTTTTTGGAAATCTTCATCTCGCATCCAAAAAAGTTCTGATGTATTACTTCGCCAGGGATTGATGAACCCCCAGGGGGTGCTGAATTGATGATCAGCCTGGTGCTGGGGATCATAGGCTGCCAATATCATCGTGTGCCCTGCAAGTTTGTTTAAAGAATTTTGGTTTCGGCTTGTGCTCCCCAGGTAAATTGGTGGGACAGATCGGCGAGACCAGAGCAATGTCACAAGCGGTACGGCATCGGGGTCAGCTAATATCCAGGGCAAGATATCAATATCACCATGTTGATAGCTGGCAGTAAGGGGCAGATGATGTTTCTTTGCTAAATAACGGACGATGCGCGCTTGCATGCGCGGTGTAACTGCCCAATTTGGGACGACTCGCATAATTCGCCCTCGCCACCATAAACGATTGATCTCATCAGAAAGCGCGATTGGGTCAATGTGATAGTCCAGCAATAAACGGATTGCAACAGCAATGGCGTAAAAGCTGCAGGTATTGCCCTGCTGGCGTACCTGCAGGGCGGCTAACTCAGTCTCACTTTTTGTGTGCAGGGTCTTTCGTGTTTGATCACTCATTTGCGATCAGAGTCCCATGGATGTCATCGAATAAATGCTTTCCCTCAAGGGCAGACCATAAGAAAGCTTCCCCGTTAAAGCCTTGTTCCGGGTCATAGTGATATAAACCAGATTCTAAATCTCTTAAAATCCGGTCAAACCAGGCTTCTAAGCTCCCTGCGATCAGCGGACGTTCTGATCGGTTTTGAAGAAATAATAGCACCTGACCATGTCGTTCTGGCTCCGACGGGTCTGTGTCCAGGCAGAAGTAATCACCGGTGTCGCTGGCGACGATCGGGATCCATGCGCTGTACCACCATGCCTTTCGAATGTAAGGTGTGTTTTTTGGCGCAAGATCTTTAAAAGCACCTTTTCCAGCAAGCTTGTGAAGCAAACCCCATGCCGCCTGGATTTCCTCAATTGCCATAAATCGCCAATTGCCAATCATCCCTGCAGATTTGCGCGTTTCGCCGTCCATGATGAAGAGAGCCTGTCGTAACCTTTCAGGTACATCAAGGCCGCTTTTGTGTTCGAAGTTGTCAACCGCCGTTGGCTTAGCAGGCGGGCGAAAAGTTACATCAGGGGCGTGCTGCCGCATCCATGTTTGGATGCGAGCGAGGGTTGTGGTAATGGGAGGGATTTGATTCATATTTAAACCTTATTAAGATATATCAAAAAAATCTGTCTTATAGCGACGACCAATAAGATCTGGAGATGCTCTTCCTGACATGATTAGCAAGAACTTTAGTTATTCTTCTTCCTCTCCCTCCCTGAGGGAGAGGATTGAGGTGAGGGTGGGAAAATCAGCATCCGACAGAAAAATTGAAAATAAGCAAAATATCTGGATTTTAGAAGGAACCCTCACCCTGCCCTCTCCCTTTGTCAAAGGGAGAGGGTCCTTAAAACAATTTCAAAAATCAAACTGATACTTTTTCCGATTTTCCGAATTTACCGTAAGCTATTCCTAGCGGTTTTACTTTACATTTGTGGCAATCTCTGCAGCTTTTTTAACTTATGACACAATAATTATATTTGCTTTTATCCCCTTTTATTCCCTTTTCTTCGGCGGTGGGATTTGGGCGGGGGATTATGCCCGGTGATGATTTCCTTCTGGCGCTTTTTCGCGGCTGGATTCTTCTCAACATAAAGTTTTTCGCCGGTGAAGGGGTCCTTCTCAGTATAGTACATCACACTGGCATAGGTTGAGGGGGTGGGAGTGAAGACCTGTACCTGTTCGGGTAAGATGCCCAGCTCTTTTGAGGCAAAAGCTTTGAGCTTGTGCATATCGCCCAGGGTACACCCGGGATAGGCGGCAATCAGGTAATAACTGAGGAATTGTTTTTTCCCAAGCCTCTTGTTCATGGCATCAAATTGATCTTTAAACTGGAGCAATTTGCCCACGTCAGGTTTTCGCATGCGTTCCAGCACTTCTGGTTGGGTGTGTTCTGGGGCGATTTTTAGCTGACCTGACACATGATGTTTAACCAATTCCTCAAGATAAGCCTGACCATTTTCCTCATCCGAGAGAATTAAATCGTAGCGCAAGCCCGACCCGATAAAGACTTTTTTGACGCCGTCAACACGGCGTAGTTTTTGCAATAATTCCGTTTGTACCCGGTGGTCAATTGGCAATGCCGGGCAGACTTTGGGATAAATACATCCCTTATCCAGGCAGGCACCCTTGCGGAGTTTGACCGGGCATTCAAAGCCGTACATATTGGCAGTAGGTCCGCTCAAGTCGTAGATGTACCCCTGAAAATCAGGCATCCCGGCAATTATTTTTGCCTCATTAAGGATGGATTCCTGGCTGCGCCACTGCACGGTTCGTCCTTCGTGAACGGCAATCGCACAGAAATTACATTCGCCATAACAGCCGCGATGGGTTGGGATGGAATAGCGTATGGTTTCAAGGGCTTTGACTTTTCCTTCTTTCTCATAAAAAGGATGCTGCGCCCGTTCAAAATCCAGGGCGTAAACTTTATCCAGTTCCTTTTGAGAAAGGTTTGGAAAGGGCGGGTTCTGGATCAGGTATTGGTCCTGGTGTGCTTGTGCCAAACCCCTGGCATTGCGGGGGTCATTATTTCGATAGAAAGTATGAAACATTTCAATGAAGGCATTTTTATCTTCAACAACCTGCTCATAAGTCGGTAATTCCAGGTACTCATTTGGAATTTCTTTATCAATGTAACACAGACCGCGAATTTGCCTTGGATCCTCGTTTTTATCCAATGCTTCAGCCAATGCCAGCACCGTTCCCTCTGCCATACCATAAATCAAATAATTGGCTTTGGCATCAAAGAGAGCAGATCGGCGAATCGAATCCTCCCAGAAATCGTAATGGGCAATTCGCCGCAAACTGGCTTCAATCCCACCGAGAATAATGGGGACTGTATTCTTGAAATAGCGTCGGATCAGGTTTGCATAAACCAGGGTTGCCCTATTGGGACGTTTGGTGTTGCGCCCACCCGGAGTGTAATCATCTGTACGGCGCGGGCGACCTGTGGCGGTATAGTTGGCAACCATTGAGTCGACGGCGCCAGCGCTGACGCCCCAAAACAACCGGGGTTCGCCCAATCGAGTGATGTCTTCAGGGGATTGAATGTCGGGCTGGGCAATCACCCCAACCTTGTAGCCGGCATCCAGCAAGACCTTGCCAATAACGCTGATGCCCATAAAAGGGCTGTCGATATAGCTGTCGCCGGAGATGAGAACAACATCAAGCTGCTCCCAGCCGAGCTGTGTCAATTCACTTTTTGTAGTGGGTAAGAACATATATTGCCTTTGTGATTGGAATTTCTGCTATGATTTTACCTGATGGGCAGAAAATAAAGTGAAAGGAGAGTGGTGTCAGGTAGCAGGTAGAAGGTACCAGGTATCAGGTATCAGGTATCAGGTATCAGGTAGTAGGTATTGGGCATTAGTGACCAGTGACCCGTCCTGAAAGATGTTTACAGGATTTGTCAACTAATATACGGTGTATATAGGGCGTCAGGTGAGAGCTTTTTTTATCGATTAGTCAGAATGATATCTCGAAACATGATCTGATTAAAATTTATTGGCTTTTGTGTTCAAACAAATATTCGCTTATCTTCCCAAAACGTTCAGCAGGATAACGACCAGGAACAACAAGGATATCGCTAAGTTTTGAATATCTTGCTTTGTTTTAGACATATCGGCATCCTTTCCTTCTTTATTGATTTCTTTTTTTAAATTTTCTTTCTTTATATCTTAATGACGCCTAAATCCGTCTTTTTGTTCCAGTAGAAATTAAACAACCAGTACAATCTCGATATTTTTTGAGCCTGACATTTTCGGATTTAATTGCTTTTGATGTTAGCATAATCTTATATCATTTAGTAAAGAGAGGAAACCCGATGACACACCCCTATATTGAGCATTTGCTTAAAGATCATAAGAAGCAAAGAAAGCTTGAAAAGAAATTAATCAAAGCTGAGACCCGTGAGGATAAAGAAAAATATCGCCAGAAATTATATGATGCGCTTTACCCGCATATTGAGGGAGAAAATGCTTCTATTTTTGATTTCCTGGTGAAAAAAGGTGATGAGGCAAAGGCTGGTGCGCTTGAGGCGATGCAGGAGCATCACGTCGACCGCGTTCTTCTGGACGAATTGATGGCTCTGGATGTAGATGATGAAGTTTTTATTGCCAAGGCAAAAGTATTACGTGAAGTCAACAATCATCACTTAAAAGAGGAAGAAAAAGAGCACTTTCCACGTTTGGAATCCCTTGCCAGCGAAGAAGAACTGGATGCCCTGTTTGAAGCCTATGAATCTGCCGAACATGAAGTAGAGGAATAAGAGAATATTTTCGTTTATAAAATTCCCTTATGTTGTTTTGAAGATATTATTAAAAAACGCCCGTGTATGCAGGGTTGCATATGCGGGCGTGATCTATTTTATTGGTACTTATTCTCCGATAACTTTTAACAACACCCGCTTTCGCCGTCTGCCGTCAAACTCACCGTAAAAGATTTGTTCCCAGGGTCCGAAATCTAAACGGCCCTTGGTAACGGCAACAACCACTTCTCGTCCCATCAACTGGCGTTTGAGATGGGCATCGGCATTGTCTTCACCAGTGCGGTTGTGCTGATATTGTGAAACCGGCGCATGGGGTGCCAGCCCTTCCAGCCATTCCTCATAGTCCTGGTGCAAGCCAGATTCATCATCGTTGATGAACACGGATGCGGTAATATGCATGGCATTCACCAGGCATAAGCCTTCCTGTATTTCACTTTCCCGGATCGCCTCCTGTACCTGGGGCGTGATGTTGATGAAGCCCCGGCGAGCAGGAATGTTAAACCACAGTTCTTTACGATATGAATTCATCGTTTTCCTTTCTCATACTGAAACAGTTTTATTTAAGTATACCGGTCAGCGATTGATGACGAATGAGGACATCATTGCATCCAGATCTTCCAGGTTGGGGAGGAAACTTTGTGGCGGTTGTTCTTCCAAAAATGTCAGGGTCTCGGCCAGATAGTTATCCCAATTTTCAATAAAACCTTCATAATCATCAAGCAGACTGGCACCATCATTAGGTAAACCTCCGTGTATGACAGGCAAAATCGCACTTATATAATATCGCCCGTCATCGGTGATGCCCTGAAAGGTGTAGAAAAGATTCATGTTATCAATGGGATAGATTGCCTGACCAAACATGGTCAGATATCGCAAACCAGAGCCATTTTGAAAGTCAATGTATTCAACATTTGCTGAAAACATTTGTGCAGCGTTCCACATGGGAAGAAATGGCAGGTTGCTCATAACGCCGCCGACCGGTTTATTGATAAGTGTTTGTTGCAGCTCATCAATTATATTGGCAGCGCTGGGATTGATGATCCGATATTCTTCAACAGGGTAAACCCGAATTTTCGGATCATGAAAGTGGTCGCTGACGCCATAAGCTTCAAATGAAAATTCGGTGTAGCTTGGATAGGTATCACCGGGCAAATATTCTTCACCCAAATTTTGTCCTTGTATGATGGCTGGAACAACCGTGCGCGCAATCTTTTGATCGAAGGAAAAACGAACCCCTTCGAAGTCCACATCTGGCGTTGCTGCTGCAACCGTGAGTGTTGGTCCCGGGACTTCGGTTGGTTCTTCTTCAGTGATGATTGGTTCTTGTTTTTCCAGGGCAGCCTGCGTCAATTGCAGAGCAACCATGGTTTGTTGTAGGGCAAGATCTTCATCTTCATTATTTCTTCCTAAATCAATACCGCAAGCCAGGGTTGAAAAGAGAAGGGTTAAAAAAACGCACAGCACAATCAATTTTGAGTGGAACTGAATTTTCATGGATGCCTCCAAAATAAGGGAATTAATCAATACATAATTTTATAACATTTTCTAAATTATTTTGTGTCAAGTTTTTAATTTAGTCGGTCATTTTGCTAATTAAGGCTCAATCTTTGCTAAAATAAACATAGGAATTGTTCAGGTGATAATTCGGGCAAGAGGAGACACTTATGGAAAAAGTTCACCTGGGACAGGGCAAATGGCGATTGAGAGAAGCAGGGACAGAGGCATGGTTCCCCGTTGAGGTGCCGGGCGAGGTCCACCTGGCTTTATTTGATGCTGGGAAAATCCCTGATCCATTTGTGGGGGAGAAGGAATTGGAAGTCCAATGGGTTGCGGAGACGGATTGGGAGTTTGAAGGCATCATCAGTCTTCCGTATGGGTTGTTAAACCAGGGCAAAATCTGGCTCCATTTTGACGGGCTTGATACGCTGGCAGAAATCTGGTTGAATGGTTCTTTGGTGGGTGAGACACAAAACGCTTTTCGTTCTTATGAGTGGGAGGTAAAAGACCTGATCACCGGTGAACAAAACCAGCTTCGAATCCTGTTCCATTCTCCTGTTAAGTATGTAGAAGAACGCCAAAAGAAAGCACCGCTTTTGTCCCCGGACCAATCCATAGCGGGCGGTCCATATTTGCGGAAAGCCCCCTGCCAATGGGGATGGGATTGGGGTCCTAAACTGTCGCCAATAGGGATTTGGAAAGATGCTTACTTTATGGGTTGTAAGATAGCAAAGTTTGAGTCCATCCATGTCCGGCAAAAGCACTTATTTGACGGCAGTGTTGAGCTCAGTGCTGAGGCTCGAATCACACTTTGTAATGACGAGCATCTTCAGATGTGTATGACTCTGGAAGATCCTGGAGGGTATGTATTTGCGACGACATGTAAATTTTTGGATGGCTGCGCCCGAGCGATGATTGAAATTCCAGACCCTGTTCTATGGTGGCCCAGTGGTTATGGGGAACAGGCGCTTTATGACGTACGAATTTCCCTGGCTACCGAAGATGAAGTGCTCCTTGACAGGCAAAATTTTCAGATTGGCTTGCGGAGGGTGGAACTCAAGCAAGAACCGGATGAATTTGGAGAAAGTTTCACTTTTATTGTCAATGATGTTCCAATTTTTGCTAAGGGATCAAACTGGATACCTGTAGATTCTTTTCCAACTCGAATTAGCCGAAAAGACATCGAGCGCCTGATTGGGGATGTTGCTCGGGCGAATCACAATATGATCCGGGTTTGGGGCGGCGGGTTTTATGAAAGCGAGGATTTCTATGATCTTTGTGACCAATTTGGTTTGCTTGTCTGGCAGGACTTCCCCTTCGCGTGCAGCATTTATCCACTTGATGATCCTGCGTTTTTAGAAAACCTTTACCAGGAAGTCATCGATAATGTCAGCCGGATTAGGCATCGAGCCAGCCTGGCATTGTGGTGTGGTAATAATGAAATGGATCAGGGTTGGGAGCAGTGGGGCTGGGAAACTGAAGAATTACAGAAATACCAGGAACCTTATAAGACTTTCTTCTACGAGACTTTACCTGGCTGGTTGAAAAAGCTTGACCCGGACACACCATACTGGTTCAGCTCACCTTCTTCTGGAACAGCCTTTGAAAACAGCAACAGCAATGAAGGTGGCGACGCACATTACTGGGACGTGTGGCATGGCAGTAAGCCGTTCAGTGCCTATCGAGAACAATATCCGCGCTTTATGAGCGAATTCGGTTTCCAATCCCTGCCGCCGTTAAAAACCATCCAGACTTATGCTGATGAAAACCACTGGAACCTGACGGATTACCTGATTGAGCATCACCAACGCAGTCCTTATGCAAGCGCGATGTTTTTGGCACAAATGGCACTTCATTTTATGATGCCCGTGGATTTTCCATCGCTTGTTTACCTGACGATGGTCTTACAGGCTGAAGGGATTCGTTACGGTGTGGAGCATTGGCGGCGCAATCGCCATCGGGTAAGTGGAACACTCTACTGGCAGTTGAATGACTGCTGGCCGGTGGCATCCTGGTCAAGCCTGGATTATTTTGGCAGGTGGAAAGCACTGCATTATGCAAGCCGGCGATTTTATGCGCCATTGCTGCTGTCTATTGAAGATGACCTGGAAAATGCAAGAATGAAACTACATATCACCAATGATTTGCAAAATACCTGGGAGGGGCAGGTGGTTTGGCGCTTGATGTGTCTGGATGGTGAGGTTCTGGAATCAGGCGAGCTTGACATCTATACTGAACCCCTATCGTCTGCGATGATATTTGAAAAGGGTTTTGATGAGTTAACACTGCAGGAAAAACGTGAGACCTTATTTGTCGCCCAGCTTCTCAAGGAAGGCAAGTCGGAAGTAACACAGCTGGCAACCTTTGTCCCGAACAAACATCTGCAGCTTGTCAATCCGCAGCTTCAGGCATATTTACGACAGGCTGAGGATGAGACATGTGAAATTGAAGTCGAATCTAATTACCTGGCGCGATTTGTAGAGCTTTCCCTGGATATTGCTGATGTGGTTTTCAGCGACAATTATTTTGATGTTCTGCCCGGTGAAACGGTACGGATTACATGCCCGATGCCGGAAGGATGGTCAATTGATGACATGGCACGGTCACTAACCGTTTTTTCGCTCTACGATAGTTTTGCCTGAAATGAATGCTTTAATCGAAATCAGAGTGTTTCGCTAATGATTTCGAATAGTTTGTCGCCCGCGATTTTCCAGTTGAGTTTTGAGTCAAAACGGTCCCTGGCCGCGACTCTGTATCTTGAGTAGCGGTCTTTATCATTGATCAACGCAATCATTGCCTCAACATAAGCTGATGGCGGGCTGTGTTTCGTGAGAACGATACCGGTGATATCATCCTGAACTGATGTTGCTAAACCGCCAGCAGCATTAGTAATAGTGGGCAGCCCAAATGCTGCAGCTTCACTGATGACGATGCCGGCAGAGTGAAACCTTGAGGGATGGATCAATAAATCTGCCCATTTGAAAAAATCGAAATAAGCCTGTAATTCATCGGGGTCTTCTTTTTTGTAGACACCCATAAATTTAACGTGAGTCTGATCTTCTCCTGAATAACCGACTAATCTTAATTCCGTGGGATAATCCTGCTCATTCATGATATTTGCAGTTTCAATAGCAATATCCATACCGCGTAAATGAAAGCGTTTGCCTACCAGGAGCAGCCTGAAGGGTTTGCTGATATCTTTTATGATTTGTTTTTTATCAGGCAAAATGTGCTCTGGGATATATGCCGGTATGGGCAGAACGCTCACTTTGTCAGGGTCTTTTTGATATTGGGTTTTGATTACCTCAGCACTTTCTTCGCTGAAGGTGATCAGGCGATTGCATTCTCTTATGACCCTGGACTCCCACTTTTCCATAATCCAAAAACCGAGTTTGGAAAATTCAGGCCAGATATCTTTGGTCCATTTAAGGCTTGAGTCACACATGTAAACGAAGGGGCGGTCGATATGAGCATGCACCATGGGCGCTGAATACTTGGAAAATATGACATCGGGTTGATATTTTTCAATTGCCCGGTTAACAATTACACCGTGCTTTTTTAACGCAGAGGGATAATATTTGATCCACCGTTTTTTTGAGAAGATTTGATAGACCTTTGTAATGATTTTTTCAATGAGATTCGGTGTATCTTCCAACGGCTCAACCAGGAACATTTCGGTTTCCGTTTGTCTCTTAAGCATATTATAGGCGCCGTAGTCGGAGCCGCTGTATTCATTTTGAACTTTTGGTGACCACCTTCCAGGAACATAAAGTATTTTCATACCAGTCTCCAAATTCATTTAGGTTTCGATTTTAATATAACATACATTGCTGACAAAAGTGCGAGATGGCTTTTTGATATGATACACCAGTAATGATTATCAAATTGCCGCCTTGGGGGAGAATGTGCTACAATAAGCCGGTTATTCAAATTATGAAGGGAATTTACAGAAATATGCATAACGAGGAAAGTTTTTTAATCTCACCCTATGGTGGAAAATTAATCGATTTGATGGTGAAAGGGGATGAAAGAGAAGAATTATTAAAGAAAGCAAGTACCTATCCTACGGTACAGCTGACGCCGCGTCAGACCCATGACATGGAGCTGCTGGCTGTGGGCGCTTTTTCGCCTTTAGATCGCTTCATGGGACAGGATGACTATCAATCAGTATTGGACACCATGACCCTGGCCGATGGCACAGTTTGGCCGATTCCGATCACATTGACAATTGATAAGGAAGATTTACCCGACCAGGCAGATTGGGTGACCCTGCGAGATGTTCATAACCAGATCATGGCGGTAATGCGACTCGAAGAGGTGTTCCGTTTCAATTGGAAGGAAGAAGCACAAAAGGTCTACGGCACCAATGACCTGAAGCACCCCATTGTATCCGAGATGGCAGGTTGGGGCGATCTGTGCATATCCGGTGAATTGTTCGTGTTGAATTTACCTGCTTATGACGATTTTGTTGAATTGCGCCTCAGTCCTGCAGAGACTCGGGCAAAATTGGAAGCGTTAGGGAATAAAAACGTCGTTGCTTTTCAAACCCGCAATCCGATGCATCGCGTTCACGAAGAGCTGACCAAACGCGCAAGCAAGCAAATTGGCGGTAGTTTGTTGATCCATCCTGTCGTCGGAATGACCAAACCCGGGGATGTTGACCATTACACACGGGTTCGAATTTATAAAACGCTGGTTGAGAATTACTATGACAAAAACACCCTGTTGAGTTTGCTGCCGTTGGCGATGCGTATGGGCGGTCCGCGTGAAGCTGTGTGGCATGCCATTATCCGACGCAATTACGGCGCTAACCATTTCATTGTCGGTCGTGACCATGCTGGTCCGGGTAACGACAGTGAAGGTCGGCCATTTTACGGTCCGTATGATGCGCAGGAATTGTTGATCAAAGTGCAAAACCAGGTGGGCGTGAAGATGGTCCCATTTGAAATGATGGTGTACCTGCCGGATGAAGATCGTTATGTGCTGGCATCCAACGTGCCGGAGGGCGCTAGAGTCTCTACCATATCGGGCACACAGGTACGGGAAGATTACCTGGCAAAGGGACTCCCCCTTCCAGATTGGTTCACACGACCCGAATCTGCCCAGATTTTGCTCGAAGCACACCCACCGAGACATAAACAGGGTTTTTGCATCTGGTTCACTGGGCTGAGCGGCGCTGGAAAATCGACCATTGCCAAGCGTCTGACCAATATGCTGCAGGAATACGGACGCAATCCAACAGTGCTGGACGGTGATGTCGTAAGAACCCATCTTTCCAAGGGTTTGGGCTTTAGCAAAGAGGACCGCGATACCAACATTCTGCGGATCAGCTTTGTTGCGGGTGAGATTGTCAGACACACCGGGACTGTGATTTGTGCTGCGATCAGTCCTTACCGACAGGCGCGGCGTGAAGCCCGGAAGATGGTACCCGAGGGACATTTCCTTGAGGTTTTTGTCGACACACCTTTAGAGGTCTGTGAACAGCGTGATATCAAAGGGCTTTACGCTCGGGCGCGTTCTGGAGAACTCAAGAACTTTACAGGGATTGACGATCCTTACGAGGAACCCATCGAGCCCGAGGTCCGTGTTGAAACGGTTGGAAAAACCCCCAAAGAAAATGCTCGAGAGATCATTGATCATTTGATCGCTGTTGGATATTTACAGGAGTTCAACAATCACAACGGGAATAACAGGCCATAGGAAAAAGCAAAGAATAATATTTCGAGGGCTTGGGTCATAAGACTTTGGAAAAAATGAAATCAACGAGGCTGCAATTCATCTAAAATTGCAGCCTCGTTTTATTTTTGAATTTTATGGGGAGACCAATCTCTGGCTTGGCAGATTTGGCTTTTCTATTCTACTGCCAGAAACTTTTCACTTTGATCGGGATTGCGCTTTAAACCAGCCTCGATGATGTCCATTATGTTGCTCAGCAATTGCAGGATTTCTTTGTCCTCATTAATTTCCTGGTAGTCTAAGTTGTTTTTCGTCAGGTTCAGACGATTTATGAAATATTTGCCAAGTTGATAATAGATCACTTCTAAAACATAGGCAGCCAGGTCGGTATCAATCCAAACGGCGACGTCCCCATGGACAAGACCTTGAGTTAATAATTGTTTGAAAAATTGAGTTGTCCCCCGGCGCTGCAATTCCTCTTTCATTTCTGGAAAAGGGATTTCTTCAATAAAGGCTCGATAAGCAATTTTGGCAAGGCGCGGCTTGTGAACCTCAAAATAGACTGCTGACAAGAAATGCAAGCGCAAGTAATCAAACAAACTTGCATCTTTTCCAGGGACAGGCAGCTTTTTAAGAATGTTGAATCGCTCTTCTGTACCATATTCAATCAAATATTGATACAGCTCTTTTTTGTTATCAAAATACTGGTAAAAACTACCTTTAGCAATTTTGGCTTTCCGCACAATTTCTGACACAGATGCTGCGGTATAAGAGTTTTCCGCAAATTCAGTGATGGCAATATCGAGAATTTTTTCTCTTTTCCCATCTGGAAGATTAAAAAAGGTTTTCTTAGGCATTGTGTGTTTCCTGCTTTATTTGTTTAGAATTTTTACAAGGTTTATTTTCCATCCAAGTATTGTAACCGACATCTTGTATCAGGGGGGAAATGGGTCAAAAGAGCAATTTATCCAATGATTTTCATGTAAAATTAGGAGAACCTGACCATATGATCTCTACTGCGAGGAAATTCAATGATACAAAACGGTGTTGTAGAAAATCGCTTGAGCTTAAAAACGAAGGTTTATTATGGTGTCGCATCATTTGGAACCTCACTTGTTTCCAGTGTTTTTGCAGCATTATTGCCTATTTTTTACCAGGATTATTTAGGTCTATCTGCCCGTTGGATTGGTATCGCTTCGGCGATTTATGCTGTATGGAATGCGATCAATGATCCCTTGTTTGGTCATATTACGGATAATACCCACTCCAAACTTGGGCGTCGAATCCCTTATTTGCGTTTTACCGCGCCATTTTTGTGTTTAACTTTTATTCTTGTATGGTTTGCGCCGAAAGGGGCGGGGGACGTGCGTTTGTTCTGGTGGATGCTTATCACAATGCTGCTTTATGATACATGCTATACCATTGTAGGACTGGTTCACGGTGCATTAATGCCTGAACTTTCTGAGTCGGATTTGGAAAGAAATGAACTTGCGATTTCATCCTCGATTTTTGGTTTGATTGGTTATGTCTTTGGATTTCTCTTGCCTGACCTGTTCCGGCCGCAATCTGGCAGTCAGGATACCTCGCTGTTGACATTGCAGCTTTCTATGGTCGCCATTGGGGTCACAGCCATGTTTTTGATTCTTCTGACTACCTTTAAGGTCAAAGAACGGCGTGAATTTGCAATTATTGATAAACCGATCAAACTCTGGTCATCCTTCCAATACACCTTTACCAGCAAACCCTTTTGGGTATTCGTTTCTATGAATTTTTTATTAACATTCATGGAGTCATTAGCAACAGGATCAATTTTTTACCTGGGGGACTATGTCACCAAAACCAGCACGATCGTTTTGCTGGTTTATTTGTTTGCGCCACTGGGCCTGGCTATCCCGCTTGCAAGACCCATGGTCAAACGCTTTGGAATATTAAGAGCACAGCAAATCTATTTATTAATTGGTGGGATCGGCCTGGTTTCCCTGACATTTCTGCCTGTGAGTTTGATCCCAATAGGGCTTATCCTGGCGGGCTTGGGGCTTTCGGGGCAGCAAACCATCACATACAACTTGCTTGCCCAGGTGATTGATGACGATGAGGTACGCACCGGTTCCAGGCGTGAGGGTGCCTTCTACGGGGCAAATGCCTTGCTGACAAAGCCAGCTCAATCTTTATCCTTATTTTTGACTGCCTTCATACTGGAACAATCGGGCTTTATCACACGTGCCATGAATAATGGCGAAATTTTCTTAAGCCAGGCAGGATCAGCCCTTTTTGGCATTCGCACAATTGTCGGGCTTATCCCCGGATTGTCGATGTTGATAGGTGCTGGGATTCTGTTTTTGTTTCCCTTAAAGGGGGAGCGATTAGTATCCTTGAAGGTAACAATTTTAAGCATGCATGCTGACAAGGCGTCTCAATTAAAACAATTAGAGGGGGAATGAAAGCAGGCACGATTTGATGAATAATCGCCTTTATCAGGTTGGCAGTTCATTTATTAAATTAGGTTTCACAGCTTTTGGCGGTCCAGCAGCCGCGATTGCTATGATGCGGCAAGAGTTTGTCCTCAAGCGCAAATGGTTGAGCGAGGAGGAATTTCTCGATTTTATTGGAATTTCTAATTTAATTCCAGGACCGAATGCAACGGAACTTGCCATGCATATCGGTTATAAACACGCTGGTTGGTCGGGCTTGGTGGCGGCAGGTATCTGTTACATATTGCCAGCGATGGTTATTGTGTTGGGATTTGCCCGGGTTTATCTGGAATTTGGTGCTTTACCCTCTTTAGAAGGTGTGCTTTATGGGATCAAGCCCGTTGTGATTTCCATTTTGCTGCACGCTTTGTGGGGAATGCTGAAACCCCGTTTGCGGTTATCAATGGGATTGGGAATTTCTATCATTGTTTTAGCAGCATATTTGTCGGGTGTCGGTCCACTGCCATTGTTGTTGGGAGGTGGGGTTTTATTAGCTGCATTGAGCTTTGTCATAAACAATCGCGACGGTCCGCTTCAATTTTTGGGGATTTTACCCTTCTTTTTGGGTTCACCTGGAAGTGTTATAGCCACAGTCCCATTCAGCTTTTTGCGTTTGTTTTGGGTCTTCTTAAAAGCAGGTGCCTTGATGTACGGCAGCGGTTATGTGCTGCTGGCTTTCATCCAGGATGACCTTGTTGAAAAATTGGGTTGGATTACACAGGGACAGCTTTTAGACGCGATTGCGGTTGGCCAGATTACACCAGGACCGCTGTCAACAACAGCAACCTTTGTGGGTTTTATTACCGGCGGATTATGGGGGGCTTTGCTAGCAACTTTTGCCATGTTTTTACCCGGTTTTATTTTTGTTGCAGTTACTCATCCCTTTTTGAATAAATTGCGCGAATCAAAAGTGGGCAGTGGGTTCCTGGATGGTGTCATTTACGCTTCTATTGGCTTGTGGGCAGGGGTTACCTGGGAAATCATCGGTGCTGCCCTTGTAGATCCAATAACGGTTGTTATAACCTTATTCTCTTTGATCATGCTGTTTGGTTTTGGTTTAGACTCTATTTGGCTTATTTTAACCGGGGGTTTGGTAGGATGGCTGACGGGTTGGCTTGGGGGTTGACCTCAATTTACTGGCAAAATCTTTTTACAATAAGAATGATGCAGTATTTGATTATTTCTCAGTTTTTGAGCACGTAAGAGTCATAAAAAACAATTGTTAGAGAAAAATTCACTTAAGTGGAGATCGACTTTATAAGTTAGCACCAGTTATGTGTATAATTACAATTGCAAAGGTCTTGATCAGGAAGGATGGGAATGATGGTGAAAAAAGTTGGTATTTTAACCGCAGGCAGTGACTGCCCTGGATTGAATGCGACCATTCGAGCCTTTGGTAAAGCAGCTCGCAGCACCTATGGGATGACATTAATAGGGTTTAAGGATGGCTTCCGTGGATTAATTGATGATCGCACGGTTGATCTTGGCGGCGACGCTTTATCTAATATCCTGACGACCGGCGGAACTGTGCTGGGAACAAGTCGTGATGTGCCTCATCAAATTGTGGTAAATGGCGAAAAAATTGATAAAACCAAAGATGCAGTAGCGGTCTACAAGAAAAATAAACTGGATGCCCTGGTTTGTATCGGCAGCGGCGAAACCCAGGAAGTCGCCAAACGGCTGACACAAGAAGGCTTGAACCTGCTGACCATCCCTAAGTCAGCCAACAATGATGTTCCTTTCACAGACATAACCATTGGATTTGACACTGCAATGGATACTGCCACAGAGGCAATTGATCGGCTGCACAGCACTGCCAACAGCAATCATCGCATCATCATTGTGGAGATCATGGGTCGCGATGTTGGCTGGTTGACTCTTGGCGCAGGGCTTGCTTCCGGTGCGGATGTGATCCTTATCCCTGAAATTCCATACAATATTGGAAAAATTTCTCAAGCAATTCTTGAGCGCAAACAGGCTGGAAAGATGTTCAGCATTATTGCTGTTGCTGAAGGCGCAAACTCGTCTGAATTAGTTGCATTTTTTGAACGTTCTGCGAAAATCAATCGCAAGGTCCACAATGGCGAGACGCAGGAAGTCAGCCAGGAGCGGATGGATGAATTAAAAAAGAAGTACACAGGCCAAACATTGATGCTCGCTAATCGCCTTGAAGAGACCACAGGCATTGAAAGCCGCATTACGATCTTAGGCTATCTTTTGCGCGGCGGAGCGCCTTCTGCTCGTGACCGTGTTCTGGCAACACATCTTGGCACACGGGCTGCTGATCTGGTTGCAGAGGAAAAATTTGGGGTGATGGTAGCTTATCAGCACGGTGATACCGTGTGTGTTCCCCTGGAAGATGTGGTAGGCAATGAAAAACCTGTGCCCCTGGATCACCCCTGGATTATTGGTGCCAGGCATGTGGGTGCTGTCTTTGGAGATTAGTGCCTGATTGAATAGCTCTACATAAAATGGAAAGCCCCGGCCAATAAAAATAGTCGGAGGCAGACCTCAGGCATCATTCATAGAGCGCTTTGATTTTTTTACAAACTTCAATATTCTCTAATAAATCCGTGTTATCACAAATTTGATCGATGCTCCCCAAATTGCGCGGCAGTGCCATCACTTCCGGATCTTCAATCTGGGCGTAAAGGGCATTTGCAAATCGAGCTGCATGGGGAACGAGGAAGGGCCGATCGTAGAAATTGCTTATTTCAGGTTCAATAATTTGTGTAAGACCCAGTTTATTATGCGCTTCAGAGAAAAATAAATAGGCTTTGCTAAGATGTTTTTGTCTTTCCTGCCAATTTTTACTGGATAAGATGTTTTGAAAAATGGGGAGAATTTTTGGGGCTATTTCTAAACGCTGAAATGCAGATCCGAACCATTTTCGATAAGGTGGATAAATCCTATGCATTAAGAAACCCAAAAGCATTAAATCCTGAACCAGCCTGGCTGCGATTAACTGCGATCCCAACTCATCATCAACTGAACCAGTGCGCCCCACGAAGGGCTCATCCTGGTCAATTCTTTGCCATTGGTTGGCAAGCAAGTACAGCCAAATATCATGGGGATACCAGCGCATCTTGTCGCGAAATGCAGTGATGATTCCGGGATCATCGTGATAGACTCGTCCTGCTTGCAGGGTCGCCAATCGCTGCTGTGGGATGGTTAACCATGTTTTTACGGAAATGGGATGATTGATATCGACACCATGATATTCAGAAAACCATTTTTCGGGTGTTGTGATCTCGATCATGTGATGAATGGGGTAGGTATCTTTATAGGATATTACGCCGCCATCAGCATAAGGCTCAGCAAAGTTTGTGGGAAAGCTAAGGATATCGAAGGGCAAATAGTTGGAAAAATAATCATCCAACTGATCACTATAGGCAGCGTAAATTTCCTGGGATAAATAAAGACTTAATTTCGGTCCCCATCCATGATCCATTGACATGGGTGTATCAAATCCCAATACATCCGAGCCATAATCCAGTCGTGCTGCTGCATAAGCAATTTGAGGGAATTTTTCTTTCATTATGGGCTTCACTGCGTCTAAGAAAAATCTTTCACTCAGCTCAAGCCCGGGAATAAATTTATTCATGTCGATTTCTCTTCCTGATATCTTGATGGATTAATTATAAGTAGTTAATCAATACCTGAAGCATCATTCTCCCTGGTGTAGATTCGTAAACACATCAAGTAGGTTAAGCCTTGTTTGCAATAAGTTTGACCCCTCAAGCAGTCAGAATTCCAGGGAGACGCGCTGATATCACAGGGTATAATTTCGGATAATGATTTTTAAAAAATTTAGGTTTTGAAAAGTTGTCGAACATCGAAAAGAAATAGAAAAGGATAAGCAATGGCTCTGACCAAAGAATGGCGTCATCGCATCATGGCATGGCGTCTTGAACTCTCAAAACACCTTTACCAACCAATCGGGACGATCAATCTTGAGGCAGCTTTTACGAAGGCGCAGTATTCTTTGGAACAGGCTTTGGAAACACTCAAATTTGTTCCCGTTTCACCCGAAACAGCATGGGGCGGCAAATGGGAATACGGCTGGTTCAAAGGTGAATTGACCATCCCTGATTTTGCGGAAGGGCAAACCATTGCCTTGATGCTGGATGTTGGCAGAGAAACCAAAGTGACAATGGAATTGCGGGGGGATGAAATGGTTCCTGTCCTTGAGGAAGACGTTGCTGAAGCAGCAGTATATATTAACGGGGATTATGCTGGTGCAATGGATTACCAGCATAAGGTTTTGTTTTTTACAGATGCTGCAAAAGTTGGGGAGCGCTTCAGTGTGGTGATGGAAGCTTACGCAGGGCATGGCCCGCGTGAATGGCGCAGCGGTCCGACACCGCCTGATCGTGAAACCGTGCCTGAACCTCCAGAAATGCAATGCAAAGTTGGTGAGAATCATTTTGGAATTTGGAATGAGCTGGCGTATCAGCTTACCATGGATGTTGAAACTCTTTATGACCTGCGTGATAACTTGGATGAGGACTCACTGCGTGTAATGGAAATAGATGAAGGGTTGAAGGATTTTACATTAATCGCAGATTTTGAAGCCCCACCAGCACAGATGATGGCGAGTTTCCAGGCTGCCCGTGACCGACTTAAGCCGCTATTTGAAAAGAAAAATGGTGACACAACACCCGAGATGATTGCCTTCGGTCATGCGCACCTCGATGTCGCCTGGTTGTGGCCGCTAGCAGAGACCGAACGAAAATGCGTGCGGACATTCAGCAGCCAGCTTGCGCTGATGAAGCGATATCCCGAATATAAATTTTTACAATCACAGCCGCATTTGTACCAGATGGTCAAAGACCATTACCCTGATTTATATGACAAAGTTATGGAAGCTGTCTCGCGCGGTCAATGGATCCCGGAAGGTGCTGCCTGGGTTGAGCCAGATACAAACATCACCGGAGGGGAAAGCCTGATCCGCCAGTTAATACACGGTAAGCGATTTTACCGGGATGAGTTCGGTGTGGACTGCCAGCTGCTGTGGCTGCCAGATGTATTCGGTTATTCGGGTGCTCTTCCGCAAATCATACTCGGCTGTGGGGTTCGATTCTTTTCTACCCAAAAGATCTTTTGGGCTTATCATGGGGGAGAACCCTTCCCATATAATACCTTTATCTGGGAGGGGATCGACGGTTCACAGGTTATGGCGCATTTTCACTATGAGTATTCCAGCGAGGTCAAACCATCGGAGGTGATCAATCGCTGGAAAGATCGGGTGCAAAAGGATGGCTTTTCTGCCAGGTTGTTCCCATTTGGTTGGGGCGATGGCGGCGGCGGCGCAACCCGCGAGCATTTGGAATCTGCCCGCAGGTTGAAAAACCTGGAAGGTGTACCAAAGTTTCGCATAGATAATCCGGTGAACTTTTTCCTTGAGCAAGAAAAAGTCGGATGGCCGGAAGCAAAATACGCTGGTGAACTCTATTTCCAGGCACACCGAGGGACTTACACCTCACAGGCGAAAACAAAGATGCTGAACAGGCACTGCGAAAATGCGCTTCGGGATGCGGAAATTTGGGGTGCTGTGTCAAAAACCATGGGTTTATTCAAATTCCCTTATGAAGCATGGGACGCAGCCTGGAAAAAGCTCTTGTTGAATCAATTCCATGATATTCTGCCCGGTTCTTCCATCCATCGCGTTTATGAGGAGGCTGAGGAACAATTGGGTGAGGTGCTGGAATCTGGGGAAAACTGGATGGAGGCAGCTCAAAAAGCTTTAATAAAGGAGAAAACGGGGATCAGCTTCTTCAATTCGCTTTCATGGGATCGCTGTGAACTGGCAGCGCTGCCTGAAGGCTTAGAAGGGATTCGTTCTTCAGGTGACAAAGAACTAGCTGTGCAAGTTGTTGGCAACAAACATTACGCTGAAGTGAAGGTCCCTGCGTTCGGATGGCAGGGATATTTGCCTGCAGCGCCTGGACCCTATGACAATACGATCAGGGCAAATGAGCAAGTGTTGGAAAACGACCTGGTGCGGGTGAACTTCAATGAATTTGGTGAAATCACCAGTATTTATGACAAAGAAAAAGAAGATGAGCTCACTGCAGGCTTATGCAACAGCTTGAAGATGTACCAGGACATCCCCAGTGCTTTTGACGCCTGGGATATCGACAGCATGTATCGATACCGACCGGTTGATATGCTGGAAAAGGCTGAGATTAGCGTGGAGGCGAGCGGACCCTTATTTGGCAGCCTGCTCATCAAAAGAAATCTTAACAACTCGAGCATGGTGCAGAGAATCACTTTGCGTCGAAACTCACGTCGAATGGACTTCCAAACGCTTGTTGACTGGCAGGAACGTCACAAGCTTCTAAAAGTCAATTTCCCGGTGGACTACCGGGCACGAGAAGCCTTACACGAGATCCAATTTGGACACATCACAAGGCCAACACATCGCTCGCGAGAAATTGACCGGGACCGGTTTGAAGTCTCGAACCATAAATGGACGGCATTAGCAGAGCCGGACCGGGGGTTTGCGATTTTGAACGATTCAAAATATGGTGTGGATGTGCTTGACAACAGCATTAACCTGACATTGTTAAAATCACCCCTGGCACCTGATATGACCGCAGACCGGGGGCAGCAAGCTTTTACCTATGCCTTTTATTTCTGGAATGGACCATTTTTTGAGAGCGGGCTGGTTCAGCAAGCTTACCAATTAAATATCCCGTTACGCATGATTGAGGGGTATGCAGAGTCTCAAAGTTTGTTCAGAATTGATCAACCAAATGTCATACTTGAAACCGTCAAACCTGCTGAGGACAGTACTTCGGGTGATATTATTTTGCGATTGTATGAATCGATGGGTAATAAAACGCAAATCCGGTTGACCAGCAGTCTGCCAATTAAGCGAGTTTTCCAGGCGGATATGCTTGAAAATATTAAAGAGGAATGCACTTGGACGGAAAAAGGTCTTGAACTGGATTTTCGACCTTTTGAGATAAAGACATTTAGATTGGTGATGCAGTAGGGAAAAAGTAAAAATGATTGTGTTTTTCAGCACAACCATTTTTCGTTTCATCTTAGACTTTTGGAAGAGGTATTTTATTTGTTGTAGTCTGGTGAATCATCCAGCAATCGCTTTTCACCTTCCAACGCACGGATCCCTGTGACATTTTGTGAGACCTCGATGCAGCCTTTGTATTCACCCTGATCATTATGAAGTGCAAAATAACGAATGTGGATAAATTGGCCGGCCATCTCGATCCAAAACTCAGCTACATCACGTTTACCTGAGCGAAAATCATCCAGTATTACCTGGACTTTGTGAACGCTTTGTGGGGGATGGCATTTTGTGACTTCCCGGCCGATGATCGCGGGTGAGCGATCAAAAATACGCTCTCGCCCCTGTGTGAAATAGCGAACGTGGTCATATTCATCCACAAAGGTCACATCAACGGGTAAGTGGGTCAGCATCTGGTTGATTTGTTCCTGGGTGAGGGCACCCGTGGATAAGAAGATCAGTCCGTCAGCTTCCATTTTCATGGGCAATTCTTGGGCTTCAGGTGTTTCTTCTTCTGTTGGTTTCCATGAATCTCGCGGGGTGACGTTAAAATATCCGATTTCTTCTTCTTGTGCTCGGATTTGGCCCCATTCACCTTCTGTGAGACGGTTAAGGGCTTCGGGAAAGAGTACTTTTTCTTCTTTGTAAATCATTTCCTGAATGTTTTGAGAAAGCTCTAAAAATTGTGAGGTAGCTTCTTCTACTTCAGGTTCATTGCCGTTAATGTGTTGTGTGAACGCTTTAATTTGAGCACGGATCTCATTGTCCACTCCCCACATGACCTGTGATGGTCCTTCAAAGTTTTTCTTTTCCAAAAACGGGAAAAGCAAATTCTCTTTGCGGGAATAATGTTTCTCAATCGCTGCCAGGTTGACTGCCTGGTTTCTTAAAGATTCTAAAGCGCCCTCTTCACCATCCTGCCAGTCGATTAATGTATCCTCCATGGCTTCAAGCAAGCGCATGGTTACTTCGTTTTCCATGCGGAATGTAAAAACGGGGTGCCCCGGTAAAGATTCGGGTGCAGGTTCTTCGTCCAGTGAATCACGAAAGACAGCGACGTGCAGGTCGCATAAGCGCTGGATCTCACCCACAGACACACCGTCGCTGATCAATGCACGTTCAGCATCGGCGATATCTCCGGCTGTTGCACCCTGGATGGCGTGTCCAAATTCGCTTTTTAAGTCTTCGACAGTTTCGCCTGCGTGAAGCCGTTTGATGACCTCTTTCAGTGCTTCTTTACGTCGGCTGACATTATTAATGTGTTCACTCATTGATACCTCCAGATATCTTAATGATTACTCAGGATAAATAATTAGAACCCCACGTTACGGTTAAGGGTGTTCGGATCGCACCTGTGGGACAGAGTGCTTCACAGTCTGTGCAATAGGTGCAAATTGAAGGTTGGCGTAATTTGGGGCCTTGATCTGTCATTTCAAGCGCATTTTCAGGACATCCACTGACGCATAAACCGCATTTGGTGCAGCGGTCTAAATTAATGATAGGTTGTGCTTCAAAATTCATTAGATCTCCTGGGTAATGCATTATCCATCATAGCATATTGGGGGAAGCGGGCATACGACAAAAGTCTTTTAGTGAACAGGTTTACACATCATAATTTTGTGCTTCGCTCATCAAGGCTTCGTAATCAAGCAAAATGATTCTTTGACGGTCTCTTTCAATTAATCCTTGAGATTCGAATTCCCGAAGCAGGCGGCCAACCACATCCCTAACAGTGCCAATGTGGGCAGCAATTTCATCCTGGGTCCATCCACCTGCATATTGGGGGCGTTCTGCCAAATCAATCAGGAACTGTGCCAGGCGTGAACGTACGGTGTATAAGGATAAATTGGCAGCCAGACTGGTTGTTTTTGCCATCCGCTTTGCTAAATTCCGTAAAAGTGCGGTAGAGAAATCAGGATACTGCGAGAGAAAATCATCAAAATCATTGGCAAGGAGGACAAGCACTGTTGAATCTGTCAGGCTCTCAACAGAGGCATGATTGATCCTGTCCTCCTTGAGCAGTGAGATCACATTCACAGGTTCGCCTGCACCCAGCCTTGCGAGAATTTGGATGCGTCCGTCTCGATTCATCCGGCTTACCCTTAATTGACCTGACAGGACAAAATAACAAGCTTCAGCTGACATACCTTCGATTACCAGGTTGTAACCGGTGTGAATTTCTCGTTGAAAAGCACGCCCCGCTAAGGCGTTAAATGTCCCAGGATTTAGTGTAGCAAAGAATTCGAGACTTATCAGGCTTTGGCTGTCCAAAATGGTCCTCTCGAAATAATTTGATGGTGAAAATAAGCCTGTTCTTATTTTACCTGTCTTAATTCAGTTTATAATATTTAATATATGTCTGGTTTCATTAAAGGAGAGTGATCAATGATACAAAATTTGTATTCAGAGGAAGTTGAAAATTTATTAGGGCAGATGACTTTGCCGGAAAAAGTAGCCCTGTTATCCGGGAAAAACAACTGGGCGACAATGCCTATTGAGCGATTAAACCTTTCATCGATCGTTGTGACAGATGGTCCACATGGCGTTCGAACAGGTGGGCAGGGTTCAGGCAGGTTGGTAAGCAAAGCGACAGCCTATCCAACTGGCATTTCAATGGCATCCACCTGGAACAGGGAATTGATCAGACGGGTGGGTATTGGTCTGGGCGAGGAAACTCGCCATCTCGAATGCCACATCCTGTTGGGTCCCTGTGTGAACATCGTTCGGTCACCCTTAGGCGGGCGCAATTTTGAAACCTATTCCGAAGATCCCTACCTTGCAGGACAGATTGGGATTGCATATGTAAAGGGTTTGCAGAGCCTGGGTGTTGGCGCTTCGGTCAAGCATTTTGCCGCCAACAACCAGGAATATGAGAGGTTTCGTGGGAATTCAGTGGTGGATGAACGAACTTTAAGGGAAATCTACCTGCCGGCATTTGAAAGCATTGTCAAAGAAGGGCATCCCTGGACGGTCATGTGTTCTTATAACAGGGTGAATGGTGATTATGCCAGTGAAAATGAAATTTTATTGCGAAAGATTCTCAAGGAGGAATGGGGTTTTGAAGGCGCAGTTGTTTCCGATTGGAACGCTGTCCATGACATCTTCAAACCAGTTATAGCGGGTTTGGACCTGGAAATGCCCGGACCGGCGCGTTATTTTGGTGAAGACCTGGTGGCAGCCGTCAATAACTGGCAGTTGGATGAGAAATTTGTGGATGAAGCTGCTCGACGGATTTTAAGGCTTTTATTCTGGACAGGTGTAATAGGCGAGGCTGATTATCCTGAAGGCAGTGGTGATACACAAGCGCACCGTGCTTTAGCACGAGAAGTCGCTGCAGAGTCAATGGTTTTATTGAAAAATGAAAACCAAATCTTGCCGCTTGACCGGAAATCCATCAAGAAGTTGGCGGTGATCGGTTTGAATGCAGACCAGGAGATTAGCGGCGGCGGCAGTTCTCGCGTTGATCCTCCCTACTGGGTGACGCCCTTGCAGGGATTGCGGGAGAAACTTGCGAATGAAATAACCGTTGAATTCGAACCGGGCTATGATAACCGTGTTTCTCCAACAATTGTTCCGGATGAATGCCTGACACATCTCGATGGTAAAACCCCTGGCCTGGAAACAACTTTGTATAACAATATGGATCTTTTGGGTGAACCGGCACTGGTGCGTGTTGATTCAAGAATTCAACACTGGTGGAGCGGAGGCGGTCCTGAGCAAGGAGTCATTGATCCTGAAGCGTTCAGCATTCGATGGCGGGGAAAATTCACTTCGCCTATATCTGGTGACACCCGTTTCTTCCTCAGCAATACCGGCACCTCAAGGCTTTGGATTGACGGGGAATTGTTATTGGAAAATGCTGTTAGCCCGGCGGCATCATCAAATTTGAATTGGGATGAGATCGAGAAGAGTGTCAATTTTAACCTGGAAAAAGATCGTCAGTATGATTTGAAGATTGAGTATGAGAGCGGCATAAATAATATGCATGCTTTTTTCAATTTTGCCTACCTTCCGTCACTCAATTTGGAAGGTGACTTGCTTACTCGAGCTGTTGACCTTGCCAGGCAAAGTGATACAGCCGTGGTTGTTGTAGGGTTTGCCGATATGTACGAAAGTGAAGGACATGATCGACCCAACATGGATCTGCCGGGTGGTCAGGATGCCCTGGTTAAAGCCGTCGCTGAGGTCAATAAAAACACCATTGTTGTGGTCAATGTTGGTGCGCCTGTGGCGATGCCGTGGGTGGACTTAGTGGATGGCATACTGCTGTCCTACTATCCTGGCCAGGAGGGTGGCCATGCCCTGGCGGATATCTTATTTGGTGATGTTAATCCTTCAGGAAAGCTGACCGTCAGTTATCCTAAGCGCCTGGAAGATAACCCTGCCTATTTGCACTACCCCGGATGGAAAGACGTCCAATATGGCGAAGGTTTGTTTGTCGGCTACCGATATTATGACTCAAAGGATGTGGCAACAGCGTTCCCCTTTGGGCATGGATTGAGCTATACAGACTTCTTATACAGCGAAATTGCATTGCCAAGTGAGGTATCCACGGGCGAGGATTTCAAAGTTTCGGTGACCGTTGAAAATACTGGCAATGTGCCTGGCAAAGAAGTGGTTCAGCTTTATGTCAGGGATGTTCAATCGAAGTTAATTCGACCTTTTAAGGAGCTAAAAGGGTTTGATAAGGTGCTGCTTGACCAGGGTGAGATAAAGGTTGTGGAATTCACCCTGACACCTCGAGACCTTTCCTATTATGACCCCTATCAAGAAGCCTGGGTGGCAGAACCCGGCGAATTTGAGGTGCTTGTCGGTGCAAGCTCCCGAGATATTCGTTTACAAGGGCGTTTTGAATTGAAAGAGGCGTATAACTAAACGAACCCAGAATTAGCAATAAAACTCGCATGGTTGTGTGTTGATCCATGCGAGTTTTTAAATATGTGTTAGTAAAGTTGATTGGCGGTTTACTGCGCCTTAAGAAAATTCACTTGAATTTGGCCCCCAGGGACGTTCATCAACGGATTCATAGGGCAAGATTTTAAAGTTTAGTCTTCCCTGTGCTTCGAATAAGACCTGGTCAAAAGCTGCTTCAAGAGAGCTGTTTGTGCCCCTGATGTTCTCAACCACATCTGCGCCCCACTGGATATAATCGCGTCTTCTTTCCAGCGGCCAATCTTCCGGAGGGTCATTGAGGATATCGCGGCAGTTGATCAATTTATCAGCCAGCTTGACGATTTTTCCCTCATAGGAAAGATTAGGTGCATGGATGACCTGGTTCCGTTTGCGATCCATTTTCTCTTCCGATTTGTCATCGGTTACTTCCAGCACAATTGATAAGACCTTTTCTCCAAAGTGGTCTGCGATCTCCTGTTCTGTTGTTCTTGTGTCTTCAAGGGTATCATGGAGGATGGCTGCCGTTAATATGCGCGTGTCATCGATATTACCTACCTCGTAAATCGCACGTGCCACAAGCAGTGGGTGGGTGATATAAGGTGAGTGGTGTTTGTTTTTTCGCACCTGTCCCTGGTGTTTTTCAGCAGCAAAAACCGCAGCATCAAGAATGGTCAGGAAATCCAGTTCTTTATCCATGGTTTTTCAATACCTTTCAAAAATACCTTTTATAAACAAAACAGATGCAGCTTTTTACTGCACCTGTTGTGATTTCGCTTTTGTTCTAATCTCGCAAGCGGATCTCAATGATCGCGCCGCCTGCGACCTTGCGCATTTCAATCCAGCGGCCGTGGTTTTTTATCATCTGCGATAATTGTCGGTGGCCGTAACTGCGGGGGTCGAAGCCCGGGTCAATTCGGCGTAAGGCTGTGCCCACCTCGGAAAGCCGGGTCCAACCGTCATCGTCGGGGCCGACCATATCCATCGCCTGGCTAACCAGTTCGACAAGTTCTTTCTCCTGGGTGCTCATGTGATTTGTCTTACGGGGTTTGCTGCTCGCGCTGCTGCCCCTGCGGCTTTTGAGGTTTTCAGTGTAGATAAAAACATTGCAGGCACTGACGAAAGCGCGCGGCGTTTTCTTCTCACCAATACCCACCACAAGCATGCCGCTTTCACGGATGCGGGTTGCCAGGCGTGTGTAATCGCTGTCGCTTGAGACCAGGCAAAAGCCGTCCACCTGGTGGGAATGCATGATATCCATTGCGTCAATGATCATGGCGCTGTCGGTGGCGTTTTTCCCCACTGTATAACGGAATTGCTGAATGGGCTGAAAGGCATGAATATTGAGCGTGTCCTTCCAGGAGTTCATGTTGGGCGTGGTCCAATCGCCGTAAACTCTGCGAATGGTTGCACTTCCGTACTTACCGGCTTCTACCAGGATCTGCTCGATCAGTGAAGCCTGGGCGTTGTCACCATCGATCAGGATGGCGATGCGTCTTTCGATATCTTCAAAACTTTCTTGCTGCATTTGTGTCGTTCTTGCCATGTGTAAATTAATCCTAATTCCATTCCTTACTTTTCATTATTTGATTGATTGTACCGTGAATTGGACAGGATTATAAGTGGGGATAAATTGTGATGAGGCGATGTAAAAGACGGTTGGTTTTACACTGGATAAATAAAATTTTTCAGGTAGGGACTCGGCACGAAGTGTCGAGTAATCGATAACAACCCAGCCCCTACGCGCGGATCTTATCGATCATTTTTTTATTCTTCTTCCGGTACAAATTTTAACGCGACGGAATTAATGCAAAAACGCAACCCGGTCGGTTTGGGTCCATCCTTGAAGACGTGACCAAGATGGGCATCACAACGGGCACAGGAAATTTCTGTTCGACGCATACCAAAGCTGTTATCCTGGAGGTATTCGATATGTTCTTCGTTTACTGGTTTAAAGAAGCTTGGCCACCCTGTACCGGAAGTGAATTTATTTTCTGATGAAAAGATTGGCAGGTCACAGCACACGCAGTGGTATACCCCATCCTGTTTGTGATCATAGAACATGCCGCAGAAGGGCGGTTCGGTCCCCTTACGTCGGGTGACCTCATATTGCTCCTTGGTCAGCTGCGCTCGCCATTCGGCATCGGTTTTTTGTATTTTTTCGATCATTTTATGCTCCTCAATATTTCTTATCTATCTTTATATTACCGGAACATATTTGAATATCACATAATTTGTACAAGGGTTGAAGTGATAGAAAAAATGGAAAGGGTTTGTAGAAATATTAAAAATTTATAAATTACTGGTTTGGTCTAAAATTTGCAACCTAATATCAAGCAAATGGGCAAAATGATGAGCATTTTGCCTTTCTTAAATATTTATATCTTATGAGATACGGACAAAATCCCGTTTTTTTGGTGTATAATTTTTGTTGGAGGCCATTTAACAAAACGGCATATGCACAGCGGTCTAATTTTTGGCTATAAGGGATAGTTATTTGAAAGCAGAACAAATAATGTGAGGTTGATTGAAGGATTTATGAATGTAATCGATCCTGCTTATGGCTTTAAATTTGTGTGCATCGCAGTTGTTTAAAATCAATTTATTGTTAAGGAGTGAGTGTATGAAATTCAGGAGGTGCCTATTTTAAAAATTTCATTATTCTTTTCCGTATCTATTTACTATTTAACAGGAGTTAAAAAATGAAAAGAAAGTTGTTTAAACTATTCACAATTGTATTGATGGCCAGCTTTGTGTTTTCGCCTGCAATTGCGCAAACACCAACTGCTGACCAGCCACCCAAGTTCCCGGTTAACGAAGGTTTAGAACCTGTAGGTGACCTGGGACTGGGTGAGAAATTCTCACAAGTTGAACCTGATGAGGTCATCAACTTTGACAAGGTATCTCGATACATCGTCTTGTTCGAAGATGAATCACTGGTGGTTCATCAGGGTGCTGCTGATCGAGCGGTTGACCCTGAAGCCTACCTGGAAGAATTGGCCTCAAAGCGCACATCAACACTTGCTGCTGCAGAAGCAACTATTGGACGCAGCATTGAAGTACGGTATGTGTATGATGTGATCTTGAATGGTGTCTCTGTAGAGATGACCCGAGGCGAAGCGCTGCAGCTTGAAAATGTCCCCGGTATTCGAAAAGTCTTGCTGGACACCACTGAGACATTGGATACCGACGCAGGCCCAGCATGGATTGGTGCTGATACCATTTGGGATGGCAGTGCCGTACCGGATGCCATTGGCAACAAAGGTGAGGGAATCCTTGTCGGTATGATCGACAGCGGCATCAACTTTGACCACCCATCCTTCAGTGATACACCTGCAGATAGCTTTGTTTATGAGTGGGCGGGTGACTACCTGGGTGTTTGTGCTCCCGGTGCTGATCCGAATTATGCTGCAGCCTGTAATGATAAACTGGTGGGTGCCTATACTTATACCGATGACAATCCTGCAGAACCCATCACCCCCGAAGACAGCAACGGCCACGGCACGCATACTGCCAGCACGGTTGCAGGAAATGCTGTTGAAACCGAATTCATGGGTGAGACAGTCACAGTTTCGGGCATGGCACCGCACGCTCAGATCATTGCTTATGATGCCTGCTACCCAACACCAACCGGCGGTTCCTGTGCAGGTGAAGACCTGTTAGCTGCAGTGCAGCAGGCTGTTCTGGATGGTGTGGATATCATTAACTACTCCATTTCTGGCGGCGAAAATCCCTATGGCGATGCTGTAGAGCTGGCATTCCTGGAAGCCTTCGATGCAGGTGTGGTCGTTTCAGCTTCCGCTGGGAATAGCGGCCCCGATGCAGGAACAGTAGGACACCGCTCTCCCTGGGTGATCACCACAGCTGCCTCAACCCACAATCGAAAATTCACAAGCCAGGTTAATTTCTCTGATCCCCTTTACCAGGGCATTGCGACACTTGCTGGCGAATTACCATTCACAACTGAGTTTGTTGGTGCAGATGTTAAATTTGCTGGTGAAGACGGCAACCCCCTTGGCTGCCTGGATCCAGGTTATACAACCGATAACTTTTATGATGGTGCAGTTGCTTTGATACAGCGCGGCACCTGTACATTCACTGAAAAAGTTGTTACAGCTGAAGCCTATGGTGCATCTGCGGTATTGGTCTTCACCGATGACCGCGCGCCTGGCGCAATGGCTGTTGACGGCAGCACGGTGCCCAACGTTATGCTGGATATTTCTGGTGTATTGGGTTTGGAAATTGCAAACTGGGTTACAGCGCAAACCGATGAAACCGTAGATATTTCAACCGTGGGGTATTACCTCAATGATGCTTACGGCGATATCATGGCTGATTTCAGTTCGCGCGGCCCGAATAACACATTTGATGTGCTCAAACCTGATGTCACGGCTCCTGGTGTTGAAATTCTGGCAGCCGTTCAGGATGGTACTATTGCACCCAGCCCTGATGCAGAATTTGACCTTTATCAAGGTACATCGATGTCCAGCCCCCACGATGCCGGCGCAGCAGCTTTGCTTTACGCCCAGCACCCCACTTGGACACCTGCCATGATCAAATCAGCATTGATGCTGACAGCCTATGATGAATTGGTCAAGGAAGACAAGACCACCCCGGCAGACCTGTTTGATATCGGTGCAGGCCATGTCCGGTTGGAAATGGCTGGTTTGATTGGTTTGGCGATGGATGAAACTTACGACAATATGCTTGCTGCGGACCCATCTGAAGGCGGCGACGTAAAAACCCTTAATATCCCCAGCCTTTATAACAGCCAATGCGTGGGTGAGTGTTCATGGACACGCACATTTACCAGCGTTGCAGGTGTTTCTGCGACTTACACCGTTACAGCACCTGACTGGATCACAGTTGATCCGGTGGAATTCACCATCGACCCGGGAGCGACACAGGAAATTACAATTACCGCTGACGTTGCGGGGCTTACCGCTGATGAATGGGCTTTTGGCAATATTGAGTTTAATACCTTAGCACTTCATACTGGTGGCAAGGAAATTTCCGATGTAGCTGTTCCAGCGGCGGTTTTGCCAGTGGCAGCCAACCTACCAGAATGGGTTTCTTTTGAATCACACCGTGATGCAGATTCCGACACGATTTCAGATTTGATCGCTGTGGAAATTACGGATCTAACCGTGGACACCTATGGGTTTGTTAAGGGTGAGCCGATTGACATTGAGCTGGCTGAAGACCCAACCAACGGTGATGCATTTGATGATCTTTCACAGGTTTGGTACACCACTATTGATATGACAAACGGTGCTGCCCGGGCTGTAGCTGAAATTACTGCTTCAACGGCACCTGATGTAGACCTGTTCTGGGGCTTTGACGTCAATGATGACGGCATGCCGCAATCAGGTGAGCTTTATGAATCAAGTGCGACGGCGACCGCCTTTGAGTACTTGAGCGATTGGGGCTTCCCCCCTGGTTTTTATGATGTCTGGGTACTCGTTCAAAACTGGACAGGTTCCGGTACGGCAACCGATGATATCACCCTGACACTGGGCGTTGTACCATGGGAGCCTGTTGCACCTCCGACTATGACGGTTCTTGGCCCTGAAACCAATCCTGCTGGCGTTCCCTTTGAACTGGATGTCCTCTGGCACGATATTGACACAGAGGAAGGCGACCGGCTTTACGGTATGTTTGATGCCTATGCCGATGCAGCTTATGCGACCTGGATTGGCCTGACTGAAGTAGACGTTGTGCGCGGCGCGGACGATGTGGTCAAAACAGCCGATGTTGAAATGGCTGAACCCGGTGATACGGTGACCTATACCATCACAATCAATAACTTCTCAACAAACCCCCTTGAATATACGATCTATGATGTGTTACCTGAGGGTGTCACTTATGTGCCCGATTCAGTGACAGGCGGTGCCGTTTATGATGATGGTACCAACGCAATCACATGGTCAGGTACTGTTGAAGCAAGTTACCGTGATTATGTTGCCACCACCAGCGCGGAAGATCCTGCCTGTACCCTGGCGATTATGGCAGACGGAGACCCAACAGATGCTTACCTGGATTGGAAGACAACCAGTTACGGCTTCAGTGCCAATTCAAGCATTTTTGGTGAATTCTGGTATGGCGGATTCTCCGATTACGAACCCTTCAATTACTACGGCATAGATTATACTGGCATGGACTTTACTGATGATGCCCGAGTTGGTTTTGATATGCTCGGATATGATTATATCAACCAGGAATTCCCAAATCCTGCTGAGCCGAATAATACCCTGGGCATGTTCTGGGATGATTTTGTTGTTCAATACGACGCAGCCACAAACAAAGGCGTGTCATTGGTTGGTGATGGTGAAAGCTTCGCAACCGTTGAATATGATGATATCTACCTGTATGATTTCCCTGAATACACCATGGATGTTGAGATAGGTTTCTTCCTGCAACCGGATGATACACCAGGCGCTTATGAAGTTGTATACGCCTACGACAATATCACCCCTGGCTTCTTTGATGTCGCCACAGGTACTATCGGTATGGAAAATGTTGATGGCACGCAGGGTACAACCTTCAGTTACAATGATACCGAACTCACCATTGCAGATGGTTCCGCGATTTGTTTCGACTGGAAGCTCCTGGCGGCACCTCCTAAGGAGATCACCTTCCAGGTGACGGTTGATGCTGAATCATTCATAGGTGAGATTGTCAATGAAGCACTCCATGACAATGACCACTTGGGCACGGATGAGGAATCTGCTCTGGCAACCTTTGCTTTACCGGCAATCGAACCAGTGATCAATGAATATCTTGCTGATCACTCTGGATCGGATGTAGTTGAATACGTTGAGATTTTTGGTACCGAGGAGATTGATTACTCTGCTTATACAGTATTAGAGATCGAAGGTGATAGCGGCAGTACAGTTGGTTATATTGATCATGTCATTCCTGTTGGAACTACCGACATCAATGGTTTGTACCTCGCTTCGCTCAATGCAAACGATCTTGAAAATGGAACGATCTCTCTATTGCTTGTGAAGGATTTCACCGGCGCATACGGAGAGGACATCGATACGGATGATGATGGCGTGATTGATTATGAACCATGGTCCGCAATGGTCGATTCGGTCGGAGTCTTTGACGGCGGCGTTGACGATATTGCATATGGGCCAACAATTCTTGAACCTTATTTTGATGGATTTGCATATGATCCAGGTGGCGCTTCACGTATTCCGGATGGTTATGATACAGATGCCCCGTCAGATTGGGTTCGGAATGACTATGATGGCGCTGGCCTACCCGGTTTTACTGGTACACCTGAGTTTGGTGAAGCTTACAATACACCAGGCGATTTCAACAGGATTGTACCCATAAATCTCTATCTGCCGATAATTTTGCGATAAGATTCAGTAATTCACTCACTATTTATCCCTGCTCTCCAAAAGAGGGCAGGGATTTTTTGTTACATCTTGAGCAAGTTGTGAGCAGAAAATCCTCAATTGATACGCATTTGTTATATCTAAATCAGTTTTAAATCCCCCCATGCATACAATTCAATGTTAAAATAATATGTGGATAAGAAATAATCAATCAAATTTTCTTCGTAGTTTCTCCTTTATTTACAGTTAGATATTCCTCATACCTTGGTTTTTGGAGGTGGCAAGATGGACCAGATCTTTATCGCACGGGAACAGCAGCTAAAGCAGTTGAGCGAGTGGTTGGCGCAGGCGGTTGCAGGGCATGGCCAGGTGAGCTTTGTCAGCGGGGAGGCTGGCAGCGGCAAGAGCACCCTTGTTAACGAATTCATCAAACGGGCACAGAAGCAGGACAAGGACCTGGCAGCAGCTGTAGGCTTGTGTGATGCCCAGACGGGCTTGGGTGATGCCTATTTGCCCTTCAGGGAGGTAATGGGGCAGCTGACGGGAGATGTGGATGCTAAGCTGGCACAGGGCGCCATCACCCAGGAGAATGCGGGCAGACTGAAAAATATGCTGGTGCTGGCTGGGCAGGCGATTGTGGACGTGGGCCCGGACTTGATTGGCGTATTTGTGCCGGGTGTAGGGCTGGCGACCAAACTGGGGACCTTTGTGGCGGAGAAAGTCGGTTGGCTGGAGAAGCTGGAAAAGCTGGTAAACAAGCCCAAGGAAAAGCTGGGAGAAAGCGGCATCCAGGAAAGCCACATCTTTGAGCAGTACGCCAACGTGCTGTGTCGGATATCGGAGAAGAATCCATTGCTGATCATCCTGGATGACTTGCATTGGGCTGATGCCGCCTCAATCAATTTGCTGTTTCACCTGGGGAGGCGAATTGGAGAGCATCGCATCATGATCCTGGGTACCTATCGCAGTGCAGAGGTGGCCATTGGCCGTGGTGGGGAGCGGCATCCGTTGGAAAAGGTGCTGGCAGAATTCAAGCGTTACTTTGGAGAGATCATTCTTGACCTGGATCAAGCAGTTGAGGAGGAGGGTAGGTCCTTTGTTGCTGAATTTTTGGGGACGGAACCCAACAAACTGGATGAAGCATTCAAAGATAAGCTTTACGAGCATACCGGTGGACATCCCTTGTTCACTGTGGAACTGCTGAGGAATATACAGGAGCGCGGTGACCTGGTAAAAGATCAAGAAGGGTTGTGGATAGAGAGTCAGTATTTGGATTGGAACAAATTACCAACGAAAGTGGAGGGTGTGATTGAGGAACGGATTGGCCGTTTGCAGGCGGAGTTAAAAGAGGTTCTGACGGTGGGAAGCGTGCAGGGAGAGGACTTCACAGCAGAGGTTGTGGCGCGGGTGCAGCAAGCTGAGGCTGGGGGCTTGATCCGGAAGTTGAGCGGAGAATTGGAGCGTCAGCACCGGTTGGTGCATGGGGAGGGGATCAGGCGGTTAGATCCGGGTGGACAGCGACTATCCCTATTCAGGTTTCAGCACAATCTATTCAGGTCCTATTTATACAATGAATTAAGCGAAGCTGAACGTGTCTACCTGCATGAGGATGTGGGGAGGGCGTTGGAGGCGCTGTATGCCGAGCAGGCGGATGAGATTGCCGTGCTGTTGGCACTGCATTTTGAGAGGGCAGGGGTGGACGATAAGGCGCGACACTACCTGCAGAAGGCAGGTGAGCAGGCCGCTGAAAGATATGCCAACGAGGAAGCGATTGAATACTTCACCCGGGCGCTGGAGATGACGCCTGAGACAGAGCTTGAAAAACGTTATGAACTATTGTTATTAAGGGAAAGTATCTACAGTCAAAAGGGAGATGTTGAATTACAACAACAGGATATTGACACTTTGATGGATATTGTTTACCAGGTAAATAACGAACACTGGTTGGCTGAAGTGTTATATCGAAAATCTCAATATAATCAAAGGGTTGGTGATTTCCAATCAGTCGTGGAAATTGCAAATGATCTGATTCGACTCTCAGATGTCTTGCATGATAACAAAGTTAAAATTAGAGGTCATCTTGTGGCGGGAGTGGCTGAAACAAGCAGAGGGAATCAAGAGATTGCCAGAGATCATTTAGTAAAATCCTTGGAATTAGCAAGCAATGAAGGGCGGCAGCACGAAGAAATGCAATGTTTGAGAAGTCTTTCCAGCATTGAAAGAGAACAAAGCAACTTTGATGAAGCCATTACCTATTGTAAAAGCGCTTTAGAGTTAGCTAAAAAAAATTATGAAAGAATTGAAGAAAGCAAAATATTAATCATATTAGGAAATCTTTCAAGTGACCAGGGCAATGAAAGCAAAGCGCGATTCTTTTATGAGGAAGCTTTGCCAATCCTAAGAGAGGTTGGATCGCGACCTAATGAAGCGATACTGCTGAGCAATATGGGTTGTACCTATGCCAATAAGGGTGATTATAGAACTGCATTACCCTATTTTGAGCAAGCACGGAAAATAAGTCACGATGTGGGTTATCGTGAAATGGAATGTGTTGCCCTTGGCAATCTTGGTGAGCTATCTGCATCCTTAGGGGATTTTATTGAAGCTAAAAATTACTTCAATGAGGCTCTAGAAATCAACAGGGAAATAGGATATAAATTTTCGGAAATGATCGTTTTAAGTCAATTGGGACAAATATTTGAAAGTCTTGGAGAATATTCGCTGGCTAGAGAATATCTTGAAAAATCACTCTTACTCACTATTGAATTAGAATCTAAAGAGTGGGAGGTTAAGCTGCATTCAGAAATTGGTAGGCTGTTAGATGCCGCTGGTTTATATAATGAGGCAAATGAGGAATTAATTAAGGCTATTGAAATTACTAAGAATTTTGATGTTAAATCGGAAGAATGTGATGCATGGGCGTATCGAGGTTTATTGCTTCATCATTTGAATCAGAATCGAGAAGCGGAAACTTCTATCAATAAAGCTTTAAATATTGCAAATGGTATAGACGTGGAATCAACTGAGAGATTTGCATATCTGCATTTGGGTAATGTTTTAACCTCATTAGAAAATTATGATAAGGCCAGAGATTGTTATTCAAAATGTATAAAAATGGCCAATATTATGGGACAAACTTATTTGATTCCCGAAATACAAGCTGGTCAGGCAAGGGTTGCTGTGTTAGAAGGCAAGCTGGATGAGGCGATGAAATATATTGAGCAGATTCTGGATTACCTCAAAAACCGCAATCTAGTCGGCACAGATGAACCCATGCGCATCTACCTGACCTGCTGCCAGGTTTTGCAAGCAGTTGGCGATCCTCGTGCAGACGAGATAATCACACAAGCCCACAGTATTCTGGAAGCGCGGGCAAACGAGATCACTGATGATGTGATGCGTCAATCTTATCTTGAAAATGTAGAAGCCAACCTGGCTGTCCTTCAGGCATACCATGGGCTTTCTTGATTTGGGACAATCTTTAAATGTTTGATCTACTTCCCTTTGATTTGTTATTCACAAACTGAAACCACACGTCCTCAATATCGTCAGCGCAATTAGCATGTGGCCTTCCCGGGTCGGATGAACCCGGTCTGCTGTCCAGTACTTCGTGGGCTTGGAGAGCATTGCCCAATCGAAGGCGGGCTGCAGGTGTACAACAGGAAGATCAAATTCCTCACCGATCGTATCAACAGCAGACTGGTATTCGCTCAGTTTTTTACGGAATGGGTTTTCTTCATTTTGTTCCGCTAAATATGGTGCAATAAGGCGGATTTCCATCCTTGGAACGGTCCGTGCACCTCTTAGCAACTGCTTATAGGTGTTGGTAAACTCAGGAAGCGAGACCGCTTCATCCCGATCACCTTCGAAGTAGCGCCAAACATCATTCACACCGATAAAGATAAATAACCAGTCAGGGCTGATTTCAAGTACGTCCGACCGCCAGCGGGATTTGAGGTCCAGGATGGTGTTCCCGCTGATCCCTTTGTTGATCACGTTGAGTTTTAGTTCGGGATAGCCCGCCTGGAGCAGGTCATGGATGAGATGGACATAGCCGTCACCTAACGGGTTGAAGGCGGGTTCTCTTCTGCCGCAGTCGGAGATGCTGTCACCGATGAACTCGATGGTTTGTTTAGCCTTGAATAAGAGCGTCATTTGAAGTTCCTTTTGGTATTGTCTTAAGACATATTATAAATGCCTTTTTGTAAGGGTGCTTGGGATTCTGATGGTGAATTGAATTTGTGGTTATTATTTCCCCCTGTTTGCAGGGGGTATCCCTCATTCGTCACGCCTTTGGCGTGCCACCTTCCCCCGAGGGAAGGCATCTGGTGGTCATGGATTAAGATGTGGTTAGCAATCCAATATTGGTCCTCACTTCTTTCGTAGTGATCGTGCCTCATCCATCACGTCGTATCTCCTCTGCACCTAAAGGTGTTACGCTGCGCTTCAGGGAAGGCTCAAAGTGTGTCACGTAGGTTGCTAATGCAACCATACGTGACCTGCGCCAAAGCAAAGGTCCTTCGAATGACCAAATTTTTATCTGAAAAAGAATTTACAGGAAGAATGTCATATTGACTTCAGTATGCCAATTAAATAGAATCGCTTATATGCAAAAATTGATATATAATAAGTTCTGTTATGAATACTTACAAAACGAAGGCTGATCTATTTCACATCCTGTCCCACCCGGTTCGCTTGCAGATCCTGGATGAACTGCGCAAGCGGCAGGCTTGTGTCTGCCATCTGCAGGCTGTCACCAAGCGTCCCCAGGCTTACGTCTCCCAGCAATTAAAGATTTTGCGGGATGCTGATTTGGTGATCGACGAAAAAGACGGACAGAATGTTTTTTATCGCCTGACCTGCGACTTGACGCGTGAATTACTCAAAGAAACAATAGGTCAGGCAGGCGGACCCAGCCATCCGGAAGGCTGCACCTGCCCATTTTGTTCGCAGGAGAAATAAAATTTTTAACTGAATATATGCAAAAAAACATATATAAGGAGCCAATTTGAACATCGCGAACACCATTTTCAACTTGCTGCAATCAGGCCTGGGTGGGCTTGCTGCCTATTTGGCTGCCCACGTGCTCTTATGCCTGCTGCCTGCATTCTTTATTGCCGGGGCTCTGGCAGCCCTGATGCCAAAAGAAGCTATCACCCGTTATTTAGGACGGGATGCACCAAAGTGGATTTCTTACCCGGCTTCAGCTCTTGGCGGGTTTTTTCTAGCGGTTTGTTCCTGCACGATCATGCCCTTGTTTGCCAGCATCTACAAAAAAGGCGCCGGACTGGGACCGGCGATCACCTTTTTATTTGTTGGTCCGGCAGTTAATATTCTGGCAATTTCTTTCACCGGGGTTCAAATTGGGATGGATATTGCCCTTGCCCGGGTGATCTTATCGATGGTCTTTGGTGTTCTTATTGGTTTGTTGATGGCCTGGTTCTTCAGGAAAGATGATGCCGCCCACGCAGAAGAAGCTAACAACAATAATATGTTCGCTGCAAAATCAACTATTCCAGGCCGGACAATTGTTTTCTTTTTGCTGCTTCTTGGCACCCTGCTGGCTGGCACTTTGCAGATTGGCCTTTTTAGAAATGTCTTTTTTGAATTCACAGTTCCTGGCTCCTGGCCCTCAAATCTTCAGAATTTCCTGGACAGCCTGATCCCACCCGACCCCAGTTTGGGCATCGAAGGTGTCAGCGTTCATGGGCTGTTTTTGATCATTTTGTTGATTTTGATCGGCGTGTTTGCAATAAAGGGTTTCAAGGATCTTTATGAGGGATTTTCAACCTGGACTTATATCACCCTGGGATTGATCACGCTGACGTTGATCGCGGCTTCGTTTTCTGTCATGACGACTGAAGCAGGCTTGGAGATTGGTTTCAACGGGCGATTAATTGCTGAAACCCTGCTGTTGGCAGGCGCCTGGTGGATGATGGCGAAGAAATTTGAAGAAAGCCAACGTCAGGAATGGCTTTGGGAGACATGGCGTTTTGTTAAGCAAATCATCCCATTGCTGCTGGTGGGTGTTTTTGCGGCATCCATTGCACGCGCGCTGATCCCTGCGGTCTGGATTCAAACCCTGGCAGGGCGAAACACGATCTGGGCGAATTTAGCTGGCGTGATTTTTGGCGTGTTCATGTACTTCCCAACATTGGTTGAAGTACCTGTAGCTCAAACATTCCTATCTTTGGGTATGCATCGGGGACCTTTATTGGCTTATTTACTGGCGGATCCCGAGTTGAGCTTGCAGTCGATCCTGATCACCAATTCAGTCATTGGTAAAAAGAAAACGGCGGTTTATGTCATTTTGGTAGCGATATTCAGCACCCTTGCTGGCTTGATATTTGGTTGGTTTGTATAAAATATAAAGGAGATTTTAAAAATGGAAATAAAAATTTTAGGCGGCGGATGTCCCAAGTGTCATAGATTGGAAGCTGTGACGCGCGAAGCTGTTCAGGATTTAGGACTTGAAGCGACATTTACAAAGGTTAAAACCATGCCTGAGATCATGGTATATGATGTCATGACAACACCTGCCCTGGTTGTTGATGAGAAGGTTTTATCTTCAGGCCGCATCCCGAGCCGTGAAGAAATTAAAGGCTGGCTCGCCGAGTTTACGAACTAAAATTTCGGGATAATAGAAAAATAATTTTGGGATTATGCATTAATCGATAATCCCATTTTCTATTTAACCACCTTAAATTTTGTTCGAAAAATCGCGATACTGCATGGTAAAATTTTTGGCGAAAGGACTTCAAAACGGAGGACAGAATGAAAAATAAGAAAAGCAAAACATATATGATTTTAGCATTGGTCTCAATTTTTGTAATTGCATGCCCTGGCTGTGTACTGACAGTGACAGGGTTCAGAACTTTATTGGGATCCTTTGGCACGGTTGAAGGCAGTGACAGCTTTTTTACTTATTTGATTTACGGTTTCAGGCAAGGGGGATGGTTGATTTGTCTTGGCGGCGTTTTGATTTGGGTCCCAATCATTCTTGGTATTATTGCCCTGGTTAAAAACAAGAAAGAAGACAACATTGAGCCATTGGAGCCCACGGGGGCATCCAGGGATGACCCGATCCCGCCAGCAAGTTGATTTCTTTTGATTTAAATTAAAAATCCCAGGGTTGATGCTTTCCCTGGGATTGTTTTTTAACGCGAGTTCTAAACTTTAATCATCCTGCTTTTTACCATCACCAATACCTCTTGGGATCCATTTTTCAGCATTTTCACGTAAGCGGTGCACCAAACCACCGCGTTCGTGCAATCGATCAAAACCTTCGGGTTTGATCGCCAGTTCTTCGCCCTCCAGCAAGCCAAACACGCCGCTTTGACCGGGCTCCAGTGTTTCGTCGACGAATGGTTTGACCAGTGATGGATCAATAGGTTTGTAATCGAGGGGTTCTTCGTAGGTGGTAATGTAACCCTCATAATTTCGCAAAACCACCTTATGATCGGAGTAACTGACGAGGTAATTGGGGTTGAGTGGGATCTTCCCGCCGCCGCCAGGCGCGTCCACCACATAGGTGGGTACTGCGAATCCCGATGTATGACCGCGCAGGGATTCGATAATTTCAATGCCTTTGCCGATGGGTGTACGGAAGTGTCCTGCACCATGTACCAGGTCGCATTGATAGAGATAATAAGGGCGTACACGAATCCGGACAAGGTCGTGGACAAGCTTTCGCTGGATGTGGGGGTCATCATTCACCCCTGCCAGAAGAACCGATTGGTTACCAAGGGGAATGCCTGCTCGTGTTAATTTATCGCAAGCCTGGGCCAACTCTGCCGTGATTTCGTTGGGATGATTGACGTGTATGTTCAGCCATAAAGGATGGAATCTTTGCAGCATCTCGCATAGGTCATCCGTCACGCGCTGGGGCATGAATACCGGCACACGGGAGCCAATTCGGATGATTTCAATATGAGGAATGTCACGCAGGGCGGTGAGGAGGCGCTCCAGAACTCTGGGAGCCAGCGTCAGGGGGTCGCCGCCGGAGAGAAGGACGTCACGCACCTGGGGTGTCCTGCGCAGATAATCAAGCTGTGCTTCAAAATCTTTGGATGAAAAGGTTTGCGAGGGATCGCCAACGATGCGAGAGCGGGTACAGTAGCGGCAGTAACTGGCGCACTGGGTTGTCACCAGCATCAGCACACGGTCCGGGTAGCGATGCACCAGGCCTGGAACTGGCGAATGCGCATCCTCTGCGAGAGAATCTTCCATTTCGCCGGTGAAGGGTATGATCTCGCCGGCGGTGGGGATGATTTGTAAGCGGATTGGGTCCAGTGGATTGTCAGGGTCAATCAAAGAGGCAAAATAGGGTGTGATATCCACCCTGAATAAGCCGCGCTGACTGAGGGCTTTACGTTCGCTTTCGGTGAGGGTGACGATTTGTTCAAAATCCTCAATGGAGTTCAGGCGGTGACTTAGCTGCCAGCGCCAATCTTCCCATTTTTCATCGGGGATATCAGCAAAAGCGGGTGCCCGATTTGATGCGAATGCTTGCATTTAGACTCCTTTTCTAAATATATGCAGTACTTGTTAAATTGTCCTTTTGGTCTTTTACAAAATTATAAACAAACTTATTCTGATCCGGGTTGAATTGTCTCTAATTCGCTGAAGAAATATGCCCGATCATTCTTATCAGTAATTTTTGCCCCTGCTTCTTTCGCCTGTAAGATGTATTTCGCGGTTTCGACCTCATCACCTGCAAGCTTGAATGCCCTTGCCACAGCTTCATAAGCGAAAGCCAAATCGAATCCTTGCAGATTGCTCTCTAATGTGACCTTCAAACAACGGTCAGCATGATAAAGGCAGGGTTCAGCGCGTTTCAGAATTGCATAGACACGGCTGATGAGCCATTCACCCCGAGCTATGTTCACCGCTTTTCCAGCGATCTCCCAATGATAACGTGAGGCATGTGCTGCATTGATCATGCGATCGATATCTTCCTGGGATCGATCATCCTTTTCAATTAAGGTCCATGTCTGGTTGAAGCACTTAATTGCAATAGATTTGTGTAACTCAAGTCGGTCTTCCACATTATCTCCAGGTCATATCAAAGGGTTTATTCATTGAACATGGCGCCGACACTTCGGCCTTCGTTTGCCCGTTTGATCACCTCTCCGAGCATGGGTCCAATAGATAGAACTTCAAGGCGATCACCAAACAGCGCTCGGTCTTCCGGTGGTATATACACTGTATTGAGGGTAATAAACCGTGTGACTGGAAGGGCAGCCAGCCTTTGGGCAGCGTTATTTGCCAGCACAGGGTGGACGAAGACCATGTATATGTTACGGGCTTTATATTTTTTAAGTATTTCAACGGCATGAACCATTGACCCGCCGGTGCTGACCTCGTCGTCAACCAGTATTACATCCCGATTTTCAACATCACCGATCACGCTCATTGAACGTGGGTTCTTAATATCCACGGTTCGCTTTTTCTCAATAAAAGCCAATCCTGTATTGAGAAGATCGGCATAATCCCGACCTTTTTTTGCAAAACCAAGGTCAGCCGTGACAACGACCGGGTTGTGCAATCTGGGTGCCAGGTCGAGCAAACGATCTTTGATGATGTGAAAGCCGCGCAAAACATCGCCCGGAATTGTGAAGAAACCCTGAATTTGCCCTGCATGCAGGTCGAAGGTCATGTAACGATCTGCGCCAGCGATGACGATCATATCTGCCACAAGACGGGCTGTGATCGGAACACGCGGCATATCTTTTTTGTCTGATCGCCCGTAGGTCAGGTAAGGGACGACAGCAGTGATGCGACCCGCTGAGTCCAGCTTGAGGGTCTGGATCAGGATCAGTAATTCCATCAGGTTGCGGTGAACAGGCGCTGAGGTGGTTTGGATGACATAGCAATCCTGTCCTCGAACGCTGGAGTGTAATTTGATAAATAAATTTTCATTGGGAAATTCGATGATGTCCCGTCCACACAAGGGATGCCCCAAATAATCGGAAATCTCCTGGCTCAACCCGGGCATCGAGGTGCCGGCAAATAGTTTGATATTTCCATATAATAAATCGTGCTGCATGTGTGGGGTCGCCATACAGGTTATCTCCTTCTATTCCTTTTCATCGATTTGTTTCCAATTTTGCCATTCATCTTTAATAACACTCATAAAATGAATGTCCTGGTACTGCCCATGTTGATAGTCACCATCGCGAAATGTGCCTTCAAATTGAAAGCCTGCTTTTTCATAGGCTCCAATGCCGCGTTTGTTTTTTGCAAATACCTGCAGCCAGATGCGATGAAGGTTGAGGGTGTTAAAGCCGAGTTCAAGCAACAATCGCATTGTTTCCGTGCCGTAACCCTTATCCCACCAGGATTTTTCACCTATCATAATCCCGATCTCAGCAGAACCGATGCGCCAGTCGATATCATGAAACTGGCAGTTTCCAATCGGCGTGAATATTTCCGGGTTGTCCTGGTCTTTTACTTCGATGACCAGCACATGTTCACTGGCAGTTTTTTTCATCATGGAATCATACCAGTGCTCTTCTTCATAACGAGATATTGGCGCAATGAACAGGAGGTTCTCAGCCACTTCTTCATCATTAATCCATCTTAAGAAGTTTGGGATGTCCTCTTTTTCAGCTGCCCGAAGGCGTATGCGTTCACCATGAATATTGGGCATTCAACACCTGCCTGTACCTGGTTGTCAGGGTGATAAGCGGGTCGGTCCGCGGAACAGGTACACTGCCTCACGGATATTTGACAGATTCAACATGATCATCAAGAAACGGCTGAGACCAAAACCAAAGCCGCCGTGCGGCGGTGTGCCATAACGGAAATAATTCAAATAGCTATCGATCGGTTCCAGGGTCAGTCCTTTTGCAAGGGCTTGTGTTTTGAGAATTTCGTAACGGTGTTCCCTTTGTGCGCCGGTTGCCACCTCCAAGCCGCTGCCTAAAAGGTCAAAGCTGCGTGTTATTCCCTGGTTGTTTGGATTGAGCATGTGGTAGAAGGGACGGGCTTCAAAAGGCCAATCGGTTACAAAGACGTAATCAGCTCCCTCGGTTTCTTTGAAATGTGCACCAATAGCTCGTTCGGCACCTGGGTCAAGGTCAAATTTCTTTTCTGGCGGCAGCTTGTAACCAATTTTTTCGAGTAGATCAAAGGCTTCTGCCATGGTGATCCTGGGGAAAGGCACAGAGGGTACTTGCAGCGTCACATCGAAGGTCACTTTTATTGCATCACCGTGTTTTTCAAGGACTTTTTGATATGTGAAAGCCAGCCAGCGTTCCATAAAAGCCATCACATCTTCGTGAGAATCTATCCAGGAAATCTCCATATCAACGCCAGTGAACTCTGTCATGTGCCTGGATGTAAAGGAAGGGTCAGCTCTGAAAACAGGGCCAATTTCAAAGACACGTTCGTAACCGGCAGCCATCGCCATTTGTTTATAGAACTGCGGCGATTGTGCTAGATAGGCTGTGGTCTCGAAGTAGGGAAGGCTGAAGAGTTCTGCGCCGCTCTCGCTGGGTGCGCCCATGATCTTTGGGGAGTGCATTTCGATGAAGTCGCGTTCAATCCAATATTCCCGCATGGCTTGTTCGGCTGTTGTTTGTACTTCAAAAATCAGCCGGTTGATATCACGTCGCAAGTCTAAGTATCGCCAATCTAGGCGGTAGTCCTGGTCTGGCAGATATTCACCGAAGGGTTCAAAGGGCAGCGGGATTTCTGCAGCGTTTTCGACAATCAGATCTTCGAGCTGAATTTCGAGCCCGCCTAATTTAACCACTTTATTTTCAACGACTTTTCCAATGATTGTCAGGGCGGATTCCGTTCCCAATGTTGAGATGGTCTGTGCTAATTCAAGATTGCCTTTTTTATAATGAGCCACCTGTACCAAACCAGTGCGATCGCGGATGATGAGGAACTGCATGTTTTTCTGATCGCGCAGGGTGTGCAGCCAACCCTTGATCATCACCTGCTGATCGATGTGTTGATATAAATCTTTAATGTGTGTGCGTTCCATATATGAATTCTCCTGTAAATCTTATTGTAAAGTAATAATGACAAAAATTAAAAATAACTACAACAACAAATCAAGCGCCTCAATTGGGCTGCGCTTGCGTTGTATGATTTCAGCCAGAAGGGCCTGGTATTTCTCTTCATCAAGGTTTTCTTGCCATTGGTCTACTAATTTGTCCTTGATCAATGCTTCAAGGTCTTTTTCAAGGCGGTAAGCTTCTTTTACTTTCCACAAATCAGAAGACACAAGGTAGGCTTTGTGCCGGCGGATATCATCGACCAGGGTATCAATGCCGCTGCCTTCAATTGCGGTCACCAGTCGAATTGGGGTTTCCCAGCCGGTTTTTTCATCCTTTTGATTTGTGTTGACTTTCTTCTCTGCGAGCGATCGCATCAGGTGCTTGCTTGCAGCAGTCATGCCGCCGCCGCGAGACATTTCAAGCATGATTTTTAGGGCTCGAGCGGTATTTTCGGCTTCAGGACGATCAGCTTTATTGACCACCAAAATATCTGCAATTTCAAGAATGCCGGCTTTGATCGCCTGGATATCATCGCCCATGCCCGGTGCTTCAACGACAATCACAGTATGAGCCAAACGCGCGATATTTACTTCTGCCTGGCCAGCGCCGACGGTCTCAATCAGAATGATATCAAAGCCTGCGCTATCTAAAAGCGTCGCAAAGGCTGCTGTGCTGTGTGCCAGACCTCCCAAAGCACCGCGAGATGCCATTGAACGGATGAAGATGCCCTTGTCCCCAGCTAAATCCTGCATTCGGATGCGATCTCCTAATAGGGCACCGCCTGAATAGGGGCTGGTTGGATCAACAGCAATAATGGCGATTTTGGGCGGTTTTTCATTGATGGAACTCTGCCGAAAGGCTTTTGCCAGCTGGTTGACAAGGGTGCTTTTCCCTGACCCGGGTGCACCTGTTACGCCAACAAGGTGAGCATTCCCTGTGAATGGGAATAAAGTCGCTTGGAGTCTTTTACTATCAGGTGTATTGTTCTCTACGGCGGTCAGAGCACGGGAAAGGGCAAGCCGATTGCCGCTGCGGATTGCTTCGGCGTCAATCATAATCATTATTATTCACTTTTGGGAATGATAGCTGTTTTAATCTCAGCAACGACTTTTTGTGTGTCTGTTCCAGGTCCGTAAACTGCATAGACGCCCTTTTCTTCAAGGTTGGGGATATCATCTTCAGGGATAATGCCGCCAACGAATACTTTTACATCATTAAGGCCGTTTTGGGTCAACTTATCGATCACTGCGGGGACCAAAGCATTGTGCGCACCTGAAAGAATGGATAAACCGACAACATCGACATCTTCTTGCAGGGCAGCTTCCGCGATCATGTCCGGTGTTTGGCGGAGCCCGGTGTAAATGACTTCCATTCCGGCATCGCGCAGTGCACGGGCGATCACCTTCGCGCCGCGATCATGGCCGTCAAGGCCTGGTTTAGCGATTAACACTCGAATTTTTTTATCCGTCATTCATTTCTCCATGTCTTTTGTTTGCATCCCTGATTATACCGCGTTCAATGAATGGAATAGATAAACTGTTCGTTATTACTCAGGCCAAAGTAGGGGTGCTTATACGAGAGAGAGATTAAGGCTTCCCCTCGAGGGGAAGCTGTCCGCGAAGCGGACTGATGAGGTGGATTGTTCTAATCAGAGTAATTATTAATCACGATTAATCCTTAACACCTCATCCGGCGCTGTGCGCCGCCTTCTCCTCAAGGAGAAGGCTTTAAAATACTGCTAAGTTCTGAGAAACAATAATGGAAACTGACAAAGCCTGAGCAGTTACAAAAATTCTATTAATTGCGAGGTGGATACAAAATAAAGCTCTTAACTGTTTGATAGTTGTTTTGGTTTTATTAGCTGTGGTACTTGTCGACCCCCTCGGCAAATAATATCTCTCCGTAAAAAATTCGATGAAAATCACGGTTTGGATAATGTCGATAAATACTTTCATCTAAAAAGTGCGCTGGGTTTAAGTCATCAGCATATATTTTCTGGAATTCGATTACAAGCTCTGCTTCTTTGAAAGTTGGTGCTGCCACGACGGATCCTGGCTCAGGCGTCAAGCCTGATTCCCCAATCTTATCCCCATCCCGGCCGGATGTTGTTCCTAAAAAGCTCAGCGCTTTGTGATGTTTTTTGGGAAATGCCGAAACGGTAAAGGTTTCATATTTTTCCATGAAATTAAAGGTATGGCGTGAGAACCTGACGGCGACAAAAGCGAAGGGTTTGCTCCACATGGTCCCCAGGGCACCCCAACCGATCGTCATGGTGTTAAAGTCCTTTTTTTCAAAATCACCGCTGGTTAGCAGTGCCCATTGGTGATGGAAGAGGTGGTGGGGCCGGACTTGAAGTTGTGCTATTTCAATTTGTTTTCTATGCATGTTGGCTCCTTTCAATTTTATGATGATACCATCAATTTTTTGTTTTCATTAATTAACTGGCTGGCTGTTTGCTCTGTGTATTAAATTGTAATTTTGGAAATGTGCTCTGAAAAAATTGAAGAATGAAAAATTCAGCTTCGGGTATAATCGTGTCTATGACGACAGAAGAAAACGACCGCATCATTGATGGCAAACCAAGGCCTGAAGATCAATTTGACCGCGCATTACGCCCAAGTTATCTGGATGAGCTGATTGGGCAGGAACAAATCAAAGAAAATCTGAAAATTTTGATTGAAGCTGCAAAGCTTCGTTCTGAAGCCCTGGACCATGTGCTGTTTTATGGGCCGCCCGGATTGGGAAAGACCACCCTTGCACACATTCTTGCAAATGAGATGGGTGTCAGCATCAAAGTGACTTCCGGCCCGGCCATTGAAAGGGCGGGGGACCTGGCTGCTATCCTGACAAATTTACATGCCGGGGATATTTTATTTATCGACGAAATCCATCGCCTTGGTCGTGTGGTTGAGGAAGTGCTCTACCCGGCGATGGAAGATTTTTCACTGGATATCGTTATCGGGAAAGGACCGGCAGCAAGGTCTATCCGATTGAAGCTGCCGCATTTTACCGTGGTCGGGGCAACAACACGATTGGCGCTGGTCACATCACCCTTACGCGCGCGTTTTGGTGCCACATACCGATTGGATTACTACCAGATTGACCCACTTGTGGAAATTGTTGAACGCGGCGCGGGTTTACTTCAGGTTGAATCCAGCAGTGATGGCCTGCTTGAAATTGCCAGACGCGCAAGGGGTACGCCTCGCATTGCATTGAGAATGCTGCGGCGGGTACGGGATTACGCCCAGGTGCGTGCGGACGGCGAAATTACGTGGGAAGTTGCCCAGGCTGCCCTGGACCTGCTCAATATTGACGGGCAGGGTCTGGATGATCTTGACCGACGTGTGCTCTTATGCGTGATTGAAAAATATGATGGCGGTCCTGTGGGCTTGAATACAATTGCTGCTTCTGTGAGCGAAGAACCTGACACGATCATGGATGTTGTTGAACCTTATTTGCTTCAATTAGGGTATTTAGAGCGAACATCCCAGGGTCGTCAGGCAACACGCAATGCCTACGATCATCTTGGCCTCGATTTTCGGGACGCCAGTGCTCAACAAAAGCTGTTTTGAGGGTGGGGAATTCAAAATGAGAACAGCTGACTTTGATTATAAGCTGCCTAAAGCGCTTATTGCACAAACGCCGGTTACACCCCGGCATGATTCCCGTTTGTTGGTATTAAACCGCAAAAATAGATCGCTTGAGCACACGAAATTTTGGGATATCGACCAATTTTTAAACCCGGGTGATTTACTGGTGGTTAATGAAACCCGCGTGATCCCCGCGCGAATTTATGCACATAAACAACCCGGTGGGGGAAAAGCGGAATTATTATTATTGAAGAAACATGGATTGCAAACATGGCGGGCATTGGGTGGTGGGAAAGGCTTAAATGTTGGGCGAAAATTAAGCATCGAGGATGGGCTTGAGGCGGAAATTGTTGAGGTGCTTGAAGGTCCTGAGCGGTTGGTTCGCTTCAGCCAGCCAATTGAGCCTTACCTCGAAAAAGTTGGTCATGTGCCGCTGCCGCCCTATATCCATAAGAAATTGGACGATCCAGAACGCTACCAAACAGTGTATGCTAAAGAACCCGGTTCGGCAGCTGCACCAACGGCTGGGCTGCACTTTACACCCGAATTGATGTCAAAATTAGAGCAAAAAGGGCTTCAATTTGCGCGTTTAACGCTGCACGTTGGCCTGGACACCTTTGCACCGGTGACGGAGACGGATCCCAGCCACCACAAGATCCATACGGAGTGGTGTGAGCTTGATGATAGGACCGCAGATCAAATCAACAAGACAGAGCGCAACGGCGGGCGGATTATCGCAGTTGGCACCACCAGCGTTCGCACCCTTGAGACTGCAGCGGCAAAGGCATCAGATGGGCAGCTGGTCTCACCTTTTTCGGGTCCAACAAATCTGTACATTCTCCCTGGTTTCGAATTCAACATTGTGGATTTGATGATCACGAATTTTCACCTTCCGAAATCAACGCTGCTGATGCTTGTTAGTGCTTTTGCAGGTCGAGAATTAATCCTGGAGACTTATAAAAAAGCTGTGGAAGCGGAGTATCGTTTCTTTTCTTTTGGCGATGCAATGTTGATTTTATAAGGCGATTTTGGTGTAATTATTGCATCTTTCACTGTAGAAATGTTAATATTTAATAGAATTCTTATAAAAAATAGTTACAAGCTTGCCTTTAAAATGCTATAATTCAAATGTTCTAATTTGAATGCATTTTCAAAAATTAACAAGGACAAAACTATTATGATGCGATTTGATCGTTTTACAGAACGTGCCCAGGAAGCAGCCCAACGGGCAGCTGAGATAATCCAAAGATATGGGCACAACCAGATTGATACTGAACACATTCTGCTGGCGTTGATTGAACAACCCCAGGGTGTGATTTCTCAATTGCTTGAGATATTGAAAATTGATCCCGATAATTTTATGGAACGCCTGGATTACATCCTGCGTACCAGCCCTAAAGCGAACATCTTTGGCGGCGGGTCAGGCCAGGTTTTCATCACCCCCAGAGTTAAGCGGATTATTGACCAGGCGAACCAGGAAGCCAACCGGTTGAAGGATGAATATATCTCGACCGAGCACATTTTCCTTGCCATTTTAGGCGAACGGAATACACCTGCGGCGCGATTATTAGAAGATCTTGGTATCACGCGCCAGCGTGTGTTGGAAGCTATTGATGAATTACGCGGCGGTCAGAAGGTGACGGATCCTAAAGCAGAATCACGTTACCGCACCCTTGAAAAATACTCTCGAGATTTGACGACCATGGCACATGAGGGCAAGCTGGATCCCGTAATTGGTCGTGATGTTGAAATCTTGCGTTTGATCCAGATCTTATGCCGCAGGACAAAAAACAATCCGGTTTTAATTGGTGAGGCTGGCGTAGGAAAGACGGCGATTGTTGAGGGTCTGAGCCAGAAGATTGCCACCAATGATGTGCCTGAAATCTTGATGGGTAAGAAAGTTGTTTCCCTGGATTTGGGTGCAATGATCGCCGGATCACGATTTAGAGGTGAATTCGAAGAGCGGCTGAAGGCTGCTATTGAAGAAATTCAGCGTTCTGATGGTGAGATCATCCTGTTTATCGATGAGCTGCACACCGTTGTTGGTGCCGGTGCTGCACAGGGCGCGATGGATGCTTCAAGCATGCTCAAGCCTGCCCTGGCACGCGGTGAATTGCAATGTGTCGGCGCAACGACGTTGGATGAATACCATAAGCATATCGAGAAGGATGCCGCACTAGAACGGCGTTTTGCACCGGTATATGTTGAGGAGCCATCTGTTGATGATACTATTGACATGCTGCGGGGGTTGCGAGACCGATACGAAGCCCATCACAAGGTGACCTTTTCCGATGCGGCACTGGTAGAAGCAGCAAAACTTTCGTCACGTTATGTGACGGATCGACGCCTTCCTGACAAAGCGATTGACCTGATCGATGAAGCCGCTGCTAAACTGCGGGTGGCTTTATACTCTCTGCCTGATGAACTCAAAAACTTGAAGACGGAAATTGACCGTTTGTTAAAAGAAGAAGAACAGGCCGGGGTTGAACGAGATTACGAACGTGCAGCCCATATGAAGTCAGAACGTTTGAAAATTGAAGAAGAATTCAAAAAAGGTCGAGATGCCTGGGAACAGGATCATAAACTGGACGAGGTGGTTGACGTCAATGATATTGCCGAAGTGATAAACCAGTGGACGGGTATCCCGGTTTCGCAGATGATGGAAGATGAAAAAGATAAGCTGCTCCAGATGGAAGAACGAATTCATGAGCGATTAATCGGTCAAAAAGAGGCTGTTGCAGCAATTGCCGATGCCATTCGCCGTGCTCGCAGCGGTTTGAAAGACCCCAGACGCCCCATTGGTTCCTTTATCTTTATAGGGCCATCTGGCGTTGGAAAAACAGAGCTTGCAAAAGCCCTGGCTGAATTTATGTTTGACGATGAAGAAGCCATGGTTCGAATCGATATGAGTGAGTATCGAGAGCAGCACACTGTTTCCCGCTTGTTTGGTGCTCCCCCAGGATATGTGGGTTACGAAGAAGGCGGTCAATTGACCGAAGCTGTTCGACGGCGTCCGTACAGGGTGGTGTTGTTTGATGAAATTGAAAAAGCGCATCCTGAGGTTTGGAATGCCCTCCTGCAAATTTTGGATGATGGGCGTCTGACTGATGGACAGGGCAGAATGGTTGACTTTCGTAACACGGTTCTGATCATGACCAGTAACCTGGGCACGGAATATGTGAACAAAAGTGGTACTTTAGGATTCCTGGGAACGCAAACTGAAGGGGATCAAGCCAACCGCGAGAAAATAGAAAAAGCTTTGAAAGGTGCATTCCGCCCAGAATTCCTGAACAGAATTGACGAAATCATTTTGTTTTCGTCACTATCAAAAGAAGATATGCTCGAGATTGTTGATCTTCAGATGAAAGACATCCAGAGCCGATTATCAGAGCATGGGTTGAATGTTGAAATAACGGATGAAACCAGAACATGGCTGGCAGAGAAGGGTTATGATCCCGCCTTTGGTGCAAGGCCTCTAAAACGAGCTTTGCAAAAGCATGTAGAAAGCCCACTCTCGATCAGCTTACTTTCTGGTGAATTTGTTCGGGGTGATACCGTCGTTGTCGATATCGTCGAAGATGAACCCGCGTTCACGAAGAAGGAAACAGTGAAAGTTGCAAAAACAGAGACCGCTGATGTGAATGGATAACCGCCAATATAAAAATGTAGGTTATCAATTGGAACAAAAAGAGATGCCGAATTTTGGCATCTCTTTTAAATTAACTTGAATTGAGTTAAGTGATTTATGTCGGGTTTTCCTCATTTAATTTTGCGAGGACAATCAAAGTGATATCATCCAGACGCGGTGCGGTGCCAATAAAATCCTGAACCCTTTCAAGGATTTTGTTTCGATATATCTTGGCTGATGTGCTGAATTCTTCTTTGAGAATTTCCAGCAAACGTTCGTTTCCAAAGAATAAACCCGAATTGTTTTGGGCTTCTGGAATACCGTCTGTGTAAAGAACGAGCACTTCACCCGGCTTAATGTGGATCTCTTTTTCTTCCCAAAGGACATCTTCAAATAAACCCACCAGGGTCCCAGTTTTATCGAGCTGATCAATATTAATTTTGTCATCTGATTTTCTGAGTAAAAATGGCGGGTTATGACCGGCATTGACATATCTGAAGGTCCCTTTTTCAGGATCAAGGATGCCAAAAACGACGGTCAGGAAGATCCCGCGCTGGGTATCGCTGAGGATGCGGCGGTTGACGTTTTGAAGAACTTCCTCTGGCTGCAATTTGCTTTCGCCAGCATAGGTACGAATTAAGGTGCGGCTCATCGCCATATAAAGCGCTGCGCCCGCGCCTTTATCGCCCACATCTGCAACAACAATGGCGATTTTCCCATCATCGAGGTGGATAAAGTCATAAAAGTCGCCGGAGGTCTCTCTTGCAGGCAGAAGTTTACTTGAGAAATCATAACCAGGTATAATAGGCGAGTGGATTGGGATAAATGTATTTTGGATGCGGCCAGCCTGAACCATTTCCTGGGTGACCTTTCGATGTTCGATAGCCTGTGCCCTTGCGACGTGCTTTACCTGCCGTAATTTTTCAATGATCACATCCGGGTAATAGGTTACACCCATCTCTTTGAATCCACCGAGAGATTCCCGCAGATAATTCTGTGCCTGGTCAACATCTTCGGGTTCATTTCGACTCAGGTAGGTTAATCCCAAATCAAGCCAGACCCGTGCACGCCACCAGGCGCCTTCCATTTTCTCAAGCATTTCTGCCGCTTCTGTAAACTTTTCTATGGCGGTTGGATAAAGATTCTGTGCTGCTTCAGCCCTTGCTTGTGCGATCATCAGCCTGACGCGATCTTGAATGATAGGTTGTGTTTTATAGATTTCACTTGCTTTTTCCAATGCCGCTTGCGATTGTTCAAAATTACCTTTTAGAGCCTGAATGTCACTGAGTAAACAATGATAGGCAACGCTTTGACTGATTTTTGCTTCATCGCTTGTCAGCAGGGAATCTTTGAGCATACTTAATGCAATATCAATATCTGACCGGTTCCCTTTTTTGTCTTCCAATAAATGAGGTTCAACAATAACCTCAGCCAATGTCTGGTCAGCCTCAAGCACTCTCTCAAGGTCATTAATTTGCCGGCTGCGGTCAATAAGATCAGTGAAAATTTCCACAGCATAAGAGAATTGGCCTTTTAAGCGGGCAAGGGTTCCCTCGAGGAGGATCTGGTTGAGGGTGTTTTCCTCCAGATATGCATCCTGTCCTCGGGACCCCTGGCGCATTTGCTCAATAAGCTTGCTGGCGTCATCGAAATCTGCTAACCAAAGGGATGCCTTTGCAATAGATTGCAAAATTCGTTGTTCATCAGAAATACCGCCAGCTCTGTTTCCGAGCTGGATCGCGCGTTTCCGATAATCACGTGCTAACCTGATCTCACCTAATGTGTCAATTACAGCGGCCAGGTTGATATAGGCACGTGACGCCGGCCCATGCAGCTTATGTGATTCGCTGATCTTGACCGCCATTTCAAGGGCTGCCATGGCTTGTTCTGGCTTGACGTTTGGTAAGATGCCAATTGTCGCAAGGGATTCTGCCTGGACATCAAAGGCATCAAGGCGCTTTGCCATTTCAAGCGCTTGTTCACTAAATGCTCGTGCCATGGCGGGCTGGTTATTGAACAGGTAGGCACGACCTGTCTCGTGAAGCAGGTAAGCAATATCAGGGCTTTCGATGGCACCCTCGACAGCCTTCAGTCCTTCCAGGCAAATCTCTAAACTTCGTTTTGGATCGTAAGCCCACCAGGCAGAACGGGCTGACCTTGCAAAGACTCTCGCAAGGGAATCTGAATTTCCTAATTCTTTATGGTGATGTGTGGCGTTTTTCCAAGCCTGGATTGCTTCACGGTGCTTGGATTGTTGAGAAAGGGCTTCGCCAAGGTCTGTATAAAGGTGAGCTAAACGATCCGGGTCCCTTGTGAGCGTGATGGCCTGCCTGAAAAAATTTTCAGCCTCGGCGTTTGCAAAGGCATCCATGGAAACATGGCCGGCAATATCCAGGTAGTAAAAAGCTTTTTCTGTTTCCTGCCCCTCAAGAAAGTGGTGGGCTAATTGTGATGCCAAACGTTCTTCCTGGTTCGGGTAGCGATTCTCCAAAGCTATCCCAACTTTTAGATGCAGGTCGATCTTATCCGCTTCGAAAATTGAGTTATAAGCTGCCTCGTGCAGGAGGATATGCTGGAACTGGTAGTAGAGTTGTGGTTTGACCTGGGCAACTTTAACCATGCCGAGGGACTCGAGGGTGTTTAATTGTGCCATCAATGGAATGTCCGGGGCAACTTCTTTAATCACATCTTCAAGGATCTGTTCCTGGAAAGTGCGCCCAATCACGCTGGCAACCCTGAGGGTAAGTTTTGCGCCCGAAGGTAAACGATCAATGCGAGCCGTTATCAAGCCCTGTAAGCTGTCCGGAATTTTCTGCGGGTCCATTTTTGTATCAACGATCCAGCGCTCATTGCGTTTGATTAACACGCCTTCATTGATCAACATGCGCATCAATTCTTCGATGAAATACGGATTTCCTTCAGATTTTTCTAAAACAGCACGATGGATGATCCCCGGAATTTGATCTGCGTTAATGATTGATTTTATTAGGGATTGGCTTTCTTCTTTGTTAAGATTGTTCAGGGAAATTTCTGTTAAACGAGGTCCGTTTTGCTCCCTGGCTTCTTTCACCAAGCGCCACCCTTCGGAATCACGATCTTCTCTGGTGACCAGACAGAATAGAATTGGACATGTTGAGGTCAGGGAAAGCATATCGATCAGAAAATCAATTGAAGAAGAATCCGCCCATTGAAGGTCCTCGAGGATGAGCACCAGCGGCTGCTGAGCAGCCAACCTTTGAAACATGATTCGAATGCTGTTGAGGTACTGCAAACGCAATTCTGAGGTATTCAGACTGTGAATGTGGCTTTCTTCATCTGCTGACAATGGAATACCTAAAAGGTGAATAAGGTATTGAGAGGTAGATACTGTATCTCTGTCATCCTGAACTTCCAAGTTGAATTGAATGGCAGTTTTAATTTCCTGTTTTGTTGGTGTTTCTGAAAGATCAAGCGCCTGGCGAACCAGGTTTTTCAACAGGTGAAATGCTAATTCTCTTCCGAAAGATAGCGCATGAGCCTCAATCCAACGGATGGGGTGAGGTTGTGTGATGGATTTCGATGCGCGTTTCCATTCAAGAATCAATCGTGATTTACCGATTCCCGGGTCACCAAGAACCAGTCCAACACGACCCAGACCGGCAAGAACGGTTTCGCTGAGTTCCAATAACAAGTCCAATTCTCGTCTTCGTCCGATCATTGGTGTTTGCTGCCTTGTACTTAACTTATGTGGACTTTTTTGCTGGGTGGGGATTTGATCTAACTTCCAGAGATGGATGGCATTCTTGCCGTCGCTGCACAAAATTTCGTCCAGGGAAGTGCACTGCACGAAGGGTTTCAAGAAGAAGTAAGTGTCATCAAACAGCAGCGCCTGGCAGCGAGGAATGTCTGCATTGATTGCCCAATCCAGGCACTCGAGAGTTTCATTTGCTGATTGAAAATCGAACTTTAAATTCGATTTTACGTCACCAAGAATGATAGGACCCGTATTCAGGACAACGTGCAGCTGCAGGGGGATCTCATGAGAAGCCTCGATGTCCTGGCTGATTATTTTATTTTCTTTTAAAATCGAATCGGCCGCATGGACTGCCCGCAGGGGGTCATCTTCATGACTGACCGGCGCGCCAAAGAATGCTAAAACCGTATTCTCCCATAATTTTGCGATGGTACCCTCATATTCGAAAATGATCTTTGAAAACCGATCGAGGGCATTGTTTAATACGAATGTTCGTTCTTCATCAGGTATGGTTTTTGTAAAGTCTTCGACATTTGCAACGGAAAACATCAGCGCTGTCACATTGCGGCGCTCTTTTGAGATATAAGAGGCCGTGCGCATCTTTTGAACGAATGAAGTGGGTGCATTTACCGCTAAACGGGAAAAATATAAGTCTTCCAGAGCTGGGTTGACAGGTATGGGCGTACCGCAGATTTTACAAATGTGGTCTAAATGACCGAGTTCCGATTGGCAATTTTTGCATTTCATGAAAGTATGACTATTCCCAGGACGATTTATGGATATATTTTATCATATTTATATGCTTATAACAATACAAAGACAAGAACAATTATAAACAAAATTCAACCCTTTGGTTGTTTCACCAATTTTCATCCACCGTTTATTAAACGCTTAACTTGTTTTATACTTGGGGTATGGAAATTGAACCTCGCGATATTATGGATATCCTTGAGCATGTGCCCTTATTCAGTCACCTAGGTGAACTGGATATAAGCCGTTGGGCAGGTCTGTTTAAAGTTGAGAATTATAAAAACGGGCAATTGATTTTTGATTTTGATGATCCTGCTCAGGCGATGTATATCCTGTATGAAGGAAATGTGCAGCTCAATCTCTATGACGAAGCAGAAACTGAGTCCTTTGCCAAACTGGGGAAGGGGGATTTGTTTGGTGAAGAAGCCTTATTATTTGATGACCCTCGTTATTACAGTGCTGCGGCTGTGGGAGAGACGACCCTTTTAAGGCTGGATATTGACCATTTTGTTTATCTTCAGGATGAATATCCCGGTCTCTTAGACAAGCTTGATGTGTTAATTCGAAGCCGGCATTTATCAACACAGGTACCCTTGTCCTGGCTGCAAGATGATGAATATGTGCATGTGATCACACGCAGGCACAAGGCAAGATTGTGGCAAAAAATGATTCCGCCGCTTATCCTTTTATTGACAGGAACGATTGCTGGGCTTCTTTTCCAGTATCGCTGGTTCACTGAAAGGTTTTTGGGTTGGATCGTTTTAGGCTTTTCTGTATTTTTAAGCATCGCATGGGGGATTTGGGCATATTTTGATTGGCGTAATGATTACTTCATTGTGACCAATAAGCGGGTCGTTTGGATTGAAAAAGTCGCCTTTATTTATGAGAGCCGCCAGGAAGCGCCTTTAAGAACCATTATGTCTGTGGGACTCAATAGATCAAGGATCGGGAGCATTTTTGGTTTTGCGGATGTCGTGGTTCAAACCTATGTCGGCACGATTCGCCTGCGAGATTTAGCCCATGCGAATGCCATCGGCAGCATGATTGAAGCTTACTGGCACCGTGCTGAGTCCTTTGATCGCCGCCAGGAATCACAAATCATGGCTGAGAAGCTGCATGAAAAATTAGAATTACCCTGGCGTCATGATGAGGATACGAAACCCAATAAAATTGAAAGGCGGGAAAAAGAGGAACGCCTGGTCTCTGAAGCAACAAGAGAGCCGGGCTTCCTCACCTGGTTATTTTCCGACTTCTTAAGATTGCGTTATGAGGAAAGCGGGGATATCACTTATCGAAAGCACTGGTTTTTGCTGCTGAAAGCGATTTGGCTTCCCTCGCTCCTAATGCTGATGACACTCGGACTGGTCGCTGCCAGGCTGGGTGGGGTTTTATCCTTCCTCCCAATTACCAGCACCCTGGTCATACTTTCCCTTGCCCTTTTTGTTTTCTTTATTTGGATCCTTTATCAATATGCAGATTGGCGCAATGATATTTTTAGAATCACCTTTGACCAAATTTTGGATATCGATCGTAAACCTCTCGGAAAGGAACGGCGGCGTTCAGCGCCGTTAGAAAATGTGCTCAGCATTGAATATGAGCGACTTGGTTTTTGGGGCTTTTTGCTGAACTTTGGAACGGTTTATATTTCTGTTGGCAATACACGATTGACCTTTGACTATGTGTACAACCCCTCAGAAGTCCAGCAGGATATCTTTTACCGGATGGGCGAGCGCCTCGATAAAATTCGTCAATATGAGGTTGATTCAGAACGCGAAAGGGTTTCTGAATGGATCGCCAGCTATCACCGAAAGACCAGGCAGAATGGTTGATGGCTTTGATCATAAATAGACGTCGATTAGGTTTATTGAAGTTCTAAATTTCCATTTTCAGCCTTGAGCAGGTAAAATTTGTTTTGGAGAAAAACAATGACAATACGAAAAATTACAACATTTCCAGAAGAGGTTTTACGCCAGGATGCTGAACCCGTAGAGGTTTTTGATGAGGATCTGGCAAAATTAATAGATGACATGGTGGACACCATGCGTGAAGCACCGGGGGTGGGTTTGGCAGCCCCTCAAATTGGTATTTCAAAACGAATCATCGTTGTTGAGTTTGGTCACGAAGAGGATGAGACCGTCCCAAACCAATTGTATGTAGTGATCAATCCTGAAATTATTAAAGAATCCAATGACAAGGTGTCTGGTATTGAAGGCTGCCTTTCTGTGCCGGGTGTTGTGGGTAATGTAGATCGCTCACGCGCGGTCACTGTTCGTGGGCAAAACATTCACGGCAAACCGGTTAAGATAAGAGCACAGGGATGGCTTGCACGCATTTTTCAACATGAGATCGATCACATCAACGGCGTTCTGTATACGGATCGCGCTGAAGAAATTTGGAAGCCTGAACACGAAGATTTGGATACAATCTAGTCAAAAATGCATTTAAATCGCCTTTCACTGACCAATTTTCGAACATTTTCCCGGTTGGATCTGGATATCCCCCGGGAAATATTGTTGTTAGTGGGCGGAAACGCTCAGGGTAAAACCACCTTATTAGAGGCGATTTATTTTCTTTCAACCTTTACCTCATTTCATGCCAGTTCCGATCGCCAGCTGATCAATTTCACATTGCCCGAGAGCCAGCTTACTGTCGGCAGGATTGTCGGCGAGTTCACCCGCAAAGATGGTAACCACAGGCTGGAAGTACGCTTGATCCGGGAGCCTAATGGCTACAATGGCAGCACACGGTTTCGGAAAGAAGTGCTTCTGGATGGGGTCAAGCACCGTATGAACGAAATTGTCGGGCGGTTTAACGCGGTGATCTTCCTTCCCCAAATGGCGAGAATTATTGAAGAGGGACCATCCGAGCGACGTCGATACCTGGATATGAGCATATCGCAGGTCTCTCCGCATTATGTCAAACATTTAAGTGATTACAATCAAACCTTAACCCAGCGGAACGCGTTGTTGAAGCAGCTTGCTGAAAGAGGTGGGGATCCGGAGCAGCTGGCAGTCTGGGATGGGATGTTAGCACGCCACAGTGCTTTCATCATCAAGGAGCGAATTCGTGCGATCAGGGAGATTGAAGAAGAAGCCAAACGCCTTCATTATGCCCTGACTGATGGTCGAGAAGTCCTGCGTTTAGATTACCAACCCGCCTATGACCCGCTTGCAGTCCCTGAAGGTCAAATGTCGCTGACGATTTCGACCGTGGCCGACCGATCAGGCATTGAAGCAGCGGAAATTGAGCAGGGCATGCTTGCTGCTTTGAAGAAACTGCAGCGAGAAGAGATCGCAAGAGGGGTCACCACGATTGGGCCGCATCGGGATGAATTGCGCTTTTTAAGCAACCAGGTTGACCTGGGCGTTTACGGCTCCCGCGGGCAGAGTCGGACAGCATTGTTGGCGCTTAAACTGGCTGAAGTCAACTGGCTGCACCAGCGCACAGGTGAGTGGCCGGTATTACTTCTGGATGAGATTATGTCTGAATTGGATACGCGACGTCGGTTGGATTTGCTGGCATCGTTGTCGGAGTGTGACCAGGCAATTCTCACATCTACGGACTTATCCATGTTTGATGAGCATTTTGTGGACACCCACACCCATTGGTGCGTTGAAGGGGGCATGGTCTTGCCAGAGGATCAAAATGTATGATCTCTTATATTTTTCTCAATAATTGTTGTCGTAGATGCCCTAATTTTAACTTTTTAGGGTTTGTTCCTGTGTTAATCCATCGTAAAGCCTGCGTGTAAAATCATTTCAGTATTAGCGGCAGGAAATTTTTTAAACCTGCAACCATGATTTTGCCACGGATGTTCTGGAAAGAATCACGCTCATACTCCCAAACAGCCATATAGGTGATGTGACCGCCAGCTAAAGCAACGTTGGTTCGATCTTCATCGCCATAAGGGTGAACGATGGCAAAACTTGTTCCGAGTGTCCAATCGGGTTGAACTAACCGGCCCCAAATTCCGAATTTCAGATTGGTATAGCGAGTTTGCCAGGCAACCAGGTACTCATCGCCCGCATAATTACATGTCACATCGGATTCCTGTTCTGGCGATGTTGTGTCATCAATTTCTTTTACAGCGCCAAGAACACCATCTCCGCTCATCAAACGAGCATATATGGCATCATTAGGCGTCCCCAGATCAGATTGATCGGACTGCCAGGTGATCATGTATTGATTAGCACCTCTACAGGCAGCAACTGCAGGTTTTGTTTCAGTGGCTGGCCAACCTGCGATGCTGAATTCACCACCAAAATTTGTTAATAAATTGCCGGTGAAGCGTGTGGCCAGGATGTTGTGTGTGTTGTCATAGACAACCAGGTATTCGTTCCGCGCCAGGTTATAATCCACATCGACGTGGGTTCGGTGTTCCGTATAGGTATCATCGTATATTGTCAGGTCTGCACTTAAAGTTCCATTTTCTGCATTCACTCGCTGCAAAGAAATATTAGCTTTCAGGACACCTGCCTGGTCAGTATTGTTCCAAACCACAAGGTATTCTTCCATTGACCTAGCGTACACTACTTTGGGATTCCACTGCTGGTTTGTGTAATTGCAGATCGAAAATTTATTCACGGTGGGGTTGGGGCCATTCCAGGGTATGAAGCGGCCGTGGACGTCCCAATTGGTGCCATTACCATTGATGTCAAAAATGAACACCACAAGATACCGATCGTTAACCGGATCGTAAGACACATCGGGCTGGGCGCTGTCTTTGGTTGCATCGGCATAGACATTGAATTCCTGGATGAGTTCACCTGTTGTGGAAACTCTTGCACCTGAGATCACACGTTTACCAGTTTCCAAGGTGGTGTGCCACACAACCAAGTATTCGTGGTGTTTCCAGTTGTAGGCTGCAGATGGCAGGTATTCCATTGTGTCCAAATTTGAAAAAATAATCTCATCACCCATGTCAGGTATGCCGCCCCTTGTATTGAGCTCGTCCGCATAAACACCTCCTTGCCCAACTACCAAAACAGCGAAAACAAGCAGGATCAAACTGAGCAACCTTTTTTTAATCGACATCTTATCCTCCTATCCACTTTAAACATTGAATATTGTTCAAATACAAACTGGTTAATAAGAATCATCACCAATATTTAACTTTTTTTAACACCTTCCTACAGCGACAAATATTGAACGATGTACTGCCAACGGTTTTTATTTCAGCACTCCTCAAATCTCCTGTGTATGTGGTGATCCAACTTTTTCAACCTGCTCTTGCAATATGGTAAAAAAAGCCTCCGGGCATTTAAAGTTCCAGCTCTGACCGCTCTGGATGCATTCCAATTCTCCATGCCATTCCTCCTGTGATTTACCAGAGTCCTGACAAGTGCTATTCCATATACGGATAAGAAATGAAGCGTAATCAGTCAAATTAGGCATGAGAGTCTCTTGAGGATATAAAAAACCTGTTGAGTTTCTAACAACAGGTTAACACATTCAGGACTACAAATTGACTACATACTTGATACAAAAAATTCAATCAAAGCTATGAATCTCGAGGTATTGCTGCCGTAATTTTGGGTCGGGGATATGTTTTGCCTTAGCGTCGATTATGTCTTTGGCTTGCTGGTTGTATTTGTCTGATGCGCTAAGATTTCCGAGGCTCTTTAGAATAAGGGATTGTGCGCGAAATATTTCTTCGGCCCCCAGCCAGCATTCCCCTGCGCTAGCTATCAATTCCATTGCCGCCCGGGTATGCTCTGCGGCAGTAACAGGGTCTCCAATTGCCAGGTGTGCCAGACCTGATTCAACTTCACCGAACATCAAGCAAGCTGGCAGAACCACCTCCCTAGCAATCTGGATTGCACGGGCAGCATATTCCAGTGCGGTTTCTCCATCTCCGCACAATCGATAGGCACGAGCCAAAACTGCCAGAGCCCTCGATAAACCTTCATTACATTCGCTTTCCTTTGCAGCTTTTATTGCTTTTTCAAGGTAAATCATTGAGGATTCTAGCTGCCACGCCTGGATTTTGACCATCCCCAATCCCGTCAACGCAATAATATAACGGCGGATGTGACCAATTGGGTGTGCATGGTCCGAAGCTAATTCAAGCCAGTGCTGAGCTTGATGGAAATCGCCAAGGTGATAATAAGCCAGTCCAATCCCTTCTTCAGCGGCTACCCGACCATGGGTGCTGTGCAGTCCCAGCTCCAATGATAATGCCTGATGAAAAAGCTGAAGCGCGTCAAAATAATTTCCCTGACATATCTCCCAATAACCTGACCAGGAAAGTCCATAGGCTTCAGCTGAGCGCGCCCCAATTTTTCGTGCAAGCTCCAGGCTGCTTGTTAGATTTTGTTTTGCTTCGTTGAGAAGTCCCATCTTCAAATATGTCGCGCCTATGTCCAAACCTGCCCAGGCAAGTCCATTATCATCTCCGACTTCTTGATGACAGTGATAGGTTTGTTTTTGCAGATCGAGCGCGCGTTGATAATTCCCCATGTGAAAATAGACATAACCCAGTGTGTGGCTAAGATGGCGCCGTGTCTCTATTTCAGTATCCGCAATCTTTGAAAGGGCTGGTTCAAGAACTGATAATGCCTGGCGTGGTTCACCCAGGAAATAATGACCAAAACCAATCTGATTTATTAATAATGCTTGAACCGCACTGTCTTGTGAGTTGTTGGAAAAATCCAAAGATTGTTTAGCCTCTGCAATTGCTTCTTCATACTGGGCATCAAGGTTCATGAATATTGTTTTCTGCAGGCTGATCTTAATCATAAGATCAGGGTTCTTGCTGATTTCAGCCAATTTTGTTAATAAAGCCAGGTCCTTATCCCGTTTTTCTAAGTTACCACGCAAATGGTTTTGATGTGCCCTATCAATCAAGATTTCAACCCGTTTGGTCATATATTCAATTCTTGAATAATTGTGGTCAACACGATCAAGCAATACTAACAAACGCGCCTGGTGTCTCTCAGACTCTTCCCAGGCAAATAATGCCTCAGCCCGTTTAGCTGCCAGTTCATGATATTCAATCGCCTTATCATTCTCACCCCCCATGTCAAAATGATATGCTAATGCTTCAACAGAGCCAGAGTCTAATTGCTCAAGAACCCAACCCGCTCGGCGATGTAAGAGCTGCTGTCGCATAGGGTGTAAAGTTTCTTCGACTGCTCGCCTGATAAGATCGTGTTGGAAGGAGTAGGTGCAGGGGTCAGAATCAAGTGAAATGAACTGGCGTTTGATTGACTCCTCCAGTCCATTACTTGTCTCAATTTCACTGCGTCCAGACTGCAGATGTATCATATCAAAACTAAAACATTCGCCAAAAACAGCTGCTGCCTCTAAGATCTGACGTGATAGAGGCTTTAGCCGGCGGAGACGTTCTTCTACAGCCTGGCGAATGCTCTCTGGTAAAGGCAGGTTGTTAATACTTGAAATATCTCTTTCAAGTTTTCCGGTCTCCTTAAGAGTCCGAAGGGTTTCTATCATCAGGAAAGGATTGCCCATTGTAGATTTCTGTAAGCGTTTAGTAAAGTGACCCTCTTTATCTTCTGAACCGATGAAGTGATTGATAATTTCTCCAGTTGCTTGGCGGTCCAATCCCTTTAAGATAATCTCAGTGAGGACCCCGACTCGACTCAGGGCATGCTTAAGGTCAATAACTGCCTCGGTTTCCTCACAGCGGTAAGCACCAATAAAAAGCAAGTGGCTTTGCATTATTCTTTTACTTAAATAAACCAGCCAATCCATCGTAGTGCTGTCTGCGTTATGTAAATCGTCAATTAAGAAAACCAGCGGATCATGGTTTTTTGATAACAATAAAAATACCTGAACCAGCGCCTCGAAAAGTCTAAGGCGTGCTTCACCTGGTTCGGCTGGGAAAATGGTTGATAATTCTGGTAGGGGACTCCTAAGTTCTGGTAATAACCGGGTTAATTCGGCGGTCCAAACCGGCGGCAACGCCATTTTTGATATTTCAGGACTCAAAACAGAGCGCAATGCCTGAACAATCGGTTGATAGGGCAAGTGCTTATTTTGAGTCTGGCATGTTCCTGATGCAACCAGGGTTTCTTGACTTAAGGCGTTAATGAAGTCCTGAATTATGCGCGTTTTACCAATGCCAGCTTCACCGGAAATCAAAAGAATATTACCCCGTCCAGACCTAACGTTTTCTAAAACATTATTTATTTTACTGAGTTCTTCCCGTCTTCCAACCAGAGGTATTTTCTGGCTGGGTAATGTCAACCAGGTTTGCTCATGGTACAGGGTTTGAGAAGGCAATAATTGACCATGGAGAATAGATTGATAAATCGAACGGGTTTCTATAAGCGGTTTAATCCCGAGTTCGCGTTCAAGGTTTCTTGTGCATGACTCAAATTGGCGAAGTGCTGATTGTCGATCGCCTGAAGCCGCATAGAAAACCATCAATTTCTGGTGTATCTCCTCGGCTAACTCGTTTACTGCCAGGTACTTTTGAGCGTAAGCAATTGCTTTATCGTATTCCCTTCGCGACGCCCACTCTTCAATTAATCGATCCAAGGTTTTTAAGTAATTTTTCTCAAAATTTTGTCCCTCAAGAAACAGCCACTCTTCAAACCTGGGAGATCCAGGTAAGGAAAAACCAGCCAACAAAGGGCCGCGATAAAGTTCAACAGCTTGAATCAGGGTTTCCAAAGTGGACTGCTCTTCAGAAGGCCTGGTTAACCGCAAAAAGCGCTCGGTGTCTGTCCACAGGCAATCACGATTAAGTTGTAGATAATCTCTTGAAGATTGGATGAGTTCAGGGTCTGGCAGAGCCAGGTGAAGGTGCGCTAGTAGATGGCTGAGGTTGCGCCTGGCAGTGGCGTCCTCATGATCAGGCCAAAACATGTCGCACAGGGTATCCCTGGGTAATTTTTCTAAACTGACGGCTAACCTGTAAAATAGAGCCCGCACCTGGCGCCGCGGTATATTAAATGACAGGTTTTCTTTCTTTAGAATTACTGGACCCAGGAAGAATAAATGATACATATGGTTCTTTGATAGGATATTGTTTGGTGTGCACCTCAGAAATTTCACATAGCAATAAATGATGTTCTGTGCATTTAAAGGGATCCTTTGCTTTTAATCACACAGATGATTGTGGGATGCTGTGAAGCTGTCGTTTTTTATCCTCCCCCTGATATTTCATTAGCAACAGGCTGCAAAGCTATCTGCTCGTTTTTCATGGTTAAATTATATCAGGATTTAATTTCGATTTTTTACAACGAAAAATTATTCTAATCACAATTATCACTCAATAAATTTCAATCGGCTTGTGAATAAATTTCTCCCGAATGTTTCCTCCAAAATTATTTGATATTGGGTAGGTATCACCGAATTAATAAATTTGTTAATGATAGATCGTTGTTAAAGCAGATCCTTACTTACTGCGAAGCCAGGCCTGCTATTTAATGTATAATTTGTTAAATAAAGCGCCCTCAAATTAATATTCCTTTGATAAATGGATTCGAATATGAATTGGATTTTAGGCAAGAAATTTGTTTATGTTATTCATTTAAGCCTGGTGTTTTGTTTGATCTCTTGCAGTGTCCCGATCCTTTTTCGGAGTGCTGATGATGATGCATCGCTACCAGAAGAGGCAAGTACCTCTTTTCAAAAGTCTGATGCTGAAACATCCTTTAATGCATCCCCGATAGAGGATATTAATTGCACTTACATTGTGGCATCCTATGGGGATGACAGCAAACCCGGCAGCGAAGAACAGCCCTGGGGGACTTTCCAGGGGGCAGCAGCCTTAGCTAAGCCTGGTGATACGATTTGTTTTCGAGATGGAACTTACCATATGGTAGATACGTACCTGTCGAAGTCGGGGGATACGGATGCACTGATTACCTTCGCAGCGTACCCTGGTGAAATGCCGATTCTTGATGGGGATGGGTCGGCAAATGAGTTATTGGTTTTAGAAACCGCCGTTACCCACCTTCGGATCAGTGGATTTGCTTTGAGGAATTTCCGCATTTGGGGCATACTCTTATCTGGTGAGAATCGCTACATTTTCCTGGACCACCTCGATATTGAGGGTGGAGAAGCAGGTATCCGCTTCACCTATGCCGCATCGGCAGAGGAACCACCTCAGGAAGGAATTGTGGAATACGTTCTGTTGGAAAACAGCCTGATTCACGGAAGCCAGTACTCTGCTGTGGATTGCACGCCAGGACCATGCAATCATATGATCATCCGCCAGGTTGAAGTCTATAATACCGGTTTGACAGGCGAATCCTTTTATGGTTCAGACGGTATTGAATTCGCTCGTGGAGGGGATATCCTGGTTGAGGATTGCTATGTCCATGATAATGGTGGGGACGGGATTGACTTGGGCTCAAGGGATCGTGAGGGAGATGTTCAGGGCGTGATCGTGCGACGGAACAAGGTGGTACGTAATCACCTCAACGGCATCAAGGTGTGGGCTGGCGGCAAGATCGAGAATAATATCATTTGGGGCTCAGGGGACAGCGCGATTTGGTCTGGTTCCTTCGATTGTGATATCGAAATCATCAATAACTCTGTGGCATATAATTTATGGGACACTGCGTATTCTGGACGCAATTGGGCGGTTGCTGTTGGCTATCCGGAAGAAATGCCAAACCCATCCGTCAATCTAACCCTGGTCAATAACATATTTGCCTTTAATGCAGATCCCCTGGAAGGTGGACCTACCGGAGTATACCTTGGACCGGGCGTTCAGTTGGTTGAGGAAGGCCATAATATCTACTACAGTAATTCACAGGAAGAAATCACCGTCGATGTAGGCGAAGGCATGGGATTTTCACGGGATGACATTGTTGGAGGCGTTTGGGCAGCCTATTCTGGTAAGGGCGTTGGTAATATTGGCCTCGATCCACTGTTTCTCTCTGGCTGGCCTGATGTTAATCTTAAATTGCTTAATGGCAGCCCTGCCATCGACGCAGGATTAATTGACTTTGCTCCTTCCGTGGATTTTGAGTCAGCAGTGCGTGATAATGCCCCCGATATTGGGGCTGACGAAGCGAGCGGCTATTAAACATGGAGAATTACAATTCACAATCAGGCATTGTTGGTCGTATGGTTTCAGCCATATCTGCCAGGAAATGCCATATTTTGGCCATCAACCAGATCAGAGTGGAAATTCGGTATTATGATGGATGCGGTCAACTTCACACTATGATTAAGAAAAAGGTATTATTTTAAGGACAAAAGGAGCAAGTCAGAAAACGTTCAGGATAATTGGTATTGAAGCCTGGTTAGATTTAGAAATTGAGATCATGACCAAAATTCAGGACTTTATCCTAAATAAAGACATTACAATCGCATTAGGAGATAGGAATCAATGGACCTTAAAGAACTCGTAATAAAAAGCCGCAGTTACCGCCGGTTTGATGAATCATTTCAGGTGGATGGTGAAATTTTATACCACCTGGTGGAATTAGCGCAGTATTCACCAACGGGCAATAATATGCAGCCGTTGAAATTCTGGTTGAGTAACACACCGGAAATGAATGGGAAGATTTTTCATTATCTTGGCTGGGCTGGTTCTTTAAAAGATTGGGATGGCCCAGAAGAAGGAGAGCGTCCAGCGGCGTACATCATTATTTTAGGTGATACGGACGTCCAGCTGAGCTTTGGGGTTGATCACGGAATCGCTGCCCAGAGTATGAAGTTAGGCGCAACAGAACAAGGGCTGGGGAGCTGCATGATTGCTTCTATCCAACGAGAGGCTCTGCATCAATCCCTGGGGATCCCGAAGCGCTACCAAATTTTACTTGTGCTTGCGCTGGGAAAACCAGTTGAAACAGTTGTGACTGAACTTATCCGTGAGGATGGGTCAGCAAAGTACTACCGTGATTCGGAAGGTGTTCACCATGTTCCGAAGCGCAGTTTGGATGAGCTGATTGTACATGATGTTTAAGTCTTGTGGATTAAATGTAAAAAGCCGAAGCAATTTTTATGCTTCGGCTTTTTTGGATTTACCAGGTTTCAGTGACCTTATTTAAGCCGCGAGGGTTATCCACGTCAAAACCGCGAGTATGCGCCAGGTACATGGCAAACATCTGTGCCGGGAGGATGGCTAGGATGGGGGAGAGCCATTCAGGGATCCCTGTTGGCAGCCGCATGGAATGATCTACCATTTTCAATAAGTCAGGCTGATTGCTGATCAAAATGACCTCAGCTAATCGGTTTTGAACTTTTTCAACCATCATTTTCATTTCAGCATTCATTTTACCTTCAGGGGCAATCACAAAGGCAGGAAAACCCCGATCCATCAGGGCAACCGGTCCGTGAAGGAAATCGGCACTGGAATAAGGCTCGGCGATGGTATATGTGAGCTCCTTCAATTTCAGGGAAAACTCAAAAGCTGAAGCATAATTGAAGCCTCGACCTATGGTGACGCAATGGGTCATGTAGCGATAGCGTTCAGCCAAATCATCAATAAGCGCTTCATTTTCAAAGATCAAATCAATTTTGTCAGGAAGCATTTTGAGGTCTTCCTGTGCATGGCTTGAATTATCCAATGCTGCTGAAAGGATGGCGAGCGTTGTTAGCTGGGATGTGTAGGTTTTGGTTGCTGCAAGGGATAGTTCTTCCCCGGCTTGCAAATCCAAAACAATATTTGCCGCCTTCCCAAGGTCTGATCCCGGGTAATTGGTAATGGCAGCCGTTAAAGCACCCTGATTTTGGCCTTCTTTTAGCACAGATACGATATCCGGGCTTTTTCCGCTCTGGCTGATCCCCAGAACTAGGGTGTTGGTTAGCTCTGGCGGCTGACGATAAATGGTGAACAGGCTGGGTGTAGCAAGGCTGACAACCATCCGATTGTGCGCGCCAAGGAGATATTTTGCATAACGCCCAGCGTTATCGCTGGTTCCACGTGCAGCGATAAAAACATGCTTGATTCCCCGGTCTTTGATTTGTTTTGCTAATGCTTTGATTGATTTCTGTGGAACACTGACAAGCTCCCGGATCAGGGCGGGTTGTTGGTGGATTTCCCGGTATAAATGGGTTTCTTCGATAGGTTTCATCATTCTCCAAGATATGTGTCTTTTTTGTATGAGAATTTATTCGAAATGTTCTTTGGCAAGGTCAATAGCCTCATTTGTATTCAGGTTTTCGGTTTTTGAAAAAAGATCGCTTTCTCCAATAGCCGGGTTATGCAATAAAGATAAAGCCTGGGTTTGAGAAATGCCCATTTCAACTGCCCTGGCAATCGCCAGCGGTGGTGTTTTTTCGGGGTTCAGGTCAATCAGCGGGCCGAAGAAATTTACGACCTCATAGGCGGCTTCAAAGGGACCGGCTGAGAGGTGAACGCCGTTGGTGTTAATGCCGACTTCCGACTGTCCGTATTGCTCTGGGTTGGCATATAAAGCGCCGCGAATGGAATAGGCTTTGGCTTTTTCAGGGAAGGTGTCACCGACCAATTCAAATTTGAGATCATACCAGTCTGCGTCAGTGTGTATTAGCAGCAGTAAAATTCGGTGATCTTCATGGGTGAAATGGAGCAGCTGGGATGGGTGAAAGCCGTTCACCAGGATGATGGGCTGATCCTGGAAAGTATCCGCAATAAAATAAAAGCCGCTTCGCAGTTTGTTTGCTGTTTGTGCAAACCAGATATCCGAAAGTGTATCGACATCTGTGTTGAAGCTTTCAAGGAATTCATGACCCCCCAGGATTTTATAATCTATGTTTTCTGAAGTTCCCAGGGATTCGAAAACGCGCTGGCTTGTTTGTTCATCGACCATCGATGATGCCAACCTGGAAAGCTGGTTGATGAAGCCGTAATGCCGGTTCATGATGCCGTATTCCTCCAATGTGGCACCCGGCACGATGGCGGCGCCGTGAATTTTTACATTGAAGTCATCAAATTTCTCCGAGATCAACCGAAAGCTGTTGAGGATTTTCTGGTCATCACTAACTTCTAGGAGTTCAGGTTTGATGAAGAAAACCAGCTCATTCTTCTTGCTTGTTTTTCCAACTTTCACTTTCTTAATTATCTTTGCTTCTTTTGCTGATTTGATTTCCTGGATAAGTGTTTTTGAAAATACCGATTTGCCTGTCATTGTCACCTCTTGTTATTGGATGCTTCCATTATACCCAGAAGATAAGCGGGTTTTGGACTTATGTCGAAATCCGGTTGCACTTAAATTTTGGGATAGGATACGGGGTCTCTTGGTTTTATTTCATATGGTAAGAAATAAACTTAACCTACCCCCTGACCCCCTCCCTAAAGGGAAGGGGAAATTTGTGTTTGTAGGGTTGGATGCGTATTTCATCCCGCCGTTTTTCTTTCTTCTTATTAAAGTTATTTTTGGGATTTGCTGTACACTGGGAAATAGTACTGACTTAAAACAATTGAGGTTGCCTGGTGGTTGGGTCTTCTTTCCAGGCTTCTTTAAGCGAACCATCTTTTAGAATGTGGATCACTTTGACATCGGAATCAATTAATGTTTGGGCGACAACGTGCTGGCGGTGGCAATTTGCAGGGTCACCCTCAGCGCACAACAACGCCAGGTTTTCTCGGAGTGATAATTGCAAGAGCACTTGAATGGCTTCATTATAAATTTCTTGCGGCGTGACCCCCTGCTGCTTGGCATGGTGTTCAATGCTTTTCTTCTCTCCCCCAAGCATGTGCCCCAAATAGGTGTATCGGACATGAAAAGGTCTGAGCATCTCAGGCAGGCGAGATTTATTGCTCCAGGGTGCTCTGCGGCTGTAAGGGATACTGCGGATGTCGATGATGTGATTGATGTTGTTCGCCTGGATCAGAGAAATGAACCTCATGAAACTGAGGTTGCTGTGCCCAACTGTATAAATTGTTTCTGGCATACTTAATTATATAAAAAATTAAGGGTGAAAATCAATATCAATTGGATAATTCCTTTTTGGGGCAAGAATTTGTATTATAATGAAGCGACAAAATATGTACTTGCCACTCATTGAAAATGATTTTCCCAATTTTTGCAATCTGCTATTATATGCAACGAAAAACCTGAGTTTTAATTTATCTTTTGGAGATTTTCCCTGGAGGTTTTATTTTGAGTTATGAGCCATTTTTCAGCCAAGAGAATAGGGAAACAAAGACCAACAAGTTTTCTATGGAAATTTTTCTAAATGCTATTAGAAGATTATCAAGTTACCTGGTTGTCAGGATATTGACCGTATTTGCTGCTGTTGGTGCCGGCCTGTATATCGCGTTATTAGTGCTCAACCTGGGGGGGTATGTGGATACTATTCAGGAAGGTCAAATCACTGAAATGATCGGAGGGATGGCTTTTTCTGGCGCTTTTGATGACATTCCCCCGGAAGAGCGTGTTGAATACATTGAAACGTTGCGATGGCAAATTGAAGAATCGATGGGTTTGCACCAACCACTAGCGATCAGAACCGCACGGTGGTGGTTCAACGGCGTGACACTGCAGTGGGGAAATGCAGAGCGTTTAGCGACTCTAGATCAGAAATCTCGATTGGTGAGGGATGTGGTCTTTGAGCGTATCCCCTATACCTTATTACTGGTTGGTGGGGCAAATTTCATCCTTTTCTTCCTGAGTTTATGGTTGGCAATGCTGCTCTCAAAAAACCAGGGAAAATTTTGGGATCGGTTTTTATCTTCTCTGACGCCAATTTCGTCGATCCCTAGCTGGATCCATGGGGTGATTCTGTTAGCAATATTTGCCCTTGAACTAAATATTCTGCCGTTTAAAGGCATGTTTGACGGTGCACCCCCTGCAGACAGGGTTCAATATGCTCTGCAAATTATGGAGCACATGATCCTGCCGGTTACAGCTGTTGTGTTGAGCGTTTTCTTTCAGGGTGTGTACACCTGGCGTACTTTTTTCCTTGTTCATGCTGGTGAGGATTATGTCGAATTGGCTGAAGCAAAAGGCTTACCCGATAGGATTATACGAAACCGCTATATCTTGCGCCCAACACTACCATCCATTATCACGAGCTTTGCGATGATGGTCATCAGTTTTTGGGAAGGTGCGATTGCCCTGGAGATCCTATTCAATTGGTCCGGGCTGGGGGCTTTGTTTATGAGGGCTATCAGGCTTGTGGATCGACCGGTTGTTGTAGGCATTGTGGTGATGTTCGCATATTTAATGGGCATTTCTGTTCTGCTTCTGGATATTGTTTATGCTTTGGTCGATCCCAGGGTCAGGATAGGGGAAAATGGCAGCAGAATTAGGGAAAAAGCTTATAAAAAAGGGGGATTCAAACGTTTCTTGAAAGGGGTTTTAACACGAGAAGATAAATTGCGCTGGGAAAAACCTGCCAGGGGTGACCTTAATTCGGATTCGGCTTCCAGTGATACTTTAGAAAAATCATCAATTGAATCTAAAGATGATGGTTATTTCAAAACCGTGTTGAGAACAGTAGGCAGGAATATTTTTAATTATCCGCTGGCTGCGATTGGTCTTCTTGTGATCTTGATCTTGTTTATTGTTGCTGTTGGAACGGTGATTGCCTTTCCCTACGAAGAGGCTGTTGCTTACTGGCATGGTGAACACTGGATGGAAGCGCCGCGCCTCGCCCGTCCTGTGTGGTTCAATTTTTTTAGGAAAGAAAAATTACCTCAATCGATTTTCTTTGATTCAACCGGTAAAGTTCAAAATGGTGTCATGGACTATCAAAATCTTGGGGGCAATGATAATATGCAGGAAGTTCAGCTTTCCTTTGATTTTGATTTCAAGGGAGATGTATTTCCTCAAGATTTAATATTTAATTTTTCAGTTGATTTTGAAGAAAAAGCGCCTTTTTCGCTGATTACTTTAATAACACCTGACGGGCGGGAATTGGAACTTAAAAAAGGTCGAGTTATCGATAGAATGAATTTCGCCATTTCTGATCAGGATAATGACCGCGTAAATAAACCTAAAGAATTCACTGCGATTCAGAAAGTCTTTGGTGATCCTACGGCAAACTTTTCCAAACCATTAGAAGGCACATACCAGCTAAGAATTCTTAGCTACCTGTTTGAGGAGGGCTCAAATGTCGATGTCAACGGTGTTGTACACGGCCAGGTATTCGGCTTATTTGGAACGGATATCAATCGTAGAAATCTTACCGTTGCAATGTTATGGGGAACGCCGGTGGTGCTGTCCTTTGCCCTGATGGGGGCTGTTGCTACAAGCATATCTATATTGCTTGCTGCTATCAGTGCTTGGTTTGGTGGTTTATTAGATGAGATCCTCCAAAGAGTCACTGAAATTAATATCACAATTCCGACCATTATGGTGGCGGTAATGGTATATGTCCTTTATTCGCAGAGCATCTGGGTTATCATGACAGCCATCATCCTGATGAGTGTCTTCGGGAATGCTTTGAAGGAATACCGGGCAATGTTCATTCAATTGAGAGAAGCGCCTTATATTGAGGCTGCAAAGGCATACGGCACAAAAAACATGAGAATAATTTTCCAATACATGTTTCCCCGAATCATTCCAGTGATGATCCCTCATTTGGTGATCGCCATCCCTGGCTTTGTCTTTTTGGAAGCGACACTGGCTTTTCTCGGGGTAATCCCACCATATTTGCCCACCTGGGGGAAGGTGATCAATCAAGCATTGAATGAAGGCACATTCCAGGGGCATTATTTCTGGGTATTAGAGCCAATCGCCCTGGCATTGATAACCGGGTTAGCATTTGCCTTTGTAGGCTTTGCATTGGATAAAATTTTGAACCCAAGGTTGAGAAATTTGTAATTGGCTGCTTGATAACAGAAAATCCCGGGAAAATAATCACCGGGATTTCTTTTTAATGAACAGGTCAGCCTGTAAGCCGCATTCTGTCTGGCGGAAATTCCGCCTGGATGGCCATCTATCTTGGCTGAGGGTTACCCGTCAGCTCTAGCAGTCTACCCGGAGATGATTGGGAAACGAGCCGCTCCCGTCCAAAAGGACTTCTCTCCTGCTTGACCTTGCACCGCATGGGGGTTGCCTGTCCGAATGCATTACTGCACCCGCCGGTGGTCTCTTACACCGCCTTTTCACCCTTACTCACCTTTGAAGGTGAGCGGTATGCTTTCTGTTGCCCTGGTCCAAGAGTTTGCACCCTTCCGGGTGTTACCCGGCATGCTGCCCTATGGTGTGCGGACTTTCCTCGGGCACCAATTTGCCCGCGTCCATCCGACCGACCTGGACTCTTATTATACGGTTAATGTGTTGGAAGTGTATAGGAGTTGGCGAATGGTGAATAGAGGTATCAGGTATCAGTTATTAGGCGATTAGGAATTGTGATTCGCTGTGCTCTTTGGAGTGAGGCCTTTAGGCCGATGTGTAGAAAGGCAAAAGGAATTATCCGACTGCCAGAAGACGTTTTTGACTTATCTTGAGAAACCGCTTTGGAAATTATAAAAAATTAAAATCTTAATCTTGAACCTGCGCCCCCACTTTTTCAGGATCACACGAAAAACTTGACAAGAATAGTCATATTAATGTATTCTGAATAAAACATCGAAAAATGGAGGCAATTAAATGAGTAAACAGTATTCTTTTACAGATATTGAGCATGTGATTGAAGCCGCAAAACGGCTGAATGTTGAATTGAACATTGATGAAGCCAAGGAATGGTTAGCAACCATTGAGGGTGAAGAAGGCGATTGGGATCAGATCAAATTTGACGAACGAACAGGGGTTTTTGGGCAGAACCTTACTATGTTGGATTTTGACCCGAAGCGGCTGGATTATTTCCGACATATCGGTAAATTGATTGAATTCACCGATACCCCCGGAAAGGTGGAGACAGCTCTGGCTTTATCAGGCTCTTCCGCACAATCGAAGTTTCAAAAGTACCCCGGTGATGCTGATTACTTTGAGCGGGTCAATATTATTGCAGACACCAAACAAGAAGCTTGCCTGATCCTTGCTGAAATTATGCGTGAAAAGGCACTTACTACGGTGAAAGGGCCCGACTACCAATTAATTGAGGTGAAAATGGGATCCTTCCCGATGGATTTTGTTAAAGGAAACAGAACATTTCCATCAGGAAGCCCAATTTCCTGGTCTCCAGAAGAAATTGAAGATGGCGAGAAGGTCGGGTTCTCACCGGATGGAAAAGAACTTGTTGTGAAGTGGGAAGAAGCTGCCCAGGATCCCGGTTGGTGTAAGCTGGATTGGGTGGTGGCAGACCCAATTGAAGGCACTCTGGCAAATGCCAGCAACATGCTGGATGTCACCTGGGAAGCACCGGATGGGTCGATCACGCCTCTGGATGGTTACCTCGATCCTTATTTCCAGGAGGTGTACCTGCAAGCAGAGTCTGTGCCGATCTTCTCAAAACTCTCCCAGCATGTGAGTGCAGATGCCCTGGATGAGTACGTCAAAGCGCTTGAAGGGGAGGTGAAGAAATACGTTACAAAGAACATCAACTATGGGAAAGCCGCAAAACGAATGTATAACATCTTTCGTTTGACAGGGCGTTACCAGGAGGCGGTCTACTTGCGGGAACTTTTCGATGAACCGGCATCCATGCTGTACCAGGTCTGGTCGCTTATCAGGACGGTGGATGATGCCATTCATTCAAAGTCTGAGTTCAAGAAGGAGCAGTTGATTGACCAGGCAGAAAGTTTGATGTTTGAGGTTATTCGTGTGATGGAAGATGCCCGAGAAGCAGAGATCGTTTCCAAGATCTTGAAGTTTAGAGATGCCATCAAAGAACAGGATGCGTATTCAAATTTAAACGCTGAAGCTGAGGCTGCCCGGGATGAAGTGATCAACGTGGTAAACAATTTCTTCTATGAAAAACTTACCGGAATACCTGAGATTAAATCGTATATTGAAAGTTTCCAGGTTGAATCAAAGGCATAAAGAGCATTTTAAAAGTAAATGAGATTATTTTTGTTAAAAGTCAGGTACAATTGATTTTCTAAACACATGGAAATTACAGAAAATCTACTGGACAAAATAAAACCTGTCAGGTAGAATAATTTTTCGTGTTTATAGTAAGATTATCCAGTACTTGATGGAGGAAAGACCTTGGCAAATATAAAATCGCAAATCAAGCGCAACCGGCAAAACCTTAAACGACGCACCCGAAATCGTGTTGTTCGCGGTAATTTTCGATCTGCACTCCGTAATGCGAGAGTAGCAATCGAAAGCGGCGAAGTTGAACAAGCACGCACAGCAGCAGAGGCTGCAACCAAAGCACTAGATAAAGCAGCCGCAAAGGGCGTTATCCATAAGAATAAGGCCGCGCGACAAAAAAGCCGTCTGATGCAGCGTTTGAACAGCATGGAGTAATGATTTACCGATTTTTTCGGTATTAATACGCTAACTCAACAGCGGGAGCAAACTCTGCTCCCGCTTTGCGTTTTCTAATATCAGTGAAATAATTGGGAAATTTGATTCTTCATGAACGGTTAAATCAGATGTTATAATAGCTTCTGGTAAAAAGACCGAGAAAAAGAGAATCGATGTTTGAAAAAGAAAAGAATAAACTTGAAATTCGAATAAAGGATTATTTGAAAAAGGAAGGGATTGGCGACCCCCAGATTGAGTTTCGTCAAATTCCATTCAGTGGAGAGTGGGGTTTAGCAGTTCCTTTATTTCCAATCGCAGCCAGTGAAGCGCGTTCAGGGAAAAAAGTGATCGTCCCCCAGCGAGCTCAGCAGTTGGCACAGGGTATCAAAGATGATTTAGGTGAGCTGGAAGAATTTTCTCACATTGACGCAGTTAACGGGTATTTGAACCTGTATTTTTCTACTTCAAAATATGCGCAGGATGTGGTGGATACTGTGCTGGAAGAGGGGAAGGAATACGGTAAGGGCGAAGCCATCGGCAAAAAGGTGATGGTGGAATATTCCCAACCCAACACTCACAAATCATTTCATGTAGGCCACCTGCGAAATGTGATCCTGGGTGGCAGTGTCTGCCGTCTGTTAGAATTTGCGGGTTATGATATCATTCGCGCCAATTACCTGGGTGATATTGGTCTGCACGTGGTCAAATGGATGTGGAATTATCTCAAAAATCACAGTGGTGAAGAACCTGGTGAAAACAAAACCCACTGGATGAATGATATTTATGCTGAAGCTGACCGCCTGTACCAGGATCCTGAAAACGAAGCTGAGGTGCGTGAATTATATGCACGCTGGAATACAAAAGAACCTGATGTCGTCGCTTTATGGAAGAAGACACGGCAGTGGTCCCTGGAAGGCTTTGAGCAGATCTATGATCAGCTCGGCGAAAGCTTTGACCGCATTTATTTTGAAAGTGAGGTTGAAGAACCCGGAGTTAAGCTTGTTGAGGAAATGGTTAAGAACGGATTGGCTCAGGATTTGCGACCCGAGGAACCCGTGATCATCGACCTTGATGCTTATGCCGGCACGGAGGATGAATACCGTGTGCTGGTTCTGCTTCGATCGGATGGCTCATCGCTTTACGCGACCAAAGATTTACCCCTGGCTATTAAGAAATTTGAAGAATATGATCTTGATCGCTCTATTTATGTGATCGATGTGCGGCAGTCTTTGTATTTGAAGCAAATCTTCAAAACACTGGAGATTCTCGGATACGATTGGGCTGACAAGCTGTATCACCTGGCTTATGAGCTTGTCAACTTGCCGGGAAATGTCACTATGGCATCCCGAGAGGGAACTGTGGTCTTGTTTGATGACTTGATGGCTGAAGCCACTCGCCGAGCCAGGGACATTGTTGAGCAGAAAAACCCAGAATTATCTGAAAAAGCTAAGGATGATATTGCCGAAGCAGTTGCATTAGGTGCTTTAAAATACACCATGCTCTCCCGTGATAATACCAAGGTCGTCACCTTCGATTGGGATGCGGCGTTGGATTTCAACGGACAGGCTGCCCCTTACATTCAATATGCCCATGTACGTGCTGAAAGCATCCTGCGTAAAGCTGGCGAAAGTTTGCCAAAGGAGGTGCGTTTCCCTTCTGAGCTTGTCAAAGCTGAGGTAGACTTAATTGAGCTGCTCACAAGGCTGCCACACGAAGTTCTAAAAGCTGCAGAGGAACTGCGTCCGTTAGGCGTTGCTAACCTTGCATTTGACCTGGCAAAGGGATTCAATGACTTTTACAACACCTGCCAGGTACTCAATGTTGAACCGGAGGTTAGAGCTTATCGCTTGCGATTAGTGGCAGCGGCACAGCAGGTTATTGCAACCAGCCTGGACTTATTGGGGATCAAAGCCCCAAGTGTGATGTGATTAATTTAATTATTTGTTGACCAAACTATCTATACAAAAAGGAGAAAATTTTCAAAATGGCAAAAATTCGAACCATCATTATGGGCGCCGCAGGGCGAGATTTTCACAACTTCAATACTTTTTACCGCGATAATGAAGATTATGAGGTTGTCGCCTTCACTGCGACACAAATTCCCAATATTGAAGGGCGTAAGTATCCCGCTGAACTTGCGGGCGGACTATATCCTAAAGGCATCCCGATTTATCCCGAATCCGAATTAGAAAACCTGATCTGTGATGAAGAAATCGACCAGGTGGTTTTTGCTTACAGCGATGTTCCCCATGAATATGTGATGCATAAAGCCTCATTGGTTAATGCGGCTGGTGCGGATTTTCGTCTTTTAGGCACTGAAAAAACCCAGATTAAATCGACCAAACCCGTGGTTGGCGTTTGTGCTGTTCGAACAGGATCTGGAAAGAGCCAGACCACACGGCGTGTTTCACTTATTTTGCGGGATATGGGATACAAAGTTGCTGCAATCCGGCATCCAATGCCTTATGGTGACCTTGTCAAGCAAAAAGTGCAGCGATTTGCTGATTACAGTGACCTTGATAAACACGAATGCACCATTGAGGAACGTGAGGAATACGAACCCCACATCGATAATGGCGTGATTGTTTATGCGGGTGTGGATTATGAAGCGATCCTGCGCCAGGCAGAGCAAGAAGTAGATATTGTCTTGTGGGACGGCGGTAACAATGACTTCTCATTTTATAAGACGGATCTCTTAATTGTTGTTGCGGACCCCCATCGTCCAGGGCACGAATTGCGCTATTATCCTGGTGAGACCAATGTCCGACTCGCAGATGTATTTGTGATCAACAAGGTTGACACAGCCAACCCTGAGGATGTCATTACTGTTCGAGATAATTTATATGCATTGAATCCCGATGCCCTTGTGATTGAGGGCGCTTCACCGCTATTTGTGGATGATCCAGAAGCTATTCGAGGAAAACGCGTGTTGGTGGTCGAGGACGGCCCAACACTGACACATGGAGAAATGGCTTATGGTGCAGGCTATGTGGCTGCACGTCGGTTTGGTGCGGGTAAAATTGTCGATCCGCGACCTTTTGCCGTTGGTTCGATCAAAGCGACCTACGAGAAATATCCAAACACAGGCACAATCCTGCCTGCCATGGGGTATGGAGATGCCATGATGCGAGACCTCGAAGAGACCATCAATAATGCCGATGTTGACCTTGTTATCAGCGGTACACCGATTGACCTGACCCGTGTCATCAAGGTCAATAAACCGATGCAGAGGGTGCGTTATGAGCTTCAGGAAATTGGTGAACCAACCCTCAAGTCGATTTTAGAGAAGAAGTTTGGAAAATAAATTTGCATTAAAGCATTAAGGTTGAACCTGAATTTAGGTTAACATATGTTGCCAATATTTGAATCTTGATATATCGTAGGGGCTCGGCATGCCGAGCCCCTACATCCATTTTTTAATAAATACGGTAATATTAACAACCAAATCGAAAACTGATCAAGAGAAAAAATAAAGAAATGTATTTAGACGAAGCAGAAATTTACGTAGAATCCGGTCGCGGTGGAGATGGCATTGTCCATTTTCATCGTGAAAAATATAAACCGCGCGGCGGACCCGATGGGGGAGACGGTGGCAGAGGTGGGGATGTCATTTTAGAAGTTAGCCCCCATATTAACACCCTTTTTGATTTTCGCCATAAATCCCGTTTTATTGCCGACAGCGGCAAAAATGGGGGTCCCAATAACATGAGTGGCAAATCTGCCAAAGATCTTGTGGTCATGGTTCCACCGGGAACGCTGGTTTATGGTGCGGATTCTGGCGACCTGTTAGGCGATCTGGTAGAAGAAGGTCAGCAGCTTATCGTCGCAAAGGGTGGTCGGGGTGGACGTGGCAACCAGCATTATGCGACCAGCCGAAACCAGACTCCGCGCATGGCTGAAAAAGGAGTCCCGGAGGAAAGCCGGACTTTGCGATTGGAATTGAAGATGATCGCGGATATTGGCATTGTTGGCGTACCCAATGCTGGCAAATCTAGCCTTTTATCCGTTGTGTCAAATGCCAAACCAAAGATTGGTAATTACCCCTTCACGACGCTCTCGCCCAATCTCGGGGTGGCAAAGCTGGATGTGGATACCATTTTGGTGCTGGCAGATATCCCGGGTTTGATTGAAGGTGCCCATGAAGGCGTGGGTTTGGGCTTTTCTTTTTTACGCCATATTCAACGCACGAAGGTATTAATTCATGTTTTAGATGGCTTATCTGAAGATCCGCTTTCAGATTTTTCACAAATTAACAGTGAAATGGCTTTATTTGATGAAAAAATTAAAATTAAACCGCAAATTGTTGCCTTCAATAAAATGGATCTTCCCTCAGTGCAAGAACGCTTCCCTGAGGTCAAGCAGGCGATTAAAAGTTTAGGGTTTGAGATATTCCCAATATCCACAGTGACCCATGAAAACGTTGATCAGCTCATGTGGCGAACGTCGGAGCTTGTTCGGGAAGCGCCTGAGCCTGAACCTGTGGAAGTTATGCCTGTCTATCGTGCCTCAGAGGATCCAAAAGCTTTCACGGTTGAGGAAGTTGAAGACGGCTGGCAGGTGCACGGCGAGGCGATTGAACGCGCAGCTGCGATGACTTATTGGGAACATCGGGAATCTGTGAGACGGTTTCAGCGTCTGATGGAAAACATTGGCGTGGAAGAAGCGCTGCGAGAGGCTGGCGTTGAAGAAGGGGATACGGTTTATGTAGGGGAGTACACCCTCGAATGGCAGGATTGATCAATGGAAAAGAATCGCATTGGAATTTTTGGCGGCACATTTGATCCACCTCATGTGGGTCATCTGATTTTGGCGGCAGAAGCCAGGGATCAGCTTAAGCTTGACTGCACAATTTGGGTTCTGACGCCTGACCCACCGCATAAACAGGGGAAAGAGATTTCGAGCCTGGAGCATCGTTTGAATATGGTTGAACTCGCAATCGGCGAAGATGATGGCTTCAGCTTATCTCGTGTGGATATCGATCGGCCAGGCCCTCATTATGCTGTTGATATGGCGCACATATTAAGGGAGACTTATGGTGATAAGGAACTCATTTACTTAATGGGCGGTGATTCGCTGGATGACCTTCCAAAATGGTATAAGACAAAAGAATTCCTGTCTGTTCTGGACGGTATCGGGGTGATGCGACGTCCCGGGGATGAACTTGACCTTTCGGAATTATATACAGCTTTGCCAGAACTGAACCACAAGTTGAATTTTGTTACCGCGCCATTATTGGAGATCTCTGCAGAGCAGATCCGCCGACGTGCCCGGCAGAATCGTGCCTACCGCTATTACGTTTTGCCAAAAATTTACGAATACATCCGGGAACGTCGAATATACCAGGATTAATTCGCTGAATTTTTAGTTGTTTTGTAAAGATTTCAGGGGGAATTTTTGAATAAGGTAGAAAACTTGCCTTAAAATATTCACTGACCGAGTGAGGGGGGCACCCGGCCAGTGAATGATTGTATTAAACCATAGATTGTCAAAATTGTCAATATATTTTAAAGACAAATATTGTTATTTTTCAATAAAAATTAAGCTCGGTCTCTTTTGTATATGTATCCTTTTTATTACGCCAGTTAGTGTAAAATTCGTGATCACCGGATCTGATTTACTCATGAATTAAGTTGATATTTCCGACTGCCATATCAAGGTTGATGGTCAATTTTGGACCGTCTACCATGGTGGTATAGGTCTCATCCGTGACAAGCCATGTGCCCTGGGTGTTAATGTTGCTGACCATGCCGTGATTGACAATAGCGGCGTTCATGTCCGCAGGGATAATGATTGTAAGGTTGCTAACACCTGCTTTGATATCAACGGTACTTTCCATGCTTAAAGTACCGCTGAAATCAAGGGTGTAATCGCCTGCACCGCAGGAGAAATTCATTGAGATAAAGTTTGCGTTCCCCAAACCGTAAAGCTTTGCTGAGGATGCACCCGTTTTAAAGCTGAATTCCTTCATCAGCACAGGATTGGGTGTTTCAAATCGCACTTCTGTTTCACTGGCGCCCTGGGTAATGTTGAGATTGGTCAACTGCAAACCGGAAAGATCAAATAAGTTTTCACTTGCACCGCCCTCGATGGTCAAATCCAGGGGCAGGACGGTTGAAAGACCAAAATCCCAATGGTTTTCAATATCTCCGGTAGGGATGCCCGTGAAGCTGTAAGGGTTCTTTTGCTTGATCTCATAATAATAGGTGCTGCGCGTGAATTCCGGTTCCCATCGTTCAACATTATAGGTGATGCTGCCGTTAACCAGCCCATCAGCACCTGGGGAAAGGTTAAATTTTCCGCCGGTCATAGTGAAGACCAGTTCAGTACCAGCAAGGTCTGTGGGCAGTGGTTCAGCAATCTTCACAACCTGTATATCGATGGTTTTCATCTCAATATTTTGAATGGAACAGGCAAAACTGGCGAGCATCAGAACCAATACTGCGGCGATAACTTGTTTCTTCATAAAATCCTCCTGACATTCAGGTCAGTCGTATCAATCTAATTAGTTAATTAGTGTTGCAAGCTTTATTCCGATGAACCCGGGATATCAAATCCTAATCGGTTCAGTGCGTCCTTTAAATCCTTCATGGAGCTTTGATCAAAATTTTCAAGGGCACTTAACCCTTTATCGCCGTTAGCAAGGCGATCAAGGATATCGTCAATGGTTGCCATACCGGCATTCTTCAAGGTCGTTGTGTCGTTTTCATCCAGACCTAGGTCCTCGATAGGCCGCCCGCTGATTTTGTTTTCAGAAGAAGAAATAATCTCTTCAGCTTTCCATTCGTTAGTAGTATCCACTTTTTTGTCTTCAAAGAGCAGGATTTTTTCTTCAATTTTATTACCCGTACCACGCGGGAAAGCGTTGGTACCAAAAAGCGTAACGACCGTCGTCCCCAAGCCAAACAAAGCGGCGATCAAGACCAAGAATCCACCCAGGCAGGGGATCAGGTCAAGCCCTGCTGCAATCAGGTAAAGCACGAGGTTACCAATGGCGGCTGAAAGGACAGGATGCCATGTGGCTTTGAACAGGCTTTCGGAGATCTTCTTGCCCAGTTCATAACCCAGGGTGAGCCATCCGACCAGGACAGCCAGGGCAACAGCCATACCTGCCAGGATGACCACGGGGATCAGGCAGATGGTAATGGATAAGATGACGCCGCCAATTAACATCACAAATGCGGTCAACGCGCCGTAGCCAAGCATCACCCAAGGTTGGGATTCCAGCGCTGATGTCATGACTTGTGTCGACTTAGGCATCATCAACAATAACAATGCGCCTAAGGCTGTCAGGATCAAGGAAAATGCAATGCCTCTTCCGATGCGAGTGGCGGCAGTGATAATTTGGGTTTCAGGCCTTATGAAGTTACCCCGGGGGTTGAACTCCGGTACGTTGAAGTCAGTCCAGGGGATGTTCCAGTTTTGTATTTGGTCGCCTTCCACGATAGCGCCCGGGTCTCGATTGATATAACTGGCAGGTGAGACAAGGTTGCCTTTTATGACAGCATTCTCGTTCAGGTTAACAGTGCCGCCTACCACCGTCAGATCGCCAAGGATAATGCCGTCAATTGTTACCAGCCCGCCAATAACGTTGACATTTCCGTTGACCTGTGCATCTTTTTCGATTTCGACCACGCCGCCAATGACATTTAAATCACCGTCAAGGATCCGTCCTGATTCCAGCGTGTAGCTTTCACCAAAAATGGTTCTGTCGTCATCTAATGGTGCAGCGGATACTTCATTGGGTAAGGTGAAGGTAATTAATAGCGATATTAGGAGTATTAAGAATAATTTTTGTGTTTTTTTCATTGTGATTAACCTCTTTCTTGAACAGGTTGGTATAAGCTGATAATTGAGCTAAACCATGTGATCATTAATGCAAATGATACGGAAAGCAACCCTACACCAAATGTCAAAGATACTGGAATTAATATTGGAAATGCCCTGGTTATTGATCTTGCAATGTTGAGCAGGTTATTAAACCTGGCAGCAATCAGGCTGACATTGGCAATAAATCGCCCCAAGGCATATGATTCATTGAAATTGCTCAGGTTGATAAAGAACAAACTTAACAAGATCAAGCTTGCAATCGTGAATAAACCGAGGATGAAGAACCAGATTCTTCGTTCCTGCTGTTTTTCTCGATATGCTGCTAAGTTTTGATGCCAGCGTTGGGTAAACCCAGGGCTTGGCTCCGGTGTTTTAACCGTTGAGATCGTCTCATAAACCTGATCAAGGGCTGTTGATAATTCACGGCATTGTTCACATTGATTGAGATGAACTTCCAATGCTTCAGATTCTTCAGGGTCTATTGGTTCATCTGAAAAAAGCCATTTTTCAAAAGGCTGGTGACTCATGGGCTCTCCTTTCATTCAAAGGCTTCGACTTTTCTAATTCGAGATAGGATTTTGCCAAAGCCTGTCGAGCGCGATATAAGCGGCTCTTTACTGCACTGACGGTCAGATCCAATGCTTGCGAGATTTCCACTTCCGAGCACTCATGCCAGTAACGCATGATGATTGCTGCCCGATCTGTGGGACTTAACTCGTCAACCAGGTTCTGGATCAAGACTTCCTTTTCCTGCTGCCTGTATTCCCTTTCGGGGTTAGGTGCATTTCGGTCAGAGATGATTTCTGCTGGTAATGAATCGGTGGATACTGTTGTCAAACGTCTTTTCCGAGTTTGGTCGATGCAATAATGAGCAGCAATGGATAAAAGCCATGTGGCGAAGGAACGATTGGTGTCGTATTTCTTTAGATATCGATAAGCACGAATAAAGCTTTCCTGTGCAGCATCCTCCGCGTCTTTGCTGTTACCAAGCATGCGATAACACAAGCTAAAGACGGGCTTCTGATATTCTTCTACAAGGTTTCCAAAGGCATGATCGTCACCTTGCAGTGCTTTTTGTATCCACAGTGCTTCTTGCTCGCTCACACGGTCTCCTCAATGTTGCTCTAAAACAATATACGACAAAACGGAAAATAAGTTGCAAACATAAAAGTAGGGCTGTTGATATTAATTATAAGGGATTCATGCTCGGAAGTTTATCGTGAGGGTTTCCATGTACCAAAACCCAAAAAGGATTTCACCTGCACATGAATGTTGTCGGTTGAATTCGTGACAAAAAATGGTGCGGTGTGTGCTTTCACCTGGTCCAAAAAACAAAGTAAGTTCTGTAAACGTAAATCAGGACGGATCAAATCACTTAATACTCAATCACCTAATACCTAATCACCTGATTCACCAATCCCCTAATCAAAACACCATTTCTTCACGTCCTGATAGTTTTTCTTTGATTCTTTCGACGACGATATCGAGATGCTCAGTTTCGTGGACAAAATCTAGCGCATCGCTGCGGATAGTCAGCACCGGGCAGAGGTCGAAGGCTTCTATCCATTCTTTGTAAAAGCGCTCAAGTAGTGAAAGATATTCCTGAGAAATGCCTGTTTCGATGTTTCTTGCTCGGCGTTGAATGCGTGCCATTAATATGGAAACAGGTGCCTCCAGGTGGATTAAAAGATCGGGTTTTGGTAAATCTTTGACGACCAGATTGTAGAGCCTGAGATAAGCATGATAATCGCGGTCATTCATGTTGCCCATTTGGTGGAGGGCTCGGGCAAAGATATGAGCGTCTTCATAAATGCTGCGGTCGAGAATTGCTGATTGGGGATGCTCTGCAAGATAGATATGCTGTTCAGCGCGATGTCCCAGGAAATAAATTTGCAAGTGAAACGACCATTCCCTCATGTTTTCATAGAAATCTGGCAAATAGGGATTATCAGCGACAGATTCGTAGGCGGTTTTCCACCCCAATCTTTCGCCGATTCTTTGAGTCAGGGATGTTTTCCCTGCGCCAATATTTCCAGCTAAAAGTATCAAGCGCTTCACCACTGTTGGCTCATTTCTCTGGATTGAATCTTTTGTATAGGTTTATGCAGGCATACTACGCTTCAAGAATAATTCAACCATCTTCAGGTAGGGTTGGTATTGTTCATATCGAACACAATGTCCAGCAGCGCTGATGTGACCAAACTCACCTTTTTTGAGGAGCTGAACAGCTTCAATCCCCATTGCAGGTGTCACAATTGCGCCGCGATCATTATCACCTGTGACAATTAGGGTCGGGATGGTGATTGATTTTGCAACATCTCGCCAGTCGCTCAGGATGTATGGATAATGGTCAAAGAAATCGGGGTCCATTTCGTGTTTTGACTGTGCCCATTCCTTTAGAATGGCTTCTTCCCAATTTGGGGATTCTTTTTTCTTAAGCCGGATGAGGTCTTTAATTGGCTTTTCTTTAGAAGCTAAATTTTGCTTTTTCCATTCTTTCATGGCTTTTTTGAAGCCCTCTTCCGTTCCTTCCTGGTCTGACCAGGGTGGGTCTTCAAGAACAAGGCATGATGCCATCTCGGGGTATTTCGCAGCAAGACTTGCTGCAGTCGCCGCCCCCATCGAGTGCCCAACAAGCCCTGGTTTTTCGAGATTAAGGGCGTTAATAAAATCATGTAAGTCTTCCACAAGGTCAAAGCGCTTCTCGTGTGAAACACGCGAGGATTTACCATGCCCATAGGCATCGTACATAATAATGTCATACTTTTCTTCTAAATCGCTCGCTAACTGATGCCAGCTCAGTCCAAAATCTGTCAGACCATGCGCAAGCACGAGGGGTGGTTTATCGCCGCTGCCCGTCCTTGTAAAGAAGAGCTGAATGCCGTCGTTTACTGTTACAGTATCTTGTGTCCAATCTTTTTGCATTATTTTCCTCCAGGAAACTGTCTCTCCAAGATTTATTATACTAATGATTATAATCCTATCGTCTTGTATAAATGGTATTCTTCATAGATTTTCCTGAAGAAATATTAAAACGTTTCATCCTTCATGAAAATAGAAAAAGCTATGATCAACACTCACTGAAGCCGCAGCTGTAGCATTTTTTACATCCTTCTTCGTTGACAAAAGTCGCTTGCCCACACTCCGGACAGAGTTCACCAATCTTGCGCTGCTGCGGTGCTTCAAGATTTTCTAAACCTTCTAAAGGAAGTGGTTGATATTCTACAAGTCTTGCTTCCTCAGGGATTTCATTTTCCCAGTGTCTGATGTAAAGATACTCATCCAGAGCTTTGGCAATGCCATCGGGCAATGATCTTATCCGGTTTGGGCCAAAGCCGAGGGACCGACCCCCACCGATGCCCGCCAGCTGGTCCATAACGGCTTTGAGGCGTTTTCTCGGTTCAATGGGTGATGAAATGCGTAAGACGTAAGAAATCAGGCGTCCAATGGCTTCTGAGTGAGCTGCTGTTTCTGAGCCCGCCTTTGCAGATGTGACGAACACCTCAAATGGCTGGTTACCGCCGTTTTCATTGACGGTGACAAACGCTTTCCCTAAAGGTGTTTCAACAGAATATGTGTAACCTTTTAAGAAATTGGGTCTTGGTTTTTTGGTGTCTTGCCAAATTGGCAGTTGTTGCCCTGGTTCTGTTTGCAGGTCTTGTTCTGATTGCGTCAAGTCCTCTTGTTTTGCTACAAATTTTGATTCTGCGGTACCTTTGGTCTCAAGCACGACTTGTTCCCGGGAACCGGTAACATAGACAGTGAGGCCTTTACAGCCTAATTCCCACGCCAGTAAGTATGCATTCGCAACGTCCTCAGGTTTTGCTGTGGATGGGAAGTTGATCGTTTTGCTGAGGCTGTTATCGACGAATGCCTGAAGGGCTGCCTGCATCCGAACATGTTCTTCTGCTGTGATATCAGACGAGACAACAAATATATCTTTTGTGGATTCGGGAAGGTTTTCAATTTGCTGGCAGGTGCCAGTTTCAATGACCTCATTGATGATTTCCTCATGTTGTTCCGGCCTGATGCCAATGTTTTCTAATGCACGCTGGAATTGGGGGCTGACATAGTTTAATTGAAGGTCCTTGCCATTATCGTTAACGTGGCGGATATAAGCGAGAGCAAAGACAGGTTCACAGCCGTAGCCTTCGCAGCCAGCAACGGTGGCAATTGTGCCCGTGGGAGCAATAGTTGTTTGGGCAGCGTTGCGTATGCCGTATTTCAAAATTCCATTGGTTATGCTTTCCCAGTCAATATTTGGTCGTCCGTAATCGTGCTTGAAAGGGTCGACGGGTTGTGGCGGCTGCCATTTTAAATCCTTTGGATCATAAATGCTGCCGTCAATAGCGGGGAAAGCGCCGCGCTGCTTTGCAAGCTCAATGCTTGTGCGCATTGAATAGTAACGGATAAACGCCATAACCTGGGCTGCAAACTCCTGGCCTTCAGGGCTGCCATAACGGATACCGACATGATAGAGCAGATCTGCTAAACCCATGATACCCAGGCCAATCCGTCGGGCACGTTTTGCGGATTCTTCAAGCTGCGGTACCGCAGGAACGTAGGCATTGGCTTCCACAACATCGTCCAGGAAGATTGTCGCTGTTTGGACGGTTTCCTGGAGCGCACCCCAATCCACGCTGTTGTCCGTGCCGAAATGCTGTGCAAGATTGATGGATCCCAGGCAGCAATTTTCATAAGGGCCAAGCCACTGCTCCCCGCAGGGGTTGGTTGATTCAAGGCGGTAGAGATGCGGTACCGGGTTATCTTTGTTGGCGATATCGAGAAAAAGCATCCCGGGTTCCCCATTATGATGTGCCTGTTTTACAATATTATCAAATAATTCCCTGGCTCTAATGGTTTTGAAGGTCTTTATGGGCAAATTTGCCTGCAGTGCATCATCTAAATCGCCGTTGAAATCCTGGTATTCAGGTGCGGTGACATCGGGGAATCGCAATTCCCACGATGCGTCTTCCTTAACCGCTTTCATGAATGCATCGGTAATTCCCACTGAAATATTGAAGTTTGTAATGGCATTTTCAGACGTCTTGCAGGTGACAAATTGCTCAATATCCGGGTGATCGACCCGCAGCACGCCCATATTCGCCCCTCTTCGTGTACCGCCCTGGGCAATTTCACCAAAAGCTTCATCATATACCCGCATGAACCCAATCGGGCCTGTTGCCTGGCCAGCAGATTTTTTCACTCGTGAACCGCTTGGCCGCAAGCGTGAAAAACTGAATCCATTCCCGCCGCCCGTTTGTTGAATCAGGGCAGCATTACGCAGGGTTGTGAAAATCCCGTCGTCGCGTCTTCCCATGTCATCCGAAATGGGGAGAACAAAGCAAGCGGCTAACTGACCCAGCGGCGTTCCTGCACCTGTAAAGGTTGGTGAATTTGGAAAGAATTTTTTCGAGGTAAGCATGTGATAAAATTTTCGTGCACGGGGCTTATAATCTTTTTCCCAGGTTTCCTCAATTTTCGCGACATGATAGGCAACTCGCCAGAACATTTCATCAATGGTTTCCACAGGCTCGCCGTCTTTACCCTTACGCAGATAACGCTTAGCAAGGACCTGCCTGGAGTTTTCGGTAAGTTCAATGCTTTCCATATCTTCAGGAACTGGTGGGGTGGGCAGCATACCCGTCAAATATCTACCATTATTTTTTGACATGCGAGTCTCCTTAAATTTTTATTTTAATTATTCTTCTGATAATAGTCGGTCTATTTCTGAACGAATCGACTGCAAATCTTCGAATTGAAGATAAACCGAAGCGTAACGAATGTAGGCAATATGATCCAGCTCTCTCAAAGCCTGGATGACCATATCGCCAACCACGCGAGATGACACCTCTGATTTACCCATTCTCTGCAGCGTCGATTCAATTTCACCAATCAAACGCTCGATGTCAGCGCCCGATACGGGTCTTTTGGTACAGGCAAGGCGAATGCCGTGGAGCAGTTTTTCACGATTGAATTCTTCTCTCGTACCATCCTGTTTTACGACTAAAGGGGTTGCCAGGATTGCCCTTTCCAGGGTGCTGAACCTTTCACCGCAATTTAAACATTCCCGCCGGCGACGGATTCCACCTGGGGCGTCTTTAGTGGTGTCAACGACTCTGGATTTTTCGTGCTGGCAATAAGGACAATGCATCAATTATCCCTTCTCATTATGGATGGTTTACGCCGTGTAACAGTCCCCCAAATATGGGGGTGGAACAACCTGTTCCCCCTACCAATTGGGTAGGTTTTTATTGTAACATAGGTACAGGGCTGAATCAACAAAAGATTCGTATATATTTCTTAAAATATTGCAATTTCGATGATTTTTTAACATTCAGAATTGGACTGGTTTAAGTATTGAACTTAACAAGAGAAATCAGGAGGCTTTCTTTTCAGGAACAATAAAATTCCAAATGGTTTTTATATCTATTCCAGCCATTCTCCTCAGGGTAAGGAATTTCCTTTCAAATTTTTTGATATCAGACCGCAATCTGCAAATTCTGGTTTATAATTTACAGGGACTATTTGTAAGGAGTAAAGGAGGAAGCTTTGTCTCAGGTTGAACTAACAAAAATAAAGGGAATCCCGGCAGCACCTGGCCTGGCACATGGTAAGACGGCTCTGGTGTCGGAAATTGAGATGGAAATCCCGAATTATGAGATTCGTGAATTTGAAGATGAAATTCAACGTATGATGGATGCTGTTGAAAAAGGGCAGGGGGAACTGATCGAGATCAAAAAAGAGGTCGAAAGTCGATCTGAGAAAAATGAAGCTGAAATATTTGAAGCCCATCGAATGATTTTAGAGGACGTCGCCCTGATTGACCGGGCAAAGAAAGCGATCAAGCAAGGCACCAATGCGGAAAAAGCCTGGATGGATGCAATTGAGTTCTTTGCAAATATGATGGAGCAAATCCCTGATGAAACACTTGCCAGCAGAGCGCTCGACATTCGTGACGTTGGGCGGCGTGTGTTAGGTCATATGCTTGGCGTGAGTGCAGGGCGGACTGCTTTAACCGAACCCTCAATCATTGTGGGCGATGATTTGACACCATCTGATACTGTCAGCCTTGACAAGGATCTTGTTTTGGGCTTTATTACAGCTCGGGGCGGACCAACATCACATGCAGCAATTCTCGCCAAAGCTTTTGGCTTACCAGCGGTCGTCGGTCTGGGAGAAGCTGTTTTAGAATTGCCAGATGGAACGATGGTCCTTGTTAATGGTGACAAGGGAGAGGTTGTCGTAGATCCCGATGATGACCAGAAGAACGCGTTTATTGAGCAGGAAAAGAAAGCCAGTGTCGACAGGAAGAAAGCCAGAGCTGCTGCCCAGGCACCCGGGGTGACAGCAGATGGCGATCGTGTGGAAATTGTTGCCAATATTGGCGGCGTGGATGATGCCCCTCTGGGTATAAAAAATGGTGCTGAAGGCGTTGGCTTATTCCGCACTGAATTCCTATATTTAGATCGAAAATCGCTCCCAACGGAAGCTGAACAAGTTGAAGCTTACGTGGCAGTTTTTGAAAATTACCCGAATATGCCCGTTGTTGTCCGCACACTGGATATCGGCGGTGATAAGACCATCCCTTACCTTGATTTACCAAAAGAACTCAATCCTTTCCTTGGATGGCGCGGTGTTCGCATGTTAAATGGCGCTGAGGATATTTTTAAGGCACAATTTAGAGCGCTGCTGCAGGCAGGGGGTATCACCGGAGTTGATCTACGCATCATGGTGCCAATGGTGTCGGGTATCGAAGAAATTCGTTCCGCAAAAGAACTGATGAAAGGAATGAAAGCTGAGCTTCAATCTGAAGGTAAACCGTTTGCAGAAAAGGTCCAATTTGGCATCATGATCGAGGTGCCTTCTGCAGCATTATTAGCAGATAAGCTGGCAAAAGAAGTGGACTTCTTCAGCATTGGTACCAATGACCTGACCCAATATACGCTGGCTGTTGATCGAACCAACAGTAAAGTAGCCCATCTTGCCAACCCTTTGAACCCGGCTGTTCTGCGGTTGATAAAGAACACGATTGACTGCGCCCATGCTGAAAATCGATGGGTGGGATTATGCGGTGAATTGGCAGGGGAGCCATTAGCAGCTCCCATTCTGCTTGGGCTGGGTTTGGATGAATTCAGTATGTCACCGGCGCGTGTACCTGTTATTAAGCAGGTCATGCGCAAACTACATAAGAAAGAATGTGCAGAATTTGTTCAAAAGGTTCTTGATAAAACAAACCATGAAGAAGTGATTGAAGAAAGCACTGCATTTTTAAAGGAACTTGGCATCGAACTTTAATATTAATAATTTTTTAGAACGCTATCAGATTATTACTATGGCCGGGGAGATGTTTACCCCGGCCCTTTTTTCTATCTATTAAAATTTACTGCTGGACGAACAGCTCTCGTCCCACTTGAAATTGCTGCAGTGAGCGTATATCCATCCCCGAAGCGTTCTGGTAAGCCGTCAGATCAAATTCGGGCAATATCGCCAGAAGGTGGTCAAATATTTCAGCCTGGTTGTCTTCGAAGTCTTCCCAACGTTTATCTTTTGAGAACGCATAAATTTCCAGGGGGAGTCCGTTCTGGGTGGGTGCCATATGCCGAACAAGGATTTCCATTTCGGGGTTGATTTTGGGGTGGTTCTTAAGGTAACCAAAGGTGTATGCTCGGAAGGCGCCTAAATTGGTGATGTTGTGACCGGCGAATACATCATCTGAATTGGCATGATGAGAAAGATCAGCTTCGAGGATTTCCTCTTGTTTTTCAATGAGATAATCCTTAATATATTTGATTTTCGAGAGGTGTTCCAACAGAACAGGATCGCAAAATCGAATGCTGTTCAGATCGATATGAATGGCGCGTTTTATCCGTCTTCCGCCGGACATTTCCATGCCGCGCCAGTTCTTAAAGGAATTTGCCATCAAAGCATAGGTGGGAATGGTCGAGATGGTTTTGTCCCAGTTTGAGACCTTCACTGTGTTGACTGAAATATCAAAGACTTCGCCATCTGCGTTGTATTCTGGCATTTCAATCCAATCGCCAATGCGGATCATATCATTGGTCACAAATTGGACGCTGGCAAATAATCCCAATAAAGTGTCACGAAAGACCAGCAGAAGGACAGCAGAGAACGCACCTAAACCACCAAGAAGCAAAAGAGGGGAGGAGCGCATCAGGGCAGAAATGATTAAAATAATTCCAAAAAGCCACAAAATTATTTTTCCAACCTGGATGTAGCCTTTTATGGGTTTGCTTTTAGCGACAGCATAATCATCGTAGATATCGTTGATGGCTGTCAATGCTGCATCCAATGCCCAGGTTGACATAAAAGCGACCAGGGCAAGGGCGATCCGTTGTACCCAGTCTTTTATGTCAGGCAGCCAGGCGGCTGAGAAATACAAAAGAACAATGGGCGGAATATTTCCCAATCTTATGAAGAAATGGCTTTTGTAAAATATATCATCCCAGTAAGTTTCTGTTTTTTCAAGCCATTTTCTTAATCTATTTTGGATAAACCGACTAGTAATAACCTGAAGCAAGTAAGTTGCCAGCAATGCTGCCGTAAGAAGGGCAGCCTGACCGATAATGTTTGCAGATTGTTCATTGATTCCTAAAGTCAGCAGCCAGAGTTTGATTTGTTCGAGCATCACCACCTCCAAAGTTTTCTTTTAATTTTACACTAATTAGATAAATAATATCAAGTATATCAAATTAGAAAGAGGGATGTGCTTAAAAGAAAAACGCGGATTCATTGATCCGCGTTTTATTAACCCTTTAGGGGGTTGAGGGCGGAACGCCCGAAACAAAAAACCACCG
>JAENYZ010000003.1:0-539234 GCA_016841525.1 Anaerolineaceae bacterium
ATAGCCGGTGGTTTTTTGTTTCGGGCGTTCCGCCCTCAACCCCCTAAAGGGTTAAAAATTACAGAGACGTTGCTTTCAACGTCTCTGTGTTTATATCTACCTTGATGTTATGATTGGAAGTGACCATTTAGGAGGCACAAATGCACTTTTCAGATCAAAATTGGATGCAAATTGAAGCTTATCTGGAAAAAGATGACCGTGTGATGCTCATCCTGGGTGCCTGTGAGCAGCATGGCTACTTGAGCTTGCTCACCGATACCAAAATCCCTTTAGCCCTGGCGGAAGCTGCCAGTGACAAAACCGGGGTCATGATTGCACCACCCCTCAACTTCGGATGTTCGCCTTATTTTCTTGATTATCCCGGTACGATCAGTTTACGTTTACACACATATCTCGACCTTGTCGAAGATATCTTGCGATCATTGTATGGTGCCGGCTTTCAAAAAATATTGATCCTTAACGGGCATGGTGGAAACACGCCAGTCCGCACACATTTGGTCCAGATGGTCAATGAACTGCCAGATTTACGCTTGCGCTGGTACGCCTGGTGGACAACCGAAACCGTTGCAAAAATTGCTGCAAAACACCATCTCGACACACAGCATGCAAACTGGATGGAAGCTTTTGACTTCACCCAGGTGGCGGCATTGCCCAAAAGCATCAAGCCCATCCTCAATGCCAGTGAAGACATCATGGGGAAAACTGCCACCCGAAAAACCTACGGCGACGGCTCCTTTGGCGGCGCTTATCAGGCTGACCCCAGCATCATGCAAGAAATGTTTGACGCCTGCCTGGAAGACATTCTTCATTTATTGAATTTTGATAAGGCACAGGATTGACTGCAAAGACACCAAAAATAACAGAATGACTTTCTTTGATGATTTAAGAGAGGACAAATGAATAAGATGACTGAGCTGCACAAATTTATTGTCTCTGCAAAAGCTGCAACTTATGTGGGAGACGGAGAATCAATCGAGTCCTGCCGAAAAGGGTCTCACGACTTATCTTTTGCAGATGGAAATTATCGCTACCTGGACAGCTATTTTGGCGGTGCGAATTTCATTGGTGAAGAGGTTGTCTATGAGAATGAGATACCTGTGTGGGGAATGAATTATTACGGTCAAATTCTTAATCCACAAAAAATAACTTCAGCCCAAACCGGTATGATGATCAAAGCCAGCCTCTCCCAAATGTATGCTGAAGGGCGTTTCCTGGGCGGCTGGGAGTATGCGCAAGATGACTTAACTTACCATGATACGTCCGACGGTAACCTTGAATGCTTTAACGGTCTTGAATGGATCGAAAAAGATGGCATTAAGGTCTATGAGCTTGTGTACCATGGTGGATTAATTATTTAAACTAATTACACACAGTTGAATAACAAGCTCCTCAGATGCTTATTAAGCTTATAAGAAACCAGGCGTTACCTTAACAAATCTGAATGTTATAATTTTTATAAACGAAAATAAAAAATTTGAAAGGACGATCATGAATAATAGCCATCACGAAAAGAAAGTTGTTGTCACCGATAAGGCACCCAAAGCCATTGGACCTTATTCCGCTGGCGTATCGACCGGACACCTTGTTTTTACAGCCGGGCAGCTGGGCATGGATCCCAAAACCGGCGATCTTGTTGAAGGTGGCATTCAAGCCCAAACCCTCCAGGCACTCAATAACCTCAAAGCTGTTCTGGAAGCTGCAGGCTCAAAGCTCGAACTGGTTATTAAGACCACGGTTTTTCTTAAAGACATCAATGCCTTTGGCCAGATGAACGAAGTTTACGGCACGTTCTTTACCAAGAACTTCCCCGCCCGCTCAGCCTTCCAGGTAGCTGCCCTGCCGAAAGGGGCAGATGTTGAGATTGAAGCGGTAGCCCTTCTCCCCGGTGACGCTGAGGAATAATTTATTAAACCTGGACATTTATAATAAAAGGAAAGTTGACAACAAACTGCCGCACAATGGCAGTCGGATATTATATGTTTAATGTCACCCAAAGGAACTTCAATTTGGATAGGAAAAATGGCCGCTAAAGTCTCCATCATTGTCCCCTGCTATAACGAGCGCACCACCATCACATTGCTGCTGGACGCTATTTATGGACAAAGTTATCCTTTAGATCAAATGGAACTGGTGATTGCTGATGGCGGCTCCGATGACGGTACGGTTGAGGTCATCAATGAATGGCATCAAAACCATCCGGACTTAAGGGTCAAGGTCATTAAAAACCCAAAGCGAATCATCCCGGCGGCCTTGAACATAGCCATTAAGGCATCAACCGGTGATATCATCGTTCGATTGGATGCGCATTCAAAACCCCAGCCAGATTATATCGAAAGATCCGTCGCTGGCCTGGAAAAGGGGCTGGGTGAAAATGTAGGCGGCGTATGGGACATCCAGCCCAGGAGTGATCACTGGATTTCGCGCAGCATTGCTGCCGCGGCAGGACATCCCATCGGTGTGGGCGGTGCGCGCTATCGCTATACCGAAAAGGCTGGGACCGTGGATACCGTCCCCTTTGGGGCTTTCAAACGCGAATTACTCGACAAGATTGGCATGTTCGATGAAAGTTTGCTGACCAATGAAGATTACGAGTTCAACACACGCATCCGGCAAAGCGGCGGCAAGATCTGGCTTGATCCCGAAATCCGCTCGGTCTATTATGCCCGAAAAGATCTGAAAGCACTGGCTCACCAATACTGGCGTTACGGCTATTGGAAATGGCACATGTTGCGCCGCTACCCGGACACCCTGCGTCTTCGTCAGGCTTTACCACCCTTGTTTATCTTAACACTAGCTTTATTGTTAGTATTGTCTCCCTTAGTTCCCCCGGCTTTTAATTACCTGTTGGTCGGCTTAATCAGTATATATTTCTTGATCCTCCTCCTGGCAAGTTTACAACTTTCCATTAAATATAAGGATCTGAAGCTCATCATGGGGGTTCCCCTGGCAATTGCATGCATGCACTTTGCATGGGGAAGCGGTTTCCTATGGGGTGTCATTCACCCCCAAAATAGAAATAAAGGTTAAAATAGTGGCTATGGAGAATAAATCTAAGCCAGAAAGATGGCATTTACGCGCGTCTGAGCGTGTAGCAATCCTGTTGATCGGGGACTTCCTTGCTGCACTAATCGCTTTATTTCTGGCACTTTATTTTTGGGCTGCCGGGGATGCCTGGATGGAGTTTTCGCTGGAATTCATCGTCTCGCGACCGCCCTTCTGGTATTTCCTTTTGCCATTCTTCTGGATCATTTTGCTTCTGGAATTATACGATGTACAGCGCGCCAGCAATACCCGTGAGACCTTCAAGGGTATCGGTTTAGCTCTACTTATTTATGCGCTTATTTATTTGCTGATTTATTTTAGTTCAGAGCCAAATTCACTGCCCCGCCGAGGCGTTGCGCTCTTCATTATTGCAGCTGCAGCCTTTACACTTCTGTGGCGATTGGCGTATATCCGCATGTTCACCGATCCACACCTCTTGCGTCGGGTCCTGATTATCGGTGCGGGCAATGCTGGTGAAACCATTGCTGACGTCATTTCCAAACAATGGCCACCGCCCTTCAACACCATCGGGTTGATTGATGATGACCCCCAAAAACAAGGGGAAAAGTTTGGCAGTTTATCTGTGGTAGGTGACAGCAGTCAGTTAATAAGCCTGATTAAACAACATGAAATTACCGATATCATACTTGCAATCAGCGGTCAGATGAAGGGGCGCATGTTCCAGTCAATTTTAGCTGCGCAGGAAATGGGCGTCACATTAACCCCCATGCCAGAAGTTTACGAGGAGCTTCTCTCAAGGGTGCCCATTTTTTTACTCGAAGCAGAATGGATTGTGCGTTCGTTTGTTGAAAAATCCCATACCAGTACCCTCTATCAACTTTCAAAAAGCCTGGTTGATTTTGCCGGCGGCTTGATTGGCACATTGGTGATGGGAGCATTTTTCCCACTCATCAGTCTTGGCATTATTCTCGAAACTGGTTTCCCAATATTTCTTACCCAAAACCGCCTGGGGCGCGGCGGTCAGCCGTACAAAATCATCAAATTTCGCACCATGGTTCGTGATGCAGAAAAATTCGGTGAGACCCGCATGACCGAAGAAAACGATGAACGGGTGACAAAATTCGGCTGGTTCTTACGAAAGACCCACCTGGATGAACTGCCCCAGTTCATCAATGTATTACGGGGTGAAATGAGCCTGGTTGGGCCGCGTGCGGAAAGGCCTCAACTGGTCGAGCAATTCCAAAAAGAACTGCCTTTTTATCGAGCACGTTTGCTTGTCAAACCTGGTATCACCGGGTGGGCGCAAATCAATTACGGCTACGCTGGCACCGTTGAAGAAACGGCTGTCAAATTAGAATACGATTTATACTACATTGAACATCGCAATCTCTTAATGGACATCTCCATCATCCTGCGGACAATCTGGCAGGTGCTGGGATTCAAAGGTCAATAACCCCTAAGGCAAATCTTCCATGAACTTTTTAGGAAAGAAAATTCGCAATCGCTATTTGTTAATGGGGGATATTTTCCTGAGCGCTGTTGCTGTTTTAGCCAGTTACATGATTCGGTTGGAGCTTGTCGCGATATTCCCTACCTACCAGGTCTCTTTGTTATGGATGCTGGGGATCGCGATTGTCATCAAGCCCCTGGTCTATTATTTCTTTGGTATTTACCGTCGATTATGGCGCTATGCCAGCATTCGCGAGCTGGTATTGATCCTTGCCTCAGTCACCACTGCCTCTATGATTGTGGGGGGCGCGATGATGGGTTTATACGGCGCAAGGTTCTTTATTGGCTTTCCTCGCTCTGTGATCATCATCGATTGGCTGTTGACCCTGATCTTTATCGGTGGGTTTCGCTTTGTTTTCCGCTGGATTGCAGAAAGTTCTTCAGCAGCGGCTGACAGCTCATTACTTCACTCGCTTCATAGAAAATGGGTTCTGGTCGTTGGTGCCGGCGATGCAGGCGCAATGGTCGTCAGGGAATTGCTGAAAAATCCACAACTGAACATGAAGCCCATCGGCTTTCTTGACGATGATCCCGAAAAACAAAACAGCAAAATCCACGGCGTTCCGGTTTTAGCGCCAATTGACGATATCGAGCGCGTTTTTAAGACCCGTCATGTGGACGAAGTCATCATCGCTATTCCCAGTGCTTCAGGTGAGGTGCTGCGAAAAATCACAACCAAATGCCGTCAGCGCAATATCCCATTTCGCACCATGCCAGGACTATATGAACTGATCGGCGGCGCAGTCAGCGTCAGCCGATTACGTGAGGTGGATATCTCCGACTTACTACGTCGTGAGCCTGTGAAAATGGACATTGAAGCCCTGGGTAAAGTTCTGGAAGACAAAGTGATCATGGTCACCGGCGCAGGCGGTTCAATCGGGAGCGAACTCTGCCGTCAAATTGCAAGACTGCACCCAAAACGCATTCTCCTGCTCGGGCACGGCGAAAACAGCATTTTTAGCGTGATCACTTCCCTTAAGGAACGCTATCCGCACCTGGACCTGGTCCCCTTAATTGCTGATGTACGAGATTTGCCGCGGCTTTCCGTCCTTTTTGATCGCTGGCAGCCGCAAGTTGTCTTTCACACGGCTGCTCATAAGCACGTCCCGCTGATGGAAAGCAATATTGAAGAAGCAGTCACCAATAACATCCTGGGCACGGATAACATTGTTAAATCCTCGCTGGAACATGAGGTCCAGCGCCTGGTGATGATCTCAACAGATAAAGCAATTCGACCGGTGAACATCATGGGTGCGACAAAACGCATTGCTGAAATGCTCGTCCTGGATGCCGCTCATCAATTTGAGCGCGCTTTCACAGTTGTTCGGTTTGGCAACGTCCTTGGCAGCCGCGGCAGTGTGGTCCCCCGCTTTAAGCGCCAAATTGAAGCAGGCGGACCGGTCACGGTAACCCACCCTGAAATGAAACGTTATTTTATGACCATCCCTGAGGCTGTTCACCTAGTTTTGCAGGCATCTACCTTGAGTAAAGGCGGAGAAAATTACATTCTTGACATGGGTCAACCCGTAAAGATTCTTGACCTGGCAGAGGATTTAATTCGCCTTTCAGGGCTTGAACCTGGCAAGGATATTGAGATTGTCTTCTCCGGCATTCGACCGGGTGAAAAACTCAGCGAAGATTTATGGGATAAGGGCTTTGCCTATTCACCAACTGCGCACCCTGATATTCACCAGGTGGATACAGAAGAAGTGCTGTCCTCAGAAGAATTAAGAGATCTGGTTGATACATTAATCGATTATGCACGTGAGGGTAAACCAGAAAAGATCCGTGCAATGCTAAGTGACATCATCCCTGGCGCGTCCATCCTTCAGCAAGAAACGGACCTCGATATGGTAGAATGACGTCTCATGCGTCAATAAAGGGGAAAATTTCATCATATGACCTATATGTCACATGATGAAATCTAAGGAGAATATGGATTTATTATCACCCCAAGCCTGGGATAACTTTATCAACGAGCATCCAGAAGCACACATCCTGCAAACCTCCTCCTGGGGAACCTTAAAATCCGCCTTTGGCTGGACGCCGCATTTTTTCCGCGAGGGAAACTTAGGCGCCATGGTTCTTTTCCGGCGACTCCCCTTCGGACTGAGCATTGCTTATATCCCACGCGGACCGGTGGGAGAAGGCGATTGGGGAAAACTTTGGGTTGGTCTGGATAAATACTGCCAAAAAGAAAATGCTGTTTTCCTGAGAGTTGAGCCAAACCTCTGGGAACCTGTCGATAAAGCTTTGATAAATCGGCAATTACCTGGCTTTATTCAGGTAGAGCAAACCATTCAACCGCCGAGAACAATCATAATCGACATTGACTCGTCAGAAGAAGATTTGCTGATGACGATGAAGTCAAAAACACGCTATAACATCCGCCTGGCTGAACGCAAAAATGTGGTGGTCAGCGCCAGCGACGATGTAGAAACCTTCCACAAGATGATGCTAACCACCGGCAGCCGGGATGAATTTGGCATTCACAGCCTGGAATACTATCAACGCGCTTATCAGGTCTTTTCTAAGAACAATTCTTGTGTATTATTGATCGCAAAATACCAGGAAAAACCCCTTGCCGGTCTGATGGCTTTCGCCCAGGGTGAAACGGCCTGGTATTTTTACGGCGCTTCCAATAATCAAGAGCGCAATCGGATGCCCACATATTTATTACAATGGGAAGCCATGGGCTGGGCAAAAGAAAAATGCTGTAAACAATACGACCTGTGGGGCGTGCCGGATTACCCTGAAGACACGCTCGAAGAGCAATTTGTTGAACGCTCAGAGGGTCTGTGGGGCGTTTACCGATTCAAACGCGGATTTGGCGGCGAGCTCCGACGCACCATTGGCACCTGGGATCGTATTTATCGGCCGGGTTACTACAAACTTTATCAATTGTGGGCAAGATATCGCCCGACATCTGCTGCCTGATTTAGAGGAGGCACTTTTTTGGAATTACTTGATGTCAAATCTTCAAGAGACTGGAACAAAAAAATTGAAGCCCTGCCCGGGACACATGCCCTGCAAACCTGGCAGTGGGGGCAGGTAAAATCTCGTTTTGGCTGGCAGCCATATCACCTCCTCTGGCGAAATGAAAACGCCGAAGTTGTTGCAGCCGCACTGGTCTTGCAGCGAAGAATTGACCTGGCTGGACTGCCTGCAGGAATCAGCGTCCTATATGCACCACGCGGCCCCCTGCTGGACTGGTCAGATTCTGGGCTGGTCAAGAATGTGCTTGATGAATTTCAGAACTTTGCTGAAAAGAAAAAGGCAATCTTCTTAAAGATTGATCCGGATTTACCTCTCGGTTACGGCATCCCCGGGGACGAAAGTGAGGAATCAAAACCTGTGGGCAATGCTGTAAAGCAAGATTTGAAAGCGCGCGGTTGGCTTTTCTCAGACGAACAAATTCAATTTAAAAACACCGTGGTGGTTGACCTGACGGACGACCCGGACACAATGCTCATGCGGATGAAATCTAAAACCCGCTACAATATCCGCCTGGCTGAACGCCGCGGCGTCAGTGTGCGCACAGGCGGCATTGCCGACATTGATTCACTTTACAAGATGTATGCACACACCGCAATTCGCGATGATTTCCTTATCCGCGGTAAGGATTATTACAGGACAGTGTGGGAACGCTTTTTTACTGACGGCCTGGCTGCGCCATTAATTGCAGAAGTGGATGGCTCTCCCGTTGGCGCGGTTGTCATTTTCCGTTTTGGGGGTCGGGCATGGTATATCCATGGCATGTCCCTGGATGAACATCGAGAAAAAATGTTCAATTACCGATTGCAGTGGGAAGCCATGCTGCACTCTAAACAGGCTGGTTGTTATCAATACGACATGTGGGGTGCCCCAGACACCTTTGATGAAAGCGATCCCCTTTGGGGGGTTTATCGCTTCAAAGATGGCTTCGGCGGGCAGGTCCAACGAACCCTGGGCGCATGGGATTATCCTGTACGCCCTCTCTTATATCCTTTGTACACCCGAATTCTCCCTCGCATACTTGGATGGATGCGCGAGAGAGGTAAGAAAGATACAAAAAGGAGTTTAAGTGCATGAAAACACGGATTGAGTTTGCACATTTACCCACAAGAATTGAAGCCCTGCCAAGACTCTCAGCAGCCTTGCAAGGACCAAGGCTGTTTGTCAAACGGGATGACCAGACCGGACTTGCCTTTGGCGGTAATAAAACGCGCAAATTAGAGTACCTGCTGGCAGAAGCACGAAACCAGGAGGCTGACCTCTTGATCACTGCTGGCGCTGTGCAATCAAATCACTGTCGGCAAACCGTGGCAGCCGCTTCACGATTCGGGTTTGACTGCATCCTGGTCTTGTTTGGCGACCCGCCAGAACCTCCCGACGGTAATCACCTTTTGTTCTACTTGCTTGGGGCTAAAATTGTTTTTACAGACCGTGATAATGTAAAAAATAAACTAGAAGAAGTATATCAAAAGGCGCACAAGGACGGGCGGAAACCCTATTTGATCCCTTATGGCGGCTCCAACCCCACGGGCGCGATGGGCTACGTCAACGCCATGCTGGAACTCGCCCAGCAGGATCCGACCCCGGATTGGATTGTCTTCCCCAGTTCCTCGGGTGGCACGCAAGCCGGGATGATGGTTGGCGGGCGCATCAGCGGTTACACGGGCAAGATTTTAGGAATCAGTGTGGACGAGCCTGCTGATGCACTCAAAACCAATGTGGCAAGATTGGCGACGGATACAGCCGCATCCCTCGGCAAGGATTGGACATTTACTGAGGATGAGATGTTGGTAAATGATGACTATACCGGCGGGGGTTACGCCGTGATGGGTGAACCGGAAATTGAAGCAATAAGATTATTTGCACAAAAGGAAGCCTTGCTCCTGGACCCGGTTTATACCGGCAGGGCTGCAGCCGGTCTGATTGATCTGATCCGCAAAGGATTCTTCGACACATCCGATACGGTGCTGTTCTGGCACACCGGCGGTGGTCCGGCTTTGTTCGCAAGCAGGTACCAGGAAAAGTTAGTGTGAATGGTGAATAGTGGGTGGTAAATGGTTCGTTTATATTCTATAGTAATTCACGAAAATTTCGCTAGCAAAAAAACATCATAGACCGGAGTGCGGGTTTTAACCCGCTTTATTAGATTTATTTATAATAGTTTTAGAAGAACAAAATATATCGCTAAATCCCAATAATTGCAGACTAAAGTCTGCGCTCCGGATGGTCAAGCACATTACAAAAGTAGGGGCTCGGCATGCCGAGCCCCTACATATATAAATATACTCATTTAATCGGACTAAAATGTGAGCTACAACCCAGCGGCATCCCGAAGCAGATCGGCTTTATCGGTCTTTTCCCAGGTTAAATCCAGGTCGTCGCGGCCGAAATGCCCATAGGCAGCCAATTGCTGGTAGATCGGTCGGCGTAATTTCAGATCGCGTATGATCGCACCCGGTCGCAGATCAAAATGCTCCCCAATCAATCGTGAAATCTTGCTGTCATCAACTTTTCCGGTGCCAAAAGTCTCAACATTGATCGAAAGTGGGTGAGCAACACCAATCGCGTAAGCAACCTGGACCTCACATCGGTCTGCCAGTCCTGCAGCGACCACGTTCTTTGCCACCCAGCGAGCAGCATAAGCACCAGAGCGATCCACCTTCGTCGGGTCTTTTCCGCTAAAAGCACCGCCGCCGTGGCGGCCCATTCCGCCATAGGTATCCACAATGATCTTCCGTCCTGTAAGGCCGGCATCGCCCATGGGTCCGCCCGTTACAAAACGGCCGGTTGGGTTCACATACACGATTAAATCATCATCGACCAATTCCTTGGGTAAAACTGGTTTGATGATCTCTTCGATCACACCCTCCCGAATTTGCTGATTGGTAACATCCGGGCTGTGCTGGGTGCTGATCAGCACTGTGTGGATGCGCTTGGGCACACCGTACTCGTATTCTACGGTCACCTGGCTCTTGCCATCCGGCCAAAGGAAATCCAAATCATTCGCTCGACGGGCTTCCGCCAGGCGGCGTGTAAGCTTATGCGCGTAATAGATCGGCATCGGCATCAGAACGTCGGTTTCGTTGCAGGCATAACCAAACATCATGCCCTGGTCGCCAGCGCCGATCGCCTCAATCTCAGCGTCTTCATCCACTTCACCTTCTTTGGCTTCCTTGGATTTGTCCACGCCAAGGGCAATATCCGGGGATTGGTTGGCTAAAGCAACCATTACACCGCAGGTTGCCCCATCAAAGCCTTTCTTTGCCCGATCATAGCCAACGCCAATGACCACCTCACGCACCAACTTATCAAAATCAGCAAAGCCTGTGGTCGTGATTTCGCCTAAAGCCATGATGAAACCAGTCTTGGTAGCGCATTCACAAGCAACCCGTGAATAGGGGTCCTGTCGTATCAACTCATCCAAAACAGCATCACTTACCTGGTCACAGAGTTTGTCTGGGTGACCTTCTGTCACAGATTCTGATGTAAATAAATATTTGGGTAAATTCATAAACGTTAAAGTCATTATTGAGAACCTCCGTGTCTCATTAAAGATTAGCGCCCCTTCGGTTTCATACGAGAGGGGCGTAAATGAGCATTGGCTTCCCTCTCATCTTCCAGAATTCGCTCTGCCGGATTTGGCACCATAAAAGGGATACTTTTTGGTTGCCGAGGTATCATAGGGCCGGTCCCTCCACCTCTCTGGATAAGAGTGCCGCGTGGGGCTATTTAATTTGTACGATGAGATTATAACACCAAAGCATTAAAATGCAAATTTTTTTGTGAGTTTATGAAAATTTTCCCAAAATTTACAACCTGAAAATTGAGGCTAAAATCTATAAAAGATTTTAGATTATAAGCTTGATGTCTGATGACACACCGTACGAATCAGAAGCCTTAATAATAATATATGCCATGTTCATATGATTAAGAATTGTTTTTCACTTAATTTTTTTTATTGCATGTAAAAGCATTCTCGGTGTATTGAGATCATAAGACTGCCTTTCTAAATTTCCGTAAACATTATAAATACTAAAACCTGCTTGATCCAGCAATTTTATAATTTCCTGGAAAGTAAAAGCCCTTATCGAAGTTTTCCATTTTAATATTTGTCCATCTCTTTTTATGAAGATATTTTCAGTATTAAGACGCCCTTTGAGGTTATCAAATTGTCGTCGTTCAAGATAGTATCCAACTTTACGCTCAACCCAATAAGCAGGTTGAAAATGGCGCAGAATCCAATCGCGATTAAAAAAATCCAAAATAAAATGACCATTCATCTTTAAAGCCTGGTTAACCGCTCCAAACACATTAAAATTTTCACGATCTTCCTCAAAAAAACCCCAAGCACCAAACATGATAAAAACCAGGTCAAATTTATTTTCAAAAGGAATATCCCTCATATCCCCAATTATCCACTGATTGGATAAACCTAGTTGTGAAGATTTCTCGGTTGCGGTTTGTAAGAAATCAGAACTAATATCCATGCCAATAACGTTGTATCCTAATTCAGCAAGTCGAATTGAATGACGACCGGTACCACAGCAAAGATCAAGTATGTTAGACAGTAACGGGAGCGATGTTTCGTCAATTAAAAATACAACTTCTGACATAGTAACATCGTCAGTTAATCCATAGATGTTTTCGTAGTCACCAGAAAGGATTGACGGTGTCTTTTCCCACCATTTCATATTACCTCCTATGCTTTCCACAAGTTTTACAATCTTCTAATTCATTACAAAAGAAGGTTAATTTACATCCCAATCCCTGGCACAGTATATTGCTCCCCGGAACTTTGGAGAAGACGGGGATTGACCCTGCCCATCCACTTCTCAGGCAAGTACAATTTCTGAAATCCGCCATATTCCCCATACAGCTCATGGGCATCGCGGGTGGCCAGCATGGTCCAGCGTACACCCTCCTCATCCAGTACATCGAGGATGGTTTCAGTCAGCCATTTGCCCAGCCCCTGTCCCTGGTATTCTTCCAGGATAAACACATCGCACAAATAGGCGAAAATGGTGTAATCAGTAACGACCCTGGCAAAACCGATTTGCTTATCTCCTTGAAAAACGCCGAAACAAAGCGAGTGCTCAATCGATTTCTCTGTCATCTCGCGTGTTCGTCCAGTGGTCCAATAAGCTTCTTCTGTCAGATAGCTGTGAATCACATCGATTTGCAAATCCACCTTGTTTGTGCTGATTCTAAATACGCCTCGTTTGATTTCCATTTTCAATTCTCCTTCATGTATCTTTTAACACCTGATCATTATTGATCAGCCTTCATTCTTCTCATCCATTTTGCCGGATCTTCAATCGGTGAAAATCCGCCATAACGCTGATACAGCTGCTGGGCGTCACGGGTTGCCAGGAGCATATCATTGATCCCATGCTGATCTGAGAATTTACAGGCGGCTTCAACCAGCCACTTTCCCAAACCCTGACCGCGAAAGTCCTGATGAACAAAAACATCAGCCAACCAGGCAAAGGTCGCCTGGTCTGTCACCAAACGGGCAAACGCCACCTGCTTACCAAGATGATAAATCCCTAAACAAACAGCGTTTTGTACGGAACGGATAATCTTTTCCAGAGGACGTCTCTCCGCCCAATAAGACTGTTTAGAAAGGAAGTCCTCAATCACATCCAATTGAAGGCGTTCTTTATCAAAACTCAATATAAAGTCACCGCGTTTTTCTTCTTGCAGATTGTCATCTGGCTCGAATATTTTCTCCATATCAAAATCCTTTGGAATTTCAGAAATTACATCTTTGATTCGAACCCCTGCTTCATAGCTAAAATGGAAATGCTGGGGATGTTCACCAGCCAAAATTTTTGGTAAAAAGACATGAATATTGTCGACAACTTCCGGGGCAGAACACGCCCAATCTTTTGGCTTCCATGCTAATACCCCTTCATGGTTGGTAATAAAGTTTGGATGAGACACCTGAGCTGTAAATATTGCGATACCGCCTGGGGGAATCTCAAAACCATCCCAGGTTAACAAGCCTTCAAATTGCGGCGCGTCAATCTCATATCCCGTTTCTTCTTTGACCTCCCGAATTACAGCCTTGCGTGGTGTTTCGCCTGGTTCGATGTGCCCGCCAACACCGTTCCATAAACCCTGGTTGGGAGGAAAATTGCGATGGAGCATCAAAACCTGGTCATCATGCAAAAGGAAACAAAGCGTAAACCCAGGGTTTATCGTCATTGCAGTGCCTCCTGCAGTTCAGGCGGATCACTGGCATTTATTTCTATTTGTTCCATACCATGCCAACTTGTGAAATTCACCAATGTCGTCTTAATTGTTTCAATTAAGTCCTGGGTTAGATCAATCCCGGGTTCCAAATAAATGTTTTTGATCTCCATTTTCTTATCTTTACGATGGGCTTTAGGATCTAAGCGTCCAATGAGATTGCCATTGTATAAGATTGGCAGGCAAAAATAGCCAAATTTACGGTCCCTGGCAGGGGTGAATGACTCCATTTTATAGTCAAAATTGAACAGGTCCAACAGGCGCTCACGATCTGAAACAAGGGGATCAAAGGGTGAGAGAAAAGTAGAATATGTGGGAGCAGCGTCCTGCTCAATAACGCTCTCAACCATTTCACGGTTATCCGGGTGAATATACGCAGGTTGATCCCATCCTTCCACCGCTACCTGGTCAAGCTGTCCCTGATCCACAAGTTTTGTGAGCTCTTGCGAAATACCTGTTTTCAACAGATAGAAATAGGGTGCGATCCAATCTTCTTTAGCAATCCCCAGCGCGCGGACAGCTCTCAATAATAAAGCCTGACGAGCCGACTTTAAATCCAAAGCATCCTCGTCCTTCCAATCCGGCAGTAACCGTTCACGCAGATCAAAATATCGCCGAAAATTGTCACGATGGGAAACCATTAATTCCCCGGTTGCAAACATACGATTCAAAGCCATTTTCTCTTTTTTGATGTCACCCCAGCCTGTAAAAAATGTTTTTGAATCAAAATCAGAAGATGTTACCGGTCCCTTTTCTTCAATAATTGACCGCACTTCATCAATAATATTTTGATTCTGATCTCCCCACTTTTTCCAACCATTCCCAGTACGCTCATCGTAAAGGATCATCCCGCGAAAGATTGGGTAATCCTCGATCGGCAGGTAACACAGGGCATGTGCGTAATACTCGAACAGCCACCCATTTTTATAGATTTCATCCAACCATGATGGATTAAATGGACCCAAACGGCTCCATAAAACCAGGAATTGAGATCGCCTGACTGCCTGGATGGTATCAATCTGGAGGTAACCCATCTGTCGAATAATTGGTAACAGGTCATCCTTTGAAGCAGGTTTCTCAGGTCCAGTCAATAAACCCTGCGCCCCCAACATACTCCTGCGAACAACATCTTTCGTGATTTTATTCAATCAAATATCCTTAATCTTCTTTACAATCGATGCTTTGCGCGGCTGCATTTAGAAGCATTTCACCCAATTTTCGGGCTTGTGATTGCGTCAGGTAAATATGGGTTTCCCCAGCACGCAAAAGCCTTTCTTCTGGTGAGCAGCTTTCAATCACCCTGATGCAAACATTATCTTCCAGGTCCTGGTCTTCGCATTCATAAAAAATGTCAACTTCCAGAGTCCCATCAAGTAAATAAATGGTCATACATAACTCCTCGATAGACACTTACCACTGTTCTATTTTCCAAATCATATCATTAATTTAACTCTCGTGTACCAATTTTACAAATTATTAAAACCTGTTCATATTTATAAAATACACAAATATTCTCAAGCTAATAGAAGGAAAAGGCATTTCTTTGGACATTTTCGCCAATCTGATAGTTTCTGAGAGTCTCATTTCGGTAAACTCATGGCAGTAAATAAAAAAATTATGTGTGGAAAAGCTTTTTCCGACATTTTAAGGAGTGAATAAAATGGAAGTACCACGTCATTGGCGGTTAAAAAAACAACGTTACGCCCTGGTTGGAGAAGTCTGCCCGCACTGCGAAGCCAAGATTTTCCCACCGCGAGATGTCTGCCCGGAATGCGGCGGTGAAGCTAAAACAGCTTACGCCTTCAGTGGTAAAGGTGAGGTGTATTCATTCACTCGTATGGGCAATGCCCCTGCTGGCTTTGAAGAACAGGCGCCTTACACCGTTGCCCTCATTAAACTCCAGGAAGGGCCCATTGTAACAGCACAGCTGACCGACCTCGGCAATCAGGAAGTCCAAATCGGGATGCCAGTTGAGATGGTCACCCGAAAACTTCGTTCAGACGATGGCGAAAAGGGCATCCTCGTTTACGGATATAAGTTCCGCCCGGCAATGGCTGCCTGAAAAATATCCATTAGATAATTATTAGCACTTTCCGACTGGAAAGTGCTTTTTTTATTTTTATATAATCTGTAAACCATTTTGGCATGTTAATTTAGCAAAACAAACCGCTTGATTTCTTCCAATGACTTATTTTATCAATTTCTTTGTCTTACACCAAAAGAATCGATTATTCAAACCATAAAAATAGAATTCTGCATCCAATAAGATTACAGAACATTAGAATTCCCTGATTTTACAAAATTGATTATTGACAAATCCCTAAAAATCTTATATTATAGAATATATGAGAGCGCTCCCACAAAGAAATCTTAATAAACTCAAAATAATTTCATAAACAATGCTTAATAGTTATTAAAAAATCAGGGTAAAATGCCTATAACGCTTGAGGAAATTGCAAAATTATCAGGTGTATCACGGTCCACAGTTTCAAGGGTGGTCAATGGACATGAGAACGTTCGGGAAGAAACACGCAAGAAAGTACAATCCGTCATTGATGAGTTAAATTTCCAGCCAAATATTGCAGCCAGAAGCCTGGCTGCCGGGAAAACCGGGATTATGGGGCTGGTGATTCCTGCAGGCGTTTCTGCCTTGTTTAGCGATCCTTATTTTCCACAACTTATTCAGGGTATTTCCTCTGCTTGTAATAAAAGAGATTATTCAATGATGTTATGGGTCGATGAGCCTAACTATCGTCTCAGAACCATTCGACAACTGCTTTACAGTGGTTTGTTAGACGGTGTCATTATCTCGTCAATGCTGATGGAAGATCCCATCATAAAATCACTATATGAAAGGCACATGCCCCTTGTCTTAATCGGGCGTCATCCAGAGTTAAATGTCAATTACATTGATGTAAATAATCAAGCGGCTGCGAATAAAGCTACTTCATTTCTTATCAACTGCGGCTGCAGCCGCATTGCTACAATAACAGGTCCGATCAATATGATTGCAGGTTATGACCGCTATCAGGGTTACTGCACGGCATTGGACCAACATGGGTTTGACCTGGACAATTCCCTGGTAGCTGAAGGTGATTTTACCGAAGTCGGCGGCTATGATGCCATGAAACAATTGATTCCCCAAAAACCCGATTCTGTGTTTATTGCAAATGACACGATGGCAATGGGGGCTTTACGGGCATTACACGAAGCAGGCATTCGTGTGCCTGAGGATATTAGCATCATTGGATTTGACGATTCCCCAATAGCGCCACACGCTACCCCCCCGCTTACTACCATGCGACAATCTCCGTACGACATGGGTTGCGAAGCTGTGAACACGCTAATAGAAATTATCAATAATCAGGTGCGACCACCACAACAAATAGTGATAGAATCAGAATTAGTCATCCGGGAGTCGTGTCTAAGCAAAGAATTTGTAAAGGAGGCGATTTAGCATAACGATAATTAACATAAAAAGGTTAACAAACTGTGTTTTGAAAACCAAAAATACTAACCAAACAAAAATTTTAATAAGGAGAAGTTAAAAATGCGTAAATTACTTTATGTAATCTCAATATTGATCATAGCGAGCATGCTGGTTACAGCGTGCCAGACTGCAGAAGCTCCAGAAACTGAGGAGCCTGAGGTTGAAGCACCTGAAGTAGAAGAACCAGAAGAGGTCGAAGAACCGGAAGAAGTCGAAGAGCCGGAAGAACCCTCAGGAGATGTGGTTGAGATTCGCTGGTTTGTTGGCCTGGGCGCTGGCTCAGATGCTGGCACCTTTGAAGCCCAACAGGCTGTCGTGGATGGTTTCAATGCCACCCATGATGACATCGAACTGATCCTGGAAATTGTGGACAACGAAGTTGCCTACGATACCCTGGCGACCCAGATTGCTGCTGGCAATGCACCAGATATTGTTGGTCCGGTCGGCGTACGTGGACGTGACACATTCTACGGTGCCTGGTTGGACCTGGATCCATTAATCGAATCGACTGGCTATGACCTGAGCGATTTCGATCCTGCCCTGGTTGATTTCTACAAAATCGAGGGACAGGGACAACTTGGTATTCCCTTCGCCAGTTACCCATCCTTTATGATCTATAACAAAGATCTCTTCGATGAGGCTGGTGCCGCCTATCCCCCTGCCGCTTACGGTGAACCTTATGTTTGGGCAGATGGCACCGAAGCTGAATGGAACATGGAAACACTCAAAGACCTTGCCATGTACATGACCGTGGATGCCAATGGCAATGATGCCACCATGGAAGAATTCGACCCTGAGAGCATCGTGCAATTTGGTTTCCAGAACCAATGGACCGACCCCCGCGGCGTTGGCACCTTCTTTGGCGCTGGCTCATTCCTGGAAGATGACGGCGTAACAGCTCAGATTCCAGAAGAATGGCAAGCAGCCTGGAAGTGGACTTATGATGGCTGGTGGACTGACTGGTTCATCCCCAACGGCCCTTACGGCGGTGCGGAATTCTTGCAGCATGGCGGCGGCCCATTCGGTTCGGGCAACCTGGCCATGGTCCACAACCACACCTGGTTTGTAGCACCCTGGGCTATAGATGGCTCCTTCGCCTTTGATTTTGCGGCGACACCATCCTATAACGGCGTTGTTACATCAAAGATGCATGCGGACACCTTCGGCATCCCCAAGGGCACCGATAATCCTGAGGAAGCATTTACAGTCCTGGCCTATATGCTCAGCCCTGAAGTTGCGCCTCAACTGCTTGCGATTTATGGCGCTCAGCCGGCTCGTCTCTCATTGCAAGAGGGCTATTTTGAAACCTATATGGAAACCAACTATCCTGGTATGGAATTCAACACAGACATTATTGCTGAAAGCGTCGCTTATGCCGACAACCCCAACCATGAGAGCTGGATGCCCTCCTTCCTTGAAACCACAGATAAATATAACGAATTTTGGAACTATCTGGCGAACACGCCTGACCTTGACGTAGACGCAGAAATTGAAGGCTTGCGCGAAGACTTACAAGGTATCTTCGACGCTTACTTTGAAGCAAATCCATAAAATAACTGAAGGTTCAAATTTTCAGCCTGGGCATAAAACCCAGGCTGAAAAGAAATTTGAGGTGATACTATGACAGTTGCTGAATTTGGGAAGGCTGTTAAAAATTTAAAAGGGAAACGAGCCCCTTTAACAAAAAAACAAAAAAGAGAGGCCAGGTGGGGATTCTTTTTTCTCAGCCCCTGGATGATTGGTTTTTTGCTGTTCTATTTGCTGCCAATGATCGCTTCTTTTGCTTTTTCATTAACAAAATTTAACCCTGCTGTCCCCGATGAAACGGTTTACATTGGCTTCACGAACTGGATAAGAGCGATCTTTAATGATAAAGAGGTGCTGCTCTCCTTTACACGGACGATCCATTTTGCTGCAATCTCTCTGCCAGTTGGGTTGATCTTTGCCCTGTTCCTCGCCATTCTGCTCAACTCCGAAAACGTGATCGGAAAGACAGTTTATCGAACCCTCTTTTATATGCCCTCCATGATCCCCCTGGTTGCTACGGTCTTGATCTGGAATGGGGTTTTAAATGAACATACAGGATGGATAAATATACTCATAGAAAGGTTTACCGGCATAACAGCAGTAGGCAATGATGGCTTACGCTGGCTAGCAGACCCACAATTAGTATATTTCGCCTATACCATGTTTGGATTGTGGGGCGTCGGGAATGCGATGATTATTTTCCTGGCGGCAGTGCAGGGGGTTCCAACTGAATTATATGAAGCTGCTCAGATTGACGGCGCTTCCTGGTTTCGACGATTGTTCAGTGTTACACTTCCGCTGATAACGCCCGTCATTTTTTACCAGCTTGTTTTAAGTGTGATTGGTTCACTCCAATACTTTTTAGCACCTTTTGTATTAAACCAGGGTACCGGTTTTCCTGAAGGAAAGACTCGTTTCTATATGGTCTATTTCTACAAGCAATCCTTCTCGTTTTTTAACATGGGCTATGGCGCTACCTTAGCCTGGCTGATGTTCATCGTTGCCCTCATCATAACAGTTATATTATTTGGAACAGCTAAATATTGGGTTTATTATGCAACGGAGGAAAAGTGATGACGAAAAAAAACATAGAATCTCGAAAACCTCTACCCAAAAAAACCAGGGACCTGATTTCCAGCACCTTGCTTACAGGCATGACCTGGGGCATTTTAGTTCTATTCCTATTGCCGATGGCTTTTGGAGTTGTAACAGCACTTAAGACAGAAAGCCAGGCCAGCGAAATCGGTGCACCATGGTATCCTGCATCAAAAGCTGCCTATGAGTATGAGGGAAAAGATTACGATATGTATTTGGTCCCAATGGATGGCGAGATGAAAGAAATGGCTCTTATCCAAACAGGACGTCAGGAAAGTCAATTCATTGATCCAGACAACCCCGAAGCAGGGCTGATCACCTGGGAAGGCTCCTGGCGAACACTGGAACGTTCATGGGAATTTGACCCGCAATGGAGCAACTTTCGCAGTGCATGGGAAACGGTTAACTTCCCTCGTTTATTATGGAACACCATTAAATATGCAGGCATTACAACCATTGGTGCTGTTTTTTCATCGGCATTGGTGGCTTACGGCTTTGCACGGTTTAGCTTTCCTGGAAAGAATATTTTCTTTATGCTGATGCTTTCCACGGTGATTCTGCCGGGTGCGGTCACGCTCATTCCTACCTACTTTGTCTATCTACAGCTTGGATGGGTCGGCACCTGGCTGCCTTTGATGGTGCCTGCCTTTTTCTCCTGGGGAACCAATGTATTCCTGATACGGCAGTTCATCATGACCATCCCCGTAGACCTCGACGAAGCGGCGATGATTGACGGCGCAAGCCCTCTAAGGATTTTCTTCTCCATTATCCTTCCACAGAGTGTTCCGGCACTCACAGCGGTCTCGCTGTTTCACTTCTTCTGGGCATGGAACGATTTCTTCAACCCTTTGATCTATTTGACAGGCAATGCTGATAAATACCCTATTACAGTCGGGCTGACCGCGTTTAACAGGCTGTACTCCCAGCAATCAAACTTAATTCAAGCCTCAGCCTTAATTACAGCGATCATTCCAGTGATCATATTCTTCTTCGCACAGCGTATCTTCATGCAGGGTGTTGTCATCACGGGTGTTGAAAAATAATCGTGAATGAGGATTTTACATGATGTCAATACTAAAAAGATGCTTTCCAAGAACTGCGACCTTGGTTATTATCCTAATCGTATTGACATCATGTTCTCCGAACAATCAAATCACCCCTGACATCCTTCAGACAACGGAAGTTCCTCCCGACACTTGTTTAATTGATCCTGAAATAAGCCTTAGCGGAATTAACCCCCTTGTGTATGGGGTTAACCACGGCCCCTGGGCAGTCATCACCGATAAAACCCTTCCTTTGGCACAAGAATTAAACATCAGCATGATCCGTTTTCCAGGCGGTAATTGGGGCGACGAGAATGATTTGCAGCCTTATCACATCGATCAATTTGTTCTCCTTGCTGATCAACTAAATAGTGAAGTCAGTCTCAATGTACGCCTGCATGGGGGTTCGCCTGAAAAAGCAGCGGATCTTGTGCGCTATGCGAATATTGAGAATGATTACGGCATTCGTTATTGGGGGATCGGCAATGAGCCGACCCTTTTTGCCACCTCAAGAGATGAACCAGACTATGGGGTTGAACGTTTCAACGAGGAGTGGCGGGCATTTGCAGAAGCCATGAAAGCCGTTGATGACTCCATCTTATTGATTGGCCCTGAACTGCATCAATTCGGGTCCACAATTGAGACCACTCCTAAAGATCCCTTCGGGATGGATTGGATGACAGAATTCTTAAAAGCAAATGGTGACCTGGTGGATATTGTTTCGATCCATCGCTATCCATTTCCCCAAGGAGGGGGCGGGCGTGCAGCAACGGTCGACGAACTAACATCCGCATCGAAAGAGTGGGATGAAATCATTCCCTATCTCCGCAATCTTATCATTGAGACGACGGGGGAAGACCTGCCTATTGCCGTCACAGAAGTTAATTCACATTGGTCCAATGCAATTGGCGGTGAGGCAACCCCTGATTCTTTCATGAATGCCATTTGGTGGGCTGATGCATTGGGACGGATGATAAACAACGACGTGGCTATCGTTAATTATTTTTCACTGCAAAGCAATAACAGCACCGGCGGTTACGGTTTGTTTGGCAGATCAGAACCTCGACCATCCTATTATGTCTATAAAATATTCCAAGACTTTGGTGAGGAACGTGTATTTTCAGGATGTGATGATCCAGGTCTGGGTATTTATTCGGCTGTGGACGATGATGATGGATTGCGCATCATAATCATCAATCTGGGTGAGGAAATGGTCTCAAAATCTCTGGTGATTGATAATGAAAATCTAAACCTGGTTTCTGTCGAAAGGTTTGATGAAACCGAATTACTTCATCCTCTGGGATTAGATCTATTTAAAGACTTGGAAAACCTTGAAATTCCGCCTTATTCGATCACACTACTGAAATTTGAGTGAAATTATGAAAAGACTTTTTACAATTCTATTGTTATCCTTGACCATATTAACAGCCTGTGGTCCTGCCGCTGAAGCAGAAGAAACACCTGTCTTACTGGATCAACCCGAACTTGAAAAACTGGAAGGCAGCCCTAAACCGACAGCACCACAGGAGCGGTTTTACCTAAATCGCAATTTACCGGCAGAAGAACGGGCTGAAGACCTCTTGATCCGGATGACATTGGAAGAAAAAGTCGGCCAGATGACTTTAATTGAAAAAGGCAGCATCACACCGGAGGGCGTCGAAGAATATTTCATTGGCGGCGTGTTAAGTGGCGGCGGTGGAACGCCATCTTCGAACACAACTGAAGCCTGGGCGAAAATGGTGGACAGCTACCAGGAAGGTGCATTAGCGACGCGACTGGCAATACCGATCATTTACGGTGTAGATGCTGTCCACGGTCATAATAACGTCAAAGGGGCAGTGATCTTTCCTCATAATATTGGTTTAGGCGCTACAGGAGACCCGGATCTTGTTTACCGAATTGGCGTTGCAACTGCTGAAGAAATGGCAGCGACAAATATACATTGGAATTATGCACCCGCCATACCGGTGGTGCAGGATATCCGTTGGGGACGAACCTACGAATCCTATGGAGAAGACACCAGGCTTGTCACCCAATTAGGGACTGCTTACCTGGAAGGGCTGCAGGGCGATGATCTATCAGACCCCCTGACGGTATTAGGGACACCCAAGCATTATATCGGCGATGGCGCAACGGTCTGGGGGTCCTCAATGACCGGAAATTATCAACTTGACCAGGGCGTAATGACAGCCACTGAAGATGAGATCAGAGAAAAATACCTCCCGCCGTATCAGGCAGCCATCGATGCAGGTGCCTTGAGTGTGATGGTTTCCTTCTCGAGCTGGCAGGATACAAAAATGCACGCCCATAAGTACCTAGTTACTGATGTACTCAAAGGCGAGCTGAGCTTTGAAGGCTTTGTCGTTTCTGATTGGGGCGGTTTGGACCAGGTCAACGGAAACTATTATCGAGCGGTTGTGGAATCCATAAACGCAGGCATCGATATGAATATGGTGCCGTACAGCGCCACGAAATTCATCAATGCGATGCTGGATGCGGTTGAAAATGGGGATATTTCAGAAGAACGTGTGAATGATGCTGTCTACCGAATACTCCTTGCTAAGTTCAAACTTGGCTTATTCGAGCGTCCTTACTCCGACCCGGCATTATTTGACCTGGTGGGAAGCGAAAAAAATCGTGAGCTTGCCCGAGAAGCCGTGGCAAAATCTGCGGTTTTATTGAAAAACGAGAACGCTGCCTTGCCAGTCAGCAAGGACAGTTCGTTAATATTCCTGGCAGGTGAGGGCGCGGATGATATCGGCATGCAGTGCGGTGGCTGGACGATTTCCTGGCAGGGTGCCAAAGGCGCGATTACGCCAGGCACAACTATCAAGGATGCCTTTGAGAACGCATTTGAAGGACAACTGCAATACAATCGTTTTGGAAAATACGATAATATCCTCGATGAAAACGGTAACCCCGCAGTTGCAGATGTGGGAATCGTTGTTGTTGCAGAAAACCCCTATGCTGAAGGTGTAGGCGATGCCAGGGATTTGAAGCTGTCCTCAAATGATCTTGAAATGATTGAACGCGTAAAAGAACGCAGCCAAAAGCTTATTGTTATCGTGATGTCAGGCCGACCTTTGGTGATCACAGAAGCGCTGGATCTGGCGGATGCATGGGTAGCCGTTTGGCTGCCCGGTACCGAGGGTGAGGGCGTCGCTGACGTGGTTTTTGGTGATGCCCCCTTTGTTGGCAAGACGCCCTTCACATGGCCTGCTTCAATGGATCAGTTACCGCTTGGTAGTTACAATACCGAACCACTATTTCCTTATGGATACGGCCTTGAAAACTAAAAACAGACTTCAAAAACTTGGTATTTTACCTTTATTGATGGTGTTATTCATCAGCTGCAGTGTCACCCCCACACCAACCAGCCTTCCCCCAACACCGACGATCACCCCCGAACCCACGCCTGAGTGGGAACGCCCAGGTTGGACCCTGATCTGGCAGGACGAATTTGAGGGTTCAGAGTTGGGCCCTGAAAAATGGGTAGCGGAGATTGGCGGACATGGCTGGGGGAACAATGAATACCAATTCTATACAGATCGACCGGAAAACGTTCGACTGGAGAACGGCAATTTAGTCATTGAGGCTCGTAAGGAATTTTTTATCAGGCGGCAATACACGTCTGGACGAATCAAGACGCAGGGTTTACTCTCCTTCACCTATGGTCGTGTAGAAGCACGCATGAAACTTCCTTACGGTCAGGGAATTTGGCCTGCCTTTTGGATGCTTGGGAATAATATTGACGAGGTACCCTGGCCGCTCAGCGGTGAGATTGACATTATGGAACATGTCGGCAAAGAACCTCGCCGAATCTACGGTACCGTCCATGGACCTGGTTACTCAGGCAGCGGCGGTATTGGCCACTTCACAACACTCCCTGAAAACAGCCTTCAGCAAGAATTTCATACCTTTGCCATTGAATGGGATCCCGGTGAAATTCGTTGGTTTGTTGATGACGAACAATTCTTCAAGCTAACTTCTGAACAAGTCAACAATGAATGGGTCTATGACCATCCATTTTTTATTTTGATAAACCTGGCAGTCGGTGGTTATTGGCCTGGCTACCCTGACGAAAGCACCGTTTTTCCCCAATTTCTGACCGTGGATTACGTCCGTGTGTACCAGAGAACAGAACCCATAACGGAGTAAAGAATCAAATTGTTCGACATCTTGCATCACAAATTTACCGGTTTTATTGCAAAGACCGATTATGAACGACCATCACAAAAGGCGGCAAGACGTGTTCCAAATAATGAAGTTTCAATTTATCCTTTCTGGGATTATTTCATTAATATTTCTATCGGGTTGTACAGTCAAAACTGGGAAAGAGGAAATTCCAGAGCCGCCGGCCTATCTTGAAATACCGGGTGTTTATCTCGGAACTTTCCATGGGACAAGCAGTTCAAGCCTTGCTTTGTTCGAGAAAATTGGCAAAGGCATCGCCATATCCGCCGTTTACCAAGGTTTTGGCGATGCTTTCAATAACGGGTTCCTGAACGCCAATGCCCATGTTGGACGCATTTCCTTCATCACCTGGGAATTTATGCCCGGGTCAAGCCCCAAAGTTGCAGAGTACGAAGGCAGGGTGCTGGAAGCAATTATTGATGGGGTTTATGATGAATATATCATCAGTTGGGCAGAGGGCATGCGCAAATTTGGTAAACCTGTCTTTTTGCGATTCGGCCATGAGATGAATGGGGATTGGTACTCGTGGAGTGGCATTAAAAATGGTGGGGGAACCCTTGATGGTTACGGCTCACCAGACCTTCCAGACGGTCCAGAGCGCTTTGTTGACGCCTATCGACATATTCATGATGTTTTCACCGAAAATGGCGCTGACAATGTGCTGTGGGTTTGGTGCTTGAACGCACCTTATGAAGACATGGTGCAGGCTTTAGGAGCGTGGAACACGCCTGCAGCATATTATCCAGGTGACGATTATGTGGACTGGATGGGTATCGATGGTTACAATTGGGGAAGCTCTGCCTTTGGTCAGCAGTTTGATGCCGAATGGCGAAGTTTTGACGAGATATTTGCTAACACATATTCCGAATTACAAAAGATCAACAGCGACAAAACAATCATTATCGGTGAATTTTCCTCAACAGAAGATGGGGGAAACAAAGCCGCCTGGATTGAAGATGCATTTCATCAAATACAAAATGCTTACCCACAAATTCGTGGGCTGATCTGGTTCCATATCGCAAAAGAAACAGATTGGCGGATCAATTCCTCAGATGAGGCTTTAGCCGCTTATCGGCAAGCGGTCGCAGATGATTATTGGTTGTCTGAATACCCGGGGATGAATCCATGAAAAAATTAGACTCTTCACAAATGACCACAAATAGTTTTGATAAATTGGGACGGTTTGAAATTGATCAATTTGATCATCAACCCCCATTTTCCTCATTTTTGCCCGGGATTGCAGGTTTGCATGGCATTCCGATGTGGGTTTTCTACGTTAATCGCGGCCAGGCTGTGTCCAGTTTTGGCGTTGAGAATAAAGACCACCCGATTTTGGAATTTGAGGCTGCTAACAAAGCCTATCGCGATGTCGGGCTAAAGGGGTTTCGAACTTTCCTGAATGGAAAACGCGGGGATAAAAAATGGCAGGGAGAGTTTTTCTCACCCTGGCATGCAAAAAAAGTGCATCGCAAGATGTTTATTGGTATGAATGAGGTGGAAATCCAGGAGGTCAATCTCTCACTGGGATACCAGGTCAATATATTATATGTCACACTGCCCAACGAACCATTCTCCGGACTCATCAGGAAACTTAGCATCAAAAATTTATTCGATGAACCATTAAAATTAGAACTTTTAGATGGCTTGCCAAGTATTGTGCCTTTTGGCGTGGACAACGGTGCGCTCAAGCACATCAGCAGGACCATTGAAGCCTGGATGCATGTTGATAACCTTCAAAACAAACTGCCATTTTACCGATTAAAAGCGACACCAGGGGATACTGCCGAAGTGCATGCCATTCACGCCGGCAACTATGCCTTTGCATTTCATGAAGGCAAATTAATGCCAGCGATTGGGGATCCTTCCGTCATTTTTGGCATGGATAATGGGCAATCAAAGGCGCATTTATTCCATGATAAAGGATTAAAAAAATTACTTACATCGGAACAAATCCTCGAAGGTCGTACTTTATGTGCTTTTTTTGGCGTAAAATTAAATCTTGCGCCGGGAGAAGGGAAAGCCATCACTTGCGTATACGGCTATTCGGAAGATTTGCCAACCATCCAGACAAGGGTGGATAAAATCCTAGCACCCGGGTACATCGACGGTAAAATCGTCGAGGCAAGGAAGCTCACCGAGGAATTAACTGACGATGTCAGCACCGCATCATCCGACGCCGCTTTTGACGCTTATTGTCGGCAAACATTTCTGGACAATCTTTTACGGGGCGGCTATCCCCTCACGATTGGCGGCAAGCATATTACCCATGTCTTTTCACGAAAGCATGGTGATATTGAACGTGATTACAATTTCTTCGTCCTCCCGCCAGAATTCTATTCCCAGGGAAATGGAAATTATCGGGATGTCAACCAAAATCGCCGCAGCGATGTCTTTTTCAATCCCCGGGCAGGTGAATCGAATATTCGATTGTTCATGAGTTTGATCCAGGCAAATGGATATAACCCATTGGTCATCAATGGGTTGACCTTTTCACTCAACGAAAACAAAGTGGAGCACTTTTTGAGTTTCGCTAAAAGTAAAGATCTCCTAAGTTCATTGCTTCATCAGAAATTTACACCCGGGAAACTGCTTCAGGCAGCTTTGGATGCTGATCTTTCAATTCCTGTGGACGATTTTATCGAAAAGGTGTTTGCTGCTGCGGAATCAAATATCGAAGCTGAGTACGGCGAAGGATATTGGGTTGACCATTGGACTTACAACCTGGATCTAGTAGAGGCTTACCTGGCTGTATTTCCAGATAAGAAGATGGACTTATTGGCTAACTCAGCGCCCCTTCCCTTCTTTGATAGTTCTCACATCGTTCAACCAAGGCAAAAACGCTTTGTCGAATTCCACGGTAAACCTTTACAGTTGAACGCCGTGGTACAGGATAAGGAAAAGAAAGCACTGATCACTTCCAGGTTCTCAGAACCAAATTGGGCAAGGGACAATTTTGGAACAGGTGAGATATTTCGACTGCCATTGCTCTCAAAACTGACCTTGCTTGCGCTGATCAAATTCGCTACCCTGGATCCTGATGGAATGGGCATTCAGATGGAAGCTGGAAGACCAGGATGGTATGACGCCCTCAACGGCCTTCCCGGCTTGTTCGGTTCCTCGATGCCTGAAACTTACGAATTGCTCAGGCTGATTGATTTCTTAATCGATGTTCTTAATGAGACTTCCATTGAACCGCTGCTTCCAATCGAAGCTCAAATTCTAGTAGATGCGATTTCAGAAACCCGGGGAAGAGAAGCGGATTCATTCATCCTCTGGGATGAAGTAACCTCGGCGCTGGAGGCTTATCGAAGCGCTGTTCGGTTGGGCTTTGATGGGAAAACCATGACGATTGATATCAATCCAACCTTGCAATTCATGCGAGCGAAAATCAAATTGGGCATCGAAAAAGCGCAGTCCTTCACCGGGAAAGTTCCCCCGACCTATTTCATTCACGAGGTTTCTGACTATACCCTTGCGGGTACAGAAGACACAAATGGAAACCCTTATATCCGTGTGAAAGGCTTTAAACCCAAAGCATTGCCCGCATTTTTAGAAGGTCCTGTCAGGTTGATGAAAATATCAGATTTGGAACAGGCAAGAGACCTTGCCACAGCAGTAAAACAAAGCAGTCTATTCGATAATAAACTTGGCATGTACAAAGTCAATGCCCCTTTAGATGAGCAACCACACGAGATTGGCAGGGCACGTGCCTTTACCCCGGGGTGGCTGGAAAACGAATCTATCTGGATGCATATGTCCTTTAAATATCTGCTTGAAATGCTGAAGGTGGGCTTGTACGAAGAATTTTTCGAGGCATTAAAGGTACATTTACCTGCGTTTATGGACCCCGCAGTTTACGGCCGAAGTCCGCTGGAGAACAGTTCCTTTATTGTCAGCAGCGCCCATCCGGACAAAAAGCTTCACGGTCGTGGATTTGTCGCCCGATTAAGTGGGTCAACAGCAGAATTTATTAGCATGTGGGTGATCATGACTGCAGGCAAGCAGCCTTTCAGGCTTGAAAATGATCAATTAGTCTTATCAATAAAACCAGCGCTGCCAGGATGGCTCTTTACGCAGGATGGCGCGTTTAATTTCCGATTCCTTGGGTCTTGTGTTGTCAGGCTGCATAACCCGATGCGAAAAGACACCTATGATGTGGGGATGACCGTTAAGAAAATCGAGCTTCACAGCAACCAACAAACAATTGAACTTGAAGGCGCCGCAATTAAGAGCCCTTATGCTGAAATGGTTCGTGAAGGCAAATTTGAAACAATTGACCTTTTCTATGGATAGAAGGACCCAACTTATGAATGGAAAAAACAAAGCCGCCATAAACGCAAGCCAATCATCCAACTGGAATTTTATTGATGACCATGGAACATTTGAATTTAAGAACCCACAAAGAACCAGCTATCTTTACTTTCCCCTGGTGAATCAAGCACGCATGATGTCATCCGTCACACCGACATTAAATGGCGATGCGAAGCTTAACCAAAACGCCTTTTTACTGCTCCCAGTTTCGGTTGAGGATTTACACAATACCCGCTCTGCTCGCAATTTTTGGGTGCGGATCAACGGAGAAGCCTGGTCAGTCACCGGTAATAGTGCAGCCCAAATCAATAAGCGATTTTCTTCCCAGGATGAAAATGTCACTTTGCAGGCTGGACCTCTCTGGCATGCCCTCACACGGGAGCATTCAAAAACAGGCTTGACAGCAAATATTTTAAATTTTGTGCCCGCCAATGAGGATACAGTCGAATTGATGCGGGTGATGCTCACAAACAACGGGGAAGAGACCCTGAAAGTGACCCCAACGGCTGCCATTCCGATATTCGGACGTTCAGCGGATAACTTGCGAGACCACAGGCACGTCACAGCTTTGCTTCATCGCACAAGCTGTGTTGAGTTTGGTGTAACCGTCAAACCAACCATGTCATTTGACGAACGAGGCCATAAAATTAATGATATAACTTACGCTGTGTTGGGGGTAGATGGTGAAGGGAACGCTCCTGCAGGGTTTACGCCATTAATTGAAGATTTTATTGGTGAGGGCGGCTGCCTGATCTGGCCAGAGACCATCATTCAGGATGAGCCAAAATTACAGGCCGCAAAAAGTGCATTTGAAGGTTTTGAATCCATCGGGGGACTGCATTTTTCTCAAGTGACCCTGGCACCCGGCGAATCCAGGTCGTATATCCTCATTCTCGGAATAACTTCTGAAGAAGATCGCGTCGTTGAGTGGATCAACCTTTATGGTTCAAATGGTAAATTTGAAAATTACCTCAAATTCACCAGGGATTTTTGGAATAAAATTTTATCCACTCTGAAATTTAGCTTCCGTCAAGAACGGCGAGATGGTTGGCTGAAATGGGTCACACTCCAGCCGACCCTCAGGCAGATCATGGGGAATTCATTTTTACCTTATCATGATTACGGTCGAGGAGGCCGGGGTTGGCGGGACCTGTGGCAGGACCTTTTAGCACTCCTGATCACTTCTAAAGATTCGATTAAGGATAGCCTGGTAAGTAATTTTGCAGGTATCCGTATGGATGGGAGCAATGCCACCATCGTTGGGTCTTCTCCCGGGGAGTTTAAAGCGGATCGCAATAATATCCCCAGGGTATGGATGGATCATGGTGCCTGGCCCTTGCTCACAACAAAGCTCTATCTGGATTGGACCGGGGATCTTCATCTGCTGCTTGAAGATCAAACCTATTTCAGGGATCATTTAAGTCACCGCTGCCAGCAAACAAATCCGAATTGGGGGTCTGAAAATGGGACCTTATTAAAATCAAAAACAGGCGAGGTTGTGAAGGGATCCATACTCGAACACCTGATCGTTCAGCACCTGACCGTTTTCTTCAATGTTGGCGAACATAATATTATCAAATTGGAGGGCGGCGACTGGAATGATGGGCTTGATATGGCGGCGGAAAAGGGTGAAAGCGTTGCTTTCTCAGCAATGTATGCGGGCAATCTGCAAGTCATAAGTGACCTGTGCCTGGCACTGGAAAAATCAGGTGTTGAGGAAATAGCCATTGCTGAAGAACTAATGCTGCTCCTGGACCGGCTTATTGAATCAATTGACTATGGATCTATCTCTGCTAAACAAGAACGTCTGAGAGAGTACTTTGAAAGTGTCCAGGGAGATTTATCAGGTAATAAGCGGACTGTATCCCTCAAAGCCCTTTCAAAAGACTTGCGAGAAAAGGCGAATTGGTTAGCAGGGCAAATCCGAGACCAGGAATGGATCACTGATGTTGCGGGTCAGAGATGGTTTAATGGGTATTATGACAACCAGGGGCACCAGGTGGAGGGCGTTTCGCCGCAAGGGGTACGGATGACCCTCACAGGGCAGGTCTTCCCTTTAATGGCTGGCATCGCCTCCCAACAACAAGCGCAGCAAGTTGTCCAGACTGCCGATCGTTATCTCTACGACAAAGATCTGAATGGCTATCTTCTTAACACCAATTTCAAGGACAATCCACCAGAATTAGGAAGGGCGTTCAGCTTTGCGTACGGTCACAAAGAAAACGGGGCTGTTTTCAGCCACATGGCAGTCATGTTTGCCTATGCACTTTACAAACAAGAACAGGCGGAGGCGGCCTGGAATATTTTGGATGGTCTATACATACAAAGCCAGAACTTTGAAAAAAGTCGAATGTACCCGGGGATTCCTGAGTACTTCAATCCACAAGGTCGGGGGATGTACCCCTACCTGACAGGTTCAGCCGCCTGGTATTTATTCACCTTATTGACAGAGTCCTTTGGTATTAAAGGTGATTTAGGAGATCTCGTCATCGAGCCCAAATTGGTCGCCAAACAATTCAAGGATACTGAGGAATTGGTTATTAAAACCTTATTTTCAGGGAAAGAATTGCATGTAACTTACAAAAATCCGAATAAACTTGGGTTTGGCAATTATATTATCGGCAAGGTATCAATTAATGGTCTTGAGCGGAAGCTAACAACCAAATCTTCCAGAATACAGATACCTTATAAGGAAATTACAGCCTGGCCAGATAAGGTTGAAATTGAAATCGTTTTGGAATAATGGATGCTGGCACCCTGATTCTTTCGCACTGGTACAAAATGGTTACTAATAGGATAGAGAAGCAATGGATATTGATTTAAATCTAAAAAGGGGCGTCAACCTTGGCGGTTGGTTATCCCAATATAAAATTTTTGACCATCACCATTTCAATACTTTTATTCAGGAAGAGGATATTTCTCGTATCGCCTCATGGGGGATGGACCATGTCCGTCTGCCAGTGGATTATCCTGTTTTGGAAGAAGCTCTACCGGATAACACTTATAAAGTATCAGGATTTAAGTATCTTGACCGATGCCTAAGCTGGTGCCAAAAATATGGGCTTGATTTACTGATCGATTTACATAAAGCACCTGGTTACGCCTTTGGTAAATGGGAAAAGGCATCCCTATTCAATGATGGCGAGCATAGGCAGCGTTTCCTCCAGATTTGGTCAGGTTTGGCGCATCATTATAACGGCATGAAAAACATCGGCTTTGAGCTGCTTAATGAGATAAGACTCCCCGACTCAAGCCCCTGGGATCAGCTTGTCAGAGAAACCATAAGTGTCATCCATGAAATCGACACACATCGACCCATCATGGTGGGAGGCGATCATTACAACAGTCCCGATCAGCTTCAGTACCTTGATGTATATGAAGATAACCGCATCTTTTATACCTTCCATTATTATTTCCCCATGGTCGTAACCCATCAACGAGCTTACTGGGTACCTCCGCTTAAAAACATAACACAAGAGGTGGAATATCCTGGCTCCTATCCTGGCATTGATGCCTTTGGCGAGGACGTGATTGGGAAAAATATGGATCGCGATTTTTTGAAAACCTTTCTGCAGCCAGCCATCGATTTTATGCAAAGCACCGGCAAGAAATTGTACTGCGGTGAATTTGGCGTCATTGACCAGGCGCCAATGGATACCCGCATCCATTGGACCAGCGATATGATCTCACTTTTTACTGAATTGAGCATTGGTTGGGCATTATGGTCCTACAAAGCAATGGATTTTGGGCTTGTAGATCTCAAGGGAGATCTGGTTAATGAAAGACTCTTAAACACTATCAGAAAATGACAGGAAAAATATGACAGAACAGTGGCTTGACATCAAAACATATAAGGAAATTGGTTACAAACCGCTCATCGATTTCAATTGCTGGCGGGTGGCTTACCTTAATTACATCGATGAACTCGATCCAGAATATATTAACCGCCTTGAGAAACATCTTGAAACAGATGAGGTCTTCGTTCTGCTCAAAGGCGAAGGTGTTCTCTTCATCGGCGCAGGAAATGAGACACATCCCGAAATAAGCCCACACAAAATGGAACCCTGTAAGCTCTATAATGTGAAAAAAGGCGCCTGGCATAACATCATATTGAGCAAGGATGCAACCATCCTGCTGGTAGAAAACAAGGACACAGGCGAAGGTAATTCAAGCTATTACGAATTAACTGACTCTCAACGAAAATTTATAAAAGCGATCGCTAATAAAGAAATGCCGGGTTGGGATTTATAAAACGTAATTTGGTCTGAAAAAGAGCAGAAGCTGAATGCTTATCCCCATTTCACTAGAGCTGGGATGAGTCATCATTTTTCTATTACAATTTATCATGCGTTTTGTAGGGATGTTGCTTGCAGCATCTCTACATTTATTGTCAGGTAGAAAACTTTTGTTCACTGCACAAATAATACAATCAAAACAATTTATTAATAAGAAAACGAGGTCCAATGGAGAAAATTAACGCCCTGATATCAAAAATGACACTGGAAGAAAAAGCTGCTCTGTGCACAGGTGCCAGCGCGTGGACAACGGTAGGGATAGACCGCCTTAACATCCCGTCCATATTCATGGTTGACGGCCCGCATGGCGTACGACGGGTTAAAGATGAATTCGACATGTCTGAAAAAAGTCGCCCGGCGACATGTTTCCCAACTGCCGCCTGTGCATCTGCAACCTGGAATACGGATTTGATCCGCCAGATGGGTGAAGCCATGGCGGAAGAGGCTCATGCTTTTGATGTGGATATCCTTTTAGGTCCGGGCGTCAACATCAAGCGCACCCCGCTTGGCGGTAGAAACTTTGAATATTATTCCGAAGATCCATTCCTTTCTGGCAAGATGGCTGTCAGCCTGATAAAGGGCATCCAGAGCAAAGGGGTCGGCACTTCCCTCAAGCATTTCGCCGCCAATAACCAGGAATATCAACGATTCAGCATTGATGCAAAAATTGATGAGCGCACATTTAGGGAAATTTATTTATATGCCTTTGAAATCGCTGTGAAAGAAGCCAAACCCTGGACGGTGATGTGCGCCTACAATAAAATCAATGGAGACTATTGTTCTGAACATCACCAACTGCTGGTTGACATCTTGAAAGACGAATGGGGCTTCGAGGGTTTCGTCGTCTCTGATTGGGGCGCTGTTCATGACCGAGTCAAGTCACTAAAAGGCGGGTTGGACCTTGAAATGCCGGGTCCGCAAGATCGGCGTGTAAAAGCCGTTGTGGAAGCCGTCAAATCTGGTGATTTGGAGGTTGAAATACTGGATGAAGCTGTGAGGCGCATTTTGAGAAACGTGTTCAAAGCCCAGGAGGTAGAAAGGAATCGCTCATTTGACAAGGAAGCCCACCACGCCTTAGCCAGGGAGATCGCCTCAGAAGGCATCGTTTTGCTCAAGAACGATGGCATTCTACCGCTGAAAGGTGGGGAGCAAATCGCAGTCATCGGTCATTCTGCTGTAGAGCCGCGCTACCAGGGCGGCGGCAGTTCAAATATCAACCCTATCCAACTGGATATACCGTTGGATGAAATAAAAAGGCATGCCGGTGACGGCAGGGTCGTTTACGCACAGGGGGATACCGGGCAGGATACCTTTGACCAATCCCTGATTGACGAAGCTGTCGAAGCTGCAAAATCAGCGGATTTGGCTCTGCTCATTTTAGCCCTCCCTGCGTCAATTGAATCCGAAGGCTATGACAAGGAGAATCTAAACCTGACACAGCAGCAAATCTCACTGGTACAGGCTGTCTCCAAAGCACAGCCTGAATCCGTGGTCATCTTGAACACCGGATCGGCTGTTGCCATGAACAATTGGATCGATGATGTCAAGGTCGTACTCCAGGCGTGGTTGATGGGCCAGGCAGGCGCTGGCGCGATTGCGGATATCCTCTTCGGAAAAACAAACCCCAGCGGAAAACTCGCTGAGACTTTCCCCATCAAACTGGAAGATACACCAGCATTTATCAACTTCCCCGGTGATGCCGGCGAGGTCCGCTATGGTGAAGGTTTATATGTTGGTTATCGCTATTACGATGCCAAAAAGATGCCCGTCCAATTTCCCTTTGGATTTGGGTTGAGCTACACCACATTCGATTACAGCAATTTACAGGTTGCTGAGGCTTTCACAGACATCGATGGGCTGACCATTTCCGTTGATGTGACCAACACAGGAGATGTTGCTGGAAAGGAGATCGTCCAGGTTTATGTTCATGACCATGAAGCTTCACTCAGCCGACCAATAAAGGAGTTGAAGGGCTTTGCAAAGGTTGAGTTAGCACCTGGCGAGACAAAAACAGTTTCTGTTTCCTTGGGTTTTCGGTCCTTCGCCTTCTATCATCCAGATTACAAAAATTGGATCACAGAAGATGGCGATTTTGATATCCTGATCGGGGCATCCTCACAGGATATTCTCTTGCAAGCAACGACAAGGATGACATCAAGCCTCAAACTCCCCTGTGTTCTTGACCGGGAATCAACGCTCAAGGAATGGATTGCAGACCCTCGCGGCTATGCCGCCATCAAGCCCATGATACTTGAAATGCAAGCGATGTTTAACCAGGAATTTGATGCTGATGAAGGCATCGGGATGGACCCGATGGGTATGATCATGGATATGCGCCTGGACAACATCTTGATGTTCCAGCAGCATGCCCTTTCCAAGCCTGTGGATGACATTGTTGATGGATTTTTACGGGAAGCGCATGGTATGGAAGGGTAACAAAGTAATTTTGTCTTATTTATTTAAACAAATTAAACTGACGGCGGTATTTTCGCCGTCAGTTATTCATTATCTGGAAGAAATGGACAATATTAAACTGGCTCTAAATTTCCGCTATTCCAAAAGCATTGACCTTCCGGAGCGCGGGTTTTAACCCGCAGCGGAACAATGATCTGTAATGATTATCGGAATATGCAGATTATTTTGTATTTGCAAAATTTGCGGACTGAAGTTCGCGCTCCAGAGAATTATAGAGGAGCGATACCTAGAAGCATGGTTTGGTGAAGATTATAAAAAGTCCCAGGCTGATACCTGGCGATTGATTCCTTACATCTGGCAAAAAAATGAGTTCCAAAAGATTTGCCGTAGAGTCACGGCACGCCATGCCCTTACATCTTTAAAGACTGAAAGCAGTCATTATTCTGCCGTCAGTCTTTTGTATAATAAATGTTGGATTGAACAAATTTTCATGGCATAATTGCTTTAAAAATTCAAGAGCCTATAAAAATCGGAGGGATAGATGACACTTGTACAATTTTCACAATATATTGGATTGGGCGGCTTTATCCTTTGGGCCATTGTTGAGCGTGGTTTTCACCTGGCAAAACAAGAACAGGCACAGGGTGAAAAAGAATCACAATGGTCATTCTGGCTGATCAACCTATTCTGGTATGCAGCAATGTTCCTTGCCATTATGGATGTCTGGGGTTTGGAATGGACACTTTTTAAGAGCCCGCTTCTGGGATTGCGAATAATTGGCATTCTTTTAATCCTCCTCGGCATTACCATTCGCATCCTGTCACGTAAAGTTTTGGGGAGACAATTCAGTGTACATGTGGAAACATCTGACGAACATACCCTGATCACCGAGGGGATCTATCGCCGTTTACGCCATCCTGCGTATCTGGGATTGCTGTGCTTATTTGTGGGGATTCCATTAGCCCTTGGCAGTTGGGGGGGATTCATCATTGCTTTGGTTGGAGGCATTCCTTCAATCGTATTTCGGATAATTATCGAAGAACAATTCTTAGAAGCGTGGTTTGGTGAAGATTATAAAAAATACCAGGCTGATACCTGGCGATTGATTCCATACATCTGGTGAATTACGCGAGGGAAGGGTGTCAACATTTACCCACGCCCTGCCCCCTCCCTAAAAGGAGGGGAAAAGGCTTAGTCCACCTTGACCTGTGTCATTAAACCCGCTGCCAGGGCATTCAATGCGACCGCTGCCAGGCAGCACAACCAAAAACTGATGCCATATAAACCCGGTGCGATCAAATCACCAAGCATACGCCCCAGGGAAAAGCCGGCGACCGTTGCGGCAATCATGGTCGCCCTTGCAGAAGGCACCACTTCGCTCATCAACGTCAGGGCACTCACCAACACGATCTCAAAAGAAATATAAAACAAACCCAATCCAGCCAATGCCCAGGCTAAAACCCCATCGGTCAGGGGCAGCAGAAGGGCTGCCAGGCTGTTAACACCCAAAAATATCCAAATCACACGCCGTTTCCCGATGGCATCCAACCATACTGCAGAAAAGACCTCGCCGCTTAGTTCTGAAACACCAATGACCACAGATGCGATTGCCAGTGCCGCAAAATTGAGCCCAAACTGGTCTTCGATCCACACACCAAAGATCAAATTAACCGTTTCGTTGGCGCCTGTAAAAAGAATGCCGGCGAGTAAACCTGCCAAAGCAGGCCATGTCCGCAATATCCGCCGAAAATTCTGCTTGATGTTATTTCCTTCAGTACTTTGAATACGATTGGACGGCAGGATCCAGGCAAATAAGAGGAAGAGCAAAACCCCAATAATTGTGAAAATCAAGAATGGTGTTACCCAGGTAAAGGATTCTAGCAGGAGGCCCACCAGTGGGATACCTCCAATAAAGGCTAAAGCCCAGCTTAATTCTGTGATTGCCAGCACCCGACCGCGTTTTTCAAAGGGTACATTGTCACCCAGGTAGGCATTCAGCGAGGGGATAAAAACCCCATTCCCCAGCAGAACCAGGGATGTGCCAGCTATAAAGCCCCAGAAATTTGGGAATATCCCAACTACACCGCTCCCTGCTGTGAACAAGCCTACACCCAACAAAATCCCTGTCTTACGATCGTGGGTATCCGCGATTGTAGCTAAAAACGGACCAAACACACCCAAAAAAGATCGAACGGAAAATGCAATGGCAAGGCTCGCAGTTGCCACGCCCATTTCCTTAGCAAAAACCGGCAGAAAAGGATACACCATTCGGTAATTGGTGTTGATGATCGTACGCGCTAGGGTAAACAGGAATAGATGAAACTTGACCTTGATCGATGAAATTGACATAACCCTGCTATTATACACCTAAGCTGGGGGGTAGCTTGAAAACTGGACAAGACCTGTCAAAATAAGTAATAGTAATATATAATCAAATTACGGATCGTTGATCAAAGGATTAACATCCTTCCCTTTGGTATATTTCGGGGACTGTTAAACCAACCATATATAAAGGAGAGTTTTATGGCAAAAATTATTGATATTGAAGGCATTGGACCGGCATACGCCCAAAAATTGACCGCTATTGGCATCAAAACAACCAATAAGCTGCTCAAAAAAGGCGGCACCCCTAAAGGACGCGAAGAGCTGGCAAAAGAGACCGGCATCAGCGGCGACCTGATTTTGGAATGGGTCAATCATGCTGACCTTTATCGGATCAAGGGCGTTGCAGAAGAATATTCCGACCTTTTGGAAGAAGCTGGTGTAGACACAGTGCCAGAGCTTGCGCAGCGCAATCCTGAGAACCTGTATGCAAAACTTGTTGAGGTCAACGACATGAAAAAGCTCGTCCGCCAGCTGCCCTCACAACGACAGGTTGCCGATTGGGTCGAACAAGCCAAAGCTTTGCCACGACAAATTCACTACTAAAGCCCTTTGTTTTAATCAAAGATAACGATAACTTCCACCCCCTGGCCAATAAGCAAAAGGTCAGGGGGGTTGGATTAACGAGGGCTGCATTTTTCGATAAGCAAACTTGCTGATATAATCCCCTTTAAATGTCTATCAAACACCGAAAACACTGACCCAATTCAAGGGGATCAACTAAGATGACTGCTCTGAAAAATAATGCATTCTTAAAAGTCCTTTCGCTGCTAATTATTTTTAGCCTTGCTGCAGCTTGCTCACTGCAGGTCTCAACTGTCGAGCCCCTTCCTTCAATGACTCAGACGTTATCTGCCGAAGAGGCTAAACCTACTTCTACAGATATCCCGGAGCTTACAGGAACACTTGAACCAACAAAAACATCTGAACCTCTAAATCTGTTTCTACCTGAACCCATACCATCTGGCATCATCAACAGCGAATTCCCCATCACTTATAAACGATCCTATCAATCCAATACCTTGTGGTTCGGCCATACATCACAAGCACCCCAGGGAGAAATCTTGCACACAACAGATTGGATTTATGCCCTGGCAGCGCCCTTCCCTACCATCATTGACGACCTGTCCAGTGAAGACTTCCAGGACTTGTGGTTTGGGGGATGGGACTGGCAGGATTTTTCATCCTCATCCAACATATCAATTGCTACTATATCTGAGGATGAATACGAGCGATTAAGGGCAGAGTTGTTGAGCATGCTCCCCTTCAAGGTACTCTATGTTCCCGAAACAATCGCTGGTGTTATGAAAAACAGATGGGGTTATCCAGATGAAACATTAGTGAAAATTGTAGAAACCATTCCCGACCCCGACACCCTTTGGGAGGAGAATGCCTGGGCAATCATCCCCTTTGATGATTTAGACCCAAAACTCAAGGTGATCAGCATTGATGGCATATCACCGCTATTCAAGAACTTCCAGGTTTCAGACTATCCCCTCAACATGCGATACCAGCTGATTAAAGAACAGCATCTAATAGCATCTCTCAACGCACAGGATTTAGAATCCATCATCTCAGCCATTCAAACCACCAACCGTGACCCGGATAAAATGACCACCCTGGTTATGACAGGTGTAACAGCCCTGGTGAGAGCAACCGCATACCGCATGGAAATCAACGGTGTGACATACCCGGGTGAAGCGATCGCTGATTGGCTGCGTGAAGCAGACATCACCCACATCAGCAATGAAGTTTCATTTTATGAGGATTGTCCCTTCCCGGATCCGCACAACCGGATGCTGTTTTTTTGCAGCAGCCCGGATTACATTGAACTCTTTGAATATGTGGGGGCGGACGTCATTGAGCTGACTGGCAATCATAATAATGACGCTTTGTACGTCTACGGCGAGGACGTTGTCCCCTTCACCCTGGACCTTTACGACCACTATGGTATGAGAACCTACGGCGGCGGACGCAATATTGGAGAAGCACAAACCCCCACGATCATGGAACATAATGGCAACCGTATCGGTTTTATTGGGTGCAACGCACCCGGACCTGACTTTGCATGGGCAACAGAAACGAGCGGTGGAGCAGCACCCTGCGGCGATTATCAATGGATGACGAAAAAAATCCAGCAGCTCCGAGAGGATGGTGTTTTGCCCATTGCAACCCTGCAGTATTATGAAGATTATTACAATTACCCTGAATCGCACCATATCCGGGATTTTGGTCTGCTGGCTGAAGCAGGTGCAGTGATCGTCAACGGCAGCCAGGCGCACCGACCAAAAGGTATGGCTTTTGAGAGCGGCGCTTTCATTGATTACGGACTTGGAAATTTATTTTTTGACCAGATGGGCGTGACGATCGAGGGCGAAAACATCCAGCAAACAAGCTGGGAAGTGATCCAGCGCCACACCATCTACGAGGGTCATTTATTGAGCACCGAGCTGTTAACAGCAAAACTGCAAGATTATGCCAAGCCGCGCCCTATGACAGAGCGCGAGCGATCAGTATTCCTGGAAGAACTTTTCTCAGCAAGCAGCTGGATTTCGCGGTAAAATCGGTAATAGGATTGTCTAAGCTTTAAGGAAAAAACCATGGTCTCAATTGCAGAATTTTCAAAAGATCCGAAGTACACCATCAAGGTTGTCAGCGAACGAAGTGGCGTGCGAACCGTCACCTTGCGCGCCTGGGAAAGGCGTTATGACCTGCTGGAACCAGAACGCCTCGACAATAATTACCGGCTGTATTCAGAAAGGGATATCGAGATCATTCGCTGGATCACCAACCGCCTGGATGACGGGCTTTCGATCAGCAATGCCGTTCTGGAGTACAAAAACCTGCGAAAAAATGGACTGTGGCCTGAGGCGCTTCCCTCAGTATTACCCCCGGAACCATCCAAAAAACCCGGATTTTCCACAGAAGTATACGCAAAAAAATTGTTCACAGCACTGACCACCCGGAACGAAGCTGAAGCAAAACAAATCATCGATTCCGTTCAGAGCATGTTCGATTTGAAAGTGATCTTTTTTGAGATCTTTTCCCCCTGTCTCTATGAAATCGGTGAAGCCTGGTACCGGGGCGAGATCCGCATTGCTACAGAACATTATGCTTCTGCCTATATCCGCGGCATATTACTGAACTTGCTGCAAGCCTTCCCAATCTACAGCGCAGCCCCAACCCTCCTTGTCGGCTGCGGACCAGAAGAATTTCACGAGATCGCCTCATTAATGCTTGCTGTTTTATTACGCCGTGAAGGTTACCAGGTTGAGTTTTTGGGCCAGGACCTGCCCGTCGATGACCTGGTGTTCTATGCAGAAGATACCGGTGCAGATATGGTCATTCTTTCTGTCAGCTCCGAGTTAAGCGCTCGACCGCTTTACAAGATGCAAGCCATGTTGGACAATCTTCCCAAAAAACCTAAGCTTGGTTTTGGCGGGCGTTATTTCAATGCAAACATCAAGGAGCGGGATAAAATGGGGGGGACTTTCCTTGGGGAAAGTTTAGATGATGCCATCCAAAACGTGCATGACATCCTGGACTGAGTTCAACTTCCTCTTTTTATTTTCTTAATGATTTTGCGGGGAAATCAGCGTTTGCGCCTGACGATTGCGTCAGTCATCCGCGCCACCCGTGTCATGGTCCTGACGTCGTGTACCCGGATAATATCCGCACCTCGGTCAATTGCCAGGGCTACTGCGGCAGCGGTTCCTTCAATGCGTTCATCAGGCGGAAGTTCAAGGGTATACCCGATAAATGATTTGCGGGACGGTCCAACCAGCATGGGATACCCCAGGGCTTTTACTTCGCCCAGGTGGTCCATGAGTTCCAAATTCTGTGATACCGTTTTCCCAAAGCCAATGCCCGGGTCGAGGATGATGCAATCATCCGAAACGCCATGCTGATGCGCCAGATGAACGCTTTCCATCAATTCTTCACAAATTTCGCCAATTAAATCGGCATAATCTGCACCGACATATCGTCCCCCAAGGCGTTCTTGAACTTCAGGAGAACCGGCTTTTGATCGATTATGCATCAGGATGACCGGTGCATGAAAATTTGCAACAACGGGTGCCATTTCCGGGTCTGCCCGAAGCCCCCAGACATCATTCACCCAATCCGCACCTGCAGATAATGCTTCTCGCGCAACCGATGCCTTGTAGGTATCCACAGAGATCAAAGCATCCGGGTGAACCTTCTTGATTTCCGCAATCACCGGAACCACCCGACTGATTTCTTCTTCTGCGCTAACGAGGTCTGCCCCAGGCCGCGTACTCTCACCCCCAACATCAAGGATATCTGCGCCCTCTTGTAAAAATTTCCCAGCCTGTTCCACAGCTGCACCAATGACGTTTTTGGACTCCAGGAGGCCGTCACCCGAAAAACTATCCGGTGTGACATTGATGATCCCCATGATATAGGTTCGTTTTCCCCACACAGGATGATTGCAGTCCACGGTTCCCATAATCACCTCAATCCTCAGGTTGTGCTGCCTGCGCCTCAGTCAGGATCTCGACCCGATCAATCGCGCCACTCAGGCTGTAAAGCGTCAAATCAAATGCTGCCTGCTCCCCGGCTGAAAAGGCACTGTCACCCTCCCATCGGCGAGTGGCAACAACATTCCCATCCCGGTCAAAGGCAGTGGCATTGATCCATAAATATCGTGCCCCCGTGCTCTCTTCAGGAATGACCGCGGTACCGCTGATCTCAGCACGAGCGCCATCTTCACTGATGGTGACATTTTGGTTGGTTAATTCAAGGTCTAAATAACGCTGGTCGTCAGGCATCACGGGTAAGTAAAAATCAACCTCAGCAGAAACGGAAAAGGTTTCTGCAATTGGACCCTCGAAATAAACCACCAGCGGCAGGGAAGCACCTGCTGGCAGCAGGTTCAGGGGCATCATTGCCGTTCCAGTAAGTGTTTCTTCGCCCATATCCACAGTGACCTCTGCAGAAACATTTTCCAATGCACCCCCCTGGTTGTTCTCAAGCAGCACAAAACACCACAAGCCCCCCAGGGCATCAGGATAGCAATTTGGCTCATCTAAAGCAGTATACGGTGGCGTTGGGGTCGGTGTCAGGGCTAAAGTTGCCGTTGCTGTTGCACCTGCCACAGGGGTAATGGGAATCAACAAAGTCGTCCCCGGCCCCATCATCCTTGGGTTGACGGTCGGATTGGCAGTCATGATTGCTTGGGGGCTGATGCCGTACCAGAAAGCGATGCCATACATATCATCACCTTCACGGACGTCGTAATAGACGGGTGTCGCCGTCGGCGTGATGGTTGGCGAAGGAGTTGGGCTGACGTAGTCCGTTGGTAAAGGCGTGGCAGAAGGCGTGTCTGATGGATAAGGGCGCAGCGTGCCATCCAGGGTGCGTGTGGGTGTCATTTCATTCTGCGGGGTAACCTGTGCACACGAAGATAATAAAACCACGCTTATCAAGAGCAGCGTGACTGTAACCAGCCTGTTTTTTTGCATGCCGGCATTATACCAGTGAAGATTAAACCTGACCAAACAGGAAAACTTTCTGCATAATCCCACTTTGGGTATTAGAAAACCGGAAGACTCCCCCTAACGGGTTGGCAAGATAAAGCTAAAATGTCCTACTCCCTGGCAAGGAAAATTTGAAATTTATATAGAAATGCGCTATACATTAAACTAGGTTTAATGTCTCTGAAGTTTAATCAATCAAATCTCACCACGCACCCACAATAAGCAAGTTCAGACGTGTTTTCGAGTGAAAATGATGGCAGACAGACCTAAAATCCAATCGAAAAAGCATCCTAGGAAAAAATTCAATAGCCTCCTCCCTGCACCCATGCGCAGATCGCAATTCCGACGTCTTTGGATCGGTATGGCCAGTTCTTATGCCGGCGATCGCTTCCAGCAGCTTGCACAAGCGTGGCTGGTTGCAATCATTACCCGTTCAGCCTTGGCTGTGGGTTGGATTGGGATCCTTGGTTCGATCCCCCTGGTCATGATGCCCTTAGGTGGGGTGATCACCGACCATGTGGACAGGCGCTGCCTCTTGATCTCCTGGCAGGTTGTTGGGGCAATTGCAACAGTCATTATCGCCCTATTGGTATGGTTTGACCAGATTGCAGTATGGCACATTTACGTTTGGTCTGTCATTAATGGGTTGATCGCCTTATTTTCCAGACCGGCATATAAAGTCTTTCTCACGGAGGTCGTCCCACCTGAAGAAGTTCGACCCGCAGTGTCGATCAACGCCATTACAGAAACCTCTGCCATGATCGCGGTTAATGCCTTGGGCAGCTTTTTTTTGGATTTTCTTGGCCTGGTCCTGGCTTTCATCTTAAACGCGCTCACTTATTTCTCAGCAGTGGGCTGCCTGTGGGGATTGAAAAAATATTCATCAGAACCCAACCAACACTCCAACCGATTTAAACTAAAACAGATCTTCACGGATATGAAGAAAGGCTTTCATTATCTGAGTCAGAAACCAGCACTTTTGCATCCATTATTGTTGACCTTTGTGACCGTCCTCTTTGGCGGTCCAATTATTGGGTTGCTGGCTGCCATTGTTGAAAAATCAGGCGGCACCATTGTCGACTTGGGATTGCTATCCGCAGCTGGAAGCCTGGGTGCCCTGGGAGGAGCGGCTTTCGCAGGCTATCAAAGTGCTGGGAAACACCCCACTCGCAATTACGCCATATTGGGGATAGTCAGCGCGTTGGCGATCACGGCTTTTGCACTTTTACCAACTGGATACATTTCAATGATCCCATTTGCCATCCTGGGTGCTGCCACTTTTTCGCAGGCTGTTTGGAACACCAGCCGAGTGGCTGCACAGGCAGAACCGGCTTTCCAGGGAAGGTTGCAAGCCCTCACATCCATGGCATTCAATTTAGGTTTTTCCCTCTCGATGTTTTGGGGTGGTGCTGCCATTGATAAATTTGGGATGATTGCGTTGGTTTTTGGAGCGGCTTTGCTTGGTTTATTATCTTTTTTCGTCATACTGCGAAAGGAATTTACTCCCTTCAAAAACAAGGAGCTGATAAATGAATGAAGAGAATGATCGTACCATCTTAAAAACGGAATATCTCGTCAATTTGCTCAAACGTGTTTTTCTTGATCCTGAACTAGAATTGAAAGAATGGCAAATGACCCGCATAACTGGCGGCTTGGAAGCGGCTTCAAAAATCTACAGGCTGGCTGGTTTTGCCACAATACGAGGCCAACGAGAACCCTGGTCGATGATCATGAAAAAAATCGACCCCGATAAGGATGTCACAGATCCAAATGGTTTCCGCTACTGGCGGCGTGAAATCCAAATTTATCAATCAGAATTTCTTGAACAACTCTCCGAAATTATCTCTCTACCAGAAAAGTATGCCATTCTCAAAAATCCTGACGGGTCTGTCTGTATACTCATGGAAGATGTCCAGGATGAATTTCAACATCCCTGGCACATCAATCAATTTATTGATACAGCCTATCAATTGGGGCTGTTCAACGGCGTTTTCCTGGCAGGACAATCAATACCGGAAGATCAATGGGTCAGCCGTGATTGGTTGCGAAAATACCTCATGCATGCCACCCCAATGGTTGATTTTATTAAACAAAACCCTGATCATCCTATTGTAAAAGCTTTACTTCCCGGCTTAAGTTTGCCAATGACCTTAGCATTGTGGGATGAATTCCCCCGTTTGGTAAACAGCTTAGATGAGCTTCCCCAGACTTTTTGCCATCAAGACGCTTTCACTCAAAATATATTTTATCGAAAAGGGAAATTCATTGCCATTGATTGGGGATATGCGGGAATTGCACCAGTTGGCGCAGAATTGGCAGCGTTAATTGGAGTTGCATTTGAATTCTCAAAATTTCCGAGCACCCGTGCCGAGGAACTCGATCAGGTTTGTTTTGAAAACTATTTACACGGTCTGCGAGATGCGGGTTTTGAACCTGATCGCAAACAGGTCAGGCTCGGTTTTATTCTCACAATGACGTTAAGATATGTTTTAGGTGGGGTTGTTGGTGAGACTTTGCCCTGGGTTTTAGATGAACAAAGACGAAAAAACTATTCAGAAGCAATTGGCATTTCCGAAGATGAAGCCAGCAAAACCGAAGCAGGGGTGGTGAAATATTACCAAAGAATAATGATGGAAGCCTTGCAGTCCATGGGATTAGGATTCATCATCCGTTTTATCGCCCGTACAATTCTATGGGCGATAAGGTTTGCAGCACAACGAATAAAATTTTCCTAGTCTTAATAAAAAATCTGTGCATTTCGAATTTTGCAGCAAGTTTATGGGTAATCCCTTATATAGACTTTACGATGTCTAAATCTGAATTGCCCAGGGTCAGGAGACCCTGGACGATCTAAATATTAAAATTCATGCTGTATTTTTCTGATCGTGCTGGTGCCTTCAGCACAACTGCGGGTGGGGATTATATCTGTTTGATGTGTATTTTGCGCAAGTGACGTTAATTAAACAGCGTTAATAATAAGCAGGATTACAAACCAGCCTGTTTTTTTTTGCATGCTGGATGCTGGCATTATACCAATGATGACCAAAGCAAAATAACAAAACGTCCCTCCTTCCTCGAGCCTTGAGCGTTAGAAATCCGTAAGAGTCCCGCTGTTTTACTTGCAAACCATACCTAAGAGAGCTATAATCGGAGAAGATTAAAATCAGGAAAGTCGTTATGCCTACCTATACCTATCATTGTGATAATTGTGGAATTCGCTTCGACCAATATCAGAAGTTTACAGAAGCGGCGTTAACAGTATGTCCGGAATGCGGTGAGCCTACCTTAAGGAAGGTTTACCAGCCGGTCGGTATTGTCTTTAAAGGGAAAGGTTTTTACGCAACCGACAATCGGTCCCCAAGCGGGCAAACCTACACATCTGAAAAAGAAGATTCCAGCAAGAAAGAACCTGAAAGTAAATCTGAAACAAAAACCGAGAGCAAATCAGAAAAAGCAAAAGACTCTTAATGAAAATAATTTTTTATAATAACGGGCTGAGGCCCGTTTTTTTTGTTTTAACCGATTAAAAAGCATAAACTGATTAATCTGCATACCGTCAAATCATGGATTGCGCTATAATTTTATTATCATCATCAATTACAAAAGAGTGAAATCTTATGAAACAAATGCTGCAAAATCTGAAAACAGGTGAAACCCAGGTTGTTGATGTTCCTATACCGCAAATTAGTAGAGGAAGCGCGCTCGTAAAAACATCTGCCTCCCTTGTTTCAGCGGGAACAGAGCGGATGCTTGTTGAATTTGCGAGGCAAAGCCTGGTTGGGAAAGCAAAATCGCGCCCGGACCTGGCTCGCCAGGTTATCAGTAAAGCACAGCGAGATGGCCTCATCCCAACATTTGAGGCAGCGATGAACAAACTCGATCAACCAATGGTTTTGGGTTACTCTTCAGCCGGCACGATTGTCAAAGTCGGACCCGGATTGGAAGGCTTCAAGGTCGGTGATCGTGTTGCATGCGGAGGCGGCGGGCACGCCGTCCACGCTGAATTTTCATCAGTGCCACAAAACCTTTTGGCTCGGATCCCAGATTCTGTTGATTTCGAATCGGCAGCCTTCACCACCATCGGTGCGATTGCCATGCAAGGTTTTCGGTTGGCAGAAGTTGGTGTGGGTGCACGTGTTGCCGTCATTGGGCTGGGATTGCTTGGATTGCTCACCACCGGTATTGCCAATGCTGCCGGGTGCCAGGTGCTGGCTGTTGATCTTGACCCAAAACGTGTTGATTTTGCACAAGAAATGGGCGCACATAAAGCAGTGACCCGGGATAAAGCTGTTGAAGCTTCAGAAGTTATTTCAAATGGACAGGGTATGGATGCGGTATTAATCTGTGCGGATGCGAAATCAAATGACCCGGTTGAGCTTGCAGGCGAAATCGCCCGGGACAAAGCCAGGGTTGTCGCTGTGGGGGCTGTTGGCATGGAAATCCCACGCAAATCCTATTATGAAAAGGAACTGGCATTAATTGTCTCAAGGTCCTACGGACCAGGTCGTTATGACAAAGATTATGAAGAGAACGGCCAGGATTATCCCATTGGTTATGTACGCTGGACTGAAAACCGCAATATGCTTGCCTTCCTGGAACTTCTCGACCAGGGGAAATTAGATGTCGCTCCCCTGATCACACACAGGTTTGCCATCGAAGAGGGCGAACGTGCTTATACGCTGATCACAGGAGGGACTCCCCACATGGGTGTTCTTCTCACCTACGGCGAAGGTGAACTGCCTGAAGAAAATCGCATCCCGAACCTGGCAGCACCAACCGTTCGGGTAAAACCCGGTGAAATACTGGCGCTGGGCGTTTTGGGGGCAGGGAACTATGCAAATGCCACCTTCCTGCCAGTGGTCAACAAGGTCAGCGGGGTTGCGCCTGTTGGGATCGTTTCAGCCTCCGGCACCAGTGCCCACCACACGGCACAGCGCTTTGGATTTGGCTTTGCTGCCAGCGATCCAAAGTCGGTCATTGATGACCCCGCCATCAATATGATCGCCATCCTGACACGTCACAACCTGCATACACCGCAAATCCTGGAAGCCTTTGAGGCAGGTAAAAATGTTTACTGCGAAAAACCGCTAGCAATCAACCAGGAACAGCTGGACCAGATCAAAGAAGCGCTGCAAAAGGAAGATCAACCTTTGTTGATGCTTGGATTCAACCGCCGGTTCGCCCCATTGGCAAAACAATTGAAAGAATTTATTGACGCTCGCCAGGAGCCGCTTTTTGCACATTACCGGGTAAACGCCAACCTCTTACCTGCAGACCATTGGCTGATGGACCCGGAAGTCGGCGGCGGTCGCATCATCGGTGAAGCCTGCCATTTTATTGATTTTCTGACCTTCCTGGTGGGTGAAAACCCCGTCGAAGTCACCACCCAGGGCTTGCCAGACCAGGGCAAATATCATGAGGACAATGTGGTCATGAATTTCCGCTTCCCTGATGGATCCATTGGGGTGGTAAGCTACCTTGCGAACGGTGATAAATCCTATCCAAAAGAGCTTGTAGAAGTCTTCACCAGCGGTCGTGCTGCTGCCTTACATGATTGGCGAAGCCTTGAAATGGTGGCGAACGGTCATAAAAAGGTCAAGCGTCATCACCTGGCGCAGGATAAAGGCCACAAAGATGCCTGGCTTGCTTTCCGAAATGCAATTCAGGATGGAAAAACCCCGCCCATTCCTTATGACCAGTTATTAGGCGTCATCCAGGCTTCTTTCGCTGCCGTAGAATCACTGCGCAGCAGTGAAAAGGTAGCGGTTACAATCTAATAATTTTTCGGCTTCAAATGCACTTCTAACTCAAGCAATTACAAAAAGCCATACACCAAATGAATCCCTTGATAAAAGCCATTAAAGCCATAGATGAGTTGGGGCTGGCCAAGCTCTGGTATTACACGCTTTACAAGGTGGGTTTAGCGACCGGACACTTCCGCAGGTTAACGCCCGGAAAAATGTCTATTTTCAACGGCAAACCCAGCCTGCCGCCTTTCAATGGCTTTCCTGAAATGACGGCAGCACAACGCGATCAACTGCTTGAAGAGGCAGATTTGATAAGGGCGGGCACAGTCTGCCTGTTTGGTGTTCACCAGGTTCCTCTCAATCTACACACTGGAGCGTCACAAAAGCACTGGACGGCGCTTGAAAAGATACAGCCTGAAAAGGACATCAAATTTATCTGGGAGCCAGCGCGTTTTGGATGGGCGATCACATTGGCAAGAGCTTATGCTGTTAGCCGTGATGAAAAATATGCGCAGGATTTCTGGGAAAAAACCCTCACCTTTTTGGAAGCACATCCCCCTAACCTTGGACGGCAGTGGCAGTCCGCCCAGGAGGTCGCGATACGTTTAATGGCGCTTGTTTTTTGCGATCGCGTTTTTGCTCCTTCAGCGCTATCTACACCGGAGAAGCGCAGGCGGCTCTGGCAGGCTGTTATTGAACACGCACAACGCATTCCGCCGACTTTGGTTTATTCGCGTGCTCAAAATAATAATCACCTGCTTTCAGAGGCTGCCGGGCTGTTTACAGCTGGACTGTACTTTGCAGAGCATCCCCAGGCTGAAAAATGGCAGGAGCTGGGTTGGCGCTGGTTTAATTGGGCGCTGCAAAATCAGGTCACTGAATTCGGCACTTACATCCAGCACAGTACAAATTACCATCGGCTGATGCTCCAGCTGGCATTGTATCTTGACCAGTTAATGCGAACTGCGAAAAAGGATTGGCCTGCTGCAAGCACTGACCGCCTGAAAGTTGCTGTGCGCTGGTTGTGGGCATTAACAGACCCCGATACCGGACAGATACCGAACCTGGGGGCTAACGACAGCGCTTATATTTTCCCTTTGATACAATTAGCTCATGACGATTACCGACCGGTTGTCGATGCGGCTGCCAAAGCCTTCCTGAACGCTGATATTTATCAGCAGCCAAAGCTTTCGGAAATGGCAAACTGGTTTGAGATACAGGCAGAAGGCGCAAACAATCAAAAACAAGCCCAGGCGCTCGATATGCTCCGGCTGGATCAAAAAGACGGGCGTGCATTCATTCACACCGCACATTTCACAGACCGTCCTTCCCATGCAGATCAGCTTCATGTCGATCTCTGGCGGCAGGGCGTGAACATCGCCATAGACCCCGGCACCTATCAATACAATGCCGCCCCGCCCTGGGACAACGTCCTTTCTTCAACCCGGGTTCACAACACCCTCGTCCTTGACGGTCAGGACCAGATGACCCGTGCCGGGCGATTCCTCTGGTTGGATTGGGCACAGGCAGAAATCATCGCCCACGAAATTGACGAGTTTGGTCAAATCAAAAGGGTGACTGCAGAACATGACGGATTTTGTAAACTCGGCGCCCGTCACCAGCGCACATTAAAAACTAAGGATCGCGGATGGCTTGTGGAAGACCTTGTTCTTCCTTATAAAGCGCCAGATGACAAAATCCATACCGCCCAATTAAGCTGGCTTTTACCAGATTGGGATTGGTCACTAGTAGCCGGGAACCAATTAATACTCTCTGGCCCTGATTTTTCTTTTTGGCTTCAAATCGACGGTGTCGTCAAAATCTGTCTTTTCAGAGGGGGCGAACGATTGCTTGGCAATATTGACGCACAGCCAAACTGGGGATGGCAGTCCCCTGCTTATGGACTCAAGCAAGCTGCATTGATGGTGAAGGCTGAGATTTCAGGCATTTTGCCGATCAGGTTCCAATCAGATTTCCAATTTGAATAATCGATAATAATTCCATTTACTCATTTAGATCTAAAGTTGACCTGTGGGATGACCTTATGCTGCCCGGCTTTCTCACACGGCTTGATTAGAATCGAGTAAAATGTTAACAATATGCACATCCTGCTGATCCACCAGGCCTTTGCGGCTTTGGACGAACCCGGCGGCACACGCCATCATGAACTGGCACGACACCTCGCCCAACAGGGACACCAGGTGACCATCATCGCCAGCCCGGTCAGCTACCTCACCGGAACAAGCAGAACGGAAAAAAGCCGCAAACAAATTGACGATTTGGGTGTGACAATTATCAGAAGCTTTACCCTTCCCGCCTTGCATCGCTCCTTTATCTGGCGGGTGTTCAGCTTCTTCAGCTTTATGATCTCATCCTTCATCAACGGCTTGTTCGTTAAAAAAGTAGATCTTGTCTGGGGCACCACACCCCCTATTTTCCAGGGGCCAACCGCATGGCTGCTTGCCCGTCTCAAGAACAAACCCTTTTTACTTGAGGTGCGCGACCTTTGGCCTGCCTTTGCCGTTGCTGTTGGCGTATTGAAAAACAAACCACTGATCCGGCTGTCAGAATGGCTTGAAAAGTTCCTTTATAAACACGCTGACCATGTGATGGTCAACTCACCCGGGTTTATTGACCATGTTAAAGCCAGGGGCGCAGAAAAGGTCTCACTGATACCCAACGGCGCTGATCCTGATATGTTCGATCCCCAATCAGATGGCCTAGCTTTCCGAGAAGAACATAACCTGGATGAAAAATTTATTGTTTTATACGCAGGCGCACATGGGTTATCAAACGACCTGGATGTGGTCTTGGAAGCAGCAGCGCACCTTAAAAGCCGCGACGATATCCTGATCCTTTTGCTGGGATCAGGCAAGGAAAAAACACGACTGCAATCCCTGGCAACCGAAAAAAGATTGGACAATGTCTTATTCCTTCCGCCAGTGCCTAAGCTTGAGATGAAAGAAGCGCTTGCAGCATCAGATGCTTGCCTGGCGATATTAAAACCGATTGAGATGTATAAAACGACCTACCCCAACAAGGTCTTCGATTACATGGCAGCCGGTAGAGCGGTGATTTTAGCAATTGACGGTGTCATTCGAGAGGTGGTTGAAGCAGGAAATGCCGGGATAGCAGTTCCCCCCGGAAATCCAAAAGCCCTCTCTGATGCAATTTATGAGCTGGCGTCCGACCAAACAAGATGCCAGAAATTAGGTGAAAACGGCAGGAAGATCATTGAGAATCAATTTTCACGCAAAGAACTGGCGGATAAATTTACCGCGCTGCTGGAATCAGTAAGGAGGATGTATGGTTGATAAAATTTTAGTTGTTGATGACGAGATTTCCCTTCAGGAAACACTGGCTTATAACCTCAAGAAACAAGGTTATGATGTCCTGACAACGGGGGACGGCAATGAAGCCCTCGAAATAGCACGTGAACAAAAACCTGACCTGATCATCCTGGATGTGATGCTGCCAGGCATTGACGGCTTTGAGGTTTGCCGAATATTACGCAAGGAGATGGCAACACCAGTGTTGATGCTGACTGCCAGGGATGACGAAATTGACCGCGTGGTCGGCCTCGAGGTCGGTGCGGATGATTATCTCTCAAAACCTTTTAGCATGCGTGAACTCATCGCCCGCGTCAAAGCGATGCTCCGCCGGGTGCGATTGATCCGTGAAGAGATCGATCAGCAAGAGGCGAAGGACGGCAAGCGCAAATCTGAAATTTTAGATTTTGATAATTTGCGGATAGATATGACCCGCCGTGAAATCCTCGTGGATGAGAAAGTCGTCCCATTCAAACCAAAAGAATATGAGTTGTTAACTTTCTTTGCCCAACACCAAGGGCAGGTTCTTTCACGCGAGATGATCCTTGAGCGTGTTTGGGGATGGGATTTTATCGGGGACAGCCGCACGGTTGACGTTCACGTACGCTGGCTGCGAGAAAAGATTGAACGGGACCCTGCTAATCCGCGTCGCATCATAACCGTTCGGGGTGCCGGCTATCGCTTTGAAGGATAGTTGATGCATCGTCAACTTCGATGGAAGGTCCTTCTGCCTTTCCTGATCATCTTTGTTTTAATAATAACGATCTTAAGCCTTGTAATCGCGGCTGACCTGCATGACCGCCGCGCGAGATATTTGCAAGACCAGCTCTCAAATACTGCACAGCTGATCGAAATCCAGGCACGCCCCTATTATGGTGCGCCTGACCAAGCATCCCAACTTGAAGCTTACGCAAAACAGCTATCTGAAACTTTAAATATCGAGGTGGCTTTCCTCAACATGGACGAAAGTTTGGTTGCTTCATCAAATTCTGGTGAGGCACCTTCAACCATATTTGGGCTGACTTCAGCTTTAACAGAAGGACAGGCCTTTGCAATAGTGGAAAACACTGCCGTTTATACAAAAGTCATCCAGGATTCAGAATCTAATGAAGTTGGTCTTCTTCAAGTGCAAAGTTCCGCGGACTTATTCAGTGACAGCACCGCAGCCATTTTTAGATACATGATCAGCATCCTGCTGATTGGTCTAACAGCAATGATCGTCGTGGCTCTGATTGTTAAAGATCGGCAGCAGCTTCCAGCAGAAAAGTTGACCATTGCAGCACAAGAAATGAGCTTCGGTCATTTTTCGGGTCTTGATTTCCCAGAAAAAGCCGGGGAATTGAATGATTTGAGCCAAGCGCTGCAGGATATCACACAAAACCTTGGCAAACAAATTGAAACTCTCACCAGTGAAAGGGGCATGCTCTCAGCAGTTCTCAACCAGATGACAGACGGGGTGATCATCACGGATTCTGAGGGCAGGGTTAAATTGCTCAATCCTGCCGCAGAACGAATCTTTCAGATCAATCAAAATAAGGAACTGGAACGCTCTATTGTAGAAGTCCTGCGATATCATCAACTGGTAGAGCTTTGGCGCATGGCTAAAGATGGCGATCGACAGAGCACCATGCTCGAAATTGGACCTAACCACATGTTTTTGCAAGTGGTTGGCATCCCCTTGAAAGCACTTCTGCCTGGCAGCACCTTGCTCCTCATCCAGGATCTGACACAATTGAGGCGCCTTGAGACCGTGCGACGTGATTTCATCAGCAATGTTTCCCACGAACTGCGCACACCTCTTGCCAGCATGAAAGCATTGGCGGAGACACTCCAGGAAGGCGCTCTTGAGGACCCACCCGCTGCACGGCGTTTCATTTTACGCATGGAAACAGAAATCGATAACCTGACTCAACTGGTCAACGAACTGCTCGAATTGTCAAAAATTGAATCGGGTAAAGTGCCACTGTCATTCCATCGTATTCAGCCCTGTGAACTGCTTCAGCCAGCTTTTGAACGAATGGCATTACAAGCAGAACGCGCTGGGCTGAAACTCACATTGAACTGTCAACCTGACCTGCCGGCCGTTTTTGCGGACCCCAATCGCATTACCCAGGTGCTGATCAACCTGGTTCATAATGCCATCAAATTCACTCCCCCGGATGGTGAGATCTCCCTCAATGCCTACCAGGATGGCGAACAAATTGTGTTTTTTGTCAAAGACTCTGGTGTTGGGATTGCAAGAAAAGACCTCGGAAGAATTTTTGAACGTTTTTATAAAGCAGACCGAGCCCGTGCTGGCGGCGGTACTGGATTGGGATTATCCATATCCAGGCACATGATCGAATCCCATGGCGGATATATTTGGGCTGAAAGCGATGAAGGTGTCGGGAGTACATTCTATTTTTCACTGCCAATCGCATGATGTTAACCCTTTATTTACCAGTTTTCATCCATTTTTAACTGAATCAATGCCTATTTTTGAAATAAAAATGTTAAGATTAATTGAACTGCATTGTTTAGTATCTATCCATGAAAGCTAATTAACCAGAAATAAACAAGATTTGAAATTAATGAATTTAACCAATCAGCAGGAAACAATATCCACCCATCCCCCAATAGCACCAAAAGAGAAAAAGATTGAATCGAGGATTCATATTGGTGAAAGTGCGGGGACACCCAGCTTTGAATCCTTACCTGTCAAAATGGCTGCCGTTGACCTATCCGTTTATTATGGCAAATTTCGCGCCCTCAAAGATATCTCAATTGAGATTCCGGAAAACAAAATCTCAGCATTGATCGGCCCTTCGGGCTGCGGGAAGTCCACCTTATTGCGATCATTCAACCGAATGAATGACCTCATCAATGGCACCCGGGTTACAGGACAGGTCTTGCTGAACGGGAAAAATATCTACGAGCCCGGTGTGGACGTGGTGGACATCCGTCAGCGGGTTGGCATGGTCTTCCAGCGACCCAATCCCTTTCCAATGAGCATATTTGATAATGTTGCCTATGGACCACGCTTATATGGCATTCATAAAAAGAAAATCCTTGAGGAGATTGTAGAAGGAAGTTTGCGCAAGTCCGCGCTTTGGGATGACGTCAATGATAAGCTCGAGCAGTCCGGGTTGGCGCTTTCTGGGGGGCAGCAGCAGCGTTTATGCATCGCCCGGGCAATCGCTGTTGAACCAGCGGTGATCTTAATGGATGAACCGGCTTCTGCCCTTGACCCAATCTCAACATTGAAGATTGAGGAATTGATGGAAAACCTTAAAGAAGACTACACCATTGTGATCGTAACTCACAACATGCAGCAAGCTGCACGGGTGTCTGACTTCACAGCATTCTTGATGATTGATGAAGATCGCGCTGGTTGGCTGGTAGAATTCGGCGCAACTGAACAAATTTTTACAAACCCTCAAAGCGAACAAACAGAACAATACGTCACTGGTCGCTTTGGATAGATTGTTATACAATAAAGATGCCTGAAAGCAGCCTTTGAGGAGAAAATCATGCCTCGTCAAACATTAGATCGAGAAATACATCACCTACAGGATGAAGTCCTGCTGCTGGGAAGCATGGTGGAACAAGCCATGCTGAATGCAATTGACACACTCAAGCAAAGGGATAAAAAAGCAGCAAGACTGGTATACCTCGATGATGAACGGATCAACGAAAAACGATACGCCATTGAGAACCGTGTTTTGATCCTGTTTGCAACCCAACAACCCATTGCCCATGACCTGCGTTTGCTGGCAGCGATCCTCGAAGTGATCACGGAACTGGAACGGATGGGCGATTACGCCAAAGGAATTGCAAAAATCACTGTCCGAATCAGCGATGATGAAACGCCGATACCGATCCGGGAGATCACTCGCATGGGAGACCTGGCAGTCAGCATGCTTCATCGTGCCCTCAGCGCTTTCATCAACGAAGATGTCAACATGGCTTACCGGATACCAAAAGAGGATGATCTGGTCGACGATCTTTACAACCAGGTTTATCACAAGAACGTCAACGCCATGATTGCTAACCCGGAAATCATTGATCATTCCAGCTACATTATGTGGGTGGTCCACAACATTGAACGCATGGCAGACCGCGTGACCAATATCTGTGAACGAACCATCTTTATTGCCACGGGTGAATTATTAGAGATTGATATTTCAGATGATGAATGGGCAGATGAGGATGAAAATTAAACAACACCTTCTTGAATATCCAATCCAACCACGCCGGCTTTTTTAAATGCCGGTTTTTTAATTCCAGGTGCCGGGTAAACATTTCCACAATACCCGGGGTTGAGAAAATACCATGGAAACAAAAGATCAAATAGAAATCTATCGTTTCGGCACAGCTTACATCCTTGAGCAGGTCCATCAATTTGAATGCGAAATTGATGGCGCATTAAAGGCAAAAGATATTGAGTATGTCCATCGAATGCGAGTTGCCTCCCGCAGGTTGAGGACAGCGCTGAATCTCTTCAGTTTGTACTTGCCGGATGACACTGCTCAAATCTGGCGGCGCGAATTTAAAGGTATCACAAAGGCTCTAGGTCAAGCCAGGGATTTAGATGTCCAAATTCAACTTATCAAAGGCTTGTTGATGGGAGATGTGGCGGGTGAATATAAACATGGCTACAGGCGCCTTTTATTAAGGCTAAAACAAAATCGAAAAAAAGCGCAGGAAAATGTCAAGTCCTCCATTGAGGTTTTACAGGCAAAGGGGACACTCAACAGGATTCATACCGTTCTGAAAATGCCGGGGGAAGAACCTGTCTCAATTTATCCACCCGCCTTATACCAGGCGGCATCCGAATCAATCCAAAAAGGACTGGAAAATTTCCTCAGCTACCAGGGAACCATTTATGCTCCAAATAACGTTAAGCCTTTGCATGCCATGCGCATCGCCGGCAAGCATTTGCGGTACACCATGGAAATTTTCGCGCCCCTTTACCAGCAAAGCTTGCTCCCTTTTGTTGAGATTATGAAAGAAATTCAGGATCAGCTGGGTGAAATTCACGATTGTGATGTGTGGGTTACCTGGCTGCCTGAATTTATCGCGCTGGAACAAAACCGAAGGCAAGGGTATTTTGGCCATGCCAGGCGAGTAAGAAGATTGCTCCCCGGGATTCATCATTTAATTGAAGATCGGAAACTCGCTCGACAACACGCGTATAATACTTTTATAGAAAACTGGCAAAAACATAAGGATGAACAAACCTGGGAGAAATTAGCAGAATTAATTGACCCATCTTTGGCGACCTTTTATCAAAATCAAAGCCTGTAGCCATATTTGAGAAATTCTTCGATGAAAATCACCCTCATTTCCGATATTCACGGTAATTTACCCGCCCTCAAAGCCGTCCTGCGCCACGCCCAACATCTTGCGGCAGATCAAATGATATTAAACCTGGGCGACTTAACGGGTTACGGTCCGCATCCTGAACAAGTGGTGGCGTGGTCAAAAAATGAACGGGTCATGAACATTCTCGGGAATTATGACAAAAAAGTCATCAGTAAAGCATATCGAAAGACGGGATGGCAAAAAGTCAATAACCCGGATAAACGTGCCATGTTTGCCTGGACATACCGAGCGCTTTCAAAGAAATCCATCAAATATTTACAAACCCTTCCAGAATCACATCAGCGTAAAATTTCAGGTAAACATATCCTGATGACGCACGGCAGCCCAGCATCAATCAGTGAACATTTAGGGGCGGACACGCCTGATGAACGGCTGGCTGCCCTGGCTGAGATGACGGATGCTGATATCATTCTATGCGGCCATTCCCACATGGCAATCAAACGAAAAGCAGGAAATACCTTGTTTATCAACCCGGGCAGCGTCGGCAGATTGGATGACGGTGATCCACGAGCCAGCTATGCCGTATTAGACATTCAGGATAAAGAGGTCTCAGTCAATTTTTACAGAGTGCCATATGACATCATGTCTGCCGTAAATGCCATGCGTATGACAGGCCTGCCAGAAATCTTTGCACAAATACTGAGACAGGGCTTGAATTATGACGATGTTAAGTCCAATTTCAACAACCCCTCCAAGTCTTACACCCTGGAACCCAATGGGACACTGACCATGTTAACTGATTTCGGACTTCAGGATCATTTTGTGGGCACGATGAAAGGTGTTATCACCAGTATTGCACCTCAAGCAAACATCATCGATATCAGCCACCAGGTTCGACCACAGAATGTCCGCCTGGGTGGGCACCTGCTGGCACAAGCGCTGCCTTACTTCCCCGCCGGCACAGTTCATGTGGCAGTGGTAGACCCCGGGGTGGGCACCCAACGACGTGCCCTTGCAGGCCAAATTGGCGATCACTTCTTTGTTGCACCGGACAACGGCCTGCTTACGCCCATCTTGGAGCGCGCTCATGGAACTGGAGAGACCATCGAAATCATCAGCCTGAACCAGTCAAAATACTGGCTGCCTGACCCAAGTACGTCCTTTCATGGACGGGATATCTTTGCGCCTGCTGCCGCCCACCTTGTAAACGGCATGCCGCTGGATAGGCTGGGCGATAGGATTGACGACCCCATCATGATGGCATTGCCCCAACCGTCATTGGGGGACCAGGGATGGCTGGGCGAGGTGATCATGGTGGATGTTTTTGGGAACCTGAGCACAAATCTCAGGGGGGATTTATTCGAAAATAACATTGGGGATATAAACGTGATAATCAAAGGCAAGCATATTCGCGGACTCACAGGCACCTTCGGGGATGCACAGGATGGTGACCTGATCGCAACCATTGACAGCAGCGGTTACCTTTCAATTGCAATCGTCAATGGTGACGCTTCAAAAACCCTGGGTGCAGATATTGGAACCCCGGTTCAGATCATTTTTTCATCAAAGACAGCATAGGATCAAATCAATTTATAACTGATTTATCCAGTATGATTGCATGTCGGGTAAAATTCAATAAATAAATTTTGAAGCAAAGGACACTATGGCAATTAATATTGAAAAAATTCGAGAAGATTTTCCGATTTTATCGAGATCTGTTAATGGAAAACCCCTCACCTACCTGGATAATGCAGCAACAACACAAAAACCGCAGACGGTTATCGATGCCATTGTGGATTATTACACAAATTACAACAGCAACATCCATCGCGGGACACATCACCTCTCAAACCTGGCAACCGAAGCCCATGAGGCGGCTCGCAATACGATAAAGGATTACATCAACGCCAGGCATGACCGGGAGATCATCTTCACCCGGGGAACAACAGAGGCAATAAACCTGGTCGCTTCTTCCTTTGGGCAGGCGTTTATAAAACCGGGCGATGAAGTCATTGTCACAGAATTAGAACACCATTCCAATTTTGTCCCCTGGCAGATGATATGTGAGCGGCAGGGTGCCCATTTCAGGGTTGTCCCTTTTGATGAAAACGGCGACTTGCAATTGGACGTGCTTGAAAAATTATTATCCGATAGAACGCGCATCCTTGCCTTCAACCACGTCTCCAATTCACTGGGCACCGTCAATCCCGCGAAAGAAATCATTAAGATGGCACATGATGCAGGGGCGGCAGTGCTTGTGGATGCTGCCCAATCTGTTCAGCACATCGAGCATGATGTTCAGGATTTGGATGCAGATTTTTATGCCTTTTCCGGGCACAAAATTTATGGACCGACCGGGATTGGTGTTCTTTACGGAAAAGAAAAATGGTTGGATGCAATGCCGCCTTACCAGGGGGGTGGCGAAATGATTGACCAGGTGTCCGTTGAAAAGACCACCTATAACAAAATCCCCTTCAAGTTTGAGGCTGGGACGCCCAACATCGTGGGTCCGATTGGGCTGGCTGCAGCCATTGATTACATTAACAATTTCAATTTTGATGAGCTGATCGCCCATGAAGATGACGTGCTTCAATACGGCTTTGAAAAGCTGGGCGAGATCGACGGCCTGAAAATTTACAGCCAAGCCAAACGACATACCAGCATCATCGCCTTTAATGTGGAAGGTATCCACCATTATGATTTGGGCACCTTGCTCGATACCCAGGGCGTTGCCGTGCGCACCGGGCATCACTGCACACAGCCGATCATGACAGCCCTTGGCGTCGAAGGCACCGTCAGGGCATCCCTTGCGCTTTATAACACCAAAGCCGACATTGACTCACTTGTTGCTGCCATCAGAAAAGCCCTTAAGATGTTAGGAAAATAAACTATGGCTTCTATCCAGGAAATCCAAAACAGCATTATTGAAGATTTCTCATTCCTGCCGGAGTGGGATGAGCGTTATGCTTACTTAATTGAACTCGGACAAAAGATGGATCCCTTGCCCGAAGCCTATCGCTCAGAGGCAAATATTGTGCGCGGCTGCCAGTCCACCGTTTGGCTTCACCGTGAATGCCAGGAAGATAAAGTGTACTTCAAGGCTGACAGCGACTCGCTGATCGTCAAGGGCTTGGCAGCCCTTTTGATGCAGGTCTTCTCCGGTCAGCCTGCGGAGCAAGTTCTCAAGGCTGATCTGACCTTTTTTGAAGAAACGGGTCTTAACAAACATCTTTCCTCCCAGCGCACCAATGGGTTGATAGCGATGATAGAAGAAATTCAGTCCTTTGCTGCGAAGTGTAAAAATGGGGAAGTTTAAGCTATCAACAAATCACTGCAACCAAACATAACAACAAGAGTACAGGACTAATGAGTTGCAATTAAACCTGCCTGAACCTTAATCACATCTTTACATTAGATTTATAAAATTTCAATCTAAAGGAAATATAATCAAACCATAATGAATGATAAAAACATACAAATACTCTTAACCAACGACGACTCCATCCACTCACCCGGCTTATGGGCTGCAGCAGAAGCCCTCGACACCCTGGGCTTTGTTCATGTGGTTGCACCGCTTCGTCAGCAGACCAGCACCGGCCACAGCATGCCGGCAACTTCAACCGGCATCATCGAAAAGATGACCCTTCATGTTAACGGCAGAGATTGGGATGTTTTTGCTGTCGATGGTTCCCCGGGCCAATCCGTCGACCATGGTGTATTTGATGTTATCAAGGAAAAACCAGACCTGGTTGTCTCAGGGATCAACTACGGTGAGAACGTGGGTTCAGCCCTGACCGTCTCAGGCACAATCGGTGCCGCCCTCGAGGCAGCTTCTCTGGACATCCCTGCCCTTGCAGTTTCCATGCAAACAGGGAAAGAACACCATTTTACACATTCACCAGACATTGATTTTAGCGTTGCCGGGCACTTTACCCAATTAATTGCAAAGAAAATGCTTGAAAAATCATTACCAGAAGACGTTGATGTGCTAAAAGTTGATGTTCCTATGGACGCCACACCGGAAACGCCGCTGGCAATCACCAGGCAGTCACGAATTCGCCATTATTTTCCTGTACCTGCATCACGAGCATCCCTTTCTAACCACGGTCCAATGGGCTATGACATTATTTTTCAACCAGACAAGCTTGAAAAAGACAGTGATATTTATGCCCTGCTGATCGAAAAGAAAGTCTCTGTCACGCCAATCACCATCGACCTGACCTCCAGGACAGATTTAGATGCCTTGGCTAATCTGCTTGATGATTAATCAGAAGAAATAACAACTTCGCCCCGGATAAACACCCGGGGCTTTTCTTTTTAAGGATCAATCCACATCCATTTATCATGTATACTTGCTTTAGCATCGGAGAACACTGGAGGATACATGGCAAAAAATAAAACCCTGCGCTACCTGACCTTTGGTTCCCTTTATTTCACACAGGGGACGATAATGGGCTTCTTTGCAGCCCTGAATGCCCTTTACTTGCTGGATAACGGGTTACAAATGACAGATGTTGGCATCTTTGGATTCATTGCATTGCTGCCTTTTGTCCTCAAAATTGGGCTGGGCATATTGAGCGATCGCATAAACCTGTTTGGACTTGGGCATCGCAAACCCTACATCTTCATTGGTTTAATTGTTCAATTTCTTTGCCTGGTCGCCGCACCTTTCATCAACCCGGGGACACACTTCTGGGGATATGTGGCGATTTCTTTCACCTTACAGCTTGGGATGGCACTCTATGACACCTGCACCGATGGATTGGCATTGGATACCACCCCAGTAGAAGAACAGGGCACCATCCAGGGATTCATGGTCGGCGGACGGGCTGTCGGATCAATCGCTGCGGCAACCATCGTTGGTTTCCTGGCTGAAAATGTCTCCTGGCTGTCTGTGTTTTGGGGGTTAGCCGCCCTCACCCTGATCCCCGTCCCATTTATGTTCTTTGTTCATGAGAAGCAAAAGGATGTTGAAAAACGTTTCGATTGGTCTGCTTTTAAAGCATTTGACAAACGGACCCTTTTAGCTGGCTTGATGGGTTTATTGATGTTTGTGATCATCCTGGGTGCAAATCAATTAATCAACCCCTACCTTGAAGCGCAATTTGGGATCAGCCTATCAGAAGCCGGCATGATCACTTCCGTGTGGAGCCTGGGCATCGTCGGCGGCAGTTTCCTTGGCGGTTGGCTGATGAAAAAATACCCGCCCAAAAAAGCCCTGGTGATTGGTGTTATTCTACTCAGCCTGTCTTTATCCACATTGGCCTTTTTCTTGACACCGCAGTACGGTCTTGTACTTGGGATTTTTCTTGTTATTCTTTTTGGCGTGACTTATGGCACCTATCAAACCCAATATTTTGCCGCGGCGATGCAATTTGTCGACCCGCGCATCGCCGCTTCAATGTATGCGATCCTGATGGCTTTCACCAATATCGGACAGGGCATTGGGATGTACCTCAGCGGCACCCTGGCAGACCTGACCGGTTTCAGCACCACCTTTATGATTTTGATCGGATTAAATCTGCTGATTCTCCCCTTAATATCAATGGTATTTAAAAATCAGGTGCCTGTAAAAGAAACTTTGTAGCCCCAGTAGGTCGATTAGCCTGGTATCAACGGCAATGTTAGTGTGAAAACGACGCCCCCCTCAGGGTGATTCGCCCCATCCAGGCTACCGCCGTGGGCTTCTGCTAATTGCCTGGCTATCGCCAATCCCAAGCCTGTGCCGCCGCTGGCGCGATCGCGTGCTTTTTCAGCCCTGTAAAATCGCTCAAATAAGCGGTTTAAAGCCTGTTCTGATAATTGTGGTCCATTATTGTGAATTTTGAACATACCAAAGCCAGTCTCACCCAGCAGACTTAACCTGATCCAACCCGCTTCTGGCGTATAACGAATGGCATTCTGCATCAGGTTATCCAGGATTTGCTGAAGCCTTTCTTTATCTGCCTCAACCAATAATCCTTCCAGCTGACAATCCGTAAATAATTTGATATTTTTACCAAGGGTTTGTGGTTCAAAACGTTTTACCGTATCAAGGCATACTTCAATGAGATCAATTTTGCGTTTATTCAGCTCCAATGAACCAGCATCTGCCAAAGCCAGGGTTCTCAAATCCTCTACCAGGCGGGTCAACTGCTGGTTTTGTTCAGCAATCGGTTCAAGGCTTTCCGAATTTAGAGGATAAACACCATCCTGGAGCGCTTCAAGATGGGCGCGCTGAATCGCAAGGGGGTTGCGCAATTCATGGGCAATATCCGCCGTCATCGCCCTGCGGCGAACTTCGGCGTCCTGTAAGGATTCTGCCATCTTATTGAAGGTCTGCCCAAGGGCATGGATTTCACCCTTTCCCTGGGCCTCCACCCGCTGCGAGAGGTCGCCAGCAGACATCTTACTGGCAGCTGTCGTTAAATCACGCACAGGCTTGAGGATGAGCGTGGCGAGGACCAGGGCTAAGAGGATGGCAATTCCCCCTGATACCAAAGCTGCCAATAATGTGGCACGGTTCACCCTCTCAATTAAGAGCCCTTCAAAGTTGTCCGGAAGCTCTGGAATCCCACCTTCCGGAAGAAGGTAACCCACGACATCACCAGAGACCTCTAAATTTATGGTCTGGCTGAGCTGTTGATCGGAAAGCTGCATTCCAATTTCGTCTTCCCTAGGGCTGTAAACCACAACACCACTGGCATCAACAAGGATGTGACTGCCAATACCAGCCATTCCTGAACCGCGCTGACCCTGGCCGCGGCCGGGCCTTGCTTCAGATGATGAAAAAATGCCAGACCACGCGCCGTTGTCAGCATAATAATTTTCTAAAGTTCTGGCCAAATTTTCCAGTCCGACCTGTCCCCCATAACCCAAAAAACGCTGTACCTCCTGTTCAGTCGTATACCGCGTCACCACTGCAATCGTACCAAGTGCGATAATGATCACAAGAGCAAACGCACCCAAAAGGCGCCAACGCATGCTCATTTTTTACCCTTCTTGAAACGATAGCCAATGCCAAAAACGGTTTCAATATAGCGCGGTGACTTGCTGTCGTCTCCTAACTTGGCGCGCAAGTTCTTAATGTGCGCGTCAATACTTCGCTCATAACCCTCATAAGCCATCCCTTGAATCGCTTCTAGCAACTGCAGCCTTGAAAAAGCCCTGCCAGGTTGAATGACCATGGTTGAAAGTAAATCAAATTCTGTAGGGGTCAGATCAAGTGTTTCGCCCGTCTGGTTGACCGTATGGGATTCCTGGTCGATTTCCAGATCGTCAATTTTAATAATTTTCTGCGTATCTACCGGGGCTTTTTCTACCCGTCGCAAAACAGCCTTAACCCTTGCCACAACCTCTCGCGGCGAGAAGGGTTTGGTAATGTAATCGTCCGCACCCAGTTCAAGCCCTAGCAATCGATCAACCTCTTCAACTCGGGCTGTGACCATGATAATCGGCGTATCGCCTTCCTGCCGAATTTGGCGTGCAATATCAATGCCATCAATGCCCGGTAGGTTTAAATCCAGCAAAACCATATCCGGCTTGTGGGTTTCCCACAGGGTCAGACCCTGATCTCCCCTGAAGGCCATCAAGACCTCGTAACCTGACCGCTCAAGATAGGCTTTCAGAACATTCGCAAGTTCTTTTTCATCTTCAATAACCAGTACAGTTGACATAAAATTATTATAGCCCACTCAAGAACAATCTGTATTATCTTCACAAGTTCTTCACAGGATCTGCATTTATCCTTCAAGCCTGTTCCTTACAATGGAAGTTGATACTTTGTGAAAAAATGGAGAAATTTTTAAATGAAAAGAAAATCCAACCTAACCCCCAAGCTCAAGCAGAACTGGTGGATTGACGCTGTGCTGGGATTGAGCGCGGTCTTTGCAATCCTTTCCAGTTTGTATTTTTTAGCCTTCCCCGTTGGCGGCTACCAGGGTGGGCGTAACCCTTACTATAATATCCGCATGATATTTGATCGATACACCTGGGACATGCTGCATACATGGACGGGCGTTTTGATGATTATGACAGCTTTATTACATATTATTATTCACTGGTCCTGGATTACTGGCACCGCAAATCGCACCTGGCAGGTCATTACCGGGAAGCAGAAATCCTTTGCACCTCGTCTGACTTATAACATCTTTTTGGACGTGTTGATAGGCATCAGCTTTGTGATTTGCGCTGTTTCAGGTATCTTTTTTTTGCTCTACCCTAATGGCGGGCAAAATGCACAAAGCATCATCATCTCCAGGTATGCCTGGGACATGCTGCACACATGGAGCGGGGTCGTCATGACCATTGCTGCCATTCTGCATTTTGCATTGCATTGGAAGTGGGTCGTCAATATCACCGGTAAATTGATCAACAAAAATAAAAAAGAAACCATAGAAAAAGAAACGCCTTATACAGGGGCACAAGAAGCAGTTTGAAATAAAAAAGACTTGATAAATTTATAATAAGAGAGGCATTAAAAATGATAAAGAAAGTTTTCGCAGGTGTATTACTGGCAGGGGTGTTTGGCCTGTTGATATTGGGCGCAGTCCATCGAACTATTGCAAAGTCCAATAATAATGAGCCGCTCGCCCTCAGTGAAGGGGCTGGTCGGGGAAACGGAACTAAAAGCGGTTACCGCAGCGGTGAACAATTAGATGAATCCGGTAATTCTCCCCAACTGGGAAGAAATGACAAGAACAGTGAACTGCAATACAAAAATCAAACAGCTGAAAATTCTTCGAGGTCTGGCGGCGGCAGAAATAACGGCGTCACAGGTTTGGGCATGGGTGCTGAAACTCCCGTGGACGGAGGATTGGGAGTCGCTGCAACAGCGCTAAAGATCTGGGCAGATCCTATCACAGTCACGGTTGACACAACTTCAGATGACCAATGGCTTGTGTCTAACAATGAAGGGTTTGAATTGGAAATTGAAGGTCGCGCCTTAGGCTTCTTGCAGGACAATGATTTTGAGGTTGAAATTGGCGACGAGCTGGTCCTGGTGGGATTTTACGAAGGTGACAAGTTTGAAATAGGTGAGATCACCAATAATGTCACCCAGCAAATAATAGCCCTTCGCGATGAAACTGGCCGCCCGTTTTGGTCTGGCAGGTATCGGTAAACAATTTTGCCATAATCCAGTCTTTCACATAAAAATAAGAGCATTTATAAACGCTGCCCCTCAACAGAAGGGCAGCGTTTATAATTATTACTCAACTAAATTGCTTTTAACAAGTCGCCTTGCGAAATAAAATACTGAAAACATCTCTGACTTTATTAAGCGTTTATACCAAACGAAGGAGCAAAACACATGACAAAAATCACAAAGGAAGCTGCTCTTGAATATCATCATGCAAACGGCGTACCGGGTAAAACCGCTGTCATCTCAACAAAACCCTTGAATACGCAATACGAATTGGGCTTAGCCTATACACCTGGTGTAGCATATCCCGTTTTGGAAATCGACCAGGATCAAGACCAGGCTTACCGCTACACCAACAAGGGCAATCTCGTTGCCGTGGTGTCAAATGGTACCGCCATCCTGGGTTTGGGCAATCGCGGACCCTTGGCTTCCAAGCCAGTCATGGAGGGGAAAGCCGTGCTTTTTAAAGCCTTCGCGGATATCGATGTCTTTGATATAGAAATCGATTCTGAAGACCCTGATGATGTTGTGAAAGCTGTGGAGATGATTGCCCCAGGCTTCGGTGGAATCAATCTGGAAGACATCAAGGCGCCGGAATGTTTTTATATTGAAGCGCAGTTGAAGGAAAAATTAGATATCCCTGTGTTTCATGATGACCAGCATGGAACGGCGGTCATCCTTGGGGCAGCCTTCCTTAATGCATTGGAATTAACCAGGCGAAAGCTTGATGAAGTCAAAATTGTGTTCTCGGGTGCTGGGGCAGCAGGAATGTCTTGTGCCAAACACCTGGTTAAGCTTGGGGTGCCTTATGAAAACATCTGGATTTCAGATATTCATGGGCTGATTTTTCACGGACGTAAAGAAGAGATGACCCCAGACAAAGAACGCTTTGCAAAAGGAGAGCTGAAAGCTTCTTTGAGCGAAATTATCAAAGGCGCAGATGTTTTCATCGGTCTTTCAGCGGCAAATCTGGTCAGCCAGGAGATGCTCAAAAGCATGCGGGGGGATCCAATAATATTTGCAATGGCGAATCCCGACCCGGAAATTAAATATGAACTCGCAAAGGAAGCACGCCCGGATGCCATTATTGGCACAGGACGGTCAGACTTCCCAAACCAAATCAATAACGTGCTTGGGTTTCCTTTCATCTTCCGTGGTGCGCTGGATGTACGTGCCCGGGAAATTAATGATGCCATGAAGATGGCAGCTTCTTTTGCGCTGGCAAACCTTGCCAAACAACCTGTGAGTAAAGATGTGCTTGAGGCTTATCAACTGGATCATCTCGAATTTGGCCCGGATTACATCGTGCCAAAACCTTTAGACCGGCGGGTATGCCTTTGGGAAGCACCTGCTGTTGCGAGGGCAGCAGTTGAAAGCGGTGTCGCAAAGTTAAAGATAGACATTGACCAGTATGTGAACCAGCTGGAAGAACGGTTGATCAATCGAGCAGAATAATGAAGTGTTAGAGTAATGCAGGTAATCAGGTATCAGGCAATCGGGTATCAGGCAATTAGTTACCAGGAATAGCTCTCAAATTATAAGAATTCGTAGGTCACGTATGGTTGCATCGGTAACCTACGTGACATCTGTAAAACCTGAGATCGCCACGTTATTGCGCTATCGCCGAAGCGGAGAATGGTCACGCCTCCTCTTGATGACAAATCACTAAAACAAATTGATTCGAGTGCCTCCTGGAATTCCCAATTGGGGTTTACTCAATAATTGGCACCTTATCGCTTATGATGATACAATCATTGTGTTTTTATCCTTATGGGTCAATTGCACATTTTACAAATTTATAAGAAAATAAACCCCTGGTTTTGGAAATCGAAATAATTCATTTATTGTTCTGTAGATCAAAACCTATCACAACTCAAACACCATTTTTGTGTTGTATTAATATCAACAAATTTAGAGAGGATTATTTGTATGGAAGAAAAAGATAAATTGCCACTTTGGAGAAAGATCATCTACGGCTCTGGTGATCTTGGCTTCAGCATGAATAATTCCATCATCACAGCCTTCTTTTCAGTATTCATGGTCACTGTTGTAGGAATGCCCCCAGGATTGGTGGCAATCATTTTTATCGTTGGACGCAGCTGGGATTTCATCAACGACCCAATTATTGGGCACTTGTCCGATCGAACGCGAACACGCTGGGGACGCCGCCGCCCGTTCTTATTGTTTGGCGCTATCCCTTTTGGACTTTCCTTCACACTCCTGTGGCTTGGCCCCGATTTTAGTCGAACCGGATTGATCATTTATTATTCCCTGGCTTATATCGTCTATGAAGCACTGGCAACCACGGTTTATATGCCCTACTTTGCCCTGACTCCAGAATTAACTGATGATTACGATGAACGTACCAAGTTAACCAGCTTCCGAATGATGTTCAACATCATCGGCAGCCTGACCGCATACATCCTGCCCTTGCTGATCATTGGTAATGATTGGACGCAAGCCACCAAACAAGATGTATTGACCATGGCACTCATCGCTGGGGCAATTGCTGCCACACCGATACTTTTAGTATTTTTTGGGACAAAAGAAAAACAAGAATATCAAAGAGAGAACCTCCCCAAGTTTTTCCCCTCTCTAAAAGCTGCCTTTAAAAATCGTCCATTTGTGTTTGGCGCATTGATGTACTTATTCACCTGGATGACGATCATAGTGGTGGAATCAAATTTGCAATTCTTCATCATTTACGTTGTTGAACGCCAATCACAAAGCATGATCATCATGGTCAGCATCTTCGTTACGGCTATTTTTGCGCTGCCGATCTGGAACTGGGTTTCAAAGCACTGGAATAAACGGTACGCCTATATCTCCGGTGTGGCTTTTTGGGCAGTGGTGATGATGGTCTTGATTTTCATGTCTCCTGAAACACCCTTCTGGCTCATCCTTCTTTTGTGCGTCATGGCAGGCATTGGCGTCAGCGCAGCGCAGGTTTTACCCTGGGCGATCATTCCGGATGCTATTGAATGGGAAGAGTGGCAAACCGGTCAAAGGAACGAAGGTATGTTCTACAGTCTGATCACATTGATGGGCAAGGTCGGCATGGCAATCGCTCAACCGCTGAGCTTGTTAATACTGCAATTTATGGGTTTTAAAGAAGGACAGGGTGTTGTTCAATCAGCGAATGGTTTGCTGGGCGTCCGTCTTGTGATGGGCCCCTTGCCTGCAATATTGCTCTTGTCAGGCATTATTATGGCGATCTTTTACCCGCTCACCAGGGAGCAGCATCATGAGATTGTTGAAGCCTTGCGACAGCGACGCGCAGAGCGAAAGCTCAAACGAGCAGAAAAAAAGATCTTACCTGGCATTGAGGAAACGATATAATCCCTTCAGGTAATATTTGCAGGACTGGCACAGAATGTCCATAATCGCAAATACCATCAATGCAAAGAATAGTTAATTAATATTCCCCTGGTTCATAATCCCAAACCAGGGGATTTTTATCAGTAAAATATCCTTTCTAGACTTCTAAAGCTCAGGAGTCATTGTGAGTCCAATCAGCATCGAAAAAGTTGGAACCCAGCACCAACGACGACGATATGCCACCTTTCCATGGCAAATCTATAAGAATGATCCTATGTGGGTGCCGCCTTTGCTCCCTGAACGTATGAAACAACTGAATCCGCAAAAAGGGACCTTTTATAATCATGGTGAAGCGGATTTCTTTTTAGCCTTGAAAGATGGAAAACTTTCAGGAACGATCATGGCTGCTGTTGATCATTCTTCCAACCAATCTCGGGAACTTAAGGACGGCATGTTTGGTTTTTTTGAATGTGTGGATGATCAGCAAGTGGCGGATAAACTCTTTGAAACTGCAAAAACTTGGGCTAAAAAACGGGAATTGAGCCGGCTGATTGGCCCCTTCCACCAGGATTATGATTCGGCATATGGCATTCTTATCGAAGGACGCGACCGCCCCCCTGTAATCAACTGTGGGCATACACCGCCCTATTATGAAGAACTTGTCACCAATTACGGCTTTACACCACTGCGACCGGATAACATCGCCTTTGCCGTGAATCTCACTCAGGATAACCGCGAGTTTCGCCTGCTGCATAAACTTGCCGAGAAAGCAGCCGAACGCGGCACTGCCGTGGTCCGCCAGGGAAGGATGGAGGAATGGGACAGGGAGGCAGATCGCATCCATTATTTGCTGAATAAGTCCCTGGCGCACCTGACGGACTTTGTTGGCTGGGATCGCCAGGCGCTGGACGACTCCCTTGAACCTTTCAGAAAATATGCGGACCCGTACCTGATTTTATTTGCCGATGTTGGGGACCAAACTGTGGGGTTCTTCCCGGGGATCCCCAACCTGAACGAGATCCTTCACAAGGTCAACGGACTGCGATACCCCTGGGATTATCTGAAAATGCTGCGCTACAGGAACCTCAAGCCGAAATGTCTGGCGATAAAAAGTGTTTTGGTGCTGCCGGAATACTGGGGGAGCGGAGTCAGCCTGATGCTTTTTTCGGAGATGACCAAACGTGCAAAAGAGAAGGGCTACACCTGGGCGGACCTTTCATTGACTTCTGAGGACAACCCAAAAACACCGATGTTGGCAGAACGCGTGGGGGGAAAGTTGTATAAACGCTACCGGGTATATCAAATATCTTTATAAGACTAAATTTAGAAATTATCTTATTTAATTCTTTATAGATAAAACCCTGATAATCTCTTACCAAGAAGTGTGTGGAATGTCTTGCTATAAATGCGAAAATCTTGTAAAATTTAAGAAAATAAAGCCCCAGTACATTAAATATTTATTAGCAATAAGCCAAAATTATTTCAACACAGGGAGAGAATAATGAACATCATAAAAGTTTCGGCAAACTCCCGCACCGCTGCTGTAGCAGGGGCAATCGCAGGTGTCATGCGTGAGCATCGTTTGGCTGAAGTCCAATCGATCGGTGCTGGTGCGGTAAATCAAGCAGTGAAAGCCGTGATCCTCGCCAAGGGTTATCTGGTCAATGACGGTATCGATATCATTTGCGTACCAGAATTCGTTGATGTGGATATTGACGGCAAAGTTCGCACCGCGATCAAGCTGACAATCACACCGCGAGGTGAAGAGCCAGCACAAGAAGCAGCAAAGGATATTTTATCGGAATAAGTAACCCAAATAAGCCTAGATCGGTAATCTTTACAAAATAATAAATTTAAGTCAAAGATATGGACGCACGCATACTCGTCCATTTTTTGTATACCCATTTCAAATAATCAAAAGTCAAATCGCACTTCATCTTTGCCTACAAGGATATCCCTCACTTTTTCCGCAATTAAGGACAGATGCTGTGGCTTCGCCACATAATCCAGGTTGTCGCATGGGACAGTCAATACCGGGCAGAGGTCAAAGTGATCCACCCAATCCTCATAAAGCTGGTTGAGATCAGCGAGGTAGTCAGGGCTGATGGTGCGTTCATAATCCCGATTCCGCTTTGAAATACGGTTGACAAGGGTCGATACCGATGCCCTCAGGTAGATCACCAGGTCAGGTGGGGGTAGAAACTCAACCAGTACCTGGTACAATTCTTGATAGGTAGCATAATCTCGCTGATTGATCGCTTTCTGCAAAAAGAGATTATGAGCAAAGATCTCTGCATCCTCATAAACGCTGCGATCCTGGATAACAGAGCCCTTCATATCCATCAACTTTCGATGAATTCGCAAGCGCCTCATCAGGAAATAAATTTGTGAATGAAAGCCCCAGGCTTGCATGTCTTCATAGAAATCAGCCAGGTAAGGGTTTTCGGTCACAGGTTCAAAGAAGGGAGTCCATCCCAAATTTTCACTGAGCAATTTAACCAATGTTGATTTCCCAACGCCAATATTGCCTGCAACCGCGATAAATTTATCCATAAGATAATTTTCTCCTTCTCCTGACCTTATCTGGGCTGTGCTTGCCCCTTTCTTGTTTTGACTGTAATTTCAATATGTATTATACGCGTCAATAATAATTAACGATTAAATATTCTATGAAGCTACCTTTTCGTTCAAATAATCAATAAAGTATTGGATAATAACCAATCCCTGATTTTCAAATCCTCCCCTACCAGGACTCATTCTATCTCCAGTTAGAGGCATACTTTCTTTAACCATTTCTGTCATCATTGTCATTAACTCATCAACGCCAATAGCAGAAATAGCCTTAAGTTGTTCATCTGTTAAGATCAGTTTTATTTGGTCAAGAATTTGATCCCTTTCCTCAATAGAACCCTGGTTTTCTGAGAGAATTACTTGATAGGCTTCACATAAGGATAAGAGTGCCTCCGCCTGCTCAGGGGAAACCGAGAGGTCTGTACCATCCAATGACAATATCCCAACAACCAATTGTGTGATTCCATCAATCTCAAAGTTCCCCAATGGCGGTACATTCATACCATCCTCTCCCTGCCCTGGAGGAAATCCCATACGCCCTGCCATAAATTCACTTACAGCCACACCAGCAGTTGTAATGATATCTGTGACCTCAAAAGAATCCACCTGATTTCCTGGTTCATAATTACCATTCGAATATAGCCCATCCATGATTTCTCCAGATGCAGATCCACCAGTGTATATCAAATAGGTTTCTTCATCCATAATTTCAGGTGAGGAGAATAAAACTGATTGAATCTCTTTAATCGATGCGTATGTAAGTATTTCATTCCCTGATGGTGATGCCAAATGTAAAATCTCATTTGCCTGCAGAGAGGACTCAAAATTATACAATACAGAGTTCTGAGTAGAGGTTTGACTTGCCGCTTCAGCCATTTCAGCACTTCCAACACCAAGTATGAAACCACCATTAATATTAAAATTAACAAAATCAAAAGCCCCATCGGGCACGGTAGAAGGGCCGCCGTTGACCAGCAGAATGCCATCATTCACCGTTAAATCACCATTGACATCAACCCCATCGCCGCCTGAATCAACAAATATATATCCACCGTTGATATCAAGCTGATTTTCGCCTGTATTCATCGGACGATTTGTACCAGGCTCCAATTCTTCAACATCCATATTACTCGCAGCACTTATTCCGTCATCCAGAGCTGCAATATGAATTGTTCCGTCGTTTATGGTAATCACAGTGCTCTCAATTCCTTCATAACATAGAGAAATATCTAAAGTTCCACCGTTGATCTCAAGCTGAGAATCCGCATGAAGGCCGTCATCTCCGGATGAAATCAGGAAGTATCCTCCATTAATCTGAATAACGCCATTTGAATGAATCGAATCATCAAGTGTATCCAAATCAAAAATGCCGGCTAAAATCCTGAGATCAACCCCCGCCTTAAGACCTTTTGCGCTTATCAACAAATCATTACTATCATTATTTCGTTGATCAAACCTCTGACCACTGACAAGATCATCTAAATCAGCTTCAGCACTGCCGCCACTAGTTACAATCCTAAAGGTACCACCGCCAATAAGCAGGGTATTTTCAGCCTGAATCCCATCATTAACTGCTGAGATATCAAAACTTCCACCCTCAATGATAATGTTACCTTCTCCCTCATCAACATCGTTATTGGCTTGCATACCATCACCACCGGCATCGATGATGATATCACCATCTTTCACAGTCAGCGAATCCCGCCCTCTCATCCCATCATTGACAGAAGTAACAGCGATGGAACCGCTGATAATGACAAGGTTATCATCGCTGTCGATGCCGTTATTATTATTTGCGAAGACGGTGAGGGATCCGGAGCCGTTTATCGTCAGGTCATCATTGCTGAAAACGGCAGCATTAGGTTCTTCACCATCCTCAAGGATATAAGCTGTACCATCAGCGACCACATTATCAGTGTCGTTAGCCAGAGTAATGATTGTTTTTTCTGCGTTCTTAATATAGATCGGGGCGGTTGTTGTTGAAGTGATATCGACACCATCCAGGATTAATCTGACAATCTCTTCATCCTGGGTATCCACAAGAATTTGGCCATCATCTAACACACCTGAAATTAAGTAAGAACCACCGGAGTTTATCGTCACCAAACTGTTATCAACAACAACGCCATTCCCTTCAAAAGAGACGGAGCTGCCATTTAATTGGATGGTCGTGGTTTCAAGCTCAGCGTAGCCGATATCCAAATCCTCTTGATCATATTCTGGGGTGATGCTAATATCCGTAATTTGACTACTACCCCCATTTATCATTTCTCCAGATGTGTCAGAATCCTCTGTAATCACTTCAACAATAGACATCTGCCTGTCATCCAAGATTTCTGCGGTAGTTCCTGAACAGGCTGCCACAAAAATAATTAATAAAACAAGTGTTGAGATAATTTTTTTATTTTTCATTTTATATTTCTCCTAATTGGAAATAAACGCTGTGATTGGCAAATCGCCAAACACAAAAGTCAGTATCCACAAAATTGTTATGGTCATGAATAGTAAACGGCGATTTCTTTTGAATTTATTTATCATCATTGATCCCTTCTAAATTGAAACGGATATCCTTATAAATCTGTCCCGTTATATCCTGTAACCAGAGTTACTTTATTGTTGTTGTTCAATTTCTTAATTGCTGCTAAAAACTGGTCTACAGCAGATGGTTTTTTCAATCCGATGTTATAGGTTAACTCGGTCAGAGTACCGCTTTGGATCGAGTCCACAGCAATCAAATCTGCCGTGGATGTGTACTTCAGAAAGACCGATTCAAAGAGCTCCTCAAAAGACACATCGCCAGGGACCTGAATTCTCAAAATTTGGTTTGCCACTTCTTGTGCAAACCAATTAAATCGGACCATTAATAAGATTAATAAACTGATCACCACAGCACCTATCACTGCAAGGGTAAAAAACTGGGTACCTACCGCCATACCGATCGCCATAGTGAAAAAGATAAATCCCACATCCCGAGTTTCCTTGACCGCATTCCGAAAGCGGATAATTGATAAAGCACCCACCAATGAGAAAGCCCGGGCGATATTCGACCCAACGATCATCATCACCAAAGCGACAACCATCCCATTCAAAACGAGTGTAAAAACAAAGCTCTGAGTGTAGGAAGATCCACGATGTGTGATCTTATAAATCCAACCGATAAATGCGCTCAAAACAAAACTGAGTAAAAATACCAGCACAACATCGATTACCGTAAACTCATTGGTCATATCCTGAAAGTTAAAAATATCCATTTTCTTTTTCCTTTTTTATTGAATTTTCTTTTGATTTACATACATTTTCCCAAAATAATGGGAGGGAATAGGTCGAAGAAAGAACTTCATTAGCGCTTTCTGACATCAAATTTTGGCATTGAAATTCTGCCATTTCCCAGGCTGCCTTAATGCCACTGCAATATTTGCTGATCCTGATTAAATTTAAGTTTTTTGCTGCGATTAACTCTGTGAGCCAAAAAGGCATTCGTTCATTGACTTTGATTTCCATGATGACCTGATTGAGTGATGTCAACGGCAAACCGGAACGCTTTTCGTGTAAGTGCAAAGGATGCAGCTGTAAGGTGATATCAGTATCAAAGGTCACTCGCAGACCAGGATCATAAATTGTGCCTACAAGTGCCTGACGATCATAGCGGATAATGGAAGAGGGGATAAGGTTGTACTGCCACAGAAACACATAGGCTTCCTCAATTAAAGGACGATCTTCCGGGTCAGATTCCAGCATCTGACGGTCATTACATAATCGCAAAGCATCAATATAAGGGAGCATTGCTCGACGCTTCTGGGTTACTCGATCGACACGTTGTTTAATCTCCACAAAAACCGGTGTGCGTTCAGTGATGACTGAACCCGAATCATAATATCGAACCCTGAGTTTGCGCCGAGTCTTTATGCCATTTTCTTTTTCCCAATAGCAGCGAAGATCTGGCGAATCATAATAAAGACTTGTAACTTGATATCGGTTATCTCGATGTCCATACACATCCGGGAGCAGGTATTTTTTCAATATTTTCTTTAATTCCCCTGCCTGACGAAGAGAAATTAAATATTTAAGTTCAAAACGGTTAAAAGTTCTGATCTGTTGGCTGTAGTTACTCATGGAATAATCCTTCTTTAACGAGATGAGGATGGTTGTGAAGATAATGTGATCTCAACCTCCTGGGTTCTCCCATCTCTAATGATTGTGAGATTAATTTTGTCGCCAATACTGGTTTCGGTCTCTAAATAAACCATCAAATCTTGTTTGGATGTCACCTGGACATTATTAATGGCTGTGATAAGATCACCACCTAAAGGGATAATGTAGGGACCGAATTGTAAACGCTGATTACCTGAAGTGATGCCTGCCTCCTGTGCAGGAGAGCCCGATTCTATTCCAATGACCAGGACACCGCTATCCATAGAAACATCCATACCAGCCTCTTCCAAAATTGCAATGGAGTAATCTGTCAGATCTAAGGTTTCAATACCCAACCAGGCATGAAGATAGTAGCCATTCTCAATTATTTCAGGCACAATCCGTTCTATAGTGTTTGAGGATATTGCAAATCCAAGCCCTGAAGAGGAGCCGCTCTCGCTGATAATCTGCGACGTGATCCCAATCACCTGACCATCCATATTTAGCAAAGGCCCTCCAGAGTTGCCAGGATTAATAGCCGTATCAGTTTGGATTGCTTCTGCGATGTATTTCCCATCCTGTGTGCTCTCAATCACTCGACCCAGTGCACTCACCACACCTGTTGTCAGGGTCCAGTCAAGCCCATAAGGATTACCCATCGCCAGCACTGTCTCCCCAACAACCACCTGGCTGGAATCAGCCAATGGTAAAGGTGAAGGGAAATCATCCCGCGACATCAACCTGCAGTACAGCAATATCATTGGTTTCATCAATTCCAACAACCGTCGCATTCGGTTCTTCGCCAGAGGCTAAGGTCACAATCAGTTCATCTGCATCTTCAATCACATGATAATTGGTGATAATGTGTCCTTCTGTATCATAAACGAAGCCAGAACCAACACCTTTTTCTGGTAATTGCCCCAACATTCTATTAAAAACATAAGCCACACTGGTGATGTTGACAACCGAGGGACTTGCTGTCTTATACAAAGAAATGATTTGGTCTTCATAATCATTGGTGTAAAGATTAGTTATCTGTGAACCATCAGTATCTTTCGTTTTAAAGACATATAGTGCATCGGATGATGTTGTGGATTCAGCCATTTCTGTTCCAGATACATTGCTAGAGAAAACTGTATCTATGACACCAGATGAAGCAAATGTCCGGCTTATGCCCACACAACTGATGAGTATTACCGGAATTATCGAAATCAGAACAATTGCTATTTTCTTTGGCATTCTTATATTCTTCCTAACAAATTCCTCAAGGTTCATAAATTTTCTCTCTTACAGAATAGAAATCAAAAGATTATTTTGTTTTTTGATGTGTGTCTATCTTATTACTTCAACCTGTGAAATTACTAAGAATAATCTGTGGTTTAACTTAGGAAATCTGACATGAGAGTACATACTGAATAGCGAATATAAAATAACCCTTTGATTACATATGCGATATTTGATATTCAACCAAAATAGGGCGCTGACACAGCACCCTATTTTGAGCCCGCATTTTTCTTAGAGCCCCTGCTTTCCAAGTTAGAAGGAGAAATTTTTCGAGGAGAAGCTTTTAACAAACAAGTCAGTCCACTTTAACTCACTTATTTATTAAACAAATTCTAGACGGCAAACCTGAGAAAACGGCAAGAAAAACCTGAGATTTTAATAAGAACCTGCTTATGATCATAAAGGTATAAAATTTACAAATTTATATCAGTCATTGAAACATTAAATGAATTATTTTTCTTAGACCTTACTTTGAAAAATTCAGTTTCTCCAATAAAACAGCCGCATTCTCAGGATTTTAACAGGAAAATCATTTATAGTTAAAGTCTCAAGAAAGAGGACTTTATGGATAAAGTTTTAATTATCGATGATGATCTAAAATTATTGAAAATGCTTAAGCGGACCCTAACCTATGAGGGGTTGACGGTTATAACGGCATCCAATGGATTGGAAGCGCTGCCACTGGTGTCTTCCGAATCGCCAGATTTAATTGTTTTAGATTGGCTCATGCCAAAGATGGACGGCTTAACATTTTTAGAAAAAATACGCTGCCTTGGTAATACAACAATGATCTTGATGCTCACAGCGCGGGACACTATTGAAAATCGGGTGTTAGGGCTGGAAAGCGGTGCCGATGATTACCTTGTGAAACCTTTTGCCCCATCCGAACTGGTTGCCCGTGTTCATGCCATGCTGCGCCGGGTGGAAAATGAACCTGAGAATCAGAAGGTTGCATATGGCGGCATCTCACTTAATCCCATAACAAGGGAAGTTCTGATAAATGAAAAGTTGGTTGACCTGACTGTGACAGAATTCGACTTACTCCATATGCTGTTGCGACATCCTCGGCACGTCCTTGAACGTCAACAAATCCTGAATAAGGTGTGGGGGTACGACTTTTATGGGAATGATAATGTTTTGGAAGTTTATATCGGCTATCTACGAAAAAAACTAAAACAAGGTAATCTAGATCATCTCATCCAAACAATTCGCGGTGTTGGTTATGTTTTAAAGGAGGATAAGTGACAATTCGCTTTCGCTTATCCTTAATCTACAGTGCAATCCTCGCGCTGACATTGTTTGTTTTTGGAGTCACGCTTTATTCCATCCAGGCACAGGACACATTAAACTCACTTGAAGAAGATTTGATTGCCAGCAGTAAGAGAATTACCGATGCACTCCTGAGGACAAATATCCTTGCAATCCTTAATGAAGGTAGTCAACAAAATCCACCGCCCCCCAGACCTTTTAATGAATTTTCGGGTGAGGCGCCTTTTGAAGGTCTGCAAGAACGAGAGGTTGTTAGGATTTTGGACCCCTATGGAAATTTAATCGTCAGTCCCTTTGGGCGCAACGAAGATGCTCTCCCCATGAGCGAGGAAAGCCTTAATGCTTTGATTGAGAACAAAACACAATTTGAAATCGCAGATGTTTCTGGCGAAAATATGCTGATTTACAATCGAACCATTGAATTAAGAGGTGAATTAGCCTATATTGTCCAAGTTGCCCGTTCATTGACAGAACGCAACCGATCTTTAAACTCTTTAGGAACAACATTAATGGTTGCTGGCGCTGTTACAACATTTATTGCCTTTGGTGTGGGTTGGTTGTATTCAGGTTTCGCTCTTAAACCGATAGAGCGTATCACCCAGACAGCACATGAGATTGGCAAAGCTCACGATTTCAATCGCCGAGTTGAACATCCCGGTAAAGAGGATGAGATTGGTCAGCTTGCAAACACCTTCAACCAAATGTTGGCAAGTTTGGAAGAGGCTTATTTAAAAGTCGAATATTCACTCGAACAACAACAAAATTTTGTTTCTGATGTCTCTCATGAACTGCGTACACCTCTCACAACCCTTCGCGGAAATTTGGGATTATTAAAGCATGAGCCGCCAATCCCAATTGAAGAAAAAGAGGATATTTTATCCGACATGGTTGATGAAAGCGATCGACTCATCCGATTGGTAAATGAGTTGCTCCTGCTTGCTCATGCAGATGCAGGACGGAGCCTGGCAAAAGAGGAAATTTCATTACTATCCATCATCAAAAAAGCAGTTCGCCAGGCTAAATATTTAGATCCGAGCAGAAAAATTATTATATCTATCGAATCAAGTCTTTCAATCATTGGAGACCAGGATGGGCTCAACCAGGTAATGATGATCATATTAGATAATGCACTCAAATATTCAAGAGGCGACATAAAAATATCTGCTCAGGAAAAAGATGACAAGGTTGAGATCCAATTTGAAGATCAGGGGCCGGGAATCCCATCTGATGAGTTAAGCCATATCTTCGAGCGATTCTACCGTCCTGAAGATAATCGAACCATCCCCGGATTTGGTTTGGGTTTACCCATAGCTAAATCATTAGTGGAGGGGATGGGTGGAAGCATAAGTGTCCAAAGCCAAGTTGGCAATGGTACAAATATCACGATTTTTTTAAAACAAATTAAAACAGCCAATTACAATTAACCCTGAAATAATTCTTTGCTGGATTCCCAGCGCCTATTTCAGCTAATTATGTCAAAATTCCATATTAGAACTGACACACTGTATTCTGTTTCTACCTCAATATCACTGGTAGAAATATTTGACTTCCATATGTCCTGAAGTCCTGTTCATTCCAACCGTTCCAGGGATTTGTCACCCAGCGACTGCAAGGCATCCATGGGGTTGTTGCAGGGTCATAACACAGACGAACCCGCCAGTGGTATGGTACACCTGCAGAAAGGGCGCCAGTTACCGCATAAGTATCAATCCCGATTGTGAGATTTTCATAGTAGCCCCACCAAAAGGTATTAGTCCCATCAAAGGATCCACCCAATGGTTTAACTTCAAAAATCTGCTGGAGCCCTCCTCTTCCAAAAGGTGTTCCCACAAGAGTATATATTCTGAAACTGACGCTTTCGTCTGTCATACCCAGATGTGCCAAAGGCGTACCATCAATCTGGGTTTGTCTCGGTCTAAGGCTCACACCCGGACCATCATTACCATAATAAACTAGTGCTCTCCCTTCATCGACGTACTCCAGATCACTTTGCCATTCGGGAGCACCAACCACCACATCAGCGTAGCCGTCGCCGTTGACATCCCCAGCAGAACTCACCGATTGACCATACCAGGAAAGGATTTGTCCACCCTCTCCTAACCATCCATAGGTGGTTCTCAGTCCAACAGCAGAACCCAAATAAATTCGTGCTGTCCCTTCATCAGCCAGGGTACTGTTCATGAGAGGGGCACCGATGATCACGTCAGCATAACCATCGCCGTTAACATCTCCAGCTGTTCCAACAGAATATCCATAAAGGGCACTATTTTGTCCCCCCTCCCTGTACCAATAAGAAGACGTTAACCCTGATGAAGTTCCATTAAACACATAAACCTTGCCCTCGCTGCTAAGGCCATCATCCCCATAATAGGGTGCGCCAATGATCACATCTGCATAGCCATCACCATCCACATCGCCTGCAGTGTCTAACGAAAATCCCATTTGGGCGTTAAAGTTGTTAGCCTCAGCATGCCAGGATGAATCATAATGTAATCCTCTTTTGGAACCGAGATGGAGCCAGACCCTACCTTCAGAGACAACATCATCCTCCCAATATGGGGCACCAATGATCACATCACTGTACCCATCGCGGTTGACATCCCCGGCTGTGCTTACTGCAAAACCATATTGAGCATCCTCCTGATCACCAACCTTGTACCAATCTGGTGCACTATGTGGACCCGAATCCGAACCATAATAAAGCCAAACGCTGCCAAGTGTTTGGCTGCCAGACTCCCAAGAAGGTGCACCAATGATTATGTCCCCATACCCATCCCCGTTAACGTCACCCGCAGTGCCCACTGAAGTACCAAAATCAGCACCAGCCTGATCACTTGCCTTACTCCATAGCGGTGGTGCACTTTGATTCAGACCTGAAGGAGAACCGGGATAAACAAATGCTGCACCCTCATTAATCTGAGGATTGCTCCAGGAGGGTGCACCAATAATCACATCACTGTAACCATCACCATTAACATCACCGGCAGTTCCCACAGAAAATCCAAATTCCGCGTATGCCAGGCCGCTCTTCCTGTAGAAGTGCGGTGCTGAGTTCAACCCCTCTGCGTTACCTAAATAAACCCAGGCTGAACCTTCTGCCACAAATCCGCCATCCCAGCGGGGCGCACCAACAATCACATCAGCATAACCATCCCCATTAACATCACCTGCACTTCCTACAGAAGTACCAAACATTGCATTTGCTTGATTGCTCCGTTTCGCCCATCCAGCTGTCTCACCAGGGGAATCAGCCCCACCGCAGAATACATAAGCTGCCCCTGAGTTCGAGTCTGCTCCTGGGGCGCCAATAATCACATCAGAATAACCATCACCATTTACATCGCCTGCTGTAAAGACAGATGCACCAAAATTATCATTCGCTGATTGTCCCGCCGCATCCCAATCCCTGGTTGTACTGATACCGTTTGGTGTATCCTGACCATACCAAACCCATGCTCTACCTTGCTCTTCAAAGCTGACCTGGTAGTTTGGAGCACCAACTATCACATCCGCACGACCATCACCATTTACATCACCAGCGGTACCCACAGAATAGCCAAAATTCGCGTTAGCCTGGTTCCCCTCGTCTTTATTGGATTCCGAAATATTAAGTCCGCTTGACCCACCAAGATACAACCATGCCCCCCCCTCGTTCGCCTGACCATTTGAATAGTAAGGTGCACCTACAATCACATCAGCAAATCCATCCCCATTCACATCACCAGCAGTACTTACGGACCAACCAAACCGCGCCCAGCTAGAGTCAATCTGAAGATGTCGATGAGCATTCGAAGGATCGCCATCGATACCGTGATTTAATCCGTCAGCCGCACCAAGCCAGATAAAAGCTGCCCCCTCCCATTCTTGGCCCGCTGTATAACGGCTGGCGCCGATAATGATATCCGCGTAACCATCGCCATTGATATCCCCCGCTGTACTCACATCACACCCCAATGATCCATCAACCTGGTTACTCTGTGCAAGCCAATCAACACTGTTGCTTAATCCGCCTTCAGAACCATAATATACTGAGGCGATCCCCTCTTCCGATTCTGGAAGTGCCCGCAAAGGGGCACCGACAATAATATCACCATAGCCATCCCCGTTAACATCACCAGCATAAGAGACAGCGCTCCCGAAGCCAGCGCCGACCTGGTTACCTTGGTAGTACTCACCTGGTGCTGAATTTAGCCCGCTTCCAGATCCATAATAGACCCAGGCTGCTCCTTCATTACTCTGGCCATCGTGCCAGTAAGGTGCACCAACAATTACTTCGGCATCCCCATCACCATCCACATCACCAGCAGTAGATACCGACCAGCCGAATCTCGCACCTGCTTGATTGCTGAGCTTCAACCAGTCTGGTGCTGGATAAAGCCCTTCAGGATATCCATGATAAACAAATGCAGCACCCTCGTCTTCAAAGCCACCATCATAATAAGGCGCACCAACAATAACATCCGAATAGCCATCCGCGTCCACATCACCCGCTGCTGCCAGGGAATATCCAAACTGGGCCGTGTCTTGCCCAAAGTTGATGTTCCAAACCCAGCTTGTGGTGAGGCTTCTCAAAGAGGAGCTTATCAAAATTGGGTATACTGCCTCCCGATCATCAACCCAAAAGAAAAGCTTCGATCCTTCCAATGACATCCAAGCAGATAAAGTTTTTCCTTCTGCATCGGACGCAAGCAGTGATCCAAAGTTAAGTACATCCTCATCCTTTGTGGAGGAAAGGATAATTTGTGACTCACCACTACCAATCCTGGGGACCAGGTCTCCACCTAAATCCAAAACCAATTGTATGGGCTGGCCAGGTTGGCTTTGTTCAGGTGCTTTGTCCAGGATTATTTCCTGTTTCAGTTCCTCCTCTGTATTAGAATATATTTCAAGAGGAAATTTGGGACGATGATAATAAATATGGTTATCCTTAGTTTCTAAGACGGCATCCGGAGCTGGGGTCATCTCCCCATCTCTTCCCCAGGTAGCCAGGCTCATCTCCCATCGCCAGGGTGGAAGCTCGCCCAGTTCGATCCCTTCACGTGGGATCATTACAATCCCTGAAGGCAGGAAGTAAGTACGCAAATTATTTCCCCGATTGGGTGCCTGATACACCATAGAGATATCTTGCAGATAAGTCTTCTCCTGCCAGGTGACAGCATACTCAGACTTGATGATATCTTCCTGGACTGTATCCCACCAATTTCCAGTAAAGTCTGCATCTTCCTCTTGTGGCTCGATTTCATCAAAATAAATACCTTCATCTTTTTCAAACATAGAAAAAGACAGGCTGGAAACCAATATCAACATAGAAAACAGCATTGATACACGTCTCGTATTCATTATTTTCCTCCTCAGACTAACTTAGTAATTTCAAATGCAATAATTGTGCTTATGCTATTCTTTGCTGGAGGTGGGATGTGAAATGATATTGGGAACTATGAAGCAGAATTGGGGCTCATTTTGTATTTTATTACCTTCTTTTTTATTATAAATTATTATTTTTAATAAATCAATAAATTTTTCATTAAACCCACATATTTGTAAGGTCAATCCAATACTTTTTCAAACAAAAAATTCTCTCTTTAGATTTCTCACCGATGAACTTATGACATAAATTCCACTTAACTGATACAATCCATGATTATGTGATTTGTGAATAATGAGGAAAATTTAATATGAATGACCTTCTTCTCAATTTCATTGTCATTGCTGGAAGTTTAATTCTCGCATCAGCTATTTTTTTATTTTCCAATCAGAAACAAAAAAGAGAGATGAAAGACCTAACACAAATTGCTAATCAAAATGGGTGGAAGATTGCATACATTCGAAAACCTTTAGAAAAAGGTTTTAAGATCACTGCCAGGGAATGGATCATTGAATCGATTATGCGATCCGGCGGGAGAGAATCAGGACCAGGATCGACAGATTGGGAGCAGATAACAACATGGTTTGCCAACAAGCCAGGAACGACCATCCTGATTGGCCCGAGGACAACACAGGAGGACATGTCCCCGCTTGCGGAAAAACTTGCTCACCGAATATTTGAAACCGCCCTGGGAGCAGATGCATATGGGCTCAAAGAAGTGGCGGTTGGCAGTTCGGCTTTCCAAGAAAAATTCATGGTCTGGGCACAGGATCCTGAAAGAATTGACTCATTCCTGACGCCTGAACTGCAATATACTTTATTAGGTTGGGACAGAAAACCTCCCTTGATAAAACGTACATCCAAGGGCACCAGCATTGAATTGGACGGCATCCAGCTCAAAAATATTAAGGGTTTGAACGCGCTGATAAGCCTGGGAGAACAATTATTATGAGTACTCCCTCCACATCAAAACAACATTTGCATACTTCAACATGCAAATATATGCTCATTCTGCTGACCATAATGATATTGTTACAGTCCTGTACAACAAATGCTTTAAAGCCATCTCCCCGAATGGATAAGGGATCAACAGAGAACAGCACTACAACGCTCACCCCAGAACCAACGACTTCACCTTTACAGGCAACTACAGCGAGACAAATCCATCCCACTCAAGCATTTTCAACACCTACCATTGAGCCACCTGCAGCAACCGACGAAAGCCCCCAATCAGACGACTCTTCGCTTATACGCCAGGGTGCTGCTTCCGGTGTTCTTGATCCCTATCAAGTAGAAGATGTGGCAGCAGGCCAATACCAGCCAGACCAGGCAGACTGCGGCAGCATCTGGTTGAATGGCATGTTTAAGGAAAGCGGCGAAACAATTCTGACACTTCAGTACGCCACACCCCTGGTGCCTGAGCGACTTGAAATTTATGCAACTGGTATGCCAATTAACATTAATCGAATCGAGCTATTAAATGGGTTTTCTGGTATCGGCGTTGTGTTGGATGCGCCTGCTGCGGATTCATGGGCAACATTAACAGGCGAAGAAGCTTGCGCAAGAAGACTCACTGTCCCTGTGGACATCGATTTTGAGGTGGACACGGTTCTGATTGAATTTAAAGACCTGGCTTCTGCCATTCAAATTGATTCCGTGGAAATGATCGGAAAGCTTACCACCTTTGCGGAACCCCCTGTCTACTGGCGCGTGCCGCTGCCTTCAACACCAGTCGATATTACAATGGGTAAGGACGGATTGGTGTATGTAATAACCCAACCAAACAAGCTTTATACCTATGACGTAGAAGGCAACCAATTAAGTCAATTTTCTGTTCCACAGGAATCGAACTTAACAAGTGTTACAACAGACCAGGATGGAAATTTATTGGTAACAGATTCAACATATCAATGGTTCATCAGTCTTTCATCAAAAGGGGAGCAATTATCTACAGGTGTAATCGATTTCTCGTTTCCACAAACGGCTATCCATCCACAGGATGGAAGCCTGCACATGTTAAGCAACAACAGGCTGAGAACTTATGACATCCAAACAGGAGAGCTAATGGGCGAGATTACACTTGACGACATTCACACCTATACATCCCTTGCATTTAATGCTGAAGGCCGGCTTTATTCGATACGAGATTTTAACTGGGATGCCACCCTGGTGAGAATTGACCCATATACAGGTGAAGAGCTGGATGCATTTCTACTGTTGAATTCCAATCTGAACGAGGTTGTCGCAAGAGATATTGATATTGACCAATCCGGAAATATTTACATTCTTTTTGGTATGAACACCGGACAAGTTGCCATACATAAACTCAATCCCCAGGGGATTCTAATCCAGCGGTTTGGATTGATTTCAAGTGACCTATTTGATAAGCCGGAAGGTTCTTTTTTGGATCCGACTGCCATTACAGTCAGCCCTGATGGGCGGTTTATCCTCGTGGCTGATGGTTTTGATGATAAATCATACCTATCTGCATTCCTGATCGAAATTGATGAAAATCCAGACTAACTCATGATATGATTGATGCGTAAATAAACATCTATTTGTTCCTTCCAGGAGGGTTCATGGTAGGTCTCGTTCAAATATTTGGTGGGCTAGCATTATTTTTATTCGGCATCAATATGCTGAGCTCTGGCATCGAAAAATTAGCAGGCGATCAAATCCAACAATGGCTCGACAAAGTCACCAATAACCGACTGAAAAGCGCTGTTTTTGGCTCTGTGGCAACCGCACTGGTTCAGAGCAGCAGTTTGATAATGGTGACCATGATCGGCCTGATCAATGCGAACCTGATGACCGTTGAGCAAGCTATCAGCGTGATGCTTGGGCAGGAAATTGGCACTACCATGACCGCCCAAATTGTATCCTTTCATGTTGGTGACTTCCGCTTGATTTTCATTATTGCAGGTTTAATTTTTCTTGAATTTTTTCCAAAACGTGACTGGAAGAAATTTGGTGAAATCCTGATGGGATTGGGAATCATCTTTGTTGGGATGGGGTATATGTCTTCAGCCCTCGATTCGCTTATTGAAATCAACTGGATAGCAAATGCTCTCCTCCTCCTGGGAAAACGTACCTGGCTCGGGGTTCTGGCGGGCACTGTGCTCACAGCATTCACACAAAGCAGTTCAGCAGTTTCCAGCCTGGTAGTTGCTATGGGACTCAGCCAGGCGATAACCTTACGAGGTGCCATCGGGATCATCCTGGGTGCGAACATTGGCACCTGTATTACAGGATTAATTGCTTCTTTAAAGTTATCTCCAACAGCCCGACAAGCTTCAATCGCACAAATAATCATCAATATCTCCGGTGTACTGATCTTTCTCCCATTTATCACACCATTTGCCAATCTTATTCAGGGCACTTCAGGGATATTAGCCCGGCAAATCGCAAATGCACATTCTATTTTCAATGTGGCAGTTAGCGTGATCCTGTTTCCATTTACAAAACAAATCGCTTCAATTGCAAAAGGCCTTGCCCCGGTTGATCTGCAGAAGCAAAAACAAAAAGCCACAAAATATATTGACGAAAAACAATATGCTGTGCCGTCGGTGGCTATTAATGAGGCAAGCCGAGAACTGCTGCGCCTGGGAGAAGTCACCAGTGAAATGATCACATTAAGCTGCCAGGCGCTATTGGAAAAAGACATGTCAAAGGCTGAACGTGTCTTGCGCTTGGAGGATGACATCGTTGACCCGGTCTCAAGAGAGCTTGAAAAATTTATTAACACCCTGATGCGCTCTGCCTTAAGCAATGCACAGCAAAACCGCAGCTTTCAAATTAAGAATCTATTGATCGATATTGAACGCGTGGGTGACATGGCTGAGGATATCGCACAGTTCGCCCAGGATAGGGCAATGACCGACATCCCATTTTCAGATGAAGCCGTGACAGAGTTTAACCAGTTATGGCAGGAAGCACTAAGAACATATTCTTTATCGCTGCAAGCATTCCAAAATAAAGACCATGATCTTGCCAAAGAGGTTTGTCAGATTGAAAGTGAATTTGATAATACTTACTTAATCGCCCGCCAGAACCATATCCAAAGGCTAGAAACTGGCTGCTGTAAACCAAAAGCAGATGTGATTTATACAGAAACCCTGCGCCTGCTTGAGCGAATCAGTGACCATGCAGATAATATCGGTATCAGTGTGCTGCAAAACTAACTAAATCACAACTTTACGATAAAAGTTTAGAGATTTTATCAAGATATCCACATACTTATCCACATTCTATACCCATTATGGATTTTTAATTGTGGATATCTTGTTGAAAACTCGTGGTTTTCTGTGGAGAAAAAATTAAACCGAAAAATGAAAGTATTTCTTCAAGAATATGCAATTTGGTAATGAAGAAAACTTGAAGTTCAAGTAAAATAGATTCTATCTCCAACACACAAATTTTTTAAATTTTAGGGTCATCCTTATCAAAAAGACTTTTAAACTTTAGCCAACAAAGCTCAAACTTCTTGACGTGCAGTCTCAACTAAATGTTTCGCATGGAGCGAATATGTCGAAATTTACGAAAAGCCCACATCTGTTGAAAAATCTAATATTAATCGTCATCTTTAGTGCTGGTGTTCTGATAGGGATTCTTATCGAGCTGTTCATTCCGCTCATCAATATGGCAAACCTATCCCAAGAATGGGGTTTTTGGGGCGTTATTGGGAGGTTTATCCTTATCCTGTTTATTTCATCAATACCTCTTGGATATTTACTCTGGTTGGTTATGGGCTTATTCCAAATTTCTCGGGTAAAAGAGCCGCAAGAAAAATTTCGTAAAAGACATCTTCCCCTGGATATCAAACAAATTAACAGGATCCTGATACCAATTGGAGATGGACCCAATGCCTTATTAGGTCTTCAGCTCATCTCCCAACTAACAACACTCGAAAAAAACGGGAAAATCACCTTACTCCGGATAATTCTCCCCTCAATGGAATCTGAAATTGACGCACAAAGGGAAATTGTCATGAAGATTGCACATCAAACCCTGCTCGATAATCAGGTAAACTTCGAGATTGAGGTTAAAATCAGGTTATCAAAAGATGTGATCAAACCCACCATCGATTTAGCAAAAGATGGGCAGTATGACCTGCTAGTTGTCGGTGCTTCAGAACGGTCGCAAGTCGGGAAACTTTTATTCGGATCCATTGCTCATACCCTTGCTGAGCAGTCCCCGTGCCCGGTTGTCATTGTACGGCGCAATGTGAAATGGGAACAAGAGCTCCAAATTTAAAAACACAAACTTATTCTCATTAATCCCTTTTAGAAATATACATAACGCGAAAATCACTCTTTAAATTCCGATAATTTGCAAAATTATCAATTATTTCCATTTTGATTGACCAAGCTCTCCCATAGAATCAAAATTAAATAAAAAAACATATGGCTTGCTATGTTTTCACAAGCCATATGTCTATTTTATAACAACTGTAAATTAGTGAGATACCAAAAATTTTCAAATCCTCTCCTCAGGAAAATAAATCATCCTAATGAGATTTCTGCTGCTGCCTCTACTATTTGTTCCGATCCATGATCTGCTTGATCCATTTTGATAACTCAACAACAACGAATACAATAGTGCTTAAACCAATGCTAAGCATTAATTGTCCAAAAGACAAGGCTGTCGTGTCGAAGATGTTTTGAAGAAATGGCACATAAATAACGGCCATTTGCAGTGCAAATGTCAGAACAACGGCACCGATCAAGGCTGGATTGGTGAAAATGCCTAATTGGGCGATTGTTAATCGATCCGACCGAACGGCTAAGGCATTGCCCATTTGGGCTAATGCTAAAGTGGAAAATACCATTGTACGCCATGTGGCACCGCTGTATGTCACGGCTGTGTAATTATTCAGTAATTCTGGCATCAAAGCAATAAGACCCATCAATGGGCCAACAAGGATCATATATTTTCCCAAACCTCGTGACAACACACTTTCAGTGGGTGGGTGCGGCGGGCGCTTCATCGTGTCCGGAGCCGTGGGTTCAATCCCTAATGCCAGGCCTGGCAAGCCGTCGGTTACAAGGTTGATCCACAAAATCTGGATTGCATTCAAGGGGATCGGCAAACCTAACAGCGGTGCAACCAGCATCACAAAAATCTCACCGATGTTGGAAGACATGGTGTACTTAATAAATTTACGAATATTATCATAAATCGTTCGACCTTCCTCAATGGCATGAACGATGGTTGCAAAATTATCATCCAACAATATCATGTCTGATGCCTCTTTGCTGACATCTGTTCCGGTAATGCCCATCGCAACGCCAATATCAGAACGCTTCAGAGCAGGTGCGTCATTGACACCATCCCCGGTCATAGCGATAATTTGACCGCGATTCTTCAGGGCTTCAACAATCTTTACCTTATGTTCCGGGCTAACACGGGCATAAGCTGAAATATCGGTCACCACATCATCCAGGTCATCAACGCTCATGTCCGCAAGCTGCTTGCCTGTAATGACCAGTTCATTATCATCTTTGCCTTCTTCTGAGATCACAATCCCCAAATCTCGGGCAATGTGTAAGGCCGTATAAGGATGGTCCCCCGTGATCATCACAGGGCGAATACCTGCTGTTCGACATTCTGCAACAGCATCACGCACTTCAAGCCGCGGCGGGTCAATCATACCCGTCAGACCAATAAAGATCAGCTTGTCTTCTAATGCTTCCTGACCTGTTCCAGGTACTTCATCTATACACTTCATGGCAACACCCAGAACCCGCATGCCTTCCTTCGCAAGATTATTGTTTGCCTCTTCAATACGGGATTGCCAATCGTCATTTATTTCTTCGATGTTTCCCTCTGTCCAAACACGGTCACAAATATTAAGCAAGCTGTCTACAGCACCTTTTGTGAATACAATGTATTTGTTTTCAGGAAGAGATTCCAACAAGTATTTATAAGGATCCTCTTCAAGTTCCATCTCTCGGTTAATTTCATGAACCGTAGACATTCGTTTTCGTTCAGACGTGAAAGGCACTTCCCCTACCCGGGGAATAAGCAGGTCTAATTTTTCTTTCCAAAGCCCTAACCTAGCAGAGGCAACAACCAGGGCACCTTCCGTTGGATCGCCAATAGTATGATACCCATCGTCATCTTCATTTTTCTGTAATGTAGCATCATTTGCCAGAGCGCCGCCAGCCAATAAAAGACTGAGATCACGATCAGGTTCAACAATAGGCGCTTCCTTTTTCTTCAGGGTAGCGCCCGTCTTTTCCATCTTTGTTGTCAAATCTATCCTTGTTCCAGCAACGTCCAAAACCGTCACCGTCATGCGGTTTTCTGTGAGGGTGCCGGTCTTATCGGAACAAATGGTTGTAATGGATCCAAGGGTCTCTACAGCAGGGAGCTTGCGGATGAGTGCATTGCGCTTGACCATCCGCTGCGCGCCCAGGGCTAATGCAATTGTGACAACAGCAACAAGCCCTTCTGGAACAGCAGCAACGGCTAATCCAACAGCGGTAAGGAACATTTCATCGAGTTCGCCCCCACGCCATACGCCCACGGCAAAAACAATCGCCACAAGGAAAAAAGCTGCAATCGCCAGCCATTTCCCCAATTCATCCATCTTCCTTTGGAGAGGCGTTTTTTCATCGGTGACCTGCTGGAGCATATCAGCAATATTTCCTAACTCAGTGTTCATCCCCGTTTCAACCACAACCACTGATCCCCGACCATAGGTGATCGCCGTCCCCGCAAAAACCATGTTTTTCTGATCGCCAATGGGCAATTTTTCATCATCAAACTTTTTATCAGTTTTATCAACGGGAACGGATTCACCGGTTAAGGCAGCTTCTTCAGCGCGAAGGTTGACAGACTCAACCACCCGACCATCAGCAGGGACCCGGTCCCCTGCTTCGAACAAGACGATATCACCAGGAACAAGGCTGATTGCCTCAACTTCTTTGATCTGACCGTCGCGTCGAACACGCACTGTCGGTACTGACATCTTCTTCAGAGCAGCAATCGCCTTCTCTGCGCGGTATTCCTGGGTAAACCCCAAAATGGCATTCAGAACCACAATGATCAATATCATAATGGCATCGGTTGTTTCGCCAAGGAAGAAGGAAATAACAGCCGCAACAATCAGGATGATAACCATCGTATCGGTGAATTGGCCTAACAATACGGACCAGGGGCTGCGCATACCGCGTTCCTCTAATTCATTGGGGCCATATTGCTCCAACCGTTTTTCAGCCTGTTCGCTGCTCAAGCCATCTTTCGAGGAATCCAGCTCCTCAAAAACTGAATCGGTTTCTTTTCTATACCAGGACATAATAGAAATCTCCTTTATCGAACCATTTGTTCAGCAAAATAGAAATAAATTCTAAAAAAAATATTTTTTCTAAAGCTTATAATAAACAGACATCTACTTATTTCTATTCAAATTTTTGCCCTAAGTCAAGACTATCCGCATAACAGCGGTTTTTGATTGGGATTTTTCGTCTCCAAGGAATTAAAAAAGCTGCACCACTGATTGCGCGGTGCAGCTTATCCTACAACAATTAATTAATTTTAAACTGGTTCTGTTTCCAAACGATTATCTTTTGCCATCATTTTACGAATGACATTCTTGGTCAATTCAGCTGCAACAGAAGGTATTAATACCAGGGGCAATATCTCCAGCCATTGTTCCAATCCCAAAGGTGCAGTATTGAAGATGGGCTGCAAGAAGGGGACATAAATCACAAGCATGATCAAAACCAGTGAGCCTAAAACTGCCCAATTCATCAATTTATTCTTAAAGAAACCAATTTTGAGCAAGGGGTAGAATTCCGAGCGAGCTGTATAAGCCCGGAACAACTCAGATATACTTAGTGTGACAAAAGCCATCGTTTCGGCAAATTCAATATGTTCTGGATCAATAAAACGACCGATGGCAAACGCGCCCAGGGTAACAGCAGTGATTGCAATTGTTTGAATCACAATACCAATCAGCATATATTTATTGATGATGGGTTCCTTTGGTGGTCTCGGGGGTCGATCCATGATATCCGGATCTCCCGGTTCTGTACCCAGGGCTAAAGCAGGGGCGCCATCCGTGACCAGGTTCAACCACAGTAGCTGGATTGCTGTCAACGGTATCGGCCAGCCAAACAAGGTCGCCAGGAAGATGATCATTATTTCAGCCGCGTTACAGGACAGCAGATAATAGACAAATTTCCGAATATTGCTGTAAATAACACGACCCTGTTCAACAGCAGAAACAATACTGGCATAGTTGTCATCAGTCAGGACCATATCTGCAGTGCCTTTTGCGACATCCGTCCCTGTGATCCCCATGGCAACACCAATGTCAGCACGTTTGATTGCAGGAGCATCGTTAACGCCATCCCCTGTCATGGCAACCACTTCCTGGTTAGCACGTAATGCATCGACGATGCGCATCTTATGTTCTGGACTGACCCGGGCATATACGTCCGTTTCCAAAACATTTGTGATCATTTCATCATCCGAAAGGTGATTAAGTTCTGATCCTGTCATAACTTTTCGACCGGATCGCAATAAGCCAATTTCTTCGGCAATCGCACGAGCTGTGTTGGGATAATCACCTGTAATCATAATCGTCCTGATGCCGGCATCCCGGGCTGTATTGAGAGCATCACTCACCTCTGTTCTGGCCGGGTCGATCATCCCAATCAAGCCAACAAAAGTCAGGTCTTTTTCCAATTCATCACTGTTAATTTCATCAGGTAAAACTGGCACCATTCGGTAAGCAACGCCCAATACCCGTAATGCATCTCCTGTCATTTCGTCATTGGCAGCCAGAATTTGATTGCGGCGATCTTCAGTTAATTCAACATTGCCATTCTTAATCGTCTGCATATCAGAGCAAAGATCAAGCACAACATCCGGTGCACCCTTAATTGTGACAATGTACCACTCTCTTTTTTCATCATCCGCCTGATCCAGGGGCGAAAGACATTCACCTTCCGATTCTTGGACTGAGTGAATCGTGACCATGCGCTTGCGAACGGAGTCAAAAGGAATTTCTTGTTCTCGTGGGAAACCTGTATTGATTGCCCGAGCAGAACAGCCGGCTTTATGCGCCGCAACCAGGATTGACCCTTCAGTAGGGTCACCAATCATCCGGTAAGTTTCCTGTCCAGCTTGTTCTCCTGAGGGCTCAAGCTGAGCGTCATTATTTAAAGACCCAATCCATAAGGCTGTTTTAACTGCCGGAAAATCGTTAAGCGATATTACCTTCCCATCATTTATAAAATCGCCTTTGGGGGTATATCCACTGCCGGTGACACCCACAAAATTTCCGTCCGCCCAAATGCGCGTAACAGTCATCTCGTTCTGGGTCAGCGTACCGGTCTTATCAGAGCAAATAACCGTGGCAGAACCGAGGGTTTCAACGGAAGAAAGCTTCCGGATCAGTGCATGTCGCCTGACCATTTCACGCATACCCAATGCCAGACTGATCGTAACAACTGCCGGTAAACCTTCCGGCACTGCAGCAATGGCTAATGAAACTGCAATCATAAACAATTCGGTATAAGTCTCTAAAGCCTCAGCGCTGAAGAAGTTTGCCGCGCCAGGCTGCAAAGCATAACGAATAACGCCAATCACAAAGACCAGACCACAAACAATCAGAGAACCCCATCCAAGCACTTTTCCTAATTGATCTAATCTTTGCTGTAAAGGCGTTTGCTCATCTTCCACCTGCTGCAGCATCGTTGCAATCATGCCGAGTTGTGTGTTCATGCCAGTGCTGACCACCACACCTTTACCGCGCCCATAATTGACAAGGGTGCCGCTAAATGCTGTGTTTTTCCGGTCGCCAAGTGGGATATCCTTTTCTAAACGGGATTGTGCATTCTTCTCAACCGGAACCGATTCACCTGTCAGGGATGCCTCATCAATTCGTAGATTTACAGCTTCTAATAAACGGATATCCGCTGGAATGTAATTACCCGCTTCTAAAAAGACAATATCGCCCGGAACCAGTTCTGCGGTGGGCACTGAAACACGGTGACCATCACGCAAGACGGACGCTTCTGGTGCTGCCAGCTTTTTAAGCGCAGCCAGGGCAGCCTCAGCCCGACTTTCCTGGATGATACCCATAACTGCATTAAGCACGACGATTGCCATAATCGCGATGGCTTCAGTATAGTCACCAAGCAAAGCAGATATGATCGCAGCACCCAGCAGCATATAAATCACAAAGCTGTTGATTTGTGCCCAGAGAAGTTCCAAGAAAGTTGTCGGCGGTGCTTCCTGCAATTCGTTGAAGCCATATTTGTCTCGCCGCTTTTTGACCTCTTCGCTGGTCAATCCATTTTCAGGACGTGTTCCAAGTTCCTCAACGACATCCGTGCTTGACATGGCATGCCATGAGACAGAAACTTCTTCGGCTCCTTGTTCTTTAATGCCCGTATTTTTATCACTCATTAATTAATCTCCCGTTTCAAATGATTCAACTTAGTATCATACCTCTCAATACAAAAAAGAACCTTAGATAATCTAAGGGGGTGTGGTTTTTTCCTTTCAATTACAAAAATCTCGCTAATTATATCTGATTTTTACTAATAATCTAAGCCTCAGACCTTCAAACCGATCCCCTTCTTCACCACCGTACTTCCTATCGATGCACCAATATCCCGGGCAATAACCGGGCATTTCACCTGCAGCAAGAAAATTATTGGCGCATCGACTTCCGACAATGTTTCATAATTACCCATCCCTTTTGCCAGTATCAAATCAGCCTTTTTAAATTTCTCGCGAAAATCTGGCGAGCTTAAAGAGCGTATTGTGCCGGGTGCCTGGACGCCAGAATCCATCACTTCTGCAACTTTATTAATCCCCGCAGCATAAGCATCTTCCTTGGTAGCATCATTAAGTACTGGACCGCCACGTGTAACATATGTTACTGGTACCAGTAATCTCTCGATCAACAAAACATCGAATACAGTCTCACCCGCATTATCCCCAAGAAAAAGCACTGATCTTGCACTTTGCAATTCTTTCCTAAGCAGCTCTATATCATTGATTGCAACGTCCTGGGTGAGTACTCTTTCCACCTCTTGCCATAAATCATAATCTCTATTCAATCCAAAATCGATGATGTTGCCGGCAATGCATAAACGGATGGCTGTTTCGAGTTTGTTTTCAGACTCATCCATAATTGAACGCAACCTGGGCAATAAACCCAATGCCCTTTCAGTTGCTTCCTTTTTTACTTGAGAATAAGGATCGGGATTGCCGGTCATCTCCCGCACCAATCGATGGATTTCAAGTCCGATCTCCGGCGGCGTTGCACCAGGAGAGATCGTCTTCAAAAGCTCCAGAACCCGCAATACCACATCATATTGTTGAGACTGGTCAGCACCAGCCATTCGTGAGGCTTCGATGGATTGACGTAAAAAACATGGGTAACAATCAAGATAAGTGCGCATAAATCACATTATAGCAGAGGAAAAGAAGATAAAAAATTTGAGGTTGCCGTAAAGAGCAACCTCAAAAAATTATAAACGATAACCACAGCATCGAAACCTGTCTACAGGTTTTACTTGCAAGTTTTAGGCATCAGGACCAATATAAGTCCCGGACGGCAGAATGGTCTTCTTGGGAATAACAACGATCCCTTCCTTTACTGTGTAAGCATCCTTTTCAATCTCCGTTCCGGGGGGGAAGGGCTTGATTGTCACATCCTGCCCCATGCGAACATTTTTATCAACAATCGCACCCTCAATATGACAATTTTCACCAATCTGGATCGGAATGCTCCCAGAGGAGTCATAATAATCCGCGCCCATTAATACAGAATCTTTAATCACACATCCACTCTTAATGATAGATCGCAGACCAACCACAGAGTGTTCAATGGTGGCATTATTGATCTGGCATCCCTCTGCAATTAACACATTATCTAACTTGCAATCCGACAAACGGGAACCGGGCAAAAACCGAGCGTGTGTATAGATCCGCTGATCCGGATCATAAATATCAAATTGGGGTTTTTGGGTTGTTAATTCCAGGTTTGCCTCATAAAAGGAACGGATGGTTCCGATATCACGCCAATAGCCGCTGAATTCATAACCGAAAACTTTAGTCGTATCCTGGACACAATGCGGAATAATGTTGTATCCAAAATCATCAAAACTTTTCCCCTGCGTTTTCAGGGTCAACACATCTACCAAAGTATCCAAATTAAACAAGTAAATACCCATGGATGCCAAAAATGGCTTTTCAGGATCGTCCCTGGAAACAAAGTTATCCAATATTGCCGAATCCTTTGGCTTTTCAGCAAAATCGACGATTTCACCGGTTGAATTTTGCTTTAGCAAACCAAAACGTGATGCATCGGAGCGATTGATGGGTTGGACAGCAACAGTGACATCCGCGTTATTCTCCCAGTGATATTGTGCCATTTTGGAGTAATCCATCTTGTAAAGATGGTCACCGGCAAGGATCAGAACATGTTTTGAACGTGCGGATTGAATTTCCACCAATTGTTTACGGACAGCATCTGCTGTACCCTGGTACCATTCCATCCGCTCCATGGTTTGTTCTGCCGCCCAAATTTGAACCCAACCGGTATGGAAGGAATCAAAATTATAAGTGCCGGTGATATGTTTATGTAAAGACACGGAGTTGAACTGTGTCAGCACAGCGATGCGATAAATATTTGAATTAATACAATTGCTGATAGGGATATCAATCAACCTGTATTTTCCTGCAATGGGGACAGCTGGTTTTGAGCGCATCATCGTCAGCGGATAAAGACGCTTCCCAGCCCCACCACCTAAGATCACTGCTAAAACATCATTCAAACTGGGCATGACAACTCCTTCCCTTTTCTAAGGATATTGATTAACGAAAGGTTTACTCTATTTTAGTCGATATTTCACCGAATAATATCCCATAGTTGTGATAATTTAATCAGTATCATGATTTTTTTGATTTTCCACCATCGCCAAGATTTCGCTTGCAGACTGCAAAGTCCCCTCGCTGACCGGGCCTAACATTTGCGCCAGTTCATTCTGCCGCTCAACCCCTTCTAAGAGAAGCGCCCGGGTAAGAGTGCGCCCATCCACCATTTCTTTGGTTATTTTATAATGCTGATCTCCAAAAGCAGCTAACTGCGGGAGGTGGGTGATGCACATCACCTGGTGCTGTCGTGAGAGATTCCAGAGCTTCTCGCCGACGACCATCCCCACCCTGCCGCCAATCCCCTGGTCAATTTCGTCAAAGATCAGTGTTGGCACTTTGTCAGCCTTTGCAAGCACGTTCTTTAACGCCAGCATCAAGCGTGAGGTTTCACCGCCGGAAGCAACTTTCACCAGTGATTTCAATCCTTCCCCCGGGTTGGTTTCTACCAGGAACGCCACACGGTCAAAACCACTCACATCAAATGCCACCCGTTGTCCATCCTCAAGGGGCAAGCCAGAATCGTCCAACCGGGTTTCCATGGAGACTTCAAAGCGTGCATTCGCCATCCGCAAATCTTCAAGTTCGGCTTCGATCAATCGGCTTAATGCCTTTGCCGCTTCCTGGCGTTTATCACTCAAAACGATTGCCTTGCCAGCAAGCGTTTTCAACAATTCAGTTTCTTCCTCGGCTAAGCGCTCTATTCGTTCTTCGGCGTGGGTAATTGAGTCCAATTCTTCGCGGGCGTTTTGACCAAAGGTGAGTATTTCCTCAATGGAGTTTCCGTATTTACGCTTGAGGCTGTTTAAAAGGTCAATTCGCTCTTCCACCCGGTTAAGCAGCCTCGGGTTGAACTCAATATTCTCACCGTAGTTTTGGAGGTCCAGAGCTAATTCTTGCAGTCCCGCCAGGCTGTTCTCGCTTCGCTCATAATACCCTTCTGCTGAGGGGTCAATTTTTGATAAGCTTCGAAGGGCTTCAACAACCTCACCGAGTAATTCGCTGATGCCAGGCACCTCAGGTGTGCCTTCTTCAATCATCATCGACGCATTCTGAGAATGCTGTGCCAGGCTTTCAGCATTGGCAAGCCGGGTGCGTTCCAGGCGCAATTCCTCTTCATCCCCTGGTTTCAGTTTTGCAGCATCAATTTCTTGAATTTGGAATGTGAGCATATCCACACGGCGGGCAGCATCCTGCTCGCTTTGTCTTAACTTCGTGAGTTCCTTGCGCACATGGCGTAATTTTTCATAGGAACCACGATAATCCAGGAGTAAATCCTGGTTATTAGCGAAATTATCCAGTAATTCCATATGATTTCGCACCTGTAATAAAGAAAGGTGCTCCGACTGACCGTGAATATCAACCAGGTAAGCACCGACTTCACGCTGGAATGATGCTGTAACAATCCGCCCGTTAATTCGCGCTGTATTGCGTCCCTCATGTTGGATTTCCCGGGAAAGGGTAACGTAATCGGGATCGTCCAGCAAAGCTTCTCTTTCAAGTAAGTCATTCACCGCCGATTTAACCCCCTGCACTAATCTGAAGCTTGCTTCGATCTGTGCCCGTGCTGCGCCAGTTCGAATAGCCGCTGTCTCAGCTCTGCCGCCCAAAACCGCTTCTAAGGCATCAAGAATAATGGACTTTCCAGCGCCTGTTTCACCGGTGAAAACCACAAGCCCATCCGTGAAATTCAAGTGTAATTCATGGATGATGGCAAAATTCTCAATACGCAGCTCAGTCAGCATGGATGATTTTTTAAGAACTCCTTAAAGACGTCGACTTCCAGAGAGACGATAATAGGCAGAGGGAACTGCCAGGAACAAGTATAAAACTTTGTAGGCAAGCGGCAGTAAACCAAACAGATTAAAGGATCCCATGCTCAAAGCCGCAATAAAATTGACCAAGCTGACTAAAATCAATGGGAGTCCGCCAAGGATCACCCCGGCAGCAACAATTCTAAATAATTTCTTACCACGCCGTTTCTTCGTCACAGCTCGTACGACTTCAGCCACTGCAACACCAGCGGCAGGAGCTAATAAGAATGTAAAAAATCCAATGGCAGAAGTCAGTAAGCTGCCTAAAAATGAAATGACAGCAGCGATCAGGAAACCCCAAAGGTAATCGAGCGGTTTGCTTGTATCAAAAACCTTTTGCTGCTGCCTGACGCAATCCATGCAGCGGTAGCCGACTGGTGTTTGAACAGCCTCTGCAGGGGTGATCGGCTTCCCACATTTACTGCAGCGCAGGGTAATTTGTTCGTCTTTGTTTTCGTCTTGTTGTGAATTAGTCTGAGTGTCCATTGATTCTTTTACCAAATAAAGGATTCTGTTCCATGTGCATGGTGAGATGTCGATAAAAATAGCCAGGATCTTCAAAGCGAACCATTTTCAGTGATTTTTCATGGGCAATGATCCTGACACCATCGCCGCTGGATAGATGAACCGGTTCCTTACCATCCACACTGACCACGGCTTCATGCTTGGTCTTAACCCGAATGAAAACAGATGCCCCTTCCGAGAGCACAACTGCCCTATCGATGGAAAGATGCGGCGCGACTGGCATGAGCAGTATGTTGCGAATCTCAGGCGGTAAAATGGGACCGCCTGCTGCAAGGGCATAAGCTGTTGAGCCGGTTGGTGTGGCGGCAATTAAACCGTCAGCAACATAACCAGTAATGAATGACCCATCCAAAAAGGCTTCGACTTCAATCGGGCGCACATACTGCCCCCGTGCCACAACAACATCATTGATCACATCCGAGATCGTTTCTTCTTCACCATCGCGAACACAGTGCGCTTTGAGCATCATCCGTTCTTCATAGCGAAAGTCCCCGGTCAGCAATCTCGGTAATATATTCCGCCATTCTTTTCGATTCAATTCGACAAGGAAGCCAAAATGCCCAACATTGATGCCCAACAAAGGGACATCTACCGGCGCACATAAATGCCCGGCTCGCAGCATGGTGCCGTCACCACCAAGGGCAATTAGCAGGTCAAATTCATTTTTCTGAATGGTGTCTCGAAAACCTTCATCATAAAGAGATCCCGCCTGGGCTTCAACCCCGCGCGTTTCGAGAAATTGGCGGACGTTTTTCGCCACCTTGAGTGCTTCAGGGATATCTGGATGTCCCATGATGGCAATTTTTTTTGGCGGTGTTAATGGCTTAGTCATAACGACCTAATTATAGCTGTTTTTAATAAGCATCTCAAATAAGGAAGATTAATCCAATCCGTTCTCAGGGACCCAGGCGATGATCAAAGGCTGCTCCGCCGTTAAGCCAGCATCAACTTGCTGAAAATTTAAGCTAGGAAATGACAGGTGATACAGGTCACCTTCTGTATGGAGGAAAAATGCTTTTGAATCCGGCTGCCAGAAGACCGCATCAACCTGGTCTTCTGTTAAAGTTTGCAAGGGATATTCGCCCGGAGGTTGATACAAACGTGCGCCATCTCCCCATGCGATCATCCAGTTGCCTGCAGGGGATAAATCGCCATAAGATTCTCCAGGCAATATCATATTTTGCCCATCCGGACTGATTACAAATAAGCCTTGTGAGCCCTTTGCCATAAAGATGCCGCCCGAATCCCAATTTAATTCATCCCAAAGCCCGCCTCTCTGAAGTTGAAAATCAATATCTTCCGGCCGCAGCAGGTAAACACCCTCCACCTTCCCCTGGGGTGGTGCGCTCTGGTTCCCCATGATCATCGCTATGATGTGTGAAATGGGGTCGATCGCAACGGCATCAAAAGCGCCCTGTTGTATGACTGAGTAGTCATAATTTTCAACATTAACCCTTCTTAATGTGCTGGGTCCATCCGTGGTTAATGAATAACTGACAAATGTCTGGGCGTTCAACCAGCCAACAAAGACTTCCTCTTGGCTTGCCGCAATTGGCAGATAAAAGGTGTTTTGGCTGTCAAATTCCGGCACCCGCACCCCGGTTACATTCTCAGCACGCCATGATTCCCCACTGCTGGTCCTGCCAAGCTCTTGAGAGATCAACCAGCTGCTGTCAAGCCCCCAAATTGGGGTGGCATTATGTGTGGGTAAACCATTCATCCGACTGACGCGATCATTCATTCCATCATAGATATACAGATCACTCGACTGGTTATCCAGCGCGGCTGAAAACGCCAGATAACGACTGTCCGGGGACCATGCAATGCCATCCTGCCGTGTTATCACCTCCAGGATATCAAAGGCCAATGTCCCCTCCTGGTTAACAATTCTCCGCTGCAACAGCAAGGACAGTAATGGGCTTATTTTGGTCACTTCGCCGGTCATCACATCAACTTGATAGAGCGCAAGCTCATCCGTTTCTGTAGGCGAACCCGCGCGGATAATTAATTGCCTGCCATCAGGTGATAAGCCGTTGTGTAAATCTTCATAATAGACTGGTTCTGGTAAGTTAATCGTACGTGTTGTTTTTGCTTCAATGTCGTAAGCATGTAAACCAGCACCGCCCGGAGCCGGATAAACCAGCCAGGGTCCATCGGCTGTCACCGTCGGTTGTGGCGTGGGCGTGAATACAACCTCTTGTAAAGTCGCTGTTGGTGATACAAGAATGTCCGGTTCCGGGATTGTCAGGGCAATGGCTGTGCTGGTCAATGCGCGTGCCCTGGCGGTCGGCGTACCGGACCAGGAAGCAGGCGTGGGTGAAGTCAATTGACAGGCAAGACCGACCCCAATTACAAATATCATGAAAATCCCGATGATGATCTTCGGTTTCATAAGCCTACAACCTTACTTCAATCCTCAAGGACCTCCAGGCTGGACATCGATGCCACCAGTGCTTTAAGCCCAAGTCCATCGAAATAAACTTCGACCGTTTCGTCGCCGTATTCCATGCGGCTGTTTCGAACAACACCTTCGCCATAAACGGGATGTTCAACCCGCATTTTTGGGAAAAACCGCTGCGTTAGCGTCTTTGGCGCTGGTTTTGCGCGCTGACGATTATTGGGCGGACCATAGGTGTTGTCCCACTGGTAGGTGCGATAATCATAGGTATCTCGCCGGCTGATACTTGATGTGATTTTTCCGCGCGTCAATGAATTCGGTATGGCTTCCAAAAAGCGTGATGGCTGCGTTGTTTCATAACTGCCATAGGGACTGCGTCTGCGCATTGCCCGTAACAAATACAGCTGGTCTTTTGCGCGGGTCAAGCCAACGTAAAACAACCTGCGTTCCTCAGCCATCTCCTCCGGGTCATCCCGTGAGCGGCTGTGAGGCAAATAAAGTTCATCCAATCCAATGATGAACACCTGCGGGAACTCCAAGCCCTTTGCAGTGTGCAGCGTCATCATTGTTGGCGCGTCAAGTTCCTCAGGAAGGGTGTCCTGGTCTGCAACCAGTGCCATCGTCTCAAGAAATGCTGCCAGGCCCTGGTCTTCGTATTCCAGCAAAACACCTCGCAATTCTATTACGTTTGCCCAACGATCCAGTTCGTCTTCGCCGTCATCTTTTATGTAGCTCTCGTACTCTGTGTCCAGCAAAACCTGGTCAAATAATGTGGTCAAAGAGACAATATCCAAATTTTCTCGCCATGAACGCAGCATCTTTGCGAAAGGAATCAATCGGACTGCAGCCCGACCCAAGAAATCTTCATCATCTCGACCTGCTTCCGTACCCAATCTTAACAAAACCTCTCCGCTGCTTTTCCCCGCCCGAGAAGCAAGGGTTTGGAGTCTTTCAAAAGTCACAGCACCTATTCCCCGCGGTGGCAGGTTGATGACCCGCGCCAGGCTGACCTCATCTTTTGGATTGTAGATCACTTTAAGAAAGGCGATCATATCTTTAACTTCGCGCCTTCCATAGAAACGCTGTGCCCCTATGAGGCGATAATTCATATTGGCACGCCGGAAAGCTTCTTCCAGCAAACGGGATTGCGCGTTGGTGCGATACATGATCGCAAAGTCAGATTCCTTTGCCTCCCCCAGTCTGACCTTTCTCGCGATGGTATCCACCACATATTCGGCTTCCTCGTGGTCATCCCCGGCTTCATGAACCACAATCGCTTGCCCGTTTCCCCGGTCAGAGAAAAGATCCTTTTTAGTGCGATTGACGTTCTCATCAATCACCGCGACTGCGGCATCCAGAATGGTCTGTGTTGACCGATAGTTTTGTTCCAGCAGGATCTTTTTTGCACCTTTAAAATCCTTTGTGAAACGCAGAATGTTATGATAATCCGCGCCGCGCCAGCGATAAATCGATTGATCTTCATCGCCAACCACAAAGATATTCTGATGTTCTGAAGCCAGGTGATGCAAGAGGTAATATTGCGCCAGGTTCGTATCTTGAAATTCATCCACCAAAATGTGCCGGAATCGCTGGCTGTATTTTTTTCGCAGGTCCGGGTTCAATTCAAGCAAATTTGCCGTGTACAAGAGCATATCATCAAAATCGAGAGCATTGCTTGCAACAAGATATTCCTGATAGGCTTGATAGATCGATTTGATCGTCTCATCCCGATAACTTTCAACAGGGAATTCATCCGGACCAATCAATTGATTTTTGGCATTGCTGATAACAGCATGCACAACCCCTGGACGGTAATCCTTGTCATTTATATTTTTTTCTTTAATCACCCGCTTAATTAATGATTGCTGATCATCCGCATCAAAGATGACATAATTATGGTCAATGGGCAAGTGTGCAGCCTCACGACGCAGAATTCGCCCACAGATTGAATGAAAAGTCCCCAACCACATACCCTGTGACTTGCCTCCGATTAAATCGGATACTCGCGCTTCCATCTCACGCGCTGCCTTATTTGTGAATGTGACAGCCATAATATGATAAGGAGGGATTCCAAGGGCAGCAATCAAATAAGCGATTCGATAGGTCAAAACCCGTGTTTTACCAGAGCCTGGTCCCGCCAATACAATTACCGGTCCTGGTGGTGCAGAAACTGCCTTTTGTTGTTGTGAATTAAGCGTCTGTAAAAGATCTACCATGGTATAAAAATTCTATCCTTGTGGTCATTAATCAACCAAAAATACGATAAGACAGTGTTGAATTAAATGTTGAAGCGAATGGTCAGCACATCGCCGTTCTGCACGATATACTTTTTACCTTCCAGGCGAAGTTTGCCGTGCTGCCGCGCTTCCGCAAAGCCCCCCAAACTCACCAGATCCTCATAGCTGACCACTTCCGCCCGAATAAAACCTTTTTCCATATCCGAGTGGATGGTGCCAGCCGCCCCCTGTGCTGTTGCACCTTGCGAAACCGTCCATGCATGGACTTCTTTTTCGCCTGCAGTAAAAAAGGAAATTAAGCCCAATAAATCATAGGAAAGTCGGACAAATCGGTCCAGGCTTGGTTCTTCGATGCCGTACTCTTGCAGGAAAATTTTTGCCTCATTGGCTGGTAATTGTGCAATATCCATTTCAAGCTTGGCAGGTATGCAAATGACCTGCGTGTTTGCAAAGGGCATCTCCACGTCAATAGGATTTTGTTCTTCAGATTGGTTGATCACGATCAACTGCGGTTTGCGGCTCAACAAGCCGTAACTGGACAGCATTTTTTCTTCTTCCTCGTTAAAGGACTCGTTTCGCAGCGGGATTTCATCAGAGAGCAATGCACGTAATTTTTCAAACAATTCCGTTTCACGCTGAACCACGGCTTTATCTCGCCCTATGCCGCCCCGCTGTCGTTCCTCTTCCAACCGCTGTAATTTTCTCTCAACCAGGATCAAATCGTTGAGAATCAAATCCGTTTCCATGGTTGAGAGGTCACGGTGTGGATCAACCCCGCCGGCAGAATGGGGCACACTCGGGTTGGTAAACGCTCGCACGACATGGATAAAACCATCCATTTGAGAAAGGGTGTTTAGCAAGGGACCTGAAATGCCTTTTTCAGAAGATTTACCCTCAAGCCCGGCAATATCAGCGTACGTCACCTTGGCATGGACAACCTTTTTGGGTTGAAAAATCTCAGTTAACCTGTCAATTCGCTTATCAGGAACATCAATAACAGCTGTATGAACTTCAACTTTACCGCCGCTGATACCGGTTGGGATATCGCCGCGGGTCAGGGCGTTGAACAAGGTGGTTTTTCCTGATTGGGGTAAGCCAATGATTCCTAATTGCATGGTCTTCTCCATCTAAAACAGCTTTACGAACGCTTGCCGCTGGGCTGTACCTTCAAAATTTGATCTCAAACAATCATACCCGAGAACACCCCAAAGATGGTAAATCGATTGAAATCAAATGTGCTTGACCTTACCCGAACTAAAGGTTAAAATACAATTTACATTTAGCCGAAGTGGCGGAACTGGCAGACGCGCACGACTCAAACTCGTGTGCCTTCGGGCATGTGGGTTCGATTCCCACCTTCGGCACCTTTTATAAAAGCCCACCCAAAGTTCGGTGGGCTTTATAAGCCTAAAATTTAAATGTTCTCATATCAAAAAATCTACCAGGCTATGTGAATTCTCACTATGGAACAAATGCCTTTCAAGATCCATTTATTGGGTCCCGTTGAAATCAAATTCGATGATAAGCCATTGAAAATTCGTCGACGGATTGAGCGTGCTATTCTTTACTTCCTGGCTGCCGAACACAAACCTGTCAGCCGCACCAAAATAATTGATTTTCTGTGGCCTGACGGTGAACAGACTGACCCGCGGGCCTCCTTACGCACAGCCTTATCCCGATTACGCAGAGAGCTTCCAGATCCTGACCTGATCGTCACCGAGCTTGACCTGGTGGGATTGGACATCGATCGCTGCGAAATTGATATTAAAACCTTCGAAAATCACTATTATCACTTAAAAAATATTCTGACCGCCTATCAAAGCGATGCGACCTTGCCTGCCACAGTTGTGGACCAAATTGAACAAGCCCTGGATATATGGCGTGGTAACACCTTCATATCTGGGGACAACTTACTAAATTATCCAGCAGTTGAAAATTGGCGACAGCAGATTAACCGCAAACTAAATCATGATCGAAAATTTCTGATAAGCCGCCTGGCTGAGCATTATCTACATGGGGGTAAACCTGAAAGAGCCTTAACCCTGTACATGCTTCTAGGACGTATGGACACCTCGGATATTTCCAGCCAATGCGCCGCTCTTGATCTGCTGATCAATTTAGGGCGTCACCAGGATGCTAACAATTATTGTGATACGCTTGAAAATATTTATGAACGCGAATACAGCGTTCCCCTCCCTGATGAGATCTTATTTCGCTGCCAGCAAGCCCATTACCGATTAACTCAAAATCATGATGAAGAGAAAAATCAATGGCCAATTCCCCTCACCATGCAATTACAATTAATCGGACGCCATGAGGAATTGCAGCAGCTTCAGCAAGCCTTTTTCAAAGGGGGCATTGTATCGCTCCAGGGTGAATTGGGAAGTGGAAAAACGCGGCTTGTTCAAGAATTATTTCAGATCCTCTCTCCAAAGCCCTTCCTAATGCTTGCACCATCGAGAGAAATGGAAAAAAGTCTGCCATTCTCACCCATCATCCACTGCATGCGGCACAGCCTGCCAGATCATATTTGGGAAGAAATCGATCCTGTTTGGATAAATCACCTCTCTCTGCTTTTGCCAGAGCTTAGCAGGCTTATAAAAAAAGAAACACAGCCCCCACTATCGCAATTAACCGAAGAGAAACAACATTTATATGAGGGTCTGCAGCATATCTGCCAGTTCATCACAAAGAAATACGGAAGAATTTTATTCTTTCTGGATGATGCACATTGGGCGGATTCACAAACTTTGCAAGCGCTTTCATATATGATGTCAGACAGCTCTTTTGCAAAAAACTGTTTACTGGTGATGGCATCCCGCCCTGAAGAAACCAATCGCGACCTTGAGTCCATGATCAGTCAGTCTTTCCGATCAAAAGCAATTCAGATCATAAGATTACATGGGTTAAATGAAGGCGAACTGGAAAACCTGGAAAAACAAGTGACAAACAAACTGCCCCCTGAAACATTCACCAGCAAGTTGTTGCAAGAAACAAACGGGAACCCCTTTTTAGCCATAGAAATCATCCGGGAAATCCTTGAAAGCCAGGGTAATTTCGAGTTGATAGCGGAATCTGGAACCCTGCCCCTACCAACAAGCGTTCACAAACTGATCCAAAAACGGCTGTTGCATTTAGACGAATCAGCGCGTCATATCCTCTTATGTGCAGCTGTCTTAGGGAACGAACTTTCCCTGGGTTTTCTGCAGGCTTTAGCTGAAATCCCACCTTCAAGCCTATCGCAAATTCTTGATCGCCTTTTAAAATCCGGTCTCATCCAAAGCATGAAAAACAAAACCTCGGGTAAGACGCAAATGCATTTCAGTCATGAAAAATTACGTGAAGTGATCCTGAAAGAAGCATCTGATTTCCAACTACAGATCCTTCACCACCAGGCTGCTCAGCACATGGCAGGTGATCCTCAATATTGGGATAAAGCCAGTGTAATAGCCAGGCATTTTCTCTCAGGTGGCGATGAGAAACAGGCGTTTAAATGGTTCTTAAAGGCTGCAGATCATGCCTGGAATATGGGTTCCGCAAAAGAAGCCCAAAGCGCTTATCTTCAAGCTGAAAAGCTGGTGGTAAATAATCCAGAAACCCTCATCAATCCAGAAATATTTGTTCAACTTTATAAAAAATGGAGTGATTTTGGCTATCAATCTAACCAGATAGAGCTGGTTGAACAACTGGGCGCAAAATTACAGCATATTGGTGGCATGGTTAACCACCCCTTATTACTTGGCATGTCACAAATTATCCTGTCCAATGCATGCTTTTTGCGTCAGAACTTCCACACGGGGTTGGACCTGATCAATTCGGCGATCGAATACATTACATTCGCTGATGACAATGAAGCTCTGATCAAAGCCATCAAAAGGAAAGGCGTCATCAGTTGGTGGGCGATGGACTTTGACGTTGTTGAAGCCTCTGCCAGGCAGGTGCTTGAAATGTGCCATGATGATTCCTTAAATGAAAACCTGCGAGTTTCAATGGAATTCAACGCAAAGCACCTGATAAACATGATGCAGTACACCCACGGTCATGCAAACACAGCCTTTCAAACCGCACAAGCACTCTACAATCAATATTTCCACAAACTCAAACCTTTTGATAGGCTTCGATCCCTATATCTCCTTGGCTATTCAAGTTTGATCTCAGCAGAATTCGAAAAAACCGAACACTTCACCAGAAAAGCCTTGGAAATTGCACGCCCTTCTGGCGCCGGGATTATCGTAGAAATCAACCTGGTTATCTTGAGTAAAGCCGAATTGGTTCAGGGAAAGCTTGACCAGGCATATCAACATGGGCTTCAAGCGCTGCACTCGGCAGAAAAAGCAAACCATACATCCATTATCGTCGCTGCAAATTGCATTTTAGGTGATATTCTGTACGCCGTTAGAAACGTCACTGCTGCTGCCCAGTATTACCGGATTGGTCAAATTCGTGAAGGCTTATCCAATCTCTCCTTCTATGGCATCGAGAACCAAATCCATTTAGCACATTTGCTGGCATGGACAGGGCAAATTTCAGAGGCAAGAAACATTCTGCATAACTGCATGGACTATTCTAAAAAATTTAAATTAGAACAATTTTATGTAGATGAATTGCTGGTATTCGGATATTGCGATTTTCATGAAAACAAGCTTGAGACTGCTGAAGAAAAATTCAATAAAGCCATTCAGGCGGCTGGAACGATTGGCCTACAGCTGGAATTAAGTTTGGGTAAACTTTCACTGGCAAGGCTGAAGATGTCAAAGAAAGAATATGCAGCAGCCCGGAAACTATTAAACGAAAGTCTAGAGATTTCACAACAAAGAAATATGGCATGGCAGATTGGCTATGGTTTGGAACTTTCTATGCGGCTGGATAAAATCAATCATCAGGCTGAATTATTAAATCAGCATCAAACTGCCTATCTGGACCATATCAAAAAAATTAAAGAAAATATGCAATCTGAAGCCCTCAGGAAAGAATTTTCCGAAGCAAGAAAAGTATGGGACCAAGAGCACCATTTCCCCTCATAAATGTCTACGTTTTGGTAACGCTTAAGTGATATGCTTATTTAGGTCAAAAGAAACTAGAGAACGGGCGCATGGCCGAGGGGTCCATGTGCAAAAGAACCGGCAATGCCAAGGGAGACAGATTTGCAATGTCGGTTCTTTTTTATTTAATTTCCCTTTAGATGCCCAATGGTCACACCATCGCCGCCTTCCGCCTGGCTGCCGCTTTCATAACGCGCCACATGCGGATTGCTTCCCAATGCCTCACGCACAGACTCTCGCAAACGCCCCGTACCTTTGCCGTGAATAATGCGCACATAAGGCAAGCCTGCCAGGTAAGCTTTTTCCAAGTACCTGTCCATCATCTCCAGACCTTCATCGACCCTGTTTCCACGAATATCCAGCTCAACGCCCGGCGATTCATGCGCATGTGGTAAGGTGATTTTGCCCTTTTTAACCTTTGGCGGTTCTTTCTCAGTTGGAACTTCAGGCTCTCCCTTCCGCATCACATCAGAAATTCGAGCTCGTATCCTGAGCATCCCAATCTGAACTTCAACCTCTTCCTCGCCAATCGAAGTAACAACGCCGTCCTGGTCAATGGAACGCAAATGCACCTTCTCGCCTAAGCGCAGCGGCCCTTTTGGTTTGCGGATTGGCTTTTCAGGTTCTTTCCTCAAAACAGGTTCGGAAACCTTTTCTTCCAGAATTTCAACAACTTCTTCAACCTCATCAACCACCTCTAATGGTTGTCTGGCTTTCGCAAGCTGCCGCCTGAGCATTTCCATCTCTTCCCGCAATCCCCCCAATTCTGTTTCTGCTTCCTGGCGGGTTTTTTCCATTAATTCAAATCGTTCATCTTCGATCTTGTCCAAACGCGCTGCCAGTTCATTTCTGATCGATTCGGTGTCCTGACGCGCTTTGTCCGCTTCTTCCCGGGCTTTACGTGCCAAATCTCGCTGGTGATGAATCTCATCCAATAAGTCTTCCGCTCGCAGATCTGCAGGATTGATCTCTGCCCGGGCAGCATTGATGATTGATCCTGGCAAGCCCAACCTCTCAGCAATCGCCAGGGCATTAGACCGGCCAGGCAAGCCAATGGTCAGATGGTAGGTTGGTTTCAATGTTTTCAAGTTGAACTCAACACTGGCGTTTAACACCCCATCCGTTGTGTGTGCATAGGCTTTTAGCTCCGGGTAATGTGTGGCGATCATGCTGGTGATGCTTCGATCCAGCAGGTGCGTCATCACCGCTCTCGCCAATGCGGACCCTTCTTGCGGGTCTGTCCCAGCGCCAAGTTCATCCAGCAGCACCAGGGATTGTGCATCTGCCTTTTTCAAGATTTCAACGATATTGGTCACATGCCCTGAAAAAGTAGATAGGGATTGTTCGATGGATTGTTCATCGCCTATATCCGCAAAGACATCTTTGAAGACGCTCAATTTAGAGCCGGATCCCGCCGGGATCTGCAAGCCGGATTGCGCCATCAATATCAGCAGTCCGACTGTCTTAAGGGTAACCGTCTTTCCACCGGTATTCGGTCCGGTTATCACCAGGGCGTAGGTCTCAGGGTCCAAATCTACATCAATCGGGACGACGTTTTCAGGGTCCAGCAGGGGGTGACGCGCTTTGTAAAGACGAATGGTACTTCCAGGGTGTTTTCCTTGGCGTTCAGCGAAAGGCACCAATTCAGGCTCGCTTGCATCCTGGTCTTCTGCATAACGAGCACACATCAATGCCACATCAAGCTCTGCCATCACTTCAACCATGACGATCAAAGCATCCGCATGAAGCGCCACTGCACTGCTCAGTTCTGCAAGGATCCTTCGAACCTCATCCCGTTCAGCCAGTTCCAATTCCTTATAGCGGTTGTTCCATTCGACCACAGCCAGGGGCTCAATGAACAGCGTAGCGCCTGAGGCAGATTGATCATGTATCACCGCTTTTATCCGCCCTTTGAACTCCGCCCGAAGGGGGATGACATTACGGCCGTTACGCTGCGTGATGATCGGTTCCTGAAGCATGCGGGCTGTGCTCTGGTCTGAGATAAAGCGCTGCATGCGAGCCATCATGCGCTCATAGGTGATCTTCATTTCATTGCGAATCTCAGAAAGCTTCTGCGAAGCGGAATCTAACACATCGCCGCGATCGGAGATCGTTTTGCTGATACGGTCGACCAGTCCCAAACCTATGGGCAGGGCATCTGCCAGGCTGGAAAGGTTGGGAACCTCCTCTGCCATATTTTCAAGAACCCTGCGTACTCTTCTGGAAACAATCAAGGTATGTTTGATCGCCAGCAAGTCCTCTGGTTCTAATACGCCATCACGCCTTGCCAGCCCTACCTGCGGTCGAATATCACTGGCATTCTGAAAAGAAAAATCCGTGTCCAGTGATAACAAGTACTTTGCTTCACGCGTTGCTGCTTGTCGCATGTGCGCTTTTTCGATATTCGGTGTAGGTTTGAGCTTGCGCGCTAAGTCAGCCGACGCGGTGAAATCCGCATAGGTCACCAACCTGGCGATGATTTTATTGTATTCAAGGGTGGACAGGGCTTTTTGGTTCATGGATAAATAGTAATTAGTGATTGGCGAATGGCAATTAGGAATCAGGGATCAGTTATCGGCGTTTGTGATAATTGGATAACTCGGCAATCAATTCACCTGTTTGCTGCTTGTAACTTTCAATGATCTGGTCATAGAAAGAGAATTTATTCCAGCTTTGAATGCGGTCATTTTCCAAAAGCCAATCGTAAGTTCGTTTTGCGCCGGTCTTCCAATCGACGGTAACTTTAAAATCCAGGTCAGCTTTGGCAGCGCTGTTATCAAAGATATTGGTATATTGGAAATTGAGATAGGTTGTCATTGCCTGATCCGGAGAGATGCGCACCAGCAGGTCAGCGGGGATGTGAACAATCGAGGGTTTCGGCGCGCCAATTGCCTCAGCCAGGCGTTCATAGTATTGATTCCAGGTCTGCCATTCTTCACCGGTCATATGGTACGCCTTGCCATAAGCCTTTTCATTTCCAAGCGCATTGACAAAAGCCCTGGCAACATCATCAACATGGCAGGAGACCCACAAAGCCTCGCCATCACCATGGACGATGATCGGCTTTCCTTCTGTAAGGCGATCCAGGAAGTAAGTCTCCCAACCAAAGGTATGAATAATATTCCCGCCTTCACCATAGGTCGACGCTGGTCGAATGATTGTGACATTAAAATCTTTCGCTTCATGTGCGGCCATAAATAAATCTTCAGCCTTGGCTTTGTTTCGCCCATAATCCGAAAGAGCATGACGTTCATGGCTTTCAACAACCGGGAAAGTCGCCGGGGGTTTTGTGTAAACATCCACGGTGCTGCAGAAAATTAAATGATTAACACGCCCGGAAAAGGCGCGAATATCGCTTTCGGCTTGTTTAGGGTTAAAGCAAATCATATCGACGACGGCATCAAACCCTTCAAGCTCAGCCATTTGTGCTTCAAAGGTCTCGGTGTCATCCCGGTCGCCCTTGATGACCTGGTAGCCTTGGGGAAGGCGCGGTTCAGTCTCCCCACGATTATAAAGAGTCAGTTCATGCCCGGCTTCTAAGAGCTGCCGGCTGATAGCCGTACTGATCAGTCCTGTACCACCAATGATCAGGATTTTCATAGTCTTTCTCCTCTGAATAAATCATTAGATAATGATAAAACGAGACTTATTGTACTCAAATGCCTCAATACTGTAAACAAAGGGACCCTCATGCTGTAAGCACGACCGGCAGTTCCTTAAGGATCTTGATGCGCTCGGTGCTTACCTGGCAGCCATAAGCATGAACTTCAACACGCTTTGCATTCACCTCTCGTAATACCTGCGCGAATGCCGGGTCAACCGCCTCAAATGGTGCAAATTTTTGGGCATCCTCTCTTTGGGCAATAAACACCACACTGGCGCGATCGCCTGATGCTGCTAAATTAGCCAGTTCACCCAGGTGCTTGCGCCCCCGCGATGTCGGCGCATCCGGGAACCGACCAATGCCATCTTCTACATAAGTCACGGATTTGACCTCCACCCAGCAAGCCTCGTTTCCCTCCGATAGACGAAAATCCAGGCGGCTTTTGCCAAAAGACACTTCACTTTCGATAATGGGGTATTTGAATGCCTTCAACGAGCGATTCTCAACTGCTTCGCTAAACAATTGATTTGCCAAATAAGCATTGGTCGAACACAAGCCCCCGTTTTCCAGTTCTGCCAATGCCATGGTGTAGGGTGTCTTCCGATTGGTATCTTCCGACGGTATCAACCAGACACGGCACCCCGGACACAGCACGCCTGTCAAACGCCCCGTGGTCGGCACATAGGCAGATGCCAGCCCGCCGCTATCCAGGCGAATCCCGGCTGAAAAGCGATTATTGCGTTTAATGAATGTGGCTGGGGTCAGGTCGGGCAATTTCATGATGCAGTCTCCAATTCCCGAAGAATCTCGGGGTTTGCATCCCAAAAACTGCGCAGTGCTTCCTGGTCTTTTGACGTACCTGCCGCAGCGGCAAGCTGTAAAGCGGTTTCGGGATCACTGTCCGCTAATAAGCCGGCAAGAAAGCCAGCCAATCCGTAAACGTAATTATTGAGTATTTTCTGATCTCCAGACGCGAAGACCGGTTCCCGGATTTCACGGTCAAACCAGGCTTCTCCCAGCCCGTACAGACCGCGACCCGGTCTCTTCCAGGCGTGTTCGCCATTCGTGCGCAGGTAAAAGCCCTTCTCGCCCAAATTAACCATCAAAATATTCACCCCAAATTTCAAGACGCGTTCGGACAGCGCATGCAGCAAACCAGGCGAAAGACCTTCAACCCCATCCGCATGCCTGTACTCTGAGTATTGCTGAACGCCTTCGGACTCCAGAAAAAAGAGGAGCTGCGGGATGTCTGCAATTAAAATATCGACCAGGGGCAATGTGTTTTCAAGGAGGACTGACCAATCCACCGCACCTGCAGCTTCGCCCATGTCAGGCAAGCCAAAATCCAGGCTCGTGCTCAACCCTTCTCGCCGCACACGCTGCAAAATTGAAACCAGTTCACCGCCGTCTCCCCGGTAGATAGACCGCATCAATGCGGGGAAACCAAAGTGAAATAAATCCGCTTCTCGGAGGATATCACGATGAAGATCCGACGCATAAAAGGATTTGTTTGCACCAGGGAAAGAATAACGGGAGTCACCTATGTTGAGCTGATAAGCCGTTGGCACTGAGGGATCCAGGATCAAACCGTCCACCAGGTTCGGCGCTTTATCTTTGATGACTCTGACGAGGGCATCCCCAAAAGGGTCATCCCCCACCTTGCCAATCAACATTGTCGGCACGCCCAGGTGATGCAAAGCCATGGCAAGGTTTGCAAGCCCGCCAATGCTTATTGCCGCCTGACCAATTTGAACTGCGCCTCTTCCCCCGGGTTCAGACAGTGAAGATTCTTGCAGGGATGAAGAGATATCCAGGCTGAGATACCCGGCAATCACTGCTTTCTTAAAAACCATACGATTTTCCTCCAGGATTGAATACCGGGGTTAATCCTACCACCATCGCTGCTTATTCTGTACCGGCAGAAGACTCCCGTATAAATTTCCTGGGATCCCAGATTAAAAACATCAATGCAGCTAAAAATGCCAGGCTGCTTCCAAAGAAGAATGGTGCTGATGGGCCAAAACCAGCCCAGGCACCTGCCCCCTGCCACAATAAGCCAGCCAACAATGAAGCCGGGAAGTCAATGATTCCCAGCACGGCATTATAGGTACCGTAAGCTGTGCCGCGTAATTCCGGGGAAACAAGGTCAGCCACCATGGCTTTTGCAGTGCCGTATGCCAAGCCATAATACACGCCGTAAGCGATGTACAGTACCCAAATGTGCCAGGGACGCTGTGCCAGGGCAAAACCCAGGTAAATAACAGCGTAAACCAGCCAACCCCCAACGATCACCTTGCGCCGTCCAATGCGGTCTGAAAGTGACCCGGCTGGGGCGGAGACCAGGGTGTAAACCAGGTTAAATGCCGCCAGCATCAGTAAAATTCCCAGGACGCTCAGTCCCCGCTCCTGCGCCCGCAGGACGAGAAAAGCATCCGATGAATTGCCCAGGTCAAACACACCTACGATCAACAAGAAAACTAAAAAGGGCTTGCCCAAACCTTTGAAGGTGATCTTAGGAGCGGCTTGATCGCTTCGTTTTACCGTTTCCTGGGCAATAACTGCCAGGCTGATCACCGCCAGAACAGCCGGTACTAGGCTGATTAATACAATAGTGCGGAAGGTATTTTCACCCAGCTGCAGGTTATTGGACTGCGCCAACCAGACCGCCAGGGCTGCGATCAAAATCCCCAGAACAGCACCACCAGTATCCGCTGCACGGTGAAAGCCAAAGGCAATCCCGCGCTGTTCGGGTTCGATCGAATCTGCCACCAGGGCATCACGAGGTGCTGTCCGGATACCTTTACCGATCCGATCCGCCCAGCGTACCCCTGCGATCATCTCCCAAGAGTTTGCAATGTAGAAGAAGGGCTTGGCTAATGTTGAGATGCCGTAACCAGCCACCGCCAGCCATTTTCGCCCGCCCAGTTTATCCGAAAGCCATCCAGAAAAGACTTTTAAAATGCTGGCTGTGGCTTCTGCAATGCCCTCGATGATCCCGATGATGTTGGTTTTTACACCCAGCACATTGGACAGGAACAGCGGCAGGATGTTGATGACCATCTCGCTGGATATATCCATGAAAAAACTGGTCAGACTGACCGCCCATACATTGCGCGGCAATTTTCGGATTTTGGAGAGAAAGGTTTTCTGTGTCATGGCAGTCTCCTTTGAGTTTTTAGAATTTAATTTATTCTATCAGCTGCGGGACGCGTTTGGGAAATTATTTTGTTGAAAAGTTTCAGGGGTAACAATTGAATCTCAACACACCGCTTTTGTTTAATGTAGGTCATGTATGGCGTCGCCAGACGCCTACATGACAATAACGTAATCAAATCACGTAAATAGCATGCGCAACAATACGTGAGCTACGACGTTCTGTCATTATAAGCGAAGCGAGTGCGCAGCCTCCTGTCTACGAAGTGTCCTGTAAGGAAAGGAAGTAATCTTCAGCAATCTTGCAGGGAGGTATATTTACGTTTTGTTCCAGCCCATGATTTTAGAGATACCAGTTCTAAAGTGTGTCACGTAGGTTGCTGACGTAGCCATACGTGACCTACGAATTCTTATAATTTGAGAGCATTTCCTGGTAACTGTTTGCCTGATACCTGATAGCTGATATCTCAATTCCCCATGCTTGCGAGGGGTAGTCGGGATGACTCTAATTACCCTCATCCGCCACGCCTACGGCGTGCCACCTTCCCCTGGAGCGCAGCGGAACACCTATCAGGTGCTGAGGGAAGGCTGTTAATACATCAAGCTTTAGGCATCGGCGCAACCATTCGGAACCCACGAATGTTCATAGTTCAAGAGCTGTTCCTGCTACCTGATTGCCTAATACCTGATTCCTCATCTGTAACCTACAAATTGTTCACTTACAAGGTTTTTAAGAATCAATATCCTTTATCCGCGTCAATGCGGTTATATAAAGGCAGCTCTGAAAGATACCGGTTTAAATTCTCAATGAACAAAGCCAGGGTTTCTTCCTCAAGGTGACGGCTGATCCCGGCAACATGAGGACTGATGATCACATTTTCCATCGCCCACAGGGGGCTGTCCTCCGGTAAAGGTTCCTCTTCAAAAACATCCAGGGCTGCACCAGCAATGCCCTTTATCTTTAATGCGGTGATCAAGGCATCCTGGTCAATCAATTCCCCACGTCCCACATTAACCAGGTAAGCCGATGGCTTCATAACCTCTAACGCTTCTTCATCAATGATCCCTCGGGTTTTTTCTGTCAGCGGCAGGGTCAGCACCACAAAATCACATTCGGATAACATACTGTGCAAAGCTTCCATCGGATACAGTCGGTCAAAAAAGTCCCCATGGGGGTCGCCCATGCCATCACGGATATAACCGTCATCCTCAGGATGCATCACGTCTTTCTTGGCTGCCAGCACAGTCGGCCCAAAGGGCACCAGCAATCGCGCCACCTGCCGACCAAGGCTGCCGTAGCCAAGAATCCCCACGGTGCTGTCACGCAGTTCAAGCGGCATCAAATCCTGCCGTTTTTCCTTACGTTTCGGCCAGTGTTTGTTCCGCTGGTGGATCATCAATTTCGGTAATCTCTGCCCAAATGCCAGTAATGCCATCAATACATATTCCCCAATTTGCCAGGCAATGGCACCGCTCATACTTGTTGCCACCACCTGACTGAACAGCGCATGGTCAACATAGGAGTCAATTCCGGCGCTGTGAAACTGCACCCAACGCAAATTTTGCGCTATTTCAGGCTCAGGCAGCACGCTCTGGGTCAGCAGGACTTCCGGCTCCTGCCAGCTTTCTTCAGAGATATCCCCGGGGTTATTTGCTGGGATAACCGTCAATTTCACGTGTTCAGCAACGCCCTTGATTCGGGCACGTGCGTCTTCAGAGAGGTCAATTGTGGACAGTATATTTATTTTTTCTTTCATTTCTTAATCCATTTTGATTTTTTTAAATTCTAATCCACTGACCTGCATCAAATATAGATTCGCCCCGGGTCAAGCTCCTCGCGCAAGATCCGCAGTTCCTCCTGCTTGGGTGGTTCCGTCACAATGCAAGTTTCGGACTGCTTAAGATCCCATCCCGTATTTTCCCGAACCTGGTCAAAGGATACACCCGGGTGCAGCGCTGTCAGGATCAGCTCACCATCTTGGTTTGGCTGCATCAATCCCAGGTTGGTGACAACCGCCTCAGGCCCTGCCCCGCGCACACCGGTCTCTTTGCGGGCGTCTCCACCCGACAAAAACCCGATCGAGGTGCGAAAATCCACCCTGGCAGGGAAACGGCGTTTCTGATGCGGGGTGATGATGTAACAGCGGTTCGCCCAGGCAGCAATTTCCATCGAGCCGCCGGAACCGGGCAAACGCACTTTAGGGTTTTTATAATCGCCAATGACCGTCGCATTGATGTTCCCGAACTGGTCAATTTGTGCCCCGCCTAAAAAGCCCACATCCACGTTGCCCCGCTGTAGGTAGAGGGTGAAGATATCGTACATGCTGCACACGGATAAGGCACCCGATACCAGGGTCGGGTCACCAATAGAGAGGGGCAAGCGTGACGGCTGTGCACCGATCACACCCGCTTCGTAGATCATCTGCAAATTGGGCGCGTGTGTCCGCATGGCTAAATTACACGCCAGGTTCGGGATTCCCACACCCACAAAGACCACATCGCCGTCGCGCAGCAAACGGGCAGCGTTGACCACCATCAATTCGCTCGGTTTGTAGTTAAGTTCATCCACCATTATGCATCCATCCTCAATAATCACCATAATTAACAGGCTCAGAAAGCCGGGCACCCGCCGCCAGGCGTTCATGCACATCGGGCCCCAGTTTTTCCCAATAAGCAGCACGATCAGGGACGTCGTAAACCCACTCGCACAGGTATTCCCCCACGCGCTCTTCCGTCTTCGAGATCTGATCCCATTCAAGATAAAACTTGTTATCTCGGTCGTGGTAACCCTGGGTATAGGAAGGATGCGCACAGAAAGGCACGTGGCAGACTGCATCAACGATCAAACCGGGGATCAAGGTGCGGTTCGGGTCAGACCGGATCACGCTTTGATCAACAATCTCTTCCGCAGTGAGGATCACTCGTGTGCTGGCAAAAGCTGCCAGGCGCTGCTCACCCAAAATGCCCCAAACGTGGGCGTTGCCCTCGGCGTCGGCGCGCTGGACGTGCACAACAGCCACATCGGGCTTGAGCGGCGGCACAACCACCACTGCTTCACCGGTGTAGGGATCGTTTACTTTCTGATAATTGGGGTTCTGATCTGCCAGGTCTGTAGCACCGGTGGCTTTCATCGGCATAAAAGGCAGCCCGTTTGCCCCAGCCTGCAATCGGCTGATCATGCTGAAATGGGAATACTCCTCCCATTCAAGGGTGCCTACCTCGATGGCTGCGCGAACCCGGCGCAAAGAACCCACGCCCGGGTTGCCCATATATGAAAAAACAACTTTGCGCGCACACCCCGCAGCCACCATTTGATCATAAATTAAATCGGGGGTTGCTCGCGCCAGTACCAGGTCTTTAATTCCCTGGCGAATAATTTCATGGCCCGCGGCAAAAGGAATTAGGTGTGTAAAGCCGCTGGCGTACAGTGTGTCGCCATCATGGACGTATTCCCTGATGGCATCCTTCAAAGACATTTGTTTAGTCATCAAATCGATCCTCCCAACCGCGACCATCTTCCTCTATATGCTGTTCATCCTTCTCAGGTTTCTTCCTGAACTTCGAAAATCGCCTGCGGCGTTCCTCTTTTTTCCTGAAGCGACGCCACAATAAATAGCCCACTAAGAACAGTGCTGAACCAATCAACAGCGCATCGAAATTTGGCTCAGCGGATCCGACCAAAGCAAAGCCAACAACCAGGAAGATACTGCCGACCAGAAGTGAAAAACACCCAATACGCGAGAGAAGATAACGGATCATCGGTGTGGACATAAGACCGGATGGCTGTGATATGCCATCCGGTCTGTTCTATCCTTTATCCATAGCCAGCGCTATGCCCTGCGGACATGCGTCTGGCTTTGTTCGTGCATGTACAGCGGCAGGTAATACAAACCGCCTGCATTTTTACCGCTTGCACCAGAGCCCTTCCAGCCGCCAAAGGGCTGGAATCCAGGCCATGCACCGGTGGTGGCACCTTGCGGACGGTTGGCATAGACCACGCCAGCCTCGATATTATCGAAGAACCAGCCGAGCTCAGCTTCTGTGCCGTAGAACCCTGCGGTCAAACCGTAATTGACATCGTTTGCCAGTTCCATCGCCTCAGAAAGGCTCTTCACCGGGTGGATCATGGTGATCGGTACAAACATCTCATGCTTCCACAAACGGTGTTCGATGGGCACATCAACGGCAATTGTTGGCGGGCAGAAATAACCCTTGCCAAAATCGCCCTCGGTCAGCACATCGCCGCCCGTCAAAATCGTGCCGGCTTCTTTGAGCTCACCGCAGAATTCCTGGAAGTCCCGGTAGGAACTCTTTGTCACCACGGGACCCATGTAGACATTGCGATCCGCAGGGTCGCCGATGTTCAGCTTTTTGGTCAATTCAACCACGCGTTCGACCAGCTGATCATAAACTTCTTCCTGAACAAAGACACGTGAGCAGGCTGAGCATTTCTGACCTTGCAGACCAAAAGCAGAGCGCACAATGCCGACAGCCGCATCTTCAATATCTGCATTCTTTGAAACAATCGCGGGGTTCTTGCCGCCCAATTCCAGGATGGTCGGGCGCACATAATCACCCTGTGCGAATAAGCGATAAATGCCCATGCCGACATCGAAGGAGCCGGTGAAGGTCAAACCATCGACATCCTTGCTCTCCGTCAGGGCTTTGCCGACCTTTGAGCCAGGACCCGAAACGTAATTGACCACGCCATCCGGGATGCCAGCCTGGCGCATACAATCGACCAGCAGAGCGGTCGTCCAGGTTGTAGCAGACGCGGGCTTGATCACCAGGGTATTGCCAGCGACCAGGGCTGCGCCGGAAGGGCCGCCCGTCAATGCTGCGGGGAAGTTGAAGGGGCTGATCACCACCCATACACCGTAGGGTTTGAGCACAGAATAGTTGGTGACATTATAGCCGACCAGGGGGTCCACACCCATTTTAGCCTTGTAGCCATGGTTGGCTTCCATCTGGCTGCAGGCGTAGCGGATCAGGTCAGCAGTTTCAGCAATATCACCCAGGGCTTCCATGCGGTTCTTGCCCACTTCAAGGGTGATCACTGCGCCGATTTCAAACAAGCGCTGATCGATGATGGAGGCTGCTTTCCTGAGCAGGTACACCCGCTCATCCCAGTTCATTCGGCTCCACTTGGGGAAAGCTTCACGGGCTGCTGCAATTGCATCTTCAGCATCCTTTTCGGTGCCTTTTTGGAAAGTTGCCAGGTGAATATCGGTATTGATGGGTGAGTATTCTTTAACTTTTCCTTCTACAAAGCGTTCTTCCCCACCAATGATCATGGGATATTCCTGACCCAAATTTGCCTTCAAGCTTGCCATTGCTTCGTCAAACCGGGTGTGCAGTTCTTCGGGTGGGTTGAACATGGTCGCGTAAGTTAACTTAAACGACGATTCTTGTGCCATAGGACTTGATTCCTCCTGTTAAATATTGGACAGATTAAGGTTCGGTTACGCTCAGATTGTATCACAAATTGGTTTTTCTGATGCTGTGGGGAAGGCTTTCAGGTATCAGGTATTAGGATTCGTAGGTCACGTATGGCGTCGCTAGACGCCTGCGTGACATCCCATAGAATTGATATCTCCAAAAAGCCTTCCCCTGGAGCGCAGCGGAACACCTTTAGGTGTAGGGGGAAGGTGGCACGCCGCAGGCGTGACGGATGAGGGACATTAGAGTCATACCCCGGCAAGATCATTACGAGATTACTTTCTTTCCTTACAGGACACTTCGTAGACAGCAGGCTGCGCACTCGCTTCGCTCGTAATGACAGAGCGTCGTAGGTCACGTATGGTTACATTAGCAACCCACGTGACACCATCAAAGCTTGAAAAACCAATCTCCTACACTCATTACCCTAATATCAATTAACCCTTATTTCTCTTCATAAAGCAATTTCCATTCAAACCTTATACAAAAACTTTGAAATCATCAACCCATCCCATATCATAAGACTATCGAAAACAAAATAAAAAATAAAAAACAAGGAGTTTTAAATGTTCAAAAATAAATGGTTTTATGCAGTATCACTTTTCGTTGCACTCGCTTTAGTTGGTGCAAGCTTTGCCCCCGTACAGGCACAGGAAGCCGGCGACACAATCGTTGACATCGCCGTTGCTGACGGCCGCTTCGACACCCTCGTTGCAGCCCTGGGCGCCGCCGGTTTAGCCGAGACATTGGCTGGCGAAGGTCCATTCACCGTCTTCGCACCCACCGACGCCGCATTCTCACGACTGCCCGAAGGCACCGTGGAAGCCCTGCTGAATGACATCCCCGCCCTGACCGACATCCTCCTCTACCACGTCGTCTCCGGCGAGGTCATGGCAGAGCAAGCTCTCGAATTGGGCCAGGCTGAGACCCTTCAGGGCCAGTCCCTGAGCATTATGTTCGATGAAGGCAACATCCTCATCCCCGGCGGCCTGGTTTACGTCAATGACGCATGGGTACGTATCACCGACATCCAGGCATCCAACGGCGTGATCCATGTTATTGATCGTGTCCTTCTGCCCGGCGAAGAAACCGCTGAAGAAGAATCCATGGGCACCATCGTTGACATTGCCGTCGCCGACGGACGTTTCACAACCCTCGTCGCCGCCCTCCAGGCAGCCGAATTAGTTGAGACACTCTCTGGCGAAGGCCCCTTCACAGTATTTGCCCCCACGGACGATGCATTTGGCAAACTCCCCGAGGGAACTGTAGAAGGATTATTGAATGATATTCCTGCCCTGACCGACATCCTCCTGTACCATGTCGTTTCCGGTGAAGTATTAGCAGCAGATGTTGTAGAACTGGAATCAGCCGAGACAGTACTGGGTGAGCCCGTCAGCATCCGTGTGGAAGATGGCAATGTGTACATCAACGACTCAATGGTCATCATCACCGACATTATGGCAGACAACGGCGTGATCCACGTGATTGACAGCGTCTTACTGCCCCCAGCAAACTAAACAATAATTTTTTCTCTCTCCTAAATGAAAACGGCGGAGCCCAAATTGGGCTCCGCCAGTTTTTTATACCTAAATCTAAATCCCTTCCCTAAAAGGAAGGAACTTTAAATTCCCCTTCCCTTTAGGGAGGGGGCAGGGGGTAGGTTCTAATTGGACCTTTGAATAAATGGATTTCAAGGTTGTAAATTTATTTAATGCTTATTAAACACCACTCACATTTTATTCATTTGACAGTGTTCCAGGATAACCTCCAGAACTGTGTCAATATCTTCAATAACATCAAAATTATAAAAACAAAGCACTTTCAAACCAAGTCCAGCCAGAAATTCATCTACAACTAAAATTCCCCTTCCCTTTAGGGAGGGGGCAGGGGGTAGGTTCGACTTGGACTTTTTAACAAACGGATTTCATGAGTGAATATTATTTTTGGCTTATCAAACACCACTCACATTTTATTCATTTGACAGTGTTCCAGGATAACCTCCAGAACTGTGTCAATATCTTCAATAACATCAAAATTATAAAAACGAAGCACTTTCAAACCAAGTCCAGTCAGAAATTCATCTCGCTTCTGATCGTATTCTGTTTGATCTAAGTGTCCACTGCCATCAACTTCCACAACCAATTTTGCTAAATGGCAATAAAAATCCAAGATATAAGACTCAATGATTTGTTGACGTCTAAAATGAAAGTTTGATAAATTATTTCTGCGCAAATGATACCAGAGTTTACTTTCTGCAGGTGTCATATTCCGACGCATTTCTTTTGCGCGCGCTTTGAGTTCTGGCGAGATATGCTGATTGGTTAGGATATGATCATTGGACATTGAAGGTATCCAAAATAAACTGGTTCTTCAAAATATTTTATTAACAAAAATAACCTAACCCTAAATCCCTTCCCTAAAAGGAAGGGACTTTAAATTCCCCTTCCCTTTAGGGAGGGGGCAGGGGGTAGGTACTATTTTAATTTTAAGGAAAGATCCGACGATCATTACAATAATATCCTAAAATTAGTAATGAAGAAAATTTCTCGACTTTTACCTTAGCCTAAACCCCTGTCCTAAAGAGAAAGGACTTTATGAACCCCTTCCCTTTAGGGAGGGGGCAGGGGGTAGGTTAACTCATCAAATACGCCAGGCACCACTGCGTTGTGGCAACCAGGGCCTCGGTGTGGGTGCGCTCGTAATTATGCGACGCGTCCACCCCGGGGCCGATCAGCGCCAATGCCACATCCCCGCCGGCACGCCAGAATGCCTCGCCGTCGGAGCCGTAATAGGGATAGATATCCACCTTGTAAGGGATCTCATATTCATCCGCCAGGTCTCGCAAGCGATTGCTGAGCCCGTGATGATAGGGACCGCCGGAATCCTTGACGCACAGGGTGGCGTGGAACTCGTCCGAGGTCTGCCCATTCCCCACGGCAGCCATATCCACCGAGATCAGCTCGCCGACCTCATCCGGGATGCCCGCCGCCGCGCCGTGCCCAACCTCTTCATAATTGCTGATGTGCAGCACCGTCGTCGCTTTGGGCTTCAAGCCCGCATCCGCCAGCGCTTTGACGGCAAAGATGATGTTCGCCACGCAGGCTTTATCATCCAGGTGACGCGAGCGCACGAACCCATTCGTGAGCTCCACCCGGGGGTCAAAAGCCACAAAATCGCCCACGCTGATGCCAAGGTCTTCCGTCTCATCCGCATTCTCTGTGCGCGCATCCAGGCGAACCTCCATGTTATCGTCCCCCCGCTCGGTCTTGCTCACATCCGCACCGTGCACATGCGACGATGCCTTCTGCATCAAGATTGCGCCGCGCACGGTATCGCCGTTGCGGGTGTAAACCGTTACCCCCTCACCCTCCACAGTGTTCCAGGCAAAGCCGCCCAGCTTGGTCAGCTTCAAACGGCCGTTGGACTTGACCTCCTTAACCATCGCACCGAGGGTGTCGACATGCGCGGTCAGCGCCCGCCAGGTCAGGTTTGGGTCCTCGCCGGGAATGGTCGCCACCAGGGCGCCCTTCTTCGTCCGACGGAGCTCTACATCAGGCAGGTCGGCAAGCGCTGCCTCGCACAGGTCGATCGCCTTTGCCGTGAACCCGGTCGGGCTGGGGGTGTTCAGCAGCTCAGTCAAAAACTCGATCATTTCGTTGGTATTAATCTCAGGTAAGGTCATGGTTCCCTTTGCTCTTTTCGTATTGGATGATCTTCTCCCGCCACTGCGGTGGGATGGGGATGCCCTGTTCTATCTCATTATCATAAGTCACCATCACCGACTTGCCACGTGCGAGGAGCGTCCCAGACAGATCTGATGCCATCTGGAAGCTGAAGGTGATCGATTTGGTCCCCAGCTTTTCAACCCGCAAGCCGACAAGCAGCCTGGTCCCTAGCTGGATCGGCACCAGGTAATCGATCTCGTTGCGGACCACCACCATGCCGGTCAGGACCCGGTCCTCGGGGTGGTAGATGCCCGCCTGTTGGTAGTAGCCGATGCGTGCGGATTCAAGGTAGGTCAGGTAGACGGCGTTGTTGACATGCCCCTGGGGGTCCAGGTCGCGGTAGCGGACAGTGATTGGGTGTGTGTAGGTGAACATGGGGATATTATAAATGAAATTGGGGATTAGCTGGTAGCTGGTAGCTGGTAGCTGGTAGTTGGTAGCTGGTGGTTGGTAGCTTGTAGCATTTTTCCGTCATTGCGACCGAAGGGAAGCAATCTCAGAACAGGCAAACAGGTACCAGGCAATCAGGTATTGGGTGATCAGGGATTTTGTAAATGTTTCAGCCCTCTAACTTCAGCTGCGTGCTACCCGCTGCGTGCTACTCGCTGCGAGCTAACTTCGAATAGAGGTAAAAATCCCTGAACGCACCCTTTTGAAATAAGTATTCCTGCAGCCTGCCTTCGCGCATCATCCCTGCTTTGCGCATCACAGCAGCAGAAGCCAGGTTGTCGACCACACAAAATCCTTCCACCCGGTTCAATCCCAGCTCCCCCAGTGCATATTTGAGTACTTCCCTTAACGCTTCTGTCATCATGCCCTGGTTATGATAAGCCCTGGCCAGCACAAAGCCCACCTCGGCCTTGCGGTGGGTGGCGTCCATATCCATCAGGTGAATGCACCCGATGATCTTGCCGGTTTCACGCAGTGCAATCCCCCAGGGCCCATCTTCCCCGGTTTGATACTGCCGCACTACCGCCTTGAGGTATTCTTCTGTCTCCTGCAGTGCCTCATGGGGACCCCAGAATAGGAAGTCTGTTACGGCAGGGTCCGAAGCATACGCAAAGACATCCGGGGCATCCGCCAGGGTGAAGGGCCTTAACACCAGGCGCCCGGTCTCTAACCTGGGGAGAGCTTGATAAAACCCACGAACATCGATCATGCCAGCCGCCTTTCAAGGGATAAAAGGGTCATAACTATCAAAATAATTATAATCGCGGTGGAAAGGATCTTCCGCTCAACTGGGAGAGATCGGCGCCTGCTGGTCCCTGCTCTCGCTGTCGACCCGGATGGTGATTGCCCCTGTTCATCCTGTTCCTGATCTTCCAAAGGCAGTTTATTCAGAGTTTTTTGCATTCGGGATTGAAGTAGCTGAAAGCTAGTAGCTGATAGCTCATAGCTGATAGCTGATAGGTGATAGCTCAAAGCTCAAAGCTGAAAGCTAATAGCTCATAGCTGGTAGTTTGTAGCTGGTAGTTGGTATTTGGTATTTGGTAGACGGGAGATTAGATAAACAATCAATGATTAATAAACAAATCAGAGAAAATTTATTCTCAAAAACAAGTAATGAAAAATCTAAACCCTCAAATCTTGAGCATAAATATATGAAATTAGTTCACCATCCTTAGTATTTTTATAACCAATTTCATCATGAGAGTAGTTGGTAATTTCTCTACAAGAAAACCCAAGAAATTTTTCCTTAATTGATTGTAGAACTTTGATTTCTGATGGCTGAAAGACGTTCATATCAGGAGGATCATCAGACATGAAAGTTTCTCCAACATTCTCATCAAAATAAACTTCTTCGCTTTCTATTTCTTCAATCCATTTCGATGAAGCAACCAACCATGTTTCAAAATTGTTCGGCACTGGCCCAAAGGGCGCATGCGCATACCTTAAACCAGTAATAGACACACCATAATCTCTATAATGTAAATAGTCTGCATAGAATAAAAGTTTATTTAACTTTGTCTTATAAATTCTGCTATTGTAGCAAAAGAATTTAAATACATGAATTAGTTTACGAAAATCAAAGGTTTTTCCGCCACTAAAAATATCCGGGGAATAATTAGCTAGATTTTCGATGGTTTTTCTCACTAATACCGACTTTCCCTTCTCAATTTGATGCAAATAATCTGTCAATTTCTCTTGTTCAGATTTTGTAAGCAAATTTGGTTTCCTGTTAAGAACCCCTAATATTAAGCTTGGGTCATCAACAAAAAGTCTGATTAATTGTTCATGCGCTTCTGATTGCAGCGAGCCGTTTTCATAACGGTTTAAGGTGGCAACACCAATACCCAAAATATCGCTAAATTGCTGCTGGGTCAAGCCCAAACTGTCGCGAAAAACTTTTATATCTTCAGGCTGCAGCCAAGCTTTTCGGCGACGATATTCACGATAGGCGAAATCCATATAATCCATCTCAGGATGGAGATTTTCAAATTTTTCATCACATTTTTGACAATGAAAATATTCTTTCTCCACCGATATTATTTCGCCTCGAATATCGATCTCATCGCTTTCAATAATTTTATTAATTTCTGTCTCTTGTTCACATATTGGACAAAAAGTATTCATCTCTTTATTCCATTTCCACTTACAATAATTAATCTCATCATTTATGCATCACTTAGGGGGAATTTCAACGGAAATTCCGCATCATGGAAAGAATAACAAAACCCGAAATCATTTCCATGCTGATCTGTAGCAATTTTCAACTTAATGTAAATTGGATCATCATCAATGAAGATTCCAAACTCCCAATATATTCCAGAATGCTGCTCATCTTGTTTTGGACCTGCAAAATAGTCCTCGATATTCAGGTTGTAGATATAATTTTCCCGTTGTCGAAGCGTTAAGTTATGACGAATTAATGTTTCCTTGTTTTTCTGGTGAGGGTAAATAAAATATTTTTTCTCTTCGATTAGATTGCGAAAATCTCTTAATAACCAATGTAATTTATGACGCAGTTCCTCTTTGCTGTCATCGACCATGTACGCCTCAAATCAGTTAATTATCTATCATTAGTATATCAATTGATAAATATTAAGTCAATACCTATCATTTGATTAATTACTATTCAAATCTATCATTTTAGTAAAGAAACAAAACCTGAAAATTTCTATCCCCGCCGCAAGCGGACGGGGCATTACAAAATTTTCTCCTTCGGATCAGGTTTTGCCTTATTCATGGAACCCACGCAGCAAGCTGCGGGGTATTCTGCTCCGCAGAATAAGTCCAACGCACGAATCAGAATTCCTAATTGATGTTATTCTACCAACTCCCCCGTTACGCAGGCTACTAAACACCGTCTTTAAATCGACTGAGCCCCCTTAGCTTGTGACATTAAGGAGGCTCGTCATAACAAGATTACGCAACCTTATCTGCCAAAATCCCGCAATCTCTTTTCCGAAACAATCCTAACAGCATTCGTCGATCCAAGTGCTCGGAAGAACGAATGGCCGTGGAATAGATGTAAGCGGTTGATAATATCATCTGCAGCTGGATCCCCAGTTTGGATGATCTGATACAAAAGCCCCAATAACTGATCAGGCTCAGGGTGATCCCGTGGCAGTAAGTCTATAATAGGATCATTGTACATTAATGATAGTTCTTTTAGTTTTTGATTGAGAATATCCAAGCAATCAGCTTCATCAGCGTAATACCCGCTTTCAACCTCAACATCATCCCCCTCGAACATACCCTGGATCTCAGATTTTGCCTTGTTGTTCAAAGGGTCCTTTGCCTCGACTTCCAACCAGAAGAAATAATTATTATCCTCGGTGCGGTTGAGCAGTTTTATAGTATCACCTGAAATCGTGTAATCAATCTTTATATCCTTAATAACAGGTGTTCCTCCAGGCAGGGGGAAAGGCAAATAAGTTTCAACAGATGGAATAGTAATGGTGCCCTGTTGACCAGTCAAAGACACCGGAATACTGGTTGACATAGGTACGCCAAAGCCGCTCACAGAACCGGCGGTAATGGACCACTTTAAAGCTAAAGGCTCACCCATCAAGGTCCCTTTGGCTGAATATGTGCCTTTTTGCAGCCTGGCAAATTCTTCATAAGAATATGTCTTATTTTTACAGGATATCACGGTTCCAGTACCAATTTTTGAGGAAATTAGTGTTTGGACTGAACCCTTGATCTTGATGCCTTGCTTGGCGGTGTCAGGCAGGTTAATATTCATACTTCCCAACAATGTCAGGCCTTCTTGCGAAATTTTGACATCATAAAAAGCCACCCCGGGTATCTTGGAAGTATCAAAGCCTGGTAATCCGGTTGCAAACAACTCTTTGATCATTTTATCCGCCAAGTCAGACATGACAGAGTCCATCACAGTATCAAGAATGATGGTAATCTCCAGTCCAAAGGGGATGCCAATTGCAGCGGCTAATTTGCAATACCAAGGTATCGATACATCAATTTTCGGTTGTTCAGTAGTGATGTTCGGTTTGATTGTAGACCCGCTGGCTGTAAGTGTCAGCTCACCATGGACTGAGCCCTTGGCGGTGTAGCAGGTGCCAGATTTTTTACAACTCACATCCAAATCAATGTGACCATTGGCAAAGCTGTCGGTCATCTTTGTTATCGTCACTCCCTGAGTTTTAACCCCCTCTGCCGCCCCACACGGTGTTGGAAGTTTGTTAATGGTCCCAGTTTGATCTTGACTGTACTCCGTAGGTAGAAGGAATTTCGCCATCATAGGGCACAGCAAGACTTTTCGGAAGATTTCTGGCGATATGCTCAACGCGATGTCATGGGTGCCTGTGATGGCTGTGGTTGTTTTCTGAGCATGATTTCCACTATTGTGGTTTGCTGCCAGAATGATCCCAAAGAGCCCCAGGACTTCCTTGGCAGGATCTTGATTCTCAATACAATGCACTTCCAGCTTCTCAAATTGGGTCAGGGAGCCATCCACACCGGCTTTAACATCAAATCCCAGGGGAAAATTAATGACGCCCATATTGTGAATATATTTTTCAAGATTTGAACTGGCGGCATTGATCAATTGGTTATAGGCAAAGTTGAGAGCACCAAGCTGATTCATAATTGCGGTGACAACAGCAGGCGTGAAAGTTAGCTGCACGGTAGCATTGGTCAAATCAATCCCAAGGGATTTTTTATTGCTTGAACCAACATTGACTATGGAAAGAGGTGCCTTAATTGCAATGCTGCCAGCCAGTTTTGACATTGTGATCGTTATAGGAGACGTCAGGCTGATGGATGTGTTGGAAAAAATGATGGTAAGCGTGGCATTATCATCTGCGTGCAATTTGATTTTCATGTCATTGGCAATCAGGTGCACCATACCTTTTATGCCCGCTTCTGTGATCGGCAGGTTTACTTCAAAAGGCGGGTTGGCAGGTGTGCCCTGGATCTTAAAATTGGCCTTGATTAGTTTCAACAAGGTTGCATTGGAAATTTCAAATATCAAATCATAACCAGCAAGCAAACTCATTGCCTCCTCCTTCTAAATAGCCCCTTAACTTCAATCTGGATATTTTGTGTGCACCGACTGCTTTTCAATGACTCGAAGGGCGTCTTTGAAACCGTTGAGAGACTCGGTTCAATTTCCAGAATCTCCTCTTTGGCTTGATCGGATAGTTCTACCCCCATATCCGCCAGCAGCATAAAGGGGTTGGCTAAGAACAGATTGCCACCATTGCGAATTTCTGCAATACGTGCCACAATCTCTTCCTCGTGACTCATCAACGCCTCAAGGGAATCAATTTGCAGCCAGGTGCGATTTTCTTGCGGACTCATTGGTCGTTACTCCTTTCTTAAATAATTGTGAACGTTCAGGAAAATTTGGTTTGCCTTGTTAAACATCAAAACAGATCCTAAACATAAAAGTGAGGGGATATCAGCGGCTGCGGTGTATTTAATTGTTTTTGTGATGGTTCGGGATGGGACTGTTTCCAAGCGTCAGGGAAACTGCCAGTGGAAAATAAACAGTACGGCGGTTGGGCTTTGAAACGATACAGCGTGTTTCAAATCAACAGCCTCTCTCAGCAAAAAATTGATGGATATGAATAGTATATAATAGTCAAAGCCAAGAAACAAGCAGAGATTTTCATTTAAAGGTATTGGGAAATCAGGAATCAGGTATCAGGAAAAATGGCGAATTTGTAGGTCATGCATGGCGTCGCCAGACGCCTGCATGAAAGGCTGCCGACCAGGCAGCAATATTTTGTCACGCGTGCCCGTAAGGGTATTGCGACAAGATGAGCACCGTCGGGGTGCAAAGTCCCCTTCATGGGGATCATCGCCGCGCCACTCAAAGAGTGCTCTCTCTCAAAGAGCGGTCTCGCTCGAAGAGCGGTCTTTGACCGACCGAGCAGGCAGCTCCTGCTGCCTGCTAAAAAGCGACTGCGAAGCGTCCTTTCTACGAAGTCTGTTGTAAGGAAAGGAAGCAATCTAAGGATGAGGTATCAGGTATCAGGCAATCAGGTATTGGGTAATCAGGCATTAAGAAAAGATTCAAGGCCTGGTGCATGCTGATGGGATAGTTTTATGCTTTCCCTTTAAGCTTTCAGCTAATGGCTACCAACCACCAACGACCCACCACCAGCTAAAAAATACCCCGTCATCCGTCTCCGGTCCTGGAGCGAAGCGGAACACCCAAAGTGAAACTGAGGGTGCCCGGTACCCGGTCATATTGCCACCAACTACCAACCACCAACTACCAGCTACCAGCTCACATTTTCTGTATAATAAATACATCACAAGGAGGACCAATGGTCGAATATAAATTTGTCAAAATCGATGTCGATTATAAAGCCTTTGCCACAACCCAAAAGACGGTTGAGGATTACCACGATGTCATAGAAGAAAATGCCAAAGATGGTTGGCGCCTGGTGCAGATCTTTGCCCCTCCCGTAAAAGGTTACGGTCTTGCAGATTATTTTGAGCTGATCTTTGAGCGGGAGAAATAAGGCAAGCAGGTATTGGGCGATCAGGTACAAGGTATCAGGTAAGCAACAAATATATTTGTCATTGCGATCGAAGGGAAGCAATCTCAGAACAGGCAAACAGGTACCAGGCAATCAGGTATTAGGCAATCAGGTATTGGGTGATCAGGGATTTGGTAAATGTTTCAGCCCTCTAACTTCAGCTGCGTGCTACCCGTTACGAGCTAACTTCGAATAGACATAAAAATCCCTGAACGCACCCTTTTGAAATAAGTATTCCCGCAGCCTGCCTTCGCGCGTCATCCCGGCTTTGCGCATCACAGCAGCAGAAGCCAGGTTGTCGACCACACAAAATCCTTCCACCCGGTTCAATCCCAGCTCCCCCAGTGCATATTTGAGTACTTCCCTTAACGCTTCTGTCATCATGCCCTGGTTATGATAAGCCCTGGCCAGCACAAAGCCCACCTCGGCCTTGCGGTGGGTGGCGTCCATATCCATCAGGTGAATGCACCCGATGATCTTGCCGGTTTCACGCAGTGCAATCCCCCAGGGCCCATCTTCCCCGGTTTGATACTGCCGCACTACCGCCTTGAGGTATTCTTCTGTCTCCTGCAGTGCCTCATGGGGACCCCAGAATAGGAAGTCTGTTACGGCAGGGTCCGAAGCATACGCAAAGACATCCGGGGCATCCGCCAGGGTGAAGGGCCTTAACACCAGGCGCCCGGTCTCTAACCTGGGGAGAGCTTGATAAAACCCACGAACATCGATCATGCCAGCCGCCTTCAAGGGATAAAAGGGTCATAACTATAAAAATAATTATAATCGCGGTGGAAAGGATCTTCCGCTCAGCTGGGAGAGATCGGCGCCTGCTGGCCCATGTTCTCAGCATCGACCCTGATGGTGATTGCCCCTGTTCATCCTGTTCCTGACCTTCCAAAGGCAGTTTATACAGAGCTTTCTTCTTTCGGGATTGAAATAGCTGGTTGCTCGCGGCTTGTAGCTGGTAGCTTGTAGCTGGTAGCTTTTAGCTGGTCGCCTATGTACCAGTTACGCCTACTTCTATGGGATCAGGGGGTGAGGGGTTGAGCGCTTAATAACAATCCGCCCCATAGATCATGTATAATGGAAATACCTATCAGGAGGTTTGTTGTCATGAAGAAATTCACATTCATCCTTATCATATTGGTTTTCTCACTGCTGGCTTTCAAGCCGGCGTCTACCCAATCTGCCCTTGACGGTAAAAAAGTGTTAATTGATGCAGGTCACGGCGGGTCGGACCCCGGTTCCACGGAATGCTCGGGGTTGTACGAGTCAGATGCGAACCTGGATATTGCTCAACGCCTGAAAGCTTTGATCGAAGCTGACGGCGGTGAGGGCTTTTTGATCCGGGACGGCGATTATTATATGACGAACGCAGATCGTTACAATCTCGCCAACCAGGTGGGCGGCGATGTTCTGGTCTCGATTCATCTCAACGGCTGGTACGATCACGATATGAATTACACCCAGGGTCTGTATGCCAAATATCCCAAGGACTATCTTTTCACGAGCGTCGTTCATGAAAGTTTGGCCGATGAACTGGGGATTGATGACGGCGGTGTCAGGCAGTTTGCCAGCGGCGTGGTTCTGAAATCGGATATGCCGGCGACTTTACAGGAAGCAGTGTTTATTTCCAGTACTGAGGAATGCGCAAAACTGACCGATGACAGCGGCGATCGCCAGCAGGAAATTGCGACTGCGCTCTATCATGGATTGGTCGAGTGGTTTAATGACCCACAGGCGTTCAACCCGGGGAAGAGGAAGTAGGTTGTAGCTCATAGCTCATAGCGTGTAGCTTGTAGCTCGTAGTATGTAGCTCGTGATTGGTAGTTGGTAGATTCTAGCTGAAAGTTTAAAGCCCAAAGCTGAAAGGAAAATAACTTGTAGCTCGTGGCTGGCAGCTGGTAGATTTGCTTTCCCACCCTCACCTCAATCCTCTCCCTCAGGGAGGGCGAGGAGGCTATGTACATGGTTTTTATGAAGATTTTTCCAAATAAATGGTATTGAGGGAACAAACTATTTGTTCATGAAGCCTTTTCTTTTATACCACATGAAAACCTAAGCCTTAATCCGTTTCCGTAAAGGAAGGGACATTAAGAACCCCTTCCCTTCAGGGAGGGGGCAGGGGGTAGGTCGTAAATTATCGCTGGTAGCTCGTGGCTGGCAGCTGGTAGATTTGCTTTCCCACCCTCACCTCAATCCTCTCCCTCAGGGAGGGCGAGGAGGCTATGTACATGGTTTTTATGAAGATTTTTCCAAACAAATGGTATTGAGGGAACAAACCATTTGTTCATGAAGCCTTTTCTTTTATACCACATGAAAACCTAAGCCTAAGTCCCTTCCCTAAAAGAAAGGGCCTTTAAGAACCCCCTTCCCTTCAGGGAGGGGGCAGGGGGTAGGTCATCTTTGCATTCTCAATAAAATCCTCTGTGAGCGAATTTTTCATGCAAGGTCACGTTTTCAACGTGACAGTCACGCTGAAAGCATGACTTACAAATGAAATTTCAGAAGATCTTGCTACCTAACCCTAAATCCCTTCCCTGAAAGGAAGGGACTTTTTAAAATCCTGATAAAATTAAGTACAGGTTTTGGAAGGAATCGGATATGGAAGAACAGGACATCATCCCCACAATTGACATGCTGCTGGATAAGATTGATGCGGTCATCTCGGCATTGAACGAAGAAGGCGCCAGGCTGTTCTCAGAAGGCAAGTATGATCATGCGCGGGCGCTGCTGAACAAGGTGGAGGGGATCACCGGCTTTCGCGGCAAGGTGCTGTGTCTGAAGGATGATTGGAAGTCGCTGCGCGTGCCCGCGCTCGAAAAGCGAGCCGGCGTGGGTGAGGGGAGCGCACGCTCGAGGTCGGGTCCCTTGAAACCCGGCTTGAAGACCACACCGGAGGAATTCCGCTACCCGATTTTGGAAGCCCTGGTCCGCTTAGACGGTGCCGGGCGTGTGCGGGATGTGGTTCGCATTGTGGAGGAGATCATGGCGGACCAGCTGAACATCTACGATTACCAGCCGCTGCCCTCCGACCCGGACTCGGTGCGCTGGAAGAATACGGTGCACTGGGAGCGGTATAACATGGTACAGGACGGCTTGCTGGCGGATGATTCGCCACGCGGCGTATGGGAGATCACCGATGCAGGGCGCCAGGCGTTGAAGCATGCAAAGAACAATCCGGATATCCAGCGGCGCTTGTTTGGGGGGGAGGAATGAGCTGATAGGTCATAGCTGAAAGCTGAAAGCTCAAAGCTGAAAGCAATGAAAATGTATGTCACGTATGGTCGCCCCAGCGACCTACTTGGCAATCTTTTTCGTTACTGCGAGATTGCAAACCTGGCTTACAATAAATTCCCCTTTCCTGCGTGAACCCTCATCAGTCAGCTTGCAGCTGACAGCTTCTCCTGGAACTTAGTGGAACACCTTCAGGTGCAAGGAGAAGCCTTAAAGTCTTCCCCTGGGGGAAGGTGGCACGCCAAAGGCGTGACGGATGAGGGATGAGTACTGCTTTGTTGTTAGGCTTACAATTGGCTGTTCATCAAATGTCACTCCGGGATTGCTTCACTTTCAAGCCGGCAGCACCTGCTGCCTGCTCGGTCGGTCAAAGACCGCTCTTTGAGTGGCACGGCGATGATGCACCGTGAAAGCGCTCATCTTGTCGCAATCCCCTGGCGGGGACAGGTGACAAAAGCATATTGCCGCCTCTTTTGTTGTATCAACTGCTGCCAATTGGCTTCCCACATGCCTGAATACCTGGAAAGGCTTTACAACTTGAATTAAAACCTGTTTTCCTTGATAATATTTATAAGGAAATGTTTAAATATTTCACACCGTGCAGTCATTTGATGGTGGGAAGGACGAAAAAAGATATGAGGACCAGGATTTTTTTAATCTCTGTCTTTGCCCTGATCATTCTCTCTGCTGGGATCGTTACACCAGCCGCAGGACAGGGACGGATTCAAACCGTTGTTGTCCTGGAGGTTGAAGGTGTGATCAATCCCTTCAGTGCCCGTTACCTTGACCGCGTGTTGGCTATTGCCCAGCGCTCAGACGCCGCACTGGTGGTGATGGTGCTTGATACCCCCGGCGGACTGGATACCTCCATGCGCCAAATGGTGCAATCGATCCTGCAGTCGCCAGTGCCGGTTGCTGTATATGTCTCTCCAGAGGGCGCCAGGGCAGCTTCTGCGGGCTTATTCATCCTGATGGTGGGGGACATTGCAGCCATGTCACCGGCGACGAACCTGGGTGCAGCTACCCCGGTTGCCCTGGGCGGCGAGATGGATGAGGTGATGAGCGAAAAAGCCCTCAATGATTCCGCTGCCTTTGCACGCAGCCTGGCTGAAAGGCACGATCGCAACGTGTCATGGGTGGAATCATCGGTCAGGGAAAGCCTATCAATGACATCTACGGAAGCGCTTGATGCCAATGTCATTGATATCCTGGCAAATGATCTCGACGACCTGCTCTCACAGGCGGATGGAAGGGAGGTCAGGGGCACCAGGCTGGATCTTTCGAGTTTTACCCTTCAGGTAGAGAAGATGAACTGGGTCGAGCGCTTTTCCCACATTATCAACGATCCGAATATTGCTTATATGCTTTTATCCCTCGGGACCTTATTCCTGTTAGCTGAGCTTTCTGACCCGGGGCTGAGTGCGGCGGGCATTGGCGCAGGCTTGTGTTATCTCATCGGCTTTATGGCATTGGGCAGCCTGCCGGTCAATTGGGCAGCTGTTGGGATGCTGGCGCTTTCATTGATTTTATTCGCGGTGGCATTGATGACGGATACCGAGGTCGTGGTGACTGCTGTCGGGCTGATCCCCTTCATCCTGGGCTCTCTACTCCTGTTCACACCCTTCCGGGCAGAATCCCCGGCAGCACCAGAACTGCGTGTCAGTTTGTGGTTGATCCTGTTTATGGCGGGTCTGATTGTCTTCTTCAGCCTGGTGATTTTGCGGGCAATCCTGAAAGCCAGCAAACGCCCACCGCAAACCGGTGCTGAGAGCCTGTTCGGGAAAATTGGCACCACCGATACCACCCTCAACCCCGACGGGGATGTGCGGATCGATGGACAAACCTGGAGTGCAACCAGCCTGGGGGGAGAAGTCAGTAAAGGCGAGTCGGTGCGCGTGATTTCGGTGTCTGGTGTTCGCCTGATGGTGACGCCAGAAAACAAACAAGGGTAATTTCAATTGATGTATTTGTAATAATGACTGAGGAGGTTGTTTATGTTTGAAAACGCTTTAAATTTTACGCTGGTCGCTTTGCTGATTGGATTTATCGGGGCACTGGTCGTCATAGCTGTGCGTATTGTGCCAGAGTATAAACGGCTGGTTATCTTCCGCCTGGGCCGCAGCATCGGCGCACAGGGACCCGGCTTGATATTCCTGATCCCTTTTGTTGATCGAGCGATCTCAGTTGACCTGCGAGAGGATTATTTTGATGTCCCACCGCAAACCTGTATCACAGCAGACAATGCCTCGGTCAGCATTGATTTCCTGGTTTATGACAAGGTGATTGACCCCGTCCGCAGCGTCCTCGAGGTTGAGGATTTTACGGGTGCTGCCAGGGGTCTGGCGATCACCACCCTGCGTGCGGTTGTCGGCGCGATGGACCTGGATGATGTGCTCTCAAAACGGGATGAAATTAACCAGGTGCTTCATGAGAAATTAGACCAGGTCACGGACCGCTGGGGCATCCGCATCATGGCGGTCGAAATCCGAGAGGTTGTGCCGCCGCGCGCTATTGAAGAGGCGATGACCCGGCAGATGGCAGCTGAGCGCAATCGAAGAGCGATGGTGGCTGAAGCCGATGGTCAACGGGAAGCTGCCATAGCTGTTGCTACCGGTGACAAACAAGCCGCTATACTCAAAGCTGAGGGCAGCCGGGAAGCCAAAGTGCTGGAGGCCGAAGGTCAACGGCAGGCATCCATCCTTGAGGCAGAAGGCTTTTCACTCGCATTGGGTAAGATTCATGATGTTGCGAAAGGCGTGGACAGCAAGACGCTCACACTGCAATACCTTGAAGCCCTGAAGAACCTGGGCGAGGGCGCATCAACAAAGTTCATCATTCCGACGGAATTGATCAACCTGGCAAAGCCCCTCAGTGATTTCGCCAAGGGTGCTCATTCAGAGTAATGGATGGTAGTTGGTAGCTGGTAGCTGGTAGTTGGTAGATTTGATAACTCTGTAAAGGGATAGATAAATCGTACATCGTAGGTCACGTATGGTCGACCTACGTGACAAATTCTATTAGGAGTGAGGCTTTTAAGCCAACGAAATCATGATCAAATTTTCCTCTCCAAAAAATTAATGCTGGATCATGTTGGCTAAATAGAAGAGTATTTGTTACCAAAGTAATTCGGGCTAATCCTCATGCCTTTAAGGCTCAGGACAGGGCTCCTCACTCCAAATTTTTATAGGATAGGTGATTCACAATCGCCAGGTTGCAAACCTAGCCTTTCCCCTTCCCTTCAGGGAGGGGGCAGGGGGTAGGTTTTATTCTGATTTCAGGAAAAGCTTTCTGTGACTGGTTCGTTCACGACGCACATTCATCAATGATTCTATAACACAAATTTTTACCTAACCCTAAATCCCTTCCCTGAAAGGAAGGGACTTTAAATAGAACTGCTGATTAGGTAAGAAATTCTAGCGATTGCTCACGGCAGATATCCCTGATCACATCCCGGCCGGAGGCGCAGCTCAGCTCCACATTGCCGCCGGGTTCCACCCACTGTCCGATCATGTAAAAGCCCGAGAGTCCAGGCAGGGTCTTATCCATTCCGATGCCCATCATCATGCTCATCTTGCGTGTGGTCAGCGCCCAGCCGGCAAAAGCGCCGCGCCAGTTGCCGGTGTAACGCTCATAGGTGATGGGTGTAGCAACATCCACCACCTCCAGGGCATTCCGAAAACCGGGGTAACGGTTATCCAGGATCTCGATGATCACCTCAGCGACCTCATCCTTATGAGCGCGGTACCGTGCCCGATCGCCCCGCAGCCAATGCCAGTAGTCGTAATCCGCCTCGCACCACAATGTCAGCACGGATTTCCCTTCGGGTGCCATGCTGGGATCAAAGCAGTAATGCTTGAGGGTCAGGCGGTCATGGCGGACATTCCCCAGCCAGACCGGCTCTACAAGGGGGAAGTTGATCATCGGCGGCTGTTCGGAGAAATCCATCGCCACACCCAGGGAAACCTGGAGGATCGATTTGCTGGCGGTCATGCCGCCCTGGTAGATCTTGCAAATTTTGTCATCGGTGTAGGCACCATCCAGCAGGTCAAAGATGGTGCTGCGTCCGTCCGCGGCCGAGATGACGATATCCCCGTAGACTTTCTGACCATCTTCCAGTGCCAGCCCTACCGCGCGATCCTCTTCAACGAGGATGTCGGCAACCCTTGCCCCGTAGACGACCTGGCCGCCCAATGCAAGGCAGCGGGCTTCAAGGGAGTTTGCGATTGGCAACGAGCCGCCGATCGGGTAGCCAGCCTCACGGTCTTGCATCATCCCCAGGGTCGAAAGGCATAACATCATTGGGAAGTCAGGGGGTGAGAACTGGAAGAACAGAGCCATCCCCTCTCGCAGCAGCGGATCTTCAAAGCGCTCTGCGAAGGCATCCAGGGTTATGCTGCGCCAGCGAATCGTGGGGAGCAGCACTGGCAGCATGTCCCTGCCCATCTGAGCAAACTCCCTGGGGTCTGTCGCGGTGATATCGACGGGCAGGTCCAGGCGTCTGAAGTCGTCAATCCCTTCGATGAAATCATGGATGTGCGATGCATCCCGGGGAGAAAGTTCCAGCAGGTGCTTTTCAAGACGGTCGAGATCCGTATAAAGATGGAGTTTTCGCCCATCCCGACCTTCAATGCAAACGAATTCATCATAGAAATAAAAATCGGTGTCTTTGAGGATGCTAAGCTCCTCCCACAACTGGTAGCCCTTCACATCCGGGTTGACCCCTGCCAGGTAGCGTACCGCACCGTCGAAGGTGTAGCCGCGCCGCTGCCAGGAGGTACATAAGCCGCCGGGGATATCGTGCATTTCGTAGATGGTGGATGTAAAGCCGTTCATTTGGGCGTAGATGCCTGCTGATAAGCCGGCAACGCCCGCGCCAATGATCAGGATTTTTGGAGTGTTGTTCATGGGATTGATTATAGCTGAAAGCTGGTGGTTGGTAGTTGGTAGTTGGTAGTTGGTAGCTGGTAGTTGATAGCTCATAGCTGATAGCTGGTAGCTGAAAGGAATGAAAATGTAGGTCACGTATGGTCGCACCTGCGATCTACGTGACATTTCTTTTTTTCTCCGTGATAGTTGTCAGCGAGGGGGATAATGAATTCCAGAGGTAATGATGTGTCACGTTGGAAACGTGACCTATAAATTCTCCGGTTTCTGATGGCCAGACAAGCAACCTGAAAATGTCGAAACTAAAATATTACAATCGAACCCAGGCGATGCTACCTGGTCGCTTAATTCCTGATTCCTAATTGCCTGATTCCTGATCCCGATAATACGCATCCAGCTCTGCATTAAGCGCTTGCTTTCGGTCACCGTTAAGAAATGCAGCCTGGATCGCATTGCGGCTGATCTTGTACAGATCAGCTTTTGAAAGATTTAATCCCACCTGGGTGGCATAGAAATTCTCGTTCATGTAGCCACCAAAATAAGCAGGGTCATCGGAATTGATGGTGACGCACACCCCCAAATCCAGCAACTGTTTGATGTTGTGGTGGGTCATATCCTCAAACACGCACAACTTAATGTTGGAAAGCGGGCAAACTGTCAGGGGGATTTGTTTTTCCACCAGGTATTCGATCAATTTTGGGTCATCGATGGAACGTACGCCGTGATCAATGCGCTTGACGTCCAGCAGTTCCACGGCTTCCCAAACGTATTCCGCCGGTCCTTCTTCCCCGGCATGGGCGACCACCCTATAGCCCTGATCACGTGCCCGGTCAAAGACTTCCTTGAAAAGGGACGGCGGGCGGCCCATCTCGGAGGAATCCAATCCCACACCGAAGATCTTCTCTCTGAAGGGGCGTGCCTGGTCCAGTGTTTTGAGGGCATCTTCCGGGCTGAGGTGACGCAAAAAACACAGGATTAGCTCAGAGCTGATCCCAAGCTTTTGCCGGGCACCTTCTTTTGCCCGTACCAGCCCATTGAGGAAGACCTCGAAGGGGATGCCCCGGTGGGTGTGGGTTTGCGGGTCGAAGAAGATCTCAGCGTGACGGACGTTTTGACTGCTGACTTTCTCAAGATATGCCCACATCAGGTCGTAGAAATCCTGCTCTGTTTGCAGGACGTTTGCACCCTGATAGTAGATATCCAAAAAGGACTGCAGGTTGGTGAAGTGGTAGGCGTCCCTGACTTCCTGGATGGATTGATAGGGCAGCTGGATGTGATTGCGCTGCGCGAGGTCAAACAGCATCTCAGGTTCGAGGGTGCCTTCGATGTGAAGGTGGAGTTCGATTTTTGGAAGATTGTCAATAAATTTTTTCAACGCAACCCCTTTCCTGTGAAATTTAGAGAATTATAACAGATGATTCGGGGGTGGGTTTTCGTTTGGTTCCAGGAGAAGACTTTTGGGGCGTCAAGCTTTGTGGGTGTCACGTAGGTCGCTCTGCCCCCGAAGCAAAGCGGCGTGGGATGAGCGCGACCATACGTGACCTACATTTTTCCGAATTATTCCCCCTGCTTGTAGGGGGTTAAAGGGGATACAGCATTTGTCACTCCGAGATTGCTTCACTTCGTTCGCAATGACAAGAGAAAATTGTCCCTTCGATATTGCTTCGCAGGCTCGCAGTAGCAAATTACCACCTTCTCCTGAAATAACACTGCTTTCGTGATTTCTTGTAGAACCTTTGTCCTTGCTCTACCACAGCCCTAACTCTATAATAAACATCAGAAGGATAATTAATAATGAAGAAAATTTTGCGTTATATTGGACTTGGACTTATCATCACCCTCTTGCTGGGGGTCCTTGGCTTCCTGGTTTGGGCTTCTACCCCCGCCAAGCCGGAAGCAGCTGCCCTTGAAGCTCTTGCTTCTGCCCATGTCGATGAGGATCACAATTGGCTGGTCTTCACACCTGAAGATGCTGACTCTTCCGCAGGCCTGGTGCTCTACCCCGGCGGACGGGTCGATTACCGCGCCTATGCCCCCCATGCCAAAGCCATCGCTGAAGCCGGATTCACCGTGGTGATCGTACCCATGCCCCTGAACTTTGCCTTTTTAGGAATTAACCGGGCAGCGGATGTGATTGCTGCCTTCCCTGAAATTGAAACCTGGGCTGTGGGCGGGCATTCCCTGGGCGGTGCCATGGCTGCGGAATTTGCCAAATCAAATCCTTCATTGGTCGATGGGTTGGTCCTTTGGGCATCCTACCCGGCTGATAACACCGACTTCTCCGACAGCAATCTGCCTGTCTTATCAATTTTTGCCAGCAATGACCAGGTAGCAAGCCTGGAGGAAATTGAGGACTCAAGAAGCCGCCTCCCGGAAGAAACGCAATTCATCCAGATTGATGGCGGCAACCATGCCGGCTTCGGCTGGTATGGCATGCAAAATGGCGACGGCAGTTTGGAAATATCAAAATTAGAGCAGCAAGACCAAATCGCGGAAACCACCCGCAATTTCTTACAAAACCTCGGTCAGGATTAAGGGGTCAGGAATACGATGAAAAAAGGCTGGAAAATCACATTAATCACACTGTTCTCCCTGCTCCTGCTGGTACTGGTGGGACCTTTCCTGGTGCCCATACCACCCCTTGAAGACACAGTTCCGCCGGAAACCCTTGCGGACCCCGACAGCCAATTTGTCGATATCAACGGCATTTCCGTGCATTATAAAATCGAAGGCGAAGGCGAACCGGTTTTCATCCTGCTGCACGGCTTTGGTGCCAACACATTTTCATGGCGCGAGGTGATGGGTCCATTAAGTGAGCACGGGACTGTGATCGCATACGACCGCCCGGCTTTTGGCCTGACCGAGCGCCCGATGCTGTGGGCAGGCGACAGCCCCTATTCACAGGAGAGCAATATCCAGCTGCTTTCGGGACTGATGGATCAGCTTGGCGTCAATAAAGCTGTCCTTGTGGGCAATTCTGCCGGGGGTACCCTGGCGACAGCCTACGCCCTGGCATACCCGGAACGCGTTACAGCGCTTATACAGGTGGATGCTGCCATCTACCAGACCCGACCTGATTCCCCACTGATCAACTGGCTGCTGAACACCCCGCAGGTGGACCACATCGGACCGCTGATCGCACGCCGGCTGGGTGCAGGTTCGGGTGAGGATTTCATCCAAAGTGCCTGGCATGACCCCAGCAAGCTGGATGCCAACCCGGAGATCCTTGATGGTTATCGCAAGCCCCTCATGGCGGAAAATTGGGACCGTGCCCTGTGGGAACACACAAAAGCAGCACAGGCACCCAATCTTGCTTCGCAGTTAAGCCAAATCCAGGCACCTACCCTGGTGATCTCCGGCGACGATGACCAGATTGTCCCGGTAGAAAACAGCCGCCGCCTGGCAGCGGATATCCTTGGTGCAGAGCTTGTTATTATTGAGTCCTGTGGGCACCTGCCGCAAGAGGAGTGTCCCCAGGCATTTTTATCTGCAGTAGAAAATTTCATGACACAATTGGAGGAAAACAAATGAGCAATAATCACATCAAAGTCGGTGAAAAGGCACGGGACTTCACCATAGAAGATACCCAGGGGAATGCCGTGAGCCTTTCTGAATATGAAGGCAAGAAAAACCTGTTCCTGGTGTTTAACCGGGGTTTTACCTGACCATTCTGCCGCAGGCATATGGCGCAGTTGCGCCAGGATTATAAAGATTTTGTCGATCGTGATACTGAAGTGATCGCTGTAGGTCCAGACTCCCAAAAAGCCTTTGTGGACTTTTGGGAAGAAAATGAGATTTCCTTCGTTGGCCTGGCAGACCCGGACCACAAGGTAGCGAAAATGTATGACCAGGAGGTCAACCTCCTTAAATTTGGCCGCATTCCCGCCCAAATGCTCATTGACAATCAAGGTATTGTCCGCTACGTCCACTATTCCAACTCAATGTCCGATATCCCTGACAATGTGGATATGCTCAATCTTATTGATGAGATAAACGGTTAGAACGGCAAATTAGGAACGCTTTTATTGGTGAATTTACAGGTGCAAAGATGAATGAGAACATCCTGATTGTGGGTGCTACCGGACAAACCGGGCGCATCATCGTCCAAAAACTGATTGACCGCGGTGAACAACCGCGGGTCCTTGTCAGGGATAAAGCCCTGGCAGAAAATTTGTTTGGCAGCAATGTCCAGGCAATGATTGGCGATGTGCGGCAGATCGAAAGCCTGCTGCCTGCCATGGATGGGATCGACACGGTCATCTCTGCCATCGGCTCCCGAACTCCAGTTGGTAAAAACTGCCCCAAACGCGTGGATTACGAGGGCGTTGAAAACCTGGTACAGGCAGCTCTGGATGCGGGCGTCAGGCGCTTTATTCTGATCTCCTCGATCGCAGTGACAAATCTGCAACACCCGATGAATTGTTTTGGAAAGATACTGGAATACAAACTAAAAGGGGAAGATATCCTTAGAGAAAGCGGGTTGGACTACCTGATCATCCGTCCCGGCGGCTTAAAAGACACCGAAGGCGGGAAGAAAAGCCTGATCCTTGACCAGGGAGATCAGATCATGGGCACCATCAGTCGTTCTGATGTGGCAGCGTTGTGTTTGTTTGCCCTGGACTACACGGATGAACTGCGGCTGACCTTTGAAGCTATTGAATCCGATGATGAAGGGCCGCAAGATTTAGCGGACTGCTTCTCTTCCCTTGCCAGGGATGAAACAGGGGCTTCACTTTCAGCGTCTAGCCTTTAAAGCGGGCCGCCCGAAGCCCGTTCAAAGTCACCAGCAGGGACACACCCATATCCGCAATCACTGCCAGCCACAGGGGCGCATAACCAAAGATGGCTATTACAGCCACCAGCAGCTTGCTTCCCAAACTGAAGATGATATTTTGCTTGACCAGGCGGTTGGCAAAGCTTGAAAGTTTGATCGCAAAGGGCAGCTTTTGAATGCCGTCTGCCATCAAAACCACGTCCGCTGTTTCCATTGCCTGGGCGCTGCCGCCGCCCCCCATGGCGATTCCCAGGTCAGCCGAGGCAAGCGCCGGGGCGTCGTTGATGCCGTCACCGACCATTGCAACGGAGCCATATTTCTCGCGCAGCGTTTCAATTGCTCCCTGTTTATCACCCGGCAGAAGGTTCGATTGAACATCTTCCAAACCGACTTCTGTCCCAACCACACCGGCAACAGTGGCATTATCCCCCGTCAGCATAATGGTGTGCTTGCCCATCTCATTCAGGGTCCTCACCACCCCCATCGACTCATCTCGCAAGGTATCCGCAACAGCAATAAATCCGCGCACCTTCTCGCCGTCGCATAAGAGCATAGCGGTCTTGCCCTGTTCCTGGGCATCCGCAACCCAATCATGAACAATGGGTGGAATGTGATGCTCTTGTTCGAAAAGCCTGAGGCTGCCGATGGTCATTTTTTCGCCGTTGATCTCACCTTCGAGCCCTAAACCGCCGCGTGTTGTGAGGTTCTTAGCAGGGGGATAAGCTTCTGTCACCCCTCGCCACTGGGCTTCTTCTTCAATCGCCTGTGCTAAGGGGTGGGAACTGTAACGCTCAAGGGCATAAGCCAGGGCAATTAAATCATCACAGGCAGCACAGCCCCCTTCACCCTCGCAGGAGAGGCCCTTGCACTCGACGACTTCCGGGGCGCCCTGTGTGAGGGTGCCTGTTTTATCAAAGGCAAAAGCGTTAACCTGGGACAATGCCTCGATAAAAATGCCGCCTTTGAACAAGACGCCAGCCTTAACAGCTCGCACCAGGCTCGCCACCATGGTGACGGGGGTTGAAATCACCAGCGCACAGGGGCAGCTGATCACCAGCAGCACCAAAGCGCGGTGCAGCCATCCCTGGGAACCGCCGGAAGGATTCAAGAATGGCTCCCCAAAAAATAACGGCGGGATGCTGGCGATCAATATCGCCAATATCACCATGGCAGGGGTGTAATATTTCGCGAATTTATCGATGAATTTTTGGCTTTGTGATTGGCGTGACTGGGCTTCGGTCACCATCTCAATAATGCGGTGCAGGGTGCTGTCGGCAGCCAGGTGGGTGACCTCGAGAATCAAACGACCGTTGCCGTTGACAGTGCCGCTGAAAACCTCATCGCCGACTTCCTTCCAAACCGGGATGCTTTCCCCGGTAACCGGCGCCTGGTTGATGTCGCTTTCCCCTTCAATGACGTCCCCATCAATCGGGATACGATCGCCCGGGCGAACCAAAATCCGGTCGCCCACAGCTAATTCTTCTACAGGAACCAGGGTTTCATGCCCGTCATCCACCCTGAGGGCATGGGTTGGCGTTAGGGAGGTCAATCCCGAAAGGGTTCGGCGAGCACGGGCGTTGGTGAAACCTTCCAGCGCTTCTGCCAGGTCAAACAATAAGATCAATGCGGCTGCTTCGGCATATTCCCCGATCACGACCGCGCCAATACCAGCGACGGTCATCAAAAAATTGATATTAAATGTATGGTTGATCCACAGGGTCATCAAGCCGTTGCGGGCAATCGGCCATCCGGCTAACAGGAGTGCCGCAATTTGCATGCCGATCACAAGCCATGAAGGTGCTCCCAGTGAATTGAGTATCAGCGAGAGCAGCACAATGGCGCCTGCAGCCAAAGCCAGCTGGGTCTCTTCTTGCCCCAGGAGGTATCGCCAGAAGCCTACCAGTGCGTTGGGTTCATCCTCGGGTGGAATCTCAGACGACTCGCCATCGTCCACCCCGTAACCCAGGCTTGAAATCAACTTTCGCAGTTGGGGCTCATCCACATCGCCGCGCACGGTCAAAATGCCGTCAAAGAAATTGAGCTTCGCTTCTTCTACGGACGCCAAATGAATCACAGAGCCTTCCAGCCCCTTTGCACAATCCACACAATCCAAACCAGTAATCGTAAATTGTTTTTCAATCATTAATATAAATTCACCTCAGTCATCCAGGATATGCTCAAGTGTTCGCAATAAGATGTCCCGCACATGATCATCCGCAAGAGAATAATAAACTTCGCGCCCCTCTTTGTGGTATCGGACGATATCAAGCGCACGCAGGATCCGCAATTGATGGGAAACTGCGCTCTGTGAAACGTCCAAATGGTCTGCCAGGTCTCCAACGGCATGCTCGCCGGTGAACAAGAGGGCAAGGATCTGCAAGCGGGTTGGATCCGACAGGGCTTTAAAGCTCTCTGCCATTTGGACCAATACTTCCTCCGAGAGACCTTCTTCACCTATCCTAAATTGGGCTTCTGCTTGCATCATCATTTCTTATCCTTGAATATATGAACACTTATTCATATATATATTTTAGCATAATCGCAAAATTCGTCAAGTGTTTTTTTGATATGGATATGCCTGTTGATAACCCCACTCTCCCTGTAGATGATAAGATCTTGACCTTAAAACCATCTGGCTAATCTGCAGTTAAACCAAACTGGTGATCATCAAAGTTGCCAGGCCAAGATAGAACAGATATCCAAAGGTGTCTGTTGTGGTCGTCACCAGAATAGGAGAAGCCAGCGCAGGATCAAATTTTAACTGCTGCATTAGCAAAGGCACCAAAACCCCAGCAATCCCTGCACAAATCATATTCAATAAGGTTGACAAGCCGACCACAAAACCCAATATTGGGGTCCCTTTCCAAGCCAAAGCGATGACCGCAACAATCAGCCCAATACTGATCCCATTAATTAAACCAAGTGACAGTTCCCGCCCGAGTGTTTTCCAACCCTCCCGGGGGGCGATATCTCCCAATGCAAGGCCGCGCACAGTAACGGTCAGGGTCTGTGTGGCGGCACTGCCGCTTACGCCAGCAACAATTGGGAAAAAAGCTGCCAGCACAGCCACCTGGGCGATCGTACCTTCAAAGATGCTGAGCACTGCTGCAGAAAGCAAGGCAGTAATTAAATTTAATACCAGCCAGGGCAAGCGGGTCTTCATTGCCGATGATAAACGAACATCTGACGGCTGCTCTTTGGGAACACCACCCAGGCGGTAAATATCCTCAGTCGCCTCTTCCTCTAACACGTCCAGCAAATCATCGTAGGTTATCATGCCAACCAGCATGCTGTCTGCATCCACCACGGGCAGGGCTAAAAGGTCATAACGCTGCATTAAACGGGCTGCCTCTTCCTGGTCAGCGCCAACCTCGACAAAAATCGGGTCAGGGTCCATGATGTCACGAATCAATGTACCCGGTTTCGCCACCACTAACTGGCGCAAAGAAACAACGCCAACAAGGTGCCCGACCTCATCTTCCACAAAAAGGTAATAGATATCTTCAGAATCAGGAGAAAGATGCCGCAAATGCCAGATGGCTTCATCGACGGTCATGTTTTGCTTAATGTGGACATCCATTGCGGTCATCACGCCGCCAGCCGTCTCATCTGAATGTTCAAGCAAATAGCGGATGTCCTCAGACTCGTCAATTTGTGAAAGGACTTGCTCAGCTTGTTCTGAGGACATATCCCCCAGTAAGTCTGCTGCTTCATCCGGTTCCATCTCATCGACAATCTCAACCAGGCGCTGGGTTTCCATACGGTTGGCGATGTCCATGACATCCTCATCCTCCATTTCTTCGAGGATGTCCGCAGAATTTTCCGGAGATAATAATGGCAATATCTCCTGCTGTTGTTCAGGAGGCAAATCAGAGAAAATCTCAGCCTGGTCGGAGCGTCTTAATGATTCAAGCAGCGTGGTTGCTTGATCCCAATCCCCCTCAGAAAGTGCCGCTCGCATATGTTCAATAATTTCATCAATATTGATATTTTCTAAGGTCACCACAATCGCCTCCAGTTATAAATAAACTGACAAAACAAAAAAAGACCATCACGGATTAATGATCGCGAAGGTCTTCCGGAACATCAAGAGAGGCGCAAGCGTGACCTAACTTCTCATAAACTTCCTTTGCATAGGCACGTCACGCATACAACCCCCTGGACCTGGTCAACCTTCTTATTTCTATCACCAACAGGTTCATCATCATTCATTGCGTATTAAGTATACACAAAATTTTAAAAAAATCTCGAGCAATTTTCCGGGATGCGAATCAATAATTCAACCCGGTTTCAGTAGATCCCACCCTCACCTCAATCCTGGGACTGTCTCAAAAGTTTTGGATAGTTTTTTTGAATAGAAACTTATATTCAAACATTTCGATAATATCAGATATATTAATCATCCGGAGTGCGGGTTTCAACCCGCTTTGAGAACGCTATCCAGAATAATTTTGGCATAATAGTAATATTGATATCATGAGAAAATTGCGGACTGACCCTCACACCCTTCGGGTTCAGGGCAGGGTCCGCACTCCGGTATTAGAAATCAATATTTATGATCAACTATACAAGATTGATTTTTCAAAATGACTGAAGAAAAAATGAAATTTGCGTCAAAGGCTTACCTTTTTGGACACCCCCTGGAGGTATGGCACCTCTTATCATTTATGGAATTAGAATGCTGTTACATTTGAGTTCTGGAAATGTATTAAAAACCCTTACCCTACCTATGGTCGAGGGTAAAAGCCTGCAAATAGCCTTAATGATTTTGGGAAATGGATGGATTTGGACTTATAAAACGCCGTTAAAAAACCTCTCCTTTTGACAAAGGGAGAAGGCAGGGTGAGATATTCCTTTAATGCTGGTTCAATCGCGCGCTTTCTGACGTCTATAGAGCACAAATTCCATCCGTGCTAAAACAACCCCAATCAAGATGAGAAGCACCGGAAAGATCATATGCCAAGCAAGGACCCAGTCGGTGAAAACTAGCAGGACAGCGCCCAAAGCAAAGGATAAGATCCCCACAATAATCACAAGCCGGTAGACCACCCCCAATATCCTCTGCCAGCGACTCATACCAGCATTATTAATCTCTGATGGCTGTTCCGTTTTTTGTTCTTGCTCATCCATGTGCGATCATCTCCTGCACTGTCATTAACTGTATTATAATCCCCTCTCATTTTCTCAATACCGATTAATGCAAATATCAGACCATATTGGCTAAGGCAAAGGTCCACATATCAGAAAATTCTTCAATTAGCTTGGCTGTTGGCTTGCCAGCGCCGTGACCCGCCCTAGTCTCAATCCTGATCAGCACCGGTGCTTCGCCGCCCTGTGCAGCCTGCAAAGCCGCACCAAACTTGAAGCTGTGTGCCGGGAAAACACGGTCATCATGATCCCCGGTCATCACCATCGTCGGCGGATATGCAACGCCCGGCTTGATGTTGTGATAAGGAGAATAAGCCCTGATATAGTCAAAATCCTCAGGATCATCCGGTGAGCCATAGTCCGGAACCCATGCCCAGCCGATTGTGAATTTGTGAAAGCGAAGCATATCCATCACACCCACATTGGGCAGGCAGACCCCAAACAGATCCGGGCGCTGCGTCAAACATGCCCCGACCAGCAAACCGCCGTTGCTGCGCCCGCCGATGACCAACTTTTCAGTGCGGGTGTAGCCCTGTTCGATCAAGTATTCTGCTGCCCCAATAAAATCATCAAAGACGTTTTGTTTGTTGTGCTTCATACCGCCTTCATGCCATTCGCGGCCGTACTCACCGCCCCCGCGCAGGTGTGCCTGTGCATAGATGCCGCCCATCTCCATCCACACCAGGTTGGGCACGCTGAAGGCAAGGGATATGGGGATATTAAACCCACCGTAACCATAAAGATATGTGGGGGTGCCGCCATCAATCTCAATATCCTTATGATGACTGATAAATAAGGGTACCCGGGTGCCGTCTTTGCTTTCGTAAAAGACCTGATCTGTTACATAATTTTGCGGGTCGAAGGATAAATCAGGCGCTTTAAATACCCTTGATTCCCGGGTGTCCAGGTCAAAATGATACACCGTACCGGGGGTTGTGAAGCTTGAGAATTTATAAAAGGTCTCCGGGTCATCCGAACGACCGCTGAAGCCCATCACCATGCCCAAACCAGGCAGTGATAATTCACCATCAGGCATGCCATCGGTTTTGAATATCCGCACCTGGTGCGCCGCGTGATGTAAATACGTACAGATAAAGCGCTCGCCGACATAATCCACATATTCCAGCTTATCAGCATCTTCAGGCACAAGTTCTATCCAGGCACCAGGATCTGGGTCTGCAGTATCAATCAGTATCATCCGGTTTTGCGGGGCATCCTTATCCGTTTTGAAATAAAAATTGGTGTCATCATTGCCAACAAGGACGTATTCGGCATCAAAATCTGGCAGCAGTTCCACCACCTCAGCCGACGGATCCGCCAGGTCAAGGTAAAATACGGCATTTTCTGAGGCGGTACCGTGCCAGACATAAATAATCAGGTAACGTCCATCTTCGGTGACCTGTCCATCGAAACCCCATTCTTTTTGATCTGGCCGCTCATAGATCAATTGGTCTTCAGACTGGGTGGTGCCCATTTTGTGATAATATAGTTTATGAAAATAATTTGCCTGCTTAAGAGCGTCACCTTCCGGGGCATCATAGCGGCTGTAATAAAAACCCTCGTTCGCCTTATCCCAGCTGGCACCAGAAAATTTAACCCACTCGATGGTATCTTCCAAATCCACCCCATCATCCACCCGCCGGATACGCCAGGTCTGCCAGTCTGAGCCGGCATCCGAAATGCCATAAGCCAGGCAGCGCCCATTATGGCTGAGTGCAGCGCCGCTCAGGGCAACCGTGCCGTCATCAGACAGGGTATTGGGGTCGATCAATACGATCGGTTCACCTTCCAGGTCTTCCATCCAGTAAAGCACATCCTGGTTTTGCAGTCCGTCGTTGAAGAAATAAAAGTAACGCCCATGCCGTTTAAAAGGCGGCGACATTTTCTCATAATTCCACAACTCGGTCATGCGTTCCCGGATATTTTTCCGCAAGGGGAAACGCTCAAGAAAATCGAAGGTCAGCGCATTCTCAGCATCGATCCATGCCCGCAGTTCTTCGCTTTCCAGGTTTTCCATCCAACGATAGGGATCAGCGATCTTGTGACCGTGAATTTCTTCAAAAAAATCGGACTTTTTTGTTTCAGGAACCTTAATGGGCATGTTTCTCTCCTAAGCTGAATAATCAGCCATATATTTAAATAAGGCTGCGGTCAACATGGCATCGTCCACTGCACGGTGGGTGTTCGGAAGGGGGATGCCGCATGCTGCCCCGGCAGACTCTAATTTGTGAAATCGGAATCCCCGCCCGCGCCTGCTGGGTTCGCCGTAAAAAGCAGCGTAGAGTTTCATCACACAGAAGAACCGCTTGTCGTTAAGCGTCCAATCTAACCAGTAGCGCTCGTGGGTTTGCTTCATCATGCGCAGATCAAAATCAGCGTTGTACATACCGACAAATCGCCCTTCCAGCACGCTTTGCAAATTCGGCCATTCATCCTTCCACGATGGGGCACTTGCCACCATCCCCTCGGTAATGTGATGGACATCCATCGCACTTTTGGGAATGGAGATCGTCGGTTTGAACAGGGATTGATAGAGGGTCTCACCCTGTGCGTTAACCACCCCGATTTCAATCACCACGTCTTCCGGTGAAAAACCTGTGGTTTCGGTATCAATGAATACTGGCTCGTGTGCCAGGATTTGGCGGGCACGCTCGATCACTTTTTGGTTAGCAACAGGAAACATAAAACCTCAGTTCAATTCAATTTTAACATTAGGAAGTTTACCATATTCATCTTTTATATTACATGCCGGGAGAAGCTTATATGATTGCCAGCCCCTGCAAGCCCTGGTAAATTGCAAAGCCTGCCAGCACAAGGGCGGATACCAGCAGTAAAGCTTTTCTTACCTGCTCGCCCAACTGCCGCATGCTGGAAAACAATAAGATCAGCGCTATATTGCTGATGATGAACACGCTGTAGAAACTCCCGATATATGCCAAGCCCCACCAGTGTGAAATATCCCATGCCTGGATCAGGTTCGGCCCGTTGATCAGGCTCCAGAAAAGCCAGGGTCCGGGTCCCAACAGGTTCATGATCGTTGCTTTTACGAGGGTGCCGATTGAATTTGTGTCATCAGCTTCCTGTACACTTTGATAATTTTTGAATGATTTATAGGAATCCCATGCCAGGTACAGGAGAAATCCTGCGCCAGCCACCTGCAGGATCTGTAAGAAAATACCTGGCAAATTATTAAGCACCAGGAATACGATCAGAATGACAGGGATATCGCTGACAAGGGGTGCAAATGCCGCCGGCAGCGCTTTTTTCCAGCCGCCTTTGATGGCGTAGGATAAGAAGACAGCCTGCAGCGGTCCGGGGGTGATGCCGGCTGAAAAGCCAATGGCAGCCGCTTTGATGATGAATGAGAAAAGCATAGGGGTAATTATACGATATAGCTTGCAGTTTGCAGTTGGTGGCTGGTAGTTTGTAGATTTTACAACGCTGAAAAGCGAAAAAATAATCGTACTTCGTAGGTCACGTATGGTCGCCGGGGCGACCATACGTGACAGTTTTATTACACATGGAGATTGCTTCTCTTTTTAGCCGGCAGCTCCTGCTGCCTGGCACGGCGATGATGCACCCCGACGGTGCTCATCTTGTTGCAATGACATAAGCAGATTATCACCGCACCGCTGCGCGGCTTGTTGCCGTGAAAGAATTTTTTACTGCTGCAAAGCCTCCAGCCAACGGGCGGCGATCTTGCGGTTGCGCGCTTCCAAAATGCCCATCGACCGCACCAATTTTGCTGTCACTTCCGCAATCTCCCAGCCGCGATCCTTAATCGTCTCAAGCACCGCCTTCAGGGTCTTCTGTGTAAAGCGTGTTTGAGAGAGCATATCCACCAAACGCCAGACGCTGTATGCCTTGCGAATTTCGTCAATCGTCAAATCCTCAAGCACACCTAAAGTTTCCTGCATGATCACCTTGCCCTGCTGGGGATCCTTGCTCTCCACATAAACACGGTTTATTGGTTCCGTCCCCGAGGCACGCACCCGCAATTGATAGCGCTCATCACCATACTCATCACGCAGCAGCATCTCTGCCACGTCATAACGGATTCCGCCCAAAAATGCGAGTTCCATCCCTGCCACCCGCGGATCCGCTTCGTTTTGGGGCAAATCCAGGTAATAATTGATGAATGCTTCCTTTGCCTCCAGGGGTGCATCCACATCCGTTCGGCCGGTGTTCGACGTCTCATCATCGGGCGAACTGCCAAAGGACTCCCATAAGCCATCCATCCTGACAGTATCTTCCCAAATCTCTGCAATGGTCCTAAGGGGGTTTTCTTCCCGGGTGCCAAAATATGCCAGCATATCCATCACCAGCAGGTTTGCCCAGGGACCATCCTTATCGGTGACGTGACCGCGCGTGGTCAGCCCGGAGGATTCTTCTCCACCGATCAATATCCGATCGCGCCAGTCTTCGGGTAAAGACTTTTCACCTTGATAGGCACGGTTCACGCGGCGGATCTCTTCAATATATTTAATACCAACCGGCACAAGAAAAGCGTGCTCCAATACTCGGTCTTCCCGACTGCCAATCCGGATCTTATAAAAGGGGTGGCTGACATATGCCGGCAATGCGCCTTCTGCCGGTTCATTTTCATCATTGTTCGGGATCATCCCTGCCAAGACCTCAATTAATGGTGACCCTGTTTGCGTGGCAATCACACGCCCAGACAAACCACGTTCCACACCGAGGTAACGCACCAGCATCGGCAAAATTTGGTTGGGGCGGAAGTAAACACCGCCCTTATCCACAACCCCAAAGCGATCAGCATCCGTATCCATCCCCAACCCTAAATGCGCCCCAGTTTCAGCAACCTTCTCCTTGAGGGGGTTGATAAAGGGCTCTTCAGGGTTCGCATACGCCAGACCGGTCAATTCCGGGTCTCTTTGGGCATGAATGACGGTGTAGCGCACACCCGCTTCACCAGCCAGGCGGGTCATGTACCCCCTTCCAGAACCGTGAAACTCATCAATAACCAGCATCTTATCGCTGAAAAAATCACGAATACGGTCAAAATCAACAGGGATGCGAGCATTCCCGTTGCCGTTATCCTTTATCCAATTGACATAATCATCCAATGGGTCAAAGCCCTTCAAACGCCCGCTCAAGCGCGCTTCTTCCACATCCGTTGTTCGCGCCCCTGCATCCACCAATTGGAGCTCATTGATATGAAAGGCAAGAAAATCGGTGACATTTGAGGGCGCAGGATAGCCCAAACGAGGGTTGAATTTTATGCCCTGCCATTCCGGGGGGTTGTGGCTGGCAGTACAGATCAGCAATCCGGCGACATCTTCAGCGGGTAAATAATCCGTCAGGTAATAGACCAAAGCAGGTGTGGGGGTGTCCCGGTTGGCAAACTCAACCTCAAAGCCGTTCGCAAGGCAGACCGATGCCGTCCATTCAGCGACCCTGTCCGCATTGCGGCGAGTATCATATCCCACCACAATCTTTTTACCCGAGAGATTTTCAGCGCCGACAAAATCCGGAACATCGATATCATTCAAGAAGTCACAAACCGCCTGGACAACCTGCTTCGCACGCTGCTCAGTAAAATCCGCTGCCCACCGACCTCGCACGCCGCTGGTGCCAAATCGCAGATATTTCCGATCATAAATGGCTCGCAGCAAACCCGGTTTTTGATCATCACCAACCAGCAGCGGGTCCGCTGTTCGCAGCCTGAAGCCGTAAAGACGTTCATAAATATTCGCAATTTGCACAACTCTGAAGGGCATCCAGCGATCTGGATCTTTTTGATAATCCATGCTGTCCAGCAGGGGCAGGATTTCATGGTTGACAGCATCTCGTAAACTGTCAAAGACTGTCGCTTTCAGGTATTTTTTAGCCAGGTCAATGGCTTTTGCGCGCAGTGCACCGGTTTGGGGAATGTATTCTTCTACTATGATTCTGCGCCGTTCACGCCCTGCATCATCCTTTGGCTTAAACTGCTCGAGTCGGTATTGGGTCCCGACAGCAATCAGGGTCAGCAAGATGCTGAACGCTCGCGAGGAATCTCCGTGATCCTGTGCAATTTTCGTCTGGTTTAAAATCAATTTTCGGTCCAGGACATCCAAAAATTGGTCCATTGCCCGGATCGCAGTCTGCCATGCTTCAGCATCCTCCGCTGTCATTAAATCCCTGTTCAAGGCATTGAATGCCATACCAAATTGGGATACTTCAAGCTCTTCAAATTCAAAACCATGTTTACTCATGCACTACTCCCAAATATTGTCTTTGACTTCGTTTTTTATTCGCTCAGCCTTAGCTTACCCAATAATCTCAAATTTCAACATTAATTTTATCGCTCAACGAGGCCGCCGCGGGTGACGTTGAGGACCTCAAGGAATGCACCTTCAGGCGTGTTTGTTGCCTTCTGCACAGTTTCACAGAGTTCAAAAGCGCTGGCAGCCAGATCCTCTTCTGTATGGCGGTTGTCCGCTTCCAGCATAAGGCGCACCTTGGGTTCCGTCCCGGAATAACGCAAATTCATGCGGGTGAGACCCGGTAATTGCCCTTTAATCGCCGCTTCTAAAGCAACAACGTCGTTCAGCTTATCCAGGTCAATTTTCTCGGCAACGACTGCAGAGGCGATCACCTGGGGATATTTATTGATGCTCTCTGCTAAATCCGCCAATTTTTCTTTGCCGCTTGCCAAAAAAGCTCGAATTAAATAGATTGCCGACCGTATCCCATCCCCCGTTGCATGGTTTTCATCCATCAATATAATGTGACCGGATTGTTCACCGCCCAGTCCAATTTGATCGGGTTTATGATCCTTGGTCATTAAATTCCTTAATTCCCCCATGATATACTTGTCGCCAACGGGGGTTTCAATAAAGTTCAGGGCGCGATCCTTAAAATAATTAACCAGCGCACCATTGCGCATGGTCGTGCTGACCACGGTCCTGGCCAGCAATCGATCCTGCGACATCAGATAATCCGCTAAAATCGCCAGCATGTGATCGCCGTCCACAAGGTCCCCTGCCTCGTCGACGAAAATAACCCTGTCTGCATCGCCATCAAACACCACGCCAAAATTCGCACCATATTTCTGAATCAGATCGCTTAAATCCGCTGGCTGACGGCGAACATGTTCGGAACCTGAGCTCACATTGATATTGCTCCCGGTTGGCGAGGCATGGATGACGATCACCTCTGCACCTAAACGAGAAAACACTTCCGGAGCATACCAGGACGCAGCGCCATTGGAACAATCCAGGACCAGTTTTATACCATCCAACAAACCAACAGGGTGTTCATCCACAAGGTGATCGGCATAAAGCTCTCGCATATCCCTGCCATCAATCCGCCTCCCAAACTGCGATTCAACCGCAGCTTCTAAATCGATTGGGGCGTCTAAAAGTGCCTCGATTTCAAGCTCAATTTCCCGGTCCAATTTTAGGGCTTCAGCATCAAAAAACTTGATGCCATTCTCGCCGATCGGGTTATGAGAAGCAGAGATGACGACCCCTGCTTCAGCTTTCATCTTCTTAACCATAAAAGCAACACCTGGCGTTGTGATCACCCCCAGGTCAACCACGGTCGCACCGCTTGAAAGCAGCCCGGTCGTCAGGGCACTCTGCAGCATTTCTCCCGATTGACGTGTATCCCGCCCAATGACAAAGGTCGGGTGCGATGCACGACGAGAAAGAACCATGCCGGCGGCATAACCCAGGCGGGTGATGAAATCCGGCGTCAGTGGATGACGACCAACATGGCCGCGAAGGCCATCTGTTCCAAAATATTTTCGTTTCTTTTGATTTGAGATGGTCAACTTCAATCTCCTTAAATTTTCTAAGCTTCTAAAATTAGTAAAAAAACAAAACCTTGAAAATTTCTATCCCCGCCGCAAGAGGACGGGGCATTACAAAATTTTCTCTTTCGGATCAGGTTTTGCCTTATTCATGGAACCCACACAGCAAGCTGCGGGGTATTCTGCTCCGCTGAATAAACGCTGTCAACAGGGTAAGGGATCAAATCCGGACAGCGCTGCGCATACCTACCTGTAATTATTTAATTTGTATATCGGCGACAACCGGCAAATGGTCTGAAGCCCTTCTGCTAAGATCACCCACTGCAATCTGACATGAATAATCGACCAGACGGTCTTTGGGATAAAAGAAAATATGGTCAATGGGCTGTCCTAAAGCGGGATGCGTCGGCCCTTCATTCTCCGGGGTTAAATGCTGAAAATCGCATTCCGAAAGGAGCATTTCAGAAATGCAGGGTTCATTCCTGATTGCATTAAAATCACCTGCCAGGATTAATGGCTGATTGCTTTCCAAAATATGCTTTCGAATCAAATCCAGTAAGCGCTGAATTTGACGCATCCGCATCTGCCGTGATTGTTCAATGATTTCAGGAATCGCTCGAGGCGGACGCTCGCCAACCAGGGTAGACAAATGCACAGTGATGACAAAGGGATAGGGCGGCACTTTCAAACGCCCGATCACGGCAAACCGGGGGTCTGTATCCCGGGTGCCTTCATAAGACACTGGCTGGAACAAAGGGATATTCCTCGGGATGCCGGGGTATTGAGGGTCACCCAAGCGAGCAAAGGGAAATTTTGAATGGATAGAATTGCCTTTTGACCAATTCCACCAATCATTAAAAATGCCGGTCACCATCACGTCCTTCTTGACCTGCATATGGGTTTCCATAGAAAGGGTCTCACCAAAATAGGAATAATCATAGCCGCCAGCGTGATTAATTTCTTCCAACAGGCTGTACTTAACGCCATCCGCATTAACATGCTGGGATACCTCCTGGAGACATAAGAGGTTCGCTCCCAGTTTCTTGATCAATATTCCTAACGCCTCTTTACGGGATTTCTGGGTATCATGGGGGAACTCTTCAAATGTTTTTTCACCCCCGCTGATATTTAATGTTGCAATGCGTAAATCCAATCCGGTCACCAGCACCTTTCCCCTTGAAAGAATATCCTGAGTAAAAGATTATGCTGAACACTCATACCCATTCATTATACCAAGTATCAATCATAGAGAAATCCTGGCTGATACAAAACCTTGAAACCAACAGCAAGCCAGGCGCTTCAGACTCGGGTCTCAGGCTGAAAGCTTCGCAATAAAAACATCCAGCGCAAGATCGCCTGGCATGTCACCGGTTTTTTCTCCGAGGTCAATTGCTATTAATTGCTGGTAGATCGATTTTAAAGAGGAAAAACTGAACTTTTTTACCTGGTTAAAAATCTTTTGGGCAACAAAGGGATGCAAATTCAAATGATTACGGATATCATTCTCATTCCCGCCAGCATCCACAATCTCACGGGCTTGAATGAGCAAACGGAACTGCCGGATGATCATCCCCAAAAGGTAGCTAAATTCCATCTCGTCTAAGAGCAAATGTGCCATATCCAGGGCTTGTTCACCCTGGCGATTACCAATGGCATCCACCAGCGTGAAAACGTTGGTTTGGTAATCCCGGGTTGTTAAAAGCAGTACATCGTCCTCGTCAACCGGACGTTCATAATTTACATATGTCAATAATTTGATAATCTCCTGCGTTCCGCGCTGGGTATTGTTGCCAATAAAATCGGCAAGAGTGGCTGCTGCCCGGGGGTTGATAGCCCCGCCAAGTTCCGTAAATTTTTTACGGACCCAACCTGGCATATCTCGCTCCGATGGCAGGGGACAATCCACAATTAAGGCGCGCCCACCCGCCTGGTTTGCCCAGCGTATAAACCAGTGTTTATCGTGGTACTTTTCCCATCCCCGCCTGTAATGCATGGAATCAGGCAGGATTAGCACCAGCGCCGTTGATTGCGGCAGGGAGTCCAATAAGGATAAAAACTGCGTTTGCAGGTCTTGATTCCCCTTACCATCAAAGGGTCGGAGGGCATCCTCCACAAGCACCAGGCGTCTTTCAGCCAAAAACGGCAGCGACAATGCCGCTGAACGGAAGTCATTTAAATCCGCAGATTTCCCTTCCAGCCGAGAGGTATTCATCTCTGCCATATCCGGTTCACCCAGTTTGCTGTAAAGGGATTTAAAATGCGATTTAATTGCTTCCTGGTCGTCCCCTCTGAGGATATAAACGATGGGTTTCATCTCTTCTGGCATAAAAGTGATTATCCCCTGGTGGTGACGCGATGAAAACGCAAGCCAGCCCGTTCTGTCGTTTCAATCTTTGCCAATGCAAGGTTTTCAGGATGACCCGTTGTTGTATATTTTTTCTGGATATAGGGTCCTAATGGACGAGTTATCACCAGGGCAATCATTGCCAAGGTCATCATCAAGGGTAACCTCTCAATTTTTTCCTTTTTGGAATTTCCAGCACCAATGGTGCCCAGCCATGCCCCCAATCCAGCCATCATGCCTGAAATGGCAAAATTTGTGCCGCAATTCGGATGCATAGCAAGATCAGCCTGACCCTCTCGCAGCTTTTTCAAAGCTTCAATTGCGGCTTCTGCAATGTCTTCTGTCGACACATCACCGACAATTGTGAAACCGCCTGGAGATGACACACCGCCAAAAGGCCGGTTTGGGAATTTCTTGGTCAACATGTGAATGGTCGCATGTTCAAGACCGTGGTTCCGGCGGATGCGTGATATAGGTTGTAAATCCAGTATAGATTTGGTCATTAATTGTCCTATTCCCAATCTCAATTGACGGTGCTTGTCAATCTGTTATTTAAACTTAACCTATTATAACGGCCTATTGACGAAATTAAGGGGTTTTCCAGAGATTAATCAATCAATGCTAATTTTATTGCTTCACGCAATGAGCGCGCCTCTGTCACCTCAATACCCCCAGGCCACGGTTGTTTCCGGTGCAATCGGCGTGGGACAATCGCCTGTTTAAAGCCTAAACTGGCTGCCTCCCGCAAACGGGCATCCATTTGACCGACCATGCGCAGTTCTCCTGAGAGACCCAATTCCCCGATTAAAACGAGGTCCGCTCGGACGGGTTTATCCTGCATAGATGAGGTAATGGCAGCAGCAACAGCAAGATCCGAAGCGGGTTCATCAATTCGGAGCCCACCCACAACATTAACAAATACATCCTGCTCCGAAAGCCGAATATTGAGCCGGCGAGACAATACTGCCGTGATCAGCAGCAAGCGGTTAAAGTCAATTCCGTTGGGGGTGCGCCTTGGATTGCCAAAATTCGTTTGACTGGTCAAACCCTGGATCTCCACCAGCAGCGGCCGAGTGCCTTCCATGGTTACGGCAATGGCAGAACCCGGTGCGTTCACCATCCGCTCCGCTAAAAACGCTTCTGAGGGATTGCTAATTTCAATCATGCCGTTTTCTTGCATTTCAAAAACACCCACCTCAGAAGTGGCTCCAAATCGGTTCTTGACCGAGCGCAGCAAGCGGTATGCCTGGAAACGGTCGCCCTCCAGGTAAAGTACTGTGTCCACGATATGTTCAAGCACACGCGGACCTGCAATTGTTCCCTGTTTGGTGACATGCCCGATTACAAATACGGCAATACCGGATGTTTTTGCCAGTTCACGCAGTTGAGAGGCACTTTCACGCACCTGTGAGATGGACCCAGCGCTGGATTCCATATCGGGGCGGTAAACGGTTTGAATTGAATCGATGATCAGGATGCGCGGGTTAATAGACTGAACGTGCGTCAATATCGCATCCATATTGGTCTCAGTTACAAGGTAAAGATCACCCGGCAGGTCATTCAGGCCATTTTCCGTACTGCGTAAAAGGCGATTTGCACGCATTTTAATCTGGCGTGCCGATTCCTCACCAGAGACATACAAAACGGTGTTTCCATCTGCCATCTGCATGGTCATTTGCAGCATTAAGGTTGACTTCCCGATACCAGGATCACCGCCGATTAAGACAATGGACCCCGGGACTACACCGCCGCCAAGCACCCTTGAAAACTCTTTGATGGGTACCTGGATGCGCTCTTCACTATCGCCTTCTATCTGGTTGAGCCGTACAGGCACAGAAAGACCACCCATGCCGTGTTTGCTAACACGGCTGAGGGTGGTCTGATTTGATTCGACGATTTCTTCGACCATGCTGTCCCAAGCCCCGCACTGCGGGCAGCGCCCCAGGGCTTTGGGAGAGGTTCGTCCACATTCCTGGCAGACAAAACGCGTTTTGGTCTTCGCCATTGTTTACATTCCAACTGCAGCTAAATCAGGGGTTTCTTCCTGATCAGCCTGGGTATCATGTTTGAAAACGATCTTCTTGACCTCAGCACCGTCTTCCTGGGTTACTTCAAGGTCAATCAAGATGTTCTGTCCTTCTTCAAATTCCTTTGCTAATAATGCATCGGATAGTTTATCTTCAATTTTGTGCTGGATCACACGGCGCAAAGGTCGAGCCCCCATTTCAGGGTTATAACCTTCTTCCGCCAGGTAAGCCAGGGCTTCATCGGTTGCACGCAAGTGAATATTGCTTTCTTCCAGGCGGTCGTTGACCTTTTCCAGCTCTAACTGGACGATCTCGCGAATATCCTCTTTGTTCAGTGATCGGAAGACAATCACCGAATCCAGCCGGTTGATAAACTCCGGTCGGAAACTGCGTTTGAGGGCATCCGTCAATTTCTTCTGCATTTCTTTGTAAGCCTGCGCCTCTTCTTCAGCTTCATCAACGGTCAATGAAAAGCCGAATGTCGATTGACGCTGGATCATTTCCGCACCAACATTGGTGGTCATGATGATGATGGCGTTACGGAAGTCCACCTTGCGACCGCGGGCATCTGACAGGTGCCCCTCTTCCATGATTTGCAGGAGCATGTTATGGGCTTCCATGTGCGCTTTTTCAATCTCATCAAAGACGACAATTGAATAGGGTCGTCTGCGGATGGCTTCCGTCAACTGCCCGGCATCTTCATAACCAACATATCCTGGAGGGGCGCCAACCAGTCGGCTGACGCTGTGACGTTCCATAAACTCGGACATATCCAGTTGTATGAGGGCATCTTCACTACCAAACATGAACTCTGCCAGCGCTTTGGTCAGCTCTGTCTTGCCGACGCCTGTCGGTCCAAGGAAAATAAAGGAGCCAACCGGGCGATTGGGGTCTTTCAATCCCGCTCGGGCACGGCGAATTGCCTTGGAGATGGTTTCGATGGCTTCATTCTGACCGATAATATGCTCCGCTAATTTTGCTTCCATGTTCAATAGACGAGCGGATTCTTCGGTCTCAAGCTGCATGAGGGGCACACCGGTCCACATTGAGATCACTTCAGCAATATCTTCTGTGGTCACGTGCGGGCTGGTGGTACGATCCCAAATGGTACGCATTTCCTCAAGCTGACCTTCAAGCGCATCAATCTGGTCCTGTAAATCTTCAACCCGGTCAAATTCCTCATTTTCCCTGGCTTCTTCGATTTCCTCGCGCTTTTCTCTTAAGTCTGAAATGACCTCCTTGGCATCAATCGCCGCAGGGCTTTTGTACATTCGGACACGAGATGCGGATTCATCAATCAGGTCAATGGCTTTATCCGGCAGGAAGCGATCGCTGACATACCTGGCTGAAAGCTTCGCCGCTGATTCCAGGGCTTCATCTTCAATCGTCAAGCGGTGATGATCTTCGTATGCCGACCGAATGCCGTGAAGAATTTCAATGGTCTCTTCCACACTCGGCTCATTAACAATAATGGGTTGGAAACGACGCTCAAGCGCCGCATCGCTCTCAATGTTCTTGCGATATTCATCAATGGTGGTCGCGCCGATCACCTGCAGCTCTCCTCGTGAGAGGGCAGGCTTCAAGATATTTGCCGCATCCACAGATGACCCGGCTGAACCAGCACCGACCAGCATATGGAACTCATCAATAAACAATATGGCATCAGATGATTTTAGCTCATCGATGACACGTTTCAGGCGCTCTTCAAACTGTCCGCGGTACATGGTGCCGGCGACAAGTGAGCCAACATCCAACTGCAGCAAACGCCGATCCAGCAATGGTGCGGGTACGTCACCTTCGACAATCCGCTGGGCAAGTCCTTCAACAATAGCCGTCTTACCCACACCGGGTTCACCGATCAGGGCAGGGTTATTCTTTGTTCGGCGAGCTAAAATTTGGATCACGCGCTCAATTTCTGTTTGGCGCCCAATCACGGGGTCCAGCTTGTTTTGTTCAGCAAGCGATGTTAAATCTGTTGCCAACTGATCAACAAGCGGCGTCTTATCCTTATCTTTTTGTTCGGGTTTTCGACGCCCCCTGCTTGACCTTCCGGTCAGCTGCGGACGGGATTCGGATTCTGATTGCGATTTTGATTCCCTTAAGACCCGCTCCGTCTGACGTCGGATCTGCTCTTCGTTATAACCCAGTTTTGCAAGGATATTCATCGCTTCACAAGTGCTGAGACGAATCAATCCCAGAAGCAAGTGTTCCGTTCCCACTGTTTTTTGACCCATCTTTCGGGCTTCTTCAATGGCAAAAGGAATAACCTGCTGCATTCCTGGTGAAAGGGTAACCTGACCATCGTGGTCGCCGTACCCAATCTCTTTTTCAATTAATGTATTGACCCGATCCCTTTCAAGACCGAGTTCCCGTAAAACACGGCTGGCAACGCTGCCCTCAAGTTCGATCAGCGCAAGTAATAAGTGTTCTGTGCTAATCTGGGGCTTGCGAAAACGTTCTGCTTGTTTTTGAGCCAGGCTGAGCACGTGACGCGCTTTAGGTGTAAAGTTTTCAATTCCAGCCACGGCTTACCTCCTTGTGTAATTTCATTAGTATTTTCTACCTGTACTTTTAAATAATTGCCTGGATTGTCAAGTTCTAACTTTAATATCGGATCCAGGGGGAAGTTGAAGACCTTTACAACTTCAAAATGATACAGAATACATGATTCTATCTTCAATTCCATTTATAAGGTCTAATCTAATTCTACCAAAAATATGCCCCGACGGAACATCTGTACAATGTTTATAATAGAATGTTAATAAACAAAAGGGAGTTTCTCACTAATTTCCGATATTTTATATCATATTTATATTAATTCGGTTTCAGTTTACCCCCATTCTCAATCGGCTTGATTTGTGGATTCCTACGGAAATATTCAAAAGACTGGTTTACAAAGAATACCCTGCCTGAATGTGTCAACAATCTACTGGATTTTTGTGTAATATAATTATCCTTAACAGCGTCAGCAGTGAAACTGGTATAGAAAAATAAAACATGGAAAAAAATAATCTGGAATACCCATTATTAATTGCTCAATCCGGGCCTCTGGAAGGTCAAAGGTGGAAGATCAAATCCGAATTACTGCTTGGCAGGGACTCTGACTGCGACATTGTCATCCCAATGCGCCAGGTCTCAAGACAGCATGCGCGAATTTTCAAGCGTGAAGACGGGACAGTGGTTGAGGATCTCAACAGCAAAAATGGCACTTATGTCAATGGACATCATATTGAAGAAGTGGTACGCCTTGAAGAAGGGGATGAGATCCAGGTTTCCCTGGCGCAGCATTTCATTTACCTCAGCTCCGATGCCACCATGCCCCTGGACGCCCTGCCGCTTGACATGCAAAAACGGCGTCTCCGAGTCGATATCGGTGCCCGCCGTGTTTGGATTTTGGATAAGGAACTCGATCCGCCCCTGTCTGCCTCACAATTCAATTTATTGAGAATTCTTTATGAACAAAGCGGCGAGGTGGTCGCAAGATCAGAAATTATCCAAGCGGTGTGGGGAAAAGCCGCCGAGGGTGTAACTGAACAAGCTTTAGATGCGCTCGTGAGACGTTTGCGGGATCGCCTTGCAGAGATTGACCCGATCTGGGATTACATCGTCACCGTCAGGGGACACGGCCTTCGCCTGGACAACCCCGCCGTCACACAAGCCGCTTAGATTTTTAAGCTTCCTTTTGCAGGTTACGCTTCATGGTAAAGCGCAGCGCTTTGCGGTAAATTTGCTGCAGTTTTTCAGCAGTCGCCTCCTGCCCTTTTTGCTGCTGTGTTTGGTTCAGCAAATTCATCAAAAACTGCATAAATTCATCCGTCAACTCGTCGGCATTTTCGTCCAGAACAGCGTTGATTGCATCATCATTTTCTGCCCGGATCAATGTCTCAATCAGCTCGATGTTTGCCCCAGGCGAACTTACTTTCTGAATAGCACTGGCTACTTTTTGAAGCTTTGCCAATTTATCCTTCGCTTCTTCTTTACGAGCTTTCTGAATTTCACTCCGAAGCACATCTAAAAAGATCTCGTTGATCGAGGGGAGTGCTTCCATGGTTGCTTCTTCAATATCCTCTTGTTCAAGGATTTCATCTAAAAGCTGTTTGGCAAGACCTTGCTGTTCTTTAATCGCTTTGTCAATTTCGTTGGTCATTTCCAAAAGATTCTCTCGCAGCTCGGTCAACTTCGCCTGCTGCTCACCTGAAGCACGCTGGATTCGTTCTGAAAGGAGCTGGAAGAAAGCATAGTCGAGTCCACCCCTTGCCATGCTCACCAGGGTCACCAGGCGGATCTCACTATCTGCTGCATCAATGATTAAATCGAGCAATTTCTCTCGAGTCAGCCCTTCTTTTGATGCTTTTTCAAGATCTTGCATTGCAGCTTGCTGTTCTTTTGCTTGTATAAGGATTTCTTGACCATACTCAGTATTTTCCAAGATCTCCTGCTGTAAACCGGCTAAAACCTGTGTGCTTTCCTCTTCACCAGATGCTGCTGCGCTCTGGATCAACCGCCCCAGGATCATCAACAATTCTTCATCAACCAGTTCCTCTTCCTGTTTAATCACCTCAGCCCGTGCCTCAGGGGAAGTGCTCGCCAGCCGTTGAAGGAAGTTCAAGCGTTTCTGCTGCGATTCGAGCATTTCAGGTGTGATACCGTCTTCTTCAAGAATGCGTTCCATCAAGCGCTGCCGTGTCAGCATGGTTTCTGGTTTAAACAGGTAAGCTTTTCGTCTTTCCATCGGCAAGCTCTCCATGACTTTGTTGATCATGGGGCCAATCATTTGCTCTTGTTGATTTACCGGTACGCTTAATTCCGGCGGGAAAAAGGTTAACAATACTTCCTTATCCGGGTCATGATACACAATCGGTGTGGGTGCCTGACCCTGGTAGCCGCAATTGGGGCACTGGATCAGGTTGTAAGCACCGGAAAGTAAAATTTGTTTTGCATCAGGATCCTGACTCACATCGAATAAACGGGTGATATCCGCAGCAACAGGTTGTCTACACTGGGGGCATGAAATGGTTGTCTTAGCCATGGTCTCACTTTCTTTCATTTAATTTACGAATCCAAGGAATGAATTATACCATCTGGAAAGCCTCCAAGAATCAGCATAAATACAAGCCAATAATAAACTTTACTGGCAATTTCTAAGAAGTCTATAAGAGATTCGATGCAAGGGGTTATTTCGGGTTACATCCAGAGCTTTTTCTACCTGACAACAAAACCCCTGGACATTATTCGCAATAAATGTCCAGGGGTTTATATCATCAAACTTTGATAATTGAGTATTTTTCTAAATTACGGCAAAAGCTGTGTCCAGTTCGCGCCGCCGTCATCCGTCCGATATAGTTTGCGCGGCTCCCAGGTATCCTCATCCGGTGTCGCCAGGACCCAGCCATGCTGATCATCCACAAAATCAAGCTTCAGGAAAATTTCACCAGCTGGGATGCCGGTCATTGCGCTCAGGGACCAGGTGACACCCCCATCCGTTGTTTTGAAAAGGTTTGTCCCAGCTGCCATCCAGCCCTCATCCAGTGAATAAAAATCAAAGTCCCTGCCATCCTGAACAGCGTTTTGAAATACCCAGGTCTGACCACCATCATCACTGCGATATATAAGGAGGTAAATATTATCATCCGGAGCCAGGGCTCGAACGCTAAGGTAGCCTGCATTATCTGTCAAAAAGACAGGCTGGTGCACTTCCAACCAACTGCCAGTGTAGGTGCCCGGCAGGGAAATGTCTGTTTCAAGCGCCCAGTTAACGCCGCCATCCATGGTCGTATGCAGATAAAAATAATCTGTCATTGGGTAGGTTCCCCCTATCCAGGCATGTTCCACATCCAGGAATGTGAGCCCCCCTTTCGATCCGCCCTCAGGTAAAGACTTGGATTCTCCCGGTTCATGGCTGAACACCTCCGTCCAGGTTGATCCGCCATCATCGGTGCGATAAATCGCCACATAATGCGACCCAGCCCCTGCGCCCAAATCTACAAGTGCAAAACCATTATTCTCATTCAGGAAGAAATAACTTCCCCGCTCAAAGGGAATAACGGACGTTGTCCAGCTGACACCACCGTCCTGGGTATGATAAATCTCACCTCCCAAAGAATTCGGCGTGAACCAGGCTGTTTCAGCATCCAGGAAGAAGGCTTCTATCCATAAAGAAGTGACATCGGGCGGCAGGGGATGCAGTTCTACAGGCGTTGCATCCAGCCAGGTTTGACCGCCGTCCACGGTTCGCAAAAGCCTGTCATTATCCTGGGTTAATGCCCAACCATGGGTTGCTGTGAACATTTTGAAATCATAAATCACAGGGTCTGTAAAAACCGGCAGGGAGATCTCCGGTTCTTCGGTAGGCGTTGATGATGGGGGTAGTGTTGGTGCGCTTGTCTCAGAGGTCGTTGGTGTGCTTGTCGCCTCCTCAGGCTCTGGCTCTGCTCCTTCCAGCCACGGTAAATTGCACCCTTGCAAAGCAAGAACCAATAGAATGAGTGTTGAGATTTTGATCCAATTCTTTCTCATATTTGCCTCCAATTTTGAATGACCTCATGTTTATTGAAGCATTTAAAGTAATGAGTAACATTTTGTCATCGACTAAATGTGCCCCGGCAGATCACAGATTCATGCATTATCCTTTTCTATGAGCATATCACAGCAAAATACCATGAGTCAATCCTTATTGAACTGATGTTGTTAAAACAAACTTTAATACCCAAAATATTTCCACACAAAGTTGGTCTTATTTACAAACCTTCGTTATAATTAATTCAAAGTTTGCATTTAAATGAATGTTTATTGGAAGGAGAGACAATGTCTGAGATTGAATCAGTCAAAAAACGAGATGGCTCGATTGTAGACTTCACACCGCAGCGAATCACCAATGCGATTTACCGAGCGGCTGTCGCTGTTGGCGGACGTGATAAAAGCACCTCTGAAAAATTAGCGGAGAAAGTTGTCCACGCCCTCGAAGCGCAAACACCTGAAGGTGAAACCCCCACCGTAGAACAGATACAGGATATTGTAGAAAAAACATTGATCGAAGAGGGTCATGCGAAGGTTGCAAAAGCTTATATTCTCTACCGGGCGGAGCGAGCTCGATTACGTGAACAGCGTGAGGAACGTCGGGCTGAACCCTCAGGGAACATCCCCTGGGCAAAATTATGGCGGATCCTCGATTGGGCGGTTGAGCATAATTTCCATACTGTTGAACACCTCAATGAGCGCATTCGGAAAGGTGAGCTTTCTGAAATCGTCGGGGCTTCTGAGGCTTTTTACCAGGAAGATGTGGAAAATGCCGCAAACCTGGTGGCGCAGCGGAAGGATGATCTTCGAATGGTGATCATTGCTGGTCCATCCTCATCGGGGAAGACCACAACCACCATTAAGCTTGGCGAACGGCTTGCACGGCATGATATGCATCTTGTGACGCTCAATGTAGATAATTATTTCTTTGACCTCGAAATGCATCCGAAAGACGAATTTGGCGACTATGATTTTGAAACACCGCAAGCACTGGATTTAGTTTTAATCAATGAACATCTCACCCGACTGTTTGCTGGTGAAGAGGTCAGGATTCCGTTTTACGACTTCAAGACCGGTACCCGCCAGCTTGAGCAAACGCTCATGAAGTTAGCACCGAATGAGGTCATCCTGATTGACAGCCTGCACGGTCTTTATCCCGATATGACCAAAGACATCTCGCCGGAGAAGAAATTCAGGCTGTATATTGAACCTTTACTCCAGCTAAAGGCGCCTGATGGTCGTTATATCCGCTGGACAGATATTCGGTTAATCCGGCGCATGCTGCGCGATGCGTCGCACAGGGCTTATGATCCAACCAAGACACTCCTGCACTGGCATTATGTGCGCGCCAGTGAGCTGAGAAATATCATCCCTTACCTCAATACGACCGATTACATCGTCAACAGCGGCATGCCCTACGAAATGCCAATGTACAAAGCCAAGCTGTTTGATGAATTTGCCAGGTGGACAGAGGAATACAAAGACGATCCTTTACGTGCTGATGCATATGAACGTGCCAGCCGTGTTTATAAGCTGATGCAGTCATTGGAGCCAATCAAAGATGATTCGATTGTCCCTGAAAATTCTGTCATCAGGGAGTTTATCGGCGGGAGCATTTACGAGTATTAAGAGCTAATCTACTCAATAACAATCATGTATATGATTATCGTAGGGGCGAGGCACTGTCTTCAATTCCTCGACACTTTGTGCCTCGCCCTTACCTTTTACCCCTCAATTGCCCTCAATAAATCGCGAACAATATCATTTGGATCCTCGATACCTACCGAAAGGCGCACCAGACCGTCTGTAATACCGGCTGCCAGGCGTTTTTCACGAGGTGTGTTACGATGGGTCATGCTGGCTGGATGCTGAACCAGGGTATCCACATTACCCAAGCTTACCGCCAGGGTCGCCACCCTGACATTATCCATCATGCGCTTGCCAGCTTCCAGCCCACCCTTGAGATCAAATGCGATCATCCCACCATAATCGGACATCTGTATTTGTGCCAGGGCAAAATCCGGGTGACTTTCCAATCCGGGATAATAAACGCAATTAACTTCGGGATGTTCCTCAAGGCGTCTTGCCACCCGAAGGGCGTTTTGACAGTGTCGTTTCATCCGCAATTCAAAGGTCTTCAAGCCAATATTTGCCATCCATGTATCGATAGGGCTTGGCGTCGCCCCCATGAGTTTATAAATCTGGTAGAGCGGTCCTTTTAACAATTCCAAATCTGTGGTGATCGCTGCGCCACCCAATACCTGTCCGTGCCCCGAAAGGTATTTCGTCGTCGAATGCACCACGATATCAGCCCCCAATGTGAGCGGACGCTGACAGAAAGGCGTCGCGAAGGTGTTATCCACTGCAACACGGGCTCCATAGCTATGGGCTAAATCTACAACCATTCTTATATCTGTCAAACGCAAGGAGGGGTTAACCGGCGTTTCGATGTACGCCAGCTTTGCGCCAGGATTGGCTTGAAAGGCTTGCTCCCAGGCCTGATACGTGTTATCCGTGACCCACACCACATTGATCCCGAAATTAGGCGCAAGGTTCTTGAAAAAGAGATAGGTGCCGTCATAGAGTGCTGCTTGTGTCAGCACCGTTTGACCTGCTTCGACACAGGATAGAATGGCAGCCGTAACAGCAGCCATCCCGGAAGCAAACACCAAACCGCCAACAACATCTTCAGGTAATACATCAGGGTTCTGTTTTAATAAATCCCAGGCTTCAAGGGCTGCTAATTTACGGGCTAATTGCTGATGATTGGGGTTATTCAGCCGTGTGTAATAGAAACCAGGCTTCTCTCCACTGGCAATTGCCGCACCGGAATCAGTGTCATTAAAGGTAAACACGGAATTCTGGTATATGGGTGTGATATGTGCATTTTCAGCGTTATGGCCTTCTTCATAATGGGTTAGAAAAGTCGTCAGCCCTTCAAATTTACCCGGATGGTGTGACATAGCACTCTCCTCTTATGGATAATCCTTTTCCAGCAGCTTATTTTCGTTCATCTTACAAATAAATGACAGTCCAATTCTATCACAGCAATATATTACAAACCTGCAGAATTTTCTTTACAACTCGGAAGAAAAGAAAAAATAAAAGTTTACAAAAATAAACTTTTTCAATAAAATCTATAGGAAACAAATTCACTTCATTTTCAACGAATATGGAGGACCCTATGAAAAAATATTTATTTTTACTCTTGCTTCTACCAGTATTCTTATTAACCTCTTGTTCTTCGACAAAGATTGGTTGATTCGAAATGAATTATGGCAACGACTTTGAAGCCTCCTACCAGCTTTTTGATGGGGAGGAGCGGGAGAGGATCCAGCTTGATGCTGGTGACACCTTTTCCTTATCCTATGAAGTAGATGTGGATGACGGCGCCTTAACAATCCAATTTGTAGATCCTGATGGAAACGCCATTTGGGAAGAAACCTTCCTTGAAGATGAAAAAAATGTATTTGACTTCACTGCAAAAGCCAGCGGTCGCTATTCTCTGGTTGTTGCAGGAGACAAAGCCGAAGGCAGCTTCGATTTGAGCTGGGATGTTGGTGAATTACAGCACTTCTGTCGGCAAAATCATCGGGAAGGTTTATTGAACCATCCCGATTTTTTATTTATACAGTCTCAAGTAATTCAATATCGCTTTGGGTTGATTAAATAATAAATTCTTGTAGTGCGTGGATCTTTCCCACGCACCAATATTGACATGAGTTCAATATCCAATCCTATCCGAGTAAATTCATTTGGGATAGCAAAAAGACCGGCGGGATGACCCTCACGTCGTTCCTCCTCTGCACCTGAAGGTGTGACGCTCCGCTCCAGGCAGGCAACCGCATCTCGCCCTACGAGCTCTCTTTGCATAATTCACTAAATAAATTCAAGAAGCATCACCAGCAGCAGTATAATAAAATTATCGGGACGTCTTACTAAAAAAGGAGAAAATATATGTCTTTTGTATTAACATGGATGGGCCATGCGAGTTTGGGCTTGGAAACCGACGGCTACATACTATTAATAGATCCATATCTGAAAAATAACCCTGCTGCCTCAATTGATCCTGACCGCGTGGAAGCCGATTACATCCTCGTCACCCACGGTCACGGTGACCATATTGGTGACACCATCGAAATTGCCAAACGCACAGGTGCAACTGTCATTTCAAACGCAGAAATTTGCGGCTGGCTGAGGAAAAAGGACGTAAAAGTCCATGGGCAGCATCTCGGCGGCGGTTTTCAACATCCCTTTGGTTATTTGAAGTTGACATTAGCCCTGCACGGCTCCGGCTTACCAGATGGTTCATACGGTGGAAATCCTGCAGGTTTGCTGCTGACCACCAATTCAGGTGAGAAAATTTACATGGCTGGGGATACGGGATTATTCGGGGATATGCGCCTGATCGGAGAGGAAGGCATCGCCTTAGCCGTTCTGCCCATCGGGGACAATTACACCATGGGGCCAGCCGATGCGCTGCGGGCTGTAAAAATGCTGACGCCAGAACATGTGATCCCCATCCATTACAGCACCTTTGGGCTGATCAAACAAGATCCGGATGCCTGGGCAAAAAGCGTTCAATCTGAAACCAAGACAAAAGCTCATGTGCTCAAACCGGGCGAGCGTTTTGTTTATCCCTGAAAACACAATGGAAAAAGATAATCGTCTACCCCCTGGCCAATATCCCACAGAGCGGTTCCCAGTACTGCACCGTGGATCAATCCCGGAATTCAACCCTGTCACCTGGGAATTTCGTATCTGGGGTGCTGTTGAACAACCGCTGATCCTATCCTGGCATCAACTTATGGCTCTACCCCGGGTCCGGATCAAATTGGATCTGCACTGCGTTACAAAATGGAGCAAACTTGATACGGATTGGGAAGGCATTTCTGTTAAATGGTTTATTGAACAGGGATTTGTAAAGCCAAAACCTGGTGCAAATTTTGTCATGCAGCACGGCGCTAATGGCTATACAACAAATCTACCCCTGGCAGTGGTCTTACAGGAAAATTTTTTACTCGCCATCCATTATGATGGGAAACCATTAAGCCCGGAACATGGTGCGCCCTTAAGGGGTGTGATTGGCGCAATCCCGGGGTCCTCACCTATGAAAGACCTTTACCTGTGGAAAGGTGCAAAATGGCTGCGGAGCCTGGAATTTATGACCGAAGACCAATTGGGCTTTTGGGAAGCCAACGGCTATCATAACGAAGGGGATGTCTGGTTAGAGCAGCGGATTTCCAGCTGATCAGGACCCCTGGCGAGATCGGATGAAAAAGAAAGCCAGTCCTGCGCCACCTGCAAGCAAAAATAAGCCTATTGCCAGGAGCAGCGGTGATCGATTAGCTGACACATCTGATTCATCTTCAGTGTTGAATTGTGAACTGGGCTGCGCACCAAAATCAATCACAATGGTATCACCGGGTGTAACTTCAAGGGCATAGTTTAAACTAGTCGTGGCAATATAACCGTCAGGAATACCCATGCTGAGGTTGTATTCTCCTTCCGGCACATCCTCAAAACAAAGCATCTCTACAAGCGCCGGGTCACCCCCCACAGTTTCTCCCGTCTCAGAGTAAGTGCCGGCACGGTTATTGACGCTGATCACCCCACCTGAAAGATACAACTCGCTTTCAGAGCGCATTTGGTTCCCGTCCAGATCCTCAAACAAAACCACGCACACTTCTCCTGTACCCTCAAAAGGCGTAGGCGTGGGACCGCTTGGCGTCGATGTCTGAACCGGCGCTTCAAGGGTGGCTGTCGCAGGAGCAACGGTTCCTAAAATTAGCGGTTGTCCAGCATAAATTTCACAATCTGCGCCAAGATTATTCAAGGTGCTGATTTCCTCAATAGATACCCCTGTTTTTAAGAAAATGACGGTGCAGGTTTCACCTTCCTGAACGGTATAGATGATCTGCCCGTCAGCATTGGGCGTTGGGGTACTGTAAGTCGCCTGGGATGCTGTGCCTGCACTGGCAGGTTTTGCAAAAAGCAGAACCACAATGGCGAGTAGAATTAAAACAAAGGATGTCAATGCGATTTTTTTATTCTTCATAAGCATAATCTCTTCCAGAAACTGGATTATAACACTTCTTAAAAATACCACCAGCCAGAAGGATTTGGTGGCGGTTGACTTTAATTATATAATTAGAGCCCAATAATGAGCAAATTAAATCTTAACACACAAGTTTTCAAAATTCTTCTCAGCATCATAATGCTGAGCTTTCCAATATTGATGGCTTCCTGCGGTGGTGTGGCTCCCTCTGTCACGCCCACCCTGACCCCAATATCAACACAAACTGCAACCGTCACACCAACGATCATATGGTTTCCTGCGACAGAAACTCCCACCCCAATTGCCAATATCAGCCCAACCCCGCAGCCGACGTTCGAATCCCAGCGAGAAGGCATATCTTCCTTGCTGGTGGATGACGATTTCAGCAGCCAATCTTTGTGGCAAACCTCTCAAGGCACATCCGGAAATGTCGCTTATGGTATCAATGCCCTGACACTGGCAGTGGCACAGCCGAGTGCAACCCTGACAAGCGTCAGTCAACATGCTTTACCTGAAGACTTCTACCTTGAAATCTCCATGCAAATCTCATTATGCCAGCCAGAGGATCAAATTGGCATCCTTTTCTGGTATAAAAACCCCGGGGATACCTATCGCCTGCTGATGACCTGCAGTGGAGAGTACCGATTGGAGCTGATACAGGACGGGCAAAGCATCGTCATCCAGGATTGGACCTTAGCAAGCCAAATGAACCTCGCCATGCCAGCCACCAATCGCATTGGGCTCTGGGTTTACCAGGGACACTTCCAATTGTACATTGATGATGTCTTTCAATTTGAGGAAAGTATCGCTCGGGATCAAAATGGCGGCCTGGGACTTTTTGCAAGGACAATCCAGGGCAATGCCATGACCATCCGTTTTTCTGACTTGCAGATATACCAGGTCAATATTCAGGAGTAAAGAAACAAAACCTTGAAAATTTCTATCCCCGCCGCAAGCGGACGGGGCATCACAAAATTTTCTCCTTCGGATCAGGTTTTGCCTTATTCATGGAACCCACGCAGCAAGCTGCGGGGTATTCTGCTCCGCAGAATAAAGCTTCATTTAATTAATCTATCCCCTACTGCCAGTTAAATTCACACGCGGCCAGGTCAGCATCAGGTTTTCAATCAACAACCTGACATTGGCATAGGCATCCAGCTGCTGGAAAGCTTTTTCGTGCAAAATAACCAGTTCCCTGGCAGCCCCTGCATCAATATGAGAAGCCACCTGTTCAATTTGCGGGGTCAGATCAACATTCACCAGCGGCAAATCGGAATCAAATGAACAAAGAAAGACATCCCGCCAAAATGAGAGCCAAATCGGCAGGACTTCAGCGGTTTTTTCCCGCGCCTTATCATAAGGCTTCGAAAGTTCATTCGCTAATTTAAATCGCTCGTGTAGAGATGCAGGCAGTAAATCAAGGAAATCACCCAGGTGCTTCTCTCGCCGAATGAGCTCTTCCGGATCCTGTGCCAATTTAATCGCTGCCCCAATGCGTCCTCCTGAAAGATGGGCAAACAGCTCAGCCTTTTCATCAGTGAGATCATAGAAAGATTGAAGATATGCGCTGGCGTCCTTAAGCGATGCAGGGCGCAGCCGGATCAGCTCACAACGGGACACCACGGTTGGCAATAAATTCTCAAGGGCATCTGCAGTCAGCAGTAAAACGACTTTCTCTGCCGGCTCTTCCAGTGTTTTAAGCAGCGCGTTCATCGCTTCTGTTGTCGTGCGTTGAAAATCGGGCAGCAGGGCAATACGAAAAGGTGCCACATAAGGGGAGAGGGACAGGCGATGTTGAAGTTCGCGCACCTGGTCAATTAAAATGTCCTTATGTCCTTCCTGAGGCTGCAGTAAGTCCAAATCGGGATGTGACATAGCACCAATTTGCCGGCAGGTCTTGCACACACCGCAAAAATCCCCTTGCCGAGGTGGATTCTCACAGTTAATCGCCTGGGCGAATCGCAAAGCCAGTGTTCGTTTGCCAACGCCCTGCGCTCCAACAATGAGATAAGCATGCCGGAGTTTATCCGTCCCAGCATGTGTGCGAAGCAAATTCACAGCCCAATCATGTCCGAATATTTGCCAGTTTTTATTTTCCATAGTTTTATTGTATCTTAACAGGTGGATGGTGATGGCAAATGATTTTAATTCAAGACGGGAGACAGGAGACCGGGAACGGTAAACAGAGACTGATTTTTATTGTGTTGTTAGAGAAGATGAAACTACAAAGATAAAATTTTATAGTCCTAACCCTCGCCAGGGCAGGTCTCTCACTCCGGACGTCTTAGAACAGAAGTTAAGAGTTATTAATAATTTAGATTTGTTTATTTCTCTGTTGAGACTCAATTGATTAATGTTCGGCGGGATGAAAACCGCATCCCGCCCTACAAAAATCCATCACTCGTAGGGTGCAGTTCAATCTTCACTGCATCACCAACGGTATACTACCAATATAAACCTTGTCTGATTAAATGTGTTTGGATTTGAACGCTCTACCAAATTTATTGCTGGCTGACCAAATATTCATTAAACATAAGTCTTTCGGGCTAAAGCCCCTCACTCCAGAAAACTTTCTCGCTTTTCACCATTCACCACTCACCATTCACTATAAACAATCATTGCTCTCTCCATAAGTGACGTGGTAAACTTCATTGAACAGGAAGAAAACCATGGAAAAATCGATTATGCGAGTAATCTATCCCTTTACTGCCATCGTCGGCCAAAAACGTATGCGTCGTGCGTTGATCTTAAATGCCATCGACACACGCATCGGCGGCGTGTTAATTCGCGGCGAACGCGGTACGGCAAAATCCACTGCCGCCAGGGCGTTAGCGGCGCTGTTACCACCTGTCCAGGTTGTCCAGGGCTGCCGTTTTGGATGCGATCCCAGGAAACCCATTTCATGGTGTACTGAATGCCGAGAACGTTTTAAAGACGATCAAGATGTTCCGGTTGAAACCCGGCAGACACCTTTTATCAACCTGCCAATTTCAGCAACGGAAGACCGGGTTGTCGGCACGCTGGATATCGAAAGAGCGATTCAAAAAGGTGAACGCCATTTCGAACCCGGTGTACTGGCATCTGCCAATCGGGGGCTCTTATACATCGACGAAGTAAACCTGTTGGATGACCACGTTGTTGACGTGCTGCTTGACTCGGCGGCCATGGGGATGAATATCATTGAACGAGAGGGAATCTCCTTTGCACACCCAGCGCGCTTCATCCTGGTGGGGACCATGAACCCTGAAGAGGGAGACCTGCGTCCGCAGTTATTAGACCGCTTTGCGCTCTCTGTCGAAATTCACGGCATTTTAGAACCCCGCCAGCGGGTCCAAATTATGGAGCGCAACCTGGCTTTTGAAGCCAACCCGGAAACCTTCCGAAAAGAATGGCTCCCCATGGAACTGGAACTTTCAGAAAAAATTGCCCAGGCGCGAAAATTGGTTGACCGCGTACGCTATACCAGCCGTGACCTTCTGGTGATTGCAGACCTGACGGCTAAAATGCAGGTGGACGGCCATCGTGCCGACCTTGTGATTCTCAAAGCGGCACGTGCACATGCAGCATTTGAAGGCCGTGAGACCATCAACCCTCGTGATATCGCCCTGGCTGCAGAGCTTGCACTGCCCCATCGCGTCAAAGCCGGCCCTTTCAGGCACTCAGAAATGGGCGTTACACAGCTTGAAGAGCAAATTGAACAGCTCAAAGGTGCCGCCTCGGAAGGTGCGCCTGCACCTGAAAAGGAACAGAACGCCACTGAAGAGGAAACGGCTCAAAAAAAAAGTCAGGCACCCCCCATATCGAGATTAGCGACGAACCCGTTGGACCCGAGTCCGTAAACCCATCACGTCAGGATATCTTCCAGGACGCAACCGCACATTGGTGGGACGGGGGACAGAAGATCAAGCCCGGTGAAACTTTTGAACCGCGTCGACTTGACACACCCCTTGACAATATGATGCGAAAACAAAGCGGCCGCCGGTCGCAGACGCAGACCGATCGCAAACGCGGCCGGTATATCCAATCACGTCCTGCGAACGGCAATCCGGAAGACCTGGCATTTGATGCAACAATCCGGGCTGCTGCGCCATTCCAGAAGGCTCGCGAACAAATTCGTGAAGAAGAAGATATTGCTTTCGCTGTCCGCAGGGAAGATTATCAGCGCAAAGTCCGCGTCCGCCGGGCGTCCAACCTGATTCTTTTCCTGGTGGATGCCTCCTGGTCAATGGCTGTAGCAGAACGCATGGCAGCTACAAAAGGGGCGATTCTTTCACTATTGACCGACGCTTACCAGCGGCGCGATCGTGTCGGATTGATTGTATTCCAGAAGGATCGCGCAACCCTGGTTCTGCCCCCAACAAATTCCGTATTATTAGCACAACGCGCCCTCGCCGATATCCCTGTCGGCGGCAAAACGCCCTTAAGTGCTGGCTTAACCATGGCTTACCAGGTTTTGAAAAGAGAAAAAACGCTTCACCCCGATGTGCTGCCGCTGCTGATCATCCTAACAGATGGCGCCGGCAATGTTTCCCTGGAAGGGGGATCTCCGCAGGCTGAAGCCCACAAAATGGCTGACCAGATCGCAAGTGAGGATATTCGCACCGTTGTCATCAATATGGAACATGAGGCTTTTGATCAGGGTCTGGCACAAGCCCTTGCTGAACATTTGGATGCACCTTGCTATACCCTGGCGGACTTGCGCAGTGAGACCCTGTACCGGGCTGTACAAAATGAAATTTATGCCGGTCCAGGTGCAGGGAAAGAGATGCAGCCGAAGGATGATGGTAAGAAATAGTGGGAACCCTCACCCTGCCCTCTCCCTTGCGCTAGGGAGAGGGTTTTTAATGTGGTTTAGTCTCTCATTTGGATGAAATCGGTCGGGGCCACTCCAAAAGATAAAAATAATTCCGGTTGGATAACTATTTTTATTTTCTAAATCTGGCAGAATTATCCACAAGCCTTTAAAAGGAATGGCGAAACGTTCTTTTTATGAAACTGTAATATCAATAAAACTTTCTTCTCCCGGAGTGCGGAACCTACTCTGGTGAGGGTGGGAATCTCATCAGTTGCTAAAAAAAACTAAACCAAACCTATTGTTCATTTTTTTGTCGAAACCCTCACCCTGCCCTCTCCCTTGCGACAAGGGAGAGGGCAATTTATTGATGAAGACAAAAAAGCGGGTTAAAACCCGCGCTCCGAAAAATGATTTTTGCCCATAATTAGAAAAACGAATAAAAACGCAACTTATATCGGACTAATCCTTATGCCTTGCAGTCTTAGGACAGGGTACTCACTCAAAATGACGTTTCTCTTCTTAAAACAAGTTATTCAAATTTAAATACAAAGAGAGGCTGCCAAAAAAATTAGTCCAGCCTCTCTAAATATTTTATTTCTACAAATGTACCTATTCAGCTTTTTCAACCTTAATATCCGGGAAAAATTGCCTCAAAGTTCCTGCGACCCAACCCTGCAGCGTCGCAAGGGAGAGCGGACAATCCTCACATGCACCGCCCAGTCTTACGTAGACGGTATTCCCTTCCATATGATCAAAGGCAACTGAGCCATCATGATATTGCTCAATATAAGCGCTCAACTGGTCAATGAGGGTGCTAATTCGTTCTTCACCTGACTGGTTTTGTTCAGACATTAAATCTTCTCCTGATAACACTTTTCAAAATGATATCACAAAGTTCTTGAGAATGGCAACTCATCCATTGTGCCTACCAAAGCTTCAAAAGTAAATAAACAGCACCTTTTCCACACAAATTCGGTTTTTATCCACAGTTTTTCACGGTTTATCCACAGTTCAAGATGACATAATTTTATGCACCGTCTCAGCCATCAATTCAACGCGGATGCCGTCATCAGAAAAGACCCAGACAAGCTGCGCAAATCGATCAATAAAATAACGATCATGGGCAATGGCTAAAATTGTGCCGTCAAAAGTACTTAAAGCGGATTCAAATGCTTCTTGAGATGCCAGATCCAGGTGGTTAAGGGGTTCATCCAGGAGTAAAAAATTGCAGCCCTGGGCAACCAGCAAAGCTAACATCAGCCGGGATCGCTGCCCGTAGGACAGGGTATCCACCGCTTGAAACACCTCATCTCCCTTGAATAGAAACCGGTGTAAATAGGAACGGGCTTCTGTGTGATTTCCCATCCCCTGGATTTGCTGAATTGTCTCAAGTACCGTCAACTTTGGGTCTAGGCAATCCTGCTCCTGTGACAGGTATCCCGGATATACCCCACTGCCGTAGGTAAAAGTCCCACCAACCGGGGGAATCTCTGCTAAAAGCGTTTTAAACAGCGTGGTCTTTCCAACCCCATTAGGCCCCACTAGAGCGATCCGCTGTCCCAGAATGACCGTCTGGCTTAAGGGGGGAAGCAGCGCGATGCCGTCATAACCGATGCATAATTGATCTAATTGCAAGACGATTTTTCCGGATTGCGGCGTGTCTGAAAAATCCATTCGCATTTCCCAGGCGTGGGCGGGTTTATCGAGGGCACCTTCCCCTTCCAGAAAGGCTACCCGCTTTTCAAGCTGCTTGGCACGCCGTGTCGTTTCAAGAGAACGATCGGCAAAAAAGCCTGCAGAAAATCCGTCCGTGTTTTTAATATCTGCCTTGCCACCTTTATGCGGTTTAGCCAAATCCCTAACACTTCGGGCAGCTTTCTTCAATCGCCTGATCTCATCCTGCTGGTCATTATAGGCTTGTAAAGCTTCCTCAAATTCCTTTTCCCGGACTTCCAAATAGTTGGAATAATTTCCCAGGTATTCACGAATGCCCTCACCGGAAGGCGGAAAGGCAATCACTTTGTGAATAACCGCATCCAGGAAGGCACGATCATGGGAGACCAGCAAAATCCCGCCCTGGTAGGATAAGACCCATTCCCTGAGCCAATCCCGCATTTCGATATCAAGATGGTTGGTTGGCTCATCCAGCAGCAGCACATGAGGTCCCTCCAAAAGGACGCCTACCAATGCCAAACGAACTTTTTGCCCACCGCTCAGGGATTCAATTAAGGTATCCTGCGGGATATCTTCCAGCTGAAAGCCAGAAAGAATATCCAGGCGAGCGCCCTCCATTTGCTGGGCACGATCTAAATTTCGCAATGCACGGTCGTACTCGTTGACCAACAGCACTTCTTCGGGTGATGCTGCCAGAGCTTCACAAACGGTTTCCAAGCGCTCAAGACATTCTTTGAGGTTAGACGCAAAGCGGTTAAGGTATGCACCGATGGTTTCGCCCTGGTCAAAGGAAATCCCCTGACGCAGGTAACCTATTCTGAGATCCGATGGTGTAAAAGCCACGTGCCCTGAATCTGCTTTTTGCACACCTGCAATAATATCCATCAATGTGGATTTTCCGCAGCCATTGGGGCCGACCAGGGCAGCACGTTCACCCTGATTTAAACTGAATGAAATTTTTTTGAGAACGGGATTCAGACCGTATGATTTTGTAAGATTTTGTACTGTAAACACATCAACCTGCCTTCTTAAAACAAAAAACCCAGGGAAAGCCCTCGGTTAAATAAAATCTACCAGGAAAATTGGCTTTCCTAAACACTTAAGATTTTTAGCAATTGATGCGAATCACGCACAGCTCCTTACTCGTTGATCTGTTCAGAATTATATCCTAATTTAAAAATTCTAGACAAGAATTTCATTACTTACAAAGGTGTTCACAAAGCATAATGATGTCATATCATACAATATTAATTGTCATAGTAAGGGAGGACAGAGCCCCACCTCTACTAAAAACTCACAAATAAATCATTCTTACTGTAAAAATCAAATTTTCCGACCCATTATTAATTTGGGGCGCATTTTTCAATCAAATTGATTGATCATGGCTTTCGAAATCAGCGCTAATTGACCGCTAATGCTTTCTCTTTAATCCCAAATAAAGCCAGGGTTGAGATTAAAAATAGGAAACCAAAGATGCTGAGTAAAACAGTGAAGCCCACACCGTCACCGATCGGACCGCCGATATATGCACCAATTGCTCCTGCCCCAGCCCCAGCCAGGTTCTGGATGCCCAGGTAGCGTCCAGCTTCTTCCCTGGGTACAAGTGCCGTTCCCAAAGCCCAGCTGGCTGAATAGAAAAAGCCAATCGCAATTCCAACCAAAAGGCCGCCCACGTATAAAACCGTCATATTTGGGGAAGAAACCACAATAATCGTGCCGATCATCGCCAGAACACCGCTAAAAGCACAAACAGGTTTGCGTCCGAACTTGTCTGTCAGCCACCCTGCCGGGATGCTGGAAATAAGGATTGCCACACCGACAAACATCACCAGCATCGCTGTTGGTCCAGCCGCTGCAGCACCTTGCAAGTGGCTAAATCGTTCCTGGATGAAATACAGGGCAAAACTGGCAAGGTTGGTAGACCCCACCAAAAACGCCAGCCGGTTGACAACCCACCAGGTAAATGAGTTCCTATCCACATCTGTTTTTTCACCAAGGCTGATGCGAATACTGCCCCAGACCCCCACAACAACGGCTAAAACCATCCCAAGAACCCCCACAGCAGCGGTCATGATCTTTGCAGGAAGGTCAGAAAGATCAGCGGACAGTGAATTGATGTAATTAACCAATGCGCCAGACCCCAAAATGACCGCTGTGAATGCAATCGTCATACCCACCAGGCGGATGACAGGCTGCCAATCCCATTCATATGGCGGCTTTTTAATGGGTTTTTCAGGGGCAAACATTGCGATGGCAGTACAAATTAAAACAACGGCACTCAGCACCAGCAAAGCACCCCAAATGTTTTCATTCTCAACAAATTTTGTAATGACAAAGGAAACAAAAATCAATGGCGCTGGTAATTCAAAGAAGGCTTTAAACCCGGAAAAAAGACCGTGTTTGGATTCAGGAACAATATCCGGGATAAGCCCCTGAACGGCTGCGTGTCCCGTATTTGCTGAAAGCATAGAGAGAATTGTGGCGGCAAATAATGCCCAGTAACCCGCTTCACCTTCCAAAGTCGCAGCGATCACGCCAATCCCAATGAAAACCAGTACCTCTGTTGTAGCGCCAATCAGGATAAACGGACGTCGGCGTCCAAAGCGCGAGGTGCTGTGATCCGAAACCATCCCGATAAATCCCTGCATCAAGACTGCGATCATCAGTGACCACAAACGGAGATTGCCATAAGCAGTACCTTTTACTTCTTCTCCCATAAAAGATTGCACCAATAAGGGCAATATCAATGGGGTTAAGGTTTGCGATCGCGCTGTCAGGGCAAAGTAATAAATATTAATAGTGATATAGTCGTACCAGCGAAGTTGTCTATCCATGTAAGTGTACTCCCTTAAAGATCCCGCAAGAGTGATCCTTTAATGTCCCGATCAATTTCCCAGGGATAAATAATAAATGCGTCTGTAATTGCCGCAAAATAATCCGGTCTATTGGTCCCAAACAAATTTCGATAAGGATTAAAATGTAAAACGCAGGTGTACGGAAACCCGCCGGCAGCTGAAACCCGGTTTTTAACCGATGTGATCGTCCTTCCCGACCCCCAAACATCATCCATGATCAATATCCTCTCGCCGCTCAACAATTCATCCTCTGGAAACATTAAAAAGTTCGGCCAGGCTAATAAACGCGGCCGTTCCATTTCCGCCAGCTCAGAGGGAAAATCCACGGATGCAATCAATAATTTTTGAATATCCATGACTTCAGCCAGCAATCCCCCCGGTACGATGCCGCCGCGTGAGACCATGATCATGCCGTCAAAGGTCAAATCAAATTGTGGAAGCAGATGATCGATCAACTTATCAACGTCATTCCATGTGAGAACTTCTTTTCTTTTCTTCATATCGACGTTCCTTTTATTTCTTTCTGGTCGTTCCCATAGCTTTCCGCAAGATATCTGGGGGAACTGCTCTTTCAGGTTTGCCCGTTTCTCGAGCTTTTTCCACATTCCTGACCCATTGGTAAAGGGCAGCATGATAGAAACTCCGGGAATAGGCGCTGAAGAGATTGCCAGATGTTATGAATAACCACACAATTAACAAGCCAACCCCCAAACCAAGGATCAGCAGCCAGGGATCAGGTGCAATGGGGTCGGTGATCAGAATTGCCACGGTAAGACCAATCAAAATGCCAATAAAACTTAAACCCCACTGCACAAGGCTGCCAACCAGGTCGACTTTCACCAATCCTGGTTGAAAACGGAGCAGGTGATCATCGACCATCTGATTAATTCGCCGCACTGCATCCTTTATACCGAGGTTTTCCACGCTGATCACCGGTACCAACAATGTATGTGAAGGTAACCAGGCGTGTTTCGGTTCCATTTCAGGCTTCAATAATTTTTGAAAATGATAAATCAACCGCTTCCCAGGCAGTGCAAGGGTCAGAACGAGGATATCTGACCAGTGCTTAAACAAGCCTTTCTCCTGGGGACCCTCCTCAACCTGGGGAATTTTTTCTAACACCAGTTCCTCATCCATCTCATATTCTTGTGCTGCTCCTAATGGGTCTTCATATTGGACCGTGCCGTCAACAACAGGGCTTTTCCCCTCTTGAAATAATGCCACGATTCTTCGGCTGGCAGGTTCCCTGGTGATCTCGCTCCAGGCATAGAAACTGAACAGCATGAAAACACCAATCAACCCAATCAGCAGCATGCCAACTGGCTGGAGTCCAATTAAACCCAACAACAAACCCAGGGGTAAAAACCAGATGAATAATAAAATCAGATTACCAACCGCAATGTACACCCACTGCTCTTGAAGTTGGATCGTTTTGAAGGCGATTGAAAAACTTTCTTTAATAAATCGAGATGCGTACCTGATGTTTTGCACTAATTTAGTCCTGAATTTGAAGATCTTTCATTCCTATTATAACTTGAGCTGACTGATTATATAAACCATTTATGAGGAAATCCAGATTAGCTTACAACAAACTGGAAGGATCAACTTCAACCATCCAATCTGGCAATTGCCGATCACGCAAAAAGCTGGCGGGGTCATTGCCCCGCAGTACAATTTGCCAGCGGTAACGTCCGTACAAACGTTGGAAGAAACAGGGTGCGGGGCCAATAATATCTACGGGGTGATTCTCCTGGCCGTTCCAGGTTTTGAGATGCTCTGCTAATTCAAAGGCAGCCTTTTCGGCTTTTTGCGAGTCATAATGTCGGTATTCCAATCGCACAAGACGTTTGAACGGTGGATATCCCAGATCTCTGCGGTAAGCCATCTCCTTTGCATAAAAGCCTGTAAAGTCATGATTTGCTGCCGCTTGAATGGCATAATTATCCGGTTCGTAGGTTTGGAGGATCACCTTTCCCCCAAGGGGACTGCGCCCTGCACGACCGGCAACCTGGGTCAATACCTGGAAGGTGCGCTCCGTGGCAAGGTAATCTGGCAAGTTCAAGCCCACCTCAGCCAGGATCACCCCGACCAATGTCACCAAAGGCAGGTCGAGCCCCTTCGTCAACATCTGGGTGCCAACCAAAATATCAGCCTTGTGGTCGGAAAAAGCCTTAAGAATACGTTCATGGGCACCCTTCGCACGTGTGGTTTCTGTGTCCCAGCGAAGTGTTCTAACCCCCGGGAAATTTTGATTAACCAATTGCTCAACCTTTTCAGTACCGGTTCCCAATTGCTTGATTTGTTTCCCACCGCAAACAGGACATGCCTTCGGCATTTTGCGTTGATAGCCGCAAGTATGACACACCAATCCTCCCCGAGAGTGATGGTAAGTAAGCGGTTTATCATCACGCGGGCACTTGATCACATGACCGCAATCGCGGCAAAAAACATAGGTCGCCGTGCCAAGCCGATTAAGAAAAAGTATTGCCTGCTGCCCTGTTTCCAACACCTTCTTAATACCTGACTGCAAATCCTTGCTGAAGATGCTGCGATTTCCCTTGCGCAGTTCCTGGCGCATGTCCACAATGGAAACTTCGGGTAAACCCAGGTCCGCAGTTGAACCCTCTCCCGGATGAAGGGGGATCTCGATGCCCAATCGCCTGGCATGTTGAGCGATTGCCTCGCGATGGGCTAAAATGCGTTTGGGGAGTTCAAGATAGGTCCATCTGCCGCTGATCGCCCGATAATACTGGGTGACCTGCGGTGTGGCAGACCCAAGAAGAACCATCGCCCCTGAAAGGCGGGCGTAAGCCGTTGCAGTTTTAACGCCACGATAAAAAGGGGGTCGATCCGACTGATCATAAGATTCATGATGACATTCATCGACCACAATTAATCCCAGGTCGTCCATGGGCATGAAAAAAGCACTGCGCGGACCAACAATGACGGAAAGTTCACCATTTCTTGCCCTGCGCCAGGTGTCATAACGCTCACCTTCGGATAGTTGTGAATGCATGACGCCAACCTGGTCAGGAAAACGTGATAAAAACCTGTTAACCGTTTGAGGGGTCAATGAAATTTCAGGCACCAGAACAATGGCTCGCTTGCCCATTGCCAGTGTTTCCTTTACGGCACGAAGATAAATTTCTGTTTTTCCAGAACCTGTCACACCATGCAGCAAATAGGGCTTGCCCGGGGGTTCATCATGCCTGACACTTTCCAAACCCTGTTGAATCGTCTCCCAAACCCTTTGTTGATCTCCTGTCAGGTCAGGCGGCACTGCCTGGATATAACTGGCATCCTCAAGAGGGTCACGCCAAACCTGAACCTCAACAAACCTTATCAAATCTAATTCTTCTAAGGCTGTTAAGTCGTAATTCTTTGCGCCGGTTCGATCGTAAATCTGACCAGGCTCAACCAGGCCAGGTTCTTGCGCCAGTATCTTCAAAATATCCATGCGCCGATCGTGGACATCATGTACCCTGCTCAATGGGATATCCAGATCTTCCAATTTTGAAGGCTCGATAGCAAGACAAACCTTACGCACATGTTTCGCCCTGACACGCGGTTCCGGCAAAATTGAATGGGTATCCACAATACCCTGCCGTGCCAGTTTACGCAGGATACCGCGCCATTCGACATGCCGCAGCGATGCCTCCATCTGGCGCCCGCGCAGATCACCACGCTTTTTCAATAAATTAATAATCCGCTTTTCAAGGGGGGAAAGATCAAGTGAAGTAATATCGATATCATCATTGAGATGAACCAGGGTATCTGTATACTGGCTTAAGCCTGACGGGAGCATCAGGTTGATCATTTCTCCCAAAGAAGACAAGGTTTCGTGTGCCATCCATGCTGCCAGGGACATCAAACTGGGTGTCAGTGCCGGCTTTTCATCCACAACCTCTTCCACGGGACGGGTCTCAGCGACTTCCGGTGTCTCAATAAACCTTAAAACCAGACCCTGCACACGTTGTCTGCCGAAGGGAACGATCACCAGGGTGCCAGGCTGAACCGTTCCCATCAATTCTGGCGGCAAGTGATAATGAAAACTATCAGAAATTTGGGGGAGGTTGATCGCAACTTCTACATAAACATGCATAAGATGATTTTACCTTGATTAGAACAATCGGTTATGTCGAAGGGTGTGAAAAGTAAGTGCTATCCTAATATGCTTTATAAGAAAAAGACAATGTTTATTAAAGGATCAATTCTGGTAAAATACTCTTGCATAGAAAATGTCGGCGGAAATTTTGCACAAATAACAATTAGCAAGAATCTCCGTGCACATTGAAACCGGTCACACGCCGAAAATGAGACCGAAAAGAAATTTATATCTATGACCCTGCGTGGGTCAGAAAGTTGTTATTTGAGGTTTGATACAATGCCAGTCCCAATTAAGACTGGTACGGTACTTCGCAGTCGGTATCAGGTCAGTAAGATCATCGGTCAGGGAGGTATGGGGTGCATCTACCTGGCTGAGGACCTGCGCCTTGAAGGTCGCCTTTGCGCTGTTAAAGAGGTGGAATATGATCGTGCGCTCCCGGAGGAAATGCTCCTTGAGGCACGCAATCAATTCCAGCGAGAGGCGACAATATTAGCGCGCCTCGATCATCCCAACCTGCCAAAAGTTTCAGATTTCTTCTCCGTGCGTGATCGCGATTACCTGATTATGGATTTTGTTCCCGGGAAAGATTTGCGCCAGTTGATCATGGAAGCACGCCAGGATAAGACCTTCATCTCTGAAGAAAAAGTGCTTGATTGGGCAAAACAAATAGCAAATGCCCTCAAATATCTCCATTCACAGGAAAATCCCATCCTCCATCGCGATATAAAACCAGGCAATCTCAAATTGACCCCCAACGGCCTGGTAAAACTGGTAGATTTTGGATTGGTGAAGATGCTTGCGCCCGGCGAAGTGACCATTACCGTTTTGCAAGGCCAGGGGACAGCCTTATACACCCCTCTGGAACAATACGGCGGAGATTCAGGTCACACAGATGCACGCAGTGACATTTATGCTTTTGGTGGGACTCTCTACCATTTGTTGACCAACGAACCCCCGGTAAATGTGCGCGATCGTTTTTTGAACCCGGGCAGTTTACCCCGTATTCGAGAGATCAATCCAGATGTCAGCGGGCGAACAGAACGTGCCGTTCACTGGGCTTTACAACTCCACCCCGAAGACCGCCCAAAGGATATCGATGCCTTGTTGAAAGCGCTTTTTGTTGAAGATGCCCCCGTCACACAGCCTTTTCGATCAGACAGACTTCAGCCAAAAATAATTCAAAAATCAGAGAAAATCCTTCTTTTCCTGGCAGGCGGGTTAATGATCATCAGTTTTCTGTTCACACTGCTCAGAAATTTTTAGATTGATACGATTGCTTTCAACTTTCGCTTTCCCCAACAAAAGAATTGGTCAACACAAATTTATCCTCGTTTTTTGAGAGGGTAACGCCCGGCAGTTCGCATCCACCAAATTAATGCCCCTATCCAACCAAACAACAAACCGACAACAATAACCTCAACAACAAAAACTGTTCCAGATTCCACCATCCAGAATTTCGTCCCGCTTGTACCAAGATTAAGAAGGGTATATGCCATTAAACCGCCAATCAGGGCGCATAATGCAGAACGCAATCCCCAACGAGCAGAGCCCCACCAATAATAACCAATCAAATATGTAAAGACAAAACCAAGTCCCATCACGATGATACCCATTGCCCATTCACCCAGGGTTGGGAACTTATTATGCTGTGGTTCCGGGATCGGGGTAGGGTTTTGAGTCGCTGTTGGCTCAGGGGTCGGAGAAGCTGTCGGCGTTGGAGAAGCCAGGGGGGTTGGTGATATTGAGAGGATCGATGTAATTCCTTCAGGAGAAATATTGATTTGGAGGGTTTCCGATCGCATTGCCGGCTCGCTGGTTGCGCTGATTTCAAGTCCGCCTGCAGCTTGAATTCGATAATTAAAATAAGCAACGCCGCCGGTTGTTGTGGTTTGAAATTGCTGTGTGATCCCGGGTTCACCAGAAATTTGGAAGTTAAACCGCACAACTGTGCCGTCCGGCACAATATTTCGATTGTGATCATGAATACGCCCGGTACGAATGGTCAGGGTATCCCCGACATTAAAACTGGGCAGCGGCGTAGGCGCCGGTGTTTGGGTTGCGCCAGGGGTTTGTGTTTGAGCAGGGACTTCAGTAGGCGTCTCTTCGGGCAAGACCAATTCGAGGTCAATCACCTGCTCAGGATCTGGCGATGTAGCCGTGATCAGGTCATAACCCACGGCATTCAAAGATATCGGTAAGGCTCCGGACGGCACCAATTCTTGCATCAAGACCCGTGCTGCAACATCCAAAAAAGCTGGCGATCGGCTGTAAAGCGCATAATAAGCTGTTAATTTCGTGATATTGGTCGAATCCAGGTAAATGGGCGGTCCCATTGAAAAAACAACCACCTTTTTCCCGGATAAAAGATCCGGGCGATCAACCAAAAGCCGTTGAAGTGCGTTCGAACCGGGTTCATCGGGGTCAAGGTCAATGGTATTGAAGATCACCCAGTCTGCTGCCTGGAGGTTCTCAAGTAAAAATTCAGGCGCCCCAACTTCGGTATTATCCAGCACATTGACCAACTGCAAAAAAGTATAAGAAAACAGGTTTTGTTCTAAAATCTGACCCCCAGCCTGGGGCCCGTACAGGTTCAGAAGGGCGTTCGCCATAGATTTTGTCGCAATCTGGTTGTATGGAGGGCAGGTGTCACATTGAGAAACTGTACGTACATCGGTGAAAATAACAATATCCTCATACCAGGCTGGCGGTGATGGCAAAATTGTATCGAATTCCTGTGCCGGCGGGCTGATCATGGTGACTGCTTCCTGTGCGACATCAAAGGTAATATCCTCAGATGTGCCAATTTCGCTCAAATCTTCACCCACCGGAAGCACATTCTGTATGTCAAATTCGCCGTATAATTTCTCTTTTGCTTTTAATACTCTCAGCACTGATGAATCAACGCGCTGGGCAAAAGCAGAATCTTCTTGATACTTTTGAACAAAGAATTCGATGATGGAAACCAGGGTTGTATATGCATCAGGATCAGCCGAGGATCTCAAATCATTCACATACAAGACATCGTTCCCTGCAAGGAAAGCATTCCTGGCAACAGGAAGTGCGTCAAAATTTGTCCCATTGGGATCGAAAAACCGTCTTAATGATTCGCTGCCCAAATTATCACTGAAGATAAGCCCGCCTTCATCCCGCCATGCTTGAAATTCCGGCAGGGACATAATTTCCTGAAAAGCATTGGAATCAAAGCTGATTGGGCGTGTCGTTTCGCGAATATTTCCCTGGAATCCCTGGTAACGAATGTGTGAGACCATGAGACCATCCACCCGACCGGGGTCGCCATAGGCGGGTGTCGTCACGGAGAAATAAGGGGGTAATTCGATTTGTTTAAGCTGATCGAGCGACTTACGGACAGTGGCGACTTCAAATTCAGGGGATCGATCAGAATTACCTGTGCCAGGGAAATTCTGTGCCACGACCATCAAACGATCATCACTGGCTGTGTGAATGCCGCTAATCAGTGATTTCCCCATTTCCCCTACCCAGAAAGGATCACCGCCAAATGTATTCACACCGAGGGAATCTGCCGCTTCACTGCTGCCGGTTTCAATAACATCCAAATTTGGCCCAAGATAGAGGTTGATGCCAAGGCTGCTCAATTCAGACCCTAAAACCTGCCCAACCTGATTCGCCCGATCCAAATTCCAGCTCGCACCAATGGACATATGAGAAGGTAAGGGGGTTAGACCTGTCAGGATCTGGTCCCCAGGGAATCCATTGCCGATCTGCTGCATCCCAATCCACAAAGGAATATAGTTTGGGGGCCCCTGGTTACGGACGCCCACAATATTCGACTCGCTGGAAGCAGCGTCCCAGGCCAGGTTTTGGAGGGAAGCCACAAGTGTTTGTGTTTTAGAGATCGTATCTTCGGAAGCAAAATTATTATTATCAGATCTAAGAACCACGCCGGCGACATGATAATTGGTGATCAGATCATAGATTTGGGTTTCTTCATCAATAAGCATCCCGTCAAATGTCACCAGGAACAGTTGGCCTACTTTTTCTTCCGGGCTCATCGACTCTAAAAGCGCTTGTGGATCGCCCACATTTGCGGCTTGTGTTGGCACAGCACTTAACAACAACGCGAAGAGAACAAAAAAAGCGACGATGGATCGACCGATGGGCTTAAACCCGAGCATCATCAAGCCTCCAGAATTGCCCTGGTACGCTGGGGGTCATTTGTGATGATGCTGTCAACATTCAATGCTGCCAATCTCCTGATTTCCTCGTCGTCATCGACTGTCCAGACATTGACTTGCCGATTTCTTTCATGCAAGGATGCCACCAGCACCTGGTCCACATCACTAAAATAGGGATGCAAGGCATCAAAATGGAATAACCGCCAGATCCACTTCTTTGCCTGGTTGGCCTGGGTGAGCAAGCCCAGACTGACATCGGGCAGCTGTGCGTGAAAACGGGGAAGATTAAAAGGATTAAATGAAGAGATTAAAATCGAGCCTTCAATTTGAAATTTCTTTACCAGTTTTGCCACTTCAATTGGCAGGGCATCAAAAATTGACGCGTAATTCTTTAATTCAACGTTGATCAGAAAGCGTCCGCCAAAGGCATCAAAGACTTCTTCCAGGCTTGGGATTTTTTGTCCATCCCCTGCATCCAATGATTGGAGTTCTTTTAAAGTCATGTCATTAACAGAGCCGAAACCATTCGTTGTTCGGTCCACAGAGTCATCATGAATAACAACCAGTTGATGATCTTTTGAAAGCATGACATCCAGCTCAATACCATCTGCCCCTTGATCCAGGGCAAGCTGGAAGGCTGCCATTGTGTTTTCAGGTGCGTGGGCACTGGCGCCACGATGCGCAATAATTTTCGGCATTGTTTATCTTCTCCGTCTTGTGTGTAATTATAGCATGTCGAAGGGGTCATGGGCACCCTTTGCTGTCCTCGCTGTTCCTTGACAATAACCTGGATAAAGGGGGTGGATTATAATTAGGCACATACCCGCCAAAAGAAATGAGGAGATTCAATGCCCGAAAGTAAAAGCTATCCTGTTGAAGCACTGAAAGATTTCACCATCCGTTATTTTAAGGGCATGGGTGTTCCAGAAATCGATTCGAGAATTGCAGCAGATGTGTTGATATCTGCTGATTTGCGCGGGATTAATTCTCACGGCGTGATTCGGCTTCACAGTTATTACGGCGATCGACTGCAAAAAGGCTTGATTGATCCCGCTTCAACCATACGAACACTTTCGGAGAATCCTTCTACATTGGCTTTGGATGGAGGCAATGGCCTCGGGCAGGTTGTTGCATATCGTGCAATGTCACGCTGTATTGAAAAAGCAGATGAAACAGGCCTGGCTGTGACAACGGTCAGGAACAGCAACCATTTTGGCATTGCCGGTTATTATGCGATGATGGCATTGCCAGAGGACATGATCGGCATCAGCCTTACCAATTCACAACCACTGATTGCCCCAACTTATGGCATGAAAAGGGTTTTAGGCACCAACCCGATTGCCGTTGCCGTCCCGGCGGGGGAAGAAAAGCCTTATGTTCTTGATATGGCAACAAGTATTGTGCCCCTTGGGCGGATCTCTTTGTATGAAAAAACCGGTCAGTCCATCCCGGAGGGTTGGGCAATTAATAAAAATGGCGAGTTAACACAAAACCCCTCTGATATGATCAACGGGGGTGCCCTATTGCCCCTTGGTGGTCCAGCATTGATGCGGGGATATAAAGGGTATGGACTGTCGCTACTTGTTGATTTGCTTTCGGGGGTTCTGGCGGGAGCAGCTTTTGGAGAGGATGTTGGCCGCCCTTCAAATGAGAGAAATGCTGATGTGGGGCATTTCTTTGCATCCATCAAAATTGAGAACTTCCGTCCGATTGAGGAATTTAAGTCGGATATGGATGCCTATATTCGAAGTCTGAAAGCTTCACCGAAGCTTCCCGGGCAGGATCGTATTTTCATTCACGGGGAAAAGGAAGAAGAGCTTACGGAAGCGCATCTGCGTGATGGCATTCCGCTGCTGAATGAGGTCGTTGAAGCACTGGTGATGGCGGGTGAGATTGCCGGGGTGCCTTTTGACATCAAGCCGGTTCAGTGAACAAATTAGTTCGTTGGTTGTCGCGTTTTCAAGGTGACAAATGCCAAAGAATTTTCAGCTAAACTTTTTCGATAAAAATACCATTTGACCATAATTTTAATTTGTCACGTAGTGATTGCAGGAATAAAGCCTTGTACTTCCCATAAAAAAACATCTCAATTTTTGCACTTGTATTTTAGAACAAATATGCTATACTATTAATTATCAAATTAGAACATTTATTCTATTTTCAAGCAGGTGCAATATGAAAAGAACCATCGTTATTCCCGCTGTTTTTATTGGCTGTTTGATCGTCATTTGGGTCGGTACTGTGGCCGCATCCCACATGCCATCGCAAGAGCTCCTGGCGCCTACCCAAACAGCCGTTGCCCAGGCTGCGCAATCCGTCTCCAATGGGGGTAACTCGCCAGAATCTTTGGGCGAATCCGTAAATCCCAAAACAGATTGCTCTCTTTCACATAGCTATCCGACTCAAATCCAGCAGTGGTGTCAGATGATCGAAGCAGCATCAACCATAACAGACCTGCCCACCGGCTTGATCGCAGCTGTCATGCTGCAAGAAAGCGGCGGTAACCCGCTGGCCTATTCAAGCAGCGGTGCTGTCGGTCTGATGCAGGTCATGCCCCGTGATGGATTGGCAGCTGAATTTATGTGCATCAACGGCCCCTGTTTTTCTTCCCGTCCTACTATCGAGGAGCTTGAGGACCCAGAATTTAATATCAACTACGGCAGCCGCATGCTGGCAGATCTTTACCGCACGCACGGATCATACCGGGAAGCGCTTTTTCGCTATGGTCCGATGAACATCGGCTACCATTACGCAGACCTGGTCTTGAAGATTTGGGAATCTTATGGGTAAAAATCACTGAATTTCTCTGTCTTTCCACAGAAAAGAATTTTTTAATCAAACCTCTGAAATCCAAAATTCTAGTACGATTTTGAATATAGACGAATATAATTTGATTAATGGTTATTTAAGGTCATATGACTGATAAGTCACACAACATAATAAAGCCTTTCCTTGAAAATTTTAGCATCAGCAACTATGACTGACAGGTCACATTCGGATTATTAATGGGTCCCGATTTGAACTCTTTTTAATTGATCATTTATTACTTTTATTCCACCCTGAAATCATAAATGCCATCGCGATATTCCCAGATCCTGCCGCATTCGTGACATACCTGATCCATCTCACCTCCAGGAAGCGGCGAACTGCAAACCGGACACTGGAAGGTGGTATCATCCTCAGCAGCAGCAGAATCGCCCACAGCAATACACTTCGAAAACACGCTTGGGCTGATCTGGATCAATGCACCAGTTGGCTGTAAAAGCGCATCTAAACTTGTCAGGATTTTTAGCGGAATGTGACGCTTTAAAAAACCAGCTCTGAAATGAGACACGGTTAATTGTTTGGCAATCTCAAACCCCACCTGATCCAGGTAGTGTCTGACAGCTCGGGGATGAAAATCAAAATTTAAGTCCGCAAATTCAATTGGTGCTTCGGTAAATGGATCCCATTCTTGTCGCCCCAACAAATACCTGCCGATCGCCTTCAAATTGCGTTTGTTTGCAAATTCCAAAATGAAAACGCCGCCTGAAGCCATGACCCTTCTAACCTGGGAAAGCGCCAATACGGGATCCGCCATATGATGCAATGTGCGGATCATGGTTGCGCCATCAAATCGTCCGTCCTCAAATGGCAATTTATAAATATCTGCTGCCACAAACACATAACGCTGGCTCAAGCCCAACCGGTCTCTCGCTTGTTCTAATTGTGTGCGTGAGTAATCCACCAGGGCAATCCGTTTATAATTCTTGTAGCGCGGCGTATTTCGCCCGGCTCCTGCACCCAACTCAAGTATAAAATTACCCCCAACAGGCAAAAGGCGCTTCAATGCAATTTCTTCTGCAGCATCCTCATAAGCGCGCCCGCCTTCTTCCCAGAAATCCTTCTGGTATTGAGAGCCTTCATAATTGCAAACTGGGGGTGTGTTTGATGTCATGTTATTATCGCTAAAGGAATTGATCTATCAAGTAATTTTCAATGATTTTTATAAAAAATGCCCGGGTAGGATTCCCGGCGGCACCCGGAGATACCTCCTTACCGCTGCTTCCTCTCGGACCTGACGGGGTTCGTAGGGCTCCGCCGCGCCGGTCCCACCCGGACGGCATTAAGAATACTTCACGCCCCAAGGACTGTCAAACAAATCAGTAGTTAGATAAAATCGACCAAAAACATCCCGATATAACTGGTAAAAAAACGCCCTTCATTGTATACTTTAATACGATTATAAATAAACCATAAGGACAGGAGAGGTCCCCCCCGATGAAAGTAAACGTCAAACAACAACAGCTTGCACATTGCGTCAGCATGGTTTCCAGGGCAGTATCACCCCGGAGCACTTTGCCCGTTCTCTCAAATATCCTGGTTAAAACAGACAACGGACGTTTGCGCCTATCTGCGACCAACCTTGAACTTGGAATAACCTGCTGGATTGGTGCCCGCATTGAAGGAGAAGGCGCGATTACCGTGCCCGCTAGAACTTTCACAGATTTGGTCAGCAACCTGCCCAGTGACCAGGTGATATTTACACTGGATAACAGCACCCAGACGCTGAATGTACGCTGCGGCACCTCTGAGACCAACATAAAGGGCATTGATGCGGAAGAATTTCCGCCCATTCCCGAACCAAACTTGGATGAAGGGGTTCCTCTCAATGTCGTAAACTTCAAGGAAATGGTTCAACAGGTGGCTTTTGCAGCCTCAACAGATGAAGCCCGTCCAGTATTAACAGGCGTGCTGTTAAAAATTGACGGCGATCGCATCACAATGGCTGCAACCGACGGTTTTCGCATTTCAATCCGTGAAGACGAAATCCCTAACGCTGTCTCCCGTCCAATTGAAGCCATCATCCCCGCCAGGGCGCTGGTTGAACTTGCCCGCATTATCGGCGGGGGCGATGAGACATTGATCATGACCTTCCCCCCCGACCGGGGACAGGTCATCTTCCACATGGATGATATGGAATTAGCATCGCAATTGATTGACGGCAGCTTCCCGGATTTTCGAGCAATCATCCCGCAAAGCTTCAAAACCCACACGCTCCTCTCCACCAGCGGCTTATTGAAGGCATGCAAACAGGCGGAAATCATCGCACGCGATAGCACAAACGTCGCCCGTCTTAACATCATCCCTGAAACCGATGAAGCCAAACCTGGCACACTTGAAATTTCTGCACAATCAGAGCAAACAGGAACTTCCGAGGTCCTGGTAGACGCCTCTGTGGACGGCATCCCATTGTTAGTAGCATTTAACGTTCGTTTCTTGCGAGAAGTGCTTGAAGTAATCAAATCGGACAACGTCTGGCTTGAGACCAATGCGGCAAATACGCCCGGATTAATCCATCCACAGGGAGACGAGCATTTTAAACACATCATTATGCCCATGCACATTAGCTAAGGCTAAAAGTATCGTATAATATTCAATTTGGCGCTTGCTTTGCAGGCGCTTTTTTGTATCCCTGACACCAAATGGGATATTATCAATAAGAATAAATCCGTTCCTAAATTTTGAGGTGATAAATCATGACCTTACCACCCAGTGCTACCGATCGATTATTAAGCGTTTACCTTGTCCTTTCGCAATACCCCATCCTTTCCTCACGTGTTCGTGACTTGATGCGAAGGGAATTATTCCAGCGTGGGTTTTTGGATTACAAGGAATTCGAACAGGAAGTCATTCGCAAAGCCATCCAATCCCAGGAACGGGAAGGCTTGCAGCACCCGGAAATCGAAGAGCCGGCAGAAGTTTGGGAACGTCGGAAAGCGCTTGTCCGCGATCAATTAACCGATTTTCACTTCAGCAACCACCTCAGTTTTGAATTAATTGAAGACCTGATTGCTGAAGTTCTCAATGAACGCGGTGTCACCTCCCTTGAATCCCTTTATGAATTCAACCCTGAAGTTGCTCCCGAGGAATTATTGTTCAACCAGGGCATGATGATTGAAAAAATGCCCCCTGAAAAAAGAAAACATCTTGAACCACGGCTAAGAGAGATCAAAGTGGTGTTGATTCGCAACATGATCAGCGATCAACTACGCTATATCAATATTGCGCGGGATTGGTTCACAATTGCAGACCTGGCTGAAGTCCGCCGGCATAAAATTGGGCACGGCCGAATTGGCGGTAAGGCAGCCGGCATGCTCCTCGCTGCTCGCATCCTGAAAGGCAGTCCGAATGTTGATCTGCGTCAAAATTTGCGTACCCCCGAATCCTATTACATGGGGTCCGACCTGCTGTATACCTTTATTTCAATCAACAACCTTCATCATTGGAACGATCAAAAATACAAATCTGAGGATGAAATGCGCCGCGACTACCCAAAGATTGTGGAAGACTTCGTTGCCAGTGATTTCACCCCCAATATTGTTCAACGTCTCGAAACATTGCTGACCTCGGTCGGAAAACAGCCCCTGATTGTTCGTTCCTCCAGTTTACTTGAAGACAATTTCGGCACTGCCTTTGCGGGAAAATACGAAAGTATCTTTCTTCCAAACCAGGGAACCATCGATGAAAATATGACCGCCCTTACCCAGGCAATTGCCCGGATTTATGCCTCCACCCTCAACCCAACCGCACTCTTATACCGTCGAAGCCGCGGCTTACAGGACTATGATGAACGCATGGCTGTTCTGATTCAAACAGTTGAAGGAAACCGTTACGGCCAGTATTATATGCCCGACCTTTCTGGTGTAGCATTCAGCCATAACCAGTACCGCTGGTCGCCCCAGATTCGGGCAGAGGAAGGTTTTATCAGGCTGGTATGGGGACTGGGCACACGCGCTGTTGATCGCGTTGGAAATGACTATCCCAGGCTGGTTGCGCTCAGCCACCCCACACTGAGACCCTCCAACACAACCAAATCTATTCGCCGCTATTCACAACAATATGTTGACCTGATTGATTTAAAAGATAATGCTATGAAGACACTCCCGATCCATGAGGTGCTTGACGGAGATTACCCACCATTGCGCTATCTTGCCCAGGTTGACCAGGAAGGTTACTTCCGCTCAATCCGATCACGGTTGGTAGATGCAGATCCCCAACAATTGATATTGACCTTTGAGGAATTACTGCGGCGAACCCCCTTCGCTGAAAGGATGCGGTACTTGCTGAACTTCCTTGAAGACGAATACCAATCCCCTGTGGACGTTGAATTTATTGCTGATGTTTTTGATGACAATGGAAAACCCGAAATCAAATTATCTCTGATTCAATGCCGACCATTGAGCTACATGAGAGAAGAAACCCAGGCTGACTTACCGCAGAATCTCAACCCGGAGCAAGTTATCTTTTCTTCAAGCATCATGGTTGCAGGCGGCTGGTTGGAAGAGATCAATTATGTCTTATTTGTTCCACCTGAAACTTACTTCAGCCTGCCCTCGCAGTCTGCACGCAACAAACTGGAACGAGCTATTGGAAAGCTCAATACCGCACTTGGAAACGAAGACTTCATCTGCGTCGGTCCTGGAAGGTGGGGAACATCTAACCCCGATTTAGGCGTTCACGTTGACTATGCGGACATCTTCAACACCAAAGCCCTGGTTGAACTCTCAGGGGAAGGTATTGGCCCGGCACCCGAACCCTCTTTGGGAACGCATTTCTTTCAGGACCTGCTTGAGGGGCAAATTTTCCCGCTTGCGACTTATATCGGCGAAGATGATTTCAATCGCGATTTCTTCTACGAGACTCCCAACCGCCTGGCAGAGTGGATTAACGTGGAGCCGTCATTATTTGAACGTTTAAGGCTGATCAAAGTCAGCGATTATATGCCAGATCATCACCTCGAATTAATTATGAACGGTATTGACGGACGGGCGGTGGCTTTTCTCTCTAAATCACCGCGCGGAAGAGACGGACGATTACAATAAACTCATAAATTTCTATTATATTGTAATATTCTATTCTAATGGCAAAATAGCTCGGTGTTGATTCAGGCGATACCAGGTTCGATCCAGCCCGAAGATGATCCCGCCACCTTTAAATGCAGTCCAGCGAGCCGCTTCGTAAGCTAAAAGTAACCCCATATTTGATAATTGATGCTCCATCAACTCAATTTCTATAAGGAAATTCGTGCTGTTCAAATGGAGCTTGATATCTGCTGACAGATCCGCTATAAGAAATTCATTGTGGATGTGATGTTCCCTCTCTGACTTGAAATCCGATTCATAAACGATTACTGGACTGCCATTTTCATCCCCGTAATTAATTAAGAAAAATGGCGACTTGTGAGCCTTTGAGACCGCGACGTCAAGATTTGTCCTGGCAGACCCGATCAATGAAGGATTCAATCCATATTGATCGCAAAGCGTGTCAAAATGCACTTCCATTAAATAAGATCTCAGTCGATTGGAATCAATAACGCCTAAAGACTGTTTGTTAAAAACCAGGATATTGTAATTCAAACATGCCTCCACCCAATAAACGCCTATAATGAAAGTTTATGTATCATAAGCGTTGGCTAATTGTTTCACGTGAAACATTAAACGTCGTTCCAATGCCAATAGTATATCTTATGATTGGTATTTGTAAGTATTAATATTCGTTTATATATCCCTGAAAACAAATAATGCTTCCAAAATGTTTCACGTGAAACATCCATGGTAAGATTCAATCAAACCCTGTATAGGAAAATTTATATGATTAAAATAAATGGTGCTTATGGTGAAGGTGGTGGCCAGGTTTTACGGAGCAGCCTGACACTTTCTACTCTGACGAGGAAACCAGTGATCGTCCGAAATATTCGTGCGAACCGCATTAAGCCAGGATTGCGGCCTCAGCACTTGGCGGCAGTGAACGCCATCGCAAAAATTACACGGGCACAGGTAGAGGGGAATGAACTTAACAGCGATGTGGTTCAGATTGCTCCAAATAAAGCAACTGCAGGTAATTACAGTTTTGATATCCCCACGGCAGGGGCATTAAGCCTGGTGCTGCAAACAATTTTTCTTCCTTTGAGTTACGTTTCAGGGAAATCACGCGTGACGCTAACGGGTGGGACGCATGTGCCATGGAGCCCCATCTGGCACTATTTACAGGCATGTTGGCTGCCAATGATGACAAGCTTAGGCTTTCACGGCGATATCCAATTGGAGAACGCAGGGTTTTATCCTCGCGGCGGAGGAAAATCTCGTGCAGTAATTATGCCTGCTGAGTCACTCAAGCCCTTTGTTTGCCTGGAGCGCGGCGATTTATTGAGGATCGAAGGTTGGTCTGGCGCTTCAAATCTTGATCTTTCGATTGCAAAGCGTCAGAAACATCAGGCGCTCAGACGACTATATGATATTTGTCGAAACTCAAAAATAAAAACGGTGCAAGTCCCATCAGATGGAAAGGGGACTTTTATTTTGCTTAAGGCAGTCTTCTCTAATGGCAGCTTTGCCTGTTATTCTGCGCTGGGTGCACCAGGAAAAAGAGCAGAGAAGGTTGCGGATGAGGCGGTGGACCAACTATTATCGTTTTTAGGAACCGCTGGTTGTGTCGATCATTACATGGCGGACCAAATAATACTTCCGCTGTCGGTTATTCCTGGGAAATCAATTTATCCAACCAACCGCATATCTCAGCATTTAATTACGAATGTTCATGTCATTCAAAAATTCTTACCTGTAAAAATTAATATTACTGGCAGTCTTAATGAACCGGGGACAGTTGAAGTTGAAGGTGTAAGTCTATAAAAACAAGAAAACCATTCGTTTTTGTAGAATCGCTCCTTTTAGCAAAAATTATCTGTTAATCAAAAATATTGGCAGATAATTTAACAGAAGGGATTTCAGCGAAGGGAAAAATTTTTTAAAATGTATGTGTTTAAATTTTATGGACCAGGTAATGTAAATAAGAGGGATTGATCCCCAGGTATACGCAATGGTCACAAGGGAGAATTAATCCTTGAAAGACTCCCCGAACTGCTTAACATGCTAAAGAGTGTCGGCTGTATCTTGGGTAGATTCGGAAATATTTAATATTTATATTATAAATTTATAATTATTTATTCTGAAGGGAAAAGCTCTTCAGAATATTCGATGCAGTCGAGCTCAGACTGGTTCATTTCTTCTGATACTGTTCCTTCATGATCGGTTTCACTGTACCTCAGGAATTATTCGGACGAGCAATCAATTCCCTGGTTTCCTGAATCGATTTCCCATCAAGGATGTCGATATGGTAGTTGTGGCTCTGCAAAAATTCAAGCGTCTTCTGATGTGCTTCCCGTTGATGAGTGTCTAAAAACAAAATTGGTCGGGTATTTTCGATTAAATTCTCTGCCCCATGCAATACATCATGTTCTGCCCCTTCCACATCAATTTTCATCACATCTGGTGCAGTCAAATCCCCGTTTGCAATCATTTGATCCAGTGACACCATTTGTACGTAAAGACCACCCGTTTCTGACAGGTGTCCCATTGCTGTGCTTGCACCAAGATCAAATAATGCCTGTCCCATGTGGTCTGACACGGCCGCTTCGATCACTTTGATGTTTGGCAGCTTATTCAGTGAGATGTGCTTCCTAAGAAAATCAATATTCCTTGGCAAGGGCTCAAAGGCGTATACTTTCCCCTTTTCACCAGCCAGAACAGCCGCTAAAAGTGTGAAATATCCTACATTTGCACCAATATCATAAACAATAGACCCTGGTTTGACTGTATTTTCAAAAGCTAGACGTTTGTTCATTTCATAGCTTCCCAACCAGTAACCATGTTCACCAGAGCCAACAACCCACTTTTTGCCGCGTAAAGACCCTTGAAGAATTGGCATGACCGTATTTTTTGGGATCAATCGCAAAGGTAAACGCAATAAACGCCCTATAAAGCTTTGATAATTTATTTTCGAAAAATTCATAGCGACACCTGTTAATAATTGCAAGATGAATAATCTGGAAGTATGAGCACCCTGATTATACTTGGCTTTTATCCTGGCAAACTTGAACCATTTGCAAATGCTTAATGGTATTATCAGCGGGAATGCAGCTGTGCTTTGTGAATTAAAATAATTTCAGATGCAATCCAACTTAACAAACAGCTTCTTATTAACTTGTTTTGATCAAAAAAGCTTTGATCAATCACTATTTGGGTGCGTTTATGAACAATAATGATTACAGCATAAAATACCCCCGAAGGGTATTCGTACGAAAAGGAATGACAGGCTTAGGGAAAATTCTGCTGTCCCTCATGGCAGATGTGCAGATCAATGGAAAAGAACGTTTGCCAAAAAAAGGGCCTGTTATCCTGGCGGGAAACCATGTTGCTGTGATGGAAGCGGTCATGATGGCTGTATTTAATCCGGGACTGGTTGAGTTTATCGGCAATGGCGATATCCCATTTGACCCCAATTATGCCTTCATTGCCAATGCTTATGATCTGGTTCCGGTAAACCGCGGCAATTTAGACCTCAAAGGCCTGGGCATGGGATTGGATATCCTTGCCCAGGAGGGCATTTTGGGGATCTTCCCTGAAGGCGGCACATGGAACCCGGCGCAGATGCAAGCACAGCTGGGCGTCGCCTGGCTAAGTTACAAAGCACAAGCGCCTGTCTTACCGGTTGGTTTTGGCGGCATCAAGAATGCCCTCAGGAATATCCTACGTTTCAAACATCCCAAACTGATCATGAATGTTGGTGAAATGCGCCAGCCAGTTCAACTAATTGATTCAATGTTGTCGATGAAAGAAAATTTGCAAATGTCAGCGAACCAGATCATGGAAGATATTAATGCCCTGGTTCCGGAAGCGGACTTAGCAGACTTTCAAAAGCGTATTGACGAGAACTACGACCTTGAAATTGATATCTTTCCGCCCACTGACATACTTTCCTTACCTGAGGATCTCCAGGTAAAAAATCGGCGTGCTTATGCTCACTTTTTGTTCAACCCAACCATGATCGACGTTCTTTATCGCAATCTGAGCTTGCCGATCAAACCCATCAAACATCTCGATTATCATTCAGACCTTAATCCCCTTTTAAATGCCTGGCATGCCATTCTTGACTATTTGGCGGTCAATCCCGGGTTTTTTACTTACCGTTTTGGCATTAAAGAAGGTTTGGCTGTAAAGGAATCGCTTAAAGAATTATGTCGGCTGGGGGAATGGGCACAAGAATCCGGGTATGAAATTGCAATCAACCCGGTTTGCGAGTATAAAAATGCCAATACGGGTGCCAGGGTTGTCGAACGCGGGGGCTGTTTCCCGGAAAGTATGTGACTCAATTCTTTTTTATGCTTCAATCTACAAGAAAAGCCTATTATTAGCCATTTGAATAATCCAAAATTCGACCCCAGTTTGGTGAAAGTTTTAAGTTCACACGCTTATTCTCGATTGTAAAGACCTCATTGTTGTTAAGCACGTCCCTTAGTCTGCCTGTTTGCCAGGGGAGATCAAGGCTTAAATCAATATCTTCATTACTGCTGTTGAGTGCGACCAGAACTTCCCCGCCTGCCAAGGATCGTAAAAATACAAATTGTTCCTTGTCCACAAATATTTGGCGATAATTTCCATGAATCAAGGGTGCGTGGTCCTGCCTGATCTGTGATAATGTTGCAATCGTCCCGTCCAAATCCGGATTCGGCGCCTGGCGCTTCATCCTTTCCAGGTCTAACTCTGGACGGAGCGCTGCATCGCTCCTTTGCCCCTTGACTCCTCTGATCCCCCACTCGCTGCCGTAATAAATCGAAGGGATTCCGGGCATGGTAAAAAGCAGCAAGTACAAAGGGAAAAGATGTGCAGGATTCTTAAGTTTACTGGCGACACGATCAACATCGTGATTGTCCACAAAATTATACAAAAACTTATCCTGGTAAACCCCATGGTCTCCAAACTGGCGGTTGAGAGCATAAGCGATTTCAAAGTAGTTCGCATCATTAAGGCTGCTGTATACTCCTTTATACGCTTCATAATTCGTCACCGAATCCAGCGTTTCAGGGTTAACCCATTGCCGATAATCCCCATGCACAACTTCGCCCATTAGCCAAAATTGCGGATTTAGAGATTTTGTAAAACGATTCAATTCTCTGAGGAAATCCAGATCAATACAATCAGCGGCATCCAGCCTGAGACCATCAATGCCAAATTGATCATTCCACATCCTCACCGCATCAAAAAGATGCGCTCGGACATCAGGGTGAGAGAGATTCAATTTGACCAGATCATAATGCCCCTGCCATCCTTCGTATGAGAATGGATCTCCCTTGGGACTGTGCTGGTCAAACCTGAGATTATGAAACCAATCTCTGTAAGCAGAATTTGCTCCATTTTTTTGAAGGTCTTTGAACGCCCAAAAATCCCTGCCCACATGGTTAAAGACTGCGTCCAGAATCAACAGCATCCCACGCTGATGTACCAGTTCAGTAAAGTGAGTCAGGCTTTCATTGTCTCCCAAACGTTTGTCAACCCGGTAATAATCAACGGTATCATAGCCGTGACTTGATGATTGAAAAACAGGACCTAAGTAAATTGCATTGACGCCCAGTTCCTGTATATGGTCCAACCAGGGGGTTAGTGATGTGATTCGATGCACAATGGGCTCTCCAAATTCATTACGCTCTGGTGCACCGCATAAGCCCAGTGGATAAATATGATAAAAAACAGCATCCTTAATTCTGTGTGTTTCCATAAAATTTCCTCAACTTATTATATGTACCGGTAGGTATATATGCTTCAAAAAAAATATCACGATGCTTTAGCTAAAAATGCCATGCAAGAATTGATGCACCGTCAGATAGACAAGTTCTTTAGTCAAATCCAGTTCCCCTTCAAGGCTGAGCCCAATCATGGCATTGATCGTACCCAGGAATCCGGATGCATACCGCTTATGCCGTCCTCGTAAATTGCCGTGATCTTGCACTGCCTGGATAAAAACTTCTTCTATGATCTCATACTGCTGACTGACAAAGGGCAGTATCGCCAGGTGAGAATCACTTTCTGGAGGGGCAAAGAGCATTGCAATCTGCATCCGATAAAAATCCGGATGGCTTTTCGAGGCATCAAAATAAGCCCGAACAATATTTTCAAGCGTATATACGATATCCCGTTTATAGACCGATGCCTGCAGCACACTGGATAACAAACGCCCTTCTTCCCGTTTTAACAGGGTATCCAGCAAGCCGCGTTTGCTGTCATAATAATGGTATAGCGTGGGTTTAGTAACGCCCGCTGTCTCAACAATTTCCTGGACACCCACCCCTTCATAGCCGCGTTGACTGAAAAGAGAAAGTGCTATATCCAGAAGGTTTTCACGATTATCCATGATATAAGAATATACCGATCAGTATATAAAGTCAAGATGTTGCGCCATACGTTCGACATTGCTTGATCATCGTTACCCTAATCCTGAGTGATTAAGGCTGTCCTAGAAATTCTGTCACTGTCTCAACAGGTTTTCTTGGTCTCGCTGAGGGTGATACGTCAGGATAGCCTACGGAAACAGCAGCGATCATTTGCCCCTTTTCACCAAGCCACTCGCAAAGTTCTTCGTAACCAAAAAATACATCACATATCCATAATGTGCCCAACCTCAAATCGAATGCTTTTAGCAGCATATTTTGAATAGCAGCACCAATGGATTGAATATCAACGATATCAGAGTAGACTTCTAAGGTATCCCTTTTTAGGAGAGGGTGCTTGCTGGTGGGGTTAAATACAAAGATCGTCGCTGGCGCAGTTTCCATCACTCGCAGAGTAAGCTTAGCACTGCCAGTTTTAATCCCCATTTTACTGAGCCGATTCATCCCCCTTTCCATAGCCTGGATCATTTCAGATCGCTTTTCACCCTGGATGATATAAAACTTCCAGGGCTGCTTGTTTTTCCCAGAAGGCGCTAAGGTTGCCGCTTCTAAAATGTCAATTAATTTTTCTTTTGGAACAGGGTCTTCTTTGAATTTCCTTATGCTTCGGCGCTCTTCTATAGCTTCTGATACATCCACCGGTCTTCACTCCTTCCTGATACTGAAAATCCCTTTCCTATACCATTTTATCAATGATCGCTTCTGACAATTCCTGCGTCTTGACAGAATCCCAGGCTGTTGTTTGGGGCTGTTCCCTGCTTTCAACACAATCAAAGAAATGTTTGATCTGAGGCTCAAAACCTCGTCCTGCCAGGGTGGACTGCCACGCAGAAGCATAAGGCTCTACCCATCCTTTTTGCACAGGACCCTGCGTAATAGAAAGCTTAAAAAAGGCTTCAATTTCCACTGTTGTCTGATGTCCATAAAGGGAATAATATTCCCGCCAGGCACCTGCCTGCAGATTGGTTTCAATGATACCGATGCCGCCTGACGCCAATCGAATTGCTGCAGCAGCAGATAGAAGTTTTCCGCCCTTTGACTCGTGAACGAAGGACTCCACACTGCCTTCACCGCAGTAAAACCGAAGCAAGTCGATTTGGTGAATAGTATCCTCATATAATTGTCGTCTGCGGTCTTCGAAGGATGGGTGTTGCCTGAATTTTCTAAAAATCCCCATACTCACTGGTTTTTCGCCCCAAAGCGTTTTTGCCCGGATGTGAAGCGGTGCATAGCGTCGGTTAAAACCAACCATCAATATTCGTTTATGCTTGTCTGCCAGTTCAGCCAATATTCTTGTCTCATCAACATTCATGGTGGCAGGTTTTTCGACAAAAACATCCACACCATTTTGAAGCAGCAGCTTAACAATCTCAAAATGGCTGTCGGATGAAGTTAGTACAAAGGCTGCCTGGGGTTGATCATCAATTAGCTGTTCAAAACTATTTGTTCCATAATCAATGCGGTACTTTTTCTGCGTATCAGCTAAAGGCTCGGGTGACCGATTGTAGAGCATCAGTTCAAGGTCTAATTGTGCGCCTAAAATCGGCATATAGGCTTTCTGACAAATGCTTCCCAAACCGATCACAGCGATTTTCCTTTTCATAAAAACTCGACCTTTCTATTTTGTAATAATTTTTCCCCCTTTTTAATGATACTCAAATCAAGGCAGGATCTGCCCTTGACACCTTGCCATATTTTCTTCTTAGCAAATTAAGACACGCTGTCAAATTCCTGACGATAGTAAACAACACCTTCTACGTCTGTCATTATTTTGGGCTTGAGTATCTTAATCATAAAAGCCTCATCTGGAACATCTTCATAGGCACATCGAATACCAAAAGTGCTGGCTTTTTTGAAACCAAAACGGGGATAATAAGCAGAGTCCCCTAACACAACCACAAAGGGGAATTCTGACAATGCTGCCCGGGTTAAACCTTCAACGCATAAACCAGTGCCAACGCCTTGTTTCTGATATTCCGGCAAAACAGCCAGGGGTGCAAGCCCCAGCCCCTCTATCGACCAGCCTTGATTTTGGATCAATCGAGCGGGTGTAAAAAGAACATGGCCAATAACTTTATCGCCGATTTTTGCAACCAGTGAAATAAAAACCGGACAGTTCTCACGTAATCTATCAACCACTTCTGCTTCATCATCACGTTGAAATGCCAGGCGATGAACCAACCGGATGCCCTGCAGATTCTGTTCAGTTTCTTCCTGAATAGTAAATTTCAAATGCTTATCAAAGTTCATATAAGCAATTATAGCCCGATAAAAGAAATTTTATCGGCAACCTCACACAATAAACTTTATGCTTAATTCGCTGATACTAAGGCTTCGGTTGAAATTTCAAATTCCGGCGGGTTTTCCAGATGTTTCTTAACCGCACAAAGCTGTGCAGACCGAATAAGAGATTCTCTGTATCTTTCAGGGAATGTTGGCGGCACCTGGATGATAAGCTCAACCTTGTCAATCATATGTGTGAAGGGAGAACTGTGAACTCTCTGAATAATTTGGATATTATCCGTTGGCAGCCCTCGCTGTTTGCAGAAACCTAAAATATAGATGCCAGCACAGGTCCCCATTGATGCCAGGAATAATGAAAATGGCGTAGGCGCTTCCCCCTTCCCTCCGCCAGCAGGTGGTTGATCTGTCTTTATTGTATAGGGTCCGAAATGTGCGTCAACACGTGCGCCACCGGGAAAATCAATCAGCATATCCATAAATAAAATCCTCTTTCCTATTTTGAATGACTATTTATTGATGCAAAAAGCGGCTTTCAGGTTACAATTTGCAGGAAAGAGAGAGTATTAATAAATTTATTCACATGTATTAATTAAAGAATCTTTAATTAGTCGTAGTCGTAGGGGTTGTGGAAAAGTGGATAAAGGGGGAAATTGCACAAGGGCTAACTATATTTACTGGAATGTACTGGGAAACATTGGTCAGCATTGCTAAAATTTTGTGTAAATCAAACGGTTTTTTATCAACAAAGGATTGTTGATATCCTGATGAATAAGGGTCACTTTTTTTGAACAAGTTTTGTGAATGGGAAAATGTATTGTTTTTTATCCAGAAATTCTCCAGAATCGTGCGTCATTTTCACACAAAAATTGGGTAAGTTATCCACATTTCGTATAAGTTATCCACAGTTTTTGATGTTTTATCCACAGTTTTGTTGATAAAAGCAGTATATTTGGAGAAACAGAAGGGTTGAGGGAAATTCAGGAATTAGATCCCGTAAGCATTTTCCCAGGATTCGATCACAATTTCGAGGCTGTCTAAATAAGCATCTAAAGCCGCACATTTTTCAGCGGCGCGATCCTGTGTCAGTTCAAGGGCTTCAAGACATTTTTCCCAAGTTTCTTTATTAGGTGTGTCCCCACCCAAAGTCAATTGAATGTCCAGCCATGTTCGCAGCAGCGGCCAGAGCGCTTGACCGGGTGAATCGCTGTCCAGCAATGCCTGAATCCCAGAGACGTAATAGCTGTGTCTACTGGGCTTTAGGTGAACAGGTACATCCGCCTTTTTTGAGATATAGCTCAAATCTTCTTCGAATGCTTTTGCCCAGTCCTTCAGATTCTCATTTTGTTCTTCGTTGTAACCTAATAAACCGTAAAAACCGGCCAGTACCTTTGGAACGCCGAGGGTTTCTACACGATCTTTCAGGGTCATTAAAAACCGGCGTGTGGTCAGCGGGGGTCCGATTAAGCCTGCGACACTGTTTGCCCCCAGGGATAAAATATCAAGGCAATGAGCCATCCACACTTCGTGCGATTCGGGAGGGGCCTGCAATAAAGAAAACCAGTTTTCCCGTGCAGCAGTGGAAAATTTCCTGACTCTTGCCAGCACATTGTCCGAACGATGAAATTCAGCGTTAACACTTGATTGGATAAATTCGAGCCAATGTTCATTGTCATGCAAGATGATATTGTAATGGGTGAGCGGGTAACCCATCAATGGATCCTGGCGGAAGGCACGGTGGTCGGTATATGCTTCACGGACCTTATGATAAATATCCAGGGAGATATCCGGCGTTATGGCGGCGCATTCACGTTTTGTTGACGCCTGGTATTTGTGAACCAGCACCAAATCGATATCCGTCGTTCCTCCCAGCAGCGGATCTTCTTCGACTAATGACCCGACCAGGTAAGCAGCGTGGATATCAGGCTCGCTTCGCAGACGGGCAGTGACGGTCTGCCAGGCAAACTTATGGAGTAAATCTCGTGTGATTCGCATGATCTTTCCCTTTATCTATAGATCAATGGGCAAGCTTTCCTGGAAAGGTGACAATTTCAGCGTTTGTCGGATTCGTTGTTCAATTTGTTCCAGGTGTTCGGGATAGCGGATGTAGTCCAGGTTGTTGGTATTGATCGTTAACACAGTCTGCCCCGGATAGCTTTTGAATCGTGTCTCATAGGTTTGATTGAGGGCATCGATGTAATTGACGTCCATCTTTCGCTCGTAGGGGCGGTCGCGATGGGCAATTCTTTGCATCAGGACGTTAGTATCCGCCTGAAGGTAAACGATCAGGTTGGGTTTGATGATTTTCTCAGCCAAAGCCTCATGCACCTGGAAATAGGTTTCCAGTTCATCCCCGGAAAGGTTTGCTTCAGCGAAAAGGCGGTCTTTTTCAAAGGTGTAATCAGAAATTAACCAGGGGTTGTTCTTGAGGGATTCCGGTACGCCTCTGCGTTGTTGATGGTATCGGCTGAGCAAGAAAAAGATCTGGGTTTGAAAGGCAAAACGCTCACGATCCCCATAAAAATCACTGAGAAATGGATTTTCTTCAAAGATTTCCAACAGCAGTTCAGCGTTGAAGGATGTTTGTAAGAGACGAGCCAGGGTGGTTTTCCCCACACCAATCACGCCCTCAATGGCAATGTACATGGGTGCTCCTGTAGATTTTTAGAATGGTTAAAATATACCATAGGTAAGACCTGCAGTGGAATCCAAATCAGTGATTCAGCTAGAGCAGCAGCTGCTATGTGAAAAACAACGACATCTTAATTGGGATAAAAATTGTCTTTATTGTAGCTAAAGAAGGGTCAATCCGTTATAATGATACAATCGACTGAACAGGCATTTATTGGTACCTGTAATAAGGTGTTTGATATGACAGATGAGAACAAAAAAGGCATGAGCTCAAACCAGCTCAAATTCATCATCAGCGGTGGTTTGTTTCTGGTTGCAGTGGTCATTCTAATTATCAGTGCAACGCGGGGAACAGCTGAGTTTTTTATGACCGTTGAGGAATTACAGCAATCTGAAAATGAACTGCAGGGACAAAATTTACGTGTTTCCGGCGCTGTTTTAGGGGAGAGCATCTATTTCGACACCGATACTGGGCTTCTTCATTTTACAATAGCACATATCCCGGCGGATGAGGAACTGGCGACAGAAGAGGGTGAGTTGAGCAAGGTCTTACAACAGGCTGTTAACGATCCGGATAATTCCCGGTTAGAAGTGATCTATGAAGGGGCTAAACCGGACATGCTCCGGGATGAAAGCCAGGCGATTTTGACCGGGCAATTAAATTCGGAAGGTGTTTTTGTTGCCAAGGAATTATTGCTGAAATGCCCTTCAAAATATGAGGAAGCTTTACCTGGACAGGCGGAGTAGAACATTGTGATATCTTCATTTGGTTATATGACCCTTGCCCTGGCATTTTTATTGTCACTCTATGGATTGGTCATCCTAATTTTTGGGCTGATCCAAAAATCACAGGCTTTTATTGAGTCTGCCCGCCGGGCATTGGTATTGATTTTCCCATTGTCGACAGCTGGCATCCTTGTGCTGGTGTTTTTGTTATTAACAGACCGCTTTGATGTCGCTTATGTCTACAGCGTCAGCAGCAAGGAAATGCCGGCTTATCTGAAGTTAACAGCACTTTGGGGTGGGCAGGAAGGCTCACTTCTCTTTTGGAGCTGGTTATTGAGCGGGTTTTCTTTGGTCTTTTCCAGCAGAAAAATCCGGAAGGAAAGCGACCTGTTCCCCTGGGCGATGCTAATAGCTTTTCTTTTTCTGATTTTCTTCCTGGGGCTGAACGTGTTTTTAGCCACCCCCTTTGAACGATTCTGGCATTTTACCGACGGCGGCAGGGTCTTATCTGTTTTCCAACCTCTAAACGCCTGGCCGTTGACCCCAAAAGATGGACAGGGCTTAAATCCGCTCTTGCGCCATCCTGGCATGATCTGGCATCCCCCTGCGCTCTACCTGGGTTTTGTGGGCTTCCTTATTCCATTTGGCCTAGCAGCAGCGACCCTGATCACAAAGCGTCGGGATGGACGATGGATTGAACTTTCACGCACATGGATCCTAATTGCCTGGGTATTTCTATCCCTGGGGCTGGTACTGGGTATGCGCTGGGCTTATGATGTTCTGGGTTGGGGCGGCTATTGGGGCTGGGATCCTGTTGAAATTGCAGCACTGATGCCCTGGTTGAGCGCAACAGCATTGATTCACACCGCATTACTCCAGAAAAAAGCGAATGGTTTTCAGCGTTGGAATTTAAGCCTGATCATCCTCACGTTCGGTCTGGTCATTTTTGGCACCTTCATCACCCGCTCAGGGGTTCTATCCTCCGTGCATACCTTTGCTGGCAGCAATATTGGTCCGGCGATGTTCGTTATTATGGGGATCACAAGCATCAGCGGCTTAGGCTTGCTGATCTACCGCTGGCGTGACTTTGGTCCTGCCCAGGAAATTGAATTTGGCTTTTCACGAGAAGTTTTGACCCTGTTTTCAAACCTGGTCTTATTGAGCATTTTGATGGTCTGTTTTCTAGGTGTTGTTTACCCGATTTTTTCGGATCTGCTCACCGGCACCCAGGTCACAGTAGGGCCCGCCTGGTATGAAAGTATTACCGGTCCTTTATTCCTATTATTGTTGTCGCTGATGGGGCTTTGTCCGCTTGCCGCATGGGGTTTAACTCGAGTCAGTAAGATTCGCCAGGGACTTACAATTTTGCTACCAATGTCACTTTTGGTCCCATTATTAATCTGGCTGTTGGGTGATGTAAACGATTTTTACGCACTGACTGCCTTATGGCTGGCCGGATTGGCGGTCATTGTCATTTCCTGGGAATATATCACTGCTGTCCGAAAGGCTTTATCAAGGCCAGATGTAAAATTGCCCGGGGTTTTATGGTCGCCTTTGCAGCGAAATCATCGGCGGTACGGCGGATTGCTGGTTCATCTGGGGATTGTCCTGATGAGCCTGGGGATCATTGGATTGGAAGGATTGCAGCAAGAAACACAGCTCAGGCTTGAACAAGGCGAATCAGCATCCATCGGTGCTTACCAGTACACCTTTGAGGGCATTGAACGCTTCACAGAGGCAGAAACTACCACAACCCAGGCTGTTTTGACGATCCTTGATCAGGGGCAGTCGGAGGGGGCGCTGTATCCCAGCCGTGAGGTTTATCCGAATTTGGGTATGGCTGTTACCATACCCGGTGTAAAGAGCAAGCTTTCTTTGGATCATTATGCGATCCTGGTGGACTGGCAGCCCGAGTTGCCAGACGAGGCAACTTTCAGAATTTTTGTTAATCCCCTGGTGAACTGGTTGTGGATAGGCTCTGGTGTGTTGACCTTAGGAACCGTCGTCGCAGTGTTGCCAAAGTCAGGGAAGGGTAAACTTTAGTTCGTCGCTATTATCCGATTGAATTTCAGTCAGCCTAACCCTCACGTCGTGCCTCCTGAGGGCAGGGGCCTCGCTCCATTTAATAAACACGCTAATTTAATCGCTTTCATAAATTCGTTCAATTAATCAGCTGCCGGCTTAATCAAGCTGACATGCTTTCCCAGGGAAAGTTACGTCTATTGTCCCCGTCAACTTTGGTGGGAGCGGTTGGGCTAAATGTGCGACTGTAGCGATCCCAGCTTGTAAAATTGAAAATCCTGTAGCGCTGTTGATGTAGCTTATGGTATCCGAAGTTCTATGATAGTTGTAATTCCGATCTGATTTTTCGCAAGTTTCGCCTGGGTTGTAGAAGGAATTTTCCATTATTAAAACCCCCGGCACCCCTTTTCTCCAAAAGGGATCGTGATCTGAGAAAGGGTAAGCATTTTCGTCATCGAGAAAATCATAGGTCAGCCCTAAATCGTAAGCCTCGATCACCGAACCGATCAGATAGCCAATTTCCTGTGATTCTGACATTGTCCCTGCGTGCACCTCAAAACAAGCATCGCCATCACCATCGAAGGCAAACATATCCATGTTCACCACACCAACAATGTTTGGGAGCCAATCGGCATAATCCTCAACAAAAGATGAACTGCCGACACGGGATTTTTCCTCACCGCTGAACCAAATTAAATCGATTGTTCGTCCAAACCGATAATGCTGAAGAATTGATGCGGCTTCTAATAATCCGGCTGTACCGCTGGCATTGTCATCGGCACCCGGTGCGATTAAATACTCGTTGTCAGATGTGCTGTCCATGTGGGCAACGAACAAAACGCGTTCTTTTTTCAGCTTGGGGTCATCACCTTGAAAGCTTAAAATGATATTTTTCCAATTTCTTTGGGGATAGCGGTCGCCATACGGGAAGTCATAATTGTGGATTTGGAAATCCTGCCCTTCAACGAAACCCAATCGAAGGAGCTCTTCAATAAGATAATCGAAGGCGCTTGGCTTTGCATCCGGTTCAAACATCACCAGGCTGCTGCGAGTCATTATCTTTTCCAATCCGTCCGCAGTTTGAATGGGATCCGCTCCAGACAAAGCCCTGATCCACCCCATCCAACGGTGCGGATTGGCTTCCGAGAGCATTTCAGCAACCTGGGGATTATAAACACTGCTGTTGGCAAAAGGAGGTAAGAATATTTGGAAAAGGATCAGGCTGAGCGCCATGAAGGATTTCAGGTAATTCATAGATATTAAGAAAAACAAAAAGGGTTTTCAGAGATCATGTTAATTTGATTATACTCCTGTGAAATGATCACCTGGTTTTCTAGAAATCAGCTTGCATATGGTATGCTTATTTTGAATATTTTTACCATGGTGATAAGGGTGATCTTTTATGAAACAGCATAAACCAATCCAGGTGTTCTTATTAAGTTTATTTGTTTGCCTGTCCTTGCTCTTGCCGGCGGAGTCAACCTGGGCCCAATCAGACATCCCTTCGGATGATGATGTCAACCGGATAGCAAAGCAGCTGTATTGCCCGGTGTGTGAAAATGTTCCTCTGGATGAGTGTACAACGGATGCCTGTCAGCAGTGGCGAGATCTGATCCGGCAGCAATTGTCTGATGGATGGACGGAAGATGAAATTTTAGCCTATTTTGTTGCCCAATATGGCGATAAAGTTTTGGGGGAACCGCTCAGGCGTGGACTGAACTGGGTTTTGTATCTCATTCCACCCCTTGTTATACTGACCGGTTTAATCTTGTTGATTAATCGGCTCAGGCATCCAAAAATAGATTTTGCCAATGTTAAAGAGGAAGACCCCTATCTTTTACAGGTTGAGCGAGATTTAGATGAACGTGAGTGATCATGCATGAAGAAATGCCGGATAATAATTCCGAAAATCCAAAAAGCAAGAAAATTTGGATCCTTATAAGTATTCTTAGCCTGGCTATTTTTTTAGTTGTCCTTGGTTTGCGCCTTTTTTCAGACAATAAGTCAATGCTTAAAATTGGGGAAGCGCCTGAAGATTTCAGCTTAACAACATTCTCAGGTGAAAAAATCCAATCAAATGATTTACGAGGAAAAATTATCCTGGTCAATTTCTGGGCATCCTGGTGTGTGACGTGTGATGAGGAAGCAGTCGTGCTTGATCAAGCCTGGCAGGAGCTTCAAAAGAAAGCCAATGGTGAAACCCTTTTCCTGGGCGTCGCGTATATGGATACCGAACCAGCCGCGCGAGATTTTCTTGAGGAATACGGTGTGAGCTATCCCAATGGACCGGACCTGCGCGGAGAGGTTTCAGATTTATACCAGGTTCAGGGGGTACCGGAGACTTTTATTTTGGACCAGGATGGAATTTTACGCAGTATCAAATATGGCCCCTTTCTTTCGGTTGAAGAGATATTAAGCCTGATCAACCCCTTGCTTGCAGGGCAGGGATCGGAATAACTTGATGAATATTTGTGGAGGCGAATTTGGAAAGGGATGAAATAAAGTCCCCTGTTTTTTTAAGGGCTGAAGGTTTGGGCTACCAGGTGGATGGACAGGTTTTGCTTTCAGATATTAATTTTGAGATCTCAGCCGGCGAACGAATTGCGATTTTTGGCCCTTCCGGTGCCGGGAAAAGCACATTGATCCGATTGCTGAATCGTTTGGATGAACCTGTCTCCGGGACCGCTTACCTGGATGGGCAGGATTACAGGGAGATCCCATCGCGGGTGCTCAGGCGGCGGTTAGGTATGGTGATGCAGCAGCCAAACCTCTTTCCCGGCAGCGTGGCTGAAAACATCCGTTTTGGGCCGACAACTCAGGGTGAAAACCTGGATGATGCAAGGCTTAAGGCCTTATTGTCCGGGGTGGATCTGGCTGGCTTTGCTGATCGGGACGTGGCGAAGTTGTCTGGCGGGGAAGCACAGCGTGTGAACCTGGCGCGGACTTTAGCCAATAAGCCCGAAGTGCTGCTCCTGGATGAGCCAACCTCTTCACTGGATCAGGCAGCCAGGCGAGATGTGGAAGAAACAATCCTGTCTGTGCTGGACTCTGGAGAAGTTACCTGTATTTTAGTCAGCCATGACAGGGCGCAGGTGCTGCGCTTGGCTGACCGCGTGCTTATGCTTGAGGGTGGCAAACTGATCGCAGACGGCCCGGTGGAGGAGGTTTTGGATGCTCAGTCGATGGATTGATAATCAAATCTTGCTGGGGGCAGCACAGGCAGGTGTGACAATGGCTGCAGCTTTGCTGGTGGTGGCTGTAACAATGCGTTTAAAACTGGGATTAAAAAAGGATATCCTGGTTGGCCTGGGACGAGGACTGGTGCAGATCGTGGCGGTGGGCTTCCTGCTGACCTTGATCTTTAGCGCAGACCTGTGGATATCGATACCGATTATTCTGGTGATGATCGTCACTGCCGGCTTTATAACGGTGCAGCGCATTAAATCTATCCCCAATGCATTATGGATTTCACTGGCAGGGATCAGCGCTGGTGCCGGGTTGGTGATCCTCGTTATGACAATTCTGGGTGAGATAAAGCAGGATCTCACTTCAATTATTCCTATCGGCAGCATGATGGTTTATGGTGCCATGAACGCCAATGCATTAATGCTTGAACGTTTCCATTCAGAACTGGCATCCCATGCAGGGCAGGTAGAGGCAGGGCTGGCATTGGGAGCACCCCCGGAGCAGGTGGTTGCCCCTTACGCTCGTCGAGCGGTCACGGCGGCCATGATTCCACGGATCAATGGCTTGCAATCTTTAGGGATTGTGTGGATCCCAGGGGCGATGTCTGGCATGCTCCTGTCCGGGGAAAACCCAGCGTATGCAGGGTTTTATCAATTTGTTGTTTCGGGGTCAATCTTCGTGACCGTTGGCATTACGGTTCTTATATCGATTGTCCTGGTTCGCAAGCAGGTTTTTTCAAAAGCAGAACAATTATTGATCCGGGCTGAGGAGAACTGATTAATTTTTAAAATGAGAAGAGAAATTAGAGGGGCCATAACCAGGGAACCATGAAGATGGCGATCAGGAATATCAATACTGTCAAAATGGAACCGACTTTGATGAAATCGAAGAACCGATAGTTTCCTGCACCGTAGACGATCAATGCTGCGGGTTCCAGTGGGGTGATGAAGGAACAGCTGGCGCCGACAGCAATCATAACGGCAAATGTGCGGGGGTTTAAGCCCAACTGCGAGGCTGTTTGAAGCGCAATGGGGATAATTACAACCGCTGCTGCCTGGTTGGACATGGGTTGGGTTAATGCCAGGGATAAGAAAAAGAATGCTGATAAGAGCCACATTGGATGAGCTGCACCAACCAGCATGACAATTTGATCTGCCAATAAGGCTGCCAGACCTGAAATCTCCATCGCCTGTCCCAGGGCTAACATACTGGCGATTAGAAACCACACATTCCAGTTGACCTGTTGATACGCTCCGACGGGTGAGATACAGCGAGTGAGAAAGGCTATCAGGACACCCAGCATGACAGCAACTGGCAGAGAAAGCACATTGAAAGATACCAGCAAAACAACGCCTAAAAATATTGCCAGTGCAATCGGCGCCCTCTTTGTTTCAGGCATGATGTCAAGTTTAGCAGAGACAACTCTGAAATTATTGTTGTTGCTCAATCCCTGTATTGTCACGGGGTCGCCCTGAATTAACAATTGGTCGCCAACTTTTAGCCGTGTTCGGCTGATACGTTGGTGAATCGTTTCGCCTTTTCGATTGATTCCCAATACTTGCAAGCCGTAACGCTGTCGAAAGCTCAGCCCCCATAAAGTGCGCCCGATCAAGGGCGATCCTGGCAGCACGATGACCTCTGCCAGGGATAATTCTTGTGAAACATCCTTTTTATCTTTGAATTCACCGGTGAATTTGATGGTGTCTTGTTCTTGCATGGCAACCAGGTCGTCCCGATCGCCTTCGACTAATACTTTGTCGCCCTTTTGTAGAACTGTATTTCCTCTTGGGGTTACATTATAACCAGGTTCCTTTAAAATTCGCAGGACAGTCAAATCATATTCATGACCAAGGCCGATTTCGCTCAGAGTCTTGCCTTTCCAGGCGGAGTCTTCTGTGATTTTAAATTCAGAACAATAAGGGAGGATTTTCTCTGTCAGGCCAACTTCATCCTCGTCCCTGGCTGGGACAAGATGACGCCCAAGAAAAAACATATACAAAAGCCCAACAATGACAATTGGGATGCCAACAGGGGTTAATTCAAACATCCCAAGAGGTTTCAAGCCGTAATCGGTCAGTAAGCCGCTGACAACCACGTTGGTTGAAGTGCCGACCAGGGTTAACGAACTGGCTAAAATGGTTGCAAAAGCCAGGGACATCAATAATTTTGAAGGATGGATTTTGTAGCGTCGTGCCAGGCCGATGGTCATTGGGGTGAAGAAAGCCGATGTGGCAGTATTAGAGATAAAACCGCTTAACAGGGCGGCGGTCCCCATGATGACCCAATAAAGCTGGTTTTTGTTATCGCCGACACGGTGCAATATTTGCCGCGAAATGATTTGAACGACCCCTGTGCGTACCAGGGCACCGGTCAGGATCAATAAACCCAAAATCATGATGGCGGTATCGCTGCCAAAACCTGAGAAGGCGATGTCAGCAGGGACAATGCCCGTCAGGATTAAAGCCATCATAACCCCTAATGCCACAACATCTGCCTGGATGATGTCAATTGAAAACATGACCAGGGCGACTAGGATTAAAATCAGCAGCAAAATCATATGCAGGGTCATTAAGGCACCTTTGTTTGGAGGTTTTTAACATTATCAATTATACGATATTAATTATCTGGCAATTTGTTCTTGCAATACCAGTTTGCATATCAGTTCATTGATAGGGGAAAACGAGTTCAGCTTCCTGATTCAGGATTTTTTAACATCCTTGAAGTATAATCGGGTCACGATGACAGAAGAAGTGAAAACTGAAACAAAAAAGAGTATTCCCCTCCAATTAATCTTAGCATTGCCATTGAGCCTGCTCATTTTTTTGATAGTGTTATTTGCAGCGCTAGTTGGTTTTGAGATTAAATATGCAGAGCGAATTTTCCCTGGTGTGTATGTGCACCAGCAGGATTTATCCGGAATGACCCTTGAAGAAGCCACCGAACACCTGGCAGCGGCGTTCCCTTATACCTACCAGGGTGAATTACGCTTAACTTACGAAGACCAGGTTTGGGAAGCCCAGCCGATTGATCTTGGTTATTTGATTGACCCCAATGCCAGCGCTCAGCAAGCTTATGATGTTGGACGAGGAAAATGGTTGACCCAGGACTGGATTGACCGCGGTAAGGCCTGGTTTACCGGTGTACACCTTTCGCCTATCGCCTTTTTTGACCAGAGAGCGGCGTTATCTTACTTGCAAAATATTTCACAGGCCATTGATCTGCCCGTTCGTGAAGCATCCCTGGACTTGCAAAACTCAGAGGTGATTGTTGAGCCAGGGCAGGTCGGCTTGACGCTGGATATTTTGACCACCCTTGCTGCCGTCACGCCAAAGCTAACAAACATGGAAAGCGGTGAGGCATCCCTCATCGTAGATTCCTTTGAACCTGAAATATTGGATGTTGGTCCCCAGGCTGAGCTGGCAAGAGAAATGCTCAGTGAACCCTTGATACTGGTGGCTCCAATGAATGCAGAACGGGAAGAAACCTGGGAAATTGCACCGGATGCGCTGGCAGATATGCTGATCATTGACCGTGTAAAAGATGGTGGGGACGGCGCTGCTGAATTTCAAATTGCACTCAATGAAAACATGTTCCGAATTTATCTTGACAGTTTGAAACCAGGTCTGCACATCGACCCTGTGAATGCCCGTTTTATCTTTAATGACGAGACACGGATTTTAGAGGTGATTGAACCTGCCGTTATTGGACGTGATCTTGATGTCGATGCGAGCATTGCCAGCATTACTCAGACCTTGATTTCAGGGCAACACGAAACTGCTTTGCAATTTGAGGCACTAGACCCCGAAGTAACGGATGAAACACCGGGCGAAGAGCTGGGAATTATCGAGCTGGTTGAAGAACGAACGACCTATTTTTATGGGTCAGATGCTGCCAGGATACAAAACATCAAGACAGCTGCTGCAGAATTTCATGGACTGCTGGTAGCACCTGGTGCAACATTTTCAATGGCGAATGCCCTCGGTAATATCAGCCTGGAGAATGGTTATGCAGAAGCTCTGATCATATACGGTGGGCAAACAATCCAGGGGGTGGGCGGCGGCGTATGCCAGGTGAGCACAACCCTTTTTAGGACGGCGTTTTTTGCAGGCTTCCCTATTGTCGAACGTCATCCTCATGCCTATCGGGTTGGATATTACGAGATGGAATATGGCGGTCGCAGGGATTCTAACTGGGCAGGTTTTGACGCCACAGTTTATGTCCCTATTGTGGACTTTAAGTTTACCAACGACACTGATCAATGGCTGTTGATGGAAACCTATGTGACCGGTAATAATGCATTGACCTGGAAATTTTATTCGACAGACGATGGGCGTAGTGTGGATTGGCGCACCACAGGCCCGACGAATATTGTTGAGGCACCTGAGCCGCTTTATCGCGAAAACCCTGATCTTGAAAAGGGTGAAATCAAGCAGGTGGATTACGAAGCAGATGGTGCAGATATCAATATCAACCGGACAGTTTATAAAGATGATAAGGTGCATTTTGCCGACTCTTTCTTCACTCGTTTTCGTCCCTGGCAGGCCATTTATGAATATGGACCCGGGACGGAAGGCATTCCTGAGCAGGAAAATGATTAAACTTGTCGTTTTATGTTCGACGCGCTAAAATCCTAAAATAATGAAAACTGTAAAGTTTGGAATAAAGGTTCTATCACTGCTAAAAAGACTTTTGTAAGAATAACTGGAGGATCGATGGTGGACAGAGAATTATTGGATATGCTTCGTTGCCCGAACTGCGTTCAGGAAAAAGAAGGCTTATTAGAAGAATACAAAGAAACCTGGCTGATTTGCCAGGATTGCAATCGAAAATACCCGATTGTTGAGGATATCCCGGTTATGTTAATCGATGAAGGCGATAAGTGGATTGACACCGCCAAAGAAGATCTACCTGTACCGCCGCCCCCGTTGACCTGATTTTTTCATTACTAAATAAAAGCTGCAGTCCTGTCATTAATCAATTGCAGATCATTTAGAAGGTCTGTTGGATTTTTTGTAACAACAAGATGTTAGTCTGTTATTGGCTATTAAAATTTAAATTACTTAACCCGAGGTTTTGAAGTTTGCGCCTGGGGTTTTGTTATTTAAAATTGCTGTCATTAAAACAAATTCCAATGAGGCTCGTCAACATCATATACTTGATCTTTTCATATTGACTTTGAATCTGAAATTCGGTGATCGCTACTCTGCTGTGGTTTGGCGGAAAAATAACCTTTGCTGGTACGATCACTATCGGTCTAATTGTAGCTTTCTGTAATTATCTCTTTTTAACCATGTTACCTAATGCTGACCAAATATTGGTGATCAATGAAGGGGAATTGATTGAAAGCGGCAAACATGAGGCATTGCTGGAGGAAAAAGGCTTCAATTACAAGCTTTACACAAGCCAATTTAAAGGCCTATCAATTGATGTTTAAAGAAGGGTAATAAAACTGATCAAATAAAAAAGCCCGGGATTCCCAGGCTTTTTTTGTTAAAAATTATTATCAGGGTAATTCAGGCATTTGATCAAGTGGCGTAAATACAACCCCGACCAATCCCTGCCCGGTGTGAGCGCCTAAAACAGGCGATATTGAGCAATCATCCAGCCATTCGCAGGAGAAAAGTTTTTCCATTTCCTGACGAAGCTGCTCTGCCCCCTCAGGATTGTGTGCATGACCGATTTGAGCCCGTATTGGTGTGCCAGGTGGGATCCGATTTGCAATATATGATGGAATTGCCTGTATTGCCCGTTTAAAGGTTCTTGCCTTACCGCGATCGTAGTATTTGCCGTCAGTTTTGTCTACACCGATTAAGGGTTTGATCCCTAAAAGGGATGCGAGCAAACCTTTGAGGTGGCTGATGCGTCCGCCATGGATCAAGTAGGCTAAATCTGGCAATGTGAAAACGACCTCGGAGGCTTCTCTGACTTTTGTTATAAGGGCAAGGATTTTATCAGTAGGCCAGCCTGCTTGTACAGCTTTGATTGCTGCTTCCAGCTGCCATCCCATTTCAACAGACAGCGAACGGGTATCAACCAGTGTGATATTCGCGCCTTTGAATTGTTCTGCTGCCGTCCTGGCGGAATTATAGGTGCCGCTTAAGCCAGAAGAGATGTGAACAGAGAGGATTTCAGGATCTTCTTCCGCAACTTTCTCGTAAATTTCGAGAAATTCACCAGGCGAAGGTGTTGAAGTAATTGGCATATCACTGGTTTTCTCAAGCAGTTTGTAAAATTCATCCGACTGGATGTCAATGCCGCTGCGGTAACTAACGCCGCTCAATGTAATTTTCAAGGGGAGGGCATGAAACTTAAAATCACCTTTTTGCTGCGGGGAAAGGTCAAAACCGCTGTCTGTCACAATTTGCATTTGAAACACTCCTTATCCGAAAAAATAATGACATCCTTCTGCAAAAGAGGATAATAAAATTATACTTGAGAAGGATACAAAGTATACCCAATTGGGGTAAATTTGTGTCAAGCTTGATTAATTAAATATAAAAACCCGTTGGGAACTGCCACACCAACGGGTTTTTAGTTAAGTATTCGGTTATTTGCTTGTCAATCAATATCATAGGTGAAGTTTGCTGTTACCTGTATGGTTAAAGTGCCGCTTGAAACGGGCACCTCACCAGCGCCCATTGCAGCTTCTTCGACAGCAAAATCATAACGGGGCATCATGCCGCCATTCTGATTGATGCCAATGCTGCGGACTTTTCCTAATTTGACGCCAGCGGCATCAGTAATGGCTTCTGCCTGTGATTTTACATCCTCAATTGCCAGTTTTCGGGCTTCCTCAACGGCTGCTTCTCGATCTTCAATGTCGAAGCTGATCCCGTGAATGGTGTTTGCACCCTCAGCGACCATGGCCGAGAGCACTTCACCCAGGGAGTCCAGGTCTCTTACGACGACTGCGACCGTGTTTTCAACAACAAAGCTCATTGTCGGTTCTTCCTCTCCCTCAAAAGGTCGAGGTTCTTGCTGCTGATAAATGTTAAAGTTTCGGGTTTGGATATCCTTTTGCTCAACGCCCATCTCAATCAGCTTTTGGATAATATTCTCAGCGGTTTCAGAATTCTCACGAAATGCTTCGATAATTTCCGGGGATTGAGAGCGAACGCCAATGTTAATATGGGCGATATCCGGTTTGATTTTGACCTTTCCAGTGCCCGTGGCGTTGATGGTTCGCAATGTATCATTACTTGCAGTGTTGAATGTGCCTGCGCAACCGGTAATAAAAGCGGCAATTGTAACAAAAAGTGAAAGTGTTAAAAGTGTTTTCTTCATAAATATCCTCCTTACAAATATTTATTAATCGTTTGGTTTTTGCGAGAGGCTGATCACTCAGCCTCTCGCGTTGTCAGGAGTGGGGGATAATTTTCTATTTGATCGAGTAGGTCAGGCTGGCTTCCATGGTGATGGACAGGGTGCCAGCGGCTATCGGGACAGCAGCTTCTGAATAGGCGCCGCCTTTAGCATCGTAATACATGGTGGGGGTGCTGCCGCTGTAAACGCTGATGCTGATTATTTCACCAAGCTCGACGCCTGATTCTTCAGCGATAGCCTGGGCTTTTGCCTTGGCATCTTCAATCGCCAGTTTGCGAGCTTCCGCTACAGCTGCTTCACGATCTTCAACATTGAAGTTGATGCCGTAAATATTGTTTGCGCCTGCTTCAACCACAGCTGTGAGCACTGCACCCAGGCTGGTCAGATCTCGAACGGTTACATTGACGGTGTTTTCTACCACAAAATAACGTCCTTCAACCTGCCCCGTCATGGGGTCATAACGATCTGAGGGATAAACATTGAAGTTCGATGTTTGGATATCGTCTTCTTCAATGCCCAATTCTTGCAAAGCCCGTGAAATCCTGTTTGCCTGGGCTGTATTTGTGTCCAGCGCATCCGTCACGTTTTCTGCTTCTGATCGCACACCGATATTGATAGCAGCGATGTCCGGCACAACAGTCACCCTGCCGGTGCCACTGACGCCCATTATTCGTTCTTTTTCCGGGGCAGCGGGTGCAGCAGTGGGGCTGCAAGCAGCCAGCAGTCCGATGACAATTATGCTAATCATGATAAGGCTAAATTTTTTATTCATTTTGTGATCCTCCAATAATAAGGTTTCTTAATGTTTTTTTTGCTTTCACTCAATAGACGCATTGATCGGGTAAAAAGTTCCAAAAACTCGAATTTATTTCAGATTGCTGTGGATATTTGGTTATTCAGCCAAAGATAGCACAAAAGTATAGAATAGAGTGTCAGCATGTGATGAATGTCACACGAGAAGGCACCAACATTCTATTGACGAGTTTCAGATTCTCAATTATTGTTAAGGTATCAAGACAATTGTGGAGCGGGCATGTTCTTCATTCAGGGACAACTGAGCGAGAACAGATGCGGGGATTGGACCGAGATGCCCGCTTATTTTTATTTAATCCTGCAATCCACAGAATTGAGTATAACTTGAAAATGTTTTATTAACCTCACCAAACCATATTAATAGGAGAGACTATGTCAGAAACAACAAATGCATTTGCAATGGCTCAACAGCAATTCGATCATGTTGCGGATCTGTTGGGCCTTGATCAACAGGTACGCGAGATGCTGCGGTGGCCGATGCGAGAATTCCATCTGCGAATCCCGGTCCGTATGGATGACGGCAGCATCCGTGTTTTCCAGGGTTTTCGTGTACAGCATAACGATGCTCGTGGACCGAATAAAGGTGGCTTGCGTTTTCACCCAGCGGAAACCATTGATACGGTACGCGCCCTGGCGATGTGGATGACCTGGAAATGCGCTGTCGCGGATATCCCCCTGGGCGGAGGCAAGGGCGGTGTCGTCCTTGACCCGGCAACACTGTCAGTAGACGAAAAAGAACGCTTGTGCCGAGCCTTTGTCCGCAATCTCTGGCGTGAAGTTGGCCCGCGGCAGGATGTCCCCGCGCCTGATGTTGGCACGACCCCTCAGATGATGGGATGGATGATGGATGAATATTCCCGAATTACAGGGCAATATACACCTGGTGTGATCACAGGCAAACCTGTTGGCGGCGGCGGTTCTCTTGGGCGAACGGAAGCAACTGGCTTTGGTGTCATTTACACTGTCAGAGAAGCCATGAAGCGCATGAACATTGACTCAAGCAAGGCAACGGCAGCCATTCAAGGCTTTGGCAATGTGGCGCAGTATGCAGCCAAGGGTTTCATTGAGCACCTGGGCGGTAAGGTGATTTGTGTCAGCTACTGGGATCGCGATGATCGCAAGGCTTATACCGTCAGCAAGGCTGATGGGATCGACCCGGACTTTTTAATGAGTATCACGGACCAGTACGGCTCAATCAATAAGGAAGCAGCCGTTAAAGCTGGCTATGCTATTGAATCAGGGGATGCCTGGATAAGCAAAGAAGTGGATGTGTTGATCCCGGCTGCCCTTGAGGGACAGATCAATGGTGAAAGCGTCCATCAAATCAACAAGCGTGTAAAGATTTTAGCAGAAGGTGCTAACGGCCCAACCACACCCGAAGCAGATGAAGTTCTCAAGGAACGGGGCATCTTTGTGATCCCTGACTTCTTGTGCAATGCTGGTGGTGTGACGACCTCTTACTTTGAGGGTGTTCAAAATGATATGAACTTCTATTGGACCAAGAAAGAGGTCCTTGAGAAGCTGGATGACAAGATGACGCAGGCTTTTGACGGCGTTTATGAAATGGCACAATCTCAGAATGTGTACATGCGCGATGCTGCCTATATGGTGGCAATTGATCGCGTTGTAAAGGCGATGGAATTGCGCGGCTGGCTGTAAAAGTTTGCTTTTCGGAAGGAAAACCCCCGACAATCGCCGGGGGTTTTTGTTTTTTTTAAAATCTTTGACAAAATTTTAAAAAAACATGCTATAATAGGCGTGGAGACAGCGTCAGCAGGATGCCCCCCTCATCCTCGGCGCTGTTTCCATTTAAGCAAAAGGGTCATGCTAATAAGTCCGATTAAGTTTCTTGATACTTTATGTATAAAGTCGGCCTAACCCTCACGTCGTGCCTCCTCAGGGCAGGGGCCTCGCTCCGAATATTATGAATGATAAATTCAATTTCTACTCTTCGTTTGTGATGATGATCAGCGTATTGCTTGAAAAGGCATAATAATTTTCCGGGATATCACGGTTGTACATCAGGTGATCCCTTAGTGCGTAAGCAAAGGGGCTCTGGTCCACCAGGCGATCAAAATCATCCAGTTCGAAGAAAGGCTGGTATCGTGCAGCAAGGTAAGCTGCTCTGCTCATATCCAATTTGATTTGCGGCCAATCATCTTTGGGGAACAGGATTGGGTGGTCCGCCAGAAGGATTGATTCATCGGGAAGATCCGGTAATAATACCTGCAAGTCTTTCAAGAACAGCAATGGGTAATCCGATTGTCGTACATCATAATCCCGGTTGGCATCACGATGTGTAATATAGGGGTCAAAGGGCTGTGAAGATTCTCGCAGCTGCATTTGTATGTAAGCTGTGCCGCCTGCTGGGATATCTTCAATCGGGATGTTTTCCCCGGGGGTTCCGCCAAGGACCAGCTGCATTGGATAAAGCACCCCATTGAATTCATGGGTGACATTCATGTAATAAACGGTAATCGTTTGGTCCAAAAAGTCAAAATTGCGTTGATGGATCGCCCTGTCAAGGAATTGAAATGCCATAAAAGCCCACAGGTCGTTGATCTCGTTCAGGCGGTTGAAGCCAATGCGAGTGATATGGGCGTAGGACCAATCCACAGTTTTCCCATTCACGTCTCTGTAAGGGAATAAGACTGACGGGCGTGCCTCTACCGGGGTGGGTGTTGGGGTGAATGTCAGACTAGGGTAAGGTGTGGGGGTAATGGTTGGCGTGTTGGATGGACGGGGCGTAATTGTATTTGCCGGCGTTTTTGTGTGGGTCGGTGTGGGCGTTGGGGTGATGGTTGGTGTTCGTGTCTCGGTTGGGCTTGGGGACAGCGTCACTGTCATTGTGGGTGTTGGTGAGGCATGAGAACCACATCCCAGCAAAATTAACAGCGTTAACAGGCTAGTGATCAATAAGATGGCTTTTCTTGCAGTCTGTGCAGGCATCGTTTTTTGGGTGATCTGCCTTTAGATCGGACGGGTTATTGCTGCAGCACCATAGCCAACCACTGATGAGCGGTCACCGGTTGTAGTCGCTGAAGTGTCATAGCTTAGCAGCGTTACTTTATCTGCTCCAAGCGCCCGGGAAGCCCATAAGACCGTCGCAATCGGCGCCAGGCCGCAAGCCTGACCGAGTCCTTTTTCTTTGAGGTCAAATAAAACATCGGGGGAGAAATCCGTCACTGCTTGAAGTACCAGCTGGTCAAGTTTATTAGCAGTGGATTCGGGATGGAAATGCGAAAGATCACTGCTGGCGACCATCAAGCAGGAGCTGTCTTTTATTGTTTCTGCGATCAGTTCCCCGAGGGTTTTTGAAAAAGAACGTGATTGGTCTCGCAGCATCAGGGGAATCAGGTCGAACTCGCCGTCGATTACCCTTTGCAAGAAGGGCAGTTCGATCTCAAGTGCGTGTTCCTGGTCGTTACGAATTTGCGCTAACCCGACGCCGGTTTTTTCTTTAAGATTTGCATGGATGCGGTCAAGAACATTCCTGGCAATTGGGATTTTACCCAGGGGTGTTTGGTAAGCGGTATGGGCGCTGGTCAATATCGGTTGTGAGTGGTATTGGTGCAAAGGAGAAATCACCAAAACAGTATCGTATGCCTGTCCCTTTATGGCTTTAAATGCATGCCCGGCGACTTGCCCTGAATAGCGGTAGCCGGCGTGCGGTGCAACCACAGCCACAACTTCACCGGGCAGGGCAGGGTTCGATGCGTTTTCAATGTACCTGTCCACAGTTTTCCTCAATTGACCCGGGTCACCGCTGTACCAGGTACCTGCAATTGGGGAGGGTCGAATATCTGTTTGCTTATCCATGGTGTTAAAATTTTAGCATATCCCTGATTTGATTACCATATTGACCTTGGGAGTTGATATTGCTGGGAAGGTAGGGTTTGTGTTGATAAATATTCAGACATCATTTATTATTGGATTGCGAATGTTCTCATATCTAATATTTCAACAATTACTTAATAAGAAATAATCAGGTTTTCTGTTTGATGGAGGGAATGATGCAATTTGGATATTTTGATGATTCTAATCGTGAGTATGTGATCAGCCAGCCTGATACGCCGCTGCCGTGGATCAATTACCTGGGTGCTGAGGATTATTTTGGCTTGATCTCAAATACCGGGGGCGGTTACTCCTTCTACCAGGATGCTCGATTACGCCGTCTTACGAGGTATCGCTATAACAATGTCCCAACGGATTTGGGAGGACGCTATCTTTATTTGCGCGATAATGCAAATGGCCAGTTCTGGTCACCAACCTGGATGCCCACGCAAAACCAATTAGAGGATTACTCCTGCCGGCACGGTATGGGTTATACCAAAATTGGGTCGACTTTCAATGGCATCCGTGCTGACCTGCGTTATTTTGTTCCTCCTGGTGAAACCCTCGAAATTTGGGATGTGACGATTAAAAACCTGACAGATGAGGTCAGGCAGCTTTCGGCGTTTTCAAGTATTGAATTCTGCCTTTGGGATGCCAATGACGATGCCACGAACTTCCAGCGCAATTTGAACATCGGAGAACTTGAGGTGCAGGGTTCGGTCATCTATCATAAAACCGAATACCGGGAGAGGCGGAATCATTTCGCATATTTTGCCTGTTCAGAGCCCCTGGCTGGTTTTGAAACGCAGCGGGAAACTTTTTTGGGACCCTATCGGGGATACCAGAATCCACAAGCGGTTGAGAGGGATCAAACCATTAACTCGCTGACGGTAGGCTGGGCGCCAGTTGGTGTTCATCACTTGCGTTTTTCCCTGGCACCAGGCGAAACCAGGCGGGTAATATTTCTTTTAGGGTATTTCGAAAACCCGATCGACCAAAAATTCTCACCTCCCGGATCGCAAAAGATCAACAAAGCTGGGGTTGAACCCATCATTGAGAAATATCTGGATCCGCAAGCAGTTGACCAGGCTTTTGAGGATTTGAAGCAATACTGGCAGGCAAATTTAAATGTGCTGCAGGTAGCGACGCCTGATCAACATGTCAATCGGATGGTCAATATTTGGAATGCCTATCAATGTATGGTGACCTTCAACCTGTCTCGATCTGCATCGTATTTTGAATCCGGCATTGGGCGCGGCATGGGATTCCGAGATTCAAACCAGGACTTGCTTGGATTTGTGCAGATGGTGCCTGAAAGAGCACGGCAGCGGATTTTAGATCTGGCGGCGACCCAACTTGAAAGCGGCGGTGCTTATCATCAATATCAACCCCTCACAAAGCGCGGTAATGATGCGGTCGGGGGGAACTTCAATGACGATCCAGCCTGGCTGGTTTTGGGCACAGCCGCTTACCTGAAAGAAACTGCGGATTGGCGTATTTTAGAGGAAGCGGTGCAATTTGATAACAAACCCGGGTCGGAAGCCAGTTTATTTGAGCATCTTGAGCGAAGTATTCAATACACCCTGGATAATATCGGTCCGCATGGTTTGCCCTTGATCGGTCGAGCGGATTGGAATGATTGTTTGAACCTGAATACATTCTCTGAAAAGCCGGGCGAATCCTTCCAGACCACAACCTCTCGTGATGGAAAGGTGGCAGAATCGGTTGTGGTTGCAGCCCTATTCATTATGGCTGCCAATGAAATGCGGGCGATAAGTGAACATTTGGGAATGGGGGATAAATCCGCATATTATCAAGACATCGCAAATGACATGGCGGCTGTGACTCGAGAATACGGTTGGGATGGGGATTGGTTCCTGCGAGCCTACGACCATTTTGGTGACGTGATTGGCTCAAAGCAATGTGAAGATGGCAAAATCTTTATTGAGCCCCAGGGTCTGTGTGCCATGGCAGGGATCGGGCTGAAGGAAGGCATGGTGGAAAAAGCGCTTGAAGCCGTCGAAACCCATCTGGCAACCGCGCACGGTATCGTGCTTTTAGATCCGCCCTATCACGAGTATCATCTGCATTTGGGTGAGATTTCTTCCTATCCTCCAGGCTATAAGGAAAATGGCAGTGTGTTTTGTCACACCAACCCATGGATCATGATTGCGGAAGCAATTGTGGGGAATGGGGATCGTGCAATGGATTATTATTTGCGGATCAATCCTTCCAATCGTAAGGCGATCAGCGATGTTCATCGCTCCGAGCCCTATGTTTATGCCCAAACCATTGCGGGTAAAGCGGCTGACCGTTTTGGTGAAGCGAAAAACTCATGGCTGACGGGGACAGCAGCCTGGAATTTTGTTGCCATCACACAATGGATTTTAGGAATTCGACCGGATTATGATGGTTTGAGGATCGAACCGGTTGTGCCCAAAGATTGGAATGGGTTCAAAGTCAGGCGGCAATTCCAAGGCACCCTTTACGACATCGAAGTTGTTCGTGAGGGAACCGGGAATAATATTAGCTTGTTTGTCAACGGGAAAAAGATTGAAGGAACCCTTGTAGAGGCATTGGAAGCGCCCCAGGTTTCGGTTAAGGTTGTTATTGCTTAACGAATAAAAACCTCTGCCTTGATGGCTTTGACAACTATAAAAATAAAACCGGGTGTTTGTCTGTATGCATAGCCCCGTTCTTATGTAAACTATAGACTGCCTTTTTTGCCTTCCATTTCAAATCCCGGAATGCGTGCTTTACGTTCCAACCATTTTAACAGGGCATTTAATGCGAAAACCATCACAAGGTAGACAACAGCGACTGCCAGGTAACTGCCGATTGGATTGTAGGTGGTGGTGGCGGCACGTTTCGCCTTTGCCATCAGGTCCTGCACGGCGATCAGGAATACAACAGCAGTGGATTTAAGCAGTAAGATGGGTTCGTTAGACCAGGATGGGATTGCCAGCCGCAGTGCCTGGGGGAGTATGATGTGCAGGATGGTTTGCCAGCGAGAAAGACCAATTGCCCTGCCGGCAGTCATCTGCGTGTTCCCAATGGCGAGGATAGCCCCGCGCAGGTATTCAGCCTGGTAAGCGGCACTGTTTAAGCCCAATGCCAGGTAGGCAGATAGGGTTTGTGAAAGTGTAATCCCCAAGGAGGGAAGACCGTAGTAAATAAGAAAAAGTTGAACAAGCAGGGGTGTGCCGCGGAACAACTCGATGTAAGCCGTAGAGAACCAGCACAGGGGTTTGTTGCCGTACACCTTGCCGAGTGCCAATCCCAATCCTAATAAAAAGCCCATGACTAAACCGATGGCTGTTAGCTCTAAGGTAACCCCTGCACCAACCAGGAAATCATCAAAAAACCGAATTAAAAGATTGAGCCAATCGCTCATTTATTCTTCCTGTTCCTTTTTCCCATAAAGCTCGGTGATTTTCCAGAGGAATTCCCTTGTTCGCTGGAACTTTGGGCGGTTAAAGAGGTCTTCAGGTGAGCCTTCTTCAACAATGCTGCCCTTTTCCATGAACACAATTCGGTCTGCCACTTCACGAGCAAAGCCCATCTCGTGGGTAACTACAAGCATGGTCATGCCTGCTAGGGAAAGCTTGCGCATCACCTCAAGCACCTCGCCGATCAATTCCGGGTCCAATGCAGAGGTCGGTTCGTCAAAAAGCATGATCCGGGGGTCCATCGCCAGGGCTCTTGCGATGGCAACGCGCTGCTGCTGCCCACCGGAAAGTTGTCCAGGGAAGTGGTGCGCCCTGTCAACCAGCCCGACCCTTTCCAATTCTTGAAAGGCTTTTGCTTCAGCAGCCGTTTTATCCAATTTCTTTACTTTAATCAGCCCAAGCTTAACATTTTCCAGGGCGGTCAGGTGGTTGAAGAGAAGGAAATTTTGAAAAACCATCCCAATATGCTGCCTGACATTATCTTCATTGACTTCCTTTGAGGTTATTTCCTCATCGTCCAGCCAAATTTGCCCACCATTTGGTTTTGTGAGCAGGTTGATGCATCGCAGTAATGTGCTTTTGCCGGTTCCGCTGGGTCCAATTATAACGACGGTGTCACCTTCATTGATCGAAAGGTCGATATTTTGAAAAACGATGTTATCCCCGTAAATTTTTGTGAGATTTTTTATCGTCAGGATCTTGTTTGTCATTAATAACTCCACGATTTATGGGTTCGCCGGGATGCGCAGACGGTTTTCAAGGCGCCTGAGCAGGGTATTGGTAAATAAAACCAGCCCAAAATAGATAAGTGCAGCCGTGGTATAAGCCAGGAAGGGCTGCTGCGTACTGGCGCTGATTAGCTGGGCTCGGCGCAGGATTTCTGGTACACCCAAAGCATAAACCAGTGATGAATCTTTGATCACAATTGCAGCTTCATTTGACCATGGCGGGATTGCCAGCCGTAAAGTTTGGGGAAGAACAATATAGCGGATTGCCTGCAGTCGGCTCATGCCTATGGCAAGGGCGGCGATCATTTGTCCGCCGCTGACGGATAGAATTGCCCCCCGGATGATCTCCATCTGGTATGCACTGCTGATAACGCCAAGGGAGATCGATCCTGCCCAAAAAGGTGACAGGTTGATCGTCCCCGACATGATGAAGTATAGAATGAACAAGAGGACAATGGGAGGGATGCCGCGCATGATCGTGCTGTAAACACTCAAGGTCCTGGCAGCGATTTTCCCACCGTAAACGTAGATAATTGCTAAAATAAGTCCGAGAATGAGACCGGATGGGAGCGCAACGAATGTGACCCCCAAAGTATAGGCTGTGCCCGATGCGATGTATTGGATAAACCTGATAATATCCAAGCCGGATCCTTTTCAATTCGTGAGAAGGCAATAATTAATCGATTAAGTGGATTCGGTGATGAGCGATCCGAATTTTTCCGGATCGCTCATCTTTATTAAGCGCTTGTTTTAATCGCTGAAATACTTTACAGCGAGATCATCAATGAAGCCTTCGCTTTGAAGCTCGGCGATGATGCTGTTGACTCTCTCCTGGAGCTCAGAATCGCCTTCTGGCAAAACAATGTTAATTGGTCCGGTATAGAGCATGTCCTCAAAGACAATTTTGAAACCACCAAATTGTCCCATCAGTGCCTGGGCGGGGACGGAGTCTGCCACGATGACTTCGATACGACCTGCCTGAAGGTCCATCGCAGCCTGGTCCACACGTTCATAGCGAGAAAGATTGGATTCTTCCATTAAACCAGCATCAATCAACTCGGTTGTAACCCATTCGTCCTGCACAGTACCGGATTGCACACCAATTTTGAAGTTTGCGACATCCTCAGCATTGGTGATTGTCCCGGCGAAATCCTCGGCAACGAGGAATGCATCTTCGGATGTATAGTAGGCATCTGAAAAGTCGACTTTTTCATCTCGTTCTTCACTGTAGTTAAAACAGGAAATCGACATGTCAATTTTGCCTTCCTGGACTGCAGCAATCAAACTGTCAAAAGGCATGTCCGTCCATTCCAGTTCGACATCCATACGTTTGGCAATCTCTGTCATCAGCTCAATATCAAAGCCGGCGAAATTGCCCGATTCATCCACGTATTCATAGGGTGGGTAATCTGCAGACGTGCCGACAACGACAGTGCCAGCCTCTTGAATTTTATCAAGGACTGAGTCTGCTTCCGGGCTGGCACATGCAACCAACGCGCTTGCCACCAAGAACATCAACATCAATGCAACACTTACCTTCTTCATAAAAAAATCTCCTTCTCAATATGTTAGATAGAATTTTTCATCTAGGTTTATTATATATTAAAACATTGAAATTAATGATTGTCTTCAGAAAGATTGTTTTTGTGGGAAGCTCACAAGGGATTGTTAATGTCGATGATGAAGCGAGCCTTTATCTGAACAAATTTCTTCAGGTAGGTTTTATAATTAGGTACAGCAAGGGACCAAAAAGATATCGAGTTCTTGTTTTCTTACGAGTTCATGCTGGTAAGCATTAAAGACAAAATAAAAAACCAACTCTTAAATGCAGTTATCCTGCTGTATTGGAGTGCCATTTTAGAAAAATATAAGAGAGAGAGGATATTATGACATCCTACGGTTATTTTGACGATGCGCACCGAGAATATGTGATCACAAATCCAAAGACGCCCGTCAAATGGATCAATTATATTGGCACATTGGCTTTTGGCGGTTTTGTCGATCAGACCGGCGGCATGTTGATTTGTAAGCAGGACCCGGCGTTGAATCGTATAACGAAGTATCTCACGCAGGGCCTCCCGTCTGAATTCAGGGGGACGACGCTTTATGTGCGAACATCCGGGGATCAGGGTGGGTATGATGTTTTCTCGCCTTTTCCAGTGCCCACAGGGGAATCCCCTGACAGGTATGAATGTCGTGTAGGCTTGGGGTATTCAGATTTTATTTCGGAAGCGAAAAATTTACGAATGCATGTGCGTGTATTTGTCCCCATTAATGAAAGTTTGGTGATCCAGGAAATTACAATTACCAACCTCAGCAAAGTGGAACAATCGGTGGATTTGATCCCTGTTGTTGAATATACACACCCTGATGCCCTCAAGCAGTTGACCAACGCTGATTGGGTGCCCCAGACCATGCAATCCTATTTGCACCAGGGCGATGACGGCATGGTGGTGCTCAGCCAGTGCCCCTTCATGAATAAAGAGCGTCAGCGCAATTATTTTACAGCCAATTTGCCAGTTTCTTCCTTTGAAACGGATCGGGCTCGCTTTTTGGGAGAAAATGGATACGGCAGCTGGGCTTCCCCGGACAGCTTACAGCACGATGAGCTCAGCAACACCCTTGCATTGAGGGGAGATAATATTGCTGCCTTGATGCTCCACCTTGGTCCGATCCCGGCTGGAGGGAGTCAGAAGGCAATTGTCCTGTTAGGTCAGGCTTCGGACATTGACAAAGCGATGCCATCTATCCAGCATTTTAGGGATCCAGACAATGTGGAACGGGCGTTTGATTCTCTAAATGCATTTTGGGAGTCAGCTTTGGGCGTTTCGCAGGTGCAAACACCGGATATAAATCTCGACCGTATGGTGAACATCCATAACCCACGCCAGTGCATCATCACCATGAATTGGTCTCGCTACCTTTCCCTGTACCAGCTTGGGTTTGGCGCACGGGGAATGGGTTTTCGTGACAGCTCGCAGGATGTGATGGGGGCGGTATCCCTGTTACCTGAGCCTGGTAAATCATTGCTGGTCAAACTGCTTCACGTCCAAAAGATGGATGGGTCCGCCATGCACCAATTCAATCCGCTCAGCATGGTTGCAAATATGGGCGACTCTGCGGCGGAGGAAGACCGACCGAAGTTTTACAGCGATGACCATTTATGGGGTGTGCTGGCTGCTGCGGAATACCTTAAAGAAACCGGTGATTTCGCCTTCCTGGAACAGGACATCCCATTTTATGAAAAAGATCGTAATGAGAAACCCCTTGAGAGTGGGACGGTCTGGGAGCATTTAACCAGGGCAATCCAATTCACACATGATCACACAGGTCAACATGGCTTGCCGCTGCTGGGTTTCGCTGATTGGAATGACACCGTGAATTTGCCTGCGGGGGCTGAATCTTTGTTCACAGCGCACCTTTATGGATGGGCGCTGCAAGAGATGATTGCTTTGGGAGAGATGCTTGGGCAAGCTGACCATGTTGAGACATTCAATGCTTATTATCAAGAGATGTCTGATGTGGTTAACGATGCAGCCTGGGATGGGGACTGGTATGTGCGTTATTATGATCATCATGGTCAGCCGTTGGGATCACGGTCTAATGAACAGGGTCAGATCTATACCAATGCGCAATCCTGGGCGGTGCTTTCAGGCTTTGCACCCCAAGAGCGTGCCCTTGCTGCATTGGATGCTGTCTATGAGCGCCTGAACACCAGCAGGGGGATAAAACTCAGCACCCCTGGGTATAACGGCTTTGACCCTGAAAAAGGTGGCGTCACCACCTATCCTCCCGGGGCAAAGGAGAACGGCGGTATCTTCTTGCATGCTAACCCCTGGGTAATGATCGCAGAGACGAAATTGGGGCGTGGTGATCGGGCATACCAGTATTACCACCAGATCAACCCGGCAGGAATGAATGACCGGGTTGATGAATTTGAATGTGAGCCCTATGTTTACCCGCAAAATATTTTGGGTGATGAACATCCGCAGTTTGGATTGGCGCGTAATTCCTGGCTGACGGGTACGGCGTCGTGGACATACCAGGCAGGGCTGAAGTATATTCTGGGGATTCGCCCGGAATATGATGGCCTGAAGGTTGATCCTTGCATTCCTGCAAGCTGGGAGGGGTTTGAAGTCTCACGAAAATTTAGAGGCGCAACCTATCACATCAGGGTCGGCAACCCGGATGGGGTTTGCAAAGAAGTGAGGTCAGTTCTTGTGGATGGCCAGCCCTACGCAGGGACCTTGTTACCCGTTTTTGGTGATGGCAAGGTTCACGAAGTTGAAGTTGTCCTGGGTAAAAAATAAACTCGATCAATTTGTAGGGCGGGATGCGGTTTCATCCCGCCGAATTTAGGCATTTAATTACATCGAATTTGGTCAGATAGGTTTGATTTTGAACTCATGCCGATTATGGTGCGTGCGAAAGATCCACGAACCCTACAAAAAGCTTTTTGATTGTAATTTTATTTCCATCATTGCACTCTAAAAGCAACATGTTTCTTTTATGTCATTGCGAACGAAGTGAAGCAATCTCGGAGTGACATATGTAGAATGGTCAATTGTTTGCCTAACAGATGCTTAGATTTTAATACTTGAACCACATCGAAGATCGCCACGTCGGCCTGACGATCTCCTCGCGATGACAAAAAAACGGGATGAAAAAATCATCCCGCCAATTTAATTATTCTTATTGGAGAACCACTGATTAATTCAAGAAATTCCATGGGTTGACCCGACCGAATTCATCACTGCGCATTTCGAAATGCAGGTGGGGCCCGGTTGATTTGCCGGTGCTGCCCATCAAACCAATCGTTTCCCCCTTCATCACTTCCTGTCCGCAGCTGACATTGATCTGACTCAAGTGCGCATACAGGGTCTGCCAGCCTGCGCCGTGGTCGATCACAATCATCTCGCCATAGCCGTAATCATTCCAGCCTGCGTACACAACCACACCGTGATCGGCAGCGAAAATGGGGTTGCCTTGCTGACCGGCAATGTCAATAGCAAAGTGGTTTGTCTCAGGGCTGTAATCAAATCCCGAAAGGTAGCGCTCTGTGCTGGGCCACATGAAGACGAGACTGCCTGTGATGCCGTCATAACTAGCGGTGCAAGCACCCGGGCCAAGGTGCTGGGCTGTGGCAGGTTCTTCTCGGCTGATGCGCGGTGTGCGCCAATCGGTGTAGGTTCCCTGACCGCCAGGGATCACGAGCATGGTATCCGGTGGGATTTTGGGGTTGGCATAATCACCAATCTCATCCGGGTCCAAACCATTTCCCGGCCAATTTACGATGTCTTCAGGTGAAACACCATAAAAAGATGCGACACCATTCAAGCCTTCACCTGCGCTCCACATATGATAAACGCCGTCCACGGGCAAAATATTCAGGGTTTGCCCGGGAAGAATGAAGTGGGGGTCATCGCCAAGCGTATAGCGGTTCCCCCAGAGAATGGTTTCAGGATTGAGATTAAATTTATCGGCAATAGAGAAAATCGAATCCCCCGATTCAACGGTGTATTCAATGACCTCATAGCGTGTATTCCGAAGGGGTAATACTGTATACAGGTCTGCTTTGCGTGAAACCCCGACAGCGTCACTGCCGCCAGCATTAAATAGGGGAACTTGAGGTGGGGTTGTCGGATTCGGCAGGTTTGCAGCAATGACAGCACTCAAGGATTCATTTTCAGACTGCGCAATATCCAGGTAAAACGCGTCCATCACCCAAACAACCAGGAGGATCAGCAAGACGGTCGTGGCCAAAGTGGCAAAGCGCAATGCAGAATCCCCCAAGCCAATACGCCGCAAAGCCTCCCATGTGCGTTTGATCATGGGCTCGGGCGTTTGTTCTGGTTCAATTGTTTGGGAAACGGTTTCTTCAGGGCTTATTTGCTCCTGTCGAAACCAGGGATTTTTTATATCCTGCATAAATTCACTCCGCTAATGAGTCTAACACCTTTGATATTGAAAAGCGAGTCTTTTTCTTCTTCCAATGCTCAAAATTCTATAATGTTGAAATAATTGCAATGTCAATAAATGAAAATTCCCTTTAGCGGGTGGTCCTGGGAGTAATTTGCCGGACGTGCTCATGGCGTTAAGCACATCCGGCACAAGCGAAATTAATATAATTGTGATTTTTAATCGTCTTTTTGGTTCTGATTTTCCGAATCAAATTGTGATAATTGTTCTGATAGGCTGGTGATGCGTTTTTCGAGTTCTTGCTGTCGATAGCTGATGGTCACATCTGCCTGGGTGCGTTCGATGATGCTGCGAGCAATATCTGTCCGCCGCCGCAATCCGTATGTCAGGGCGTCCGGGAAGTCCATGGTGACCAATTGTGCATAGATATCATCCATCACGTCCAGCAGGCGTTCCACTTCTTGTGAATGACCTTCACGCATGATGTCCATAATGCGGCGGCGAAGTTCGCCAACCACCTCTGACATGCCGTTGAGATAAGTGGCAAATTCTACCTTCAGGTCTTCTGGTGAAGGCCAATCCTTGTTCAGGATCGTTGCAACCGTGAGGTGGGCTTCGCAGTATTCTTTCAGTGCATCCTGTGCGTAACCGGAAAAATAGAGGTCCGGATCCTCAGACAGACCTTCTCGTAAAGCCGTTGCAAGGGCGTCTGCCTGTTTGAGGTTTTCGTAAGCCAGGTCTGCATCTTCCCTGTGGATGGCGCGTATGGCGCGAGCGGCATGCCGGATCAGGTTCCGGCTCTGGGCTAATGCCTCGTCCCTGATTTGATTTTGTCTTTCAAAGGATTCCCTGATGCGGTCCGATAGGGCTTCAAGGTCGATTGGCATCATTCCTCCTCAGGTGAGGTGTTTGGTCGGAACAGGTCATCGGCAAGCGTATGCTTTACTGGCAGGCTGATTTCACCGAATTTACTTTCGTAGCGTTTGATGTTTTCAGACATGGCATGCAGAAAAAGTTTCATCGCCGTAGGGGACATCACCAGGCGTGATTCAACCTCAGGCTTTACGACCCCCGGTAAAAGCAGGGAAAAATCCATTACGAATTCCGAGGCAGTATGAGAGATCCTGACGAAATTGACATACTGTGAAACCAGGTCTTCCGGCAGGTTCAGGTCAGGTATGGGTGGTTTTTGCATAAACGCTCCAGTCTAGAAGGGTATTTCGTCGTCCTCGGGGCCTCCCACGTCGTCACCCATGTCTTCCTGGTACCCGCCCGATTCGCCGCGTCCGCCCGGAAGGAATTTAACCTGCAAGGCATTGATTTCATAGGAGGCACCGGGAGTCCCATCGTTACGGGTGAAAACACGTGGATTACCTGTTTCGGGGTCTGGTCTCAGTCGACCTACCACTAAGACCGGACGTCCCTTGCTGAGGTATTGGTTGCAAGCTTCTGCCTGGCTGCCCCAGACTGAAATTCGGAACCAGGTGGTTTCATCGACTTTTTGTCCGGCATTGGTGGTGTAGGAGCGAGAGGTCGCAACCGAAAAACTGGTGACAGCCTGACCGCTGGGGGTGAACCGCATTTCAGGATCTCGCCCCAGGTAACCGACAATTGTAATTTGTTGATACATTTTTACTCCCTTTTCGTTGATGGTTTGGACAATTTCTATTGTACATCAATATGACGAAATTTTCTTACCAATCTCCGGCATACCATCGAAGATATTGCGCCAGATGAGCTGACCAGTAAGATTCTGAATGTCCGCCATTGAATAGGTACCATTCGTGGGGGATAGCATTTTGATCCAGTTGATTTGCAAATTCCAGTGCCGTTTGCCAATCCGGATCGTTACGACCAATGTCAAGATAAAACAAGGGTAAATCTTCCTTCGGGATTTCGGTAAGCCATGTCTGAACCCGGTTTACGTCGGATTTGAACAAGGGCAGACTGTGCCCGCCGACTTTGTTGAAGTGGTCATAATGCTCAAAGCCGAGCCTAACAGCCCAGGCGGCTCCCCGTGAGAGTCCGCCGATCGCCCGGTATTCTTTCACATCCAGCGTACGGAAATTTGAATCGACATGGGGGAAAAGTTCCTGCATGACTGCATCACCAAAAAGGGATGACTCCGGCGGGGCGAAGCGCGCTTCCAGGGGCAGGACGACAATAAAAGGTGAAACCTCGCTATGTTGGATCATTGCATCCATCTCCCTTGCCAGTCCCAGACGAACCCACTGCTGATTGTCATACGACAGCCCGTGCAGAAGGACCAGGACCGGGTAGTGTTGATCCGGGTCTGCGTCATAACAGGGCGGTAAATAGATTTTATAGGAGAAATCCGCAGCCAGGATCTCGCTTGAAAAAGTCATTTCTTCGACAGCGCCGCCCTCTACCATGCAGTCCGGGGTGGGCGTGGGCTCTTGCTCCTTGGGTTGGGAGGTACTCACAAGGGGCGAGGTCGGCGAAGCTGTGATAATTGGTCCAGGGGAATCTTCCGTTGTTTGCCCTGGGGTTTGGGTAATCGTCCGGGTGCCGCATCCCATCAGGAACAGGAGACAAACAAGGGCTGCTGCAAGTTTGTTGAAAGAGGGTGCCAAAGTTGGTGGGAAGGCTTGACGTTTGGACATACTTCGGATTATACTCTTATCTGCCGGGGTGTAGCGCAGTCGGCCAGCGCGCCGCGTTTGGGACGCGGAGGTCGGCGGTTCAAGTCCGCCCACCCCGACCTTAAAAAATGGGAAGACGAACGGAGGGCTTAACCAACGTTCTCCTTCCCATTTTTTAGTCTTATTGGCTTATTGAAAAAGGCTCAAATCTTGCTAAAACCTTACCTTTCGATCATTATCCCGGCTCATAATGAAGCGCAACGACTCCCGCCGTCCCTGGAAAAGATTGATTTATTCTTGCAGGGTCAAGCCTATTCTGCTGAGGTCATCGTAGTGGAGAACGGCAGCAGTGACGGCACGCTTGCCATTGCGCGGGATATTGCCCGAGTGATGCCAAACTTACGGGTGTATCAAGAAGAAGCGCGCGGCAAAGGTTTGGCGATCAAACGTGGGATGATGGAGGCTTTGGGGGAATATCGCTTTTTATGCGATGCGGATTTATCCATGCCGATTGAACAGGTAAATCGCTTTCTACCGCCCACCCTGGAATCCGTGGATGTTGCGATAGGGTCCCGTGAGGTCCCGGGTGCGCAGCGTTTTGACGAACCCCCATACCGCCACTTTATTGGTCGCATTTTCAACACGATGGTCCGGTGGTTGGTATTGCCTGGCTTGCAGGATACGCAATGCGGTTTTAAGTGCTTCAGGGATGAAGTTGCTAAGGCTGTCTTCCCACTGCAGACACTGGACGGCATGTCCTTTGATGCCGAGGTGTTGTTCATCGCCCGTAAAAAGGGCTTTAAGGTTGTGGAAGTCCCCATTGATTGGTATCACGACCCTGACAGCCGGGTGCGCCTGGTGGAGGATTCCCTGCGCATGGGACTGGATTTATTAAAGATTCGCTGGCGTGACTTTAAGGGCGGCTATGACACCCAGGTATAAGTTTGACCTTTCGAGTTTGCCTGACCATCCGGATTTATCCTTTGAAAACAAATTATGGGGGGAGGGACTGCGCTTTATCGCTGGTGTGGATGAGGCTGGCCGCGGCGCGCTGGCAGGGCCGGTTGCAGCAGGGGCTGTTGTATTACCAGGCGATGCGCCCGATCTAGCTAATCTGCTTGAGGGCGTGAATGATTCCAAGGTGATGCGCCCTGCAGAGCGAGAAGTGAAGGCTGAAATAATCCGGGCTGCTGCGCTTGGATGGGCCGTGAGCTTTGCCACTTCGGCTGAAATCGACCGGATTGGTATTTTGCCGGCAACCTGCCTGGCAGTCAGCAGGGCGCTGTCGGAATTGAAAATGGAATTAGAGCATGTTTTAGTGGATTACCTGCGGTTGCCTGGTTTGGATGTCCCCCAGACGCCGCTTGTTAAAGGCGATGCACGCTGCCTGTCGATTGCGGCCGCGTCGATCCTGGCAAAAACGGCGCGGGATGCTGTCTTGGTGGAAATGGATGGCGTCTACCCCGGGTATCATTTTGCCAGCAATAAGGGCTACGGCACCCGGGCACACAGGCAGGCGATAGCAATGTTGGGACCCTGTGGCCAACACCGAAGGACCTTCTCACCGGTGAAGGATTATTATTCCCTCTTCCCACCGCGTTCAAATTAATAGGTTTAGGATAATCAGAATTAGTGTGTGATATTGCTATCGGCATTCTTTCTATTGAGATCTTAAATCCCTCAAGAAAACAGGGCATTTTGTAAGTAGCAGTTGGAATTCAAAAGCGGACTGACCCTCACGCCCTTCGAGCTCTGCACCTAAAGTTGTTTCGCTACACTTCAGGCAGGATCCGCACTCCGGGAGTTGCTAAATCATTTGAGTATAGATCATCTCGGATTGCAAACCCTGTCCTGTTTAGGCTTAGCCTGCAAAAAATTCTATCCAATTGACAAATGTAGGGGCTCAGCATGCTGAGCCCCTACGGGTGTCTCAAATTGATAAATTTTCGTTGTTATTTGGTTTTTGAAAGAGAGAATTATCTTTGTAGGGCGGGATGCGATTTCATCCCGCCGATTTTATGCATTCCATAACAAGCAAATCATATCAGACAAGATTGATATTGGAGACATGCCTGTGAGGGTGCGGTAAATGCACATTTTTCATAAAACGTGCATGCGCATGATGCACCCTGCTCGAAGAGCACTCTTTGAGTGAAGGTGCTTCACGCCACCACTGCACCCTACAACTACGACTTACGTTCCCCAATCGCGCGGGTACAGGAAGTCGTAGCCAATCGTACGCTGGGAGAGCTTGGCAATCGGCGGCATGACCCGCTTGAAGTGATTCCTGCGCATCAGACCCATTACCCGCTCGACAAAAGCCTTGTCAAATCCCTCTTCCACACAGGCTTCCGGACGGTAACGCTGGTCGACCAGCAAATACAGTAATTTGTCCACCTCCGCATAGGTGAAACCCAGCTCGCCCTCATCGGTTTGCCCTGCCCATAAATCTGCGGAGGGTGCTTTTTGTATTACATTATCCGGCACGCCCAGCGCTTTGGCCAGCTGGCGCACCTGGGTTTTATACAGATCGCCAATCGGCTGAAGCGCAGCGGCGGAATCCCCAAAGATGGTGGAATAGCCCAGAAGCATCTCGGTCTTATTGCTGGTGCCCATCACCAGTCCTTTGAAAGGCACCGACTGGTCATACAGAACGATCATCCGCATGCGCGCCATGATGTTGCCTGCCCGCAGTTTTGTCATGTCTTCATAGAGATCGATCAAGGGGTCAACCATCTCGGTTATCTCCACCGTCAGGGACTGCACGCCCAGGTCATCGATCATGGTTTGGGCGTCTTCCAATGTGTCCGGTGGGGAGGCTTTGTATGGCATGCGCACCGCCAGCACGTTTTCGTGACCTAAAGCCCTGACGGACAGGTACAAACTGACGGCGGAGTCGATCCCGCCAGATAAGCCCATTAATGTCTTGTTGAAACCAACCCGGTTGAGTTCTGTTTTGATGAAACCGGTCAGGATTTTTATTGTCAGGTCTGTGTTGATGCTCAGATCGATCATTTTACACCCAGTATTCTTTCCAGTTCACGCAAGACCACGTTTGTGCGTTCATCCCGCAGCAGCGGGAGCCTGGCGCGTGAACGATGCAGTTGGTTTAAATCTATTTCAGCGATGGCTAATGTGCTTTCAAAGTCTGGCGCACGGATCACCAGCTCGCCATTTGGATTAAAAATCGTGGAGCCGCCCCAAAAATTCAAGCCGTCTTCATAGCCCACCTTATTGGCATGGACCACAAAATTTGTAAACAAGCCGGCATATGCGCGGTTGGTATGTTCAACCCATATGGAACTGCTTAACCGGGGACTCTCTCCAAGGCCGCGTCCCGGTGAAGCTGAGGAGAACAAAAGGATATCCGCACCATCCAGCCATAAAAGATACGGCAGTGAGGCATGCCAGAAGTCTTCACAGATCAGCATTCCCACCCTGCCGAATTTGGTATCAAAAGCCCTCACAGAATCCCCCTCAGCGAAAAAGCGACCTTCATCAAACATGCCGTATGTCGGCAGGTAAACCTTGTTGTGGATGTGACTGGTTTTACCTTCAGAAAGGTAAGCCGCCGCGATGTAGAATCGGTGCCGGCGGTCTTCGTGAACAAACCCAACCACCAGGTCAATGTCTTTACTGGCTTTAAACAGCTCGTTAAAGACAGGGTCTTCCTGGTGCGGACGCAGGGCGACGTTGTAGGCGAGGTCCTGTAAGACATAACCGGTTAAGGAGAGCTCAGGAAAGATGATCAGGTCGGCATTTTGCTTGTGAGCTTCCTCAATTAATTCAAGGTGCTTTTCAAGGTTGGCTTTTACATCACCGAGTTTGCTGTTGAATTGTGCCAGTGCGATTTTTATCTTCATCATTACGCCAATCATTCATAAATAAGGTGTTTACACTTCTATTTTACTTGTTTTTATTTGCAGAACGGTGTGGATTGTGGGCAGGGCACATTCAATAAAACTGCTCAGAGAAAAATTATCATAAATTGCGTTGAATATTAGCAATATAACTGGATAAATATGTAAAATAGGTCTCTGTTTACCTAACCCTAAATCCCTTCCTTAAAAGGAAGGGACTTTGAACTTTTTCCTCTTCCCTTCAGGGAGGGGGCAGGGGGTAGGTCTGTATTAATGTTAATTACCAAATTTGATTAACCTGATGATCCAGTTCACTAAAGAGTCTCAAACCCGCTTGCGAGTATAATGCTTAAGCATTTTGGATTTACCTGACAAACGACTTCAGGACGATTATGAAAAATTCTGACAGCAATCAAGCCTCGAAACCTGCGAATTGGTCCATCGAGACTGCAGAATGGCGAGATTTTTCACAGCTAAAGCACCTTGAAAGACTATGCTTCAAGTCGGAAGATATCTGGCCTTTCTGGGATTTAATTGGCATCCTGACTTTGCCGGGTATGGTTCGTTTGAAGGCGGTCCTGGATGATCGCATGGTGGGTTTTATCGGCGGAGAAATTCGGGCATCCCGAGAGCAGGGCTGGGTGACCACCCTGGCGGTGATGCCCGCCTATCGCCGGCGCGGTATTGCTAAGGCCTTGCTGCAGGAATGTGAAATTGCCCTTGGTACGGAGACCGTTCGGCTGTCTGTCCGGGCTTCCAACCATACGGCGATCCGTCTTTACGAGACCGCAGGTTATCGAACCGTTGATCGCTGGGAGCGATACTACACAGGGGGAGAAGATGCGCTGGTTTTAGAGAAACGTCGTTGACTTTGTGCGTGACTCCGTTTATACTGAGGTTAAATAAATTGTTTGGAAAAAGGTGTTCATGCAAAGAGTGAGACCAAAATATATCGGATTCAAGCACGCCGGCAAAGGCCGCGCGTGCTCTTTTTTATATCCCCTTCTATAGAAAGGAAAAGTGCATTATGGACTACGGATTGATCGGCAAGATCGAAAAAGCCAAAAGATATGCAGAGGAACGTGAACGGATTACATTCAAGTCATTTACGGTGACATTTGAAGGTGAGAACAATGACCATACAGTAACTTATGATGAAGGAAAATGGCATTGCACCTGTGATTTTTTCCAAACCCGAGGCCGCTGCAGTCACACCATGGCACTCGAGACGATTCTTGAGGACATGGTCGACCTTGCTCAAGTTGGCTGATGTAAGATCCTCCCGATCAGAATAAGTTCGTATTCAGGCCGTGTTCAGTCACGGCCTTTTTTGTTTAGGTGGGAATAATCATGCCTGAAAAGGGTCAAAACCCCTGTTCCAGGTATTGAATGGTGCATCAGACAGCTTCAGCAAGCTTTACCAATCCGGTGCCCAGGGGCCGTCCACCAGCCGGACCCTTTTATCAAGGTTGTCCAGCGCTTGCATATCCTCATCGTCCAGTTTGAAGAAAATATCCGCATTTTCCAGGATCCGTCCCTCATGGGTTGACTTTGGAATGACGACAAGATCATGATTGATTCCCCAGGCTAACATTACCTGAGCCGGGGTTTTATCATGCTTTTCTGCTACCCGTTGAATTTCTTTATTATCAAAAAACTTTGCCCTTGCGATGGGGCTGTAAGCCTCGATCAGGATGTCTTTATTCCGGCAGTATTCGAGCAATTCCTTTTGATAGAGGAAGGTATGGAATTCAACCTGGTTAACTGCAGGGACAACATCGGTTTCTTCCAAGAGTTTGTCTAGCAAGGGAATTGTAAAATTGCTCACGCCGATACTGCGGGTCAGTCCGCTTTCTTGCAATTCGACCAGGGCTTGCCAGGTCTCAAATGTCAGGGAGAAATTGTGCTTGTTTGGCCAGTGAATCAAAAGCAAGTCTACATAATCCGTTTGTAATTTTTCCAAACTTTCCTCAAGTGACCGTTGGCTTTTTTGATGCCCCTGGTTCGAACTGCTGATCTTGGTTGTGATGAAGATATCCTCCCGGGAACGACCGCTTGCCATCCAGCCTTTGCCTACCTGATCTTCGTTGTCGTAGCCCTGGGCAGTGTCGATCATCGAATACCTGTGAGTCAGGGCAAATTCTACGGCGTGCTCACATTTTTTCCCCCGGGATTCCCAGGTGCCCAGTCCTAAAAGGGGGATTTCAACGCCGTTGTTCAAAAGCTTCGTGGATTCAATTGATTTTTCCATTTGTCTCCTTTTTCTTGCTAGGCTGTTTATCTAATCATACCAAGCCCTGGTTTGGTTATCAAAGAAGGGACTGCCAGTATTATCAAACAGACGTATCTTTTTAAGGATAATAGTCAGGACAATCGCAAAGTGGATAAATTTTGGGTAAATGATGATTTTTGAACATTGCATGATGTATTTATCAATGTCTTGTGTTTCGTTTAAGGCAGCCACAGAGGGCTGCCCCTACAGAAAGAATATAATTGAATGAGATAAGTAGGCCACTTTATTGACCTTTTAATATTTTGTAGGGTGGGGCTCTGTCCCCACCCTATAAATTTTTAGTGAAACCAGAACACTTTTAGATTTTGTGGTCGTCCTGGGATAATCGGGGATAGTTTATCTGGATTTTCTCACCTACAGGTATACTTAACGAACACGAAATTAGGTTTGATATGATTAAAAATCATGGATTGATTATCTTAATTGTACTAGTTACGCTATTGAGCGGTTGCTCTCAATGGGCTGTTACGCCCTGCATGGAATTAACCATGCTGACGCCTGAAGTGGACCCGTTGACGGACAAAGAGCAAGCGGCCCTGCTAGCCACCCTTGACCCGGCTGCACCGAATGTTTTAGGGGTTTATCCTTTATTTGAAGGAAACACCTGGGTTTATGAATATTTGGGCTTTGACCAAAGAATGGAAGTGCAATGGCAGGTAACGGAAAAGGTTGTGGATGCCAGGATTGTTGATGGTCATTACCTGGCAGAAATCGAACGCACAGCTTCATGCCACACTGAGGATCCTCCTGACGAATTCCTCAACGCTCCTGAAACGGGTACTTTTTGGTACCTGGTGGATGGCCATCATCTTTACCGATTAGAGAATGAGGAGACAGACCTTTCAGATGCCTGGTTGGAATTGGTATTTCCTTTGAGTGAGGATCAAGGCTGGTATCCCGACCCGGAATTGCGTGGAGAGGAAGTGCCAGACTTGTTTGGGTACCGAAAGGCTTCGAGACCTTATCAGGAAGTTCTACCAATAGGTGGAACCTACACATGTTATAACATCTCGACGAATCGGGAGGATGCAAAAAACAGGCAGACCTTTTGTGAAACCATCGGGATTCTTTATAAGGAATTCATCCATTTTGACGAAAATTCAGGGTACCGTGTTGAGCTGGTCAGCGTCACGATACAATAAGGATTATGTTTGAGAAACTTCTGCGCTGGCTTCGGTTTAATGGGCTGTATTTAGGATGTCCACCGTGGGATACAGGTGTTTCACCGCCAGAATTGACGGCGTTTCTGGATACAACTGAACCGGGAAGCGCCCTGGATGTGGGCTGTGGTACAGGCACTAACCTGCTCTCCATGGCAAGAAATGGGTGGGATGTGGTCGGCATGGACATCGCCTTGCTTTCTGTCTTTCGAGCCCGTGTTAAACTAAGAAAAGCAAAGCTTCCGGCGCGTGTGATTTATGGGGATGTCACAGGAGAAATAAACTTTTCCAGACCTTTCGATTTTATTCTTGATATCGGCTGTTACCACAGCTTATTCACAGGTGGAAGGCTTGTCTATCGTGACAATATTCGAAAATGGCTTAAACCGGGGGGAACTTTTATGATCTATGTACATAAACAAAGCTCACAAAGGCGTGAGCATGGTATTACAGAACAAGATCTGCAAGCCTTTCAAGAATTTTTGGTTTTGCAATGGCGTGAGGATACGCCAGAAAAACGCCCTGATGGCAGCGGCGGGCGGCCATCTACCTGGGCGAGATTTCTTCGGGAGAATGAATGATTAAAGAAGGATATCGTAAGTGTCGGCTTTTCATCACCTGTCTTTTCTTCAGTCTGCTGCTTGTGAGCTGCAGCGATTCGGATGTGCCCTTAGAAACGCTGCCTGAAGATGTGGTTCAAGTCACCAGTTCAGGCGTGGAGGAGGATTTGTGGGTCAGGATCAACGGGGTCCAGGTGAGCGAAAATGAAGCGATTGTTTTCTATGGGCAAACCAATCTGCCAGAAGAGAATTGCCTTTATACAAGTTTTTATGCTGATGATGAAATTTTGTCCTGGTGGCCTGCAGGGAAGTGCTTTCCAATTTCAGGTGAAGCATGGCGCTTCCAGGTGCCATTGGGTGTGGAAGGTGCCCCAGACGAATTGATGCCTGGGGTACAATATCGTTTGAGCATTTATTGGCCGGGTGCTCCAGGCCGGGTTAAGGCTGAGTTCCCATTTGACCTGTCCTCACCGCCCTCACCGTGACAATTCTCTTTGTTTATCTATTTTCTGTTATAACTGATTCGTACACAAGAAAAGAACTGAAGGAAAGTTAATTTCAAGATCATGAACATGATGAAAAAAGAACGATTTCTAAATCGGGAAGAACAGCCAACTGAAGAAATGATTCAGAAAAGGATTGGCAATGAAGTCTTCCCGGTTTGGGAAGACGTCAGAGATTATCTTGCAGAAGCTTTTCCAGATTTTCAGCCAGAGATGGTCTTTTATAATGATCAGGAAGGTTGGGCTTTTCGATACCGCAAAGATTTACAACATTTATGTACCCTCTTCCCTGAAGGAGGTGCTTTTACAGCTTTGATCCCGCTTGACCCCCAGGAAGATAAGCAGGCTTTAGAGAAGATCCACTATTTTAATGCACGTTTGCGGGAATTGCTCAGCCGTCAATCGGCTTTACCGCAAGGGCGCTGGCTCTGGCTTCGGCTTGAAGATCATACTGACTTTGTGGGGTTTAAATTGTTGTTGGTAATAAAAAAACCGTAGTCCTTTATTGTTCGATAGTTTAAGCACTAATAATCCCCAAATTAATTGTAAAATCCCATATTTTTTACCCAGAGGGATTTTTCCGGTATGGTTAAGGTAAAGTTCCGATTTTGAAAGGTAATCAATAATGAAAAAAACTTTTCTATTTACAATTCTTGTATTGTTGCTTGTTTTTTCCGCTTGTTCTCAAAAGACGCCCGAACCAGGTGTAGAAACATCGGCATTTGAGTTTGAGCCAAAACTAACCATGCATGAACCAGGTAAGGTCGTTCTTAAATTGGGGATTACAAACACTTCAAACGCCGACCAAACCAAGGGTGAAGATGCAGATATTCGTGCGGTGGTGACCGATGAAGATGGGGAAATTCGCAACCAGATGACAATTGTGGATCGACCCGAAATTTCTGCGGGTGAAACAGTGTTCCCTTTGACATATGAAGCGATCTACGATATGGGATCATATACGATGTCAATAACAGGGGAAGGTGTGCAGCCATTATCTGTATCTTTTGAGATTCGCGAAATTGATGGCACGCTTAATTTAGCAGCACATCCAGGATATATTGATCCCCATACTGGTTTCACTATCGACGATTCGGATCTGTAACCCCGTCAAAGAGGTAAAGACCCCTGGGAAGATCAAAAAAAGATTGAGCTGAATACACCTGTGTTTCCAAAGTTAAGAAAATGCCCTACAATTAAGACTGTGAACATGTTAGAATCATTAGTTCAACTTAAATTGTTGGAAGGTTTCTACCAGTTCCCAGATATTCCCTTAGTTTTTATGATAAGTCACACACCGGCTTATTTATCCAGGTCTGGGCTGGCAGCTTAATATCAAGGCTTGTTTCACCGCTTTGGATATTGTTTTATCCAATTTCTGAATTATCACAAGCGTATAAAACGGCACTTGATTCACAGGAGAGACAACCTATGATTTCAGAAACTCAAATTATATTGCGAATCCTTGTAGGGGCTGCATTGGGTGCAGTGGTTGGATTTGAACGCGAGCGTCATGATCAGCCTGCCGGTCTTCGCACCCACATGATATTGGTGATTGGTGCAACCCTGGCAATGGTCCTGTCGGTTAATCTTGGCTACCTGTTTGCAAGGCCAGGCACACCCGCAGACCCTGCTCGTTTAGCAGCACAGGTTATATCTGGTATCGGTTTCCTGGGTGCTGGTGCGATCTTGCGATATGGTTTTTCAGTCAAAGGTCTGACCACAGCGACTTCATTATGGACCATGGCAATCGTTGGGATGGCAGTCGGCGCCGGTTATTACCTGATCGGGGTTGTAACAACAGGCCTGATGATCGTGGTTTTGGCTTTATTAAATATCATTGAGAATCGCTGGGTCCGCACTTCGGTTTCAAGGTTTATAACCATCGAAGCCAGTTATAAAAAGGGCGTAGTAAAAAATGTCCGGCACATTGTGGAGGAAGCTGCAGATTCGGTTGGGAGTTTCAATATCCAGAAGAGTGTTAAGGACAAGCGCATTCGAATCCAGGTTTTAGCAAGAATTCAGCGCGACCAGAAACTGGAAGAATTGATCGACACACTTTCTGATATCAATGGTGTGAGAACATTGCGGGTTGAATAATCTTAATGCCATAAAAGTTAACCCCGCGGCTTGAAGCGCGGGTTTTTGTTTTCAAGCGAAACGATTTGTAAATCGGGCTTTATTTTCATAAGGGGTAATGAAGCGCTGTCGATCTTCCTGTGGGATAGCTTCACCAAACCTTACCTGGATCTCATCGAAATCGACCAGACGACTCTGAAGTTTCTCACAGACGAATACCTCACATTGGCCGCAATGATCAATCCTGCGCTCAATCGCACACGGCCGCACTGGACAGCTCTTGTCTATCAGCTTGTCACCTTCAGATAAACACCCGTCGCAGTAGATATCTTCAGCCTGAATACGAAAGCCAAAATACTTGTACCACCCATCGCTCAAGATTTGACGATTTTCCGGGTGTGCTTCAATATTAGGTTTATAAGCAAGGCACAAATCACAACGATAGCCGCATCTTGTAATTATCGCTTCCATGTTTTGCTCCTAATTTACCATTTACCGGCATATTCAAGCATGTAAGGTAAGCTGTCGGTTGATGTCAGGTGATAACGCAGCTCAACTAACTGGCGTAAATGGAGTAAGTCGTGTGCCAGCCAGGATGCCATCATATCCCCTGCTGATAATTTTCCCCAGGGCATTTGGATGCTTGCATCCCAGTTGGGGGTTTTGAGTTCTGACAGCCAGCGGATCGTTTTTTCTCGTTCGGATTTAAAGTTTTCCAATGTTGTATCAAGATCGCGAAGATTGTATTTTTTCGCAATCACCCAGGCTTGCGGGTCAATATTTGGCCAGGCATCGTCAGGCGTGAAGAGGATGTGATGCAAGTGGCGCCTGAAATCCAGGATTTCTTCGTCGACCAGGTGGTTAAGCACTTCCAGGATAGACCAATCCTCCGGGCTGGGTTTCCACCGGGCTTGTTCGGTTGAAACATTTTTTCCAAGGGATGCAACGGCACTTCCCTGGTGTTCTAACTGGGATATTGCGTCATTAAGGTTCATCTGACCTCCTGATTGTCTTTTGTAAATGATGGAAAATTGCAACCATTGCATAAGTGTCCAGCTCACAATAGGCTTTCATGGCGGCTTTCGTTTCAGCCAGGGCAGCTGGATCCAGTTCACTCGTTTGCAGCCAGTACCAGGTCATCATGGCTTCTTCGCCATTGGTAATTTGCAGGTTTTCATAGCGCAATTCTGGGCATAGAACGGGAAGTACAGCCTTAAGCGATGCGCTGCCGTGGAAATCGGGGTGAATATAATCGCCATCCTTGAAAATTTTCATCAGGTCAAATAAACGATCGTTAATGCTTTCCAATTGTTCTGTGAAGGAGGGGCAGTGACCTGCCAGGTCTTGATTGCGATACGCTTCAAAGCTCTGGTTCCAAACGATAACGGATCCTGTATCACCGAGATGATCCAATAAATCCCTCGCGATCATCGGCGCAGGGTCAATTTTATCGGTGATCAGGCATTCAAAATGTTCCGGTTTCGAACCCGGCTCGCGGATGACATGCAGAGAATACTGGAAGACGATATGCTCATAGGGGCGATAACCGGGAAATAAGGGGATGGCAGGGTTGAAGGTTTCATAGTCAAGAAAATACAGCGGGTATTCCAGGATTGCCAGCGCGTCACGGATCGAACCTTTGTCAATCAAGGGCTTTGCTTCTTTTACAGACTGGACATATCTGTGCTGCTTGTCGTTGAGCGCAAAGTCAGCAGGGATAGCGTTTATATCTGTGATCCCCATTTCCCTCAAAGTGCGGGCTTTTTTGCCAATATATGGAATGTTGTATATCGGGTTTTCAGGCAAATTGGGGTGACACAGGTTCGGGCAGGGGCAGGATTGCGGTTTGGTGCAGGCAAGGGAGGGGTTGGGCAGCGGCACCAGGGAGACTTGCATTGCAGCCTGGCGAAGCGCCAGGACATCCTCACGCCTTTTTTCGACTTTTTCTGAAACTTCTTCTACTGAAAATAACCGTCCGATGTCAATTTCGCCGCTGTACTGATAATCCTTATTGATATGCACAATAAAGGCGTGTCGCATGTTCAGAATGGTTTTGAGTAAGAGGAGCTGAAAGGTTAGGTCGTATTCGTGATCTGTTCTTATGCCTGTTGAGGATTTGATTTCATATAGATCGTACCAATCACCAGTCTTATCCCAGATGACTGCATCAGCACGGATTTCAAACTGCTTATCATGATAAGTCGGCTGCCATAAAAGCTGGGCATCTGAATAATTGGGCAGCAAATTGGTTTCGATGTATTTTCTTGCCAGTGCTTCAACCTCCTGGCCTTGCAGCATCAGGTGCTGTTCGTAAGGTGAAAGGGGTCTTTGCTGCAGCTGGTTGTGCATTTTTGCCCACAGGTGCATGGGTGCTTCAAGGAACAACAGGAAATCGGTTTTTGAGAGCATGACTGGGGTTGGCTTTCCACTATTGATATATGTTAAGGGTTTGGGCTTCGTTGAAGTGAAGAAAAATTTTCAGCATGGAGAGCAGGCTTTCTTTTTTATTATGACTCACTGCTCTAAAACATGAGGTCTTATTTAATTCTTGGTAAAAGATCTGTAAGCTGCCCAATATGTTCAATTTCGTAAAAATTTTTCTGTGTACTATCAAAGTCATCCATCAACTCATGTGCCCAGGTGGTATCCGCAGGGACATGGATGGCTGTCCCTCCCAGGGATAAAACAGGCTGGATGTCCGAAGGCAGTGAATTGCCCACCATCACAAAAGTCTCGGGGTTGAGATCATATTTTTTCATCAGCTGGTGATAAGTATGCTGAGATTTCGTGCTGACAACTTCGATGGCTGAAAAATAGCCTGTTAATCCGGATCGGTTAACTTTTGTTGTTTGTTCTAAAAGATCACCCTTGGTGATGACCATCATGGGATATTTGCCTGATAGCATCTCCAAAGTTTCTTTTACGCCGGGGAGCAGGGGAAATTCCGATTCGAGCATTACCTGCCCAATTTTCAAGATTTCGTTGATGTCATTCGCTGTGATTTCACCGTCAGAGAGCCTCACAGCTGCCTCAATCATGGACAGGGTGTAAGATTTGACGCCAAAACCATACAGTGCGATATTGCCGGTTTCAATTTCGAACAAAGTTTTGTGAATTATTTCTGGGTCATGCCATGCTGAAAGGATTTTACAAAATTTTTCCTGTGCATCTTTAAAAATGACCTCAGCGTGCCAGAGGGTGTCATCTGCGTCAAAAGCAATCATGTCAATAGTCATATCATCACCTTGTTCATTTTTTGGATGGATGAATTATACTGGTTATTGGGCGTGATTTCATCTTACGAGGGTATTGTTGTGAAAATGGATTCAGGTTTATACTAATGTTAATGATCTCAGGTTCTTGAAAGGGAGTGTGCTGATGGAGGATAAAAGGAAACCAACCCGCAATATTGCCCTGGAACTGGTTCGTGTGACAGAAGCAGGTGCGTTGGCTGCTGCGCGTCACTTTGGTCGTGGGGATAAGAACAATGCAGATGGTGCTGCTGTCGATGCAATGCGATTATTAATGAATGAAATTGATATGGATGGCAAGATCGTGATCGGTGAGGGTGAAAAAGACAAGGCACCGATGCTTTTTAACGGGGAAATGGTTGGCAATGGCGAGCCGCCCGAGCTGGACATTGCTGTGGACCCTGTTGAAGGGACGACCCTGGTGGCAAAGGGGATGCCAAACGCAATTGCCACAGTCGCTGCCTCACCTCGAGGGACAATGTTTGACCCGGGTCCTATGTTTTATATGGATAAAATTGCGGTTAACCATGAAGCTCAAGACGTAATCGATATTGATGCTCCCGTGAAAGATAACTTGAGGAAGATCAGCAAGGCAAAGGGGATGGATATTGATGAATTGACGGTTGTTATCCTGGATCGGCCCCGCCATAAAGATTTAATCCAGCAGGTTCGTGAAGCAGGAGCGCGCATCCGGATGATCCCGGCCGGGGATGTCGCAGGCGCCTTGATGGCAGCCTGGCCTGGTACCGGTATCGATGTGTTATTGGGGATTGGCGGCACGCCGGAGGCAGTCCTGGCGGCTTGCGGTTTGCGAGCCATGCGGGGCGGATTCCAGGGGAAATTATGGCCCCGTGACGAGGATGACCGCCGGCATGCACTTGATGCCGGATGTGACTTAAACCAGGTGTTGACTCTGGATGATCTGGTCTCCTCTGAGGACACCTTCTTTGTTGCAACCGGTATCTCTGAAGGTCCGCTGCTGGACGGCGTCAGCTATTCGGAGGGTTTTGCTCACACCCACAGCCTGGTTGCGCGTGGTTTGACAGCGACGGTGCGGGAGGTCATCGCCCATCACCACCTGGGGACTCTTTCAAAAATCAGTGAAATTGTCTATTAGGTAGTAGGTGATCAGGTATTAGGTGATTATGTGTCGTCCTGATTTACGTTTACAGGATGGTGATTGGTGAGAAGTGAGTGGTGCATGGTTGGTCGTGACCTACGATGATCCAAAATGATCATGCTGATTTGTTACGTTCAGTCTTATTTTGAAAATAATAAAATTTCACTATTCAAATTCTTTTCGAGCTAACCCTTTGCAGGGCAGGACCCCTCACTCCAAAAAACTAATAAGGTAAAAATATAAACAAATTTCAGGACGACACATGTTTTATGGTGGACTTTCCTGATTACCGTTTACATGCTGGATTAGACAAAATAAATAAATTTCCCCTTGCTTGCGGGAGCCATAGGGACCCAGGGATATTAATTCCATTCTGAGATTCATTCCTTATCATAAAATTAGAAAAAAATAATAAGCAAAGGAGGCTATTATGTCCCTGGCTACAAAATCCGCAAATTTCCTTGATTATCTCGAAAATTGGTTAGATTCGCGACCTTCAGCAGCATTTGATGATCTTTTTCCCGAGCCGGAGAAAACAGCCATCATCTCAATTGATGTGATTTACGGCTTTCTCTATGAAGGGTCGCTTTCCAGTCCCAGGGTCGCACCCATCGGTGCACAGATAGCAAATCTGATGCAATCAGCCTGGGATCGTGGTTTGCGAGACATATTACTGGTGCAGGATGCTCATACAGAAGACTCCCTTGAATTTGAGGCTTTTGGGGAACACGTCATCAAAGGCACATACCAGGCAGAAACAGTTGACGAGATTAAAAATCTCCTGTTTTATAAAGAATTGACCACGATCTATAAGGATTCAGTCCACCCGGCTTTAAATAATGGATTTGATGAATGGGTTGATCAAAGAAAGCATATCAACACCTTTATCGCGGTTGGCGATGTGACAGATATTTGTGCTTACCAGCTTGCGACCTATTTAAAGCTGCGAGCCAATGCTTACCATCGAAAACAGCGTGTGATTGTGCCGACTAATTGCGTCCAAACCTGGCATCTTTCTGTTGAAGATGCAAAGAATTCACCAGCAATGCCGCACCATGGTGACATGCTTCATGCGACTTTCCTGTACCATATGGCTTTGAACGGGATTGATGTTGTAAAGGAAATCAAATCTTAACTTAGCCTGTAAATGGAGTAAAAATCCAGCAGTTATGGTGCCCTGCCATAACTGCATGTTTCTTTAACAATGCGTTCAGAGATGATTAAAATGACCTCATCAAACGCCTTTGTGGTATCATTATTGACTGTCACGATGAAAGATGAACAGAAAACAATCTTATTTTTACGATATTTTGATGTCCTGCGGAAATAGATCGTATTTATTTCAGCAGGCATTACTTTTAAAAGAGAGGCAGTGAAATTATGAAGGATATTGTCAGGGAAAAACCCATAAAATTTAACATCCCACGCCGAATTAAACGGCTGAGTGATCTGGCTTACAACTTATGGTGGGTATGGCATCCGGAAGCCCAACGGTTGTTTAAGGATATCGACGAATTGTTATGGGAAGATAGCTATCATAATCCCATCGTATTTCTACGGGATGTTGATCGAGCCCGATTGAATGCAGCAACCAATGACCGCTATTTTTTGGATCAATATGATCGGGTCATGCATGAATTTGATCGTTACATGAAGGAAAAAGACACCTGGTTTTCCAAAAGCTACCCGGATCTGACAGATGAATTAATGGCTTACTTCTCCTTTGAATTTGGTCTTCATGAATCCTTGATGGTTTATGCAGGCGGTCTGGGTATTCTGTCTGGCGATCATTTGAAGGAAGCCAGTGACCTTGGTATTCCCCTGGTTGCCGTCGGCTTTGTTTATACTTATGGCTATTTCTCACAGCGTATCAGTGAAGATGGTTGGCAGCATGCAGACAACGTGCCGATTGACTTCAACGCTTTGCCCCTGATACGGATCATGGATGAAGATGGAGAGCCCGTCAAAATCTCGATTGATCTGCCGGGTCGCAAGGCATATGCCCGGATTTATGAATTAAATATCGGGCGGGTGAAGTTGTACTTGCTGCATACAAATATCCCCGAGAACGATCCTAAAGATCGACAGCTAACCGATCGCTTGTATATCAGCGACCTGGAATTGCGGATTTCACAGGAAATTCTCCTGGGTATGGGCGGGGTTCGCGCGCTGCGTGCACTCGGGTATGAACCCACTGCCTGGCACATGAACGAAGGCCATTCAGCCTTCTTAACCCTTGAACGTGCCCTGGAATACGTCAAAAATGGCAAGAGCTTTGATCAAGCCAGCAAAATCATTAAACACAGCAACATCTTCACCACCCATACACCTGTCCCTGCAGGGAACGACGAATTTCCTTTATGGTTGATTGATAAATATTTTGTCCAGGTGTGGTCTGATCTTGGGCTGACACGGGATGAATTTATCAATATTGCAAAGGTCAAACAATCCTGGGGCGGCGATGCCTTCAGCATGCCGATATTAGCCCTTAAACTATCGGAATTCCGCAACGGCGTTTCCGAATTGCACGGCAAGGTTGCCCAGGAGATGTGGCGTTTCCTGTGGCCCGAAAAGGATGTTGACGAAGTGCCGATCGGTTACATCACCAACGGCATACACACTGAAACCTGGCTGGCTCGCCGGATGGGGATACTTTTCTCACGCTATTTAGGCTCTGATTGGGCAGATCATCTTGATGATCCTGACCTGTGGGCACAGATAGAAAATATTCCGGACGAAGAATTATGGAAGGTGCGCCGGCATCTAAAACGAAAACTCGTGGCTTATATCATCAGCCGCGGCCGAGAGCAGTGGAAGACCACCCGGGTTCACCCAGTGCAAACCATCGCAAGCGGCGTTTTGCTCGATCCTTATGCCCTGACCATTGGTTTTGCGCGGCGTTTTGCGATCTATAAACGCGCGAACTTGATCTTCCGGGATTATGATCGACTGTTGAATATCGTAACAAATGCCCGTATGCCCGTGCAATTTATTTTTGCGGGTAAGGCACATCCGGCTGATGAACCTGGCAAGCAAATGATCCAGGAAGTTTACAGGGCGGTTAAGGATGCCCGATTTGGCGGCCGGCTGGCATTCCTGGAAGATTATGATATGAATATCGCCCGTTACATGGTGCAGGGTGTTGACGTGTGGTTGAACACCCCACGCCGACCGAGGGAGGCTTCCGGTACATCGGGTATGAAAGCAGCGCTAAATGGCGTGCTCAACTTCTCGGTCTTGGATGGTTGGTGGCGCGAAGGTTACAACGGGCACAATGGTTGGGCGATTGGCGATGATATCACAAGAGATGATGATCTGGAAAAGCAGGATGAGATGGACGCCTTAAGTCTCTACGACACCCTTGAAAATGAAATTGTCCCCATGTATTACGAACAGCGTTCGGCAGACAATTTGCCGGGCGAATGGATAGCTCACATGAAAGAAAATATCCGCACCCTGGCGGGACAGTTCAGCATGCGCCGAATGGTTAAAGAATATGTGAACCAGTATTATCATCCAGCATTGCTGAAGGGTATTGAAGAACGCAACGGAAAGGAAAAATAATGGATGTATTTCTTTCTCCGGCAGCCTGGCTGATTGCACTTGGTATTTTTGCTGCCCGAACAATCAATATTGCTTTGGATACCTTACGATTCATGTTTTCACTACGTGGAAAACGGACAATGTCCTGGGTATTGGGATTTGTTGAATCGGTCTTGTTTGTGATGATCATCGGACAAGTTTTGAATAATCTGAGCAATCCGCTCAATATTATTGGCTATGCTGCGGGCTTTGCAACGGGGACTGTCCTGGGAATGGCGATAGAAAAGCAGTTGGCGATCGGCTTTACACATTTCAGTATTATCAGCCGCGGTCACAGCACCGAGATCGCGGATGCTTTGCGAGCGGAAGGTTACGGTGTTACCGAAATTCCAGCCCGTGGGCGCGAAAGCAATTTTATGCTGGTTGATTGCCATGTTCGTCGCAAACAGGCAGATGATGTTGAAGCTCTGGCATTAAAGATTGATCCTGATGCCTTCATCACCGCTGAGGAGGTCACACCAAGGCGAAGCGGTATTTGGCGACCATAGGTATTGAACGATCAGATGATACGGGAGGTTGATTTTTCAGCCTCCTTTTTTGATTCATTTTTTAAAAAAACACGGTCTTATCACCTTGTTGTATACTAATAGAGACAAACAAGCACAGGAGGTATTATGGCAGGTGATTTTTTCTTAGGGAAAATTTACGATCTTGACGCGGGGAAAATGGGTGAGGATCTGGTTCATTACGATCCGGATGATTTAACAACACATGGCGTCATCACCGGTATGACAGGCTCTGGTAAAACAGGCCTTGGTGTGATACTTCTGGAGGAAGCTGCCCTGCAAGGAATCCCGGCAATTATTGTGGACCCTAAAGGCGACTTGACTAACCTTTTGCTGCACTTCCCGGATTTACTGCCGGAGGATTTCAAGCCATGGGTTGATCGGGATGCTGCCCGTCGTGACGGGATCAGCGTGGAAGAAGCGGCAGAAAAAGCAGCAAAACTTTGGAAAAACGGTTTGGCATCCTATGGCATTGAAAAACCCCAGCTTGAGGCTTTACGGGATGCTGCAGAGTTTGCGGTCTACACGCCGGGCTCAGATTCGGGTTTACCAGTGAGCATTCTGGCTTCCTTTTCTGCACCGACGATCCCCTGGGAGGGCAATAAAGAAGTTCTGCGGGATAAGATATCGAGTACGGTTACAGCTGTCCTTGGCTTGATCGGTATCAAAGATATTGACCCGGTCAGAACCAAAGAACATATTCTGCTTTCAAATATCTTCGAGCACGCCTGGCAGGAAGGTAGAGACCTGGATATGGCGACCCTCATCACCCATGTCCAATCACCACCGTTTGATAAATTAGGTGTCTTTTCTTTAGACCAGTTTTACCCTGATGGTGATCGTTTTAAATTGGCAATGCTGCTCAACAATTTCCTGGCTGCCCCAGCATTTCACACCTGGTTAGAGGGTGCGCCGCTTAATATTGGCGCGCTTTTATTCACGCCGGATGGCAAGCCGCGCCACAGTGTGTTTTACCTGGCGCACTTAAGTGACCAGGAGCGGATGTTCTTTGTGACGCTGCTTTACACAGCCATAGAAACCTGGATGCGATCCCAAAAGGGGTCGGGCAGCCTGCGTGTCATGGTTTATTTTGATGAGATTGCAGGCTATTTGCCGCCAGTCGCAAACCCGCCCAGCAAGAGCATCATTTTACGGATGTTAAAACAAGCACGCGCCTTTGGTGTCGGGCTGGTGCTTGCTACCCAGAACCCTGTAGACCTGGATTACAAAGCCCTGTCCAATGCCGGTACCTGGATGGTCGGAAAATTGCAAACGGACCAGGATAAAGCCCGATTGCTTGACGGCTTAGAAGGTGCTGCACCCGGCATAAATCGTGGGGATTTTGACCGGATGATCTCAAAGATTGATAAGCGTGTGTTCTTGCTGCATAACGTTCATGAGGATGAACCCCAGGTGTTTCATACACGCTGGGCGATGAACTATTTACCCGGACCGCTCACACGAACCCAACTACCGGAACTTAACGCCCTTGTGAGTGCAAAATCCCATGGCGTTGATCGGCGTGATCAGTCTGTGTCCGGAACTGCTGAGGAAAAGACAAAAGCTTCATTGGGTCAGACGGTTGTTCCGGTTATCCAGGGATCAGTTAAGGTGCAGTATTACCCGGTCAATCTTGGCCCTGAATCCGCATTGAAGGCAGCAAACACCCGTCTTGCAGGTGAAATGCCGCAGCCTCAATACCTGTATCGTCCGGTTTTAGCTGGCCAGGCACGAGTGGCTTATTTAGATCGAAAATATAACATCAGTCATGAAGCGCTTTATACCGTAAAGATGGATGAGTACCGAAAAAAGGGACTGGTCCGCTGGGAAAATTTCAAAACCGATCCCATTAACCTGAATAGATTATCTCAATCACCACAGCCAGGATCCTATTTTGAATCCCTGGATGTTCTTGGTATTGAAGGCGGTAATGTTATTGGTGATTTAGAAAAAGATTTCATAGAGTGGATTTATCGTACCCAAACCATGACACTGCGCATCAATCAGACTTTGGGCGTTGTTGCAGGTCCTGAAGTTTCAGGCGAGGCATTTCGAAAAATGTGTGAGGATGCCGTTGAGGATAAAAAGGACCAGGCGATTGAAGCCATCAAAGATAAATATGAAGCGAAGTTAGACAAACTGGAAGATATGCTTCAGGATGAAATGCAGGAGCTTGAAGAAGATAAGCAGGAACTCAGCCATCGCCGGATGGAAGAAGGCGGAAAATTGGTTGAAAATGTTCTTGGTTTGATCGGTGGGAGACGCCGCAGTCTCAGCACCTCTCTGACGAAACGCCGCATGACCAGCAAGGCTAAAGCCGATGTGGAAGAGAGCGAGCTGGAGATTGCCAGGATTGAGGAGGATCTGAAAGAGATGGATAAAGAATTGGCTGAAGAACTTAAAAATGTGGAAACACAATTTGAATCCGTGATTGACCAGGTGATTGAAGAACCGGTTTCTCCCTATAAGAAAAATATCTTTACAGAGATGTTTGGCTTGCTGTGGCTGCCTTATTATGCCTTTGAACAAAACGGAGCCTGGGTTACTGTACCGGCGTTTGAATGGGAAAAAGCTGATAGGTGATAGGTGAAAGCTGATAGCTAATAGCTAATAGCTGATAGCTGATAGTTACTAGCTAAAAGCTGAAAACAATTGACTGCTAATGGAACTCTTATATTAAACAGGTAAAGTGATTGTAGATAGAGGACTGATAAATAAAACAATTATAAAGGAGTGAAAAATGATTAAAAGAACAGCTAAAGCCGTTTGGAAAGGTGATCTCAAAGAGGGAAAGGGCAAACTTAAACTTGGAAGCGGTGCGTTTAAAGGCAAGTATTCTTTTACATCCCGTTTCGAAGATGGCGTGGGGACCAATCCTGAAGAGCTGATTGGCGCCGCACATGCAGGCTGTTTTTCCATGGCACTTTCAGGTGATCTGACCAAAGCGGGTTATGTGGTCGATAAGATCAGCACAGAAGCGATTGTCTCAATGGAGAAAGGCGAATCGGGTTTCTCAATCACCAACATAAAATTGGTGACCAAAGCAAAGGTCCAGGATATTGAGATGGAAGACTTTGCCAAAATTGCCTCTGGTGCGAAAGAAAATTGCCCGGTTTCAAAAGCATTGAAAGCTGTGGAAGTGCATTTAGAAGCACATTTGCTGAAATAAACAACAAACAAAATTTGAATTGAATTTATGAAGAGGTTGCCGTGAAAGGCAACCTCTTTGATGTTATAAAGGAATGCAAATAATTTCGGAGTCCAGACTAAAGTCTGCAAAAATGGTCTTAAAATAAAATTTGTTTATTGTTATGATCTTTTCAGCAAAAGAAATTAGTGCAGGTTTCAACCCACACTCCGAAAGGTTAATGAAATTGCAATAGTCCTCAGTTAGTTTTATAAAAATTTTCTAAGGGGCATTGATCCGGTAGACCATCCCCGAATTGCCACTGGGGCCGACGTTCGACGAAGTCAATACATAGACCTCGCCCTGCTGGTCCTGCCCCAACGCAAGCAGGAATGCGCCCAAATCGCCATTTCCATTATTGACGATCTGCACTTCCTCGAAATCCCAAAAACCCTGGTCTGCCCTGGTTGCGACGGATAGGCCGCCCTGGCGGATTGGCGAGCTGATGCTCCACTGCCCAAAAATGTAGCGACCATCCCATGCGGGAAGGTCCGAACCACGATACACCACACCGCCGATGATCGTTGAACCCAGACCGCCGTCGGGATGTTTCAAGTTGCGAAATTCAATGATTGGGTCAATCAACGGGTTGCCCAGTGGGTCTTCTGTGGGGCAGTCGGTAATTGCATCAGGCGTACCGGGGTTGGCTGTGCTGAAACAATGCGTTCCCTCCTTTACGTTCCAGCCGTAGTTTCCACCAGCAGTGACTATGGAGACCTCTTCCCAAAGTTCCTGGCCTGCATCGCCAAGGAAGAGCTCATGGTCCCCGCCCATGTCGAAAGCCATACGGTAGGGATTCCGGAAGCCGTAAGCCCAAATTTCAGGGAAGTTTTCGCTGATCTTTGGGTTGTCTTCAGGCACCGCATAGGGATCACCATTATCGATATCGATCCGCAATATGCTGCCGTGCATATTATCCTCGACGTCCTGCCCGTTGCCGCCAGCATTTACCTCATACCAATCTTCGGGGTGACCTGGCCCAACATCGGAGCCGGAGCCGCCGTCACCTAGGGGAACGTAAAGGTAGCCGTCCGGTCCAAAAGCGATAGCACCGGCGTTGTGGTTTCCCTGCGGCTGGTCAATTTGCAGGATGATCTTCTCTGTATCAGGCTCAGCCAGGTTAGGGTTCCCTTCAGAGACGAGAAATTCCGAGAGAACGCTGGTGTGGTTATAACCCGCCTGTCCGCCAGGGCGTAGAGGTGCGCTGTAATACACAAAAAAGCGGCCGTTGTTCACATAATCAGGATGGAAAGCCATACCAAGCAAGCCGCGCTCATCATAATTTGAATTCAAGTTGACCAGTTGATTGCGGATATCCATGAATGGCGTTTCCAACAAGTTGTCCTCACTATCCACAACATAGATCAATCCGACCTGGTCAACAATGAAGATTCGGCTGCTGCCATCATCAGGCGCTGCCAATGCAACAGGCGCAGTCAAACCAGAGGCGATAGGTTCCAGGGTGATCCATGGCTCAAAAACAGGCGCTTGTGTGGGCGCATCAGGCAGTGAGGTTTCAGTAGGATCTTCCACTGGCGGTTCAGTGGGCGCCAGGGTGTCCTGTGCCGCAGGTTCGGATATGATAGTTTCTGTCACTTCTTGTGTGGGTACTGGTTGACAGGCGCTTAGTAATACAACGACCAAGAAAATTATTGGCCGCACTTTCTTCAATATTTTTTCTTTTTCTTTCTTGTTTCTTTTATTCATTTCTGCACGCTTCTTTCATTTTGAGTCTGTACATTTAAAATAAGGCACAATGAATTCTGGGAGAAGGGGCGGCTATGATCTTATAATTCTTCAAAAATAAAAATCCATTAAACGGATAATTTTTACAATTTTAGTAATATTTGATTAAATTATACCCACCAGCAATTTTTCGTCAAAACTGGACAGTTCTTAGTCAGAGAAATTTAAAATATTAATATTGATCGAAGGTGTTATTCAAGGTTTGCTTTTAAAATGCTGCTGACCATCTCGGTATGCTCTTGCATATGTTCTGTGAGCATAATCATCATATCTTTCACGGTGCTTTTGGCAAGCTCCTTACCTTCGTCGTTAAAAAATATCACATTGTTATCCCAGCGGTCTGGGAAATATGAAACCATATCAGACAAAAATGCTCTGTGTGCCCGCATAAGCGCGACTGCAGATTCTATCGGTCGCTCACCAAACCCTAATCGTTCTGCCCAGATATTATTCCCCGGGAAATCTCCAAAGACAACTTTTGAACCAGGCATTGCAAGTGCACGCTCAATAATGAATGCATACACATTGCAGTCTTCAGCTACGTGATGAATCACATGCCGAACAGTCCACTCACCTTCTTTTTCAGACCAGCCCATACCTTCCAAGGGCACTTTCTCAAGGACTGCGTCAAAGGCTAAAAGGCTGTTGTTAAAATTATTAATGATTTTTTCTTGTTCCTTGTTCATGTTTGACCTCACTTCGTTGTGTTTGATAACACTATTTTAACAAAAAACCGCTGGGTTAATGCAGATTTGTAATTAAGTCGATGCTAAAATTAAGATTATGTTGAGGAGGAAGGTCGATGATCATATATGAATTACAAAAAGTTACGCTGGAGGTGCTTGAAGCATTCCAGAGGCTTATTCCACAGCTTACAAAATACAGTTCCCCGCCAACACCCGAAGCCTTAATGCGGATGGTCGACTCACCAAACACCAAGATTTTTATTGCAAGATACCCTGATAATGACAGGGAAATTGTCGGAACGGCAGCATTAGCCACCTTTGAAACGCCAACCGGGGTCCATGCTTGGATTGAGGATGTGGTTGTTGACCGAAATATGCGCCATATGGGTATTGGTAAAGCGCTTACGGAGGCATGCATTGAGAAGGCGCGAGAGGTAGGTTTGCGAGAATTAAACCTGAGTTCTAATCCCGGTCGTGAAGCGGCAAATCGTTTATATCAATCGATGGGATTTGTCCGGCGAATTACAAATGTTTACCGCTACCCACTCAATGAAGGGGATTGATAAACACTATTAGTGTTTAATTGTTATGACTTGATTGCCAATTCTTACTCAGATGTTTCGACAGGGATCACAGCCTGTATTTCTGATGCCAATAATGCCAGCGCTCGGGCTTCTTTTTCTTGTCCCTCCGCCAGGGCGCGCTGTGCCTGGGCACCAAGCGCATAAATAATATCTTCATCTTCTAATAGCGCAAGACGGCTGGCTGCCCGTTCAAGGTTTCCCGTGGCGGCATAGACCTGGGCGATCGTGCTGCGATAAATTTCTTTATAAGCTGGCGACAGGCTGGCGGGCGAAGTGTCTTGATAGACAACAGGGAATAGCAGCCATGTGACGATCAAGCCGACTGCTATCCCGATAATTATCCCTGTCAAAAGATACCAGTGATGCTTTTTCTCTTCTGGTTGGGGAGTAATTCTTAATTCCTGGGTCTGATCGTTCAACAGTGCACCATTCTTTGTCTTAGTTTCCGGTTCTCAACGCATTATCAATATCTGAAGCCAGGTGCCACATTAAATCGATATCTTCACGCGTGTAATCATGCTGTTCTGCATAATCGATGCATGTGGTGACAAAGGCTAAGGGAGAACTTGCTTCGAGGTACGCAATGCGAGTTAAGGCGGAAGCAAGGTCTCCTTCTGATTGATAAAGCTCTGCAACCATCAACACGTAATCGGTTTTGTAATCCAGGCGCAGGGTGTCCATCCCCGTGTTCCTAAAAACCACAGGGTTGATCACCCAGCCGTAAATTATCCCGAGGGCAAGCCCTGCCAGGATTGCAGCAAAAAAGAAAAAATATCGGCGCCTTCGCCGGGACAAATTAATTCTCCTTCAACATAGGCATATGGATGCCGTGTTTTTTTACGGTCTCAATGGCTTTTTCATAGCCAGCATCCGCATGACGAACAACGCCAATACCAGGATCGACCGTCAGGACTCGTTCGAGACGTTTTGCGGCTGCTTCTGTGCCGTCTGCCACGATCACCTGCCCGGCATGCTGGCTGAAACCAATGCCGACACCGCCGCCGTGATGGAAGGAAACCCAGGTGGCACCATTCACAGCATTCAGCAGTGCGTTCAGTATGGGCCAATCGCTGACCGCATCGGTGCCATCTTTCATGCTCTCAGTCTCGCGATTGGGCGAAGCGACTGAACCGGAATCGAGGTGATCCCGACCGATCACGATAGGCGCTGAAACAATGCCTTCAGCGACTAGGTTGTTGAATGCCAGTCCTGCTTGGGCACGTTCGCCGTAGCCCAACCAGCAAATCCGGGAGGGTAAACCCTGGAAGGGGACCTTCTCCCGAGCCATGTCCAGCCAGCGGTGCAGGTGCGTATCTTGCGGGAAAAGCTCTTTGATCGCTTCATCGGTTGCGTAGATATCTTCCGGGTCACCCGAGAGTGCTACCCAGCGGAAGGGACCTTTGCCTTCGCAGAAAAGGGGACGGATGTATGCAGGTACAAAACCTGGGAAGCTAAATGCGTCTTTCACGCCGTGATCAAACGCACGCTGGCGCAGGTTGTTGCCGTAGTCAAAGACCTCGGAACCCTTCTTTTGGAAAGCGAGCATGGCTTCCACGTGTTTGGCAATAGAGTCCTGTGCCATCTCTGTATAGGCATGGGGGTCATTTTTACGCATGTCATCTGCTTCTGCCAGGGACAGACCGGCAGGGACATAATTGAGTAAATTATGGGCTGGAGTCTGGTCGGTGACCACGTCAGGGACAACACCGCGCAACAACAATTCAGGGTAGATGTCTGCGGCATTACCGATCAGACCAATTGATTTAGGTTCTTCCTTTTTGACAGCCTCTTCAACGAGGGTCATGGCTTCTTCAAGCTCGTCGACCACCATATCGACATAACCTACATCCAGGCGCCGTTTTGCACGTTCGGGGTCGACCTCAACGATCAAGCCCACACCTTCATTCATAGTGATAGCAAGGGGTTGGGCGCCGCCCATGCCGCCAAGACCGGTAGTGAGGACGAATTTCCCTTTGAGGGAGGGCCAGCCTTTCTGGTGTGCCAGGGAGCCAAGGGTTTCATAGGTGCCCTGCAAGATGCCCTGTGTGCCGATGTAGATCCAGGATCCCGCTGTCATCTGCCCATACATCATCAGGCCTTTGGCAGCCAGCTCGTCAAAATGTTCCTGTGTTGCCCAGTGAGGCACCAGGTTAGAATTGGCGATCAAGACTCGAGGTGCATCGGGATGGGTTTGGAACACCCCCACAGGTTTTCCGGATTGTACTAGCAGGGTTTCATCATTCTCCAGGTTTTTGAGCGTTTCAATGATGGCATCAAAGGCTTCCCAGCTGCGTGCTGCCTGGCCAGTGCCGCCGTACACGACCAGGTCATCCGGTCTTTCAGCAACTTCGGGATCGAGGTTGTTTTGTATCATGCGGAAGGGGGCTTCCGTCAGCCATGATTTGCAGGTGAGTTTTCTTCCTCGAGGCGCTCGAACCGGGCGCGGTTTAGACATATATTCCTCCTCATCGATAATTTATCCTGATAATCAAATTATAGCCGCATCGCGAAATCTTTTCAAAAAGGAATGTGGGCGATTCTTAGCTTGCAGCTGGTAATTGGTAGTTGGTAGCTTGCAGCTGGTAGCTTTTGTGCTGTCACTGCGATAAGGCCGCCAGGCCGACTTCGAAGTACCAAAGCGTCAGCGCTGTGGTAAGCAATTTCAGAAAGGCATGCCAAATCTATTCAGTGCTGGGCCAGGTTAATAGGACTTCCTTCCAGTGCTTCTCCTGAGATTGCTGCACCCCTGAACGGATTGAAGGGGTGCAGCAATGACAAATGACCTGCCATCCGTGCCTTAAGAAAGTGAAAGACCTTTTTGTCTTTTCCAGTATAATTGATTTAACGAAAGAAACTCACTTAAGAGGTAATGGGCTTTTCCAGGATTGCACGGCTTAATACACTGGAATAAGCGCTTAATGATTGGCATAGCGCAAAGCAGTCTGTAATTTCAGGTTTTGCAGGCGGTCTTTTGTTAATATCAGTATGCCCTGATAACTTAAAAATCATCATAAATAGGAAAGGATGTGCAATGACGCCCCCAAAATCGATTGGTTTTCCACGCATGGAACATGAAAAAGGTGAAAAACGCGTGTTTTTACCTGATTTTATCCAGTATGTTTCAAAATTATGTGACCAGGTGGTCATAGAAGAGGGTTATGGGTCGCGTACAGGGTTTACCCAAGCGGATTATCGTCAGGGTAATGCAAAGATATCCTTTGGTTCCCGCCAGGAGGCCTTTGAGCAGGATATGGTCTTAATTTTGCGGTCACCGGATAAGGATTTTGAACGCATGAAATCCGGGACGATTCTCATGTCCATGCTGCATTATCACACCCGCCCTACACGCATCCAGCTTTTCCGGGAGATTGGATTAAGAACGATATCTTTAGATAGCATTGTCAATGACAACGATGTGCGACTTGTGGAAAACATGAAAGCTGTGGCATGGAATGGTTTGGAGGTTGCCTTTGGATTGTTGGAGGAGCACTGGCCTGATTTGATCAGACCGGATGGAAAGCCGATCAATGCCTTGTTATTAGGAACTGGTATGGTTGGAAAACATGCCGTTGACGCTGCGGTTCACCTGGGGAATATCGAGCGAAACAATCAACACCTTGAACTGAATGGACCTGGGGCTGTTTGTTGTTCTGTTGGGCGAAACTTGACTTACCATCTTGATGAAATGATCCCACTGCTAAGAGGGGCGGATATCCTCATCGATGCAACGCAGCGCCGAAATCCTTCAAAACCTGTTATGCCAAATGAATTAATCCAGTACTTGCCATCAAATGCGATTCTTGTGGATCTTTCTGTCGATCCGTACATCCCCGAAGCCCATCCACCAGTTGTCCGAGGGATAGAAGGGATCCCCAGGGGAAGTTTGGATAAGTATGTCTTCAATCCAGAGGATCCGGATTGGGAGAATACCATTGCGCCGGGTGTCCCCACGGAACATCGTCGAACAGCGGTCACATGCTATTCCTGGCCTGGCTTTCATCCAGAAGCTTGCATGACCCATTATGCCCAGCAGTTACATCCGTTGATGCCGGTGATTTTTGAGAAGGGTTATGGGGGTTTATCACAGGAAGGCGGTTATTTCGAGCGCGCCCTATACCGTGCGACTCTTAAGGCATGGAAGGACGAATGATCACTCAAAACGCCTTGGAACGATGCCAGAAATAATTCTAACCATTCTAACAAGGAAAACCCCCGGATTGATTCCCGGGGGTTTTGAGCTTAAGTTCTATTTCGATAAAAGATAACTGCTGCCGGAACAAAAAACAGTAAGGAAAAACCAGCCAGGATAAGAACATTTAATCCAATTTGTTGGAGTCCATCTCCCCGAAGCAAGATACCCTTATACCCCGTCATGATCCATGATACGGGCGAAAACCTTGAGGCTTTCTGAACGGTCTCACCAACAAATTCCAATGGCATCCAGGCGCCACCCAGACCAGAAAAAACAAACATTGGGATCAGGGCATATATAGCGGTTTGTTCAGGCATCTTTGCCAGGATACCAATTAATAACCCCAGGCTGGCTACAAAGGCACAACTTGTTATAGAAAGGATCAGTGTTGCCCAAGGTGCTGAAAAGAAATTCAGTCTGAGGAAAATCTGGCCAAAACTGATTAATATAATAAATTGTAAAAAAATCATGGCGAACATTGCCAACCAATGGCCTGCAAGAATCTCAAAGGGCAAAACAGTGGTACCGCTTAACCGATCAAGCGCGCCGGATTTACGCTCCTGAACAATAATCTCTGCGGCACCGATGAGACCAGCAATGGCGAATTGTGCCATCATGCCCGGTAAAGATTGTGCAAAGGCATTTTCTTCGGATGTTTCTTCGCTGCCTTCAATGGATGTTTGTGTAACAAGCGGAGTTACGGGTGGGTTGTGCCACGCACTCAAGGATTGATTAAATGCTTCATCGTAAAGTGTTTCGCTTTCATTTGGATTTTCAAACCCTACTTTCTCGGAATAAGATTTAACAACCAGTGAGGCTGCTTGGGCTGCAGTTTGAAGATGGTTGATGGCAGTTTGAATTGCTTGCTTAACCGTAATACCTGCAGGTGAGTTTTCGTCTAGAATCAAATCCAGGGATACTTTCCCCTCCTGGTGGATGGTCTGGCTGAAGTCTTCAGAAATCAGAATCACTGCAGCATAGTCTTCGCTATCAACTGCTGTTTTCAGGGTCTCTAAATTCGATCCGTTCATGTTCTTTTCTACGCGGATGACATCTGAAGTTCCCAAATAAGAAATAAAACTTTCTGTGAGAGAGGTTTCATTTTCGTACTCAATCAATACTGGCAGTCTATCATCTGCTGCATTACCGCCGGGTCCGCTGAATCCACCAAACATGAAGCCAAACATCAAAGTGAATAGGATCGGCGCTGCCAGGAGGAAAATGGCTGGTTTCCAGTCCTTGAATATTTGATACAAATCTTTGATCGCAATATCTAAGAATCTCATAATTAACCTCTTAATTAAAACGCTTTTTGAACCGAGCGTTCCCAATGGCAAAAAACAGAATTGCTAAAACAAGCATGCCGCCTGTATGCAGTAAGGTCTGGACACCATTATCATTCCAGGAAGCTTCGAATGCATTCATAGCCCAGCCTTGAGGTACAAGAAGTGGGATGTAGTTGAAAGCTTTTTCAATTGGTGTTCCCATTACAAATACGCTAGAGATACCAAGCATCCCTGTGAAGGTCAACACAGCTCCGAAGATGATACCGGCTTGTTTGGTGCTTTTAACAAGAGACATTACAAATATGCCAAAACTGGTCGCCAGAGCAACCAAGCCAATCGATGCCATTAAAAGGGAGATCAACGGGCCCCAATAAATGCCAAAGACCAAATTGGCGAAACCCAGGAGGACGATAACCTGGACGATGATCATCAAAAAACCGGCGAGGAATTTTCCATTGAGGATTGTTGTTGTAGGTGTGGGTGTCATGAAGAGTCGTGCGAGTGTTCCGTTTTCCTGCTCTTGTAGAATGGTTTGTGCGGCAGAGGTACCGGTGAAGAATGCATAAAAAATCATCATGCCGGCCATGATGCTTCGGAGAATGGTTTGTAATGGATTGGCTTGCTCGCTCCCGGCTGTATTTATGGTGGGGGTGATAATGTTGAGGTTGGTATCTCCTGCGTCCTGTTGGGAATCTGATCCTGCCGTTAAATTTGACAGCAGGGTCATATTTTCAACCTGATTCAAGATGACGCCCTGATCTTCCAGAACGGTTGTGACAGTATCCAGTGTCAGGATTCCGGATGAAAAACCATCCACGACACTCATTACAATTGATTGAATGATTTGTGGGCCTAAACTTAGTTCGGGATCCTGATAAAATTCGATTTCAGCTGGCTGGTTGGATTGTCCAATCAATGCATTTGTAAACTCTGCCGGAATGATGAGTGCCATACCTGCTTGCTGATTGTCCACAGCTAAACGGGCATCTGCTTCATTTGCTGTTGTGAGGGTCATCAGGTCTTCAAAAGTCTCCTGTTGAAGTGTATCGACCAGCATTTCACCCATGGTCGAAAAGCTGTTTTTTCCTTCAACTTCAAAATTTGGCACTAGGAGACTGCCCTCATCTTGATTGACGATAACCACATCTGTCCTGGGTATAGTGAATTCAGGCTCATTACCACCGATACCGCCAAATAAGAAGGCGAACATTGCTGTCATCAGGATGGGAACGCCGAACATGAACGCCAGGGCAAAGAAACTGCGGAATGCACGCCATAAGTCTTTGATCGCAATTGCAATAATTTTCATGGCTATCCTCTCAATCTCGCAAGGCGCGTCCAGTTAAATGCAGAAAAACCGCCTCCAGGTTTGGCTCCTGGATATCCACACCAGTTATTCGTACATTTTCCTTTGCTGCTGTTTCAAAAATATCTGGCAAAACTCGGTTACTATCCTTAACGAACAGGTTGATCCTTCCATCTTCAGCGGTGACTTTTTCCACTCCCTCAAGTGATTCCCAGGCGCGGATGACATTGAGAGGCTTTTCGTTGATGGTGAGGCAAATTCGGTCTAACTCGCCGACAATCTCAATGAGTTCTTGATGGCTGCCCAGTGCGATAATCTTACCGTTATCCATAATAGCAATCCGATCTGAGAGTTCCTGTGCCTCCTCCATGTAATGTGTCGTGTAGAGGATGGTCACACCCTGGTCACGCAGTTGTTTGACGGAGTCTAGGATCTTTCGGCGGCTCTGGGGATCAATCCCTACTGTAGGCTCATCCATGATGATCACCTGGGGTTCGTGCAGCAGGGCAATGCCGACGTTCAGACGACGCTGCATGCCGCCTGAAAATTTTGATACTGCACCATTCGCCCGATCTTCCAGGCCAACCAGCGCAAGCACTTCATCCACACGTGTTATTAGCTCTTCCCCTCGCAAACCATACATCTTTCCCCAAAAATTTAGATTTGCACGAGCGGAGATATCCTCATACAGGGCGATTTCCTGGGGGACAACACCTAAGGCTGCTTTGGCTAGTTTGGGACTTTTTAAAACGGAATTTCCCATCAGCCACACTTCACCTGCGTCAGGGGTCAGGAGGCCAGAAATCATCCCGATGGTGGTTGTCTTTCCGGCGCCATTTGGCCCAAGCAGGCTGAAGATCTCGCCTGTGTGGATTGTAAAACTAACATCATCCACGGCATGTATGTCATCGAAGTGCTTATCCAAATTTTGAACTTTGATTGCCTCTGTTTTCATTGATAATCTCCTTTGATGAAATTAATGTGATTGATGATTATTCTAATTATAGGCCTTTATATACCTAGAATCACAATACTCAGAATTAAGTTCATTACGGAGGCTGCGATCAGGTTAGGCCAGATTGCACCTGTTTTCATTGAGATCCAGCCATTAATCAACCCGATGGCGCCAAAGGCATACACCAACCCATAAACAAGGCCCATTGCTAACGATGGCATCATGAAAGCCACCACTAATTGGGGGAGCGTGAATATTGCAGCTTGAATGACATTCGCCCAAAAGGAACCAATATTAGGTTTTAATCTGTTCAATATCCAGCCGCGAAAACACAACTCTTCTCCGAAAATACTGATTAAGCCAGAAAACAAAAACATGCCAGCCCAACCAGCAGGACCTTCAAACAGTCTCAGCCATGCGAAGGTGGGATCTGTTGAATTGATGGTGGTGGCTTGCTCAAGTAGAAATGCATATGCTCCTGACCAGGGTTCAAAAATGAGATAAATGACAATTAATGCTCCCAGGTTGATGGCTGCCCATTTAAGAATCTTTCCCAACTCAATATTGCCCATGCCAATCTGCTGTGCATTTTTTCGTCTGATTAAATGGATCAAGGGCAGTGCTAGAAATAAAATAGTAAAAATTGGCAGACTGAGATCTTTCCAGAAGGGAATAAGGATGGCAATGATCAAGGCGGCTATAAGCCAGATGGCGGCAAAGGTTTCTTGACTTCCCCAAGAATTTTTATTTTCCATAAGATTTCTCTCCATAGGAACAAGAATTTTTAGAAATGTACACCTAAAGTGGTTTATGATTAAATCGCCAGATAGCGACAGCTAAAAAGACCAGGCTCATAAAAGCGGTGCTGATTAGCGGCAAGAAAAACAGAAAACCAGGTGGCGTTAATCCCTGAACAACAACAGGGATCATATTTGGGAAGGCAAAAGGAGTTATAAAAGCCAGCGCTGGAAACAAATTTATCAATAATGCCCCTCCAAGAGCGACACCAAGAGCAACTCCCAGTACACTTGTTCGTTTTTCAAAAAGGACTTCCAGCATTAATGTCAGGGTCAGATAGAAGAACAACCCAAGTGCCAGCAGTAAAGACCCTTTTACATAATTAAGTATTGGGATCGGTTTTGATTGACTTGCCGAGATCAATCCATAAGCGATGGTGGATTGCAATATCACATAGGTCACCAGGATACCAAGGGCATGTGCAATTAGTTTTGAAAGGATAAAAGCTGTACGGGACACGGGTTTTGAGAGCACCCATTCGGCTGTACCGAGTGTTTTTTCATCTATAATACTGCCCTGGAGCAGAATCACTACGCCGATTGGCATCGATATTGCCGCCAGAGAAAAAAATGCGGTAATCCCATCGGGAATATCTTCGAGGTCTTCCGGGTTGACCCCCTCAAATGTTGCACTGATAAAAGGCAACAGGAATAGTAGCAACAAAAGAACACCATTTGTGATTAGCATCCAGACCAGGGATTGAACCCACCAGCGGGATGTCTTCCACCATTTGCTGTTTTCTCTTGAAAACAAATTTTTTAATCCCAATCGCCATCCTTGTGTTTGGTTTACTTCTAAGCCTATTTTAGTTTCCATTATTACCTCCGCCGACCAGCCGCATAAATACTTCTTCCAATTCTCTCTCCTGACGTCCAAAATTAAGGACAGTTATTCCCTGGCAGTTCACCAGAATGGGTAATAAATCGCGTTTAGCCTTATCAGGGTCGCTTACTGCGATACGCCATTGAATGGCATTATTTAAAGGTTCTTCAGCCAGATTAGAGACCCAGGGTAGTTCAATAATTTTATCCCGGATTTTCAACGTATCACCTTCAAGAGTAATCACATACACAATATCCCTACCAGCTGAAAGCAGCTCTTCAATTGGACCCTGGGCAATCAACTGACCTTGATTGAGGATTACTACCCGATCGCTTACTCGCTGGACATCATCCAGGATATGCGTGGAATAAAAAATCGTGGTTTTTTCCTGCAAATTCCGCATGATATTGAGGACATCCTGGCGACCCATTGGGTCAAGAGATGCGGCAGGTTCATCAAGAATCAGTAGGTCAGGGTAATTAATTTGAGCCTGGGCGATTCCTAATCGCTGTCTCTCACCACCAGAAAATCCGTTGACCTTTCGGTCTGCCTTTTCTGATAACCCGACCATTGTCAACATTTCTTCTATTCTTTCTTCAATAGCCTTTTCTGGACCAGTATAAAAGAACTTTGCAGTAAACCGTAAGACATCTCGAGCGGTCATTTCAGGATAAAAGTGTGGATCCTGTGATAAATACCCAACCCTTCGGCGAATCTCAGTGCTTTGTTTCTGAATATCAAGGCCAAAAACCTCCCCTGTTCCTGATGTAGGCTTTAGCAGACCCAGTAATAATTTGATTGTTGTGCTTTTTCCGGCACCATTTGGACCAAGAAAACCGGTAATCGAATGTTTGGGAACTGTTAGGTTAAGAAAATTAAGTGCCTCTATGTTGCCAAAGGTTTTCGATAAGTTGTTTGTTTGTATGACGTTATTATTCAAAATCATAATCACCTCAAAAAATTAATCGATTTTATTAGTATACCAAAATGATTTATCAAACCTGTAAAACTTTTTCTTTTTCTCTGACAAATCGGCAGATTTTTGTGATAATTATAGTGACAAAAAATATCACAAAGCGATATACTGGAAGGGTAAACCATAACATTACTTGAGCAAATATAAAGGAGAAAACGATGTTCAGATCGCGTCGTTACCGTGTTGATAATGAGCAGCTTGTTCTTGTCTTAACGGTCCTATTGGTGTTGGCTGTGATCGTTTTAAGTTCAGCAGTCACTTTCTGCGCCAGCGGAATCTTTATTATCCTGATGTTTGCTCTCAGCGCCTGGACGACACGCGCACACCACCAGTCATTGCTGCGTAATGCTCATGCCCTTAACCCAGTCCAAATGCCCAAACTGGCTGCTGAGGTTGAGGAATGCTCCCTGAAGCTGCAGCCAGGTCCGGTGGAGTTGTTCATCGCCAGGGAAAAACAGCTGAATGCCTATACCTTTGGGATCAGCGACCCCAAAGTGCTAGTGTTGTATTCACCTATGCTGCAGGTGATGACCTCTGACGAGTTAAGATTTATTATCGGTCATGAGATGGGGCATGTTGCCCTGGGGCATACCTGGCTCAACACCATCCTTGGTGGTATGGCTGGGATCCCGGCGCCTTTTGGGGCAGCGGTGCTGTTGTACGCCGCCTTTCGTTGGTGGAACCGAATGTGTGAATTTTCGTCTGATCGAGCGGGCTTACTGGCTTGCGGTGATCTGAACACAGCGATTTCAGCCATGGTCAAATTGGTAGCACCGGAAGTCCGTAACCAGGTTGAATTTGATAAAGCGTTTGCGATGATTGATGCACAGGATGATACGATGTCGAATCGAGTGGCAGAAATTTTTCAGACACATCCCATGCTCATCCGCCGGATTAATAAATTAAGGGAATACGTCAGGACGCAAGAATACCAGTATATGCAAGCGGGTGTAAATCGAAATGTTGGTCAGCCAAAGCCGGTGAAAGTTATTCATGATCCAGCTGCCATCGCACCAGAAAAACAAGATGATAAGCCTGAAAAACCACAAAAGCCGCCGGAAGAACGTTGGCCGTGGTTAAAGCCCAAGGAATGAATTGAGCACCCTCACCACAATCCTCTCACTCAGGGAGGGCGAGGAGGTTATGCGCATGATTGAGATGAAGATATGAAAAGCTGAATGGGCCAGGTTTTTGGGATTATTTTAAGAACCCAATTTATTGCATAAAAAATGGGAATAGCAAGTTTCTAGAGAAATTTAGATATTTTACTTTGTTCAGAATTTAGCAAGACTGAAAATTTGCACCCTCACCTCAATCCTCTCCCTCAAGGAGGGAGAGGAGGAAAAACCCATACCCTATTGCTAATATTGTGAAAGCCTTGTTTCCTCGAATTATATTAAGAACCCTCTCCCTTACCAAAGGGAGAGGGCAGGGTGAGGGTTTCTGTTATGAAATCGGCCACACTTTAGATATCTTTTTTGGGAACAGCGCATCCAGCAAATGGGCTGTCAGGTCATCTTTTGTGCCGCAATCCTTGTGCATGTATTTAATCTCATCAATGGTCCGGTAGCCAAAAACCATGTGTAAAAAGGTCAGAGGCGGGAAAGCAGCGCTACTGTTTTCCAACTCGTCGAAGGAGAGGTTTTTGACAGTTTTGAGCTGTCCATTTTCAAAGGAAAGGGATAAACCATCCCTGTAAAAATTCAGTTTTAGCTCCCCAGTGTAATTTGCAAAAGCGGATTCTTTAAGCCGTGTTTCCAGGACAGGCTGGATCGTCTTCAGGAAAGCAGCAAGATCAGGCACTCGGAGATAATAAGCATAAGGTTTGATTTCCCTTGGCAGTTGGGTCTCGGTTACCAGGTACGCAGGATGCGTTTCTCCCAACCAAAAGCCGAACATTTTTTGTTCCTGCTTCTGTTCTTTGGCAAGTTCTTCCCCTTTTTTCCAGAGGAAGCGGATCACGCTGGGGGTGACCTCTGACCAGGAAAAGTCCGGTGTAATCTCGTAAATCGTCAATGTGCTGTTCTTTCCCCATTTCACGGGTGGAATACCAATAAATCCCACCTGTTCCTTTTTATTGTTTTCAATAATGTAGATTTCTCGGCGATTGATATTATATTGCCGTTTGCCTGTTAGCTCATACTTCCAGAGGGCATCATCCCATAGGACATTGACCATACTCCGGCGGCAGCCGCGTTCGTAGTTCTCTTCTACGAAGGGGATATCAGATTCGACTGCCTGGCGAAAATGATAAGGTTCTACCTGCTCATCTTTGATTTCCGGCACATGAATTTCGTAGCCAGCACGCCCCCCGCTCAGGTTCAAGGTCATTTCATAACCGAACAAGCGGTAGTAATATGGGATCCCGGTGATTGCCTGCACCAGTTCACCGCGCTCAACACTCCATTGATGTAGTATTTCAAATTGCTGCCGGATCAACCCGCGTCGGCGGTATGCCTTTTTTGTCCCGACCAGCTCCGGACGTCCAACTTTGAAGGGAATGCCCTCGTAAGACCATGTTTGTGAGATGTGGCAGCAGCTTGAAACAATTTCACCATTGGTTGTGTTTTCGACGATTGTAAAGTCAGCGGTATCAAATGTCGGTCCATCGCCGCTGACCAGGTCCCTGACCCATGCTTCCAGGCCAACCCCATCCCATTCGCCTTCGCTGTGAATCTCAGTGGTAAAATCAACCAGGGCTTGTTCATCCCCTAAAGCCGCATGACGGATGATTAATCCTTCTCCCAAATCGCGTATTATTTTTCCAGTCATTACTTATTGTCTCCTTATTTCCAGTTCAATTGAATTGTAATTTATCCTCAATAAAAATAGGGGTTATACTTTGGCCATGCGAAAAAAATTTAACGCATTTTATTTTATCCTTTTTCTATCCTTTGGAATTATTGGTCCCTATCGTGCTTTATATTTCACCGAAAAAGGATTTTCCGGCACACAAATAGGAATTTTGATTGGCGTTGTCCCGATTTTAAGCATCATATTGCAGCCGGTATGGAGTGCATTGAGCGACGTGTTTCATACGCGGAGATTATTACTGGTTGTCGGTTGTCTGGGTGTGAGCGCCGCAATGGTAGGGGTCGGGCTGGCAGACTCATTCATCTCAAATTTTATCTATTTTATGTTGTTTTCTATCTTCATCACGCCAATCGGACCAATAGGAACAGCCTTTGTTCTGGATTATCTGGATGAGATTGAAAAGCCGGACACGCTGAGCCTGATCCGTGTGTGGGGAACCGTTGGGTTCGGCACGTCAAGCTTACTGCTCGGCAGTCTACTAATGGATAAGTATTTAAACACTTTTCCCTGGATTCTGGCTGGAATTTATCTCTTATTAGCACTTGTGAGTTTGGTGCTGCCGGAAAGTAAAACAATGACTTTTCAGCCAAATATCAATTTGAATGAATTGTCGCAGCTTTCTAAAAATAAAGAATTTGTGGTGTTTCTGGTGGGGATGATTTTTATTGGTGCCACAATGATCATTGCCAGCAGTTACCAGGCAATTTTTTTATTGTCAATGAATGCTTCGACACTGTTGATTGGGATCGCAATTGCTTTACCGGCCTTTGTAGAAATCCCAATGATGCTTGTTGCGCCGAAATTTTTAAGAAATGTTCACATCCGTTGGCTCATCATGTTAGGCGCGATCATTTTACCCATCCGTTGGATTTCATTTTATTTCATTCAGAATCCTGGTTGGGTCATCCCTGTTCAAATATTCAATGGTTTTACAACCATCGGTGTTGAGATTGCGGGGGTATCGTATATTGATAAAAGCATCTCCCCGAAGTGGCGCGCTACAGGGCAGGGATTGTATACAACAGCTACGTTCGGGATAGGACCAGGTATTGGTAATTTTATTGCGGGGAATATCATTGAAAGGTACAACATTCGCGCCATCTGGGGCTTGAATTTGTTCCTGGGAATGGTGGGATTGATATTGCTATTTCTTGCGCTGTGGTTTTTTAGCCGGTCCGCGGAAAAATTCAGTTATGAAAAAAGCAAAGTCACAGATCGATAATTTCTTACATTGATCCCTGGAGATTTGACTTTTATCTGTAAGTTCATTATCCCCATCAATCTTTTCTAAAACCGCATTTGTCATGATCGTAGTACATCTTTGTGATTTTCAAATGGTGTACTCCACACTGTGGTACTTACTTGAACTAATGAGCCCCCCTGACCTTTCTTGTTTTTTGCATTGAGAAAATTGTTTTTCATATCCCTGGCATTGAAGGCGGTATACTTATCAGAGTTTGCTTGAGGACTTATGAAAACAAAATATAAAATTTATTTTTTCTTCCAGTATCTTGTCATGGGCGTCATTGGGCCCTACCTGGCAGTATTCCTTTATGAGAAAGGCTATTCCGGCGCTCAAATTGGCTTGCTGCTGGGTGCTATGCCAATTACCATATTGATTTTTCAACCGCTGTGGAGTTACTTAAGCGATGTTTTCAACACTCGCAAGCGCTTGTTGCTTTTTGGCAGCATTGGCGCTGGGTTGGCGGCATTGGGCTTGGGTTATGCCCCATCTTTTTGGGTTGCCTTTATTTGTGCCGTACTTCTTGCGGCAATGCAGGCACCACTTATGCCGATAAGCAATGCCCTTGTGCTGGACTACCTGGAGGAAACCCAAAAACCAGATGATTACAGCTTAATTCGTTTGTGGGGTTCCCTGGCTTTCGCTGTTTCGAGCATGCTGATAGGGGGTCTGTTTATTGATCAACTGCTGGTTTACTTCGCCTGGTTGGTGGCTGGAATGTACTTTCTCCAGGCAGGTTTGAGCCTGAGTCTGTCTGAATGGGGCATTGAATATTCCCACTCGGATTTCAAAAGACTTGATTTCCTGACAAAAAACCCCAGTTTTGCTGTTTTCTTACTTGGGAGTGTCTTTATCGGTGCAACGATCAATGTTGTTTTGAACTACCAAACGCTTTTTCTTCAATTCCTCGGCACATCATCATGGATGGTAGGCTCGACCATTGCTCTTCAAGCCTTGATTGAAATGCCAATGATGGCGGCGGTCCCATTTCTATTGAAGCGTTTTTCAATGCGACGCATCATCTTTGTTGGCGCCCTGGTGCTGCCCATTCGTTGGTTTTTGTACATTTTTATTAAAAATCCAAACTGGGTTTTACCAACACAAATTCTTCACAGTGTGGCTGTGGTGGGATTTATGGTGATCGGTGTTTCCTTCATAGATAAACATATCAGTCCAAAATGGCGAGCAACGGGGCAGGGGCTGTATAATGCTGCGACGAGCGGCATTGGTGCTGCTATAGGTGCTGGTCTTGCAGGTGTGATCTTTGATCGTTTCGACATTCGCGCTGTCTGGCTGTTGAATTTGATCTTTGGTTTGATTGGTTTAGGTTTATTGTTGATCAGTTTTAAGGGCTTCAGAAAAAGTGAAAGTTTGGAATAATTCGCCGGTGATTATTTGACAAGAAATTGGAAGGGTATGCTTATGAAAAAGCCAGTACAAAAAAACGGAATTCGAACATATCTCATTTACTTACTTGTTGGTGCTGCACTAGGCCTGTACTATGGCTTGTTTTACAAACATCCGGGCACGCCGCCAGCCTATTTGATGGCAGTTGTATTGGCTCTTGCTGCTGCGGGTATTACAACAGCGGTTCAATATTGGAAGAATAAATCGCCCTTCAGAGTCATTTTGAAGGATTTTTTTAGAGTCTTTGTCATATTTGCAATCTTTTTAGTCGGTTTGGAATTGCGAAAAGTAATTTTTGAAGAATGGGGAAAAACCATTGTTACTATCTACACCACCACCCTGGGACTGGTGCTTGGATTAATTGTTGCCTATCAAAGACATTCTATTGAGAAAATAGGGAAGCGATAATTTAATGGATTTTAAAAAGCTGCCATGTTGGTGTTTTAACATTTAAGCCCGATTCTTTTCAGATCATTCCAGCTTTGAAAGAATCGGGCTTATGATTTATCAGTCGTTCTTAAAACCTCAGCTTATCGCTTCCAACCTCGTCACCATCTCGTCAATCACATCGTAGCCGCCCTGCCAGAATTCGGCCGTTGTCACATCGATGCCGGCATTGGCAAGCAGTTCGACCGGGGCGATGGAGCCGCCTGCTGCGAGGATGTTCATGTACCGGGGCTTGAAGGACTCGCCTTCTTCCTGGTACTGCTTGTAAAGCGAGAGCACCAGCAGTTGGCCAAAGGCGTAGGCGTAGACATAAAATGGCACATTGAAAATATGGGGGATCGTGATCCATTCCCAGCGAAATTCATCGGAAATTTCCACAGAATCGCCGAATTCGCTCTTCAGGTTTTTAAGATAGGCATCAGCCAGGTCACTGACCTGTGCTCCCTTGGCAATCATCTCATGTGCTTCTTTTTCAAACATCGCAAAATAATTCTGCCGCAGGATTGTAGCAAAGGAGTCGTCCATCTGGCGGAATAGGAGATCACGCCGGACTGCTTCATTGGTTTCCTGTGAGAGCAATTTGTCGATCAGCATCATTTCGCCGAATGTGGAAGCTGTTTCAGCCAATGGCAGGCAGGCGTGCTGTGTGAATGCACTGTGTTCCTGAGCCATCAGGGAGTGGATGCCGTGCCCCAATTCGTGCGCCATGGTCGCGACATCATCCGGGCGTTCCTGGTAATTGAGTAAAACCCAGGGGGTTAATGCTGGTTCTATAGTGGCACAAAAAGCACCGCTCATTTTCCCTTTTCGCACTTCACTGTCAACGTGGTTCTCGTCAAGAATTTTCTTTGCCATATCACCGAATTTGGGCTCAAATTCGTAGAAGGAATCGAGCACAATATCGGCTGCCTGGTTAAATTGATATTTTTTATCGGATTTCTCTACCGGGGCATAGATATCATAGCGGCGAAGCTTATCCATACCAAGCCGTTTGGCTTTTAGCTGGAAGAAGCGGTGGAAATGCTTGGCATTCTTTTTGGTGACATCCAAAAGGGTTTCAACCACCTCGTCCGGGATATCATTGACCAGGTTGCGAACAGAAAGAGGTTTCTTAAAGCCGCGTAAATTGAGGTTCTCGTTACGCCAGTCCCGAGCAATTGCTTGGTAAATTTGTCCAAGGATTGGCGCATCCTGTTGATAAACACGGAATAATTCCTGGTAGGCACGGGCGCGTAAATCCGGGTCATCTTCCTTGAACAGTGCAGAAATCTCACCGCGAGTCATTTCTTTTTCTTCACCGTCCACTTCTAACTTAAAGGTATAACGGTTGGTGATTGAGTCATACAGCATGTTGAGGGCATTAACGCCGGTCACGTCTTTGATGTTGATAATTTTTTCTTCGGGTTCACTGAGGGTATAATCCTTGAAATTGCGCATAGCTTCAAGCCAGTATCGGAAATCGCCAGAAGCTTTGAGTAAGCGCTGTGCATTATCCTCATCCAAAGCTTTCCACCACAGGCTAAAAAAGATAATTTTGTTGCCCATTTCGGCATGGAACTGGCCAACTCGGGCAACCTCAGCCTGGGCTTTCTCATCCTGGGTGTCGGCAGAAAATACTAATTCCGTAAAACCACCCAATCGGTGCGCCAGGCGGAAAAATTGTTCATATTCAGTGATGATGTTGACGAATTGTTCTTCATTGAGTTCAGGGGAAAGCTGATCCCTGTATGCCTCAAATTTTTCAACACCTGCTTTAATTTTCTTAAACGTAGCCTCGTAGTTGGTATCGTCAAATCCTGAAAATAGATCCTTCAGACTCCAGGCTTTTTGAGTATATGTTTGTTCTGTCATTCATTTTCCTTTTTATATATTTAAATATTTCCGACACTAGGTTACCCCATTTTTGCCGGTTTCGTTTGTTTTGATAATTCCTCGCGTACCAGCTCGCGGAGATGATCGATTGGTTGGCGCTGTTTTTCTTTTTCATCCCAGTAATACCATACTTTCCATCCATTACTGGGACCGTCATGAATGGTCTTGGCAAGCTGATGGATGGATCCGCGCTGACCGTTAAAGGAGAGCTTCCCATCAGCAAGAACCTTCGCAGTCAGGGTGCCATCTGCACCGAAATACAGCAATTGTCCGGGTTCCAGCATCCCATTTTCGACCAGGTTGCCAAAAGGGACCCGTTTTTGGCGGCGCGGGTTGGGTGTGACGTAAATAGGCGGGTCAAATTCCAGCTGTACCACTTGTTTTACCCGTTTCATAGCCAGTTCTGCATATTTTTTGTCGATCTCAACGCCGATGAAATGGCGATGGAGCTTGCGTGCTACCGCCCCGGTTGTACCTGTGCCAAAGAATGGGTCTAAAATCACATCCTCGGGGTTTGAACTGGACATAATGACGCGGTACAACAGCGCTTCCGGTTTTTGTGTTGGGTGTGCTTTTTCACCTTCGTCGTCTTTCAAGCGTTCGCTGCCGGTACAGATGGGGATATACCAGTCGCTGCGCATCTGCAAGTCGTCATTGAGGCCCTTCATGGCATGATAATTGAAGGTGTACCTGGCGCCTTTTTCCTTTTGCATCCAGAGTAAGGTTTCATGTGCATTGGTATAACGAACGCCTCTGAAATTTGGCATCGGGTTGGCTTTAACCCACACTACATCATTCAGGAACCAGAACCCGAGGTCTTGCAGTATTTTACCGACCCTGTAGATATTGTGATAAGATCCGATGACCCATAAGGTGCCGGTGGGCTTTAACACTCTGCGGCAGGCAGTCAGCCATTCCTTGGTGAATTGGTCATATTGGGCAAAGCTATCAAACTGGTCCCAATCGTCGTCAACGGCATCCACCATAGTCTGGTTAGGGCGCCACAATTCACCCTCTAATTGGAGATTGTACGGCGGATCCGCAAAAACCAGGTCCACCGAATTTTCAGGTAATTCCTGGAGAACCTGGCGGCAATCGCCAATCAAGACCTGGTCAAGCGGCAGAGAGGGGGTATGCTTGGACATCATTGTCTTATTTTAACGGCTTTTATTCACTTTGGGAAATAAGTCATGCAAGTCATCTTATAAGCATCGCAATAGCACATTGTCCCATCGGTTATAATCGATTTACACGAATTTACTATCCTGGAAAGAGATTATGACATCTGAGCCCACTTACAACCCTTTGCCCAAACGATGGAAAATACAATCACCTTATCCGGGACACATTAATGATTCCCTCTCCGACTACAATGCATTTATGCGCCAACTGCTTTATAACAGGGGGATAACGAACAATCATGCCGCTGCGCATTTCATTGCCGGCACCGTTGACCATTCAACGGATCCGTTTTTGATCAAAGATATGGACCTTGCTGTGGAAAGACTCCACCAGGCAATCGTGCAAAATGAAAACATCGTTGTTTACGGCGATTATGATGCTGACGGCGTTACTTCATCAGCCCTGGTGAAGCTCTTCCTGGACGCGCTTGGTATTCAGGCACGGGTATATATCCCCAATCGCTATGATGAAGGCTATGGTTTGAATGACGATGCGATCCGGGAATTAGCCCAGGAGGGGACCAACCTGATCATCACCGTGGATTGCGGCGTTCGGGCAATCAAAGAAATTAGCTTGGCAAATGAATTAGATGTGGATGTGGTTGTCACCGATCACCACAATCCTGGCTCAGAATTGCCGCCAGCGGTGGCAGTTATTGATCCAAAGCAAGAGGGCGATTTTTACCCTGAGACATTCCTGGCTGGCGTGGGTTTGGCTTATAAATTGGCACAAGCATACCTTGAAAGGTACCCACAAAAAGGGGTGGACGCTGATGATTGGTTGGACCTGGTAGCGATCGGAACCGTGGCGGACCTGGCACCCCTGCGTGGTGAAAACCGTATGCTGGTAAAAAAAGGTCTAGCAAAAATCCAAACCGCCCCGCGGCAGGGGGTGTTTTCCCTGGCGCAAATTGCAGGGATTGATTACCGAAAATGTGATGCGTCCAACATTGGCTTTGGTTTGGGGCCGCGCCTGAATGCGGCCGGGCGCCTGGAATCGGCACTTATGGCTTTTGAACTGCTGACTACGGATGATCCAAATGTGGCAGGGGAACTGGCGCAAAAGCTTGAGTCTTACAACAGCGAACGCCAGGATATGACTCATGAGATCCGAAAGGAAGCCGCACAACGGGTTTTGGAAGCGGACCCGGATGCGGTTTTGTTCTTTGCGGCAGATCCTAATTTTAGCGAGGGTGTGGTAGGCCTGGCGGCATCTCGCCTGACAGAAGCCTTTTATCGTCCGGCGATTATTGGGCACCGCGGTGATGAGGTCACAGTCGCTTCATGCCGTTCGATTCCAGAGTTTCACATCACCCAGGCGCTGGATGCTTGTTCGGATTTGTTGGTGCGTCACGGCGGGCATGCTGCCGCCGCAGGGTTTACAGTGCGCAATGAGCACTGCGACACCCTTGTTGATCGGTTGACTGCAATTGCGCAGGAACAGCTCAGCGAAGTGGTACTAGAACCGGAATTGATCATCGATCGAGAGAACATATTGGAAAATTTGGGTGGGAAGTTCATCCCGGGAATTTTAGAAGATTTGCATCAATTAGAGCCAACTGGGAGGGGAAACCCCGAACCTATTTTCGTTTCCCGTGATGTTGCTGTGCGTCATGCCAGGTGCGTGGGAAAAGAAGGTTCACACCTTAAGTTGACCTTGCAGGCAGGTCGGAATCTCTTTGATGGGATTGCCTTCCGTCAGGGTTACTGGATGGAGGATATGCCTGAGCGGGTGGATATTGCTTATCGGTTTGAGATGAACGAATTCAACGGACGCAGCACGCTGCAGTTGAATATTAAGGATATTAAGCCAGTGGGTTTGGGAGAATGTGAATAGTGAGTGGTGAGTGGTGAATCGGGAACATGACCCGCCCTGATTTACGTTTACAGGATTTATTAGAAAAAAGTAGGGTGCAGTGCGATTTTCACTGCACCATCATAGGCATGTCTCCAATATCAAACTAGTCTAACCAAATTTGCTTAAAATGTAATGCACAAAATCGGCGGGATGAAATACGCATCCCGTCCTATATGGCTTACCACTGCTGAACTTGTCTTGTACTGTGCTTTCCACGGAAAAACAAAGCAATAAATGCACCGAACACGAAACCGCCGATGTGTGCCCAAAAGGCAGTGCCGCCCATATCTGCTGCGCCCAGGGTGAGAACACCATTGAAAAGCTGCAAAACAAACCACATTACCAGAACAATGCTGGCTGGCAGCATTCTTAACGTCATAAAGAAGCCCAATGGGATAAAGGTTGCCACCCGACTCTGCGGGTAAAGCACAAGATATGCTCCAAGTGCTGCCGCGATAGCACCGCTGGCACCAACGGTGGGGATTTGAGATCCGGGATTTACAAAGATATGTGTAATTGAGGCAACAAAACCGCCTGCTAAATAAAATAGAAGGTACGTAAAATGTCCCATGGCATCTTCGACATTATCGCCAAAGATCCATAAATAAATCATATTACCGAGTAGATGCATCAATCCGGCGTGCATGAACATGCTGGTAAAAATATCTCGGATTTCAGACAGCTCGATCCCATCTGAAAAGCTGGCAGGGATCAATGCAAATTCATACACGATTGATTCCTGGTTTGCGCCGGCAGACCATTGTAAGATGAATACAATGATGTTGACGGCTATCAGCAGGTAATTGATGATCGGTGTACGCCTGGGTTTAATTTGATCTCGGATCGGGATCATTCTTAGCCTCCTTAATGTGTATGAAGTAATTATATCCCAGTGGTGAACGGTAATGAAAATTTTTTAATCTCCTCTGAGACTTCGCAGGCGAGATGAAATCAGTTTTAGATTAATAAAAATCTCTGCAAAGGAGATCCTCTTTAGACAACGACCAAGCACTCACCACTCACTTTTCACCATTCACCATCCCATAAACGTTAATCAGAACGACAAACTAATCCCCAAAACTCAATACCTTTCTCAAATCCCTAAAAATTCATGATAAAATTTTCTAAACATTCCTGATCTTAGGGGTCTCAATGAACACGACACTGCCCGAAACTGCCCTGATCCTTGTAGCTATCCTTCCCAACCAGCGTGATTTTGATATTGCTCGTCTTTTCGGTTGGTATCGCATACCGCTAAAAAGCGCGCCAAAGGTAATCTCTGTTGATTATTTAGCTTTTTACCAGACAAAAGCCTTTGGAGAAGCCGAACGATGGCAAATCTCATATGTTGCTGAAATCCTTGGTCATGAGTTGACACGGCGGCGCGATTTAATCAGGGACGAGCCCAACCATCCCCGTGCTCACGAGGAATATTTCAAGATCCAAGTTGGACCGATTCAAAGGCTCGAAAATCCCATTCCGGCAGGGGATTGGAAGCGCATCACCTTTTTCTATACCACGGGTGAGCAATTTCAAGCTGCAAAAACCATCAATGACCTGGTCATAAAAGCGCAAGATGAACGGGAGGTGTTATGGCACACCCTCAGAGAACGTGCGCTTAAGGCAAATGAATATCAAGCTGGGGATTTACCACAATCGGTTATTGATCCCGCTATTTTGGCTTTATTAGGGGAATTTGGGGCTATTTAAAATTAAAAACCGACCAGTCTGCGGAAACCTGGTCGGTATTATTTCTAATTTTTAGAGTCTTAGGGGACTACAGGGGTTGAACGTCCTTCGCTTGCAGGCCCTTTGGACCTTGTTCCACGGAGAATTCTACTTGCTGTTCTTCTCGCAGTGATTTGAAGCCTGAGCCCATAATGGCGGTGTGATGAACGAATACGTCGTCACCAGCTTCTCGTGCGATAAAACCATAACCTTTTGCATCATTGAACCATTTGACGGTTCCAATTTCTTTTTCTGACATTCTAAATACTTCCTTTGTTTGTTACTAAATTGTTAATTTTGGGCGTTAGTTTTTACTGGTAACGATAAAAAACCATCCAGTCTCCGCAAGTCTGGACGGTCGATACCTTACCAAAACTAACTCCACTTCATAGATAATAATACCATCTAAAATAAATATGTCAAACAACTCGTTTTTTGTGGTTCCGATTTCACTTATTTAGCCTTAATCTGCTAAAATCACATTACAAACAAATTACCATTACATGGGTTTTGGAGGCATCTCATGGCAATATTAATTAAGAACGGCACCCTGATTACTGCCAGCGAAACATTCAAAGCAGACATACTGATTGAAGGTGAGAAAATCAGCATGATTGGGCATGACCTGACCCACCTTAATGCTGAAATCATAGATGCGGACGGCAAATATATCCTGCCCGGCGGCGTCGATCCCCATGTTCACCTCGATCTTCCAATGTTTGACACCGTTTCCTCAGATGACCATTACACTGGAGGCAAAGCAGCAGCCTTTGGCGGCACGACGACCGTTATCGATTTTGTGCCCCAGGATGAGAGAAGTCTTGAAGAAAACATTCAGCGGTGGCACGCAAAAGCTGATCCTAAAGCTTCAGTTGACTTCAGCTTTCATATGAACATCACCCGATTCAACCGGGATGTGGCAAAAGAGATTTTCACTTTACCAGACCTGGGTATTACCAGCTTGAAAGTGTTTACAGCTTATAATAATCGTTTGCGTCTTTCAGACGGAGAAATTTTCAGAGTAATGCGCCTGGCAAAGACATCTGGCATGCTAACGCTCCTACATGCTGAAAACGGTGATGTGATAGACATTCTTATTGAAGAAGCCCTGACTGCCGGTAATACGGACCCGATTTATCATGCAAAGACACGCCCTGCCTGGGGCGCCGTTGAAGCTGCAATGCGGGCAGCCGCATTATCCGCTCAGGCAGGTGATGCCCCTCTGTACCTTGTGCACATGAATACAGCAGGTGAAGTCGATCAACTCGCATACGCACGTGAGCATGGTGTCAGGATGATGGGTGAAACCTGTCCGCAGTACCTGTTCTTCACAGAAGAGGACCTGCTTCGGGAAGATGGCGCAAAGTGGATTTGCTCACCGCCAATGCGTAAGGCGGCAGATAATGATCGATTGTGGCAGGGTTTATCTGACGGCACAATCCAGGTTATGTCCACGGATCACTGCCCCTTCTTTTTTGACGGCACAAAGCCTATTGAGTATGAGGGCGAAAAGGTTACCATCCCAGGGAAGGAATTAGGTGCAAAGGATTTCACTAAAATTCCCAATGGTCTTCCTGGTCTTGGAGACCGTATGCCGATTATATGGACACAAGGTGTGGTTAATGGCCAGATTACACCCAATCAATTTGTGGCACTGCATGCAACCAATCCAGCGAAAATTTTTGGCCTTTATCCTCAAAAAGGTACACTGCTGCCCGGGTCTGACGCAGACATTGCCATCTGGGACCCAAATAAAGAACTTCGTTACGGCGTAAATGTCGCCCAGCATCGCACAGATTACAACCTTTATGAAGGCTGGCATCTCAAGGGCTTCCCGGTTATGGTCTTCTTGCGCGGCCAAATTATTGTTAATGGCGATGAGTGGCTGGGCAAACCAGGGATGGGTCGCTTCCTGCATCGTCATGAAGGTGAAGTTCTGAGTTGATTGATACAAAAATCTTATGATTCTTCTCATTCCTATAGGACTGCTTCTAATTGCGTCCCTGGCAATATTTATTTTATTCAACCTTCGACCAAAATATGGGACAAGCTGGTTGATCGCTGCCATTGCGTCCATACTTGCCTGGCTGACAATTTTCTATCTGCGATTACGCTTACCAACGACATTGGAGATCCTATCCTGGGGAGGAAGCTCAAGCCAATTGTGGGGAGATTTTTCGCTCCTATTAGATTACGATTCATGGCCGTATTCATTGGCATTGATCACCATCACACTGGCTGTTATTCTCACGGATGCTGCCAGGACTCGATACGACAGTACCCCCAAGTCCTGGTCTGCCAGCCTGGCGATAGCAGCTTTAGGGTTGGTCGCAATTCAGTCAGGAACCAGTATGATGCTAATCATCATATGGGCAATTGTTGATATCCTGGAACTCATTTATTTGCTGGGATTGGCAGAGGATACGCAATTCAATCGTCGAATTGTCGTCGCTTTCGGTGTACGAATTATTTCAATCATGATGCTCATCCTTGCCACGGGTATTAATTGGCAGCTTGTTGGAACGACGGATTTGACAAGAATCGCACCGGGAGCAGGCTTCCTTTTCTTACTGGCAGCTGGATTTCGTCTGGGCGTGTTCCCCCTCAATTTACCGCTGCTCCAGGAACCTTCACTACGACGGGGATCCGGGAATATTCTCAGGATGGCACCAGTTGCAGCCAGCCTTGGTCTGCTGGCACGATTGCCTGAGGGGATTATTACCCCCAATTTGAGCGGCTTGCTGCCGTTATTTCACGCTTTGCTTTCTATCGCCGCACTTTATGGTGCTTTTCGGTGGGTGACATCACAAAGTGCCGTAACTGGACGACCCTACTGGATCATTACATGGGCTGCCCTCGCAGCTGAATCTGTCATAAATGGTGCCTCAATTGCCAGCCTGGCATGGGGTGTTGCTTTACTCTTGTCGGGCAGTTTGTTATTCCTGTATTATCCGCGCATTCAACGAATGAATTTTTTGCTTCACTTTGGGCTAATTGGACTGATCGGCCTGCCATATACGCCCATTGCCAGCGGGTGGTTCGGTTTAACAGCGAATGGGTTAACCCTTTGGACATTCTTTTATCTACTTGCACATGCAATGATGATCCTGGGCTATCTAAAGTTCACATTGGAACCCGGTGGTGAAACCAGTGTATTAGAGTCATGGGCTAGGCTGGTATATCCTCTTGGATTTATTGTCATCATTCAATCCATTATTACCTCAGGAATAATTGGCTGGCCAGGGTCATTTACTTTGGGTTTATGGTGGCTTCCTATCCTCAGTATATTAATCATATTTGGCGCTTTCTATCTGATTCGGACAGCCGGATTTGATACAGCAAACATAAAGCTCCCCAGCAGCAGCGGCTTCACAAAAGTAATTAATTGGATCCTTCCAAGGTTGGAGCCAGTCTTCCGCCTGGAATGGGTTTACAAGCTGATATGGCGAATTGTTGACGCCCTCAGCCGAATTTTGAGAATTTTTTCCGTAATAATCGAGGGCGAAGGGGGCATCCTCTGGACAGTTTTATTGCTTGTATTATTGATTTCTCTACTTTCCAGCGCGGGAGTGAATTAAATGCTGGCTCTCTCAACGCTTGCTTTTTTGTTGATTGTCATCACCGCCATGGTCATCCTTATCTTTCGGGATTGGCGGATCAACACTGCTGCGCTGGCACTGCAGTATTTGGCCGTATTTTACCTGGTGACGCTATCCTGGCCAATCGGGCTGGCGATTGTTAAATTGATTGTTGGCTGGATGGCAACGGCTGCCATTGGACTGACCTGCCTTCGTCAAATGGAAGAAGATACCCCAACAGAATCAACATCCAGTTTATTCTTCCGCGCCCTGGCAGGTTTGATGATTATCCTGGTGATGTTTGTAATATCTTCTACACTCCAGGAAAGGGTCTTTCCGAATGTGGATTTAGTCATTATCAGGAGCGGTTTGATGATGGTCGGGATGGCTTTGATGCAGCTTGGAACCAATGCCTCGCCCTACCTGACGATCATGAGCTTGTTGAGTTTTATGGCAGGATTTGAATTGATCCATGCAGCTTTAGAACGTTCAACTTTGCTGACTGGCTTAATGGCAAGCGTCAACCTTGGGCTTGCCCTGGTCGGCGTATATTTCATCATGAAATCCACTGATAGGGATGAAAGCCAAAAAGAAGAGGAAGAAAAATGACTCTAAGCACGCCAATTCTATGGGTCTTTCTGCCTTTGTTTATCAGCCTGATTACCGGTATTTTTTATCGCAGTCGAATATTGGGCATAATATTAACCTGCACAACCAGTTTTGGATTAAGCGCTTTAGCAGCATTTTTCCCGGAAGATATGGTAATCAGCATTGGGCCGCTAACACTTGCATTTGTCGAAAATCTGGGCATCCTTGGCAGGCAGATAATCATAAGCTATCAAATCTTACCCTTCATTGCCTTTATTTATTTTTCAACCGGTGTATGGGCTGCAGGGAGCGTACGGCTAAGTGTGCCGGAATCTTTTCGACCAACCAGCCTGGTAGTGACAGCACTTTTGACAGCAGCGTTGGGCGTAGAGCCTTTCCTTTACGCGGCTTTGTTTATCGAAGGTGCGATCCTTTTCTCAATTCCCATGCTTTCCCCACTGCTGTCGAAAACACACCCGGGTATTTTGCGCTTTTTAAGTCTTCAAACGCTGGCATTGCCTTTTATCCTCCTTGCCGGCTGGTTGTTGAGCGGTGTTGAGACACTGCCGCCAGACAGTCCTTTAATTGTGCAAACGATGATCATATTGGGGCTGGGCATTGGGTTGTGGTTGGCTGTTTTTCCCTTCCACAGCTGGGTCCCAATGGTCACTGAAAAAGCCCATCCGCTCCCTGTCAGTTTTGTATTATTTATTTTCCCGACATTCATCACATTATTCAGCCTTAATTTCCTGGATCGTTATACATTTCTGCGTACATCTCAGGGCTTGTATCAATCACTGAGGTCTATTGGTACTTTAATGATTGTGTTGGGGGGCTTGTGGACAGCTTATCAAGATGATATTAAGCGTGCTTTTGGTTTTTCAGCCTTAACTGAAACAGGCTTTTTGCTGCTGGTAATTGGGTTGGCAGACCAGGGAGGCTTGTCCTTGCTTCTAATGTTATTTCCTGCCCATGCTGTTAGTTTCTTTTTGTGGGGATTTACGCTGAGCTTGTTCGAAACCCGGGAAGATTCCCACTCAATTAAGGCATTGCATGGTTTTGCTCTGAGATACCCAATTATTTCAAGCGGTTTACTTATTGCCCAATTGAGCGTCGCGGGTTTACCTCTGTTTGCTACGTTTCCAATAAAAATTGCTTTGTTTTCAGATGCATTTGCTATCAATTCTGCTTTAGGTGCCTGGATATTTGTCGGCAGTCTTGGTCTTTTCTTTTTTACCATTCGGCTTTTAATCAATCTTGTAACACCCAATACAGAGCAGGCTATCACAAGTTGGGTGCTGACAGAAAAATCAAGTGTTTATTTACCGATTCTTCTAATAATTCTGGCGATGATCATTATGGGATTGTTCCCCCATGCAATTTTGACAAATATCACCACTATCTTGACCGCCTTCGGACAACTGCAGTAATATCATCCACAAAGCACAATCTTTCATTATTTGTCTTATCAGCCAATTTTGAGGGTAATTGTGTATAATTCTTAACAATTTACTTGAAGGTTTCAGGGTCGTTCCCACCCCAAAGAAGATAGGAATAATATGGACAACTCACTCAACGAAGAACAATTGCAAAAACGTGTATCCTGGTTGGATAATGAACTTCGGAATGATAAAACAACGATTGCATCTCTGCAAAGTAAATTAGAAAATCTCGACACTGAGAATTCTGCTTTAAGATTGCGAATTGCAGACCTAGAAAGCGAAATTACGCGGATAAATACAATGATGGCGCGCTTGGAGCAATTTGAATTGGATATTCATGAGATTGAGGCAAATACCAATCGCCAATTTGATGATATCCGAAGTTCGGTTCAGGAGAAAAATATCCAATTAGAAAGGAATGAACGAGAAATTGAAGACCTCAAACCACAAGTGAGCGATCTCCGTAAAAAGATCGATGGGATTGATGCAAACAGTGAAGCCATTGATATGCGCAAAGAGGAAGATATTCGTTTAGCCAGGATGATTGAAGAATTGAAAGCTGAGATCAATGAAATTGGGCACTTTGACGAAGAGTATAAACGGTCGCTGCGCATGATTGAAGACAATCGCCGTCAGGATGTTAAGCGTTTGACTGACATGCAAGGCGAAATTGCTGCGATGAGGAAGCGACAGGATGAAATTCGAGGTAAGCAAGACCTGGTCGGCGATAACTTGCGAAAGGTTGAAACCCGGATTAAAGATCTTTTGGATGCAGAATCAGAACGGCGTGAATCTCAAACGGCTTTTACTGAAAAGGTAAATATTGCCCAGGTTGAGCAGGAACGCGTTTTGAAGCAGTGGGCTGAGCGTTTTGAGAAAATTGAGCAAATTACGGATGGCATTGAGGAGCAATTAATTAGCCTCCAGGAGATCAATCGATCGGTGAAGAAATCACAAAGCGGATTGGATGAGGTTACCCAAAGGTTTGAACGCCGGATAAATGAGATCACGGAAGTGCAACGGCTTAATGAAGATCGATTCCGACAGGAATGGACAACTTTCAAATCGGATGACCAGAAACGCTGGTCAAATTATGTTTTATCGCAGGAAGAGCAACATCGAGAAATGAGCCGGGGACTTGAGAGCCTGGGTGAGCAAATCACCAGTATGAACGAATTGTTTGAGGAGCTGCAGGACAAACTTGAACAATTGGGTGGTGAGGAGCTCAAACGGATGCAATCGCTTCTGAAAACGATCCGGGAATCCATAGATGCCTACAATTATATTTTTAAAGGATAAATCGCAGCAAGGATAATATGCAAGTTATTGGTACCGCAGGTCACGTCGATCATGGTAAATCCACTCTGATTAACCGGCTGACCGGTATAAATCCTGACCGATTAAAACAAGAACAAGACCGGGAAATGAGCATTGAATTGGGCTTTGCCTGGTTCAGCCTTCCAAATGGCGAAGAAATTGGCATTATCGATGTGCCCGGTCATCGTGATTTTATTGAAAATATGCTGTCTGGTATTGGGGGAATTGACGCAGCTTTGTTCGTGGTGGCTGCGGATGAAGGTGTTATGCCGCAAACCCGTGAGCACCTTGCCATACTGGATCTACTGCAAATCCCTGCAGGGGTTGTTGCCCTGACTAAAATTGATCTTATAAAGGAACAGGAATGGCTTGACCTGGTGGAAGCTGATCTTAGTGATACCCTTATGGGTACGGTGCTTGAAAATGCGCCAATTGTCAGGGTTAGCGCCCGTTCAGGTGAAGGCATCGATGCGCTGGTGCTTGCTATTCAAGATGTACTTGGAAAGCATCCCCATCGACCAGATTTAGGCCGCCCTCGTTTGCCGGTTGACCGCGTTTTTACCTTGCCCGGGTTTGGCACAATCGTAACAGGGACATTGATGGATGGGGCATTAGAGGTGGGTGATTCGGTAGAAATTTTGCCAGCAGGGATTGAAGGCAGAATTCGCGGTCTGCAGACGCACAAGCAAGCAGAGGTAAAAGCCCTGCCAGGCAGTCGAACAGCTGTCAATGTTTCTGGTATCAGCCATGCTCAGATCGAACGCGGGAATACCCTTGTTCATCCCGGGACATTCAAACCAACAAAGATGATTGATGTCTGGTGCACACTTTTACCCGATGTCAGGGAAGCCCTGAAACATAACACAGAAATTAAGTTGTTCATCGGTGCTGCAGAAGTGATGGCAAGGGTTCGTCTGTTGGGGGTTGATGAATTGGCACCGGGGAAAGACGCTTTTCTTCAACTGATGCTGCAAAATCCGATTGTTGCTCTTCGCCAGGATCGTTTCATCATACGCAGACCTTCACCACCTGCGACGATTGGCGGCGGCCAGGTTGTAGACCCTCACCCGGCAAAACGACATAAGCGGTACAACAACGCCCGTCTTGAGGAATTGGAGCGCCTTCTTGTTGGGACACCCGAGGACATCCTGTTGCAAACTGCCCGAAAGCTGGGGGCTTCCTCGCTTGATGAATTGATTGAGGCATCCGGTCTTGAAAATGACCAGGCTTCTAAAGCTGGTAATAATTTAATAAGCCAGGGGCTGCTCCTTGAGCTGAAAAATAAACAGCTTATGATGTCAGCGGAACAGTTTAATATCTTAAAAAATCGTTTGGCTGAATCGCTTGATGCATTTCATAAACAAAACCCCTTGAAAACCGGCATGCCCCGGGAACAATTAAAATCTCAGGTTGGCATTGGCTCAGCATTGTTTGATGCCCATATCAGGCAGATGCATGATGAATTAATTCTTGAAGAGATCGGTGCAAAACTGCGGTTGGTTGGCCATAAGGTGCGTTTTTCAGAAGAGCAGCAGAGAAAGATTACAACGCTTCTTGAACAGTTTGACGCAGCGCCATATGCACCACCTTCCGTCAAACAAAGTTTTGAATTGATAGGTGAAGAACTTCTTGCCGCGCTGCTTGAAACCGGTCAATTGATGCAATTGGGTGAAGATGTTTTGCTGCAGCCAAAGCGATACGATGAAATAAAAGACGCTGTCATAACCCATATTCAAACCAATGGAAACATCTCGCTGGCTGAATTGCGGGACATGTTTGATACCAGTCGAAAATATGCTGTGGCTGTTTTGGAACAGCTCGACCAGAGTGGGGTCACTATTCGACAGGGTGATGTCAGGAAGCTGCGCCGCAAGTAATTGTTGTAACCCCCCACTTTTCCTTGAAAAAATGAAATATTGCCTTCCAGTATCCCAGATCATGTTATCATTATCACGCGGAAAAAATGTTAATCTTTTGATCACTCACCAAAAAAGGAGAGCAAATTTTATGACATGGAAAATCTTACTCACCGACGGTCTTGCGACCATATCCGATGAAGGCTTGCTCAGCCAGGTAGAACTGGACGACAAGAAAGGGATCTCAGCCGAAGACTTGATGGGCGTCATTGCCGACTTCGATGCGGTTATTGTGCGCGGTAGGACAAAAATCACAGAGGAAGTCCTTTCAGCGGCAAAGAAATTGAAAGTCGTTGGCAGAATGGGCGTAGGGGTTGACAATATTGACCTCAAAGCTGCCAAAGCCCACGGCGTTACGGTTGTAAATGCCCCTGTTGCGACCACTGTGTCTGTTGCAGAATTGACGATTGGATTAATGTTGAGTTTGATACGCTGCATTCCTAAGGCAAACGAAGGGATGAAAGCTGGACAATGGTTAAAGAAAGAGCTGAAGGGCACAGAGCTTTATCAGAAAACACTGGGTGTGATTGGATTTGGGCATATTGGTGAAGAGGTTGGCAAACGTGCGATGGCTTTTGGCATGAAAATAATCGCCTGCGACCCGGTTCGTCCACCTGCTGAGATAGAATTTGCTGGTGCAGTCCCTGTCAGTTTAGAGGAACTGTTTGAAAAGGCAGACATGATCACGATGCACATCCCTCATATACCTGCAACGCATTACCTGCTCAACGAAGAAGCTTTTAAATTAATGAAGGATGGTGTGCGGATCATCTGTGCTGCCCGCGGCGGCGTTATTGACCAAAGTGCTTTACTGGCTGCCCTTGAAAGCGGCAAAGTTGCTGGCGCAGCCCTGGATGTTTTTGAGAAGGAACCTCCCGGTGAAGACCCACTTGTGATGCATCCAAATGTTATCTGCACGCCCCATATTGGTGCACAAACGGATGAAGCACAGCTGCGAGCTGGACATGATATTCTCTCAGAAGTTGTCGCAGCGCTTGAAGAAGAACTACTTCGCTGGAAAGTTGCTTAACTACTAATCAAATATCAAAACCTGATAAAAAGTATCTATTTAAGGAACCATATGTCTGAAAAAACTGAACTTTCGCCAAAAATGAAGAAGTTAATTGAGCTCGCAGCTGAACTTGAGGACCTTGGGCATGTCAATGCCTTATTGGGCTGGGATCAGCAGACAAATATGCCGTCTGGCGGTGCCGAGGAGCGCGGCTTGCAAATGGCAGCTGTTGGACGTATCATGCATGAAAAATTCACATCTGAAGAGGTTGGCGCATTGATTGCAGACCTTGAAGATGAAATTGGGGATCTGAATGCAGAAACTGACCAGGCACGGTCGGTTAAGGTAGCCAAACGCGAATATGACAAGCAAACAAAAGTGCCTCTGCCTTTATTGATGGACACTATCCAGACGACCACCATGGCGCATGGCGCCTGGGAGGAGGCTAAGTCAAAATCCGATTTTTCAATCTTCAAGCCGCATCTTGAAAAAATTGTTGATCTCCGAAAACAATATGCGGCCTTATTTGAACCCTATGACCATGTTTATGATCCCTTGCTGGATGATTTTGAGCCGGGTATGAAAACGGCTGAAGTAAAGGAGATTTTCAATATCCTTCGACCCCAGCAGGTTGAACTACTGCAAGCTATTGCAGAAAAAGAACCCCCTGATAATTCCTTCCTCAAACAGCATTATGATGAAGAGCGTCAGGAGATTATTGGTCGGTATGTCATCACACGTTTCGGATATGACTGGAATCGCGGCCGGTTAGACCTTGCAGCGCATCCTTTTACAACACAATTTGGTCAGGGTGATGTACGCATCACCACGCGTTACTTGAAAGATGATGCTGGTTCAGCACTTTTCAGCACCATGCACGAAGCTGGGCACGCCATGTACGCCCAGGGAATCCCGAGAAAGTATCGGCGCCATCCATTAAGCGGGGCTGCTTCCCTAGCGATTCACGAATCGCAATCACGGCTCTGGGAAAATCTTGTTGGACGTAGTAAAGAATTCTGGACCTTCCTTTATCCTTCCATGCAAATGTTGTTCCCGCAATACCTGGCGAATGTCAGCATGGAAGACTTTTACCGCGGCATAAATAAGGTTCAACCCTCCTTTATCCGGGTTGAAGCGGATGAGGCAACCTACAATATGCACATCATGCTCCGACTGGAAATTGAGATTGGCTTGATGGAGGGGACGATTGATGTGGCAGACCTTCCTGAGATTTGGAATGCAAAGATGGAAGATTACCTGGGCATCACACCGCCAAATGACTCGGTGGGTGTTTTGCAGGATGTTCACTGGTCAGGCGGCATGATTGGGTATTTCCCCACCTATGCACTGGGGAACCTGGCGTCCGTGCAATTATGGGATAAGATGCTTGAAACCCATCCCAACATCCCGGATGAAATTGCTCAAGGAAAATTTGACACAATTTTGGGATGGATGCGCGAAAATGTGCATCAATATGGCAGTAAGTACGAGCCTCAGGAAATCATGCTCAAAGCGACGGGCAGCAAAATTACACCAGAACCATACATCAAGTATCTCAATCAGAAATACAGTGATATTTATCACCTGTAAAGGGTACAGCCGTTAAACGATGGTCAGGCGATCTGCTTTATAGATCGCCTGATTTTTTATTGTCTTCCTTGAGAGAGTTAGCTAATATTCTTTGCCCTGGATATTTAAACCGGTTTTGATGTGCTGTCAGAGCTTTGCCTGTATAATTCATGCATGGTAAAAACGCGAGCTTTGGGTTTCTTCCTGCTGTTTTTTGTCCTCGTTGGATTGAGATCGCCTTTAAGCGCACAGGCTGTGAGGAGTGACTCCCTCGAATTGATCACCCCGGGGGAGGGATCAATTATTACTTCGCCTATCGAAATCTCAGCGCAGGTTCAGGTTCAACCGCAGGACCTGATCCGTATTAAATTAGTGGATCGGTCGGGCAGCGTCATCTCACGTCAATTGTTTCACGTGAATGCCAGTGGGGATGCAATTTTGAATTTTACAACCAGCCTGGCATTTGAAATCCCAAGAGAAACAACCGATGGTTTATTGATGATCGCTGTTCAAGACAGTCACAACCGGCTGGCGGCATTGAGGTCGGCCTCACTGAAATTGCTATCCGATGGGGAAAATCGGATTAATGTGCAATCTACAAATTCCGATTGGCTCACAATCACAAAACCACAGCCAGGGGAGAAGCTCCAGGGTGGTGCGATTGATGTTGAGGGCATTGTTTTACCCATTATTGACCGACCGGTGTTTTTTGAGTTGATCACGGACAGCGGTGGGCAGATCGGCTGGAAACAGATGGCTGTTGAGAATGCGGGAGATATCATCGAATTCAATATCACAGTGCCTTACGCTTACATTACACAGGAACGTGATGTTCGCCTGGTTATTCGGCAGACGGATACCTTTTATGGAGAAAACATTATCCTGGATAGTGTGCCCATCTACCTCTCACCATAATCAGGGTGAGATTGCAAAAAAATATTACTGAAGCTATTGAATATTCTCAAGTATTGGCTGGTTCTTAGGGGGCCCCGGGACCGTATAAGTCTGGGTCAGTGGGGGTTTCGCCACTGGGATCGTGTGCCCAAACAAAGTCTCCTACTTCTGCCCATTCAAACAACCAATGAGCATCTGTTGGTGAAAGATTAACACAACCGTGAGATGCAGGGTAACCAAAATATGTCCGCCAGTAGGCAGCATGCAGTGCCCGTGCCTCATCAAAGTACATCGTCCAGGGAACATCCTGCAAGTAATAAAAATCTGATAGATCTTCTGCAGTTGCACCTTGCATGGTTTCCAATTGTTTTTTCTCATAAATTTGGAATACACCCGGGCGAGTATAGAGTGGCGGTACCCCCGTCGTTGCCAGGGATGCATAAAGCAATTTCCCCTCTTCATAAACAGCTATGGTTTGCTGAAATAAATTAATCTCGATCCAGCGATCAGCATCTACACCGTCGGGAGGAATTGGATTAAAGTTGACAATTTTCGCTTTGGTGCTGTCGACCCATTTATCAGGGGCAATTTGGTACCAGATCACGCCTTCAGCCTCAACCTGGTTATAAACCTGGATAATGTCTTCGCGTTTGAGTGAGGTCTCGGTTTTATCCGCTGAAAAAGAAGGTTCTTTGTAGGCAGGCGTTTCATTTACGATCCACCCAAAGTCATTTTTAGGGTTGTCATAGAATTCCAAACCCTGGAAATCCGTGTAGACAGTTGGTGAAGCACGCATCCATCCACCAGTTGATAATAATAAATATGCGTTGCCATTATGGTTTTGCCAGTATGTAAAGCTTATATAGCGCAAGGTGCCAGGTGCAATATAACTAATGGGATTGACCCCGGCTACAGCATCTTCAAATGTGCTAAAGATCGGGGCTGGTTGGTTGTCGGGGTAGTTGATTTTTGCTAAGGACACCGGTATTACACCAAGTTCTGAAGATGGATGAGCAGCCGGCAGTTCCGGAATTGGATAAGGGAAGCCAAGCTCATTAATTTTTAAGACAGTTTGGGCTGGCCCAAAAAACAAGCATGATCCGTCGTCTGGCATACCAGGTAAACACAGCGGCGGAGGAAAATAACTTTGTTCCTGAGCCTTTAAGTCTGCTGTCTGCGTAAAAGCAAAGGCCTGATAACCTGGCATTCCAAAAATTGTTGAGAGTAAAATGACTGTCAGTAGAATTAGTTTCATCATTGCTCGTTTAATCATAGGAAAATAATTATACCTAAAATTGTCCAAATTAGGGAAAGTCTATGATTCCGGGTATTAGCATATTTCATGACATTTGATTCAACCTATCTGGTTTAGCTTAACCGTTTCTAAGGCTATCATCAGTCCTGGAAGAAAAATGTGCAATAATTGAAAAGACGTATGAGATTTACTTTTTCCTATAAGGATTTTTGGGAAATGTCCCTTACAATTCTGGAAAAAGAGAAAATCATTTTTAATATTTATTTTTATCGAAAATTCCACTATAATGGCATTAAGTGAAAACATAAGCATTTAATGAAGCTCACCGCGTGTGAGCGGACTTTTCTGCAAGGTAATTTAATCTACCTGAAACGCCGCCCAGCTTTAAGAGGTTGGGCGGCACCTTTTTCTAATGAAATAGCATCAAACAAATAATTCTGCCTGGAAAATTATTATGGCATCACCTGTGATGCGCACACGGTCTTCAATAAGGCGCAAATGAAGAGAGCCGGCGCGCCTTGAAGCTTGAAAAGCATTTTGTTCGGTTTTGCCTAATTTTTTAGCCCAATAAGGTGCCAACAGGCAATGCGCTGATCCTGTAACAGGGTCTTCATCCACACCTAACTGCGGGGCAAAAAAGCGCGAGACAAAATCAATTTCATCATCTTCACTTTTTGCTGTGATGATCACTTCCGGCATTGGCAGTTCTTTAAGCGAGGGGATATCGGGTTGCGCTTCTCGGATTATCTGCTCATCGATTGCTTCGAACAGGTAATAATTGCCCGAAAACACTGCATCAATGGGGTGAAAGCCCAAAATTTTGGGAATCCTGGCGTCAACAGTTATCCCTTTATAAGCCATTGCAGGAAAGTCGAGCTCTACTGCGCCATTTGCCCAACGGGCGGAAAGTTCACCGCTGCGAGTTCGAAATTTGATGAGATCATCACGAAGGGTCGGTTGTCGTTCAAAAAGCACCCGGGCACTTGCCAGGGTAGCATGTCCGCATAAATCAACTTCTGTGGTTGGGGTGAACCAGCGCAAACGCCATGCTTCGCCTTCAGGCAGGAGATATGCCGTTTCAGACAGGTTCATCTCGGCAGCAAGAGCTTGCATCCAATCGTCTGGTTCTTCACCTTCCAACAGACACACTCCTGCCGGGTTGCCGCGAAAGGGTTCATTTGTAAAAGCATCGACTTGGTAAATTTTATGAGACATAGGATCCTCCTTAACAATTATTATAAACTTGTATGGTTTCCTTAACACAGGATCGTTTGTATCTCATTTAAAAAGGTCTGCTGGCTGTTATCCTCCCAGATAGGATTCCTTAACGATTGGATTTTTTAATAATTCCTCAGCATCCCCGGATAATGCCACCTGGCCTGTTTCGAGCACATATGCTCGATCGGCAATTGAAAGTGCCATATTTGCATTCTGTTCGACAAGTAAAATGCTCACGCCTTGCTGGTTGATATTTTGAATGACTTCGAAAATCTGCTCTACCAAAAGGGGTGCTAAGCCCATAGAAGGTTCGTCCATTAATAACAGGAGGGGGTCAGCCATCAGTGCCCGTCCTATGGCAAGCATTTGCTGTTCACCACCTGAAAGTGTCCCTCCCATTTGTCGTTGGCGTTCCTCTAAACGGGGAAATATGCTGAATACTTTATCAATATTATTCTTCACCCGGGTTTTGTCATGGATTGTATAGGCTCCCATTTCAAGATTTTCGTAAACCGTCATCCTTGTAAAGATTTTTCTGCCTTCGGGAACCTGAACAATGCCCATTTGAACAATTTGCGGGGGGGAGATTTTTGTTAGATCTTGATCTTTGTATTTTATTTTTCCTGAGACAGGTCGAATTATCCCGGAAATTGTATTAAGCGTTGTACTTTTCCCGGCGCCATTGGCACCGATCAGGGCAACAATTTCTCCCTCATCAAGATTGAAACTGATATCCTTTAAGGCATTAATTGCACCATAAAAAACTTTTAGATTCTTAACTTCTAACATTATTTGTTTTCTTCCGTTTAAATTTCTTTGTGATTTCATCCACGCCAGGGCCTAAGTAAGCTTCAATCACACGCTGATCAGATTGGATTTCAGCCGGTTTCCCTTCTGCAATTTTTTGTCCATGATCCAACACAGTAATGATATCTGAAATGTCCATAACAACCCGCATATCATGTTCAATTAACAGGATGGTCATTTTACGTTCATCTCTTAAGATCCTGATCAAGGATGTCATTTCAGCCGTTTCCTGTTGATTCATACCCGCTGTGGGTTCATCCAACAGCAGTAATTTCGGTTGACTGGCAAGTGCGCGGGCAATTTCTAATCTGCGCTGAGCACCATATGGCAAGTTGAAGGCAGGGATATCAGCCAGGTCCGATAAACCTAAAAAATCAAGAAGTTCATATGCATATTGAAGCGCCTGGCTTTCTTGCTGACGGTAATGTTTATTTCTAAGAATCGATTCAACCCACATTGAATTCATCCGTGGATGCTGACCAACAAGAACATTTTCAAGGCTTGTCATTTTATTAAATAAGCGAATGTTTTGATAAGTCCGTGATATTCCCAATTCACATATCTTGTGAGTAGGCAATCCTTTAATCTTTTTCCCAAAGAAATTGATCTCTCCGTCATTCGGCACATAAAAACCAGATACACAATTAAATAGGGTGGTTTTCCCGGCACCATTTGGGCCAATAATGCTTGAAATTGATTGTTCAGGAACAACAAGGTCAACCCTGTCTACCGCAGTTAAGCCTCCAAAAGACATGGTGACGTTTTGGGTTTCAATAACTGGAAGTTTCATGCCCTCTCCTCCAGATTGTCCTCACCCAAAGAATTAGTAAATGCTGCCATTTTGCCCTTCTTGTTATTCTGGCCTGGCCATAATCCCTCAGGCCTTACAATCATCATCACAACAAGCAGAGCACCGAAAGCAAGCAGACGATAATCTGCTAATTCACGTAATAATTCCGGCAGGCCTTTGAGGACAAAAGCACCTAAAACAATACCGGGTAAACTTCCCATTCCACCAATGATCACTATGCATAAAACATTGACAGAAACCATCAAAGTAAAGTCTTCTGGACCGGTGAACTGGTTGCGAGATGCAAAAAGTGCACCGCTTAATCCTGCGAATGCTGCACCCAATAATAGGGCGAGGATTTTGTATTTGTAGGTATCTACGCCTGTTGCCTGAGCCACAGTTTGATCCTCCCGAATGGCAATCCAGGCACGTCCGGTACGGGAGTCTTTCAGACGCTTGGCAATAAATAAACCTGCCAATACCAACAACATCAGAAGGTGCATGTAATTGATATCAGTGAAAATATGCCCCCGCCAAATTGGTTGACCAACATTCGTAACACCTTTAGGGCCGTTTGTTAAAGGTGTGAGCAAATCACTTCTGATCAAAATGCGCACAATTTCGCCAAAGCCGAGGGTGACGATGGCAAGGTAATCACCGCGTAACCTCAAAATCGGCAAGCCCAACAGCAATCCTGTGAGTATGGATACCAATGTGGATAAACCAACTGCCACCCACAGGTTGAGACCAACTGCGTGCGGCTCAGGCGCAGTTAATAAGGCGAATGTGTATGCGCCAGTTGCAAAGAAAGCAACATAACCCAGTACAAGTTGGCCAGAGAAGCCAACAATAATGTTCAAGCCCAAGCCCAGGAGGATATAGATTGCTACGGTCCCCATGATGTAATTCCAGTAAGATCCCCAGACAAGCGGCAAAAAATATAATCCAACCCCAACCAAAATGATCAGTCCAGCCTGGAAAAGTTGATTGCTTGCAAATGACTTGAAAACTTTTGTATCAGACCAATTACTAACCCGTGATTTCAAGTTTTTTAATTGAGTGCTCAGACCGGTCAGCATCGTGAGGGTTTTTCTGACCAATGCACCCACCAAACTAAATACCGTAAAATATAACAAATAAGTCGTGGAAGCGGCAAGTGGAGTGCTGTAGAATAATAAGTACCCCAATTGTGCTGTACCTAAATTAGGCAAATAGGCTCGAAAATCAACACCTTCCATATGGAAGCTGCCGACAATGTAAATAACTATCCCCACGATCAATCCGGCTAATATGCCCCCAGTTAATCCCCGTAATAAAACATCTATCCAGGGAGGACTTGAACCTTTTCTAATCGTAACAAGCCCGGTGATAAATCCTGCCAGCCCAATCAAAATTAATAAATTTTCCACCGGCAATTGAGATTCATCATTTAAGGCTTCTGGATTCCCCAGGACATCGCCAATGATATTTGCAGCAACGCTCGTAAAACCAATTAGGATCAAAAATGTAAAAATGATAGCTGTGGTCAAACCTGTACGCAGGCCGTCTTTTATCGATGTGATCATTAGACTTTGTCCTCCTTCAATGTTTCACCCAGCAAGCCCGATGGTCTAAAAATCAGCACCAAAATTAAAATTGTGAAAGCAATCACATCTTTAAGCTGAAAATCAATACCCAGAATTGCTGGCCCGAGGGATTCCAGCAGTCCTAATAACATGCCCCCGACCATAGCGCCAGGAATATTCCCCACCCCGCCCAGAACTGCAGCAGTAAAAGCTTTGATTCCCGGGATAAAACCAACATAGTGATTAAATAAGCCGTTGTGGATTCCCCACATGACGCCTGCTGCGCCTGCCAAAAAACCGCTGATAATAAAAGTTTTGCTGATAACAGCATCAACATCAATTCCCATCAGGGCGGCTGCCTGTTTATTTTCAGCGACAGCTCTCATTGATTTTCCCAATCTTGTTTTCTTAACCAGGATTAAAAGGCCTGCCATTAAAAGCATTGAGAGAATAAACGAAAATGTCCCTGTATAAGTGAGCATTACTGATTTATCACCAACAGGGATCATCCAACCTGTACCACGCCATAATATATCTGGATTTGTATATTGACGTCGCTGTGGTCCGAACAATAATTGTGCTGCGTTTTGTAAAAAGATCGAAGCGCCAATAGCACTTATCAGGGGAATCAGGCGTTGTGCACCTCGTAACGGTCGGTAAGCAATTTTTTCAAGGAGATATCCAATCAGTGCGGAAACACTTGCGCCGACAAAAAATGTGATCACCAATGCGGCGACTGGATATGTATTTAATAAACTCATGTTTTGATTGCCACTTCCTGGCGCAGATATGGCAGCGAAGGCTTCCAAAACAAAATACCCGGCGAAGGTTCCGAGCATCATCACCTCACCGTGTGCAAAATTAATCATAAATAAAATGCCATATACAAGTGTGTAGCCAATCGCAATTAGTGAGTAAATCCCGCCAATCACCAAACCGGTAATTAAAAACCGCATCCAGGTATCTGGTCCATAAGACCCCTGGATGCTTGTTGTTTGCAATATACGCCAAAGCAGGTAAATGACAACAATTATCCCAGCAATGTATCGCAGCGCAGTACCCCATGTGATATTAAGATTTTGAAATTTCTTTATCATAAATAATTTCCAAGGGTGATGCTTTGATCGATGGGGAAGTAAATCACTTCCCCATCGAAAAAATAAAAGAAAATTACCTTATTCCAGTGGTAACCAGACGCCGTCAACCACCTGATAGAAGGTCGGTCCTGAAGCATTGCATTCGCCAACTTCATCGCACTTGACCAATCCGGTTAAGCCAACATAATCACTGTTTCGGACAGCCTCAACAAGGGCTCCGCGCGGCACAAAAAGATTGTCACCTTCTACAAATGCAACCTTCTCAATGGCTGCAATCAATACACCGCCTGTATCAAAAGATGACCATGAGAAAGCGCTGAGTTCACCAGCCTCAACACCAAACTGTTCAGCATATTGCTGATCAAAGGCCGATTTTTCCTCAGAATCAGGAGGTACCAAGGAAACGGCAATGGCACCCTCGCCGTTGACGCCGGTCTTATCCGTAAACTCAACACCGTAAGTGCCGTCACAACCGAAGAATAACGCGTCATCCAACCCAGCCTGGGACCACTGGTTCATCATCACAATTGCTTCAGCAGCATAACCGCCGAAATAAACCGCCTCAGGTCCAGCTGAAGCAACAGCGGATAGGGGCGCAACGTAATCGGCCTCACCTGGTGTGACAGCTTCATACGCTACAACCTCGCCCCCTAGTGCTTCAAATTCTGCCTGAACAACATCCGCAAGCCCCTGTCCATAAGAGCCGCCGTCATGCATGACCGCAATCTTTGTGAAACCGAGCTCGTTGAAGAGCAAATTAGCTGCGAACATTCCTTGATCGGCATCGGTAAAAGCAAGCCTGTTGAACACTTTAGAACCTTGGGCAGTCAGCCCCGGCTCAGTAGCGGAAGGCGACATCATTGGCAAACCGGCTTTTTCATAGATTGGCATGGCTGCCTCTGTTGAACCGGAGAATATATGACCGGCAATTGCCACAACTGTTGGATCGGTGACCATCTTGTTGGCGACAGCAGCACCAGCTTCTGGTGCGCCACCAGTGTCCTCAGCTACCAGTTCATAAGTCCAACCCTCAAAACCATCATCTAATTGAAGTGCCAGTGAAACACCCTGACTGATGTCCGTGCCAAACATGGAATAATCACCCAGCAAAGGTGCGCCCATACCAATTTTTATGGTTTCCCCCTGGGGGATGACAGCACAACCAAATGCATCGTCCAAACAAGCCTGGGGTAAGCCATCCACTTCTTCAACTGGTCCAACCGGCTCATCCGTTTGTTCTTCTTCAACAGTTGTTGGCTCCTCAATGGGCTCTGGTGCACACGCAGATAAGCTTACTAAAAGCACAATCATCAATATCACAAAATTTTTGAATTTCATTTACTTCTCCTCTGATAAACTTTTTAGTCGATGTTTACAAATAAACGTTTTATAAAGTGAGATAATTTTCAGCGAACCTCCTTATAGCATGATTTAGAAAAATAAAAAAGCCACCTCTGGTTGGGTGGCTTTTTTTGATTAATCGATTTACTTCTGTCTACCTTTTGCCGTTATTATCCCAACCGAATACTGGTGCTTTACCATAATAAAAGTAATAAAGCACCCACATAATGATGATAATAACCATATAACCAAAGGATGTTGTCATTATTATCCTAACAGTTGGGCAATTGTCTAAGATATTATATTTGAAATTGATTAAGATAAATCAAAAATAATTCACTTTTTTGTAAACAATTGATTAACAGAGGTTAATTATTCAAATTAAAATTACTGCTAATCTCTCAATTATTGGCAAAGCTTAAGCTTTGCATAAAAAATATCCCGGAAGACTGAGAGTCTTCCGGGATATAGATATTGATGGTTTTTATTTTTTAATAACGCAAAATTGCTGCAATATTGCCTGCTTCTTTCAAAGGTTCAACATCTTCTAATACTTTCACTTCAGCATTATTCTTTAATGTATCTTGCACAGCCAGTTCAACTGCGGTGTCAATTCTCTCAAATGTATCACCGCAGAATGGGCAGGTGTCTAATTCCTGCGTTGTCAGCAGTCCACAGCCTTTGCAGCGGTAGCCTTCCTGCTCAAATTCCTGGCTTACCAGCAAAATTCTAACCCGACCCTCATGAATTGCATTCATTGTATCGATTAGGCCGATCACACCATTGCTGCCTTTAGCAGCCAGGGTAACAGCCTGGTCCACCAAAAATTCGTTTACTTTCTTTTGGGCTGCCAGGGCTTCTTTTGTTGTTTGTTCTAAAACCTCGGAATGACTTGCAAGCATGCTCATTGGAAATTCACCCACAATAAGCGACTGCCACGATTTTGGCAGTTCATCTTTGAATCGGGCAATATTATCATCCGTTCCACCGATCATGATCCGTCGGATGTGGTGATGTTCAAAAAAATCCGTTGCTTCACTGATTACTTCTTTGATATTTTTCTCAATGATGTTTTCGACATTACCGCTGGCATCTGCGCCGCCCATACGCCCATGCATGGCATTGCCGCCGCCTCGTTTTGTTTGTTTCACCTCATCACCGGTGACACCATCCATCTCACCTAATTCACCTAAATTAAATGAGAACAATCGGGCACCTTCTTTATCTACCAAAACAACCCCCCATCCAGTAAAGGTGTCTAATAAATTGACTAATGGACGGATCGTCGGATGTTTTCCAACATAAACCTTATCCGGTAAGGACACATTGAATTGATAGGTTTTGAAAAAATTGGCTGCTTGATCTGAAAATATTGCCAAGCCCTTTGCAGCCCAATCATACTCAAGATTCACATAATGTTCGATTGCTTGAACATCTTCTGGGAGGTCAATCGCTTTCAATAAGTTTCGTAGCCGAAGTTTTGATGCTTCGGTATTCATATTGGTAGGATCCGTACTCAGGTAAAGACTGACAACCTGATTCTCTGCGGAATAGTCCATAAGCGCCTGCAGGTCTTTTTCGGAAAACATATTTGCCTCCATTGATATTGTGAAATTTTTAAGGTGAGTGCCTGATCCACAAGATCAAGCTTAATATAATTTTATCTTAAACCAAAATCTTTATCAAAAGTTGGAGGAACACTGACATTATTAATTAGAAAAAACGCCGCAGTCCAAAAACTGCGGCGTTATCAACGATTATCGTACGGATGCAGGTCTTTCACCCAGCACCACGGTGAAATCCATTTCCTCACCATCTCTCAAGACGGTTAAGGTGATCTCATCACCCGGTTTTTTGTTGAGCATCATATAACTCAACATATCGCTGAACTGGAGCATTTCACGCCCATCGACTCCAATGATCAGGTCGCCGCCAGCGAACATACCCTGTACCTGTGTGGGTTGATTGCCAGCCCTGATGCCCGCCTGATCAGCAGGTCCACCCGGAACAATTTCAGCTACGTAAGCGCCTGTCGCCTGGGATAAGCCTAAAAATTCAGCCTGTGTCAAGGATAATGATGAAAGCGCAGATAAACCCAAATAAGGGTAATTGTAAGTGCCGCCATCTTTAAGTGCGGGCAGAACAAGGTTTAAAATGTTGGATGAGACAGCAAAACCGATACCTGTATTAGCGGCGCCGCCTTCCAGGGTACTCCCGCTTGTTTGAATAGCACGGTTGATCCCAACCACTTCGCCATTCAAATTCAATAAAGGACCACCTGAATTGCCGGGGTTGATTGTGGCATCCGTTTGGATCAAATCACCTGCTGAAAAATAGGAGCCCGATTCTGTTTGCCGAATGGACTCAAGTGTGCGTCCGCGAGCAGAGACGATGCCCGTTGTCATTGTGCCGCTTAATCCATAGGGGTTCCCGATGGCAATCACAGTTTGCCCGACGAGTACTCGGTCAGAATCTCCAAGGGTTAAGGGATAAAGTTCATCCGGGTCAACGTCAACCTGAATAACTGCCAGGTCGGAATCCAAGTCTTCGCCAATGACCTCGCCAAATACTTTCAAGCCGCTTTGGAAATGGACTTCCACTTCCTCGGCGCCATCAACCACATGGTAGTTGGTCACAATATGACCTTCTTTGTCGATGACAAACCCCGAACCAAGTCCCCCGCCAAATTGAGAGTAAACCTGGATAGATACCACACCCGGGCTGACCGTGTCATAAAGGTTGACCAGTGCGTCTTCCATTAAGACCTTGTTTGGTATCAATACCTCCGTCATTTCAGTAACTTCTGTTTCCGGTTGGACTTCAACAGCCTCTTCTGGACCAATAGGCGTTTGTTCCAATTGCCTTGTGAAGAAGGGCAGGCTTGGGATAGAACAGGCCATCATTGCCAAAATCAAAACACTAATAATAATCCATAGTCGAAATTTTCGTGATCTCATGTCTTTTTCCTTTCTTTTTCAATACACCATCTTAGCCCAAAATCGTTAGATGAGTATTAACAATCAGGTTCATGGTTCGAAAGGCGTTTTAAGGCTGAAGTATCTAAAATTGTCTTTCGGTTTTCAATAAGGTTAAGTTTATACAATTTGTTTAATTTTTCAAATATGTGTCAATGGTTTGATTAAATTCGCCCACCTGAGGCTAACCTTGACGCTAAAATCGGATTATGCTACTATCCTATTAACATCATATTCAGAAAATTTATATCTTTTCAAAAGAAGGAGATGCAGCAATGACCAAAAGAATAGGAGTTGTCATTGTCAGCCTTGTGCTTTTCTCCCTGGTACTTTCCGGGTGTAAGATGCCCGCTTCACAGGCGCCAGAAACACCAACCGGTGAGATTAAAACCACCCCCATTGTCATTCAAACCGATGCTCCTGCAATGGTGACGCAAACAGAAGTGGCAAAAAATGCAGAGGCGACATCCGGAGTACCTGGAACAGATCCTACAAGTACGCCTGAACCTACAAGGGTTATTGCTGTTCCCACCGTTACTAGGCCTGCGGAATACACCCTGCAAGAAGGTGAATATATCTATTGTATTGCCAGGCGTTTTAACGTTGATCCTGCTGATATTCTGGAAGCAAATGGGCTTGGTGAAAATGATCTCCTAAGTCCGGGTGATACTCTGGTTATTCCGCAAACTGGTACCTGGGAAGGTGCGGGACGTGTTCGTAATCCACACCCGGATACATACACTGTTGATCCAGGCGACAATATTTACTCTGTTGCCTGTTATTATGGTGACGTCTCTCCTGAGGCGATCATTGCTGTCAACGAATTAGAAGAACCCTATGACCTTACTCCCGGGCAAACACTGCAAATTCCTTAAAGCCAGGAGCTAACTAAATTCAATGCTACATGCTGCGCTTATCAATATAATGTGAGCGCAGCTTATTATTTAAATGAGGTTTAAAATGGACAATCGAATCATCAAGAAAGAACATCATTATCGAGGACATGCATTTGATGTTTCCAAGGTTTATGTCAAATTACCTGATGGTCGTGAGCGAGGTTATGACTTGGTGGAACATGGAGATTCGGTAACGATTGTGCCAGTTTCTACGGATGGTCTACTATACTTTGTGACCCAGCACAGAATAGGCGCCGGTCAAGAACTTTTGGAGCTGCCTGCCGGGGTGCTCGACAAAGATGAGGAGCCAATTAAGGCTGCTAATCGAGAATTGCAGGAAGAAATAGGCAAAGCTGCTGGCGAACTCCAGGAATTGGGTGGGTTTTATCTTGCCCCTGGCTATACCGATGAATACATGCTTGTTTACCTTGCCACGATTTTGTATGAGTCACCCCTTGACCCCGATGACGACGAATTTTTACAAATCGTCACTATGCCAGTTGAGGAAGCTTATCAAAAGGCTTATTCCGGTGAAATATCCGACGGCAAAACATTGGCTTCCTTATTGCTTGCAAAACCCTTTCTCATTCCTTAATTCTTTTTGCAAAAATACCTTATCCGAAGGTCTGATGTTGCTGTTATGTCTTCAAAAGTATGCAGACATGACATGATTCAACAGCGAATGTGAAAAAAATAACATAAATAATCCCCTGAATCAGGTTATACTTAATGGTTGGATAAGGCCAAATAGATCAAACTGGAATTATCCCAATTTTTGCACATCACTATTTGTTCTACAAATAATTAAAGGAGAATATTAATGAAACGTCAAATGGTAATGACTGATGCCAACGAAGCAACGGCCTGGGTCGCTTACCGGTTGAACGAGATTATCGCGATCTACCCGATCACGCCCTCGTCTCCGATGGGTGAGTATGCCGATGCTTGGTCGGCACAAGGTATTCCTAATATCTGGGGAACTGTCCCCGATGTTACAGAAATGCAAGCCGAGGGTGGCGCAGCAGGCGCAGTCCATGGTGCGCTGCAAGCTGGCGGCCTGACCACAACCTTCACCGCTTCCCAGGGATTGCTGTTGATGATCCCCAATATGTACAAAATTGCCGGCGAACTGACCGCAGCAGTGTTCAATGTCAGTGCCCGTTCTGTGGCAGCCCAGGCGCTTTCAATTTTTGGCGACCACACAGATGTGACTGCTGCACGCGCCACCGGCTTTGCAATGCTTGCAAGCGGCTCCGTCCAACAAGCACAGGATATGGCACTTATCGCCCAGGCAGCGACCCTTCGCAGCCGTGTGCCTTTCCTTCACTTTTTTGACGGCTTCCGAAACTCCCATGAGATTTCAAAGATCGAACGCCTGGATGAGGCAGATCTTGCTGCATTGATCGATGATGATTTAATTGCACAGCATCGTGCACGTGCGCTTTCCCCAGATCATCCAGTATTGCGCGGTACCGCCCAAAACCCTGATGTTTTCTTCCAGGGTCGTGAAACAGTTAACTCTTTCTATGATAAGACCCCTGAAATTGTCCAGGACGTAATGGACCAATTTGCAGAGCAGGTTGGGCGCTCCTATCACCTCTTTGATTATATTGGTGCCCCAGATGCTGAGAGAGTGATCGTATTAATGGCTTCCGGAACAGAAACAGCAGAAGAAACCGTGAAACATCTTGCAGCAAAGGGTGAGAAAGTAGGTGTGCTATCTGTTCGCCTGTATCGACCTTTCTCTGTACAGCACATGATGGAAGCTTTACCCAAGACTGTTAAGGTCATTGCCGCGCTTGACCGTACAAAAGAACCAGGCGCCAGCGGTGAACCCCTCTATTTGGATATTGTCAACGCTGTCGATGAGGGTATGGAATTGGGCATTGCACCTTTTGACAAGAAACCAAAGGTGATTGGCGGCCGTTACGGCCTTTCGTCAAAAGAATTTACACCTGCGATGGTCAAAGGTGTCTTTGATGAAATGAGCAAAGAAAAGCCCAAGAAGCACTTTACCGTCGGCATTTATGACGATGTTACCCACACCAACCTGGATTGGGACCCAAGCTTTGAAATTTTGGGTAAAGACGTTGTCCAGGCGATGTTCTTTGGCCTCGGCGCAGATGGCACCGTCAGTGCGAATAAGAACTCGATCAAGATCATTGGTGAAGATACTAACAATCATGCCCAGGGTTACTTCCAGTATGATTCGAAGAAATCCGGCGCAGTCACAGTTTCTCACCTGCGCTTCGGACCCGACCCCATTCGGGCGCCGTATCTTATTGCGGAGGGAGAGGCAGATTTCCTTGCCTGCCATCAATTCTCCTTCTTAGAGAAATTTGACATGCTCAAGTATGCCCGACCCGGTGGCATCTTCTTGCTCAACAGTATTTACGAACCTGAAGAAGTTTGGGAACACCTCCCGGCAAAAGTTCAGGAAGCATTGATCAAAAAAGATATTCAATTCTATGCCATTGATGCTTACAAAGTTGCTGAAAAGACCAATATGGGTCAGCGCATCAATACCATTATGCAGACTTGTTTCTTTGCGATCTCCGGTATCCTGCCGAGAGAACAGGCAATTAAAGAAATTAAGAAATCGATCAAAAAGACCTATGGTAAGCGCGGTGAAGCCGTCGTTAAACAAAATTATGCTGCTGTAGACAGCGCAGTAGAGAATATGGTCAAGATTAGCGTGCCTGACAAGGTCACCAGTGAAATCCCTATGCTGCCGGCAGTTCCCGATGCGGCACCTGAATATGTGCGTGATGTGCTGGGAAAGATTATTGACCGGCGCGGCGACGATGTCAAAGTGAGCGAGATGCCCGTTGACGGCAGCTTCCCCACAGGGACCACCCAGTGGGAAAAACGCAATGTTGCCCTTGAAATCCCTGTTTGGGAGCCGGATCTGTGCATTCAATGCGGTAAATGTGCTTTTGTTTGCCCGCACGCCACTATTCGCACCCTTGTCTATGAAGACTCCTATCTTGAAAACGCGCCGGAGACCTTCAAGCATACCAATGCCAAGTTCCGTGAATTCCGTGATGGTTGGTCCTTCACTGTCCAGGTAGCGCCAGAAGACTGCACCGGATGCGGCATGTGTGTTGAGAACTGCCCCGCCAAGGATCGAGAGAACCCGAGCAGGAAAGCGATTAATATGGCACCACAGCCCCCAATCCGAGAGCAAGAAGCGGTAAATTGGGACTTCTTCAAGTCGCTGCCCTATCCAGATCGCAAAAGCTTTACCCCGCACACCGTTAAGAATTCACAGCTTCTTGAGCCTTTGTTTGAGTTCTCAGGTGCCTGTGCAGGCTGTGGTGAAACACCTTATATCAAACTTGTGACCCAGTTATTTGGCGATCGCATGGTGATTGCAAATGCGACGGGTTGTTCCTCAATTTACGGCGGCAACCTGCCCACAACACCTTATACCTTCAATGCAGATGGCCGCGGCCCTGCATGGTCAAACTCCTTGTTTGAAGATAACGCAGAGTTTGGTCTGGGTATGCGGTTGACAATTGACAAATTTGTTGAATTTGCCAATGAATTGTTAACCAAGATGTCTGATGAGGTTGGAGCAGATCTGGCAGATTCGATTTTGAACGCCAGCCAGAAGACGGAAGAAGAATTAGAAGCACAGCGAGACCGTGTGAAACAGCTCAAAGCAAAACTTGAAACGCTAAACACACCTGCCGCCCGTAACCTGCTGTCCCTTGCCGATTACCTTGTACGCAAGAGCGTATGGATATTCGGCGGTGATGGATGGGCATATGATATTGGCTACGGTGGTTTGGATCACGTTCTTGCTTCCGGGCGCGACATTAACGTGCTCGTGCTTGACACAGAGGTTTATTCCAACACCGGCGGTCAGTCCTCCAAGGCGACTCCTCGTGCTGCAGTGGCAAAATTCGCTGCTAATGGGAAAGACCTGCCTAAGAAAGACCTGGGCATGATGGCGATGTCCTATGGTTACGTTTACGTTGCTCGTATCGCCATGGGTGCCAGCGACCGGCAGACCCTGCAAGCAATCCGTGAAGCGGAAGCTTATAAAGGGCCATCGCTGATCATTGCATATTCACATTGTATTGCCCACGGCATCAACATGAAGCTTGGGTTGCAGCAGCAGGATCTGGCAGTCAAATCTGGTGTTTGGCCGATATACCGGTACAATCCCGAATTGGCTGCAGTGGGTGAGAACCCCCTGTCCATTGACTCGAAGGAACCCACGGTTCCCGTTGAGGAATATGCCTACAATGAAACCCGATACCGGATGCTCTTGCAGAGCAATGAGGAACGGGCTGAAATGTTGATGCAAAAAGCCAAGAAAGACGCCTCCAGCCGCTGGACGCTTTACCAGCAAATGGCAGACATGCATTACGACAAGCCCGAGAGCAAAGAATAAAGTTTTGAATTAGGTAATTTAGACAAGTATAATAATGGTGATGGACAGCAGTTCATCGCCATTATTTTTAGGAATTAAATTTAGATTTACTCAATAATATCAATGATGGAGGAATAATGATTGATCTAAAAACCAAATACCTTGGACTTGAATTAAAGAACCCCTTGGTTGCATCAGCATCAGCGCTTTCAAAAAAGACATCCTATGTTAAGCAAATGGAAGATGCTGGCATCAGCGCAGTGGTGATGTACTCGCTGTTTGAAGAACAAATTACACATGACAGCCTGGCATTTAATTATTATATGGAGCGCGGTACAGATCGCTTTGCTGAAAGTCTGGATTATTTCCCGGACCTCGACAGGTACAATGTAGGACCTGATCAGTACCTGGAACAAATTCAACGCAATAAAGAGGCTGTGGATATCCCGGTCATTGCCAGCTTGAACGGCGTTTCAAATACGGGTTGGATCAAGTACGCTCAAAAAATGGCGGAAGCTGGGGCAGATGCGCTGGAATTGAATACGTATTACATTTCGGCCAACCCTGATGTCACGTCACAACAGCTTGAAGATAATTATTTTGAACTTGTCAAAGCGGTCTGTGAGAACGTCGATATCCCTGTATCCGTGAAGTTAAGCCCGTTTTTCTCGACTTTGCCAAACCTGATTCGCCGACTTGGAGACGCTGGTGCTGAGGGCTTTGTGCTTTTCAATCGCTTTATTCAACCCGACCTGAATATTGAAAAACTGGAAGTGGACACCACTTTGCATCTCTCCACTTCTGAAGAATTACTCCTGCCCTTACGTTGGGTCGCATTATTATATGGACGCACTGGTGCTAATTTAGCTTTGACGAGCGGCGTGCACAACGGTGTCGATTTGGTTAAATCCGTGATGGCTGGTGCTGATGTCGCCATGGTTGCCTCTGAATTCGTGGCTAAGGGTGTAGGCCGTGCGACGGAAATGCTGGCGGAGATGGAAAATTGGATGACGGCTTATGAATATGATTCTGTTGCGAAAATGCGCGGCAGCATGAGCCAGAAGAATGTAAGCAACCCCGCCGCATTTGAACGGGCAAATTATATGAAAGCCCTGCAGTCTTACGATAATAAACTGCCGTAAGCCTGGTAAAAAACAGAGGCTGATTTTCTAAACTGCACAAAATTATTAGCCTAAAAATAAGCAGGAAAAAAGGACTGAGTTCTGAATTAATGAGGGCTCAGTCCTTTTCGTTTAAGCTTGATTCCTTTGTGGCTAAATGCTTTCGATGAGAATCAAGATTCAAACAATTATCTTGGAGTGAGGGGCTTTAGCCCGAATATCTTTAGATAAGAAGTTGTTCACAGAATCGCAAAAGTGTTTTCTATCTTTCTTAAAAATTTCTTGTTTATATCTTTATCGGCCTGAAGGCCTCGCTCCAGAATGACAACAAATCTTTAGTCCCTGCATCAATCAGGAAATAAATAAAATGAAAATGCGACTATGCAAATTTGCTCACTAGAATTTAGAAAAAGAAACTTTCAAGCTTGGATTTTCTTCTTCCCTCGTAAAAAGAAAGCATAATACATTCCAATGGCGAGGATATATAAAGAAATGGTCCCGATAAATGGGGGGCCGAAACCGTAATTAACCTGCATCCACCCGCTGGCAACCGGGCTGAAGGCGCGTCCAAAGCTGTGTACCATGCTGTTCAGGCTGGCGACCATGGCGCGCGATTCTGAATCGACCTGCTCCATCACAAAAGTCTGGTAAACCGGTGAGCTCATGTTCATCAGGGTCAACCGCACAAAATAAGCCAGGGCGCTTAAGCCGTACACCGGCGAAAAGCCTAAAAGCACCAGGAAAGGTATCGAAATAGCCTGGGAATAAACAACTACTTTCATTTTGCCATAGCGATCTGCAAAGGCGGGTGCGAGGATCAGACCGACGCCCATTGCCAATGAACCCCAGGCGAACATCGTGCCAATCACAGGATCGGGCTGCTTGTGGACATTACTGAAGAAAATATTCATAAAGGGCATGATTAAGCCCGCCCCGATCGAGGTGATAAACATCGGCAGCAATAATTTTGTCAGCATCCCGGGATTTTCACGTGCATAGCTGATCGGTGCGAATGCGGATTGTTGTTCAAAAGGAATTTTATTGCGTTTGAGCATCAAGCGCGGGATGACGGCGACGATCACCAATACCCCGGAAACACCTATCGCCCATGCATAGGCTTGTGAACTGACCGCACTCACATTCAGAGAATCGCCAAACCAGGTGGGCAGAAAGCCGCCAACCCAGTCACCGACTGAAAAAGCTGCCATGCGCAGCCCTGAGCTGATGCTGAACAGGTAGGTTCTTTCGATTTCACCGCTGTTTTCCATCAGGAATGGGCCGCTTGTGACGCCTCCAAGGCTTGAGCCGACCCCCATCAAGATGTTCGTGATAATTAGAATGGGAACTGATGGGGCTGTCACCATTAACAAGATTGAAGCGCCAATGACAAGCCCGGAAATGATCAGGGATAATTTCCTTCCAAGTACATCTGCCAAATACCCCATTGGCAGCGCAGCAATCAACACGGACATACTGCTTACAGTCGACAGCAAGCCCATAAAAGTTTCGTCATAACCCAGGCTGCGCAGAAAAAAGTTAAATAAGATGCGGTGAATTCCGAACCCCGCACCGTAAATCATGATGCTGATCAGGTATTTTCGGGCATTTGGGCTGAATGCACGCACGCGTTCAATGTAAGTTTTGACAACGCCGGCGTTTTCGGCATTGATTTCTTCTTGTTGTAGAGATGCCAAAATTATTCCCCTGGTAAGTATTCCTCTAAGTTTTTCATGGTTGACTTCAAACCCTCTTGACGGATCGCATAACGTCTTTCTGCTCGAGGTGATACGGTGACAAAAACCAATCCTGCCAGACGCAAATTTTGAAGATGATGGATCACCGTCGGTGGCCTCAAGCGCAAGATTTTTGCCAATTCACCCGGTGTTGAAGGACCTTCCAGCAAATAACGTAATATTCGCAGTCTTGTGGGGTCAGCAAGGGCTTTTAGCGAATTCAATAATTCTTCAGGTACAAGCTCACCCGGCACCAAAGTCTTTCCTTTGGGGCGCGCACCAAACAGGATGATACCTTTGTCGTCATCCAGGCGATTGTAAAACATAAAAGGCGCACTCCAAAATGAAGGTGCCATAATCAGTTCAGAAACCTCTGAAATCCAGTCCATCCGAACACCTTCTGACAATGCCTCTATCAGGCTTAAGGGATCTTTTTCCTCTGCCAGTGCCTGTGCTTGTTCCAGGGCTTTATCCTGGGCTGGGGTGATTCGGGGTTCTTCTTCGAGGAAGAAGTTGTTGACATATGTTTTTAATGCTTCAAGGAAGTTTTCGCCAAATGTTTCACGATCAGACCAGGCATCAAAAATCGCCCGTCCAAATGATTTTGTGTACCTATCTGGATTGTACATGGTTTCTTTTATTCTTGTTTCAAGGTTAGCTGTTAACCGCTGTTTGCCATCCAATGAGAGCAAACACTCGCGATAGGCGTCTATTCTTGGATGGTTCCGGTTGCCAAAAGTCATGGCGGTCAGGCGGTCCTGTGGCGCAAGCTTTTCTAAAGCTGTAATCGCCGCCTTTGAATCTTTTGGTTCGGGAAGACTGTAAAGCCATGGCAAGGGCACGCCCAAAAAATCCTGGGAATGCTCTAAAACGTCTCGCATAGGGATTGGCATGCGAGAGCGCACGCCTGCTGCCCATGAAGGGCGTAGGCCGAATTCATCCGGGCGATGAAGAATGTATAGGCTGACAAAAAGATCGTAAGCGCTCCCTTTGTCCCAGGAAATTGCAGGTTTTTGATTCATGATTTCACCTCACTTCGTTGAAGTAATTTGAATTTTATTGTGTTTCGATAATGTTTTTAGGGTAGATAAATACCTAATATTTTATTAGATATTAGTCTAATAAATGATGTTTGTCAAGGGGAAATGTGGGTAAAAGACCAGGACGATAAAATGATAATCAGGTCTCTTAACAATCATGTCTTAGGGTGTTAGAATCATTAGGCCTAAATCGCGTTGAAATGGAGCGCATTTATGAAACTATTTGAAAAATTTAAGAACAACTTTCCTAAGGATTGGATAACGCGTTCTATATTAGCTGTTGTCGTTCTTCTCAGTGTGGTGGGTGCATTTTTCCTGTCTGAAGCAGTGGGCGGCTATGTTGCCAGAACCACAGCTTTTTCGCTGCCGGGTGATCCGCTTGTAAAGGAGCCAGAAGTTGAAGGCACCCCCGGTGAGAATTCGGAAATGGAACCGGTGCAAAATCCCCAGATTGACCTGCCAGACCCCGACCCCTGGGACGGCACTAGCCGCGTAAATATCTTGCTGCTGGGGCTGGATATACGCGATGAAGAAGACTTTGATGAAGCACCTCGATCTGACACAATGATCTTGTTATCGATGGATCCCCTCAATAATACTGCGGCTGCGATTGCAATCCCGCGTGATTTATGGATACCAATCCCTGGTTTCAGCTACCAGAAAATAAATGTTGCTTATCGGTTTGGCGAGTTATATGACATCCCCGGCGGGGGTCCAGCTTTAGCATCACAGACGGTTGAGTCATTGCTTGGTGTTCCGATTGATTTCTACGCACAAATTGATTTTCAAGCCTTTGTTGATTTTATTAACCACATTGAAGGCCTCAGGTTTACTTTTGAAGAGCCGATTACCCTCGACCGTCGCGGCAAATGGAATACGGTAACGCTTGACCCCGGCACATACGCACTGGATGGCGAGTATGTTCTGGCGTATGCGCGAGATCGTCACACAGCTGGCGATGATTTTGACCGCTCAAGCCGTCAAATGGAAGTCATCCTTAAAATCCGTGAACGCATCTTAGAGTTTAATATGCTGCCGACTCTTGTAAAAAATTCACCAGCGATTTATGATGATCTTTCCACAGGAATTCGTACTAATATGAGCCTTAACCAGGCGGTCCAACTTGCCTGGAAAGCAATGGAGATTCCACGTGAGAATATTGAGATGGTGGTTATCGGTCCGGAATACATAACCCTTGAAAAATCACCGGACGGACTTGATATCCTCCGACCAATCCCTGACAAAATTCGTTTGCTGCGGGACCAAGTGTTGAGTTCGGGCGGCGTTTTGAGCCCGGTCTCCGATGAGGAGCTATTGACATTGGTGACAGAAGAATCAGCCCGGATTACTTTATTGAACGGAAGCTACCAGGGTGATCTGGCAGAAGTCACAGCCCAGTGGTTCCAGGAGCAAGGCGTGAATGTTCTGGGGACTGGCTATGCCAACCCCACATCCGTTTCAACGGTGACCATGCAGGGATCAACGTCTTATGCTTTGCGGTGGATTTCAGAGACTTTTGGCATGACATCCGGACAAATCAGGCACGATTTTTTACCAAATGGAGAGATGGATATCATACTGATACTGGGTGATGACTGGGCGTCGAATAACCCAATGCCTTAATTGGGGCCTTCTCTTGAAATTTAATACTTCAATACATTTACAAGCGTTTCTTCAGAAAAAAGCGTGAATGTCCGGATGGAAATTCTTCTAATTTACCAAATAATTGATAACCCAGCTTTTTGTAAAAACCTGGTGCCTGAAAACAAAAGGTATCCAGGTATGCATACTCTGCACCACGCTTACGCCCCTCATCCTCAGCCATTTCTAAAAGTTGGCGACCATAGCCCTGCCCCCGCAAATTCTCTGGCAGCCACATCAGGTTGATGTAAAGCCAGTTCCAATATGTCATCCCTATGACACCACCTAGAATTTCCCCATCTGAGTCTTCAAGCACAAAGCATAAATTTTTTCCATGGTCATCACCAGCTTTCCCGGTATTATAGGCTGTAATCCCACCGCCAATCACGTCCCACGCTGGTTCTTGAAGGTATTTGATGTTAATCTTCTTATCCATATATTCTCCTGAGGTCGCCTAATACATGATTAATACTGTTGAAGCATAAGAATCATTATCTAACAAGTTAACTTTATAATAGCCTTTTGATAATTGCAAATTCCTGTTTCATACAAACAAAATTTCTGTTTGTCGGATGTGTAGATTGAAATTACCAAATTTGTCCTAAAATTATCGGATTTCTATTATTTGCATTAAAAATCTTAAAGGTTATAATCCGTTTATGCCTAAAAAGAAACTGAACAAGATCTTGATGATCTTTTTAATCGCTTTCGGTGCATTCGCGCTGATGCTTGCGATTTATTTCCTGCCGCCTGTACACGACCGTTTATCCTGGCGGATAGCAAATTTACGTTCCAGTATTTTCTATTATTTCAACCCGCCGGACGAAGTGGCATTTTCACCAGCGCAGCAGGCTGAGATGGAAGCCATTGTTCGCCAGACGGAAACAGCCATGGCGCCAACGCCGACTTCAACGCTTGAACCGAGTATCACGCCCACTAACTTTATCAGCCCAACGCCGACTCAAACCCCGTCTCCAACTGCGACGCCTACACCGCTTCCTGATTCGGTTCGCCTGGAAGGGGTGGTGCATGAATACCAGAAGTTCAACAACTGCGGCCCTGCCAACCTGTCGATGGCCCTTTCTTATTGGGGTTGGGAGGGTGACCAGCGGGATACTGCTGCCTGGCTCAAGCCCATGCAGGAAGACCGCAATGTGATGCCCTATGAGATGGCAGATTATGTTCGGACGCAAACGAGTTTTGGCGTTGTTGTTCGCTCTGGCGGCGATTTAGAAATCGTTAAGCGATTCGTCGCGGCTGGCTTTCCGGTAATTCTTGAGAAGGGGTTTGAAGAAGAAGTCGAGCAAAAAGCCTGGATGGGTCATTATGGATTGATTACTGCATATGATGAGGAAAAAGAGACCTTTTTAATTCAGGACTCCTACGTCGGGGAAAATTACAGCAACCCCTATGAAAAGGTAGAACGTCATTGGCGAGCCTTTAATTATCTTTACATGGTAATTTACCCACCTGAATGGGAACAAGAAGTATTTAATATCCTGGGTCCGCACCTGGATGAAACCTACAATTACCAGCATGCTGCTCAAAAGGCGGTCGAAGAAACCTATCAACTTTCAGGGCGGGAATTGTTCTTTGCGTGGTTCAATTACGGCACCAGTTTGATGAATTTGGGGGATTATTACGGCTCAGCGAAGGCATATGACCAGGCATATGAGGTCTATGCCGACCTTTTGCCCAAACCATGGCGGATTACCTGGTATCAGACCGGCCCCTACTTTGCCTATTACTACACTGGACGCTACCAGGACGTCATTGATTTGGCCGATATCACCATCAGCTATGTTTCCAACCAGCCTGCCATTGAGGAAAGCTGGGTATGGCGAGGGCGTGCGAAGGTTGCCCTGGGTGACATTGAAGGTGGGATTGAGGATTTTCGCGAAGCACTAAAGTGGCACCCTGATTGGTGGGTGGCTGAGGCAGAACTGCAGAGTTTGGGTGTAACACCATAGTTCTAGGTATTGATTAATCACAAGCTTTTCATTTATACTATCGCTTGTAGGGTGGGTTGGATGAAATGATTTGGTTTATTTTGGAGCTTTAGGAATGTAGTTGTGTTTAGGAATACAAACGAACCGGATGACCAACCCACCATTTTTTAATTCCCGAAGCGTTTGTGGTTGTTGGTGGGTTGTCACGGATTATTTGTATGGCAGTTGTGCGGGTGGAATACCAAGGATGTTACTTATGAATCTGATTATCCCAACCCACCCTACGAAAGATTTGTTTGTGATTGTTGGTGGGTTGTCACGGATTATTTGTAAGGCGGTTGTGCGGGGGACATATCATGGATGTTATTGAGAAGATGATTAACCCAATCCACCCTTCAAAATGTGCATTTTCGTCAGGTGCGAGGGGATTATAATCCGTAGATACCCCCAATTCTTTGCTTGTTATTTGCAAATCATAGAAAATATAAATATAATAATTAATATGAAGTATATCTAATTAATTGACCGAATTTGGAGGAAAAATATGTTACATAAAATTATAAAAGGTCTTGACCAACACGCTCAAATCGAATCCGTCGATGCCCACTGCGATATTCCCTGCGGCATTTACGACCCACATCACGCCCAGATTGGTGCGCTGACTGTGATCCGCATGGTGGATTTGATTGATCAGCATGTTAAAGAGCACGGAAAGATTGAAACAGCAGAATTCTTCAACAGCATGGCGCGCTATATCGCCGTCAAAGAGGAACATGCCGAATTAGTCAAACACGAAATCCGGGTTATTTGGGGTGACTTTATCAAAGAAAACCATACTGAGCAATTCCCACAGCTCCACGGTCTGGTGCATAAAATCATGGCTTTAGGGTCAAAAGCACGCCAAACCGTTGATCGTGAAACAGCGATGCTCTTGCTGGATGCTGTCAATGAATTTGCGGAAATCTTCTGGCAAATCAAAGGGAAGGGGACCAAACGGGTCAAATCCCCCTATTCTGTCAGTGAAGATATGGTTGTCCCTGAACTCTAAATAAATGTTTCGTCTGCTTAAGGTGCTCGGCCGCAGCCTCCATCCTGACTTTCAAGATGGCGACTATGTTTTAACGGCTAAAGCCCCTTTCCCTTCTGGTAAAATCAAGGCTGGCGATGTGATCGTTTTTCGCCAGCCAGTTCACGGTTTCTTGATCAAACGCGTCTCCAGGGTTCTTGATGCTGGGCAGACCTTTGAAGTCAGGGGTACCCAGGTCGACAGCACAGACAGCAGGAATTTTGGACCGGTGCCTTTGTCACGTGTCTCGGGAAAAGTGATCTGGCATATACGGCAAAAATAACTTTTAAAAGAGAGCCGGACCAGATTGAAAGCAGATCTCCTATTACTCATAACGGCCGCCATTTGGGGCTTTGCCTTTGTCGCTCAGCGCATGGGCATGGACTCCATGGGGCCGTTTACATTTAACGCCATTCGTTTCAGCCTGGGTGCGCTTATTCTGCTGCCCCTGTCCCTTATTCAAACCAGGCGCGGGAACCATCACAGGCTGAAGTCTGTTTTCAAAAACTATCGTTGGCCTATTGTGGTAACAGGATTGATCTTGTTTGGCGGCGCATCCTTACAGCAGATTGGTTTGGTAGGTACGACGGCTGGAAAAGCCGGGTTTATCACCGGTCTTTATGTGATCCTGGTGCCGCTTTTGGCTTTGTTCTGGGGGAGTCAGACGCATATTGCGCACTGGGCTGGGGCAGTTCTTGCTGTTGTGGGCTTGTATTTGCTCTCAGTCAAGACGGGTTTTCAATTGTCGCCTTATGACCTGGTGGTCTTTGCAGGTGCCTTTGTTTGGGCGGGGCATGTTCACCTGATTGACCGTTATTCCGATAAGGTTGGCCCCATACAACTTTCGATATTCCAATTCGCGATTTGCGGCGTTCTGAGCGCAATCGCCGCAGTTCTGTTTGAGAATGTCACTACCGTTGGCATTGCGGACGGACTCTGGCCGCTTCTCTATGGGGGCTTTTTATCTGTAGGGCTGGCTTATACGCTGCAGGTGGTGGCACAGAGAAAAGCAAACCCATCCCACGCGGTGATCATCCTCTCCCTGGAAGGCGCTTTTGCTGCGCTTGGCGGCTGGTTGGTTTTGAATGAAATACTCACCCCCCGTGACCTGCTGGGTTCCGTCCTGATTCTTGGGGGGATGTTAATTTCACAAATTTTAGGGAAGGCTAATAAACATAACACAGTTCCCTGAAATAATTTTTCCATGCTTCCGTATTATGAATGTCAATCCATAATTAATCTACACAAATTAACAGATTTATTGCTTATGAGAAATTCGAGATGACTTCCAAATTAAATTTTAATCCAATACAAAATTATAAATTTTATGGATAAATTTAAAAAATCTATTCTGAACGTAATATGTGTCATAAACTCCCCTTTGACTTGCAACGTTTATAAAAAAGACCCTTCCGTTATTATTAATTGACTTATTACATACTATTAACGGGAGACAACATGTCCCTATATTCGGTAGGTGTCTTGTCAGTAATTTTTTTAAACACTTGACTAAAATACCGATAATCTGAAAAACCAGACTCTTGGGCAACCTCGTAAATTTTCATAGGGGTACTTGATAATAATTGTTGTGCTTTCAATACCCGAATCTGGTTTTTATAATTTGTGAATGCTATTCCCATGTCCTTCTTAAACTTGTGGCTTAAGTAGGAGGAAGAGACATGTATTTGATCGGCTATCCAACCTAATGAAATATCAAAGGAAATGTAATCAATAGAAAGAATTATGGTTTTCAATATTAAATCATCAATTTCTATATAATTCCTTTGAAAATACTCATGGATTACTTTGAAGTGATTGTCAACAGTTTCAAATTCATCTTCAATTGTCTGAAAATTGGTAGTAAAGATTCCAGGTTTAGGTCTTGAAATATTGTCAGGAATTCTAATTTGTACTGAACAACTCAATAATTCAAGTTTATTTCTGAAATAAACAGTAGATGAGATGTTCATACTTTCCTTGAGGGTATTTAGATATAAGGATTGTAAAATCTCTCTAAATGATGTATAAGATTTTTTTAACAAACTATTGCCTAATTTTGAAAGTATCATTGTTGAGTTTTCTGTCTCATGCACATTTTTTTTCCTGCTTAAGGATCCCGGTTTTATTAGACTAAGATCCTTAGCAAAATAGCCAAGTTTGTAAAATTTTCGAAAATCGGAATAATTTATCTTTAATTCATTTAAGTGAATGCCATTACTGAAGAAAAGAGAGAAATGTATTTTAGTTTCGTTTAGTAGAACTAATCTTACTTGATTTAATAATTCTTCATAAATTATTTCAGAAGTTTTTTTAATTGTGTTTGGAATCTCATTCACCAAAATGCAAATTACACCATCCTGCATGAGTAAAACTTCACCTCCCTGGTACTCATGTAAAATGTTTCTAATTTTATTTAATGAATCAACTGATATTTTCTCTAATCTTTGAGCTGGTCTTGGCAATAACAAATTAATAACCGGAGTAAGTTTCCAAGAATAATTGTCCCGTAATTTGAAAAGTTTTTCAGTTGAAAAATCTCCATTTCCCAGCAATTTTGTTAGTGTGTTGAAATATTTTTCATCTTGTTGTTGATTTGGTGGGTTTGATTGTTTTTGTATAAAGGCGAATGCATCATTCAATTTTTCTATGAAAATCGTATCATCGAAGTATGTTTTACTTAAAGTAGCTATAATTCGATGAATATTATCTAACCTTGATTCTCTTATTTCGCTTAATAGAATTACTACAAAATCCTTTGTAATTCCCTCCATCAATTCAATATACTTTTCTATACCGATTATAGTTATTGAGATATCAATGATTATTATTTGAGGTTTAAATTTTTTAAACTGTTCTAAGCCCAGTGCGCTATTATATTCAACACCAATTAATTGAACATCCCCATATGTTGAAGCAATCAGTTGATGAATATGTTCACCAAAATGCAAGCTTTTTACGAGTATAAGAATTTTTGTTTTCATTATTTAATTTCTATTAGTTTATGTATTACTACACACACAACGAGTAAGGGGAGACATTAAGTAATCTCAGTTGAATCTGCAACGGTTAAGATTACTATATGTGTAATGTATTACTTCTGAATCTGATTCCATAGACATTATACATCTTAAAATTTTATCTTTTTATTTCTTCAATGATCACTTTAAAGAGATTCGACGAATTTCCATCATTAAATAATTCAAAATCAACTAATTTATGGCATTTCAAATCTTACCTCACTAAAGTTAAAATTTTTATTTTATTATTTGTTGGGTGAATGGAATGTGGGTATAGCATTAAATAAAACCATAAATCTAAAAATTTTTGATAGTTATATGATTTAGCCCTACAAAAAAAGATTCTCATAAAAAAAACAAACAAAGATTTCAATGAGAACCAATCTGTATGTAATTTTTTCCATCAAACAAATATTTATAATGGATTTATCAATGGAATTTACCTAAAAACATTAAATTCATGAATCACCCATATAAAGATATCACGACCAATTTGTAGTACTACGCCAATAATAACTTATACAATTCTCTGGAGGTGCTAAATATAACATAAAAAATTACACAATTTACCATCAGGTTATATTGCGCTATTAAGACCAATCAGAAAGAATAGTTTGAGGCTGAAAAAACAGATTGGACCTTAATAAAAAGTCAAATCAGTTGAAGTTATGTAGAAATTAAAAATAAGGAGTTTTTATGAACAGTTCATTAAAAAGACAACTTTTAGGTGAGTTTATTGGCTGTGTGTTTCTCACTGGATTAGGTCTTCAGGCATTGGCAATTGCAATAACTACGGGAGCTTTAGATTTCATTGGATCCTTAATCATTTTCGTCTTTGCCGTTTGCTTTGCTGTAATATATGTTGCCCCCTTATCTGGAGCTCACTTAAACCCAGCCATAACAATTTCATTGGCAGTATTTGCTGGTTTCCCGAAAAAGAGGATAATACCCTTCATAATTATCCAGGTTGCTGGCTGCTTTGTTGGAGCATTAATAGTTTATTTCTTCTGGAGTGGTCCTATAAAAGCATATGAAGCAGCAAATGCCATAGTGAGAGGTGCTCCAGGGTCTGAAGTAACTGCAATGATCTTTGCTTGTTTTTCCCCGCATCCTTTTATTTCGCAGGCTTCTGGTTGGGGTACTTCTGTAGTGCCAACATGGAAAGCAATTTTAGTCGAAGTTTTGGGGACTGGCATGCTTGCTCTTTCAGTATTTAGTTTCAATGACCCCGATAATGATCTTGGCCCTAAGAAAGGTATGTTTGGGTTTATGATCGGCTTAGTGCTCTTGATTTACGTCGCTATAGCTGCACCATTAACCATGGGCGCAGTAAATCCTGCCAGGGATTTTGGACCTCGATTAGCAGCTTATCTGCTTGGATGGGGAGAGATAGTTCTTCCCGGTTTACCATCAGGCGCTGGCGGTCCATTCTATATATACTGGATTGGACCAATTATTGGAGCATTAGCTGGTGGTGCACTTTGGTTTAAAGTGATTAAACCGAATGTCATTAAAGAAAAGTTGGCAGCTGCACAATCGATTATTGAAACAGATGCCATCGAAGAAACAATTTAAAAAAACCAAAAAAAAATAGAAAACAAGTTAAAGGAGAAAAATCATGAGTGGTGTATTAGAAGGACTTGAACCAAAAAAAGTAATGAACTATTTTGAAGAAATTAGTAACACCCAGAGAGGTTCTGGATTTGAAAAGCCGATGAGCGATTATCTTGTGGCATTTGCTGAAGAGAGAGGCTTTGAAGTATGGCAGGACGATGTTTATAACATTTGTATGAAAGCGCCTGGTACAGCTGGTGGCGAAAATGCAAAACCCGTTATTCTGCACGGCCACATGGATATGGTTTGGAATGTTGCAGATGGTGTGGAGCATGACTTTTTAAAGGACAAATTGGATCTATATATTGAAGATGGTTGGATCAAAGCTCGTGGGACAACATTGGGTGCTGATAATGGGATCGGTGTTGCATATATGCTTGCCCTAATGGATTCGCCAGATATACCCCATCCCCCATTGGAGTGTGTCATTACAGTTATGGAGGAATTAGGGAAAAAGGGTGCTGATGTTTATGACATGAGCCATTTGACCGGAAAAAGAATGATTGATTTTAACTGGATTGATGATAAACAACTTCTGGTTGGGTGTGCGGGCGATCTATCCGTAAAAATCACAGTTCCACCTAACTGGGAAAGTGCGCCTGCAGGGTTACTTCCGATGACTCTTAAGTTATCTAACATGAAAGGTGGCCACTGTGAATGGGATATCCACCTTGAGCGTGGAAATGCTATTGGTTTGATGGCAAGAGCCTTGAGTGAATTATCAGAAACAGTTGATTACCGTCTTGCAAGTTTTAATGGTGGCGTTCAGAATAATGTAATTCCAGCAGTGGCAGATGCTCAAATCTTAGTTGCCCCTGAAGCTCAGGAAAAAGTCACAGAGGTTGTTAACCAACTTGCTGAAACTTATAAGAGTGAATTTGATGTTGCAGACCCCGACATACTTTTGACAGTTACGTCAGGTGGCAAGTATCCCGAAAATGTGTTCTCTGAATCTACCACAAAGAGTCTTTTGGGTTTGGTGTTTACACTTCCTAACAGTGTGACTACGAAAAACCTGAAGAATCCTGGATATACTGAATGCTCTCTCAATCTGGGCATTCTGCGAACAGAAGAAAGCCAAGTCTGGATGATCACGACAATTACAAGTGCTGTAACTTCTCGTAAACATGCTGTCAGAGATCAGATTTTCACCCTAGTAGATTTCGTGGGTAATGGAGCTAAAGCTGAGCAATTTGGTGTCGATGCGCCAGAATTTGCTCACAATCCCGAATCTGAACTGGCAAAAATTGCTCAAAAAGCATACATTGAAAGCTGGGGAGAGCCGCCAAAATTGGAAAATAACTTCTGTAGTCTACAACTTGGGCTCTTTACTCAGGCGTTGGGTCTCGATTGTGTAGGTGTTGGCACATTGATTAATGATGTACATTCCCCAAAAGAAAGAATGAATGTTGAGTCAGTTGAAAAAGTTTGGAAGATGATTAAGAACTTCATGAAACACCTATGCGAAGAATAACCATCATTACGTTAGTCGAGTAGCTTTTATGTAATAGCGCGACTCAATAAATTGGTACACAATTGATCGCGCTATTACAATAATTAATTAAATTTCATCGACATAAAAAAATATTAAATCAAAATTAGCCGGTTGGAGGACAGAATGAAATTTGAAACATTGACTTTACCCGAAAATGTCAGAGAAGAATACTTGATCGCAACATATTATATGAAATCCGATTCTGAACCAGATCTATTTGATTGGGTCAAACTTGTTGCTGCTGATCAAAGTGCAGGAACTTGGACACATGTCGAAGGAGAGACACCAGAAGTAGTCGAGAAATATGGCGCTAAGGTGATTGGAATTTATTCTATGGCTCAAGAAAGAGCATGCGTGGCACGAATAGCATTTCCTATAGCTAACTTCCCAAAATATTTGCCAATGATCATGAGTACAGTCGCGGGTAATGTGTTAGGTCAGGATGGGATCAGATTATTGGATATTGAATTCCCCGATTCATTGATTGAAGATTTTCCTGGGCCTATTATGGGAATTGAAGGAATACGTGAACTATTGAATGTTCCTGAACGGCCGATAGTAGGTGCAATTTTAAAGCCTTGTATTGGTGTAACACCTGAAGTTAGCGCTGAAGGCGCTGCAAAAGCTGCTTTAGGGGGTGCGGAAATCATTAAAGATGATGAATTACAGAGCGATCCAGATTATTCCCCTATGATAGAACGAGTTCGCACGGTTATGAAATATTTGCGAGAAATTGGGAAGGATAAAAGTGTTTTATATGCTGTGAACATCACAGGCGAACGTGTCCTTGATAGGGCTAAACGAGCTATCGATGCCGGTGCGAATGCAATTATGGTCAACTACCAAACCCTTGGATGGGGGGTTGTCGAGGACATGGTTAGGGCATTAAAGCGCGAAAATGTAACCATTCCAATATTTGGTCATTGTGCAGGTATGGGTGCATATTATAGATCTCCTGTAAATGGAATTTCAACCGCACTTTCTTTAGGAAAACTTCCAAGAATGATTGGAATGGACATGTCACTTGTATATCCTGATAGCGGCCGATTTGGAATCAAAACAAACGAGCTTGTAGAAGTACATAACATGTTAACTTCCCCAATGGGCAATCTTAAACGTTCATTTACTACTATAGCAGGTGGTGTGCACCCCGGTACGATTGAATATTTGATGGATTTACTCGGCAATGAAACCATCCTTATGGCTGGTGGTGGGATTTATGGCCATCCCATGGGGCCAACTGCAGGTGCTCGTGCAATCCTCCAAGCAATTGAGGCAGTTGATGCAGGATTTTCAGTAGAAGAAGCTGCAAAATCAAATAAAGAATTAGATGCTGCACTTAGATACTGGTCGAAATAATTATACAAGAGGAGAAAATTGTTATGGAAAAGCAGACCCTCATTGAAATGTTTCGGATTATGGTCCGAATCAGAGAATTTGAAAGCGAAGCGATTGAATTGGCGAAAAGGAATGAAACCAGGGCTGCTGTACATACTTATATAGGTCAAGAAGCTATTGCAGCTGGTGTATGTGCACATATGTCAAACCAAGATTTAATCACTTCTACTCACAGGGGACATGGACATTGTATTGCTAAAGGCGCGGATTTAGAAAGAATGTTTGGAGAGTTGTTGGGAAGAGATGGTGGATATTGTAAAGGAAAGGGCGGTTCCATGCATATAGCAGACCTTTCTACCGGGAATTTGGGGGCAAATGGCATTGTTGGTGGAGGAATTCCATTGGCAGTTGGAGCAGCGCTTAGTTTGAAAATAAGCAAAAGTAAAAATTACGTTGTTAGCTTTTTTGGAGATGGCGCAACAAATCAAGGTTCGTTCCATGAATCGTTGAACCTTGCATCAATTTGGGCTTTACCGGTCATATTTATCTGTGAGAACAATGAATATGCGATTTCAACCAACGTAAGTAAATCAATAAATATTGAAAATATTTCAGAAAGAGCAACTGCATACGGTATTTTGGGAAAGAGTGTGGATGGTAATAATGTAGTTTCGGTTTATGATGACATGCAAATGGCTGTTGAACATGTGCAATCAGGCAAAGGTCCAGTCCTCCTTGAAATGAAAACGTATCGGATAAAGGGCCATTATTTTGGCGATAATCAAAATTATCGTACCAGGGAAGAAGTTGATTTGTGGAAACAAAAAGATCCCATCAATACATGTGAGACAAAGCTGCAAAACGATTATGGTTTATCTTCTGAAATTATTTCTAAAATCAAAAAAGAAGAAACTAAAAAGGTTCTTGATGCTTCTACAAGAGCAAAATTAATGAGTGAACCTGAAATAGATGATTTAACCGAAGATCTCTATGATCTTAGCTTTCACAACATCAAATGGATAAGTCTTCAAAAATAGTTAGATAAAGGTGATTCTATGAGAAATATATCAATGCGTGAAGCAATAAATGAAGCTTTGCATATAGCATTTAACAGTGACGAAAATATTTTTATGATAGGTGAGGATATAGCAACCTATGGTGGGCAATTAAGATGTAGCTATGGTTTGGTGGAAAGATTTGGACCAGAGCGGGTAAGAGATACGCCTATTTCAGAAATGGCCATTGTAGGTGCAGGTGTTGGTGCTGCTATAGCAGGTAAACGTCCTATTGTTGAGTTATCTTATATTGATTTCTTAGGGTCATGTTTTGATCAGGTTTTAAACCAGGCTGCAAAAATTCGTTATATGTATGGAGGTTATGTAAATGTTCCTCTTGTGATACGCACGCAATGTGGTGCTGGTTTGGGCAATGCAGCACAACATTCACAATCCTTAGAAGCAATTCTTGCTCATATTCCTGGAATCCGAGTTGTAATACCCTCCAATGCTTACGATGCAAAAGGGTTATTATTACATGCGATTCGAGATAATAACCCGGTTGTATTTATTGAACACAAAGCACTTTATAAGAAAAAATGTCACGTTCCTGAGGATCCTTACGAAATCGACTATACCTCAGACATAAAAAGAAAAGGCGATGATGTGACAATAATTACTTATTCGGCTATGGTAGATCGTTCTTTACAAGCGGCAGAGCAACTTAATAGTGAATTTGGCATAGACGCTGAAGTAATAGATGTGCGTGTTCTGGAACCTTTAGATTTACAACCTTTGATCGGGTCAGCACAAAAAACGGGTCGGGTTGTTATTGTACATGAAGCATGTAAAAAGGGAGGTTTTGGAGGTGAGTTAGCAGCCCAGATTCAGGAACATGTGTTTGATAGGCTTAAAGGTCCAATCTTACGTGTAGCGGCGCCAGATGTACCAGTTCCATTTGCAGATAATCTTGAACGGCAATATGTTCCAGATATTTCAAAAATCATTGAAGCAGTTACTGAAGTCATGAATTTTCATAGGAGCGAAGTGTAATTATGAAACTATTAATAACCACATATTTAGATGAACGATATTTGCCAATTTTAAACGAAATGTTTGAAACAATAGAATATGCAGGAATGATGCAAACTGGACGAGTGCTAACAGAGGACGAGCTCATCCAAGCTGGTTCTGATGCAGATTGCATATTATTAGAATTTGATCCATTAACTCGCTATGTACTCCAAAATTGCAAAAATCTAAAACTAATTGCCTCAGTTCGGGGTGGGGCACGGGCTAACATTGATGTGAGGGCAGCGACCGAAATGAGAATTCCTATCATCAATGTTCCTGGCAGAAACAAAGATACTGTTGCTGATTTTACAATGGGCTTATTAATTGCATTAAGTAGAGGAATAGCAAAAGGTCACCATCTGATTATGAACAATGTTATTACTGATAATAAAACCTTTAGCGAAAATGGGTTTTGCGAGACTGATATTAACTGGGTGGGTTCGACGGAAGAAAAGTTTGCATATCTTCAATTCAAAGGGCCTACACTTAATGGGAAGCTATTAGGGCTAATTGGTTATGGTGCTATTGGTCGCGAAACTGCAAAAAGAGCCTTAGCATTTGATATGAAAGTTCTAGCATTTGATCCATATGTTAATCCAGAGACAGTAAACGAAAATGTCACCTTTGTTGATCTTCCCGAATTAATGAAAATCTCCGATTTTATTTCAATTCATGTACCCATTACTAAAAGTACGATAGGATTGGTAAATTCAGAATTACTCTCATTAATGAAGTCTGACGCCTATATCATCAACACTGCCAGAGCAGTTGTTATGGATTATGACAAACTAATTGACATGCTACAGCAAGGGCAAATAGCAGGTGCAGCATTAGATGTATTTCCTGTTGAACCTTTACCAGAAAATCACCCCTTGTTGGAACTCGATAACGTTGTTTTGACTCCCCACATTGGTGGGTGTAGTTTTGATCCATACGAACGATCTTATAGAATGTTGACCGAAGATATGAAGAGATTTATGAATGGAGAACAACCGGAGCATATATACAATCCAGATGCCTTAATTACCAAATAGCTTTGATTAATGTCAGAAAATACTATTAAAAGATTGATTTTTATGAATGCTTTATTCTTAGGAATAGATATTGGAACAACAGAAGTTAAATCGGCTCTGTTTGATGAAATGGGAAGAGAACTTCGTCTTGTTAAGAAGACCATGCAACCCATATATTCACCAAATGGGCGTGCGACACTTAACATGGAAGAATTATGGGATTGTGTAGCACAAATAATTAAGCAAACAATTGAAGGAGCAGAGACGTTTGGCGAGATCAAGGCTATTGGCGTTACTGCTATGGGTGATGGGTTATGGATGCTCGATGAAGACGGAAAACCCATATCAGATGCTACTTTGTGGGTGGATGGTCGGGCAGTTGATTATATTAATCAATGGAAAAATGAAGGCATTATCCAGGATAGTGGTCGGGTTGTATTCGCAGGCTCACCTTTGCCATTGAGTGCATGGTTCTTTGACCACCAATCTGATTTAATGAAGCGGTGTGCTCAAATATTATTCTGTAAAGATTGGATCAAGTATTGTTTAACTGGAATAGCAGCAACTGAACAAACCGACCTTTCTGACGCATCTCTTATTGATGTGTGGAATCGGAAATTTTCAATTGATTTAGTAACAAAGTATGGCGTCCCACAAATTGCAAATCTGCTTCCGCCCATAAAAACCTCCACAACAATAATGGGAGAGGTTACAAAATCAGCATCTCTGAAAACAGGAATACCGGCAGGAATTCCTGTTGTTAATGGGGCTATCGATGTGGTTTCTTCAGCAATTGGTACAGGTGTAATTGATCCCTTGCAAGCATGTACTGTGGTGGGAACCACAGTTTATAATGCAGTCGTGGTTGATTCAATTACAGAAACTGACCTTACCAAAGAGAATTCTCCATCCATAATTTGTCATGCTGATGAAAACTTATGGATGTTAACGATGGGAACTATGTTAGGAACGCCCAATCTTGACTGGTTTATTAAAGAATTTTACTCAACCTCAGGAAATTTATCTTCATTTACTGAATTAGAAAATTCGATGAAGAAAATTGGCCCCGGTGCAGGTGGAATCATTTTTCATCCCTACCTCGGTCAAGGAGGTGAACGAGCACCCTTTGTCAATCCGAGTGCTGCAGCTCAATTCTTTGGAATTAAAAGTCATCATACGAAAAGCCACATGCTCCGTGCTGTTTATGAAGGAATTGGTTATTCCATGAAGGATTGCTATAAACATCTGCCAGTACAACCCAAGAATATCCGTATTGTTGGGGGAGGAAGTGCAAGTGCGTTCTGGTGTGATATTTTTGCCAATTGTATAGGCATGCCTATTCAAGTAACTCATGGCAATCAAATTGGCGCATTGGGTGCTGCAATTCTAGCCGCAGTTGGGGTTAATCATTATTCGAATCTTCATCAAGCGACTGATAATATGGTTCGTATAAAAAACACTTATGAACCAGATTCGGCAAAAATAAAAATTTATGAAGAAAACTATGCTATATATAAGCATTTATATGAAAGTCTGTGGGAAGTTTGGGATGAACATCATAAACTTTGGAGAGGAACAAACGAAAGGATAACAATAGAATGAAAAAAGAAGTGATTATGCCTAAAGTAGGACTTGACATGGAAGAAGGTTCCATCCTGACATGGTGGAAAAAGGTTGGTGACCATGTCGAAAAAAGTGAAGTTCTTATGGAAATTGAGACTGATAAAGCCGTTACTGAAATCGAATCTTCAATTTCTGGTACTTTAGTAGAAATCGTTGTGCCTGAAAATGAACTTGTTGAAATTGGCACTATCGTCGCTTGGATTGAAACAGATGAATGAAAGGGTAATTAAACTTTCAGGCTTACAAAAAGCCATGAGCCGTCAAATGATTTCCAGTTGGACAGAAGTACCACAGTTTCACTTAGAAACAGAGATAAATTGTGCTGGATTTGTAAATTTACGGAAAGAACTTCCATACCACCCGTCCTTTACAGCAATTTTCACAAAAATTATTGGTGACTGTCTTGTGGGTCATCCCTATCTTAATGCATCTTGGGTTGATGATCACATTATCACATATGATTCTGTAAATATTGCAGTTGCTATGGATACACAACGTGGGCTTTTAGCACCTGTAATTTCGGAGGTAGCAAATAAATCTCTCGAGGAAGTAAATTTAGCCATAGAAAGTTACAAGCAAAAATCACATAAAGGCAATTTTACGAGTGAAGAACTCACGGGCGGAACTTTCACTATCAGTAATCTTGGTATGTATCCAATCAGGTCATTTTCTGCAATTATTAATGCGCCTCAAGTTGCTATTCTAGCTGTTCCACAAATGTATAATATTCCTTCAATAATGGAGAACGGAACAATAGGGATTAAGAAGATTATGAGACCTGTCCTATCTTTAGATCATAGAGTTGTTGATGGGGCTACAGGTGCAAAATTTATAAGTGATTTTGTTGAGCTCATTGAAAAACCAGAAAAGATAATTTAATCATCTTATTCAAATTAGCCATTAATCCTGATTAATATATGTGGATATTGACCAGATTCGGTTGCTTTATACGCATACGTTGCTTCTTCCATGGAATAAACATGAGAAATTAGGGGCTCCAATATAAGCTTATCCATAACATTTTGAATACGGGGAAGCATATAAGGAGCCATATGAAATGGAACTAATTTTGCTTCTTTTATAAACAATTCCGAAGTATTAATTGGAAATCGGCGGTTTAGTCCATAAAAACTCGAATAAGCCAATGTGCCCTGTCTGGCAAGTAAAGCAGCAGCGATTGAAAGCATCTCCAGATTTCCACTGGCTTCGTAAATAACATCGTATCCCAATAAATTAGTTGTGTTTAAAGCCATGGATGAAATATTTTCTTGATCAGGATCAATACAGATTTCTGCTCCAAGTTGCATGGCTAACTTCCGATTAGCTTCAACGGGTTCAATTATAGTAATTTGCCTTGCACCGCACATTTTGGCTAATTGTAATAATATGAGTCCAGGAACAGTTCCACCAATAATTAAAACACTATCTCCAAGATGTAAACCAGATCTTTCTATTCCTCGTAATGAATGCCCTATAGGATCGGTTAGGCATGCCTCCTCCATTGAAACGGAATCAGGTATTCTAATCAATTGGCGGGAATGCCAAACAATATATTCAGACATTGTGCTTTGTGTTGGTTTAAGATTTAAACAGTGGCTTTCTCTACCTGTGCGGCAATAAAAACAATGTCCACACTGATTCCAAGCATATCCACTAACACGCATTCCCTCCTTAAATCCCGATTCTTGGGCAGATTCTCCAAGCTCTACGATCGTTCCAGCCATTTCATGACCATTCCCTGGGAAGAGAATTGGACCCCATCCCAACATATCATCATCTTGCCTAAAGTACGGCATTTCATCTGGACAAATTCCAGCAAACGCAACTTTTATTTTTACATCATTTGGCCCATTAATTTCTGGTTCCTTAATTTCAATTATTTCTGTTTCCCTTCGCCCAGTAATTATTATTGATTTCATCTTTGTTATACTCCTAGATTATTACTAATATTTACTACCAATCAATGATGCTAAGAGCTTTTAATTTTCAATGTTTATCATTTCCGATATGTAAATATTTTGCAAACTCTTTACAAACGACAATTAAATCGAAAACAATTAAATATCGACTTTCAAAAAACGCATAAAGATTTAAGTTTGATGGAAACTCGGTCCTGATTGGTCATGCTATTGATTAACCATTATACACAATTTCTTTCAACAATAGTAAAAACTATATATTCAAATTTTTGCATAATAAAATAATATTGATACTGGTTAATCTGTCAACGAAAATGAAATCAATTATATTCCTTCAATTTGGCATTTTGCCCCTCTTTTCATTCAAATCCAGTGAGGTATTCCTTCAGGGTAATAATTTCCTTGCCTTTCAATTGTTGGAAACAGACATTGCAATTGACCAAGCAGTTTTCAGTAGAAAAATGATTTTTACTCTAAAATATTTCTACGCCTTCTGAATGAGTTGATGATTTTTGATGATAAGATTTTTAAATAATATTACACAAACATTTATATCAATTTAAGGAAAAATGAATACATCTAATAAGATTCGAAAATTTGTTTGGATACTAGCGGTACCAAAACCAGTAAATCGACGGGTGAGGCCAATGAGTATCACCCCGAAATTCCTTTGGGACATGCTCCCCGGGATGCTCCGAATTCGGCGGTGGGCAAGAAAACAACGCCGGCAAGGATGCAAGCCCTTATTTGACCTGGTGATGGGCGATTTTAAAGTGACGCCGGATAAGGGCGTGCCATTGGGCGGCTTGGGCTGCGGCAGCATTACCCGGGGATGCTTTGGCGATTTTAACCGCTGGGCACTCAAGCCAGGTGATTACAGTTACCGCACTGTGGCAGCAGACCAATTTTCGCTCAGAGTCAGCCGAGAGGGCACCAAGCCCCAGGCAATTGTTCTTAATCCAAATCAGACAAAAGAAAAAACGCTTCAAGATTGGGGTTGGGGACTTGATCCTGCCAGGGTGACTTACCGGGCGCTGTTTCCACGAGCCTGGCATGATTACCAGGATCCGCTGCCCGGGCTTAAACTTTCCTGCAGGCAGGTTTCACCGGTGATTCCCCATAATTACCGCGAGTCAAGTTTCCCTGTAAGCACCTTTGTCTGGCAGGTTGAAAATACAGAACTTACTAAGGCAGACGTCTCCCTGATGTTTACCTTTCAAAACGGCACAGGCGGGATGAACGACAGAAAGGGAGGGCACACCAATCATCCGATTAATGAAGAAGGCGAGCCAGGTGAAATCTTCGGGATAGAATTGCGGCACAAGCACCGCCATCCCAAGCCCCTATCTCCGGGTGAAAAGCTTTCTGAACAAAGCTATTATGAAGATCTGCTGAGCTTTGGGATTGGCGCTTTGGTTGCAGAAGAAGTCCATGTCAGCCGCCAGACCTGGCAAATCACGAAAGCAGGTGGGAAAAATCTTTGGCAGTCCTTTCTCAATAACGGCGAACTTTCCAATCATGTGGATCAAAGCCCATCACAGGCAGATACAGCGATTGGTGCTGCTGTTTGTGCGCAAGTGTCCATCCCGCCAGGTGAGAGCCGGGAAATTGTGTTTGGCCTGGTCTGGGATATGCCGGTGGCTCGCTTTCCAGTGGGGACGAGATGGCGAAGACGTTATACAAAATTTTATGGGGACCGGGGCGATGCGGCACCAAGCTTACTAAAAGATGCTTTAACGCAGTACCCTGACTGGGAAAAAGCGATCGATGCCTGGCAGATGCCCATACTGGAAAATGAAGAATTGCCCTTATGGTATCGGCAGATGCTTTTCAACGAGACTTACTACCTGGTGGATGGGGGAACGATTTGGACAGCTGGGAAAGTGGATGGCGATAATGTCGTTCCGGACCCCATCCCTGAGCCGGCGATTGGGCATTTTGCGTATTTAGAGAGCCATGAGTACCGCATGTATAACACCTATGATGTGCATTTCTACGCCTCCTTTGCCCTGGCAATGTTATGGCCTGAGCTTGAACTGGGTCTGCAGCGAGATTTTGCACATGCGCTCAATATGGCAGATGATGAAATTGTCACCTATTTTTTCTCGGGAAGCAAAGCGCCAAGAAAGGTAACAGGTCTGATTCCACATGACCTTGGGTCATCCCTGGAGGAACCCTGGGCGAAGATCAATGCTTATAACGCCCAGGATGTTTCACGCTGGAAAGATCTCAACCCGAAATTTGTTTTGCAGATTGCAAGGGATTACGCGCTGACCAAGGACCGGGAGTTTTTGCAGGACCTTTGGCCTGCAGTCCGTACTGCGATTGCGCACATGTACAGGTTCGATAAAGATGGGGACGGCATGATCGAGAACGACGGTTTTCCGGATCAGACCTATGACGTCTGGACGGCTGAAGGTCCCAGTGCTTACGCTGGCGGTTTATGGCTGGCGTGTTTGCAAGCAGCTGCCTGGTTGGCAGATGTTCTGGGATACCAGGAGCAAGCAGCAGTGTATCGGAAGGATTTTGAACGAGCACAAAAGGTCTATGAAAGGCTGTTATGGAATGGGGAATATTACAATTACGACGCCAGCACCAGCATGCACCATGACAGCATCATGGCAGACCAGCTGGCTGGGCACTGGTACAGCCAGGCTAGTGGTTTGGGCGGTGTGGTACCCAAAGACAATGCACGATCGGCACTTGTAAGCATATTTGACTTGAATGTAATGGGTTATGAAGACGGCCGATTGGGAGCGATGAACGGCATGCGCCCGGATGGCGAGCTGGACAAAACATGTATGCAATCAATGGAAATCTGGACGGGCACCACCTTTGCCCTGGCAGCGGCGATGCTGCAAGCTGGCTTGAAAGAGGAAGCATTCAAAACTGCTGAAGGGATTTTCAACATGGTCTATGAGGACTATGGTTTATGGTTTCAGACGCCAGAAGCTTTAAGTGCCCATGAAAGCGTCCGTGCCATCAGTTATATGCGTCCGCTTGCTATCTGGGCAATTCAATGGGAATTGGAGGGATTGAGCGACAGAACACTTACATGACCAGTTTGTGGGTTTGTTTTTCTTGTTGATAAAAAGCGACTGCCCGGTCATAGTAATCGGATAAAACCCGGGTGAGTTTTGAGTTATTTTGAAAAGCAAGGTAATAGGTTCTGATTTTAGCAATCATTTCAGGGCTTAAGCTGATTGAAAGCATATCCAGGTCTTGAATTACCGGGGGTTTACGCAGGTAGTTCGCCAATAAATTGTGCCAGCGCTGGATCATCCCTTCACTGGCACCATAGGTACCTTCTTCAGGAAGCGGGCTGCCAAAATAATCTGCGATACGATCCCATCCTTCGATTCGATCGTATAGAAATTTGTCTTGAAGAATTTTCATCGTATGGATCATGGGTTGATCGTGCGGAATTTCCTCAAAGATATGGGCATTCTTTTCCAGAATTAAGGCGTTCCACATTTCATCGACATAGCTGTGAAACAGCAAACCAGCCCGGAAAGAAGGCTGCGATTGAATCTCAGATAATGGTAGATGTTTGATGTGGGTACTTTTTCTATTCAACCTGGCTGGATAACGGATATCCGGAAAGCAAGTGCCAATTATGAATTCTTTGCGGTCTAAATGGGAGAAGAAACCATCATAAAAAATTTCAGCAGTGAGGACGTGTGTGACTGGCCAGGGCATGTTCACCATTCTACTCGTGATATGCGTGTAAATGCAAGACCAATCTTAAAAAATATGTTGTTCTTGAATATAATTGATCTGAGATAAATGAAGCAAAGTAAAGAAACAAAACCTTGAAAATTTCTATCCCCGCCGCAAGCGGACGGGGCATTACGAAATTTTCTCCTTCGGATCAGGTTTTGCCTTATTCATGGAACCCACGCAGCAAGCTGCGGGGTATTCTGCTCCGCAGAATAAAGGAATTATGGAAAACATGCATGATCTGCAGCCATTTGCCGACAGCGTCAGGATGATCGTCGGGTATGAACTCTCACAAGAACAACTGCGGGCATTAAAGGTATACGAAGACGAGCTTTTAGCCTGGAATCAGAACATCAGCCTGACAGCTATTCGTGACCCAGAAGGTGTGCGAACAAAACATTTCTTAGATTCACTCACCATATTACGTGCCTGGGACAGGCAAACCCCACCTGAGCGAATTATTGATGTCGGCACGGGGGCAGGCTTCCCGGGTCTGGTTCTAAAATTGGTCTGGCCAAAAGCGCAGCTAACCCTGGTGGAATCTGTTCATAAGAAAGCGGATTTTTGCTGGCATATGACAGAACGCCTGAATATGGAAGGTGTGATTATCCTCCCTGAACGAGCTGAGGAAGTTGGGCAGGATCCGGCACATCGTCACAGCTATGACCTGGCAGTCGCCAGGGCAGTTGCAAGGATGCCTATCTTAATGGAATACTTACTGCCCCTGGTACATCGAAATGGGATCGTGATGGCGATGAAAGGCGAAGCAGCACCTGCCGAAACCCATGAGGCAAATAAAGCGATCAACGTGCTTGGTGGAAAACTACATAAGCTGATCAATATCCAATTGCCGGGTGTGGTTGAAGAACGTTATATCGTCGTCATACATAAAATTGCCCGAACACCGGAAGAATATCCCAGGCGGGTGGGGATGCCAGCAAAAAACCCTATTGAGTGAGACTTTTTATCGGTATTGTATATGTAGTAAACTTATTAAACAATGGATGAACAATTTAAAAGAAATAATGATAATCAAGAAGAAATTTTACACTGCTTAACACTGATACAATCCAGAAACCCAAGGGATCGATCTTATGCAGTGAAGCGTTTGGGGGAATTAAAAGCACGGCAGGATATCCTGATGTCGATGATGGATGATCCCAATGGGTTTGTCCGATCGGCGTCTGCAGAAGCACTTGGCAGGTCTGTTGAACTGCCTGCGCCAGAAGTTGTTTCTCGCTTGCTGGCTGCCATAGACGATCCAAATAATTATGTTTGTGCAGCAGCCGTTAATTCACTGGGCTTATTGAAAGTTACAGAAGCTGTTCACCAGGTTGAAACCTGTTTAGAAGATGTCCACCCGATTGTTGTCCAGGCGGCTATCCTGGCAATTGCCCGGATTGATCCCTCGCGCATCAAGGATCGCCTTATAGAATTTCTTAAATCTGATGAGTACCTGATCCACCTGGCAGCAGCCCGAGCCTGCGGTTGGCTCACCCACGTACCCTGCGGTCCGTACATTCTTCGATCTTTGCAGGATTTTATGGCGCTTGAGGATCAGCAAGACTTAAAGCTGCCCAAACTTTATATTGAGGTCTTATCGCGATTACAAATAAAAGAAGCTATCCCCACTTTGGTCGAGATCGCTGAACACGAAGTGGGATTGCGAGGTGTGGCTGTTGAAGCCCTGGTAGAGATGAATGCAGAAGAGGCAGCTTCAATACTTTCACCGTTATTGAGTGATCCAAGTAATCGTTTGCGGCGCAACTTGATTGAAATGATGATGCAGGCGGATTATGATACCGCCTTGCCGTTGGTACGACCTTTGCTCAAGGACAGCGCTATTACTGTACGGGAAACAGCCCTGGCAGCAGTTTCAAAATGGGGGGACAAAGTTTCTGCAGAAGACGTCCGGCAGATTGCCTTTAATGACCCCAATCCTTTTGTGCGGCCGCAAGCGGTGCTAACCCTGACAAAGTTGTTAGGGCAGGACGCGCTGCCAGACCTGGTGGATCTTTCAGAGGATCTAAATCTGCACGTTCGTCGAGCGGCAGCGCAGAGCATGGCGGAATTGGATTACCTGACTTCAGAGGCGAAATCGGCATTACTCAGGCTGGCTAAAGATGAGGACACCGCTGAATTCACAAGAGAAGCCCTGGAAGTTCATGACCTCAGTGCAATTCGTCCCCTGCCGCCAGTAGAACAAAAACTGAATGCCCCCTTTCCTGAAAAATTGCATTCCAAAAGCGGTTCATTATTGACATTGCTTGAGTCCTGGCAGGAATCCCTGCCGAATTTGCAGCGTGATTTTGACCTTGAAGAACTTTCAGAAGTCGACCAGGCGCTTTCGACCTTGATCGTTCAATTGCGAAGATTAAATGATAGGTCCGAATAAAATTTTGACAATGGAAAAATTTTAACTAAAAACCGCCTAAGAAATGCTAAGAGCGATTTTTGTTTTAAGACACTAGCAGGTAAGATGCTGTCTCCAAAAAGCGTCCTGTCAGGAAAACTTAAAAGCCAAACTTCTTAAGCACCTCTTGCAGATCTTCGGTGTTATCCACCCATACTTCACTGTAGCCGCAATTTGCGCAGCAATAACGCGTGACTGGGATTGGTTTGAAAGAGGAAGGCGGTTTGGCGCCGCTCAGACTGCTGGGGGCTTGAATGTCCCCGGGGAAGCGCACAATCTCAGAAGAACGGCATTTTGGGCATCGTAAATTCTTCATCTAAAAATCACCTTTTATTCTTGATGATGTTATTTTCTATTCTCTTATCGATATTACCGGGATTAAGCTCTCAAAAACTCACAAATTGCGGTTTTATCTGCCTTAAGGCAGCCATTTTGGACGGGTTCCATTGTCAATGATCATTTTGTTTTCCCCAGATTGCCACAGCCAGATTGAAGTCTTAGAACTTCCGAGATCATATCGTTGATAAACCAACCGATCCCCCCAGGGATCCCATTCATAAGCCGTAAAGGTTGCCGTTGGGTCATCGGTGATTTGCCGATTAACCAGACCATCCAGGCGTAAAACCCACAAGGCTTTACTGATACTTGCGTTCACCGGTCGCAAACTCACTGCTACTGACTCGCCATCAGGGGACCAGCGGGGCTGGCTGAAATCGGTATCACTCAAACCGACATCTAAAACCGTATTAAGGGCGTTCGTTTCTAAATCCAGAACAAATACCTGCACAAAGGGTTCATTTTCAGCTGGGGCAAGATCGGTAAAGATGATCCTGGTGCCTTCAGGTGACCAATCGCCTGATCCCGGCAGGGCGCTCGGGACGATGGATTCCTGCGATGTCTCCATGTCTAAAATCCGGATGCCGCGGTTGGTGGTGTCATAAGAAGCAAAATGCTTACCGTCCGTGGAAAAAGAAGGTGTGTGTCCGAATGCCCAATCGCTTTGATAGAGCTGCGCGGTACTGCCGGTTTCGATATCCAAGGTCCATATTTGAGATGGCAGGTAGCTGTTGGTCTGCTCCTGGAAAAGCTCACGGGAGTAGGCAATGGTTTGCCGATCCATTGACCAGTCAGGCTCGCTGCAAACATCCATTTCGCAATTAAGCAGCAAGTGTTGATCCTCACCATCGCGATCCATTAACCACAAATCGTGTCCTCCAGAATCGTTTTGAACAGTGAAAGCGATGCTTGTGCCAGTAGGGTCGGGAGAGAACTCAAAAAGCTTGTTATCAGTAAAGCTTAATTGCTTTTTTTCGTTCCCGTCAGCAGAGGCTCGCCAAATTTCGCCGCCTTCGTCTGAGGGCACGAAATACAGAAGGTCGGGTTCACGGACATTGAAGTTCCAGGTGTGATCCACAGAAATTAATTGCCCGCTTGAAGTTTCAATCTCGCCCTCAACACGAGCGAAATATTCGGTATTTCTGTTAAAAGCTTGAAGGGGACGGAACCACAGGGAGTTATCCTGCCAAAAAGTCTCACCGGGCGTTTCCGGGGAAATTGTAAATGCATCCTCAGCAATTTCTCTGGTCACTTCCTGTGAGAATGTGATACCAACCCAGCCAAATGCCGAAATATTTTCAGAGTCCTTTGGGGTGACCGATTCAATGATCTTTCCCTCACTTAATATTCCACATCCAGCAAGGGCGAAAACCAAAAGAAGGATGAATGCTTTGAGGAAAATGTGCTTCTTGTTGAAATTTCTCATTTTCTGCAATTCAGATTTGAAGATGGAAATACAAACGGCGGCCTGAAGAACAAGATTCCTTTCTCAGGCCGCCGCAAATTCTTACTCTAGATGTGCCAAATGCGATTAAGGCTCCGGTGTTTCCGTTGGCTCAGGGGTGTTGGTCGCTGTGGGCACAGGTGTGACGAGGTTGACCGGGATGATCAGGATATCACCCACAAAGATGTCGTTATTATCCTCAATTTCTTCCAGGTCGTTTTCCACTCGGTATTCGTTGGTGGCTTCAATGATCGCTTCCTCAGTTGTGTTGAAGGCAACGGCAAGGGCGAAAAGGCTGTCACCAGTCCTAACCCGGTATTCAATTTCTGTGCCGGGTCGGATATCTGTTGGCAAAGGTGTGGCTGTTGGCAGTTCCTGATCCGGTGCTGGAATGAGAATGGTCTGCCCGACAGTGATGAAACAGCCGCCGGTCAGGTTGTTGAGCACCAGAAGCACCTCAACATCCACTTCGAATTGTTCAGCAATGGTTGTACAGTTATCACCTTCCTGAACCTGGTATTCAAAGGGGCCAGAAGGTGTGCTGGTCATCGTCTGTGTGGGCGTATTGGTGACCGTTGGCGTGTTGGTTGCAGTAGCTGTTGGCGTCACCGGAGTTGGTGTGGCAGTTTCTGTGGGGGTTGGTGTTTTTGAGGAGAACAGTGAGATCTGTCCGCCCCCACCACCGGTCAGGTAAACAACCAGCAGAACAATGCCAGCTATCGCTAGAAGTATGGCAATCCCACCAATGATATATGGGCCGCGTTTTTGCTTTTTCCGATAGGATGATATCACGTTCTTTGCATCTTTTTCGCTCATAGTATTTCCTTTTCACTCAAGGAACACCAGGAATTAATCCTGGTTTGTTCCCCCCCTATTAATTTGCTTGGCTCTATTTTATCCGAAAATCGAATTATGGTCGAGTCCTACGATTCTTTCAAATAGAAAAAATTTGAAAGAATTATTTATTTTCGTTGAGTGTCATTTAATAGATGCCTTTAATCATGATTGCATCTTGTGACAGTCTAACATTTGCTTCATGAACTGACCTGTGAAGGAGTGGGGTACCTCGCAAATTTCCTCAGGCTCACCGATAGCAATAATTTCGCCGCCAGCATCCCCCCCTTCAGGACCCAGGTCAATGATCCAATCCGAAACTTTGATGATATCGAGGTTGTGTTCGATGATCACAACGGTATTGCCTTCATCCACCAGCCGCTGGAGGACATCAATTAAGCGATGCACATCTGCGGCATGCAAACCTACGGAGGGTTCATCCAAAACATACAGGGTGCTTCCTGTTGATTGACGTGAGAGCTCCTTCGAAAGCTTAACACGCTGAGCTTCGCCGCCTGAAAGTGTGGTGGCGGATTGTCCAAGGCGGACGTAACCGAGTCCGACATCCTGGAGCGTTTTCAGCCTTCGGGTAATCTTGGGGAAAGAATCAAAGAATTCTGCCGCGGTGTCTATGGTCATATCCAGCACATCGGCAATGGTCTTCTCTTTGAATTTGATTTGCAGGGTTTCCCGGTTATACCGGGCACCATGGCACACATCGCAGGGCACGTATACATCGGGGAGGAACTGCATCTCAATTTGAAGCTGTCCCTGTCCGGAGCAAGCTTCACAGCGTCCGCCCTTAACATTGAAACTGAAACGTCCCTTCTTATACCCGCGCATCTTGCTCTCTGGCAGTTCAGCATAAAGATCACGAACATAATCAAATACGCCAGTATAGGTACCCGGGTTAGAGCGAGGTGTTCGACCGATGGGGGATTGATCGATATTGATGACCTTGTCAATGTTTTCAATGCCTTCAATCGCGTCATAATCACCTGGTTTGGTACGGGCACGATGCAATTCGCGAGACAGGCTGCGATATAGGGTGTCGATCAGTAAAGAAGATTTGCCTGAGCCGGACACACCGGTCATACAAACAAATTTCCCAAGTGGGATATCCAGTGTAACATTTTTGAGGTTGTTCTCCCTGGCACCTTTAAGAATCAGGTGTTCGCCGTTTCCATCCCGCCGTTTTTCAGGGATTGGAACGTACAGCCTGCCAGATAAATAAGCGCCGGTCAGAGAGTCAGGATTTTTAATAATGTCATCAGGGGTCCCTTCGGCAACAATTTCGCCGCCGAGATCACCTGCACCCGGCCCTAAATCGACAATCCAATCTGCTCGCCGGATGGTTTCCTCATCATGCTCAACGACCATGACGGTGTTGCCCAGGTCGCGCAGTCCTTCCAATGTCGTCAGCAAGCGGCCGTTATCGCGCGGGTGAAGTCCAATTGAGGGCTCATCCAGGACATAAAGAACGCCCATCAGCCTTGCGCCAATCTGGGTCGCCAAACGGATGCGCTGCGCTTCGCCGCCGGATAATGAACCGGCGGACCGCTGCAAGGTCAGGTAATCCAGGCCAACATTTACGAGGAAGCCCAATCGCGCACTAATTTCCTTGAGTATGCGTTCTGCAATAAGCTGATCACGAGGTGAAAGCGGCGTTGACTCACCAGACAGCCTGTCGATCCATTCCAGGCTTTTGCGAACAGGCCAGGTGGTAACCTCGATGATATTTTTATCTTCAACGGTCACTGCCAGGGCTTCTTTACGCAGCCGTAAACCGCCGCAGGTTTGGCAGGGCTGATCGCTCATAAACTCTGAGATTTTTCCCCGCACGTATTCCGAATTTGTCTCTCGGTAGCGGCGTTCCATGTTGTTAACTACACCTTCAAAGGAAGCTCGGAAGGAGCTCTTTCGTCCATTGCGGCCGGTGAATTCGACTTTCAATTCCTTACCGCCTGTACCATACAGGATCTTATTTAACTTTTTCTCAGGGATGGATTCGACCGGTGCTTCAAGATCAATTTTGTGTTCCCTGGCAACAGCTTCCAGCATCTGCCAGTAGTAACCGCCGTCATTCTTGGGTCCGTTCCAGGCATCATCCACAATCGCGCCGTTCAGGAGTGAAACCGAGGGGTCCGGTATCAGCAGGTCTGGATCGATCTCCTGGCGGCTTCCAAGTCCCTGGCAGGTCGGGCAAGCGCCGTGAGGGGTGTTGAAGGAGAATGTGCGGGGTTCAATTTCAGTAATGATGCTGCCGTGCTCCGGGCAAGCAAGGTATTCTGAAAATTGGATATCTCGCGGCGAGTCTTCGGAAAGGACCTGTACTGTGACGTAGCCATCCCCAAATTTCAGTGCTGTCTCAACGGAGTCTGTCAATCGAGTCCGGGCTGATTTGGCATCCGCTTCGTTTTCCGGCTCTCGCAAAATGATTCGGTCAACAACCGCTTCAATGGTGTGCTTCTTATAGCGATCGAGGTCAAAATCCTCTTCCAGGCTTGTTGTTTCGCCATCCACCCGGACCCTGACAAAGCCAGCTTTGCGAATTTCATCAAAAACAGCCTGGTAGGTCCCTTTACGTTCCCGCACAAGGGGAGAAAGGATTTGCAACCGGCTGTCTTTCGGCAGTTTCTCGATAAAATCCACGATCTCCTGCGCTGATTGCTTTTGAACCACACGCCCGCAGATCGGGCAGTGGGGAATGCCTACACGGGCATACAAGAGGCGCATGTAATCATAGACCTCTGTCACCGTACCAACGGTGGACCGGGGATTGTGTGAAGTGCCTTTTTGGTCGATGGATACAGAGGGAGAGAGCCCCTCGATAGTATCCACATCGGGCTTATCCATTTGGCCTAAGAATTGGCGGGCATAAGAGGACAGGGATTCAACATAGCGCCGCTGTCCTTCTGCAAAAATTGTATCGAATGCCAGGGAGCTTTTCCCTGAGCCTGATAAACCCGTTATCACCACCAGCTTATCGCGGGGGATTTCAACGGTTATGTTTTTTAAATTATGTTCGCGTGCGCCAACCACACGCAGGTTATCACGTGCCATCATCATATTTTCACTCATTCTATCAATTATAGCACAAACGTTTTATTTATTTGTTTTCTGAATTAAGCGCAACTTGGTATTATACCCGCGAGGCGCTTCAGGTGTGAATGATCGTATTCCCATCACCGCACCACTGATGAAGAGAATTTTTAATTCACTATTCACCACGCACTATTCACAATCTTTTCCAAAATCAGATTTATAATTAACGCATTAATCAGCAATACAAGGAGCCTTTTATGGAACAAAAAGAGAAAAAACGTGCCCAATTTGCCTGGGTTATGTATGACTGGGCAAACTCCGCTTTTGTCACAACGATCACAGCAGCCGTTTTACCAGTCTATTATTCGAGCGTGGCTGCGGTTAATTTACCGGCGAATCTGCGCACTGCTTATTGGGGGTACACCTCCACGATCGCGCTGTTGATCGTCGCATTTTTGGGGCCTGTTCTGGGTGCTATGGCAGATTTCAGCGGGGCAAAAAAGAAGTTCTTAACACGTTTTGTTATTATGGGTGTTACAGGCGCTGGCCTTTTGTTCTTTGTCAAAGAGGGTAACTGGCTGATGGCTTCCTTATTCTACATTTTAGGCAATGTGGGTTTTTCTGGTGCCAATGTGTTTTACGATTCGCTGCTCCCCCATATTGCTGAAGAGGATGAGCGTGATCAACTTTCTTCCAAAGGCTTTGCTTTTGGTTACCTCGGCGGCGGCATTTTATTAGCCATCAACCTGGTAATGATCATGACTGCCCCGGATGCCGAAGCGACCGCGTTAATGAGCCGGATCAGCTTTTTGATGGTGGCAGTCTGGTGGATCGTTTTCACCATTCCGCTGTGGATATGGGTGAAAGAGCCGATACGCCGCATCCTGAAAGGTGAAGAAGATTTCAACCCCGTTCAGGCAAGTTTCAACCGGTTGGCAAATACCTTTGGAAAAGTGCGCAAATATAAGGAATTGTTTAAATTTATTGTCGCTTTCTGGTTATACAACAGCGGCATCGGCACAATTATCACCATGGCGACCATCTACGGCACGGAATTGGAATTCAGCTCCATGACCACCATCGGCACCTTATTGATGGTTCAGTTTGTAGGGATTCCATTTGCCTTTTTGTTTGGTTGGATGGGTAAAAAGTTTGGTACCAAGAAATCGATCCTGATCAGCCTGGCCGTTTATTGTGTGATCTCGATTGGCGGTTATTTTATGGTGGAGGAAATTCACTTCTGGATTTTGGGCTTTGGTGTTGCCATGGTCCAGGGCGGCAGCCAGGCGCTTTCCCGCTCGCTTTTCAGTCGTATGCTTCCAAAGAGCCAGTCAGCTGAATTTTACAGTTTCTTCAGCGTCAGCGAAAAGGTTGCCGGGAGTTTTGGTCCCTTCCTGTTTGGTGTTGTCAGCACGGTCATGGGCGGCAGCCGCCTTTCGATCATCTCACTCATCGTGTTCTTTATTGTTGGCGGATTCCTGCTGACACGTGTCGATGAGAAGGAGGGTATGCGGGTTGCCAGAGAAGAAGAAGCCCGATTGGTTGCTGCGTCAGCATTGGGCGTTGAGGACTAAACCTTGTAAAAGTATGATCATAAATTAATCTCCCCTTTTTCTTGTGCATTCTAAAAGGATTCAGGGGAGATTTTTTTATTCTTTAAATCATAAATTCCAATATAAATTTTAATAATCTATACATGATCTTTAAAAAAGATATAATTAATCATATAACTATCCTTATTCAGGAGTGCAAACATCAATGAAAAAATTTAAAGTCGCTGTGTTAGCGAACCTAAAAAGCAACGCCCCTCATTGGGACGGCATGCCCGCGGACCAGTGGGATGACCTGGATAGTGAAAAGACAATAAATGCCATTGTAGAAGCGATTCGATCAGGTGGACACACCTGTGAATTCCTCGAAGGGGACATCACGGTTGTGGATACCGTGCGAATATTTCAACCCGATATCTGCTTTAATATTTGCGAAAGCCATTTTGGCGACGCCCGGGAAGCCCAGGTGCCGGCAATATTAGAGAAATTACGGATCCCTTATACCGGTTCGAAGGTGCTGTGCCTGGCATTGGGGTTGGATAAACCCATGACAAAGCGTGTATTAACCTACCACGACCTGCCCACACCGGACTTTCAGACATTTGAGCGCGTGGATGAACCTCTTGATGAAAAGATGCAATTTCCGCTGTTCGTTAAACCCAGCCGCGAAGGCACAGGGATGGGTGTTTCGGCTCAATCCATTGTAAATAATGAGGTTGAATTGCGTGAGCAGGTGAGCCTCATTATTGAGCGCTATCAGCAGGCAGCATTGGTGGAAACCTTTATTGAAGGTCGCGAGGTTACGGTTGGAATGGTGGGCAACCTGGTCGGACCCGTTGCTCGGCGCTTACCTCATGATGAAGATTTGCCGCGCATTCAAGCCGGCTTGCGCTTTTTCCCACCCATGGAGGTGGATTTGACCCCTTACCTTGAAACAGATGCGGTTTATGCCAACCGTTTGAAGGTTGCCCTGGCGGATCAACTCACTTATTTATGCCCGGCACCTTTAGATGATGATATGGTGGATGAGCTGAACTGGCTGGCAGCAGCAGTATTCCGGGTTACCGGGGCTTTGGATGTTGCCCGCGTTGACTTCCGTTTGAATGCAAAAGAAGATTGGAAGCCCTACATCCTTGAGATCAATCCTTTGCCCGGTTTGTCCCCGGGAATATCAGATATTGTGATCGAGGCTGCCGCTGAAGGTGTGGGTCATACTGAGCTGGTCAATATGATTTTAGAAACCGCCTTGCGACGTTACAGGATGATTGAGTAGATTAGGAATTAGGAAATTGGGTATTAGGAAAACAGGTATCAGGCAATCAGGTATTGGGTATTAGGCAATCAGGAATTGTGTCCCGTCCTGATTTTGAATTATTTGACTAATTGGAGTGCGTTGTAGGTCACATATGGCGCCCCCAAGGCGCTTACGTGACAGATTTGACACCATAATATATCCAGAGTCTTCCAATGGTGGGAGTGATGTTAGCCCCCCTAACCCCCCGCAGGCGGGGGGGAATTGGCATTTTGCAATTGGGAATCAGGATAAGCTTCAAAGCTGTAAAATTCGTATGTCATGTATGGCGCTTCCAAGGCGCCTACGTGACGTTTTTAATTTTGATTTTACTAAAATTTTCTCCACCACAAACCTGTGCATTCAGGGACGATCACCCCACCTTCTGCTTCCCACATAGGCATTGGCGTCTCTCCAAAGAAGAAACCCGTCAGCGCTTCAGCCTCCGCCTGATCTTTAAATAAATAATCGGTTCGAATCCAGGAGGATTCATAGCCGTGGGAGTCAAGGTATGCCAGGTAATTTTTCAACACTTCCGGCTTGTGAGGTGTTTCAAAGCCTGTTCCGAGGGATTCTATCAATATTACAATGCCGCCGGGGCGAATGACACGGGCAAGTTCTAATGTCGCTTGCTCAAGCGCAGATTCCCAGCGGTCACCCGCGTCAATAGCTGCATAACAAAAACTCCAACCGGCAATGATCACGTCAGCAATCTCGTTTATAAAGGGCAAATCCGTGTGTGATTCCAGGCTCAAAACCCAGTTATCTAATCCCAACTGTTCTAATCTTTGTTTACCAAACTTAAGCATGTTGTATGAGCCATCAGCGACGATCAATTGTTTTACCAACGGAGCAATCTGGCAAGAGATTCGGCAGGTACCCGCGCCCAATTCGAGCACATCTTTCCCCTGCAAACTTGTTATCTTCAGTATTGCCGGCAGCAGATTAGCCTGGTAATCTTCACGATCTACCAGGGCATGGTAGCGCTGTGCTTGACTGCGATAAATATTGTTAAGTTCAGGCAATAATGGAAGACCTTTTATTCTCGGATGGCAAATCGATGTCCGTCAGGGTCTTTACCCTCTGAAATGGGGGCACCATCTTCAAGCGGTCGGATTTCTCTCATATTGATGCCCGCCTCAATGATCTGCTCCCTTGCCTCGACGATATCTTCAACAGTGAAGACGATCTCGTGATCGTCCTGCGGATTCTCATCAGCACCGCCGTGGAGCGCCAGGGTCGCATCGCCCACTTCCAGTTCGACCCACATCTGGTTCGAATAATCTGCAAGGTCTTGAGGGTAGCGAATTGAGAGTCCCAGGACGTCCCTGTAAAACCGCACTTCTTCCGCCATATTCTTAACATACAGGATTATTTGGATGTTGGGTTTGACTGATACTGACATTATTCCATCTCCAATACAGTTATAGAAATTTAATAAGCTTCCTCAGGACCAGCCCATCCAAAACGACTGAAATCAATCCGGTCATTTTCATCAAAGTGAACGCCCTCATCTTCTAAAATTGAACGCTGCATGGCGTTGCCGATTCCGTCCCCGTGGATGCTGATTTTGCCTTTGGCGTTGACCACTCGCTGCCAGGGAACATCCGGTGCGCCCCCGCGTTTTAGGGCAGCCATGGCATAACCGACCATGCGCGCCGTACAGCCGCCAACCAGCTCGGCGATACGTCCATAGCTTGTCACCCTGCCAGGTGGTATCTGCCGTACCATGGCATAAATCCGTTGGTAAAGTTTTTGATCATCAGTCATCATTTTCACTTCTCTTTGGATGCTTTAAGCGAAAAAAGGATGGGTAATTCAACCGGCATACCCGGAAAAGTAAACAAGCCGTCTTTTCTTTTACTCATACCGGGGTAAACCGGGTCATCGATTCCACCAAACTCATTGAAGAAATCTATGTGTAAACCTGCCCGAATAATGGCATTGATAACGTCACTGACCGTCCACTGCCATTCGTAGGTCGGGTTTTTTGCATAATAAGAGGGGTCCATGTAATCGGTGGTCTCCTCCCCCAAAAAATAAGGATCCTGGTTGTGAAAATAAGGCAGTTGAAAAGTCCATTGGGACTCACCATCAAAAGAGAAATCAAAAGTCGTAAGCAGGGGATGACCCTCCATAATGTAGAAAAAACCGCCAGGTTTAAGAAAATGTGCGATGATATTTGCCCAGGCATCCAGGTCGTTCAGCCAGCACAACACCCCAATCGAGGTGAAGACAATGTCATATTCTCCTTGTAAAATTTCTGGCAGGGTGTAAATATCAGCGCAGATGAAATGAGCAGGAAGGTTTGCTTTTTTTGCCATATCTTGAGCAGCCTCTATCGCTTTTGGGGAAAAATCTACCCCGGTTACCTGTGCGCCAAGGCGAGCCCATGCCAGCGTATCCAGGCCAAAATGACACTGCAGGTGTAACAATGATAAGTCGTTTACATCCCCTACCTCTTTAAGCATTTGTTTGGGGAGCCAGGGTGCACCTTCCAAGAACTGGTCAGGATTATAGGATTTAAGATGCAGTGGAGTGACTTCATCCCAAAAATCACGATTTCCTTTGCGAGCTTCATCAGGGGGAGTCGTATTATCAATTTGCATGTTGGGGTTTCTCCATTAATTCAGGAAAGGAATTCTCGCAAATCGCTGCTACGGCTGGGATGCCGTAATTTACGCAAAGCTTTTGATTCAATCTGGCGGATTCTTTCACGGGTAACCTCGAAATACTGACTGACCTCCTCCAGGGTGTGGTCTTTTCCGTCAACCAGACCAAAACGCAGTTCTAAAACCTGCCGCTCCCTTTCCGTTAACGCGGAAAGCGATGCCCGGATTTGATCTCTTAGGAGTTCTCGCGCTGCAGCATCCATGGGAACAGTCGCATCGCTGTCCTCAATGAAATCGCCCAGAGTGCTGTTATCCTCATCACCGACAGGTCGCTCCAGGGAGATGGGTTCTTCGGAAACCTTCAAAATATTCGTGACCTTATCCGCTGCCTCTTCCCATGCTGCTTCAAGATTGGGTGTAAGAGGCATATTCTCTTTTTGTGCTCGCCGGATTGCTTCTATTACATCTGTTTCCAAGAATTCCGTATGCAGCGCAATTTCTTCTATGCTTGGTTCACGTCCTAATTTTTGGGTTAATTCCCTTTGAATGCGGATCACACGTGAGATCGATTCGTACATGTGCACCGGGATGCGGATGGTTCTGGCGTTTTCTGCAATGTATCGACTGATCGACTGCCGAATCCACCAGGTAGCATAGGTGCTGAATTTAAAGCCCATGGTGGGGTCAAATTTTTCTACAGCACGCAAAAGGCCGATATTCCCCTCCTGGATCAGGTCGAGAAATGATATACCCCGGTTCATGTAACGCTTAGCAACACTGACCACCAGGCGCAAATTCGCCCGGGTCAGCGCCTGGTTTGCTTCATTACTTAACAGCTCAATATCACTAAAATTGGATTCAATGGTTTGAGACTCTGGCAAATTTTCCATGAAGAAGCGAACATCGGGTATTTGCGCCTTCGTTTGGAGTTTTGTCGATAAAACTTCCGCTAATGATGGGGGCAGCAAATAGAAACAGAGAAACACCTTAAAAATTTTCTCAACGATTTCTTTCTTTTTGTCTTCTTTCTGCCAGTATTCGCTTTCAAGAAAAGCGCGCAAATAAGAGGGATCATCTATTTGCCAGGTTTGTCGCAGCATTTGTGTTTCGCTAAGGCAGCGTGAATAATCTGGCAGGATGATTTTTTGTTTTTTTGCCGTTTTTTGCAGTTCTTCACAAAGGATTGTGATTTGAAGACAAATTTCCACCATCAAGGCTTTTGGCATGGTTTCGCCGGTTTGAACAGCCTTTAATTTGAGCTTTTTAGCAAGGTTTTGTGCTTTTAACCTGGCAGCAAGCCAGAATTCTTGGTCCGTAGTGAGCAGTTCAATGCGCCCAATTTCAAGAAGATATAGCCTGACAGGGTCATTGCCGCTGCTCAGGATGGCATGAATCGCTGCAGCATTGGATTCAGAGGTTTCTCTTTCTTTATCCTGTGCAGTACTTGATCGTGCTTCTTCTTCTGGTTTCGTATCTGCCATGTATCGTGTTCTTTATTATCTCAGGCTGTCAATTATTGGCGTTTGAATTCTGCATTTGTAGTTAATTTCAACAACGCATCTCAGGTCAGACGGTTCCCTTGTTGTAAAGCCTGGTCCAATCTTGCCCTGGCTTTTACATATTCTAAAGCAATTTTGCTGATATCAACAGCCCCTTCTTCCTCCTCATCTCGTTCCTGTGATTGTAAAAACACCAGTTGGTCCAGCCCTTCGTCAATCCGAATTCGCCGCAGACGGATGAACATATTCAATAAGGATTCCAGGATCGGTGCATTGGGCTGGAACCGCCAATTTGGAAAATCTTCCTCCTGATTACCTTCAAGGATGAGGTCTCTGATCGGTTCTGAGAGTCGCTGCTGGATGTAGTCTATAGGATTTTCAGCATCCTGCTCCAGGGCTAGTTTCACCAGTTTGAAGGTCTCTTTAAAATCCGTGTGTGTGAAGTCGTCTTCTTGTAAGCTTGCCAGTTCATAGGTTCGAAAGGTCCGATCGACAAAATGCACCAGGCTCGGGTCGACAAGCAGTGCTTTTATGCAAGCGCCTTCTAATTTGCGATGGGTATTATCTGTCGGGCTTGCGGGCATTTGTGGCAGCTGCTGACGCGGACGGTAGGATCGCCTGCGGCTGGGTGCACCGCCCGATGACTGCCGCACCAATGCGCGTTCATCCACCTGCAAAAGGCGTGCCAGGCGCTGACGATAGGCTTCTCGCTCAACGCTGCCCTTGACATCTTCAATCAGGGGCAGTACCTTGTTGGCAATTTCCTCTTTGACCTTTGGGTCGTCAACATCAGCACGAGATGCCAGGGTTTCCATCACATGGGTGACCACGGGTTTTGCTTCTGCTACCAGCTGTTCCCAACGGTCAGGATCCTCCAGTGCAATTTCGTCCGGGTCAAGCCCGTCAGGGAGGGTGGTCACGCGGATGTCGGCTTTTAAACGCCCTTCGATCTGCATCAGACCGCGCGAGTCAAAGATCGGATCCCCTTCTCGTTCCAGGGTCTCCCGGGCTGTTTGCAGACCGCGCAATGTTGCTTTCTGACCGGCGGCATCCGGGTCGAGTGCCAGCACGATCCTGCGAGAATAGCGTTTGATCAGACGAAACTGGTCTTCAGTCAGGGCAGTACCCATCGGGGATACGCAGTTCTTGAAACCTGCCTGGTAGGGGCCAATGACATCGAGGTAGCCCTCAACAATCACCACCTGGTCCTTTACCCTTATATCCCGGCGGGCCATATCCAAACCGTACAGCATTCGACCTTTATCAAACAAGGCTGTTTTCGGCGAATTCAAATACTTGGGTACATCATCCGGCCGCAATACACGCCCGCCAAAGCCAGCCATTCGGCCGCGATCATCGCGAATAGGGATCACCAGGCGGTGGCGGAAACGGTCATAAACACCGCCGGAATCACGTTCAGAAACCAGCCCCGCATCATTCAATTCCTGGATCGAGACTGAGCGGGAGGTCAGGTGATTGGTCAGCGCGTCCCATGAATCCGGAGCGAAACCCAGGGCAAAGGTGTCAATGGTCTCATCGGTTAGTTTTCTGCCATAGAGATAATCCAGGGCTTGTTTTCCGGCTTCAGTGTTTCGCAGTTGATGCTGGAAAAAGGTCACCGCCATACTGAGCACTTCCCGCAGGCGTTCATTCTCCTCAACTTTTTCCTGCTCCTCGGGCGTGTATTCGTGCAGTGTGACCCCGGCGCGCTCTGCCAGCCTGCGTAATGTCTCCTGAAAATCCCAGCCCTCGCGCTTCATCACAAAGTTGAAGAGATCGCCGCCCTCATTGCATTGACCAAAACAGCGCCAGGTTTGCGTGTCCGGGAAGACCACAAAAGCAGGGGTTTTGGTATTCGCGTGGAAAGGGCAGAAACCGGTGTAATTTTTGCCGGAATGGCGCAATTTAACCGTCTCTGAGACGATATCCACAATATCCAAACGCGCTTTGATGTCATCAACAGCAGTCATAGCTTAAATTATACGAGATAATTGGGTTTGGTGGATTGGGAATGGGGATTTGTGAGTGGAGAATGGTGAGTGGTGAGTGGAGATTTGGTGAATGGTGAATTGTGAGTGGTGAATGGTAAAAAGAAAACCTGGATTTTCGGGCAGTTTCTAAATATAACCAGGAGAATAATTGAAACAATAATCTTGTGTTTATATGTGCGAGTGAGGATCAGGGCATTCTTTTAAGGTTTATCCGGTGGAATTTTCCTTTACCAGGATATATATAAAAACTTTGTTCATTCGAGATTTTTAGTAAGCCAGAAATAAATGATTCCGGGGGGCAGGTCTTCAAGTTTTCCGCCAATTTTATAGCCCAATTTACCAAAAAAGCCGAGATTAATCTCGCAGGTTTCAATGCGGATTTTCTCACAGTTCAGTTCCCGGGCTTTTTCTTCGATCATCATCAGCATTTGCCTGCCCAGTCCGCAGCCCCGCGCACTTTTTTCTAATGCCATTAAGCTAATTTCAAGCCAATCTTGATGGATTTGAAGAATAGTACCACCCAGAATTTCCCCTTCTGAATCTCTTACCTGCAGCGATAATTTTTCAGTCTTATCTTCATCTGGTTTTTGCAAAAGTAGATGACGATATTTGTTGACAATCCTGTGAAGTTTGTTCAGCAAGATATCATCCGGGTCGCCTTGCACCCAAACCAACTCCACTGATTTTAAAATATCATCCGGCATCATTAACAACCTTTCTTGGAAGCACTAAAGCTAATTAAAGCATAAATTTGTGTCAGGGTCAACGAGAAAGAAAGCCGATGAGAGATGCACTTGAAATCGGATAACCTGAGTGAGGGTGATTACCAGCGTTGATGAACTTCTTCTCGAATATATTTGTTATAATTTGCCCTGATTTTCTCCATGGTTTTGGGGTCTAAGGCTGGCAAGTCCGAAGCAGCCGCATTTTCCCTGGCTTGCCGGGGATTCTTTGCGCCGGGAATCGCCAGGCTGACCGCGTCAAACATCAAAATCCAGCGAAGGGCAAATTGTGCCATCGTGTAACCTTTTGGAAGAAGGGGATTCAGTTCGTCCACCGCATCCAAACCGATTGAAAAGGGAACACCTGAGAAGGTCTCACCAACATCAAAGGCTTCCCCGTGGCGGTTGTATTTTCGGTGATCGCTGTCTTCAAAGGTTGTTTTCTTTGACATCTTGCCCGTCAGCAGCCCGCTTGCCAAGGGCACCCTGGCTAAAATTGCCACCTTTTTTTGCTGTGCAAGTGAAAAGAATAATTCTGATGGGCGCTGGCGAAAAATATTGAAAATGATTTGCACACTCTTCACGTTGGGATATTCCATCACTTTGATGGCTTCTTCTACCTTTTCAACGCTGACGCCATAGTGCTGAATTTTGCCGGCTTTAACCAGGTCATCAAGATAGCCAAAGACTTCAGGCATGTAATAGACTTCTGTTGGGGGGCAGTGCAATTGCATCAGGTCTAATGTTTCAACATTAAGGTTCTTCAGGCTGCGCTCAATGAAGGCATTCAGATTCTCCCTGCTGAAACCTTCAGCCACAAAGGGGTTTAAACGTCTGCCTGCTTTTGTGGCGACATAGATCTGATCCGGGAATTCCTTAACCACTTTCCCGACCAACTTTTCACTGCGTCCGTCCCCGTATACATCTGCTGTGTCGATAAAGTTGACGCCGTATTCAATTGCCGTCCTGAGTGCTGCAAGGGCATCTTCCTGGTCAACATGCCCCCAATCTCCGCCAATTGCCCAGGCGCCAAAGCCTATTTCAGAAACATCCCAACCAGTTCTTCCAAATTGGCGATAGTTCATAAAAAACCTCCTGCTTGTTTTAAGTTTCTGTTAATTATAAGGATACCAGAAATTTGTTCGCCAACTCGATTTCATTACACAAGCCAGGAACGATTATGACCCAGTAGATACCTTTAAGAAAGGATCAGCTAAGGCATTGTGATTAACCAGGTAATCTTTTACGCTTCCCCATTCCTCCACCCGATTCAGAGAAGCTTGCTTTGCATGGAAGTGAACCAAAAGCGGCGCATTCTGAAAATTCGTTTGACGATGAAGAAAATCGCCATCGCCGTTGATAATCGCTTCGAGCGCCATGGGCAGGTGGCCTTTGAAGATGGCATATCTCCATTTTGCCGGTCCAAGGACCAGACCGCCGCTGACGTGACAGTGAAAGTGAAGTGCTAGTCCATCCTCATCTTTCCACTGTCCCAAAACCTCATCGCGCATCAACCGTGTGTACCAGCCGGAAATCTGTGCCAGGTCATATTGAGGCGCGATGGTGAGGAACAGGTCGCCGGTGCGGTCCGAATGGGTCAGGGTGTAACAGCGCGGTAATTTCACCCCTTCCATTTCCGGTGAAAAAGTAACATGTAATTTTTCAGGCTTATAACTGGACAATACGCTTCCGTTCTAAAAAACCTAGGTATATCTATCCCGATTATATCAGTAGAAAATCTTTGGGTTTGAAATGACAACCACTGTATAATGGGGAAAAGCCGGAAAATCTTTCCTTCAAAGATAGCGTAATAAAAAAAGAATGGAGGTTCCATACCATGGCTAAAAGCGAGAAAATATTAACCCCCAAAACATTGATCATGGTGATCTTTTTTATAATAATCGTCCCAATGCTGCCCCTGATCATCTCCTGGCAGTGGGTTTGGTGGGAAGCCTGGGTTTATGCGGCTGTCAGTATTTTTTGCTTTGTCATCAGCCGCTATCTTGCGGGGCGAAAGGACCCGGGTTTGATAGTCGAACGAGGGAAATTCCTCCAGCATCAAAACCCGGAGCCCTGGGATAAAATCCTTTCACCCTTGTTAGGATTGGCGGGAGGTTTGATCCCCCTTACGGCAGGTTTGGATGCCAGGTTTGGGACTTCGCCTGAATTTGGTTTGGGATTAAAAATCCTTGCAATAGCCTTACTTTTGCTGGGTTATGTTATTGGTTCTTATGCCCTGATCGCGAACAAATTCTTTTCGGGGATGGTGCGCATTCAAGCAGAGCGTGGACACCATGTGATTGACACAGGCCCATACCGCTGGGTGCGCCACCCGGGGTATCTTGGGGCTTTGATCACTTACCCGGTGATACCTTTATTACTCGAATCGTGGTGGACCTTTATCCCAGTGATATTTACGATCATCATTATTGTCCTCCGCACAAAGAAGGAAGACGATGCGCTGCAAGAGAAGCTAGAAGGGTACAGGGAATATGTGCAGCGAGTACCTTACCGGCTGGTCCCGGGTGTGTGGTGAAAGAGATTGATTAAATGTAGGTCAGGTATGGTTGCGCCAGCGACATACCTGACATCACTGAATTGATTTCCAAAAAATCGGAACTTAAGGAACCGACACTACAAGGCTTTTCACAATCTTAATAATGCCAGCGCCATGACAGTCTGCCAGGGGAGGACTTTGAAAGCGCCACGTGCAACGGCTGCCTCAAGCTCTGCCCGGGAAAGGAAAAGCATCTCCTGCTCTTCCAGATCATCCGCATCAGGCTCAGTCACAGGGTAAGCATCACGTGCCAGGAAAAAGTAGGCGACGCCATTGCCGCGATTAGCATCAACAGCAAACTGCCCGAGATTTTCCCAATGGGGTGCTTCGTATCCCGTCTCTTCCATCAGTTCACGTTTTGCAGCCGCCAGGGGTTCCTCACCCTTTTCAATATAACCCCCAACCGGAGCCAATGTACTGCCCTGGACGCTGTATTTTGCCTGTCTAAAGATTAAAAAATTTCCTTCAGTTGTAATTACGACCACATTGGCAAAATCAGGCGTGATCAACCAGGGCCAATTTTCAACAATCTTGCCATCCGGTAAGCCGACCTGGTGTTTTTCGACTTTCAAAAAGGGGGACATATCCAGTATCAATTCTCTGGAAAGTGTTTTCATCAGCTTTGTATTATTCATCTTGTTCTTTCTATTTATCTGCTGGCTGGACGCCCAAATCCTGTGCTGAAATGTGCAATCCTTTAAAATTCTCAAAAGTCAGGTCCATAAAATCAAAGCCCATCCTGGACTTGAGCGCCTCAAAAAGGCCGAGGTAATTGATCGCCATTCCCTTTGAAAAGTTCAGGCCAAGCATCATTGAGACGCCTTCAATTAACGTGTTGTTGGGGGCTTCTATTTCTATAAAATTTCCAAAGGGCATTTCGTCCAGGACCACCACAACATCCCCCAGTTTGTAAATACTGCGGTATTTCTCATAAGTAACCACCACACGATAGCCGAGGGCTTCAAATAGCTTCTGGACCATACGGACATCATCTGCCTCAAACTCTATCTCTGTTCGAGCGATCACGCCGCCTTCCACACGCGCATTCGCCTTGTAGGTTACGCTTACCCTGGCATCCTTTCGAATGCGCAGTAACTGCCCCTGGTGCGCTAATTCATGATCGCCGATGTCCAAGCGCAGGTTATGTTCCAGGGTTCGGGGTCGAATCAATTCCGCACCGCATAAGCGCACCCGCTCTGCAATTTTTTCTAAATCTTCAATGTAGAATTTAATTTCTCGTTCTTGCATTTCCATAAAATTAGTTTCCTTGCTAATATTCCTTTTCAAAATACTGCTGCACCCGTTTCAAACGCAGCACACCAAAAACCAGGCTCAACCACAAGATGGTGAGCAGCAGCATGAAAGGCCAATTTCGTTTGGCATTTGGGTCCTGCCATAAAAATAAACGCTCAAACCAGTATACCCCCGGGTAAATGAGGGCAGTGATGCAAATCAACCTTGGTGTCCAGCGTGCCCGGATAATCAGTCCCCACACCACTGGGAGGCCAGCCACGCCCCAAATTAATCCAGCGCCGATCAGGTAGCGATGCATGCTTGGTGACACCAATGACAAGATCAGGCCCTGACCCTGCAGTGCAGCAGAAAAGCGCAGCCATCCCAGGATGATCCACAGCAGGTAGACCCACAGAATGATCTTTAGAGAAAAAGGCCGACGTTCCTTGATGGGTTGGGTTTTATCCTGTTGGGGTCTCTTTTCGTTCATGAATCCTTAAGATGCGTCCTGGTCAGTTAATTTTGTGTCGATTGTCGAGAAATCCACATCGCTGAGATAGCCCAGGCGCGCCAGAGCGGAGGCAACTTTATCCACTGCCCCTGGCTCGATGATGGCTGCTGTCGGTCCCAGGGGATCGCTGATGAAACGTCCTGCTGGCGATTCGCGCAAAGCCCTCAGGATTTTCGGATCTTCCACCCGCAGGATCATGGCAGGATGAATCTTTACCTGGCCGTGATTTTTATCCCACTGGTGGAGGGCTTTGGTCAAACTTGGCGGCGGTGCTTCGCCGTACTTATTAAGAACTGTCTCAAGATGCGATGGCTTCAAACCCTGTTCCGATACCGCCTGTAAAGACCGGGGTGTGACTTGATAGGTATAAATCCCCTCATGCTCCCCAAGCCACTGGCAAAATCGCGACACCTGGTAGCGGCCTATCCGCGGCGTCAGGGTGCCGGCTGTGATGGTCGCATCTGAGTAAGCTTTGATGGCTTGATCTTCGTTTAGCTCATTCGGGGTTGGTTTGCCCATGAGCAGGTCTGAAGCCCAATCTGAAAAGCGGAAAGCCTTAACCGGAGCATCGATGGACGGCGATGCGAGGTCCATCAATCCCAGCCAATGCATGGGACCAGTGATCATAAACCGAATTAAGGCGCCTTCCACAGCATTCCAATGCTTGAAACCTGCAAGAGACTCGTTTGTTTGAGCATCCCGAATCAACCAGGAGTCAAAATCTCCTGCCGGGCGTTGAAAATCGGGTTTGCGTTCATAGATTGCCTCAACAAAGGAATCCAGGTTCCACCATTTTTTCTCCGGTACCTCACCCAAAACATCTAAAAGGAAATCGCGCGTCCCTTTTGGGTCGTTGTGCCAGGCGCCTTCACAAACCAGGCTCGGAACAAGGTGCAATTCATTAAACAGGGGAGACTCACGCCAACCGCGCACAAGCCAGGTAAGCGCTTTTCCGCGAGGCATTTCTAGGAAAGGACGGGCATCTTCAGCAACGGGCTGTTCGCTGGAGGTAATAAGTTTCATAGCCGAAAGAAGTGCATAAACCACTTCGAAGGGCGGCTGCCAGTCTTCTACATCAGGGGATCGTTTGGGGTCTTCCATGCGTAAAGCTGCCAGCAGGGTGCAGGTATGGTCCAGAACGCGGTCATTAGCACGCCAAATATGAGCCTTCTCCCCGGGCGATGCAGCCCTCCCTGGCGGCTCTGGTCCGGTGGGTAAAGGGGGCGGCAGCATGCTTAATAAATCATCCGGAATATAGGCGCATTCCTGAAGCTCTCCCCCTCGCATCAAGAAATCTCGGCCGATCAAACCCCGGTACCAGAGCACCTCTGTGGATGAAATCGGTTCAAGATAGGGTTTCTCCCGGTCACGCTTACCGGGACCAACCTCGCGCAGCTGTCCAAATTTACGGGTGAATCGAGCCCATGCCATCCATCCGTCGTTGAGAATCAGGGCATCCAACGCCTGCCGCGCACCGTCAGGTAAGGTATCAACAATCTCAAGAGCCAGTTCTGGGTTAAGCAATGTGCGCGTTAATTTTGGGAGCCCACTGCGGGCATCCGGCGCAGAAAAATCCACGCCCCACAATGAGGCAATGATTTGCAAAAATCCCAGGTCATGGTTTCTTAATCGGTGTTCTAAATCAGGCATCGCAATGTGAGTATACATCAATTTTTGAGATCGTCAAAATAAAAGGCGCAAAAGGCAGATCGTGAGTGAAATTTCGCAGACTCTACTTTTGGAAGAGAATAAAGAAGCTTTATTGTTTGTCACTGTGAGCGAAGCATGGCAGTCTCGATTTTTTGCACAATTTTTAGATTGCTTCGTTTTACTCACAATGACATAATCCTCATTTTCTTTCTTGATACAGGTAAAAAATGGTCAATTTATACAAACGTTGTACAAACCCTTCTAGAATTCCTTCCAATGTCATATGATAAAACCATTGAACGACAAATAAAACTAATCAAATAATAAGGAGTAAGAAATGTTCAAAAATAAATGGTTTTTCGCATTATCCACAATACTGGTTCTGACAATGGTCCTTGCTGCATGTGCACCTGCGTCAACACCAGAACCCACACAAGAGCCCGAAGTGGTTCCCACAGAAGAGCCCATGGAAGAAACTCAAACGATTGTTGACATCGCAGTTGCAGACGGTCGCTTCCAGACTCTGGTTGCAGCCCTGGGTGCAGCCGACCTGGTTGGAACCCTTTCAGGTGAAGGCCCATTCACCGTCTTCGCCCCAACGGACGAAGCCTTTGCAAAACTCCCTGAGGGCACAGTCGAAGCATTATTAAATGACATTCCCGCCCTGACCGATATCCTTCTGTACCATGTTGTCTCGGGTGAGGTTTTAGCAGAACAGGTTGTGACATTGGAAGAAGCCCAGACTGCATTGGGCGAAAATGTCAGCATTCGTGTTGAAGATGGCAATGTCTATATCAATGACTCGATGGTGATCATCACCGACATTGTGGCTGACAACGGTGTTATCCACGTGATTGACAGCGTCTTATTGCCCCCTGCTGAGGAAGAATCTCTGGGTTCAATAGTTGATATCGCTGTTGCTGATGGTCGTTTCCAGACCCTGGTTGCTGCTGTACAGGCTGCCGGGCTGGCAGAAACCCTTTCAGGTGAAGGCCCGTTTACTGTCTTTGCCCCCACAGATGATGCCTTTGCCAAACTCCCTGAGGGCACGGTCGAAGCATTACTTGCAGACATCCCAACACTGACCGATATCCTTCTGTACCATGTTCTTTCAGGTGAGGTTTTAGCTGAAGAAGTGATCTCATTGAACAGTGCCAAAGCCCTGAACGAGAAATTTGTAGAGATCGAAGTTATGGACGGCATGGTATATGTCAACGACGCCCAGGTGATCATCACTGACATCCAGGCTGACAATGGCGTTATTCATGTGATTGATACCGTTCTGCTTCCTGCAGAATCCCAGGGTTCAATTGTTGATATTGCAGTTGCTGATGGTCGTTTCCAGACACTGGTTGCCGCCGTACAGGCTGCTGGCCTAGCAGAAACTTTGTCCAGTGAAGGTTTGTTTACCGTCTTTGCCCCAACTGACGATGCCTTTGCCAAACTCCCTGAGGGCACGGTAGAAGCATTACTTGCAGATATCCCTGCGCTCACTGACATCCTTCTGTACCACGTTGTACCCGGGAAAGTAATGGCGGAAGAAGTCCTTGCTTTAGAAGAAGCGGGCACTCTTTTGGGTGAGAACGTGAGCATCCGTGTTGAAGATGGTAATGTCTATATCAATGATGCAATGGTGATCATCACCGATATTGTGGCAGACAACGGCGTTATCCATGTGATTGACACAGTTTTACTGCCTCCGGCAAATTAAATTAATTACGATTTTTCTAACCAAATAACCGATGGGCGAGGTTCAATTAGGACCTCGCCTTTTCGATTTAATTTGCCATGAAGCGTTCACGAAAATGATGATTTCAAATAGATTCTTTTTGAAAACATTTTCCCAAATAGGTCTCAAGGTCTACTGTTAAGGAATAGGCGCTTAACGCTTGATGATCTGTTCGTTTGGAGGCTTTCTCCCGAACCTGGGCTTTCCTTTACAAACCCCCATAAATTGGATAAAATAGGTAATAACAGTATTTTCTATCTTTATGGTAGAAAATATAATCCAAGAGATCATTTGTCGTTTATAGAAGAGAGTTTTTGATATGCAAATTACACGTCAGGCAGATTATGCACTACGCGCCATGCTTTATCTGGCAAGGGAATATCCCAAGAAGGATGAGCGTGCTGCCACCAGTAAGATCGCAGAGGAGCAGGAAATCCCGGCTTCCTTTTTGGCAAAAATTATTTCCCAGCTTTCAATAGCAGGCTTAATTCAAACCTCGCGCGGTGCTAAAGGCGGTGTGAGACTGGCACGCAAACCAGAAGAAATCTCCCTGCTGGATGTTGTTGAAGCTATTGACGGACCGATCAGCCTTAACGAGTGCGTTGACGATCCATCAGTATGTTCCTTCGGGGATAATTGCCCCATCCACGATGTTTGGTGCGAAGCTAAAGCGCAGTTGGTGCGAAAGCTGCGGGATGCTACTTTTGATAAGCTACTTGAAAAGGAAAACGCTAAAGTTTAAGCTTGTTTGAAATAATTTTTTAAGCGGCTGTTTTATGATGCCCTTTTGAATCATTCTTGATCAATAAAATCCCACCGTCATTGGTGGGAATTTGTTAACCAATTCTTTTATTCTAGAAACGCCTATGGAACCCTTATTAATTGCGATTGTCCTCCTTCTTGTAATTGTCATTGGTTATGTCCTCAGCCGTCCTTTTGATAATCCACCAGAACCACCAACACCCCCATCTCGTAAACCCGATCATAAAAGCGCCTATGACACTTTGCTTGATGAGATAAAATCCTTACAGGATGCGCTGAACGTCGGGGGTGATGTTGATGATATTGAGGAACAAATCAGAGCAAAAAAACAGGAAGCTGCGAATCTCTTACGTCAAGAGAATGCCTCTTTAGATGATCGATCAAAATCCTGAGGGGCTATATTTAATTGGTCAATAATTTAAACATTATGTCTGCAAACCCTGAAAAATCTTCCGGCCAAATTGTGGTTAAGAACCTTTTGAAAAGGTATCACACCAAGCCAGTACTCAACCAGCTTTCAATTAACATCGATGCCGGTGCCTTATGCATCCTGGTTGGTGACAATGGCGTTGGGAAGACCACCCTGCTGCGTATCCTGGCTGGTCTGGTACACCCTGACAGTGGCGAGATTGCCATTGGTAATTCCGGATCATCCAGAGAACCGCAGGATCGCCGGATGATCGGCTACCTTGGTCATCAATCCATGCTTTACCAGGATCTGAACGCTATTGAGAATTTGACTCACTATGCCCGGCTGTATCGGCTGCCCCAGGCTAATATGATCATTTCAGAATTGATCCAATCGGTAGGTCTTGAAAAAAGTCAACACCAGATGGTCCGCACTTATTCGCGGGGCATGCAACAGCGTTTGTCCATTGCCCGGTCATTGCTGCACGACCCTGAAGTTCTATTGCTCGATGAACCTTATACCGGCCTTGACAAACAGGGTGCCCAATTTCTTGACAAGCGCCTGCAAAGCCTTCATCAGCAAGGGAAAACCATTTTTCTGGCTGCCCACCGCCCTCACAGGCTTTTATCTTTTGCCTCCCATGTTGCCTGGTTAATAGATGGAATGATTGCTGAGTACAGCCCTGTTCAGGATATCCCGAGGCACGCAAATTTAGCAGCTTATTTACAGGAGTCCGCATGAATCCTTTTTGGGACTACCTTAATGCAATCTGGAACATTTTGCGAAAGGATCTGCAGGTGGAGTGGCGCGGAAAGCAAGGTGTGCCGGTGATGTTGGTGTTTGCGCTGCTTGTGGTATTCCTGTTCAACTTTGCCCTGCAGCTGTCACCAGATTTGCAGGCAGGATTGGCGGCTGGTTTGCTGTGGGTTTCCCTGGCTTTTGCATCCACCCTGGGATTAAACCGCAGCGTCAGCCTGGAGCAGGAGAACAAAGCCATGGACGGTTTGTTGATGGCACCTGTTGATCGATCTGCGATTTTCTTTGGGAAATTCCTCAGCAATTTCAGCTTCACCTTCCTGGTTGGGCTTGTGCTGCTGCCGGTTTTCAGCCTTTTCTATCAGCAGAACATGTTCAAATCCATGTTGGTGCTGGTGATCATCCTTGGGCTGGGTGCTTATACCAGCCTGGGCACCCTGCTGGCAGCCCTCAGCATCCAAACCCGGACACGGGACGTCCTGCTGCCCGTTTTGCTCTACCCACTGGCTTTGCCGATCCTGATTGCGGCAGTGGAAGCCAGCCGCAGCATTTTAGCTGGCCAGCCCATCAGCGATTACCAGAGCTGGATGACTTTCCTCCTGGCATGCAATATCCTTTTTACAGCTGCTGGACTGATGTTTTTTGAAACAATATTAGAGGAGTGATTTTGACGAAGAAGCCAAAACTCTTAAAATTTATAGATATCCTATGCCTAATTTTAGTGCCTGGTGCCCTGGTTTTGATCCTGTTCTATACACCGACCGAACGCGTGATGGGCTCGGTGCAAAAGGTGTTTTATTTTCATGTGTCTGCTGCTTGGGCTGGCATGCTCAGTTTTTTGATTGCAGCCGCGGCAGGGGGTGTTTACCTCTCAACACGAAGGCAAAAATGGGACTGGCTGTCCCTATCTTCAATTGAGGTGGGTCTGGTATTTGGGCTGATCGCCATCCTGAGCGGCATGATTTGGGCGCAGCCGATTTGGAACACCTGGTGGGTGTGGGACCCACGCCTGACGACCACCGCCATCATGGAGTTGATCTACCTGGCTTATTTTATCTTACGCAGCAGCCTGAATACACCTGAATCCCAGGCGCGTTTGGGTGCAGTGTATGCCATTGTCAGTGCCGCCACCGTCCCCCTGACTTTTTTCTCCATTCGCTTGTTCCGCACCATACACCCGGTAGTGATCGCTGCAGGCGGGAGCGGCGGGAGCGCCTTCAATATGACCCCGCGTATGCTGCTGGCTTTCTTTGTCAGCCTGTTTGTTTTCACGCTGCTGCTTATTGACCTGGTCTGGCATCGCAGCCGGCTGGCTAAGATTCAAGCGATCAACCAGGGGGAAGGAGTTTAGCATGCCCGTTGACACAATGACTGAAATGATATTGGGCTTTTCTGTAATCATCGGCGTCCTGGTGGTTTATATCTTGATGCTGGCTGCTCGAATCAAGCGTGCGCGAGATAAAAACGATCGACTATCAGAGAATCATCCTGAATCCTGATTGAAAATTTACCCCATTTATATTAATCCAATAATTTGTTAACGATCTTCTATGACTGCCTCGGTATCCTCATATTAGTAATCAAAGAAGTATCTAATTGAGGAGATCGAATTATGTCTAAAATTATTGGAATTGACTTGGGGACAACTAACAGCGTCGTTTCTGTGGTCGAAGGCGGCACCGCCACAGTCATTCCAACGGCGGAAGGTTCACGCCTTCTCCCCTCAGTTGTCGCATTTAATAAAAACGGTGAACGTCTGGTCGGGATTCCTGCCAAACGACAGGCCGTAGTAAATTCTGAAAATACAATATCATCCATCAAACGCTTTATGGGTCGACGTTATGACGAGGTCGAATCTGAGCGCAAGATGGTGCCTTATGAAGTGGTTGATGGACCCGCGGGTGATGCCCGTGTGCGTATCCCGGTAAACGGTAAAACTTATACCCCGCAGGAAATCTCTGCAATGATCCTTGAGAAACTAAAGAAGGACGCAGAAGCATACCTGGGGCAGGAAGTTTCGCGTGCTGTGATCACTGTTCCCGCGTATTTCAATGACAGCCAGCGCCAGGCGACAAAAGATGCCGGTAAGATTGCCGGTTTGGAAGTTATGCGGATCATCAACGAGCCGACGGCTTCTGCTCTGGCTTACGGTCTGGATAAGAAAGAAAGCGAAATCATCCTGGTCTTCGACCTGGGCGGCGGCACATTTGATGTCAGTTTGCTTGAGGTCGGCGATGGCGTGATCGAGGTGAAATCCACCAACGGCGATACCCACTTGGGCGGCGACGATTGGGATGAGGTCATCGTCAATTGGGCTGCGGATGAGTTCAAGAAGCAGCAGGGCATTGATTTGCGCGAAGATCGACAAGCGCTTCAGCGTTTGCGTGAGGCAGCCGAAAAAGCAAAGATCGAATTGAGTTCTGTGATGGAAACAGAAATCAACCTGCCCTATGTGACTGCTGATGCAAGCGGTCCGAAGCATTTGCTGCTCAAACTGAACCGGGCGAAATTTGAACAAATGACGTCCCACCTGGTTGAGCGTGCAAAGGGACCCTTCAATTCAGCGATCAAAGATGCTGGATTGAACGTGGATAAAATTGACGAAGTTGTGCTTGTGGGTGGTGCAACACGTATGCCCATGATCCAGGACCTGGTCCGAGACCTGACTGGCGGTAAAGAGCCAAACAAGGCAGTTAACCCCGACGAGGTTGTATCTATTGGTGCAGCGATCCAGGGCGGTGTTTTAGCAGGTGACGTCAAAGATGTGCTCTTGCTGGATGTGACCCCGCTTTCACTGGGTGTTGAAACCCTGGGCGGTGTTATGACCACCTTGATTGAACGCAACACAACCATCCCGGTTAAGAAAACAGAGACTTTCTCGACAGCAGAGGATAACCAAACCTCGGTTGATATCCATGTCTTGCAGGGTGAGCGCCCCATGGCGCAGGATAATATGAGCCTTGGACGCTTCCGGTTGGATGGCATTCCACCGGCACAGCGCGGCATTCCACAGGTCGAAGTGACCTTTGATATTGACGCCAATGGCATTCTGAACGTGAACGCCAAGGACAAGGCTTCAGGCAAGGAACAAAGTGTGACCATCACAGCCACGACCAACCTAGATAAAAGCGATATTGAGAAAATGGTGGATGAAGCAGCAAAGAACCGAACTGCGGACGAACAGCGCAAAGAGCTGATCGAAATGCGTAATAACGGTGACTCCCTGGCATACCAGGCTGAGAAGCTGCTCAAGGATATGGGCGAAAAAGTCCCGGCTGACCAGCGCAGCAAAGTTGAAAGCGAAGTGAAAGATCTTCGTGAGGCTATCCAGGGTGATGATAAGTCCAGAATCCAGAAGGCGATGGATGCTTTGCAATCTGATTTGCAAGCCATCGGTCAGACGGCTTACCAACAGCAGCCAGGGGCATCTGCCCAACCCGGCGGCGTCGCAGGACAAGGTTCTGCAGATGAATCCGGTAAGGACGATGAGGATGTTGTTGAAGGCGAATTTAGAGAAGCATAAAGCTGGTGAAAGGTGAATAGAAACTGGTGATTAGGTAATTAGTTGCCAAGTATTAGGAAGGCTGCTCCTCCGTGGAGCAGCCTTTTTGTATCTGGATTGAGGTCCTTGCCTTTAGGAGGCACGCGGAGAGGGTTAGGCAGACATGTTCTATTTTCCAAACCATTTCGGGCTGAAGCCCCTCACTCCAAGTTGGTTTTTCTTACTTCTTGCTAGCGTGGAATTGCTGCAAGTCACTTCTTCAACACTATACGTTTGGTGAGACTGCCACGCTTCTCTCGTAGTGACAAAAAATCTGTCATTACGAGCGGAGCGAAGTAATCTCATACGCTCCAGGGGAAGGTGGCACACCGCAGGCGTGGCAGATGAGGGTTATCAGAGCCATCCCGACTACCCCTCGCAAGCATGGGGAAAAAAGGTTGCAGGAATTAGGCAATCAGGTATCAGGAAAAGCTCTTGAACTATAAACATTCGTAGATCACGTATGGTGTCGCTAAACGCCTACGTGACAATCTTTTTGTCAGCTGCAAGAGCCCTCATCAGTCAGCTTGCAGCTGACAGCTTCTCCCAGGAGAAGCCTAAAAAGCCTCCCCTTTGCACCTGAAAGGGTGTTCCGCTGCGCTCAAGGGAAAGGTGGCACACTGAAATTGTGACGGATGAGGTTTTACCGATATTATTACGAATGATTAAACAGCAAGGGCGACGCGGCCATCGATTTCTCGATACTTCGCGCGTCGCCCCTGTCATCTAATTAATCATTTGGTCAAAAATTTATTACAGCAGCCCTACTCTTTCGTTGAATTCCACAATCTTTTCATCGATTTCAGGCACCTGTTCTTGCAATTCAGTCCAGTAATTCGGGTCATACCACTGTGCCTGGATCTCTTCGTAGGTCTTACCCTGCTGTTCAACCCAGGTGTAATATTTCAGGTTGTGGATGCGTTTTTGCCCCATATAGGTCAGATCTTCAAGATGATCGGTCTCAATACCCTTCAACCAGCGAGCATCATCTACAGCTGCTTGCTTTTCAGAATAATCACCCATTTCCTGCTGCATTTCATGCAAACGGCTCTTGTAGAGCTCCATGGAGTCTGTCAGCATGGTTACAATGACATCATTTTCTGAGAGTTCGTAATATTTTGCGGCTTTGATAGCAGACAGAACGTTTGAAATACCGGAGAAACCTAATAGATCCAGTTTCTCGACAATTTCCTCGGGAACACCGGATTTGACCAAATGAGCATGTCCTTCTGGCTCATTAAAAAGGCGTGCAAGGTTGACGACAGCATTGTCATCGATGGCAACCACGGTGTCTGTATTTCGAGCGTTATGGATCCATGGGACGTGTTTGTCACCGATGCCCTCAATGCGGTGTGCTCCGAATCCGTTATATAAAAGCGTTGGGCATTGCACAGCTTCCGAGGCAACAACATGGCTGCCCGGGAAGACTTTCTTCAAATAATCCCCTGCCGCAATGGTTCCGGCGGAACCGGTGGCTGAGGCAACACCCCAATAGCTGTCCTTTGGACCAGCAATCTCATTAAACATTCGCTCAATGGCTTTGCCAGTTAAGTAATAATGCCAGAGATGGTTGCCGAATTCGTCGAACTGGTTGAAGATCATCAAATCTTCACCTGTTGCACGTAATTCCCAGCATTTATCAAAAATTTCTTTCACATTGGATTCAGAACCAGGTGTTTTGATCACTTCACCGGCGATGCTTGCAAGCCAATCAAAACGTTCCTGGCTCATTTCTTCAGGAAGGATGGCGATGGATTCGCAAGCCAGTAAGGCTGAATCATAGGCACCGCCGCGGCAGTAATTGCCGGTGGAAGGCCATACAGCCTTTTGCTGTGTGGGGTCAAATTGCCCGGTTACCAGGCGTGGGACGAGGCAGCCAAAGGCAGCGCCAACCTTGTGGGCGCCAGTGGGGAACCATTTTCCTTCAAGTGCTATGATTCGAGCAGGTGTGCCCGTCAGACTTTCAGGAAATTCCATGTAGTTTAATCCGCCGAAAAGACCGCCATGGGGTTTGGGCTCGTTGTGCCAGGTGATACGGAACAGGTTGCGTGGATGCAGGTCCCACAAGCCAATTCCCTTCAGCTCTTCTTTTATATTTGCAGGGACTTTACTTGGATCGAGCATTTGCTCAAAGGTGGGGATGATAATATTGCGCTCTCGGGCACGTTTGACGGTTCGCTCAAGGCGATCCGGGTATACCGTTAAATCGATTTTGGTCATTGATAGCTCCTTGATAACTTGTAAAAAATTTTGGTTTGTAATTATATCTTTTTTATTGAAAGTTGTTCAATATCTTGTCATTATTCTTCGATATTCTTGGGCATTTCAGGCGCTTCAGCAACAATATACAATGGTCTTCCTTTGGCTTCATCATAGATGCGCCCAATGTATTCGCCAATGATACCCAGGGCAATCAGCTGTACGCCGCCCAGGAACAGCACGATAATCAAAGTAGTTGCCTGACCCAGCAAGACTGTGCCGGTGGTCAGGCGTAAGATCGCCACGATCGGGATAGCCAGAACACTCAAACCCGCCGCAATAAACCCGATATAGGTGGCGAGCTGCAAGGGGAAGTACGAAAAACTGGTGATAGCGTTCAAAGCCAGCTTGATCATCTTGTTCAGGGGATACTTTGTCTCACCTGCATAACGGGGTTTTCGTTTGTATTTAACACCAACTTGTTTAAACCCAACCCAGGCAGACATGCCGCGCAAAAATCGATGCTTTTCACGCATTTGCCGCATGACGGCTACAACTTTTTTGTCCATCAGACGGAAATCGCCCGTGTCTAATGGGATATTCACATCGGTAATTTTAAAGATAAGGCGGTAAAAAAGGGAGGCTGTGGTCCGTTTGAACCAGGTCTCGCCTTCACGTTCTTCCCGAACTGCATAAACAACCTCGAACCCTTCTCGCCATTTTTCAATTAAATCCAGGATAACTTCCGGTGGGTCCTGCAGGTCAGCATCGATGATTACAACAGCATCCCCGCGACTGTAATCAATCCCTGCGGTGACAGCGATTTGATGCCCAAAATTTCGGGCAAAGATAACGGGGCGTACTCGCGCATCGTTTTCAGCCAGTTTACGGATGATTTCCGTCGAGCCGTCCGAAGAACCGTCATCCACCAGGATTAACTCCCAGGGCTCCCCGGTTTTATCCATCACTTCCCGCAGGCGGGGATAAAGTTCGGGGATATTATCAAGTTCGTTATAAATGGGCGCAATGATGCTAAAAATTGGCTTTGTCATTGGAGTACCTTTTTGACAGCCTCCAGGCTGGGTTCAATCACCGGTGCATTCTTAACAGCTTGCATGGCGGCTTTGACATCCTTGAGACCGCTGCCTGTGCTTAGTACCAAAACCGGGTCCTCTGGCTGGACAATGCCTTCCTCAAGGGCTTTAACCAAACCGGCATAAGCTGTTGATGCTGCAGGTTCGGCAAAGATTCCTACCTGTCCGAGTTCAGCAATTGCTTCGAGGATTGCGCTGTCAGGTACGGTGACATAAGTGCCGCCAGTGTCCCTCGCAGCCCTGATGGCACGGACGCCATCCCGGGGCAGGTCAACGGAGATGCTGTCCGCCAGTGTGGTTGCTTGAACGGGTTTGATATTTTCGTCTCCCCGATGGAAGGTGTTGGCAATTGCAGCCGACCCTTCTGACTGAACGCCAATAATGCGGGGCATGTTTGGCAGCCAGCCCAGGGCATGCAGGTCTTTGAAGCCTTTGTGGACACCGGAGATAATATTCCCGTCACCAACCGGAATGAAGATCGTTAGTGGTTTCTCGGTTTCAGGAAGCCCTCGAATGACCTGTTCCCATATTTCGAAGGCAGCTGTCTTCTTGCCTTCGGCGGTGAAAGGGTTGTAACCGGTATTGCGGTTATACCAGCCGAAATTTAGTGTAGCTTCAATACTGAGATCAAACGCCTGGTCGTAGTTGCCGTCTACCAGGAGCACTTGCGCACCAAAGACGATCAATTGGGCAATTTTGGCGGGTGGGGCGGTTTTTGGCGCAAAGATCACAGCCTTTGCACCGATGGCTGCAGCCATGCCTGCCAGTGCTGCACCTGCGTTCCCGGTGGATGCTGCCACGATCACCTCGGCATCAATTTCCTGCGCCCGAGCAACGACAATCGCGCTGGCGCGATCTTTGAAGGATGCGGTTGGATTGGGACTTTCATCCTTGATCCATAGTTGTTTTAAGCCGAGCTTTTCTGCTAATCGTTTGGGCTGGTAAACCGGCGTCCAGCCAGCCCGGTGCAAGGGTGTGGCAAAGCCGCCCGGGTCTTCCACGGGGAGCAAGTTTATGTAACGCCATAGCGATGCTTCAGGGATATCCATAAACTTATCCGGGGTAAGGTTTTTGCTCAATGCTGCGTAATCAAGGATCACGTTCAAATTTCCGCCGTCCTTGGGGCAGGTATAGGTTACTTCATCAGGGCTGTAGTTCACCCCGCAGATTGAACATTCATAGTGAGAAAATTTTTGTTTCATATGACTTCCCAACCATAGATTTTGATTTTGTAAAGATAAAGGGCTGCTAAATCTACAACAGCAGCCCTTTGGGTGATTAAATATTTACGGGAGAATCCATGTGCCGGTTTTGCCGTCAAGGGCTTCACCAATATGCTCTGGATCGGTAATCAGGGCTTTTTTGCCGCCGTTTTCAAGATACTGGATAATGGCCTGAACCTTGGGGAGCATGCTGCCAGGGGCAAAATGACCTTCTTCAATATATTGTTTCGCTTCAGCAACCGTCATTTCGTCCAAAAATGTCTGGTTGGGTTTATTGAAATTGAGTGCAACTTTTTCAACCGCTGTGCTGATGACAAACAGGTCGGCACCGATCATCTTTGCCAGGAGGGCTGACCCGAAGTCTTTGTCAATAACAGCTTCAATGCCGATCAAATCGCCGTTTTCGTCTTCGATAACGGGAATGCCGCCGCCGCCAACACCAACTGCGCTGAAACCTGCGTTCAGCAAATTGTGAATAGCTTCAGCTTCCACAATCCTGATCGGCCTGGGGGAAGGCACCACACGACGCCAACCGCGGCCTGCGTCTTCAACCACTGTCCACCCATCTTTTTCAGCGCGGTATTTAGCATCTGCTTCGTCCATAAAAGACCCAATGGGTTTTGAGGGTTTTTGGAAGGCTGGGTCGTTCTTGTCCACAACGGTCTGGGTGACCACGGTGGCTGCAACCTTATCGATCCCGCGGCTCCTGAATTCATTATAAAGGGCTTGCTGGAACATATACCCGATGGACCCCTGGCTGTCTGCACCGCAGAAATCCAGCGGTACTTCATGAAGTTCATGTTTTGCCAGCTCTGAACGCCGGAGGATGAAACCAACCTGGGGACCATTGCCGTGGGAAATGGCGACATCCCAGCCTTTTTCAATCATGTCCACAATGTGTTTCATTGTGTCCTTGGCGCAATCGTACTGGTCCTGAACGGTTTGATGTGCTTTATCTTTGATTAATGCGTTGCCGCCAACTGCAACAACGGCTATTCCTTTTTTCTCCATACTTTTAAAATCTCCTTCAAAATATAAATGGGTTTACGCCATGGTCAAAGCCATGACAGCTTTTTGTGCGTGCAGACGATTTTCTGCTTCGTCAAAGACGACAGAATGCGGTCCATCCATCACACCATCGGTCACCTCGATATTGCGGTCTGCTGGTAAGGGGTGCATATAAATGGCATCATCTTTTGCCAGAGCCATCTTACGCTCATCGGTGATCCAGCTCTCATACTTTTGTGTGACCTTTTTGATTTGATCTGCGCCTTCGGTTGTGACCAGGGGACCCCAGGATTTCGCATAAACGATGTCGGCATCCTTGAAGCCTTCTTCCATGCTGTCCACAACCTCAAAGCCGGTTTTATACTTGCGTGCTTGTTCACGTGCCTGGTCCATGATTTCGGGCATGAGTTCAAACTCGGGCGGGTGTGCTAATGTGACGTCCAGGCCAAAGCGGGGCATTTGCAAAATAAGAGATTGAGGAACGGAGATCGGTTTTGCATAGGAAGCTGCGTAAGCCCAGGAAACAACGATTTTCTTGCCGCGCAGATTTCTGCCTTTCTTTTCCCAGATTGTCATCAGGTCAGCAAGGCATTGATGTGGGTGATAGTAATCGTCTTGCATGTTTAGAATCGGCACACGAGAAGCACTGGCAACCAGGTTGAGATAACGGTTGCCGATGCCCCAGTCGCAGTGTCGGATGGCAATGCCGTCGAAATAACGCCCGAGGATCTCGCCGATTTCTTTTTCGGTATCGCCGTGCGAAATTTGGGTGGATTTTGATTCAATGAAAGCAGCATGGCCGCCTAACTGCGCCATCCCTGCTTCAAAACTGCAGCGTGTGCGTGTGCTTGAGAAAAAGAACAACATACCCAGAACTTTGTCCCTCAAATAGGCATGGGGTTGTCCCATAGCACGTTTCATTTTCATATCGAAAGCGACGTCAAGAACTGTTTCGACTTCTTCTTTGCTGAAGTCCAGGTCACTGATCAGGTCGCGTCCTCGTAAACCGGTAATCATAAGTATCTCCTTTTGTTTTTCAGGCCGCTGCCAAATCTTGGCAGCGGCCTTGTGTTTGAATTTTTTAGATTACTCTGTTGCGCCAAGAACCAGGGCTAAGAGTGCCATTCGCATGACAACACCATTGAAAGCTTCCTGCCAGTAGCGTGACCATTTGGTGATGTCGACATCTGGAGGAATCTCATCCATTCGGGGCAGCGAGTGCAGCAGGATGGCATCTGATTTAGCTTTATTGGCGAGCAGATCACGGGTGATCTTGTAGTTTGCAGGGGTCATGCCCACATCGCCATCTCGCTCATCACGGGATTTGGTGTAGTCAGGCTGGACCACAGGTTCAACGAGGATCACATCAGCATCGGCGATGGCTTTTTCAACATGATCAGCAACTTTGTAGTCTAAACTGTATTTATCGAGTTCCTTCTTGAAATCATCTGTCAGGGACATCTCTGGCGGTGATACGAAGGTAATCGGGCAGTCAAACTGGCTCAGTCCAAACGCCAGCGAATGCATCGTGCGCATGCGCATATCGCCAACCGCCAGCCATTTCAGTCCATCAATGCGGCCTTTTTCACGGTATACGGTGTAGAGGTCTGTCAGGATCTGGGTAGGATGTTCTCCCCAGCCGTCGCCGCCGTTGATCACGGGGATGCTTGCCCATTTTGCAGCTTCGTGCGGTGCGCCCTGCTGGAAGTGGCGCATAACAATAACATCGCCGTAGAATTCAAGCATTTTGACGGTGTCTTTGATTGATTCCTGGTAAAAGTCACCGGCGCGGGTCATTTTGGCATCCGCAAAACCGGTCACCTGTCCACCCAGGCGGATCATGCCGGCTTCATGTGCCAGGCGGGTGCGGGTGCTGGGTTGATAGAAGGCGGTTACAAGGGTCTTGCCTTTGAGCAAGTCTGCATTTTGCCGATTTCTGGCAATAGGCTCAAGTTGTTCTGCAATTTCGAAAACCCGGAAGAATTCGTTCCGTTCGAAATCTTTTAATGAAAGTATGTCACGACCAAGAAAACTACGCATTTTTAAGATACTCCTTTTGATAGATAGGTTGGTTAACAAATATAGCGTGTCAATTTATGAATTGACACCGCCTATTTTACGAATGATATGCAGGCGGAAATTGCCTGGTAAAAAATAACTGTGTGACAGGTCCACGGGAGCACCTTCGCGATCATATAAAATTGCGTTGAGCAGCAGGAGGGTGTCACCGCGTTGAACATCGAGTGCTTTGGCGACTTCGCTGGGTGCATGGGTGGCGCTGATCTCTGTTTCAGAAATTGCCAGCGGTGGTTCACCATTTGTGATTAGCAGGTCAAGCACTGATCCGGTAAATTTATTCTTAAGGACATCCGGAGAAAGAATCCCTTCTGGTAATATGTCAATCAAGTATGCCACGGGGGCATTGTCTGTTAGAATGACCCTGTTGATTTGGAGCAAGGGGGTGTTAGGGGCAACATTTAATTTTTCAGCCTGCCCTGGAGTCGCTTTGATGTGAGAGATTGCCAAATCACCCATGGTGACCTCCAGGCCAATTTTTTCCGCCTGGGTTTCAATGCTTTCCAAGACTTCGAGACCAGATTCAATCACCTGGGATGGACCATGGACAAAGGTACCCAAACCTTGCCGACGCCTGAGGAGGCCCTGACTTTCAAATGTGCGCATCGCTTCGCGCAGTGTTGCCCGAGAAACGCCAAGGTTCTTAGCAAGTTCTGGTTCAGAGGGAAGTTTTGTCCCCCTGGGGGCGTCATGAATGATGTCACTCAGATCATTTTGCAAGCGTTGATAGGTTGAAATTGTATCGGTCATTCCTGGTAATTATCCGTTCAGTAATCTCTCTGCGGCTTGATTGTGCTTTTTGATAAGCTGATCAACATCCAGATTGGTCATTTGCCCATCTTTAACAATGATTTTGCCGCCAACGATGTTCAGATCTACTTTTTGTGGAGAACAGAACAATGCTGCTGCCACCGGGTCATGCAGGGCGCCAGCATAATCCACACGGTTGAGGTTGATGGCAATCAAATCGGCGCAATTACCGACTTCCAAAGAGCCGATGTCCTCACGCCCCAAGACGCGGGCACCGCCTCGGGTTGCCATCTCGAGGGCTTGACGCGCACTCATCAGCGGCGGTGCGTCTTCATTAGAACGTGATGCACCGCTCAAGCCGGCACCGACCCGTGAGAGGAGCATTGCCAGGCGCGCTTCACCGAGCAGGTGAGAACTGTCGTTGCTGGCAGAGCCGTCCACGCCAATCCCTACATCGACGCCCTTTGAGAGCATCTCAAGGATGGGGGCAATCCCAGAGCCCAGGCGCATATTGGACCCGGGGCAATGGGCAACGCCGCAGCCTGTATCTGCATAAAGCTGGATCTCGTCGTGGTTAACGTGCACGCTGTGGGCGAACCAAACATCCTTCCCGATCCAATTCACCTCTTGCATGTAGGCAACGGGGCGATGGCCAAACATATCGATGCAAAAATCCTCCTCGTCCTGGGTTTCTGCAAGGTGGGTGTGCAGTTGCACACCGTATTCCCGTGCCAAATCTGCTGACTGGCGCATCAATTCTGTGGTCACGCTGAAGGGTGAACAGGGCGCCAGGACAATTTGCACTATTGAACCGGGTTTGGGGTCGTGATAGGTTTCAATCAGTCGCTGGCTGTCTTTGAGGATGTGCTCTTCGGTGTCAACCACGCTGTCAGGCGGCAAACCGCCCTTTGACTGCCCCAGGCTCATTGAGCCGCGGGAGGCATGCAATCGCAAGCCCACTTCGGCGGCAGCATGAATTTCATCGTCTAATTTTGAGCCATTGGGGAATAAATACAGGTGGTCAGAAGCGGTGGTGCAGCCTGAAAGTGCTAATTCTGTTAATGCAGTTTGGGTTGAGATACGGATGTCCTCGGGGGTCATCCGTGCCCAAATGGGATAAAGGGTTACCAGCCAGTTGAACAGGTTGGCATCCTGTGCTTTTGGCACCGCACGTGTCAGTGTCTGGTAAAAATGGTGATGGGTGTTGACCAGACCCGGAAAAACGATGTGACCCTTCAGGTCCAGAACCTGATCAGCATTATTTGGCAGGTCCTTTTCTTCCCCGATTGCCTGGATAAAACCGTCCTTAATAAATAACGCAGAATTTTTAAGCTCGCGACGCTGGTCGTCCATGGTGACCAGTAACTCGATGTTTTTTAGTAATAAGGTAGACATAGCCCTCCACCCGGGTGGTGAGATTTAAAGGAAAATGCTTAATAATTTTAACGATAAATATTCCGCTTGTCAATTGTCAGACAAATTATTGTCAGACAAATTATTGAATTTTGCAAGATATTGTGAAAAAATATGAAATTGTTGATTTTAAGCCAAAAACGCCTGCTTGAGCAGCCAGAGCCCACTCCCCAATCCGAGGGCGGTGACTCCTGCATTTAAGAAGGTGTCAGCCTGTGATTTGCTGGTTATTCCCCCATTCACAATCAGCGGAAAACCGGCATCCAGGAGCTCACGGGAGGCATGCAGCATGGTCGGGAATATGCCTGTCCCATACAAGCGTCCGGTGATCAAATTGCCCGCTTCGTTTGGCAGGGTGCCGCGTGGTTCGACCAAATGGACTGCTGTGGGGCTCAACTCAAGCAGGGTTTCTCTCAAAGTGGGGATTTGTTCAGGGCTCACACTAGGGATGGCGGGCAGTTCGCCCACCGCAGCCTCCATGAGTGCGCGCAGGGTGTCCGGGTCACAATCGGGCGGCAGCCCAAGCTCCACTGCCATCACATTTTCCAGGCCCTCCAGCTTGCGTATCATTTCCGTCAGAGATCCAGGGTCTTCAACCAGCAGGTGAACGATGATCGGCAGGGGTGCCCCTGCCCAGGCGTGTTTATATCGAGAAATTGTCCGGGTGATTCCGGGGTTGGGCAAACCCGTGTGTAATAAGAAACCTCCCGGGAAGGATATGCAGGCTCGATTGGAAGCAGGTTGCCGCGGTCTGCGGCTGATGGGATGGGTGATGAAGGCACCTAAATTGGAAATAATGGGCATCTTATGTGGATCTGGTGCAATGCCCAGCGTACCGGCGCTGTTCACAAAGGGTTTTGAAAAGAATATATCCCGTTTATGGATGGGGGCATCTTCATTGAGCCACATGAAACAGCTCCTTCAACTGGAATACCGGACCATCGGTGCAGGCAAGATGCCATCCTCTTGTCGTCCTGACGGCACAAACGCCGCATTCACTAATGCCCCGGCAGGGCATGTCTGTGTGAACCAGCACCTGGCCGTCGAAAGGAAGTTCTGGGATGCTCAAAAGAGAATCTAATTGGGAGAGTTTGGCAAGTTCCACGTCAACGGCTAAAAAGTCCAACCAGTCGAGATTTTCTGCCAGGGAGCCGGTGGGGGCAACCTCCACCATGATTGGTAAGCGGTGCAGGATGTCGTGGTTTTGTCCTGCGTCCCAGAAGAGGACCAGTGCCGCATTTTGCATCAAGGCTATTTTGAGTAGAGGGAGCAGACGCATGGGCGAAACGTCGAAGGGCAGCAAGCCAACCCTTCTGGCAGTGACGGGTATGGAGAACCCCTTGCCCTGGGGAGGGAGTATGTGGATGCTGTCTCCGGGCAGCCAATTATCGGGCAGTGGACCCAGGTAAAGTCGATCATCTGAGCCGATGACACGGAACAGGTTGGTGACCAGGGGGGCGGCGGGGTCCGCATCAGGTTGGCAGGGCATATATTGCCCTGGTTGCGGCCAATATTTTTCATGGATGTCGAAGATCCCTGAGCGTTCTTCTCCGATCTGGTTAATTTCAAGCAGTTTGGTTAGCATGGTTGTTTAAAAAAGATTTTTGAACAGGGTTGGATGTTTTCAGGTTTTCAAGGTCAAATTCCCAATTGATGGGGTTTGCTGCGATGTAATCGGCGATTTGTTGGTAATCATCCTCATCCCGGATGATGTGTTCGTAATAATTCCGCTGCCAGATTTTTACTCCATCAAACAATTCAAGATCATGAGCACTTTTTGTGACAGCAGATTTGAATGACCTTACAATCACACCCATTGGTTGGGTTTTATTTTGCCGTAAGGTCTCAGCATGTTGTAGGGGCGAGGCACAAAGTGTCGAGGGACGAAGACAGTGCTGAGCCCCTACTTCCTTTAAGATGATTCCATGGAAATGGTTTGGCATGACAATGTATGAGTCAACCTCGATATAGGGGAAATGATGTGGAATTTCTTGCCATGTTTTTTCGACGATTATTCCCAAGGGATTCAACTCAATTTCACCATTAATGATTTCGCCGAAAATATTCTTTCGCTTATAACTAACAATGGTTACGAAATGATAACCTGCACTTGAATAGTCATAACCCTTCAAACGAATGTTTTTTCGATATTGGATAGGTTGCTTATCCATTAATTTCTCAACAAAAAAGATGTTTTTGTAACCATTATTCTGCCATGTTTTTAGGTGAAATTTCCAAGGTCGTTTTTTTTATCTGGTCATTTTGTAAGGGCTCAGCGTGCTGAGCCCCTACGGGGTCTCTGACAATGTTCACATATTAAATCGGGACTGGATCTCTTGATTCAATTTCTTGATTTCATCCTTGATGGCTGCCAAACCTTCCGACTGGGGGACGATCCATCTCGCATCTTTATCCCGGCGTTTGAATTCAAAACCGCCGTTTTGCAGCGAACGGGATGAAACGGTGATGCGCAGGGGCAGACCGATCAGGTCGGCGTCGTTAAATTTGACACCAGCACGCTCATCACGATCGTCATACAGCGGCTCCAGCCCTTCCTTGCATAATGCCTGGTAGAGCTGATCCGCCGCTGCTTCAGCTTTGCCGTCTTTGCTGGTTAGCACCACCAGGTGGACAAGGTAGGGTGCGACGGTCACCGGCCAAATCAGGCCGTGGTCATCGTGGTATTCCTCAGCAACGCATGCCAGCAGCCGTCCAACACCGATGCCGTAGGAACCCATGATGATTGGCTGCGGCTTTCCGTCTTGATCGAGGAAGCTTGCCCCCAGGGCGTCCGTGTAGCGTGTGCCGAGCTTAAAGATGTTGCCAACTTCCACACCCCGTTGGGCTTGCAGGTGCCCATCACATTGCGGACAGGGTGATCCATCTTCTGCCATGGCGATATCCGCTACTATGTTCGCTTCGTAATCCCTGCCAATGTTGGTATTGCGCAGGTGGAAGTCCACTTCGTTAGCTCCAGCGACTAAATTCTTGGTGTGTGGGATCAGGTCATCAACGACCACCAGGACATTTTCAGCGGAAATGCCAATCGGAGAAGCGAAACCAGGGACAGCGCCAACGGCTGTGATTTCCTCATCCGTAGCAGGACGCAAATTCTTGATTCCCTTTGTCCCATGTGCCGCCAGCGCATTCGTTAATTTTGTTTCGTTGAGTACCATATCGCCGCGCAGGACGGCAAACACCAGCAGGGCTTCCTCCTGATCTCTTTCAGCCGCAAAGAACACAGCTTTCGCGGTTTGAGCCGGGGAGATATCCAGAAATTCCGCCAGGTCTGCAATGGTTGAGACGCCCGGTGTTGAGACCTTCTCAAGGTTTTTGAGGGCTTCATCCTCCGGCTTTGGCTTGGCGAAGTACGCCACCTGCCGGTTGGCGGCATAATCGCAGGAATCACAGAACATGAGGGTGTCTTCACCCACAGGGGTCAGGTACATGTATTCATGGGCTTCTTTGCCGCCCATCATGCCTGTATCTGACCCAACGGCACGCACCGGCAAGCCGCAGCGGTTGAAGATCCGAAAATAAACCTGGTAATGTGCCTGGTACTGCGCGTCCAGCCCTTCCCAATCCTTATCCAGGCTGTAGCTGTCCAGCATGGTGAACTCTCGCACGCGGATTAAGCCAGCCCGGGGTCGGGGGTCATCACGAAATTTGGTCTGGATGTGGTAGATCAACTGCGGGAGCTGGCGATAGGATTGAATTTCACGGCGGGCAAGGTCGGCCACGACCTCCTCATGGGTCATTGCCAGCACCATGTTGTGACCGGTGCGGTCCTTGAAACGCGCCATCTCATCCCCAATCTGTGACCAGCGCCCCGTCTCCTGCCAGACATCTGCCGGGTGCACCACGGGCATGGTCAGTTCCTGCCCGCCAATCCGGTCGATTTCCTCACGCATAATGTTCTCGATGCGGGTCATCGCTCGGCGCGCAAGGGGGAGGTAGCTGAATATACCGGCGCCAAGCTGCCGGATAAAACCCGCCCGGAGCAGCAGTTTATGGCTGGCGATTTCGGCTTCGGAGGGGTCTTCCCTCAGGCTTGTACTGAAAGCACGTGACATCCGCATGGCTTAAGCCTCATCCCCTGCTGGTTGGTTTTCATCCTGGGGGACTTCTTCTTCATCGCCGTCTGTAGGCAGGTCTGATAGGTCCACGTCATCTTCCATGGTGACCTTTCCCCTCAAGAATGCGCCTTCCTCCGTTGAAAAGGATTTAGCGGTGACATCGCCATAAACGCGGCCGGTTGCCCGGATTTCGAGCTTTTCCGAAAGAATCTTCCCGTTCACCACGCCCGCCACGACCACGGAATCCGCTTTGATCGTTTCACTGGTCACACGTCCGGTCTCCCCGACGATCACCATGCCCCGAATGCTGATTTCGCCCTCCAGGGCACCTTCAATCCGAACACCGCCTTTGCCGCGCAAATCGCCCTTCCAGCTGATGCCCGGTCCCAATACCGTGGTTACACGCTCAACCGGTGCGTCGGTCGTAAAAGTTTGGGGTGTTTTTTTCTTACCAAATAACATGGCTTTGGCCTTTCATAGTTCCTGTCAATCATTGCTTATAAAAAATAGATTATTTTCTTGGCGGCCAGATCGTACCGGCTGGGACCACACCGCCATCTGGTACATCGGCTTTAACCGTGGCGCCGTTGCCGATTCTTGCCCTTCGTCCAATATGCACATAAAGGTTGACGGTTGCACGCATGCCAACCAGGGCACCCTCGTTCACAATCACGCCCCCTGCCAATGTGGCGCCGGGTGACAGGTTGACGTATTGCCCGAGCTGGCAGTTATGGGATACGATTACGCCGGTGTTGATGATCGTGCCAAAACCGACATCAACCTCAGTGCCCACATAGGCAAAGGGAAAAACCTGGACCCCATCCGATAAGATTGCGCTTTCTTCGATGAAGGCGGTTGGATGGATCAACCTCGGGCAGAAAAAGCCCGCTTTGCTCAGCTTGTCAAATACGGACAGCCGAATTTGTAAATCGCCGATGCCGCCCACCCCGTTGACCGCCATGCGGATTCCTTTATCAGCCAGGTCATGCAGATGATCAGCGCCGCCCAGGATTTTTAAGCCGTAAACCTCTTCTCCAAGCTCATATCCGTCGTCCAAAAAACCCGCAATCTCATAGGTCCCCAAATTTTGGATCAGGGCAACCAGTGAGCGCCCATGGCCGCCAGCGCCGTAAACCAGGATGTACTTCTCATCTGCGGGAACCCTTGCAGCATCAAGGGGTGCTGCAGGCGCGATCATGCTTTCGACCATCTTTTTTGTGACCAGGGTTCTCTGCGGTAATGTTGATAGATCCAAGCCGCTGGCAAGCGCCAGTTCACGGGCAGGGGCGGTGATCCTCAGGGAGTCACTTTGTAAATCTGGCGTTTTTTCACTTACATCTGACCAGGGGGGCAGTGTGGAATCTTTAGCTTCAGGCGTGCTCCCGATATAAGCCAGCACCTCGCCCGCCTGGAGGGTGTCGCCCTGTGTAAAACGCAAGCCGACAAAATAACCCGCTTCTTCAGCACGGATCTCACCTGTGGATTTAGTGGTTTCGACCAATGCGATCAGGTCGTCTTTTTCTATCTTTTGACCCTCGTCGACCTCAAGAGAAGATAATAATGCCTCAGGTTCATTCGGGTTCAGCAAAGGAATTTTGATTGGGCTCAGCTTATCCATAGATCACACCATTTCTCGTACTTGTTGGATGATATCCTCAACCCCTGGCAGGACCTCAGCTTCAAGCTGCGGTGCAGCAGGGACCACGGTCTCTTTGGCAGCAATGCGTCTTGCAGACTTGAGCTCGGCACCCAAATTCTCGGATGCCCGTGCCAGCACTTCCGCACCCCAACCCAGGGATAGGGTTCCCTCCTCAATGGTGATCAATTTGCCGGTGCGCCTGGCTGAGGATAGCAGGGGGGCCAACTCAAAGGGTGCCAGCTGGGTGGGAACGAGCAGTTCGCAAAATATTTCGTGCTGGTATGCCAGCTGGTGCAGGGCATCCAGGGCTAATTTTGCCATGTATCCGTAGGATGCCAGGGTGATATCTGCGGCAGGCGCGCCTTTCAAATGCAGTTCATAAAACGGGAGGCCGCTTTGGGTTAACGCGCCCCGGTCTGTGATTGAATATTCCTTTATATCATCACCTGATAATAATTTCAGGGGGTACTGCAGTTTGTTTTCTACAAACAGCGTCGGCGAGCTGCCCTGGATGACGGCATCATAAAGCAATTTCCCCGGACTGCCAATTGGATCATCACCCTGCAGGTGGAAGGGTGCTAAAACACGCAAGCCGGGCACACCCAGAAACAGCTTTTCAAGAGTCTGGCTGTGGGTTGGCCCGTAGCCGCGCCGCCCGCCCATGGGGGTACGGATCACCACCGGTGCGCTGGTCTGCCCGTGATACATGGCGTCAAATTTTGTGATGTGGTTGATCACCTGGTCGACGATCAGTGTGGTGAAATCGCCGAACATGATCTCCACCACCGGGTGGAAGCCGCGCAGTGCCAATCCGCCGGCAATCCCCGTGATGCCCGCCTCGGATATGGGGGTGGTGAGGACACGCTCAGGGAATTTGGATGAAAGCCCACGGGTGACTTTAAAGGAACCGCCGTAGGGGTCGAGGATGTCTTCGCCAAGCAGGATGACATTTGGGTCGTCTTGCAAGGATTGGTGTAAGCCCTGGTTGAGAGAACTGAGAACAGTGGTGGGTGAATTTTCAGCCATCAGTCCTCCTTGCCTAAGGCCCTTGTGAAAGCCGCCTGAATATAGGCTTCAATTTTGATTGTGATGCTTGAGCGCACACCTTCAGACAGCCTTGAGCCGTGAATGGTGAGGGGATCACGCTCCTGCCACAATGCTTCGACAACTTCACCCGGGCGTGTGTCATCACCCTTGGAATGGGTGCCCAGGCGTGCTGTATCGATGATCAGGGCTTGCGGCCTGGATTCATTCCTCACGCGCCCGATCAATGCTTCAGCGAGGGGGCTGATCTCAAGGATATCGCTGCTGTCGATGCGTGCAGCAGGGATTCCAAAGGCTTCAAAACGCTGGCTGATATCCCCTGCAATGGCGAGTTCAGCCGGCGTTGTTTGTGCGATGTGGTTGTTCTCAAGGACGATCAATATCGGCAACTGCCACAGTGAGATCATATTCAAGCTTTCGTAGACAATGCCTTCACCGAGGGTGCCGTCGCCCATGAAGTCAATCACGATGGCTTTATCCCCTTTTCGCTTTTCCGCCATTGCCATCCCGGCAGCCATGGCAACAGTGCCGCCCTGAAGGCCGCTGGAATAGAAATTGCGCCAATGCAAATGCTGCGAGCCGCCCACCCCGCCGCAGACGCCATCAGGTTTTCCCATCAATTCGGCATAAAGTGCCAGTGGATCGCCGCCGTAAGCTAGGAAATGCCCGTGGCAGCGGTGATTGCTGACGACCACATCATTTTCCTGGATGTGCGAGAGAACACCAACCGCGTTGGCTTCCTGCCCCAGGCTGGTGTGGGTGGTGCCGGTGAAGATCCCGGTTGAAAATTTTTCCAGCAGCAGGGTCTCAAAGGAACGGATGGTCAGCATTTTCTGGAAGAGCTCGGCGTTTCTATTCATCAAGCGCCTCCGGATCGACATAGAACCGCCAGGGGATGGATCGCCAGGGTTCGGGGACTGAATTAAGCCCAATGCGTCCGCTCCGTTGGATAGCTTCATCGGGGATTGGCTGCTCAGCTTCAACCCAAAGCTGGCTTTCCTGGCTGCAGAGGTCAAGGGTGTTGAATGACCCATCAACCGATAGTGCCTGGGTTAGCTTGGCTGGGCCGTCGGTCCATCCGCGTTTATGTGCGAGATAGGGGCGGTTTTCTGCCATCAGCTCCTGCCCTTCGACCGGGTGAATCGCGCGGATCAGCACGGCTGCGGGTGACCCGTTATCGCCGGTGACCGTGTTCAGCAGCCAGTGCATGCCGTAGGTAAAGTACACATAGGCGTGCCCGGGCGGTCCGTACATCACAGAGGTCCGCGGCGTTTTCCCGGCAGAGGCATGGCTGCCCAGGTCATCTTCACCCTGGTAGGCTTCGGTTTCGAGGATAATGCCAGCCAGGCGCTGCCCGGATTGAACCCGCACAAGGCGGCATCCAAGCAGGTCACGTGCCACGTCCAACGCGGGGCGCTGATAGAAATTTCGTTGTAAAACAGACATGTTGTTATTTTACTTGATTAACGGGACGGGGATGGGGGGAAGCTTTCAATGAATGCTTAAACTAGTGTGGGGATGATATCATTCCTCAAATATGAGTATTTTTTTGTGGGGGCTGCCCTCTGTGGCAGCCCGTAGTAGTGGGTAATAGCAGCCCAAATGCAGAAAAGGGTGGGGACAGAGCCCCACCCCTACACAAGAATTATGTGTTTTGAGAATAGATTTTGTTTTGGAGCGCGGGCTTCAGCCCGCATGTTTTGCGTGTCTGAAAAATAAAGATTTTTCAATATGAGGGGACTTGGTGAGACAGGGTTAATAATGGTGATATGCTTGTGTTGGTGCGTTGAACTCTCACGTCGTACCTCCTCAGGGCAGGACCACAACGCACTCTACAAAATATTACGATCCGTTCTTAAACTGCGGGTCTTTTTCCATGGTCAGGCGCAAGCCCATATCAAGGGGTACCAGGGGTACATAATCCAGTTTTTCTTTAGCCAGGCTGATGTCCGCCCGCATGCATGAAACGCCGCTTCCTGCTCTCGGGTTGAAGACTTCCTCGGGATCGCCGCCGGTGATATCGATCACCAGTTTGGCAAGCTCCCGAACGCTGGTTTCCGTCCCGCTGCCGATGTTGATCACCGGGGCATCGATCTCCTGGACCGTGCCTGCTGAAACAAGGGCGTTAACAACATCGTCGACGTAGACATAATCCCGGGTCTGGTTGCCGTCACCATGGTAGATGAGGGTGCCATTTTGCATGGATTGCCGGATGAAATTGGGGATCACAGGTGGGTGAGCTGCTGGAATGCGCTGTCCCGGACCGTACGCATTGAACACGCGCAGGCAGATCGTCTCAACGCCAGCTAACTCACCGATTGTGCGGACCAACCATTCAGCCGAAAGTTTTGAAACAGCATAGGGTGACCGTGGGTGCGGCAGCAAGTTTTCGCTCAACAGCGCTTCTTTTTGGTCGCCATAGATGGCACCGGAGGAGGCTAATACAATGCGCTTGGTGCCCGCATCACGGATGGCTTCCATCAATGTGGCAGTCCCGCCAACATTCACATGGGTGTAGTCGCGTGGGAACAAAATTGATTCTGGGACGGATACCCGGGCAGCCAGGTGGTACACGCAGTCAATGTCCTGCAAGAGCGTCCAAAGCTTCGGGCGGTCGTTAATATCGCCGCGTGTGAAGTGGATATCAGGATCCAGGGCGCTGGGGTCGCCGGTTGAGAGGTCGTCCAGCACGCGCACGTGGTGTCCCTGTCGATTTAATCGATTGCTGAGAGCGGCGCCTAAAAAGCCGGCACCGCCTGTGATCAAATAATTCATAGCTTATACCTTTATTCTCAAATCGTCCAAAATAATAGCACAATCCGATCAAAGGCGGAAGTGACTCCTTAGTAAATTGTATCAGAATTGAGCTTTGCTGCTAATTTTGATGGGTGGTCCGTGGTCAATTCATCGATGCCATGATCCACGAGGAACTGCGCCAGACCAATATGCTCCGGCTGGCTGACGTCAATGGTCCAGCCATCCACAATTGCACCGTGATCGTGCAAAAAGCTGATCCAGTCAAAACCAGCGTCCAGCGCTATTTTGAGAACTTCAGCCCGGATGTACCATTCATAAGCATGGGGTACCAGGACCAGCAAGGCTTTTGCCCGGGCTTTGAAATAATCGCCGAGGCTGCCCCATTGAAAAGCAGCAAGGGGATGGTCATCCAATACGCCATAGGCACCGACCCGGAAGGGCGGAATGTTATCCGGTCTGGGTGTTTCTTCAACCAGGTCCAGGTACAGAAGGGGGTCAAAACCCAGAGACAGTTCTGGTGCGGCACTTGCCAATGCACGCAGCGCCCAATCGGCAACGGAGGATACCTGCACCCTGTCCATCACAGGTTCGATGATCGAGAGAAAATTCTGCAGGGCGGATTCGGTCAGGGGAGAGAAGGGTTTGAAGTCAAGTTGTAAACGATGGGTGTTCGGGAATTGAGCCAGCAGGTCGACTGCCCCTTCTAAAAAGCCGATTTTCTCATTTGTGACTGAGCGGTCATTAAGGTAATACAGGTTTTTGATCTGGTCCCGGGTCATTTGAGCGGCGTTGCCCTGCCCGTCGGTATCTTCTGCCAGGTTGGGGTCATGGAGGAGGGCAAAACTGCCGTCTGCCAGGGGGAGGACGTCAATTTCAATAAAGGCTGCGCCGGCTGATAAACAGTTTTTGATTGCAGAAAGGGAGTTAGGCGGTGCCTGGCGATCGCAATTTGCAGCATGGTGGATGAGTGTGACGGGGCCTTCGCGTGGTGTATTGGTTTCAGTGTGCATTTATTCTCCGGGATGTTTGTGCATTTCAGGATTTCATTTTAACAGCAAAAGGAGGAAAGCGAAAGAAGGGGGCGGGGCAGGTAAGTAGATCGTTGTCGTTTGGTCTCCTGACCAAACGAATAGTCCCAGTTAATTGAATTTTAGACTTTGAAGATCATGAAATAACCCTACGGGACTGCCACGCTTCGCTTGCAGTGACAGAACAAAGATCGGAGAAAGAGAACTAAATTCTTTCAATTAACCGAATCTTAAAAAAGCCAGGAATGAAAGCAAAAGGATTCTGGGTATAATAATAAAAGAAATCATTATTATATGAAGTACTTCCCCGCAATCAGGGATGAAAATTAAATAGAATTAGAATAAAGGAGCAGTTATGATCGTCACAACTAAGAAATTGTTTGAAGCCGCTTATGGAAAATATGCCATCGGTGCCTACAATATCAACAACCTCGAACAAACCGTCGGGCTTTTCAGGGGCAACTTGCAATCAAAAGCACCCTTCATCATCCAGATCAGCAAAGGCGCACGCTCATATACCGACAAACTCTTGCTTGAAGGCTTGATCCGCAGCGCCGATGAAGTCTTCCCCGAAGCAATCTTCGCCGTCCACCTGGACCACGGCGACGAGGAAGCCGCCATGGACTGCATCGAGTCCGGTTTCTACAGCTCGGTGATGATCGATGCCAGCCATGAAGACTTCGAGACCAACATTGCCATCACCAAGCGCGTGGTGGAAGCTGCTCATGCAAAGGGCGTGGTGGTTGAAGCAGAGCTGGGTCAATTGGGCGGCGTTGAAGAACACGTCAAGGTTGATGAAGCGGATGCCAAGCTGACCGACCCCAGGCAAGCCAAAGAATTTGTGGACCGCACCGGCTGTGACTCCCTGGCTGTTGCCATCGGCACAAGCCACGGCGCCTTCAAGTTCTCAGGCTCCCAGTCCCTGCACTTCGATGTGCTGGCAGCAATCCAAAAAGTACTGCCAGGTTTTCCGCTGGTGATGCACGGTTCAAGCTCCGTGCCCCAGGACGAGGTCAAGCGCATCAACGAGGCTGGCGGAAAGATCAAAGGCGCCAAGGGTGTGGATGCAACACAATTCAGAAAAGCAGCTACATTGGGCGTGACCAAGGTCAATATCGACACTGACGGCCGCCTGGTTTGGACCCGCGTGCACCGTGAATTCTTCCGAGACCATCCCGAGGTCTTTGACCTTCGCAAACCTGGCGAAGTATTTATGCAAGCCTATGCTGACTTCATCGCTGAAAAGAATGATTACCTGGGCAGCACGGGTCATTTGGATGAGGTTCGCGAGCTGGTTTCTAAATAGGAGCGCTCATGAAACCAATTGAGATCCGACCCGGCGTTTATTGGGTCGGGGTTAACGACCGCGTAACGGAACGCTTTGAAGGTCTGTGGCCGATCAGCGAGGAGGGCATTTCTTACAATGCCTACCTGATCCTTGATGAGAAAAAAGCCATCGTTGACCTTTCCAAAGAAATGCTGAGCGATGACTTTTTAGCCCAACTTTCTGAGCTATTCGATATTGCTGAGCTGGATTACGTCATCATCAACCACATGGAGCCGGATCACACTGGTGCCCTGACGCACCTGCTGAAGCTCGCCCCGAATGTGACCATCCTTGGGATGCCCAAAGCCGTCCAGATGTTGAGTGATTTCTACGGGATCACGGAAAACGTTGAGCGCCTTTCAAACGGACAGGAGCTTTCACTGGGGAAGAACACCCTGCGTTTTGTGTACACTCCTTTTGTGCACTGGCCGGAGACCATGATGACCTATATGGTGGAAGAAGGCATATTGTTCCCCTGTGACGGATTTGGCGGTTACGGTACCCTGGACGGTGCGATATTTGATGATACTTGCAGTGATATCGAATATTTCGAGTCAGAAGCTTTGCGCTATTTCACCAATATCGTGGCGCCCTTTAGCAAATCGGTACTGAGCGCTATCTCGAAATTTGAAGACACCCCCATCGAAATCGTGGCACCGTCCCACGGGCTGATCTGGCGAGAGGACCCGGGCAGGATCATTGAACTTTACAGCCGCTGGTCAGGTTATTATAAAAAACCGGCAGAGGTGGGAATCACTGCGCTGTTTGGCACGATGTATCGCAACACCGAACACGCGATGAACGCTGTTCTGGAGGGCATTGCATCACAGGGCGTGCCCGTCTACGTTTATGACGTACGCAAAATTCACACAAGTTACATATTACCTGCCCTGTGGACTCAGTCGGGTGTTTTAGTCGCAGCACCCACCTACGAGGGCGGCATGTTCCCGGACATGATGAACGTGCTGATGATGGCAGACCGCAAACGCGTTGGCAATAAGAAAGCTGCTTATATTGGCTCATATGCCTGGAGCGGCGGTGCCCAAAAAGATTTTGAAAGCATGGCAGAAAAAATGGAATGGGACGTGATCAACAGCATCGGTTTTATCGGCGGATCCGGCGAGATGGATCTGGATCGCGCGCGTGAATTGGGCGTCCAGCTGGCACAAGCGGTGATAAGCGACTCTGGCGCCTGATCGGGCTTTAAGGATTAACTACCCAGCCCTGGCAAGCGCCAGGGCTGTTTTTATTCTGCGAAGTAGAATACCCCGCAGCTTGCTGCGTGGGTTCCATGAATAAGGGAAAACCTGATCCGAAGGGGAAAATTTCGTAATGCCCCGTCCGCTTGCGGCGGGGATAGAAATTTTCAAGGTTTTGCTTCTTTATTGGGCGCTGATACGGAATAGAATATAATACGTATCAGAGCTGATAATTTATAAAAACAATGACGACATTTGGAGAAAGCTAATGAGTGAAGAAACCAGTGCAACCCGCTCGAATTTTATTACGGATATTATTGATGAACATTTTGAGAATGGGCGCTTTGACCATGTGCACACCCGTTTTCCCCCGGAACCCAACGGCTACCTGCACATTGGGCACGCCAAGTCGATCTGCCTGAATTTTGGCGTCGCACAAGCTTACGGCGGGCTGACCAACCTGCGCTTCGATGATACCAACCCCACCAAGGAAGAGGTGGAGTACGTGGAATCGATCCAGGAGGATATCCGCTGGCTGGGCTTTGATTGGGATGACCGACTGTATTTTGCCTCGGATTATTTTGACGCGCTCTATGATTACGCAATCGAATTGATCAAAAAAGGCAAAGCTTACGTATGCGACCTCTCAGCCGAAGAACTGCGTGAATACCGCGGCACACTGACGGAACCCGGAAAGAACAGCCCCTATCGTGATCGCTCGGTGGAGGAAAACCTTGACCTGTTTGCCAGGATGAAAGCGGGTGAATTCCCGGACGGGTCCAAAACCCTGCGGGCGAAGATTGACATGCGCTCCCCCAATATGAACCTGCGTGACCCGGTTTTATTCCGCATACTGCACGCCGAGCATCACCGCACCGGCGATGATTGGTGCATCTACCCGATGTATGACTACGCCCATGCCCTCTCCGATTCCCTGGAGCACATCACCCATTCCATCTGCACCCTGGAATTCGAGGACCACCGTCCGCTGTATGATTGGGTGCTGGACGAGCTGGACGTGTGGCATTCACAGCAGATCGAGTTTGCCCGCCTGAACCTGACCTACACCGTGATGAGCAAGCGCAAACTGCTGCAGTTGGTGAAGGAAGGCTATGTCAGCGGTTGGAACGACCCGCGCATGCCCACCATTTCTGGGATGCGCCGGCGCGGTTATACGCCAGAAGCCATCCGCACCTTTGCCGATACGATTGGCGTATCGAAAGCCAACAGCATTGTGGATGTGGAACTGCTGGAGCACGTCCTGCGGGATGATCTCAATGAGCGCTCGCGGCGGGTGATGGCAGTGCTGGAACCCCTCAAGGTGATCATCGACAATTATCCCGAAGACCAGGAAGAAACATTCGATGTGCCATACATCCCCTGGGACCGTGACAACAGCCCCACCCGCGAAGTGCCCTTCAGCCGGGAGATTTACATTGAGCGTTCTGACTTTATGGAAGACCCGCCCAAAAAGTTCTACCGCCTGGCACCGGGCGTCGAAGTGCGCCTGATGAATGCCTATTACATCACCTGCACCGATGTGGTCAAGGATGATGCGGGCAATGTGGTTGAACTGCACTGCAGCTACGACCCGGAGTCTAAGGGCGGGATGTCCCCCGATGGGCGCAAGGTGCGCGGCACCATCCATTGGGTTTCGGCACGCCATGCGATCGATGCCGAGCTGCGCCTGTATGATTATTTGTTCAGTAAGGCGGATCCCTACGATGTGCCGGAGGGCGGGAGCTTCACGGACAACCTCAACCCGGAGTCCTTGCAGGTACTGAAGGATGCCAAGCTGGAACCCAGCCTGGCGGATGCAGGGGCCTGTGAACCCTTCCAATTCATGCGCCAGGGTTATTTCTGCGCTGATTTTGAGGACTCGGAACCCGGTGCGCTGGTCTTCAACCGGACGATTTCACTGGTGGACAGCTGGGCAAAACTGCAGAAGGAACGCAAGAGCTAGATAGATAATTTTTTACATATCAAATAATCCGTAGGGGCTCAGCACGAAGCATCGAGGAATCGAAGCCGAGCTGAGCCCCTACGATTTAAATTCTGATCGAATCAGGAGTCCTTAAATTCCCAGGCTGTCGTTGGCGCTTTTAAGGATGGATGCTGATTTATTGAGCGATGCCATTTCTCCTTCTGTTAACTCACCTGCGATGACCATTTCAATGCCGTGTGCGGAAACGATGCAGGGGATGCTCAGGCAGACATCATGCAGTCCGTACTCGCCATCCAGAAGGGTTGAGATTGTCAGGACGCTGTGCTCATCACGGAGGATGGCGCGCGTAATGCGTGTCAGGGCGAGTCCAATTGCCCAGTTGGTGGCACCTTTATAGTCGATGATGTGATAGGCAGAATCGCGAACAGCCTGCTCGATGCGGTCCTTCTCTGCCTGCCATTCGGAGCACATACCGCAGACCGGGCAGTACTGGTCGAATGACATCCCGGCGATGTGGGTCATGGACCAGGCGGCGAACTCTGAGTCGCCATGCTCGCCGAGAATGTAGGCATGGACGTTGTGGCTGCTGATACCGCAGTGGTCGCTGAGGAGGTAGCGAAAGCGGGAGCTGTCGAGCACGGTGCCGGAGCCGATGATGTGTTTCTCACTGCCTTTTCCCGCGTACTTGATGGCGGCATAGGTCATGATATCAACGGGGTTGGTGGTGACCAGGATGACAGCGGCGGATTTGGCAGCAGCGATGTCCGTCATAATCGAGCGTATGATGGCAGCGTTACGCTGCAGGAGGTCGAGACGGGTTTCGCCAGGTTTCTGCGCGGTGCCCGCGGTGATGACAATCAGCTGGGCATCCGCGTAATCAGCCGGCGTGCCCACATGGATGGAGAGGGTTGGTAAGTACGGCATACCGTGGACGAGGTCAAGGACGTGCCCCTGGGCGAGGTCTTCATTCCTGTCAATCAGGGCAATCTCGCTGGCGATGCCGCTCTGGGCAAGGGCATAACAGTAGGTAGCGCCGACAGCGCCGGCACCCACAACAACAACTTTACGGTTTATTGGGGGAAAGGATTCGTTCATTTTGTCTCCAATGACTGAGCTTGAAAAATGTAAATTGAAAAGAAAAAGGTTGACTGCTTAATTAAAGAATAACCAGGTCTTTTAACATGCTTATTGCTGGCGGGGATGCTGATCTTTGGATCTCAATTGGCGACCGGACTGTACTTTTTTATTATAATGGAAACTGCAATTTAAAGGTCTGATGCTGCTCTGATTCCGCCCCGGCGCAATGGTTTATACTCGCATCTCCTCTCTTGTGGAAACATGAGTGAACCTCCAAAATCAGCGCAAGAAGGAATAAAGAAATAATGATGGGTGTAGGCGCGACATAATTCTTTGGGAAATAAAAATGTGTAGTGCCTCTACAAATAATATAAGTGCATACCTTGAAAATCTTGATTTTAATATCACCGCCTATTTTAATAATCATTAAAATAAGTGTTTTCATTAAAACAAAAACATATTAATAAGCTAATTGAACAATTCCCCCACAACCCTCATTATGGTATAATTTCTCACCGCAAAAGGCGCGGGCCCGTAGCTCAGCGGCAGAGCAGGCGGCTCATAACCGCTCGGTCGTAGGTTCGAATCCTACCGGGCCCACCTTTTTCAAGTAAATTACACGTAAAGATCATTGATTTTACTCATTATTATTGAAGAAATAACTTCTTCAGGTACTAATTTCAGAAAAAAATTACTAATTTTTGTCCTCAAAAATATCGTATAATAAGTAATGTCAATAATTAATAACATAACTCAATTATAAAAATGAAAGAAAATCAAGATAGTTTTCGTTATCCGAAAGATATTATATTGGATAAATCTCCCTTAATTGAAGCTTGGATGGAATTCAGGTGGAAATTGGAAGAGGGGGATTTACCTCATACATTGATTGATAAGAATTACCCTTTTGCCTTAGGTGTTTTCTATAATAATGTCAAAGAAAAATTTTCATATCATGAAAAGCTTCCTGCAAGTGATGCACCTGAAGGTTTTTTACCTCACAAAGTTCAACATCGTTTTAGAGTGGGAAAAAATAAATGGCCAGTTCTACAACTAGGACCTGGTGTTGCATCTGCCAATTTTGTTAAAGATTACACATGGAATAAATTTCATAGTACGATTCTATACCTTCGTGAAAATTTATTGGAAGCATATAGAAATGATTTGAAACTTGATGGATTATTTCTGCGATATAGAAATGGATTCCCATTCGATTATGAGTCGAAAGACCCTTTATCATTTTTACAGGATAACCTTAATATTTCAGTAAATTTGCCAAAACATATCCCTGGTTCAATTTCATCAATTGCTCATCCGATAGAATCTCATATGGGATTTGTATTTAAATTAGAACGGCCCGTTGGAATTGGTAGAATCTCGATTAATTCCGGAACTTCAAAATTACCTAATAAGTCAGAACAAAAAATTATTATATTAGAATTTGAAGTAAAATCAACGGGTTCCAACGCGTTCAAACTAGGTAAAAATGGTGAGTTAGAAGAATGGCTTAATTCTTCACACTCTGCTATTCATGAATGGTTCATGTCGTTTATTGATGGACCTTTATATGAAGAATTTTCAGGAGGACAATAATGACGACTGCATATCCAGAAATGACGACTGCATATCCAGAAATTAAAAATCCTTCTATCGAAAATATTTCCTTAGAATTTTTATTTGAATTAATCAGCGCAACAAAATATTTAGCTAATAGAGTAATCACCAGTTCTACAGATACCGTGTCTGATGATTTTGAGAATCAAGAATTAGAGATTCTAAATACTCAGTCAAATAAACAAGATACTTTTTTAAGGGATACTTACATCCTTGAGGAAAATTTGTTCTTGGATCATAGTGTTCAAGCAATCCCAAAAGATCGATTTAAGATCAAATTAAAATTAAAAAATATTGGCAAAGGAAATATTTCTACCAACCAAGAACTTCTTATAGACTCATAATTATTCTATGTCTAATTCTTCCAATTGGTACAAATTAGTTCCAAGTGAAACCGAACTAGTCCAAGGCGATTTCTTGGACAATTTTCCAGTGATTAAATATTCGGGTTCGCATGAAGATGGTACTTATGAAGCAGAAGTTATAGAATATGATATGGTCGTCATGACACAGTCCTGCGATCTAAATAAAATCCGTCTTAAAAATACATATGATAAATTTGTGATTCTATGTCCTAGATCTAGCTATAAATATGTCCGTGATGAATATGATTGGGATTATTTGAGAAAGGGGTTTTTAGTACGAGCTCATCTTCTGGATAAATGCGAAATTGAAAATCAACAATTTGATTACCAGGTAGTTGAGCTTGACCAAATTTTTTCAGTGCCTTATTCTTCTGTAAGAAAAATAGCAGATCAAAATGATCGGGTTAGACTAGTATCACCATATCGTGAACATCTGTCTCAAGCTTTTGCTATCCAATTTATGCGGGTTGGATTACCAGCTGACTTACCAAAAGAAAAGCCTGAAGATTAAGAACTTTCATATTTCCTCAGATGAATAGCACTAGTTTTCCATCCGTCGTATAATTTCTTCTAATAAGGGAATGATATTCCTTTTTATTGATTTTATCTTCTTTCGTAATTATGTTGCTTATTTTATTAATCTCTTTTTGAAGATCTTCTCTTGAAAGAATTCCGTATATTCCGTCTGTAATGGTTATTGATGAATGCATTAAGTTTTGACTAACTGCTTTTAGTGCAGCAATATCTTTTGCGTTTTTAATGCCATATACCGCAAATCCATGTCTGAATTTATGTGGTGAATGGTAATTTAGATTTACTTTTTTCATCCAATTTATTAAATCTTTTCTAGCCCTATGATGTCGATTGTTGCTGAAATTGAGATTTTCTTTATCGAATTCTCCAGTTTCCGGAGAGATATTAGCAAACCAGGGATGATATTCACTCATATTTGTTTCTTACAATAGCATCTTCAACTTTTCGCCCTTCGCCCGTCCCTCCATCTGCCTACCCACTCACTCTCCATATCAAGGCTGCCTTGGCTTGCGCCGCTTCGCTCAGCAGCCTTGACAATGAGCCTCCGTGAGCGTGAAAAGAGCGGCTGCGGACGGACGACAAAGGCTAATGAAAGAAGCGGAAAAAGTCTCCTCTTGCGTATAACTCTATACGCATTTATTATTAGCATAGTAAAGAACAATTAGAAGACCGGTAATACCGGCAACACCGGCAATACCGGCAATACCGGTAATTCCATACTAAAATATGTATAATGTCAAGGATTAAAAATGAGCAATATTTTCAACATTGTTGAAAATGTGTATCGGCATGAAGAATTTCTAAAGAAATTAATGCAAAATGAATTGACCATTCCCAACGAGTTCACTATTGAAATGGGAAAGTTAATCAGAGCTGCTCGAGAAGAAGAGGGATTAAGTCAAACGGAATTGGCAGAGAAATTATCAAAACGCCAGGCGACTATTTCAGATTTTGAAAATGGGAAAATTGAAATTGGAATACTTACCCTTGTTCAACTTGCGATTGTGTTTGGAAAACCAATCTCATATTTTATTCCTGAGATGACATTCCTGGTCAGCATCAGCGACATTCACAATAAATGGGAAGAAGAGGCATTAGCTTTATTTAGAAGCATGGAATATGAGGGAGATCCCCATTTAGCATTAAGATTGTTAAAAACGCTTAATGAATATTTCGATGAGACGCGAGATCAGGAATGGGGAATTCCTGAGGAAGAGAATTAAGTTTATTTTCATAACACTTGTAAAGGGAGGTCTATTTTGGATCGGAATTTGGTAATTGGTGCAACAATAAGTATAGTATCCTCAACAGTGGGTGCATTGATCGCTTATTTGTTTAATAACTTAAACATGAATAAAAAACGAAAATGGGAAATGGAGGATAAGAAAAGAGATATCAGAAAAGAAATATTATTGAGTAGACTTGAACAATTTGAAAAATTAGTAATTGATTTGGGCAGAAAAATTTCTATTTATGAGAGCTTAATCCACAAGTCTGTTACTTACGAAATGATTGCAGAAGAACAAATAGATAATAAATTTTCAGAATGGAATGAAAATAGATATCTATTGTCTTATCTAAATTATTTCGGTGACAGTGAACTTTTGGATAATTATTTTGAATTAATGAAAGAATTTGGTGTGTTACGCGATTTATTTTATGAGTTTGTAAATAAATTGAAGTCTGGGGAGGAAGTTGACTATGATTCATACGAAAAAAGAAAACCTGGTTCCAAATTTGTAAACCTTTATGCTGATGTCCTAAAAAGAATTGACTACTTGAAAGAACAATATCTTACAAGATAGGGTTGGGAATAATTATCCTAACTAAATTAACTGTTTAATCCGCTTGGTTTCGATATAATATATTCGTAAAATCAACAATATTGGAGGGAAAATATGGAATTTTGGTGGGTAAATCACAAACAAACTTTTGATCAAGAGTTAAGTTACGGTTTTCTCTGGTCCCCAAAAACTAACAGGGATGATTCAAGAAACCAATTTTATATCAATATGACTATTATTCAGGAGGGGGATTTAGTTTTCTCTTATTCAGAAGGTGTAATTAAAGCTATAGGATATGTAACCTCAAGAGGAACTGTATCACCCAGACCTGATGTATTTGGTGATGTTGGAGAGCAATGGAGTAGAGTCGGATGGATTGTTAAAATTGATTGGCTCCTATTAGATAATCCTTTTTCTCCTAAAGACCACATTGATAGGATTAGAAATCTTTTGCCTTCAAAATATTCTCCAATAAGATCTTCTGGGGATGGAAATCAAGGATGTTATTTGGCTAGTATCAGCAGTGATTTGGCAAAGGAACTATTATCTATTTCAGAGAACAAAAAATCGGTGCAGGATTTTTTGGATGAGAAAGAGATCGAGAAAAAAGAGAACGATGAAATTGATAGGATTCGAACGTCAGATATTGCTGCCACTGAGAAGCAGCAGTTGATCAAAGCTCGAAGAGGACAAGGCTACTTTCGTGAAAACTTAAAAAATATAGAAACTGAATGTAGATTAACTCACGTCAATAATCATAACCTCTTAATTGCAAGCCATATAAAACCTTGGAGAAACTCAACCGATACCGAAAAACTTGATGGAAATAACGGCTTATTACTCTCTCCTCATATTGATAAGTTATTTGATAGAGGGTACGTCTCTTTCACGGATGATGGTTTTATTCTAAGAAGTAACCAAGAAGTTGATCAGGTAATGGAAAAATGGGGATTAGATCCTAACATGAATATTGGTGAATTTAATGACGATCAAAAGAAATATCTCGAGTATCATAGAAATCATATCTTTGAGGCTGAGTATCTCTTGCAAATGTAGAATATTCTAATTTATTACTTGGTCTTAAAAAATATCCAAGGTAGATATCGTCTTCTTTCCGCTAAGGTATTGAGAAATTGCTAAGGTAATATATGACTTGGTCAAGAAAATATCAATTATCTAAATACTTAAATGCACCTAAGAAGGCAGGCGTATATATTATTGGAATTCCCAATGGGTATTTTAGTGAACCTGGAGAAGTAGACAATTTTCTTGGAGAAAATTATCCCGACAATTTTGAACCAATGTATGTTGGTATTTCTAAAAGGTCAATAAGAAGTAGATTATATTCACATTATAAAGGTAATGGAAATAAACATGTTAGAGATCATATAGAGAAAAATGGGAGTGAAAATATTTTCTTTATATTTGATGAAACATTAAAAACAGAAATTGAAGATGTCTTCTTATTCTCTTTGGTAAACGGTTTCCCTTGGAATGTAAAAAGAAGAGAAGAAGGAAATTGGATAAAGTTTATTACTAACCTTTAGTGATTGAGTAATTGATTCTACATAAAACTTATTTGAACTAGTTGTTATTTAGTATCCTCATAGGAATTGCATACTTATCCGCTCGGTCGTAGGTTCGAATTCTGACTGGCCCTCATGAAGTAATTATTGGTGGGAAATTATTAGCCGTTTTTACCTGTTTTGAACAAAACTTAATAGCAAGATTCACTGGTTGTTTTTCTCAGTTAAACTTGGGTGGTTAACATCATCAGAAGCTTGGTCAGATAGCATATCGCAAGGCAAAATTAAGGAGCCTGGTACTTTTATTGACATTGGGATTGATCATTCATTTGATAGGGTTCGAAACAGTAAAAATTGCATTCAATGCATAATGGATGGTCTTAGGACTGATCGAGATCTCATTATCGTTGTGGCTTTTCCTCAATATCCGAGATAATAGATCGAAAATTTGTAGGCGCAGAAAACCTTTCGATATTGAAGTAAGTAGAAAAAATTAAAACTCTGGCAATAGCACCACTAGCATATATCTTTGATGAGGCGTTTGTCTTTGCCCCCCCTAATGTTTATAAGAAAAAATGAAAGAGCTTTATATCACCACATTAAATTGAGCTTTTTTGTTTCAGCCAAATTGTAGATATTTCACTTCAAGAAGTAATTTAACACTGATGTATTTAGCGATCTTGATCTAAAAAACCTCAATTCTCATAATGAATTCCAGAAATTGCTGTAGAATTAGATACGGAAGTGAAAATAATATATAAGAAGGAATAATTATTGAATATTGATTAATGAGATAACTGTTCATTTGGAGGGAAATTAGATTTGAAAAATAATTACTCATTGCATATTTTTAAAATATTTTTTAAGCTATATGTGTTTCTTTCTATAATTTTCAATATTACTTATTAAAAAATTTTATACAATAATTTGATTTTTCTAATCTTTTGCGCCATTGTATAATGAAATAATTATACGGATCAGAATAATAAAGTTAGATGATATTTTGCTCAACAATTTCTTATTTAAAGTTATTTTTGAATGAAGATATTTGGCTATATTAATTAAATTAGGAAAAATCTGCGTCTTAAAAAACAATAGAGAAAGAGGTTTAGATGAGATATTTCAAAAAAAAGGATTACGTTTTCTTATTATTCATTTTATTTATTTTCCCAGTCATAGTAAAAATGCTAATAATCACTATTATCGGATGGATCATCAGTTCATTACAACCTAATTATTTGAGGGTTTTCTTAACGAATCAACCTGTAGGAAAAATTATATTTATCAGTTTTTTTGTCCTATTTCCTTTCTGGGTTATTCCTTCTTTAATTAAAGATGTTAGAAATAAAAGTAATGAAATTAAAAAATTTTTTCAAAACTTAATAAATAGATTAATTAATTTGCTTAAGTCTTATATTGGACTTGATGATGTTATAGCAATTATTATCGGGATTTTTGGTGGATTATTCTATATTTTGAGAGATAGCCTTTTAAACGATCACGATTTTTTCATTTTTTACGAACGAATTCATATAGAATTAATAGGAATATCAATAACAGTGCTTATATTAGGGAATGCAAACCAATATACAAGAACAAAAAGCACAAAGGAAAGGCTCATCCTTCAAATGGGTAGTCCAGATAACGGTTTTGCAAATGATGCTGTTGGACAACTTAGAAGATTGAATTGGCTTATGGATGGAACATTAAAAAAAGCTAATTTACATAATGCTAATCTTGAATATGTTGATCTAAATCATGCTTTATTAAAAGAAGTAAATTTTAAATTCGCAAACTTGCAAAAATCTAATTTACAATACGCAAATTTGGAAGATTCAGATTTAAGATTTGCTAACTTAGGCGGAACAGACCTTGCAAGAGCTTTTTTACAAGGCGCAAATCTAGAACATATTAGCTTTGATGAGAACACAAGGTGGTGTTCAATTTATAATAATAAGACTAGGTGGCCAAAAGAATTCAATCCATCTCAACATAATTGCCTTCATGAAAATAATTATAAGTATTAACACTTTACAGTTTTTTATTACAGATGATTTAGATTTATAGATTGAAGAAAATATTATTGTGATTAGGTTAAATATCAATATTTCCCTTATTTAAAACCGAAACATAAATAACTTGTATGAGATCGGGATTATGTAAACTTAAATTAAGTAATTAGATTAATTTTAAGCTGAGATCACAAAAAGATTAGAAGAAAACTATATTTTTTCCAGAAGTTAAATGATTTGCGATTATTTGTAAAGCTGAAATTCTTAATAATTATAAATGGCAAGAATATATTCTCTTATTTACATGCTTGTTTTTGATCTTTTCTCTGCTCAATCACCTGTTAATAATGACCTAAGATATATAGATCTATAAAAAAATATTGAGTAGTAATTTAATGGTGGTATTTTTTTCTTTTTTACATATAGCAAATGAAACTAACTGTGATCTTTAGAGATTAATTTGTAGAAAAGGTTTACACTGCGGCAAAACTGCCGTTGGTACGCTTTCCTGTGCGACGGTCCTATTCGACCTCGGAGCTGGAATCAGTCTTAAACGAGTATCTTGACCCGAATGAAACCACACCACAAACCCAGCCGGTTATCGCAGAAGCACAAAGCGCATCCCCCCTGTGTCCCAAATGCGGGAGCGAGATGGTGCTGAGAACGGCAAAAAGGGGGGCAAGCCAGGGCGAACAATTTTGGGGCTGCCCAAATTATCCCCAATGCCGCGGCACACAAAAATATGAGGCATAGGTTGCAGTATATTTTTAGGGTTGGATCCCATTTATAAAATCCAGGCAAAATTTAATGCCAGAAACCATTCATCCTCCCAACACCCCTTAAAACAATCGTAATAATTCAAATAAAACAGGAATTTTTGTGCTAAAATTAAATTAGGTCTCCCCAACGACCCTCTCTCCCCAAGGACGCAGGCTTGAATAAGTTGGCAGAATATTGTAGACGTTGAATTTCGATAAGCACCCATTCAGTTTTTTATTCTTAAATGGGTCAATTATCAATAATAATGACTGGGGAGCCAAATCCGACCAAAAGGTTGGGTGCATGTTTGCTGACTAATTTATACTGATCATCCAAGAAATGAACTTAGGAGAAAAAATGGACGAAACAAAAATACTAGACTTACTCAACAATGGAAGTCAGGACGAATTGATGGCCTTGCCTGGCATCGGCGACGTGCTGTCAAACCGCTTGATTGAAGCGCGACCCTTCGACTCAATGGAAGCGGCGCAGACCGTTAATGGCATTAGCGCCAATTTACTGAAGCGGATTGCTGATGCCGATGAGGAACCAGAGGCTGATACGTCGGATCCTGCCCTAGATAAACCGGAGCCTGAACCTGGGAAAGGGGACGAAGCCCCGGCCGAATCCCCCTCAACCAGTGTCAAAGCAAAGGCCGAGGAAGAAGGCCCAGAGATCAAACAGGTGCAAGCCGCCCCTCAAACCGTGGAAACCCTGCCCAATCAATTTGAGGAAGCCTCTAAATCTCACGGCTCGCTGTGGACGATCCTGATCAGTAGTGCCATTACTGCTTTGGTCACAATTCTTCTTACACTCGCCGTTCTGGGCGGCATCAACGGCAGCCTAAAATTTGCCACAAGCACCCAGGTTCAAACGATGCAGCGGGAGGCTGCCCAATTGTCGACCCGGATAGATACATTCCAGGGTGACCTGGACGGCTTGCGTGGACGGGTGGACATCCTCGAAGGTCTGGGAGATCGCACAGCGGCGTTGGAGACTGCCCAAGCGCAGCTTGCCGCCGACCAGGAAACACTCAGCCAACAGGTGACTGATTTACAAACTGAGATCGCTGCACTGAACGAAAAAGTCACCTCGCAGGAAGAACAAACGCAGCGTTTTGAAACCTTCTTCAAAGACCTGCAAACCAGCCTTTTCAAATTGTTCACGCCGCAAGGAGACAACTAATGAGCGTCGATCCAAAACCAACCCAATCTTTCTGGTCTCGCATGGGACGAGCTTTTGTCAATATCTTACGCTACCTGCTAATTTTGGCACTGATCGCTGGCGTCGTAGTTGCCATATACTTTGGTGCGCCTTACCTGTACGAAAAATTCATCCTGCCGATTGAAGCCAATACCGCCCGCCTGGACGAAATTGAAAACAAACAGGCTGCTGATATTGAGCAGCTGACCGGCCAGATTACAGACCTTAAAAGCCGCCTGGCTGACCTGGAAACCCGCCAGACCACGACCGCTCAGACCCTGGCAGAAGCGCAGGGTGAGATCACTGCTCTGGAATCCGCCCTGCAGTCTCAAAGCGAAACACTCACACAACTGGATGCTATGCAGGCAACACTGGATACCCTATCCCTCTCCGTCACCGACCATGAATCGCGTTTTGTGGAAGTTAACGATACCCTGGCTGAGGTGCAGCGTGAGCTTATGTTTAGCCGCGCAATCGAGATGCTTTCCCGCGCACGCCTATACCTCTATGAAAGTAATTTCGGGTTGGCCAGGCTGGATGTGCAAACTGCACGCGATTTGCTTCTCAGCTTACAAAGTGACATTGCAGCTGATAAAAATGCTACATTGCAAGAAGTCATCACTCGCCTTGACCTGGCGTTGGATAGCCTGCCCACTTCCCCGGTGATCGCTGTGGACGACGTGGATATCGCCTGGCAGCTGCTGGTCAATGGCCTGCCTGATCTTCCTGCGCCCACGCCCTTGCCCGATTCTGTCAACGAAACGCCCATTCCTACAGAGGAAGTTACCCCCACCGAAACACCATGATCCTCTCATCAAGAATACAGGGAAACAAGTAACAATAACAACAGAATCGAGCAAACTCAATCCAGTAGCGATTGAGTCCGAAAATCCCGAAGCTGCTTCATCCCCTCCTCAATCGGGAGGAGCCTGCCTCTGAATTGGAGTAAACTGCGGCCAAACCTTCACCTGTTCAGACGGAGGGGAAGCCCGAGATGGGACGTTTCAAAAGTATCCTGCGCACAACGCTGATCGTACTGGCAGTGCTTATAGAACTCAAGACCGTCCATATCGAACTCAAAAACGACAACATCAATCTGGCAGCAAATATGCTGATACGTCTGAATTTGATATTAACTGGTATGGATAACGACTTGATTACCGCTCAAGCTGACTTGGGACTGCCGTCTATTAATTTGCATCTGCGGAGCCCCTGCCTTTTGGCAAACAATAATAGCAGACGGATTTTGTAAGTTAAAAGCGCTAATTAAAACCTACATTGACTTATTGGGGATTCATCGTGAATAATGACATTTTTCTACATTCGCGTTAGCTTTGTAACACTATCTTTCGGGTGAAAATTAGTTTGGTCTCAAACCATGTTTAGTCATCTCAGGAACCAAAGACGTTTCGAGTGAGAGAGGTGTTTTTGGGGCTTAAAGGAAATTCTTGCTTGGAAAGAGGCGAATGGGGTAAGAAGTTATTGTGTTGAGGTTTCTAAATCCGTGTTTCCTACTGAAAATAGTATATTTGGATTTGAAATATCATCCGTGCGGTCGTCTGTTTGAATTGCCCCCAGGGCGTACCGGGCCCATTGCAATATCCTCTGCTAAATTTTCCAACTAATCGAATTGAAGTATTTTTCCTTTATCATCTCATAGAAGCGATTTTAAGTATTAAAATAATTTTATGAGGATATGAACTTATGGTGAACAATAACTATAAAGAAAAACCAATTGAAAAGCATTTATGGAAAGCCGCCTCACACAGCATAAGGGATGCATGCCTTCAGGCGCATTTTTTGTGCGCAAAAGAATTGACAAAAAAGAGATAGGGCTTCTTAATGAATACTAATTTGATAATCATTGATGGACATTCATCAGTAGGAAAATCCAGTATTTCAAAGCGTGTATCACAGCAGATCAGCCGCGATCATGATGCATATTGGCTGCATGAAGAGTGTGAAAATCATCCAATACGACACAATGAATTCAGCTTTGGGGAATTGGGTACCCTTGAAGGTATGGAACGAAATAGAATCGGGATGTTGAATAAGTGGAAGGCATTTAGAGATTCAATAAGCGCATCCGGGAAAGTATGTGTTACTGAAGGATGTTTTTTGCATGCCTATGATCGGTATTTTATTCATAGTACCTGGAATGAAAATGATATCCTTACCTATTGTTCGCAGGTGTTAGATGCCATAAATGAATTAAATCCCATCATTGTCTTTCTATATCGTCCTGATCTGCGGAAAAGCCTGGAAAAAGCATTTATTGCACGGGGTAAATGGTGGCGGGATCTGATGCTAAGAAGAGATGATCAGCATGTGTATTTTAAGAATCATGATTTTATAAACGAAAATAGCATGTTTAGCGCTATTGAATATGAACAAATAAAAATGTTGGAGATATTTGACCGATTGAAGTGTTTAAAGATCAAGATAGACACAAGCGATGAGCAATGGGATGATTATGTTCAGGAAATAATTTCCTTTATTGGTTTAAAGTATAGAAAAGAAAATCCTTATCCGTGTGATATGAAGCAATTCCTTGGCACGTATCGATGGCAGAATGGCACAGCGGATGATGAGTGGATTATTAAGTATGATGATGCGAATCAATGTTTGTACACTTCCTTATTTTGGCCCTATATGCCCATGAAATGTATGGCGGATAATGTGTTTGAGTTAATATCATTTCCTGTAGAATTACATTTCCAAAAAATTAAGAATAATTTACAGTTTCGTGTCCACGGAAATTATGATTGGGAGTATAACAATCAAATATTCAGCAGGGTGTGAACTGAGCCTAGTACAGCCTGCGGGCGACGTGTGGGAATAGTAAAATTTCCAGCCATTTTTGAGTCGAATTCTTTACCTTTCAGGAAATTCAATTTTATCCGTTCGTTAGTAGGGTCGAACTGCCCGAAGGGTGTATCGGGTCCATCTTTCAACAAAAAATCTGTTATTTTCCAAATTACTACTGCTTATTAGTGTAAATTATTTCTTAACCCAGTGTGTTGCTGCAACTTCATGTGCTCAATGATTATATTATTTGACGGCCGCTGAAAGATTTATTTATAATATTAACAGTCAAACTCATTATTTTCTTTACTTATAATTTGGTGTCATAAGTTTTTCCTCTTTAAACTTTCATAATCAAATGGGAGAAATAGATGTCATGAATTTTGATTGTGGGAGGGATGAGAGCATATCAAAGTTCTGGCTGAATATCTCAAACGTCATCCGTTAATCGCGTACTTTGTTCTGACCTATCTATTCACCTGGACGCTATTAATAGCGATTCAACCATCTTATCTTGAAGGGCAAAGGTCTCTGGCCCCTTTTATGGCTCTGGGAATCTTTGGGCCTGCACTGGTAAGTATAGGACTCTCAGCCATCAATAATCCACGTCCCAGGCAAGGCAGCCGTAAAGCCGCAGTGATTGCATTTATCTTTGCGTGGATTCTTGGCAGCGGGGTTATCCTCCTGAATCTGATTGCTAATAATGAGATGGTTCTGTCCTCGGCTTTGGTGATCCATAGTGTTCTAACCGGATTACTGCCAGCCTTTGTTGTTTCTTGCATCTTTTCCAGGAAACCAGGTGTTAGAGATCAGCTTCGCACATACAGAAAGCCGAGGGGAGCCTTCGTTTACTATCTGCTTGCGCTTATTTTATTTCCTGCATTCTGGCTCTTAGGAAATCTCCTTAGCCGTGCTATGGGAATGGATGTACCATTAACCAACTATCCTTCGGTGGGGTTCAAGTTCCTGGGGTTTGTGATCCTCTTCTATCTCTATAATCTCATCTTTGGTGGACTTTCTGAGGAACCAGGCTGGCGAGGGTTTGCCTTGCCGAGACTCCAGGCAAAGTTCAGCCCCCTCGTCTCAAGTCTGATCTTGGGGGTTATTTGGGCAGTTTGGCATGCGCCAGGGAGATTTGGTGGAATAGAAGCTAAGAGTCTTTCTGATACGCTTGTTGAGTGGGTTCTCATTCTATTTGTGACAGTGATATTCACTTGGCTCTTCAACCGCACAAAGGGAAGTGTTCTGGTAACAGTGCTGGCTCATCCAGCAATGAACACTACTGGTAATTTTCTCACAGGTTCCTTGGGTGCCCTGATACTCCTCTTTGTTTTCACGCTATTTGTTATCGTGCTCGATAATATGTGGAAAAGACTGCCTGCTGATGACCCTGCAATCTACCGGGTAAACCCTCAACTGGCTGAAGAATCGACTAATGGAGGCGACCTGAATTAGAAACCTTATCCGCTCGGTCGCAGGTTAACTGCAGAAGCAGCCAGCACAGGCGAACCTACCGGGGCCACCCTGCAATTTTGCCTGAGTCATTGATAACCGTTTAGTTTCGACCCCAAACCTTTTAGAATATTTGCAGCCTGTTGGCGAGTTTCTACTTGACCAGAAAGAAACTCTCCAATCAAGGGTCTTACTGTTTTGCCGTCGCCGATTAAAACCCAAACACCGCCATTTCCTGTAATAAGAAGGTCATCATCGGTCAGATTGCTGTTCAAAGACTCCAGTGCGCGTTGGCTGCCAATCGTGAAAAGTGAGCCCGCTGCAATCCAGCGCTCAAATTGATCTTCTTCATTCAGTGTGATAATCAAGGGGTCAACAGCCTGAGAGGCGCCAATCTCCCCTAAAGCGCCAGCAATCAATCCACGCAATTTGAAACCTTTTTTTAGGAAGTCCATTCCCTTTTGGAAAAGATCAGAATAGTTTGGCGTTTTTTCCATATTAAATGTTTTGATAATGAACATCGCATTGTCATCTCTAACAATTTCATTTGTTCTCTGTTCTTTAAGGAGTGAGATGAGCTGATCCACAGCAGGTGAACCTATCTCGGTTAATACCTCTACAGCAGCTTTATCATCGATTTTATCATTTGATAACCATGACGCAGATTGATCGACGGCCATTTTGACAGCTGACTCACCCATCCGATTCAATACATTAATACATTTCTTACGGATTGCGCCATTCGTTAGGCCAGCAATTAGTGCTTTTACAGCAGGCTCACCGATCTTGACGAGGGTTTCAGCGGCACCCACGCTTACAGCCTCATCTTTATCATCGAGCGATTGAATGAGCGGTTCAATGGAGGCAGGCATCAGTTCGACCAATGCCGACGAGGCAGCTTCAACAACCCCCCGATCTTTCTTATATCCTAATGCCTTTATCAATCCGCCGATGTTTCCTGCAGATCTCAACTTTTCTACATTCGGTGGTCCAAAAAGTCCCATGATGTCACTCCTTTTATTGTTTAGTTGATTTTGAATTGCGACACATGCTTACTCAGCTGCATCTGAAGCGTAAGTCATAATAATATGACTTGAATCCCTATTTGTTTTCAAAGGACTTGATCAACTTATAAATTATCGGGAGCAATTAATAAAGGTATGAAATGTTTCAGGTGGTTAATAATATTGTGGGTTGATAGAACATCCTATCACGAGAGCATGAGAAATTGATAAATTGCACGAGCCCATGGCGCATTGGTTTGATCTAAGTAGAATATGCTGGATATTATAATGCAATTATATATCCTTTTAGGATTAGATCTTATATCCGCTTGGTCGTAAACTCGAACTGCCCCCCCGAGGGAGGGTGTAACGGGCACACCTGAAGTTTTATTCGAGCAATTTTTACCCGTTGTGAACAAAATTTAATAGTGAGATTTATGCTTATACATCGCAGTTAATCCTGGGCAGTGAACGTCGAAGGAGGTTGGTGATTATAATTCCCGATGCTTCGCTGGTCCCTATCATGTCTGCGTTGGATCAGGAAGCACTTAAAACCTGCACTGAAGTGGTCGGCCTGATCTTCCCCATCTACTCCCATATTGTTTTTTGAAAATATGTCCATATACTAAAAGTATATGCAAAAATTGGTGTAAAATAGAGAAGGCAAAAGTCCATGATGATTCCTTAATAGTGAGTGAGTGTTATATTATGAAAATTAAGGTAATTTCTTATTCCTTTACAGGCAATAATGAGGCGCTTGCTGCGGAATTTGCAAAAGCGATTGGCGCTGAACATCTCCGAATTACTGAACCCAAAAAACGTACCGCAGGAAAGATCGTCAGGGAAAACCTGTTTAACAGGGACCCAAAAATTAATTTGTCAGGGGACGAAATTTCAGTAGATGATTTTGCAATCTTTGTCAGTCCTTTTTGGTTTGGGAAGATCGCATCACCCTTAAGAGCCTATTTAAATCTGCTCAAGAGCATCCCCTCAAAATATGGCTTTCTCTCTTTATGCGTTGGATACGACAATCCTGAAACCTATCAAAAATTTAAGATTGAATTAGGCCAAATGCTGGGGCGAGCGCCTGAATTCGTGATCCTTAAAAGAATTGCTGATCTTTTGCCACCAGGGCAAGAGCTATCACAGAAGTTGCTCACAGAATATCGCGTCAATCAAGAAGATTTGAAAATGCTTGTGGCATCAATAATAGAAGAGCTGGGGGATACTCCCCCATGGTTCGGTAATTCATAATCTGTATTCCCCAATTTGATTTATTTTTAATGGAAGGAAAATATTATGGAAAAAGATAGAAGTTTCTTAAGCAACAATGCTGTGTTGGTCTATTTTGCACTTACGCTCTTAATCACATGGGGAGGCATTTTACTGGCGATTGGGATGGATGGAATTCTTGGTAATTCGGTTATCCCAGATGAGCAAATGCCACTCTTATATGGTGTCACACTTCTTGGCCCGAGTATTGCAGGATTGGTTGCAATAGCACTGTTTGATGGAAGAGAAGGTTTTCGTTCCTTGTTTTCCCGCTTGCGCAAAGGTAGGGTCAGCCCCCGATGGTACCTGATGGCTCTGCTAACCGCACCCATTGTGATTATGACCTTACTACTCATTTTTTCTTTATTTTCAAACGTTTATCGCCCTGCAATTTTTACTGAAGCGAACAAAACAAGTCTGCTCCTGACTGGCATTTTCATGGGGCTCGTGGTGGGGTTCTTTGAGGAATTGGGCTGGACTGGTTTCGCAGTGCCGAGACTAAGACAGAAATACAGCGTCCTGACAACCGGGATCATTCTTGGTCTATTTTGGGGACTCTGGCATCTTCCCCTGTTTGTGGCAAGCACCAATTCTTCAGGTGCCATCCCGCCAGTAATTTACTTATTAATCCTCTTGTTTTCCTTCCTCCCAGCCTACAGGGTTCTTATGGTGTGGGTCTATGATCAGACCGGGAGCCTGTTATTAATGGTATTAATGCACGCTCCTCTTTCAGCCAGCCAGCTGCTGCTTATCCCCCCTGAACTATCTGGCGTTCAACTTGTGATCTTCGATCTCGCCTTTGCAGCAGTATTGTGGTTAATTGCAGCCCTAGTTATCTTTTCTTCCAAACAACGACTGGCTGACGACAAGGGAGCTGCCTGAGTAAATCAAAAACGAGATCATAAAATTCTAAGCGGATAGAATAATATGTCATGAAGAACGCCTGTTCCTATGATTGTTGGTGATGCTTCTGAATTATGTTCGAAGATTAAGCGCCCTGGAGGTTTTATGACTGTCAAAAGAAGTATCCAATCCCAGTACCTCGCCGCCCTGGCAATGTTGAAGGATGCAATCGAAAAATGCCCCGATTCGTTGTGGGCTGACAATAACTACGTGAACCCCTTCTGGCGCGTTGTCTACCACACCCTCATCTACACAAATTTTTATCTCAGTCCTGCGGAGGCTGATTTCACCCCTTGGGAGAAACACAAAGACGGTATGCAGTTGTTGGGGCCGTCAGCCCCGGTCTCGGAACCCTACACCAAAGCAGATCTGCTCGCATACCTTGAATCTTGCCTTAAAAAGATGGAAACCCAGGTCAATACGATGGACCTGGAGGCCGAATCAGGCTTCGACTGGTTACCTTTCGATAAACTGGAACTGCAATTCTACAATATCCGCCACATCCAGCAGCACACGGGCGAACTCTGCGAGCGGTTGGGCTCGCGTGGGGAGATCGAGGTGGGTTGGGTGGGAATGAAGGTTTATGAATAACTGGACCTAAATGATCTCTTCTAGGGGAGATTTCCGGCAGTAAGTAAAACTGACTGCATTAGCTGGCATGCCTTTGTCCAGGCTGAAGATTGAGCGCTTGCTGAATTCCCAAAAATATTAGGATCGAATATAATCCTCCCTAATGTTATAACTTAACTTGCTGTTGCTTCTCTATTATTTTTATCTGTGCGTCGATTATTGGTGTCAAAATTGATTGAAAACCTCAATTTATTTTTATTTCACATTTCCTTCTCCTCGCCGGATGATCCCGGAAGATAAAACACTATGAAAATTTGTGCCCTCCTGCGTTCCTTTATCATCCTCCTGCTTTTGATCGGTTTATTCCCGGGTTCAGGCACGGTCGCCTTATCCATTGAAACGGAGAGCCAAATTCTGTATGCCAAACCGGGTGCAGAAGGTGACTGCCTGGGCTGGGAGACCGCTTGCGATTTGCAGATCGCCATCGAGTCCGCTGCATACGGCAACCAGGTGCATGCAGCCGCAGGCACTTATTTCCCGACAACGACTGATGACCGTTTCATATCCTTTATCATGAAAATTGGCGTCGCCATTTATGGCGGCTTTCCCCCCGGCGGCGGTGCGTGGGACTCGAGAGATTGGCAAGCCAATCCAAGCATCCTCAGCGGGGATATTGGTGCGATCGGCGACCCCAGCGATAACAGCTATCATGTTGTCAAGGGCAGCAGTGTGAACAGTGCCGCCATCCTTGACGGCTTCACCATTACGGGCGGTTTTGCGGACGGCACAGCGCCCTATGACAGCGGCGCAGGCTTATATACTTATTTGGGGAACCCAACACTGGCAAATATTGCATTCATTGGGAATGAAGCCCAAGCCAAAGGCGGCGGCATCTACAGCTACGAGAGCAATCCGAACCTGACAAATGTTCGCTTTGAAAGCAATTCAGCGGAATTTGGTGGTGGCTTGTTTAATTCTAAAAGTGACTCGACTTTGAATGAGGTCAGTTTTGTCAACAACCATGTGTTAATGCACGGCGGCGGGATCTACAGCATCGCCAGCGAACCATCCCTGACCCGGGTCGATTTTGAAGGTAATTCGGCTGGTGAGCACGGCGGCGGACTGCTTAATACCGACAGCAGTGATCCAAGCTTATTGGATGTTACTTTTATAGGCAACACAGCGGGACGCTTTGGCGGGGGGATGAGCAATTTTTCCAGCAGTCCGGTGGGAACAGCCCTTGTCTTTGACAATAATTCTGCATCAAGCGGCGGTGCCATCTACAATCAATACGGTGCGATGCTTTTGGGGGATGTGACATTTTCCAACAACAGCGCTATTGAGGAAGGCGGCGCGATTTATGGTGAATACAGCAGCCCGACCATTGAAAACGGGGACTTCACCAATAATTCAGCCCCTCATGGGGGCGGGATGTACAGCTATGTAGGCACACAAAGGCTCACAGACGTCACCTTTTCAGGCAATTCGGTGCCGGGCAAGGGCGGGGGGATGTACAGCTATGAAAGCAGCCTGATCATGAAGGAAGTTAATTTTTATGATAATTCTGCCGGGGTGCTGGGCGGCGGGATGGCAAATTATAAATTGGTTGACTGCACACTCACCGGCGGTCACTTTTCCGGTAATGCAGCTGTGGATTATGGGGGCGGGATGTATAACGTCGACAGCAAGCCGAAGCTGTCCTATCTTTCATTTTCAGATAATTCAGCCAGGCACGGTGGGGGGATCTACAATTATCACAGCGAACCGGTCATCACCAACACCTTGTTCCACCACAATACAGCGCTGGAGCGGGGCGGCGGCATGTACAATTACTCCAGTGACCCGGTCGGCACAAATCTGACCTTTTCAAACAACCTATCGCATTCTGCCGGCGGCGGGCTGGCAAATTATACCAACAGCATTATGACCCTGACCAACGGCACCTTTTACAACAACACTGCGGATGTGGTTGGCGGGGGGATCTACAATGCCAGCGCTGTGCTGCATCTCACCAATTCAATTGTGTGGGGAAATTCTCCCAGCGCAGTCGCCGGTACCCTTGTTGACGCAGCCTATTGTGATATTGAGGGCGGGTATGGGGGGACAGAAAACATCAATGCTGACCCGCTTCTTGGACCCCTCCAGGATAACGGCGGATCACTGCTGACACACAGTATTATGCCAGGGAGCCCGGTTATCGATGCGGGAAGCCCAAACTTATGCCCAGCGACTGATCAACGCGGTTTCTTGCGTCCGACAGATGGCGACGGGGATGGCATTGCGATATGTGATATCGGCGCATTTGAATTATTTGCTGCGCCCCCGTCCTCATTCATGTTTTTACCCCTGGTTGCAAAGTAGACTTGCAAGTTGCAATCTGGAAGTGTCACTGAGTGTGAAAAAGCGCGGCGGCGATGGACATGTGAAACTAAAATCGGTTTCCATTGGGTGCTCTTTGACAGGCTGGCGCTGCCGAATCCGACATATCCAGCAGCATACAGGTGAACTTTGCGAACGCCTGGGCGGAAAGGTGGAAATTGAGGTCAGATTGGTCTTTAGAAATAAATTTAAATAATTTTTGAGAGATGTAAGTCTCTGATATTATTAGCTCATTGTAGATTTAATCAGCAAAAACAACCTGTCATAAGAGTGAAAAGGAGTCGTAATGAATAAGCTTGGCGTCATTTATTTCACAAGGACAAATAACAGCAAGCGGGTTGCAGAAAAGATTTCTAATAAACTCTCCTGTAAATTAGTTCAAGTTACCGACAATATCAATTACAAGGGAATTTTTGGCTATTTAAAAGCTGGCTCTTATTCGATGAGAAATAAACATGTGGATATTGAATTTCTTAGTGATTTAGATGGCGTGGAAGAATACATCTTCGTTGGCCCATTATGGGCTGGGGGATTGGCGCCGGCTATGAGAACGCTGATAAAGCAATTTCCGCGAGACAAAGTACACCTGGTTGTGATCTCAACGGAGAGCCATGTTGAAGACCGATCCGGGTTTTTGTCCGTCCATGATATTGAAAATAAAACCGGTAATGAGGATCAGGTCATTGAAGGGCTTGTGAACAACCTCCAGAATACCTGAGATCTATCAAGCCCTGGTTCTTCATAAAACTTATCTCAGCAATTACCCATGGATGACCATTCAGGGCGATGGATATTGAACAATTAATCCCATTTCCAAGTTTGAAATGTATTATATTCCACCCAGGTGTGGGTCTGACTCGTCCCCTGACAACTTAAATATCACGTCTTCCTTATTTAATTACAGAACTGTGGTACAGTCAAAGCTTCCTCAAGCAGACATATATCACAGGAGAATATTTTGGATGATCAGAAGCAACATAGAAAACCATTCTTATTTTTGATCTTCACATTCATCTTTACATGGGGGCTTTGGCTGCCTTCGATACTCACAGGGTTAGGAATTAACCTTGGGATAGATGGAGAAACCTACACAGCCGTCACTGTTCCTATCGGCGCATTTGCACCAATGCTCGTTGCCCTGGCCTTAGTGATAAATCAAAAAGGGCGGACAGGCGGGTGGCATTTCTTTCGACAGGCATTTGACTTAAAAGTAAAGCCTTTTTACATGATTGCTGCCTTTGTAATTCCGCTTATCATCCATATCCTATCGCATTATCTTGCACCGCTGCTTGGCTTCCCTGTAGCTAACACGCTCTTTCCAGAGATCGCAGGAATACCCTCAATTATCATTGCGATCCCTTATTTCTTACTGATGCTGATCATTGGCGGTGGTCAAGAAGAATTTGGTTGGCGTGGATATGCGCAGGAGCCACTGCAAAAGCGTATGGGCGTGATTCCTGCGAGTTTATTTATTGGTTTGGTTTGGGGACTCTGGCATCTACCATTGTGGGTCATGCCAGGAGATGGCCATTCAACCTATCCGTTTATCGCATTTCTGATAATGACAACCAGTATTTCGATCATTTATAGTTGGCTTTATAATGCAAGCAATCAAAAGCTAATTACCGTGATTATTTTTCACGCAATGAGTAATACCGCTGCCCCCTTGCTTCCCTTCTTAATTATGCAAGAAGGAACGCCTGAAAATGCTTATTGGGTTTATGCAGCGATTAATGTCCTTGCTGCAATCAGTATTGTTTTTGTTATTTTACAAGCAGAAAAGAAAACAATGCTTGCAGCATCCATAAAGAAAGCATAATTGGATCAAAGATATAAATCGATAAAATTTTTGAAAGTGATTGTGTACAAAAAATATGGACAGCCAGATGTGCTTTAATTCAGGGAGGTGAAAAAACCTGACCTAAAAGATAATGGGGTGCTGATAAGAATCTATGCGACCCAAAAAAGTGCCTATTTCAGGTATGGCGTTTGCAGTAGTAATTGAAGAAGTCGGTAAATATGTAACACGATTTAAATGAGATGACAGTGTTTTTGCTTTGTAATGGCATGATAAGTTAGCCCGAATGTAAGTTCTTTAGTTATAGGAGTTTGAAAAGATGAAAGTATTAGTGACAGGCGGTACCAATGGAATGGGAAAAGGCGTCGCAAAAGTTTTAGCCGGAAGTGACAATCGTATCCATGAAATTATCATTTTGTGCAGGTCTGAAGAACGGGGCCAAGCTGCCATCAAAGAATTTGAAGAGAGCACTAAAAACAATAATATTTCTATGGTTTTATGTGATCTTACTAAACTTCAGGACGTTCGAAATGCAATCAAAGAGATTCGCAGTCAGCACGCTTTTCTGGACGGGATATTTATCAACGCCGGTTTGGGTTACGCTGCTGAGCGCGTTGAAACTGAAGATGGCATGGATCCGCATTTCCAGGTGAATTATTTATCTCAATTTATGCTGACTTTAAATTTGCTGGACTTGTTGGAGAAATCCGATAAGGGCGGAAGGGTGATCTTCAATGTAACTGAGGGGGGTGAAATTTTCTGGGACGACATGCAAATGAAGGAAAATTGGAGTTATGAAAATGGCATTCATCAAGCAATGCTCGCTAAAAGAATGTTTTGTGACCGTTTGCACAATTTCTACAGGAAAATAGAAGATCCGAAGGTATCTTTTATTGGATTTGAAATAGCGAAGACTGTGTGGACCAATCAAATTAATATTATTCCACTCCCTATGAAAGTCATGGCTAATGTGATGAAGCTTTTTGGCACATTTATTTCAATTGAGGAATGCGGGAGGATCATGTCCCCGTTGTTCACGGAAAGCCAGGAAGAGAGTTTGAAGAAGTCTGGAAAATTTCTCACATGGAAAAAGAATCAGTTCATTGAGATTGAGCAAGGTAATGATGTGCTTGACAAAGAAAAGCAGGATAAACTCTGGAACATCAGCCTGGAATTGTGTAATGACGAAAAAACAACTCAAATTGCCGAGAGATTTGGATGAATCTGAATTTGTGGAAAATTTAGTACAGTGGTGGTGTAATATTTGCTTGGACCCGACGCACTTTGCTTACATGTTATGCAAACCCCTGGTATAAAATTATGCTCAGATAAACTATGGAACGTAAGCTAACAGAAATTAGGCTGTTATACACTCGGTCATAGATTTGTATATCTCGTGGAACTTGCTGGGTTCAAGTGATATTATTTTAAGGGTGATTTCTACCAGTTGGAATTAATTTACCCTTTTTAAGGGATCAGAATTAGAAAAAGGAAAAGCCATAGACCCATCAAATAATTACGCTGTCGAAGCATATAAAAAATATTATGTCAACCGCGATTATGAACAGGTTGATTTATGGCGCTTGTTAAGAGATGAATTTGGGATTTCGAAAGTCATTTATCCGGGCAGTTTTATTCAAATCTCCCCATCCTTCATTTTCTCCTATGTGGTTTATGTTGACTCTGATAAAAATGCGGTCAAGTTCTTCAAAAGTAATGCACTGGTTGAGATGATAAATGAACGGAAGGAATATTCGGAAGACCCGGAGATTGCTTTTCACGGCATTGATTACAGCAATCTGATTGAAGACTATCACTCGAAATTCGACTTGCTGATTTCGCAATATGCCGGATTCATTTCCGGTGTTTGCAGGCCTTATTTGAGACCAAGCGGCTACCTGCTGGTCAATAACAGTCATGGCGATGCTGGAATGGCGTCACTCGATAGCGATTACAAATTAATCTACGCTGTTCATAAAACGAAGGGGAAATACCGGCTGTCAAATTCTTCCCTGGACACGTACTTCATCCCAAAGAAGGACATCACGGTAACAAAGGAATTATTATTGGATAGGAAAAAAGGGCTTGGGTATACCAAAACCGCTCCTCTCTACCTGTTTCAAAAAATGGCAAAATGAGAATATCCGTTCATTCTTACTTTGATTTACAATAAGTATGTGATCAGATGTCGTGCGGAACTGTCTAAAAGGTTTTCTGTATACGATCATCATAATAGAGTTACTCAAAAATTTATGCCAAAGACTGGTGTACAGGGTTCCTCTTGAGCTATATTTGTAAATAACGTAGGATTAATCCGTTATGCTAAATTCAAATGTCCCCCTCCTGCTGATCGAGCTTGGAATTGTTGTAATCGGCCTGGCGTTGATCGACCGCTTTTCCCGCCGGATCGGGATTTCTGCCATCCCCCTGTACCTGCTGGTGGGGCTTGCCTTTGGCACCGGCGGACTGGTGCCATTAAATTTCAGCACCGATTTTTTACACGTCGGTACTGAGATTGGCGTACTTTTGCTCCTTTTCACCCTCGGATTGGAATACACCGGGGAGCAGCTCAGTAGCGGTCTCAAATCGAGCCTGCCTGATGGATTGGTGGATTTCCTGCTTAACTTCCCGCCTGGCTTCCTGGTGGGTATCCTGCTGGGGTGGGGTCCCCTGGCTGCCTGGGTATTGGGCGGCGTGACCTATATCTCATCATCCAGCATCATTGCCAGGATCCTCAGCGAGCAGGGGTGGCTCCATAACAGGGAAACACCCTCCATTATCAACATCCTGGTCTTCGAGGACCTGATCATGGCAATATTTCTGCCCCTCACGATCGTGCTCCTGGGCGGCGAAGGCTTAGGCCAGGCATCATTCCACATCCTGGCTGCTGTGATTGCGGTTGCCCTGTTCTTATTCATTGCCATCCGATACGGCAAATTCATCGGCCGCCTGGTTGCTCATGAATCGGACGAGGTGGTGTTGTTCTCGATATTGGGTTTGATCCTACTGGTGGCTGGCGCCGCGCAGCTCTTGCAAATCTCCGCGCCGGTGGGGGCATTCCTGGTTGGCGTTGCCCTGCAAGGGACCATCGCGGACAGGGCTCGCAAGATTCTCAGCCCGCTGCGTGACCTGTTTGCAGCGATCTTTTTCCTGTTCTTCGGCTTGCAAATCGACCCGGCGACCCTGCCAGCTGTTTTGCTGCCTGCGGTTGGCATGGCGTTGTTAACTGCCCTGACCAAGATCCTTTCCGGCTGGTGGTCCGCCCATCGCGCCGGCGCAGATAATTTGAGCTGCCTCCGGGCGGGTTCGATATTGGTGACTCATGGTGAGTTTTCAATCCTGATCGCCGGGATGGGCGTTGCGGCAGGGCTTGACCCACAGCTTAACGCTCTTACCGCTGCCTATGTCCTGTCCCTTTCCATCCTTGGACCAATCCTCGCCCAATTGATCCAACCCTTAAGTTTGGTTTATAAAAAGACCATCAAGGGAAGAACGCCTGCTGAGAGCGGTCAGGGAAAATCTTAAATCCCAAAAACCTTTTTCAATCCAACTTTTATAATCCATTGGGTAGTACCCCTTGACTTGCTTTGAACACTTATCAATAATCCTATAGAAGAAGCTTTAAAAAAACCAGATTAAGGATCCGTTTTCAGGGGATTCCGATGGATGCTGATCACTGTCTGCTATTTTTGTGGATGGTGTGCTCCAACCCAATCATTGTACAAAGGTTTTATACAAAGTACTGGATGTGTTAATATCCAGTTGATTGAACTTAAAGTCCTGATCAAATCAGCGATAAAAATATTCTCAATCCTGGAGAAACACAGATGGAAAAATTATTAAGTAGGCATTGGCATCATATGCCAATCGATCAAATTAAAACAATGCTGTCGACAGATCTTTCGGAAGGTCTGGACGCTTTTGAAATAAACCAGCGCCAAGAGCGCTTTGGTCCCAACACCCTCACACCTCAAAAACGGAAAAGTCCGTTCCTGCGATTCTTATCCCAATTGAACGATCCCTTGATCTATGTGCTGCTGGGTTCAAGCATCATTACCCTGTTCGTCAAAGGACCGGTCGACGCTGGCATCATCTTCCTGGTTGTGATGATCAATGCCCTAGTGGGATTTATCCAGGAATCACGGGCTGAAAATGCCATTGCTGCCCTGGCAAACAGCATGGTCGCTGAAGCAGTTGTGATACGTTCTGGCAAGAAACAACAAATTCAGGCTTCGGATTTGATCCCAGGGGATATTGTATTGCTGAAATCGGGCGATAAAGTGCCTGCAGATATCCGGCTCTTTCAGAGTCGTGAACTCCAGGTGGCAGAAGCCGCCCTCACCGGCGAATCTCTGCCCGTGCAAAAGATCGGGGAAGATCCACTGCCGGTTGAAACACCTCTCAGCGACCGAAAGAACATGGTTTATGCCTCGACCCTGGTAACCTACGGTCAGGGGAGCGGGATGGTTGTTTCAACAGGAGATGGAACAGAAATTGGGCGAATATCAAAGCTAATAGCGGAAGTGGATGTTTTGGAAACGCCGCTGACCCGCAAGATCGGTGAATTCAGCCGGGTACTATTGTATGCCTTATTGGGCATCACGGCGATATCCTTCATCATCGGGATCCTCCGAGGTGATAACTTTGCCGATACATTAACCACCAGCATTGCCTTAGCCGTCGCTTCAATTCCCGAGGGCTTGCCTGCGGCAGTGACAGTCACACTGGCAATCGGGGTAACCCGGATGGCAAAGCGTCGGGCAATTATCAGGAAACTGCCTGCGGTGGAAGCCCTGGGCAGTACCACTATTATCAGCACCGATAAAACCGGCACACTGACTCAAAACCAGATGATGGTTAAGGAAATCTATGCGGGTGGGCATTTGTATCAGGTTGACGGTTCAGGTTACGAGCCAAAGGGTGAATTTCGCTCAATTGAAAATGAACTGCTTATGGACCTACCAAACGCGTTGTTGTCTACCCTCAAGTCAGGCGCTCTAGCCAACGACAGCCGCCTGTTATTGAGAGAGGATCGCTGGTCAATTGAGGGTGATCCTACAGAAGGTGCATTAATTGTTGCCGCAGCCAAAGCAGATCTTTCTGAAGCAGAGATGGCAGCTCAGTTTCCCAGGATTGACACCATCCCCTTTGAGTCAGAATACCAGTATATGGCGACATTGCATTTGGACTCCTCTGACAAAACTAAAACCGCCTTTATCAAAGGATCCCTTGAAGCGATCCTTGCCCGCTCAAAACAGTCCGTGGATTCGGAAGGGAATCTAATCCCAATGGATCTCAAAGCAGTTGAAACACTTGCTGCGAAAATGTCGCTAAAAGGACTCAGGGTTTTAGCCATTGCCGAAAAAAGGATGCCTGAAGTACAGAACAGCCTTGAACATACGGACATTGCTGAAGGGCTTACCTTTTTAGGTCTCCAGGGAATGCTTGACCCCCCGCGCTCAGAAGCTATCCAGGCTGTGCGGGTCAGCCAGGAGGCTGGCATCCGGGTCAGGATGATCACCGGTGACCATCCCCTGACAGCCAGGGCGATTGCCGAACAGGTTGGCATTGCCCAGGCAGCAACTGTAATTACTGGAGTTGAACTTTCTAAGTTAAGTGATGCTGAACTGGTTAAGGTGGTTGATAAAACTGGTGTTTTTGCCAGAGTGACACCGGAGCAAAAATTACGCCTGGTTGAAGCGATGCAGGCCAATGGGGATGTGGTCGCCATGACCGGCGATGGCGTTAACGATGCCCCTGCACTCAAACAAGCTGATATCGGTGTAGCAATGGGTATTACCGGAACTGATGTGTCCAAAGAAGCTGCGGATATGGTCCTGACGGATGATAATTTTGCAACGATTGAAGCCGCCATTGAGGAAGGTCGGGGAATTTTTGACAACCTGATCAAGATCATTTCCTGGACATTGCCGACAAACATCGGCGAAGGGTTGATCATCCTGATTGCAATACTGCTTAATGAAATCCTGCCAATTTTGCCTGTCCAAATTCTTTGGATCAATATGGTCACGGTCACCTTGCTTGGCCTTGTACTTGGTTTAGAGCCGATTGAGCCGGGTATCATGCAGCGGCCGCCGCGTGACCCCGATACGCCAATACTTTCGAAGGTCCTCATACGTCGAATCATCCTGGTAGGTATTTTGATTTTGATTGGCGCATTTGGATTATTCGAATGGGAGATTCTGCGTGGGCAGCCTCTGGAGGTAGCCCGGACTGTTGCAGTCAATATGGTGATCTTCATTGAGATTTTTTATCTCTTGAACAGCCGGTCCCTGGAATATTCGCCCTTTAAGATCGGCTTTTTTAAGAACCGATGGTTGTGGTTCGGAATCGGCGGGATGGTCCTGCTCCAGGTCCTGTTCACCTATGCCCCTTTTATGCAGTCAATATTCAGCACCGGACCGCTGGGATTTGATGAGTGGTGGCGGATACTTGCCTTCAGCATCGCCAGCTTCTTGATCGTTGAATTTGAAAAATGGCTGTCGAACAGGAGTGCAAATTAAGAAATTGTCCTTATTCCCTGATAAATCATGTTGACCTAAATCAGGATGTGTCAATGATTGGTGGCGTATAAACCTAATTTCAATCCATGGGAGAAGCATAGGATATGTGATAGTTGATTAAGTAATTTGTAATTCTATTCTCTGCTAGCTCTCGATTCTTCGTGTTTGTTTCTTAATTGAATCATTTTGATTTGTTATCACACGAGATATACAATTTGATATGCTTCCCAGGCGTTGGCTGCTAATAACAACAATATTGCTGCAACAAAGCCTACCCAATCAATGTCTTGTGAAAATGTCGGTTTTGGTTTGATCTCTTCTGATTTAGGCGGGATAAAAGACAATACCCGGTAAGCAGAAATCCTATGGGTTGATGCTGCCATCAGGATAAATGCGATCATTTCGTAAATTCCCGACCGCTTGAAAACAGCGAAAGAGGGTGCCATCTTTTCAGGTAAGGGAATGGCAAATGAATTGGTGCCCAGCAAAATCGCGTAGAGGATCACAAAATAGAGTGGGATCAGGTAGCCTAATGGAAAACAACCTACTTTGAAAATCCAATTTGCTGCAATGATCAGAACCATTGCAAAGAACAAGTTGTATGCTGCGATCCTGATGAATTCCACGAAAAAGCTTTTGGCTGCTTGATCGCCAACAATCACAGTTGCTGTTTTACCCCTGATGATCCCTTCTGGCAGGAAGAGATAACTGGCTGTCCAAACAATCAAAAAAATTAGGGTTGAAACGCCCATGTAGGACAGGAAACGCACCCACAGCTTTTTATGGCACAGGTATTAGGTCATTTAGCTTCTCCTTTTGTGATATTTGATTTATCTTACCTGAATTTTTAAGGTGTAACTATCTGTATCATGCCACCTATGAAAAATTCTTTGGATTATTTCTCGAATTTGATGAATAAGGGTATGGCTGCAATTACAATCACCAAAGTGATCCCCATCGGGATGGACTGGATCGGATCGTTGAGGACCGTCCAACCCATGGAATTGATTGCAGAATAGGTGAACATGCCCATTCCAAACAACGTCAACCCATTTCCCCAGGGCTTGTTTCGCCAGGTGCCGATCACACCGATCAGGGTGACAACGGCCATCAATGATTCTGCCACCAGGTGAAAGATTGGCAAAGAGGTTTCTTGAGAACCAACAAACACACCTTCAGGGAATGCTCCACCTGCGAGGTTCATCCCCCAGATGATGAATACCCCCAGGCTGGCGATGACCAGCAAAATTAAGACAGCTTTTTTGAATTTTTTCATCGAACCACCTTATTCATATTTGATAAATACAATAAATTGCGGTCATAAATCGGTTTGTTTTGCCAGGAGGACTCAAAGGATAAAATTGAATTACAATTTTATCCTTAATTCTATGATAATTATTTCTGCCATTTTCCTCAAGGCTTCCTGGCTTTCCGGTAAAAAAGTAAGTTGTGCTTCCCGGAAAGATTAAAATTCAGGATGAATTAATACCTATTATATTATTCACATTCTTAAGGCGTATCGCTGGTTTATTCTTCTAATCACTTATTTTGAGAAGGCTTGGGGAGAGAAAACTGAAGGGAAAAGTTTTCTAAGTTATTACAGTATTGAAGGTGTAGCTTTTTGGACATTGAATTCCATTTGTTGAATTGCTATACTTGATGCATACCATAGGTCTTCCAAATAAGAAAAGTAGATTGCGATGAAACTCAAGCATCTTTTTTTGATTAACCTTTTTGTTGCAGTTCCAATCGGTTTATCCTGCGTGCTTATTCCAGGTTGGGCTATCAGATTGTATGGGATGATCCCTGACGAGGGAAAAATATGGGTCACACGCCTGGTTGGGGGTGCCATACTAGGGTATGCCACGTTGATGTGGTTTGGTCGAAAAAGCGGCTCATATAAAACAAGAAGAGCCATAGCGCTTGCCCTGTTCATCCAGGATATTGTGGGTTTTGCGGGATCTCTGGAAATTCAGCTCTCTGGAAAAATCAATTTTCTCGGCTGGCCGCTCAATGTCCTGACCTACGGACTTCTTGCCCTTGGGTATGGCTATTTCTACTTTATTAATCCGGGAAAATGCTGATAGGCAGTAAATGGACAATTCTTAATCATAGTGTCCTTATAAACCGCTTTTCTTGTCACTCTCCATTAATTGGCTTCTACTGAATAACCCGGCTTTTTCTCCCAATATAAAGTAAGTGACGGGAAGCCCCGACGATAGAGGGCTCCACGCTTATCTCATAGAGCAAATCAAGCCAAAGCCGCCGTCTTTCTCCTTCCAGTTTATTGTATCTTTCGTCGTCATCGTTGGCAGAAATGGCGGGTTCCATGCCAACCAGATTGATGGTTTCGAAGCCAATGTCCTCATGCAAAGGGGCAATCTCATTGATAGTAGCACCATAGGCTCGAAAACCACCCTGTTCCCAATCTGGATGATCCCTCCCCTCATCCAGCACATATCTAATTTGATCTTTAAATTCAATCGCTTTTGGGAAATTTTTTAGAATATTTCCCCAGATACCAAAACGGCTGATAAGGGATGAAAAGATCATACCGTCCGGACCCAGGTGGGCATAGGCTTCTCTAACAGCCATCCGACGATCGCTTTCCAGTACCAAATGATAGAGCGGCCCCATCAACAGGACGGCATCATATTCCTTATCAGGCACATCACTTAAGTCACGGGCATCGCCGAGGATATATTTTGCACGATCCTGGCGCCCTGCTTCTGCCAGATATTCCCGGCAGGCATCAAGATTCGCCCTGGAAATTTCAACGACTGTCACGGTGTAACCTCTTTGCACCAAGCCCAGGGTATAGCGCCCCGTTCCTGCGCCAATTTCCAGGATCTCCCCTGAAGGCGGTAGGTATGCCTCCAGGAAGCGCCAGGTCAGGTCATATTCAAGTTGATGCTCTTCCAGGCGGCGGTGTTCTTCTTGCGCGTTTTTATCGTAATAGGCTGCGATGTCGCTGATGTCATCTCTCTTCATTGTTTCCTCCCGATATACAATAAGTGCTGCGAGGCACCCACGATAGAAGCTTCACCGCTGATTTTATAGAATAAATCCAGCCATAAGCGCCGTCTTTTACCTTTCAGCACATTAAAGCTTTCATCATCGGACGAAATGCAGGGTTCCACCCCGACAAGCTTGATGGTTTCAAAGCCAATGCCTTCGTGCAGGGGAATGATCTCTTCTACCCTGGCAAAATACGCCCGAAAGCCGCCCTTCGGCCAATCCTCTTTATCCCTTCCCCTGGTCAGCACAGCAATCACCTGCTCCTGGTCGTCGACGCTCTCCGGCATATATTTCAGTATTTCACCTAAAATGCCGTAACGGCTGATAAACGCTGAAAATATCACACCACCCGGGCGCAGTCGGTCAAAGGCTTCCCACAGCGCCATTTGCCGGTCGCTTTCCTCCACCAGGTGGTAGAGGGGGCCCATCATCAGGACGGCGTCATAATCTTTTTGGGAAACCATACTCAAGTTGCGAGCATCCCCAAGGATATAATCGACATTCTCCTGGAATCCTGCGTTGTTCAGGTATTTTTGGCATTCCTTGAGCACCTCTTTGGAAAGGTCCACAGCCGTGATGTGCCAGCCGCGTTGTGCAAGTCCGAGAGTGTAACGTCCTGTCCCTGCGCCAATTTCCAGGATGTTCCCATTTGCTGGCAGGTATCCATCAAGGAAACGCCAGGTCAGTTCGAACTCCAGCTGGTTTTCTTCCAGGCGGCGGTGTTCTCTTGCAGGATTTCGATTGTAATAAGCAGCGATATCGCTGATATCATCTATCATTATTATCCTCCTTGTATCACCAAGGGGCGTTTATTATGTTAATGTCGTGTTGAACTTTTTAAATTCTAAGCTCTGGATTATTCATATTATACAGTAACAGCGTTTCGAATTAGGGCAATCAGGGCAAGGCGTGCCGTTCCCTTACGGGACTGCCACGCTTCGCTCGCAGTGCCATAGCAAATTGTCTTTGCGAGCGGAGCGAAGCAATCTTGGAATGGTTTTGGTTTTTGAAATGCTTGCTAGTTGATGTGGGGTGGGTTGGGTCGTAACATCTTCTCTGCAACAGGTTTAGGAAAGTAAAACAATTTTTCAAAAAAGTGGCATTTCATGACAACCCACCAATTCTTTTTAATCCCCATTGGTGTTTCGGTGGGTTGGTTAAAAAATAAACAAAGGATAAATGGTTTATGCATTATTATGCCCTGCTACTTGAAATGTCTCTGACCAACCCACCCTACGGGATACATACTGCCTCTATACCCGCTCGACCGTTTCCTCCTGTGATTGATGCTTCTCTTCCCGGCGTTTGACCCAATCTGCGATCAGCACGATCATCACTGAGAATGATCCCAGCAATATCGCCGCGCTGTAGGCTTCCACAAAATGGCGTTCATCCAATGAGCGGAAGATGTACATGGTGGTCGTTTCGGTCCTGCCCTGGATGCCGCCGCCGATCACCAAGACTGCGCCAAATTCACCAAGCGCGCGGGCAAAGGTGAGAGTCATGCCGTAGATCAATGCGGTACGCAGCTGCGGAAAAATTACTCGCCAGAAAATGGTCCAGCTGGTTGCGCCAAGGGTCTCTGCGGCATACTCTTGTTTGCGATCCAGGTTTTCGATAACCGGGATCATTTCCTTGATCATAAAAGGCAGGCTGACAAAAAGGGTCGCCAGGAATATCCCCGGTGTGGCAAAGGCGATCTTGATCCCCAATGGCTCGATGATCGGGTTAAGAAAGCCGTTTCGCCCGAAGAGCAGCAAGAGCATGTAACCGACCACCACCGGAGACATTGCAAAGGGGACGTCAACCAGGCTTTTCAGGAAGGCTTTCCCCCGGAAGTCGTGCCGGACGATGATCCATGCCACAATTGTTCCTAACAGAGTTTGAACAGCTACCACCAAAAGCGCAATTTTAAGGGATAACCATAATGCGTCCAGGAAGATGCTGGAGCCCAGCGTTTTCAGGGCAGATGCCACGCCTTCACTGAATGCACCAAAGATCAGGGCGAGGATGGGTGCGATGATCAACACGCCGGTGTACAGCATCACCAGCAGAATGATCCCCCAGGCACCCAAACCCTTTTTTGGAGAGTTCATTTATGTGCCCCCCAGCGTTTGTGGATCAGGTTTGCCAGGGCTAACACGACGAAGGCGATCCCGATCAGGATCAGCGAAACCGCGCTGGCACCCAAACGGTTTTCAGATTCCACCGCGCCCAGCACATAGACTGCCCCAGTCTGGGTTTTTAATGGGATATTGCCAGCCACAATCACCACGGCGCCGAATTCCCCGATTGCCCGGGAAAAGCTCAACAGCGACCCGCTCAACATGGGGGGAATCAATGCCGGCAGGACAATTTTTCTAAAGATCGTCCAGGAATTGGCACCCAGGGTCGCGGCAGCACGTTCCTGGGTTTGATCGAGGTCCTGCAGCACAGGCTGGATGTTACGCACGACAAATGGGAAGGAGATGAAAAGCAGGGAAAGAACGATCCCTGGTTGGGCAAAGATGATCTGCAAGTTGAATTTTTCTAACAGGAACCGTCCGATCGCCTCCTGTGGACCGTAAAGCATGACCAGCATCACCCCTGTCACCAGTGTGGGGATCGACAGAGGCAGGTCAATGATCGCGTTCAAGAACCGCTTTCCAGGGAATTCAAATCGCACCAGGGCATAAGCTGTCATCAAACCCATCACTGCGTTGATGATGGTCATCAAGCTTGAGGTCCACAAGGTTAGCAGGATGGCAGACCGGGCAATGGGCAGTGTCACCTGGTGGATCAGCTCAGCAAAACCCTGCCGCAGACCGTCCTGAAGGATGATGATCAATGGGATCAGGACCATCAGCCCGATATACAGCAGTCCTGATGCGCGCAATAATCGTTCAGGGGTGCGGGCTTTGCTTTGCCTATGGTCCAGGGAAATTTCCATGTTTATTCGCCCCTTTGAACCTGGAGAATCGCCCGGTTGTATACGCCGTCTTCACCGAAAATCTCACCCATAATGTGGTCCCAACCGCTAAAATAGTCCACGGTGAAAAGGTCTTCCACAGGGGGGTAGTCTCCTTCATAATCTGCTGCAATCCGGATGTTGACTACTCTTAATCCATGCTGGGCATAGATTTCCTGGGCTTGATCGGTGTATAAAAAATCCAAAAAAGCTTCAGCAAGGTCACGGGTACCGTGTTTATCCACCGAGGCATCAATGATTGCTATTGGGTTTTCTATCAGGATGGTCGATGTTGGAATGATCCGCTCATAGGTCTGACCGGAAGACTTGCCTACCAGGATCTCATTTTCATAGGTGATGGCAAGGTCGCCGATACCCTTTTCGAAATTCAAGATGCTGTCCCGGGCGGCTTTATCCATAACGCTGACATTGGCAAGCACCTGCTTAAGAAATTCTTCAGCAGCTTCGGGACTGTCCCCAGGGACGCCCTCAATCTGTCCGCGCAGGGCAGCACCATAAACGGCGAGGATGTTCCACATCGCGCCGCCGCTTGTATTGGGGTTAGGGGTGAGGATTTCCAAGCCCGGTTGTGCCAGGTCGTTCCAATCCTGAATATTTTTGGGATTGCCCTCTCGCACAGCAAAGGTGACGATCGATGTGGTGATGATCCCTTTGTATTCCCCGGCTTTCCAATCGTGGGTGATCAATCCCGCATCCTGAATCCGGTTGACATCCGCTTCCAGGGAGAGGGCGACAATATCCGCCTCAAAACCCTCAACCACCGCCCGTGACTGAGCGCCGGAGCCGAGATAGGACTCCTCAAAGATCACGCGCTGCCCGGTTTTCTCCAGCCAATACGCCTGGAAAATGGGAATTATTTCGCCATAAGCTTCCCGGGGTGTGGTATAAGCGCCGAGGATCAATTTGATTTCATCCTCACTTTGCGAGGTTTCTCCCGAGCTGCATGCAGTCAGGCAAAAAATTGTGACGACCAGTATAAGTAAGAAAGATCGATAGGATTTCATAGGTTCCTCCTGAAACGGTTTTGCAACCGTTGGAATTGACGTGATCTGATGATTAAAAATGAGCAATCTTCCACAGCATTGAGAATTGCCCCGATCGTGCCGTGAAGATCCACTTTCCCAAAGGCGCCGGGCAGTGGGGCGCCAAGAACAAGCAGGTCATAAGCCTCAGCTTTCAATTCTTCCTGAATCGCGCTGATCAGCTGCCCTGTTCTTATCTGGATGTCTGCGTTCACACCAAACCGGGCAAGGCTGTTTTTCCCTGCTAAAAGAAAACGCTCGATTCTCCTTTGCTGGGAGTCATCCTGTGCCTCGTTAGTGATCACGGTCATCAAGGTAGCATCTGCCCCAAGGTGGCGCAGCAAGCGGCCTGCAAAGGCAACATTGTCCTTGCCTGGTTCGCCGCTTTCGAGGCAGATCAGTGCTTTTCCCAGCCGGGGCGTGGGTTGCGCGGCAAGAAGGAGATGATGCTCGCCAGTCTGCAGGGCGCTTTCGATGTCGCTAAAACCAGCCGTCGGCCGCCATCCCAGGATAGCCATATCAAGGGGCTGCATTTCGACAGCTTCAGCCACAGCTTTTGAAAAGGGTTTTGTTGAAGTTTGAACCGCCATCGCTGCCATACCGCTGCCCACTTGCTTCCTGGCTTCAAGCAAATGTTCTTCAAGTCTTGCCATGTCCTGTCCGACCCCAAGCATTGTTAACCTGGCGTGTGCCATTCGCGCCAGGTAGCCTCCCAATGAAATGGCTGGACCACTGCGCAATGAGCCGTCTGTTACCAGCAGGAAATTCAAGCCGGGGTGGGAGAGCACATGCAGCCGGCGGATGCCCACCCATGCAAGATCGCTTTCTTGGGTTGGAAAATTGGTACTCTGTTCGGCAGAACGATTGATATCCAATAGAAAACCGGAAAGTCCATAAGGTACAGGCGGAGCGATTGGTCGAACCCCATCAATAGCCGGCATCTCAACACGTAAATGTTCGTTTGATCCGTTAAAACCCTGTTCGATGATTTTTCCCTGTCCTAAAGGCATACAGCCCAAATCTTCTTGTGAGGCTGCCAATGCAACATCTTCAGGCCGGAAAAGGATTTGTGCCCGGTGATTGAGGTTGAAATCATAGGTTTCGTCAGATAGGGGGAAGGCATGATCTCCGATGTACACTTGCCCCGATTTGATCTGTCCAAGGAGTAAATTGGCTGATCCGAGGAAGGACGCCACATATTCTGTTTTGGGATATTGGTAGAGTTCCTGGGGTGTGCCCACTTCGATCAAGCGGCCAAAATTCATCACACCGATTCTGTCTGCAAGGTCAAAGGCTTCATCCTGGTCATGGGTCACCAGGATGGCTGCAACACCGGATTGCCGCTGAATATTTTTAAGGCTGCGGCGTAATTCCACCCTGATTTTTGCATCCAGTGCGCCAAGCGGTTCATCGAGCAGGAGCACATCTGGTTCCAGGGCGAGAGCTCGCGCCAGGGCAACGCGCTGCTGCTGACCACCTGAAAGCTGGGATGGCATCCGCCCGCCTAATCCAACCAGGCCGACCAGCTCCAGCAGTTCATCACGTCTTTTTTCACGCTTCGATTTTTCGATTTTGCGAACGGATAAGCCAAATTCAATATTTTCAGCGACAGTCATGTATTGAAACAGGGCGTAATTTTGGAATACAAAACCGACATTTCGCTCCTGTGTGGCTAATTCAGTTACATCACGGCCATGGAGTAATACTTTTCCTTTATCTGGTTGGACCAAACCGGCAATGATGTTAAGGACTGTGGTCTTCCCGCTGCCGCTGGCACCAAGCAGCACAAAGAATTCACCGTCTTTAACTTCCAGGCTCAAGTTGTTAACCACAACTTGCTGACCATAATATTTACTGATGTTCTTAAGTTGTATAGACATCCATCCTCGATGTTTCCTGGTTTAATGCAGGGTGTACCGCACAGATGAACCCTGTCAAATGAATTATAGAGAAAGGATGTGACAGCGATTGTGAGATTCGTGTGACAAACCTGTGACAATTTCCCCCTTAAAGTTTCCTGTTTACCTTGAGCTTACTCAGATGCCAAAGCCATAACCTATGCTGGGCAAGGTTTTGATCAAGATTGGATTTTCGGGATCCTGCTCAATTTTAATTCGAAGGCGATGTACCAGCTGGCGCAGCATTTCGGTGTTGGCGGCATCCAGTCCCCACACTTCCGTGATGATATTATCGGCGGGTAAAACCTGGCCCTGGTTGAGCATCAGGTAAGAGAGCAAACGGGATTCCAAACGTGTCAGGCTCTGGGGCGCTTCATCACCCCGGTTGACTTCCCGCCGAGCTGGATCAAATTGGAAATCCTGGAAGCGGTAAGGTGCTGCTTCTGGGACAGCCTCGGAAGAAGCACGCCGAAGCACTGCCTGAATCCGGGCAACGAGCTGCCTGGGACTGAATGGCTTGAGAATGTAATCATCCGCACCGATATTTAATCCCTTGACAATATCCTCTTCGTCATCCCTGACGGTAAGCAGGATGATTGGGACATCAGAGACCTTTCGGATTTCGCGGCAAATATCAAAACCATTATTAATTTCACGGGAACCGGGCAGGTTAACATCCAAAATAATGATATCCACAGGCAGATCATTGAAAACTTGCATGGCACCCTGTGCATCAAAAGCGAGATGGGGTTCAAAACCTGCACGACGCATGGCAAAGGCTAGCAGGTCAGCAAGGGTACGGTCGTCATCAACAATGAGCACCTTCATTCGAGTGGCCTTTCAGTAAGGGGCAGGGTAAACCAGAACAAGGCACCACCTGTCTGGCGGTTCTTAAAACCAACTTCGCCGTTTTGTGCTTCGATAATGGCTTTGACCACTGAGAGACCCAAACCCAGGCCTAATTGTGAAAAATTGTCGTCTCTTGCTGTCGACGTATAGCGGTTAAACAAATAAGGCTGTTGTTCCAATTCAACACCAGGACCTTCGTCCGCAACTTCAACCAGCAATTTTTTACCCACGATTGATGCCGAGACGGTGATGCTGCCTTGGGCGGGGCTGTGTTTAATAGCATTGGAGAGTAAATTGACAAGCACCTGGCAAGTGCGGCGCCTGTCCGCATTGACGGGAATACTTGTTTTTTGTCGGGGTGTGATGATGTTAATTTCGCGTTTTTCAGCGATGGGTTTGATGGTGGTGACGGCATCGGTCAGGATTGTGTTGAATTCAACAGGCTGGGTGCTTACTTTAAAGCGTCCACTTTCGATGCTGGCAGCTTCGATAAGGTTGTCGATCAGGGCTTGAAGGTTTGTAACGCCAATATTTAAAGCCTCCAGTAGTTCCCTGGTTTCGGGGAGGGATAAGTCGGGGAGCTGATCCATTAAAAGTTCTACGGAGGCGGACAGCGCTGCCAGGGGTGTTCGAAATTCGTGGGTAATATTTGCCATAAATTCCCCCATCAAGCGGTGGATTCGTTCTTCATCCGTCACATCCCGAATTAATAAAGCTCGGGTGGCATTGCCAGCCTCTGGCGGGAGGAAGCTTGATGACGAGACCGATAAAAGCCTTTCTGACTCTTTGCCCTGGATGGCGATTTTGTTTTTCTGGTTCATCTTTGGAATTTGGCGGCTGAAAGGTTCTTCACCGGGTGGGGTAATGAAAAATTGATCAATTGGGTACCCGAGAAGGTTATCAAAGGTCACGCCCAGGATGGATTCAAGTCCCTGGCTGGCAAAAGTGACCTGGTTTTTCTCATCAAGGGTGACCACACCTTCAATAATAGCGTTCAGCAGATTCTCAATCCAATCTCTTTCCATTCGAAGCTGATCCAATGAATGTTTCAAACTGATCCGGGCATCTTCGACGGCTTTGGATAACTGGTCAATTTCCCAGATTTGAGATCTTACCGCAATTGGGCTTGAAAGGTCACCGCCCCTCAGGTCAATTGCGGATTCAGCCAGCTGGTTGAGCGGCTTGCTGATACGGCGAGAAATCAATACGGCAATCAATGCACCCACCAGGCTGACCAGGAGTAAAGTGACCAGGATGATATTCCTGAACTGGCGATTTAGAATGGAAAATTCTTCCGTGTCCATAAGCCCAATAAGTTCAAATCCCTGTTCACTAAATTCAGATAAGGGGATAACCGATGCTAAGTGCGATTGACCGTTTATGACAATCTCAAAAAATTGATCTACCTCCAGGCTTGAGAGAGACTCGACCCCCTCTGCATCGATGCCTTCGATGGTCGCGGGAAAAATTGGGTCGTCATTCTGGAACAGTATGTATTGCATCCCGGTTTGGATGCGAAATTCCTCAAGTATGCGGGTAAAAAGCTGTCCAACAATAATAGATACGCGATCTCCGGGTAAGTTTGATAACAGCCAGGCGTTTCCTTCGACCACAACCAGACCGTCGGGTCGTGAAAGGTTGCAAATGCCAGGGCTGGCTTGATCCCCCGCCAGTGCGACAGGCGTATCCCCGCTGCATAGGATAATGCCGTCCACGCCCGAGTTCTGGCGAAAAACCGCGAGATAGTCGTTAAGCCCCTGTTGGTCGATATCCTCCGATAAGAATTCATTCAGCGTTGGTCGTTCACTGAGTAAATAAGCCAGGTTTTGTAACCGGCTGAGTTGATTATCGAATAAGGCGATCGTGGTTTGATTGGTTTGGTGTGCTAGTGCCTGAGTCTGATTCTCCGTCTGTTGGTTGATCAGTACTGTCGCTGGAATCCCGATCGCAAGGGCGGTGCCAAGGGAGAATAATATAAAGAACAGGATGAGTTGAAAAGCAAATTGTTTGGGGAATATTTTTGTAAACATCTTCCTATCCATTCATCCAGGGAGAAAAAGTCTTCTCTATTCGCCTGTTAGATGTAAACCTTGCTTTTTACGACTGTACTCTTAATATAACACTGAACAAAACCCCTGACAATTATAAAAGAAGTTATCATTAGGAATAATGAAAATTCAGGTGAGAATCAGAGCGTATTAATCATAAACTCAAGGAGGAAAATTTGGAACTATCAAATGAAATTCGAGGAGAGCTGATCAAAGCACAGCGATCGGAAATCACCGAGTATCACGTTTACAGAAATATTGCGAAAACACTGCCGGATGAAGAAAATAGAAAAATTGTGAGCCAAATCGGTGATGATGAGAAACGGCATTATGAAATTTGGAAGGCTTACACGGGTGAGGCGGTCAAACCCAATCGCTTCCAAATCTGGCTGTATACGGCTATCAGCAGAGTTTTTGGGTTTACCTTTGGTTTCAAGTTGATGGAATTGGGCGAGGAAAAGGCACAGGTCAATTATCAGAAAATTGAGGAAGAAATCCCTGAAGCTCATGATGTGATCAAGGATGAGGATAGACACGAGAATATTCTCCTTGATATGCTGGATGAAGAAAAGCTGTTGTACGCCGGCTCGGTAGTCCTGGGCTTGAATGACGCCCTGGTCGAGCTGACGGGCGCCCTGGCTGGCCTGACCCTGGCTTTTCGGAATGTGGATACGATTGCCCTGTCAGGTTTGGTGACCGGTATTGCCGCTTCATTGTCTATGGCTGCATCGGAATACCTTTCTACCAGCTCCGAGGATACAGAAAAACACCCGGTGAAAGCGGCGGTTTATACGGGCATTGCTTATGTTGTCACGGTTGCGCTGCTAATTTTGCCCTATTTATTATTCGAAAATGAATTTCTATGTTTGGGAATTACGTTGGTGACATCAGTCATTATCATTGCGGTGTTTAATTTCTACATATCTGTGGCAAAGGACGAGCCTTTTGGAAAGAATTTCTTCAAAATGGCCGGGCTCAGCCTGAGTGTGGCAGCCTTCAGTTTCTTGATTGGTTTTTTAATAAAACAATGGTTGGGGGTGGATGTTTAGAGGCATCAGATATCTTCAATAAAAAGGCGGGATGGAATTTCGATCCCGCTTTTTTATTATAAAGACTGCCTCGCCTTTATCCTTCACCCAACCTTTCCCCCCGAAGCGGTGCTTGACTGCTTGCTCGTTTGTAATGCCAATATTTCTATCGCAACAAGCGAAGCAATCTTGATGTGGAAAGAAATGACTTTCATATTGCAGGGTAATTTGACGAAATATTTTAAATCTCTAACAATAATCTAAAAAACATTAATTGGGAACTCCGTAGGTCACGTAGGTCGCTGCGGGCGACCATACGTGATCTACAAATTGCCGTGATGCCAGTCAATATTGACAATCCTGAGGACTGCTTCGCTTCTCACTTTGAGCGCTTTCTTGCAATGACCATAAAGTTTGTTTAAAGTATTACGCCCTCACCCAAGCTCCCGTTCAGGGAGAGGCGCTAATCATATTAACCAATTGATTGCCTTGCGAATCATTATTGCTAACTAAATGGAGCAATAGCAAAATGGTTATTCATCTATAATAAGTTTGAAAAGGATCGATGACAAAGGTGTATGATGCATAAAGATGATTTTATACAAAAGGTTAAGGACTATTACATAAATTTGGGTTTGTTGAACCCACAGATTTATTTGGATCGGGTGATTGACACAGGATGGGAAAGTGAAATTTATATCTATACCCTGAAGCATGGTTCCAAATCGGACCGGATTGAGGTCAGTCGTGCGTTGCGGCTGCTTACGGGTGCGGATTTTTCGGAAGCCGAATCCGAATATAAAACCCTCGGATTGCTTTATAAAGCTGGCTACCCAGTTCCGCAAGTCTATGCCCTGGGAAGACCTGACGAAGCTTTTGGCCGCCCATTTATCATCATGCAATCTGTGCAAGGAGGAAATTTTGCCAGCCATTTCCCGAAAACAGCAGGGGATGATCAAAAGCCGTTGGATGATTTCATTGCCCTATTCCGCCGCTTGCATACCCTGGATTGGCGTCCATATGTCCAAAACCCGGATGCGATCGATCCACCTGGTCAGCCTTATTTCCATTATGATCGCCAATTAGAAATATTTTCAGGCTATTTTAACAGGGTAGGATTTACCGACCTTAACCCGGCAATGGACTGGCTGGTTGCGCAGCAGGAGAGGACAGCCTGCGACCATGCCAGCGTGGTCCATTACGATTTCCACCCGGACAATATTCTGGAAGATGGGGACGGCAAACTTTATGTTGTAGATTGGACCAGCGCTGATATCTCTGATTACCGTTTTGACCTGGCATGGACATTAACCCTGGCGCTTGCTTACAGGGGTGATGATCGACGGCTGATAATCCTCGAGGAATATGAACGCCAGATGGGTGATAAGGCCCCGGAGCTGGAAGTGTTTGAAGCTGCAGCTATCGTCCGCAGGATCGGCTTTGTGATGCTCAACCTGGGTGCTGGCGCTGATAAAATGGGCATGCGGCCTGAAGCGGCGGAAGCGATGCGCAGGGACAAGGAACCGCTCAACAGGATATTTTCTAGATTGAAAGAGATTACTGGATTAACCTTGCCGGACGTCCAAACCTTTTTGGAAACCCTTTGATGGTTTTTGAATGAGGTTGTCTCTGATGAATTTCGAATAAGGAAATGACGATGGAAGTTGAATTAACGGTACATAATAATGCCCGTGAATTTCTGGATGCCGTTGGAAAGCCTCTATATGCTTCTGAATCAGTAAACAATCTTATTTTGGGGGTATCTACACGGCTGGAGAAGAATCCTGGCTCCTGTAAGAACCCCTTTTTTGCTAGTGTTATCAATCAGTCAGGTTTGTTGATATTAGCAGCGGTGATGACCCCGCCTCACAATATGATCCTTGCCGGCGAGGATAATTTCCAAAAAGGATTTACCATTCTTTTTTCATATCTTGAAGAAAATAACATTGATATTCCAGGGCTGATAGGGCCAAAGCAGATTATTGATCGTGTTTTAAAAGACTGGCTTCCAAATTCTAAATTTGATTGGAAAGTCGCAATGCGTCAACGAGTTTATGCGTTAAGGGATGTGACATTGCCAAAGACCCCTCCAGAATCTTTTCAGAAGGCAAGAACGGAACACATTCCACTTATTGCTTCCTGGCTTCAAAAATTTGAGGCGGAGTCATTGGCTGAAGACAACCCAATTAATCCAGAAAGGGCTGGTCGGCTGGTAAATGGTGGGTTCTTGTTTGTGTGGGAAAAAGACGGTGAAATTGTATCTATGGCTATGAAAACACGTCCCATTAAACACTCAATTAGCATTGGCTGTGTTTACACACCAAAAGCCCATCGTCGAAAGGGGTATGCAACAGCCCTGGTTGCCTACCTGAGCCAGCATTTGCTGGACCAGGGTTATCACTTTGTAACGCTCTTCACGGATTTGGATAATCCAACTTCAAATAGTATTTACATGAAAATTGGCTATCATCCAGTATGTGATTTTGAGCAGGTGAATTTTCGATAAAAAATCGCTGTATGAAGAACCTATCCCACCCTACAAATCACTAATAATATTCAATCTTAGATTGTGTGCACCTCAATCTTTGCTTTGCATAATTCTTGAAGATAATTATTTAGAGTCAGAAGAATTCGCTCATGCACAAAAGGGTACCAAACATCTTCTTCTTGCCCCACCCATCGTGATTTGATATTTTCTTCAGAAAAGCCAATTTCCACATCATCCACGATGATGATATGCCAGACGCTTAGCTCACCATATCCATCAAAATAATCAACAACAACCCTTGTTTCCCATTCGGGACTGATTAATTTAAAATTTTCCTCGGCAAGTTCTCTTCTAACAGCTTGTTCTGTGCTTTCACCATTTTCTAAAGCACCACCAGGCAGCGCATATTTGCCATTTTTCCGATGAAGGGTTCCAATGATAAAGCCATCTTTCTTTTTGATGATGAGTGCTCGAGCACTAATTTTTCTGAAGGGAAGATTTACCGATTTCTCAGAACCAGGAATTTCTCTATCCTGGTCGAACCATACATCTGTGTATTGGGCTTTCATTTAGATTACCTTTCAGCTTAATCACGATAGCGATGTTGAAAAAAGTTTACGAATCTCTATAATCATAAGATATGATAAAAACGCCCTAAATATAATTTGGAGGGGCCACATTTAAGGTGATTGAATTTCCCTATGTAGATAATTACCGTAATACATTAGCGCATTTGCTTTTCAATTTGCAACCCTCTATTTTATTGTAAATCACATATTGGGTGTAATCAACAATCTTTTGTAACATAATCTACCAGGCCATAAAGAAACAAATGTTCCAATTTCGTACCCTGCATGGTAAAATCAGCCCATGGATTTATTTGACCACTCCCTGCAAGAACAGCTTGAACACCAGGCGCCTTTGGCTGACCGCATGCGCCCCCAGACCCTGGATGAGATCGTGGGACAGGATCACATCATTGGTGAGGGACGTCTGCTGCGGCGTGCCATCCAGGCGGACCGACTGTTCTCGTCTATCATTCTGTATGGGCCACCGGGGACGGGCAAAACGACCCTTGCGCGGGTGATTTCCAACCTGACCAAAGCCCATTTTGAGTCCCTCTCAGCAGTTTTGGCAGGTGTGGGTGATTTGCGTACTGTGATCGCCGAAGCGACAGATAGGCGGCGCTTATATCGGCGGCGTACAATCCTGTTCATTGATGAGGTGCATCGCTGGAATAAATCCCAGCAGGATGCGCTTTTACCGCACGTCGAATCAGGCTTATTAACCCTGATCGGTGCCACCACGCAAAACCCCTATTTTGATGTCATTAAAGCCCTGGTCTCGCGCTCTCGAATTTTTGAAATGAACTCACTGACCGAGGTGGATATTCAAAAATTAATCACGCGCGCCCTGTCAGACCCTGAGCGCGGTTACGGGAAACTCGATGTGGTTCTGGCGCCTGAAGCGATGGCACACCTGGCGCATATGGCTGGCGGAGATGCACGCAATGCCCTGAATGCGCTGGAATTAGCCGTTGAAACCACACCGCCTGATTCTGAAGAAAAAATTCATATTTCCCTGGATGTTGCCCAGGAATCGATTCAAAAACGAGCGGTTCTTTATGATAAGAATGATGATGCACATTACGATACCATTTCAGCTTTTATCAAGTCCGTCCGCGGCTCAGATCCCGATGCTGCGCTCTACTGGCTGGCGAAAATGCTCTATGCCGGTGAAGACCCCCGGTTTATCCTGCGGCGCCTGATCATTTTAGCTGGCGAGGATATCGGTATGGCGGACCCCATGGGGCTGGTTGTCGCAAACGCTGCTGCGCAGGCTTATGAATACATTGGCTTACCCGAGGGGATTTTTCCCATCACGGAAGCGACCCTCTACCTGGCAACAGCACCCAAGTCCAACTCTGCATTTGCATACCATGCAGCCCTCAATGAAATTGGAGAAAACGGCGCAGGTCCGGTCCCCGTCCATTTGATGGATGCCAGCCGCGATGCAAAGGGTTTGGGCCATGGTCAGGGTTATGATTACCCCCACAATCATCAGGATCACTGGACGCCGCAGCAATATTTGCCAGAGAGCATGTTGGGTCGCGTATTTTACAATCCCTCAGACCAGGGTTATGAAGCACAGGTGCGCGACAGGGTAGAACGCTGGCGTAAAGCGCAGCAAAAAGCGATTGAAGACCTTCAAAGACAAGCAGAGGAAAAATAAATGGCAGTATTTTTACTGGTGCGGCACGGCCATAATGATATGATCGGTAAAAAATTGGCAGGACGGCTTCCTAATGTCCATCTTAACCAGGAGGGGCAGGCACAGGCACAACGCCTGGCTGAGGCATTTGTGGATTTGCCGATAACAGCGGTGTATGCCAGCCCACTGGAACGAGCGGTTGAAACTGCTCAACCTATTGCCGATGCACATGATTTGCCTGTGAAGATACACCCACCTCTGATGGAGATCGATTTTGGAAAATGGGAAGGCGAAGACCTTGATAAGCTCAAGCAAGGACGGGTTTGGAAGCAAGTCCAGGGGAAGCCCAGTAATTTCAGGTTTCCGGGTGGCGAAAGCTTTGCTGAAGCGCAGAAACGGATAGTTGATGGATTGCTTTCCCTCAGCCGGGAATTTTCCGAAAAAGAAATGGTTGTGGTCACAGCGCACAGTGATGTGATCCGCCTGGCTGTGGCGCATTTTTTAGGCCTGCCCCTTGATAATTTCCAGCGGATACGCATCCATCCGGCGTCTGTGACGGTCTTATATTTAAATCATAACCAGGGGTTTTTTGGCCCGATCAACTACACTTTTGAATTCCCAAAATTATAGAAAGTTAATCTAAAAACATTTCATTCATCAGAGGGGTTGCTGAATAAAGCTCTTGAGAGCTAATTCTTTTCTGGTACAAAAAATTATCAGGTGCTCTTTATTTGAATAAAGCCAAGCATATTTTCGAGTTTCATTTATAATTAACCAAACTTTAAAAGAAAAGGAAAGGGACATGGACAAATATCTTATTCAGCCAGAAACCAATGTCAATTTAGACGAATTTCCAACCTATTACGATGGTGAAATCAAGAAGAAAGATGGCAAGGCAAGGCTCAAAGAGCACAATAAAACCCTGCGGGATTTACAGGAACTGCTGTATGCAGAGGGCAAACGAAAGGTGTTGGTTGTTTTGCAGGGCATTGATACCAGCGGTAAGGACAGCAGCATAGAGCACGTCTTTGGTGACGTTAATCCCCAGGGAACCAAGGTGGTTAACTTCAAAGTGCCTTCAAAGAAGGAACTGGCACATGATTACCTATGGCGTGTGCATCAACACACCCCGGGCACCGGCGAGATTGTGATCTTCAACCGCTCCCATTATGAAGATGTCCTGGTTGTACGTGTCCATGATTTGGTTCCTGAAACTGCGTGGGGAAAGCGCTATGAGCACATCAACGCTTTTGAAAAACTGCTGGCAGATGAAGGGATGACAATCATGAAGTTCTTCCTGAACGTCAGCAAGAAGGAACAAGCTGAAAGATTCTTAGCACGCCTTGACCGGCCGCACAAGCGCTGGAAGTTCAACCCGGATGACCTGGAAGAGCGCAAGCATTGGGACCATTATAAGGCTGCCTACGAGGACATGCTCAGCCGCACTAGCACACCCTGGGCACCGTGGTATGTGATCCCATGCGACCGCAAATGGTATCGCAACCTGGTGATTGCCTCCATCATCGAAGACACGATTAAGAATTTGGATATGCAGTATCCTGCCGAGGTCGAGAATATTGATTCTTACCGCGATCGTTTAGAAACGATGATTGCAGAAGGATAAAGCATGGATCTGGGGACAAGTAACAAATTAATACGTTTTGTAATTGCCGGTCGTCTCAATCGGGATTACATCCTGCCGATTTCCGGACCAGCACGAATTGATGTATTGGGCGGCAATCTGCCTTATGCTGCTATGGGACTTCACCTTTGGGGCGGTACAGCGGGGCTCTTGGGAAGGATCGACCAGGATTATCCCCAAGAGTGGTTTGAACGTTTGCATTCGCTTGGGTTTGACCTAGCGGGGATAAAAGTGACAAATCAGCCCATCGACGCTCGCCGATTTATGGCGCATGCAGATCTCAACACCACGCATTTTCAGAACCCCGTTCAGCATTTTGCGGACAGGGGTTTGAGCTACCCGACAGAATTGCTTGGCTACCGTTCGAATATCAAAAATCACTGCAGCCGTACCGACCCCCTGCCTCAATCAATTCAAATCTCTGATATACCGGAAGCCTATTTAGATGCCGGTGCTGTTCACATTTGCCCCATTGATTATCTTTCGCACCTGATGCTGCCCTCCATTTTTCGCCAGGGACAGGTCTCTATTATCACCCTGTCCTCCACCCCAGGGTATATGGACCCATCCTTTTGGGAGGAAATCCCCGGTTTGCTTTCCGAGATCACCGCTTTTATTACAACAGAAGGGGAGATACGCAACCTGTTTTCAGGACGTCAGACGGATTTGTGGGAGATGGCAAAAATTTTAGGCTCCTTTGGACCTGAATATGTGATCATCCATACCCCTTCTTTTGGATATTACCTGTATGATCGCGAAGGGAATAAACGCTGGACTGTGCCAGATTATCAGTCAAAGCGGGTTGATCCCACGGGTACTGGTGATGCCTTTGCTGGCGGTTTTTTAGCTGGCTATCGTGAATTATATGATCCCCTGGAAGCGGCTGTGATGGGGAGTATCGCAGCCTCAATTGTTGCCGAAGGAAGTGGTGTATATTATGCTGCTGATACCATGCCGGAGTTGATCAGGGCACGGCAAGCGGCACTGAAAGAACTGGTCAGAGAAATTTAAGCTCAGTGGTGGTTTGATTCGTTAAGCTTTCCTTAGAAATTGAAATAAGCGCTGGAACCTGGCTTTTATTGCCAGGTTTCTTATTTTTCTGGCAGCTTGTTTCGCCCGTTCTTCGTTGATAATGTGATGGCTGAAACGGTCAAGGTGATATTCGTTGATGATATCCCTGGCAGGCTGTTCTAATTCGGGAAGGATTGCCGTCAATCTCAGGGCGCGTTCGGTTGCAGTTTCTGAAGGATTCAGGTTTTGTCCCATGATTCGCATCGACCAGCCCATCTGGCGATAGGCCCGTTCCGGTACGGACATCAAAGCTCGATAGCGCCATCGCTTAAGCCACTCGGGGACAGTGACATTGTGCTTTAGCAGCGAGCGCTCCAAAACCACTGGCAGGGGGTCAATTTTGAGTTTGATGTAGGAAGGCCGATAGCGGATGAAAATCCATGCCAGTAAGCCGATAGTAAAAATGGAGAGAATGATCCAGACGATGTGTTTTGGCTGCAGATTGAATAGACTTCGTCCCGATTCCGATTGATCAGCGTTCAAATCATCGAGGCTTTGTGTGGGGATTCCGCCAGGTTCTGGGAGGCGGTCTTCGATGTCCTTTTCATCTGGCAGCAGCGGCAGCCCTTCTTCATTTAGGTTTTCCTCGCCCATGGGCAGGCTGACTGTGGGTTGGGCAGTCGTAGGCTCGAAAATAACCCAGCCAACACCCGGGAAGTAAACTTCAGGCCAGGCATGGCTGTCAAGCCGGCGGACGATATAGGACTCGGTTTCAGAATCATATTCTCCCTGGGCGTATCCCACGCCAATTCGGGCAGGGATGCCAAGAGACCGCAGCATCAAGACTTGCGCGGTTGCATAATAATTACAGAAGCCGGTTCTGATATCAAATAAAAACCACTCTATAGGATCCGCGCGATTCGGCCGGTTTGGGATGGTTCGTGAGTATTCAATATTTTGACGCAAATAGCGCGTGATCGCTGAGGCTTTGTCATAAGGGTTGTTGTAGATGTCGGTGATGTCGAGGGCAAGCTGGGCGACATCCTCTGAAAAATCCTCGGGGAGTTGAAGATATGGTGACAGCCATTCCTGATACTCCTGGCTGGCATTGCGTAATTCGATGATGGTTGGCAAATAAACACGCGAATCCACCTGGTAGGTATCTTCTGCGTTGATGGCAGGGTCGGCGATCAGGGCAATTGGATCCTCTTCAGTTTCCGATATCCTTTGTGACAGCTTGATCACGGGGCGGCTTGTCCAGACCGGCTGACCGGCGGCGTACAGGTTGATCATGCGGCTGGTATCACTGGTGAATGTGTACCGTTCAATCTGCCCTGGATCCGTTGTGTAATCGATCTCAAAATTCTCAGGGAAGAGGAAGTTTTCTTCGGGTATGGTGAGTGTGGTCCAATCGCCATCCTGATAGGTAGCATAACTGCGTGCTCGCCAGTAATTGCGATAATCCGAAAGACCGCCGGTTTCTAATTTAACTGTAAAGACAATATCCTCACTGGCGGGCGTCCCGGAGCCAAGGTCCAGGGCATCGCCGAAAATGCCTGCTGTGCCGGTTGGCGTACTTCTTGTGATCGTGAAAATGTCGGGGATTTGATCCCAGAACTCGTCCCATGTCTGACTGAGGTTGTCCCAAAAACTTGAGTAGCGGGAGACCTGTCGGGTGGTGACAGGCACAGCCCAGGCAATGATCAACAGGATGATGACTAAAATGACGAGGGTTTTTGCCAGGTCAGAATGGGTGTCTGTGGGCGTACCGATACCTTCGGTGTGCCATTGCTTTTGGAAATGAAGAAAGGTCATGCGTCCCAAAATTAACAGGCTGAAAAAGATAAAGGTCATCAAAAACTGCATGTTGCGGGCAAGATCCTGGTCATAATGACTGATGACCAGCAATGTGATTCCCAAAGGTAAAATTGCAGACCAGGCTGCCCCTTTTCGTATGATCAGGTAGGTGCAGAGTGTCCCTAAAATCCAGAGTAATGCTGCCAGCAAAGTCAGGAACAGGATGGGGTCCGTAATTGGTTTACCGGTCAGGAATTGTTCCGTGGTGTATCGTAATCGCCATCCCAGGAAATAAAAGATACGTTCTCGCCATGGCATGGCAGTATCCACAGTCAGCCCAAATAACCAGCCCGAAATAAATAATCCGTAAACTGCTGAGATTAAGAAAGAAACAAACCCTGAAAATTTGCTGTATCCCAGCGCCAAACCGGTCAGGGCGGCAAAAAAGGAGAGAAAAACGAGGATGTAAAGATCACTTGCCCACTCAGTCGTCCACAGGCGCAGCGCTACCATGGTCACTGTTGAAACAAGGATCACAGCAATCCATAAATCCCCCCAACGTTTATCTGGGGCATTTTCGACCTGTTGAGTCATATTAAAAGTGTATTCAAGTTAATTGGATTCGTCAATTATTGGATGATATTGATTAGAATATTACAAGTTTGTAGGGTGCCCTGCAGTTTTCACTGCACCTTCTTTCTTTGTCATCGCGAGCGATTTTTGCACCGCTCTGCGTTTGGTGCAGTGCAGGTGAGCGTGGCGATCTATGTTTGTTTTATACAATTTGGTGAAATTCAATGTTCATTGCACATATTTACTAAACGAAAAGATTTATACATCTCTGAGATTACTTCGCTTTGCTCGTAATGACTGTTCTGTAGGGTGCAGTGAGATTCTCACTGCACCTTTTTCTTAAAAACTTACAACCCACATTTTCCCCGCCTAAAACGCAGAAAGAAAAATCCCTTCCTGTCAGAGAAGGGACTTTGGGTCAGGATATATTATTTAAATCTTGTATTTCTTTGATCAACCAGACCTTGGAACCAAACACAAGGTCCTGTCTAAATCCTTTTCAGGAAATGCCCAATTCTTTCCAAAGCCTGCTCAATCAGCTCATAGTTGGTGGCATAAGACAATCTCAAGAAACCGGTACCTGCCGCGCCGAAGGCAGAGCCCGGTACCACTGCGACCTTCTCTTCCAGCAGGAGTTTTTCAGCAAAGGCTTCGTCAGTCAGCCCGGTATTATGGATGCTTGGGAATGCATAAAACGCGCCGTGAGGCTCAAAGGTGGGTAATCCCAAATCATTCAAACCCTGATGGATCATTATCCGGCGGCGATTATACTCTTTGAGCATGTCCTGCAGGTAAGGTTCACCAAGTTTCAATGCTTCCAGGGCGCCGAACTGCGACATGGTTGGTGCAGACATAACCGAATACTGGTGAATGCGCACCAGGCCCTTAATGATGTCTGCTGGGCCCGCGGCATAGCCGATTCGCCAGCCGGTCATGGCGTAGCTTTTAGAAAAGCCGCCCAAAAGGAGGGTCCGCTCTTGCATGCCGTCTATAGCAGGGAAACAAACAAATTCGTGGTCATAGACCAGGCGGTCATATATTTCATCGGAGATCACCAATATGTCGTGCTTTTCTGCGATTTTTCCGATAGCTTCCAGTGTCTCACGGCTTGCAACGGCGCCGGTGGGGTTGTTTGGGTAGCCCAGTAAAATTGCTTTTGTCCTCGTGGTGATCGCTTTTTCAATCACAGCAGGGTCAGGTTGGAAGTCATCCTCCATATTTGTAAAAACCTCAACCGGTTTTCCGCCAGCCAATTCCACCTCGGCCTGGTAGGAGACAAAACAAGGTGTTGGGATGATAACCTCGTCTCCCAGATCCAGAATAGCGGAAAAAGTCAGGTAAAGGGCTTCAGAAACGCCAACGGTCACGACAATTTCGGTTGCCGGGTCATAGTGCACCCCATAGAGATTCTCAAGATGTTCAGCGATTTTTTGGCGCAGTGCCATGATGCCGTGATTTGAAGTGTAATGGGTTTCACCCCTTTCCAGGGCACGGATGCCGGCGTCAATGATCGGCCTGGGCGTTGTGAAATCCGGTTCGCCGATTCCCAGGGATATCACATCATCCATGGTGGCGGCGATATCGAAAAATTTACGGATGCCTGAGGGCTTCAAGGCGCTGACAGTTTTGTTTAAGTAACTTTTGGGCATTCATTCTCCTGTACTGGTTGGTGAGTGTTTAGAATTTCCTTCGTTTGCAACAAATCCTTTTGGGTGAATTTGCCAATCATCATCTTCGATATGATAGTAAAGGTCAAACAGGGCATCGCCAGGTGAACAGCGCACCTGAAACCGCAATCCCTCGGGTTCCCGTGAACGGGAGATAATTTCCTGAACCTGGTATCGCTTTCCTTCCCAGGAGAAAGCGCGAGGGTGTTCAGGATAACTGCTGCCTGCATACGATTCAACCCTGCTCATTTTTTAATGTCCTGAGGTTTTAACTGGCAAGCCCTTTGTGAAATGATAACCGCATCCCTGTGGTGGGTCAACGTATTTTCTTCTTAATCTCATGTGAAGGTGATCGCAATTTCAGTCTCCTGCAATATTCAGCTTGAAGCTGTTGAGTCATCTCCCAAGTTGAACTTCCCTGACAATCCCGTTACGGTGACATCATGCCCCAACAGAGAGGTTTCTAATCTGCTGTTTGTGACCTTTGCTCCGGTGGCGATGATTGAGTCTTTGATGGTGCTGTCCTGGATTACAGCACCCTCATCGATGGACGTATTTGGCCCGATCACAGAATGGCTGACCGTCGCGCCAGGGTGGATGAAGACCGGTGGAATGATTTGCGTTTCTTCGAATTGCCCTAATTCATCAGTGTTGTCGCGACCGTGTGACAGAAGGTAGCGGTTTGTTTCGTGCAGAGCTTCCGGTGTGCCGGCGTCCAACCAGGTTTCCACGTTTTCCGTGCGCATTTTGATCCCTCTATCAAGCAGAATGTTGATGGCGTCTGCCAGGTAATATTCCGCTTTAAGGGCGATATCATCTTCGATTTGCTTTTTTATGGCAGAAATCAAGTCTTCAGACTCCATGAAATAATAGCATCCCACTAAAGCGAGGTTATTATCCATGTTCTGAGGTTTTTCAATCAGCCTTGTTACCGCGCCGGTATCATCAAGTTCTGCCACGCCAAAACGCCTGGGGTCTGGCACAGGCCTGACCCAGGCAACACAGTCAGTTTTTTCGTCCTTAAGGAAAGAAAAATCAGCTTCAATCAGTGTGTCCGAGAAAGCCATCAGCATTGGACCGTGAAGATATTCACGTGCTTGCCAGTAGGCGTCCGATTGGCCTTTCATCTCGGCTTGAATGGCGTAGTCCACATGGCAATCGGGGTAGTGTTTTGCGACGTGGTCCTGGATCTGGTCGCCCATCGAAGGGCCGAGGATGAAAACAAATTCCGCTGATTTAAAATCAGGTACCGAGCGGAACATATTCAGCAGGTGATCGAGAACGGTTTTTCCGGCTAATGAAACAAGGGGTTTGGGTTTGCTCCAGGTGAGGGGGCGCAAACGGGTGCCAAAGCCAGCCATCGGGATCACAATTTTTAAGGGATTATCCATAGTTCCACTCCTTTTTATTTGGGACAGATCAAGATTTTAATTTTCAGCTGATCTTAAAAAGCGCCAAATAATTACAGAAATTTTTGATCAATCAAACTGGAGATATTATCTATAGGCTCTCCTGATGGATAATTATAATATGGTAAAGGCACCTTTTCTTCAGGGAGCAGGTAGGAAATTTTTAGATCATTTAAAACTTGATTAATTTTTTATCCGATCGTTCTATCAAACCCAATTTTGAAGGTTTCTTATTAAAAGATCAAAATTATCGACTCACCAAGCTTTCTTTCGTAATCAGTGTGGGTATTGAACTGCACCTCCAATTGTCAATTTATTTCCTAACTTTTGGGGTGCAGTTCAAAATGAATAACGACTTTTCAAATGTAATATTTTTTTACAACATTGCTGCTTCGACCCATAAATCAGCAGACCTGCCAAATAATTGGGATTGAACCAAATAGCGATGGCTTTTTTCTTCCAATAAGCGAATACCTTTGATCCTGCACTCATTTAATATAGCAGAACGGTCTTTGGTACTGTTCTTCAAGATAGCCAGAAGTATTTCTGGGTCATCATCTGCTGCGATACGGTTGATGGAAAGTTCTCCGCAAGTAATACAGCGGTGTACCAGCATCAATTCTCCGTGATTGTCAGGGGCATATTTATCCCGGCTGCGTTTGAGTGTCAACCCGACAGGTGCCATCAGTGCTTTGCAAGCACCCAAGCGGTCCCCAGGATCATACAAATCAACATGTCGTGAATGGAGACAGTATGGGCAGTGGTTTCGATTAACCACGCCGGATACCAGGGTTAGAGAGCTGACAAAACAGCCGCAGTGTTTGCAAATGAAATCAGCGTTTATGTTTTTATGATAGGTTTGCATCGTTCACCTCACAAATCATCTTTCAAACGCAGATAGCTCTGGTATCGATATGGGCTGATCCTACCATCCATCACGCCCTGGCGAACAGCACAGCCAGGTTCTTCATCGTGCTGGCAGCTCAGACCGAATTTACACTGGCCTAATACAGGTGCTATTTCAGGGAAGAACACGGCGATATCCATTGATTCAAGCCCATAGACTCCAAACTCGCGTACACCTGGGGTGTCGATCAGCGCGCCGCCACCCTGAAGAGGGAACATCTCCAAATGGCTGGTGGTATGGCGTCCCTTTCCAGTTGATTGGTTAACGGTTTGAACCCGCAAGCCAAAACCGGGTTCTAATGCATTCAGTAAGCTGGTTTTTCCCACACCGGATTTTCCAACCAGGACGGAATGTTGATCCGCCAGGGTCTGACGGAGGTGATCCAAGCCTTGAGATGTTTTACTGCTGGTTACAATTACGGGATACCCAATGGATTGATAAAGCGCAATCCAGGTTTTTAGCTTACCTTCCGCTGGTGTTCCCTGCACCAGGTCAAACTTGGTGATCACAATCCTGGAAGGGATACCGTATGATTCAGCAGCGACCAGGTAACGGTCGAGCATATGCCACTTGGGTTCGGGATCAGCTGCTGCAAAGACCGGGATAACCTGATCGATATTGGCAGCGATAACCTGTTCAAATGTATGCGCGCCTGGCATAGGTTTAGCAGAACTGCGAGCGATATAATTTTTCCGAGGGAACAAATCCATAATCATTCCGGATCCGTCGTCTGTCTTAATAAATTGCACATAATCTCCAATTGCAATAGGATCCATGTGTTTTTCGCTGACGTGTGTCACTCGTCTGCCAGGATTATCTGAAAGCTCAGTTGTTGAAAAGTCCTTCCAGAGCTTTGCTGACAGGCTGCAATTTGTTATTTTATTGTTGTGTTGGACATCATAATGCCCTAACATTTTCTTATAAACGATACCGGTAAAATGGGTATCGGTGTTTTGGGTTTGCATTGTAATCTTTCCTTATACAATAAATAAATTTTGTTGTTTCTAAATTTAATTTCAAGTTCAGAATTAATCCCAATTGCTAAAAATTGGGGATGGTTTACTGCTCTCATGAATTTCTCCTTAAAGACGGCTTGCTTGAAAAAATTTTCAAACCACCGGTATATATTAACAAAAAGAACGGTCACAGAGTAAATTCCGTGACCGTTCTAATAATTTGAAAGTTGTGTTGATCAAAATGAATTTGATCAATCTTTATGCTTTCAGGACAAAGGCAGGCTGCAGTGACCTGAGCCTCCTTTTTGTTCAATCATTAACATAAAAGGCCACGGGGTACGAACACACCCGTGACCGCAAAAATCGATAAGGTTATCGAATGGATTTCACAAATGAATTGAGGCGCGCTCGTATAAGTTTCCTATGATTATTTCAAATACCCTAGCCATAAAACGCGCCTCCTTTTGTTTGAATTCTAATTAATAAAGCGGAATATATTTTAGCAAAATTTCCGAGATTGTCAAGCTGCTCCACATATCACTAGCTTTCGATCGATTGATCCACGATTGAATCAATCGATGATGCCTTTATTGTGATTTAATCATCTGTTGTAGCCAAATACTCAACTCATTGCTTGGGTATCACGCAAGCTGTCACGCAGTTGATGTGCCAGGCTGCTAAACTCGGGTAAATAACGCATTTCAGGTTTACGTGGACGTGGAAGATCAATGATTAGTTCCAATTCAATTCTGCCTGGACGCTGTGAAAGCACCAGGACTTTATCCGAAAGGTAGATGGCTTCGGAGATAGAATGGGTGACCATCAACACAGTTTTTCGCTTCGCCTGCCAGATTTGGAGCAGTTCATCCCCCATCACCTCCCGTGTTAGCGCATCCAGAGAGCCGAAGGGTTCATCCAGCAAGAGGATGTCCGGGTCATGCATCAGGGATCGTGCAATTGCAACGCGCTGTGCCATGCCCCCTGAAAGATCACGTGGGTAAGCTGACTCAAAACCTTCCAAACCTACCAATTTGATTAAGTCATGAGCTTGAGCGTCAATCTCATCCCTGGGTAAATCCGCTAATTCAAGGGGGAGACTCACATTTTCCGTAACACGGCGCCAGGGCATCAAATTTGGTTTTTGGAATACCAGACCAACCTGGTCATGATGATTGTGAAAATGGAACTGCCCTTTGGTCGGGGGAACGAGACCGGCAAGGACGCGCAGTAGGGTGCTCTTGCCACTGCCCGAAGGACCGATCAAAGTGGCAAAGGTGTTGGCTGCCAGGTTGAAAGAAAGGTCACTCAAGGCGTGGACAACGCCGCTGGCGTCACTGAAGATGACCTCAAGCCCCTCTACGCTTAATGCAATTTCAGGGGAGGAAGTCATTTGTAAAAACCTTTTCAAGCTCGAGGGGGGATTCAAGCAGCCCCATTTCAAGCATCACCGTTTGCATATTTTCCCAAGCAGCCGGGTCGCTGTAACCGGGTTGTTCTAGTTGCCAGAGTTTGATCGATTCAGTTAAGACTTCTTTTTGAAGGGCTTCATCCGCTTCTTCCAAATTTTCTATGTATTTTTTGCTGATTTCGTAGGCTTCTTCAGGGTCTTCAGCTGCATCTGAAATGCCCTTGAGAAGCGCTTCATTGAATGCTCGAACCGATTCCGGTTCTTCCTGAATCGTTTTTTCGTTGGTCACAAGTCCATTTGCCACAAGCTTTAGATAATCTGCAACCGCGATCACATCGACGTCATAGCCCTGGGAGCGCAGTACCGATGGCTCGTTGGCAAGGTAGATCACCGCAGATTGGACCTGTCCTGACACAAGGGCTTCAACCTGGTTAAACCCAATAGAAACCAGGGTCAGGTCTTCTTCCACTAATTGCGCTGAATCCATTAAGGCGCGGAATCCAATATAGCTCGCACCGTACAGCCCTGGAATACCTACAGATTTCCCTACTAAATCCTGGGGAACAGTGATATTTTGCTCACTGAGTGAGACCACGCCCACTGGAAATTCCTTGTACCAGGCTGCCACGTAGGTTATGGGCAATCCCTGGGCTCTTGCCAGCAAAACCTGTTCGCCGCTGGCAATTGCAAAGGTCTGCTCGCCAGCGCCAATTAATGCCACAGCGTCGGCTTCGTTGCCATACTCCAGTTCCACCTCAAATCCGGCATCACGGAAATAGCCCTTTTCAATTGCCACATACACCGGTGCAAACTGGATATTGGGGATGTACCCCATTGTCAACCGGGTTGGGATGATTTCGGGTTCATCCGCCAGGTTGATGGATTGACAGGCAGAAAGGATGATCGTGCTGGTCAAGAGAAAAGCGATTAATGTCATTTTTTTTGTCATCGATCTTAAGTCCTCAAATTGATAATTATTATTTAGCCTCATCGCGCCATGACTGCCAGGATAAGACCTGTGTTTCAATCAGCAAGACCAATCCATATAAGGACATGGCGATCACAGCCAGGGTGATCACAGCAACAAAGACTAGGGCAGTGTCGTACTGCCCGCGTCCAACGTTGATCAAAAAGCCAAGCCCACGGTCAGCGCCGACCAGTTCTCCAACCACTGCACCGATGACAGAAAGCGTAGCACCCACGCGCAAGCCGCCCAGAAAGATTGGGAGGGCAGCGGGTATTTCGAGTTTTGTCAGTGTCTGGAACCTTGAGGCTTTTAGAGAGCGCATCAGGTCGCGTAGATCCTGGGGGACTTCCCGCAAACCAACCACGGTGTTGATCAATACCGGGAAAAACACGGTCAGACTGCAAATCAGGATTTTCGAGAAAATGCCGGATCCGAACCAGATCACCAAAAGAGGGGCAATAGCGACGATCGGGATGGACTGGCTGGCGACCAGGTAAGGGGAGATCAGGTTTTCCAGAGCTGGCGATTTTGCGATCAGGTATCCCAGCACAGTTGCAACAGAACCGCCCAGGAATAAACCAGCCAGGACTTCTGAGAGCGTTGCAAGACTGTGCTGCAATAACTGTCCGCTTTCAAGAGAACGCAAAAATCGTTCCCAGACCAGCCCAGGTCCGGGCAGGATAAAAGCCGGCAGGTCAAAAATGCTGGCGGCAGCAGACCAGATTAAAATACCAATCACCAGGGAAAGGAATAATATTAAAATCCGTTTTAGCGGACGGGCTTTGTGAAGTTTTGAGATTGATCCTGCTGCCGACATAAAGAAAATCCCCGGAAATAGATTCGGGGCAAGAGATCGCGTTATAGAACGCAGATACCTTCTTTCATTCGGACTCTAACCGCCGGCACCGGTATTTCACCGGTTCATGTGCTGTTTGGCACTCGTGGGCTGCCCAATTTCTGGGATTACCACCGGTCGGGAATTGGGCCTGACGACCCTCACCCTGCCCCGAAGGATTTGTTTATTTAATTCTGAATGAAGTATATCTGGTGAAGAATGTAATGTCAATGAAAGTGTAAAGGCTTGATTTGTGAATGGTGAGTGGTTATCAGGTAATTGGTATTAGGTACCAGGTATTGGGTATCAGGCGATTTGTTATCAGGTTATCATTTAATAATTTCAGCTGAAGTAAATAGCTACAAGCTACAAGCTACAAGCTACCAGCTATCAGCTAATAACTTTCACCTTGTCGTCAAGCACAAAAGCCATTAAAATAATCAAACAAATGTTCCAACTTAGATGAGGGAAGCATGCCCGTCAACCTGCTCGACATTCAGAAAAAACTAAAGGGGTTCAGCGCCCAGGCTTTGGCGCGCAGAGAAGAAATTGCCGTCCGCCAAAAAGAAGTCACGGACTTAATCCAGGGCTATGCCCATCGATTGGATGAGCTCAAAGCCAGGGTCAGCTATGCAGCGGATGTCGTCAGGCATTTACGTTGTGCGCTGCCGGTCGATGAACCGCTGGATACGGTTGTTCCCAAACCCCCACTGCCAAAAAAATTCACCGTGATGGCTGCAGATGGGTCCCAAATAAATCCCAGCCGACATGCCAGGGTGGCTTTTTGTGTGATCAATGTTGGGCTGATCAAAATGGTGCGCGGTTCAGGCTTAACCCCGGAGATTTACACACAAAGCCAGCTTCTCGATTACGATTCGCTGTTCACCCCGTCAGGCGTCTTGATCTCTGAGGGGATGGTGGCGCTCAAGCGCGACTTGCGTGAACGCGAAGCGCTGGCTGATCTGGCAGAAGATCTGCTTTTACCCGCCATTTCAATGACAGATGGCCCCCTTGAGCTGTATCGGGAACCACAAGAATCAAGGGAATTTGAAAAGACCCTGGATCAGTACCTTGGGGTTCTAAAACGATTGCATGAACAAGGATTGATGACACTGGGCTATGTGGACAAGCCGGGCAGCAGCCTGATTGGGCAGCTACTGGAATTAGTGGAGCTCAGTGATCAAGATTTGGAAGCCTACAGCCATCGCCAGCGGAAATTTGCCGGGGTGAATGACGTCAGGCTTCTGTCTGATTTGCTGGTTAACCCGGGGGATCGATCGGCAATTTTTGCCATCCACTCTGAAACATCACGAAGGTTTAAAGGTGACCTGGCGCTGCATTTCTTTTACCTGAATGTTGGGTCGCCCGGGAAAGCTCATTTAGCCCGTGTGGAAATTCCAGCCTGGGTAGTCTGTGACCATGATCTCGTTGGCATTCTGCAGGCAGTGCTCACTGAGCAGACATGCATCATGGGGTCACGACCCTATCCTTACATTTTACACAGGGCGCATGAGGTTGCCGTGGTGACGCTGCCCGAGCATCAGCACGTGGAGGAAATGATCGTGGCAGAATTTGACCGGCGGGGTATTTCCGTGGATGAGAAATCGAACAAACAATATCACAAGGACTTAGATACAACGAAAACGAGGTATCAGGGATGAGCGAAATTGAAATTGGGCGCTTGCTGCGCTCTGGCACAACCGGGTTTGTTGTTGGCTGCAAGGTAAACCAGTTAAATGCGCCAGGTTTTGGTGCCATGGTCAGGGTGCCGCTGGAAGCACAGTACCAGGTTTACGGAGTGATCTATGATATTCACATTGAGGATGACGGGTTGGTGCGGCAGTTGATCACTGCCCAGGACGTACCTGAAGAAGTGCTGAGAGACAACCGGGAAAACCGAAATGTGCCTGTTGAAATTGGCGTTCTAGCGCTGGGTTATGAGCAGGAGAGGCGAATATTCCACCTGCTGCCGCCAAGACCGCCGTTAAGCCTGGATGCGATCTTCTTATGCAATCCGGGTGAGGTGGCACATTTTACCAGCGCAGGACGCTTTGGTTATTTTCGCCATATGCTGCGTGATAGAGACAAGCCAGTAGAGGAACTTTTGGCAGCGCACCTGTACCAGGCTCGGGCAGCCCAGGTGGATGCGGGTAATGAAGACTGGTACCAAATGGCGGTGGGAGAATTGATCACCCTGATGCGGGATGATTACCAGGGTTTGATCAAGACCCTCAGCGCAGTCAGCGAGATTTAAGATGATCAATGCGGATTTAGATAGGAATGGCAGTGAGATGAGTGAACAAAGTGTTTCAAGCTCTGTAGAAGCGAAAAAACCGATTGGCTACATTGTTGGCGGCGGCCTGAAGGCGAACTTACAGGCGCGCCTGACCGTCCCTGCACAAAAGGTGCAGGAAGGGGCTTTTGTGGTGGTCGAAAGTGGAAACTGGTTATTTTACGGGCTTGTGACGGATATGCAGCTCGGTTCTACCGATCCGCGCTTTGCTGATGAGCAAACCGAAACCCGCCTGCCCCCTGAATTAGCGAAACTCCTCCATGGTCAAACCCTGTTCACCAACCTCGAGGTTATGGCAGCATTGATGATGGAACAGGGACCGGATATGGATGAAGATCCTGAAGCTTATCAAGCCTGGTTCCAAAAGGTGATGGAAGAAGAAATTCGCCCTGAACCTGTTAAAACCGTTCCGCAGCACCATGCCGAGGTGCGCTTGGCAGGTGCCGGGGACATCGCCGAGATTTTTGGCAAAGAAGGCGAGAAGGGGTACTTCCGCATTGGGGATACCATTGAGGGCGGACATCCCGTGTGTGTGGACCTGGACAAGCTGGTTCAGCGTTCATCTGGTATTTTTGGTGCAACGGGTACTGGCAAATCCTTCCTGACCCGGGTGATACTCGCCGGCTTAATCAAACGGGATAAGACGGCTGTGTTGATTTTTGATATGCATAACGAGTACGGTCCGGACGACACTGCATCAGATACCGGCATGCGTGTGCCGGGTTTGAAGGCGAAATTCCCATCTAAAGTGCGCATGGTTGGTTTGGGACGAGGTGCAACCATCCGCGGTAAGACACCAGATTACACCCTGGAAATTGCGGAGTCGGATATCAAACCGGAAGACGTGATGATGCTCGCACAGGAGTTGAACTTGCGTGAGACCACGCCGACCACCCTGGAAGCTTTGAGAGCCAGTTTTCATGAAACATGGTTCCAAGAATTTAAACAAATGCGCACCAATGCCTATGAATTTGATGAAGACGGCAAGCGTGTGCCAGCGCCAGACAGTGTTGAAGCCTGGGCAAACGAAGCCGGGGTACACCCGGGTGCGGCGGAAGCGCTTCATTCCAAACTGCGCCGCTTATTCAACGCGCCTTACATTGTTGAACAGCCGGCAGCAAATGCGCTGCAGCAAATGATCGATAACCTGGATAACGGACAGCACGTTGTGCTTTCTTTTGGAAAACATGAAACCGACCTGGATTATTTGTTCGTTTCCAACCTGATCACCCGCCGGATCCGGGATGTGTGGGAATACCGAACGAACAACTTCCGCAGCGGGCACCAGGGCGCGACGGAACCCCGTCCGCTGGTGATTGCGGTTGAAGAAGCTCACAAACTGCTCAACCGTGAGATGGCATCTCAGACCACCTTCAGCACCATTGCACGGGAAATGCGCAAATACTACGTCACTTTGCTGATCATTGACCAGCGTCCATCACAGATTTATGACGAAGTGATGTCGCAATTGGGCACGCGTATTACAGGCTGGCTTGGCGACTCCGATGATATTCAATCAGTCCTGACCGGTTTAGCCGGCAGAGAAGCCCTGCGCGGTATGCTGGCGCACTTGCAGCCAAAAGAGGAAGTGCTCATGCTGGGGTGGGGTGTACCGATGCCCATTGTGGTTCACTCTCGCCGATATGATGATGCATTTTGGGAAGAATTGCTTGAAAAGAAGGATCGCCGCAGCAATCGTGATATTTTGAAAGACATAGGATTCTAATATGATCCCTATAAAACTGAAAATCGAAGGTTTTCTTTCCTATCGTGAGCCGGTGGAATTGGATTTTACTGGCTTTAACTTGGCTTGCATCTCCGGTCAGAATGGGGCAGGTAAGTCCGCTTTGCTTGATGCCATCACATGGGCATTGTTTGGGCAAGCCCGTAAGCGTGATGAATCGGTGATTAACAATCACCCCTCTATCGATGCGGCGCAGGTGACCTTTGATTTTGATTACGAGGGCAATCGTTACCGCGTTCAGCGAGCGAATCCACGCGGCAAAACTTCTTCTGTGGAATTTTTTATCCTTTCTCAAATTCCGGGGGAAGACACTCGATGGAAGCCTTTAACGGAACGCACTTTGCGTGAAACGGATAAAAAGATTGAAGACACCCTCCGGATGGATTTTGATACCTTCACCAACGCCTCCTTCTTCCTGCAGGGTAAGGCAGATCAATTTGCCATGGCACGCCCTGGAGAGCGAAAACGCATTCTGAGCAATATTTTAGGTCTGGAAGTGTGGGTAACCTATCGGGAGTCAGCGGCTTTGCGTCGACGTGAAAAAGAAAAAGAAGTCAAAGCTTTAGAAGGGCGGATCAGCGAGATCCAGGCGGAATTGGATGAGGGACCGCAGCGAAAGGAAAGGTTAACGGAACTGGAAGCGCGGTTAGAGAGCCTTTCGCAGCAGCGGAAGGAGCGTGCGCAAGCCCTGGAAAATGTCCGCCGCTTGCAGGCTGCCCTAAATGAACAGCGGAAGATGGTGACTGCCTTATGCACCCAGCTTGATGCGGCAGCGCAGAAAAATGAGCGAACGGCTCAAACCCTGGCAGAGCGGCAGTCAGAGAAACAGGAATATGACGTCATCCTTGCTAAAGGCGATCAAATTGAAAAGGCTTACCATGATTGGCAAAAAGCGCGCCAGGAATTGGAAGCGATGGAGGTTTTGGCGGAACAATTTCGTAAGCATGAAGCGTTCCGGCATGAACCATTGAGCCTGATAAGGGCAGAGCAGGCGCGGCTAAGCCAGGAAATGCAAAGCCTGGAAGAAAAACAATCCGCCCTTGAAAAAGCTCGGATTGAAGCGGAAAACCTGAAGACGCGATTAAGTGAAACTCGAGAAAAGGTTGAAAGCGCAAAAGCGCGGCTCAAACGTCGTGAAACGCTGGATGAAGAAATCCGTCAGCTTCAGGTGAAGCATGCGGATGCAAAGGCGGAAAACCCCCGACTGTACGCGGAGATGAAGGAACTTCGAGAACGTATCGATCAACTTCAAGCAGCACACGGTGTGGATTGCCCCCTATGCGGTCAACCGCTATCCGCTGAGGAGCGGGAGGCGCTGATCCAATCTTTAACAGAAGATGGTGAAAAAAGGGGGGATCGGTATCGTGAGAATCAAAAACTGCTGAAAGGATTTGAAGGTCGTTTGCAGGAAATGGGTGCTGAGCTGGCAGATCTGAAGGGGATTGAAGTTGAACTGCGAGAGGCAACAAGAACAGCGGACCAAATAGAAAACAAGCTCAAACACCTGGAAGAAGAAGAAAAAGCGTGGCGGGGAATTGGGGCACCGCGTTTGATGGAAATTAGGTCGGCAATTATGGGGGAAACATTTGCTGAAGCGGCACGAACGCGATTGAAGGAAATTGACGGCGAGCTGGAAGCCCTTGGTTATGATATTGAAGCCCACCAATCCTTGCGGGAAGCAGAACAGGCTGGACGAGAGGTAGAGGCTGATCTACGCGCTTTAGAAGGTGCCCGGGCTGCCCTGGCGCCGATCAAACGTGAGATTGAGGGACTGCAGGCGCAGCTTGAAGAACAAGATAAAGATTTGAAAAGCTTGCAGGTGACCCATGATGAGGCAGTTGCCCAACTGGCAGCTGCAGAGGTGGATATGCCTGACCTGGTTCAGGCGGAATCAGATTTGCATGATATCCAGGAGCAGGAGAACCGCCTGCGGATGGAGGTGGGCGGTGCCAGGCAAAAGGTTGCAGTTTTAGAGACCCTGAAGGCACGAAAGGCTGGCTTTGTTGAGGAACGAGAAGGATTGACCCAGCTGATTGCAGATTTGAAGCAGTTGGAAAGGGCTTTTGGCAAGGATGGTGTGCCGGCATTATTGATTGAACAAGCCTTGCCGGAGATTGAAGAGGAAACCAATGAGCTGCTGTCACGCCTGACCAACGGGCAAATGTCTTTTAGTTTTGTGACCCAGCGGGAGTATAAGGACGCCAGTCGGGAGGACCTGAGGGAAACCCTCGATATTATCATCAGCGACAGTCTCGGGGAGCGTGATTATGAGATGTTCTCGGGTGGGGAAGCATTCCGGGTGAATTTCTCGATTCGATTGGCACTGTCGCAGGTGCTGGCGCGACGGGCGGGGGCTCGCTTGCAGACCCTGGTGATTGACGAGGGTTTTGGCAGCCAGGATGCCCAGGGCAGGCAGCGATTGGTGGAGGCAATCAACATGGTGAGGGATGATTTTGAGAAGATTTTGGTGATCACGCATCTTGAAGAATTGAAGGATGTCTTCCCTAACCGGATCGAAGTTGAAAAGACCCCGCAGGGCTCGCAGTTGACGGTGGTGTAGTTGTTGCAATTTGTCACGTAGGCGTCTGACGACGCCATACGTGACCTACGAAAATCAATTGTATTAGGGCTATTCCTGATCCTTAATTAACGATTTCTCGGTTAATTCGTGTTCCAGGAGAAGTTTTATATCTTAGTTTGTTACTGCGTGCGAAGCGTGGCAGTCTCATGATGAATAATTTCCCTCATTCGTCTCGCCTGCGGCGATCCACCTTCTCCTGGAACGCAGTGGAACACCTTTAGGTGCAGGAGAAGGCATTAACGGCAATTCACATGAAAAGGTGATCTGCGAAATATTATTGTGAGAGAGCGATTCCTGGTCCTTAAATAAAAAATTCCTGGTTTACTTGCGTTCCAGGAGAAGGCGTTATTGGTAAAGTAAATGAAAGTAGGGGCTCGGCCGTCTTCGATTCTTCGACACTTTGCGCCGTGCCCCTACAGTATTTTTCAGGAAATGGTCCGCCTGTTAGTTTTTTTAGCAAATTCATGCCTAAATGTGTATCGATTTACCCAGCGCTCCCTCAGCGGCTTCCATGATCGCTTCAGTCAGGGTGGGATGGGCGTGCACATTGCGACCAATTTCATGGGTTGTCAATTCAAAACGCTGCGCCAATGTCAACTCCGGTAAAAGTTCTGAAACATCCGGTCCGACCATTTGCGCACCGAGAATCTCGCCGTATTTCTTGTCGCTGACGACTTTGACAAACCCCTGGTAATCCCCCAACCCAAGGGCTTTACCATTTGCCTGGAATGGGAATTCACCAACAGCGACTTCATAACCCTTTTCCTTTGCCTGTTCTTCTGTATAGCCAAAGGAGGCTGTTTGCGGATGGCAGTAGGTTGCGCGGGGCATCATATCATAATCGAGGGTAACAGTCTCAACCCCGGCGATATTTTCTGCAGCGACCACACCCATCGCCTGTGCAACATGTGCGAGGAGCAGTTTGCCGGTGACATCACCAATCGCCCAGATGCCGTCAACATTGGTCGCCATGCGCTCATCAATGTCGATATGACCTCTATCGGTCAATTTCACGCCAACGTCTTCCAGACCCAAGCCTTTGGTATTTGGTTTGAAACCAATAGCCACCATGGTCATTTCAGATTCGATCACTTCTTCACCATCTTCGGTTTCTACAGTTACTTTGGTCCCTTTATCGGTGGCTTCGACTGATTTAACTTTGGATTTGGTCATCACCTTGATGCCGCGTTTCTTGTAAGCCTTCTCAATTTCTTTGCTGATGGCTTCATCTTCCAGCGGTAAGAGATGGTCCAGCATTTCAACGATTGTCACCTCAACGCCATAAGCATTCCAAACCGTGGCGAATTCCACACCAATGGCGCCGCCCCCAATGATCACGGCTGATTCAGGTAAGGTGTCCCGCATGATGGCGTCTTCATAATCGACGATTTTCTTGCCGTCCAGTTCAATACCCGGAATAATGAAGGGATGGGAACCTGTTGCAATGATAATATCTTTGGCTTTCAGTGTTTCAACATCGCCTTCTTCCGGCGTGACTTCGACTGTGTCTTTAGCAGTTAGCTTTGCAGCCCCCATATGAACGTCGATATTGTGTTTTTTCATTAAGAACCCGACGCCGCGTGTCAGCCGATCTGAAACTTTGCGGCTTCGCTTGAAAGCAACACTGTAATCGAGCTCAAGATTATCAAAACTGAAGCCAAATTCTTTACCCTGCTCTCTTAAGGTATGCGCAACATCCGCGTTTTTCAACAGCGCTTTGGATGGAATACAGCCAATGTTCAAACAAACACCACCAAGGAAACGTTTTTCAATAATTGCGGTTTTCAAACCAAGCTGGGCACTGCGAATCGCAGAAACATATCCTCCCGGACCAGCGCCAATAACAACGACATCATATTCTTTCATAGGATGGAATTCCTTTCAATTTAATTTTTTATCAGTTCAGTTTTATCTTTAGCCAGCTCACAAAGCTTTATCCATTATACCGAAATATAAATGCTTAATGTGATGTAATTTATCTTTATTGCCAATTTTCAAGACTCTCAACGACATGCGCCAGGAATGTGTCCGCTGAAGCGCCATCCAGAATGCGATGGTCGAATGTATAACTTAAATAAACCATTGGTTTGATGGCAATCGCGTCGTTGACAACAACCGGTCGCTTTTGAATCGTCCCTGCTCCGAGGATGCCGCTTTGAGGCTGGTTGATGACCGGGGTTGCAAACAGGGAGCCTTTGATCCCGTGATTGGTCAGGGTAAATGTGCCGTTCTGGACTTCATCAGGTTTGAGATCTCCCACTCGAGCACGCTCAGAAAGGTCAATGACCTTTTTGGCAATCCCAACAAGGGAGAGTTCATCTGCATTCATGATGACCGGGACGATCAACCCGCCTTCGGGCAGGGCAACTGCCATCCCAAGGTTGATATGCTTGTGAATCCGAATACCCTGATCTGTCCAGGATGAATTCGCTAACGGGACGGCTTTTAAGCCTGATACGATGGCAGCCAGGAGGTAAGGGGTATATGTCAGGTGAATGCCGCTTTCCCCAGCCTCTTGATTTACAATGGCACGGTGACGCGCTACCCGGCTCATATCCGCTTCCATCACGGTTGTGACATGCGGAGCGATACGTTTGCTTTGCTGCATATGCTCGGCAATTCGTTTTCGCATCGGTGATAGCGGCAGCGTCTCACCGGGTACGCCGGACGTTGTTGTTTGCTTTTGAGGGGGTAATTCTTCATCTTTCTTTGCAAAAACCATTTCGGTTGGACGGAAAAGGTCACCATCAGCAGGCGTCTCCCAGATCGGGATCTCAGCCTCTGTTTTACTTTCCTGTGCCTCTAAATATTTCAATACGTCCTTTTTTGTGATCCGCTCATCCATGCCGGTGCCTTTGACCTTAGTCAGGTCGACATTTTTCGCTTGCGCTAATCTTGAAACAACCGGTGAGATGTATCCCAGCTTTTCATCCCGCCCTGCTTCTTTCTGTGGGACGGCTTCATCGGGGATTGATTTATCATCTGGCGTTTCGACGGGCTCATCATCATGGTCAATATCTTTGCCTTCATCCGGAATGTTATCGCCCGGCTCGCCGATCCATGCCAGGATCGTTCCCACCTCGACAGTTTCTCCTTCAGGGACAAGGATTTTGAGGATCGTGCCGCTGGCAGGGCTGGGGACTTCGGAAGTTACCTTATCCGTTTCTACATCCAGGAGTGACTCATATTCTTCAATTTTTTCTCCTTCTTCTTTCAGCCAGGCAGTTACGGTCCCTTCAACAATTGATTCACCCAATTTGGGCATGATCACTTTTGTTGGCATTTTTCCTCCTTGTCTTTTAATCCTGATTTTTCTGTTTAAACTCAGAACCTTTTTAAATTTCTATGTGTTCTAATTTTAGCTTTATTTGGCTTAGAAAGCTGCCAGATCACGGATTGCATTGGCAATTTTTTCTGTATTTACCATGAACCATTCCTGCATCGGGTGACTGAAGGGTACAGCCGGCACATCCGGGCCGGCCAGGCGTCGCACCGGGGCGTCCAGGTCCTTAAATCCCCATTCAGCAATCGTCGCGGCAACTTCTGCGCCATACCCGCCGGTCAGGTTGTCCTCGTGAACGATCAGGGCCTTGCTGGTCTTACGAACGGATTTCAGGATCGTCTCCTGGTCAATCGGGTAAAGTGTGCGTAAATCCACAACTTCAACATCAATGCCCTCCTCAGCTGCCTTTTCAGCAGCTTGCAAAGCATAGTGATGCATCATACCGTAAGCAAAAACGGTCAGATCCTGGCCTTCACGGGTGACTTTTGCCGGCCCGATGGGAACGGTATATTCCTGATCCTCCGGGACTTCGCCCTTGATCAATCGATAGCCCTTTTTCGGCTCAAAGAACATGACCGGGTTTGGGTCCCGAACAGCAGATTTTAACAGCCCTTTGGCATCATAGGGGTTTGAAGGGATCACAACTTTCAGCCCGGGCACATGGGTGAAGAAGGCTTCCACACTCTGTGAATGGTACAGCCCGCCCCCAATGCCGCCGCCATAGGGCGCGCGAATCACCATTGGGACGGTCCACTGGCCGTTTGAGCGATAGTACATTTTCGATGCTTCGCTCACGATCTGGTTGAATGCCGGGTAGATAAAGTCTGCAAATTGGATCTCGCAGATGGGGCGTTTGCCGTACAGGGCAGCACCAACGCCCACGCCAACAATGGTTAATTCTGCCAGCGGGGAATCCATAACACGTTCTTCGCCGTATTTTTCGAAAAGCCCCTGGGTTGCTCTGAAGACACCGCCACGCACACCGACATCCTCACCGATGATAAAGACCCTATCATCACGCGCCAGTTCTTCATCCATTGCCTGTCGTATGGCTTCGACCATGGTGATCTCAGTCATGATTTTCCTCCTCGGCATATACTGGGGTGGCAGCTTCTTCACCTTTTGGATATGGTGCCCTGGTTGCCTCCTCAACTGCATCGTCTACTGATTTTTTTGCCTTCTCTTCTAAGGTCTTATATTCTTCCTCAGTCATCAACCCCTGTTCGATAAGCTGCTCTTTCATCACAATGATTGGGTCCTCTTTCTTGAAATGTTCAACCTCCTCCCGGGTGCGGTAACTGCGGTCATCGTCGTCGGAGGAATGAGGGGTCAGGCGGTACATTTTTGCCTCGATTACGGAGGGTCCATCCCCTTTTCGTGCATTGTCCACAGCTTCTTTGACGGCATCATAGACTTCAAACATCTGGGTTCCATCAACCTCGATCCCGGGCAATCCTAAGCCGCATGCCTTATCAGCAGCGCTGCTCACAGCCATCTGCTTTTCCTGGGGAACGGATATGGCATAGCGATTGTTTTCCACAAGGAACACAACAGGCAATTGGTGGATCGCGGCAAAATTGACTGCCTCATACCATTCGCCCTGGGATGTTGACCCCTCACCGATCGTGGTGAGCACAACTTCATCCTTGCCATCCATTTTGATTCCCAAACCGATGCCAGATGCATGCGGCGATTGCGTTGCAACCGGGGCTGAATGGCTGACAATATTGGCTTGCCTTAAACTGAAATGGCTTGGCATCTGCCGGGCACCAGAGCTTGGCTCCTGTGCTTTGCCCATCAGGCTCATCACAAAGTCTGTTGGGCTCATCCCCATCGCGATCAACATTGAAAGATCGCGATAGTAGGGAACCAGCCAGTCCTTGCCTTTTTCAATGGCATAGACGGCACCGACCTGGGCAGCCTCCTGCCCGATACCGGAAATGTGAAAGGCAATCTTTCCCTGGCGATGCAGTACCCAGGCACGTTCGTCCAGGCGCCTGGACAGCAGCATGGTCCAGAACATTTCCTTCTTTTTCTCATTAGAGAGCGGCATGTATGACCTCCCGAAACTTAACTATTTATATTATTTATTAATCATTAGATGGTTCATTGTCTGCTTATGAGCCCAGGAGTGTTCAAGGGGAGTGCATAATTGCTCATAACATAGACAGTCATTACGGTTTTTTCCCTTTAATTAATCATACTGGCAAGAATGTGTAAATCAAATTTTTATACCTTTATTTTTAGATTTATTATTTCGGAATTGGTTACATATAAATTAACAAATTGCTGCTTTTTTAAAGCAGTGGGTTAATATATATATCAGCTTTCAGACCCAGAATATTCAGAAAACTCTAATGTAAAATTAATAATAAAATGCTTGCTAAACATTTATGGTTGTGATATATTTTATATCGTCAAACGTCTGGGTGCCCCCCTCACCCAGGCGTTTGGCGCTTTAATAGGCAAATTTTTTAAACCTGCCTTTTCACCAGTAAAATTCCAAAAAGCGATAAAATAAAGACGCTTCTGTTTTCGAAAACAGCTTGTTGGAGTGAGCAATGCTAAATTTTAAATTCATGCAATGCGTCAATGATGCCTGTAATTTACGCATGCCAATCGATCTGGATCAGTACAGCGGAAAATTTTGTCCAGTATGCGGCGAACCAATGGAATTTGTTTCTGCCCCATTAGATTTTAAGGGCTCAACAGGAATAATCGTCAGACCGGAGCGCGAGATGGTTGTTATTCTGGATAATTTACGCAGTGCTTATAATGTTGGCGCAATTTTTCGAACAGCAGACGGCGCTGGCATTAAGAAATTGTTCTTGTGTGGTATCACTCCCACGCCTGGAAATGGGATGGGATTGGAGAAAACGGCTCTGGGTGCTGAGGATCATGTTCCCTGGGAGTATCATCCCAACGCTTTGAAGCTGCTTGAACAACGCCAATCGAAAGGTTTGCAATTAATCGCCCTGGAGAGAACGGCAGCATCCATCCCCATCTTTGATTTTTATCCTGATCGAGTAGATGGACGGGTTCTGGCATTGGTTATTGGTAATGAAAAAGCCGGGGTTGATCCCGGGATCATTGATCTATGTGAACAGGTATTGGCAATTCCAATGATGGGCGAAAAAGGCTCTCTCAATGTGGGGGTTGCTTTTGGTATTGCTGCTTACTGGTTGTCCTTTGTTTAGTTATTCATTATTATCAAGTGAAAGAAATTATGATTGAAGCAAAAGCGTTAACGAAAATTTTTGAAATCAAAAAAGGGGATGGTATCCCAGCTGTGGTAGATCTCAATCTGTCTATTGCACAGGGAGAGGTGTTTGGATTCTTGGGACCCAACGGCGCGGGAAAAACCACAACAGTGCGTATGTTGACCAGCCTGATTGGACCAACATCCGGTCAAGCCTGGGTGAATGGTTTTGAGGTTGGCAAAGAAGACCAGGAAATCCGCAGAACAGTAGGGGTTTTGACAGAACACCCGGGTTTATATGAGCGATTGAGTGCCTTTAAAAACCTCATGATTTATGCCAACCTTCATGATGTTGAAAATACTGAAAAACAGGTCGAAAAATACCTGCATATGCTGGGGCTCTGGTCCCGTCGAGATGATCCGGCGGGGAGTTTTTCCAAGGGTATGCGGCAAAAATTAGCTATCGCAAGGGCATTATTGCACGAACCACAGGTCCTTTTCCTGGATGAACCCACCAGCGGTTTGGATCCTGAGGCGGCGCGATTGGTGCGATCTTTTATTGAAGAGCTGGGCGACCAGGGGCGAACGATTTTTTTGTGCACGCATAATTTAAACGAAGCAGATCGCCTTTGCAATCGAATCGGGATTTTTAAGTCACGCTTAATTGCAGTTGACACGCCAGCGAATTTGCGCCAGGAAATTTACGGTCGCAAAGTGGTATTTCATTTAAGGACGCTTGATACAGCTTGGAGAAATTTGATAGAAAACATCGAAGGTGTCAGAGATGTTCAGTTGGTGGATCAAAAATTAGTTGTTGGGATGGAAGATCCCGAAAGTCTTAACCCTAAAATTATTCGATTGTTGGTCGAAAATGGCGCTGACCTCTTATTTGTTGGCGAATTACGCCATTCTCTTGAAGATATTTATCTTCAGACGCTGGAGGAAGAAGGGGAGATAAAAGATGAACTTTAAAAGTATTCGAACGATTATCGACAAAGAATGGGCAGAAGTCTTTAAAAATCGCATGGTGCTATTCACCATGATCTTTATGCCGCTGATTTTCACTGTTCTTCCGCTGGTGATGTTGTATTTTACCGGGCAGGAAATGGGCGACATGGGTGGGGTCGGTACAGCTGATGTGCCTGCAGAATTTCTTTCTGCCTGCAGCAGCGATATGACCGGCGCAGAATGCATGCAAATTTACCTGGTTAACCAGTTCCTTCTGTTATTTATGATGATGCCAGTGATCATCCCCGTCACTATTGCGGCTTACAGCATTGTGGGTGAGAAGACCACGCACAGCCTGGAGCCCTTGTTAGCGACGCCGATTTCAACATTTGAACTCCTGCTAGGGAAGAGTCTTGCGGCGTCCCTGCCGGCGATTTTTGTTGGTTGGGTTTCTTTTGGCCTTTTCATTGCAGCCTTACCATTGCTGGGTGTGACGAAGACTGTCATCAATTACATTGCCGGACCAACCTGGCTGCTGGCGATCATTATTGCGGGACCTTTGATGGCGATCGCTTCCGTCAACCTGACGATTTTTGTTTCTTCGCGTGTCAACGATCCGCGAACTGCAGAGCAAATCTCTACACTATTTTTGCTTCCGATTTTTGGTTTGCTGTTTGCGCAGTTAGCCGGCGTGATTGTGATCAATGTGATGGTTATGCTCAGTTTTATTGGCGGAATGATTTTGGTTGATATCGGTATGGTCTATTTGGGTACAAGCATCTTTCAACGAGAAAATATCTTGACTCGATGGAAGTAAAACACATAGAATAGTAAATAATAGTAAATATCAGAAGTAGGTTTTACTATGACCACCCTTCGTTGTATTCAAGGGGATATCACAAAGCTTGAAGTGGATGCCATTGTTAATGCTGCCAATACATCATTGTTGGGCGGCGGCGGTGTGGATGGTGCCATCCATCGAGCCGCTGGATCTCGTTTATTAGAAGAATGCCGGCTTTTAGGCGGCTGTCCTACGGGTGATGCTCGCATCACAGGCGGCTATAATTTGCCTGCCAGGCAAATCATTCATACTGTTGGACCAATCTGGCATGGCGGTACCCATGATGAAGCAAAACTTCTGGCTTCCTGTTACAGGCGCAGCCTGGCGGTCGCTGTCGAGAATCATATCAAATCGATTGCCTTTCCCTGTGTCAGCACCGGGGTGTATGGCTTTCCCCACCTACCAGCTGCAGAAATTGCAATTGCTGCAGTGAATGACTTTCTTAAATCAGAATCATCTGTAGAAGCAGTCATATTTTGCTGTTTCCTGGATGAAGATTTCCTCATTTACCAAAAATTGCTCAATCAAAGTTGATTTTTCTTGTTAGAAATATTTAGAAAGGAATTTCATGATGATTACATATCGACCCTACCAATCCGAAGACGATTTTTGGAAGATGCGCGCTTTTTTGAGGGAAGTGTTTGTGTTGAATGGTTTCCGAGAGCGAGCGTGGCATGTGGCACGCCTGGAATATGCCCGTTGGCATACTTGTTTAAACTGCCACAATCTTACACTGTATGATGTTGCTCACCTTTGGGAAGCAGATGGGGAATTAATTGCGATAGCGATGCCTGATGGTGGGCCTGATGAAGCGCACTTCATGATCCATCCTGGTTATGAAACCAGGGAATTAGAAGAAGAGATGCTTGCGGTGGCTGAAGAGAAGCTTTCTATTCAAAAGGAAAATGGTAAGCGTTTTTTGGGGGTCTGGGCGATGGCGGATGATCCACTGCGACGAGAGCTTTTAACGCAACATGGGTATGAGCGTAAAGGCTGGGTTGAAACCCAGCATCGGCGTGACCTGAGCCTTCCCATCCCCCAGGTGCAAGTTCCGGATGGATTTACCATTCGCTCACTGGGTGATGGACTGGAACTCCTGGAGCGCTGTTATGCCTCCGGTTTGGGCTTTCACCAAGGGGATATTAAGATTGCTGTTGAAAACCGTGATGACCCCACCTGGTACCGTAATATTCAGACTGCGCCGCTGTATCGAAGGGATCTGGATTTAGTTGCCATCGCGCCTGATGGGGCGATTGTATCTTTTTGCACCATTTGGTTTGATGATGTCACCCGCAGTGCGTATTTTGAACCGGTTGCGACCGTACCTTCACATCAGCGTCGGGGATTGAGCCGGGCACTGCTGACCGAAGGCTTGCATCGACTTAAGCGTATGGGATGTTTGTGGGCGTTTGTGGCAGGTTTTGAACCCGGACCAAACAGGCTATATGAAACCACCGTTGGCGCAGAATATGGTCACTACCAATCCTGGCAGAAAACCTGGTAATTCAAAAGGAGGAATCAATGGAATCACGAATAAGCATCATTTCGCTGGGGGTTAAAGATTTAGAAAAATCTTATCGCTTTTATAAAGAAGGATTGAGCTTCCCGACGCAGGGCAAGCTTGAAGATGGGATCATTTTCTTTCAAACATCAGGAACGCGTCTTGCGCTCTACCCTCTGGATAAACTGGCGGAAGATGTTTCTCCACAAATAAATGAAGATCGATCTGGATTTCCCGGATTCACCCTGGCGCATAACACACGCACAAAAGAAGGGGTGGACCGGGTGCTGCAATTGGCGGAAAAAGCTGGTGGTAAGATCGTAAAACCCGCACAGATGGTCTTTTGGGGCGGTTACAGCGGTTACTTCACGGATCCGGATGGCTATTATTGGGAGGTTGCCTGGGCAGAATTTTGGGAATTTAACGAGGACGGGAGCCTGGTCGTTTAACCCGGCATCAATATTTAACTATCAAACAGCGTCCTAATAATTTTTTGAAAGGGAAAAGATGATACGAGTCGATGATTTTTCAAAAATGCTCTCTGGTGAGCTGGATATTCTAAAACAACAGACGGCGGGACTGACAACAAAAGACAGCCTGCTGCAGCCCCAACCGGGCGGCAATTGCTTAAATTGGGTGATGGGACACCTGGTGGTCAATTTGGAAGAGATACTTGAAGTATTGGAGGTGGAGCTTTCGGAACACCTTCCCGACCTGACCCGCTACCGCATCGGCTCTGAACCGATACGCGGCGAAGAAGCGGGTGTTCTGGCATTAGATGATCTGGTCGATATTTATGAGCAGTTGACCAATAAAATCGTTGATCGGCTCTCTCAAATGAATGAAGCTGATTTTGATAAGGAGATAGATTTCTGGCAGGGAAAGAGCCGGCGAGGCTATGTGGCATTCTTCTACTTTTTCCATAACACCTATCATTTGGGTCAGTTGGAGTATCTGCGTAACCTGGCTGGAAAAACAGAAAAGCTTATATAAACGAAAGCAGGTAAAGTCATTATGAAAAAATCTAAAGGGCATTGGATTTTAGGGAATCGGGATTCGACGGTTCGCGTGAAGATTCTGCGCTGGATTGCGCGTATTTGGAGTTTGCTGGCTTTAATACTGGCGCTGGTGAGGGCATTAAGCCCGGACCCACATGCCGTAAACCCGATTACAGGGCGGGAGCTCTTTATATTGAGCCTGTGGCTGATTGCGATCCTGGGTTTGGTCCTGGGATGGCGGTTTGAGCGTTTGGGTGCACTGATCACCATCATCATTATGCCGGTGCGCGAAGCACTATATGTCCTTTTTTACAGGGAATGGACAGTAAATTTCCTGTTGATTTGGGCTCTGCTAATTCCACCAGCAATAATGTATTTATTAGCCTGGTCAGGGGATAGAAAAAATTAATTTTGGCCTATGCTTCCTTTCCGTACTATTGAGGGATTTCTGAAATTTTCAGACCCGGGTCTGCGAGAAATTGTGTTGGAACTGCGCAATATTGTCGCATAGGTTGCACCCGGTGCCGCAGAGGATATCCGTCATGGGGGAATTGTATATTACTTTGAGGAATTGGGCGGTCCGGTCAGTGCTGGTGTTTGTGGAATCGCCATCAAATCTGATCATGTAAGATTGTATTTTACCCATGGGGCTTTTATCCCGGATGAAACGCACTTGCTAAGGGGATCTGGTAAAGCCATGCGATATCTGATATTAAATAAATTTGAATCCGTTCCCTGGGAGGAAATTCGAGATTTAATTGCAGCGCATGCTGATTTTGACCCACGCTCTTTTACCATCACCTGAATTCGAAAAAGAAGATAGAATTTACCTCTGGCTATTCATTACACCTAAGATTTAGAAAGAACACAATGAAAATCAAAACCATTATTGTTTTATTCCTCACCCTTTGCTTATCCATTGCTTCGACTCTGACTGTAAATGCACAGGATTCTGACTTCCAGATTCGCGTCCGGAAGGATTTTGGTTACAACATGGGCAGCAATATCCAGGGGCGTTTCACCATCAGCCTGATTGGCGATGAGAAAGCGATCAACAGCGTAAATTTCTATGTTGACGATGTTTTGGTACAGCGCCTCGAGACGGAACCCTACAGATACCAATTCCAAACAGATGAATTTGATCCTGGGATGCACCGCATTTATGCTGAGATTGAATTAAATGACGGGGGCAAGCAAATGACATCTTATGCCCAGTATAACTTCCTCAGCCGGAGTGAAGCAAATCGTCAAATGTGGACGGTTTTGCTTGTCATTGGCGGTGTCGTCGTGGGCTCACTGCTGCTTGTGGCATTGATCCAAAACTTGATCATAAAGAAAAGTGGTGAAAGCTCCCGCCAGGCTGGTGCACCTCGAAATTATGGTATCTTAGGCGGTACGATCTGCAAAAAATGCGGGCGGCCTTTCCCAAGGCATATCTGGGGATTTAACCTGGTTGTAGGCAGGCTTGATCGATGTGACAATTGCGGGAAATGGTCCATGACGATTCGATCAACCCCTAAAGCTTTACGCCTTGCTGAAGAAGCGGAATTGGAATCCGTTGTGGAGGATTCACAAGGGTTTGAAATCGAGAAAGATGAAAAGGATTTATTGGAAGAAACGAAATATTTTGATGATATTTAAGTCATTTTCCTTCGATTTTACTGAGGGCTAGCAGTGTTTATTGTTCCTTGACCTTCCGCGTGGTAGAATTCGTGTGAATAAAATAAGACGGAGGTACTATGGAACAACAGGTCGCAACAGAAAAAGTTAAAAGAGGTTTAGCGCAGATGCTCAAGGGCGGTGTGATCATGGATGTGGTGACACCAGAGCATGCCAAAATTGCTGAGGATGCAGGTGCAGTTGCGGTGATGGCCCTGGAGCGGGTGCCAGCGGATATTCGTGCTGATGGCGGCGTTGCCCGTATGAGCGACCCTGAATTGATCATAAAAATTATGGAGACGGTCTCCATCCCGGTCATGGCAAAGGTCCGTATAGGGCATTTTGTTGAAGCCCAGATCCTTGAATCCCTTGGTGTGGACTACATTGATGAATCAGAAGTTTTAACCCCCGCTGATGAAGAATACCATATCAACAAGCATGACTTCAAGATCCCCTTTGTTTGCGGCTGTCGTAATTTGGGTGAAGCCTTGCGCCGCATTGGTGAAGGTGCCGCAATGATTCGCACCAAAGGTGAAGCCGGAACAGGCGACGTCGTTGAAGCTGTTCGGCATGCACGCACCGTGATGGGTGAAATTCGTCGATTGCAGAATATGCCCGAAGAAGAGCTGATGTCCTTTGCCAAGGAGATCGGTGCACCTTATAACCTGGTGAAAGAAACCCGGGAATTGGGACGTTTACCCGTTGTTAATTTTGCAGCGGGCGGCATTGCGACCCCGGCAGATGCTGGTCTGATGATGCAGCTTGGCGTTGACGGCGTTTTTGTGGGTTCTGGTATTTTCAAATCAGGCGATCCTGCAAAGCGTGCCAGAGCGATTGTAAAAGCAACAACCCATTACAATGATCCTGCGATTTTGGCAGAGGTCAGCCGGAATTTAGGTGAACCCATGGTTGGCCGCCAGGTGACGGATATCCCGGAATCTGAATTGATTGCATCACGCGGCTGGTAATCCGCAGGGATTATTGCGAAAAATGATAAATATCGGCGTCCTTGCTCTGCAGGGAGATTTTCACGAGCACACTAAGGTTCTCCAATCCATTGGTGTTTCCTCGCGCCTGGTTAAGCTGCCGCGAGATCTGGCAGGGCTTGATGGCTTGATCATTCCTGGCGGGGAGTCAACCACCATCGGTAAATTAGCTGAAGATTACGATCTTATTGAACCTTTGCGTCAATTTGGACAGCAGCATGCTATTTGGGGAACCTGTGCTGGTGCTATATTTTTATCCAAGGATGTCAAGCGAGACCAGCCTTTGCTGAGATTGATGGACATTGAAGTACAGCGTAATGCCTTTGGCAGGCAGGTTGATAGTTTTGAAATTGATTTACAAGTGCCCTTTTTAGAAAATGGTGAATCACAGCCTTACCATGCCGTCTTTATTCGGGCGCCAATGATCAAATCCGTTTATGGTAAAGCGGAAATTTTATTGAAACTTCCAGATGGAGCAATTGTTGCTGCAAAGCAAGGCCGCTTATTGGCGACTTCTTTCCATCCGGAGTTGACTGAAGACGACCGTTTTCACCGATATTTTGTGGAGTTAACACAATCATAAAAGTCAGACCGATCCTTTGGTACGATTGGCCTTATGTCTTTCGTCACCGCAGCCAATTAATCAGCACAGATAATGTGCTGGCTTTTACGCGCGGCGCCCCACTTTCATGGACGCAATTGATATCATCCTTCAACCCAATGGACCACGTGTTCACGGGTGTTTATGATCCCGAAGAATCGGGGTTAAAAACCATTGGACAAATTTATCAGCCTGGTGATTGGGATGGAACGCAGCTGCACTACCTGCTGCCATCTGAAGATCAGGGCGCCCAGGATATGGTGCTGCTGTTGGAAGGTTTGATTAACCAGGCAGGACAATGGGGCGCAAAGCATATCACTGCTGATTTGTCGGTTGATTCTGACCTTTTTAGCGCTTTTCGCCAGTCAGGTTTTTCGGTTTTAGCCAAACAGCGTGTGTTCCGATTTGAAAAACCATGGACAGGACCAAAAAAGGATATCAATCAATGGCGAATTTGGACCAGCGGTGATGTAAAAGCCATGCGAGGGCTTTACGCTACACTGGTGCCCCCTGTCATTCAAACGGTAGAGCCGCTGACAAAACGTAAAATGCTGGGCATGGTTTATTACGATCAGGACGGCGATTTGAAGGCATATGCAGACCTGGTGTACGGCCCGGCTGGCGCCTGGGTTTTACCTTTTTTGCATCCTCAAACAAAAGAAAGTCCACTCGACCTGGTAGGTCAACTTCTTGAGGATCTACCGGATCTTAACGATAGGACGGTTTATTTAATTGCCCGTTCGTATCAACCCTGGCTCGAAAATGCTTTGGTTAGCTCGCCAGCCAGTCCTGGTCTTGAGCAGGCATTGATGGTGCGTTACCTGGCGCTTAGACAAAGGATAAAAGCAGAATTTCCTTTTGGCGCCGTCGAAAATGGAAACCCTGAACCTACGGTTCCACTTGCGCCAATTAAGAATAATCAGCATTAAGCCGCCAAGGCTCCTGCTGGGCATTCAAAGAAGATGTTAACAAAAATCGGATACAATTATTGATTGTTGATTTGAAAAGAATAAAAAATTATTACGGAAAAAAGTTTTGAAAAAATATATGTTAGAACATCAAAAAATAACAGATGATTTGGATTTACTGCTGGATGTCCTGCCGCCGCACATTGCAAAAGTTGTGCGTGAACTGGATGACAGTGACAATCTTTTGGAAATAGTCATGGATTTGGGCCGTTTGCCAACAGCCCGTTTTGTTCAGCGCGAAGCTGTTCTGAGTGATAAAGAGGTGACTTATGAAGAGATTCATATGATCACCAAATCGATCAGTGATTTTGACGCAGACAATCGTGCTGGCATTGAACGTACCTTGCATCGTATTTCTGCGATCCGCAACCGCCATCGTGATGTTGTGGGTTTAACCTGCCGAATAGGGCGTGCCGTCTACGGCACCAGTGATATCATCCAGGATTTGATTGAGTCGGGAGCAAGCATCCTGATTTTAGGACGTCCTGGTGTGGGGAAAACCACGATTTTACGAGAAGCTGCAAGGATCCTGGCTGAAACGGCTCGTGTGATTATTGTTGATACAAGCAATGAGATCGGCGGCGATGGGGATGTTCCGCACCCGGCGATTGGCAGCGCACGCAGGATGCAGGTTGCGCAGCCCTCATTGCAGCACGAAGTGATGATTGAGGCAGTCGAGAATCACAACCCTGAAGTGATCGTTATCGATGAGATTGGGCGGGAGCTTGAAGCGATGGCTGCCAGAACCATTGCCGAGCGTGGTGTGCAGTTGATTGGCACAGCACACGGGAATACTCTGGAAAACTTGCTTCTCAACCCAACCCTTTCAGACCTGGTTGGCGGCATTGAATCCGTCACCCTTTCAGATGATGAAGCGCGTCGGCGAGGTACACAGAAGACAGTGCTTGAACGCAGGGCACCACCAACATTTGATGTCCTTGTGGAAATTCAAGATCGCAATCGTATCGCTGTTCAAAGCGATGTGGGTGCTGCTGTAGATGCGCTCTTGCGCGGGTACCCACTGCCGCCTGAAATTCGCTACCGTGACGATGAGAATAAAATTCACATTCAGAAGCCAGCCGCACCCAGGCTGAGCACAGCCGCACAGGCACTCAGCCGCACTGGTAAGCGAGATACCACGCCATTTTCGCGTTCGACCGGTGGGCAGCGCCAGACTAACGGTGGGCGTGAAGTCGGAGCCCTTGAAGAATCGATGGAAATGCTCCAGGAAGAACGCCAGGCGCTTAAACCAGTTGCTATCTATCCCTATGGGGTAGCAAGAAATCGTTTGCTGCAAGCGGGAAAGCAATTGAAAGTTCCGGCAAAAATTGTGCGAAATCTTCAAGATGCGGACGCTTTGCTGACCTTAAGACGATATTATCGGGAACGTCAGCAGCCCGTCATTGAGGCTGAGCAGCGCGGTATGCCCATCTTTGTGCTGCGATCCAACACAAGCCAGCAAATGGAGCAATTCCTGGTTGATCTTTTCAACCTCAGCGATGTGAACAATAAGCAAGGGTCCGAGAATGTAGCTGTTGATCAAACCCAGGCGGCGATTCAGGCTGTGCTGAATGGTGAACGCTGGGTCGATTTAGCGCCAGCTTCCTCAACAATTCGACGTTTACAGCACGAAATGGCGCGCCAGGCTGAGCTTGTTTCCCATTCATACGGAAAAGAACCCAACAGGCATGTAAGGATATTTAGAGAATAACCATGTTTATTACCCTTGAAGGACCGGAAGGCAGCGGGAAAACATCACAGGTTCCTTCCCTGGCAGATTATTTGCGGGAGGAAGGCTATGATGTGGTCGTCACCCGGGAGCCCGGCGGCACAGCCGTAAGCGATCAAATTCGGGATGTATTGATGAATTTGAAGAATGTTTCGATTGTCCCCCGTACGGAGATCTTATTATTCCTGGCAGCACGCGCCCAGCATGTTGAGGGACTGATCAGGCCTGCTCTTGAAGCTGGAAAGCTTGTACTTTGTGATCGTTACGGCGATTCGACCCTTGCATACCAGGGTTATGGCCACAAAACAGATTTAGAGACCCTTCGCTACCTGCTTAATTATGCAACTGGCGGCTTAAAACCGGATTTGACCTTGCTTTTGGATATTCCAGTTGAGATGGGTTTGGAACGAAAACGAAAAAATGACTCTGAATGGAACCGCCTCGATGCGTATGCAGAAGCCTTCCATAAACGGGTCCGCCAGGGGTATTTGGAACTGGCGAAATTAGAACCTGAACGATGGGATATTATTGATGCTTCAAAGGATAAGGACCAGGTTCAGCAAGATATGCGTCAGGCTGTGATCAGCCGACTTAAACAAAAATAAATTGATGCTTCATGGATTAAGATTCAAGCAGGACTATTAAAAGTATTGACAATGAGAAAGGTCGATTGATGTTCAAAAAACTATTTGCCATTTTGATTATTGGTGTTTTCTTGCTCTCTGCCTGTTCATCCAAAACACCTGAACCAACAGCTACGGCTGTACCAACGGAATTGCCCACCCAGGAAGTTCCAGAAACTGAGGATGTATTACAGGGTGATACCATGCCGTGTACGACGGTTTATAATTATGAAACCACGGCAGAAACAGACCAATACCAGGCAGCGGCTGATCAGATGCCGCCCCTGGATTTAGAAGAGGATTGGGTGCGCGGCAACCCCGAAGCCCCAGTTACAATCTTTGAATACGCGGATTTTCAATGCCCGGCATGTGTGGGTTTTGCTCAATATACCGAGCTCTTGCTTGAAACTTTCCCTGATACGATTAAAGTGGTATTCAGGCATTTGCCGCTTCCATCCATTCATAATTTAGCATTTATTTCTGGTATGGCTGGTGAAGCTGCCGGTGCCCAGGGTATGTTCTGGGAAATGCATGATTTTTTGTATGCAAACCAGAGCCAATGGAATACTTTTACCGAGGATGAATTTATCGATTGGATCCTTGTGCAGGCTGAAAATATGGGGATGGATGTGGAACAGTTTGAAGCTGATTTAACAGATGAAGCAGCTCGAAAGGAACTGGAAGAAACAAACGCTTATCGCCTGGAATTGGGCATGCATTACACACCTTTTGTTGTCGTCAATGGGCGGGTGTATCGTGATAACAATCCAAATTTATTTGGTTTGATCGGTATTTATGCATTTGATGGTTATGAAGAATGCCCACCCTGGGTGATAGAACCGGAAAAATCCTATACCGCAGTTTTGGACACCAGCGCCGGTGAGATTCAGATTGATCTCTTTGCCGATGTCGCACCCCTAGCGGTCAATTCATTTGTCTTCCTTGCCCAGGAGGGTTGGTATGATGGTGTTTATTTCCACAGGGTCGTTGAAGATTTTGTCGCCCAGGCAGGTGACCCATCTGGTTTAGGTGCGGTTAGCCCGGGTTACGCCTTTGATAATGAAACCGGGAATGGTCTGTCCTTTGACAGCGCCGGGGTTTTGGGAATGGCAAATGCTGGTGTAAATACCAATGGAAGCCAATTCTTTATCACCCTTGGACCGACAACGGATCTTGACGGCGGATATACCATCTTTGGCGAGGTCAAAGAGGAAAGCATGCCAATTCTGGATGAGATTGCACTGCGAGATCCAAACACGGCGGTGGGTTTTGAAGGCGCAACGATCATTAATGGGATTGAGATCATTGAGAATTAAGCGATAAGGGATTCGCTTTTTATGGAAGCTCGAGAAACGAACACTCGGGATTGGCGTACGATATTAAGCCTGGGTTTGAGCGGGCTGGGAACAGCCTATTTTCTGATCCAGGCAATTAGTTTCACTGTATTGTGGGTCTCGAATTTTAGTTCGACGCAGGGCGGCATGGACCAGGTGATAAACTTTGGTTTATTAGCCTGGTCTTCAATTCTTTCTGGCTTCATGCTTATACCAGTGTTTTTGCTGAGCCTGTCCAAACTACGTGCACAAGATCCTCCTGCGTGGCTGGATACAAGCCGCCCCACTTCTCGAAAAAATGTTTTATGGCTGCTGTCCTTGTGGCCGGTGATCGTATTGATCGGTTGGTTTGTCGCTGACCGCCCTCTGGCGGCAGCTTTTCTTTTAGGACCGATCAACCTTCTGGTCGCCGGTTTACCGATATTGTGGGTTTATTTATATGCCAGTAGGGGTTTAAAGCGAGGCTTGCAGGTAAGGCAGTGGCGAATCTTTGGCTTCAGCCTGACCATCACGCCCTTTATTGTCATCATTTTAGAAATTATCGCTATTTTGATTTTAGGCGGCTTGGGTGCCCTCTGGGTGTCATACAATACATCTATTGACCCTTCTTTTGAAAGAGATTTGACCTTTTTGTTCAACCAGGTTTCAATATATCAGAATGATGTTAATGGACTGCTTGAACTATTACGACCAGCGATACTTCAGCCGGGCGTCATTGTGTGGGTACTTGTCCTTTTCGCCGGCGTCATTCCAATTATTGAAGAAGTCATAAAGACCATTGCCTTATGGCCGATGGCTGGCCATAAGATCACGCCGCAGGAGGGTTTTGTGAGCGGCTTATTATGCGGGGCTGGCTTTGCATTTATTGAAAACGTGATGTATTTCACAGTGTCGATCACAGCGATGGACTGGTTAATCTTGGCGATTGGGCGCGCAGGCACAGGTGTTTTGCATATGCTGGCATCCGGAATGATTGGCTGGGGGTTGGCAGTTGCATGGAGCGATGGCAAATGGCATTTTTTATCATTGACCACATTATTTGCGATAATCTTGCACGGCCTTTGGAATGCTGTGGCACTGCTCACCGGGATTGCTTCACTTCTATTTCTTGGTGAGGAAGCAACAGTCTGGCAAAATCTTTTATACAGCTTGCCAACACTCATCCTTTTTATCATTTCTATGATTGGCATTGCCTTGATCAGCAGGCATTTTAGAAAACAAAATCATCTTGAAACAACGATCATCGACCAGGATCTGGAAAATGAATAAAATTTCATTGCATAAGGGTCCAGTATCAAAGCCTGAATTCCCCAGGAGCATTTACGCATGAATAAATACCCCTTATTAGAACCGGTACGATTTTTAGTGAGGACACTCACCAAATTCAAAGTGGAGAATCCATCGCGAATTCCAAGCACAGGCGGGGTATTGATCACCACCAATCACCTGAGCCGATTGGACACCCCAATCCTGCTTGCAATTACTGACCGGGAGGATTTGGTCGCGATCATTGCGAAGAAATACCAGGAAAAGCCATTTTTCAAGTGGGTACTGGAAAAGGTTGGGACAATGGTCTGGATGGACCGGACGACAACCGACTTTGCTGCAATGAGAGATGCGCTTAATCAACTACGGCACGGCGCAATCGTGGGTATTGCCCCTGAGGGCACTCGCAGCAGAGAATTTCGGGGACTGCTGGAAGGTAAACCTGGCGCTGCTTTGATGGCGGCAAGGGCTTCAGTCCCGATTGTCCCGGTTGGCATTATTGGTTCAGAAAAAATCAATGCACATTTTCTCAAACTGAAGCGACCCCCTGTTAATGTTCGCGTTGGAGAAGCCTACATGCTGCCAGAAATGGATCAAGATGATCGCCAGGGCTGGCTTGCTCGCAATACCGATGAGATAATGTGCCGCATTGCTGCCTTGCTTCCAGCAGAATATCGCGGATTTTATAAGGACCATCCACGCGTAGAAGAATTGCTGGCTGAAGAGACGAAATAGCAAATAGAAACTCAGTGCATAATTCTGAGCCGTTCGATAGTAAATGCTTGATTTTTTCACAGTGGTATAATCCAAAAATGTTACCCGATTTAGATTTAAACGATGTAATTCGAATGCGTAAACCCCATCCATGTGGGGGTTATGAGTGGCGTGTTGTGCGCCTGGGTGCGGATATCGGTTTGGTGTGTATGACCTGCGGCAGGCGAATCATGCTTGATCGGCGTTCTCTCAGGAACCGGATGAAAACCGTTGTGAGCAAAGCTGAGGTGAATGATGCCCAGGAATAATAAAACACCTCACATTGTTTTCCTGTTTTCAGATACCGGCGGCGGACACCGCAGCGCAGCCCAGGCGATCATTGAAGCCTTGGAAATTTATTATCCCAACCAGGTTACAACTGAGATGGTGGATTTCTTTGTTGAATATGCGCCCCCGCCATTTGATTTGGCACCCGCGACCTATGCGCAGATGGGACAGGTGCCTGAATTGTGGAAACTTGGCTATAAACTGAGCGACGGCAAACGCCGCTCAAAATTCATTCAAGAAGTATTGTGGCCTTATATACGCAAGTCTACGGCAAATTTGGTACAGGAACATCCCTGTGATTTATTCCTTTCTGTTCATCCCATTGTCAACACGCCGATCTTAAGGGCGTTGGAAGAGAACCCCATCCCCTATATGATTGTGATAACCGATATGGTGACCACCCATGCATTTTGGTACAGCAAAAGGGCAAACCTGACCCTCACGCCAACAAATGAAGCCCGAGATCGAGGGCTTGAATTTGGGTTAAATCCGGGCAAAATCAAGGTGGTTGGCCAGCCGATAGCAGACCAATACCGACGACCCACTGCGACAAAAAGCGAGTTAAGAAAGAAATTTGGGTGGCCAGAGGATTTGCCTGTTGTTTTGATGGTCAGCGGCGGTGAGGGCATGGGACCGGTCGAAGAAATGATTCGAGCGGTTGATGGGGCTGGGCTGGATTTGATGATGGTGGTGATTGCCGGACGAAACCAATCTTTGAAGCAAAACCTGGAGGAGGCGGATCTTCAGACACCCAATGAAGTTTTGGGTTTTGTTGAGAACATGCCGGACTTGATGAACGCTGCTGACATCATTGTCACCAAGGCTGGACCGGGAACGATTTCTGAAGCCTTTGTTGCGGGCTTACCCATTATCCTTTATTCCCGGATGCCGGGTCAGGAAGATGGCAATATTGATTACGTTGTTGATAAGGGAGCTGGTGTTTGGGCGCCGCGTTCGATGGATGTGGTTGAGACCTTGCAGCTATGGCTTGAGCATCCTTCTGAACTGCAAAGGGTAGCAGCGGTTTCAAGAAGCCTGGCACGCCCAGATGCATCCATGGAGATTGCGGGTGAGATAATTAAGATTGTTAATAATCCACAAATCTGATATGATATTAAAGATAAATTATGCCAATATTAGATGACAGCATTTTTGAATTTTTCAGCCACAGCCCGGATCAAACCCGGCGTTTAGGGATTCACCTGGGTGGTTACCTGAGGCTTGGGGATGTCATTTGCCTGGAAGGGAACCTGGGTTCTGGCAAAACCACGCTTGTGCAGGGGATTGCACAGGGGTGGGGTGCATTGGACCCCGTTTCCAGCCCCACATTTATGATTGTGAACGAATATCGGCGGGCGGACCAGGAACGCCTGTATCACCTGGATGCCTATCGCCTGAACGGCAGCATGGATGCAGACCTTCTGGACTTTGATCGTATGCTCAGCCAGGGTCCGATTGTGATTGAGTGGGCAGAGAAGGTCAAGGGTGTTTTGCCGGAGTCTTATCTGTGGATCACATTGAAATACACCGGGATGGAACACCGTGCAATGCGGCTGACATCCCAGGGAAAGCGTCATGAGAAGATTATTGACCAATTAAGACGAAAATTGTATGGAGATTTCTAGTGTTATTAGCCTTTGATACGTCAACATCCTGGATCAGCCTGGCGCTATATGATGGTGTCTTTATTCGATATGAGATGAGCTGGAAGAGCCAGCATCACCACACCGTTGAGCTGGCGCCTGCCATTGACGCCCTTTACCATCACACGAGAACAACAAGCGAAGATCTGACGGGGTTGGCTGTGGCGATTGGCCCAGGGTCATTTACCAGTTTGCGAATCGGTTTGGCGACAGCCAAGGGGCTTTCGCTGGCCTTAAACCTGCCTGTTGCCGGAGTACCTTCACTGGATGTAATTGCAAGAGCACAGCCGCTGGATGATAAACCGATGATTGCAGTGCTGCAAGCTGGGCGCTCACGCCTGGCTTATTCCCCTTACAGGGTTGAAAATGGCTTATGGCAAGCCCAGGAGGCGCCAGCCGTGATTGATCCTAAAGAATTGGTCAAAATGATCAAAGAGCCAACATTGGTTTGTGGGGAGCTTTCAGAAGAAGCGCGCTCAACTATCGGCCGCCGCTGGAAAAATGCCATCCTTGCCTCGCCATCTTTGTCCTTACGTCGTGCCGGCTTCCTGGCAGAGATTGGCTGGGAAAGACTGGAAAACGACCAGGCAGATGACCCCGTGACATTGGCACCTATTTACCTGAGCACGAGTAATTCTATCCCCGATTAAGATGCCTGAGAATCAGAACCAGGCGCAGCTTATTTTTCGTCCCATGATCACTTCGGATCTGGACCAGGTGACAGCTATTGACCGTGCCGCCTTCCCGACACCCTGGCCAAAAGACGCCTTTCTTTATGAGATCAAACGCGGGCGAAATTCGGTTTGCTGGGTTGCAGAGCAAGCAGCATCTGATGGCGAAAACCAGATTGTGGCTTCGATCGTCATTTGGCTGGTTATTGATGAAACGCATATTGGCACGCTGGCAGTCAGACCTGGCTTTCGCGGACAGAAAATTGGACAAAAACTGCTGGCTTTGTCGCTCTTAGAATGCCTGCAGCGGGGTGCACGACAGGCACTGCTTGAGGTACGTCAGAGCAACCTTGCGGCTCAAGCGCTTTATCGCAAATTTGGTTTTGAAGCTGTAGGTTTGCGAAAGGATTATTACAAAGATACCCACGAGGATGCCGTTTTGATGACTCTTGATGCGCTTGACCTGGAAAAACTTGCCCAGCTGGCACAAGGCGGATAAGATTATTGAGGTTTGGAATTCTTGTAGGAGGTCATAGTGAACGCTGAAGCGGTACTTAAAGAAATTGCGGAACAAACATCAGTTTGCACACGTTGTAAGCTGCATTATTCTCGTAGAAATGCAGTCCCGGGTGCGGGCAACCCTAACAGCACGCTTATGTTTATCGGGGAAGGACCTGGATTTCATGAAAATCAACAGGGACTGCCCTTTGTGGGTGCTGCGGGTTCGTTTTTAGATGAACTTCTGGATGAAGCCGGGCTCAAGCGGGAGGATGTTTTTATTACCAATGTGGTCAAATGCCGCCCACCAGGCAATCGGGATCCGCAGCCTGAAGAATTGGAAGCATGCAAGCCTTATCTTGAACGCCAAATTACTGCTATCAATCCAGATGTGATTGTTACTCTTGGCAGGTTTTCGATGGGACATTTCATCAACAACGGCAAGATCAGCAGCATTCACGGGCGGTCATTTTGGTCAAACGGGCGAATGATCGTTCCCATGTATCATCCCGCTGCGGCTTTGCATCAGCCTTCACTGCGAAGTGTTGTGGTGGAGGACTTTCAGAAATTGCCGGGGATGATAAAAGAAGCACAGGAAGCACGACGCAGCAACCCCGATCTGAACTCATTGAGTGCGGTGGAAACCCTGGAAGATACCCGGGATGATCACGGCACGGAGCAGTTGAGCTTATTCTAAATATTTTTTTGATGTTTTACTGCTTATGATAAAATTATGTTTTGATTTTATGCGCTTAATAAGGACAAATTAGATGGATTCATTGAAAACAAGATTGATACAAAAATTTGAGGACCGTTCTGCCCGAGTTGGGATTGTAGGTATTGGTTATGTTGGCCTGCCCCTGGCAGTGGTGTTTGCAGAAGCTGGTTTTACTGTGATCGGCGTTGACCCGGCGGAAGAAAAGGTAGCGGCGATCAATCGGGGAGAAAGTTACATTCTCGATGTGGATTCAGCGCGCGTGCGTGCCCTTGTTGACGCGGGGAAGCTGTCCGCAAGCACAGATTACTCAGTTCTGCAGGACGTGGATGCCGTTTCGATTTGCGTCCCCACACCCCTCAGGAAAACAGGGGATCCGGATTTGTCCTTCATTGTTTCTGCCAGCAATTCCCTTGCCCCGTATCTTCATAAGGATATGGTGGTTGTGCTTGAATCCAGCACCTACCCGGGTACCACACGCGAGATGGTGCTGCCTGCGCTGGAGTCAGTCAGCGGATTAACCGTATGTGATGATTTCTTTTTGGCTTTCTCACCGGAGCGCGTGGACCCGGGTCGTGAGGACTGGACCACCATCAACACCCCAAAGGTCATCGGCGGTATCACCGAGGACTGTGGTGAGGTGGCGGCAGCCTGGTATGACCAAGCGCTGGACACGATTGTGCCTGTTTCCACCTGTGAAGTCGCTGAGATGGCAAAACTCCTTGAAAACACCTTCCGGATGATCAATATCGGGCTTGTGAATGAACTGGCGATCATGTGCGATCGTTTGCAGGTTGACGTTTGGGAAGTGATCGATGCAGCGGCAACAAAGCCCTTTGGTTTCATGAAATTCACGCCCGGCCCGGGTTTAGGTGGCCACTGCATCCCGATTGACCCTTTATATCTCTCATGGAAGCTGAAATCGTTGAACTATAACGCACGCTTCATTGAGCTGGCATCTGAGATCAATACCAACATGCCCCGCTATACCCTCAGCAAGATTCAGGATGCCCTCAACCTTGCCAAAAAGCCGCTTAACGGCAGCCGTGTTTTGATCCTTGGCATCGCTTACAAACCAAATATCGACGACCTGCGAGAATCCCCGGCACTGGATGTGATCCACCTGCTCCAAACCAAAGGTGCTCAAGTGGTCTACCATGACCCTTACATTCCACATTTAGATCATGATAACCTGCGGTTGGATTCGGTCACCGACCTGATGGCTGAGGTTCAAAAAGCGGATTGTGTGGCGATCATCACCAACCATGATGACTATGATTACCCGGCGATCCTGGAAGCAGCGCAAATGCTGGTCGATACACGCAACGCCCTTGGCAAGGCTGGCAAAAACAATCCAAAAGTAGTTAGGCTCTAATGTCCAATTACCTTATTTCCGGTGCAGCTGGTTTTATCGCGTTCCGCGTGGCAGAACTTCTACTGGAGGACGGCCATGCTGTTTACGGTGTGGATAACCTCAACGATGCTTATGATGTACGCCTGAAAGACTATCGTCTTTCACGTTTGAAGGACTATCCTGATTTCTATTTTTTGAAAATGGACATCTCAGAAAAGGACAGCATCGATACCATAGGAGACTGGCTGCCTGAAAAAGTTGACGGCGTTATCAATTTGGCGGCACGCGCTGGGGTACGTACCAGCTTGACAGACCCCTGGGTATATGTGAATACCAACATGGTTGGCACTTTGAACTTATTGGAACTTTGCCGCCAGCGAGATATCCCAAAGTTTATATTGGCATCAACCTCCAGCCTGTATGCGGAGGAATCGGAACCGCCGTTCAAAGAAACTTATGATACCGATCATCCTTTGCAGCCCTATGCTGCCAGTAAAAAGGGTGCAGAATCTATGGCGCATGCCTATCATTATCTGTATGACATCGATGTAAGCGTTTTGCGCTACTTCACCGTTTATGGTCCTGCCGGGCGCCCGGATATGGTTATGTTCCGTTTTTGCCAGTGGATTGCGGAGGGCAAACCGGTGGTTATCAATGGGGATGGCGAACAATCACGTGGGTTTACTTACCTGGATGATATCGCCCGGGGCACAATCCAGGCGCTAAAACCTGTTGGCTACGAAATCATCAACCTGGGCGGACATGAGGTGATCACCATCAACCGCCTGGTTGATATGCTTGAGGAACGCATTGGCAAAAAGGCCAGGATCACACATCAAGATTTCCACAAAGCGGATGTGCGCACCAACCAGGCAGATGTCACCCGTGCGGGTGAAATCCTCGGTTGGGAGCCGAAAGTTGACCTTGAAGAAGGTGTAACCCGGCTGGTGGACTGGTACATACAGGAACGGTCGTGGGCAAGCCAAGTCGAAACCCCATGAAAAAGCCGTTTTCTGGCATCAAAAATTGGGGGAAAGATGTTGTTTTAAAGAAAGTCGTCGGTAATTCAGCTTATTTGTTTGGCAGCCAGGCGATCAGCGCTGTTTTAAGCATCCTGACAGCGAACCTGTTAGGCGTCGCAAGCTTTGGCGCGCTGGGTGTTGTAATCAGCTTCGTGACTAACATCAACCGCTTGCTATCCTTCCGCATGGCTGATTTTGTGGTGCGCTATATGGGCGGCTATTTGGCAGAAGAAAAAAGGGAGAACGCAGCAGCGGTGTTGAAAGCAGCTGCACTCACTGAATTTGCGACCTCTGTTTTGGCTTACCTGATGCTGGTTTTGCTCTCTGGCTGGGGAGCGAATAATTTTGCCAAGGACCCCTCGGTACGGCGCTTGTTTTTGATATACGGCATCGCTATTCTTGGCAACGTGATGGCAGAAAGTGCCACGGGCGCTTTGCAGGTAACCGGGCATTTTAAATCACAGGCATTATTGAACTTATTTGAAAGTCTGCTAGCGGCGGGCTTGTTCCTGGCGGTGTTTTTAAATCAGGGCGGTATCTTTGCCGTGATGCTGGTTTACCTTGCCGGGAAGATGGTACTGGGGATTGGGCCAGTGCTGCTGGCGCTCTATTGGCTGCCGAAGAGCCTGGGGAAAGGCTGGTGGCGCACACCGATGCGCGGTAACCTGCCGGAGCAGAAACCGATGATCCGCTTTGCCCTCAGCTCAAATTTCTCAAGCACTGTCACCATCCTTGCTCGTGACAGTGAAGTGCTGTGGGTCAGTTATTTCTTTGATACGACAGTTGCGGGGTACTTTAAGGTGGCACTGGCAGTGATCAATCTGGTGGTGATGCCGATCACACCCTTCATCAGCACGACTTTCCCGGAGATCACAAAGAATGTCGCCCGGAAGCAGTGGTCGCACTTAAAGCAGCTGCTGACAAGGGTGACGGTAATCTCAGCGGCATGGACGGGTGCAGTAGCGGCGGGCTTATTGCTGCTGGGGCGTCAGCTGCTGTTTTCGCCCTGGACCTTATTTGGGCGCACGATTTACATTTATAAAGAAGTCTATGCCCCGGCTTACAGCGTGCTGCTGGTGCTGCTTGTGGGCTATGGCGTGGCGAATATTTTCTTCTGGAATCGGTCGCTGCTGCTGGCTTTTGGGGAGGCAGAAATTCCGCTCAAGGTCAGCTTTTTAACGATGCTGGGCAAGGTCGGGTTGGCGTTTCTGATCGTGCCTGTGCTGGGGTATATGGCAGAAGCCGCGTTGTTCAGCGCGTATTTTGTGGTCTCTGTGGGGGTGATGGTCGCCAGGGGGCTGGGGGAGAAAAGAGCAAGAGAGATGGGTGGAGGAAAAGTGGGGTAAAAGGTTTTCACATTAAATTATTTTTGAACAGCGTGATAATTTTATGGATTGAGTGCTTCAGCACGACATATTAGGCTTTCAAAGATAATATCGACCTGAAGGGCCCACGCCAATGTGACCTGGCTCTGGAATTTTGTTATCGTAAGCTTAATTTCAATAATGATAAAATATCTAAGATAAAACAGTAATTTACAAGAAAGTGATTAATCCCATGGATAAACCTCAAAACCCTATGGCTCGTGTTACCCAAATGCTGCAGCCCTGGCAGACATCCCTTGAAGATCCTGCTAAGGCGCAGGAAACCGTCCTTCAGCGCTTTCTCAGCATCTACGCCGAAACAGAATACGGTGCAGCGCACGGAGCCGAGGATATTGGCACTGTAGAGGATTACCGTGAGAAGTTCCCGGTTGCTACCTATGATGACTATAAACCCCTCATCAACCGCATCATGGCGGGAGAAAATGAGCTACTGCTTAACGAGCCGGTGCTGGGGTGGGCGATCACCCGGGGCACGACCAAAGGCGAAAACAAATTCATCCCCATGACTGCCACGGATATCGAGATGCGGGTCTCCGCCGGGCGCGCGGTGATGATGTATGCGCTGCAGTCCAAATCCCCCCAGGTGTTTGCTGGGGTCAATTTAAACTTGAATTTCCCGTCGGTAGTCGGCAAAGTTCTGGTGGGCGAAAAGGAGATTGAGTACGGATACAGTTCCGGGATCTACACCAAATTTGTTTCGCATAAAACGCCGGTTCGGTCCGTTCCATCACAGGAAGACATTGATGCCCTGGGCGGCAGTAAAGCCTGGGATGTATGGAAGCAGCGTTTTGACCTGGCTTATGAGCAGTGCAAGGATCAGAATGTGACCCTGGTTGGGGGTGTTGCGCCCACAGCCATCGAGTTCGGGCGGTACTTGTACAAAAAATACCGCACTTATCCAAAGGACCTGTGGAATGTAATGGTGATGACCCTGGGCAGCACACCCGGCATCAACACTTATCGAGCCGGAACTTTACGAGCCTTGTATGGGCGAGAAGTCGCCATCAGGGAAATTTACGGCACAACAGAGGGGATGTTTGGGCAGCAAATGGATGAGAAGCGCGCCTGGGTGCCCAATTATGATATGTTCTTTTTCGAGATTGAAACACCAAAGGGGATCAAAATGCTTCACGAGATGCGTTCGGGTGAAACCGGCAGCCTGGTTGTCTCAACGCCGGTACTCCCCAGGTATAAGATTGGCGACCTGATTCGTGCGTACAGGCCGCCTTATTTTCGCTGCATCGGGCGCGAGCGCTGGTCCACGCCATTCGTGCATACCTGGCGTATGCTCAAGAACCTGGATTTTGGGGTCCTCTAAGTTCTTTTTAGCGCCTTTGAATGAGTGCGCTGGCTAATGCTGACAATCCCATTGCAATCAGGATGAAGGGCCATACCAGGGTCCAGCCGAAGATGCTCCCCAAACCAATACCAAGGAAGATGGCAGCCAAAAAGAAATTGCCGCCAGTGGACGAACGGTATGCCGGGACAAAGGTGCGGATGATCGCTTCAAAAAAGACAATCACACCGGCACCAATCATGATCACTGCCCAGGTGCTGATCCCAGTCAGGGCGATGCCTTCAATTTCCACCGCCTGGAATTCGATCTGATCCAACCATCCTAAGTTCTGGGCAAGAAAAACCAGTCCTGCCCAAATTAATATCAATGCCCACGCAATGGAGCTTAAGGGGTCGCGGTTGGTTTTCTCTTCCCGCTTTTCGTCCTCTTTTTCGTATTTTTCTTCCGTCTTTTCATCGTAATAAGGCTGACGCTGTGGTTCTTGTTGAGGTTGATTTTCTGAATTAGTCATGGTCACTTCCTTTGAATTTGATGATTAATTTCTTCTATATATACGATAATAACAGGCTTTGGTTGCATTTCAAGTAGATTTTATTGGGTATTTTTCGTTTATTCTGGAAAAATGACTACGTTTAGGGGTGTCATATTTCCTATTGCATAATATTAACTGACGAATATTGTAGGGGCAACCCTGCTTAAGCCCCCAGCTATTTTCTGGGGCAGTGGTTGCCCTTATCTAAATCAAATTGGGCAGACACGGGGGTCTGCCCCTACACAAAATGGAATTGATAATTCAGTAACATCCAAGGTGATATATTCATTAGCGGAAATATTTTTGATTGCTTACGCCTGCCATTCACCAATGTCCTGCCAGCAATAGTCGAGATGCTCTGCCATGACAGCTTTCATTTTAATTCTCACATGGGATCGCGCCGCTTGCATCAATTCAAGGCCTCCAATTTCGTTGAGGCGTTGCCCGATTTTTCTCGCGTGCACATTGTGACAGCGCGCATTAAAAGGTCCGCCTGGTTGTGTGGATAGAAAATCGTCCATTTTGCCAATCTTGACCAGTTCTGCCAGAAGCTTGTTGACTTCCTTTTTGGTTTGCGGTGGGAGCTGCCGTATTACGGGGTAACCGAATAATCTTTCCAAGATGCTCATTAGTGTTGATCCTTTTCCTTGTTTCTTTCATTTATTATAGACGATACCTGATCTCTTTGCCGGGGAAAAGTAAATTCTATTCAATTCAATGATATGTTCTTATACTTTTCTTATCGATTTTGATTATATTTAAGAACAGATCAATATAAATTGGAGGAAAACGATGCCAGAGAAAGAAACCAATATTGAAGGACAGCCAATTCCATTTAAGGCTGAAACACAGCAATTATTAGATATTCTGATTCATTCGTTATACACGGAACAGGAGATCTTCTTGCGAGAATTGATCTCCAATGCGTCCGATGCACTTTCGCGGCTGGATTTCATTATGTTAACCAATCGTGATGTTCTTGACCCGGACGTACCACCGGAGATACGCATCCGAACAGACAAGGATCAATCCCTGTTGATCATTGAGGATACCGGCGACGGCATGACCCGCGATGAACTGCGCGATAACCTGGGTACCATTGCCCGTTCAGGCGCAAAAGCCTTTGTTGAGGCTGCCAAAGAATCTGAAGGCAATTTAGCCGACATCATCGGGCAGTTTGGCGTCGGTTTTTATTCTGCGTTCATGGTGGCAGATGAGATCAAGGTCGTTTCCCGCTCCTACCAGCCTGGGGCTGAAGCTGCTGCCTGGATCGCCAGTGGCGAAGATACCTTTAAGTTGGAAAAGGCGAATCGAGACCGCAGGGGAACGGAAGTGCGCATCACCCTTAAGGAGGATGCGAAGGAATTCCTGGATGAGTCTCGCTTGCGGCAGGTGGTAAAGCGACATTCTGATTTCATCCAGTATCCAATCTATGTGGGTGATGCGGACGAGCCAGTTAACCGGCAAACTGCGTTGTGGCGGCAAAATCCTCGTGAGGTTGAGAAAGAAGCCTACCAGGAATTTTACAAACAGCTGACTCTTGATTTCACCGACCCCCTGGCGCATACACACATGGTGGTTGATGCGCCTGCACAGATGTATGCCCTGTTGTTTGTACCGAAAGACCCCAAGAACCTGGTTTTTTCTCCGCGAAAGGAACCTGGTTTGAAACTCTTTGCCCGAAAGGTCATGATCCAGGAGTTTTCTACAGAGCTCCTTCCCCAATATTTGAACTTCATTGACGGCGTGGTGGATTCAGAAGACCTGCCTCTGAATGTCTCCCGCGAAAGTGTCCAGTCCAACCGGGTGATGACCTTGTTAGCCCGCCTGGTGACCGGCAAGGCGCTGGATATGCTCAAAGAATTGGGCACAGATTCTCCGGGGGATTACGCTGCTTTCTGGGAAACTTACGGGCAGTACTTAAAAGAGGGCGTGGCTGTTGAGCAGGATCATCCAGAAAAGATTTTCCCGCTGCTGCGCTTCCACACCAGCAAGGACCTCAAAGGTTGGATTTCATTGGACGAATATATTGAACGCAGCGGGTCAGATCAAAAGGAAATCTACTATTTCCTGGGTGAGGATCCCAACGCTGTCAAGTACAGCCCTCACATGGACGGCTTCCGAAAGGCGGATATTGAAGTATTGGTGCTGACAGACCCCGTTGATCCCTTTATGCTGATGCAGTTGAAATCTTACGAGGATTATCCTTTGGTGAATATCGCTGCTGTAGATTTACCTGATTCTGAGCAAGAGGAAGAGAAGGCACAATCCGATAAACCCGAAGTGGATCCGGAGAACATTGCTGATATGGTCCTCAGGTTCAAGAATGTGTTGGGGGATCGGGTTGAAAGTGTGCGCACCACACATCGTTTGTCGGATTCGCCTGCACGCCTGGTTGACCCGGAAGGCGCACTCGAACAGTCGGTACAGCGGGTGTACAGGATGATGGATAAGAATTTTGAGATCCCTAAAAAGGTACTTGAATTGAATCCAAATCACAAAATCATCCTCGGGCTGTCAAAACTGCAGGAGGGTGATCCGAGATTCAACCTGGTTGCAGAACAAATCTATGAGAATACCTTGTTGATCGAAGGCTTACACCCTGACCCGGTCAGCATGGTTGGGCGCATTCAGGATTTGATTGCCAGTACCCTTGGCGAAGATAAGGATTGATTTTCGGTCAGTCCATCCATTCGACGATGGTGGTTTCACCCTGTCCAACGCCAACGCATAAAGATGCCATACCGTAGAACGGGCGGGGTGCGGTCTCAGCACGACGGTGCATCTCGTGCACCAGGGTGGTCATGATCCTTGCGCCGGAGCATCCCAGGGGATGCCCAAGGGCAACAGCACCACCGTTAACATTGGTGATCTCGTGCGATAGGCCCAGGCTGTCCATGACTGCCAGCGTTTGCACGGCAAAAGCCTCGTTGACTTCCACCAATTGAATAGCTTCGATTGAAAGCTCTGCACGCGCCAGGGCTTTTTCTGTTGCGGGGATGGGACCCAAGCCCATCACACGCGGCGGGACGCCAGCGGAAGCCATGCTCACAATGCGCACAAGGGGTTTTAAGCCCAGGGATTTTGCTCTTTTTTCGCTCATCACCAGCAGCGCGGCAGCGCCATCGTTCATGCCGGAGCTATTGCCGGCTGTGACCGACCCGTCACTTTTGAAGGCTGGGCGAAGTCGCTGGAGGGCTTCAAAAGAAGTATCCCTTCTCGGGCGTTCGTCCGTGTCGAAGACCAGGGGGTCGCCCTTCCGCTGCGGAATTGGTACGGGCAGGATCTCCTCAGCGAACTTTCCTGAATCAATGGCAGCGATTGCTCGCTGGTGGCTGGTTAATGCAAAACGGTCCTGGGATTCACGGCTGATGCCTGTCATCTCGGCGATATTTTCTGCTGTTACGCCCAGGGGTTCGGTGCTGTATTTTTTTGCCATGCGTGGGTTAACAAAACGCCAGCCCAGGGTGGTGTCGTAGGCGGTTAGATTCCCAACCGGAGTGGTCGGTTTGGGCATGGCATAGGGCGCCCGGCTCATGCTCTCAACGCCCCCAGCGATGAAGACCTCACCATCACCTGCTCGAATGGATCGGGTGGCAGCGTTAATGGCTGTCAGTCCGGAAGCGCACAGGCGGTTAAAGGTCACTGCGGGGATAGACACCGGTAAGCCTGCCAGCAGAACCGCCATTCGGGCGATATCACGATTATCCTCGCCAGCCTGGTTGGCACATCCCAAATAGACCTCTTCAATCATGTTGGGGTCAAGGCTGTTGCGATCGACAATCGCTTTAACGACCATCGCAGCCAGGTCATCCGGGCGAATTGAGGCAAGTGCACCACCCAGGTTTCCTATGGGTGTGCGCAGGGCATCGATAATTACAGCTTCGGGCATGGGGTCATCTCCTGTGTTATTATGAATGCTTAGATTTTACCATTGGCAGCGAATCAAAAAGATGATTTCACTGGTTATTTTTGGTGATGATTGCAATAGTATAATTGTTGACAATCATTGTAAAGGATATTAATTTGGCAGCTCAAAAGAAGACAAAAACTGATTTCCCCAGGTATTTCACCATTGGCAATATCACTCTGGATGATATCGTCCTAAGAGATGGCACGGTGCGTTTTGGTGCTTTTGGCGGCGGTGCAATCTATTCAGCTGCAGCGGCAAAAATGTGGTCGTCCGAACCTGGATCTGTTGGCGTTATCTCATTGATTGGACCGGATTACCCCCAGGAAAACATTCTCAAGCTTGAAGGGGCAGGACTGGATATTGATGGAATCAAGCGGGTGGACCTGCCTAACATCAGGGTCTGGCTCTTATACGAGGAAAATAAGAAACGCCAAATTGTATTCCACATTGATTCGGGGCGCAGTCCAGAATTAGATCCGAAGTCGGGTGAGATCATATACAAATATTTGGGCGCTTCATTCGTCCATGTCGCACCCATGGCGGTCTCCTCCCAGGTTGATATTATGCACCGACTTCACGAAAAAGATATTCCTTTCTCTCTCGATTTAGCGATTGTTGGCGAAGAAGTTAATCCAAAGGAAATCCTTGCGGATGATGGCTTAAAATATTGCCGAGTATTTTTGCCCAGTCTGCAAGAGGTTCAGGCAATCTGGGGAAATCAGCAGGTTGAGAAAGCATTGAAGGAAATTGCAAAATGCGGACCGAGGGCAGTTGCAATAAAGATGGGTGACCAGGGTAGCTTTGTCTTCGATGCTTTCAGTCAGAAAGGGTTTCATGTGCCGGCAGCAAGTGTTGATGTGGTAGATACAACCGGTGCTGGGGATGCATTTTGCGGCGGGTTTATGGTTGGGTATCATCTCACCGGCGATGCCCTTGAGGCAGGCTTGTATGGCACAGTATCAGCCTCTTATGCCATCCAGGGGTACAGTGCCTGGGATATGCTGCAAGCGGATTATTCTGATGTTCATCAACGATTAAACCAGCTTAGAAGTAAGGTCAGTCAAATTATCTAAAGAGAGCCTTGTCAGAAAAATATGAACACCGGAAAATTTTCTGGATCTTTCAAATTACTGATTGAATTACACAATAAAGTCTCACATCTCAATACTGCGATTGAGCGGCTTTATCCAATCGCTGTCGTGGTCTGCGACCAGTTTTTTATTTATGATATCGAACAAGGTGCTTATCAGTTTATGAAATCTGCACCCCTCCCTATGCCGATCCCTGTTGGCATTCGTGCTGCTTTTCAACTTGAGGATTATAGCGGGCGAATTGCCTGTGTGGTCACCCCAGAAGTCTTTGATTCGACAGATGGCTATGTGACCCTATTGCATGAATTCGTCCACTGCTACCAGTACGAAACTTGCGAACAAACATTGAAGATGCAGCTTGATATTGCCCGTCATGCACAGGAACAGGGGAACTTCATGTGGGAAATTGAACATCCGTTTCCGTATACCGCTGAAAACTTCATTGAACCTTATCAGACTTTCCTGGATGCGTTGAAATCTGAGGATCACCAAGCATTGCTTTCGAGTCGAAAGGTACTCAAATCTTATTTGGGGCTTCACGACTTTGAATACATGGTTTGGCAGGAGTGGAAGGAAGGATTTGCTCGCTGGGTTGAAAACCTGGTTAAACATCACTTAGGTATGCCAGAAAACAAAGGCGGTATCCATCCTCCTTTCAGCCGTGTCTCTTTCTACGCCGGGGGAGAAGCCTATATCCACTACCTGTCAAAACGGGAGTCATCGCTGGTGAATGAGCTTCCTTCATTATTTAATAAATTGCAGTCAGTGTAAAAGGCAGATCATTCGAATTTGGGGGCAAATCAATTATTTTTATCAAGACTTAGAATTAAATGATAGAAATCACGCCTAAATTGTGACACACGCGGCCTCTTAAAAAATTGAGGGTGTTTTTTTGGAGTATACTATAACCACTTGTCCTGTAATACTCACCAATCATTGAACAGGACTCATCGCATACAGTTTACATAATAAGGAGGATCGTTTATGCCCGCGAAGGGATATATCGAAGTCAACGAGTTGTATTGCAAGGCTTGCGAATTATGCGTGACGGATTGTCCCCATAATGTTTTAGCCCTGGATATGGATCGGCTGACGCCCAAAGGGTACCACCCGGCTTATATGGTAAATCCTGAAGCCTGTACTGGCTGTGGCATTTGTGCCGTCGTTTGTCCAGATGCCGCCATTACCGTTTACCGTTACGAAAGAAACAAGGCGGAGGCTTAGGATGGCAAAAGAATTAATCAAAGGCAATACGGCTGTTGCTGAAGCCGCATTACGCGCTGGTCTTGAAGCCTATTTTGGCTACCCAATCACCCCACAAACAGAATTGCTGGAGCATCTCTCCGCCCGAATGCCTGAAATTGGACGTCCCTTTGTCCAGGCTGAAAGCGAATTAGGCGCCATCAACATGGTTTATGGTGCAGCGTGCACGGGGAAGCGGGTGATGACCTCATCTTCCAGCCCCGGTGTGAGCTTGATGATGGAAGGTTTATCCTATATTGCAGGGACAGAAGTCCCCGCAGTCCTGGTTGATGTGGTGAGGGGTGGCCCTGGTCTTGGGAATATTGCCCCGGCACAGGGAGATTATAACCAGATCGTTCACGGCGGCGGTCACGGTGATTATCATATGCTGGTACTGGCGCCTGCCAGTGTTCAGGAAGCTGTTGATCTGACCGTGTTAGCATTTGATTTGGCGGAAAAATACCGTAATCTCGTCGCTGTGCTTATGGATGGCAGCATTGGGCAAATGATGGAGCCTGCGGAATTGCCACCTTTCCAACCTCTTAAAACCGATATTCCAGACTGGGCTGTGAGGGGGACTGGCGGCGGTGAAAACCGTGTGCTTACTTCGATCAACCTTGACCCACCTGCGCAAGAGGTGATGAACCTTCGTTTGATGAAACGCTGGCAGGAAATTGAGAAGAACGAAGTTCGCTATAAGGGCTATTACCTTGAAGATGCCGAATACGTGGTAGTTGGATTTGGTACGGCTGGAAGAATTTCTCTTTCGGCAGTTCGCGCCGCACGTGAACAGGGTATAAAGGTTGGGCTATTACGCCCGATTACCCTGGCACCTTTCCCCAAGGATGTTCTCGATGAGCTTACAGAGAAGGCAAAAGCCTTTTTGGTTGTGGAGATGAACGCCGGACAAATGTTGGAAGATGTCCGTCTTGTGGTTCGTGGACGCAAACCAGTGGAATTTTTTGGGCGAATGGGTGGCGTGGTGCCTTACCCGGATGAAGTCCTGACGGAAATCGAGCGGCTTGTGGATGGTCCTCTTACAACGGAAGGTCACCCAAGGGATCGATGGCTGGCGAGATTATCAGAGACGATAGGTTAAGGAGAGAATAATGGTAATGACAGATGTACCTGCAAAGATTGTTTATGAACGACCTGAGGCTTTGGATCCTCGTGTAACCCACTATTGCCCGGGCTGTACCCACGGTGTCGCGCATCGTCTGGTTGCAGAGGTTTTAGATGAAATGGGTGAAACGGGCAATACCATTGGGGTGGCATCGGTGGGTTGTTCCGTTTTTGCATACAATTATTTCAATATCGATTTTGTCGAAGCTGCCCATGGGCGTGCACCTGCGATGGCAACCGGCATCAAGCGGGTTTATCCGGATCGCACAGTATTTACCTACCAGGGTGATGGCGACCTGGCATCCATTGGCATGGGCGAGATCGTCGGTGCAGCTTCTCGCGGAGAGGGCATCACCGTTATCTTTATCAATAACGCTAACTACGGCATGACGGGCGGACAAATGGCGCCAACCACGCTGCCCGGGCAAAAGACGAGTTCATCACCGACAGGCCGAGATACGAAACGCCAGGGATATCCGATTCAAACTGCAGAGATGCTTTCTACATTAGAAGGGTCTTCTTATATCGTGCGACGCAGCCTGCATTCATCTCGTGAGATCAGGCGCGCAAAGCAGGCCATCCGAACGGCTTTTGAAGTGCAAAAACATGGTTTGGGTTTCTCCCTGGTTGAGCTGCTGTCGACCTGCCCGACAAACTGGGGAATGTCAGCAGCAGGGGCTCGAGATTGGCTGGAGGAGCGCATGCTGCCGTTCTATCCCCTGGGCGATTATAAAATCTCACCCGCAGTAGCGGAACTTAAGATTTAGGGAGGTTGATAGATGCAACAAGAAGTGATTATTGCTGGCTTTGGCGGACAGGGTGTTTTGTTTGCCGGGCAATTGTTATCCTATACAGCTTTGGATGAAGGCAAAGAAGTTACCTGGATTCCCTCTTATGGGCCGGAGATGCGCGGCGGCACTGCGAACTGCACGGTAGTTGTTTCTGATGAGGAGATTGGATCACCCTTTGTGAAAAATCCCACAGCTGTGATCGCGATGAATTTGCCATCCCTTGAGAAATTTGAAGATATGGTTGAGGAAGGCGGTGTGCTGGTTGTCAATGCGTCCATGGTTAACCGTGGGGTGGAACGGGACGATATCAAAGTTGTCAGCATTCCCGCTAATGAAATTGCCCAGGAAATTGGCAGCGAAAGAGCGGTCAATATGGTCATGTTGGGAGCGCTTTTGGGCAATCTGGATTTGCTTTCACTGGATGCCCTGGATAAAGCCCTGGACAATCATCTGCCCGAAAGGCATAAAAAATTCCTGCCAATGAATAAGGAAGCCCTGCGAAGAGGCGCTGAATATAAAACCGAAGCTGTTGAACCTGCGTAATTCAACAACTTTTATCTAAGAAATTAAGCCCCAGGTCTTTCAAGCACCTGGGGCTATTTTGTGCGCATTACTGTTAATAACCGTTATAATTGGGTTTGCTGTTGAAGAGAATTCAACTGAAAATAATTGCCTTGATCTTATAAGGCTTGAAAATTGTGAGGACATATGAAAATTCGAATGTCATCTCCTGACCTGACTGAAGCTGACCGACAGGCGGTGGAAGCGGTCGTCAACACGCCCAACCTGAGTATGGGACCCAATATTGATGCTTTTGAAAAAGCTTTTTGTGAGCTGACCGGTGCAAAACATGCCATCGGCGTAAATTCAGGCACGGCTGGGCTGCATTTGTGCATTCGGGCAGCTGGTATCAACCCGGGTGATATTGTCATTACCACCCCCTTTTCCTTTGTGGCTTCCACCAATGTGATTTTGTTTGAAAAAGCGATCCCGGTTTTTATTGATGTAGATCCGGTTACTGGGAACATCAATACGGATCAATTAGCCCGGGCTGTTGAAGACCTGTCCTTCGGCGGAGAGCGTGCTGACCGATGGATGCCGAGGAAGCTGCCGGAAATCAATCGGGGCGGGGATAAACAGCTCAAAGCGGTCTTGCCGGTCGATGTTTTTGGGCAGCCGGCGGATTATGAGCCGATCAAAGCCCTCGCTGGACAATACGGGTTGAAGGTGATTGAGGATTCGTGCGAAGCCCTGGGCGGTGAATATAAAGGGCGTTACGCAGGCACCCTGGGCGATTACGGCGTGTTTGCTTTTTATCCAAACAAGCAGATTACCACCGGTGAGGGCGGCATGATCATCACGGATGATGATGAAGCTGCTGACTTCATGCGAGCGCTTCGCAACCAGGGACGCGCCCCGGGGGATACCTGGCTGCAGCATACCTTTTTGGGCTATAACTACCGCCTGGATGAAATGAGTGCAGCTTTGGGACTTTCGCAAATAAAACGTTTGGAGTCTCTGTTAGAGAAACGTGCCCGGGTGGCGGATTGGTATGCAGAACACCTGAAGGACATTGAAGAAGTCACCCCACCGCAGCTGGTTGAGAACACGACCAAAGTCAGCTGGTTTGTGTATGTGATACAGGTGGATGAGAAAATCGACCGGGATCGTCTTGCATTGATCCTTGAAGAGATGGACGTACCTGTCAGACCTTATTTTTCACCCATTCACACACAGCCTTATATGGTGAAAATGTTTGGTTACCAGCAAGGTGATTTCCCTGTAACTGAGGATTTGGGGAATCGAAGCCTGGCTTTGCCTTTTTCTGGCAGGATGTCTGAAGAAGAGGTCCTGACCGTCTGCCAACATTTAGCTGAAGCACTTGTTTCTGCTAAAAGGTAATTTCGAATTCATAAAATTATGGAGAAGGTATTTTATCCCCCACGCCGTACAGGGTCCCTTGTTCTTGGCGCATCAATCCTGATCCTTGCAGGTGCAGGGGCATATTTCTTTTATTTGGCAGCCCAGGATGCTTCAGGGCTGGATTTTTTGTTCCACATGCTTTTAGCCCTTGTATTCCTGGCCCCGATCCCCTTGTTAGCTTACCGTCTTTATGCTTTAGCCAATGCTTCATATAACTTACGACGCGATGGCTTGATGATTCGCTGGGGATTGCGCCGTGAGGATATCCCTTTGATTGCTATTGAGTGGATGCGGCCTGCTTCCGATTTGGGGTTCCGACTGCCATTGCCCTTTCTGCGTTTGCCGGGGGCAATTCTTGGCGTGCGTCGAGTACCAGAATTGGGACAGGTGGAGTATGCAGCATCGGATACTCCGCACATGATTTTAGTGGCAACATCTGAGAAAGTTTTTGCAATTTCCCCTGAACATGCCAATCAATTTATGTCCTTTTTTCGCCAGGTTAACGAATTAGGCAGCCTGACGCCCATTGAGGCACAGTCTGTATATCCTAAGGTGCTGATTGGACGAGTCTGGGAGGATCGCCTGGCACGCTTAATGATCATTTCAGGTTTTGCCATTGGCCTGGTTCTGTTAATCGTCAATGCCATCGCGATACCTGGACTGGATACTTTAACCTGGACAGGCGGTGAAGGGGATGCACCGGCAGAGCGGCTGCTCTTGCTGTCGATATTGGATGGCATGATCTGGTTATTTAATCTATTTGCCGGTATTTTTCTCTATCGCCGCGGCGGGGACCTGGTGTTGGGTGCCTACATCCTGTGGGGAACCGCAGGCGTTACCGGCATTTTGCTGCTGATTGGCAGCCTAACATTAATTTTTTAAAGGTTTATTTGACTATTTTAAGTTGATTGATTTGATTCGAACTTAACAGGATTATTAAGTGGCGAAATTCTTAACGGGTTTATTGGTGGCATTGGTCATTGCTTATTTAGCATTCCGCGCAAAAGCACTCAACAAAAGCGGAGGTGTGGCAGCCGCCATTTTAGGTACGATCGTCTTTGGGCTGGGTGGTCTTGAATGGGCGCTGATCCTGCTGATTTTCTTCATCTCTTCCAGTGTGCTTTCAAAATATTTTGATGAGAAAAAAGGGATCTCCCGGGAGAATTTTTCAAAGGGATCTCGCCGTGATGCCTGGCAGGTGGCGGCAAATGGGGGGATGGCAGGGCTTTTGGCATTGTCCTATTTTATTCTCTCAAAATACTCACCTGCCAGTGAGCTGCTGCCTCCATTGTGGATTGGCTTTGGGGCGAGTTTAGCTGCCGCCAATGCTGACACCTGGGGAACAGAGCTGGGCTTGCTCAACCCCGGTAAACCGGTTTTGCTGAGCACCTTCAAGCGGGTTCCGAAGGGTACTTCTGGGGGCGTCAGCCTGGTGGGGACGCTGGCAGCTTTGGGTGGGTCTAGCCTGGTTGGAGGTGCCGTGGGCTTGCTAGCCTCAGCTGGCTGGGGCCATGGGGGTAATTTGCGTCCGTTTTTGCAATTATTAATGATCAGCGGGAGCGGGATGGTTGGAGCGTTGGTGGATTCCCTCTTGGGAGCAAGCCTGCAGGCAATTTACTTTTGCCCGGCGTGTCAAAAGGAAACGGAGCAGCATCCATTGCATCGCTGCGGCAGTCAGACCAAGCATTTACGGGGTTTGACGTGGCTAAATAACGATTGGGTGAATGCAGCCTGCACCATCAGCGCGGGAATGATGGGTTTGCTGTTGGCAATCCTCTTAAATTAACAGCTAAATAGAATTTTAACGGCTTATCTTTTTGGGATCAAGGCTGCAATGGCAACCAGGGTCTCAACTGCTTTCTCCATGGCAAAGGTGGGGATAAACTCGTACTTCCCATGGAAATAATGCCCGCCGGTGAAAATATTGGGTGTTGGCAGCCCCATGTATGACAGGCGGCTGCCGTCCGTCCCGCCCCGCACAGGGATGATAATTGGTGTCACGCCAACGGATTTGACTGCTTCGACCGCAATTTCCATAATTTCGGGGTGGGGTTCTACCATCTCCCGCATATTGTAATATTGGTCTTCCAGTGTAAGTTCAATAACCCGTTCGCCATATTTTTCATTGATGAAATCCGCTGCTTTTTGGATCAGGCGTTTTTTCTGTTCAAATTTCTCGCGGTCGTGATCCCGGATGATATACGCCATGGCGGCTTCCTCAACCGTGCCGTTTATTTCGTAAAGATGATAAAAGCCTTCATAATTTTCGGTGAATTCAGGGCGTTCAAACACGGGTAGCAATTCATTGAATTCCATCCCAATCAGAAGTGCGTTGCGCATCTTCATTTTGGCTTTGCCGGGATGCACATTGCGACCATGGATGGTCACTTCAACACCGGCAGCGTTGAAGTTCTCATACTGCACTTCACCAATTTCACCGCCGTCAATGGTGTAGGCAAAATCAGCGCCGAATTTTTCGACATCAAAATGGTCCACACCGTGACCAACTTCCTCATCTGGGGTGAAACCGATCTTGAGAGTGCCGTGTTTGATTTCGGGATGCGCCAAAAGGTATTCTACCGCGGTCATGATCTCTGCAATCCCCGCCTTATTGTCTGCCCCAAGGAGCGTGGTGCCGTCTGTGGTGATCAGGGTTTTTCCAATGTATTTCTTGAGTGCCGGGAATTCATCTGGCGACATGGTGATATTCTTCTCAGCATTCAACACGACCGTCCCGCCGTTATAATCCTCAATGAATTGTGGATTGACGTTCTCACCGGAGAGGTCAGGGCTGGTGTCCATGTGCGCCAGGAAACCAAAGATGGGCAAATCTTTTTGGTCGGTATTTGCGGGCAGTGTTGCAGTCACATAGCCAAATTCATCAATAGCGGCATCCTTCAAGCCAAGTTCTTTGAGCTCTTGTTCAAGCAATTTTGCCAGCTTGAGCTGTTTTTGGGTGCTTGGGAAGGTATCTGATTTGCGTGCGGATTGGGTATCGATTCTTATGTATCGGACAAAGCGTGAAATGACTGGATTCATGGAAACCTCGTTAGTAGTGAGTAGGTAGTAGGTATAAGGTATAAGGTATTAGGTATTAGGTACCAGTTGTGATCGAGATGAATTGTAACATATATAGGATATATTTTCGTAGGGTGGGTTGGGGTGCGTCCGTTCGATTTTTGAAATTTGTTATTGCAAAAATCCTTTGAGCTGGAGGTTGTTATTTGACCAACCCACTATTCTTGAAAGCGTAATCATTGTGGTGGGTTGATCTTCAAAATGCTTGGTTAAAGTTGATGAGAATTGTATCATTATGGCTTATGGGGTTGAAATGTTCTTCCCCAACTCACCCAACACATATTTGATATAATCGATTAAATCTTCTATCTAATATTTCCTGTCTCTGCTGAAATAGGTAGTAAAAATGCGAATTCCTAATGAAAATCGGAAAGGCATCTGGAAAAATGGCTGGATATTACTTCTGCCTTCTATTCTGATCGCTGGTGCAGTCCTGTTGATTGTCTTTCTCGACAATGAAGATATTCCAAATGCTAATCACGAATCCTTTACACCTACTATAGCTTTCACCCCTACTCCAGTATTTACACCGTCTCCGGCAGCGACACGTACTGAAGAATTCACACCCGTGATGACCTTTGAAGTCCTGAATTTCTTCCCGCATGACCCCCAGGCATTTACACAGGGACTGGTCTATCACGAAGGCTATTTATATGAGAGCACCGGTCTATACGGCGAATCCTCTCTGAGGAAGGTTGAACTGGAAACGGGGGAAGTTTTGAGAAAGGTCGATCTATCTGAGGCGTACTTTGCTGAGGGATTGGCGCTGTATGAAGATCGATTATTCCAGTTAACATGGCGGGAGGGGATCGGTTTCATTTACGGTTTGGAAGATTTTTCTCTTATTGATCAGTTCGTCTACCAGACAGAGGGTTGGGGATTAACCCATGACGGCAAGCGCTTGATCATGAGTGACGGCACCAACAATCTCTACTTCCTTGATCCAAACACGCTGCAAATAACGAAGACCCTTGAAGTAACTTTCATGGGGGAAGAAATCGGGCGTTTGAATGAATTGGAATATATCAGGGGTGAAATTTATGCCAATATCTGGCAGACGGACTATATCGTTCGGATTGACCCAACCACGGGTGACGTTCTTGGTTGGATAGACCTGGGCGGCATCCTGCCCAAGGACTTGCGTGGGGGTACCGATGTTCTGAATGGGATTGCCTATGACCAGGAAGGGGACCGGCTGTTTGTCACCGGGAAATTCTGGCCTCAGCTGTATGAAATTCAGCTGATCCCGGTGCCAGCTGAATAACCAGGATCGCTACTTGTGAATCAAAAAAGGCGATTGAAACTTCAACCGCCTTTTGAGCTATTTTGGTTTTTTGATTATTTATTCTTTGATTTGCCTTCAATGACGTTTTGCTTTTTTCCGCCTTTGATTTCAATGCGTCGTGGTTTGACTTCTTCTTTCTTTGGCAAGTGAATCATCAGGATCCCGTTTTCGGTTTCAGCTTGAATATTTTCCACATCAACGGAACCAGGCATCGAGATGGTGCGCTGGAAGGTGCCAAATCGGCGTTCTCGGATGTGATAGCGACCTTCCTCACCCTCTTCATATTCATTTTTGATTTCACCCTTCAAAGAAAGATTGTTATCTGTGTAGGTGATCTCCAAATTGTCGGGATCCATGCCAGCCACGTTGGCTTTGACAACAAACTCGTCATCATTTTCGATGACATCAAGGGGGAGCCGCAAGTTCAATGGTTCACCGAAACCGAGTTCACCATCATCATAGAGAGAATTGAGCATACGCTCCATTGAACGGTTCCAAGAAAGCAAATCACGAATAGGATCACGTCTTATTAAATTGGCCATCTTTTCCTCCATTCATCATTAGAATTGAACGATTACACATTTAATTTAAGAAACGCGTATTAAAATTCCGTCAAAAATATGTTTAAAAAATATTAGAATGGGTGTCCATGCTTGTCCAGGTTGTTTTGGTTTAAATTTCCGGGGTTTTTTCCACAACCCAAAAATGTGATAAACCAAAAACCTGTAAAGGCGTTTTTTCGAGCCATTGTAAAATGCTGCGGAGAAATTTTCCTATTTTGGGTTTACGGGCGATGATGTTGTCGTAAGCGCCAAAGACCGTCCTGCGCTCGATGAATTTAACCGGTAAGCCTTCAAATAATTTAGACAGATCTTCCCGAGTATAGACATTCACATGGGGGGCAAGTTTGTCTCGCCAGGGTCTGGGTAAATAGTTGATCAAAGGCGTGTTTCCGAAATGATACTGACCCCGCCAGTAATGGCCGTGTGTTTCAAAGGGGTAACCACGGTTAGGGCAGAATAAAACCAGCCTGCCGCCCGGGGATAAGGTTCGGATAATCTCATTAATTGCAGCCTGATCATCCTGAACATGTTCCAAAACCTCATGGCTCAAAACTAGGTCGAAGCTGTTTGAAGGGAATGGCAGTGCTTCTCCCACACCATTCACCACCCAGGAGGCTCTTGTTTTTGCCTCTTGAAGCCGTTCGAATTCAATATCGAGGCCGACAATCTCATCGGTGAACTGGGCCAGATGATGCAGGTACATGCCGAGACCGCAGCCGTCAACCAGCACCTTACCCTCCAGGCGTTCAGTTGCTGCATCGATGATCATTTGTAATCGTCGCTGCTGCCCATCGCGCCACACATAAGAGGGTTCACCACGCAGTGCTGCTTTTTCCATGTTTTGCGGCTCATGCATGCTTCAGTCCAGCCCCTTCTTTTGGTTTTCTGCTGTGTATGGCATCCATGCCATAATGGTGGTGCCCTCACCGGGTTCCGTTGTGATCTCGAGGTCGCCGCCCACGTTGCGTGCACGGGTCTGCATATTGGAAATGCCGTGGCCCAGGGTTACGCGCACCTGTCCCGGATCAAATCCTCGCCCGTCATCGCTAACTTCCATCAATACGCGGTCCGTTGTCGTCCAAACCAGGACTTCCACTTTGCTTGCTTGTGCATGCTTGGCGATATTGGCTAAAGCCTCCTGGCAGATGTGGAATAAGGCGATGGCATGGGCATCGGGCAAATTTTCTAAGCCATCTGATGGCCCATTAAGCGTGGTTTCGACCAGTGAATTTGCCTGGAATTCGTTGATAAGGCGCTGTAAACCATCCATCAAATTCTCTTCATACAATTGACGGGGGCGCATATCCATGATAAATGCCCGTAAATCCCGGATGGTGCTGTTAAGGTCTTCAATGGATTGGTTAATGCGTTTCCTGGTTTGTTCCGGTTCTTCTCCTAAAAGCAGACGGGCGTGTTCAAGGGTCAGCCCAACTGCATAAATTGACTGGATGACACCATCATGCAAATCCATGCCGATCCGCTCGCGTTCTTCAAGAACCGCAAGGCGTCGCCCTTGAATGTTCAGACGGACGTTTTCGAGGGTTGTGCCAACCCATGAAGCAATGGAAGAAAGCAATTGCTGATCCATATCATCCAGTTCTTGTTCCATGTGGGTGGCAATGCTGATAACCCCCAGAACTTCACTGCGGCTGGTAAGCGGGAAACAGGCAATTTGTTTGATATCATTTTCAACCAGGTTTTGATTATTGAGATATGGATCTTCTTTATAGGGCAGGTCAACCAGAATTGGCTGCCCGTTTTGCGCGGTTTTTCCGATAAGCGATTCGCCCAGCGTAAAACGGTCCATTGACCATATGCGTTTGATGCTCTCGCCCCGGTGAAGAACCTTATGAAGGCTGTTTTGGTCTTCCTCCTTCAGGTAGATTTCCCCCATATTAAGATTGAAGTAATTCATCACGCGATCCAGGGCTGTCTTCAAAAGTTCATCCTGTTCGGTGATCGAGGCGAGTGCAGAAGCCAGGTTGTTAAGCAGGGCAAGGTCCTGGTTGCGGCGGGTCAGCGCACGATCCCTCTCACGGAGGGCATTGTAAGATCGGGCGTTTGAAATCGCAACAGCAGCGTAAGCTGCCAGGGTTTCAATCACCTGTTCATCATCCGGTGTGAAGGCTTTTTCTGCTGCTTTATCTGTCAGGTATATTTGTCCTAATCGGCGCTCGCCTAATCGTATGGGCACGCCCAATAAGGCGGTCATTTGCGGACCTTCAGTAAAAAGCCCAGCCTGGCGATTGTCTTTTTGGATATATTCCACCCGAATGGGGCCATCTGATTCTGCGATGACGTCCAGCATGCTCAAACCACGTGGCTCGTTAGGGAGATTTTCAACAATGTTGCCGCTCATCCCCACGGTGATGAAACGTTCTTTACCGCCGTTATCACCCCGAACGCCAATCGCAGCGAATTTTGCGCCGGCTTGTTCTATGGCTATCCGCGCAATCTTTTGTAGTAGTGAATCAATGGATATGTCCTGAACAAGTTCAAGACTGGCTTGATGCAACGCGGCAAGTCTTTCCTCTAATTGTTCGCAAGATAATGTGTCAGCGGCTTTCATAGCCCGCTTATTTTACCCCGAAACCTTCTCCAATGGCGCAGGTGATAGTTTTGTCGGTGGATTTATGCCTTAGCAGCCTCATTTACTGCAATAATCGGGAATTTGATAGCTTTTGGGAGGGTGAATCCGGTATATATTAACAGGTCTGTTTCTTGAACTTGTTTGATTCCAGGATTTGAGATTAAAATAGACGAAAAGGAGTGTGTTTTTATGTCAACCACACCAAAAGATGAACAAAAATTTTATCAGATGACACAGGGTGAACGGCTGGATCGTTTGATCGATGAGACTGGCATCTCGGTGTATGATGCGAAAATTCTGAGCGGAGAAGCAGGACTGTCAGCGCAAGATGCAGATCACATGATTGAGAATGTCGTTGGGATTTTCAGCCTGCCCCTGGGGATTGCGAGATATTTCAAGGTTAATGGCAGAGATGTGTCTGTTCCAATGGTTGTTGAAGAACCATCCATTGTTGCCGGCGCCTCTTTTATGGCTAAACTCGCCTCGAAGACAGGTGGATTTTTTGCCCACACAACATCACCGGAAATGATTGGGCAGCTTCAAATCATCGACCTGGACGACCCGGCATCCGCGCGTTTGAAGTTATTGGCTGAAAAAGATACCTTATTGGAAGAAGTTAGCCAGGTGGACCCCCTTTTAACCTCCCTGGGCGGCGGACCGCGAGATTTTGAAGTTCGAATAATTCCAGATTCGCCGCGAGGTCCGTTCCTGGTTGCGCACTTGATCTATGATGTGCGTGATGCAATGGGTGCTAATGCCGTCAACACCGCTGTTGAGCGGATGGCTTCCCGAGTGGAAAGCATTACAGGCGGCAAGGTGCTTTTGCGAATTCTATCCAACCTTGCAGATCGTCGATTAGCACGAGCCTGGGTGACCATCCGGACGGAAGACCTGGCTTTTGATGACTTCAGCGGCCCTGAAGTGCGGGATGGTATCCTGGATGCCTGGGCTTTTGCAGCTGCTGATCCCTACCGGGCGGCAACACATAACAAGGGGATTATGAATGGGATTGACCCAATTGTGATTGCAACGGGCAATGATTGGCGTGCTATTGAAGCTGGGGCGCATGCCTTCGCTGCAAAGGATGGACGCTATACCAGCCTTTCCAGCTGGGGGACGAATTCGGAGGGTGACCTGGTGGGGACTTTGGAATTGCCCATGGCGGTTGGTACCGTCGGGGGCGCCACACGGGTGCACCCTGCTGCCCAAGCCTGTTTGCGTTTGATGGGTGTGAAATCAGCTCGGGAACTTGCTGAGGTGATGGTGTCGGTTGGTCTGGCGCAAAATTTGGCGGCCCTGCGCGCCCTTGCGACGGAGGGCATTCAAAAGGGGCATATGTGTTTGCACGCCAGGCAGGTGGCTGTTGCTGCCGGGGCAAAGGGCGATCAAATTGAAAAATTAGCCGAACAGCTTGTTGCGGATAAGATCATTCGGATTGACCATGCGCAGTCTCTTTTAAAAGAATGGAGTAAATAGCATTATGGAAGAACATAAGCATGTGAAGGACATTGTCAATAAACCATCACGCCATGTTGGCATTATTGGATATGGCGCTTATATCCCGCGCTATCGACTGCCTGGCACGGAGATATCCCGTATTTGGTCCGGGCAGGCAACCCCCGGTCCGGTCAAAGAGAAGGCTGTGGCAGGCTTGGATGAGGATGTGATCACCATGTCGATTGAGGCGGCACGCAATGCTGTCGCCCGTGCAGGTATCGATCCACAATTGCTCAGGGCTGTGTGGGTCGGCTCAGAATCACACCCGTACGCGGTCAAGCCCTCCGGCACAATTGTGGCTGAGGCAATTGGTGCGCCAGAGCATATCCAGGCTGGCGATTGGGAATTTGCCTGCAAGGCAGGCACTGAAGCCTTTGTTGCCGCAATGGGTTTGGTGGGCTCCAGCATGGCTGATTATGCATTGGCAATTGGGATGGATACTGCCCAGGGGAAACCCGGCGACGCATTGGAATATACCGCTGCTTCCGGCGGAGCGGCTTTTATAATTGGTCCAGCGGAAAAAGCCCTGGCGAGGGTCGATGCTCATTATTCCTTTGTGACGGATATGCCGGATTTCTGGCGGCGCGCCCATCAGAAATACCCGGAACATGGTCAGCGCTTTACTGGAGAGCCTGCTTACTTCAATCATATTTATTCGGCAGCCAGCCGCTTGATGGAAAGTGAAGGTCTGACGGCTGAAGATTTCAAATATGCTGTTTTTCATCAACCCAATGAAAAATTCCCCAGGCGTGTGGCAAAACAGCTCGGGTTTAAACCGGAGCAAATCGAGGATGGTCTTCTCTCACCCGTAATTGGCAATACCTATGCTGGTGCTTCAATGGTCGGTTTGACGGCGATACTGGATATTGCCGCACCAGGAGACCGAATTTTGATCACCTCCTACGGGTCCGGGGCTGGGTCTGATGCCTTTATCATTACGGCACAGGAAGCCCTGCTCGAAAGGCGTGGGGCTGCCCTCAGTACCCAGGATTATATTGCCCGGCGGACGGAGATTGACTACGCTACCTACACTCGCTTCCGCAATAAGATTGCGATGAAATGAGGGCGCGCATGAAAGATGGACATTCCGAGGTCATTCTTGCAGGTATTGGTCAAACCCCAGTGGGTGAGTTCTGGGATCTTTCATTAAGGACCCTGGCTGCCAGGGCGATTCTGGCGGCACTTAAGGACTCGGGGGATATTAAGCCCCAGGTGATGTATATTGGCAACATGCTGGCACCTTCTGCCTCACAGCAGGCGAATTTAGGGGCGCTTCTTCCAGATAATGTGGGCTTGACCGGCTTAGAGGGTGTGACTGTTGAAGCAGCGGACGCCTCAGGTGGCGCAGCCTTGCGGGCAGCTTACCTGGCTGTTCGTTCAGGTGCAGTGGATGCTGCGCTGGCAGTGGGCGTGGAAAAATACACCGATGTGATTGGCCCAGAATCCGAAGCCATGCTCTCACAAATGCTGGATGCAGATTTTGAAGCAGCGCAGGGTTTAACACCCCTCAGCCTGGCAGGGTTGTTGTTTCACCGCTATCTTGTGGAATACCAGGCTGAACATGAAGCTTTTGCGGGATTTCCTGAAGTGGCTCATGCCAATGGTGCGACCAATCCCAATGCCATGTTCCAGCGTGCCATGCGGGATGGTGCTTACGAAAGGGCAGCAAAAGCAGCGGAAATCCTCAATTTATTTGACGTTGCGCCTTATGCAGACGGCGCTGCTGCTGTGCTGTTAACACGCGAAGACGCGCTGCCTGAAGCATGGGATAAGCCGCGTGTTCGCCTGATTGGCTCAAGTTCCGTAGTTGATACAATTTCGATTCATGACCGGCATATCCCCCTGGTATGGGATGCGGCACGTCTCTCGATTGAGCGTGCGTGCAGATCTGCCGGGATCATGCCAAAAGATGTTGATTTCTTTGAGTATCATGATGCTACCTCTTTGCACGCAGCTTTATCTTTGGAAGCTGCGGGGTTCGCATCCCAAGGACAGGGCTGGATGCTTGCTAAACCGGAAGTAATTGGCCTGAATGGGCAGATTCCTGTTGCAACCTTTGGCGGCTTAAAGGCGCGTGGTCATCCCATTGGCGCGACCGGGGTTTACCAGGCTGTGGAAGCAGCATTGCAACTGCGCGGCGAGGCGGGGCCTAACCAGGTCCCGGGGGCAAGATTGGGCTTGATCCAGAACCTGGGCGGGATGGCTGCTATGGCTGTGACACATGTTTTAGCTGTGTGAGCTAAACAAGGTCTGTAATTTTTCTGATTTTCAGTTTTCACTCCCAATCAATGTTAGAATCTACCTGGGAAAACTCGTATATTACGTTTAAGGAGAGCATTTTATGAAAGTACTCATCACAGGCGGCGCGGGCTACATCGGCAGCACGATTTGCTGGGCGCTTAAAGATCACGGTCATACACCTATTATTTTAGATTCCCTGGTCACAGGGCGTGAGGAATTTGCCCGCGACCATATCTTTTACCAGGGAGATATTGGCGATCCAGAAATCGTTTCAAAGGTGTTCGAGGATCACCCGGATATTTTCGCTACCATTCACTGTGCTGCGCTGATTGTGGTGCCGGAATCGGTTGAAAAACCTTATGAGTACTACCGCGAAAACGTGGTCAAATCCATGCACTTCTTTTATCAATTAGCCCAGCTGGGATACCCGAGGCTTGTGTTCAGCTCCTCTGCCGCCATCTATGATGTGGTACCCGGCTTTATGGTCACCGAAGAGTCGCCGTTGAAACCAACCAGCCCTTATTCCCGAACCAAGTACATGATGGAAATGGTGCTGGAGGATTTTACGCAGGCGTACCCACTGCAGGGCATTGCACTGCGTTATTTCAATCCCATCGGCGCAGACCCGCAGCTGCGTTCCGGGATGCATATCGAAGCGCCCAGCCACATCCTGGGTAAACTGGTTGAGGTTGCCCAGGGAGTTTCCCCGGTGTTCAACATCACCGGTACGGGTTGGCCGACTCGGGATGGCACGGGCATTCGCGATTACATTCATGTTTGGGATCTGGGATCTGCACACATCAAGGCTGTTGAAAAATTTGAGCAGATCATTGCAACAGATGGAAACGCGGCGAGTCAATATTCTGTGATCAACCTTGGCACCGGACAGGGCGTCACTGTTCGTGAACTGGTGGATGCCTTTGAGCGCGTGATTGGTCATCCGATTGAAAAGCAGGAGAAACCACCCCGACCCGGGGACGTGGCAGGCGCTTACGCCAATGCCAACAAAGCCCTGGCACTTTTAGATTGGAAAGCGGAGAAATCCATCGATGAGGGCATCCGTGACGCTCTCCGATGGGGAGAGATACGCGATCAGGTGCTGGATTATAGCAAGTAAAAGGATTGAACTTTAACCTAACCCCAAATCCCCTCCCTAAAAGGAAGGGGCTTTTTTCCCCTCCTTTTAGGGAGGGGGCAGGGGGTGGGTTAAACCTGGTTAATGTATGCTATTTTGGCCATGCGAGAGAAGGTTTTGAGGTCAGGAAAGATTTAGGCAACTGAGATAAATTTATCCTTTAATCACAAATTTATGATGAGCTAAGAAATTACGGATTGAAGTCCGCAATCCGGATATTAAGATATTTTGTTAGGGTGGGCATTGTCCCGAGTCTGAAATGCCCTAGGTTTTGCCCACTTTATTATCCTTCCTTAACAAACCAGTGCCGAAGGAACTTGTAAAATGCCTGGATGCGCACCATCAGCAGCAAGCTCACAATAACCAGCGCGATCAAAGGCGCAGCATAATCCCCCTGGAAGTTGAATAAATCACCCTTGATAGACAGCAGGTAATGGACCACCACCAGGACCCCAGCGACATATACCAGGCGATGGAGCCATACCCAGGTTTTTCCCATTTTGCGCCGCAAAGATTTAAACGAAGTCGCAGTCAAAATCAGCAGTATCACCAGCGCGATCGCCCCGAAAATGATAAAGGGCTTGGTTCTGATTTCATTCCAGATCAGCGGCAGGTTGAGCTGGTAATCCCAGATCGCAAAAGCCGCAAAATGAAGAAAGGCATACAGCGCGGCAAATAAGCCCAGGGGTTTACGCAGCCGACCGACTGCCGGGAGTTTGAAGATTTTGTTGATCGGCGTGCAGGATAGGGACAGGATCAAAAAGATCATCCCCAGGTTGCCCGTGCGCTGCATCACTGTCTGTACGGGGTTGAAGCCCAGGTTCCCCTGCAGCGCAGACCATCCCAATAAGAGCAATTGAATAAACCCGCCGATCTTCACGATCAGGTTCAGCCAATTTTTATCCCTTTTCTTTTTAATATCCATTTTTCTGCCTTCTGATCACTTCGATCTTAAAAATTCTCTTCCAGGTCCATGCCCTCATACAGCGGCATGACTTCCTCGGCATAGCCGTTCATGAATAAGGTCGGGATGCGGCCGGCTTCACCAATCCTGCGCTCTGTGGCTTGGGACCAGCGCGGGTGATCAACATCCGGGTTGACGTTGGCATAAAACCCGTATTCATTTGGCGCGATGGTGTTCCAAAGTGTGGGCGGCTGGGCATCGACCAGGGAGATGCGTACAATGGATTTGATGCTCTTGAACCCGTATTTCCAGGGAACCACCAATCGAATCGGCGCGCCATTTTGCGGCGGGAGCGGTTCACCGTATAAACCAGTTGCCAGAATCGTCAGGTCATGCATGGCTTCATCCAGCCGAAGTCCTTCTAAATAAGGGAAGGGGAACAGGTCCGAATTGGCATTGTCCATCTGTCCAGGGACGAGTGCGGATTCAAATAAGACAAATTTTGCTTCGCTGGTTGGCCTGACATCCTCAAGCAGTTTATGGAGGGGGAACCCCATCCAGGGGATGACCATCGACCAACCCTCCACACAGCGCATGCGGTAGATGCGTTCTTCTTGCTCGTAAGCCTCTAAAATTTCTTCAATGGTGAAGGCACGGGGGTTTTCAACCAAACCTGTGACTGCCACAGACCAGGGACTGGTCACAAAATCCTGGGCTTTTTCATCAACGGTTTCTTTGTCCGTGGTGAACTCGTAAAAATTGCAATAGCCAGTGATTGCATCGTATGATGTCAGCAGGTTATTCATGTCATCCGTGCGGAAATCTGTCGGCAAGCCCGTGGGCAGTTCTTCAGGGGATGTCAAACCGGGTGCGCAGCTTGCCAGGAGTGCGCCCATCCCAATAAAGCCCATATTCTTTAGAAATTGACGTCGGGATTGGTAAATGTGCCTTGGGGTAATTTCTTCCGGTCTAATCGGTACAGAGCGGATTTGTTTGTTATTCATACGAAACCTCTTTCAATTCGGACATATGTTTAGTTCCAGTTTACAATAAATCAGGGTGCAGTTTCAAAGGGATAGCCTGCATCGCGCCAGTCGATAAAGCCGCCATCCAGGTTTTTGAGATTGGTGTAACCAAGAGCGGCGAGCTCTTCGGCGGCAGTTCGTGACATGTTGTCACTGCGGCAGTAGAGGACGATTTCAGCGTTTTTGTCAGCAGGGAGCTGGTCGATGTAGGCTGTAATCTCGTTGTAAGGAATGGAAAGATCGGTGCCGGGAATATCCCCTTCATAGGGAATATGGGTATTGATCAGCAAGAAGGAGTCCTGCCGCTCTTCCATCATGCCTGCCAATGTTTCCACGCTGATATCTATATAAGGGTTGCTGGATACTTCAACAGGGGACTGCGGTGCACAGCTTGCCAAAACAATTACGAACAATAAAAAAGCTGCTAATTTTAATTTATTCATCTTTCACCTTTCACTTAACTTTCAATAATTATACTAATTATATCTAAATAGGTAAAATACCTCAGGGCAATTGCAAAGTGTAAACAGTAATTCAATTCATTTTTTACACACATCTTCACTTTAAATAAGCAAATTTAGCACGATTTACAGGCTTCCCCTCCAGGGGAAGCTGTCTGCGAAGCAGACTGATGAGGTGAAAAATGGGGAATATAACTCAATTTTGATCTGTTCAGAATAACAAGAGTAATAATATAACAGTGATGGCGCAACAACAACACCAAGTTATCTGTTGAATATAATATGAAACACCTCATCCGGCGCTTTGCGCCACCTTCCCCTCCAGGGGAAGGCTTTAGTGCCTCAATTTTTGGAATTGAGAATGGATTGAATATGTACATCGACTTTGCAATTGCCCTGTAAAATACTTGTTCGCATGGATAATGCCTTTTGTCTTAATGCTATAATGACATGATAGATTCGAAAAATAAAGGAAAACCGATCATTTTATGATTTTTAATCTCACAGTCCCAACACTTATCAGCCGTATCATCACTTTGATGATTGCTTTCACCTTCCATGAATTTGCCCATGCCGCAGTGGCAACTGCCCTGGGAGACACCACGCCAAAAGTAAACGGTCGCCTGACCCTCAACCCGATGGCACACCTGGACCCGATGGGGACTATAACCCTGATGTTCGCGGGTTTTGGCTGGGCAAAGCCCGTGCCCGTTAACCCCTACGCCGTGAACCGCAAGACCGGTGCAGGGATGATGCTGGTGTCACTGGCAGGACCCGCAACCAATCTCATTTTAGGCACATTGGCAGCGATACCCCTTCGGTTTGGATGGGTGCCGCTGACAGCCACTACCAGCGCGGTGCTGCCTTCCGCCGGTGATTTTTTACTGGAATTTCTGTTCATCAACCTGGCATTATTCTTCTTTAACCTGCTTCCATTGGCACCCCTGGACGGAGAAAAAGTGATCACCTATTTTCTGCCGGATCACTGGGTAGACGTTTATGACCGTATCCGACCATACAGCCCATTCATCTTGCTGGCAATTGTTTTTATCCTGCCGATGTTCGGGCTTGATTTGATCAATATTCTCATCCGTCAACCGCTGATGAGTCTGGCATTATTCTTAATTGGGCGATAAATGGCTTCTAAAAACAATGGGTGGAAGATTTAGATAATGGCTTATTTTTGTTACATGGTGCGGTGCACAAATGATGCATATTACACCGGGTGGACCACTGACCCAATCCGTCGGGTGAAGGAGCATAATGCGGGACGGGGCGCAAGATACACCAAAATGCACGGCCCGGTGGAACTGGTGTATTTAGAGGAAGTGGAAGATCACAGCGCAGCTCTGAAGCGAGAAGCGGAGATTAAGAAATATACACATGCGAAAAAAGCTGCGATGGCAGATGAGAATGGTTTACCCCCGGAATTTTGTCAGGAAGAGTAAAAAATGACGGGGGACGGGAGACGGGGGACAGAAGATAGCTAGCGATGACCCTGGAGCGAGGGGTTTTAGTCCGAAATGAGTAGAAGGCAAAAAAAAAGGATCGGCCAGAAGGCCTCACTCCAGGATATCAGCTAAATATTGTTTTTAAACGCATTTTAGGACGGATAACTGATTCCTAATTCCTAATTACTAATACCTTGGTTTTCCTAAAGGTCTCACCCCGGGCGATGTAGAAATTTTGCTTACTTCAACCGTGAAGATGTAAACAGCAGCAGGGCAATCCCCAGCACACTCACAGCCACCAATCCGATGCCCACGATCAATGTATCACCGCTGAAAATATTCCTGATGAAATTCGTGCGCGGCGCAGGAGTTTCTGTGATGTCCTCAGCCATCAAGGTCGGCGACGGTGCGAATGTCCTTGTCGCCGTAGGTGAGGGTGCCAGGGTGGGCGTGCTTGTGGACTCCCCGGGCGTCCCGGTAGTTTCTGGCGTCTCTTCCAATTCAATGCTGGCAGGGATGATCAGCAGTTGTTGATCCGGGAAGATGGCATCCTCCTCCGTCAGCCCATTGAGCGCCAATAGATCGGGCATGTTGACATTATAAGCTTCAACGATGGTCCACAAGGTTTCACCATACTGGACGATGTGGATCACGGACCCATCAGGATTGGGGGTAGAGGTTGTGATGGGTTGGATGATCGGGGCTGGCGTGCTGGTCGGTCCGGTGGGTGGGGCGGTTGCTGCCTGCGGCTCAATCGAACTGCCCAGTACAATCCCAAAATTGACAACGTAAACGGTCATGCCGTCGCCATCCAAAGCAACACCAGCACCAAATTCGTTATAAGATGTGGTCAGCATTTGGCTGTTATGGATATCGGATGTCGCCCAGCTCTGATAAACAACTTCTGTTGCCGTCATCCCTGGACCTCGCGCCCAGTTTTCTGTCACCCTGACGCTGCTGCCTTCGCCGTAACCTGCTGCGATGGCGCGGTCCGTAGAGGTGCTGCCGTCAATCCCGGTGTGACTGTAAATGCCCGTTTCTGCCATCCAGTCGACGTGATTCTGCGAGGATATATTGAGATATTGATTTTCAACCAGGGGGTCCAGTCCATTGGCTGCCCGATAGGCATTGATCTCTGCCAGAACTTCCCAGGCGGTGCCAGCCTGGGCATGGGTTTGCTGAGGTGCTGCCAGGAAAAAAACTGACATGCATAATATTGTAAGAATCTTTGTGATTCGCTGTATTTTTGTCATATTAATAGGGTTTTGCTGTTGGTGAGCTGGTTTTTAACCGGTAGTGGTTTGAATGGGTCAGATTCTACTCAAATACCGGAAAAAGTTCAAATTCAATAGCTTTCACTATGCTATTTGAAAATTACGGCTCATGACTCGACGATTATTTTATCGCCGGGGATGACCTTGCCGACTGCCCAGGCTGGCAGGTTTTTTGCCTTTGCTGCCGCCATAAAGGCTTCAAATTCGACTTCAGGAACGCCTAAAAGCAGGCCGCCGCTGGTTTGAGGATCGAATAAGAGCAATTGGTATTCCTCAGGGATGGATGGGTCAAACTGGGTGTAATTTTCGTAATATAGCTTATTATCTGCTGCGCCGCCGGGGAAGCGCCAGGCTTCCGCATGTTTTTTGGCGCAGGAGATAAAGGGAATTTTGGAAAATTTGATCTTCATGCCGACGCCTGCCCCGGATGCCATTTCCCAGGCATGCCCGAGGAAGCTAAACCCGGTCACATCTGTGCCGGCTCGCAGATTGAAAAGCCGTGCCAAAGCAGCCGCATCCCGATTAAGACCTTTCATCCATTTTGTGACCTCATCGATGTCCTCAGGGGGGGCTTCCTGTCCTTTTATGGCAGTTGTGGTGACGCCAAAACCCAGTGGCTTTGTTATGACCAGGTGGTCACCGATCTTTAAGCCGTCTTTACGCAGCAGCGCATCCTCATCCGCAAAGCCCAAAACGACCAGGCCGATTTTGGGTTCCTTATCCTGGATGGTATGTCCGCCCGCGATGATAGCACCCGATTCGGCAGTCTTTTCTGCCAGGCCGCGAATGATCTCCTGTGAAACACTGATATCCAGGTCCGGTGGCAAGGCGGCAATGGTCAGTGCCATGAAGGGTTCTGCACCCATGGCATATACATCGGAAAGACTGTTTGCTGCGGCAATGGAACCGTAGTCATAGCCGTCGTCGACAACGGGGGTGAAGAAGTCAGTGGTCATCACCAGGGCACGCCCGTCACCCAGCCGCCAGACGGCAGCGTCATCAGGCGTCCCCAAACCAATCATCAGGTCGGGGATGCTCCCTTCATTAAAGATTTCATTGAGCGGCTGCAGTACCTGCGCCAGCGCTTCTGCGCGTAGTTTGGATGCTCAGCCAGAACAGCTTGAGAGGGTTGTCAGGCGTACTTCACGTCCTGAGGTGGCTTTTTTGGACATTCATAATCCTTAGTTTTAAGAATTGACAAGAGGTATTATACTCGAGATAGGTTGGGACATGGTGAGTTGTGTGTAGTGAGTGGTGAATGGTGAGTGGCGATGTCGTAGGTCACGTTTCCAACGTGACAAGTTGCCGCTAGGCAACACGTAATTGGTGCGGGGAAAAATTTTTCCCCGCTAACCTCCCGTAAGCGTTCGAAGAGTGCTTCGCAGGGGAATTAAAACCTTTTCCAAAATCAAAAAAGGCGGGATGGAAAACACATCCCGCCTTACGTAATATTGCTGAACACTTATGATGGTGCGTGGTGCCCTTCCACGCACCCTTTGAGCGATTACGAATAAATTGATTCCTGGATCAGGTTTTCATCAAACATCCCTGTTTGACCTTCTGCTGCGTAAGCATACACTGCGGCAGAAAAGATGCTGCTCAGGGTCGAGTTGAGCAAACTGAGGATTACGATGAACAGAAATAGTACTATTCCAAAAATGATCACTGGTATGATGCTTTCCAATAAAATGGACAGACCAATTCCTGCCCCAGCCAGCAGTAAACCACCGCCCACGCCGATCAGTCCAAAGATTAAGCCAATGGAGAGTTTCCCTGAAATTTGCTCACCCCAGCTGCGCTTCAACAGCTCCCAGCTGCGTTTGATTGCCTCAATTGGTCCCAGACCTTCGACTGCCAGGACCGGTACCACCAAGAATGTGAGCACGTTCCAGGCGGCGCCCAGAAGGGATGCTATCAGCGATTTGCCGCCGCGGCCACGCTTTTTGGAATTGTTCGACAGTGCATTCAATATCAAGCCAACCGTGGCAGAAACGAGCGCCCAACCCAGAATCGGCAGGATGTGCGACCAGGCGATGGATAGCCCATCTTTGACCTTTGGGTCTCCCCCGCGAAGACGGATCATGGCTGCGCCGACCAGGGCTGTGCTGTTGAAGTAAACGACCGTGTACTGCACCAGGTAGAACAAGAACAAGATTATATAACCGAATATCGGCATCCCGTTGACAAAAATACTGTCAAGTATATTCCCTAACAGGGTTGGGATCAGGAAGGTGAGGGTGACAAAAAACATAATCACAGCAGAAATGATCGGGAAAAGGACCAGTTCTTTGTCCTGCTTCAATACTTCCCAGCTGGCTTTCACCAGATCCCAACTGCGTTTAATACGTTCCATGATAACTCCTTTTCTCTAATTGAATGTAATTGATTAATTGTAGATGTAAATTCAGTTTTACGTCAATAGATTTTATAGGGTTTGTGAGCTCATTGTGGTGAAAATGAAATATGTTCATTGGAAAAAGTGTAATGGGGTAATTGGTGAGTGGTGAATGGTGAGTGGGTAAAGCTACCAGCTATCAATTACAAGCAACAAGCAGGGGGAATTGAAGGGGGCGTACATAATCTATTGTCTTTGCGAGCGAAGCGAAACAATCTCAGTGAGGATGTAATTAAAATGGCAGGATGACCCTCACGTCGTACCTCCTCTGCACCTGAAGGTGTTCTGCTACGCTCCAGGCAGGGAAATGCATCCCGCCCTACAAGACTTGTTGGATACTTATGATGGTGCGTGGAAAGGCACCACGGACCCTACGGAAAACGGAAATTTACACTGTGCTTTGATAATAAAATGGCGGTATGAAAACCGCATCCCGCCCTACGAAAGACTTTCACCTTTTAGCTATTAGCTACCAGCTACCATCTACCAACTACAAGCTACAAGCTATCCGCCAAATCCCCATGCCAGAGCCTTTGCATCTCCTCGCTGGTCTGCAATAGATCCGCTAATTTGCCCACCGCTTCAATGCGCCCTTCTTTTAATACAATGATCTGATCTGCCCGCTGCAAAGCTGGTTTCCGGTGGCTGACGACCAGGCAGGTGGCATTTTCGTTTTGACTGAAAATGCGCGTCCACAGCTTCTTCTCCGTTTCTACATCCAGCGCGCTGGAGATATCGTCAAAGACCAGCAGTGAGGGTTGGCGAACGAACATGCGTGCTGCCGCGATCCGCTGGCGCTGTCCGCCTGAGAGTTTAACGCCCTTGGCACCCACCACGGCGGATAATCCCTCAGGAATCTCTGAAAGATCCTGCTCAAACACCGCTAATTCAACAGCTTTTTGGATATCAAACTGGTCTTCAGGTAAACCCATCAGAATATTTTCCCTGAGGCTCTCGCTAAAAAGCAGCGGCACCTGGGGCGTGTAGGCACTGCGTGGCGGCACAAAAAATTCACCCGGGTTTTCGACCAGCTGACCGTTCCAGAAGATCTGTCCCGACTCGGCTGGCAGCAAACCTAATATGCTTTGCAGCAGGGTTGTTTTCCCGGAACCGACACGCCCGGTGATGACGGTAAAACCCCCGCGCGAGACATGCAGATCAATGTTCTCAATCCCGCACCGTGTATCGGGGAAGTGGAAGCTGAGATCGTGCACATCCAGCTGTTCAAGCTGATGTTCAGAAGAGGCGGGATGGTATGGCATATCAGGAAGTTCGCCGCGCAGGTAAACTGGCGCATATTCAACCAGTTTTTCCGCCTTTGTGCCCTGCAGAAGGTGTACCATGCGATCGATGGACACACCCAAACGCTTGAACCATGCAATTTTGTTGCCGATGATGGCTGAAAAATCAGTAACCCATGATAGGTAATAAACAAACAAAGCCAGGTCACCTACAGAGAAGTTTCCGGATTGCATCGATGCACCTGCGGTCAACAGGATCAAACCGGTGAACAGGTTGGCTGTGTTGCGAAAGGCAGAATCCAGCACCTGGGTAAAGAGTACATCTTTAAGGGAGGCTTCTCGCCGAATTTTGTTGATCTCTTTTAGATAGCCGATGCTGCGTTCTTCTGCCCCTGCCACCTTAACCGCCTGTACTGCCCCAAACAATTCACCGATGAAATCCGTCACTTTACCGGTCGCTTCCCGGCTTGCCTGTCGGTATTCCGTGATCTTGGTTTTTGCAAAATTGGCAATCAAAACCACGAAGACCAGCGGCACAAATACGACCAGGGTGATGCTGGTATTGATGCGCAGCATGACAATCAATGCGACGACGGCAAAGAATCCAAAGCCTAGCACGATCAGCATTTCCGACATGAACCAGGCAAGTTCCTGGGCATCATCGCGGAAACGGCTCAGGGCTTCTCCCGGCGACTCAGGGACAGCCCGTGCTCCTGGCCGGCGAAGGATGGTGTCGAAAATATTGCCGCGCAGCAATGCCGTAACCGTATACTGAAATGTAAAATACAGCCATACGTCGGTGAAGAACGCCATCCCTCGACCGACGCCAATCGCCACCAGGATCGCAGCCAGGGAAGTCAGGCTGAAGGAAAGTTCCCTTGCTCCTGTCAAAAGATCGAAAATCGCCTGAATCACAAAGCCGCTCAACTGAGGGAAAACACCGAAGATCAAAATCTCCATTAAGCCGAAGGCGCCATAGATCCAGGGTTTGTATTTCGTCAGCTGCCAGATATACCACCAGGTGCTGGGGCGCTTGTCTTCTGTGGGTTTATCACTCATGCCAGCACCTCATCCATGCCTGTCTGGAGCAATTGGCTGAACCGTGATTTGGGGTCACTTGCCAGTTTTTCCCTGCTGCCAAATTCAACGATCTTTCCCTTTTCGAGGATCATGATTTTATCCGCCCGCTGAACCGTTTTCAGACGGTGCGCGATGATCAGGGCAGTGCGGTCCTGTGTGAGCCTGTCCACAGCCTGTTCAATCAGGTGCTCGGTGACCGGGTCAAGGCGCGAGGAGGCTTCGTCAAGTACAATCATCCCGGGGTCCTTAAGGAAGATGCGAGCAAAGGCTAATAATTGCGCTTCGCCTGCCGAAAGCCCCGACCCACCAGACTCCAGTATGGTATCCAACCCGGCTCCCAGGCTGTGATACCAGCGAGAAAGCCCCAGTTCACGGATAACGGAAAGGATTTTCTCGTCAGGGATTGTGGTATCAAAGAAGGTCAGGTTGTCCCGTACGCTGGCATGGAATAATTCAATGGTCTGCGTGACCATCCCAATTTGATCCCGCAAATAGGCTAGGGGGATCTCTTGCAGATCGAGCAACCGATTATCGTCTCCCAGGCGGATTGATCCGGATTGAGGATCGTAAAGACGGAACAGCAATCGTGTCAGGGTGGTCTTGCCGCTGCCGGTGCGCCCCAACAAGCCCAGTACTTCTCCCGGGGCAATCTCAAAGTCAATCCCTTCAAGAACATGCAGCTCATTTACGGTATTTTTCGTGACCTTCGAGGACGCATTTTCTTCATCATCGTAGAAGAAGGAAACCCCCTCAAATTTCAAACCCAATGCCGCGCCTCTTGGCGGAAGGCTGGCACCTGGCGATATGTCCGGATCTTTTATTTTGCTCTGGATGCCGAACATCTCCTGCACGCGCTTGAGGCTTGCCAGTGATTTTTGGATATTGGAAAGCTGCCTTGATATATCTTCTAAGGGACGCTCCAACATGCGATTGTATTGAAACACGATATAAACCGTGCCGATTGTGATGGCACCTTGCAGGTAGAGCGAGCCGCCCAGGCCAAGGGAGACGGCGTTGCCGAGGGTGAAGACCAGGAACATTGAATTGAGCATGATGTTCACCATCAAACCGGCTTTAATGGAGCGCTGGTACATGACGCGGATGCGCTTGAAAAATTCTCTCAGGGTGTATGTGCGTCCGCCGTTTGCACGGATATCCGCTGTGCCGGCAAAACGTTCTTCTAGGAAGCTGTAAAAATCGGACTCGGCTTTGCGTTCTGCTTCCCAATGGGGGACGGCGATATTGCGGGTGCGGCTCAGGATCAGCAGCGCAATCAGTGAGAAACCGGTCAGAACCAGCCCGATGCGCCAATCTTCGAAGAAAAGCAATACCAGGATGGCGATCACCAGCAGCAAATTGCCGACCAGCTTGAGGAGGAATTGGGAGAAGAAATCGTTGAGGGTGTTGATATCCGAATCTATCCGGCTGATCATTTCACCAGGCGGGTGGGATTTATGGAAGCTCATGTCCAGCCGCAGGGCATGCCGTGTCAGGTCTTCCCGCAGGGCATTGGTAGCGGTCCAGCCTACATTCTGGGTATAGTAAGCCGCGACGATGGCGATGCTTTGCTGCAGCAGGGCAGCCCCTAAAAAGTAGACGCCAAGGCGTACCAGGTTGCTGATGGGCGCCCCCTGGTTGACGGAATCGATGAAACCCCGCATGATCTGCGGCAAGAGTAATTGCAGCCCCAAATTGGCAAAGATAAAGATACCCAACAGGGCGACCTTTCCCTTTTGAGGGCTTAAGTAGGTTTTAAGAAAATCGCGAGTGTTATTAAAAGGCATTGATTGTTATAAATGTTAAATTTCTGAAATTTCAATGCTATCTGGTTCAGCAAGCATCAATAAAGGCTGTAAACAGGTCAGCCATTTTTTTATCATCGGGCAAACATTCTGGGTGCCATTGGACGCCCAGCGCAAAACCAATCCCATCAACTTCGAGCCCTTCCACCAGGCCGTCGGGGGCAAAAGCTGTAGCTTTCAGACCTTTACCAACGCTTCTGATGCCCTGGTGATGCAGGCTGTTCACGCGGACCTCGTCTGTTTCAAAGATCCTGTGCAGCTTGCTTCCTGGAATCAACCTGACGGTGTGGGCGATTTTGTCACGTGGGAATTTTGGGAACCAGTCGTGTTTGAGGCTTTTTTCTACCTGGTCCTGGATGTGCGTGAAGAGGTCCCCACCAAAAGCCACGTTCAGCATCTGAATCCCACGGCAAATCGCCAGGAAGGGTTTATTTGCCTCCAGGGCTGCTTCAAGCAATGAGAATTCCAGGGCATCCCGTTCACGGGAAACACCCTGAATCTTTGGGTGATGCGCGCCTTTGAAGGTTCTCGGGTCGAGGTCGCCACCGCCGGTGAAGAGGATCCCGTCCACACGTGAAACCAGGGTTTTTACCTGGTCCTGATCCATGCCTGGGGAGATGACCAGGGGAATGGCACCGGTTTTTAGGATGGCATCGATATAAGCCCGACCGACCTGTACCACAGGGGAGCCAGACGTGTTGGTCGATAATGAGCTTGTAAGTCCGATGATTGGGTGTTGCGTGGATTGCATGGTATCCTCCAGATTAAAGAAAAAAACCTCATCAAGAATCAATAATGGTCACATAATTGAGCCCTGATGAGGTGAATTGGCGGCAGGCACAGCCTGCTCGCAAAATCAATTATTTTAGAAGATTAAAAGCGTTGTTTAAGGCGAGCGCTCTTGCCGGTTCGGTCTCGTAAGAAGTACAGGCGGGCACGGCGAACTTTGGTGTGTCGTTCAATAACGACCTTTTCAATGCGGGGTGAGCGCATCATGAAGTTGCGTTCAACACCGATGCCGTTGCTGGCGACGCGCCGCACGGTGAAGGAGGCATTATTGCCGCTGCCGCGTTTGTACAAAACGGTGCCTTTGAAGATCTGGATGCGTTCTCGATTGCCTTCTTTAATCTTGAGGTGAACGCTAACAGCATCTCCAGGGGATAAATCTTCCGGGATATTCTCGTTTACAGGGGCTTCAACTGATTTTAAGAGTTCAGCTTGGTTCATCGTTCGTTCCTTACCTTTCGAAATAATAGCTGCGCCAGGTTGATGCTGGACGCGAAAAGGGATTATACCATGCAGTTTTGGGGTGGGCAAGAGGGAGGATAGATGAAAGTTGGTAGATGGTAGCTGGTAGCTGATAGGTGATAGCTGATCCCACTCGCTCCGCTCGGGGACTTCGTAGCTGATAGTACTTAATCCATCATTGCGAAGCATGAAGCAATCTCGATTTTCAGTAGGGCGGGATGCGTTTTCATTCCGCCGATTTATGCATTTAATTCTAACGAATTTGATTAGATAGAGCTGATATTGAACTTATGCCAATTATGGTGCAGTGAACGCACGTTTTTCATAAAACGTGCATGCGCGTGATGCACCCTGAAGGTGCTTCACGCCAGCACTGCACCTTACAAGAAAGAGTCATTCGTAGCGCACCAAACGGATTTCACCCAACAGGACGTGAAAGCAACCGTAATTTCGATTATACTGATAGAGGTGATGTCAGCGCGAAGAATTCAAGGCCTTTTACTACTCATACTCCTGCTTATCCTGGGGTTTACGGTGCAGGTCAGCCCGGGGTCTGCACAGGTAATCCCGACCCTGGCTGTTGACCCATCCAGGATCACCGTGCCTCTCGGCAACCAGGTGCGATTTGAGCTGGAAGTCAGCGACGGTCAGGATGTCAATGCCTTTGATATGATGATCAATTACGACCTGGACCGCCTGACCCTCCTGGATTGGGAGCACGGGGATTATCTTTCAAACATCACCTGTACCCATATCATCCGGCAGCCAGGCATCCTGGAGCTAAAATGCAACCAGGTGTCCCAGCCGGAAGTGGACGGTGACGGTATCTTGCTGGTCTTAACCTTTGAGACCACGGGCATTGGTTTCCCGGATGTGACCATCACCGAAGCGGCATTCATAGACTCCCAGGGGGATCTCACCTATCCTGTCCGTCAACATGCGCTGGTGGAAGTGACATCGGACCCAACTTATACGCCAACGCCGACCATTACATTCACCCCAACAATTACCTTTACGCCTACAGCGGGTTTTAGCCCGACACCCTCAAGCACAGGGACTCCAACATCAATCGTCAGTTCCACCCCGAGCCCAACAGCAGGAACGATTATCCCGCCAACTGCCACCTTAGCGGAAACTGAGCCGCCTTACCCGGATCAAGAAACAGTCGAGGCAACAGAGGCTGCTTACCCAATTGGAGAAACAACGGCAGTTGGTGAAACCCAAACGCCGGATGGCACACCGCTGCCCGACCAGACCAGTACGCCGACGGATGAGCCGGGTGGCCAGGAACTCACCCCCATTGAACCTGGAGCACCTTCACCTGCGCAAGCTCTGGTGAAAGGTCTTTGGAAAACTGTATTATGGGGGACATTGATCCTGGGTGGATTGATCCTGCTGGGGATAGGAATGGTTTATATTCTCAGGCGCAAACTCAGGGGTGAAGACGAAGACCTGCTCTTGTAAAGTCGGTTGAGGTATCATTAATCCGTTATTAAGAATGCTTGAAAGGAAATCAGGCTTGACTTATAATTCATTTGTGTATTTCAATCATGAATTATTGAATTTACGGGTTGCAGTTTGAAGTATGCCGACGCAAGGTTTTATTGTTAAATGAAAGCGGTTCTGATCTGAGAATGAACAAGAATGGGGATTCAAAATCAATAACGAACGGATGCTTTCGGCTGCAGCTTATGCTGGGTCAGTCTCGAATTGGGCTGGCTTTTTGTGTTTAATTGATTTCGGAAATTATTGCGTAAAGATGAAGGCTCACCACAGGAGGCAATTGTGATGCAAAGCGAAATGTTTTTAAAGAAACTTGGACGATCAGGTTTTTCCCGATTTATGGACAAGGTGATTCGGATTTTTATTATCCTGGTGTATCTTTTGACAACCAGCGGTCTGTCGACCATGCGGGTTCAGGCGCAGGAAACGGGGCTTGACTATGTCAGGGCAAATACAACAATTACGGGCATCTTGACTGGCTTTACAGCACAATTCCCTGATGTCATCCCGCAGGATGTTGTTGATGCTGGTTACTTTATCAACTCAAGGATGACTTTGGGAGATCCTTTACCAGAAGGCACTTTGGTTACATTTGAAAGGGATGGGATCGTTTATGGACCCTTTTCTCTGTCAGGTACAGGGCCATTCTGGTATACCGAAATTATTGGCGGCACATTAGCAAATTCTGCACCTTTTGATCACACATACGACAATGCTGTAGAAAATTACAGCATTACTTTTTCTGGCAATACTGTGCCAATAGAAACGACCCTTACGATTGAATCGGTGATTTCTCAGGATATTACAGACTTTGATCCTGGCGAAGTTATTGCTTCAATCGTTTTCAGTTTAGATGAAATTGACCCCATCCTGGAAAATGTCAATCCGCCTGAAGGAGCGGTGGTTTTAAGTGCTGACGGCAGCTTTATCTGGGAAGTGGATACGGCGGATGCAGGTGATAACTTATATGAGCTGGAAGTTGACCACAGCATGGAAGCAAGCTTAACTGAATTCAGTGTGTACGCCAGTGAGACGGATCCATACGGCGGTGAAGGTGATACATTTGCTGCAGCAGGTGTTTCTGTTTTATATAATCCGACCGAACAAAAGTGGACGATTGATTTTGGATCTGGTGTTACGGATGCCTTTATTGCCAATGGTGGGATTACTTTCTATATCGTGTTGAAAGACCAGGCTGGCAATACGTGGGGGTCAATGAGCCCAACTTCGGACGCAAACACCTTTGCATACACATTCACTAGAGACATGACATTGCCGACTCTTACAGGGGTCAACCCGGTTGAGGGGAATGTGGTATTAAGCGCTGAGGACACATTTGTTTGGGAGGTGGATGCAGCCGATGCAGGCGGCAACCTGTATGAACTGGAGATTGACCACAGCATGGCGAGCACTTTCCCTGAATTCAGCGTATATGCCAGTGCGACAGACCCTTATGGGGGTGAAAGTGCCACATTTACGTCTGCAGGTGTCTCGGTTTTATATAATGCGACCGATGAGAAGTGGACGATTGACTTTGGAACCGCTGTTACGGATGCCTTTATTGCAAATGGTGGGATTACTTTCTATATTGTGTTGAAGGATGATGCTGGGAACCAGTGGGGGACGATGTATGGGACTACGCCAGAGAACACTTTTATTTATGATTTAACAGAATTAGAGCCATTGACCTCGGCTTCAATTGACGGGACTGCTCAATACGGCAATACGCTGATAGCGGTGGTGGTGCCGATTGGTGCCACAGCCAATTATCAATGGAAGATTTCCGGTACAGTGGATGGCACGTATACAAACATCACAGATGCGACGAACAGCACATACGCAATTGCAGCAGGTGATGTTGGCAAATACATCAAGGTAGAGGCAACAGGCACAGGTGCTTATACGGACACGGTAAATAGTAGTCCTTTAATGATCTCAAAGGCGGATGCCACGGTGACGCTGGCAAGTCTGGCGCACACCTATGATGGGACAGCGAAGTCAGCCACAGCGACGACGGTTCCGGAAGGGTTGACAGTGAGCTTCACCTATGATGGTTCACCCACGGCACCGACAGATGCAGGCAGTTATGAGGTGGTGGGGACGATCGTTGATGACAATTATGAAGGATCAGCGACAGATACCCTGGTGATCTCAAAGGCGGATGCCACGGTGACGCTGGCAAGTCTGGCGCACACCTATGATGGGACAGCGAAGTCAGCCACAGCGACGACGGTTCCGGAAGGGTTGACAGTGAGCTTCACCTATGATGGTTCACCCACGGCACCGACAGATGCAGGCAGTTATGAGGTGGTGGGGACGATCGTTGATGACAATTATGAAGGATCAGCGACAGATACCCTGGTGATCTCAAAGGCGGATGCCACGGTGACGC
>JAENYZ010000003.1:539248-547411 GCA_016841525.1 Anaerolineaceae bacterium
AAAACTTATGGTAACACTGAACCAACTCTGACAGGGCAACTGATAGGTTTCCTGGAAAGCGATAATGTTGCAGCAGTCTATTCACGTGAAGCAGGCGAAACTGTTTTGGGGAGTCCTTACACAATTAGTGCTGTTCTCAGTCCAACAGAGGTTTTAGACAATTACAACATTACCTATAACACAGGGGAGTTTACTATCACACCGAAAGCGGCTTCAGTGACGCCGGACGATCTAAGCAAAACTTATGGTAACACTGAACCAACTCTGACAGGGCAACTGATAGGTTTCCTGGAAAGCGATAATGTTGCAGCAGTCTATTCACGTGAAGCAGGCGAAACTGTTTTGGGGAGTCCTTACACAATTAGTGCTGTTCTCAGTCCAACAGAGGTTTTAGACAATTACAACATTACCTATAACACAGGGGAGTTTATCATCACCGCCCGGCCGCTTACGGTGACCGCGGTTGCAAAGAGCAAAATTTACGGCCAGCTTGACCCGGCATTTACATATACCCTCATCGGTGATTTGGTGGGGAGTGACAGTTTCAGCGGTGGTCTGGCGCGAGTTGCCGGTGAAACTGTAGGCACTTATGCCATTCTTCAGGGCACACTGACAGCTGGCGACAATTATGTAATTACCTATAATAGTGCCTTGTTAACGATCAATCCCAGGCCAATTGAGGTAACGGCTGATGCGAAGAGCAAGGTTTACGGCGATATTGATCCTGGCTTAAGCTACCAAATCTCAGATGGCACTTTAGTTGCCGGGGATGCATTCACTGGTGCGCTGACGAGGGTTGCTGGGGAGAAAGTCGGCAGCTATGCCATCGAGAAAGGGACACTGGCGCTCAGCACGAATTACACCCTGACTTATGTACCAGCAAACCTGACCATCACACCCAAACCGATCACGGTCACGGCAAATCCGCAGACAAAGGTCTACGGTGATCCGGACCCCGTCTTCACATACACTTATCCGCCGGACGGTCTTGAATTTGACGATTCATTTGCAGGCCTTTTGGGGAGAGCAGCCGGGGAGGATGTGGGTTCGTATGCGATTAACATCGGGACACTTAATATCCTAGACGGCAATGATGGTGATAATTACGATCTGAGCTTTGTACCGGCTAATTTGACGATCACTGCCAAGCCGATCACGGTGACTGCGACTCCGCAGACAAAGGTCTACGGCGACTCTGACCCGGCTTTGACATACACGTATACCCCAGGCGGACTTGAATTTACTGATTCATTTGACGGTCTTTTGGCAAGAGCACCCGGCGAGAATGTTGGCACATATGCAATTAACATCGGCGAGCTGGTGATCATTGATGGCAATGATGGCGACAACTACAACCTGACCTTTGTATCCGCGGATTTGGAAATCACGCCCAAGCCGATCACGGTAACGGCAGATGCCAAAACGAAAACCTATGGTTTGCCGGATCCACCGCTGACGTACACCTATGAACCTGAATTAGAAGCGGGTGACGAATTCAGCGGCGGCCTGGCACGTATTGGCGGCGAGAACGTGGGCAGTTACACGATCACGGACGGCAACTTAACAGCCGGAAGCAATTATGCGATCACATACATTCCTGCTGATTTAACAATTACTGTCCGCACAATTGAAGTTACGGCCACAGCAAAGACCAAGATTTACGGCGATACTGACCCCGCGCTGACCTACACGATTACCGATGGGTCGCTGGCGTATTTGGATACCTTCAGCGGCGCACTGGTACGTGAAACGGGCGAGATTGTTGATATTTATGAAATTCAACAAGGGACCTTATCCCTCAGCACGAATTACGACCTGACTTATGTGCCCGCAAATTTCACAATCACACAGAGGCCGATCACGATAACAGCGGATAATCGCTCCAAGACCATTGGCGAAGATGATCCTGAATTGACATACACAGTGGAAGGTACGCTGGCCTTTGCAGATGAATTTGAGGGATTATTAGAAAGAGAGGCAGGAGAGGATGTGGGGACTTATCCAATTGGAATAGGGACCCTAGAAATAGTGGATGGTTATGAAGGTGCGAATTACAATCTAAGTTTTGTTCCGGGCACCTTTACGATCTCACCGCTGCCGATTGTTACGGTGACGGCTGATCCCCAATCCAAGGTCTATGGAGAAGACGATCCTGAATTCACTTATACCTATTCACCCGACGATCCACCGATTGTTTTCACAGGCTCTCTCACTCGTATTAATACCAGTGAAAATGTGGGAACTTACCAGATCACAAAGGGGACACTCGCCGCTGACGGGTATGAAATTGATTTTGTTTCAGCAAACCTGACGATAACAAAACGACCTATTGAGGTGGCGGCAGACCCACAAACCAAGGTTTATGGGTCTGCTGATCCCGATTTGACCTATCAGATTACCGATGGCACCAAGCTCGAAACGGATGTTTTTACCGGCACCCTTGAAAGAGCCGCAGGTGAGAATGTGGGCACTTATGCCATTAACCAGGGCACGCTGACCCTGGGAAGCAATTACGAGATCACCTTTGTGTCGGCAAACCTGGTGATAACGCCCAGGCAGGTTACTGTTACAGCAGACGCACAAACAAAGACCTATGGGGATCCTGACCCTGATCTGACCTACCAGTTGACGGCGGGCGTGCTGATCGGCGAGGATGATTTCACTGGCGAGCTCGAACGAGCCGTCGGTGAGGATGTTGGGACTTATGTCATCAACAAGGGCAGCCTGACATTGGGGAGTAATTATGCCATCACCTTTGTTCCGGCGAATCTGACGATCACAGAACGACCGATCACGGTGTCAGCGAACTTACAATCCAAAACCTATGGCGATGATGACCCTGAGCTGACCTACAGCATCACCATCGGATCCCTTGCCTTCACTGATGTTCTATCAGGAGACCTAACCCGTGATCCGGGTGAGGATGTGGGTGTTTACGACATCCTGAAAGGGAGCCTGGCGGTTGATGACGGCAATGATGGCGATAATTATGACCTCACATACGTTCCATCGACCCTGACGATCAATGAAAGGGCGATCACGGTGACGGCTGACCCGCAGACCAAGGTTTACGGCGAATCTGACCCGGAATTCACCTATGCGATCACCAGCGGTTCCCTTGTCTTCACGGATGCCTTTACAGGCGAATTATCCCGTGACCTGGGTGAGGATGTGGGCGAATATGCGATCACAATCGGAACTTTGACCCTGGGCACGAATTACAACCTGACTTTGGTGTCAGCAGACCTGACGATCACAGCGCGGCCGATCACGATCACAGCCGATGATACCTGGAAGGTGGTAGGCAATGCAGATCCGGCTTTGACCTATCAAATGACCAGCGGCAGCCTGGTGGAGCCGGATGTAATCACCGGTGTCCTTGAGCGGGTGTCTGGTGAAACCGTTGGCACCTATGCCATTCAGCAGGGTACCCTGGCAGTTGATGACGGGAACAACGGCGACAATTACGGCCTTACATTTGTGGAAGGCGTCTTTGAAATCATTGCCGCCCTTGAAGAAGATTGTTTGAACATGGATGTGAACTACCTGAAGTATCACCTGGCATCGGGTGAAACGGGCAGCCTGAGCGTTTTCCTGACCAACACCTGTGGGAATGACGTGGGCTTTGAAATAATGGAACGTGAGACCCTCGTTCGCCAGGATTTTGAGGAAGGGATCATGCCGCCAACGAACTGGATGACCAAAGTGGGTCCTGATGATGCTAATGACACTTTTGAGTGGGACATCAGGGATGCACTTACAAAGCCAGATGATGTTGATGAGGGCCGCTACGCTGCCTGGGCACCTTATGATATGCTTTTCAAGGATGAGTGGCTCCTGTCGCCGGCTTTTGACCCCGTAGATCTCAGCGATCTTAAACTGACTTTCAGGGCATTTTCATCAACGTTTTATTATGATGATGCAACCATGAGCGTTTGGGTGACAGATGCGGATGGCGACCCCATTACCGATTTTTCAGAGGAAGCCATTTGGGATATGATCCGTGATGAAAACTGGAATGGTGCTGCGCACCGCACGGTCTTCCTCGATCTGAGCGATTTTGCAGGGTATACAGAACCGATCCGGCTTGCCTGGCAGTATGTGGGCTTTGATGGCAATTCATTTGGCCTGGATATGATCGACATCAGCGCTGCTTCAGAGGTGGATTGGCTTTCAAGTGACCCGACCTGGGGCACAGTGCCGGCGGGTGAAACGATTAACATTGATGTAACCTTTGACTCCGCAGGCTTAGCCGTAGGTGAATATTTAGCAACTTTGGAAGCATCGCCTCTGGCACCAATCCCGGTGAAATTGTTAGTGATGGATGCGACCAATATGTTGTACCTGCCCATGATTGTCAGGTAAGGGCTTAAGATTATCTGAAAATGGTGTAAAAACATAAGCAAAAAAAGAACCCCCAGGAAATCAATCCGGGGGTTCTTATCGTTAATGATCGCTCACGAAATGGTTATCAACACAGGGTACAGACTTATTCAACCCTGGTCGGTGTCGGCACTGGTGTGTTTGTTGGCGGCACCGGTGTTGGTGGCGGCTGTGTTGGCGGCGGCTGCGTAGGCGGCGGCTGCGTCGGCGGCGGCGGTGATGTTGGCTGCGGCACCGGCGTGTTGGACGGTTTCGGTTTGGGTTTGTCCGTTGGGGTGCGGGTGGGGGGAACGTAAGGCGGAACGTAGCGTGTGGCTGTCGCGGTTGGCGTTGGGGTCGCGGTTTCAGTGGGCGTGACCGTCGATGTGCTGGTGACGGTGCTCGTCTCGGTGAAAGCGCTGGTTGGTGTGTAGGTCGCAGTTGCCGTTAAGGTCGGCGTGTTCGTTGGGGGAAGGGCAGTCCGTGTGGAAGTGCTGGTCGGGGGCAGGGTTGCGGTGGGAGTGGGGCGTTCAAACCAGCCTCCCACGGCAGAAAACATACTCTTTCCGGCATTGGCGATTTGGCCGGAGAAAACGAACCCGACAGTGCCTAATAGCAGGACAACAAGTGCGATCAGCAGCCATTTGCTTTGCAGAACATTCATGTGGGCGGGTTGGGAAGCCCGAAGTTCTTTGGGAAAGCCGTTCACCCAGCCGTTGAGGTAACCGGGGCAGTCGATGTGGGAATCAGCCAGGCAGTGGGTGCCCTGGTGTCCCATTGAAACCGGCACCGGTCTTTTCGATCGATAGCAAGAATTGCCTTCATAGGGGAAGGCGGTACTGGTATTGGGGTCATCAATCAGGCCGAGATACGGGCAAATTTTAGGTTCCATAGATTTATCTTATTCAATAATAAAAGTATAAACAGGCATTTTATGACACAATCATTGAGATAACTGTTTTAATTTTCAAACCCTTTATTAACAGGTAATACATTATACTATCTTTTTTTAGATGATTTTAAGACTTTTAGATATTCAAATCGAAAAGTTTGTTAACATTCCCAGTGCAATTTTTACACCAATCTGCCGTAGGGTGCAGTGCGTTTTTCACCGCGCCATTACAGGCATGAGTTTAATATCAATCTTGTCTGACCGAATCTATTTGGGATTAAACATATAAAATCGGCGGGATGTAACCGCATCCCGCCCTACAACGTCTCCAATTTAAATTTTGTCTAACAATGTAATGTATTGCTTATTGTGTTAAATCAGCGGAAAAACACATCCATTTTTTGTAGGGTGCAGTGCGTTCCTGCCCTGGTGAGGGTTCACTGCACCGTTATCGGCACAAGTTTAATAACAATCTTATCTGACCTGATTTATTTTGGAATGAATGTGTAAATTTGGCGGGATGTAACCGCATCCCGCCCTACGAAGTCTCCAATTTAAATTTTGTCTAACAATGTAATGTATTGCTGATTGGGACAAACCGGCGGAAAAAACACATTCATTTTTGTAGGGTGCAGTGCGTTCCTGCCCTGGTGAGGGTTCACTGCACCGTTATCGGCACAAGTTTAATAACAATCTTATCTGACCTGATTTATTTTGGAATGAATGTGTAAATTTGGCGGGATGTAACCGCATCCCGCCCTACGAAGTCTCCAATTTAAATTTTGTCTAACAATGTAATGTATTGCTGATTGGGACAAACCGGCGGTATGAAATTTAAATCCCGCCCTATAAATCATTCCCCAAAATTAAATTTTTCTTGATCAACTCTATATCCCTCGCCCCAGCCAATTTCATAATATCCTTCTTGAACATAATCAAAAAAACTCGAACTTGGCCAATCTCTCACGCTGTCCACCAAACCATGTTTGATGGGATTGTAATGGATGTAATCGATATGGCGGTAAAGATCTTCCTCATCACGGATGTAATGCTCCCAAAAGCGTCTTTGCCACAGACCACTCTCTCCGCGTTTGGCTTGCGAGAGGTTGAGCGATAGCAGATTTCCAAAATCACTCAAATAATGTTTTGAAAATCGCTTCTTAACTTCAGCAATTCTTGTTGAATAATTGGCATCATCTTCTGGCATTTGCCATAACAAATGTACATGATCTGGCAAAATACAAAATGCTTTCATGTAAAATGGATGAATATTTTTGACATGATTAATGAAATCAAGGAGTAATTGCCTGGCTTCTGATTGAAGGAAAATTTTCTCCCTTTTGTACGTAACCAAAGTTAAAAAGTATGTTCCACCTTCAATTTTTACTCGTCGGTAATTAGGCATAAAAAAATTATACAATAGAAAAATCCGTATTTTTGGGTGCGGTGCGCTTTTCACCGCACCGTTATCAGCACAAGATCGATGCCAACCCTATCTGACTGAATCTCTTTGGGATTGAACAAATAAAAACGGCGGGATGTAACCGCATCCCGCCCTACAATGATTCTTTTTTGTAGGGTGCAGTGCGTTCCTGCCCTGGTGAGGGTTCACTGCACCAATATTGGCATTAGTTCAATATCAATCGATCTGACCAGATTTATTTTGGAACAAATGCATAAAAACGGCGGGATGTAACCGCATCCCGCCCTACAGCGTCTGGATCGGCTTATTAATCGGAGACTTCCTTTGTGTACGCCTTGAAAATCCAACCCCTCTCCGTCAGCAGCCATCCCTTTTGCTCATCGAACACCTCCACAATATCCCCCTGGACCAATCTTTCGACAATATTTTCCCCGTTTGCCATGTAAATTGGTTCATCTCTGATATTCAACGCGGTGGTAATGACCTCCACCATATAGGGGAACTCACCATCTGCCAGGCTGACGGTCTTTGTGATCGTCGGTGTGGCGGTTGGCGCGGGCGTCTCGGTGAACACGGGGGTGCTAGTTGCTGTGGCGCTTGGTGCGGGGCTTGCTGTCCGGGTGGGAGGGACGGGTGTCTTACTGGGCGTGTTTGTAAACAGGACTGCTGTTGTGGGTCGGGTGAAGCGGCTGCTTACCGCCCTTTGCAAATTAGCACCCATGGCGTTAATTTGCTGGGGAAAAATGAAATAAATTGAAGCCAGGAGCGCCACTGCAAGCGCTGCCCAAACCCATTTGTTTAGTAAAAATCTTTTAAAAACCGGTGGATGGGTTTTTAAAGAATCGGGAAAGCCATTGACCCAACCGTTGATATACCCGGCGCAGGTGGTATGTTCATCGGCAAGGCAATATCCGCGCTGATACCGTAACACCACCGCGGTGGGTTTTTTGGCGCGGTAGCAGTGATTCCCTTCGTAAGGGAAGTCTTTGTGGTTATTTGGATCATCGATCAGACCGAGGTAGGGGCAAATTTTAGGATCCATAGATTTGTCTCATTAAATATCGTTAAAGTGTTAATTGAGATTAAAGAGCAGGTAGATGATGTCTGTTTAAATTTTCAATCCCTATATGACAGTCAATAAATTATACTATTATTTTTAGACCATTTTAATATTTTTAGAAAATAAAGTCAAAAAATTCTGGGAAACACTCATCGTGAAATTTTTGAATGAGATTTTTGTCGCATTAAGAATTAACACTAATTTTATCTGCACGACAATGGTGTTGGTTAAATTAATGTCACAAGATGGTGCGGTGAAGATCGCACCGCACCCTACAGAAAATTGAGATTGTTTCCTTTCCTTTCCTTTCCTTTCCTTACAGGACACTTCGTAGACAGGACGCTTCGTAGATAGGACGCTTCGCAGTCGTGCCTCGCAGTAACTGTGTTGAATGTCAAGGGTTAAAGAAGGAATTCTAAACTTGAC